>NZ_JBZAJE010000001.1:0-2279950 GCF_058215695.1 Nocardioides sp. Z38_18
CACAAGCACCACGACAAGGACTGGGGCCACAAGGACCAGAACAAGGACCGGAACAAGGACTGGGGCCACAAGCACCAGAACAAGGACTGGGACAAGGACCGGAACAAGGACTGGGGCCACAAGCACCACGACAGGGACTGTGCGCCGGCGCATGGCCACGTCTACGCCTGACTCCTAACCGCCACACGCACTCGAAACTCGGGTGCCACAGAGGCGGCTATTGCAACGGGGGCGACGCTGGAATGAAGCAGTCCCTCCCCCCTCCACCGGGGGGAGGGGGGAGGGGGCTTCAAAGTGACGTGAAGGCGTCCAACGACTCGGACACCCGCGTCCAGCTCGCGTGACTGGGTTGCCGCTTTCAGAACCTGATCGGGAGATAGGAGGAACTCGAAGGTCGCCTGGTTGGCACACGCACTCCGATCTCGGGTGACACAGGCGGCCTATTGCAACGGGCGGCGCTGGAATGAAGCAGCAGTCCCTCCCCCCCTCCACCGGGGGGAGGGGGGAGGGGGCTTCAAAGTGACGTGAAGGCGTCCAACGACTCGGACCCCCGCGTCCAGCTCGCGTGACTGGGTTGCCGCTTTCAGAACCCGATCGGGAGATAGGAGGAACTCGAAGGTCGCCTGGTTGGCATGTCGTGGCCGCCTCCTCGACACCACAGACTGGCCGCCATTGTCCGTCGTGAATGCACGCTCATGGCCGCGATCCGCGCGGTGAGCATGACCCCGCCAAGTTGGGCGCCACGCGGGTCGACGAGCACACGGAGCCACGGCTGCGGCTGCGTGTGCTGTTACGACTTTCCTTACTGGTTCAAGCGCGCCTTCGGCGCGAGGGCGCACTGCGCTTGACCGAGCGGTTGTGCGAGCGGGCGACTCCTGGTCGGGTCGAGCAGGCCTGCATGCGCCAGACCGTTGGCCAACCGGGGCAGTGCTGGCCCGACTCTTGACGGCACTGCGGTTGCGTCGTAACTTGTACGGAATAACATTCCGTCAGGTGAAATGAGTAGCCCAATGACCGTGACTGCGACCACTCGCGCTTCCGTCGGGGTGGACCCCCGGCGGCACTTCCGCAACGTTCTCGGACACCTGCCGACCGGTGTCGCCGTCGTGGCGACGAATGGACCCGACGGGCCGATCGGCATGGCCGTCAACTCGATCACCTCGGTCTCCCTTGATCCGCCGCTGATCTCGATCTGCATCGCCCGGACCTCGTCAACGTGGCCGCGCATTCGTTCGATGGGCCGCTTCTGCATCAGCATCCTGGCCGATCATCACGAGCACACCAGTCGACGCTTCGCCGGATCCGACGCTGATCGCTTCGCGGGCGCGTCATGGCGTGAGCAGTCCGGCGGCCCGGCCTTGGACGATGCTGTCGCCTGGTTGGACTGCGACGTCTACGCCGAATACGCGGCGGGGGACCACACCATCGTGGTGTCGCAGGTCCGGGACCTGGGCTCCGTGGATGATGGTCGCGCGCTGGTGTTCTTCCGCGGATCGTATGGAACGTTCTCTCCGCACGAAAAGCTCTAAGCCTCCGCGCTGCTCTGTCGGAGTTCCCCGAACGACCTGTTGGACCTCTCCTTATACATAGGTGCTCACCGGCGCGACCCCAGGCCGGTGAGCCCGCCCCTCACAAACGGTGAAGATCATGACCTCGTCTCCGTTGCCGGACCAGGCATCGTCCGCGTCACGCCTCGGCAGCCCGGTCGCCGCCGCTCCGCCGTCGCGATCGATGCGATCGATGCGATGGATCCCGGGCGGACGGTTCGCGATGGGCTCGGAGCTCGCCGAGTATCCCGAGGAGGGGCCGGTGCACGACGTCTCCGTCGACGGCTTCTGGATCGACGAGTCTCCCGTGACGGTCGCGCAGTTCAGGCGCTTCGTGAAGGCGACCGGGCATGTGACGGTCGCCGAGCGACCGATCGACCCGAGGGACTACCCGGGGGTGGACGCATCCCTGCTCGTGCCGGGCTCACTGGTGTTCACGCCCACGCCCGGACCGGTGCCGTTGGACAACTGGCGCACCTGGTGGCGCTATGTGGGCGGAGCCAGTTGGAAGCACCCGGAGGGGCCGGGCTCCGACACCCGGGGCCGGGAGCTCCACCCGGTGGTGCACGTGGCCTGGGAGGACGTCTCGGCCTATGCGGCCTGGGCTGGCAAAGAGCTGCCCACTGAAGCCGAGTGGGAGCACGCGGCGCGCGGCGGGCTGGATCAAGCCATGTATGCCTGGGGCAATGAGCGGTCCCCGTTCGGCAGACGACTGGCCAACTACTGGGTGGGGGAGTTCCCGTGGCAGAACCTCGACCCCGCGGGCCAGCAGCGCACGACACCGGTGCGCTCGTTCCCGCCGAACGGCTACGGGCTCTATGACATGACGGGCAACGTGTGGGAGTGGACCTGCGATTTCTACCGGTCCGACCACGGTGAGACGAGCGGCCGGGCGTGCTGCGGACCGCAGCAGAATCCTCGGGTGAGCGTCGCCGAGGGCAGCCACGACCCGGGAGATTCACTCGGTCGGATCCCGCGGCGTGTGCTCAAGGGCGGGTCGCACCTGTGCTCCGACAACTACTGCCGCCGTTATCGCCCAGCCGCGCGGCAGGCCCAGCCGATCGAGTCGTCCATGTCGCACATCGGATTTCGCTGCGTCGTCCGCGCCCCGGGTTCGCCAGCCTGACCAACGACCGGCAGGCCGCGGGGAGTACGGGGACGGGCCAGCGCGCCGATCGAATGTGACGCTGGACACGACCCTCACCCGCTGCTAAGTTGAAACTCGATACCGCTAGGCGGAATCTCAATCTAAGTTTGCAATGAGGAGTACACGTGTCCGATCGTCATGATGTTCCACCGGTAGCCATCTCCGGTGCCGGTCCGGTCGGCATGGCACTCGCCATAGACCTCGCCCTCCGGGGCATCCCGAGCGTTCTGTTCGAGAAGCGGTCGCAGGAGCAGCGGATCGTCGCGCGAGCCAACATGACCAACGTGCGGTCGATGGAGCACTTCCGGCGGTGGGGGATTGCCGACGCACTGCGCGAGAACGACCCGGTCAGCCCGGAGGTCCACCGCGACGTCGCGTTCGTCACGCGACTGAGCGGTCACGAGGTCCTGCGCTTCCCACGTGCCTATGAGTGGTCAGAGCGTCTGCCGATCGCGTCCGAGGTGGCCGAGTGGGCGCCGAACGAGGCAATCGAGAACACGCTGCGCGACCGGGTGAAGTCGCTGCCGCTGATCGACCTTCGCTTCGACAACGAGGTCCTGTCCTTCGAGCAGAACGACGAAAATGTCACGGTGAGCGTCAACACGCCCGCCGGCGAGGAGACGCACGTCGCCCAGTACCTGGTGGTGGCTGAGGGAAGTCGCAGCAAGCTTCGCCGCGAGGGCTTGAACGTGCGGATGGAGGGCAACCCCAATCTGGCCCGCAGCTTCCTCTGGCACTTCTACGCACCTGCGCTCGCCGAGCTGTGGAAGGCCACGCCGATGGCCTCGATGCTGCTGTTCTACAACGAGGACCGTGCTGGAGACAGCCTCGTGCCCCAGTCCGGCACCGACCACTGGGCCTACTTCGCCTCGCCCGTGCCCGACGACGTCGACGGCGACGACTGGGAGGCATGCCGCGCGATGCTGTTCCGGGCGATCGGCCAGGAGTTCGAGACGGAGCCGCTGGCCGGAGGCACGTTCATCACCCACTCGATCCAGGCTCCCCGCTATGACTTCGGACGCGTGCTCCTGATCGGCGACTCGGCCCACATGGTCTCGCCGATGGGCGGGTTCGGCATGAACATCGGCATCGGCGACGCCGCCGACCTCGGCTGGAAGCTCGCGGCCATCCTGGACGGATGGGGCGGCCCCGCGCTGCTCCCGAGCTACAGCATCGAGCGCGGCGAAGCGGCGCGGTTCATCCTCAAGGGATGCGAGAGCAACCAGGCTGTCGGCCCGCGCGAGCTCGTGCGCGACGGCATCGAGGAGGACGGTCCGATCGGAGACGCCGTGCGAGCACAGGTGGCCGAGGAGATCCAGATCCAGAAGGCGCGTCAGTTCAAGCGGATGGGCGGCCAGCTCGGCTACCGATACTCATCGTCGCCGATCATCTACCGCGACGGCACGAACCAGCCTGCACCCTCCTTCGAGGACTACGTGCCGTCCTCGGCCCCGGGCAACCGGGCCCCGCACCACTGGCTGAAGGACGGGTCGTCGCTGTACGACCACCTCGGCGACGGATTCACCCTGCTGGTGCTGGACGACATCGAGGTCGGCGCGCTGGTCCGGCTGGCGCAGTCCCGCAACGTCCCCTTGCAGGTTCTGAAGGTCGAGGAGCCCGATCTCGCGGAGCTCACGATCCTCTACCAGACCGGCGCGGCGCTGATCCGTTCCGATCACCACATCGCTTGGCGCGGCGATGCTCTGCCGGACGACCTCGATCGCCTGCTCGACATCGTCACGGGATCGGTGTCCTGGGCCTAGGGCCCTGGCATCCCCGTTCACCTCAACTCGTCAAACCCAACAGGAAGGTTCCACCATCATGCCCAGTGTCACCCGTCTCGGCCACGTCGGACTGTTCGTCAAGGACCCCGAGATCATGCTCGACTTCTACTCCAACTTCCTCGGAATGACGGTCACCGACCGCGACGAGCGCCGCGTGTTCCTCAGCGCGCGTCCGGAGGAGGAGCACCACGAGCTCCTGCTGGCCAAGAACGAGGAGCGCCACACCGACCCGCAGCAGCTGTCGTTCCACGTCCAGAACCTGGCCGACCTGCGCCAGTTCTACGCCGAGATCGTGGAGCGCAAGTACGAGGTCGACCACATCAGCAACCACGGCAACGCCATCGGTTGCTACTTCCGTGACCCCGAGGGCAACCGTGTCGAGGTCTACTGGCCCACCGGCATCAACTGGCCGCAGCCGTTCAGCGAGCCTGTCGACCTGTCCCTCTCCGAGGAGGAGCTCATGAAGCTCCTCGACGACATGGTCGCGGCGTAGGGACACGGGCCAGCACTGTGAAGAACGGAATGATCGCCGAGGTGGTCGGGTTTCCCGGCCACCACGGCGACATCATCGAAGGCTACTCAGCTCGACCGACCACCACTGAGCCGATGGGCAGCGTCGTCGTCCTGCACCACGCCCCGGGTCTCGACTTCTGGTGCCGGGAGGTCGTGCGCCGATTCGCCGAAGGTGGCTACGCCGCACTCGCGCCGAACCTGTATCACCGTCGCGGGCCCGGCCACTGGGCGGATGTCGCTGCGGCGGCACGCGCCGAGGGTCTCGGCAAGGCCATGCCCAACGATCAGGTCATGGGCGACATCGCCGGAGCCGTCGACCACCTGAAGGCGCAGCCGAGCTCGAACGGCAAGGCCGGGGTGATCGGATTCTGCTCCGGCGGACGGCAGGCCTTTCTCGCCGCATGCGACGTCCCGTCGCTGGACGCGGCTGTCGACTGCTGGGGCGGCAGCATCATGCCGCAGCCGGCAGATCCCGACAAGCCGAACGCACCGTCGCGCGGTGTCATCCACCGTGCGCCAGACATGTCCGCTCCGCTGTTGGGCATCTTCGGCAACGACGACACAAACCCCGATCCCGAGCAGGTGGACGCGATCGACGCCGAGCTGACCAGGCTCGGCAAAGATCACGAGTTCCACCGTTACGACGGTGCGGACCACGGGTTCTTCGCCTCCGACCACCCGCACTACCAGCAGGCCCAGGCGGTCGACGGCTGGCTGCGTGTCTTTGAGTTCTACGAAAAGCACCTCCAGTAGGCGGTCGCCACGACCACTTCCAGGTGCGGCCGAGGAGCGCGACGATGCCGCGTAGGTCGTGGAGTTGGGCCGGCGGCGGACGCGATCACACCGACGGTCGTCGGGTGGTGTCGAAAGCCCCATCTGTCGCCGACGCGTTGGGACGCCATGCGCTCTGGGTTCGGCACCGGTCCGCTCGAGGTGCCCCAGGACATGCAGGTCGGCGGGACGCTCGCTATGACGAACCCGACCATCGCCTGGCACGAACTGCTCGACGAAGCCTGCATGTTCGGGGTGCACGAAGGACTGCCGCGACAACGCAGGCCGTCCTGGTGGTGGCCGACAAAGTTCGAGGCGAAATGGGTTGTGTGACGGGGCCCACATCGCTAGCATCATTCCGCACTCCGGAAACACATTCCGATAAGTGTCGCGTGAGCCGCTTGGGGAGCACATGCGCATCGCCCGCCGAACGCTCTCTAAGGAGCCCTCAAAAATGGCAAACTCTCTTTTCGGCCGCACGGTCGCACAGTCGGTCCGATCGCGGACCGCGCGTGTGGCCGCTGTGATCGCGACCATGTCGCTCGTGACCGCGGGGTGTGCTGCGGAATCGGACTCCAGCGACGCCTCCACAGCTGGCGATGCACCGACCGCCTCCGTGGCGACCAACCCCGCTGCCGTGACCGACCTCGTCAAGTACATCGGTGGCTCGAAGGGAGCGGCCGACGACAGCCTGGCACCCGTGACGCTGGGCTGGGTCAACCAGCAGGGAGGTGCCCTCGGCTTCCCGAGCGCGACCGATGGGGCCGAAGCCGCGGTCGAGTACATCAACAAGAACCTCGGCGGCATCAACGGACATACCCTCAAGCTCAAGACCTGCTTCGTGGTCGAGAACGAGCAGGACGGCAACAGCTGCGGTCTCAAGCTCGTCAACGACAAGGACGTCAAGACGGTCCTGTTCGGCTCGACGATCACCGGCAACCAGTCGTTCCTGGCGGTCAACAAGGGGCAAAAGCCCGTGCTGATGGCCAACTCGATCAGCTCGACCGACGCCCAGGCCGAGAACGTGTTCATCTACAACGGCAACCCGGGCTCGATCTTCAGCGGACTGGCGACCTACCTGGACACCGTCGTGAAGGCCAAGAAGGTCTCTCTGATCTACCCGCAGGATGCGCAGAGCTCCGATGGTGCGAAGGTGCTGGAGCAGGCCCTCAGCGCGCTTGACATTGACGTGAAAGCTGTCGGCTTCGACCCGGCCACCACCAACCTGACGTCGGCAGTGGTCGCGTCCGGTGCCACAGACGCCGATGCGGTCGTCCCCCTCGTCTCCTCGCCGCCGGCGTGCGTCGCTGCGGCCAAGGCGCTCGACACGCTCAAAGTCAAGGCACCCGTGGTCTCGGCCGGCGCCTTCTGCTTCTCTCCGGCGGTCGCCCAGGGTCTCGGTGGCGATGCGCCCAGGTGGCAGCAGATCTCCACCCAGACGAACGTCGCCGACAAGACGCAGCCCGACGTTCAGACCTACATCGAGGCGTCCGCGAAGGCTGGCCTTTCCGGTCCGTCGCAGTCGACTCCCGACGCGGCTCTGGCCTGGGGCCTCGTGCTCACGGCCGCTCGTCTGACCAACGCCGCCGGTGGCGCCGACGCCACCGGAAAGACGATCGCCGACCAGGCCAAGTCGTTCACCGGCCCAATGCTGCTGGGCAGCGAGAAAATCGCCTGTGGCAGCGACTCGGCCGCACCGGGCATCTGCGGAGCCCAGACCCGAGTGTTCGAGTACTCCGGCAACGGCTCGTACAAGGCGCTTACCGACTGGCTGGAGGCCTCCGCCAAGTAATGCTGCCGCCCGGTCGGTCAGCTGCTGGCCGGCCGGGCTCCCGTTCTGACATCCCACCGCAACTTCTTCAAGGAAAGTAGGCCATCGTGACTGCGATCGCTAACGTCTCGTCCGAACAGTCCGACAGCGGTCTGAGCCCCGAGGACCTCCTCGAGCGGGCGCGATCCTTCCGCGACCGCCTGCGCAGCGAGCAGGACGCAACCGACGACCGCGGCACCTATTCACCGGACACGCATGAGCTGTTCCGTGAGGCCGGCCTGTACCGCACCTTGGTGCCTCGCCGGTTCGGTGGGCTCGAGTTCGACGTCAAGACCTTCGTCAAGATGGTCGTCGAGATCGCCCGCGGATGCCCGGGCACGGGCTGGTGCCTGAGCCTCGGCGCCGGTCACGGCCTGCAGATCGGCAGCCTGTGGGGCGAGAAGGCGCAGAGCCAGGCGATCGGCGAGAACGGCGAGTTCATCGCCCCCATGCGCGGCATCCCCATGGGCACCGCGACCCGCCAGGACGACGGCGGCTGGACGATCGAGGGCAAGTGGGACTACTGCTCGGGCTCGCCCTACGCCACGCACGCCATCGTCGGCGTCCGCCTCATGGAGGGTGACCAGATGACCGGGCAGGGCCTGGCCCTCGTCCCGCGCAAGGGTTGGATCCTGCAGGACGACTGGCGTCACCGCGCCTTCGGCATGCGAGGCAGCGGCTCGAACAGCATCATCGTCGAGGGCGCCACCGTGCCGGAGGAGTTCGTCGTGCGCGGCAACGTGCTCCAGCTCGAGGGCGGTCTGGAGACCCCCGGGTACGAGGTGCACAAGAACGCGATGTACGCCGGGCACTCGACCGGTTTCCTCCAGCTCGAGATCACCTCGGTCCTCGTGGGTTGTGGCTACGCAGCGCTGGACGAGTACGAGCGGATCCTGCGCGAGAAGAAGACGCTCGGCCCCAACCCGGTGCCGCGCTTCCACAACAAGGACTTCCAGCGCTACTGGGGCCTGGCCTCCGGCAAGATCCACGCCGCCGAGGACGTGCTGCTGCAGATGAGCGAGTACTTCGCCGAGCTGAGCGAGAAGGCCGTGACCGGCGCAGGGTTCGACGCCGAGGAGCTGCAGAGCATCAACTCGAGCACGCACCACGCGGTCAACCTGATCTGGGAAGCCGTCGAGCTGCTGTTCCGGACCTCCGGGACCAGCGAGGGTGGCAGCAACGGTTCGAAGATGCAGCGCTACTACCGCGACATCTCGACCGCTCGCACCAACATCGGCCTGCAGTTCGAGGCCTACGCTACGGTCGTCGCCCAGCAGCACTTCGGTCTCCAGCTCGACATTCGCGCGTGACGCGAGCCGTCGCCCCTACACCTAGGAAGGCGTAGTCCAGATGGAGACACTGTTCCTCTTTGCCCTGCTCGGGCTGGGTTCAGGTGCGCTCATCGCCAGCATCGCCGTCGGCGTCGTGCTCAGCTGGCAGGGCAGCGGCACGATCAACATCGCGGCGGGTGCCGTCGTGATGGTCGCAGGTTATCTGTTCTGGGCCCTGCGCACCGGGTACTTCTTCCCGGCGCTCACCACTCCGGCAGCCCTGCTCATCACCTTGGCGCTCATGGCGCTGCTCGCGGTGCTGGTCGAGCTCGCCGCGGTCAAGCCGCTGCGATCAGCCTCGCCGCTGGCGAAGCTGGTGGCGTCGATCGGTGTGCTGCTGCTCATGCAGTCGCTGGTCCAGCTCGTGTTTGGAACCTCGCCGCTCAACAGCCCCGCGGTGCTGACCGAATCGGTCGTCACGGTGGCCGGTGCAACGGTTCCCAGCGCGCAGCTCATCCTGGCGGGAGTCGTCGTGGTCATCTCGGCCGCGCTGGCGGCGCTCTATCGGTTCACCCGGTTCGGCGTCGCGACTCGCGCCGCCTCCGAGAGCGAGCAATCAGCCGTGCTGGCCGGTCTGTCGCCGGCGTCGATCTCCCTGGCCAACTCCGTCCTGGCGTACGTCACCGCGGGCTTCGTCGGCATCCTGGCTGCCTCGATCGTGGGCATCAGTGCCTCCACGCTGCCACTGCTGGTCATCCCAGCCTTGGCAGCCGCCCTGTTCGCGGGCTTCACCTCGTTGGGCATCGCCTGCGCCGTGGGCCTGCTCATCGGCATCGCCGAGTCGTTGCTGTCCTACGCCTCGACCCAGTCGTGGTTCCCGTCGCAGGACGGGCTGGCGCTGCCGGGCCTGCAGCAGCTCGCTGAGTTCCTGCTCATTGTGATCGCCCTGTGGTGGCGGGGGTCGCCCCTTCCGCAGCGCGGGGCGATAGTCGGCCGGTCGTTGCCGCCAGTGCCGCGCCAGGAGCGACTCCTTCGTCGCGTCGCGCCCGTGTTCGTCGCCGGCGCCGTCGCCCTCGTGGTCCTGCCGTCGGAATTTCGTCAGGCGGTGACGGTAGGTCTCGTCGCCACGGTCCTGTGCCTGTCTTTCGTCGTCATCATGGGTTACGTCGGTCAGCTGTCGGTCGTGCAGCTCGCCCTCGCGGGCTTCGCAGCCTTTGCCGTCTCACGCCTGGGCACCGAGTTCGGACTGGGCTTCCCTCTGGCTCCCATCATCGCGATCCTCTTGGCGACGGGTCTCGGCATGGCCATCGGCGCAGCGGCACTGCGTGTGCGGGGCGTGACCCTGGTGGTCGTCACGCTTGCTGCCGCCGTGGCCATCGAGAGCTTCGTCTTCGCCAACTCCGAGTGGGGCGGCGGCCAGACGGGCGCGCCGGTGGAGTCGCCCCGCCTGTTCGGGATCAATTTCGGGCCCGACGCGGGTCTCCGTGGGCTCGACGGTTCGTTGCCGAGCCCGGTCTTCGGGTTCGTCGCCCTCGTGGTCGCGACGCTGATGTACATCGCTGTCGCGTACCTGCGCAGCAGCGACCTGGGCCGGCAGATGCTCGCGATCCGGTCGAACGAGCGCGCCGCCGCGGCAGCGGGGGTCAACGTGCGGTCGGTCAAGATCATCGCCTTCGGCATCACGTCGGCACTCGCCGGCATTGCGGGGGTCATGTACGCCTACCAGTTCGGCACCGTGTCGGCGAACAGCTACTCGATCGCTGTCGCCCTGACCTTGGTGGCCAGCGTGTACGTCCTCGGCGTGACACTGGCGCAGGGCGCTGTGCTCGCAGGCTTCGGTGCGATCGGCTCGGTCATCCCGCTGATCCTGCAGAAGTGGGTCCTGCCCGAGGACCGGGTGTCCCTTTACGTACAGCTCCTCATCGGTGGGGGACTGCTGCTCCAGCTGCGGTTCTTCCCCGACGGCCTGCTCGTGTCGAGCTTCGTCAAGAAGGAGCGCGCCACCAAGGAACCGCGAGTCGATGTGTCCCAACGTGAACTGGAAGGGAGCGTGCGGTCATGAGCGCCACCGTGCTTGCTGCCCGCGGCATCGAGGTCCGATTCGGCGGCGTCCGTGCCCTGAGGGGGGTCGACCTCGAGGTCCGGCCCGGCCAGATCGTCGGGCTGATCGGACCCAACGGTGCCGGCAAGACCACGTTCGTGGACGCCATCACCGGGTTCGTGCCGTCCAACGGCTCGGTCGAGGTCGCTGGTCGCGATGTCAGTCAGCAGCGGCCCCACACTCGTGCGAGGGCCGGGCTGAGCCGCACATGGCAGGGCGTGGAGCTCTTCGACGACCTCACGGTGGCTGAGAACCTCGCGGTCGCGGCCCGTCGTGTGACCCTGCGGTCGACGCTCCGGGGCATGGCCGGTCGAGGCTCGAGTGACCTGTCGGCCATCCACGACACCCTGCAGGCCGTCGGAATCTCCGACCTGGCCGGGGCGTTCCCGACGGAGCTGTCGGAAGGTCAGCGCAAGCTGGTCGGGATCGCCCGTTCCTTTGCCTCCCGACCGAAGATCCTGTGTCTGGACGAGCCGGCGGCCGGACTGGACAGCACCGAGAGCCAGCGCCTCGGCATGCAGCTGCGCAGCCTGGGCGACCAGGGCACGCCCATGCTGCTGATCGATCACGACATCTCGTTCGTGTTCAACACCTGCGACCACGTCGTCGTTCTCGAGTTCGGCCAGGTCATCGCCTCGGACGAGCCGAAGGTCGTCCGGTCCGACCCGCGCGTCATCGCCGCGTACCTCGGCCAGGACATCGACTCTGCAGAGAAGGCCCACGCATGAGTTCGGTACTGAGTGTCCAGGGGCTGTCGGCCGGCTACCAGCGATCGGTCGTCGTCCGCGGCATCAACCTCGAGGTCGGGGCGGGTGAGGTCGTGGCGCTGCTCGGACCCAACGGCGCCGGCAAGACGACCACATTGCGAGCGGTCTCGGGTCTGGTGCGTGCGTCCCAAGGGACGGCGCACCTGCGGGGTCGAGACCTGTCGGGCGTCTCCCCGACGCACCGCGCCCGCCGCGGGATCGCGCACGTCCCTGAGGACCGCGGGATCTTCTCCGGCCTGACCGTCGCCGAGCACTTCAAGCTGAACTGCCGTGGGGAGCGTCTCGACCCTCAGGTCGCGTACGACTACTTCCCGGCCCTCGAACCGTTGAGGCACCGGCTCGCCGGCGTCATGTCCGGCGGTGAGCAACAGATGCTCGCCGTGGGTCGCGCCCTGGCGCGCAAGCCGCGTCTGCTGCTGCTCGACGAGCTCAGTCTGGGGCTGGCCCCGGTCATCGTGCAGGGGCTGCTCCCGGTGATTCGGCGGTTCGCCGACGACACGGGCTGCGGGGTGCTGCTCGTCGAGCAGCACGTGCAGCTGGCGCTGGACATTGCCGACCGGGCCTACCTCATGGCCCACGGCGACATCTCGACCAGTCACGACGCACACGTGCTGCGTGACGATCAAGGCTTGCTCCGTGCGAGCTATCTCGGAGGCGAGCAATGGGAAGCCAGTGAACACGAGCTGGCTGCCACCACGACCACATCAAAAGGAGCGATATGAATATTGGAATCATCGGTGCAGGACGCATGGGCCAGGCTCTGGCCGGGCTGTTCACGCGTGCCGGGCACGACGTCATCCTGAGCAACTCCCGTGGCCCGGAGTCACTGACCGACGTCGTCGAGGAGTTCAACGAGCGCTGCAGCGCGGGAACCGTGGCCGAGGCAGTGGAGAAGTCCGACATCGTCTTCCTTGCCACACCGTGGGGCAAGACGGCCGAGGCCGTCTCGGTCGTCGACGACTGGACCGGTCGGATCGTCGTGGACACGACCAACAACCGCCGGGCCCCCGGTCCCGACGGACTGATCGACATCGGCGGACGCATCTCCAGCGAGATCGTCGCTGAGTACGTTCCGGGCGCGCGCCTGGTCAAGGCGCTGAACGTCACGCCGATCCACATCATGGCCACGACGCTCGGCACGAACGACGGCTCCGAGCACGCGGTCTACGTGGCGGGCGACGACCCGGCCGCGAAGGCCACGGTCGCGGAGCTGCTGGCGACGATCGGCGGCGCGGCCGTCGACACTGGCGACCTGCACGTCGGCGGCGAGCTCCAGGGCATGAGCGGTCCCCTGCCTGGAGTCATGGAGATGCAGTCCGTCGAGGACGCGAAAGCCAGGCTCGCACAGGCAACTGCCAGCTAGTCCGTTCGGCACGACGTCGCGTCGCTCATGACGCGACGACGGATGCATCGTGCACGAGGCACGGTGCCCACACCAAGAAGGAAGTAACACCATGACGATTGTCCAGCTGAGCAAGACGACCACCCTGCCCGCCAAGGTCGACGAGGTGTGGTCCTTCGTGAGTGACTTCGGTGGCTACGCCTCTTGGCAGCCGCACATCGAGTCCGCCGAGATGCAGGCCGACGGTGTCCGCAAGGTCAACTTCACCCGCGGTGACTCGGTCCTCGACCGCATCGCCAGCCAGGACGACGAGGCGCGGACGCTGACCTACGAGCTCGTGCCGGGTCAGCCCGGACCGATGCAGCACCTGGCCGCGACGTTCACGGTCCGCGAGGCCGGCGAAGGCTCCGAGGTCGAGTACGCCATCGAGGCCGACGTGCCCGACGAGATGCAGGACATGGCTCGCGTGGGCATCGGTGCGGACATCGACGGTGCTCTTGACGGTCTGAACAGCCAGTTTGGTGCCTGAGTCCTCGGAGTCGCCGGTCGCCATCGTGACCGGCGGCGCCGGGTTCATCGGCACGTCCATCGTCGAGCTGTTGCGGGCGTCCGGTCATCACGTGGTCGTGTTCGACCTCGAGGGCGGCGACGTCTCCGTGGACCTGTCCGACGAACAGGCGGTGCGCACGGCCGCGCGTGGTGTGCTCGCCGAGCATGGTCACGTTGACGTGCTCGTGCACGCCGGCGTCTCGTTCGGCCGGGCTACCCTCGGTGACCTGAGTGCGTCGCTTCTCCGGGACGTCATGGCGGTCAACGTCGAGTCCGTCTTGTGGCTCACGCAGGAGGTCGAGCCGACCATGAGTGAGCGTGGCTTCGGGCGAATCGTGTTCCTTGTGTCGGACACCTTCTTCAACCCGCCGCCGGTCTCAGACATGCTCCCGTACATCATGAGCAAGGGGGCGCTCGTCGGGGCGGCACGCTCGTTGGCACGCTCGCTGGGTTCCTCCGGCATCACCGTCAACTGCGTCGCCCCCGGGCTGACACCTCCTCCGGTCGAGGTCATGACGGCCGAGGTCAGTGCGGACGTGAATGCCCGGCAGGCGCTCACCCGCCCGCTCGTCCCGAGCGACGTCGCCGAGGTCGTGGCCTTCTTGGCGCGACCCGAGGCGCAGGCCCTCACCGGCCAGACGATCTGCCCTGACGGCGGGCTGGTGCTGCTGTGACGCTCCAGGTGGGGGGCTGACGGGTGGACAAGCTCGTCGCGTCCGCCGCCGAGGCGATCGCCGACATCCCCCACGGCGCGACCATCGCCGTGGGGGGTTTCGGCACGTCCGGGGTGCCGTGGACCCTCGTGCAGGCCCTCCGCGACCATGGCGCGTCCGGCCTCACCATCGTCACCAACAACTGCGGGGTCAACGGTGCCGGTCTCGCGATGCTCCTGCACGACCATCGGATCGAGCGCGTGATCGCGTCCTACATCGGCCAGAACAGGGAGTTCGCCCGGCAGTACCTCGCCGGAGAGATCGAGGTGGAGCTCAACCCGCAGGGAACCCTTGCTGAACGCCTGCGCGCCGGCGGCGCCGGGATCGCCGCGTTCTACACACCGACGGGCGTCGGGACCCTGGTGGCCGACGGTGGGTTGCCGCGTCGTCACGGTCCGGGAGGTGTCGTCGTGACGGCGTCGCCACCCAAGGAGGTCCGACGATTCACCGTCGACGGACGCGAGCGCGAGTTCGTGCTCGAGGAGGGCATCGTCAGCGATTTCGCCCTGGTGAGGGCGGCCGTCGCCGACCGCCACGGCAACGCGATCTTCCACGCAGCGGCCCGCAACTTCAACCCTGACGTCGCCATGTCGGGTCGGATCACGGTCGTGGAGGCCCACGAGGTCGTCGAGCCGGGGATGCTCGACCCCGACGCGGTTCACTTGTCCGGAGTCTTCGTCCAACGTGTGGTCAAGGCGCCAGAGGAGGTGGCCCAGTGACGGGGAAGGGCTGGGGCCGAGATGAGCTCGCGCGCCGCGCGGCCCAGGAGTTGGTCGACGGCCAGTGCGTCAACCTCGGCATCGGTCTGCCGACCCGTGTGGCGGACCACGTCCCGGCGGGGGTGCACGTCGTGGTGCACAGCGAGAACGGTGTGCTGGCGGCCGGCCCGTCTCCTAATCCCGAAGAGCTGGATCCCGATCTCATCAACGCGGGCACGGAGCCGATCACGGTGCTGCCGGGGGCGTCGTTCGTGTCGTCCTCGACGTCGTTCGCGATGATCCGTGGCGGGCACGTGGATGTCACGATCCTGGGGGCCATGCAGGTGTCGGCCCTTGGTGATCTGGCCAACTGGATGGTCCCTGGGCAGCTCGTCAAGGGAATGGGCGGTGCCATGGACCTGGTCGCTGGTGCGCGACGAGTCATCGTGCTCATGGAGCACGTGGACCGCAACGGTGCGCCGAAGCTCCTCACGCGGTGCACCCTGCCGCTCACGGGACGGGGCGTCGTCGATCGGGTCGTCACCAACCTGGCCGTCATGGACGTCGCAGACGAGAGCTTCGTCGTGCGCGAGCTGGCGCCCGGGGTGGCGCCGCAGGACGTGGTGGACCAAACGGGTGCGCGAGTCACGATGCCAGGATTCCGCGCAGGACCGTCCCGGTAGGCGATACTCCTTGGATGGAGACGATGTGAACGATCAGGGTGCTGAGTCGGGGGCCTCGTCCGGCGGTAGAGGCCGTGACTCAGGGCAGGTACGTGCGGTGGCCCGTGCCACCCGAATCGTGACGGCACTGGCCGAGCACCCCTTTCCCCTGGGGATCGTCGAACTGGCCCAGCTCGTCCAACTCTCGCCCGCGAGCGTGCACCGAATCCTGATGACGCTGGTACAGGTGGGGTGGGTCGAGCAGAACACACGGACCGCGAAGTATCGCCTCGGCATGCAGACGACCGGCGTGGGCATGGTGGGCCTGGTGTCCAACCCGGTGCTGCACGATGCTCGGATGTTCTTGTCGCGGCTGGCGGAGTGGTCGGGACATGATGCTGTGCTGAGCACGTTGGTCGGTTTCAAGACGGTGCAGCTGATTCGGGTGGCGGGCGCGCACACCGAGTTCATCGAGTTCGAGCCGGGGCATCCGCAGCCCGCGCACGCGATGGCCGACGGCAAGTTGTTGATGTCGTACATGCCGGCGGAGCAGCGGCGTCGGCTGTACGAAACCCAGCCGTTGCGGATGTTCACTCCCAGCACGATCACCGATCCGAGTGGGATCGAGCGGGAGTTCGCGGCCATCCAGGAGCGCGGCTACGCGGTGGACAACTTCGAACGGTTCGCCGCCGGACGCGGCATCGCAGCCCCCGTGATGGATACCGAGGGTCGCCCGATCGCGGCCATGCTGTGCCTGGGCAAGATCGAGCCCGAGCGCGACGATGAGATCGTCCAGCAGATGCTGGCGCTGACGCGCGAGATGTCGGAGCGGCTCAAGGGGGCCGGCGACCTGCCGGCCTCAGCCCTGGACCTCGCCGACCCCGACGAGCTGCCAGGTCCGTCCACGCCCGCCTGACCCCGTTCCTCGACCGGTTGGTCTACAAGGGTTGACGGTCGTGTTTCGCATGCCCTACAGTCCACTGAAATCAGATTTCATCAGACGGAATAGGGGGGTGGGAATGACGGCATCACCCGAGGGGCCCGAGCCCACTTCGGCGGCCTCCGATCTCGGCCGGGAGTTCCGAAAGGTCCTGAGCCACCTGCCCACCGGCGTCGTCCTGGTGGCTGCGCACACCCCGAGCGGCCCGGTCGGGATGGCGGTCAACTCCATCACCTCCGTGTCGCTGGACCCGCCGCTCGTCTCGATCTGCGTCGCCCGCACGTCCACGACGTGGCCGCGCATCCGGGGGGCGGGCAGGTTCTGCATCAGCGTCCTGGCCGATCACCACGAGCAGACGAGCCGCCGGTTCGCCGCGCCGGGCGAGGATCGATTCGCCGGTGAGACGTGGCACGACGAGCCTGCGGGTCCGGCGCTTGACGGCGCCGTCGCCCGCCTCGACTGCGAGATGTACGCCGAGTACGGGGCCGGCGACCACACGATCGTCGTCGCCCGCGTCGCGGATCTCGAAGCCGTCGAGGACGGTCGCGCGTTGGTCTTCTTCCGCAGCCAGTACGGCCGATTCGTGCCGCACGACCAACCCTGAGCTCATTCCCATCCACCGAACCACCGCACATCACCAGAGAGGCATCACCCATGAAGCTGCTCTTCTTCGACGACTTCAAGCTCGGAGTCCTGCACGATGGCCTGGTCGTCGACGTCAGTGGTGAGGTCAAGGACATCGCCGCTGCCCACCCGCAGGACGTCATCAACGGCGTCATCGCGGGGTGGCAGGAGTACCGGGGGCGCCTCGAGGCCGCCGTCGGTGCCGGAGTCGGAGTCCCGCTGGAGTCGGTGCGCGTCCGTCCGCCGCTGCCGCGTCCGTCGAACATCGATTGCATGGCGCGCAACTACATGGAGGACGGCACTCTCGCGGAGCGCCCCCCGATCAACGGGTTTGCGAAGTCGCCGAACTCGATCATCGGCCACGGCGACACTATGGTGCTGCCCGACATCCCCGCCACGATCTTCGAGGGGGAGGCCGAGCTCGCGATCGTCATCGGCAAGCGGGCGCAGAACGTCCCTGTTGCCGAGGCCTACGATCACATCTTTGGTTACACCAACTTGATCGATGGCTCCGCCCGCGGCATCCCGCCGATGCAGAACGCCTTCTACCAGATGAAGTCGCGCGAGACCTTCTGCCCGATCGGCCCCTACCTGGTCACGGCCGACGAGGTGCCGGACCCGCAGAACCTGCCGGTGAAGCTGTGGAACAACGGCGAGCTGAAGCAGAACTTCAACACCAACGACATGGCGTACGACATCGCCGAGTCGGTGGCGTTCGTCTCGGCGATGCACACCCTCGAGCCGGGTGACATCATCGCGACCGGCACGAACCACCGGGGCCTGCACTCGTTCCAGGACGGCGACCAGATCGATCTCGAGGTCGGCAACCTCGGGCGTCTCACCGTCCTGATCAAGGACGACCTGCACCGGACGTGGAGCCGTCAGACTCGCCTGGAGTGGACCGAGGGCGGCAACGAGGGCAGGACGCCTCCGCAGCTCACCGGGCCCTACGCCCCGTCGGCCTGATCGGCTCGTGAAGATCCTTCGGGTCCGCTCCACCTCCTCGGAGGTGGAGGTGGGGACGGGTCTGCTGCCCTACCGTGACTCTCGCGTCAAGGGTCCGGCCGACGTCATCCCCGCGACCGCGTTCTGGTTGACGCGAGCGCGGGTGGACGACGTGCCGGACCCGGCGGGGCTGGGATGTCACGCCGTCGTGGTGCTCTCCGGCGAGCTGGGCGTCGCGCCGCGGGGGGCCGCGGCCCGGACCCTCACGGCGGGCGACGTGCTGTGCGCCGACGTCCGCAGCGCGGACGACCTCGGCCTGTCCTGGGACGGGTTCGCGTGGCTGCTCTACGTCGCGACGGACGGCTGGCTGCCCGACCTCGGCGACAACGAGGCACGCCCGGACGCCGAGACGCGAGCCGGTCGTCCATTGCTGACCTGGATCTACGATGACGGCGGCACCTCGCGTTCCGAGCCCCTCCGGTGGCCGGCTGACCTCGCACCGGTTCCGCCGGTGGAGGAGTGGCCGAAGTCCCTCGGAGCCTTCGTGACTCGCCGGGACTACGGGGACGATGGCTACGTGCCGGGCGTCTGGCACAACGGACCGCGGTCCCAGCTCGGCATCACCCTGAACGGCCGGGCCGAGAACGAGACCGGCGACGGGACGATCACGTCGCCCGTGGCCGGCGACATCGCCTTCATCGACGACGTCACCGGCGACGGGCACCTGACGCGCGGGCAAGGGGACCGGTGGATGCTGTTCGTCACCGTCGCTCCCGGGCACCTGGAGCTCACCCCGGAGCGGTGAGCCTCAGAGGCGGGAACCGGCCGCAGGCCGGACGGTGTGCCCTTTCGGCCATCGGTTCGTAGATGTGCCCTGTATCGGCGCGAACAGGCGTAGTGCGTGATGCACGTCACACACTGGGAGCCGCAGAGGCACTGCGCGTCGTTGATCTGTCACGGCATTCGGCTCAGGAGGATTCATGAGAATCTCACGCACGCTCATCTCGACGGCAGCCGCCGCACTGGTGGTCTCGCTGTCGGCCTGCTCGGGGTCGGTGGGTGGAGGCGACTCCGCCGCCAGTGACAAGACCCTCACGATCGGGTTCGTATCGACGACGACCGGCTCATCGGCGCCGTTCGGCGAGGCCAACACCTTCGTGGTGGACGAGATGAAGTCGTACTTCAAGAAGAACCCGCTGAAGGTCGGCGGCGACTCGTACGACGTCGAGATCGTCGTGAGAGACGCGCAGAGCGACTCGACGCGTGCCGGCGAGGTCGCCTCGCAGCTCATCAACAGCGACAACGTCGACGTGGTCATCGCGTCCTCGACGCCCGACATCGTGAACCCGGTCTCGGAGCAGTGCGAGGCCAACTCCGTTCCCTGCATCACGACCGTGGCGCCGTGGCAGCCGTTCGCCATCCGCAGCGGTGACAAGCCCGCCGACCTGAAGTACAGCTACCACTTCTTCTGGGGCCTTGAGGACGTGGCCGCTGTGTACTCCGACATCTGGAGCCAGGTCGAGAACAACGGCAAGGCCGGTGGCCTGTTCCCGAACGACCCGGACGGCCAGGCGTGGGGCGCCAACTTCCCGGGGCTCACGAAGGAGTCCGGGGTCACGATCGACGACCCGGGCAACTACGCGAACGGCACCAAGGACTTCTCGGCGCAGATCTCGGCGTTCAAGGGCAGCGACATCCTGCTCGGCGTCCCGATCCCGCCGGACTTCACCACCTTCTGGAAGCAGGCCAAGCAACAGGGCTACGAGCCCAAGGTCGCCACGATCGGCAAGGCGCTGCTGTTCCCGTCCTCGGTCGAGGCGCTCGGCGACATCGCAACCAACCTGTCCAGCGAGGTCTGGTGGACGCCGACGGCGCCGTACACGAGCTCGCTGACCGGCCAGAGCGCGAAGGAGCTTGCGGACGCCTACGAGAAGGGGACCGGGCAGCAGTGGACCCAGCCGCTCGGCTTCGCCCACGCGCTCTTCGAGGTCACCGCAGGAGCGGTGCAGGAGGCGGGCTCGACCGACGCGGACGCGATCACCGCGGCCATGAAGTCCCTCGCGGTGCAGACCGTCGTCGGCGACGTGGCCTGGGGCAAGGACTCGACCATCCCGGCATACGTGGCCAAGACGCCGCTCGCCGGTGGCCAGTGGCGCCCGGGCACCGACCACCCGTACGACCTGGTGGTCGTCACGAACAAGCTCGCCCCCGAGGTGCCGCTGGGCGGCAAGGCTGAACCTCTCCCGTGAGCATCGACGCTGGCCCGGCCCCGTTGATGCGTGCAGAGGGTCTGGCCAAGCGGTTCGGTCGGGTGACGACCGCCAACAGTGTCTCCTTCCACGTCAGCGCGGGGGAGGTGCTGGGGGTGGTCGGTCCGAACGGCGCCGGGAAGTCGACGCTGCTTGACATGGTGAACGGGGGGCAGCGACCCGATGCGGGGTGCATCGTGTTCGACGGGCAGGACGTCACGTCGCTCGACGCCGCGGCCAGGGGGAGGCGCGGGATCGCCCGTACGCACCAGATCCCGCGCCCGTTCGGCGGGCTGACGGTGTTTGAGAACGTGCTCGTCGGAGCCAGCTTCGCCGGCCAGACCCGACGCAGCGGAGCATACGATCGCGCCCACGAGGCCATCGAGACGTCGGGGCTGGCGCACGTCGAGAACGTCCAGGCCTCCAGCCTGCGCCTCCTGGACCGCAAGCGACTGGAGCTCGCCCGTGCTCTCGCGACATCGCCCCGTCTGCTGCTGCTGGACGAGATAGCCGGTGGGCTGACCGACCGGGAGCTGCCCGAGCTGATCGAGGTGATCACCCGCCTCCGCGACTCGGGGATGGCGATCATCTGGATCGAGCACATCGTGCACGCGCTGCTGCAGGTCGTGGACCGGCTGATGTGCCTCGCAATGGGGGATGTCGTGGCGACGGGCGATCCGCACGCAGTGATGAGGAGTCCCGAGGTGACCGAGGTGTATCTCGGCAGCATCCCCGAGCCGGACGAGGACGCCTGATGGCCGCGCTGCTCGAGCTCAACGCCGTGGACGTCCACTATGGGGACTTCCACGCTGTCCACGGGGTGTCGATGACCTTGGAGGAGGGCGAGACGCTCGCCGTCATGGGCGCGAACGGTGCCGGCAAGTCGACGCTGCTCAAGGCAGTAGCGGGGCTGATGGGCACTGCCAACGGAACCATCCGGTTCGGCGGGCAGGACCTGGCTCGCATGGCCCCCCACGAACGAGTGGCCGCTGGAATCTCGCTGGTCCCCGAGGGGCGCCGGGTGTTCAAGTCGCTCACCGTCGAGGAGAACCTGCAGGTCGGCGCGTACACCAGGCGGCCGGGTCCGTGGAACCTGTCGTCGGTCTACGCCGCGTTCCCGCTGCTGGCCGAGCGCCGGGCCCGCGTGGGCACTCACCTGTCCGGGGGCGAGCAGCAGGCCACGGCGATCGGCCGCGCCCTCATGGCGAATCCACGCCTGCTGCTGCTGGACGAGGTCTCGCTCGGCTTGGCGCCGGTGGTCGTCAAGGACATCTACCGCGCACTGCCGGTCATCACCGCCCGCGGGACGACCGTCCTGGTCGTCGAGCAGGACGTCTCCCAGGCGCTGGCCGTCGCGGACCACGTCCAGTGCCTGCTGGAGGGCAGGACGGTGCTCGAGGCGCCCGCCTCCGCGGTTACCCGCGACCAGGTGGCATCGGCCTACTTCGGTCTGGAGGACCAGTGATGGATTGGGTCAACGCCCTCGTGCAGGGACTTCTCCTCGGCGGTCAGTACACCTTGCTGGCCTGCGGACTGTCGCTGATCTTCGGCGTCATGCGCATCGTCAACCTGGCGCACGGAGCGCTCGCGGTCGCCTCGGCCTATGTCGTGCTGTTCCTCGTGGACGAGATCGGGCTGCCGTTGCCCATCGCGCTCGTCCTGTCGGTGGCCGTGGCTGCCGTCGTGGGCTACGCGCTGCAACGTGGTCTGCTCAACGTTGCGCTCTCCCGCGGCGAGCTGGCGCCCCTGCTGGTGACCTTCGGCCTGGCCGTGATCGTCGTCAACGTCCTCCAGGAGACCGCCAGCTCCAACTCGCGCAGCATCGGCATCGGTGACCTGGCAACGTCCAGCATCCGGGTCGTGTCCGGGCTCTCGATCGGCGTGTTCTCGCTCATCACCTTGGTGGTCGCGGTCCTGGTCGTCATCGGCATCCAGCTGTTCCTGGCCAGGACGCGGACGGGCCGCGCGATGCGGGCCACCAGCGACGACCGGGAGGCCGCGCAGCTCATGGGCATCGACCACCGGCACCTGTACGCCCTCGCCACGGCGATCGCCGTCGGCAGCGTCGCCCTCGCCGGGGCCTTCATCGGGATGAGCACCCAGTTCACCCCGGGATACGGCGACCTGGTGCTGATCTTCGCCTTCGAGGCGGTCATCATCGGCGGCCTCGGATCCCTCTGGGGGACCCTCCTCGGAGGGCTGGTCCTGGGCGTCGCGCAGACCGTCGGCGCCCAGATCGACCCCGCCTACGGAGTGCTGTTCGGCCACCTCGTCTTCCTCGCCGTACTCGCCTTCCGTCCGAGCGGACTGATGCCAAAGATGGTGACCGCATGACCACGACCACGTCGACCCGATCGGCATCACCCCGGGTGGACCGCGGTGGACGAGGCTCGTTCATCGGGCTGGGCGTCCTGCTCATCGGGGTGCTCTTCCTGGCCCTCTGGGTGCCGTACAACGTGTCGCTCGGTGGTCTGACCGACCTCGTGGGGCTTTTCGCGCTCGTCATCATGGCGACCACCTGGAACCTGCTGGCGGGCTACGGCGGGCTGGTGTCGATCGGCCAGCAGGCCTTCGTCGGCGCCGGGGGGTACGGAGTCATCTACGTGGCCGACCAGATCGGTGTGCCCTTGGTGGCCGCCGTGGTTCTGGCAGGGGTGGTCTGCGCAGCAATGGCCCTGCCCACCTCCTTCCTGGTGTTCCGGCTGGTGGGCGGCTACTTCGCGATCGGGACGTGGGTCGTGGCCGAGGTCTTCAAGCTGGTGACGACCCAGATCGACGCGCTCGGCGGGGGATCTGGCCTGTCGCTGGAGGCGTTCAGAGGCGTCGACCGGGTCGATCGGGTCGCCACCGTCTACTGGCTGGGTCTGACCCTCGCGGTCCTTGTGGTCGTCGGTACCTATCTGCTCATGAGGTCGCGGACCGGCCTGGCCCTCCTGGCCATCCGGGACGACCCGACGGCCGCGGCGAGCCTCGGCGTCTCCGTGCGCAGGTCCCAGCGGATCGTCTACGTCCTGTCGTCCGCCGGAGCGGGTCTGGCCGGGGCGCTGATCGCGATCAACACGCTGCGGGTCGCTCCCGACTCGATCTACTCGGTCAACTACAGCGCGTTCATGATCTTCATCGTCGTCATCGGCGGCATCGGGACCATCGAGGGACCCGTCATCGGTGCAGTGATCTTCTTCGTCCTGCAGCAGCAGCTGGCGCAGCAGGGCACGTGGTACCTCGTCGCCCTGGGCATCGTGTCGATCCTGGTGGTGCTGCTCGCCCCGCGAGGGGTGTGGAGCCTGTTGTCGAGGGGCCGGTTCTCCCTCTTCCCGGTGGCGTTCCAGGTACGTCGTCACGCCGTCGAGTAGGGTGCGAACATGACGTGGATCACACCGGTGCCGCGCGGCGGGACGTGGTCATGAGCGTGCCGTCACTGATCGAGTTCTCCACGGTGGGGCTGCCCGACCACGACCGTATCGAGCTGTGGGAGGGGCACAACGCCGAGGCCCTGGTCGGGCTGCGGTGCCGGACGCTGGACGCCTCGCAGCTCGAGGCGACCGAGATCAACCTGCAGTTGGACTCGATCGGTCTGGCCCGGGTCGTCGGCACCTCCCACGTCGTCGAGCGCGACGCCGACCTGATCCGGCGTCGGCCCTCGGGCTCCGTGGTCATGTACTTCAGCCTGGTCGGCGAGGCGTTCTTCTACTCCGAGGACGGGGTGCGAACGGTCAGCCCCGGCCAGCTGCTGCTGTGCGACGCGGACAAGGCCTTCATGCGCGGGTTCTCGCGAGGGCTGGAGGAGCTCGTGGTGAAGATGCCGCGCTCGGTCTTCGACGACGTGGCGGGGCCGAGGTCGCTGGCCGATCCGATGGTCTTCGACTTCAGCAAACGAGGCAATGCGCACGCCGCCGCGCTCGCGCAGCACGTCAACAGGGCCACCCGCGCCGGCAGTCCCGTACCGCCCGACGAGAAGGCCATCCTGGAGCTGATCGCCGTGCTGGCGAACGGGGCCCGGGACGACCGGAACACGGCTCACCGCGCCGCCGCCAAGTCGTTCATCGAGCGGCGGATCGCCGATCCGTCGTTGTCGGCGACCATGGTCGCCGACGCGATCGGCATCAGCGCGCGGCACCTGTCGCGCGTCTTCGCCGCCGACGGGGTCAGCGTGCCGCGCTACATCCTCGCGCGACGCCTGGACCTGGCCCGCGCCCTGCTGGAGAAGCCGGCGGCGACCTCGATGACCATCGCGGAGATCGCCCACCTCTGCGGCTTCGCCTCGGCCACGCACTTCTCGAACGCCTTCGTGCTGAAGTTCTCCGAGCGGGCCTCGGACGTGCGTCGCGACGCGGTGGCAGCGCGCTCAGCCTCGTCCGCTTCCTGAATCGGCCAGTTGTTGGGCTTTGCGTCCTGATCCGCCCCGACCACGGCGCCTCTCGTACGTGACGGACGACACTGGGTCCGTACGCCCGCACGTGTAGCGGGCATGACGAGAGGTGACCCGGATGCCCGTGTTCGACGACGGCCAGCAGATGACGGCACTGCCCGGCTCATCGGTGATCGAGACCGATGTGGTCATCGTGGGATCGGGCCCGGCGGGATCGTCAGCGGCGCTGTTCCTGTCGACGCTCGGCATCCCGAACATCATGATCACCAAGTACCGCTGGACGGCGAACACGCCCCGCGCGCACATCACCAACCAGCGGGCGATGGAGATCTTCCGCGACATGGGCATCGACGACCAGGTGCTGGCGGACGCCACCGAGCACGGCCTGGTCGGCGATACGGTCTTCTGCACCTCGATCGCCGGCGAGGAGATCGGCCGCATCCGCACGTGGGGGACCGGCGCCGACCGCGAGGCCGACTACCAGCTCGCCTCCCCGTGCCTGACGGTCGACATCCCTCAGACGTACCTCGAGCCGATCCTGCTCAAGAACGCCACGGTGCGCGGCACCCAGACCCAGTTCTCGACCGAGTACGTGTCCCACGTCCAGGACGCCGAGGGCGTCGACGTGTCGGTCGTCGATCGCCTGACCGGTCAGGCGTACACGATTCGCGCGAAGTACCTGATCGGTGCGGACGGCGCCCGCTCGAAGGTCGCCACGGACATCGACCTGCCGCTGGTGGGCTCGATGGACATCGCCGGGTCCATGAACATCACCTTCAAGGCCGACATCGCCGAGTACGTGGGTCACCGGCCCTCGGTGCTGTACTGGGTCATCCAGCCCGGCTCGAACGTGGGTGGCATCGGTGCCGGCCTGGTCCGCATGGTGCGGCCGTGGAACGAGTGGCTCATCGTCTGGGGCTTCGACATCTCCCAGCCCCCGCCGGTCGTCGACGAGGCTGCAGCCATCCAGATCGTCCGCAACCTGCTCGGGATGCCCGAGCTCGAGGTGGAGATCACCGGCACGTCGCTGTGGGGCAACAACGAGGTCTACGCGACCCACCTGCAGAAGGGGCGTGTCTTCTGCGCGGGCGACGCCATTCACCGTCACCCGCCGAGCAACGGCCTCGGCTCGAACACGTCGATCCAGGACTCGTACAACCTGGCGTGGAAGATCGCCGCGGTGCTGCGCGGCCAGGCGGGGGAGTCGCTGCTGGACACCTACTCGACCGAGCGAGCGCCGGTCGCCGAACGGATCGTCAAGCGCGCCAACCAGTCCGGCCGCGAGTTCGCCGATCTGTTCGTCGCTCTCGGCGTCACCGAGGCGAAGACCGAGCAGGAGATGATCGAGCGGATCGAGGAGCGCAAGGCCGACACCCCTGAAGGTGCCGCCAAGCGCGCCGCGCTCGTCAAGGCGATGGAGATCAAGAACTACGAGTTCAACGCGCACGGCGTCGAGCTCGGACAGTTCTACGAGTCGACGGCCGTCGTGCCCGGTGGATCCCTGCCGGAGCCGGAGCGCGACACCGACCTCTACTACCAGGTCTCCACCGTCCCGGGCAGCCACCTGCCGCACGCCTGGGTGGGTGACCACAAGCGCAAGCTCGCGATGATGGACCTGGCGCCGTACGACCAGTTCACCCTCATCACCGGCGTCGCAGGCTCGGCCTGGGAGTCGGCCGCCGAGGCGATTAGCGCCGAGCTGGGCGTGCCGGTCAAGAGCGTCGTGATCGGCCCCGGCCGCGAGGTCACCGACCTGTACTTCGACTGGTCGCGGCTGCGGGAGGTGCAGGAGAGCGGCGCGCTGCTGGTGCGTCCCGACAAGCACATCTGCTGGCGCGCCGACGAGCTCGTCGACGAGCCCGCCGCCGCGCTCCGCGAGGCGCTGATGACCGTGCTCTCGCGGGAGCGCTGATGGTGCGCTTCGTCCACGAGACGCTCGGCCAGCGGGTCCGCTTCGGCTCCGGTGCCGCGCGCGACGCCCTGGCGACGGAGGTCGAGCTGGTGGGCGCGAACCGCATCATGGTGATCGCGTCCGCCGAGGAGCGTGCTCTTGCCGAGGAGATCACCGAGGGGCTCCCGGTCACGGTGCTGCACGACGAAGTGGTCATGCACGTGCCGGTCGACGTGGCGGAGCGCGCGCGGCGGGTGGCGGCCGACCACGACGCCGATCTGCTGGTCAGCATCGGGGGAGGGTCGACGACCGGCCTCGCCAAGGCGGTGGCGCTGACGACCGGCGTCCCGATCGTGGCGGTGCCGACGACGTACGCCGGCTCGGAGGCCACGAACGTGTGGGGCCTGACGGAGGCCTCGCGCAAGACGACGGGAGTCGACGCGCGGGTGCTCCCACAGGCGATCGTCTACGACGCGGCCCTGACGGTCTCGTTGCCGGTCGACATGAGCATCGCATCGGGACTCAACGCCCTTGCCCACTGCGTCGACTCGCTGTGGGCGCCGCGCGCCGACCCGATCAACGGCGCACTCGCCGCGGAGGGCATCCGGGCACTGAACCTCGGACTGCCCGCCGTGCTCGACGACCCGAGCGGGCTCCCGGGCCGCGAGCAGGCGCTCCACGGCGCCTACCTGGCGGCGGTGGCCTTCGCGTCGGCAGGCTCGGGCCTGCACCACAAGATCTGCCACGTGCTCGGCGGGATGTTCGACCTGCCCCATGCGCAGACCCATGCTGTCGTGCTCCCGCAGGTGCTGGCGTTCAACGTGCCGGCGGCGGAGGAGGCCGGCGAGCGGATGGCGACGGCCTTCGGCAGCTCGTCCGCGGTCGACGGGCTCAGGAGGCTGCGCGAGCGGCTGGACGCCCCGACGGCCCTGCGTGACTACGGGATGCCCGAGGACGGCATCGATGCGGCGGCGCGGGCCGTCGTCGAGGCCGCACCGGCCGGTAACCCCACGTCGGTCACGACCGACAACATCTCTGCGCTGCTGCATGCCGCGTGGGAAGGAACTGAACCCCGATGACATCCCCTGACGGCATCTCGCAGGAGCAGCAGGCCCGCGAGGAAGCTTTGATCCAGCTGGTCCTGGCCTCCTTCGACGACACCCCCGACCCGCGGCTCAAACAGCTCGTGCAGGCGGTCGTCCGTCACCTGCACGCCCTGCTGCGCGAGGTCCGGCTGACGGAGTCGGAGTGGCAGAAGGCGATCGAGTTCCTGACCGCCGTCGGTCACATCACCGACGACCGCCGGCAGGAGTTCATCCTGCTGTCCGACACGCTCGGCGCGTCGATGCAGACCATCGCCATCAACAACGAGGCCGTCGGGGACGCGACCGAGGCCACGGTCTTCGGGCCCTTCTTCGTCGACGACGCGCCGCACGTGGAGCTCGGCGGGGACATCTCCGGCGCCGCTCCCGGCCAGCCCTGCTGGGTGGAGGGAACGGTCAAGGACATCGACGGCCACGCGATTGCCGGTGCGCGGATCGAGGTGTGGGAGGCCGACGAGGACGGGTTCTACGACGTGCAGTACACGGACGCACGCGTCGGCGGACGGGGTCACCTGTTCAGTGCCGACGACGGGTCGTTCAGGTTCTGGGCGGTCACGCCCACGCCGTACCCGATCCCGGCGGACGGCCCCGTGGGTGCGATGCTGACGGCGACCAACCGGTCACCCATGCGGGCCTCGCACCTGCACTTCATGGTCGAAGCTGCCGGTTGCCGGACCCTCGTCACCCACATCTTCGTCCGAGGCGACGAGCTGCTCGCCAGCGACAGCGTGTTCGGTGTCAAGGACTCGCTGGTGAAGGAGTTCGTCGAGCAGCCCGCGGGAACACCGACGCCGGACGGCCGCGACCTGGGCGACGCCAGCTGGAGCCGGGTCGAGTTCGACATCGTGCTCGCGCCCGAGCGGGCATGACGGACCGGGGCCGGCCGGCGCGCGCCTGAGCCTCAGGCCGTGTGGGCGAGGTCGGCGCGGACTGCGGCGGCCGCCGCCCGGAGGGGCGGCAGCGCGGTCGTCACGAAGTCGCCGGGGTCGCGCAGGGCCATCGACGCCGACACGTTGAGGGCCGCGATGACGACTCCACCGGCGTCGGTCACGGGCACGGCGAGCGATCGCAGGCCCTGCTCGAGCTCCTGGTCCACGAACGACCACCCCTGGTCGCGGACCCGGGTGATCTCGACCCGGAGATCCTCCGCAGTGTGGAGGGTCAGCGGGGTGAGGGCCACCAGGTCGGCGGACGCGAGAGATGCGTCGAGCGAGTCCGGCGCCATGCCGGCGAGCAGGACCCGCCCCATCGACGTGGCGTACGCCGGGAAGCGGGTGCCGACCGTGATGCCGACGCTCATGATGCGGCGGGTGGCGACACGCGCGACGTAGACGATGTCGGTGCCGTCCAGCACGGCCGCAGAGGTCGACTCGCCGAGCTCGGCGGACAGCCGTTCGAGATGTGGCTGGGCGATCTGGGGGAGACCGGACCCGGACAGGTAGGCCGTCCCGAGCCGGAGCACCTGGGGTGTGAGGCTGAACAGCCGGCCGTCGGTACGCACGAAGCCCAGCTCGACGAGGGTGTGCAGGAAGCGCCGGGCCGTCGCTCGGCTGAGGTCGGTGCGGACCGCGACCTCGCTGAGCGTCATCGCCGCGTGGTCGGCGTCGAAGGCCGTGATGACCGACAGTCCGCGAGCCAGCGACTGGACGAACTGCTCGCCGGCGACGCGCGGATCGGGAGTCATGGCCTCAGGCTTGCAGCCGGCGCAACGGGACGTCTACCCGGGTCGCGAGCTCCTCCACGGTGGTGCCGAAGGTCTCCAGGACGGTGACGCCTTCGGGGCCGGTCAAGAAGGTGGCGTGCTCGGTGTAGACCCGGCTCACGCAGGCCAGACCGGTCAGTGGGTAGGTGCAATGGGGCACGAGCTTGGCGGATCCGTCCTTCGCGAACAGGTTCATCATCACGAAGACGTCCTTCGCGCCGATCGCGAGGTCCATGGCCCCACCGACGGCGGGGATGGCATCGGGTGCGCCCGTGTGCCAGTTGGCCAGGTCCCCGTGCTCGGAGACCTGGAAGGCGCCGAGCACGCAGACGTCGAGGTGGCCGCCGCGCATCATGGCGAACGAGTCGGCATGGTGGAAGTACGACGCCCCCGGCAACTCGGTCACCGGGATCTTGCCCGCATTGATCAGGTCCGAGTCGATGTCGTCGCCGGTCGCGACCGGTCCCATCCCGAGCATGCCGTTCTCGGTGTGCAGGACGACGCCGGAGCCGGCGGACAGGTGGTTGGAGACCTGGGTGGGCTGGCCGATGCCGAGGTTGACGAAGGAGCCGTCCGGGATGTCGCGGGCCACGGTCGCGGCCATCTCGTCCCGGGTCAGGGGGTCGCGGTCGGGGTGCTCGATCGTGCGGTCGGCAGTCGTCATGCCGGTGTCTCCTGCTCCTGCGGGGTGGTGCCCACGTGCACGATGCGATCGACGTAGATGCCGGGCGTCACCACGGCCTCGGGGTCGAGGTCCCCGAGCTCCACGAGGTGGGACACCTGCACGACGGTCACGGCGGCGGCTGTGGCCATGACTGGACCGAAGTTGCGGGCGGTCTTGCGGTAGACGAGATTGCCCATCGGGTCGGCGGCGTAGGCACTGATGAGTGCGAGGTCGCCCTTGATGGGCAGCTCAAGGACGTAGTCGCGTCCGTCGATCGTGCGGGTCTCCTTGCCCTCAGCCAACGGCGTGCCGACGCCGGTGGGGCTGAAGAACGCTCCGATGCCCGCCCCGGCCGCACGCATGCGCTCCGCGAGGTTGCCCTGGGGGACGACCTCGAGCTCGACCCTGCCGGCTCGGTAGAGATCGTCGAAGACGTAGGAGTCGGACTGCCGGGGGAACGAGCAGACGACCTTTCGAACCCGGCCGGCGGCCAGGAGTGCGGCCAGACCCGTGTCGCCGTTTCCGGCGTTGTTGCACACGACTGTGAGGTCGGTCGCGCCGTGGTCGATCAGGGCGTCGATCAGCGCGACGGGCATCCCGGCCATGCCGAAGCCACCGATTAGGACCGTGGCGCCGTCCTCGACGCCGCCGACCGCCGCGGCGGCGTCAGGGGCGATGACGGTCATCGGGACGCCTGGCTGCCGGAGCCCAGTCGGTCGTTCTCGAGCACGACGGCCAGCGCCTGTCCGACCCCGATGCAGATGGCCGCGAGGCCCCATCGCTGATTCGACTCGACGAGCCGGTGCGCCAGCGTGCCGAGGATGCGGGCACCCGATGCGCCCAGGGGGTGGCCGATCGCGATGGCCCCGCCCTTGGTGTTGACGATCTCCGGGTCGATCTTCCAGGCGTCGACACAGGCGAGTGACTGCACCGCGAACGCCTCGTTCAGCTCCACGGCCTCGACGTCCGACCAGCTGATGCCGGCTCGCACCAGCGCAGCGTTGGCGGCCTCGACCGGCGCGAACCCGAAGTCCTGCGGGTCGAGGGCGTGGACGCCTCGACCGGCGATGCGGGCCAGCGGGTCCAGGCCGATCGACGTCGCCGCGTCGGCGGAGCCGATCAGGAGGGCCGACGCGCCGTCGTTGAGCGGGGAGGCGTTGCCGGCCGTGATGGTCCCGTCGGGGCGGAAGGCGGTCTTGAGCCCGGCGAGCTTCTCGGCCGTCGTGCCCTCGCGGATCGACTCGTCGCGCGGGAGGTCGACACCGTCGACCGGCACCACCAGATCGTCGTAGAAGCCGGCGTCCCAGGCGGCGGTCGCGAGCCGGTGCGAGCGGGCCGCGAACTCGTCCTGCCGTTCGCGGCTGATGCCGAACCGCTCCTGAAGCAGCTCGTTGCACTCGCCGAGGGAGGCCGTCCACTCCTTGGGCATCCGCTCGTTGACGAAGCGCCATCCCAGGGTCGTCGAGACGGCGGTCATGTCGGTGGCGGGGTATCCACGAGCGGGCTTCGGCAGCACCCACGGGGCACGGGTCATCGACTCCACCCCACCGGCCACGACCACGTCCGCGTCGCCGACCTCGACCGTGCGTGAGGCCATGATTGCGGCGTCAAGGCTCGATCCGCACAGCCGGTTGACGGTCACGGCCGGCACCGAGGTCGGGAGGCCGGCCAGCAGCGCCGCCATGCGCCCCACGTTCCGGTTGTCCTCGCCGCATCCGTTGGAGTTGCCCCAGAAGACGTCACCGATCGTCGACCGGTCGAGGCCTGGCGCCTTCGCGAGCACGCCGGACAGCGCCGTGGCCGCCAAGTCGTCGGGCCGCGAGGCGGCCAGGGCGCCGCCGTACCGCCCGAACGGGGTGCGGGTGGAGGCGTAGATGTGTGAGGCTGACATGGGTCTCCGGTTCGGTATGCGCACAAGTGTTCGTTGAATGAACAACCGTGAGCCTACCCAGGAATCGCCCGGGGGGCCAGTGCCGGTGTCAGACGCCGGTCGACTGGTGCATGACCAGCAGCCATGAGGCATCGCGCCGCACCCAGGCGGAGACCGTGACGTTCTCGAGCGATAGCTCGCGCTCGCCTGCCCGTAGGTCGAGGGACATGCTGCCCCGGACGAGGACGAGATCAGGCGTCACCAGGAGCGTGTGGACCGTGCTGTCGATCCGGTGGTAGTCGTAGAAGCCGCCACGCAGCTTCTCGAGGTAGGAGTCGCGGGTGTCGATGGTGCCGCTGGCGTGGACGTAGTGCAGGTCGGCGTCGCAGAGTGCACCGAACCCGTCCCAGTCGTCGGCCACGATCGCAGCGAAACGCTGCTTCTCGAGGGAGCGAATTGTGGTCTCGATGGCTGTGTTCACAAGGCGGAGCGTACGGGTCGTCCTGGGCTGCAAGCATCGGCGTGAACGGACCCCCCGGCACCGAACCTGCCGAGGAGGGAAATCGCGCATTCCGCACGGCCGGTGCGACGCAGCCTCGATGCACTCCGACTCGGGGACTCGCGGGATCTGTCGAGAGGGTGTCTGCCAGGCCAGGGCGTGGGTGCCCTGAGGTTCTCGTCGACGTGGGGCCCTAGACCTTCGGGATGTCGCCTCGGGGGTCACTCGGCTCGTGGTCGGCGTACGGCGCGTCGGGACACATGTCGTAGGTGCTTCCCGGGGTCGGGTCGAGCCAGCCGATCTCCGGAACCAGCACGATGTCCTGGCCGCAGTGGCGGCAGCGGGCGTGCCTGAGCGAGGTCCGGGCGACCCTGCGAACAAAGCGCGCCATGCTCCCCACGTTCTCGCCGGCACGCTGTCCACGGCAGTGTCGGTTGGCTGCCGGTTGTGGGTCAAAGGTCCTCGGGCAAGGAGGAGGAGCCCGGCGTCCGCATCGGATCGGGAGGACGAACTGCGATAAAGGCGGTCCTGTCCGACAGGCGACCCCAGCTCCGACGCCTGTCAACCGCTATAGCCCCGACACGGGCGCATCGACTGCCCGTCCGGTGCGTTCGGCAACGGGGAGCTCGGCGGCGGTGAGGGGCAGCTGATCGGGGTCGATGACCTGCCCTCGTCGCCACCAGTGGACCCGAGCTGCTGAAACGGCTGGAGAACGCCCCGGGTGCCGAGGGGCCCCGCGTCGACAAGGTGATGTCCCAGGTCACGGCGATGCTGCGGTCGGGACTGGTGCCGCGCGACCTCCAGGCGGCCATGTACGACGTGATCGCGCTGCTGCCCGGCGTGGTGATCACCGACGACCAGGCGAGCTTCGAGGGCCGCACGGGCACCGCGATCGGCGTACCCAGCTCGAACGGAAAGGATCTCAACGAGGTCATCGTCGACCCGGGGAGCGGCGACTACCTTGGACAACGCCAGACCCAGCTCGGCCGCGTGGGCGCCGTCCCGGCCCACGCGATCATGTACTCGGCATCGGTCGAGGTGAAGGTCGTCGACACCGCTCCGTGAGGGCGGTGAACGGGACCCTCGGCATCAGGTATTCACGGAATCCGGTCAGGAGGTGTGTTCAGCCATGACGACGAACTCCAGGACGGCCATGGAGGAAGTGCTCGTCGGTGGGCTGACGGACTGGACCGACGTGAGCTGGGCAGCCGGGGCGGTACGACCGCCCGAGGACGTCGATCCCGGCACGCTGCGTGACTCGACCCTGGCTCTGATCGCCGACCTCTTGGGCTCCGGCCTCGTGGTTGCCGGCGACATCGTGGCTGGTCGGCACGTCCCTTGGAACGCAGACTCGGCGGAGTCCGTCGATCGCATCTCCCGCGAATGGATCGAGAACTGGGGAGACGAGGTCCCGACGCCGGGAGCGATCGGATGGCTGGACAACACGGCGGCAGGAGATGAAGTGGCGCGCAGCGTGTTGGCGAGGGAGGGGATGGGGGCGACCGTGGCAGCAGGAGCGGGGACCGGGCCAGTACCTCCGATCCGAGCCACCGGAGATGGCCTGGACCGAACCTACGAGAGCCCGAGTGATCTAGCGACCGACCTGGAGTTCGAGTCCGAGCGCGAGTACGTCGAGGCCGGATTGCCGCTGACGAAGTTCGTCGATGCCCGGGGGCAGCGGTATCGAATTCTCGTGGCTTCACTGGAGGTCGTGCTCTGTGTGCGCGTCGCCGATGACTTCGATCCCCGTGGTTTGAAGATCTCAAGGATTCGCAGGGACGGTGCGGAGGTTGTGGTGGAGCGTTACGGGGAGGACGTTCATCGAGCACTACGCGCCTCCGAGGAACCAGACCGGAAGTTCGCTTCGGTCATCGACATCGGTCCGGCCCCTCAGGCGTTGCTGGTCGCAGGCTCGGAGCTCTTGGAGTCGGAGCTCGCGTGGCTCGACTTCGACGCTGCCTGGCTGTCGCTCGCAGATCCGGCTCCGCCGTTGGGGGCGCGCGACCTCGTCAGGGCGATGTCCGCACGCTTCCGGCGTACGGTCGGCCGGCCGAGGCCCCGTCGCCGGTCGTGACCGCGAGCGCAGGCCGGGGAGATCCGGCCCTAGGGCGAACGCCGCATGCGGCCGTTCCTCGCGGTGCTGACACACTCATCAACCCGACACCTCCACCTGCTGAGAGGAACACATGCGTCTGTGGCCCGTCGCCACCGCGCAGCGCACGCCGGCTCGGGATGCAGCGCGCACAGTCCTGGTCGTCCTTGCCGTAGCCCTGTCGGGAGCGTGCGCCTCAGAGACACCCCAGGGTCGTGACGAGCCGACCGTGTCAGCCACCCCGACCCCCCCTGGGGAGAGCGAGAACCGCGCGCCGTCCGAGCGGGCGGAGCAACGGCTCCGCACGCTCGAGAAGCGCTACTCGGCCCGCCTCGGCGTCTTCGCGCTCGACACCGGCACCGGCGCCACCGTCGCGCACCGCGCCCACGAACGGTTCGCCTTCGCCTCGACCTTCAAGGCACTGGCGGCTGCCGCCGTCCTCGACCGGACCACTCCGGCCGAGCTCGACCGGGTCGTCAGGTACGACGCCTCGGACCTCGTCGCCCACTCGCCGGTCACCGAACGTCATCTGGGGGCCGGGCTGTCCCTGGGGCGCATCGCCGAGGCGGCGGTTCGGGAGAGCGACAACACCGCTGGCAACCTCCTCCTCGAGCACCTGGGCGGCCCCGCCGGCTTGCAGAAGACCCTCGAGGCGCTCGGTGACGACGTCACCGTGTCCGTCCGCACGGAGACCGAGCTCAACGAGGCCGCCCCCGGCGACGTACGTGACACCACCACTGCGCACGCCTTCGCGAGCGTGCTGAACTCCTACGTGCTGGGCGATGCCCTGTCGGCGGACGACAGGAACACCCTCCAGCGCTGGATGAGCGGCAACCGCACGGGGGAGACGCTGATCAAGGCGGGCCTGCCGCAGGGGTGGCGCGTCATCGACAAGTCCGGCGCGGGCGGACGCGGAACACGCAACGACATCGCGGTCGTCTGGCCGCCCGGGGCAGCCCCCATCGTCCTCGCGGTGTTCTCCGACCGCGCGGACGCCGACGCGGAGTACGACGACCAGCTGGTCGCCGACGCTGCCCGGGTCGTCGTCCAGTCGCTGCGGTGAGCACCTGCCACAGGGTGACCTGACATCCATGGCTGCCTGTTCTCGCGGAATCGCGCTCGATGGACTTGATGACTAGCTAGCCCGAACCGCCGGCTCATCACCGACCCACCAACGGCTCTGGGTCTTTCGGCACACCGGCCCCGTAGCCCGAGGCCGCGCACGCCTTCGCGAAGGCTGCCGCTGCCAGCTCCGAGCCTGCGGCGCCAGGGACTCTCGGGTGCACTCGATCCGTGTCGCAGCGACCGCGGTGGGAGGACAGCGTGTCCATGTCGCACAGGCTGCTCAGGTAACGCCGCTTGGGTCACCTCAAGGTCGGCGCCTGCACCCTGCCCCTGCTCGATCGTGAGTGCCGCACGTCGGAGACATCAGGCCGCACCTCGACCGGCAAGTCCTGGCGTCACGTCGGTGATCATGTCTTCCTGGCCGCCGACGAGGCCGCGTTTGCCCACCTCGATGAGGATGGTGCGGACGTCGACGCCGTAGCGCTCAGCTGCCGCCTCGGCGTGGCGCAGGAAGCTGCCGTAGACACCGGCATAGCCCAGTGTGAGGGTCTCCCGGTCGACGCGCACGTGAGCTGGCCGCTGGTCCCTGTCTCGCATACCCATGAGCTGGATGCGAGCGGTGTCGCGGTCGTCCTCGCTCGGGCGCTCGCTGAGGGGAAACGGTCAAAGCCAGCCGCTGCGCTGGCTGCCTACGAGGCTGCCCGCCAACCCGGACTGCCCAGGTGCAGACCAGCTCCCGTTCCAACCTCGCTGCTCGTGCCGTCACTGACGGCCTGCTCGGCAAGCGGAACTGGTGGTCGCCCGCGTGGCTACGCCGGATCCACGACCGGATCGGGGTTCGTGAACGTTCCGTGGTCGGCACCGAGGACGATCCGGGTGTACGCGTGGGCGCACGTGCCCGGTGATTGGGCTGGGCCGGCGCAGGTGAGGTCGAACTCGACGTCGTCGGTCACCACGTCGTCGAACGGGACCGGCCCGTCGTGGCCGTGGCGGGTGCGGCTCCCCGTGGGGGGAGGCCGAAGGCGTGCGCCAGAAGCTCGTGGGAACGGCGACGGTCGACGGGGTCGACGATCAGGTCCTGGACCATGACCTCGTCAGCGCCGCTCTCCTCCAGCATTGTTTCCAGTGTGGCGCGGACGTCGTCGGGCCCGCCGGCCACGAAGCGCGGCCACTGACCGTCCACGATTGTCGTCGGCTCGTCCAACTGGGTCGGAGTCATCTCCCGGGCGGCTTCCTCAGGAGTGGGTGCCATCACCGAACCTGCGGCCCGGCCGGCGCGGCTGAGTCGGGCGTAGTAGCCCTTGGGGGAGTTGGCCAGGCGCAGGCCTTCATCTGTGGTTTCGCCGACGGCCACGTTGACCGCCAGGATCGCCCGTGGCGAGTCCAGCCCGAAGCCCTGGGCCTTGAACTGTTCGCGATAGTGGCGCAGGGCCGGTGCGGCACCGGGCGGGTTGATGAAGCCGGCGAAGGTGTAGCCGATGCCGAGAGCGGCGGCAAGGTTCGACCCGTTCGGGCTGGAGCCCAGCAGCCAGGTCTGTGGCACTTCGGGCACGGTGGTCATCAAGGGGTGCTCGGCGAACGGGTGGTCGTCTGGGAAGGACTCGTACAACCAGGCCAGTGTCTCCAGCACCTGCTGTTGGTGATTGACCTGAGCCGGGTTCTCACGGTTCTGCTGGAAGGCGAGGTCGAGGACCGGCCCTGCGGTGGCCCGGCCCATGCCCAGGTCGATCCGCCCGGGCGCCATCACCTCGAGCTGCTTGAACATCTCGGCCACCTTGAACGGGCTGTAGTGGTTCATCAGTACGGCCCCCGACCCCAGTCGGATCTCGCTGGTGACCATGGCGGCGGCTGCGATCAGCAGCTCGGGGTGGTGGGAGGCACCCGATCGGCTCAGGTGGTGCTCGGCGAACCAGATGCGGTGGAACCCCCGTTCCTCGGCATGGCGGGCGGTGTCCAGTGCGTCGGACAGGGCGTCCTTCTCGGTGGTTCCTGGTGCGACCGTCGCGAGATCGACGATGGACAACTTCATGGGGGGTGCTCCTCGGTCTCGATGACGGCGTCCGGTGACGCTAACGGAGCCGCCGGCCCCGGTGGCTCTGCTGGGGCACCTCGAGCGCCCGGGGCCGGGCGGTAGGCCCTCGAAGTCGTCAGGAGACCCCACATTCTCCGATCAGAGATATGGCACGGCAGGGGTCAGAGATACGGCGCGGTAGAGGGACGGCTCGGACAGGTGGCGGTGCGATCTGCCCGATGTTTTCTCCGGGACCGCCGACCCCAGTCCACGGCAAGTCGATGTGGGTAGCGACATACCACTCACTCGACCCACCACTGCGCACGCCTTCGCGAGCGTGCTGAACTCCTACGCGCTGGGCCACGCCCTGTCGATGGACGACCGGAACACCCTCCAGTCGCTGCGGTGAGCACCTGCCGGCAGGCCCAGCCGGCTGACCGTCGTACGGGACTCGCGTCCCTCGCGAGGCGGGAAAACCATCCGGACCTCCGTGACCTGACTTGGCCTACGCGACGCGCCTGGCCCACACCGCTCTCGTAGTACGAGCCAGGCTCGGCTCAGGCGCCGCGAGGGAACCACCTTCCCTGCCCGGCGCCGACGCCGACGCACGTGCGAAGCACGACTTCGCAACCCGACGACTTTCGCTTCCTTTCAATTCATTGACCTCCCGATTGCGCGAGTGACAGGTTTCACAACAGTCACACGGTGATCTTGGGAGTGGGACATGGAAGGTCTCGACGAGTACGAGCGTGAGCAGGCGATCCTGCTCGAGCTCGAGTCCAGCGGCCGGGTGATGGTCAACGACCTCGTCCCGAGGTTCGGGGTCTCGGCCGTCACGGTGCGCAAGGACCTCGACGGTCTCGAGCGCCGCTCCCTGCTGCGACGCATCCGCGGCGGTGCGGTGAGCGCCGGGAACGCCGACGAGGGCGCCTGGTCGATGAGGGTGCGGCACTCCGCCGAGGCCAAGCAGGACATCGCGGCCGCTGCCGCCGAGCAGGTCCGCCACGGCGACACCATCGCCCTGGACTCCTCGACCACCTGCTTCTACCTCGCGAACCGCCTGCTCGAGCGCCGCAACCTCGTGGTGGTCACCAACGGGCTCCGCACGGCCAGGCTGCTGATGGAGGGGAGCAACGCGATGGTCGTCCTGCCCGGTGGAGTCCTGCGCCGCTCCTCGGAGTCGATGGTGGGGCCGATCGGGGACCTGCTCTCGGGCCGCGGGCGCATCCGCAAGGGATTCTTCGGCCTGGTCGGGCTCTCCACCGAGCTCGGGCTGCTCGACGTCAGCATCGACGAGGCGCACACCAAGGGTCTTCTCGCGGCCGCCTGCGACGAGGTCTACGGACTCTTCGACCACGCCAAGGCCGACCGGTTCGCCCTGCACTCGTTCGTGGAGACCGAGCGGATCACGGCCCTCTACAGCGATGCCGGGATCGCTCCCGCCGTGCGGGCCGAGTGGCGCGAGGCCGGAGTCGAGATCCGTACGGCAGGCCCCAGCGCCAAGGTGAGCCTGATCCACCCGGACTCCGCATGAGCGCCCGGCGCACCGTCGCTGCGGTCGACCTCGGTGCCGAGAGCGGCCGGGTCGCGACGATCGCCTTCGACGGCGAGCGCCTGCACCTCGACGTTGCCCACCGGTTCACCCACGTGCCGACCGAGGAGGGCGGCATCCTGCGTTGGGACCTCGACCAGATCTGGAGCGACGTCGAGGAGGGCCTGGCTCGCGTCGACGCCGGCGAGGAGCCGGTCTCCTCGGTCGGGGTCGACGCCTGGGGTGTCGACTACGGGCTGCTCGACGGCTCGGGCGCCCTCGTGGACACCCCAACCTGCTACCGCGACCAGCGCAACCTCACGGCGATGCGGTGGGCCCTGGACAACCACGGACCCGAGGAGCTGTACGACGCCACCGGGGTGCAGCTGATCGCGATCAACACGCTGTTCTCGCTGGTCTCCGACGTGCGCGACCACACCGACCGGATCGTCGCCGCGGACCGGCTGCTGATGCTCCCGGACGTGATCCACCACCTGCTGTGCGGCAGCACCGTCACGGAGTACTCCGCGGCCTCGACGACCGGGGCGCTCGACATGCGTACCGGCGAGTGGGCCACCGCCCTGCTCGACCGGCTGGGCATCCCCGCGCGGCTGATGCCCGAGGTCGTCCCGCCCGGCACCGACGTGGGCGCCCTGCTCGGCGAGCACTCGGGTGCGCTCGCCGGAGCCCGGATCGTCCTGCCTGCGGCGCACGACACCGCCAGCGCCGTGGTCGGCACACCGTTCCGCGCACCCCACGAGCTCTTCATCTCCTCCGGCACGTGGTCGCTCGTCGGTGTCGAGCGCCCGCACGCCGTGGTCAGCGCGGCCTCGCGCGAGGCCAACCTCACCAACGAGGGCGGGTACGCCGACACGATCCGGCTGCTGTCCAACGTGATGGGGCTCTGGCTCCTCCAGGGCTGCCGGCGCCAGTGGGCCCTGGAGGGGGAGCAGCTGAGCTACCAGGAGATCGCTGACCTCGCGGCTGCCGCGCCGGGACTGAGGAGCGTCATCAACCCCGACGCCCAGGAGTTCCTCGCGCCGGGTGACCTCCCGGGGCGGATCCGCGAGTACTGCCGTCGCAGCGCCCAGCCCGTCCCGGACTCGGTCGGTGCGGTCGCGCGCTGCGTGATCGACTCGCTCGCCCTGGGCTACCGCGCGGTCGCGGAGACCATCGAGGCCGTGACCGGCGAGGCGCCGGGCGCCGTGGCCATCACGGGCGGAGGAGCCAGCCACGGGCTGCTCTCGCAGCTGACCGCCGACGCCACCGGGCTGCCCGTGCGCTGCGGACCCGTCGAGGCGACAGCCCTGGGCAACGGGGCCGTGCAGCTCGCGGCCCTCGGCGAGCTGGACGGCCTCGGGGAGATCCGCAGCGTCGTCGCCGCCTCCTCCGGCCTCGTCACCTACGAACCGGCGAGCGACTCGAGGACCGGGCACGACTGGGCCGCCGCGGCCGAGGTCGTGGCCCGGCTCAGGCGCCGCGACCAGGCCGAGTCGGGACTCCGCCACGAGACCGGCCACCGGGAACGGGGGGCAGCGGTCTGAACCTGACGCGGCCCTCCGCGCTCCACCAGGACAGCAGCACCCACGAGCCCCCTCCGTGCGCGGGCGGGGACCAGAACACAGGAGAGACGATGCGCAGAACCAGGAAGACCACCGCCCTCGCGGCGATCGGCCTGGTCGCCGTGATGGCGGCCAGTGGATGCGGGAGCCAGAAGGGGTCGGGGGGCTCCGGCTCCGGATCCGGCTCGGGCGGCGACACGGCCACCGTGGCGTTCGTGCCCAAGCTGCAGGGGATCCCGTACTTCGAGGCGATGGACAGCGGCGGCAAGGGCGCCGAGAAGGAGCTCGACGGCGTCACCTGGCAGTACCAGGGGCCGACCCAGGCCGACGCTGCGGCGCAGGCGCAGATCGTGCGCTCCTACATCCAGAAGAAGGTCGACACGATCGTGGTCGCGCCGAACGACCCCAACTCGATGGCACCGATCCTCTCGCAGGCCAAGGACGCCGGCATCGCGGTGCTCACCTCCGACACCGACGCTCCCGACTCCGTGCGCGAGGCGTTCGTCAGCCAGGCGTCGACCGAGGGCATCGGCCAGGCATTGACCGACTCGCTCCTCAAGGCCATGGGCGGCAAGGGCAAGTACGCGATCGTCTCCTGCGGTGAGACGGCCGAGAACCTGAACGGCTGGATCGACGTGCAGAAGGCCTACACCAAGGAGAAGTACCCCGACGCCGAGATCGTCGACATCGTCTACGCCGGCGAGGACCAGGCCAAGGCGACCCAGATGGCGACCGACCTGATGAACTCCAACCCCGACCTGACCGGCCTCGTGGGCGAGTGCACCTCCTCGGCTCCCGGCGTGGCCCAGGCCGTGAAGGACGCGAACAAGATCGGCAAGGTCTTCACCGTCGGTCTCGGGACCCCGCAGTCGATGAAGCCCTACCTGAGCGACAAGTCCTCCTCGGCCTCGATCCTGTGGAACGTCGAGGACCTCGGCTACCTCACCGCGTGGGCCGGGAAGCGCGCCGCGTCGGGGGAGGGCTTCGAGCCCGACGACGAGCTGAAGAAGAAGCTCCCCGACGTGACCTGGGACGAGGCCAGCAAGACGCTGCTGCTCGGCCCACCGCTGGAGATCACGACCAAGAACGTGGACGAGTTCGACTACTGATCGGTCCACGTCGCGCGTCGGTGGTGGCCGGCCGGAACCTGCTGGCCACCACCGGACGCCCGAAGCTCGACCACATCCTTCACCCAGGCCAGGAGTCTCGTGTGAGCCAGGAGAGCACCGGAGCGGCACGTCTCGCGATGCACGGCATCGCCAAGCGGTACGGCGCAGTCCGCGCCATCCGCAACGCGGACTTCGAGGTGCAGCCGGGAACCGTCCACGCGCTGGTCGGCGAGAACGGCGCCGGGAAGTCGACCCTGATCAAGGTCCTCGCAGGAGCGGTCACCCCCGACACCGGGACCGTCGCGATCGACGGCGAGCAGGTCTCCATCGCCACCACCGGCGACGCCCTCCGGCTCGGGGTCGCGACCGTCTACCAGGAGCCGCAGCTGTTCGGGGAGCTCAGCGTCGCCGAGAACATCTACCTCGGGCGGGAGCGGCGCAAGGGCCCGCGAATCGACTGGGCCGCACAGAACGCACAGGTCGTCGAGCTGCTCGAGCTGCTCGGCCTGCCGGCCTCGCTCAGCACGCGGTCGGTCGGCCACCTCAGCATCGCCCAGCAGCAGCAGGTCTCGATCGCCAAGGCGCTCTCCAGGGAGGCCCGGATCCTCATCCTCGACGAGCCGTCCGCGATCCTCACCGACGCCGAGATCGACGTGCTCTTCGGCGTCGTACGCCGCTTGGCCGAGTCGGGTGTCTCGGTGATCTACATCAGCCACCGTCTCGACGAGCTGTTCCGCATCGCCGACGAGGTCACGGTGATGCGCGACGGCGAGACGATCGGCACCTGGCCGATCGGCGAGCTCGACGTACGCCGCATCGCCGAGCTGATGGTCGGCGGTGCTCTCGACGAGACGGCCGCGCCCCGAAGCGTGCCCGGAGGCGACCCACGCCTCGAGCTCGTCGGCCTGACCCGCGAGGGCGAGTACGAGGACGTCGACCTGATCGTGCGGCCCGGCGAGATCGTCGGTCTCTACGGGCTGGTCGGCTCCGGCGTCGCGGAGATCGCCCGGACCGTCTACGGCATCACCCGGGCCTCCGCCGGCGAGATGCGGCTCGACGGGAGGACCGTCAGCCCGGCCAGCCCCAGACACGCGCAGCGACTGGGCATCGCACTGCTCCCGGCGAACCGGAAGGTCGAGGGGATGTTCGCCCACCTGGCGATCAGCTTCAACATCTCGGTGGGCCACCTCCCGCTGCTCTCCAGGCTGGGCTGGATGGAGCGTCGCCGCGAACGAAAGGTGGCCGACGACATGATCAGCAGGCTCGCGATCAAGACGCCGAGCCAGCGGCAGAGCATCGGGGACCTGTCCGGTGGCAACGCCCAGAAGGTGGTGCTCGCCCGCCAGCTCGTGGAGCGCCCCGAGGTGCTCGTCCTGGCCGAGCCCACGCAGGGCGTCGACGTCGGTGCCAAGGAGGAGATCCACCGGATCATCACCGAGCTCGCCGACGAGGGCACGGCCGTCCTCGTCGTCACCTCCGACCTGCCGGAGGCCCTGCGAATCGCGGATCGGTTGATCGTCGTACGCAACGGCACCACCACCCGGGAGTTCGGGCGCGGCGCCCGCCAGGCCGACGTCCTGGCCGCCGCAGCAGGTGCCGAGGACGAGTCGGAGGTGAGCGCATGAGCACCACCACGAAGCCCTCGGCCGCGTCCGGAGGCCGGCGGAGCAAGCAGCGGATCATCGCGCCGCCCGTGTCCGGGCAGGAGGTCGTGCTGCTCGTGGTCATCGCCGCGCTGTGGGTGGTGCTGGGCCTGTTCACGCCGGCGTTCCTCACCGGAGGGTCGATCCGCCCCCTGCTGATCGGCGTCGCCCCGATCGCCCTGATCGGCGTCGGCATGACGTTCGTGATCATCGCCGGCGGCATCGACGTCTCCGTCGGCAGCGCGGTGATGGTCTGTGGCGTGGTCACCGCCAAGCTGCTGGTCGACCAAGAACTGGCGCTGCTGCCGGCCCTGCTCGTCTCGATGGCGGTGGGGGCCGCGCTGGGACTGGTCAACGGCGTGCTCATCGCCTGGGGGCGGGTGCACCCGATCATCATCACGTTCGGGACGCTGAACATCTTCCAGTGGGTCGGGCGCCAGGTGTTCGACTCCTCGACCGTGAACGGCATCCCCGGCACCTTCGACTTCTTCGGCCGCGGGCAGGCGGGCAGCACCTTCTCGGTGCCGCACTCGTTCGTAATGATGCTGCTGGTCGCCGGTGCCGCGTGGTGGTACCTCCGACAGACCCCCGGTGGCCGTCACTACTACGCCATCGGCGGTGACCCGCTGGCCGCGGACCTCGCCGGCGTGAAGGTACGCCGCAGGGTGGCCACGGCCTACGTCCTGACCGGGGTGATGGTCGGTGTGGCCGCGGTGTTCACCATCGCCAAGGGCACCAGCACCCTGGACCAGTCGATCGGGTTCGGCCTCGAGCTGTCGGTGATCGCGGCGGTCGTCATCGGCGGCACCTCGATCGTCGGCGGCCGCGGCTCGGTGCTCGGCACCGTGCTGGGTGCGCTGCTCGTGCAGACCGTCGTCTCGGGCGTCACCCAGCTGGGCTGGCCCAGCCAGCTCTCCAGCCTCTTCGTCGGCGTCTTCGTGATCGTCGCGGTCGGCGCCGACCTCATTCGCGAGCGCACCAGGACCGTCTCATGACCAGCACCTCGTCCCTCCCCGCCGACACCTCCTCGCCCGAGCCCGGCGACGGGCGCTCCGCCGACAGGTCGCCCGGCCTCGGGGCGCGAGTGGTCAAGGCCGTGGTGACCCAGCGCGAGATGCTGATCGCCGTCCTCCTCGTCGTGGTCGTCGCGAGCTTCATGTACCTCAGCTGGGGTGGCTACCTGACCGCCAACTACGACCGCGACTACATGGGCTCCGCGCTGATCGACTTCGTCCCACTGGCGCTGCTGGCGCTGGCCGAGCTGATCGTGATCGTGAGCGGCCGCGGTGGCATCGACCTCTCCGTCGGGTCGATCGTCTCGCTGACCGCGATGATCTTCGGGTTCGCCTACGGCGAGTGGGGCTGGCCGCTCACGGCCGCGGTCCTGCTGGCGATCGTGGTCGGCGGGCTCCTCGGCGCGGTCAACGGCGTCCTGGTCGCCTACTTGGGCTTCCCGGCGCTGATCGCCACGCTGGCGACGTACTACGCCTTCGGCTCGCTCGCGGTCGTCGTGAACGACCAGAAGCCGATCAGCGGTGGCGACATCGCCTCGATGTACTCCCTGACCCGCAGCGTCGAGATCCCCGGGCTCTCCGCGTTCCTGCCGCCCATCCCGCTGGGGGTGTTCACGTTCCTGCTCCCCGCGGTCGTCGTGGTGTGGCTGGTGGTCAACCGCAGCACCTACGGACGCCGGCTCTACGCCATCGGCACCAATGACGTGGCGGCCGCCTGGAGCGGCGTGCACGTGGCCCGGACCCGGCTGGTGGCCTACGTCGCCGCGGGGGTCCTCTCCGGGTTGGTCGCGGTCTACCTGACGGCGCAGTTCGCGTCCGCCCGTCCGGACGCCGGCACGAGTGGCAACGGCCTCGCCCTGCCGGCCATCACCATCGCCGTCCTCGGCGGTGTCGCCATCACCGGCGGCATCGGACGGGTCTCCGGCGTGGTGCTGGCCGCACTCCTGGTCACCTGGCTCAACGCCGGCATCCTGCTCTACTTCGAGGGCAACCAGGGCACCCAGTTCCAGCTGCTCGCACTCGGCTCGGTGCTGGTCTTCGCCGCCCTGCTCAACGCGTGGACCGTACGCCGCTACGGGGGCACGAGATGACGGCGCTGCACCGGCCCGAGCTGGTCAGCCCTGAGCTGCTCGCGCTGACCCGCGAGCTCGGCCGCCCCGAGCGCGGGCTGGTCATCCTGGCGGAGGGCAACACCTCCCAGCGCCTCGCTGACGGGCGCATGGTCGTCAAGGCGTCCGGGGCGCGGATGCGTGACGCCACGGCCGAGGACTTCGTGACCGTCGAGGTCGGGCCGCTGGTCGAGCTGGTCACCGACACTGCTGCCACCCAGGCCGACCTGACCGCGGCCCTGGTGGCGACCACCGCGGAGGGTGCACCGGCTCGACGCGGGTCCATCGAGACCCTGGTGCACGCGGCGGTGCAGGCGGTCGCCCCGGCGGAGTACGTCGGGCACACCCACCCCACCGAGGTGGTCGGCCTGCTCGCCAGCACCCGCGCGGAGGAGTCGTTCCGGCAGGCGGCGTACTCCGACGAGGCGGTCGTGATCGGCCGGCCGCTGTTCGTCCCCTACGCGCAACCGGGGCTCGACCTCGGGCGGGTCTACCACCGGTGCCTGGTCGAGTACGCCGACCGCGAGGGCACCCTGCCCCAGCTCGTGCTGCTCGCCAACCACGGCATCGTGGCCATCGCCCCGACCGCGGACGGCGTCGACGCCATCTCCGAGATGGCCGTGAAGGCGGCGGCCGTGCGCCGGATCGCCTACGGCGTAGGCGATCTGGCGCCGCTGAGCGACGAGGCCGTGGCGAAGTTCTTCGCCCGCGACGACGTCGCGGAGCGCCGGGGCAACATCGCGGCAGGCAGGCTGTGACGGCGGGCGGCGAGGTGCCCGGGACGCTGCGACCGGGCCTGCGCGCGGTGTTCCTCGACGTCGGGGGCCCGATCTACTCCGACGAGAACTTCGTGCGGGCGGCCCTGACCGCCCTCGACGAGATCCGGGCGACCCAGGGTCGCGGGCCCGTCGACCGGGCCGAGTTCCGGTGCGTCTACGACCGGATCCGCGCTGCCCAGTCCGGCTCGCTGCGCACGGCACTGGCAGAGGAGCTGCTCGGTGACCCGGGCTTGCGCGGCAAGCTGCAGGAGCGCACCCGCGAGCACTGGGTGCACCCCGTCGGCACGATGTACGACGACGTGGTCCCGTTCCTGAGCGCCGTGCACGACCGACTCGTCGTGGGCGTCGTGGCCAACCAGGAGCGAGCCGTGATGGACGCGCTACGGCGTGACGGGCTGGGCGACCTCGTCGACGTGTGGGGGATCTCCGCCGTCGTCGGCCACGAGAAGCCCAGCCCCGAGCTGTTCGGGTGGGCGCTCGCGGAGGCGGGGGTCGAGGCGGCGGAGGCGGTTCACGTGGGCAACCGCCTGGACACCGACGTCCGTCCGGCAAGGCAGCTCGGCCTCGCGACGGTGTGGGTCCTGCGCGGCGAGGCCCCGGACGACCCCACCCCCGAGCAGCTGGCCGAGCCCGACCTCGCCGTCCCGGACCTGCGAGGACTGGCCGGGGTGCTGCTCCCGGCAGGGGCGTCCGCATGAGCATCGCGCTCGGCATCGACCTGGCCACGGCACATGCCCGCGTGGTCGCGGTCGACGACGCGGGTGCGGTCCTGGCCGAGCGGGACACCCCGCTGCCCCCTGTGCTCTCTCCGGCACCGGACGCGAGGGAGCAGCAGGCGGCGTACCTCGAGGCCGCGGTGGCGCTCCTCGGCCAGGTAGCGAGCGACCTCGGGTCCCGGGTGGGCGGAGTGAGGACGATGTCGGTGACCGGCACCTCCGGCACGATGGTGCCCTGTGACGACCGTGGTCGCCCGACCGGAGCGGCCCTGCTCTACAACGACCAGCAGTCCGGCGCCGAGGCGTCGCGCCTGCGCCGCGCGGGGATCGAGGCGACGGCCACGTCGCCGATGGCGCGCATCGGCCGCCTCCACTCGATGGGTGCCGAGATGGTCCTGCACACGCCCGACGTGGTGCATGCGGGCCTGCTCGGGCGCGTCGTCGCAGCGGACACCTCGCACGCGCTGAAGGCGGGGATCGACCCGCTGCGGCGCACCTGGGACGGGTCCGCGCTGGGGGTCCTCGGAGTACCCGACGACGCAGTGCCCGAGCTCGTGCACCCCGGCACGGTGCTGGGTGAGGTGACGGCCGCGATGTGCGAGCGCACCGGGGTGCCCGCGGGGTCGGTGGTGGTCGCCGGAATGACCGATGGGTGCACCGCCCAGATCGCGGCGGGAGCGGTTGCACAAGGGGACAGCGTCGGCGTGCTCGGCACGACGCTGGTCGTCAAGGCCGTGGCCGCCCAGGAGGTGCGCGGGATCGGCGGTGCGCTGTACTCCCACTACGCACCCGACGGCTCCTGGTGGGCCGGAGGAGCCTCGAACGTCGGAGCCGGGGCGGTGGGCGACGAGTTCGGGGGCACCACGCCCGAGGCCCTCGCCGACCTGGAGCGACGTGTCGGTGCCGTTGGGCCGTCGCCGTCGGTGACCTACCCGCTGCGCGGCACCGGCGAACGGTTCCCGTTCTCCCGCCCGGACGCGACCGGCTTCACGCTCGGCCGGCCCGCCGACGATGCCGCGGCGTACCGCAGCTTCCTGGAGGGGGTCGCGTTCGTGGAACGCATCGCCCTGGACACGCTGCGGTCCCACGGCGTCGTGCCGCGGCTGCACCACCTGGCCGGCGGCGGCTCCCGCAGCGAGCTGTGGTCGCGGCTGCGGGCCACCGTCCTGGAGGTGCCGACCATCCGGGCCCGCCGCGCCTCGAGTGCGTACGGCGCTGCGCTGCTCGCGCTGGCCGCCACGGAGGAGGCGACTCTTCCCGAGGTGGTCGCTCGCACCTCGTCGCCGGCGGAGCAGGCGCTGGTGGAACCGCTCGAGGATGAGCGGGACCGCCTCCTGGAGAGCTTCCACCGGTTGCGCGACGAGCTCCACCGTCGCGGGCTGCTCGACCACGTTCCCGCACCCAGGACTGCCTAGGAGGACGACGATGAATACCACGAGGACAGCGACCGGCCAGTTGCCGAAAGAGGCCCGCGAGCTGCTGGAGCGCTCCAACCGGCTGGGTTCGGACCCGCGGGTGACCAACTACGGGGGCGGCAACACCTCGGCCAAGGTCGCGGTCACCAGCCCTGCAACGGGCGAGGAGGTGGAGGTGCTCTACGTCAAGGGCTCCGGTGGCGACCTGGGGACGCTGCAGGCAGACGGACTGGCGGCGCTGGAGAGGGAGCGCCTGGTGGCGCTGGACGCTGTCTACCGCGGCGTCGAGCACGAGGACGAGATGGTGGGCCTGTTCGCGTACTGCTCCTTCGGACACGGTGGCGCCACCCCGTCGATCGACACCCCGATGCACGGCCTCGTCGACCTGCCGCACGTCGACCACCTCCACCCCGACTCGGTGATCGCCCTGGCCTGCGCCGCCGACGGCGAGAAGCTGGTCCGCGAGATCTGGGGCGGTGTCGTGGCCTGGGTGCCGTGGATGCGACCGGGCTGGGAGCTCGGTCGTGCCATGGCCGAGCTCGCGCGCGACCCCCAGGTCATCGGCGCCGTGCTCGGCGGTCACGGGCTCACCGCCTGGGGAGCGACGAGCACGGAGGTGGAGGAGCGCTCGCTGCGGATCATCCGCGAGGCGGAGGAGTTCCTCTCCCGCGAGTCGTCCCCGGAGCCCTTCGGCCCGGTCGTTCCCGGCCGGGAGGCGCTGCCCGTGGAGCAGCGTCGTGCCCGGGCAGCCCAGCTGTTCCCGCACCTGCGGGCGGTCGCCTCCGCCGACCGTCGCCAGGTCGGCCACTTCACCGACACCGAGGCCGTGCTCGACTTCGTCTCCCGCCAGAAGCTGGAGCACCTCGTCTCGCTCGGGACCTCCTGCCCCGACCACTTCCTGCGCACCAAGGTGCGCCCGCTCCTGCTGGACAACGCGGTGGACGCGCCGGTCGAGGAGGTCGTCGAGCGGCTCGCGGTGCTGCACGCGGAGTACCGCGAGGAGTACGCCGGCTACTACCGGCGCCACGCGGCGCCCGACAGCCCGCCGATGCGAGGTGCCGACCCGGCGATCGTCCTGGTGCCCGGCGTGGGGATGTTCTCCTTCGGCGCGGACAAGCAGACCGCCCGCGTGGCCGGGGAGTTCTACCTCAACGCGATCAACGTGATGCGCGGCGCCGAGGGCGTCTCGACCTACCAGCCGGTCTCCGAGGCCGACAAGTTTGCGGTGGAGTACTGGCAGCTCGAGGAGGACAAGCTCAAGCGGCGGCCCCGCCCCCGGGCGCTGGCGGGCAGGGTCGCGCTCGTCACCGGTGGTGCCTCCGGGATCGGGCTGGCCACCGCCCGGATCTTCGCCGAGCACGGCGCCAACGTCGTGGTCGCCGACCTCGATGCGCACGGGTGCGCCGAGGTGGCAGCCGACCTCGGAGGCGCCGACGTGGCCGCCGGCGTCGCGATGGACGTCACCGACGCCGCCGCGGTGCAGGCGGGCGTGGACGCGGCGGTCCTCGCCTTCGGGGGCATCGACCTGCTGGTGAACAACGCCGGCATCACCCGGGCGGGTTCGCTGGCCGACACCAGCCTGGAGGACTGGGACCGGCAGTACGCGATCATCACCCGCGGCTCATTCCTCGCCAGCAAGGCGGTCGAGCCGGTGCTGCGGGCACAGCGGCTCGGCGGCGACATCGTCAACGTCTGCTCCAAGAACGCCGTCTTCGCCGGACCCGACAACGTCGCCTACTCCTCGGCCAAAGCGGCCCAGGCGCACATGGTGCGGCTGCTCGCAGCGGAGCTCGGCGAGATCGGCGTGCGCGTCAACGGGATCAACCCCGACGGGGTCGTCCGCGGGAGCGGAATCTTCTCCGGGGGGTGGGGAGCCTCGCGCGCGGAGACCTACGGCGTGGCCGAGGAGGACCTCGGCAAGTACTACGCGCAGCGGACGGTGCTCAAGGTCGAGGTGCTGCCCGAGCACGTCGCCTCCGCGGCCCTGGCGTTGACCAACGGCACCCTGCCGATCACCACCGGCCTGATCGTCCCGGTCGACTCCGGCGTACCCCAGGCGTTCCTGCGATGAACGGAAGTGAGAGATGAAGACCTTCGACCGGATCAGCGACCGCCTCGGGGCACTCGCCGTCGAGGTGCCCTCCTGGGCCTACGGGAACTCCGGCACCCGCTTCAAGGTGTTCGGGTCGCCGGGCACGCCGCGAAGCGTGGAGGAGAAGATCGCCGACGCCGCGATGGTGAACCAGGTGACCGGGCTGTGCCCGTCGGTGGCGTTGCACATCCCCTGGGACGTCGTCGACGACTTCGGCGCGCTCCGGGCGTACGCCGAGGACCTCGGCGTCCGGCTGGGCACGGTGAACAGCAACACCTTCCAGGACGACGACTACAAGCTGGGCAGTCTCACCCACGTCGACCCGCGGGTGAGGGCCAAGGCGGTGCGGCACAACCTGGACTGCATCGAGGTGATGAACCAGACCGGGTCACGAGACCTGAAGATCTGGCTGGCCGACGGCACCAACTACCCAGGCCAGGGCGACATCCGCGACCGTCAGGACTGGTTGGCCGAGGGACTTTTCGAGATCTACGAGCACATCGGGGAGGACCAGCGGCTGGTGCTGGAGTACAAGTTCTTCGAGCCGGCGTTCTACCACACCGACGTGCCCGACTGGGGCACGTCGTACGCCCACGTCAGCGCGCTGGGGGAGCGGGCGATGGTCTGCCTGGACACCGGCCACCACGCGCCGGGCACCAACATCGAGTTCATCGTGGCGCAGCTGCTTCGCCTCGGAAAGCTCGGGTCCTTCGACTTCAACTCGCGGTTCTACGCCGACGACGACCTCATCGTCGGTGCCGCCGACCCCTATCAGCTGTTCCGGATCATGGTGGAGGTGATCCGCGGCGGCGGGTTCGGCCCCGGCTCCGAGGTCGCGTTCATGCTCGACCAGTGCCACAACATCGAGGCGAAGGTGCCCGGGCAGATCCGGTCGGTGCTCAACGTCCAGGAGATGACCGCACGGGCCCTGCTGCTCGACACCGAGGCGCTCGCTCGGGCTCGCACCGAGGGCGACGTGCTCGCGGCCAACGAGGTGTTCATGGACGCCTTCTACACCGACGTGCGGGCCGACCTGGCCCGGTGGCGCGAGGAGCGCGGCCTGCCGGGCGACCCGATGGCGGCCTACCGGGACAGCGGCTACCAGAAGCAGATCGAGTCGGACCGCGTGGGCGGCACCCAGGTCGGCTGGAGCTGAGGGACCGCCAGCGCGGTCGCGCTCACTCGTCGGTGATCAGTGGCGGCCGGTAGCCCGGCCGCCCGCTGGTCGCGGCCGAGCGCAGGGCCGCCCGGCCGACGGCGCGGGCCGACTTGGACAGGGCCGACTCAGGAGCCCCGGCGATCGACGGCGGCATCACCACGACGGGGCACTGGGCGGCATAGACGAGGTGGTGGGCGAGCAGCGGGGACGTGGACGGCTTCCGGGGGGCGTCGATCACCAGGAGGTCCGCGTTGCTCCCCTCCGCAAGCAGCACCCGGCGCTTGCCGCCCTGGACGGCGTGGGTCTCCACGCCGTGGTCCGGGCCGAGCACCTCGGCGACGTCCTGCTGGAGCTGCGACAGCACCTCCTGGTGCAGGGTCTGGGCGTCCTGGGGCACGTGCAGCGCGGCTCCCGAGGGACCTCCGGGGACCTTGGCGGTCTTGAAGGCACGTACGGCGACCACCCGGCCGTGGTTGGCCAGGGCCTGGGCGTGCGCCCACGCCAGCGCGGTGGGGGACTTCGTCGTCGGGCTGACACCCACCACGACGGTGTACGGCTCGTGCTGCTCAGGCATGGTGAACCTCTCTTGTCGTGAGTCGTTGGGGGGTCAGACCGGGAGCAGGGTCTTCTGGTTGCCGTCCTCGTCGAACTCGGTCAGCGGCGGGGCGATCTCCTCCAGGGACCTGCCCTCGGCATCGACGCCCCAGACCGCCGCCACCAGGGCCCCGAGCAGCATCACCCCGGTGGCCAGGAGGTAGCCCCAGAACATCGGGTTGCGGTCCGTGCCGTCGCCGATCAGCGCGCCGTAGAGCACGGGCCCGAGGGCGCCGAAGACCTGGGCGATCGAGAAGAAGTAGGAGATCGCCTGGCCGCGGACCTCCTGGGGGAAGATCTCCGAGACCGTGAGGTAGCCCGCGGAGGCTCCGGCGGAGGCGAAGAAGAACGCCACGCACCAGAACGCGGTGTGGGTCCCGGCGGTCAGCGCGTCGGCCTGGAACAGGAACGCCGATATCGCGAGCACGATGCCGCTGGTGGCGTAGCAGCCCCCGATCATCTTGCGACGCCCCACGGTGTCGAACAACGGACCCAGCACCAGCGGTCCGAGGAGGTTGCCGATCGCGAACGGGAAGAAGAACAGGGCCGCCTGGGATGCGCTGAGGCCGTAGAAGTTCTTCAGCACCAAGGCGTAGGTGAAGAAGATGGCGTTGTAGAGGAAGCTCTGGGTGATCATCAGCGTCAGTCCCAGGACGGTCCTGGTCGGGTAGAGCTTGAAGAAGACGAAGAGAAGCTGCTTTCCGGTGAGGCCCGAGCCGGCCTTGATCCACCGCGCCTCCGAGTCGTCGTGGTGCGGCAGCTCCAGACCGGAGGCCCGGACCTGCTCCTCGATCCGGGAGACGATCTTCTCCGCCTCCTCGGCCCGGCCGTGGGTGAGCATCCAGCGGGGGCTCTCGGGGATGTGCCGGCGCAGGTAGATGATGCCGAGGCCGAGGACGGGGCCGATGAAGAAGGCGATCCGCCAGCCGATGTTCTCGCCGAAGCGGTCGGTGTCCAGCAGGAACGAGCTGGCGGCAGCACCGATGGCGGCGCCGGCCCAGTAGGTGCCGTTGATCGCGAGGTCGACCCGACCGCGGTGCTTGCCCGGGATCAGCTCGTCGACGGCTGAGTTGATCGCGGAGTACTCACCGCCGATGCCCATGCCGGAGATGAACCGGCACACCAGGAAGATCCACATGTTCGGCGCCAGGCCGGCCAGCGCGGCCCCGACCAGGTAGACGGTCAGCGTCAGCGTGAACATCTTCTTGCGGCCGAGGGTGTCGGTGAGCCGGCCGAAGATCAACGCGCCGGCCACCTCGCCGAGCAGATAGACGGTGCCGGCCAGTCCCACGTCGGCAGCGCTCATGTCCAGCGACTTCTCGAAACCACCGGCAGCCACGATCTGCACCTCGAGGCCGTCCAGGATCCAGGCGGTGCCCAGCCCGAAGATGACCATCCAGTGGAACCGGGACCACGGCATGTCGTGCATGCGCGCCGGGATCAGGCTCCGGATCGGCCGGTCCTGTGGTGTGGTGGCGGAACTGGACACGCGGACACCTCCATCTGGAAACGAGCGAGGAACCCGTACCCGGCGTTCGGCTCAGGTAACGCCCGGTTCGATCCTCATCGATGGGGTCTTGTCGTCGCGGCTGCGGACCAGCGAACCTGAACACATGGCGTCCCTACCTGCCGCGCCCTGGGCGGACTGCTTCCAGGACCCCGACCTGCCCGGCGTACCGGCCGTGATCGAGCTGCAGCAGGTGACCCGGAAGACGTTCGTGCTCCGGTCCTCCCTGGAGTACCTCGGCGAGACCGGGGTGCCGGACCTGCCCGACGCGGCCACCGTGCTGCGCCCCGAGGACCTGGGCGACCCCGCGCTGACCGACCTCGCCTCGGTGCCGCCGGCGCTGCGCTGGTTCGTCAGTCCGTACGGCGTGCACACCCCAGCCGCGCTGCTGCACGACCGGCTCGTCGGCCGGGCCAACGACCTCGGGGTCTCCCCGGTCGACGCCGACCGGTTCTTCCGGTTCATGCTCCGGGAGCTCGGGGTGCGGTTCGTCCGCCGCTGGATGATGTGGACCGCCGTGGCGTTCGCGACCCGGTGGCGCAGCGACCGGCTGCGGCCGGTGCTGCTGCTGTGGGTGCTCGCCTCGGTGGTAGGGATGACCGCGCTCGTCTACGGATCGTTCGCGCAGGACTGGAGCGTCGTCGCCCTCGCCCTGCTCGCGCCGTTCCCGGCCTCACTGCTGTGGGGGCGCCAGTTCGGCGCAGGGCTGACCGCGGCGGCGACAGCGGTGTGGGTGCTTCCGCCGACGATCCTGGGGGCTGTCGGCTTCTGGGTCTACTGGCTGGTGGAGCGAGCCGTGTCCGCGCTGCCGCTGGCCGCGGAGGTCAAGGGGGACGAGCCGGTGGAGTACGGGCACTTCTGAGCCGACCGCTGGTGGGCGGCCCCCGGTCCCGGCACGGGCAGTCACGCCACCGGCCGGCAGACCACCATCCGGCCGACGACGAGCCCGTCGGTGATCAGCCCGACGATCGTGTCCTGCTGCTCCTGGGCCCGCTGCCACCGCTCGTCGTGGGAGTGGTCCCGCTCGATCACCTCCTCGACCCGCGACTCGGCCTCCTTCCACTCCGGCGCGGCTGCCTCGAAGTCGGTCAGCAGGGCCGAGTCGACGACCCCGAGGCCCGCCTCACCGAGCAGCCGCTCCAGCTCGTCCTCGCTCGGGAAGTGGTTCCCCTCGGGCTGGTCGGGCAGCTCCTCGACGCTGCGCAGGTAGACCAGCAGACCCACCACTCCGTCCGGTACGACGACCCGCGTGACCTCGGCGAGCAGGGGAGCCTTGTCCTCCAGGGTGCACAGCACCCCCAGCGACCACACTGCGTCGAAGGAGTCGTCGCGGAACGGCAGAGCGCCGCCGTCAGCTGCGGCCGTCGGGTTGTCGAACAGGGTGCGCGCGGCGATGCACGCGCCCAGCATCGGCTCCGCCAGCACCGGCTTCACGCCGTGGGTGCGCGCAGCCGCCTCGGCCGGACCACCGACCCCGGCGCCGACGTCGAGGAGCGAGGTGTCCTTGCCCAGCCCCATGGTCGTGCCCAGCCACTCCAGGGCCGCGGGGCTGCCACTGCCCCGGCAGGCGGCCGGCAGCGCGTGGTCGCTGCCGAGCTCCTCAACCGCGTCGGAGGTCCACCGGGCCACGGTGTCGAACTCGTCGATCATCGCTTCGTCTGGTTCGCTCACTGCTCTTCCTTCAGTCGGTGTCCGATCTCGGCCTTCACCTCGGTGCCGGCGAGCTCACCACGACCCGAGGCCAGCCCGGACAGGTTGACCCCGGCCACCCCCTCGACCGCCAGCAGGCGCTGCGCCTCCGCGAGCGCCGTCTCGATCCCGGCGGCCCGTGGGTCCGGTGCGCCCAGTACCCGGTCGACCTCGTTCGCATCGACGTGCAGCCCGGGGAAGCGTTGCAGCACCCGCGCCGAGGCCTCGTCGGTGTACACCGCGACCGCGGCGATCACCGGGATCTCCAGGCCAAGTGCCCGCGCCTGCGCGACGAACCGGGCGACCTCGGACGGACGGCTCACGTGGTTGAGGATCGCGACGTGCGCCCCGGCGCGCTGCTTGCTCACCAGCCGGCCGGGCCGCAGCGCGGTGGGGGCGGCCTCCGGGGCCTCGGGCACCGCCACCGCGTGGCCCATCTCCTGGGCCAGCGCGGCCAGCTGGGTCCCGTCGAGGTCGAAGACCTGGGTCACGCCCGGTCGCACCCCCTGGGCCCGGCCGTCGCCGGTGACGCACAGGACGCCGTCGGCCTCCACCTCGCGCAGGCCGGCGAGCTCCTGCTCCAGGACCAGCCGGTTCCGGTCCCGGCAGGTCAGGGTCACCCAGGGGACGCCCCCGGCAGCCTTGATCAGCGCGGCCATCAGCGTGGGCGGGAAGTCGGGACGGTTCTGGTGCTCACCGACCAGGAGGGCGTCGCAGGAGTCGCGCAGCAGCCCGGTGAGGCCGGCGACGGCCGCGCGGTCGAAGGCGGGCACGGTGAGGTCGGTGACCACGACCGGGCCGCGCGCGATCGCCGCGAGCAGCTCGCTGTGCGGGGCCTGGACGTCCCCGGGAGCGCCGAGCCACTCCACCGGTCGGGCGTCCTGGGCGAACGGGCACGGGTGCGGGCCCATCTCGCAGGTGCGGTCGTCCTTGACGCCCCCGCACGGCCCGAACACCATCCGCTTGGGGCACTCAGCGACCGGCTGCACGCTGGCGCACCTCGCTCCCGGTGGGCTGGTCGCAGGTAGGTCGTGGGGTCACCGTGCGGGAACCGCCTCGTGGCCGACGTACGCCGCCAGGTGCTCGCCGGTCAGGGTGCTCCGGGACGCGACCAGGTCGGTGGGCGGGCCCTCGAAGACGACCCGGCCGCCGTCCTGCCCGGCGCCCGGGCCGAGGTCGATGATCCAGTCGGCGTGCGCCATCACGGCCTGGTGGTGCTCGATGACGATCACCGACTTGCCGGAGTCCACCAGCCGGTCAAGCAACCCGAGCAGGTTCTCCACGTCGGCGAGGTGCAGCCCGGTGGTCGGCTCGTCGAGGACGTAGACGCCGCCCTTCTCGCCGAGGTGGGTGGCGAGCTTGAGCCGTTGGCGCTCGCCTCCGGACAGGGTGGTCAGCGGCTGGCCGATCTTCAGGTAGCCCAGACCGACGTCGGCGAGGCGCTCGAGGACCCGGTGCGCCGCCGGGGTCCTCGCCTCGCCGTCGCCGAAGAACTCCGCGGCCTGGGCGACCGACATCGCCAGCACGTCGCTGATGTCCTTGCTGCCGAGCTTGAACTCGAGCACCTCGGCCTGGAACCGCTTGCCCTCGCACTCCTCGCACGGCGACTCCATCGTGGCCATCACCCCGAGGTCGGTGTAGATGACGCCGGCACCGTTGCAGGTGGGGCAGGCGCCCTCGGAGTTGGAGCTGAACAGCGCCGGCTTCACCCCGTTGGCCTTGGCGAACGCCTTGCGGATCGGGTCGAGCAACCCGGTGTACGTCGCCGGGTTGCTGCGTCGCGACCCGCGGATCGTGCCCTGGTCGATCACCACCACGCCGTCCCGGGAGGCGACCGATCCCTGGACCAGCGAGCTCTTGCCGGACCCGGCCACGCCGGTGACCACGCAGAGCACCCCGAGCGGGATGTCCACGTCCACGTCGCGGAGGTTGTGCGTCGAGGCGCCGCGGACCTCCAGGGTCCCGGTGGAGGGGCGCACCGAGTCCTTGAGGCCCGCCCGGTCGTCGAGGTGGCGCCCGGTCACGGTGTCGCTGGCGCGCAGCCCCTCCACGGTGCCCTCGAAGCAGATCTCGCCGCCCTCCGTGCCGGCGCCGGGACCGAGGTCGACCACGTGGTCGGCGATCGCGATCGTCTCCGGCTTGTGCTCCACCACGAGCACGGTGTTGCCCTTGTCGCGCAGCTGCAGCAGCAGGTTGTTCATCCGCTCGATGTCGTGGGGGTGCAGGCCGATGGTCGGCTCGTCGAAGACGTAGGTGACGTCGGTGAGCGAGGAGCCGAGGTGCCGGATCATCTTGGTCCGCTGCGCCTCGCCTCCCGAGAGAGTGCCGGCCGGCCGGTCGAGGGAGAGGTAGCCGAGCCCGATCTCGGTGAACGAGTCGAGCAGGTGCTGCAGTCCGGTGAGCAGCGGCGCCACGCTGGGCTCGTCGAGCTGCGCGACCCACGGCGCGAGGTCGCTGATCTGCATCGCGCACAGGTCGGCGATGCTCTTGCCGTTGATCTTCGAGGAGCGTGCCTCCCTGGTCAGCCGGGTGCCCTCGCACTCGGGACAGGTCGTGAAGGTCACCGCCTTCTCGACGAACGCGCGGATGTGTGGCTGCATCGCGTCCACGTCCTTGGCCAGGAAGGACTTCTGGATCTGCGGGATCAGCCCGGTGTAGGTCAGGTTGATCCCCTCGACCTTGATCTTGGTCGGCTCCTTGTGGAGGAGGTCCTCGAGCTCCCGCTTGCCGTACTTCCTGATCGGCTTGTCCGGGTCGAAGAACCCGCAGCCCCGGTAGATCCGGCCGTACCAGCCGTCCATGCTGTAGCCGGGCACCTTGATCGCGCTCTGGTTCAGCGACAGGTCCTCGTCGTAGAGCGCGGTCAGGTCGAAGTCGGTGACCGAGCCCCGGCCCTCGCACCGGGGGCACATCCCGCCGACGACCTTGAACGTGCGCCGCTCCTTGACCTCGCGGCCACCGCGCTCGAAGGTGACAGCACCGCCGCCGCTCACCGAGGCGACGTTGAACGAGAACGCCAGGGGCGAGCCGATGTACGGCGTGCCGAGCCGGCTGAACAGGATCCGGAGCATCGCGTTCGCGTCCGTGGCGGTGCCCACCGTGGAGCGGGGGTTCGAGCCCATCGGCTCCTGGCCGACGATGATCGCCGTGGTCAGGCCCTCGAGGCGGTCGACGTCGGGACGCGCGAGGCTGGGCATGAAGCCCTGGAGGAAGGCGCTGTAGGTCTCGTTGATCATCCGTTGCGACTCGGCCGCGATCGTGGCGAACACCAGCGAGCTCTTTCCCGAGCCCGAGACGCCGGTGAACACGGTGAGCCTGCGCTTGGGGATCTCGAGGTCCACGTCGCGCAGGTTGTTCACCCGGGCGCCGTGCACGCGGATCAGGTCGTGGGTGTCGGCCGCGTGTGCGTGGGGCTGGTCGCCGTTCCGGTCCGCCGTGTTCATCCGGCGACCGTAGCGCGAGGGACTGCGCGCCGGCAGGCCTAGCGGGGGCGTTGCGCGGCGAGGCGGACGAAGGTGTTCGAGCTGCCGTAGCCGGCGTACCCGCCGCGGCGTTCGAGCAGCTCCACGTGGAAGCCGGTGGGCAGCGGGTCGGTGTAGGCGTGCAGGAGCTCGCCGTCGTCGCTGCGGTCGTAGAGCAGCTGCAGCTCGCGCAACCGCTCCACCGTCCCGGGCGGCAGGTCGAACCGGGCCACCAGGTCCACGTAGTAGTTGTCGGGGACGCGCATGAACCCCACCCCTCGCGAGCGCAGCTCTGCGACCGACGCCGCCACGTCGGTGCACCCGAACGCGACCTGGGTGACGCCGTGCTCGGGGGCCGGGCTGGCCGCCTCGGTGACGTTCAGGACGACACGAAGGTCCCCGGCGCGCGGCCGCAGGGCGAGGCTGCGCAACCGGCCGTGCGGCTCCATGAACTCCTCCGGCGCACCGGGAACGAGGTCGAAGAGCGTCCTGAAGAACGCCATCTCCTCGTTGAGCCGGTCCGGCGCCACCGAGATCGCCAGGTGGTCGAGCCCGACCCAGGGGTGTTCTCCCGGGCACGGGGCCTCGGGGACCGGTTCGAAGTCGCGCTGCCAGTGGTCGCGGTGCCCGGGGGTGTCGCTGACGAAGACGTGCATCCCCGAGGGAGAGGTGATCCCCGGCAGCATCGCCTCGCCGGCACCCCGAGAGGTGCCCACCTCCGGCCACAGCAGCGCTGCCGCGCGGGCGGCGACCGCCTCGACCGGCGGCGCCGAGACGCCCAGCGCCGTCGCGTGCGGGTGGGAGTGGCCGGCCGGTTTCGGGGCGTCGTTGACGACCACGTGCGCCTCGTCGCGACGCCACCAGGTGACCGGCTTGCTGCGGTGGTGGCCGGCGGTCGTGAAGCCCAGCGAGCCCAGCAGGGCCGGCAGCGCGGAGCCTCCGCCCGGGTTGCCGAGCTCGAGGAAGGCGCTGTCGGTACGCGCCGCGGGTGGGGGAGCTGCGGTGACCACCCCAGGCTCCACGGTGCGTACGACGCCCGCGAGCTGGTCCTCCAGGAAGAGCAGGGAGCGCATCGCGTCGCGGGCCGTGACGAACGGGTCCGCCTCGCGGACCACGTCGCTGAACACCTCCAGCGACAGCGGCCCGCGGTAGCCCGCCTCCAGGGTGGCCGCCACCACGCCGGTGACGTCGAGGGTGCCCTGGCCGGGGAAGCACCTGTGGTGCCGGCTCCAGTCGAGCAGGTTCATCTCGAGCCGGGGGGCGTCCGCGACCTGCAGGAACCCGATCCGGTCGCCGGGGATCCCGGCGAGGGCGCTGCCGTCGTCGCCGCGGGCGAGGATGTGGAAGGTGTCCACGGCCAGCGTGATCGCGGGGTGGTCGGCGCGCTGGACCGCCTCCCAGGACCGGCGTACCCGGTTGACGTGCCGGCCCCAGGCGAGCGCCTCGTAGGCGATCGTGACGCCGGACTCGGCCGCCACCTCGCCCACCCGGTGCAGCTGCTCCGCGGTCAGGTCGAGGTCGTCGAGCGCGTCGCGGCGCGCGTTGGAGCACGCGAGCAGGGTGGTGGCGCCGAGCTCGGACATCACCCCGAGCTTGGTGCGCAGCCGGTGCAGCACTGCCTCGAACTGCTCGGGGGGCACGCCCTCCACGTCGCGGACCGGCTGGAACAGGGCGAGCTCGAGCCCGAGGTCCGCGCACCGCGCGGCCACCTCCGTGGGGCTCAGCGGCGAGCTGATCAGGTCGTTGTCGAAGAGCTCGATCGCGTCGAACCCGGCCCGGGAGACGGCGGCGAGCTTGTCCTCCAGCAGCCCGCTGATGGACACCGTGGCGATCCCCTTGCGCATCAGGCGGTCAGCTCCTCGAAGTGGCGGGTCATCCGGGCAGGGTCGGGGGACCGGCCGGTGAAGTACTCGAACGCGCCGGCGGCCTGGTGGACCGCCATCTGGCCGCCGGCGAGCACCCGGCAGCCGAGGCGGCGCGCGGTCGCGACGAGCTCGGTCTCCAGCGGGAAGTAGACGACGTCGCTCACCCACAGGTCGCCGCGCAGCAGGTCGGCCGGGACGGCGGACCCGGGGTGCCCGTGCATGCCCACCGGGGTCGCGTTCACGACGCCGCCGGCGTGCGCGAGGGCGCCGGCCAGGTCGGGTGCGAGCGAGACCCGCTGCTCGCCGAACCGCTGCGCGAGGCGGGTGGCGAGGGCGGTGGCGCGTGCGGGGTCCGTGTCGTGCACCGCGAGCTGCTCCGCACCCTGGCGCAGCAGGGCATAGCCAACGGCGACCCCCGCCCCTCCCGCGCCCACGAGCACGGCCCGGTCGTGGACCGCCTCGGGGAGCGTCGCGGTGAACGCACTGCTGTAGGCGGACCAGTCGGTGTTGCGCCCGAGCATCCGCCCGTCGCGGAACACCACCGTGTTCACGGCCGCGAGGTCGTTCGCGTCCTCGGAGAGCTCGTCGAGCAGCGGCACCACCGCCTGCTTGAACGGGTGGGTGATGTTGAGCCCGTCGAACCCCAAGCGCCGGGCCCAGGACAGGACGTCGCGGAGGTCCGGTGCGCCCAGTCCCAGACGGTCGGTGTCGACGAGCCGGTAGGCCAGCGAGATCCCGCACGCGCGCCCCTCCTGCTCCTGCATGGCCGGGGTGAGCGAGGCGCCGATGCCCGCACCCACCAGTCCGAGGACGACGGAGTCCGGCTCCGGCACGGTTCCCGGGCTCACGCCTCACTGCCTGCCGGGGTTGCCCTGGCGCGGGTCAGGGTCCGGCCCAGGCCCAGCTCGCTGGTGGGCACCTTGTGCGTTGCCCGGGGTCCGGACAGGACCGCGACCGCGGAGATGACGCACGCGGCGCAGGCGAACAGGGCGACGCGGTACCAGTTGCCGGCATCACCGTCCATCAGCGCGCTGGCGATGGTGGGGGTGAAGCCGGCCAGCGCGAACCCGAACTGGGTGCCGATCGCCATCCCGGAGAGACGCACGCTGGTGGGGAAGTACTCCGCGTAGGTGGCCGGCCACACGGCGTTCGGCATGCTGTAGACGACGCCGGCCAGGAGCACCCCGAGGACGAAGGTGAGCACGTGGCTCCCGGCTGCGATCGCCCCCAGGAACGCGGTGACCAGCACGGCACTGCCGACCACGCCGGCCAGGAACACCGGCTTGCGCCCGACCCGGTCGGAGAGCTTGGCCCACAGCGGGATGGTGCCGATGGCGACGATGTTGGCGATGATCGCGAGCCAGAGCATGAACGTGGAGCTGAAGCCGACCTCGTAGTCGTCGGAGGTGGCGAAGTTGAGCGCGAAGACCTGGAACATCGTGTTCACCATCGCGATGAAGGCCGCGAAGAACACCCGCAGCACGCCGGCCCGGTGCTCGCGGAAGAGCACGCGCAGGGGCGCGGCGGCCACCTCGTCGCTGTCCTTCTCGGCCTGGAACTCCGGGGTCTCGTCGAGCTTGATCCGGATCACCATCCCGACCACCACGACCAACGCGCTCAGCAGGAACGGCACCCGCCAGCCCCAGGAGAGCAGGTCGTCCTCGGGAAGCACGGCCGCCAGCGGCAGGAACACCGCCGGTGCCAGCACCTGACCGCCCTGGGTTCCGCTGAGCGTGAAGCTGGTGAAGAACCCACGCCGGTCCTCGGGGGCGTGCTCGAAGGACATCGAGTTGGCGCCGGCCTGCTCACCGGCCGCTGAGAGCCCCTGCAGCAGGCGCAGCGTGACGAGCAGGATCGGGGCCAGCATCCCGATCTGGTCGTACGTCGGCAGGCAGCCGACCAGGAACGTGGAGATCCCCATCAGCAGCAGCGTCCCGATCAGGATCGTCTTGCGGCCGAGCCGGTCGCCGATGTGGCCCATCAGGAACGACCCGAACGGGCGGGCGACGTACGCGACGCCGAAGGTGGCGAAGGCCGCGACTGAGGCCGCGGAGTCGTTGCCCTCCGGGAAGAAGATCTTCGGGAACACCAGCGCGGCGGCGGTGCCGTAGATCGCGAGGTCGTAGTACTCCAGCGCGCTGCCCGTCCAGGCGGCGACCGCCGCGCGGCCGGGGGTCCGCCGGGTCTCGGTGGATGCGTCCATGGTCGGTGGCCTGACTCTCTGTTGGCTGTGCTGTCTCCCACCGGACGCTAGGAGTGGCCTGCGTCACACGACAACCGTTTGCCATTTCTTGCCATCATGTGTCCATGGACCCCGCCCGCAGCCGTCGCTCGACCCTCGCGGACGTGGCCCGGGAGGCCGGGGTGGCCACCTCGACGGTCTCCCGCGCCTTCTCCCGGCCCCAGCGGGTGAACCCGCACACCCGCAAGCACGTGCTCGAGGTGGCCGCGGCGCTCGGCTACGTCCCCAACCCCGCCGCACAGGCGCTCGGGACCGGCAGGACCCGGACGATCGCGCTGCTGGTCCCGGACATCACCAACCCCTACTTCTCCGGGGTGATCAAGGGGGCCGAGCGCGCCGCGGCGCTGGCGGGACTGACCCTCGTCCTCGGTGACACCGCGGAGAACCCGGTGGCCGAGGCTCGTCTGGTCCAGCGGCTCGAGCGCGCGGTGGACGGCTTCGTGATCAGTGCCTCCCGGCTCACCGACGAGGAGCTCGCGACCGCCGCGGAGCGTACGCCGATCACGCTGGTCAACCGGGCCGTGCCGGCGATGAGCTGTGTCGTGGCCGACTACGACTCGGGGACCCAGCAGATCGTCGACCACCTGGCCTCGCTGGGGCACCGGTCGTTCGTCTTCGTCGGCGGTCCCGCGGAGTCCTGGTCGGGTGCCCGTCGCTGGCACGGGTTGAGGGAGGCCGCGCGCAGCAAGGGCCTGGTGGCGCGGAGGTCGGGCCCCTACCAGCCCACGCTCAAGGGTGGGCCGGCCGCGGCCGACGCCGTGCTCGCGTCCGGGGAGACCGCGGTGGTCTGCCACAACGACATGCTGGCCATCGGGCTGATGCGGCGACTGGTCGAGCGCGGCCGGTCGGTCCCCGACGACGTGAGCGTGGTGGGCTTCGACAACGTCTTCGGCTCGGACTTCTGCCACCCGAGCCTGACCACACTCGCGGAGCGGACCGAGGAGGCGGGGATGCGGGCCGTCGAGCTGCTCGTCGGCCAGCTCCCGCTGCGTCCCGCAGGCGGTCCCGCGCGGGTGCTCGCGACCCAGCTGGTCGTCCGGAGCTCCACCGGGCCGGCGCCCGGGCGATGAAGGCCGTCAAATGTTCAACATGTGGAACAAATCAGGGAAGAAACGCCCATTGTGTCCGTATTTGTGGCGTACCATAACCGACACTTCGGGGTCCACCAATGATTTAACTGACAAATCGGCCTAACATTTGGGACATGTCGTTACAAGGGAGCACTTCGGGCACGCTCCAGACATCGTCGCCATTCTCCACCTGCCGACCGCAGGGTCGGCCCGATGCCTGAGCAGCGGGGCCACGAGCTCCTCGTCCGCGAGCTCGGTCGGATCAACGGGGAGCTTGCTTCCCAGCGGCGGCTCAGCGCCATGACGGTGCACGACCTCGCCAGCCCCGCGCAGGTCATCCTCGGGCTCAGCGAGATGCTGCTGGAGAGCGAGACGCTCGACCCGTTCGACCGCCGCAGGCTGGAGCAGATGCACCGCTCGGCGATCGCGATGAGCGCGATGATCTCCGACCTGAGCAACGGTCACGCCGTCGACGACGAAGAGGCTCTGGACCTGCGCCACGTGAACCTCGTCGAGCTGGTCTCCTCGGTGGTGGAGCGCAACCGGGTACTGGCCGCGGCGAAGAACATGAAGCTCCTCATGCTCGCGGAGCAGCCCGATCGCCACGGGTGCTGGGTGGACGCGGACGAGGTCAAGCTCGAGCGCGCGCTGACCAACCTGATCGGCAACGCGATCAAGTTCTCGCCCCCTGGGTCACGGGTGTCGGTGGCCCTGGACCGAGGGGTCCGTGACGCGAAGATCGCCGTGAGCGACCAGGGCCCCGGCGTGAGCAGCAGGGGACGGGAGCGCATCTTCGAGGTCTTCCACCGCGAGCCGCACACCAGCCACCTGCCGGGGCAGGGCCTGGGCCTGTTCATCACCAAGCAGATCGTGGAGAGCCACGGCGGCAGCATCAGTGTCGACTCCAGGCCCGGCCACGGCGCGACCTTCCTGCTCCAGGTGCCCCTCGCGGTGGACCAGCCCCTCGGCGAGCTCGCCTGAGGGTTGCCGCCGGGCCGGTCGTCCGGTCCGAGGACTGCTCCGCACGCTGGCGGGTACGACGTCGCCATGCGCATCTTCTTCACCGGCGGCAGCGGCAAGGCCGGACGACACGTCGCCCCCCATCTCGCCGAGCAGGGGCACCAGGTCACCAACGCGGACCTCGTCCCGCTGCGGCACCCGGCGGTCTCCGACCTGACGGTCGACCTCACCGACGCCGGCCAGGTGTACTCCGCGCTGGCCGGTCTCGCGACCCAGGCCGAGCTCGACCTTCCCGAGCAGCCCGGCTACGACGCCGTGGTGCACTTCGCCGCGGTGCCCGCGATCCTGCTCCGGCCCGACGCCGCGACGTACGCCACCAACGTCCTCAGCACCTACAACGTGCTCGAGGCGGCCACCCGTCTGGGAGTGCGCAAGATCGTGTTCGCCTCCTCGGAGACCACCTACGGGATCTGCTTCGCCCGGGGTGAGCGTCGGCCGCTCTACGTGCCGGTCGACGAGGAGCACCCGACGGTCCCGGAGGACTCCTACGCGATGTCCAAGGTCGCCAACGAGGTCACCGCCCGCTCCTTCCAGGCCCGCACCGGGGTGGATGTCTACGGCCTGAGGATCAACAACGTGATCGAGCCGGACGAGTACGCCGAGATGTTCCCGCCCTTCCTCACCGACCCGGCCCTGCGCCGGCGCAACGTGTTCGCCTACATCGACGCGCGCGACCTCGGCCAGATGGTCGAGCGGTGCCTGGAGACCGACGGCCTGGGCTACCAGGTCTTCAACGTCGCCAACGCCGACATGTCGGTGGCCGCCACGACGCAGGAGGTCCGCGAGCGGTTCTACGACGGGGTGGAGGTGCGCCGCGAGATGGGCCGGGACGAGACGTTCTACGCCGTCGACAAGGCGCGCGACCTCCTCGGCTTCGACCCGTTGCACTCCTGGCGCGAGGTGCTGGACGACCCCGGGGCCGAACGCCACTGAGGCAGCCCGGCGGTCCGTTCCTCGGGCCCGCCCCCGCAGAACTAGAACCTGTTACATTCCGCTGATGATCCTGGACCGGTTCAAGGTGGATGGAAAGGTCGCGGTCGTCACGGGGGCCGGCCGCGGCATCGGTGCCGCGAGCGCGCTGGCGCTCGCGCAGGCGGGGGCCGACGTGGTGATCAGCGCCCGCAGCGCCGACCAGCTCGACGTGGTCGCGAAGGGGATCGAGGCGGCAGGCCGGCGGGCGTACGTCGTACCGGCCGACCTGATGGACCTCGACGCCGTGGCCGCCCTGGCGCAGCGGGCCCACGAGGAGCTCGGCCGCCTCGACATCGTGGTGAACAACGTCGGGGGAACCATCCCGAACGCGCTGCTGGACACCGACCCGGCGTACCTCGAGGAGGCGTTCCACTTCAACGTCTCCACAGCGCACGCGCTCACCCGCGCCGCGGTGCCGGTGATGCTGCAGGGCGACGGCGGCTCGATCGTGAACATCTCCAGCGTGGTCGGTCGGGTCGCCGGGCGCGGCTACCTCGCCTACGGCACCGCGAAGGCCGCGCTGGCGCACTACACGCGGCTGGCCGCCCAGGACCTGAGCCCGACCATCCGGGTCAACGCGATCGCCGTGGGCAGCGTGATGACCAGCGCGCTCGAGTTCGTCGCGAGCGACGCGGCCACCATGCACGAGATGACCAGCAAGACCCCGCTGGGCCGGGTGGGCGAGCCCGAGGACATCGCCTCGGCGGTGGTCTACCTGAGCAGCCCGGCAGGGGCGTTCCTGACCGGGAAGGTCCTGGAGCTCGACGGGGGGCTCCAGCAGCCCAACCTCGACCTCCGGCTGCCGGACCTCGAGGCAGGAGAGGCGAGATGAGCGATCCGGGTGCAGCGGTGAAGCGAGTGGTCGCGTGGTCGACCGGCACGGTCGGGCGGCACGCCATCGCCGGCATCGAGGCGCGGCCGGACCTCGAGCTCGTGGGCGTATGGGTCTCCAGCAAGGACAAGGAGGGCCAGGACGCCGGACGGCTCGCCGGCCTGGGGCGCGACCTCGGGATCGTGGCGACCAACGACAAGGAGGCGCTCTACGCCCTCGAGCCGGACTGCATCGTGCACACCGCGATGACCGACGACCGGATCTTCGAGGCGATCGCGGACCTCACCGAGATGGTCGAGCGCGGGATCAACGTGGTCTCCAGCGGGCCGGTGCTGTTCTGCTACCCCCGCGGGCTCGGCCTCGACAACCTCGTCGACGCGATCGACGAGGCCGGGGAGCGCACCGGTGCCAGCCTGCACGTGAACGGGATCGACCCCGGGTGGGCCAACGACGTGCTCCCGCTCGCGCTGACCTCGCTGTCCCAGCGGATCGACCTCGTCCGGGTCTCGGAGATCGCGGACTACTCGACGTACTACCAGCCGGTGGTGATGCGCGACATCTACGGCTTCGGTGCGCCGATGGACGACGTCGCGATGCTCTGGCAGCCCGGCATCCTGACCACCGCCTGGGGCCCGGTCGTGCGCCAGATCGCAGCGGGCCTCGAGCTCGACCTCGATCCCGAGCTCGAGGAGATCGTGGAGCGCGTCCCCGCCGACCGGGACCTGCACACCGCGAGCGTGGACATCGCGGAGGGCACCATGGGTGCGGTCCGCTTCCAGGTCGTCGGGAAGGCCGGCGGCGTGCCGCGGGTGATCCTCGACCACGTCACCCGCACCCACGTCGACCAGATGCCCGGGTGGCCGCAACCGCCCGAGGGCGGCGGCTGCTACCGGGTCGAGGTGGAGGGCGAGCCGGTGATGCGGATCGACTTCACCCACCACGGCGAGGACGGCGACCACAACGTCTCCGGAATGATCGTCACCGCCATGCGGCTGGTCAACGCCGTGCACGCGGTGTGCGCCGCGCCCCCCGGACTGGTCTTCGCCAAGGACCTGCCCATGATCACCGGACGCGGGTTGGTAGCGTCGCCGCGGTGACCTCGACGCAACCGGGACCCAGCTCAGCCAGCGACAGCACCGGACGCGGTGAGTGGGCCGAGCCGGGGGCCTTCGAGGTGGCCCCCGGAGTGCACCGGCTGCCGCTCCCGCTGCCGATGGACGGCCTGCGCGCGGTCAACGTCTACGTCCTCGAGACCGACGACGGCCTGGTCCTCATCGACGGCGGCTGGGCGATCCCCGAGTCCCGCAAGGCCTTCGACGCCGGCCTCAAGCTGCTCGGCTACACCACCCGCGACATCCGCCGGTTCCTGGTCACGCACATGCACCGTGACCACTACACGCAGGCGTCGGTGGTCGGGCGCGAGGTGGGGGCGCACGTCTCGCTGGGCCTCGGCGACAAGGCCACGATGGACCTGATGCACAGCGACGCCCTCAACGAGGACCCCAACCTGGACCGCCTCCGGTCTGCCGGCGCCGAGGAGCTCGCCGAGGGCTGGCGGGCGATGATGCCCTCGCGGCCACCCTCGATGGACGTCTACGGGATGCCCGACGAGTGGCTCGACCGCGACCTGGTCATCGACCTCGGCGCGCGCCGGCTGGACGCCGTCTCCACCCCGGGACACACCCAGGGCCACTACGTGTTCGCCGACGCCGAGGCGTCGCTGCTCTTCGCGGGGGACCACGTCCTGTCCACGATCACGCCCTCGATCGGCTTCGAGCCGGCCTACGTCCAGCAGCCGCTGCGCGACTACCTGGCCTCGCTGGCCAAGGTGCGCGCGATGCCCGACATGGTGCTGCTGCCCGCGCACGGGCCGGTGACCGCGTCCTCGCACGCCCGGATCGACGAGCTGGTGGCGCACCACGACGTACGTCTGGCCCAGTCGCTCGCCGCCGTGGAGTCCGGCGCCGCCACGGCGTGGGAGGTGGCCGGCCTGCTGCCGTGGACCCGCCACGAGCGCAACCGCGACGAGCTCGGCCCCTTCGACGGGGTGCTCGCGGCCTTCGAGACCCTGGCCCACCTGGAGTTGCTGGCCCTGCAGGGCCGGATCGGCCGCACCGACGGCGCGACCGTGCGCTTCAACGCAGTGACCGGCGCGCCCCCCACCCGATCCGAGTGAGGCACGCGCCGGTCACGGCGTGAGGTGCGGTCGTGCGGGTCAGTCGACCCAGGTGACTGCCAGCGGGTCCTTGGTCATGTCGACCGTGGCCTCGAAGGAGTTGTAGGTGTTCAGGGTGCACTTGCCCGACGAGGAGTTGCAGTCGGCCTTGATCTCCAGCTGGAGGTTGGGGCGCGACGTCGCGATGTTGGGGTTCTGGTAGTCCAGTCGCGGCTTGAGGTTCGCGAACGGGTCGGTACCGCCGCGCTGGCCCCACTTGATGCTGGCCTTCTCGATCTTGTAGGTCTGGCTGCCGCCCGCCTGGTTGGGGCAGTTGGCCGGAGCCAGCTCCTTCTTCGAAAGGCAGGCACGCGTCGAGGCCTTGACGGCCTGCAGGTAGGCCTGGGCGCCGGTCGCGGTGAGCTCCGGGGTCATCTCGCTGCTGCGCAGGAAGTCCATCGTGCCCTGCACGGTGAACTGGCCGGTCGGGCCGTAGCTGATGTGCTCGGTACCGGTGCTGAGCGAGTAGGTGCCCGGGAACATGGTGACCTTGTCGACCTCGAGCAGCTTGCCGTTGATCAGCAGCGGCAGGGTGTTCTTGCGCATCGAGGTGAAGTCCAGCTCGCTGCCCGCGGTGCGCATCTTCCACGCGTCCCCGGACTTGGTCACCGAGAAGTTCTGGCTCACGGTGCGGTCGCCGATCTTGAACGTGGCGGGGACCTGGGAGGTGTACTCGTTGGCCACCTCGCCGACCCGGATCTCGGTGATCTTCGCCAGCTTCGCGGACTCGGCGAGCATCTCGTCGGTGAGGAAGGTCTTCTCGAGCGGCTCCACCGCGGCCAGCGCGAGCGCCTGCTTGGCGTCGCCCTTGGCGACCGCGTCCAGGTAGGCCTTCACCACCTGCGGCTGGGAGCTGGTCTTGGCCTTGGCGTCCTCGTCGTCACCGCCGCTGGCCACGACCAGGGCCACCACGGCGATCATGGCCAGCACCACGAACCCGGCGACCGCGGCCAGGATGATCCACAGCGCCTTGTTGCCGGACCCTCCGGACGGGGGGCCGGCGGGCGGCTGGCCGTAGGCGTTGGGGCCGGGGCCCTGCGGGGTCGGCGCGTAGGGGTTGGCCGGCTGCTGGCCCGACGGCGGCGGGTAGGCGCCGGCCGGGGGCGGGAACTGGCCGCCTGCGGGCGGGTACTGGTTCGCCGGCGGGTACTGGCCCTGCTGGGGCGAGGTACCGGGGGCGTCGTGACCGCCGTGGGGGGTGGCCCCATTCGGCTGGTTGCCGTGTGGCTCGCTGCCCCGGGGGTCGGTGCCGTGGGGATCGGTGCCGCTCATGGTGCTCCTGTGTGCTCTTCGCCTCCGGCAGCGCACCGCCGGCGGTCGACTTGGGGTGAAAAATCCGGCTATTAACCGATGTGAGGTCGGCGGGACTTTATCCGACCGACCCCGCGAGTGATCACTTGGCCCGGCATCGGGTACGGTGCCGGTGTCCGACAGGGGAGCGCCCGGGATCACATCGGGGGCGCTGAGAGTGCGATGAGTCGCAGACCCTTGAACCTGCTCCGGTTAGTACCGGCGAAGGAAGTCGAAGGAGATCCATGCGCAAGCAATTCCTGGCCTGTGTGGCAGCACTCGTGGTGCTGACCGGCTGTGGTTCCAGCGGTACGTCGGGGGAGGGCGACTCCCAGGCCCAGAAGACGCTCGTGGTGGTCACCCACGACTCCTGGGCGATGCCGAAGGAGGTGCTGTCGGCCTTCGAGGAGAAGACCGGCATCACCGTCAAGGTGCAGCCCCAGGGCGACGCCGGCCAGCTCACCAACAAGCTGGTGCTGACCAAGGACTCCCCGCTCGCCGACGGGGTCTACGGCATCGACAACACCTTCGCCTCGCGCGCCGTCGAGGAGGACGTACTGGCGCCGTACGCCGCGAAGGACCTGCCGGATTCGGCGACGCAGTTCCGGCTGAAGGGCTCGGGCGCCGACAAGCTCACCCCGGTCGACTACAGCGACGTGTGCGTGAACGTCGACGACGCCTGGTTCGCGGAGAAGAAGCTGCCCGCGCCCACCCGCCTCGACGACCTCACCGACCCCGCCTACCGGGGACTGTTCGTCACGCCGGGCGCGACCACGTCCTCACCCGGCCTCGCCTTCCTGCTCGCCACCGTCGCCGCGAAGGGCGAGGGCTGGAAGGACTACTGGGAGAAGCTGATGGCCAACGGCGCCAAGGTGACCTCTGGCTGGTCCGACGCCTACGAGGTGGACTTCACCGCCGGCGGGGGCAAGGGGGACCGGCCGCTGGTGACGTCGTACTCCTCCTCGCCGCCGTTCACCATCCCCGAGGGCGGGACGACGCCCACCACGCACGCCCTGCTCGACACCTGCTTCCGCCAGGTGGAGTACGCCGGGGTGCTGAAGGGGGCCGAGAACCCCGAGGGGATGGAGCAGTTCATCGACTTCATGCTCGGGCAGGAGTTCCAGGCCGCGCTCCCCGACAACATGTACGTCTACCCGGTGGACACCACCGTGGAGCTGCCCGCGTCCTGGGCGAAGCACGCCCCGTCCGCGCCGCGGCCGCTGTCGGTGGACGCCGACGAGATCGCGGCGAACCGCACCGAGTGGCTGCGTGAGTGGCGAGACCTCACCAGCCGGTGACACCGGGTCTCGACTGGGCTCGACCACCGGGGAGGGCTCGGCCACCGGGGCGGGCTCGGCCGGCACGTCGGGCTCGGTGGGGGACCGTGGCGCTGGCCGCGGTCCCGCTGGGCGCGCTGGCGCTGTTCTTCCTCTACCCGGTCGGCGGGATGCTCGCGCGGGGGTTCTGGCCCGAGGGTGCCTTCGACCCCGGTGCGGTCCTCGAGGTCCTCGGTCGGCCGCGGGTGCACCGGGTGCTCTGGTTCACGCTCTGGTCGGCCGCGAGCGCCACCGCGCTGGCGCTGGTGGCGGGCGTGCCGGTCGCGTTCGCCCTGCACCGCCTCCGCTTCCCCGGCCGTGACCTGCTGCGCGCCATCGTGCTGGTGCCGTTCGTGCTGCCGACCGTGGTGGTCGGGGTCGCGTTCCGCCAGCTGATCGCGCCCACGGGCCCGCTGGGGGCACTCGGCCTGGACGGCACCGCGACCGCGATCGTGGCGGCCCTGGTGTTCTTCAACATCAGCGTCGTGGTCCGCACGGTCGGCGCGTTCTGGGAGGCGATCGACCCTCGTCGCGAGGAGGCCGCCGCGGGGCTGGGCGCGAGCCCGGCGCAGGTGTTCCGCACGGTCACGCTGCCGGCCCTGCTCCCGGGGGTGGTGTCCGCCGCGAGCGTGGTGTTCCTGTTCTGTGCCACCGCGTTCGGCGTGGTGCTGACGATGGGCGGACTGCGCTACGCCAACGTGGAGACCGAGATCTACCTGCTCACCACCCAGGAGCTCGACCTCACCGGGGCCGCGGCCCTCTCCGTGCTCCAGCTCCTGGTGATCACCTCGCTGCTCGCTGTCTCCGCCCGGGTACGCCGCTCGGCCGCTCCGGTCGACCGCACCTCGCGCCCGGTGCCGCGTCCGCGGGCACGGCACCTCCCGGTGCTCGCCTGGACCACGGTCGTGCTGGTGTTCCTCACCGCTCCGCTCGCCTCGCTGGTCACCGCCTCGCTGCGCCGGGGAGACAGCTGGGGGCTGCAGAACTACCGGGCGCTGGGGACCACCGGGGACGGCAACGCGCTGCTGGTGCCGGCGACCGACGGGCTGCTGAACTCCCTGGGCATCGCCCTGGTCGCGAGCGTGATGGCGCTGTCCCTGGGGTCGGTGGTGGCCTACCTGGTCTCCCGGCCCGCGGGCGGCCGGCTGGCCGGCCTCCTGGACGGGCTGTTCATGCTGCCGCTGGGGGTCTCGGCGGTGACCGTGGGGTTCGGGTTCCTGATCACCCTGGACCGGCCGCCGATCGACCTGCGCAGCTCCTCGTTGCTGATCCCGATCGCCCAGGCGATGGTGGCGCTGCCGCTCGTCGTGCGCACGGTGGGGCCGGTGCTGCGCTCCATCGACGACCGCCAGCGGCAGGCGGCGTCCTCACTGGGGGCCGGGCCGCTGCGCGTCGTACTCACCGTGGACCTGCCGCTCGCCTGGCGCGCGCTGCTGGCCGCCGGCGGGTTCGCGTTCGCGGTCTCGCTCGGCGAGTTCGGGGCCACCAGTTTCCTGGCGCGTGACGACCAGCCGACGCTCCCGGTGGTGATCTACCGCCTGATCGGTCACCCGGGGGCGGAGAACTTCGGGATGGCGATGGCCGCCTCGGTGGTGCTCGCCGCCACCGCTGCGGCGATCATGATGGCCGTGCAGCGGCTGCGCGTGGGATCCCTGGGGGCGTTCTGATGGTCTCGACAAGCTCGACCACCGGTGGGGGCTCGACCGGGCTGGTGGTCCGGGACCTCACGGTGCGCTTCGGGGCCACGGTCGCGGTGGAGGAGGTGGACCTCGACGTGCCCGCCGGCTCCGTGGTCGCCGTGCTCGGTCCGTCGGGGTGCGGCAAGTCCACGCTGCTGCGGACGGTGGCGGGCCTCGAGGTCCCGTCCGCGGGGACCACGGCCTACGCCGGGGTCGACCTCGCCGGGGTGCCGACCCACCGGCGCGGGTTCGCGCTGATGTTCCAGGACGGCCAGCTCTTCGAGCACCTCGACGTCGCGGGCAACATCGCCTACCCGATGCGGCTGCGCGGCTCACCGGGGCGCCGCAGCCGGTCCGAGCAGCGCACCCGGGTCGCCGAGCTGCTGGCCCTGGTCGGCCTGGAGGGGTACGCCGAGCGCTCCCCCCGCACCCTGTCCGGCGGGGAGCGCCAGCGGGTCGCGCTGGCCCGGGCCCTGGCGGTGAGCCCCCGGCTGCTCCTGCTCGACGAGCCGCTCAGCGCGCTGGACCGGGGCCTGCGGGAGCGGCTGGCCGGCGACCTGCACGACATCCTCCGTGCCGCGGGGGTCACGGCGATGCTGGTGACCCACGACCAGGAGGAGGCCTTCGCCGTCGCCGACCGGATGGCGGTGATGCGTGACGGTCGCATCGTGCAGAGCGGCACCCTGGACGAGGTGTGGAGCAGTCCCGCCGACGCCTGGACCGCGCAGTTCCTGGGCTACCCCACGGTGCTCACCGGGGAGCGGGCCCGGCGGCTGCGCGAGCTCGCCGTGCCCGGCGCCACGTGGGGCTCGGTCGCCCTGCGCCGGTCGGCGCTGCGGGTGGACCCTGCAGGCCCGCTCGCCGCGCGCGTGCAGGAGGCCCGGGTGACCCCGGACCAGATCCGGGTGCAGCTCGACGTCGAGGGAGTCGGCTCCGTGCCTGCCGTGGCCGATCCCGGGACCGACGTACGGGTCGGTGCGGAGGTGCACGTGGCGGTGGACACGTCGCGGATCGCCGCGGTGCCCTGGACGCCTCAGGGACCCTAGAATGTCGCCTTGTGAAGCGGCGAGCGTATGCACCAATGGTGGCGATTGCGGTCGTCATGGGCTCTCTGGCCCTGATCACGAGCCTGTCGCTCGACATCCCGCTGCGCGACCCGGACGGCTTCCTCGGCCCGGCGTGGACCCGGCTGCCGTTGCTGTGCCTGGGGGCCTTCGTCGTCGACATCGTGCCTCGCACGCTGTGGCGGACCCGGGGCCGGGTGCGCCAGTTCCGGGGCGAGGCGCGGGTGCTGATCCGCGAGCACTGGACACGGGAGCGGATCACCCTGGTGGTGCTCGGGGTCGTCTGCTTCTACGTGACCTACGTCAGCTACCGGAACCTGAAGAACTTCCTGCCGTTCATCCGCGGGGACCGGACCAGGCAGGGTGACTACGAGCTGCACCGGCTGGACCAGTGGCTGACGTTCGGCAGCGACCCCGCGACCCTGCTGCACAACGTGCTCGGGACCACGTTCTCGGCGCACATCCTGTCGTTCTTCTACCTGATCTTCCTGCCCCTGGTCCCGGTCATGGTGACCATCTGGGTGGTGTGGTCGCGCAACATCAGCTTCGGCTACTGGTACGTCACCTCGCAGTGCATCTGCTGGACCCTGGGCACGGCGAGCTACTACATGATCCCGACCCTGGGCCCGAACTTCGCCTTCCCCTGGCTGTACGGCGACCTCGCCACCACCGGCGTGACCGCGTTGCAGGACGCGCTCTACTACGGTCGGCAGAACGTGCGCTACGACCCGTTCACCAGCGGCGTGCAGTCGGTCGCGGGCTTCGCCTCGCTGCACGTCGCCGTCACCTTGCTGATGGCGCTCGTCGCGCAATACACCCTGCGCAACCGGATCATCAAGATCGTCCTGTGGTCCTACATGGGCATCACCGTGATCTCCACGACCTACTTCGGCTGGCACTACATCGCCGACGACATCGCCGGTGCGGTGATCGCGTTCATGTCCTTCTACCTCGGCGGAATCGCGTCGGGCCAGAAGTTCGACGAGCACGGGCGGCACTCGCATCCGACGACCACGACCAGCATGGTGCCGATCGACTACGAGGAATCCACCGGGCAGGCTGCCCCGACCACGAACACCTGAGAGGTTTCTGCCGGGTTGTGCGGGTGTGTTGTCAAGACGACACGCGTATTACATCACTGTAATTATGTGAAACGTGTTCCGCGAGGGACAGAAGCAGCCTAACGTCGGTTTTGTCTGGGCCGTGAGAAGCGGCGCGAGACCCACGACGAAGGGACTTCTCGGTGCGCCCCGCTGTTCACCCGGCTCTACGTACGGCCCTGGTGGCCGCGACGGCGGTCGCTCTCACCCTGCCGCTGACCCTGGCCACGACCGGGGTGGCGAGCGCGAAGCCGAAGCCCACCCCGCCCGGCCCGGCCACCTCGGTGCCGAGCCAGTCGCAGGTCGACCGGGCGCGTGCCGACGTGGAGCGGAAGCGACGGACCGTGGTCGAGCTCGAGGCGGCGCTCGCTGCTGCCACCGCGCGGATGGAGACCGCCTCGCTGGAGGCGTCCGTGGCCGCGGAGAACTACAACGGGGCGATGTGGCGCCTCGGTGAGGCGCGCAAGGCGAGCCAGCGTGCACGCACCGCTGCCGCGGAGGCCGCGTCGAGCGTGGAGCGGCAACGCGCCGGGATCGTCACGCTGGTCACCGACAGCTACCAGAACGGCACCGAGCTGAACACCGCCACGGCGATGATGGGCGACGACGGCCCCCGCGGGCTGATGAACCGCTACGCCGTGGTCTCCAGCGCCGGCGACTCGATGGAGGCGCGCTACGACGCCTTCAGGGTGGCCTCCGCCGAGGCGAAGAAGTACGCCGCCGACGCGGCCAAGGCGCACAAGCACCAGCAGGAGCTCGCCGCGGAGGCCAAGGGCCTCGCCGTCGCCGCCGGGCAGGCCGCCAGTGCCGCCGGTGCCGCGGCCAACCAGATCGCCGGCCAGAGGCAGCAGCTGATCGAGGCGCTGGCGAAGGCCGAGAACATCTCGATCGCGATGGCCAGGGCCCGGCACACGGCGCTGGAGCGGATCGCGCGCCAGAAGGCCGCGGCGGCCGCGATGGCCCAGGAGGCCGCCGAGCAGGCCGCCCTCCAGAAGGAGGCCAAGAAGGCCAAGAAGCTCGCGCATGCCGCTAAGCCGGGCAAGGTGCGGACGAAGGGGCGGGCCGGCTCCGGGTCGGGGCAGATCGGCGTGCCGCTGCCGTCGGCAGCACCGCCGCCGATGATCAACCCGGCCCCCAACAAGGCGATCGCGGTCAAGCGCGCCATCGCCTACGCGAAGGCCCAGATCGGCAAGCCCTACCTGTGGGCGGCCTCCGGCCCGAGCAGGTTCGACTGCTCCGGCCTCACCATGCAGGCCTGGGCCCGGGGCGGTGTCGCGCTGCCGCACTACTCGGTCGCGCAGTTCGCCCAGAGCACCCGGGTCTCGATGAGCGACGCCCGGCCGGGCGACCTCCTGTTCTGGACCAAGAACGGCAGCCCCAGCGGCATCCACCACGTGGCGATCTACCTCGGCGGCGGGCAGTTCATCGAGGCGCCGCGCACGGGCCTCAACGTCCGCTACAACTCGATCTACAACTGGTACCCGGACTTCGTGGCCCGTCCCTGACCCCTCGGCTGCCCACTTTCGGGCACCGGGTGACGGGCTCGCGCGGAATGCGGCAGAGTTCGGCCATGGCCGATCACGCGCAGCCCGAAATCGACGTACCCGCCCTCACCGCCCTGCTCGACGGCAAGTACGCCGACGTCCGGGAGATGACGCGCAGGAACCTGGCCGAGAACGCCCACGTGCTCGACGAGGCCATCGAGCTGCCGACCGCCGAGTTCCGCGAGCGCGTCCTCGAGCTGGTCCGGATGATGGCGAAGACCGGTGCGACCGGCCTCGGCTTCCCCACCGAGTACGGCGGTGGCGGCGACATCGGCGCCTCGGTCGCCGGCTTCGAGACGATGGCCTTCGGTGACCTCTCGGTCCTGGTCAAGGTCGGGGTGCAGTTCGGCCTCTTCGGCGGCGCGATCCTCCAGCTGGGCTCGAAGAACCACCACGACGCCTACATCGCCGACCTCGTCAGCGGCGACCTGCTCGGCTGCTTCGCGATGACCGAGACCGGGCACGGGTCCAACGTACAGGCGCTGGGCACCCGCGCCGTCTACGAGCCCGAGACCCGCGAGTTCGTGATCACCACGCCCGACGCCGCCTCGCGCAAGGACTACATCGGCAACGCGGCGGCCCACGCCTCGATGGCGGTGGTCTTCGCCCAGCTCGAGATCGACGGCAGCTCCGAGGGCGTGCACGCGTTCGTGGTCCCCATCCGCGACGAGCTGGGCCGCCCGGCCGAGGGCGTCCGCATCGAGGACGACGGCGAGAAGATCGGGCTCAACGGCGTCGACAACGGCCGGCTGTGGTTCGACGGCGTCCGGGTGCCCCGCACGAGCATGCTGAACAGGTACGCCGAGGTCACCGAGGACGGGCGCTACCTCTCCGAGATCGACAACGTGGACCGGCGGTTCTTCACCATGCTCGGCACCCTGATCCAGGGCCGGGTGTGTGTGGGCGGGGCCGGGATCAGCGCCAGCAAGGTGGCCCTGGCGGTGGCGGTGAAGTACGCCAACAAGCGCCGCCAGTTCGGTGCGCCCGACAGCGACGAGGAGGAGCTGCTCCTCGACTACGGCATGCACCAGCGCCGGCTGATGCCGCTCCTGGCCAAGACCTACGCCCTGCACTTCGCCCAGGAGGTGCTGGTGCACGAGCTGCACAACGTGCTCTCCACCACCGAGGCCCCCGACCGGCAGCGCCGGGCCCTGGAGTCGCGCGCGGCCGGGACCAAGGCGATCGGCACCTGGCACGCGAGCAGGACGATCCAGGAGTGCCGCGAGGCCTGCGGGGGAGCCGGCTACCTGATGGCCAACCGGCTCGGCGCCCTGCGCGCGGACACCGACGTGTTCACCACCTTCGAGGGCGACAACCACATCCTGCTCCAGCTCGTCGCCAAGGGCCTGCTCACCGACTACTCCTCGTCCTTCGGTGACCTCGACCAGCTCGGGATGGTCCGCTTCGTGGCCGGCCTCGCGGTCGAGACCGTCGTGGAGCGCACCAGCGCCCACAAGCTGCTCGAGCGGCTCAGGGACGTCCTGCCGGGCGGGAACGACGACCACTGGGACCAGGAGGCAGGGCTGCTGGACCCGGAGTACCAGCTCGCGATGTTCCGCTGGCGCGAGGAGCACATCCTCGCCGGGGCGGCCCGCCGGCTCAAGCGCGGGATGGACAACGGGATGGACACCGTCCAGGTGTTCAGCCAGGTCCAGGACCACGTGATCGCGGCGGGCAGGGCCCACGTCGAGCGGCTCGTGCTGGAGGCCTTCGTGGAGAAGACCGCGGCGCTGGGCGAGGGCGACAACAAGGTCGCCCTGAACATCCTGTGCGACCTCTACGCGTTGTCCACCATCGAGGCCGACCGGGCGTTCTGGATGGAGCACGGGAGGCTCTCCAGCGCCCGCTCCAAGGCGATCAGCCGCGAGGTCTCGTCGCTGTGCCGCCAGCTGCGGCCGCTGGCGGCCGACCTGGTGGACGCCTTCGGCATCCCGCCGGAGATGCTGCGGGCCGAGATGCTCGAGGAGCCGGGCAGCCCGGAGTAGCAGAGCTGGCCCACTCGGCTCAGTTGTCCGGCGTACGCCCGGTCTCGGGGCTGCCGTCGCTCTTGACCTCGACCTCGTCGGCGTGATCCTTCGCGCGCTGGAAGGACGCGTTCACCTCGGCCTCGGCCTCGGCGCGGCCGACCCAGTTGGCGCCCTCGACGGACTTGCCGGGCTCGAGGTCCTTGTAGACCTCGAAGAAGTGCTGGATCTCGAGGCGGTCGAACTTCGAGACATGGTTGATGTCGCGCAGGTGCTCCAGGCGCGGGTCCTGCGCGGGGACGCACAGCACCTTGTCGTCGCCGCCGGCCTCGTCGGTCATCCGGAACATGCCGATCGCGCGGCAGCGGATCAGGCAGCCGGGGAACGTGGGCTGCTGCAGGATCACCAGGGCGTCCAGCGGGTCGCCGTCCTGGCCCAGGGTCTCCTCGATGAAGCCGTAGTCGGCCGGGTAGGCCGTCGAGGTGAACAGCGTGCGGTCCAGGCGGAGGCGGCCGGACAGATGGTCCACCTCGTACTTGTTGCGTTCACCCTTGGGGATCTCCACCAGCACGTCGAACTCCACGGAACTTCCTTCCACACGGCCACCGCACGCCCGAGCATGAGCGTGCCAGGGGCTAGTCTCGCGCACATTGACCTCGAACGGCACATCAAAGGGGGCTCGGGGCACCTTGGGTGACGTACGCCACTCTCTTCGTGGATTCTCCGCCGAGATCCTGGTCCTGGTCCTGCTCGCAAGCGCGTTCGCCAGCTACCGCTTCGACCTCGGGGAGCGCTGGTTCGGCTGGGGACCGGCCGACCCGGCCACGGACCCCTCTGCCGTGCAGCCACCGGAGGGCCTGCGCCTGCCCTCCACGGGGGTGGTCCCCCCGGTCGCCGCGGCCGGCCCCTCCCGGGCGATCGACCCGGCGCGCGTGACCGCCGCCGTGCGCCCGCTGCTTCGCAAGCGCGTGCTCGGTCCCAGCTTCGGGGTGCTCGTCACCGATCTGGGCACGGGCAAGCCGGTCTTCCAGCAGGGGCCTGCGGTGCTCACGCCCGCCTCGACCACCAAGGTGGTCACCTCGGCGGCGGCGCTGGAGGCGCTCGGGCCGATGGCGCGCTTCCGTACGACGGTCCGGTGGGTGCCCGACACCCAGCAGCTGGTGCTGGTCGGCGGCGGGGACCCCTTCCTGGCCAGCTCCCGGGGCAAGGCACAGGGCAGCTACCCCGAACGGGCCGACATCGCCACGCTGGCGCAGCAGGCCGCCCAGAAGCTGCGCGCGATGAAGGTGACCCGGGTCCGGCTGGCCTTCGACGACTCCTACTTCTCCGGTCCCGCGATCAACCCGCACTGGCCGGCGAGCTACGTCCCCGAGTCGGTGGTGCCGCCGATCAGCGCGCTGTGGGTCGACCAGGGCGCATCTCCCGAGGGAGCCGGGTACCTCGACGACCCTGCCGCCGGGGCGGCCCGGGTGTTCCGGGACGCGCTGAGCCGCGCGGGGGTACAGGTCGGTCCGCGGACGGTCCGCGCCACTGCCCCCGAGGGCGCGGTCGAGGTGGCCTCGGCCTCCAGCGCGCCGCTCGGCGAGATCGTCGAGCGCACGCTCGCGGTCAGCGACAACCAGGCCGCCGAGGTCCTGGCCCGCCACGTGGGCCTGGCCGAGCGCCAGGAGGGCTCGTTCGAGGCGGGCGCCGCGGCCGTGCTGGACGTGGTGCGCCGGCTCGGCGTACCCACCGACGGGGACCGGCTCTACGACGGCAGCGGGCTCTCCCGAGAGAACCGGCTCAGCCCGCAGACCCTGGCCGGCCTCCTCCGGGTGGTCGAGGAGCCCGGCCACCCCGACCTGCGCCAGGTCTTCACCGGCCTGCCGGTGGCCGGGTTCACCGGGTCGCTGGCCTATCGCTTCGACCAGGGGCCCGACGAGGCGCGGGGCCGGGTGCGGGCCAAGACCGGGACGCTGACCGGGGTGCACGGGCTGGCAGGGGTGGCCGACGGCGCGGACGGCGGCCGGATGGCCTTCGTGGTGGTCGCTGACCGGGTCGGGCCGCTGAAGAACCTCGAGGCGCAGGTGCTGATCGACAAGATCGCGGCCGCCCTGGGGGCGTGCACCTGCGGCGTAGGGTCGTCGTCATGAGCGCAGCGAGCCAGTCGGGACGGCCGGGGATGATCGACTGGGACCTCGCCGTGAAGGTCGGGTCCCGCCTCGTGGGCGAGGGGCCGCAGGTCTCCCGCGCCGAGGCGGTCGAGGCCGTCGAGGAGCTCCGTGCGGGTGCCGCCCGCTCGACGCCGCTGGTCCGCGAGTACACCGGCCTGGTAGCCGAGGCGCGCACCGCCCCGGTGCTCGTCGTCGACCGGCCGGGCTGGGTCCAGGCCAACGCCGACAGCTTCGCCGCGATCGTGGCTCCGCTCATCGAGAAGCTCCAGGGCAAGAAGGGCCCGCCCTCGGCGCTGACCGAGGCGATCGGCTCCCGGGTCACCGGTGTCGAGCTCGGCGCGATGCTGGGCTTCCTGGGCTCGAAGGTGCTCGGCCAGTTCGACCCCTTCCACGACGTGCCCGGCGAGCAGGGCCGGATGCTGCTGGTCGCGCCGAACATCGTGCACACCGAGCGGGAGATCGCCGCCGATCCCCACGACTTCCGGTTGTGGGTGTGCCTGCACGAGGAGACCCACCGGGTGCAGTTCACCGCCGTGCCGTGGATGACCGACCACCTCCGCTCGGAGATGAGCAGCATCATCGACGCCGTACCGACCGACCCGGCCGCCCTGGTCGGTGACGCCGTACGCCGCGTCGGCGACGTGGTCAGCGGCAAGTCAGAGGGCAGCCTGCTCGACCTGTTCTCCAGCCCCGAGCAGAAGGCGGTGATCGAGCGGGTCACCGGCGTGATGAGCCTGCTCGAGGGACATGCCGACGTCGTGATGGACGGGGTCGGGCCCGAGATCATCCCGAGCGTCGCCGAGATCCGCCGCAAGTTCACCCAGCGCCGCAAGGGCGCCGGCGGCCTCGACCGGCTGCTGCGCCGGCTGCTGGGCCTGGACCAGAAGATGGCGCAGTACCGCGACGGCGCGGTCTTCGTCCGGGCCGCGGTCGACAAGGTCGGCCTGGAGGGCTTCAACGCGGTCTGGGCCGAGCCGGCCAACCTGCCCAGCAAGGCGGAGATCCTCGACCCCTCCCTGTGGGTCGCCCGCGTGCACGGCTGAGCATGGCGCTGGATCCCTCGGTGGCCGCGGTGCGGGTCGCCGTACGCCGCTGCCTCACCGCCGAGGGGAGCAACCCCGTCCTCGTCGCCTGCTCCGGTGGCGCCGACTCGCTGGCCCTGCTCGCGGCGACCGTCTTCGAGGCGCACAAGGCCGGGACCCGGGTCATCGGGGTCACGGTCGACCACGGGCTCCAGCCGGGGTCCGACGAGCACACCGCCCGGGTGGTCGCCCAGATGGCGCAGCTCGGGGTCGACGAGACCGCCTCGATCAGGGTCACGGTCGACACCGGCCCCTCGGGGCTGGAGGCCGGCGCCCGCCAGGCCCGCTACGTCGCCCTCTCGCAGCTGGCCACCCACTTCGGGGCCGGGCTGGTCCTGCTCGGCCACACCCTCGACGACCAGGCCGAGACGGTGCTGCTCGGGCTGACCCGCGGTTCCGGGGGCCGGTCGCTGCAGGGGATGCGCCGCTCCTACGTCGAGGAGGGGGTCTGCTTCGCCCGCCCGCTGCTCGACCTCACCCGCGCCCAGACCGAGGCCGCCTGCCGCGCCGAGGAGATCACCTGGTGGGAGGACCCGCACAACACCGACCCGCGGTTCACCCGCTCGCGGATCCGGCACACAGTGATGCCGGTGCTCGAGCGCGAGCTCGGCCCGGGGGTCGCCGCGGCCCTGGCCCGGACCGCCGAGCAGCTCCGCGAGGACCTGGAGTTCGTGGAGCCGTTCGAGCTCGAGGCCTACGAGCGGGCCCGGACCGACGACGGCCTCGACCTGGGTGCGATCGACGACGTCGCCGAGGCGATCCGCTCCCGCGTCGTACGCCGTGCCGCGATCGCCGCCGGCGCCATCCCCTCCGAGCTCACCCACGCCCACGTCCGCGCCGTACAGCGCCTCGCCGGCACCAGGGGCAAGCAGGTCCAGCTCCCCGGCCACGTCACGGCGTACGCCGACGGCCCCCGGCTCCGGTTCCGCCCGACGGGATAGTCCGAGACATTTCCGGTCCGATTTGCGTGTTCAGACGACGGAACTGTCTCGGACTATCCGGATCAGATCGCCTCGGCCAGCAGGCGCAGGGTGTCCTCGCGGGCGGGGGAGGTGTCGGGGGCCGTGCCGAGGAACGCGCCGCCGACGGGGTGGAGCATCACCTCGTCGACGTCGAAGGTGCTGGCGAGCTCGCGGACCTGGGCGGCCGCGGTGTCGGGGGCGCCGATCACCCAGCGGGTGCGCATGGACTCGATCAGGCCCTGGTGGGCGGCCGGGACCGGGTCCTTCTCGGCCTCCTCGACGGAGCGCTGGGCGCGCAGCTGGCCGCCGGTGCGCAGCTGGACCATCGCCTCGAGCTGCGGCAGCGCGAGCCGGTCGGCCTCCTCCTGGGTCGCGGCGACCGACGCGTTCACGGTCAGGAACGTGCGCGGCTCGGCGAGCGCCTCGGAGGGCTGGAAGGTGGAGCGGTACAGCTCCAGCGCGCGGGCGGTTCCCTCGCCGGAGAAGTGGTGCGCGAACACGTAGGGCAGCCCACGCTGGGCGGCCAGCCGCGCCGAGTAGTCCGAGGAGCCGAGCAGCCACACGGGCGGCACCGAGGTCGCCTGCGGGGTGGCGAGCAGCGGGTGCATCCGGCCCTGGACCTGGAGCCCGACTCCTTCGGGGCTCATCATCGAGACGATGTTGTCGACGTACGTCGGGAACCGCGCCACCGCGTCGTCCTCGACCCCGCCGGCGCCGTGCCGCAGCGCCCAGCTGGTCACCGGGTCCGACCCGGGGGCGCGGCCGATGCCGAGGTCGATCCGGCCGGGGTACGCGGCCTCGAGCAGGGCGAACTGCTCGGCGATCACGAGGGGCGCGTGGTTCGGCAGCATCACGCCGCCGGAGCCCACCCGGATCCGCTCGGTGGCGGCGGCCACCATCGCGATCAGCAGCGGCGGGTTCGTGGCGGCCACCGCCGGCATGTTGTGGTGCTCGGCGAGCCAGTAGCGGCGGTAGCCCGACTCCTCGGCGGCGCGGGCGAGGCGACGGGTGGCCGCGAGGGCGTCGCTGGTGGTCTGGTCGGTCCGGACGGGGACGAGATCGAGTACGGAAAGGTGCATGAACGGCACAACGCTCGGGGGACCCTGAGACTTCCCGCGACCGGTGACGTGGCAGGCTTTCGCACATGGACGCAGCAGACGTCGAAGGTGACCTCGTCAACATCATGTTCACCGAGGAGCAGATCCTGGGTCGACTCCAGGAGATGGCCCGGCAGATCGAGCGGGACTACGAGGGCGAGGACCTGCTGATCGTCGGCGTCCTGCGCGGTGCCGTGATGGTGATGGCCGACCTCGGCCGGGCGTTCAACCGCCACGTCGAGATGGACTGGATGGCGGTTTCCTCCTACGGCTCGGGCACGAAGAGCTCCGGAGTCGTACGCATCCTCAAGGACCTCGACACCGACATCAGCGGACGTCACGTGCTGATCGTCGACGAGATCATCGACACCGGCCTCACGCTGATGTGGCTGACCTCCAACCTGAACTCGCGCAACCCCGCGTCCGTGGAGATCTGCACGCTGCTGCGCAAGCCGGACGCGCAGAAGATGAACATCGACCCCAAGTACGTCGGCTGGGACATCCCCAACGAGTTCGTGGTCGGCTACGGCCTCGACTACAACGAGAAGTACCGCAACCTCAGGGACATCGGGACCCTCGCTCCGCACGTCTATTCCTAGGCGCCCGGCGCCTCAGAGACGCCCCGGAGACGCCCCAGAGCCGCCTCTGGGAAGCCGGATGGGGAGACTCGTTCCACGCTGTGGAGTGACCTGAGAGGATTACGCGGTGAAGCGAATCGTGCGTAGTCCATGGCTCTGGATCCCGGTTGCCGTGGTCGGTGTCCTGCTGGCCCTCCAGTACCTCGTGCCCAACGGTGGGTACACCGAGGTCGAGACCTCCCAGATGGTGGAGGACATCAACTCGGGCAAGGTCAAGGAGGTCACCTTCGTCGACGGCGGCGACCAGCAGATCCGGGCGACGCTGGACGACGGCAAGAAGGTGATGGCCACCTGGGTCACCGGTCAGCAGGTCAAGCTGGTCAACCAGGTCCAGGACCAGGTCGACAAGGGCACCATCAAGGACTTCAACGTCAAGAACCCCAAGCCCAGCCTGCTGGGCTCGATCCTCGCCACGCTGCTCCCGCTGGTGCTGATCGTGCTGCTGTTCCTGTTCCTGATGAACCAGGTTCAGGGCGGCGGCGGCAAGGTGATGCAGTTCGGCAAGTCCAAGGCCAAGCTGATCACCAAGGACATGCCGCAGACGACCTTCGCCGACGTGGCCGGCTGCGAGGAGGCGATCGAGGAGCTCGGTGAGATCAAGGAGTTCCTCCAGGAGCCGGCGAAGTTCCAGGCCGTGGGTGCCAAGATCCCCAAGGGCGTGCTGCTCTACGGGCAGCCCGGAACCGGCAAGACGCTGCTCGCGCGTGCGGTCGCCGGCGAGGCGGGCGTCCCGTTCTACTCCATCTCCGGCTCGGACTTCGTGGAGATGTTCGTCGGTGTCGGCGCCTCCCGCGTGCGCGACCTGTTCGAGCAGGCCAAGGAGAACGCCCCCGCGATCGTGTTCATCGACGAGATCGACGCCGTCGGCCGCCACCGCGGCGCCGGCATGGGCGGCGGTCACGACGAGCGCGAGCAGACCCTGAACCAGCTGCTGGTGGAGATGGACGGCTTCGACGTGCGCGGCGGGGTCATCCTGATCGCCGCGACGAACCGTCCCGACGTGCTCGACCCGGCGCTGCTGCGCCCGGGCCGCTTCGACCGCCAGATCAGCGTGGACGCCCCCGACCTCAACGGGCGCTTCGAGATCCTCAAGGTGCACGCGCGCGGCAAGCCGATCGCGCCCGACGTGGACCTGCTCTCCGTGGCCCGCCGTACGCCGGGCTTCACCGGTGCGGACCTGGCCAACGTGCTCAACGAGGCGGCCCTGCTGACCGCGCGCGAGAACGGGAAGCTGGTCGACAAGCACGCCCTCGACGAGGCGATCGACCGAGTCATCGCAGGTCCGCAGAAGCGCACCCGCCTGATGAGCGAGAAGGAGCGGATGATCACGGCGTACCACGAGGGCGGCCACGCCCTGGTCGCCGCGGCGCTCCCCGGCACCGACCCGGTGCACAAGGTCACGATCCTGCCGCGCGGCCGGGCGCTGGGCTACACGATGGTCCTCCCCGACGAGGACAAGTACTCCCAGACGCGCTCGGAGATGCTGGACAAGATGGCCTACATGATGGGCGGCCGGGCAGCGGAGGAGATGGTCTTCCACGACCCGACCACCGGCGCCGGCAACGACATCGAGAAGGCCACCTCGCTGGCCCGCGCGATGGTGACCCAGTACGGCATGACCGAGCGCCTCGGCGCGATCAAGCTCGGCGAGACCGAGGGCGAGCCGTTCCTGGGCCGCGACATGGGCCACACCCGCAACTACTCGGAGTCCATCGCGGCCATCGTCGACGAGGAGACCAAGAACCTTCTCGCCGCCGCGCACCAGGAGGCGTTCGACATCCTCGAGGAGAACCGGGACGTCCTCGACAGCCTGGTGCTCGCGCTGATGGAGAAGGAGACGCTGGACAAGGCCCAGATCGCCGAGATCTTCGAGCCCCTGCGCCGCCGTGCGCGTCGTCCCGCGTGGACCGGGTCGCCCGAGCGCAACCCGTCGAGCATCCCGCCCGTGGTGATCCCGGAGAAGATCCGGGTGGCGGCCGCCGAGGGCGCCACCACCGACGAGGACCAGAACGCGGCGGTGATCACGCCTCCCGGACCGGGCGGGGACGTCCACGGGGAACCGGGACTCGGTGTCAACCCGCCGGCCCCGCCGAGCCCTTCGTCATGACCGTCGACCCCATCGGCGAGGGGCAGGGGGCGGTGGCGGCATTCGACCACGACCGGGCCGCCGCCGCGGTGCGCGAGCTGCTGATCGCGATCGGTGAGGACCCGGACCGCGAGGGGCTCCAGGAGACCCCGGCCCGGGTCGCCAGGGCGTACGCCGAGCTGACCCAGGGGATCCACCAGCGGCCGGAGGACGTGCTCAGCACCACCTTCGACATCGGGCACGACGAGATGGTGCTGGTGCGCGACATCGAGCTGTGGTCGATGTGCGAGCACCACCTGGTGCCGTTCACCGGGGTGGCCCACGTGGGCTACATCCCGAACGAGAACGGGAAGATCACCGGGCTCTCCAAGCTCGCGCGGCTGGTCGACGTCTACGCCAAGCGCCCGCAGGTCCAGGAGCGCCTGACCACCCAGGTCGCCGACGCCATGGTCGACATCCTCGAGGCCCGCGGCGTGATCGTGGTGATCGAGGCCGAGCACCTGTGCATGACCATGCGCGGGGTCCGCAAGGCGGGCGCCCGCACGATCACCTCTGCCGTGCGCGGCATCATGCACCGCCCCGCCACGCGTGCCGAGGCGATGTCCCTGATCAACGCCGCACGACGATGAGCCGGCCCACCCGGAAGCCGCTGCAGCTGCGATGACCGGCCGGGAGTCGTGGGCCGAGGGCCTGCCGGTACTGACCCGTCCGCTGGTGATGGGGGTGGTCAACGTCACGCCCGACTCCTTCTCCGACGGGGGTCAGCACGCCACCACGGACGCGGCGATCGCCCACGGCCTGCACTTGCACGCCCGGGGCGCCGACCTGCTCGACATCGGCGGTGAGTCCACCCGGCCGGGGGCCACCCGGCCGCTGGCCGCCGAGGAGCTCGACCGGGTCGTCCCGGTGATCCGGGCACTGGCCGCCGACGGGGTCGCGGTCTCGGTCGACACGATGCGCCACGAGGTCGCGCACGCGGCGCTCGAGGCCGGCGCGGTGCTGGTCAACGATGTCTCCGGCGGGCTGGCGGACCCGCAGGTCCTCGACGTGGTCGCCGAGCACGGAGCGGCGTACGTCGCGATGCACTGGCGGGCCCACTCCGAGGTGATGCAGCAGCTGGCGTCCTACGACGACGTGCTGGTCGAGGTCCGCGACGAGCTCGCCCAGCGCATCGAGGCCGCGGTCGCCGCGGGGGTGGACCCCGACCGGATCGTGGTCGACCCCGGCCTGGGGTTCGCCAAGATGCCGACGCACAACTGGGAGCTGCTGCGCCGGCTGCCGGAGCTGGAGACGCTCGGGACGCCGATCCTCGTGGGCTCCAGCCGGAAGTCCTTCCTCGGCTCCCTCCTGGCCGATCCCGACGGCAACCCGAGGGCGGTTCACGACCGTGAGGACGCCAACGTGGCCCTGACCACCATCGCCGCGATCCAGGGGGTCTGGGCGGTCCGGGTGCACGAGGTCCGGGCCAGCCTGGACGCCATCCGGGTGGTCAGCCGCTGGCGCGGAGACGGCTGAGACCGACGTTCGCGCAGGTCAGGACGCCGCAGGCGAGCAGGGTGGGACGGCCGTTCCGGTCCCATGCACCCGCCGGTAGTGTCTGACCACGATGACCGACCAGCTCAGTACCGTTCCCGCACGCCAGCCGGTGGACCGCCTCGCGGTGCGGGGTCTCGCGATCCACGGGCACCACGGCGTCTTCGACTTCGAGCGTCGCGACGGCCAGGAGTTCGTGATCGACCTCGTGCTCGGCATGGACACGAGCGCGGCCGCGCGCAGCGACGATTTGCAGGACACGGTCGACTACGGAACTCTTGTCGATGAGGTCCGGTCGGCCGTCGAGAACGACCCGGTCGACCTGATCGAGACCTTGGCGCAGCGGATCGCGGACACCTGTCTGCGTCACGCCGGGGTCGAGGACGTAGAAGTGACCGTGCACAAGCCGCACGCCCCGATCCAGGCGAAGTTCGACGATGTCGCCCTGACCATCAACCGGAGCTCCACGTGACCGAGTCCCCCAATCCCAACATCGTCGACGCCGACAGCCTCACCGGTGAGATGCACCCGATCCGCCGTGCGGTGATCTCGATCGGGTCCAACCTCGGTGAGCGCCGGGCCAACCTGCAGGGCGCGGTGAACGCGCTGGCAGACACCCCCGACGTGTGGGTCACCGACGTCTCGCCCGTCTACGAGACCGACCCTGTCGACGCTACCGAGGGCTCCAAGGAGTTCCTGAACGCGATCGTGCTGCTCGACACCACGCTCTCCGCGCGCACCCTGCTCGAGCGGGCCCTCGCGACCGAGGCCGCCTACGGTCGTGAGGCGGGCGGGGAGCGCAACGCTCCGCGCACCCTCGACGTCGACCTGATCGTGCTCGGCGACCGCCGTGCCGACGAGGACGACCTCGTGCTGCCGCACCCTCGCGCCGCGGGCCGGGCGTTCGTGCTGGTGCCGTGGCTCGACCTCGAGCCCGACGCAGAGATCCCCGGCTTCGGCCCCGTCAAGGAGCTGGTCGAGAAGACCGGCCGCGACGGTGTCCGGCTGCGCGAGGACATCGAGCTCGAGCTCGGCTGAGGCCCATGGGCTCGACGAGGCGCTGCTCGAGGCCGCACCCGTGAGCGGGCCCGGCGACGAGCACCCCCGCGGACGCCGCGAGGAGTCCGGGCCGGACGACGAGTCCGAGCAGCCGGACCAGCAGGGCCGGATCCAGCCGACCGGGCCGGGTCCGCTGGTGCTGACCGGTGTCGTGGGCATGGTGGTGGGCTGGGCGGTCCGCCCGCTGTGCCTGCGGCTGGGGCTGGCCGAGCCGGACGTCTCGCTGTTCTCGGTGGCGCTGCTGTTCTTCGCCGCCGCGATCATCGGCGGCACGGCGTACCTCACCTGGCGCACGGTGCGTCGCGACCGCTTCGCCCTGGCCACGCACCAGGCCGTGAACCGGCTGGTGCTGGGCAAGGCGTGCGCCCTGGTCGGGGTGCTGCTGGCCGGTGGGTACGTCGGGTACGCCGTGAGCCAGCTCGGGGTCGGCGACCCCTCCTCGACCACCCGGCTGTGGCACTCGGGCCTCGCGGCGCTCGGCGCGGCCGCTGCGACGGGGGCAGCCCTGGCGCTGGAGCATGCGTGTCGCGTGCCCCGCCCCAGGGAGTAGCGACCTAGGCTGCGGCGCATGGCCGCCCCGCGCACCCGCATGCGCCGTCGTCAGCGCAGTGTCCGGCTCACCGTGGCGATCTCGCTGCTCTGCGTGGCCACGGCCGCGGTCCTCGCCTCGCTGCCGACCCAGTCGCCGCTGTGGCTCAGCCTGGCCTCGGTGACCTCGCTGGTGCTGGGGTGGACCGCCGTACGCATCACCTGGACCGAGGTGCTCCAGTCGCGGCGCGAGAACGCCAGGGACCGTGCCGCTGCTGCGGCCGCCTACAAGACGCTGTTCAGCGAGAGGGCGGCCGAGCACGCCGAGTTCACCACCGCGATGACCGAGCGCCTGGCCGAGTCCCACCTGTGCCAGCGCGAGCTCGAGGGCCTGCTCACCCAGCACGAGACCCGGGCCCAGCGTGCGGAGTCCCGGCTCGCGCAGGCCGAGGAGCGGGTGCACGTGCTCGAGGACAGCATCGCCGTGCTCCGCGGCGAGAGCGCCGTCCCCGTCTCCGACCCGCTCGTCGAGCTGGTCGCCTGGGACGCGCAGCAGAGCGCCCAGCGCTCGGCCCAGCAGCAGGCTGAGACCCAGGTCACGCTGAAGCAGGCCTGAACCCTCTCCGACGGCGCGGTCGGCGAGCGGTCTGGGAGACTTCCCGAACGTGAGCCCGGAATGCGATAGTCGGCGCACGGCAGCAGCCGAGGGCTCACCGAAGGTGCGTGTGGCCTTCCGCCGCGTCGGCGCCTCCGAGAGGCAGGACGCCTCACCGGGCCCGGTCCCCGAGCAGGAGGAGACCCGAGGATGATCCGCTTCGACCGAGCCACCAAGCGCTACCCGGACGGGACCGTCGCGGTGGACGAGCTGGACCTCGAGGCGCCGACGGGGGAGATCACCGTCCTGGTCGGCCCGTCGGGATGCGGCAAGACCACCTCGCTGCGGATGATCAACCGGATGGTCGAGCCGACCTCCGGCAAGATCTGGCTCGACGGGACCGACACCGGCACCATCGCGGCCCACGAGCTGCGCCGGCAGATCGGCTACGTGATCCAGCACGCCGGGCTGTTCCCACACCGCACGATCCTGGACAACGTGGCGACGGTGCCCTTCCTGCTCGGCACCAAGAAGGCCACGGCCCGGGCGCGCGCGATGGAGCTGCTGGAGCGGGTCGGCCTCGACCCTGCGTTCGCTACCCGCTATCCCGGTCAGCTCTCCGGTGGCCAGCAGCAGCGTGTCGGCGTCGCCCGGGCACTGGCCGCCGACCCGCCGGTGATGCTGATGGACGAGCCCTTCTCGGCCGTCGACCCGGTGGTCCGCGAGCAGCTCCAGGACGAGTTCCTGCGGCTTCAGGGCGAGCTCGGCAAGACGATCGTGTTCGTCACCCATGACATCGACGAGGCGATCAAGCTCGGTGACCGGGTCGCGGTGCTGCGCGTCGGTGGGCAGCTGGCCCAGGTCGCCACCCCGGCAGAGCTGCTCTCGCGCCCCGTGGACGCCTTCGTCGCGGGCTTCGTGGGGCGCGACCGGGGCTACCGGGCCCTCGGGTTCACCAGCGCGGGCACGATCGAGACCCACGACGAGGCCACGGTCACGATGGGTGAGCCGCTGCCCTCGGGCGGCGACGGCGAGTGGCTGCTGGCGGTCGACGGGTCCGGTGAGCCGCAGGGGTGGCTGAACCTCGACGACGAGCCGCACGGCTCGGTGGTCGAGGACCGGATGCTCTACCGCGGCGGGACCCTGGCCACCCAGGGCGGCACCCTGCGTGCGGCCCTGGACGCCTGCCTGTCCTCGCCCTCGGGGCGCGGCATCGTCGTCGACGACTCCGGCCGGCTGCTCGGCTCGACCACGGCGAGCGAGGTGCTCGCCCTGATCGAGGCTCCCGCCGGGGTCCCGGAGACGCCGAGGTGATCCCTCTGGACTCCGCGAGCTCGTCGCCGTGGCACTTCTTCGGCTACTTCCTCGACCATCGCTCCGAGGACCTCGGCTACCTGTGGGACCACACCTGGCTCTCGGTGGTCCCCGTCGTGGTGGGGCTGCTCCTCGCGTTGCCCCTGGGCTGGCTCTCCCGACGCCACGGCTGGCTCTACCCGCCGATGATGTCGATCTCCGGACTGCTCTACACGATCCCTTCCATCGCGCTGTTCGTGCTGATCCCGCCGTTGCTGGGGCTGGACCCGCTCAGCCCGGTCCAGGTGCCGATCGCGCTGAGCGTCTACTCGCTCGCACTGTTGGTGCGGGTGGTGGCTGACGGCCTCGGAGCCGTCCCGCAGGAGACCCTGCAGGCGGCCACGGCGCTGGGCTACCGCCCGCTGGGCCGGTTCTTCCGGGTGGAGCTGCCGATGGCGGTGCCGGTGATCACCGCCGGGCTGCGGGTCGCGATCGTCGCCAACGTCAGCATCGTCACGGTCGCCGGCACGATCGGCTTCGACAACCTGGGCCGCCTCTTCGACGAGGGCTTCAAGCTGTCCACGGACACGCCGTACTACCCGCCGATCGTCCTCGGCATCGTGCTGTGCGTGCTCCTCGCCGCCACCCTCGACGGCCTGGTGCTCCTGGCCAGCCGGTTGCTGACCCCGTGGCGACGGGCGGTGAGCGCATGATCGGCTCCGTCTTCGACTGGCTCACCGACCCGGTGCACTGGGAGGGCACGAACTTCGACCCCGGCATCTGGGAGCAGCTCGGCGCCCACCTCGAGTACTCCGCAGTCGCCCTCGCGATCGCCCTGGTCCTCGCGCTGCCGCTCGGGCTCTGGATCGGGCACTCCCACCGCGCCACCTGGCTGGTGAGCGCGGCCAATGCCATCCGGGCCCTGCCCAGCGTCGGCCTGCTCGTGCTGCTGGTGGTGATGATCGCGCCCAACTTCTACGGCCGCACCGACGCCGGCTACGTGATCCCGACCGAGATCGTGCTGGTGCTGCTGGCGATCCCCTCGATCCTGTCCAACACCGTTGCCGGGGTGCAGAACGTCGACCCGGCTGCGCGGGACGCGGCGTACGGCATGGGGATGACCGGTCCGCAGGTGCTGTTCCGGGTGGAGCTGCCGAACGCGCTGCCGCTGATCTTCTCCGGCTTCCGCTCCGCCACGCTCCAGGTGATCGCGACCGCCACGATCGCCGCCTACGTCACGCTCGGCGGCCTGGGCCGGTTCATCTACGACGGCCTCGCGCAGCAGGACTACCCGCAGATGGTGAGCGGCGGGCTGCTGGTCGCGGCCCTCGCGCTCGCGGCGGACCTGCTCCTGGCCGCGCTGCAGCGACTGTCCGTATCGCGGGGAATCACCGGCCGCACGCGTCGTGCGGACCGTGAGGGGTACGACGGCAATGGCGGGGCGACCCCCGACTCGCGCACGGCAGTGCTCGAGCAGGAGCTCACCGCGGAGGCAGCATGACCAGGGCCCGGCTCGCCGAGAAGTTGTCCACCAGTGGAAACCACCAGGAGAAGAACATGAGAACCAAGCTCGTTGCGCTCGCCGCGACCGCCACCGCCCTGACCCTGGGCCTGAGCGGGTGCGGGTCGAGCGACTCGGACTCGGACTCGGGCTCCAAGAGCGGGAGCGGGACGATCGCCTCCCAGATGATCTTCGGCGGGCCGCCGGAGTTCAAGACCCGCACCGACGGAATCCCCGGCCTGGAGAAGAACTACGGGGTGAAGTTCGCGAAGTACACCGTCACCGACGTCGGCGGCCCGGTGACCGTGAACGCGCTCAAGCGCGGACAGGTCGACGCGGTCGACCTGTTCACCACCGACCCGGCCATCGAGGCGAACGACTTCGTGATCCTCGAGGACCCCAAGTCGAACTTCGCAGCGCAGAACATCGTCCCGATCATCAACAAGGACAAGGCGACCGACGGCGTCAAGAAGGTCCTCGACGCGATCTCGGCGAAGCTGACCACCGACGGCGTCGGTGACCTGATCGGTGAGGTCACCAACGAGAAGAAGGAGCCCGCCGCGGTCGCGAAGAGCTGGCTGGCCGAGAACTTGCCGACCACCACCACGGACTCCGCAAAGGACGTGTCGCTGACCGTCGGCTCGGCGAACTTCACCGAGAACGAGATCCTCGCCGAGATCTACGCGCAGGCGCTGGAGGCGCAGGGAGCCACGGTCAAGAAGAAGCTGAACATCGGGAGCCGGGAGAAGTACTACCCGGCACTGGAGTCGGGCTCGCTCGACCTCTTCCCCGAGTACACCGGCACGATCCTGACCTTCATCGACAAGAACACCACCGCCACCAGCCCCGAGGACGTCTACGCCGCCCTGACCAAGGCGCTGCCGGCGAACCTGGTCGCGCTGGAGCAGTCGGAGGCCCAGGACAGCGACGCGGTCGTGGTCACCAAGGAGACGGCCGAGAAGTTCGACCTGAAGACGATCGCGGACCTCGCCAAGAAGGGCTGAGCCCGCACGGCCCCACCACGGGACCACTGAGCGGCGGCGCCGGGCCCACGGGGTCCGGCGCCGCCGGCGAGCGGGGCCGACCGATAAAGTGCGGCGCATGCCTTCGTCCTTCCTGGTCACCGGTGGTGCTGGATTCATCGGTTCCAACTTCGTGCGTCACGTGCTCGAGCACACCGACGCCCACGTGACCGTGCTCGACAAGCTCACCTACGCCGGGGACCGGCGCACCCTGGAGGGGCTGCCGCCCGAGCGGCTCGAGCTGGTCGTGGGCGACATCGCGGACCCCGCGCTGGTGGGGGACCTGGCCGCCAGGACCGCCGCCGAGGACGGGGTGCTGGTGCACTTCGCGGCGGAGTCGCACAACGACAACTCGCTCGACGACCCGTCGCCGTTCATGCACACCAACCTCACCGGCACCTTCACCCTGCTCGAGGCCGCCCGGCGTCACGACCTGCGGATGCACCACATCTCGACCGACGAGGTGTACGGCGACCTCGAGCTCGACTCGCCGGACAGGTTCACCGAGGCCACGCCGTACAACCCCTCGAGCCCGTACTCCTCGACCAAGGCAGGATCGGACCTGCTGGTCCGCGCCTGGGTGAGGTCCTTCGGGGTGCGCGCCACGATCAGCAACTGCTCGAACAACTACGGCCCCTACCAGCACGTGGAGAAGTTCATCCCGCGCCAGATCACCAACCTGATCGACGGCATCCGGCCGCGGCTGTACGGCGCCGGCCTCAACGTGCGCGACTGGATCCACGCCGAGGACCACAGCTCCGCGGTGCTGCGGATCATCGAGCGCGGCGAGATCGGCCAGACCTACCTGATCGGGGCCGACGGGGAGCGGAACAACCTGGAGGTCGTCCAGGCCCTGCTGCGCCTGATGGGCCGCCCCGAGGACGACTTCGACCACGTCAACGACCGGGCCGGGCACGACCTGCGCTACGCGATCGACTCCACCAAGCTCCGCACCGAGCTGGGCTGGGAGCCGGCCATGACCGACTTCGAGAGCGGGCTGGCCAGCACGATCGAGTGGTACCGCACCCACGAGGACTGGTGGCGCCCCCGCAAGGCCGCCACCGAGGCGAAGTACGAGAAACTGGGCCAGTGAGCGAAGGGTGCAGACCCTGATTCTCGGTTAGCCTGATCGGGCGTTCCTGCACCCGAGCTACAGGAGTCCGCCGATGCACGTTCAGGTCCCCGTGCTGTGCGAGAGTCTCGACGACCTCGCCCGCACCTCCGGTGCCCTCGACCTCCAGCAGGTCCCGCTGCCGGACTTCTCGGTCACCTACGTGGTCCCGGAGCTCGACCCGGCGTCGCGGGAGCGACTCGAGGACCTCGTCCGGAAGCGGCCGAACCTCGAGGTCGTCACCGTGGAGGCCGACGGCTGGGGTCCGGCGATGGAGCGGGTGGTGACGCACAGCCGTGCGGACGGCCTCCTGGTGATCAGGATCGGCGACCTGCTCCATCCCGAGGCGATCGCCCGGCTGACGGCCGTGGCGGAGCAGGGCCACGACCTCGTCGTGGGCCGCCGGGTCGGGCAGGCGACGTGGGGCGCAGAGGCCTCCGGGGGACCCGTGGCCGTCGCCCTGGTGTCGGCCTCCCTGGCCGCCGGCGTGCCCGTGCCGTCCGCCGAGTCCGCCGCCGGCTGGCTGGACGGCTGGCACGAGACGCTGCTCGCCGAGGCGAAGAAGGTCACGGCCCTGGAGGACTACCCGGTGCTGGCCGCCTCGCAGACTGGCGGCGACGCCGGCATCGAGGACGAGGTCACGGTCCGGGAGCCGAGCGCGACCTGGGACGGCGTCGACCTGGTCCTGGGCGCCATCGCCTCCGTGACGTGGCCCGAGGCGGAGTACCGCTTCGCCGTACGCGGTCAGGACGGGATCGAGTACGCCGTGCCGACGCAGGCCGAGACCACCACGGACGGGGTCGTGCTCAGCGGGCGGCTCGACGTGGGGACCGCTGCGCTCGGTCACCCCCTCGACGAGGGCGACTGGCTCGTCGGGGTCCTCGCCACCGCACCCGGGCACAGCGCCTGGTCCCCGCTCCCGCGGACCCGGCTGGCCGCGGGCCTGATCAGCGGACGTCCGGTGGTGCCGACGCTGCAGAGCGACGACCTGCTGCTGCAGGTGGACCGGGTCCGGCGCCGCTACTTCAAGCCCGACCACACCGCGGCGCGGATCACCGAGTCGGTCGAGGGCATCGAGCTGGTGCTGCCGGTCCGGGGTCCCCACGTGGCCCGGACCGACGAGCTGGCGGGCTCCCTGCTCCTGGGCGGCCTGAGGATCCCTGCGGTGCTGCGGACCGACGCCGAGGGGACGCACCTCCAGGCGTGGCTCTCCGGGCTCGCCGGCCGCTACCCGCTGTCCGTCGCGTTCGGGAACATGAAGCCGGCGCCGCTGGGCCTGACCCTCGCCGTGGACGGGGTGGGCTCCATGTCCCTGGAACCCACCTCATCGCCCACCTCGGCGCCCGGCGCGACGCAGGAAGCGGCCGGGACGTCCGGTGCGGGTGTCCTGGTCCGGGTGCGCAAGGCGGTGCCGGGCCCGGTGGTCGCGGGCCTGCGCAAGGTGCCCGCGCTGCGCAGGTGGTACGGCGACCGGGTCGGCTGACCCGGAGAGGCTGCGTGCTGGTCAGGCGGGGACCCGGCCCGCGAAGGCCGGGCCCAGGCTGGTGGTGAGCGCCTGGTTGAGGTCGGTCCGAAAGCTCGGGTTGCCCTCACGGGACTCGCGCAGCACGTCCCAGAACCCCGAGTCCAGCACCCGCTGGGGTGACGAGACGCTGGTGCGGTCCAGCAGGAGCTCCGGCACGTCCTGGGGGTCCGGCCGCCGCCTGCTGGCCAGGATCGCCTCGAAGTTGTCCGCGAGCACGGTGCTGCCCGGGTCCAGCCCCATCACCAGCAGCAACCCGGTCGGGGTGGTGTTGACCGGCACCACGGATAGCTCGGGGCGGTACTGGGCCAGCACGTCGAGGATCGGGAAGACGTCGCCGGTCCACTCCGTCGTGTGCCGCTCGCGGGCCGCTTCGTCGACCGAGCGCGGGAGGACGTCGTCGAAGACGATCAGGGACTGCTCCGTGCAGTGCCGCTCGGTGTTGATGAAGTCGCGAAGGGCGAACTCGAAGAGGTGCAGACCGTCGATGAAGGCCAGGTCGAAACGACGCCCGCCGGTGGGCTCGAGAGGGTCCTCACGGCTGAAGTACTCGTCGCTCGTCGTACGGATCAGGGCGTAGTCGCCGTCGAGCGGCGTGACGATCTTGAAGCCGGGGTCGATGCCCACGGAACGGCAGGAGGAGAGCCGGATGCTCTTGCCCTCGGCGACGCCGATCTCGAGGTAGGTCTGCGGCTGCAGCCGAGCGTGCATCTGCGTGAAGAAGTCGAGGTAGTACATGCACAGGGACACTAATCCGAGACACGGTGAGCCGGATAGACCCTGGACGCTGCGCGCTACGTTTGGCGCTCTCGCGTGTAACCATCTGCCATGCCGCTCATCCGTTCCCCGTTGCTGCGCAGGTTCACGCCGGTCCAGCTCGCACGTCCGTCCGTCCAGCCGCAGGTCCACGAGGTCGGTCCGCGTCTGGCGGCCTACCGCCGCGCGCTGGCGGGCCTCCGGATCGAGACCGTGGCGATGGTGGCGGGTCCCGGCGACCTCGACGCGCTGTACGCCTCCCTGCGCGAACTGCTCGACGGCGCCTCGGTGACCGGGTTCGTCCTGGGTGAGGGGTCGGACGAGAAGCCCGCCGTGCCCGGGGAGCGCGTTCCGGAGGTGCCGTGGCCGCGGCACCCGGTCGCGACCTCGCCCGAGCTGCATCAGCTGATGTCGAGCTCGGGCCCCTACGACCTCGTCGTCGAGCACGGCTCGACCTCCCAGTACGAGAAGCGCCGCCTGCTGAGGTGGCTGCTGGGCCACGTCCGCTCGGGTGGGGTCTACGTCGTCGACGACGCGGCCTCGGTCTGGTCCGACGACGGGGCCGACGTCACCGGGGGCAACGTCGTCGAGCTCGCCTGCCGGCTGGCGCAGGCCGCCGGTGGCGCAGCCGCACCCGCCGCGGGCCTGGACCCGTTGGATCGCGAGCTCGCCAGGACGATCGAGAGCGTCGAGGTCTCCCGGGACCTCGTCGTCGTACGGCGTCGTGGCGAGGTGAGCATCAAGGTCCGGCACACCGAGCTCGAGCCGATCCTGCGGCGCCGGGAGGGTGCCGACTGGTCCCGCGTCGTGCGCAAGATACGCCGCACGGTCGTCGATTCCAGCGCCCTGGGCCACCACAACGACGAGGAGCAGCGGGCCAGGCGCTACCCGGTCAGGTTCGGGGTCCCCAAGCTCCTGCTCCGCGAGTACGACGACGTCGTCGCCCTCCCCGCGGGGCTGCTCGTCAAGGACAACCTGGTCCTGCCCGACTCCTTCCGGCTGTGGGGTGGCCCGATGCAGACGCGGACCCGGCTGCGCGACACCTCGCACTACTTCGTGCACGCCCCAGACGTGTCGTCGCCCGACCGGCTCGTCGGGCAGTACTACCACCTCGACCACGAGTACCCCGCGCACTTCGGCCACTTCATGACCGAGCGGCTCGGCAGGCTCTGGGGCTGGCCGCAGGCGAAGGCCGCCAACCCCGGCCTCAAGCTGCTGGTCAGCAAGGTGGTGCCGTTCCAGCTCGAGCTGCTCGCGGCCTTCGGCATCCCGCCCGAGGACGTCGTGGTCTTCGACGGGGCGGTGCGGGTCGACTCGCTGGTCGCGGCGATGCCGATGTACCACATCGGGCGCTACGTCAGCCCGCAGATCAGGGACGTCTACAGCCGGCTGCAGACCGGTGTGGAGCAGGTGCGCGGAGCCGGGCACGAGCGCATCTTCCTCAGCCGCCAGCGCGGGCTCTGGCGCGAGTGCGTCAACGCCGACGAGCTCGAGGCGCTGTTCGCGGCGCGCGGGTTCACGGTGCTGCGGCCCGAGGAGCACACGATCGCCGAGCAGGCGGCGCTGTTCCGGGAGGCCAGGGTCGTCGCCGGCTACATCGGCTCACAACTCTACGGCCAGCTGTTCAGCCGTGAGCACCTCGACGTGATCGGGTTCGTCGGAGCTTCCTACAACTCCAACAACGAGTACCTCCTGGCCACGGCGCTGGGGCACACGCTGCACCAGTTCTGGTGCCCCGAGGAGCCGGTCCTGCGCGAGAAGGACGTCACCGGACGGCCGATCACCGGGATGCACCGGGACTACCGGTTCGACTTCGCGCGCGACCAGCCGGCCCTGGAGCAGCTGCTCGACCGGTTCTGAGCCCCGGTCCGGAGCCCGCTGCCAGTCGGGTCAGGCGGACGGGCCGAAGACGGCGTCGACGACGCGGCCGGTGGTCCCGGTGTCGTCCCAGGGGGTGAACCGGTCCCGGAAGGCGGCTCGGGCCCCTGCGTAGTCCTCGGGGGCGTGTTCGTCGCCGGAGAGCGCTGCGTCGCGCAGGTGCTGGACCAGTGCCTCCTGGTCGGCGAACAGCGGGCCCGGGGCGGTCGCCTCGAAGTCGAAGTAGAACCCGCGCAGGCGGTCGCGGTAGTCGACCAGGTCGGGCACCAGGAACATCATCGGCCGGTCGAGCAGGGCGTAGTCGAACATCACCGAGGAGTAGTCGGTGACCAGCGCGTCGCTGGCGAGGTAGAGGTCGTTGATGTCGGGGTAGAGCGTGACGTCGATGACCTTCGAGGACCCGTCGCCGGCGACCGATCCCGAGCCGGAGGTGTTGGCGTGCCCGCGGACCAGCACCACGGTCCCCGGCACCGCCTCGACCACCTCGCGGGCGTCGAGGTAGAGGACCTTGGAGTGGGAGCCGCCGGACCTGGCGGTCTCCCGCCAGGTGGGTGCGTAGAGCAGGACCCGCTGGTCCTCGGCGATGCCGAGCCGTCGTCGTACGTCCTGGCGGCGCTCCTCGCGCCCGGGACCGACCAGCGCCTCGTTGCGCGGGTAGCCGCTCTCCAGAAGCTTGCCGTGGTAGTCGAAGGCGCGCGGGAAGATCTCGGAGCAGAAGGGGCTCGGGGAGATCAGGAAGTCCCACACGGAGGCCTCGTAGACCATGGTCCGGCTGTAGGTCACCGAGAGGTAGCGGGTGTCCTCCATGTCGTTCGCGATCCGCTTCAGCGGGGTGCCGTGCCAGGTCTGCAGGTAGACCTGCCCGGGCGCCTTGCGGAAGTAGAACGGGAAGTTCGCGTTGTTGACGACGTACGCCGCACGGCCCAGCAGCTCGTACCACTCCCGGCTCTGGCGGACCACGCCCCGAGTCCCCGGGGGTACGGCGACCGAGCTGTCGGCGATGCTCCACACCAGGTCGAGGCCGGCGTCACGGCGCAGCAGCTCGCGGGCGATCGCGGCGAGCGAGTCGCCGGTGCTGGTGCCGTTGAACGCCTCGAACAGCACGCAGGGCAGCCGGGGGGCGGCGATCGCCTCCGGGTAGACCTCGGTGCGCAGGTGCTGTCGCTGCCGGGGCGAGGCCTCGGACTGCGGGAGCGGCCGGGACCAGACCTCGATCTGGCACAGGTGCGACGTCCCGACCTCGGCGTGCAGGGGCGACTGGTCCACCACCAGGGGCAGGCGCCGGCGCAACGAGGTCGCGGCGAACACGTAGCTGCTCTCCTCGGCGTCCCCGGAGGGAGCCCCGGCGGGGTGGCCGGGAGCGTGATCGGTGGCGTCCGCCGGCTCCAGGGCCAGGAGGTAGAGGCCCGCGGTGAGCGGGGTCCGGCCCAGCCCCCAGGGGTCCTGCTCCAGCGGCAGCTCGACTTCGAAGTCACCCGCGGGCAGCGGGGCCGAGGGCAGGCCGGTGCTGCGGGGACCGCGCAGGTAGAGGTGCCCGCCCGCGGCGGCGAGGGTGGTGCCGCGCACCACGAGCGACCTCTCGCCCTCGATCACCTCGGAGATCGCCGCCGCCGGCAGCGGCTCGCCCACCAGGACGTTCTGCGCCGGGCCCCGGTGCACGAAGCCCCCGACCGCGTTGCTCCCCAGGACGTTCGGCTCCTCGGCCCACAACACGTCGAGCTTCACGCCGGACGCGTGGCGGGTGCGCAGCCGCTGCCCGGACCCGGGCTGCAGCCGGACCAGCGCCGTGCCGTCGCCGCGGACCTCGAGCGGCACCGGGGTGTTGGGCTCGCCGCGGCGGGCGAGCCAGGCCCGCGTGGGCGGGTCCGAGGCAGGGACCTCGAGGGTGAGCTCGAGGGTGGAGTCGTCGAGGACGCGGTGGCTGCTCGACCAGGCCCAGGTGTCGTGGACGAGCAGGCGGTGGCCCGTGTCCACCACCCCGGCCAGCCGCACCATCCGGCCGTTGCAGTTGCGGGGCTCGCGGCTCGCACCGTTGCAGGTGGGGACGACGTGGGTGAGGTTGCTGACCCGCTCGAAGCCGCCCTGCCGCTGGGTGAACTCCAGGAGCAGGCTGGCCTGGCCCTCCGGCGCGACCTTCGCCAGCCAGTCGCCGTCGATCCGCGCCTCGAACCCGGTGTCGGACATGTCCGCGAAGGCCATCCGGGCGAGGTGGTCGAGCTCGAGGTCGGCGTACCTGCTCACCGGCACCTCGAGGCGCTCGCCCTCAGGGGTGACGAGGTGGAGCTCCAGGGTGGGGGAGCCGAAGTCGCGCGGCAGCGGGGCGAGGTACGCCGAACCGCGCAGGACCAGCTCGTGGTCCTCCCAGGTCGCGCCGACCAGCCGGACCACGGGCCGCACGTCCACCTCGTAGATGCGGCACACCCAGTCGGGCAGGTCCTCTTCGCTGATCTCGAAGGGCGGGGCGTAGGCGAGGTGGTCGCCGCGGTCGACGGTCGGCAGCCCGGTCTGGTCGCGCTCGAACCACGCGCGGAGCTCGACGCCGAGGTCGAGCCGGCCGTGGCTGAGCACCCACGACTTCGCCCGGTTGCGGAAGGCGACCCTGCTCCACACGTGCGGGGGGACCTCGGTGCGCAGTCGTTCCAGGCGCCCGAACAACAGCTTCACGTAGTCGGGATCGGCGTTGAGGGCAGCCATCAGGTAGTTGGGGAAGTCGTAGTCCAGCAGCTTGAGGTACCACGTCTCCCGGATCAGCTCGGGCGCCTCGCGCATCATCTCCGCGCACTCCACCTGGCTGCGCAGGCGGTCGCGCAGGTCCGCGATCGAGGACTTCTGCTGGGTGATGGAGCTGCCGTCGAGCCGGGTTCGCCAGATGTAGACCCGCTGCCGCAGGACGTCGAAGGAGCGCGCCGTGAGGTAGGCGCGGGTGATCGGGACCTGGTCCTCGTAGCGGACGCCCTCGACGAAGCGGAAGCCGTTGCGCCTCCAGAACGAGCGCCGGAACACCTTGTTCCACGCGGTGATGTCGAGGAGCAGGTCGGGCTCGTCGACCAGCGTGATCCCGGTGCGGTTGCGTCCCATCGTCCGCCGGACCCAGTTGGGCCTGACCGAGGCGGACTCGTCGCCGCGCTCGAAGACACCGGTGACGAAGTCCGAGCCGCTGCGCCGCAGCTGCTCCACCATCGCCTGGTAGGCGTCGGGCATCACCAGGTCGTCGGAGTCGAAGAACGCGATGAACTCCCCGGTGGCGTGCTCGGCCCCGGTGTTGCGGGCCGCGCCCAGACCGGCGTTCTCCTTGGTGACGATCGAGATCCGGTCGTCGCGGGCGGCGTACTCGCGCACGATGCCGATGGAGCCGTCGGTGGAGCCGTCGTCGACGACGATGATCTCCAGGTCCGCGAGAGTCTGGGTCACCAGGCTCTCCATCGCCGGCCGGATCCAGTCCCCGACGTTGTAGACCGGGACCACCACGCTCAGCGCCGGCCTCCGCCCGGGGAGCCGGCTGGCCACCTTGCCGCGGGCCCGGTGGGCCACTCGGGAGACCCGCCGTGGCGCCCGTCGCAGGCGCCCTGCCACCGCCCGTGCCCGCTTCAGCGGGCGGTCGATCGGGGGCAATCGAGCCTCCTCGGGCGGGTACGGGTGACACACGGATGATAGCCGTCGGGCCTGATCGGCCCCCGCACTAGGATCCCACGCATGTTGTTCCGCCGTCGGGTGCCCGCGCGGCCCGATCCCGTGGTCAGCGTTGTGGTCCCGGTCTACGACGTGGCGGCGTACGTCGAGGCGTGCCTGTCCAGCATCGGCGCCCAGCCGGTCGCGGACCACGAGGTGATCGTCGTCGACGACGGGTCTCCCGACGACTCGGTGGCGATCGTGGAGAGGCTGATGCGTCGTGACGGCAGGATCCGGCTGGTCCGCCAGCCGAACGCCGGTCTCGGTGCGGCACGCAACGCCGGGATCGCACAGGCGAGGGGGACCTTCCTGGCCTTCGTCGACAGCGACGACGTGCTGCCCCCCGACGCGTGGAGCGCCATGCTCGCCTCGCTGGAGCGCACCGGGTCGGACTTCGCCGTGGGCTCGGCCGAGCGCGATGACGGCGTACGCCGCTGGACGACCCCGCTGATGGCGCGCAACCACGCCGTGGCGCGCGCGGCGACGGACCTGGAGCAGGCGCCGCTGATGCTCGCGGACGTGTTCGCGTGGAACAAGCTCTACCGGCGGTCGTTCTGGACCTCGGCAGGCCTCCGCTTCCCGGAGGGGACCCGCTACGAGGACCAGCCCGCCCTGACCAGGGCGTTCGTGCAGGCGCGCACCTTCGACGTGCTCACCGAGGTGGTCTACCGGTGGGCGGTCCGCGAGGATCGCTCCTCGATCACCCAGAAGCGCCACGAGCTCGACGACCTCGTGGACCGGCTGGAGACCAAGCGGGACAGCGCCGGGGTGGTGCGCGAGCACGCCGGCCCCGAGGTGGGCCACGTCTTCCACGCCGAGGTCCTGCCCATCGACATGTGGGAGTACTTCCGCGCGGTGCCGGGCTGCGGTGAGGACTACTGGTCGCTGCTGGTCGAGGGCGTCCGGGAGCTGTGGAACGAGGGCACGGTGCCCTTCGAGGACACCCGCGTGCCGGCGCAGCAGCGCCTGATGGGGTGGCTGGTCAGCCACGACAGGCGCGAGGACCTCGAGGCGCTGCTGGCCTGGATCGACGCGAACCGGCCGCTGCCGGTGGCGGGCGGTGAGCTCGACCATCCCTGGCGCGGGCGGCCGGGGGTTCCCGCGTTCCCCGTGTGACCCACACGACGCCACGCCGCCCGGGTGGTTCTGACCGGTGAGCGGGCGACGGTACGTTGGCGGTCGGTGCCTGCGCCGGGACCGCGGTCGACGGTGTGCAGCGCTGCGTGATTTCTCGGGGACCGGAGGACGGATCGAAGTGGAGCGCTCGGCGTGACGGTGACCGGCCAGGACGGCCCGCCCCAGGTGCGGGAAGCCCGACCTACCGAGGGCGGCTCCCGCCCCGCCGCCTCGCCGACCCCGGTGCGCCCGGAGATCCAGGGGCTGCGGGCCGTGGCCGTCCTGCTCGTGGTCGTCTACCACCTCTGGCCGGGCCGCCTGCCGGGCGGCTACATCGGCGTCGACGTCTTCTTCGTCATCTCCGGGTTCCTGATCACCGGCAACCTGGTCCGGGAGGTCCGGCGTACCGGCCGGGTGGCCCTGGCCCAGTTCTGGGCCAAGCGCGTCCGCCGGCTGCTCCCGGCGGCGCTGCTGGTGCTCGCTGCGACGGGCGTGGGCATCTTCTTGTTCGTCCCGCGGCTGCTGTGGCAGCAGTTCTTCAAGGAGATCGGCGCCGCCGTCCTCTACGTGGAGAACTGGTCGCTGGCGCGCGACGCCGTCGACTACCTCGCCTCCTCCAACGAGCCCTCGCCGGTGCAGCACTACTGGACGCTCTCCGCGGAGGAGCAGTTCTACATCGGCTGGCCCCTGCTCGTGCTCGGTGCCGTGCTGCTCGCCAACCTGTTCCGGTGGTCACTGCTCAGGGTCGTCACGGTCACCCTCGCCGTGGCCACCGTGGCCTCTCTCGCGTTCTCGCTGCACCAGACCGTGAACAACCCCTCGGTGGCCTACTTCTCCACGTTCACCCGGGCCTGGGAGTTCGGGGCGGGCGCCCTGCTCGCCTGCCTCGTCGGCAGCCGCACCGTCGCCGCCCCACGGCTGGCCGCCGCCGCGTCCTGGCTCGGCCTGCTGGTGATCGCGGGCGCCGCGCTGGTGCTCTCGCACTCCACCCCGATGCCCGGGACCGCCGCCATCGTGGTGGTGGCCGCCACGGTCGCGGTGCTGTGGGCCGGGAACCCCGAGCTCCCCTGGTCCCCGGGCCGGTTGCTGACCTGGCGTCCGGCGACCTTCCTCGGTGACATCTCCTACTCGATCTACCTGTGGCACTGGCCGCTGATCGTGCTGCTGCCCTACGTCATCGACCGCACCCCGGGCTTCCTCGCGCGGGTGCTGGTCCTGGTGGCCACGATCCTCGCCGCGTGGCTGACCAAGATCCTGGTCGAGGACCCCGTGCGCACCACCCGGAGGCTGCACCTGCGGCGCCCCGGCGTGGCACTGGGGGCGGCAGCGTTGTCGGCGGCGCTGGTGGTCGGCGCGTGCACCGCGGCCTGGTGGGACGTGGAGCACGAGGTACGCCGCTCCGCCGCCCTCGCCCAGTCGCTGACCGAGAAGGCGCCCGCCTGCTTCGGCGCTGCCGCGCGGGACCCGAAGTCGCAGGAGTGCCCGAACCCCGAGCTCGAGGGCAACCTGGTGCCGGCCGTCACGGCCGTGGCCGGCGACTACGCGCACTACCCCGACTGCGAGAAGCTGATGACCCAGCGACCGCTGAAGCCGTGCGAGTTCGGTGCGGTCGACGACCCCTCGGTCCCGCACGTCGCCGTGATCGGGGACTCCCACGCCCGAGCGCTGATGCCCGCGCTGGTCGAGCTGGCCGAGAAGCGGGTGCTCTCCCTGCACCTGTTCACCTCGGGCGGCTGCGTCTGGGGCGAGGGTCGTCCCCGGATCTTCGAGAAGTCCCTGCGCGACGCCTGCATCAGCTTCAAGGCCGACCTGGACCCGCTCCTGCGCAGCACCGCGCGCCAGTACGACTTCGTGATCACCACCGGCTGGACCAACAAGACCTCGAAGCCGCTCCGGTCGATGGTGCCGGGGCTGGTGGCCTCGTGGGCGCCGGTCGCTGCGATGAAGGTGCCGATCGTGGCCGTCCGGGACAACCCGAGCGCCGGCGGCGCGACTGAGGACAACCCCAACAACTGCCTCGCGACGGTGGAGATCTCCGAGGCCAACGAGAAGTGCGGCCTGAGCCGCAAGCAGGCCCTGGACCGCTTCGATGACCCCTTCGCCGCCGCGGTCGAGCGCACGCCCGGGGCGCACCTCGTCGACCTGACCCGCTTCTTCTGCGACGAGGACGAGTGCCCGGTGGTGATCGGTGGGGCCAACGTCTACCGCGACAACAGCCACATGACCGTGACCTACGCGCGCACCCTGGCGCCGTACCTCTACCAGGAGCTGCTCGGCACCGGGGTGCTCAAGGCGCGCTGAGCCGGGTCAGCCCAGGGTGGTGATGACGTCGTCGAGGGTGTCGGCGTTGCGGGCGAAGTCGAAGGCCCAGGGCGAGAAGTAGGCCTCGCGGCTCCACCCTCCGCCCGCGGGGTGCTGGATGTCCGGGGTGCTCCAGAAGTAGTGCACCTCGCCCCCGAGCAGGACCGTGTAGAGGTGCTCGTTGCGCGCGGTGTAGGCCTCGTGGTTCAGCAGGATCACCCCCCGGTAGCCACGGGAGTACACGATGTTGAACATCGCGGACCCGCCGAAGCCGGCGATCACCTCGGCCCGGTCGAAGATCGCCGCCTGGGCAGCGACGTCGTGGTTCTCGGGGTAGACGATGTCGAACCCGCGCTCGCTGAAGAAAGCCTCGACCTCACGGGTGTTGCGGCAGGCGCGGTTGGTGGTGATGTCCTGCCGTGAGACGAAGATGCGGCGGCCGCCGCTGCGCTCGAAGCCCTGCACGGGCACGGTGGCCTGGGCGAGCAGCGACTCGCGGACCCGGTCCCAGACACGGGTGATCTCCGGGTGCACGTAGTGGGGCTCCTGGTTGTGCCACATCGGGGTGGCGCCGACCACCGACTCCAGCCGGACGGGCTCGTGGACCCAGCAGATGTCGTCCTCGGAGATGCCGTAGGCACCGAAGATCTGCCGCTCGAGGGCGGGGTCGCGCTCGTCCTCGTAGCGGATGCGGAAGATCGCCTTGAGGTCCGGGATCTGCTTCTTGGCCTCGTCCCAGCCCCACAGGCGACTCATCACCTCGGTGAGCAGGTGCCCGTAGTGACCGGAGTTCTCGGAGTCGAGGTGGTAGTAGCTGCCCTCGAGGGTCCGCTGGGGCCGGTCGCGCGGCCGCGTCCTGGCGAAGTCCCCGTTGACGCTGTGCAGCACGGGGTTCTCCAGGTAGTGGGCCCGGTGGTGCCGGAACGAGTCGGGCAGCGCGGAGTGGCCGGTGACCAGGAGCGCGTTGGAGATCATCGAGATGTCGCCCTGGTAGTGCCGCAGGTGGTGCTCGGGGTAGGTCAGCTTGTCCTCGAGCCAGGGGATCGGCACCGCCGACTCGTGCGAGTGCACCGTGGCAGCACTGGTCAGGGTGCCCCCGGGCAGGCTCAGCAGCTGCTCGACCCGCAGCTGCGGCTCACGCTGGGCGAGGATGCGGTCGGCGTCCTTCTCCCGGACCTTCAGCACGTGGCGCCCGCCCTTGACCACCACGACGTGGTCCGCGTCGACCCTGACCGAGTGCACGGAGGCGCGGCGCCGCCGTTCGGGGGCCTCTCCCGGGAGGTCGGCCGCCTTGAGGCCGGCAGTGCGGGCCATGTCGAGGATCTGGGGAGGCTCGAGGCCGTCGATGGAGCGGCGGCGGTCGACGACGTACAGGCCTCGGCGGCGCAGGTGGAAGAAGATCCGGAACCACAGAGCGTCGTACTCCTCGGCCTCGCGGCGGGCAGCGTCCACGATCACGTCGACCGGGCCGACGAACCGCAGCCACCAGTTGACGGTGTGGACGTCGTCGATCGGGGCCGCGTGGTGCTCCACGCCGAGCTCCTCGAGCCCCCACTCCGGCAGGCCGGTGGGCGAGAGCACGATGACCCGCGCGGGCCAGGGAGGTGCGACCAGCTCGGGGACCGGCGAGTCGGGGTCGTCGTCGGAGACGATCACCACGGTTCGGCGACCGTCGGTCTCGGGGAGCAGGTCGGCGTACCGGGCGTAGAGGCCGGAGCCGGAGGACCCGGTGCTCGCCTCGTCACTGAGGACACCGCTCGCGCGCGTGCGCCACGGGCGGAACAGGGTCACTCGTCGGGTCCTTCGGCAGGTGGGAACACGGGATGCGGGGCCCGAGCATAGCCGCCGGGCGGCACTGTGATGCAGCACACCGAGACGACCATTCCCACCCGGTGGCGCCGGGCGTACGCTCGGTCTGCAGCTACGTGTTCACCGACCGCGAGGTGATCCTCAGCTCCTCACGCCTGCGCGACGCTGCCGCGGAGCTGGGGGTGGAGGTGGGCTTCCTTCCTCATCCGAACCTGCACGATGCCCTGCGTGACGGCACGCTGCCCGAGCACATTCGCAGGTTCACCTTCGACGACGACGTCCAGGAGCTGTTCGCCCGGGCTGCAGTCCTCGTCACGGACTACTCATCCATGGCCTTCAACTCCGCCTGCATCGACCGGGCGGTCGTCTACTACCAGTTCGACCGGGACCGGGTCAGCAGCGGAGGTCACGTCGGCCACGGCGGTGCTGTGAGCGGGTGACCGACGCGGTCCTGGCTTCCGCGCGCAAGCGGCCGGTCGTCCCTGCTCCCTGAGTGGTGCCGGGTCACCACACGGGGGACGAAGGATCACCCACCACGTACCAGACGTCGCAGTGGCGGTCCCAGGTACGGGTGCAGGGTGGCGGCGAAGGTGGCCGTCAGGTGGGAGCCGTCGAAGTAGGTGACCACGCCGCCGGTGACCGCGCCACACCTCTCCTCCTCGCAGATGTGGTCGGTGAGATCGACGAACGTGGCTCGGGGCGACCCGACGCTGCGTACGGCGCTCTCCGACTCGTCCGCGGGCAGCCACTCCTCGCGGGTCCCGTCGCAGGCGGGGAGGTCGTCCGGGTGCTCGGAAAGGCAGTCCGGGATGGACGCGCCCGGGGCGGGGGTGTCGCGAAGCACCAGCACCCGCAGGTCTTCGGAGCCCCACTCGCGCAGCACACTCTCCATCCCGTCGCGGTAGTCCTCGCCGCTGTCCTCGAAGGACTTGCCCTCGGCCGCCACCGAGATGCGGTTCGTGTAGACGACGGCGTCCGGCCCGCTGCGCGCCACGGCGCTGGTGGTCCGTTCCACCCAGGCCAGGCATGCCCTTGTCCCAGCCGGGGTGTCGAAGGACTGCGCGGTGTCAGCGGCAGCGCACTGGGAGGCCAGGTAGGTGGTGACGCGCCACCGGTTCTTCTCGGCGAGACGCTCGAGCGCGGGTAGCCACTGGCCGGCATGGGAGTTGCCGACCAGGGCGATCTCCGTGTCGGCGTCCACGTCACCGAAGGTGCAGCGCACCGAGCGGAACTTCGGGGGGTAGGCGAAGCAGTTCTTGCCGCCCGGGACGTCCTCGTAGGCTCGGGACTTGTCGCCTGCAGCGTCGACGGGGGCCGGCACGATCTTCTCGGAGGGGACCGGGTCGCACCGCTCGGCTGCGTCCAGGGCAGCGGCTCCGAAGCAGGCCCCACCGTCTGCCAGCGCGCGGGCGAGCTCGGCGTCCGAGCGATCCTTGCGCTGGTCCACCTCCAGCTGCTGGAGCCCGGCCAGGGCGAGCACGAGGGCCATCCCGGCAGCGCCGACAAGGAACGGCTTGTACAGGGGACGTCCCCATCCCGGGGTGCGGAACCGGTCCTCGACGTACACCTTGGTCACGTGGGCGAGGACCAAGGTGAGCGCCAGGGCCAGGACCCGGTCGAGGTTGTCCATCGCGTCGCCACGTGCCTGGGGGATCAGCACGATCAGCGGCCAGTGCCACAGGTAGACCGAGTACGAGACGTCCCCGAGCCACTGCATCGGGCGTACGGCGAGGAGCGGCCCGGGGGAGAGCCTGCTCATCGGAGCGTGCGCGCCGATCACGAGTGCGGTGCCGACCACGGGGAGCAGGGCACGCCATCCGGGGAACGGAGTCTCGCCGGTGTAGCTCCACGCGGTCCACGCGATTGCCGCGAAGCCTGCCCACGCCAGCACGACCCGGGTCCGATCGGGGAGCAGTGAGGGGAGGTCACGTCGGCGGCGCACCGCGACCACGACGGCCAGCAGCCCGCCGATCCCGAGCTCCCACATCCGCGTGGGGGTGACGAAGTAGGCCGCAGCGGGGTCGTGGGCGGTGGCCCAGATCGAGTACCCCAGGGACAGGGTGACCAGCGTCGCGAGGCCGCACAGGATCGCGATGTCCGGGTTCCAGCGACGCCTCCTGGCCAGGACGAGGACGGCGAGGATCAGGAGGGGCCAGACGAAGTAGAACTGCTCCTCCACGGAGAGCGACCAGAAGTGCTGGACGGGACTGGGTGCGTTCTCGGCGGCGAGGTAGTCCACCGAGTCCCGGGCCAGCAGCCAGTTGACGACGTAGAGGGTGGCGGCGCGGGCCTGGGAGGCGGTGTTGGCCCACTGGGTGTCCGGGGCGAACAGCCGGGAGAGCACCAGGGTGCTGGTCAGGACGAGCAACGATGCCGGCAGCAGCCGCCGGATCCGGCGGCCCCAGAACCGCGCCAGGTCGCCTCCGCCGGCCGGGGGCCTGTGCATCAGGTGCAGCGTGATCAGGAAGCCGGAGATCACGAAGAAGACGTCGACGCCCACGAAGCCGCCGGTGAGGCTCGAGGGGACCAGGTGATAGATCACCACCAGTGACACCGCGACGGCGCGGAGCCCCTGGATGTCGGTGCGCAGCGCGTGGCCCCCGCTGGTGCGGCCCTCGGCCCCGTGAGGCGGCCTGCCGGACGTCTTCCCGGACGGATCGCCGACCCCCAGGTCCTCGGGGTTCCTGGTGGTCGCGCTCATCGGGTGGATCGTACTTGGGCCTGCGCCCGCAGGGGCGGCGGTGAGGGCGCGTGGCTGTGACCAAACTAACCCCTCCCCTTCGGTTCCACTGCCCGTCGGCCGGGCGTACGCTCGGTCTGCACCATTCGTGAGTAGTCCGGTACCCGCCAGGGACTGGAACGAAAGGGATGTCGTCTGATGGCTCGAGTCGGAGTTGTGGGCGCCGGTCGTGTCGGCGCCGTCCTGTCCGCGGCGCTGCGCGCCGCGGGTCACGAGGTCGTGGCCGCCGCCGGCGACTCGCCCGCCTCCTTGCACCGCATCGCGACGATGCTGCCCGGGGTACCGGTGGCCAAGCCGACCGACGTGGCCCGGTCCAGCGACCTGCTGCTCCTCACCGTTCCCGACGACATGCTCGGCAACGTCGTGACCACCCTCGTGGGGGCCGGCGCGATCCGCGAGGGCCAGGTCGTGTGCCACACCTCGGGCCGTCACGGGCTGGCGGTCCTCGAGCCCGCCACCGCGATCGGGGCGCGCCCCGTCGCGATGCACCCGGCGATGACCTTCACCGGCACCGCCCTGGACCTCGACCGGCTCTCGGGCTGCGTCTTCGGGATGACGGCCGGTGAGGGGGAGCGCGCGTACGCCGAGGCGCTGGTCGCCGACCTCGACGGCATCCCCCTGTGGGTGCCGGAGAGCAAGCGCACGCTCTACCACGCAGGCCTCGCGCACGGCGCGAACCACCTCGTCACCCTGGTCAGCCAGGCGATGGAGCTCCTCGCAGCCTCGGGCGCCGAGGACCCGGCGGCCACGCTGCGGCCGCTGCTGAACGCGGCGCTCGACAACGCGCTGGCCTCCGGCGACGCGGCACTGACCGGTCCCATCGTGCGCGGAGACGTGCTCACCGTGCAGGCGCACCTCGACGACATCACCGAGAACGCGCCCGCCACGATCCCGTCGTACGTCGCGATGGCCAAGGCCACCGCCGAGCGGGCCGTCCTCGACGGCCGGCTGCTGCCCATCCGCGCGGTCCGGCTGGTCGGGATGCTCGACGAGGCGCTGGCGCGCGTCGAGGGGACCGCGCCTGCCGTCGTGCGCCAGCGCACCAGGAGCGACTCGCGATGACGTCCGCCCCTCTCCTCGCGCACAGTCGCGAGGAGCTGCACGACGCCCTGCACCGGTTCGCCGGCGGGGCCACGCCGAGCCCCCGCGTCGCGCTGGTGCCGACCATGGGTGCCCTGCACGCCGGGCACGCCGCGCTCTTCGCCCGCGCGCGGGACGAGGTCGGTGCGCAGGCCCCCGTGGTCGCGTCGATCTTCGTCAACCCGCTCCAGTTCGCCCCCGGTGAGGACCTCGACCGCTACCCGCGCACGTTCGAGTCCGACGTGCAGGTCTGCGCGGAGCGGGGCGTCGACATCGTGTTCGCGCCCTCGGTGGAGGAGGTCTACCCGGGGGGCGACCCCCAGGTCACCGTCGACCCGGGTCCCCTCGCCACGGTGCTGGAGGGCGGCTCGCGCCCGACCCACTTCCACGGGGTGCTCACGGTGGTCGCCAAGCTGTTCGGGCTCGTCCGGCCCGACGTGGCGGTCTTCGGGCAGAAGGACTACCAGCAGCTGGTGCTGATCCGGCGGATGGTCGACGACCTGTGCATGGGCGTGCAGGTGATCGGTGCCGAGACCGTGCGCGAGCCCGACGGCCTGGCGCTGTCCACCCGCAACGGCTACCTCGACGAGGACCAGCGGTGGCGTGCCGCGGCCCTCGCGCGCACCCTGTTCGCCGCGCGCAACGCCGCGCGGTACGGCCCCTCCGCCGCGATCGGCGCCGCGCGCCACGAGCTGCGGCACGCCCGCGGCGTGGACCTCGAGTACCTCGAGCTGCGCGACCCCGACCTGGGACCCGCCCCCGAGAGCGGCCCTGCCCGGCTGCTGATCGCGGCCCGCGTGGGACCCACCCGGCTGATCGACAACGTGGAGCTCGTGCTCGGCCGGGACAGCTGATGACCCTGCTCTGCGCCGACATCGGCAACTCGCACACGGTCCTCGGCCTGCTCGCGGACGGCGTGGTGCTCGACCACTGGCGGGTGGCGACCGACGAGCGTCGTACGGCCGACGAGTGGGCGGTGCTCCTCAGGGGGCTGCTGCGCGAGAGCAACGTCTCCGACGGGCTCAGCGGCATCGCCGTGTGCGCCACGGTGCCCGCGGTGCTGCACGAGTGGCGCGACATGCTGGTGCGCCACTACGGGACGCTGCCCAACGTCGTGGTCGAGCCGGGCGTCCGGACCGGCGTACCCGTGCTGATGGACAACCCGCGCGAGGTCGGCGCCGACCGGGTGGTCAACGCCCTCGCTGCGGCCAGCCTGTACGACGGCCCGGCGATCGTGGTCGACTTCGGCACCGCCACCACCTTCGACGTGGTCAGCCCCCGCGGCGAGTACGTCGGCGGCGCGATCGCCCCCGGCATCGACATCTCCCTGGAGGCGCTGGGCCGCCGCGGCGCCCAGCTGCGCAAGGTAGAGCTGCTCCGCCCCCGCTCGGTGATCGCGAAGAACACCGTCGAGGCCCTCCAGTCCGGCCTGGTCTTCGGCTTCGCCAGCCAGGTGGACGGCATCGTCGCCCGGATGATCGAGGAGCTCGGCGTACAGCCCGAGACCGTGCACGTCATCGCCACCGGCGGCCTCGCCCCGATCGTGGTCGACGAGTGCCGCGTGTTCACCGCCCGCCAGCCCTGGCTCACGCTGCTGGGTCTGGAGCTGGTGTTCGCCCGGAATTCGGGATAGTCCGAGACAGTCCCGCTCCGTTTTGTCCGGTACGACGACGGAAACGTCTCGGACTATCCCGGCAGGGCCGCTGAGCTCGCCGGATCGATCAGGATCTTCGCGTGCCGCTCCGGGTCGGCGAGGGCGTCGAACGCGGCCGCGACCCCGTCGAGGCCGACGGTGCCGGTGATCAGCGGGGTGGGGTCGACCTTGCCGTCTGCGATCATCTGCAGGGTCTCGTGGAACTCGTGGGGCTGGTAGCAGAAGACGAACTTCAGCTCGATCTCCTTGTTGATCGCCATCGCGGGCTGGAAGGTGTCCGGCTCCATGCAGACCCCGACGACGACGACCCGGGCGGCGAGAGGTGCCTCGTTGACGATCTGGTCGATGATCCCCGGGATCCCGACGCACTCGAACACGACCGGTCCGCTCGGGGTGGCTCCGGCAGCCTCGGCGGCGCGCAGCACCTGCCACCACGGCAGCATCGGGACCTTCCGGAGCTTGCCCATCGTGCCGAGGGCGAGGTCGAAGAGCCCGTTCGCGTCGGTGATGTAGCGGCTCTGCTCGAAGCTGGCCCACGGCGAGCCGTCGGCGGGGTCGATCACCACGTCGGCGCCGCACTGCTCGGCGAGCGCACGCCGGCCCGGCGAGAAGTCGCTGGCGATCACGGTGCGTACGCCGCGCGCCTTGAGCATCAAGATCACTGCCAGCCCGATCGGGCCGCAGCCGACCACCACGGCGGTCTCGCGCTTGCGCACGCCGCTGCGTCGTACGGCGTGCCACGCGACCGCCATCGGCTCGGTGAGCGCCGCCGTCTCGGGGGCGAGCCCGTTGGGGACCTCCATGGTCAGGGACTCCTGCACGAGCACGCGTTCGGCGTACCCACCCGGCGCCTGCGCCGAGAGGCCGGTCATCTGCACCTGCTCGCCCATCTGGATCATCGGCAGCGAGACCACGGGCGTCCCCTCCGACCACGGCTTGCGGGTCTTCGGGCCGTAGTCGAGCACCCGGCCGCTGAACTCGTGTCCCATCACCACGGACTGGTGGGGTCGCATCACGTGGTGGTAGCCGATCGCCGCGGCCACGTCGGCGAGCTGGTCGGCGTGCTTGCGGGCGTGCAGGTCGGAGCCGCAGATGCCGGTGCGGACGACCTCGAGCAGCACCTGGCCGGGCCCCGGGACCGGGTCCGGGAGGTCGGCGACCTCGAGCATCGTGTCCTGGCACACAACGGCCTTCATCGTCACGCTCCTGTTGTCCTTGTCGGGTAGGGAGCAAAGTAGCGTGTGCCACATGAATGACCAGCCCGGTGGCGCCCAGTCCGATGCCCAGGCGAAAGCCCGGGAGAAAGCTCAGACCGACGCCGCGGGGACCCTCCCGGCGGACGATGTCCCCGAGCAGATGCGGGTACGCCGGGAGAAGCGGCAGCGGCTCCTCGACAAGGGCGTCGCGCCCTACCCGACCACGGTGGAGCGCACCCACACCATCCGCGAGATCCGGGAGAAGTACGACGCCCTGATGGAGTCGGGCGAGCTCGAGCCCGACACGCGCACAGGCGAGCAGGTCGCGATCACCGGCCGGGTCATCTTCCAGCGCAACACCGGCAAGCTCTGCTTCGCCAAGCTGCGCGAGGGCGACGGCTCGGAGATCCAGGCGATGCTCAGCCTCGCCGACGTGGGGGAGGAGTCCCTCGCCGACTACAAGGCGCTCGTCGACATCGGCGACCTGCTGGCCGTGCGCGGCGAGGTGATCACCAGTCGCCGCGGTGAGCTGTCGGTCTCGGTGACCCAGTGGCAGCTCGCGGCCAAGACGCTGCGCCCGCTGCCCAACGAGCACCGGCCGCTCTCCGACGAGGCCCGGATCCGGTTGCGGTACGTCGACATGATGATCCGCCCCGAGGCGCGCGAGATGGTGCGCACCAAGGCCACCGTGCTCAAGAGCCTGCGCAGGACCCTCGACGAGCGTGGCTACACCGAGGTCGAGACCCCGATCCTGCAGCTGACCAACGGCGGCGCCGCGGCTCGCCCGTTCCGCACGCACCTGAACGCCCTCGACCAGCCGATGCTGCTGCGGATCGCGCTCGAGCTCGACCTGAAGCGGGCGATGATCGGCGGCGTCGACAAGGTCTACGAGATCGGCCGCACGTTCCGCAACGAAGGGCTCGACTCCACCCACGCCGCCGAGTTCTCGATGCTGGAGGCCTACGAGGCCTACGGCGACCAGTTCACGATGATGGAGCTGACCCGGGCACTGGTCCTCGACGCCGCGCGGGCCGTGGGCCGCACCGTCGTACCCGGACGCGACGGGTCGCAGATCGATCTGGAGGCCGAATGGCGCCAGGCCTCGATCTTCGACCTGGTCTCCGAGGCCGTGGGTGCCGAGGTGACGGTGGAGACCGACGCGGAAACCCTGCGCGGGTATTCACATACCCACGGTGTGGAACTGCAGCCGAAATGGGGAGCGGCGGAAATTCTCGTCGAGCTCTACGAGCAGCTCGTCGAGGACGACCTGATCAATCCGACCTTCGTGATGGATTACCCCTCGCAGGTGAAGCCGCTGGCGAAGGCGCATCGCGACAAAGCGGGTATCAACGAGGCATGGGACCTGATCATCAACGGCGTCGAGCTGGCGCCGGCGTACTCCGAGCTGAACGACCCTGTCGTGCAGCGTGAACGGCTCCAGGCGCAGTCTGCCCTTGCCGCGCAGGGTGATCCCGAGGCAATGGAGCTCGACGAGGTCTTCCTCAAGGCGATGGAATACGGAATGCCGCCTGCCGGCGGGATGGGGATGGGCATCGATCGCCTGGTCATGCTGCTGACCGGAGCCGGCATTCGGGAAACGATTCTTTTTCCGCTGCTCCGACCTGAGTGAGGGCGCGGTTCTCACATAGTGGTCTGTTAGTGTCGAGTGGGAAACTCTCTCACTCGATTTGTGCAAGGACGGTCAGGAACATGGCTCAAAAAGTCAACATCGTACTCGTGGACGACATCGACCAGAGCGATGCGGAAGAGACGGTCACTTTCGGGTTGGACGGCAAGGAATATGCCATCGACCTGAATAACGAGCACGCACGCTCGCTGCGTGACGCGCTCGCCCCCTATGTCGCCCACGGGCGTCCCGTCGGAGGCCGCAGCGGCCGCCGCACCACCAAGACGGCCGCCAGCGGTGCCGCCCCCTCCGAGATCCGGGCCTGGGCCCGGGACAACGGCTTCGACGTCCCCGAGCGTGGGCGCGTCTCGGCCGAGGTCCGCGAGGCATACGCAGCCGCGCACTGATCCCGAGCTCCACGACGACCACCCCCGCGCGAGTGACGCAGTTCGCTCGCCCGGGGGTGGTCGTGCGTCCGGGCCGGCCGCGAGGCTGAGCCCATGACCGAGATCCTCGCCCGACTGCGTCGCTGGGCCGACGCACCGCAGGTCTTCTCGGTGGTCGCTGCGGCCGCCGCCCTCCTGCTGGCGTTCCTGGAGACCCAGACGCCGCTCGACATCCGCTACCGCTACCTCGGTGACGGTGGCTTCCTGGTCACCGACAAGGACTACGCCGGCTGGGTGCACGCTGCCGTGTCCCTCAGTGGCCTGCTGCTCGCGCTCGCCCCGCTGGCGGCGCTGCGCTCGCTCGTGCTCGGTGTCGTGCTGGTGCTGCCCCGCCTCGTCGCGGGTGGCCTGATGGGGCTCGCGTGGCCCTGGACGGCGTACGCCGCGCTGGTCGCCGTGGCGGTCTGCGCGTCGTGGCGCCGGCCCCGGACCGCCTGGCTGCTCGCCGCCGTCGCGACCTGCCTGCCGATCGGGGTGATCCTGCTCGACGGCCGGATGATGACCCCCGGCGGCTCCGTGGAGTTCGGGCTGTTCGGCTACGGCGGGGGCGCGTCGTACCTCGTCCTGACCTGCACGCTGTACGCCGTGGGCACCGCGCTGGTGATGCTGGTGACGATCCTGCTGCGCCGCGAAGCCTCCCGCGAGCGTGGCCTCCTCGAGCTGGTGCGCCGGCGGCGTGAGGTGACCCGCGACGCGGCGGTCCTCGACGAGCGCTCCCGGCTGGCCCGTGACCTGCACGACGTCGTGGCCCACCACGTCTCCCTGATCGCAGTGCGCGCGGAGACGGCGCCGTACACCTACCCCGAGCTCTCTCCCGAGGCGAGGCTGGTGCTGGCCGAGATCGCGGACGACTCCCGCAAGGCGCTCGAGGAGCTCCGCGGGGTCCTCGGGGTGCTGCGCCGCTCCGACGGCGAGGCGCAGCGGACCCCCCAGCCCACGGCGCGGGACATCAGCCGGCTGGTGCTCGACGCGCAGTCGGCCACCGATGTCGTCTCGGCGTCCCTGGAGGGGCTCGATGACGTGCTCGCGACGCCGGGCTACGTCGCCTACCGGGTGGTGCAGGAGGCGCTCACGAATGCGCGGCGGCACGCTCCGGGGGTGCCCGTGGACGTGATCGCCCACGGCGACGGGGCCGGCGGGGTCAGGGTGCTGGTCTCCAACCGTGCTCCGGGGGTCCAGGAGCTCGAGCCCGGTGGTGGACTGACCGGTATGGCGGAGCGGGTGCGTGCGGTCGGCGGTGAGCTCGAGGCCGGCGTCCGAAACGGGGAGTGCGTGGTCGAGGCCAGGCTCCCGGCGCTGGTCGCCGAACCGGAGCCCACCGCATGAGGGTCGTGGTCGCCGACGACCAGCCGATCATCCGTGCGGGCTTCGCGGCGCTGCTCGACGCCCAGCCGGGGCTGGAGGTGGTCGGCACCGCCGCCGACGGCCAGCAGCTGCTGGCTCTGGTCGCCGAGCAGGAGCCGGACGTGGCGCTGGTCGACGTGAGGATGCCGGTGATGGACGGCATCGAGGCCACCCGCGTGATCGCCGCGCAGCACCGTGCGCGGGTGCTGATCCTGACCACGTTCGACCTCGACGAGTACGTCTTCGAGGCCATCCGGGCCGGCGCCAGCGGGTTCCTGCTCAAGGACGTGACCGGGGACCGGCTCGTCGAGGCGGTGCGGATGGTGGGCGAGGGGTCGATGCTGCTCGGCCCCGGCGTCACCCGGCGGCTGGTGGAGGACTTCGGCGTACGCAGGGAGCCCGGCGCGGACCCGCTCGCGGGGCGCTCGCTGACCCCGCGTGAGCGTGAGGTGCTGGTGCTGCTGGGGCGGGGGTGGTCCAACGCGGAGATCGCCGCCTCGATGGTGGTCGCCAACGAGACGGTCAAGAGCCACGTGGCCGAGGTACTGCGCAAGCTGTGCCTGCGGGACCGGGTGCAGGCGGTGGTGTGGTGCTACGAGAACGGACTGGCCCAGCCCGGCGGCCAGCCCGGCGGCCAGGTCCGGAACGGCAGCGGTGACCGGAGCGCTGACCTTCTACGCTGACGCGATGGCCACCTCCACCGCGCGCACGGTCTTCGACCCCGGCGATCCCGACGTGAACGCCTACCGGCTGCTCACCGCCCTGGTGGTGCCGCGCCCGATCGCCTGGGTCTCCACGCTGGACGCGCGGGGGCGGGGGAACCTGGCGCCGCACTCCTTCTTCACCGTCGCCAGCGGGCGACCGCCGGTGGTGCTGTTCAGCTCGCTGGGCCACAAGGACACCGTGCGCAACGTGGAGGAGACCGGCGAGTTCGTGATCAGCCACACCTCCGAGGCGCTGCTGGAGCAGGTCAACGCCAGCAGCGCGCCGTTCGACCACGGCGACGACGAGGCCGAGCAGCTCGGGATCGCGATGGAGCCCTCCGACACGGTCGCCCCGCAGCGGGTCGCCGGGTCGCCTGCCTCGATCGAGTGCCGCCTCGAGCGGGTGGTGGAGGTCGGCTCGGCGTACGTCGTGTTCGGGGAGGTCACCGCGATCACCGTGCGCGACGACGTGTTGCGCGACGGTCAACCGGCGATGGACCTGCTCCGGCCGGTCTCCCGCCTCGGCGGCGACGAGTGGGGCCGGCCTCCTGAGGTGTTCCACCTGACCCGCCCCGCCCGCCCCGAGGACGTGCTGTGAGCGGCCACCCGGCCGTGTTCGCTGAGAGCGATAACCACCTGCGCGCGGAACACGTAGGCTGAGGGAAGGGTTTAACCGGCCGTGCGGGTCGCACGCGTCGACCCTGCAGAGACTTGAGGAGTAGCCCATGTTCGAGCGGTTCACCGACCGAGCCCGACGAGTTGTCGTGCTGGCCCAGGAAGAGGCCCGCATGCTCTCGCACAACTACATCGGGACCGAGCACATCCTGCTCGGCCTGATCCACGAGGGCGACGGCATCGCCGCGAAGGCGCTGGAGAGCCTCGGCGTCTCCCTGGAGGCCGTCCGCGCCCAGGTCGAGGAGATCATCGGCCAGGGGCAGCAGGCCCCCAGCGGCCACATCCCGTTCACGCCGCGAGCCAAGAAGGTGCTCGAGCTGTCCCTGCGCGAGGCGCTGCAGCTCGGCCACAACTACATCGGCACCGAGCACATCCTGCTCGGCCTGATCCGCGAGGGTGAGGGCGTCGCCGCGCAGGTGCTGCACAAGCTCGGCGCCGACCTCAACCGGGTGCGCCAGCAGGTCATCCAGCTGCTGTCGGGCTACCAGGGCAAGGAGCAGCAGTCCGCGGGCACGGCGCCCGAGGCCGCCCCCTCCAGCTCGCTGGTGCTCGACCAGTTCGGCCGCAACCTGACGCAGGCCGCCAAGGAGGGAAAGCTCGACCCGGTCATCGGACGTGGCCAGGAGATCGAGCGGGTCATGCAGATCCTGTCCCGGCGTACGAAGAACAACCCCGTGCTCATCGGTGAGCCCGGCGTCGGCAAGACCACGATCGTGGAGGGCCTCGCGCAGGACATCGTCCGCGGCGACGTGCCCGAGACGCTCAAGGACAAGCAGATCTACACCCTCGACCTCGGGGCCCTGGTGGCCGGCTCGCGCTACCGCGGTGACTTCGAGGAGCGCCTGAAGAAGGTGCTCAAGGAGATCCGCACCCGCGGGGACATCGTGCTGTTCATCGACGAGATCCACACCCTCGTCGGGGCCGGCGCGGCCGAGGGCGCCATCGACGCCGCCAGCATCCTCAAGCCGATGCTGGCGCGCGGCGAGCTGCAGACCATCGGTGCCACCACGCTCGACGAGTACCGCAAGCACCTCGAGAAGGACGCTGCGCTCGAGCGCCGGTTCCAGCCGATCCAGGTCGCCGAGCCCTCGATCGCGCACACCATCGAGATGCTCAAGGGTCTGCGCGACCGCTACGAGGCGCACCACCGGGTCACGATCACCGACGAGGCCCTGGTCTCGGCGGCGACGCTGGCCGACCGCTACATCTCCGACCGGTTCCTGCCCGACAAGGCGATCGACCTCATCGACGAGGCCGGCTCCCGGTTGCGGATCCGCCGGATGACCGCTCCGCCGGACCTGCGCGAGTTCGACGACAAGATCGCCGACGTGCGCCGCCGCAAGGAGGGCGCCATCGACGGACAGGACTTCGAGGCGGCCGCCCGCCTGCGCGACGAGGAGAAGCAGCTCATCCTCGCCAAGGGCGAGCGTGAGAAGCAGTGGCGTGCCGGCGACATGGACGTCGTCGCAGAGGTCGACGAGGAGCTGATCGCCGAGGTGCTGGCCGTGGCGACCGGGATCCCGATCGTCAAGCTCTCCGAGGCCGAGTCCACCCGGCTGCTCAAGATGGAGGATGAGCTGCACAAGCGGGTCATCGGCCAGGAGGAGGCCGTCAAGGCGCTCAGCCGGGCCATCCGTCGTACGCGCGCCGGGTTGAAGGACCCCAAGCGCCCCGGCGGCTCGTTCATCTTCGCCGGCCCGTCCGGTGTCGGCAAGACGTGGCTGTCCAAGACGCTCGCCGAGTTCCTCTTCGGCGACGAGGACGCGCTGATCCAGCTCGACATGTCGGAGTTCTCCGAGAAGCACACCGTCTCGCGGCTCTTCGGTTCGCCTCCCGGCTACGTCGGCTACGAAGAGGGCGGCCAGCTCACCGAGAAGGTGCGCCGCAAGCCGTTCTCCGTGGTGCTCTTCGACGAGGTCGAGAAGGCCCACCCGGACATCTTCAACAGCCTGCTGCAGATCCTGGAGGAAGGTCGCCTGACCGACAGCCAGGGCCGGGTGATCGACTTCAAGAACACGGTGATCATCATGACCACCAACCTCGGCACCCGCGACATCTCCAAGGGCGTCAGCCTGGGCTTCAACCAGTCCGGCGACGAGGGCACCTACGACCGGATGAAGAACAAGGTCACCGAGGAGCTCAAGCAGCACTTCCGGCCCGAGTTCCTCAACCGTGTCGACGAGATCATCGTGTTCCCGCCGCTGACCAAGGAGCAGATCGTCTCCATGGTGGACAACATGGTGGCCTCGGTGGAGCTGCGGCTCAAGGACCGCGACATGTCCCTGGAGCTGACCCAGGCCGCCAAGGACCTGCTCGCCACGCGGGGCTTCGACCCCGTGCTGGGTGCGCGTCCGCTGCGGCGTACGGTCCAGCGCGAGATCGAGGACGTCCTCGCCGAGAAGATGCTCTTCGGTGAGGTCGGCCCCGGCCAGATCGTGCTGGTCGGCGTCGAGGGCGAAGGCGCCGCGGCGCAGTTCACCTTCGAGGGCACCGTCCGCGGTGACCTGCCGGACGCCCCGCTCCTCGAGCCCGTTGGCGGCCCCGACGACAGCGACGGCCCGGTCGACATCACCAAGGGCGACCCCGCCTGACCCGTCCTGACCTGAACGGCCCCCCGGTGACCCCGGGGGGCCGTTCCGCTTTCTGGCCCCTGAAATCGCAGACTGCGAGCCGGGGTAGCGGCGGATCGTGAACAAGGAGCTTCGCGGCGACCTAGGCTCCGCGCTGTGGCTCAACCGGGTATCAAGCAGCGAACGATCCGCCTCGGGCATCGCCTGCAGCGCCGTCTCGGCTTGCGCTACGTGGTCGTGCTCGTACTGGTCGCAGCGCTTGCCGGATGCGCAACCCCCTCACAGGACCAGGAGGAGAGAGCTGCCGTGAACACGAGACCCGAACGATTCACCATCGTCCCCGACGACTACCACGTTCCCTACGCAGGAACCGCGATGGACGGTCGCAAGTTCTTCCTCAGTGACGAGCTGTTCGTCCCGGGCCATTCGGGGGCGGCGTACGTCGGGCTCTTCCTGTGGAAGCCCGACGGGAGCTTCGACGAGGTGAGGATCGACGAGGTCCCCCGAGTCGATGGACTTCCCCCCGGGCAGGCCGGCGCCTCGGATGCGGATGCCCTCGTCGCCTCCCGGCTGGCTGAGCTGGGCGACTACGTCCTCGAGCCCATCGAGGTCGCGCCGTTCACCCAGCAGGTCAGGGGCGTCACCTTCGGCTGGAAGGTCGACCAGTACGAGGACGGCACGTTCTCCATCGGCATCGAGCCGGGTGATTTCATCGTGTACTACGAACCGTGGGACGGCGTCGAGTACGACACGTAGCGGCAGCGGCACCGCCTTGTTGCTCCTTCGCCGGGCACCCTCCCGGGATCGATCAGGCAGGGCTCAGCCGGGGAGGGCGAAGCGGCCGTCGCTCTCCACGACGAGGCCGTCGGCGAGCAGGCTCTGGAGGGCACGGTCGCGTTGCACCGGGTCCGCCCAGGCGGAGTCGAGGCGGGTCCGGGTGACGCTGCCGGGGGCGTCGCGCAGGACCGCCATCAGGCGGCCGCGGACCTGGCGGTCGGTTCCGGCCCAGGTCTGGCCGCGCCGCGGTGGGCCGTCGTACGCCGGACGGCCGGCGAGGTTCCACGAGCAGAGATCGCTGATCGGGCACGCCGGGCACCGAGGGCTGGCCGCCGTGCACACCAGGGCGCCGAGGTCCATCACGGCGATCGCCCAGGTGGCCGCGTCATCCTCCGGCAGCAGCGACTCCGCCAGCGCGCGCTCGCCCTTCGTGACGGAGGCGGGCGGGAACTCCACCCCCTCCACGGCGCGGGCGAACACTCGCCGCACGTTGGTGTCCAGCACGGCGTGAGTGCCGCCGAAGGCGAACGAGGCCACCGCGCTGGCGGTGTAGTCGCCGACGCCGGGCAGCGCCAGCAGGTCGTCGTAGGAGGCGGGGACCTCGCCGCCGTGCTGCTCCACGATCGCGGTCGCGGCGGCGTGCAGCCGCAGGGCGCGTCGCGGGTAGCCGAGCCGCCCCCACGCCCTGACCGCCTCCCCGCTCGGGGCCGCGGCGAGGTCGCTCGGGGTCGGCCACGTGTTCATCCACTGCTCGAAGACCGGCAGTACCCGGGCGACCGGCGTCTGCTGGAGCATGAACTCCGAGACCAGTACCGCCCAGGGAGTCGCTTCTGGGCCGCGCCAGGGCAGGTCGCGGGCGTGCTCGGCGTACCAGTCGACCAGGGGCTCGTGGAGGGCGTTCATCGGCGCTCATTATCCGTGTCGGCGCGGGACGCGAGTGCCCGGTCGGCGTACATGAGCGGCACGTCTGTGCCCGGTGGGCGGGGGTGTGGCGGGGACCGCACCCGGGCGCCCGGCGTTGCAACCCGGATCGGGGACCGTGCCTGACTACCGTGACCCCATGAGCTCGGCGATCACACCGCGTGGACGGCTGCCCAAGCGCGTCTACTGGGTGCGCCGGGCCCTGGTGCTCCTGATCGCGCTGCTCCTCGTCTTCGGGGTGGCCAAGCTGCTCGGCGGAACTGGCGAGGACCCGCCCACCGCGTCGAAGGCGAGCACCCGCACCGTTGCCGACCAGCCCGGGAATCCGGTCAGCCTCGGGCCGGTCGCGCCCTCGACCAGGCCGAGCCCCCGGGCCAACGTGCCGCTGATCCCGCCCAACGGGGTGTGCCCCGAGGACGACGTCAGCGTGCTGCCCTCGGTCTCGCGCGCGTGGGCGGGGACGCCGGTGGTGATCAACCTGCGGCTGAACGGCACGCAGCCGGCCTGCACCTTCAAGGTCTCACCGCAGAGCCTGGTGGTGAAGATCGCCTCCGGCAAGGACCGGATCTGGTCCAGCCAGGACTGCCCCAAGGCGATCCCGACGGCCGAGGTCGTCGTCCGCAGCGGCCAGCCCGTGCACGTGCCGGTGACCTGGAGCGGGCGACGCTCGGACCAGGGATGCGCACAGTTCTCCGCCTGGGCGCTGCCCGGGTTCTACCACGTCTACGCGGCCGCCTACGGGTCCACGCCCAGCGACGTGCAGTTCGAGGTGACCAAGGCCGAGCCGACGGTCGTCACCCGGACGCCCAAGCCCCGCCCCAGCGCCACCGCGAGCCCGTCGGCGAAGGCCTCTGCGCAGCCCAGCGCGAACCCGAGCACCAAGCCCAGCGCCAAGCCCAGCAAGCGCCCCTGAGGCAGCCGGCCCCAGCGGGCCGAAGCGGTCCCGCGCGGTCGAGCCGGGGCACGCCTCAGACGTAGCGTTCCAGGATGCTGGACTCCGCCAGCCGGGAGAGGCCCTCACGCACGCTGCGGGCGCGCAGCTCGCCCACGCCCTCGACCATCTGCAGGTCCTCGACCGTGGCGGAGAGCAGCTTCTGCAGGGTCTCGAAGTGCTCCACGAGCCGGTCCACCACCGTGATCGGGAGCCGGGGGACCTTGGCCAGCAGCCGGTGACCCCGGGGGGTCACGGCGCCGTCGAGGTGGGTGCCCTGGCCGAGGCCGAGCGCCTTCGCGACGGCGGCGATGTCGACGAGCTCGGTGGGCAGCAGGGCCTCCAGCTCGGCGAGGATCTCCTCGGCGGGCTGGGTGCGGCGTCCACCGGCCTGGTAGTCGCGGACCACGAGCCCACGCTCCGCCTCGACGCCGGTGACCAGCTCCTCGAGCTGGAGCGAGAGCAGCCGCCCGTCGGTGCCGAGCTCGTTGACGTAGTCGTCGATCTCGCGGGCGATCCGGCTGACCATCTCCAGCCGCTGGGCCACCACGGCGACGTCGCGGACGGTGACCAGGTCCTCGATCTCCAGCGCGGACAGGGTGCTGGAGACCTCGTCGAGCCGCACCTTGTAGCGCTCCAGGGTCGCCAGCGCCTGGTTGGCACGGGCCAGGATGCTCCCGGAGTCCTCGAGGACGTAGCGGATCGCGCCGACGTAGATCGCAATGATCTGCATGGACTGCGACACCGAGATCACCGGCGCGCCCGTTTGCTTGGCCACCCGGTCGGCGGTGCGGTGCCGGGTGCCGGTCTCCTCGGAGTGGATGGTGTGGTCGGGCATCAGGTGCACGTTGGCGCGGTAGATCCGCGAGATGTCGCGGTCCAGCACGATGGCGCCGTCCATCTTGGCCAGCTCACGAAGTGCGGTCGCGGTGAACGGGACGTCGAGGTTGAACCCGCCGGTGACGATCCCCTCGACGTCCTTGTCGTGCCCGACCACGATCAGGGCGCCGGTACGGCCCCTCAGGATGCGCTCGAGCCCGTCGCGGAAGGAGGTTCCGGGCGCGATCCGGGCAAGGGTCTCGCGCAGTCGGGCGGCGTCGTCGAGCCGTTCGGGAGGAGCCACGGCGAAAGTCTAGGGCAGTTGCGAGCGTGAATCGCCCGATACGGTGTCGCCCGAGCCGAGGCCGAGCAGGGTGAGCGCCCGCGCGATGTTGTCGACGTCCACGACCCGCATCCCGTCCAGGATCCGGCTGTTCCCGGCCGTGTCGGAGCTGACGGCCGGGACGATCGCGGAACGGAAGCCCATCCGCCCCGCCTCGGCGAGTCGCACCCCGACGTCGCGCACCCGGCGCAGCTCGCCGGAGAGGCCCAGCTCACCGATCGCGGCCACGTTGCGTCCCAGCGGCTTGCCGCGCGAGGCGGAGGTGATCGCCAGGGCGATGGCCAGGTCGTTGCTCGGCTCGGTCAGCCTGGCGCCGCCCACGCTGGAGACGAACACGTCGTGGTTGTGCAGCCGCACCCCGGCGTGCTGCTGCAGGACCGCCAGGATCATCGCCACCCGCGAGGAGTCGACTCCCGACGTCGTACGCCGTGGGCGCTCCGAGGCCGTGTGGGTGACCAGCGCCTGCACCTCGCTGAGCAGCGGCCGGCGTCCCTCGAGGGCGACCGCGACGCAGGTGCCGGGCACGGGGCCGCGCATCGCGTCGAGGAACAGCCCCGTGGGATCGGTGATCGCCACGATGCCCTCCGCGGAGAGGTCGAAGCAGCCCACCTCGTCGACAGGGCCGAACCTGTTCTTCACCGCGCGGACCATCCGCAGCCTGGACGTGCGCTCGCCCTCGAAGTGGAGCACGACGTCGACGAGGTGCTCGAGCACGCGTGGGCCCGCGATCGTGCCGTCCTTGGTCACGTGGCCGATGATCACCAGGGTGATGTTGCGCAGCTTCGCCATCCGGATCAGCGCGGCCGAGACCTCCTTGACCTGGGAGACGCCTCCGGGGACACCGTCGACGTCACCGGCGCTGATCGTCTGCACGGAGTCGACGACCAGCAGGGTGGGCTTGACCGCCTCGACGTGGCCGAGCACGGCACCGAGGTCGGTCTCCGCGGCGAGGAAGAGCTCGTCCTGGATCGCGCCGGTGCGGTCACCGCGCATCCGCACCTGGGCGGCCGACTCCTCGCCGGTCACGTAGAGCACGCGCTGTCGCTGGCGGGCCATCTGGGAGGCCACCTCGAGCAGGAGCGTGGACTTGCCGACACCGGGCTCGCCGGCGAGCAGGATCGCGGCGCCCGGCACCATCCCGCCGCCGAGCACCCGGTCGAGCTCGGGCACGCCGCTGGTGCGCGCCATCGAGTCCTCGATCGGCACCTCGCCGATTGGGCGTGCCGGCGCGGTGACGGGTCCGGCCTGCACCCGGCTCTTCGGGGCTGACTTCTCCACGACCGTGCCCCACGCCTGGCACTCCGAGCAGCGGCCCACCCACTTCATCGCCTCCCAGCCGCAGTCGGTGCAGTGGTAGGTCGCGCGAGGGGGCTTGGGGGAGGTGCGTCCGCTGTTCTGAGCCATGCCCCGAACGCTAGGCGAGCCCACCGACAGATACCGCGTACGACGTGCTCGCGCGTATGGTCCAGTCTAGGATTTGAACGATCCAGAAACCGGGGGACAGACATGAGCCAGTCGGTGAGTCGGCCAGACCTCAACCGGGACTCCAGTCGGGACCCCAACCGTGACGGGGCCCGGGAGGCGAGCCGGGGCCGCCACCAGGTGCCTCCCACCCTGGCCACGGTGGCCGACGAGGCCGGCGTCTCGCGCCAGACCGTCTCGAACGCGCTGAACAACCCGGACCTGCTGCGGCCCGAGACCCTCGAGCGGGTGCAGCAGGTGATCGAGCGGCTCGGGTACTCGCCCAACCGGGCCGCCCGCCAGCTGCGCACCCGTTCCTCGCACCTGATCGGCCTGCGCTTCGAGCAGGCGCAGGAGGGCACCAGCAACGCGCTGATGGACCGCTTCCTGCACAGCCTGGTGGAGGCCTCCTCACGCACCGGGCACCACGTGCTGCTGTTCTCCGGGAGCCCCACCGACCCGCTCGACGGGTACGACGACCTCCTGCGATCCACCGCGGTGGACGCCTTCGTGGTCACCGACACCTACGCCGGCACGCCGCAGTCTGCGTTCCTCCAGGAGCGTGGGGCTCCGTTCGTCGCCTTCGGCCGCCCCTGGGACGAGCCGGACGCCGACCACGCCTGGGTCGACGTGGACGGCGCGCACGGCGCCCAGATCGCCACCGAGCACCTGATCGCCCAGGGGCACCGCCGGATCGCCTGGCTGGGCTGGGAGCGCAGCTCAAGGATCGGCCAGGACCGCCGCAGCGGCTGGGAGCGGGCGATGCGCGCCGCCGGGCTCGACACCGCCGGGCTCGGCGTACACCTGAGCGACAACGTGGATGCGGCGCGGATGGCGACCCACGGCCTGATGCAGGACCCCTCGATCACCGGGTTCGCCTGCGCGAGCGACACGCTCGGCATCGGCGTGCTCCACGCATGCGCCGAGCGTGGCCTCCGTCCGGGCACCGACATCGGGGTCGTGGGCTTCGACGACTCGCTGGCCGCCCAGGTGACCTGGCCCGGCCTCACCTCCGTACGTCAGCCCCTGGAGCAGGTGGCCGTCGAGCTCGTCCGCATCCTGCACCTCGTGTTGGCGCACAAGCCCATCGGCGACCGTGGCCGGATGCTCCAGCCCGCTCTCGTCGTACGCCGCTCCAGCCGGCGCACGGACTGACGGGGGGAGGACGGCCGGCTCGCTGAGGTCGCCCCGACCCCACAAATGTGGGATCGGGGCGTCGAGAAGGCCGATCCGGACGTCACGACCCAACATTTGTGGGGTCAGCCCGCTGACCGGACCCGACCCGCCGCACGGCTCAGTACCCGCGGCTCCACACGTTGACCGCGTAGTCCACCGAGGTGCCCTCGTGCCCGGCCAGGGCCTGTGCGGCGACCTCGGTGGGGAGCTCGATGCCGATCACGGACTCGAGCTCCTCGCGGGTCTCGAAGGCCAGCTCCATGACCACCGGGTGCCGTTCCCAGCCCTGCTCGACCCAGAACCGCTCCACCCGGACGGGGTCGATGTCGGGGTAGCCGCGCCGGAACCACTGCCCGAACGTGGAGCGGGAGGCGTCGGTGTCGATCACCACGGCGCGGCCGCCGGGGCGCAGCACGCGCTCGAGCTCGCGTAGCCCGGGTTCGCAGCCGGGGCCGAAGAAGTAGGCCCAGCGGGCGTGCGCCACGTCCACGGAGTCGTCGGGCAAGGGCAGCGCGGCGGCCGATCCCGGGAGCACGTCGACGTTCGGCAGCCGGCGGGTACGGCGCCGTGCGACCGCGGCCAGGCCTCCGTGCGGCTCCACACCGGTGACCGAGCGCGCGGTGGCGGCGAACAGGGGCAGGTGGAAGCCGGTGCCGCAGCCGACGTCGAGGACGTCACGGCCCGCCCACGGGGCCAGCCTCGTCACCATCTCGGTGAGGGAGCCGTCGCGGTCCACCGCGCGGTTCTCCAGCTCGTAGAGGCCCGGGTGCGCCCAGATGTTCGGGCTCGGGATCGCGCCCGGAGCCAGCTCGGGCCCTGGACCGTCCACGTGCTGCTCGACCGCCGGGTGGCAGGTCAGATGCGGATCAGCCCGTTGGGGGTCTGGAACTGCGCGGCGACGATGCCGGGCGTGCCGTTGGGGGCGACCCAGTCGACCTTGACCGCCTCGAGCGGCTCGTAGACGGACTGCCCGAGCCACTCCGAGACCCGGTCGGGGTCTCCCGCGATCTCCAGGCACTCCAGGGAGACGTCACCGGTCGCGCCGACACTGGGGTGGTTGGCGGGGTCGATGTTCCACTCGATGAAGAACGGCAGCTGCGGGTCGGCCTGCAGCCCCTTGACGCCCAGCTGCTTCCAGAGCAGCTCGGTGCCGTCGGGGCGGTGCCGGTTGCCGTTGACGGCCTCGCGTCCGAGCCGGCTCTCGAGGGGAGCGATGTCGTCGACCGCGACGACCCAGCCCAGCCAGCCTCCGCCGAGCTCGGAGCGGGCACGCACGGCCTGGCCGAACGGCGCCTTGTCCGATGCCGGGTGGTCGAGCACCTCCACGACCTCGAAGTAGACCCCTTGGGTCAGGGGCAGGATCGAGTTCCGGGTCCCGAAGCGGGGGTGGATGCCGCCGCTGAAGAACTGCTCGCCGAGCAGGGCGGAGAGTCGCTCCGTCGTACCGGCGAGGCCACCGGGTCCGGCGGCGAAGACGATGTGGTCCAGACGCATAGTTGATTCTGACCTGTACCCGATCGTCACGGAACACCGGGGGGTCGGGTGTTATCCGAGGTCACGCACCGATTCAGCGGTGCGGAGGCGGTGAGGCCGGATGCAGCGCGAGCGCCGAACGCGAGCGCAGGTGGGCCTCGCAGCGCGCGGCGAGGACGTCGTACGCCGCCTGCCCCATCATCGCGATCAGCTCGGTGGCGCTGGAGACGTAGACCGGCTCGAGGCCCACGTGCGCCTCGGTGTTGCTCGAGCAGTACCAGTCCAGGTCGTGGCCGCCGGGACCCCAGCCGCTGCGGTCGTACTCGCCGATGCTGATCTCGAGGTAGGTGGTGTCGTCGGGACGGTCGACGTTGCGGAACGAGCGCCGCAGCGGCAGCTGCCAGCACACGTCCGGCTTGGTCTCGACGAAGTGCACGCCCTCGTCCTGCGCGAGGCGGTGCAGGGCGCAGCCGTAGCCGCCCTCGAACCCGCGGGTGTTGTGGAAGATGCAGGCGCCACCGGAGACCCGGGTCTTGCGGTCGCCGTCGTCGTCGGTGGTCACCCACCCCGAGCGCTTCACCTGGCCACGCCTGCCCAGGGCCTCCGGGCGGCGCTGCCAGATGGTGTCGTCGAGGCGCTCGACCCACTCGGCGACCCGGTTCTCGTCGTCCTTGTCCGAGAAGTGGGCACCCAGGGTGCAGCAACCGGACTCGGGGGCGTCGGCGTAGATGCCGGCGCAGCCGTTGCCGAAGATGCAGGTCCAGCTCGAGGTGAGCCAGGTCAGGTCGCAGCGGAAGACCTGGTCGGCGTCGGTCGGGTCCTGGAACTCGATCCAGGCTCGGGGAAAGACAGGGTCGACCTCAGGCACGTCTCGACCTTAGCCGCCTCCGGGGCGACGGGGAGCCGGGTAGCCTCGCTACATGCGACTCGGTGTGCTCGACATCGGCTCCAACACGGGGCACCTGCTGGTTGTCGACGCCTACCGCGGGGCGGCGCCGATGCCCGCCTCCTCCTACAAGGAGCCGCTCCGGCTCGCCGAGCACCTCGAGAACGGCTCGGTGACCCAGCGTGGGGTGGACGCGCTGACGAAGTTCGTCGCGGACGCGCTGCGCCTGGCCGAGGACAAGGGCTGCGAGGAGGTCTTCGCCTTCGCCACCTCCGCGGTCCGCGACGCTGAGAACTCCGACGAGGTGCTCGCGCACGTGCAGGAGCGCACGGGGGCGCAGATCCAGGTCCTCCCCGGCGCCGACGAGGCCCGGTTGACCTTCCTCGCCGTACGCCGCTGGTTCGGCTGGTCCTCCGGGCGACTGGCCGTCTTCGACATCGGCGGCGGCTCGCTCGAGGTCGCGGCGGGCGAGGACGAGGCGCCGGACGTCGCGTGGTCGGTGCCGCTCGGGGCCGGACGCCTCTCCCGGGAGCACTTCACCGACGGGGCCCCCGACGAGGAGTCGCTGGCCCGGTTGCGCCGGCACATCCGGACCTCCGTGGCCCACGACGCGGGCATGCTGCTGCGCGGAGGGGCCCCCGACCACGCGGTCGCCACGTCGAAGACGTTCCGCTCGCTGGCCCGGATCTGCGGGGCGGCGCCCTCGGGCGAGGGGCCGCTCGTACGCCGGATCCTCCGCGCCAGCGACCTCGAGGCATGGGTCCCCAAGCTGCTGGAGATGAGCCGCGAGGACATCGCCGGGCTGCCGGGCGTCTCGACCGGCCGGGCGCACCAGGTGGTCGCCGGCGCGCTGGTCGCGTCCGCGGTGATGGACATCTTCGATCTCGAGGAGCTGGAGATCTGTCCGTGGGCGCTGCGGGAAGGCGTCATCCTGGACCGTCTCGACCAGCTCAGCGCGATCGGCTGATTCGCGTCGTGGCCCCTGTGTTCGCGCTCTCCACGGCCTCGGTCTACCCCGAGAGCACCAGCCACGCCTTCGAGTACGCCGACAAGCTGGGCTACGACGCCGTCGAGGTGATGGTCGGCATCGACGTGGTCAGCCAGAGCATCGACAAGGTCCGGGCGCTGCGCGACTACCACCAGATGCCGGTGTGCGCCGTGCATGCCCCGTGCCTGCTGATCACCCAGCGCGTGTGGGGCACCGACTCCTGGGCCAAGCTCGAGCGGAGCGCCGAGATGGCCGAGGCGCTGGGGGCCGACGTGGTGGTCGTGCACCCGCCGTTCCGGTGGCAGCGCGAGTACGCCAGCGGGTTCGTCGACGGGATCGCCGACCTCGAGCGCCGTACCGGCATCGCGTTCGCCGTGGAGAACATGTATCCGTGGCGGGCCACCTCGCGGCGCGAGCTGAAGGTCTACCAGCCGGGCTGGGACCCCTCGGAGGAGTCCTACGCGAACACCACCATCGACCTCTCCCACGCGGCGACGGCGCAGTCGGACCCGATCGCGATGGCGCAGCGGCTCGGTTCGCGGCTCCGCCACGTCCACATGACCGACGGCAGCGGCTCCTCGAAGGACGAGCACCTGGTGCCGGGCCGCGGCGCCCAGCCCTGCGGTGCCTTCCTCGAGACCCTCGCCGGGCAGGGGTTCACCGGCCACATCGTGGCCGAGATCAACACCCGTCGCGCCGGCAACCGTGAGGACCGGGAGCGCGACCTGATCGAGGCGCTCGCCTTCAGCCGGCTGCACTTCGCAGCCGCGGCCACGTAGCGTCACGATTCCCGAACCGTTCTCGCGGTGACCGCCCAATCGCTGCCGTGGCCGATATGGTCCCGGCATGTCGAAACGTCTCGCCGTGTGCGGAATGGTCCTGGTCGCGGCTGTGACGCTCGCCGGCTGCGGGGAGGAGTCGCCCAAGAGCGCCCCGAAACCAACGGCCACACCAAGTCCCACGGCGCCTGCGGGGGTGGACGCCGTCGAGCCGACCAAGCCCCAGAAGCTGGCGAAGACGCCCGAGAGCGCGATGGAGTACGGCCGCTACTTCGCGCTGCTGGTGCAGTACGCCATCGAGACCCGCGACTCCCGCGTGGTCAGTGCCGAGGCGTTCGACCAGACAGGCTGCTCCAACTGTGTCGCGCTGGCCAAGCAGGTCGACGGACTGAAGAGCGATGGCATCTGGCAGCTCAGCGACCCCCTCGAGCTCGGCAAGTTCCGCGCGGTTCCGCTGAACGGTGGGGTGCGAGTCACCGGCTCGTTCGTGTACCCCGCGGTGAGCAACGTCGAGGCCAGCGGCAAGGTCCGACGAACAGGCACCCCAGCTCCCTACAGCTACTGGGTCGACCTGTGGTGGGTCGAGAAGCAGTCGACCTGGCGGGTCCTGGACTTCATCTACAAGCGGAAGAGTTGACGCGATTCTGGTTTGACATTCGTCCTGTGCGGGAATGCAGTCCCCAGAAAATCGTCGTGGAGCTCTGGGGGGAGCTGATCGCATGAGGCGCAGGGCTCGAGGGGTGGTCACGAGTGCTGTCCTGGCCGTGCTGCTGGGCGTCGCCGGCACCGCGCATGCGGGAGACAAGGACAGGACCGAGTTCGACGCCGGAACCACGAGTCCCAGCTCGATAGCCCTCACCGGGACCCAGACCACTCACACCCAGACCCCCTCGACTCCCGCCACGACCACGCCCAGCACCTCCGCCAGCACCAACGAATCCGTGTCGGCTCCCTCGCCCTACCCTCCCGCCGGTCCCTACGGCACCTATGCGGACGCCTTCCCGAAGAACCCGAACGCCGACCTCTCCTGGATGCCCGGTGCCGTGGACGCCTGCGGCAGCACCTGGGGTGGGGACGGCTGGAACGCCCAGTACGCCGAGGCGACTCCCTGCGACCCGGCGGCACCGGCCACCGAGGAGCCCCCGGGTCCGCCGCAGATCACGACGGCGATGGTCGTGGCCGCCGCGTCGGCCGTCGCGCCGACCAGCCCGCCGCACGTGGAGCCCGGTACGCGATCGGCCGTGAACATCCCCAACAACTACTGGACCGACGCGCCCACCGTGGACACCTCGCTCACCCTGCTCGGGGTGACCATCCCGCTGCGCTGGGTCCCCACCGGCACCACCTGGGACTTCGGGGACAGCACCACCGCGACCGGCAACGGCGTCGCGAACGCCGAGGTGGGGGCTCCGGGAGCGGTGGAGCACGCCTACACCCGGGGCGGCGAGTACGCGATCAGCACCAGCACCAGCTACGACCTCACCTTCGTGCTGCCGGGCCAGGGACCCCAGACGGTGGCACTGACCTCCCCGCCCAGCCCGCCCGTTCCGCTCGAGGTGGGCGAGATCCAGACGCGGACCACGTTCGCCGGGTGACGGCGGCTCCTCCCGACGGTGGAAGACTGCGCGGGTGAGCCCCAGCGAGCCCGGAGACCACGCCGGCACCCGGACGACCCGGGGCAGGCGGCCCGGTGCGCCCGACACCAGGGCCGAGATCCTCGCCGCTGCCAGGACCCTGTTCGCCGCACGCGGCCTCGGGAGCACCTCGCTCCGTGCGATCGCCGCGGAGGCAGGCGTCGACCCGTCCCTGGTGCACCACTACTTCGGCACCAAGGACGACCTGTTCGTCGCGGCGCTGGAGCTGCCGGTGGTCCCGCGGGTCGCCCTCAAGCCCGTTCTCGAGGGCGGCCTCGAGGGCGCCGGGGACCGGTTGCTGCGGGTGTTCCTCTCGGTCTGGGACGACGATGCCGCGCGGGTCTCGCTGCTCGGCGTGGTGCGCGGCGTCTTCGAGCCGACCGGACGCCAGGTGCTCCGCGACAGCCTGCTCTCGCTGGTGCTGGGCCCGCTCGGGCCGGCGCTGGGTCTCGAGGAGCCCGAGCGTCGGCTGCCGCTGGTGGCCAGCCAGCTGGTCGGGCTGGTGATGCTGCGCTACGTCCTCGAGGTGGAGCCGCTGGCCTCGATGGGCACCGGCGAGCTGGTGGCGATCTACGGCCCCACCCTGCAGCGCTACCTCGCGGATCCACTGCCCTGAGCCTCTCCTGAGCCGTTACGGACCGGAAGCCCCTTGACTGGGTCCGGCGCCCGTGCTTAATTCAACGGATGATGAAAAACGCGGCTGCCGTCCGCGAGCTGTCCGTGCGCCGCGGCGGGCGGGAGGTGCTGCACGAGCTCGACTTCGAGGTCGGCCCGGGGGAGGTCACCGGCCTCCTCGGGCCGTCGGGGTGCGGCAAGACCACCCTGATGCGCACCCTGGTGGGCGTGCAGCGCATCGCGGGCGGCTCGGTGGAGGTGCTCGGGACCCCGGCAGGGTCGGCCTCGCTGCGCGACCGGATCGGCTACGTGACCCAGCAGCCCAGCGTGTACGACGACCTCACCGTCACCGAGAACCTGCGGTTCTTCGCGCGGGTGCTCGGCGTGGGCGCCGACCGGGTCGCCGAGTGCATCGGGATCGTCGCGCTCGAGAGCCACCGGGACCGCGTCGTGGCCCACCTCTCCGGCGGCCAGCGCTCCCGGGTCTCGCTCGCCGTGGCCCTGCTCGGGGAGCCGCCGCTGCTGGTCCTCGACGAGCCGACCGTCGGCCTCGACCCCGTGCTGCGGGTGGAGCTGTGGGGGACCTTCCGGCAGCTCGCCGCCGCCGGGACGGCGGTGCTGGTCTCCAGCCACGTGATGGACGAGGCCTCGCGGTGCGACCGGCTGCTGCTGATGCGGGCCGGTCGGCTGATCGCGGACGACACCCCCAGTGGGCTGCTGGAGCGCACGCGGTCACAGAGCATCGAGGACGCGTTCCTGGCCCTCGTCGAGGCCGAGGCGTCATGAGCGTGCTGAGCCCGCGGGTCACGGGGGCGGTCGCGACGCGGGTACTGACCCAGCTCCGCCGCGATCACCGGACCCTGGCCATGCTCCTGGTTCTCCCGTGCGCGCTGATGGCCCTGCTCTGGTGGATGTTCGAGGCCGTTCCCGGCGACGGGTTCTCGCGGCTGGGCCCCGCGCTCCTGGCCCTGGTGCCGTTCACCATCATGTTCCTGGTCACCTCGGTGACCACGCTGCGCGAACGCACCTCGGGCACCCTGGAGCGCCTGCTCGCGATGCCGATGGGCAAGCTCGACTTCCTGCTCGGCTACGCGATCGCCTTCGGCATCCTCGCCGCGCTCCAGTCCGCGCTGGCCGTCGGGGTCTGCGTCTGGTTGCTGGGCCTCGACGTCGCCGGCCCGGTGTGGATGCTGATGGTGGTCGCGGTCGTGGACGCGGTGCTCGGCACCGCCCTGGGCCTGCTCGTCTCGGCGTTCGCCCGCACGGAGTTCCAGGCCGTGCAGTTCATGCCGGCCGTGGTGATCCCGCAGATCCTGGTGTGCGGCCTGTTCCTGCCGCGAGAGGACCTGCCGCGGGTCCTCGAGGTGATCTCGGACGTGCTGCCGCTGTCCTACGGGGTGGAGGCGATGCAGACGGTGGCGTCGAGCACCGAGACGGGCGATGCCTGGCGCGACGTCGCGCTGGTCGCGGCGTACGCCGTGGTGGCACTCGCCCTCGGGGCTCTCACCCTGCGTCGACAGTCGGACTGAGTCCGGGGTCGGCTGTACCGTGGCCGGGAGCCACACGTACGGAGGATCCCCTTGCTGCGACACGTCCTGCTGATGCTGGCCCGGAGCCACCAGGTCAAGGAGATCGCCACCCGGCTGCCCGTCAGCAGCGGCGTCGTGAACCGCTTCGTGCCCGGCGAGCAGACCGCGCAGGCCGTGGAGGCGACCAACGCCCTGATCGAGGACGGCCTGCACGTCACCCTCGACTTCCTCGGCGAGGACACCCTGGACCAGGGGCAGGCCGAGAGCACGGTGCTGGCCTACCTCGACCTGCTCGAAGGGCTGGCCGCAGCGGGCCTGGCCCGCGACGCCGAGGTGAGCGTGAAGCTCTCTGCGATCGGGCAGGCGCTGCCCGAGGTGGGTCCCAAGCTCGCCGTGGAGAACGCACGCCGGATCTGCCGTGCCGCCCGCAACGCCGGCACCACGGTGACCCTCGACATGGAGGACCACACCACGACCAGCAGCACGCTCGAGGTGCTGCACGAGCTGCGCAAGGACTTCCCCGAGACCGGCGCCGTGCTCCAGGCCTACCTCTACCGCACCGAGCAGGACTGCCGGGCGCTGGCGCACGAGGGCAGCCGGGTCCGGCTGTGCAAGGGCGCCTACAAGGAGCCCGAGGACGTCGCCTACCAGGATCGCCACGACGTCGACAAGTCCTACGTGCGCTGCCTGAAGATCCTGATGGCGGGGGAGGGCTACCCGATGGTGGCCACCCACGACCCGCGGTTGGTCAAGATCGCGGCCGCGCTGGCCACCCGGCACGGACGGATGCCGGGCACCTACGAGTTCCAGATGCTCTACGGGGTCCGTGGCGACGAGCAGCGCCGGCTCGCGGACACCGGCGAGAAGGTGCGGGTCTACCTCCCCTACGGCCAGGAGTGGTACGGCTACCTGATGCGCCGACTCGCCGAGCGGCCCCAGAACCTGACATTCTTCCTGCGTTCACTCGTCTCCCAGAAGTAGGGCGCTTCCTTCATGACCTTCGCGATCATCGGTGCCGGCGTCATGGGCGAGGCCCTGCTCTCCGGTCTGCTCAAGGGCGGGCACGAGCCCGCCGACCTGATGGTCGGTGAGAAGCGACCGGATCGGGCCGCCGAGCTCCGGGAACGGCACGGGGTCGACGTGGTCGCCAACACCGAGGCCGCCTCCCGCGCCGACACCGTGGCCCTCGTGGTCAAGCCGCAGGACATGGACGACGTGCTCACCGAGATCGGCCCGCACCTGCGCCCGGGGCAGGTCCTGATCAGCCTTGCCGCCGGCATCACCACGAGCTACATCGAGCGGCACATCCCGGACGGCATCGCCGTGATCAGGGTGATGCCGAACACGCCGGCGCTGGTCGACGAGGGGATGGCCGCCATCTCCGGCGGCAGGCACTGCACCGAGGAGCACCTCGCGATGGCCGAGCGGATGCTCTCGGTCACCGGCCGCGTGATGCGGGTCCCGGAGAAGCAGCAGGACGCGGTGACCGCGATCTCCGGTTCCGGGCCGGCCTACCTGTTCTTCGTCGTCGAGTCGATGATCGAGGCCGGCGTACACCTCGGGCTGCCGCGCAGCACCGCCACCGAGCTGGTCGTGCAGACCGTGGTCGGCTCGGCGAAGCTGCTGCGCGAGACCGGCGAGCACCCGACCGTGCTCCGCGAGCGGGTCACCTCACCCGGAGGCACCACCGCCGCCGCGATCCGCCAGCTGGAGAACCACAAGGTGCGTTCGGCGTTCATCGAGGCCATGGAGGCTGCGCGCGACCGCTCGGTCGCTCTTGCCGCCAGCGATGAGTGACCTGGGCCCGACCACAGCGCAGCAGGCCCTCGAACCCGAAGCGCGACCCCTGCCGTTCTGGCAGGCGGGCCTGGTGTTCGTGCTGCTCTCGGTCCTCTACGCGGCGGTCTCGTTCCAGCAGTACCACCGGATGGACTCCTACATCTTCGACCTCGGGTTCTTCGAGTCGGTGGTGCGCGACTACGCCCAGGGACGGCTGCCCGAGCTGCAGGTGACCGACAGCACGACGGCGACCCTGCACTTCAGCCCCCTCCTGGCGTTGCTGGCCCCCCTGGTGCTGCTCGTCCCGTCGCCGCTGACCATCCTGGGGGTCCAGGCGCTGGCGGTGGCGGCAGGGGTGGTGCCGTTGATGCGCGCCGCAGGGCGGGGCTGGATCGCGTGGGCGGTCGCCATCAGCTACGGACTCTCGCCGGGTCTCGCGGCGCTGATCGGCTTCGACTTCCACGAGGTCGCGCTCGGGGTGCCGCTGATGGCGCTGAGCATGGCGGCGATGCTGCGCTCGGACCACCGTGCGGCGGTGCTGTGGGCGCTGCCGCTGATCCTGGTCAAGGAGGACCTCGGCCTGTCGGTCGCGGCGCTCGGAGCCGTGGTGTTCCTGCGCGGGTCACGCCGCCTCGGTGCGGTGACGACGGTGATCGGGGCCGGGGCGTTCGCACTGCTGCACTGGTGGTTGCTGCCCGCCGTGAACGGCGACGCCGCAGGGTTCGCCGAGCAGTACGCCCCGGGCGGTCCCGTGGAGGCCCTGCGCACGCTGGCGGAAGGGTGGCAGGCGAAGCTGCGGACGGTGCTGTTCCTGCTGCTGCCGACCGGGCTGCTGGCGCTGCGGGCGCCGATGCTGCTGCTGGTCGCACTGCCCACCTTCGGGTGGCGGTTCGTCTCGGACCGGCAGACCTACTGGGAGCCGTGGTTCCACTACGACGCCATCCTCGTCCCCGTGGCCGTCGCCGCGATGATCGAGGGCGCGCGGCTGCTGCGCCCCCGGCTGCGCAACCTGGTCCTCGGCCTCGCCGTGGCCGCGACGTTGCTGCTCGTCCCGCAGCAGGCGCTCTCCCAGGCCTGGAACCGCGACTTCTGGCGCGACCAGCCACGCACCGCGGCGATCGACCGGGTCCTCGACGAGATCCCGTCCGGCAGCCGGGTCGCGGCCTCGGACGATCTCGGTGGGCGGATCGCGTTGCGCACCGAGCTCTACCTGATCGGGGACACCCTGAGCCCCGACGGACCGCCACTGCCTGCCTCCGAGTTTGACGGCGTCGAGTGGGTGGCCTTCGACCGGGGGTGGCCGGTGCTCCCGACGCCCGCGTGGAAGGGGTTCGCCCAGCTGGTCGACAGCGGCGAGTTCGAGGTGGTCGCCGAAGCCGAAGGTGTGGTCGTGGCCAAGAGGCGCGAGAGCGCCGAGAAGGAGTAGCGTCCGCGGCATGGAAGAGCCGAGCTGCCGCGCCTGCGTGGTGTACGACGAGTCGCTCACCTCCTACGACTTCGGTCCCACCCACCCGATGAATCCGGTGCGCGTCGACCTCACCGTCTCGCTGGCCGAGCAGCTCGGCGTACTCAAGGCGCTGCCGCGGGTGCTGGCGCCCGACGCCACCGAGGACGACCTGGTCACCGTGCACGACCCGGCGCTGATCGAGGCCGTGATGGCCTCCAGCGAGGACCCCACGCGCACGAATGCCGCCTTCGGCCTCGGCAGCGACGACAACCCCACCTTCCGCAACATGCACGCAGCGGCGCGTCACGTCGTCGGGGCCACCCTGGAGGCGGCGCGGCAGGTGTGGACCGGCCAGGTGGACCACGCGGCGAACATCGCCGGCGGCCTGCACCACGCGATGCCCGACCGGGCGAGCGGCTTCTGCGTCTACAACGACGTCGCGATCGCGATCCGGTGGCTGCTGGCCAACGGGGCCGAGCGGGTGGCCTACGTCGACGTGGACGTGCACCACGGGGACGGCGTGGAGCGGATCTTCTACGACGACCCCCGCGTGCTGACCATCTCGCTGCACGAGACCGGCCAGATGCTCTTCCCCGGCACCGGGTTCCCGGCGGACTCCGGTGGCCCGCAGGCCCCCGGGTCGGCGGTGAACGTGGCGCTGCCGCCCGGCACCGGCGACGCGGGCTGGCTGCGTGCGTTCCATGCCGTGGTCCCGCCGCTGCTGCGCGAGTTCGCACCCGACGTGCTGGTCACCCAGCAGGGCTGCGACAGCCACCGCGACGACCCGCTCGCCCACCTCTCGCTCAGCGTCGACGGCCAACGGGCCAGCTACCTCGCGCTGCACGACCTGGCGCACGAGGTCGCGTCCGGGCGCTGGGTGGCCCTCGGCGGCGGTGGCTACTCGGTCGTGGACGTGGTCCCGCGCGCGTGGACCCACCTGCTCGCCGTGGTCTCCGGCACCCCGTTGGAGGCAGCCAGGGACACCCCGGAGTCGTGGCGCGAGGAGATCCGTGAGCGGCTCGGCGTACGCGGTCCCTCGCGGATGACCGACGGTCGGGACGCGGCCTTCAGGGACTGGTCCCAGGGCTATGACCCGGACACCTGGCTGGACCGTGCGGTGCAGGCGACGCGCGCCGAGGCCTTCCCCCACCACGGCCTGGACCCCCACTTCTGAGGGGTCGCTGAGTAGGCTTGGCAAGTAGACACGCCGGAGCCACATCTTTCACTTTGGAGATTCTCTGGCACATGCGCCCCAATGACCCCTATTCTTCACCCACAGACGCACGAAGGGTCTGCGGCGGGGAAGCCGTGGGGCGTGCGAGAGAAAGAGCGGTGCGCAATGCCCACGAACGACATCTCCGAGGTGAAGTTCCTGACCGTCGCCGAGGTGGCTGCGGTGATGCGCGTCTCCAAGATGACGGTCTACCGACTGGTCCACAACGGAGAACTGCCCGCCGTACGCGTCGGCCGCTCGTTCCGGGTCAGCGAAGAGGACGTCAACGACTACCTGAAGAGCAGCTTCTTCGACGCCGGATAGGGGTCGCGGGACACGTCCCGTGCCCACCCCTTGGGTGACCACTTCGCGAGAGCATTCAGCCCGATTCGGCAGCGTTGCGCCGGACCTATAGGCTGTGGCCTTCGGACGGACCCTGCCGGGTCCCTCTCTCTTATACGGATGGGTCAGACGTGGGTTCAGTCATCAAGAAGCGCCGCAAGCGTATGGCGAAGAAGAAGCACCGCAAGCTGCTGAAGAAGACGCGCGTACAGCGCCGCCGTCTCGGCAAGTAGGCCGACCGGGAGTCCCATGGGCCAGGTTGTCCTCGTCACCGGCGTAGCCGGCGATCTTGGGCGTCGCTTCGCGGCGCAGCTGTCAGGATCGCCGGACGTCGAACGCGTCATCGGCGTCGACGTCGTGCCGCCTAGGGGCGACCTCGGCGGTGCTGACTTCGTCCGCGCCGACATCCGCAACCCGGTGATCGCCAAGGTCATCGTGCGCGAGCGGGTGGACACCGTGGTGCACACCAGCGTGGCAGCGACCGCTGCCGCGGCTGGGAGCAACTCCACCAAGGAGCTCAACGTCATCGGGACGATGCAGCTGCTGGCCGCGTGCCAGCAGTCGCCCGACGTCCGCAAGCTCGTGCTGAAGTCCAGCGCGGCCTTCTACGGTGCCTCGCACCGGGACCCGGCGATGTTCACCGAGAACATGACCGCCAAGCGGTTGCCGGGCGGTGGCTTCGCCAAGGACGTCAACGAGGTCGAGTCCTACACCCGGGGCTTCGCGAGGCGTCGTCCCGACGTGGCTGTCACCACGCTGCGCCTGGCCAACGTCATCGGCCCCGAGATCACCTCGGCGATGACGGGCTACTTCCGGCTGCCGGTGATCCCGACGGTGCTCGGGTTCAACCCCAGGCTGCAGTTCCTGCACGAGCTGGACGCGCTGGCCGCTCTCGAGCACGCCACCCGCAGCGACGTGAGCGGCACCTTCAACATCAGCGGTGACGGCATGCTCACCCTGACCCAGGCGGTACGCCGCCTCGGTCGCCCCTCGATCTCGTTGCCGGGCTTCGCGTTGCCCGCCTTCGGGTCGGCCATCCGCACGAACCGCGTGGCCGACTTCTCCTCCGAGCAGGTGGCCTTCCTGACCTACGGCCGAGGGCTGGACACCACCAGGATGCGCACGATGTTCGGGTTCGAGCCCTCGTTCAGCACGACGGAGGCGTTCGAGGACTTCGCCGCGTCGTTGGCGCCCGGCATCCTCGCACCGGCCCGGGTCCGGGCCGCGGAGACGGCGCTGGTCAGCGCCCTGACCTCAGGGGGGCAGCCTCGTGGGTGACGCAGAGATCATTCCGATCGGGACCCGGGGCAAGCCCGGCAGGGGCACCGGCGAGGAGAGGCCGTCCGCCAACAGCCGGAGCCTGGCACCCAGGTCCCCGGCGAAGGACCAGCCGAAGAGGGACGGGAGCAAGCGCGCCCAGTCGAGGGACACCCCGGCCGACCAGACCACGGCCGACCAGGCGACGGGCGACCAGACCACGGCCGACCAGGCAACGGGCGACCACACGACGGACGCCCCCGGGAGCGCCGCGAGGTCGGCCTCGTCGTCGGTTGACGGCACCACCAACGGCGCCAGCAACGGCCGCAGGGCCAACGGGGCCACCAACGGACGCAGGGCCAACGGCGCCGCCTCGCCGTTGCCCACGGCCGCCACTCCGGACGCACGCGTGGGCGAAAACTCCGGCACGACCGACGAGCCCCCGGGAGGGGACTCCGGGGGTGCCTCGGGCGATGCCGGCCCGGCGCAGCCGACTGTGCTGCCCACCCGGCCGCCGGTCACTGCCGACCACCGTCACCCCACGCCGGGCATCCCGCCCGTGGAGTGGCTCGCGGCGCTGACCTCGGCGTCCAAGGAGGTCTTCGGCGCGAACTGGGAGCCCCGGCTGGCCGAGTTCCTCGCCTTCCTGCGCCGTCGGGTCACCGGTGACTTCACGGTCGACAACTTCGGCTTCGACGAGGAGATCACCGAGCAGCTCCTGCTGGCCGCGTTCCGGCCGCTGGCGCGCAAGTGGTTCCGCATCGAGGTGCTCGGCGCCGAGAACATCCCCGCCGAGGGGGGCGCCCTGGTGGTGTCCAACCACTCCGGGACGATCCCGCTCGACGGCCTGATGACCGCGGTCAGCATCCGTGACCACACCGGCCGCTTCCTGCGCCCGCTCGGCGCCGACCTGATCTTCAGGCTGCCCGTGATCGGGGACCTGGCCCGCAAGGGCGGCGCCACCCTCGCCTGCAACGAGGACGCGGAGCGGATGCTGCGCGACGGCGAGCTCGTGGGGGTCTGGCCCGAGGGGTTCAAGGGGATCGGCAAGCCGTTCAGCGAGCGCTACAAGCTCCAGCGCTTCGGTCGCGGCGGCTTCGTGTCCGCCGCGATCCGCACCGGCGTACCGATCATCCCGGTCTCGGTCGTGGGCGCGGAGGAGATCTACCCCCTGGTGGGCAACGTGTCCTCGCTCGCCCGGCTGCTCGGCCTGCCCTACCTGCCGATCACCCCGCTGTTCCCGCTGCTCGGTCCGCTCGGGCTGGTCCCGCTGCCCTCGAAGTGGCTGATCGAGTTCGGGGAGCCGATCCGCACCGACGAGTACGACGCGGGCGCCGCCGAGGACCCGATGCTGGTCTTCAACGTCACCGACCAGGTCCGCGAGTCGATCCAGCAGACGCTCTACTCGCTGCTGATGAAGCGCAAGTCGGTCTTCTCCTGACGCCCACCCTCCGCGGGAGGGTGCGGACGTGACTCGACCACCGACCCGTCCGGGCGGTGGTGTCGATCAGTGGTGCAGGCTCACCTGGTCCGGGGGAGCAGGCTCTCCACGGTCTTGTCGAGCGCGTCGGTGAGCTTCTTGACGCCGTCCGAGACGGGCGTGTTCGGAAGCAGCGTCCCCGTCACCCCGCTGAGCGTCCCGGTGACCCCGGAGACGAGGTCCTTGACGACCGTCGTGGTGGTGGTCGTGATCAGCGGCTGATCCCGGGGGACGACCTTGCTGGTGCCCAGGGAGCCGTCCTCGGTTCCCGGCTGGCCGGCCTCCGGCGCGGGCGCCTGCCCGGTGCCGCCGCCCGGGGTCGGGACGGGGACCAGGGGGTTGACCTGCTCGGGCACCTTGCCGGCGCCCTCCTCGGCCTTCTTGGTCAGCAGCCTGATCCGCTCGGCCTCCGCTGCGTCGAACTCGGCCTGGACCCGGCTCGCCGGCCGTGCGAGCAGGTCCTCGACGGTGGCGGCTCCCGCGCCGGCACTGAGGCTGCCGGGAGGGACGAGGGGCTGCTCGGGACCGCAGGACTTGCACAGCACCCGCGCCTGCTGGTCGATGTCGGCGAGGGTGTCCGCCGCGTCCACCAGGACCGAGCTCGTCGGGGCGTCCGAGAGCGCGGCGAGCTCCCCCATCTGGGCGGTGGTGAAGGTGCGGACCGCGGAGATGTCGGCCGGCTCGCCGGTGGCCTGGTAGGCCTTGAACAGGTTGTCCGAGCCGGCGTCGGCACTCCTGCGGAAGGAGTCGACGGTGGTGGTGATCAGGGTGGTGTCGGGACGGGAAGCCCGCTGCAGGGCCGCCACCTCGTCGAGCCGGGTGGCCGCCTGGTCCAGCAGGGCGCGGCCCTTGGCGGCCTCGCTGAACCGGACCGCGGTGCTGGCCGTCTCGATCCCGCGTTTCACCGGATAGAGAGTCTCGCCGGGCACCGAGCCGTTGGCAGCCGCGGCCATGCCGGCGGTGCCGCCGACGATGACCAGGGAGGCCGCCAGGGTGCTGATCCGGCGGCGGGCGGCGGAGGGTGCGGCCGGGGCCGGGCGTAGGACGGGGGGCGCGGGAACCAGGTCGGTCTCGGCGGCAGCCATCAGCCGTGAGCGGAGCTCGGCGGCGAAGTCGGTTCGGGGGGTCAGCTCCGGCTGCTCGCGCAGCAGGACGACCGTGTCGAGCAGCTCGGCGTAGCGATCGGCGACGGCGTGGGTGGCCGTTCCTCCGAGGACTTGGTCGAACTCCTCGGCCGCGCGCTGGGCGGGGAAGAGGGGTGTCATGGCTTCGTTCCTGAGCTGTGGAGATTCGTGCGGGGCCGACGGGCCGGGGTGCGGTCCGACGGCGTGCGCGTTGACATCGCTCTCAACGAGGCGTGAAACGCGGAGGTTATGGTGCGCTCGAGGTATCCCGTGGGGTGAGACATTACCGGATCCCCTCGGGCAGCAGCCGTCCCAGATTGCGTACGCCGCGCAGCTGGAGCTGCTTGACCGCACCCGCGCTGCGGCCCAGCACCTCGGCCGTCTCGGCGATGGAGAGACCCTGCAGGAACCGCATCACCAGGCACTCGCGCTGCTCGGTGGGCAGCTCGGCGAGCGCCGCCAGCAGCGCCTCGTTGGTCAGGGACGCGAGCACCGCCCCCTCCGGCCCGTCGGTGGTGGTGTCGAGGGTGCTCATGTCCTCGGTGGTGCTCTCCAGCCGCGTGCGTCCGGCCTTGAAGTGGTCGGTGGCCAGGTTGCGGGCGATGGTCATCAGCCAGGCGCCGAAGTCCTTGCCCTGCCAGCGGAAGGTGCTCATCGAGCGCAGCGCCCGGAAGAACGTCTCCCCGGTGAGGTCCTCGGCCAGCGTCACCGACCCGACGCGGTAGTAGAGGAAGCGGTAGACGCTGACGTGGTAGTGGTCGTAGAGCTGCCCGAAGGCCTCCGAGTCACCCTGGCGGGCGAGCTCGACCAGGGCGATCAGGCGAGTGCCCTCGGCCTCGTCCTGGACCGAGGAGGTGGCCAGCTCGGAGTCGTCGTCGTGCCGTCCCGACCGGGGCTGGGGAGCGGTCTGACCCGAGCGCTCGCTGGTCTGGGTCAGCAGCCACGGCGCGGAGCGCGCCACGTCGGGACCCGACGGCCCGGACAGGGTGGCATGGGCCGGGACCGGGAAGCCGGTGGCGAGGTGCGGCAGCACCTGCGCCAGGGCGTGCCGCAGCGCGTCAAGACCGCGCTCCAGCTCCTGAATGTCCATACCCATAGCCACCGCACCGACCTCGTCGGCTCCCTCCGAGCCAGCCCGATGCTACGCGCCAGTAGCGCGCTTGTGAACAGATTCAACGACCAGTTCCACGCCCTGCGATGACGCGATGTCGCAGGTCAGGTGATCTTCCGCCGGATGGCGGCGCCGGCGGCCACGGTCCCGGCCACGGCCCCGGCGAGGGCGGCGGTGAACACGCCGGCACGGGCGGCCTTGCGGCCGGTGCGGTAGTCGCGGATCCGCCAGCCGTGCTCGCGGGCGTACTCACGCAGGTGGGCGTCGGGGTTGATGGCGCAGGGGTCCCCGACCACGTTGAGCATGGGCAGGTCGTTGTAGGAGTCGGAGTACGCCGAGCAGCGCGCCAGGTCCAGGCCGAACCGCTCGGCCAGCTCCTTGACCGCGACCGCCTTGGCGGAGCCGTGCAGCATCTCCCCGACGAGCTCGCCGGTGTAGACGCCGTCCACGTGCTCGGCCACTGTCCCCAGGGCGCCGGTGAGTCCGAGGCGGCGGGCGATGATCGTGGCGATCTCGATGGGGGCGGCCGTCACCAGCCACACGCGCTGTCCCTGGTCGAGGTGGAGCTGGGCCAGGGCTCGGGTCCCGGGCCAGATCCGGTGGGCCATCCGCTCGTCGAAGATCTCCTCGCCGAGCTGCTCGAGCTCGGCCACGGTGTGGCCGGCGATGAAGGAGAGCGCCGAGGCGCGTGCGTCCGCGACGTGCTCGGGGTCCTCGACCCCGACGATGCGGAAGTAGGCCTGCTTCCAGGCCGCACCGAGGATGTCCCTGGTGGTGAAGAACTCGCGGCGGTGCAGGCCCCGGGCGAGGTGGAAGATCGAGGCGCCCTGCATCACGGTGTTGTCGACGTCGAAGAAGGCGGCGGAGGTGTCGTCGTTCTCCACGCTGAGCGCGCTCTCCACCTCTGCGATGGCCGCAGCGGCCTCGCCGGCGAGCTGTGAGCGGCGCTTGAGGTTGGGCGGGCGTGACGGCGTCCTGCGACCCGGCATGGCATGCGGCGGGGGAGGGGTCACGCGACCAGAGTAGGGCGTGGGCGGCAGGCGTGGATGTGCGAGACTCACCCGATGGACTCCAACGTCGCGGAGCTGTTGAGCCGTGCGGCCCTCGAGGAGCCGAACAAGACGATCCTGTGCGAGGCGGCGACGGGGCGCACGATCACCTGCAGCGCCCTCGACGAGCTCGTCGACCGGGTCGTGCAGGGTCTCTCGGACGCAGGCATGGTGGCCGGCTACCGGGTGATGGTCGCGACCGGGAACCGGATCGAGTTCGTGGCCGCCTACCTCGGCGCGCTGCGCGCCGGGATGGTCGTCGTACCCGTCAACCCGCGCAGCGCCACCGGTGAGCTGATCCGGATGCTGGCCGACTCCGGCACCCGGATGGTGATCGCCGACCCGTCGACGATCTCCTCGGTGCGCGAGGCGGCGGGCGGTCTGGGAGAGGCGATGGAGGCCGCCGGCTACGAGGCCGCGGCGCGACCGCGGATCGTCACCGTGGGGACCACCCTGGAGCCGGGCGAACGCGGCTGGGACCAGCTCACCGCCACCCGGGGCCGGCCGATGCCCGGACGGGCCGACCCGGAGAGCCTGGCCGTGCTCCTCTACACCAGCGGGACCTCCGGCCGGCCACGAGCCGCGATGCTCTCCCACCGGGCGCTGCTCGCGAACGTCGAGCAGGTGGCCCGGGTCGACCCACCGATGATCACCGGTCGTGACGTGGTGCTCGGGGTGCTGCCCCTGTTCCACGTCTACGGCCTCAACGCAGTGCTGGGACAGGCGCTGCACCAGAAGGCGCGCCTGGTCCTGGTGGACGGGTTCGAGCCGGAGGGCTCCCTGGACATCATCGAGGACGAGGCGATCTCCGTGGTCCCCGTCGCCCCGCCCGTGTTCGCGTACTGGATGCAGGTCCCGGGCCTCGAGGACAGGCTCGGACCCGTGCGGCTGGTGCTCAGCGGCTCGGCGCCGCTGGACCCGGAGCTGACCGCGGCGTTCACCGACCGCACCCGCGTCGCGATCCACCAGGGCTACGGGCTCACCGAGGCGGCGCCGGTGGTGACCTCGACGTTGTGCAGCAAGAACCCCGGCTCACCGCGATCGGTCGGCGCCGCGCTGCCGGGCATCGAGATCAAGCTGGTCGACGAGGACGGTCGGGAGCCGCACGACGAGGACGGCGGCGAGATCCACGTGCGCGGGGACAACCTGTTCTCCGGCTACTGGCCCGACGGGGCCGACGGCCCGGGCCCGGACGGCTGGTGGGCCACGGGGGACGTCGGCTACCTCGACCAGGACGGCGACCTCTACCTCGTGGACCGGCTCAAGGAGTTGGTCATCGTCTCGGGCTTCAACGTCTACCCCAGCGAGGTGGAGGACGTGATCGGCGAGCTGCCGGACGTCGCGGAGGCGGCGGTGATCGGCGTCGAGCACCCGATCACCGGGGAGGCGGTCGTGGCCTACGTGAAGCCGACCGCTGCCGGGGCCAGCGACAACCTCGAGGACGTCGTACGCCGCCACTGCCAGGAGCGACTCGCAGGGTTCAAGCAGCCCTCGCGGATCCATGTCGTCGAAGAGCTCCCCTACACCCCGACCGGGAAGGTGCAGAAGGGCCGCCTGCGGGCGACCGAGCGCCGCCGGGCACTGGGTCTGTTGGAGTGAGGCCGTGAACGCGCGCGTGACGCTCTACGCCAAGCCCGGCTGCCACCTGTGCGAGGACGCCAGGGCCGTGATCGAGCGGGTCTGCGCCGAGTTCGGCACCACCTACGACGAGGTGGACATCACCGGCTCCACCGAGCTGATGGAGACCTACGGCGAGCAGATCCCGGTGACCTTCGTCGACGGCCGGCAGCACGACTTCTGGCGCGTCGACGAGGCCCGCCTGCGCGCCGCACTGACCTGAATCGCCGGTCCGGGGGCGGAGAGTACCCCCGCTGCCATGAGACATCTCACATGTGCTAGGCCATGGACCCGTCTCAGTTTGTTCCCGAGTTCACAAACTCTTAGAGTGCAGAGGTTCGCAACTCTGGAGAGTGTCATTACGTGAGCAGCACCCGAATCCCCGAGGCGACGGTCGCCCGTCTACCGGTCTATCTGCGGGCGCTGAACGCGATGAGCGACGCCGACACCACGACCTGCTCGAGCCTCGAGCTCGCGGCCGCAGCCGGCGTGAACAGCGCCAAGCTGCGCAAGGACCTGTCGCACCTCGGGTCCTACGGCACCCGCGGCGTGGGCTACGACGTGCAGTATCTCCGCTACCAGATCTCGCGCGAGATCGGCCTGACCCAGGACTGGCCCGTGGTCGTCGTGGGGATCGGCAACCTCGGTCACGCGCTCGCGAACTACTCCGGCTTCTCCTCGCGCGGGTTCCGCACGGTCGCACTGCTCGACGCCGACCACAGCCGTCACGGCGAGGTCGTCGCCGGGCTGGAGATCCGCAGCTTCGAGGACCTCGAGCAGGTGGTCGCCGAGCACGGTGTCGGCATCGGTGTGATCGCCACGCCGGCCGTCGCCGCCCAGGATGTCTGCGACCGGATGGTCAGCGCCGGGATCCGCAGCATCCTCAACTTCGCGCCGACGATCCTCTCGGTCCCCGAAGGTGTCGACGTACGCCGCGTGGACCTGTCCAGCGAGCTGCAGATCCTCGCCTACCACGAACAACGCAAGACCACCGACCAGGCGCTGGCGCCGGTCGTCGAGCTGACGGAGGACGTGGGATGAGCTCCCTGACGAAGTGCCCGCGCGCGGCGGCCCCTGCCGGGGGTGAGCGATGAGCGTCCTGATCGTGGGCATCTCCCACAAGACCGCCCCCGTCTCGGTGCTCGAGCGGGTGGCGCTCGACGCCGACGGCGTGGACAAGCTGATCCGGCAGATCTCCGACAACGAGCACGTCACCGAGGTCGCGGTGCTCTCCACCTGCAACCGCACCGAGGTCTACGCCGACGTCGACCGGTTCCACGGCAGCGTCGAGGCGATCTCCCGCCTGATCGGTGAGCGGGCGGGGCAGGTCCCCGACGAGATCCTCGAGCACCTCTACGTCCACTACGACGACGGTGCCGTGTCCCACCTGTTCCACGTCGCGTCCGGGCTCGACTCCATGGTGCTCGGCGAGAGCCAGATCCTGGGCCAGACCCGGGAGGCGCTGCGCGCCGGGCAGGACGCCGGCACCATCGGCCCGACCCTGAACGTCCTGTTCCAGCAGGCACTGCGGGTGGGCAAGCGCTCCCACGCCGAGACCGACATCGACCGGGTCGCACCGAGCCTGGTCACCGCCGCGCTGGAGCGGGCTGCGGAGCACGTCGGCGACCTCGCCGGCAAGCACGTGGTGGTGGTCGGCGCGGGCTCGATGGCCAGCCTCACCGTGGCGACCGCGTCCCGTGCGGGTGCCGCGTCGATCGTGGTCGCCAACCGCACCCACGAGCACGCGGAGCGCCTCGCGAAGCAGTACGCCGCCCGGGCGATCCCGCTCGCCGACCTCGTCGCCGAGTCCGGCCCCGTGGACGTGCTCGTCTCGTGCACCGGTGCGACCGGCGTGGTGGTCGACGCCGACTCGCTCTCCGCGCGCCGCTCGGCCACCTCCGGCCCGCTGGCCGTGATCGACCTCGCCCTGCCGCGCGACGTGGACCCGGCCGTTGCCCACCTCCCCGGCGTCCGGCTGATCGCCCTGGACACGCTCGCCGCCGAGCTCGAGGGCGCCCAGGGTGTCGCAGGCGTCGAGGGGGTCCGGGAGATCGTCACCCAGGAGCTGGCCGCCTTCCTGACCGCCCGCAGCGTCAAGAGCGTCACCCCCACTGTGGTCGCCCTGCGCACCATGGCGACCGGTGTGGTGGAGGCCGAGCTGGGCAGGCTGGCCACCCGGCTGCCCGACCTCGACGACGACAGCCGCGCCGAGGTGGAGAAGGCGATCCGCCGCGTGGCAGAGAAGCTCCTCCACCAGCCGACCGTGCGGGTCAAGGAGCTGGCGAACCACACCGGGGCGGTCTCCTACGCCGCAGCGCTGGCCGAGCTCTTCGCCCTCGACGCGGACGCGGTCGAGGCCGTCACCAGGCCGGGGACGCCGATATGAGCCCGCAGACCGGTGCACCGGTGACCCCCGAGACCACTTCCGAGATGAGCCCCGCCACGGCGACCCCGGGCACGGCCATCCGGATCGGCACGCGCGCGTCCAACCTGGCCCGGACCCAGACCGGGCACGTGGCGGCTGCCCTCACCGCGGCCACCGGCCTGCCCACCGAGCTGGTGCTGATCCGCACCGAGGGTGACGTCTCCACCGCGCCGCTCGCCTCGATGGGCGGCACCGGGGTGTTCGTGAGCGCGCTGCGCGAGGCGCTGCTGCGCGGCGAGGTCGACGTGGCCGTGCACTCCCTCAAGGACCTGCCGACCACCCCTGCCGAGGGGATCGTCCTGGCCGCCGTACCCGTGCGCGAGGACCCTCGGGACGTGGTCGTGGCCCGGGACGGGCTCACGCTCGCGGAGCTGCCGACCGGCTCCCGGGTCGGCACCGGTGCACCTCGCCGGGTGGCCCAGCTCGAGGCGCTGGGTCTCGGGATCGACATCGTCGGAGTCCGCGGCAACGTGGACGGCCGACTGCGCAAGGTGGCCTCCGGTGAGCTCGACGCCGTCGTGCTCGCCCGCGCCGGCATGGCCCGCCTGGGCCGGGCCGGGGAGGCGACCGAGGTGCTCGACCCGCTGCAGGTGCTGCCCGCACCGGGTCAGGGCGCACTGGCGGTGGAGTGCCGTGCCGGCGTCGAGCTGGTCTCCACCCTGCGCGAAGCGTTGGACGACCCGGGCACCAGGGCCTGTGTCGAGGCGGAGCGGGCCCTGCTCGCCGAGCTCGAGGCGGGGTGCTCGGCCCCGGTCGGCGCCCTCGCCGAAGTTGCCGAGGGAGACCTCGGTGACGAACTGTGGATGCGGGCGGTGGCGCTGTCCTTCGACGGCACCTTGTCCGTACGCCGCTCCGCTTCTGGACCTCTCGAGGACCCCATCGGCCTGGGGCAGAAGCTCGCCGCCGAGATGCTGGCCGACGGCGCGGCCGAACTGATCAATGCGACAACCCCCACCGACGACGTAGCAAGAAGGCGATCGTGACCAACCAGAACACGTCCAGCACCCCCACCCCCGGCGTCCGCCCGGTGAAGTGGGTCTCCTTCGTCGGCAGCGGCCCCGGTGACCCGGGCCTGCTCACGGTTCGCGCCGTGGAGCTGATCCGTGACGCGGAGGTGGTGATCACCGAGGTGGCCGGCCACGAGGAGCTGGTCCGGGGCGTCCTTGGACTGCCCCCGGTCTTCGAGGGCGAGGAGTCAGGCGAGGAGCCCGAGGTGGCGACCGGCCCGGTCTTCGTCGACGGTGGCTTCGGCGAGGACGGCCAGCCGCTGACGCACGCTGCCCGCGCCAAGGTGGTCGTGCGCGCGGCCAAGTCCGGCAAGCGCGTCGTGCGCCTGATGGCCGGTGACCCCTTCCTCTACGCCTCCGGGCCCGAGGAGGCGCAGGCCTGCACCAAGGTCGGCATCGGCTTCGAGATCGTCCCCGGCGTGTCCTCGGTCAGCGCCGTGCCGACGTACGCCGGCATCCCGCTGACCACCAAGAACCACCGCGAGGTGGCCGTGGTGACTTGCAGCGACGCCAAGATCGACTGGGACTGCTACGCCTCCCACGACACCCTGGTGCTCCTCTCGGCGGTCGGATCCATCGGCGAGATCGCCACGCAGCTCATCGCTTCCGGCCGGTCCGCCCAGACCCCGGTGGCGATGACCTCGACCGGCACGGTGACCACCCAGCACACGGTCGTCTCCACGCTGGAGCACATCGCCGCCGACGCCCGCGACGGTGGCATCAAGCCGCCGGCGATCACGGTCATCGGCCAGGTCGTCGACCTGCGCGAGACGCTGTCGTGGTTCGAGACCAAGCCGCTGTTCGGCTGGCGTGTGCTCGTGCCCCGCACCAAGGAGCAGGCCGCCGGGCTCTCCACGCGGCTGCGCGGCTTCGGTGCGGTGCCCGAGGAGGTCCCGACCATCTCGGTCGAGCCGCCCCGCAACCCCCAGCAGATGGACAAGGCCGTGCGCGGCCTCGTCGAGGGCCGCTACGAGTGGATCGCGTTCACCTCGGTCAACGCGGTGCGCGCCGTGCGCGAGAAGTTCGAGGAGTACGGCCTCGACGCCCGCGCGTTCTCCGGCCTGAAGATCGCCGCCGTCGGCGAGAAGACCGCGGCCGCGCTCGGCGACTGGGGCCTGAACTCCGACCTGGTGCCCTCCGGTGAGCAGTCCGCCCGCGGGCTGCTCGAGGACTGGCCTCCCTACGACGACGTGCTCGACCCGATCAACCGGGTCTTCCTGCCGCGCGCCGACATCGCCACCGAGACCCTCGTCGCCGGCCTGGTCGACCTGGGCTGGGAGGTCGACGACGTGACCGCGTACCGCACCGTGCGTGCGGCCCCGCCGCCCGCGCCCACGCGCGAGGCGATCAAGAGCGGCAAGTTCGACGCCGTCGTGTTCACCTCGTCCTCGACGGTGCGCAACCTGGTCGGGATCGCCGGCAAGCCGCACACCTCGACGATCATCGCGGTGATCGGTCCCGCCACCGCCAAGACGGCCGAGGAGCACGGGCTGCGCGTCGACGTGCTCGCCCCGAACCCGTCGGTGGAGGAGCTGGTGGACGCCCTCGCGGACTTCGGCGCCGCCCGCCGGGCCTCGCTGGTCGAGTCGGGTCAGCAGGTGACCAAGCCGTCCGACCGCCGCCCGGCGACCCGGCGCAAGGTCCGCACCCAGTGAGCGCGGGGCGGCTCTGATGCCGGGCTTCCCGGAGACCCGGCCGCGCCGGTTGCGGCGTACGCCGGCAATGCGACGCCTGGTCTCCGAGACGACCCTGCGTCCCAGCCAGCTGGTGCTGCCCCTGTTCGTGGCCGAGGACGCCACGGAGCCGCGGGAGATCTCGAGCATGCCCGGGGTCTTCCAGCACACCCGTGACTCGCTGAAGAAGGTCGCCAACGACGCCGCCGAGGCGGGGCTGGGTGGCGTGATGCTGTTCGGCCTCCCGGCCGAGAAGGACGCCGTCGGCTCGGGTGCCGTTGACCCCTCGGGGATCCTCAACCTCGCCATCACCGACGTGGTCGCCGAGGTGGGCGACGAGCTCACGGTGATGTCCGACCTGTGCCTCGACGAGTTCACCGACCACGGCCACTGCGGCGTGCTGGATCCCGACGGCTGGGTCGACAACGACCGCACCCTGGAGATCTACGCCGAGATGGCGCGGGCCCAGGCCTCCGCGGGGGTCGACCTCGTCGGCCCGAGCGGGATGATGGACGGCCAGGTCGGGGCGATCCGCAAGGCGCTCGACGACGAGCAGCACTCCGGCGTCGGCATCATCGCCTACTCCGCGAAGTACGCCTCGGCGTTCTACGGCCCGTTCCGCGAGGCGGTGAACTCCTCGCTCCAGGGAGACCGGCGCACCTACCAGCAGGACTCCGCGAACTCCCGCGAGGGCGTGCGCGAGGCGCTGCTCGACGTCGCCGAGGGCGCGGACATCGTGATGGTGAAGCCGGCGCTGAGCTACCTCGACGTGGTCTCCGCCGTGCGCGAGGCGGTCCCGGTCCCCGTGGCGGCGTACAACATCTCCGGTGAGTACTCCATGGTCGAGGCCGCCGCCGCCCACGGCTGGATCGAGCGCGACGCCGCGGTCCTCGAGGTGCTCACCTCGATCCGCCGCGCCGGCGCCGACGTGATCCTCACCTACTGGGCCCTCGACGCCGCCCGGATGCTGCACGCCTGAGTGTTCGCTGCAGTCCGGGTAGTCCGAGACAGTTCCGTTCCGTTTCGTCCGGTACGACGACGGAACCGTCTCGGACTATCCCGCCAGCAGGGGAGTGTCGGTGCCCCGGCGGCAGCTGTGTCGGCCGGCTCGCGGATAGTTGCATCGTGACCACCTCGGAGGCTCCGCAACCCACGGTCCGCGCGGCGCTCACCTCGCCGCGGCTGCTGCGCACCGAGGTGCTGGCCGGCCTGGTGGTGGCGCTGGCGCTGATCCCCGAGGCGATCGCGTTCTCGGTGATCGCCGGGGTGGACCCCCGGGTGGGGCTGTTCGCCTCGTTCACGATGGCGGTCTCGATCTCGTTCCTCGGCGGCCGGCCGGCGATGATCTCGGCGGCCACGGGTGCGGTCGCCCTGGTGATCGCCCCGGTGATGCGCGAGCACGGGTTCGACTACCTGATCGCCACCGTGCTCCTCGCCGGCGTGCTGCAGATCCTGCTCGCGGTCGCCGGGGTGGCCAGGCTGATGCGGTTCGTGCCGCGCTCGGTGATGGTCGGCTTCGTCAACGCGCTCGCGATCCTGGTCCTCCTCGCCCAGCTCCCGCAGTTGGTCGACGTGCCGTGGCCGGTCTACCCGATGGTCCTGGCCGGGCTGGTGATCCTGGTCGGGCTGCCCCGGCTGAGCACGGCGGTCCCCGCGCCGCTGGTGGCGATCGTGCTGCTCACCCTGGTCACGGTGGTGGCCGCGGTCGACGTACCGGACGTGGGCGGCGAGGGCGCGCTGCCCGACAGCCTGCCCGGGCTGTTCCTCCCCGACGTTCCGCTCGAGCTGGAGACGCTGCGGATCATCGCGCCGTACGCCCTCGGGATGGCGCTGGTCGGCCTGATGGAGTCGCTGATGACCGCCAAGCTCGTCGACGACATCACCGACACCCGCTCGGGCAAGACCCGGGAGGCGTGGGGGCAGGGTGCCGCCAACCTGGTCACGGGGTTCCTCGGCGGCATGGGCGGCTGCGCAGTGGTCGGGCAGACGATGATGAACGTGAAGGTCTCCGGTGCCCGCACCCGGCTCTCCACGTTCCTGGCCGGGGTGTTCCTGCTGGTCCTGGTGGTGGTCCTCGGCGACCTGGTCGCCCTGATCCCGATGGCCGCGCTGGTCGCGGTGATGGTGATGGTCTCGGTGGCGACCTTCGACTGGCACAGCATCTCGCCGCGGACCCTGCGCCGGATGCCGCTGAGCGAGACCGGGGTGATGCTGGCCACCGTGGTCGTGACCGTGGCCACCGAGAACCTCGCGATCGGGGTGGTGTTCGGGGTGCTGACCGCGATGGTGATGTTCGCGCGCCGGGTGGCGCACTTCACCGAGGTGATCGATGTCTCCACCGACGCCGACACCCGGGTCTACAAGGTGGTGGGGGAGCTGTTCTTCGCCTCCAGCAACGACCTGGTGCACCAGTTCGACTACGCCGGGGACCCCGACCACGTGGTCATCGACATGTCCGAGTCCCACATCTGGGACGCCTCCACGGTCGCGACCCTGGACGCGATCGAGACGAAGTACGCCGCCCGGGGCAAGCGGGTCGAGATCCGGGGTCTGAACCAGGCCAGCCTGGACCGGCACCAGCGGCTCGCCGGGAAGCTCGGCGGGAGCTGAGGCGACACGACCGGGGCCCGGACGCGAGGAACCCCCGGTCGCCGGACCGGGGGTTCCTCGATTCTCGAAGCTGACTCCGGTCAGTACCCGTAGCGGGACATGCAGCCCGCGTAGCTCGCCTTCTGCTTGGGCAGCAGCAGCCCGGCGAGCGACTTAACACCGACCTCGACCAGGCACAGGGTGCTGGCGGCGGCCCGGGAGATCTGGTCCTTGATCTCCGGCGCGGTGGTGGGTGCCTTGGTGGGCGGGGTGAGCGTGCCCTTGAGCGCCTCGCCGACCTCGTTGGCGTTGTTCTTCTGCTGATCGGCGTGCTCCTTGAGCGCCGTACCGGCGCCGGTGTTGGTGCTGCCGCCGGGCAGAGGGCTGGAGCCGCCGCCGTTGCCGGGGGCGGAGCCGTTGGTGTCGCCACCGCTGCTGCCGGTGCCACCGGTGCCGCCCGAACCCGAGCCGGTGCTGCCGGGCTTGTAGGTGCCGTCGGCGATCGCTTCCCGCTTCTCCTTGGCAGCCTTGGCCTTGCGCTGCTTGGCGACCTTGTAGGACTTGTCGATCTGCGAGGAGTAGCTCGGCGAGAACGTGCTGCCGCCGTAGGTGCCCGAGGGGACCGCGGTGTAGTCGCCGGAGCTGTAGGACTCCATCAGGCGCAGCACGAGGTTCACGTAGTCGCGGCTGTGGTTGTAGCGGAAGACGGCCGCCTCCTGGCCCTTGCGGGTGGACAGGTTGTCCGTGCCCGAGCACAGGTAGACCGACGTGGCCAGCGCGGCGTCGTCGATGTCCTGGGGGTTGCGCTTGGAGTCGCCGTCGGCGTCGACCTTCACGACCTGCCAGGTCGAGGGGATGAACTGCATCGGGCCCACGGCACGGTCGTAGACGGTGTCGTTGTCGAGCTCGCCGCCGTCGGTGTCGTTGATCGCCTGGGTGCCGTTCTTGCCGTTCAGGGGAATGCCGTAGATGCCGGGCTTGGAGACGCCGTCCTCGGTCAGCGTGTTGCCGCCGTAGCGGCCGTGGTCGGACTCGACCCGGCCGATCGCCGCGATCAGCTCCCACGGGATGTTGCAGGACTTGTCGGCGGCGGCGATGATCTGGGCGCCGCGCTGGTAGGCGGCGAGCGCGGGGGCCGGGATGCCGTTGCTGGAGGCGCCGCTCACCACGGAGTCGGCCGAGCCCTCGGGGACCGCGGGGGCGATCACGCCGGGGACCGGCACGCTGGCCGGCACCTCGATGGCGTCATTGGGGACCGTGGTCCCGTCGGGGAGCGGGGCCCCTTCGGCGGAGCTGTTCGCGGTGGCGGTGGCGCTCATCAGGCTCGCCGTCCAGGCCCCGGACAGCAGGGCGATCGGCAGCAGGGTCAGTGCCTTGCTCCGGCGCGACATGGGCTTGCTCGTCATTGGTCTGCTCTCTCCCCTGGTGAATCACGTGTCGCGGACTCCCCCGAGCCGTTCCGACAGGTGGTCCAACGACCATTCCCACCCGGCGTCACGGTGAAACTTTGCGTGTGACCCAGATCACATCCGACAACCGCCCACGCGGCCTCCGGGCGGCACGGCCCTCAGGTTAGGACTGGAGCCAGTTGCAGTAAATGGTTGTTCGGGAGGATTTCACCTGTTGTCCAGATCACCCTCAGGCAGGCAATTGGTGAGCGGTTGGGCGGTCGGGGAGAATACGGGGGTGCCCGCGTCCGTCACCCCTTCCTCCGCCAGCCCCGCGCCCCAGTCCGCCGACTGGTTCCAGCGCGCCCACCGCGTCACCCCGGGAGGTGTGAACTCCCCGGTCAGGGCGTTCAACGCCGTCGGCGGGACGCCGCGGTTCATGGCCTCGGGAGCCGGTGCCTGGCTGCGCGACGTCGACGGCAACGAGTACGTCGACCTGATCTGCTCCTGGGGCCCGATGCTGATGGGGCACGCCCACCCCGACGTGCAGACCGCCGTCCTGAACGCGGTGGCCCGCGGCACGTCGTACGGCACCCCCACCCGGCCCGAGGTCGAGCTCGCCGAGGAGATCGTGGCGCGCACCTCCGTGGAGCGGGTGCGCCTGGTCTCGTCGGGGACCGAGGCCACCATGTCGGCGATCAGGCTGGCCCGCGGCTTCACCGGCCGTGAGCTGGTGGTGAAGTTCGCCGGCTGCTACCACGGCCACGTCGACTCCCTGCTCGCCGAGGCCGGGTCCGGTCTGGCCACCCACGGGGACACCCACGGGTTCGAGGGCGCCGTGCCGGGCACGCCCGGCGTGCCCGCCGCCTCCACCGCGGCCACGCTGGTGCTGCCCTACAACGACCGTGAGGCCGTCGAGGCGGCCTTCGCCGAGCGCGGCTCCGAGATCGCCTGCCTGATCACCGAGGCCTCGCCCGGCAACATGGGGGTGGTCCCGCCCGAGCCCGGCTTCAACCAGTTCCTCGCCGAGACCTGCGCCATGCACGGGGCCCTGTTCGTCTCCGACGAGGTGATGACCGGCTTCCGCGTCTCGCGCCAGGGTCAGTGGGGCCTCGACGGCGCCCGCGAGGGCTGGCAGCCCGACCTGGTCACCTTCGGCAAGGTGATGGGTGGCGGCTTCCCGGCAGCTGCCTTCGGCGGTCGCGCCGACGTGATGGGGATGCTCTCGCCGGACGGGCCGGTCTACCAGGCCGGGACGCTCTCGGGGAACCCGGTCGCGACCACCGCCGGCCTGGCCACCCTGCGTCTGGCCACCGACGAGGTGTACGCCCAGATCGACGAGGCGGCCCGCACGCTGTCCTCCGCGGCCGGCGACGCGTTGACCCGGGCCGGCGTACCGCACGTCGTGCAGGCCGGCGGCAACATGTTCAGCGTCTTCCTCGGCATCGAGTCGGGACCGGTCCGCGACTTCGCCGAGGCCTCGCAGCAGGACACCGGGGCCTACGGGGCGTTCTTCCACTCCATGCTGGACCAGGGCGTCTACCTCCCGCCGAGCGCCTACGAGGCCTGGTTCCTCTCCGCCGCCCACGACGAGCGTGCGCTGCAGCACGTGATCGACGCGCTCCCGGCGGCGGCCGAGGCCGCCGCGCGGGTCTCGACAGGCTCAACCAGCACGTCGACCGGACCGACCAGTGCTCCAGAAGGGACTGACCGTTCGTGAAGACCGTCGTCCACCTCCTCCGTCACGGAGAGGTGCACAACCCCCAGGGCATCCTCTACGGGCGCTCGGGTGGCTACCACCTCTCCGAGCGCGGGAACGCGATGGCCGAGCGGGTGGCCGAGCGGATCGGCCACCGCGACATCACCCACATCGTCTCCTCCCCGCTGGAGCGGGCCCAGGAGACCGCGGCGCCGCTGGCCGCCGTACGCGGGCTCACCGTGGAGCTCGACCCCCGGGTGATCGAGTCGGGCAACATCTTCGAGGGCAGCCCGTTCCGGGTCCGCAGCTCGATCCTGCGCAAGCCGCAGGTCTGGACGAAGATGCTCAACCCGTTGCGGCCCTCGTGGGGCGAGCCCTACAAGGAGGTCGTCGCGCGGATGTGGTCCGCGGTCGAGGACGCCCGGGACGCCGCCCGGGGCCACGAGGCGGTGATCGTCTCCCACCAGCTGCCGATCTGGGTCACGCGGCTCAAGGCCGAGGGGCGCGGCTTCCTGCACGACCCCCGCAAGCGCCACTGCACCCTGGCCAGCGTCACCTCGTTCACCTTCGAGGACGACAAGCTGGTCAGCGTGGGCTACTCCGAGCCGGCCGGTGACCTGATCCCGGTCGCCGACCGCAACAAGGCGTTCTCCTCGGGAGGCGCCGACGACCCGGAGGCGCTCCCGGAGCCTCCGTCGGAATCCCGTTCCTGAGGTGCGTGCCCCCGTTCGTCTCCTGCTCGCCGTGCTGTTCCTGGCATCGGTCGTCTCTGCCTGCGGTGGCTCGACCGGCACCGGCGACAAGGGCTACGTCAGCGGCTCCGGCATCACCCGCCTGCCCGCCGATGAGCGCAAGAAGCCCGGTGAGGTCTCCGGCACCACCCTGGAGGGCAAGGAAATCTCGCTGGACCAGTACGCCGGCAAGGTCGTCGTGCTCAACGTCTGGGGCTCCTGGTGCGCCCCGTGCCGCAAGGAGGCCCCGGCGCTGTCCGGCGCCGCCCGGGAGCTCGGGGACGAGGTCGCGTTCCTCGGCGTGAACACCCGGGACTCCAGCCCCGAGCTGGGCCTGGCCTTCGAGCGCCGGTTCGAGGTCCCCTACCCCTCGCTCTACGACCCCTCCGGTCGCACCCTGCTCGCCTTCCGGGGCACGCTGCCGCCCAGCGCGATCCCGAGCACCGTGGTGATCGACGCGCAGGGCCGCGTGGCCGCGAGCGTGCTCGGCGCCATCCCCACCCAGCAGACCCTCGTCGACCTGGTCCGGGACGTGCAGAAGTGACCCAAGAAGTGATGGGGCTGCTCCTTCCGCTCGATCTCGGGGACTGGTTCGCGAGCACTGCGAACAACGGCACCCTGCTGCTCGCGGTCCCGGTGGCGCTGCTCGCCGGGCTGGTCTCGTTCTTCTCCCCGTGCGTGGTGCCGCTGCTGCCCGGCTACCTCTCCTACGCGACCGGGCTCTCCGGCGCCGACCTCGCGGACGCCCGCCGCGGCCGGATGCTGGCGGGGTCGCTGCTGTTCGTGCTCGGGTTCTCGTTCGTGTTCGTCTCCTTCGGCACCCTGTTCGGGGCCGTGGGGGAGTGGCTGTTCACCTACGAGCGGCAGATCACCATCGCGCTGGGCAGCCTGACCATCCTGCTCGGCCTGGTGTTCCTCGGGGTGGTGCCGTGGATGCAGCGCGACTGGCGCGTCCACAAGGTCCCCTCGGTCGGCCTGGTGGCCGCTCCCTTGCTGGGGGTGCTGTTCGGTCTCGGCTGGGCGCCCTGCATCGGGCCGACGCTGAGCGCGGTCCTCGCCCTCTCGGTCAACGAGGCCTCCGCCGGCCGCGGGGCGCTGCTGAGCTTCGTGTACTGCCTCGGCCTGGGCCTGCCGTTCATCGCGGCCGCACTGGCCTACCGCCGGATGCTCGGCACCATCGGCTGGGTGCGGCGCCACCAGCGGTGGGTGACCGCGTTCGGCGGGTTGATGCTGGTCGTCGTGGGCCTGCTGCTGGTCACCGGCTGGTGGGCCGAGATGGTCGGCTGGATCCAGACCTGGTTCTTCCCCAACTTCGAGTCAGGGGTCTAGAAAGACATGCCCGCCACCGGTTACGAAGCCCCTCCGCTGCGCCCTCGCGAGTTCGCGCGCTGGGCCTGGCGCCAGCTCACCTCGATGCGCACCGCGCTGATCCTGCTGTTCCTGCTGGCGCTGGCCTCGATCCCCGGCTCGGTGGTCCCGCAGGAGTCCGTGGACTCGCTGCGCGCCTCCCAGTGGCGCGAGCAGCACCCGCAGCTCACGCCGATCTACGAGAAGCTCGGCCTGTTCTCGGTCTACAACTCGGTGTGGTTCTCCGCGATCTACATCCTGCTGATGGTCTCGCTCGTCGGCTGCATCGTCCCGCGGCTGATGGTCTACTGGCGCGGCGTACGACGTCAGCCGCCGCCGCCCCCGCGGCACCTGTCCCGGATGCCGGCCAGCCGCACCTTCGTGACCGACGAGGACCCCGACGCCGTCGTGGAACGGGCCCAGGCGCTGCTGCGCAAGCGGCGGTTCCGGGTCTCGACCGCCGAGGGGTCGGTCAGCTCGGAGCGTGGCTACCTGCGCGAGGCCGGCAACCTGGTCTTCCACCTCTCCGTGCTGATCGTGCTCGTCGGGTTCGCCATCGGCGGGCTGTGGGGCTACAAGGGCGGCGTCATCGTGGTGACCAAGGACGGGTTCGCCAACACCCTGGGCCAGTACGACGACTTCCGCGCCGGCGCGCTGTTCGACCCCGCCAACCTGGCGCCGTTCGAGTTCACCGTCGAAGACTTCGACGTCACGTTCATCCGGGAGGGCCGCGACGCCGGGATGGCGCACAAGTTCGCCGCCGACCTGACCTACCGGGCCTCGCCCGACGCGGAGGAGAAGCACCAGGAGATCGCGGTGAACCACCCGCTGACCCTCGACGGCACCGACGTGTTCCTGATCAGCCACGGCTACGCGCCGCACATCACGGTGCGCAATGCCGACAAGAGCATCGCGTTCTCCGGGCCGGTGGTCTTCCTCCCCGAGGACGCCACGTTCCTCTCCTACGGGGTGGTCAAGGTCCCCGACGCCACCCAGAAGGACGGCAACACCCAGCTCGGGCTCGAGGGCGAGTTCTACCCGACGTACGGCTTCACCCAGGCCAGTGGGCCGTTCTCGGCGTTCCCCGACGACAAGAACCCCGCGATCTCGATGCTGGCCTACCGGGGCGACCTCGGCCTCGACGACGGCACCCCGCAGTCGGTCTACGGCCTCAAGAAGGACGGCCTGGAGCCGATCAAGAAGGCCGACGGGAAGCCGCTGCGCATCGACCTCGCGATGGGCGGCACCACCACGCTGCCCGACGGTCTCGGCACGGTGACCTTCGACCGGGTGAGCCGCTACGTCAAGCTCCAGGTCAGCCACACCCCGGGCCAGAAGGTCGCCCTGGGCGGCGTCGTGCTCGCCCTGGTCGGACTGCTCGGCTCGCTGTTCATCCGGCCCCGCCGCATCTGGGTGCGTGCACGCACCGAGGGCGGTCGTACTACCGTCGAGGTCGCGGGTCTCGACCGCAGCTCAGGGGGAGACCTGTCCGAGGAGATCGAGGACCTCGCTGTCGCACTCGGCGCGGCGAGCCCCGGCAGCACAGCCACACCACCAGGTTCCACAGCAGCAGGAGAGTCGTCGTGACCCACGAACAGTTCGAGGTGCTCAGCAACCAGGCGGTCGCGGCGTGCGCCGTCGTCTACGCGCTGGCCGTCCTCGCCCACCTCGCCCAGTGGGCGGCCGGCCGCACGGTCGCTGAGCCCGAGCAGCAGCCCGTCGCCGTGGGCGCCGCGGAGGTCGGTGCCGGCTCCGGTGCGGCCCCGGTGAGCGCTGCCACGGCCGAGGAGCCGGAGCGGGCGGAGCTCTTCGGCCGGATCGGCCTCGCGATCACCGTGGTCGCTGCCTTCGTGCACTTCATCGCGGTCGTCAGCCGCGGACTGGCCTCGGACCCCGTGCGGGTGCCGTGGGGCAACATGTACGAGTTCACCCTGACCGGCACCTGGGTCGTCACGATGGGCTACCTGCTGCTCTACCGCCGGTACTCGCTGTCGTGGCTGTCCCCGATCGTGACCAGCTTCGTGCTGGTGACGCTGATGATCGACGTCCTGGTGCTCTACACCCCGGTCGTCCCGCTGCGCGACGCGCTGCAGTCGCCGTGGCTGATCATCCACGTGGTGGCCGCGATCATCGCCACCGGCGCCTTCACCCTCGGCGGGATGTGCTCGGCGCTCTACCTGGTCAAGGAGCGCTGGCTGCGCAAGCAGGAGCGCTCGCCCGGTGCCGGCACGAGCGGCTACCTCGCCCGGCTCCCCGAGCTGCGCGTGCTCGACCGCGTCGCCTACCGCACGCACGCGTTCGCGTTCCCGATCTGGACCTTCGCCGCCCTGATCGCCGGGCCGATCTGGGCCCACTACGCGTGGGGCCGCTACTGGGGCTGGGACCCCAAGGAGGTGTGGGCCTTCATCACCTGGGTGGTGTACGCCGCCTACCTGCACGCACGCGCCACCTCCGGCTGGAAGGGCCGCTCCGCAGCCATCGTGGCCCTGGTCGGCCTGGCCACGCTGTGGTTCAACTTCGTCGGGATCAACTTCTTCTTCGGCAGCGCCAGCCAGCACTCCTACGCCGCACCCGAGCCGCTCCCGATCGTCCGCACCCTGGAGTGAGCGGGGCGGGGCGGTTTGCTGACGAACCGCATAGTCCCGAACGAATCGCAGCCCGGACCGGCGTACAGACCTGCCGATTGATCGGGACTACCCGGGATCGTGACTCACCGAAGTCTCACCGGGGCGTACGGCGCTGCTAGCGCCTCGCCGCTAGGAGGGGGAGCCCTCGTCCTTGCTGTGCCGACGCTTGCGCTCGAGCTCGCGCAGGAACTCCTCGTCGTCGTCGGGCCCGACCGGGCCGGGGGGAGTGCGCTTGGCGGCCGTGCCACCGCCGCCGCCACGGTTCTTGCGCTGGTCGAGCAGCCAGAAGAACGCGTAGAGGACCGCCGCGAACAAGGCAAGGAAGAAAACGACCCGCAACATGGCTCCAATGTAGTTGGTGGGCGGTAGGCCGCTCTCAGACCGGGTCGAGGCCGCTTGTAGCCTTGTCTTGTGAAGGCATTCGCGATCTACACGCTGCTCCGCCTGAGTCTGTTCGTGACCACTTTCGCGGTCGTTGCCTTCGTCTGGGTGCTGCTGTTCGGCAAGGACGGCGTCCTGCTGGTGCCGTTCCTGGTCGCGCTGATCGGGTCCTCGATGCTGTCGCTGAAGTTCCTGGCTCCGCAGCGAGAGCGGTTGGCACTCTCGATCGAGGCACGCGCCAAGCGGGCGAGCCGGAGCTTCGATGAGCACCGGGCCAAGGAGGACTCGGACTGAGTCCGGTCAGCGGGGCTTGCGCTTGAGCTGCCGGTTGATCCGGGTCTCGGACTGACCGAGCACCTTGGCGAGCAGCTTGACGCGGTTGGTGTAGGCGAGTGCGCAGACGACCACGATGCCGAGCAGGATGATGAGCCACATGCCGGCCAGTGTGCCACCGTCCCGGGCGTGACGCGGAGCGCGGGGCCGCCTCGGCCGCCGCGAGGGGCGTCGCTCAGATCCGGCTGATCGCCACGCCCGCGAGCATCCCCGCTGCGTAGAGGAGCTCGGCCACGCCGGTCAGCTGGAGCACGGGGATCAGGCCGGGCCCGACCGCTCGCTGACGGAGCACGGTCGCGGTGGCCCGCAGTGCGGCGGGGCCGGCGGCCAGTGCGAGCAGCGTCCACCAGGTGGTGGTCAGGGCAACCCCGACCAGGGCCACACCGGCTGTGGCGACCAGCAGGGCGAACAGGCCACGGGTGCGGTCCTCGCCGAGGGCCACGGCCAGCGTGCGCTTGCCCGAGACGGTGTCCGTCGGGATGTCCCGCAGGTTGTTGGCGACCAGGATGGCGCAGGCGAAGGCCCCGACCCCGACGGCGGCGTACAGCGCGGGGAGCTCGAAGGTCTCGGTCTGGACGTACGTCGTGCCCAGGACCGCGACCAGCCCGAAGAACACGAACACCATCACCTCGCCGAGCCCCATGTAGCCGTAGGGGCGGGAGCCGCCGGTGTAGAACCAGGCCGCGAGGATGCAGAGCAGGCCCACCGCCACCAGCCACCACGCGGTCGTCGCGGCCAGGACCAGCCCGACCAGTCCGGCAGCGCCCAGCGCCGCGAACGCCGCCGTCTTGACCGCGCGGGGAGTGGCCAGCCCGCTGCCGACCAGGCGCAGCGGTCCCACCCGGGAGTCGTCGGTGCCCCGGATGCCGTCGGAGTAGTCGTTGGCGTAGTTCACGCCGACCTGGAGCAGCAGCGAGACCGCCAGGGCCAGCGCCGCCTTCCACCACACCGCCTGGTCCTCCCACAGCGCGATCGCTGTTCCGGCGAGGACGGGGGCGACGGCGGCAGGCAGCGTGCGGGGCCGCGCGCCCGCGACCCACTGGCTGATCGAGGGGGCGGGGGAGGGCATGGCCGGATTGTGTCAGGGCACGCGCCGCCACCGGCCGGTGCCGGTCCGACTAGCGTGGCCGACGTGAGCAGCCTGCGGCCGGTGACTGGTGACGCCGAGGAGATCCTCGCGCTGCTGCGCGAGTGGGACGCCGCGACCGATCCCGAGCCCCTGGTGATCGCCACGTCCGGCTCGACCGGCCGGCCCAAGCGGGTGCGGCTCTCGCGGGACGCGATGCGTGCCTCGGCCCTCGGCACCCACGAGCGGCTCGGCGGCCCCGGGCAGTGGGTGCTCAACCTGCCGCCGACCTACGTCGCGGGGGTGCAGGTGCTCTACCGCTCGGTGGTGGCCGGGACCGAGCCGGTGCTCTTCGAGCAGGACTTCGCCGAGGCGCTGGAGCGCATGTCCGGACGCGGCTACGTGTCGCTGGTCCCGACCCAGCTGGTCCGGCTGCTGCGCGACATGAACGACGGGAGCGCCGAGGACGTCGAGGCGCTCGCGGCCTTCGACGCCGTGCTCATCGGCGGGGGACCCCTGAACCCCGAGGTGCGCGGCGAGGCGGAGTCCCACGGCATCCGCGTGGTGCAGACCTACGGGATGAGCGAGACCTGCGGCGGCTGCGTCTACGACGGCGAGCCGCTCGCCGGGGTCGAGGTGCGCATCGAGGAGCCCGAGGACACCGGTGACTTGCGGGGGGCTCAGGACGGCGAGGTGCTGCTGCGCGGGCCGATGCTCTTCGAGGGCTACGAGGACGACCCGGAGCGGACCGCGGAGGTGCTGCGCGACGGGTGGTTCCGCACCGGCGACCTCGGCCGGCTCGGTGCCGACGGCCGGCTGCGCGTGACCGGGCGGGCCGACGACGTGATCATCAGTGGCGGTGTGAAGGTGCCGGCGGCCGCCGTGGCGGCGATGCTCTCCGCCGACCCGGCGGTGCGGGCCGTGGAGGTGCTCGGCGCCCCGGACCCCGAGTGGGGGGAGCGCGTGGTGGCGTTCGTGGCCCCCAACGACCCGCTCACCCTGGACGGGCTGCGCGACCTGGTCGAGCCGCGGACGTGGGCGCCGCGACAGCTCGTCGTCGTCGAGGAGATCCCGCTGCTGCCCAATGGCAAGCCGGACCGGGTCCGGCTGCGGGAGCTGGCATGAGCGTCTTCGCGATCCCCCTGACCACCCGGTTCCGCGGCATCACCGTGCGCGAGGGCGCGCTGGTCCGGGGCGATCAGGGATGGGGAGAGTTCAGCCCGTTCCTGGAGTACGACGCGCCCACCTCCGCGCCCTGGCTCGCCTGTGCCCGCGAGGCCGCGGACCTCGGCTGGCCCGAGCCGGTGCGATCACGGGTGCCGGTGAACGTGACCGTGCCGGCCTGCTCTCCGGAGCGTGCCCGCGAGATCGTGCTCGCCTCCTCGGGCTGCCGGACCGCGAAGGTGAAGGTCGCCGAGGCCGGGCAGGAGCCCGGTGAGGACGAGGCGCGGCTGGAGGCCGTCCGGGACGCGCTCGGGCCCGACGGGATGGTCCGCGTGGACGCGAACGGCGGCTGGTCCGTGGAGGAGGCGGTCCGCCGGATCGCCGCGCTCGAGCGGGCGGCCGGGGGGCTGGAGTACGTCGAGCAGCCGGTCGCCTCCGTCGAGGACCTCGCCCTGGTGCGGCGCCGCGTCTCGGTGCCGATCGCGGCGGACGAGTCGATCCGCCGGGCGGCCGACCCCTACCGCGTGCGTGACCTCGAGGCGGCCGACATCGCGGTGCTCAAGGTGCAGCCGCTGGGCGGCGTACGCGCCTGCCTGCGGATCGCCGAGGACATCGCGATGCCCGTCGTCGTCTCCAGCGCCGTCGAGTCGAGCATCGGCATCGCCGCGGGGGTGGCGCTCGCCGCCGCCCTTCCCGAGCTGCCGCACGCCTGCGGGCTGGCGACGGTGCAGCTGCTCAGCGGCGACGTGGTCGCCGACCCGTTGCTGCCGGTCGACGGGTTCCTGCCCGTACGCCGCCCGGTGGTCGACGAGGCCGCGCTGGCGCGGTTCGCCGCGCCCGCGGACCGGGTCGAGCACTGGCGCCTGCGAATGGCCGAGGTGGAGGCCGTGCGGCAGGATCGTCGCTCGTGACCTCTCCCGAGCCGCCCGCCCCCTCGACGCTCCTGGCCACCTGGCTGGTCGAGGAGCTCGTCGAGCGCGGGACGACCGACGTGGTGCTGTGCCCCGGCTCGCGCAACGCCCCGTTGTCCTTCGCGCTGCTGGCGCACCCGGGGATCACCCTGCACACCCGCATCGACGAGCGCACCGCCGCCTTCCTCGCCCTGGGGCTGGCGAAGAGCTCCCACCGCCCCGCGGCCGTGGTCACCACCTCCGGCACCGCGACGGCCAACCTCCACCCCGCGGTCCTCGAGGCCGCCCATGCCGGCGTACCCCTGGTCGCGATCACCGCCGACCGCCCCGCCCGCCTCCGCGGCACCGGCGCCAACCAGACCACCGACCAGGTCCGCCTCTTCGGCGACGCCGCCAGCTTCGCCGACCTCACCGCCCCGTCCCTCGACGCCCTCGACGCCGCCTGGCTCCCAGACGGCCCGGTGCACCTGAACGTGCAGCTGGACGAGCCGCTCGTGGGCGACCAGCTCCCCGCAATTGCTGGGAAATTTCACTCTGTCCAGCCGGAGCAGCGGAATTTGCCAGCAAATGCGGGTCCTGGGCACCCCCACGACCTGCCCCACGGCCCGCGCACCGTCGTGGTGGCCGGGGATGATGCGGGGCCGCCGGCACGGATCCTGGCCGAGCGGGGTGGGTGGCCGTTGCTCGCGGAGCCGAGCAGCGGGTCGCGGACGGGGGCGAACCCGATCCGGACCTACCGGCTGCTGCTGGGGACCGAGCTCGGGGCGCGGGTGGAGCGGGCGATCGTCTTCGGGCACCCGACCCTGTCGCGGCCGGTGTCGCGGCTGCTGGGGCGCGCGGATGTCGAGGTGGTCTCGGTGCGCCCTCGGGGGCGGTGGCCGCAGCGGCCGTTCCCCGTGGACGCCGAGCACGACGCCGTCTCGGTCGCGGAGAGCGACGACCAACGCTGGCTCGACGAGTGGCGTACGGCGGACCGGGAGGTGGGCCGCCGGGTCGACGCCTTCGTCGCGGCCCAGCCCGGCCTCACGCCGTACGACGTGGCCGCGGTGGTCAACGCCGCGAACCCACCCGGTGGGCTGCTGTTCGTCGGGGCGAGCAACCCGATCCGCGACCTCGACCTGATGGCCAGCGCCCACCCCGTCGGGGAACGGCGGATGGTGCTGGCCAACCGGGGGCTCGCCGGGATCGACGGCACCGTGTCCAGCGCCATCGGCGCAGCGCTCGGGCGGCCGCGGAGCACCCGCGCGATCGCCTACCTCGGCGACGTCACGTTCCTGCACGACCTGACCGCGCTGGTGGCCGGGCCCGCCGAGGCCCGTCCTGACCTGACCATCGTGGTGGCCAACGACGACGGCGGCTCGATCTTCGCCACCCTGGAGCAGGGCGGACCCGAGCACGCGGGCGCCTACGACAAGCTCTTCGGCACCCCCCACGGGGTCGACCTGGCTGCGCTGTGCGCAGCCACCCGGACCCCGCACTGGAGGGTCACCGAGCGGGCCGAGCTCGAGCACGCCCTGGCCAGCCCCAACGGCGGCATCGAGGTGGTCGAGGCCGTGGTACGCCGCGACAACCGGCGCGAGCTCGACGAACGGCTCCGGGCCCTGGCTCGGTGACGATTGACGCTGTACGGCACCTGCGGCACCTGCGGCACCAGCGCGGCACCAGCGCGGCACCAGCGCGGCACCTGCGGCACCAGCGCGGCGCCCACGGTGTGCGCCGCGGGCGGCAACCAGGGGTGCCTGAACGTGCAGAGCGTCGTGGGCGCCAACATCCCGGCACCGCCGAGCGGCGTCAACCTCGACCGGTGACGCGCGCGGTCTCCCCGTTCTCCTCGGTGGTCGCTACCGTCGCCCCATGAGAATCACGAAGTTCGGGCACGCGTGCGTGCGAATCGAGACCGGCGACCACACCATCGTGCTGGACCCCGGCGCGTTCACCGACGCCGAGGCGGTGGCCGGGGCGACCGCCGTGCTGATCACCCACGAGCACCCCGATCACTACCTGGCCGACCACCTGCGGCGTACGGACGCCCCGATCCACACCATCGCCGCGGTCGCGGCGAAGATCCGCGAGGACGCCCCCGACCTCGTCGAGCGGGTCAACGTGGTCGAGCCCGGCCAGGAGCTCGACCCGGGTGTGCCGACCCGGGTGGTCGGGGAGAAGCACGCGGTGATCCACCCCGAGCTGCCGCGCTTCGACAACAGCGGCTACCTGCTCGAGGTCGAGGGGATGACGATCTTCCACCCCGGTGACGCGCTGGTGGTGCCGGAGGTCGACGTCGACCTGCTGCTGCTCCCGGTCAGCGCGCCGTGGCTGAAGGTCAGTGAGTGCATCGACTTCGCCCGCGACGTCGGGGCGCCGCGCTCTCTCGCGATCCACGACTCGATCTACAGCGAGATCGGGCTGAAGGTCATCGGCCCGCAGCTGGACCGCTTCCTGGGCGAGCGCGAGCAGACCTACGTGCGCCTCGAGCCGGGTCAGGACCTCTGAGCGGCCGCGGGTGATCGACTGGCTCCGGGACCGCTCCGTCGTCGAGCTGGTGCTGCTGGCGCTGGGCGCCTTCCTCGTCCTGGCCCTGGGTGCCGCCCTGACCACGCGGGCCCTGGTGCGGCGTGGGCTGCGCGCACCGTTCGTCGTACGCCGGATCAACCGGCTCTCGCTCTGGGTGGTGGAGCTGGTCAAGCGGCCGATCACCGTCGCGGTGCTCGACGAGGTGGCCGACGTGATCCAGACGGGCCACTACACCAAGAACATCTCCGCGGCGCTGCTGGAGAACCGCGACGAGCTGGTTGCGCTGGTGGCCGAGAAGGTCCGCGCCGACCCCGCGTCGCGGGTGGTCGGCCTGCTGCCCGGCTACGACACGATCATCAGCCAGGCCAGCGAGACCACGTTGCGGGTGGTCATCGAGATGCTCGGCGACCCGAGGATGGACGAGCTGGTCGCCGACCTGCTGCGCAACAACCTCGACCAGATCAAGCGGGCCGTCCACGAGCGCGAGCACCTCGACGTGGAGCCGCACGCCCCGCCGGACATCCCGCCTGCCACTGCTCCCGGCACCCGGTCGCCCATGGTGGGGACGCGGCCGCGGGTCCGCGGGGGACCCGGCCGCTCCTACTAGGACGGCGATCCCGCAGGCCGTTTCTCGCAGGCCGTTTCTCGCAGACGCGCGGACACAAGTCCTGAAAAACGGGTGGCGCGACGCTCAGCAGCCCCGATCGCGCCGACTTGTGTCCGCGCGTATGCGAACACCCCCCGGCCAAGAGGGAGCGGGCTCAGTCCGCCAGCGCGTCGCGGACGGGCAGGAACTTGGCCTGGGCCTCGGCCAGCTCGGCCTCGGGGTCGGAGTCCGCGACGATGCCGCAGCCGGCGAAGAGGCGCACCTGGTTGCCGTCGAGCTCGGCGGAGCGCAGGGCGATGCCGAACTCGCCGTCGCCGGCGGCGTCCATCCAGCCCACCGGGCCGGCGTAGCGACCGCGGTCCATCCCCTCGATCTCGGTGATCATCTCGGTCGCCACCTTCGTCGGCGTCCCGCCGACCGCGGCCGAGGGGTGCAGCCCGGCGGCGAGCTCGAGGACGGTGGCGCCGCCGGCCCCGGAGGAGGGGGCGTGGACCACGCCCGCGACGTCGGTGGCCAGGTGCATCACGTTGGGCAGGTGCAGCACGAACGGCACCTCGGGGACGTTCATCGAGGAGCAGTACGGCGCCAGCGAGTCGGCGACCGAGCGGACGGCGTACTCGTGCTCCTCCAGGTCCTTCGAGGACCGGGCGAGCTGCCCGGCGAGTGCCAGGTCGTGATCGTCGTCGCCGGTACGCCGGATGGTGCCGGCCAGCACCCGGGAGGTGACCAGGCCCCGCTCCCGGCGCACGAGCATCTCGGGGGTGGCACCGAAGAGGCCCTCCACGTGGAAGGTCCAGCACATCTCGTAGTACTCGGCGAGCTGTCGCAGGGGCCAGCGCACGTCGATCGGCTCGGTCGCGGTGGCGATCAGGTCGCGGGCCAGCACGACCTTCTCCAGCTCACCGGCGGCGATCCGCTGCACGGCCTGCGCCACCACCGACTCCCACGCCGCGCCGCTCATCGCGCCGTCGGCGAAGGTCACGCCGCGGGGCGCCGGGACGGGTCCCTGGCGCACCAGGTCGGGTACCGCCGGCCGCTCGTCGGTGCCGATCACGGTGACCCAGGCCCGGTCCTCGCGGGTACCGACGAGCACGCGGGGGACCACCAGGACGCTGTCGCCGGGGTCGTCGGCGAAGCCGAAGCTGCCAAAGCTCACCAGGCCGGTGCCGGGGACGCGCACCTCGTCGTGGATCTCGGCGGCGTCGGTGACCGCGCGCCACCAGTCGTCGGCGTCGGCGAAGCGGTCCGGGCCCGAGGTCACGCAGCGTGCGGCCACGCCCCACGCGACCAGGCCCTTGCCCCGGCGCAGCCACGCCACGGGGTCCGTGCCGGGGAGCAGGTCCAGCAGGTTCGCGGGCAGCGTGTCGCCGGAGGTGACCTCGAAGGTGTGCGCGACGAGCCTGCTGACGGGAGCTGCGCTCGCCTGGCTGGGGCTGGTCACGGAAAAAGCCTACGCGGTGGCGAACCCGGTTTTCCCGGGACCAGCCCCGGTGTTCACGCCGGCGCTGCATAGGCTGCAGTCGTGACTCGCGCTGACCTGGACAAGAAGCCTGCCGAGGTGCGAGCGATGTTCGACGACGTCGCCCGCCGCTACGACCTCACCAACGACGTCCTCTCCCTGGGGATGGACCGTCGCTGGAGGCACGACGTCGTCGAGGCGGTCGACCCCCAGCCGGGGGAGCGGGTGCTCGACCTCGCGGCCGGCACCGGGACCTCCTCCCAGCCGTTCCTGGACCGCGGCGCGATGGTCGTCCCGTGCGACTTCTCGGTCGGCATGCTCCAGGTCGGCAAGCGCAACCGGCCGCACCTGCCGTTCACGGCCGGCGACGGCACCCGGCTGCCGTTCGCCGACGACACCTTCGACGCGGTGACGATCTCCTTCGGGCTGCGCAACATCGTCGACCCCGACGCGGGACTGCGCGAGATGCTGCGGGTCACGCGGCCGGGCGGCCGCCTCGTGGTGTGCGAGTTCAGCTCGCCGACCCTGGCGCCGTTCCGGACCCTCTACCTGGAGTACCTGATGAAGGCGCTGCCCTCGATCGCCCGTGCGGTCTCCTCGAGCCCGGACGCCTACGTCTACCTCGCCGAGTCGATCCGTGCCTGGCCCGACCAGGCCGGCCTCGCCGAGCGGATCGCGGCCGCGGGCTGGAGCGCTCCGCAGTGGCGCAACCTCACCGGCGGCATCGTCGCGCTGCACCGCGCGAGGGCCTGACCAGCGACTTCGCCAGGCCTCATATAGGCAACACGAACGTGCCCTAAATCCGCTGGTCAGAGGCTTGCGCGACCCGGACAGGGCGGGTTCGCATGATGTGATCGAGACCTCTATGCTGACACCGTCGAGAGTTCGTGAACGTATTCACATGTTCACGAAGCGACATGATCGAGGAGGACCATGGACAACGCGCTCTACACGCCGGTCATCGCACTCATGGTCCTCGCGGCCGGCTTCGCGGTCTTCTCCGTGGTGGTCAGCAGCCTCACCGGCCCCAAGCGGTACAACCGCGCCAAGCTCGACTCCTACGAGTGCGGGATCGAGCCCACGCCGCAGCCCGTCGGCGGCGGCCGGGTCCCGGTCCGCTACTACATCACCGCGATGATGTTCATCATCTTCGACATCGAGATCGTGTTCCTCTACCCGATCGCGGTGGCCTTCGACGACATGGGCCTGTTCGGCCTCGTCGAGATGGTGCTGTTCATCGTGCCCGTCTTCGTCGCCTACGTGTACGTATGGCGCCGCGGCGGCCTGGAATGGGACTGAGCATGGGTCTCTCCGAACGAATCTCCGGACACCTCCCGACTAGCAGGGACTGAAAGTCATGGGCATTGAAGAACAGCTCCCGGCCGGCGTACTCCTCACCACCGTCGAGGGCGTCGCGGGCTACTTCCGCAAGGCGTCGTTCTGGCCGGCCACCTTCGGCCTGGCCTGCTGCGCCATCGAGATGATGACCAGCGGCGGCCCGAAGTACGACCTGGGCCGCTTCGGCATGGAGGTCTTCCGCGCCAGCCCGCGGCAGGCCGACCTGATGATCGTGGCCGGCCGGGTGAGCCAGAAGATGGCCCCGGTGCTGCGCCAGATCTACGACCAGATGGCCGAGCCCAAGTGGGTGCTCGCCATGGGCGTCTGCGCCAGCTCGGGCGGGATGTTCAACAACTACGCGATCGTCCAGGGCGTCGACCACATCGTCCCCGTGGACATGTACCTGCCGGGCTGCCCGCCGCGCCCCGAGATGCTGATGGACGCCATCCTCAAGCTCCACGACCAGGTGCAGGCCACCAAGCTCGGGGTGAACCGGCTCGCCGAGATCGAGGCCAACGAGGAGACCGGCCTCAAGGCGATCCCCTCCAGCCAGATGAAGGGGCTGATGAGGTGAGCCCAGAAGACAAGCCGGACAACAGCGCCGAGAAGAACCCCCAGATCAACCGCGAGACCAGCCCCGGCACCGAGGTGGACTCCACCGACAAGATGCCGGAGAACCTCCCCGACGACGGCACCGGCGAGCAGATCGGCCGTCGCAAGGGCATGTTCGGCGTCCACGGCAGCGGCGACACCTCCGGGTACGGCGGCCTGACCCGTCCCGTGGAGATGCCCGGCGCCTCGCACCCGCCGTACGGCGGCTGGATGGACGACGTGGCCAACGCGCTCACCGAGGCCACCCGGGCTGCCGGCCTCGAGTCGGCCGTGGAGCGCGTCGTCGTGCACCGCGGCGAGATCACCTTCTACGTCCGCCGCGAGGAGCTGGCCGCGATGGCCAAGCTGCTCCGTGACGACGAGAAGCTGCGCTTCGAGCTGCTCTCGGGCGTCAGCGGGGTGCACTACCCCGACGACACCGGACGCGAGCTGCACGCGGTCTACCACCTGCTCTCGATGACCCACAACCGCCGGATCCGCGTCGAGGTCACCGCCCCTGAGTCGGACCCGCACGTGCCCAGCGTGGTGGCGACCTACCCCACGGCCGACTGGCACGAGCGCGAGACCTACGACTTCTTCGGCCTGATCTTCGACGGCCACCCGGCGCTCACCCGCATCCAGATGCCCGACGACTGGCCCGGCCACCCGCAGCGCAAGGACTACCCGCTCGGCGGCATCCCGGTCGAGTACAAGGGCGGCACCATCCCGCCGCCCGATCAGCGGAGGAGCTACAGCTGATGACCACCGAACAAGACGCCTACGCCCCGCAGTCCGAGACCAGCCAGGGACGGGTCTTCACCGTCACCGGGCAGGACTGGGACTCCGTCGTCTCCGGCATCAACGAGGAGCACGACAACAAGGTCGTCGTGAACATGGGCCCGCAGCACCCCTCCACCCACGGGGTGCTCCGGCTGATCCTCGAGCTCGAGGGCGAGACGGTCACCGAGGCCCGCTGCGGCATCGGCTACCTGCACACCGGCATCGAGAAGAACATGGAGTACCGCACCTGGGTGCAGGGCGTCACGTTCTGCACGCGGATGGACTACCTCTCCCCGTTCTACAACGAGGCGACCTACAGCCTCGGCGTGGAGCGGCTGCTCGACATCGAGGACGACATCCCCGAGAAGGCCCAGGTCATGCGGGTGCTCCTGATGGAGCTCAACCGCCTTTCCTCCCACCTGGTCGCGATCGCGACCGGCGGCATGGAGATCGGCGCGCTGACCGTGATGACGATCGGGTTCCGCGAGCGCGAGCTCGTCCTCGACCTCTTCGAGCTGATCACCGGCCTGCGGATGAACCACGCGTTCATCCGCCCCGGCGGCGTCGCCCAGGACATGCCCCCGGGCGCCCTGGAGGAGATCCGGTCCTTCATCGCGCTGATGAAGAAGCGGCTGCCCGAGTACGCCGCACTGTGCAACGCCAACCCGATCTTCAAGGCCCGACTCGTCGGCGTGGGCCAGCTCGACCTGGCCAGCTGCCTGGCGCTGGGGATCACCGGCCCGGTGCTGCGCTCGACCGGCTACCCCCACGACCTGCGCAAGAGCGAGCCGTACTGCGGCTACGAGGACTACGACTTCGAGGTCCAGACCTGGGACACCCCGGACGCCTACGGGCGCTTCCGGATCCGGCTCAACGAGATGTGGGAGTCGCTGCGGATCGTGGAGCAGGCCGTCGAGCGCCTCGCCGGCCTCGAGGGAGCCCCGGTGATGATCGGCGACAAGAAGATCGCCTGGCCCAGCCAGCTGGCGATCGGCAGTGACGGGATGGGCAACAGCCTGGACCACATCAAGCACATCATGGGCGAGTCGATGGAGGCCCTGATCCACCACTTCAAGCTGGTCACCGAGGGCTTCCGGGTCCCGCCCGGCCAGGTCTACGTCCCCGTGGAGTCCCCGCGCGGCGAGCTCGGCGCGCACCTCGTCTCCGACGGTGGCACCCGCCCGTTCCGCGCGCACTTCCGCGACCCGTCGTTCGTGAACCTGCAGGGCACCTCGGTGATGAGCGAGGGCGGCATGGTCGCCGACGTGATCGTGGCCATCGCCTCCATCGACCCCGTCATGGGAGGAGTGGACAGATGACCTCCGACAGCAGCGAGGGCCGGATCCCCGGCATCGACGACGGCACCACCGCAACCGGGGTCTCCACCAGCGAGGTCACCCGCGAGGCGCCGCTGGACCCCAAGACCTACGCCGAGCTCGAGGAGATCGCCGCCCGCTACCCGCAGGCGCGCTCCGGCCTGCTCCCGATGCTGCACCTCGTGCAGAGCGCCGAGGGGCGGGTCACCGCTCGCGGCATCGAGGCCTGCGCCCAGATCCTGGGCATCAGTGCCGCCGACGTCAGCGGCGTCGCGACCTTCTACACGATGTACAAGCGCCGTCCCGTCGGGGACTACCACGTCGGGGTGTGCACCAACACCCTGTGCGCGATCATGGGCGGCGACCTGATCTTCGAGCGGCTCAAGGACCACCTCGACGTCGGCAACGACGAGACCACCGAGGACGGCAAGATCACCCTCGAGCACATCGAGTGCAACGCGGCCTGCGACTACGCACCGGTGATGACGGTCAACTGGGAGTTCATGGACAACATGACCCCCGAGTCGGCCACCCAGCTCGTGGACGACCTGCGCACCGGCGTGGAGGTTCACTCCACCCGCGGACCGCGGCTGGGCACCTGGCGCGAGGCCGAGCGCGTGCTGGCCGGCTTCCCCGACGACCTCGCCGACGAGGGCCCCTCCGCGGGACCCTCCTCGCTGGTCGGCCGCGTGATCGCACGCGAGCAGGGCTGGGCGGCACCCTCGGTTGAGGAGGCCGAGCAGAGCAGCGACGAGGCGGACGTCGCCGAGGGCTCCACGGCCGCCGACAAGGCGGACGGGAGCCACGAGGCCGAGCACACCGAATCCGAGTCCGAGGTCGAGAAGTCCGGCATCGAGGCCAAGCACGAGGACAACCCCGCGAACACCGGTGGTGACGACGCATGACAGACACGCTGACCCCTGTCCTGACCGACAACTGGGGCTCCGACCGCTCCTGGACCCTGGCTGCCTACGAGCAGCAGGGCGGGTACGCCGGGATGCGCAAGGCCCTCGCGATGGCGCCGGCCGACGTCGTGGAGGTCGTCAAGGCCTCCAACCTGCGCGGCCGGGGCGGCGCGGGCTTCCCCACCGGGATGAAGTGGGGCTTCATCCCGCAGGACAACCCCAACCCGAAGTACCTCGTGGTCAACGCGGACGAGTCCGAGCCGGGCACCTGCAAGGACATCCCGCTGATGATGGCCACCCCGCACACGCTGGTCGAGGGCGTGATCATCAGCGCCTACGCGATCCGCGCCAACACCGCGTTCATCTACGTCCGCGGCGAGGTGCTGCACGTGATCCGCCGCCTCCAGCGCGCCGTGCAGGAGGCCTACCTCGCCGGTCACCTCGGCAAGGACATCCACGGCTCGGGCTACGACCTCGACCTCGTCGTCCACGCCGGTGCCGGTGCCTACATCTGCGGCGAGGAGACCGCGCTCCTCGACTCCCTCGAGGGCCGCCGGGGCCAACCGCGACTGCGACCGCCGTTCCCCGCCGTCGCCGGCCTCTACGCCAGCCCGACCGTGATCAACAACGTCGAGTCGATCGCCTCGGTCCCCAGCATCATCGACCGCGGAGCCGAGTGGTTCGCCTCGATGGGCACCGAGAAGTCCAAGGGCTTCGGCATCTTCTCCCTCTCCGGCCACGTCGCGAACCCGGGACAGTTCGAGGCGCCGCTGGGCATCACCCTGCGCCAGCTGATCGAGCTCGCCGGCGGGATGCGCGAGGGCCACGAGCTCAAGTTCTGGACCCCGGGCGGGTCCAGCACCCCGATCCTCACCGCCGAGCACCTCGACATCCCGCTCGACTTCGAGGGCGTGGCGGCGGAGGGCTCGATGCTCGGCACCCGGGCGCTGCAGATCTTCGACGAGACCACCTGCGTCGTACGCGCGGTGCTGCGGTGGACCGAGTTCTACAAGCACGAGTCGTGCGGCAAGTGCACCCCGTGCCGTGAGGGCACCTGGTGGCTGGCCCAGACCCTGGCCCGGCTCGAGCAGGGGCAGGGCTCGGAGAACGACCTCGAGCTGCTGCTCGACCAGTGCGACAACATCCTGGGTCGTGCGTTCTGCGCCCTCGGCGACGGTGCGACCAGCCCGATCAGCTCCTCGATCCAGTACTTCCGCGACGAGTACCTCGCTCACCTCGCCCACGGCGGCTGTCCCTTCGACCGTGAGGCGTCCACGATCTTCGCGAAGGTGGAGGCACACGCATGACGGTCACGAAGGACTCGACGACCGAGGTGGAGAAGTCCGACGAGGTCACCTTGACCATCGACGGAGTCGAGGTCTCGGTCCCCAAGAACACCTTGGTGATCCGGGCTGCCGAGCAGATCGGCGTCCAGATCCCGCGCTTCTGCGACCACCCGCTGCTCGCGCCCGTGGGCGCCTGCCGCCAGTGCCTGGTCGACGTCCCCGACGCCGGCAACGGCCGCGCCATGCCCAAGCCCCAGGCCTCCTGCACGATCACGGTCGCAGAGGGGATGGTCGTGAACACCCAGGCCACGTCCCCGGTCGCGGACAAGGCCCAGCAGGGGATCATGGAGTTCCTGCTGATCAACCACCCGCTCGACTGCCCGGTCTGCGACAAGGGCGGCGAGTGCCCGCTGCAGAACCAGGCGATGAGCAACGGACGCGGCGAGACCCGGTTCACCGAGAGCAAGCGCGTCTTCCCCAAGCCGATCAACATCTCCGCGCAGGTGCTGCTCGACCGTGAGCGCTGCGTGCTGTGCGCGCGGTGCACCCGCTTCTCCGAGCAGATCGCCGGTGACCCGTTCATCGCGCTGCTCGAGCGCGGCGCCCTGCAGCAGGTCGGCATCTACGAGAAGGAGCCCTTCGAGAGCTACTTCTCCGGCAACACCATCCAGATCTGCCCGGTGGGTGCGCTCACCTCCTCGGCGTACCGCTTCCGCGCCCGGCCCTTCGACCTCATCTCCACGCCGACGATCGCCGAGCTCGACGCCTGCGGCTCCGCGATCCGCACCGACCACCGTCGCGGCAAGGTGATGCGCCGGCTCTCCGGTGACGACCCCGCCGTCAACGAGGAGTGGATCACCGACAAGGACCGGTTCGCGTTCAACTACGCGATGCTCGACGACCGGCTGACCTACCCGATGGTCCGCGACGAGGCCTCTGCCGATGGTGAGCGGGGCGAGCTCCGCCCGGCCAGCTGGCCGGAGGCGTTCCTCGTGGCAGCCCGCGGCCTCGCCGCCGCCCGTGCCGCCGGCGGTGTCGGCGTGCTCCCCGGGGGTCGGCTCACCGTCGAGGACGCCTACGCCTACTCCAAGTTCGCCCGCGTCGCCCTCGGCACCAACGACATCGACTTCCGCGCCCGGCCGCACTCGGCCGAGGAGGCCGAGTTCCTCGCTGCGCACGTCGTGCTCACCGTCCCCGAGACGGGCGCCGTGACCTACGCCGACCTCGAGTCCGCCCGCTCGATCGTGATGGTCGGGTTCGAGCCCGAGGACGAGGCCGGCACCGTCTTCCTGCGGCTGCGCAAGACCGCGCGGGGCCGCCTGCTGCCGATCTACTCCATCGCCCCGTTCACCTCGCGCGGACTGCACAAGATGTCCGGCACGCTGATCCCGACCCGGCCCGGCGACGAGGCAGCGGCGCTGGACGCCCTGGCCCACGACGGCGACGTCGCCCTCGACAGCGGCGGCCTCATCCTGGTCGGCGAGCGGCTCGCCGCCGTACCCGGTGCGCTCTCGGCGGTCTCCCGCCTCGCTGCTGTCACCGGTGCCCGCGTCGCCTGGATCCCCCGGCGTGCCGGTGACCGTGGAGCGATCGAGACCGGTGCGCTTCCCAACCTGCTTCCCGGTGGACGACCCGCGGCCGACGCCGCGGCGCGCGCCGACCTGGCCGGTGTCTGGGGCGTGGAGGACCTGCCGGGGACGGCGGGTCGCGACGCCGACGCGATCATCGCGGCCGCGGCGGCCGGCGAGCTCGGTGGCCTGGTCATCGGTGGCGTCGACCCCGCCGACCTCGCCGACCCGGCGCTGGCCCGCGAGGCCATCGCCAACGCCGGCTTCGTCGTCTCCCTGGAGGTCCGTGCCTCCGAGGTGACCCGGGCCGCGGACGTGGTCTTCCCGGTCGCCCCGGTCACCGACCGCTCCGGCACGTTCGTGAACTGGGAGGGCCGGATCCGCCAGTTCGGCAAGGTCCTGCACAACCCGAACTCGCTGCCCGACCTGCGCGTGCTCGCCGGCATCGCCGAGGAGCTCGACACGGGTCTCGCGCAGGGACTGGGCTTCCGCACCTCCGACCAGGTCTGGACCGAGATGGGCCACGTCGGTCCCTGGGACGGCGAGCGGGTCTCGACTCTGCTCGACCACCACGGGACTACGTCCGACCACCAGGGGACTGCGCTCGACCGCCCGACCGGGCAGTCGAGCACGCACGGGGACGGCACCCTGGTCCTGGCCTCGTGGAAGCAGCTCATCGACGACGGCCGGATGCAGGACGGCGCCGACGACCTGCGCCGTACCGCACGCAAGCCGGTGGTCCTGGTCAACGAGACCACGCTGGCCGAGATCGGCGTCCTCGCCGGTGACCTGGTCACCCTGACCGGCCCGCTGGGCTCCCTCGAGCTCCCGGTCGGCGTCGCCGACCTGGCTCCCGGCACGGTCTGGGCGCCTGCCAGCGCCCCCGGCGCCTCGGTCCGGCACCACGTCGGGCCGGCCGGCAGTCCCGTCACCATCACCGGAGGCATCCAGTGACCAGTGCAGTCGTCGCCCTCGAGACCAGCGTCACGCTCAAGGACTTCGGGCACGACCCGATGTGGCTGGTGATCGTGAAGGCCGTGCTGGTCTTCGTGGTCCTGGTGCTCCTCACCTTGTTCAACATCTGGTGGGAGCGCCGCGTGGTCGGCCGGATGCAGCACCGGATCGGTCCGAACCGCAACGGTCCCTTCGGCCTCCTGCAGAGCCTGGCCGACGGCGTGAAGCTGGCGCTGAAGGAAGACATCATCCCGACGGCGGCCGACAAGGTCGTCTTCGTCCTCGCGCCGGTGATCGCGGTGATCCCCGCGTTCCTGACCTTCTCGGTGATCCCGTTCGGTCCGGTGGTCGACGTCCCGTTCACCGACCTGCGTACGCCGCTGCAGCTCACCGACATGCCGGTCGCTGTCATCTTCGTGATGGCGATCGCCTCGATCGGGATCTACGGCATCGTCCTGGGCGGCTGGTCGTCGGGATCGACGTACTCCCTGCTCGGCGGCCTGCGCTCGAGCGCGCAGATGATCTCCTACGAGGTCGCGATGGGCCTGGCCCTGGTCGCGGTCTTCCTGCACGCCGGCTCGATGTCGACCTCGGAGATCGTGAACTCCCAGAAGGACATCTGGTTCGCGTTCACGCTGATCCCCTCGTTCGTGATCTACATGATCGCGATGGTGGGGGAGACCAACCGGGCGCCGTTCGACCTGCCCGAGGCCGAGGGCGAGCTCGTCGGCGGCTTCCACACCGAGTACTCCTCGCTGAAGTTCGCCCTGTTCTTCCTCGCCGAGTACATCAACATGGCCACGGTCTCGGCGCTCGCGACCACGTTGTTCCTCGGAGGCTGGCGGGCGCCCTTCGGCATCGCCCACATCTGGGAAGGCGCCAACGAGGGCTACTGGCCGTTCCTGTGGTTCATGGGCAAGGTGCTCTTCTTCATCTTCATCTTCATCTGGCTGCGTGGATCGCTGCCCCGGCTGCGCTACGACCAGTTCATGGCGTTCGGCTGGAAGGTGCTCATCCCGATCTCCATCGTCTGGATCGTCGCTGTCGCTGCGATCCGCGTGGTCGACCTGCAGGGTGGTTTCGACCGCAACTGGCTGATCGGCATCGCCGCGGTGCTCGGTGTGCTGGTGGTGGCGCTGCTCTTCTTCGAGGACCGGCAGAAGCCGGCCGAGGCCGAGACGACCTCCGACGAACCGTTCGACGCTTTCGCCGGCGGCTACCCGGTGCCCCCCATGCCTGAGAGAGAGGTGCGCTGATGGCGTCCCTGAAAGAACAGTTCTGGGACCCGGTCGCCGGGTTCGGAGTCACGTTCCGGACCATGTTCCGCAAGGTGGTCACCGAGCAGTACCCCGAGGACAAGCAGCCGACAGCGCCGCGCTTCCACGGCCGGCACCAGCTCAACCGGTGGCCCGACGGGCTGGAGAAGTGCATCGGCTGCGAGCTGTGCGCTTGGGCCTGCCCGGCCGACGCGATCTACGTCGAGGGTGCCTCGAACGTCGACACCGAGGACGGCTCGGGGCGGTTCAGCCCCGGTGAGCGCTACGGCCGCGTCTACCAGATCAACTACCTGCGGTGCATCCTGTGCGGTCTGTGCATCGAGGCGTGCCCCACGCGTGCGCTCACGATGACCAACGAGTACGAGCTGGCCGACAACAACCGCTCGGACCTGATCTACGAGAAGTCCGACCTGCTCGCACCGCTGCTGCCCGGCATGGAGCCGCCGCCGCACGCGATGCGGCTCGGCGACGACGAGGGCGACTACTACCGCGGCACGATGCGTCGCAAGGACGACGGTCAGGACGTGACCACGTCATGACCGCGTTCTGGATCCTCGCCCCGGTGATGGTGATCTGCGCCCTCGGGCTGCTGTTCGCGCGCAAGGCCGTGCACTGCGCGATGCTGCTCGCGGTCGTGATGATCAGCCTCGCCGTGCTGTACGCCGTGCAGGACGCGCCCTTCCTGTTCGCGGTGCAGATCATCGTCTACACCGGCGCGATCTTGATGCTGTTCCTGTTCGTGGTGATGCTCGTGGGCGTCGACGCCTCCGACTCCGTGGTCGAGACGATCCGCGGGCAGCGGCTCTTCGCCGTGCTGGTCGGGCTCGCGTTCGGCGCCATCCTCGTCCTCGGCGTCGCCCAGGTCTCGGTCGGCATGATCACCGGTCTGGAGAACGCCAACGCGGAGGGCAACGTCCAGGGCATCGCCCAGCTGCTGTTCACCAAGTACGTCTTCGCCTTCGAGGTCACCTCGGCACTGCTGATCACCGCTGCGCTCGGCGCGATGGTGCTCGCCCACCGGGAGCGACTCAGCCCGAAGGCCGGACAGGCGGAGACCGCCGCCCAGCGCATGCGTGACTACGCCGAGCACGGCAAGCACCTCGGCCCGCTTCCCGCGCCCGGCGTCTTCGCCCGGCACAACGCGGTCGACACCCCGGCGCTGCTGCCCGACGGGAGCGTCGCCCAGTCGTCGATCTCCCGTGTGCTGCTCGCCCGTGGGTCGGTCAACCGCGACCCCGGTAGCGCCCGGCAGGTGGAGAGCTTCGGCGACGACGAGAGCGTCGAGCCGCGTGACGACCACGGGGGTGCAGGCCGATGAGCGCCACACCCTTCATCGTGCTCTCCGCGATCCTGTTCACCATCGGCGCGGTCGGCGTACTCACCCGGCGCAACGCGATCGTGGTGTTCATGTGCGTGGAGCTGATGCTGAACGCGAGCAACCTCGCCCTGATCACGTTCGCCCGCGTCAACGGCAACCTCGAGGGGCAGATCGCGGCGTTCTTCGTCATGGTCGTGGCCGCCGCCGAGGTCGTGATCGGGCTCGCGATCATCATGACCATCTTCCGCACCCGCCGGTCGGCCTCGGTCGACGACGCCAGCCTGCTGAAGTACTGAGGTAAAGAAGTGATCACATCTGCCATCAGCGTCCTCGCCGAAGGGGGCCACGAGGGACACGTCCCCGTGGTGGATCCCGGTTCGGCGGGGTCGCTGGGACTTCCGCTGGTGCTCGTCATCGCCCTGCCGGCGATCGGCGCTGCCGTGCTGCTCCTGGGCGGTCGTCGTACCGACCGCTTCGGGCACCTGCTCGCCACGGCCACCGTCATCGGCTCGTTCGTGTGCTCGCTGGTGCTGTTCTTCGGCATCCTGGGCCGTGACGCCGCCGAGCGGCAGATCAGCCTGAACCTGTGGACCTGGTTCGAGGCCGGCAACTGGACGGTCGAGCTCGGGCTGCTCTACGACCCGCTGTCGGCGCTGTTCCTGCTGCTGATCACCGGGGTGGGGGCGCTGATCCACGTCTACTCGATCGGCTACATGGAGCACGACCCGCGTCGTCGTCGCTTCTTCGCCTACCTGAACCTCTTCGTCGCCGCGATGCTGGTGCTGGTGCTCTCCTCCGACTACGTCGGGCTGTTCCTCGGCTGGGAGGGCGTCGGCCTGGCGTCGTACCTGCTGATCGGCTTCTGGCAGCACAAGCCCACCGCCGCAGCCGCCGCCAAGAAGGCGTTCGTGATCAACCGGATCGGCGACATCGGGCTCTCGCTCGGCATCGGCCTGATCCTGGTCACCTTCGGCACCACCTCCTTCGAGAAGGTCAGCGGGCTCACCGAGGGCGCCACGCAGGGCGTGATGACCGCGATCGGCCTGCTGCTCCTGCTTGCCGCTTGCGGCAAGTCCGCGCAGTTCCCACTGCAGAGCTGGCTGCTGGACGCGATGGAGGGCCCGACCCCGGTCTCGGCCCTGATCCACGCGGCCACCATGGTCACCGCCGGCGTCTACCTGATCGTGCGCTCGCAGTTCATCTTCGAGTACACCCCCGACGCCCGGCTCGCCGTGGCGATCATCGGCACGATCACGCTGCTGATGGGCGCCTGGATCGGTTGCGCGAAGGACGACATCAAGAAGGTGCTCGCCGGCTCCACGATGAGCCAGATCGGCTACATGGTGCTGGCCTCCGGGCTCGGCGTCGCCGGCTACGCGTTCGCGATCTTCCACCTGATCACCCACGGCTTCTTCAAGGCGAACATGTTCCTGGGCGCCGGTTCGGTGATGCACGGGACCAACGACGACGTGGACATGCGGCACTACGGCGCACTGCGCAAGGCGATGCCGGTCACGTTCGCCACGTTCGCGATGGGCTATCTCGCGATCATCGGGTTCCCCGGCTTCTCCGGCTTCTGGTCGAAGGACAAGATCATCGAGACGGCCCTGGCCCAGAACCCGGTGCTCGGCATCTGCGCGCTGCTCGGCGCTGGTGTCACCGGCTTCTACATGACCCGGCTGATGCTGATGACCTTCTTCACCGACAAGCGCTGGGAGCCCGAGGTGCACCCGCACGAGTCGCCCAAGGTGATGACCGTGCCGCTGATCGTCCTCGCCGCGCTGTCGGTGCTGGGCGGGTTCCTGCTGCTGAACGACTGGATCCTGAAGTTCCTCGCACCGGTCACCGGTGCGACCCCCCACGAGGAGCCCCCGCTGCCCGCGATCGTCATCACCATCCTCATCGTGGCGGTCGTCGCCGCAGGTGTCGCCCTGGCCTGGTTCCTGGTGGGCAAGCGTGACGTGCCCCGCGAGGCTCCCGAGAAGGTCTCCGTGCTCACCCGGGCCGGACGCAACGACCTCTACGGCGACGCGTTCAACGACCTCGTGGTCGTCAACCCGGGTAAGAGCTTCACCCAGGGGCTGGCCACCTTCGACCGGAACACCGTCGACGGAGGGGTCGAGGGCACCGCGCGCGCCCTCGGTGGGCTCTCCACCCTGATGCGGCTCGGACAGAACGGCTTCGTCCGCTCCTACGCGCTGTCGCTGCTCGCCGGCGCCGTCCTGGTCCTTCTCGCGCTCGTGGTGGTGAACCTCGCATGAACTACCCCTGGCTGACTTTCCTCCTCCTGCTGCCCATCATCGGGTCGCTGGTGCTGCTGTTCATGCCCGCACGCCCGGGATCGGCTGCGATCAAGCAGGTCGCGATCGGGTTCTCCGTGCTCACCCTCGCGCTGGGCATCGCCCTGGCCCTGGGGTACGACGCCGGTGACGGCTTCCAGTACACCGAGCAGGTCACCTGGATCGGGCTCTTCGGCGCCCACTACGCGCTGGGGCTCGACGGCCTGGGCCTGATCCTGGTGCTGCTCACGGTGATCCTCACCCCGATCGTGATGCTGGCCTCGTGGCACGACGCCGACCAGGGTCGATGGGGCGCCAAGGGCTTCTTCGCCTGGGTGCTCGCCCTCGAGGGCCTCTCCATCGGCGTCTTCGCGGCCACCGACGTGTTCTTGTTCTACGTGTTGTTCGAGGCCACGCTGATCCCGGTCTACTTCCTGATCGCCGGGTACGGCGGGGCCAACCGGGTCCGCGCAGCGGTGAAGTTCCTGCTGTTCTCGCTGGCCGGCGGGCTGATCATGCTGCCCGCGGTGATCGGCCTCTACGTCGAGTCCTCGAAGACGGCAGGCGGTCCGTCGTACCTCATCTCGGACCTGGCCGACATCGACTTCGGCACCTCGGTCGGGCGCTGGATGTTCGTCGGCTTCTTCATCGCGTTCGCGATCAAGGCCCCGATGTTCCCGGTGCACACCTGGCTGCCCGACACGGCCGAGAACGCCACCCCCGGCACCTCGGTGCTGCTGGTCAGCGTGCTGGACAAGATCGGCACCTTCGGGATGATCCGGTTCTGCCTCGAGCTGTTCCCCGAGGCGTCGCGCTGGGCCACCCCGGTGGTCGTGGTGCTGGCGATCATCAGCATCCTGTACGGCGCGTTCATGGCCATCGGCTCGGACAACATCATGCGGCTGATCGCGTTCACGTCGGTCTCGCACTTCGGCTTCATCGTGCTGGGCATCTTCGTGATGAACAGCCAGGGCCTCGCCGGCGCCAACCTCTACATGTTCAACCACGGTCTCTCGACCGCGGCGCTGTTCCTGGTCGCCGGCTTCATGATCTCCAGGCGCGGCTCCGCGCTGATCAGCGACTACGGCGGGGTCGAGAAGGTCGCCCCGGTGCTCGCGGGCCTGTTCCTGGTGGCGGGGCTCTCGTCCCTGTCCCTGCCGGGCATGTCGCCGTTCGTCTCGGAGCTGCTGGTGCTCGTGGGCGCGTTCGTCTACTCCCCGTGGGTGGCGGCGTTCGCCGTGCCCGCGATCGTGCTGGCCGCGATCTACATCCTGTGGACCTACCAGCGCACGATGACCGGCCCCGTCCGTGAGGGCGTCGCGGGGATGACGGACCTCAACGTGCGCGAGGTGTCCTCGCTGGCGCCGCTGGTGCTGCTGATCATCGTGCTCGGGTTCTTCCCCAAGCCGCTGCTCGACGTGATCAACCCGGCCGTCGAGCACACCATGTCCGAGGTCGGCCTGCAGGACCCGCAGCCGCGGGTGAGTGAAGGGGAGGCGGCGAAGTGAACGGCTTCGAAGCTCCGAAAATCGAGTACCTCACCGTCTCGCCGATCCTGATCGTCTTCGGGATCGCCGTGATCGGCGTACTCATCGAGGCCTTCGTCCCGCGCGGCCGCCGGTACCTGCTGCAGGTCCTCGTCGCCCTGGTCGGGCTGATCGCCGCGATCACCACCACCGTGATCGTGTTCGCCCGGCTCGACCCCGGCGCGGACACCCCCAAGAGCGGCAAGGTCGTCGCGATGGGGGCCCTGGCCGCTGACGGCCCGGCGCTGTTCTGCTGGTTGCTCGTCCTGGTGCTGGCCCTGCTCAGCGTGCTGCTGTTCGCGGAGCGGCGGCTCGAAGGCGGCGTCACCGCCTTCGCCGGACAGGCTGCTGCGCTGCCGGGCACCGATGCCGAGCGCGAGGCGTCGACCAAGGGTCTCGAGCACACCGAGGTCTTCCCGCTGCTGATGTTCTCGGTCGCCGGCATGCTGATGTTCCCTGCGGCCAACGACCTGCTCACGATGTTCGTGGCGCTCGAGGTCCTCTCCCTGCCGCTGTACCTGCTGTGCGGGCTGGCGCGTCGTCGTCGCCTGCTGAGCCAGGAAGCGGCGATGAAGTACTTCCTGCTCGGTGCGTTCAGCTCGGGCTTCTTCGTCTACGGCATCGCCCTGGTCTACGGGTACGCCGGGTCGATGGGCTTCGCGGAGATCACCGAGGCCGTCTCCGGCGACACCGGCAGCGCCGGCCTGCTCCTCGGTGGCATCGCGCTGATGGCCGTCGGCCTGCTGTTCAAGGTCGGCGCGGTCCCGTTCCACGCCTGGACCCCGGACGTCTACCAGGGCGCCCCCACCGCCGTGACCGCGTTCATGGCGGCCGCGACCAAGGTGGCTGCCTTCGGTGCCCTGCTGCGGCTGTTCTACGTCGCCTTCGGTGCCAACCGGGTGGACTGGCTCCCGATGGTGTGGGTGATCGCGATCCTGACGATGGTCGTCGGCTCGGTGCTGGCGCTCACGCAGACCGACATCAAGCGACTGCTGGCCTACTCCTCGATCGCGCACGCCGGGTTCATCCTCACCGGCTTCCTGGGCATCCGCTCCCTCGACGTGGTCGAGCCGGGCAGCCTGACCGGCGTCTCGGCGGTGCTGTTCTACCTGACCACCTACGCCTTCACCACGCTGGCCGCGTTCGCGTTGGTCACCGTCGTCCGCGACGGCGGCGGAGAGGCCACCGGTCTCGCCCGCTGGCAGGGACTGGGCAAGGAGTCGCCCCTCGTCGCGGGCCTGTTCGCCTTCCTGCTGCTCGCGATGGCGGGCATCCCGCTGACCAGTGGGTTCACCGGCAAGTGGGCCGTGTTCGCCGCGGCAGTGGCGGCGGGCGCCTGGCCCGTGGTGATCGTGGCGGTGATCGCGTCCGCCGTGGCGGCGTACTTCTACGTCAAGGTCATCGTGATGATGTTCTTCGCCGAGCCGGTCGGGGAGGGGCCCAGCGTCACCACCCCGAGCGTGCTCACCGGGACCGTGATCGCCGTCGGTGTCGCGATGACCCTGCTCCTCGGGCTCGTCCCGGGTGCCCTGCTCGACATGCTCGGGCGCGTGGGAGTATTCATCCGGTGAGCATCACCGCACGATCCCACCGGGGCTCCCAGTGAGCACGTCCCTGGCCCTCCCCATCGTCGATCCGGCACTCGAGGCACGGCTGCGGGCGCGGATGGAGGAGGTGGAGGAAGCTCTCGTCGGCCATGTCAGGAGCGAGGCGCCGTTCGTCACCGAGGCCGCCCGGCACCTGATGAGCGCCGGGGGCAAGCGGTTCCGTCCCCTGCTCGTGCTGCTGGCCGCCGAGACCGGCGACCCGGACGCCGACGGTGTGCTGACTGCCGCGTGCGTCGTCGAGCTGACCCACCTCGCCTCGCTCTACCACGACGACGTGATGGACGAGGCCGACCTGCGCCGGGGGGCGGCCTCGGCCAACGCCCGCTGGGACAACCACGTCGCGATCCTCACCGGCGACTTCCTGTTCGCGCGGGCCTCCGAGCTGACCGCTGACCTCGGGGCGGAGGCGGTCCGGGTCCAGGCCCAGACCTTCGGCCGCCTGGTCGAGGGACAGATCCTGGAGACCCTCGGCCCCACGGCCGAGCAGGACCCGCTGGAGCACTACCTGCGGGTGGTGGCCGGCAAGACCGGTTCCCTGATCGCGACCTCCGCCCGCTACGGCGCCCGGTTCTCCGGGGCCCCGTTGGAGGTCGAGGAGGCGCTCACGGCGTACGGCGAGAAGGTCGGCGTCGCCTTCCAGCTCTCCGACGACATCCTCGACGTCGGATCGGACTCCGAGGACTCCGGCAAGACCCCCGGCACCGACCTGCGTGAAGGCGTGCCCACCCTGCCGGTGCTGATCGCCAAGCGCTCGCAGGACCCGGCCGACGCCCGGCTGCTGGAGCTGCTCGACGCCGACCTCTCCGACGACACGCTGCACGCGGAGGCGCTGGCGCTGCTGCGCGCCCACCCGGCCATGCGTGAGGCCCAGGCCTACGTCGTCGAGCTGGCCGCGGAGGCCAAGGACCTGCTCAAGGTCCTGCCCGAGGGTGCCATCCGGACAGCTCTCGAGGGCTTCGCGGACGCGGTCGCGCTCCGCACCAGCTGACCCGCCGTGTGTCCGGGGTGAAATGTCCGCTGCGACCGGTGGATGTGGATAGGGTGCGTTTCCCGATCACGTGAATCCAGCAGCGTGTCCGAGAGAAAGTACTGATGTCGATGTCTGCGAACACACCACCGCCCGGCGGCGGATACGGCGACTACGGGTCGGCGGCCCCGCCGCCCCCGCCGCCCGGCTACGGCGGTGGCTACGGGGGCACCCCGCCCCCGAACTACCTGGTCTGGTCGATCCTGAGCACGCTGTTCTGCTGCCTGCCGCTCGGTATCGCCGCGATCGTGTTCTCGGCCCAGGTGAACAGCAAGTTCACCGCCGGTGACGTCGCCGGAGCCCAGGCCGCCTCGAAGAAGGCCAAGACCTTCGCCCTGTGGGCCACGGTCATCGGCGCGATCTTCGTGCTGCTCTACATCGTGCTGATCGCTGTCGGCGCAGTGTCGATGGACACCACCACCGCGCCGTAGCCCGACGTGGCTCTCGCGCAACGCCCCGCACCTGTCGGCAGCAGCCGGCGGGGCGGGGCGTTGGCGATCGCGGCGGTGACCCTCGGTGGCCTCGCTGCCGGTGTGACGCTGTTCGTGGTGGACCCCAACGAGCCCGGCCACTACCCGACCTGTCCCTTGCTCGCCACGACCGGTCTCTACTGCCCCGGGTGCGGTGCCCTGCGCGCCACCCACGACCTGCTGCACGGCGACGTGGCGGGAGCACTGGCCCGCAACCCCCTCGCGGTGCTGGCGGTGCCCTACCTCGCGCTCGCGTTCCTCACCTGGGTGCTCCGAGTCGCCGGCCTTCCCGCCCCCCGGTCCACCTCCCTGCCGCCCTGGACGATCTGGACCCTCCTCGCCCTGGTGCTCGCCTTCGGCGTATTGCGCAACCTTCCCGGCTGGACCTGGCTCTCCCCGGCCTGAGGCCGTGACCGGGCGGAAATGGTCGGCCCTGATCGCCAGCGGCTCAGAGCCCTAGCTGCACCGTGGCGGTGCTGCCGTCGGCGTACGTCGCCTGCACGGGGATGACGGAGAGCCCCGCGAGCTCGTCTCCGGGGAACCAGAGGGCAAAGTGCCCGTCGCTGATGGTTGCGGTGACGGGGCCGTGCGAGGTGGTGTGGAGCGTGATGCCGGTGACCTCGGGGCCCACGACGCCGGCCGCGACGAAGATCTCTCCGGCCGCCATCAGGCCGGTGCCGAGATCGGTGGCCTCGACCGCTCGTTCGCCGGAGCGGTCGAGGCCGGTCGCAACGCCGGCAGAGCCGATCATGTCGTGACGGAACCATCCTGCGCTCGAGTCGGTGATGCACAGCCCGCTGAAGCCGCCGGCTCCGCTGAAGAAGACCGTGGTCCAGGCTCCGCGGCGGTCGGCGAGCACCACGTCGACCTCGGTCGGGGCGGGACCGGACTCGGCGAGCCTGTCGCGGCAGCTCTGTCCGGCCTCTGCGGCCTGGTCGGCGGACAGCGTCGTGGCAGTCGGCTTCCAGGATGCGAACGCGGTGTCGCCGCCGCGCAGAGCGCTCGGTGCAAGGACTGCGACAGTCGCGAGCGAGGCCGCGGCGGCGAGGCCGATGCCGACGCGGACGCTCGGGCGCCGACGCTGGTCGAGGGGGAGCGGCGCGCGGTCGGTCGTCACGATGTGGGCGAGGTCCGCGCGTGCGCGCTCCGAGAGTCCGGCCCTCGGCGGGTCCGCGGGGTCGAGCTGGCGCAGGAGGGTGTCGTTCATGCGGGGCTCCGTTCGGTGACGGTCGGTTCAGAGGTGGGCAGGTGCTCGGCCAGGGCACGCAACGCGCGCCGGGCGCGGGAGAGCCGCAGGCGGTACGCCGTCGCGGAGATGCCCAGGACGATGGCGGCCTCCGACGAGGTGAGCTCGTCCCAGACCGCCAAGGCGATGGCCTCCTGGTGCTGCGGAGCGAGCAGCTGCCAGGCGCGAGCGAGGTCGACCCGGTGGGCGACGAGGTCGGCGTCGTCGGGGGCCACCCGGTCGGCGGCTGCGTCGGCGATCCGTACGTCGAGCGCACCCCGCCGCCGCTCGCCACGGCGGGCGTTCAGCAGCAGGTTGCGGGCGATCCCGAAGAGCCAGGCCCGCGCGTCACCCGCCGCCACCGGCAGCTCGTCGTGGCGGCGCCACGCGACCAGCATCGTCTCGGCGGCGATGTCCTCGACGCGGCTGCGGTCGGCTCGCCGCTGCGCGAACCGGACGAGGTCGTCGTACGTGGACTCGTAGAGCGCCCGGAACCGTGCCTCGGCGTCCTCTTCGGGTCTGCCACGTGGTGTCTTCATGCCTCGTACCTGTCCGGAATCCCGCGAGTGTGTCACGCCGGGCGTGACGTTCCTGCCCGCTCGGGGTCAGAGGGCGGCTGCCTCCGCGGCGAGGCGGAGCTGGATGGACCGGTTGCGGATCGCCTCGACGGTGAAGATGGCCAGGGCGACCCAGACCAGGGAGAAGCCGATCCACTTCACCGGGCTCATCGCCTCGTGGAAGACCAGCAGGCCGAGGGCGAACTGGATCGTCGGGGCGAGGTACTGCAGCAGGCCGATCGTGGTCATCGAGACCCGGATCGCGGCGGCTCCGAAGCAGATCAGTGGCACCGCGGTGACCAGGCCGGTGGAGACCAGCAGGAGCTCGTGGGAGAGGCCGTGGGCGCCGAAGCTGGCGGACCCCTGGGACCACAGCCAGACCAGGTAGCCCAGCGCGACCGGGGTGAGCACCAACGTCTCGAAGGTGAGGCTCTCCACCGCCTCGAGGTTGGCCTTCTTCTTGACCAGCCCGTAGGTCCCGAAGGAGCACGCCAGCATGAACGCGATCCACGGCGGGTGGCCGTAGTCGACGGTCAGCACGACGACCGCCAGCGTGGCTATCCCGATCGCCACCCACTGCGGCGGGCGCAGGCGCTCCTTGAGGACGAGGACGCCGAGCAGGACGGTGACCAGCGGGTTGATGAAGTAGCCCAGGGAGACCTCGACGACCCTGTCCTGGTTCACGCCGTAGATGAAGCCACCCCAGTTGATCGCGATCACGACCGCGGCGACGCTCAGCATCGCGACCAGCCGCGGGCTGCGCACAATGGCCCGCAGCTGGGAGGTACGCCGCAGGGCGAACGTGAGCCCGAGCAGCACCAGCAGCGACCACACGATCCGGTGCGCGAGGATCTCCACGGGGCCGGCGGGCTCGAGCAGCCCCCAGTAGAGCGGGAAGACGCCCCACATCGTGTACGCCGCAGCGCCGAGCAGGAATCCACGACGTTGCTCTGTCACCTCCGGAGCCTAACGGCCCGGGAACGGGGTCAGACCACGGTCCAGGTGTCGCTGCCGCTGATCAGCCGGCCCAGCGCCTGCCGCGGGTCGTCCTGAGCGGACGAGGCGGTGGCGATCTGCTGCCGCGCCTGGTCGTCGTACGTCGGCCGCTCGACCTGGCGGAAGATGCCGATCGGGGACTGGTGCAGCACGCCCGCATCGGTCAGCCGCGACAGCGCGAACGCGGTCGTCGGGTCGTCGGCGTGGGCGTCGTGGACGAGCAGGTCGGCCTCGTCGGTCGTGGCCAGGTCGACCACCTCGACGCCACCGGTCGCGGACCGGGCGATCCCCTTGCTGGGGTTGCCGTGCTCGTCCTGGAGACCGAACCGGATCGGCTCACCCTGGACGAGCGGGATGATCGCGTCGGCCTTGGTGTCGGGGTTCTTGATCGCGTCGAAGGCGCCGTCGTTGAAGATCGGGCAGTTCTGGTAGATCTCCACGAGCGAGGTGCCGCGGTGGGCGGCGGCGGCCGCGAGCACCGAGGTGAGGTGCTTGCGGTCGGAGTCGATCGTGCGCGCCACGAAGGTCCCCTCGGCGCCGAGCGCCAGCGACACCGGGTTGAACGGGTGGTCGACCGATCCGGCCGGCGTGGACTTGGTGACCTTGCCGGGCTCGGAGGTGGGGGAGTACTGCCCCTTGGTGAGGCCGTAGATGCGGTTGTTGAACAGCAGGATCGTCATGTTCACGTTGCGGCGCATCGCGTGGATCAGGTGGTTGCCGCCGATGGAGAGCGCGTCGCCGTCGCCGGTGACGACCCACACCGAGAGATCCTCGCGCGCGGTGGCGATGCCGGTGGCGATCGCGGGGGCACGCCCGTGGATGGAGTGCATCCCGTAGGTCTCGAGGTAGTACGGGAAGCGCGAGGAGCAGCCGATGCCGGAGACGAACACGATGTTCTCGCGGAGCAGGCCGAGGTCGGGCAGGAAGGACTGCACGGCCTTGAGCACGGCGTAGTCGCCGCAGCCGGGGCACCAGCGCACCTCCTGGTCGGAGGTGAAGTCCTTGCCGGTCTGCTTGAGGTCGGTCGTGGGAACGCCCTTGAGGCCGGGGAAGGGCAGCGGCTGGGTGGCGGTCATCGCGCGTACTCCTGGGAGGTCGTGGTTTCGACAGGCTCAACCGGCGACGACGGCTCGACCGACGAGGACGAGTCGGTGGTCTCGATCAGGTCGGTGATCGCCTCGGCGAGCTCGGCCGCCTTGAGCGGCAGGCCGCGGACGTGGTTGTAGCCGACCACGTCGACGAGGTACTTCGCCCGGATCAGCAGGGAGAGCTGGCCGAGGTTCATCTCGGGGATCATCACGGCGTCGTACCGCTTCAGGATCTCGCCGAGGTCGTTGGGGAACGGGTTCAGGTGGCGCAGGTGGACCTGGGCGACGTCCATGCCGGCCTTGCGGACCCGGCGGCAGGCCGCGCCGATCGGACCGTACGTCGAACCCCAGCCCATCACGAGGACCTTGGCCCGACCCGACGGGTCGTCGACCTCCAGCGGGGGCAGCGAGTCGGCGATCCGGTCGGTCTTGGCCTGCCGGATCCGGACCATGTAGTCGTGGTTGCCCGGGTCGTAGGAGATGTTGCCGTGCCCGTCGCCCTTCTCCAGCCCGCCGATGCGGTGCTCGAGGCCGGCGGTACCCGGGATCGCCCACGGGCGCGCGAGGGTCTCCTCGTCGCGCAGGTAGGGCCAGAAGTCGGCGACCGGGTCGCCGTTCTTGTCAGTGGACTCGTGGTTGGGGCCGGTCGCGAAGCCGGGGTCGATCACCGGCAGCTCGTCGATCTCCGGGATCGCCCAGGGCTCGGAGCCGTTGGCCAGCATGCCGTCGGAGAGCAGCATCACCGGCGTGCGGTAGGTGACTGCGATCCGCACCGCCTCCACCGCCGCGGTGAAGCAGTCGCCGGGGGACTGCGGGGCCACGATCGGCACCGGCGACTCGCCGTTGCGCCCGAACATGGCCTGCAGCAGGTCGGCCTGCTCGGTCTTGGTGGGAAGCCCGGTGGAGGGGCCGCCGCGCTGGACGTCGATGATCACCAGCGGCAGCTCGGTCATCACGGCGAGCCCGATGGTCTCCGACTTCAGCGCGATGCCGGGGCCCGACGTGCTGGTGACCCCGAGGTGGCCGGCGAACGAGGCGCCGAGCGCCGCGCCGACGCCGGCGATCTCGTCCTCGGCCTGGAAGGTGGTGATCCCGAACCGCTTGTGCTTGCTCAGCTCGTGCAGCACGTCGGAGGCCGGGGTGATCGGGTAGGTGCCCAGGAAGATCGGCAGGCCCGACTGGACCGACCCGGCCACCAGGCCGTAGGCGAGCGCCAGGTTGCCGGTGATGTTGCGGTAGACCCCGGCCGACATCGGCGCGGGCTTGATCTCGTACTGGACCGCGAAGGCCTCGGTGGTCTCACCGAAGTTCCAGCCGGCCTTGAACGCGGTGATGTTCGCATCGCGGATGTCGGGGGCCTTGGCGAACCGCTTGGTGAGGAACTCGGTCGTCGTCTCGGTCGGGCGGCCGTACATCCACGACAGCAGCCCGAGGGCGAACATGTTCTTCGCGCGGGCGGCGTCCTTGCGGGAGAGGCCGAACTCCTTGACCGCGGCGACCGTCATGCCGGTGAGGTCCACGACGTTGAGCGCGTAGTCGCTCAGGGAGTCGTCCTCGAGCGGGTTGCCGGCGTACCCGGCCTTGATCAGGTTGCGTCCGCTGAAGTCGTGGCTGTCCACGATGATCGAGGTGCCCGGCTTCATGTCGGGCAGGTTGGCCTTCAGGGCCGCCGGGTTCATCGCGACCAGCACGTCCGGGGAGTCGCCCGGGGTGAGGATGTCGTGGTCGGCGAAGTGCACCTGGAACGAGGACACGCCAGGCAGCGTGCCCTGGGGCGCACGGATCTCGGCGGGGAAGTTCGGCAGGGTCTGGAGGTCGTTGCCGAAGGCAGCGGACTCCTGGGTGAAACGGTCCCCCGTGAGCTGCATGCCGTCGCCGGAGTCCCCGGCAAACCGGATGATCACGCGGTCGAGCTGCTTGACCTGCTTGGTCACCTTGGGTGTCCTTCTTTCTGAGGCGAATCGCGGCGCACAGAAGTGCCCCGCGTTCCTATGGTACGGGGAGATCCTACGCCTAGAACTAGAACAGGTTCTAATCCGCAGGGGCCGCCGGTACGGCGCGATGCCCGCCTGGGCAACGGTAATCGGCCCGCGCGCACCCTCGACGCCCGTCTCTGCTGCCAAGACGGGGTTGCACAGGTCTGGACCACGTGCTGCGGCACGCCGTCCCAATAGACGGGCACTTCACTAAAATGTAGTAACTTACAGCAGTATTGCTCCTCCGCACCGAGTCGAGTCCTCGACGTTCCCCCCGAAAGGTCCACCCATGGCCCGCACGTCACGCTTCCGTCTGCTCAGCGCAGCCACGCTCTCCCTGGCCCTGCTCGCCACCGCCGCGTGCGGTGGCTCTGACAGCGGCGGTGAGGGCGGCACCCAGCTGAGCCTGGTCGGCTTCGCCGTTCCCGAGGCCGCGAACAAGACCATCGAGGCCGCCTGGGCGAAGACCGACGAGGGCAAGGGCGTCACCTGGAAGTCCTCCTACGGCCCCTCCGGCGACCAGAGCCGATCAGTGGAGAACGGCCTCGACGCCGACTACGTGCACTTCTCGCTCGAGGGCGACGTCACCCGGCTCGTGGACGCCGGCCTCGTCGCGAAGGACTGGAATGCCGGCGAGAACAAGGGAATCGTCTCCCAGTCCACGGTCGTGCTGGTCGTCCGCAAGGGCAACCCGAAGAACATCAAGAGCTGGGCCGACATCGTCAAGCCGGGTGTCGGGATCATCACCCCCAACCCGGGCTCCTCGGGATCCGCGCGCTGGAACATCCTCGCCGCCTGGGGCAGCGTGATCGCCAACGGCGGCACCGAGGCCGACGCGAAGGCCTACCTGACCAAGTTCTTCGGCAACACCGTCGCGCTGCCGGGCGGCGGCCGGGACGCCACCACCGCCTTCACCTCCGGCAACGGCGACGTCCTCATCTCCTACGAGAACGAGGCCATCCTGGCCCGCCAGAACGGCGAGGACTTCGACTACGTCGTGCCCGAGGAGACCCTGCTCATCGAGAACCCCGGCGCCGTGCTGAAGGACGCCGACCCCAAGGCCAAGAAGTGGCTCGAGTTCGTGCTGACCGACGAGGCCCAGGCGCTCTTCGGCAAGTCCGGCTTCCGGCCGCTCTCGGGCGACGACGTCGACTACGAGGTCGAGGGCGCCAACGACCCGGCCAAGCCGTTCCCGGCCCCGGCGAAGCTGCTCACCATCGAGAAGGACTTCGGGGGCTGGTCGGAGGCCAACACGAAGTTCTTCGACGAGAAGGACGGCATCGTGACCAAGATCCAGGCTGAGACCGGGAAGCAGTGACAACTGTCCTCACCGCTCCTGATGGCCCGACCACGCGCAAGCGCTGGTCGGGCCGTCCGGGGTCGCTCACCACCGGGGCGGGGATCGGTCTCGGGGTCGCGGTCATGTGGCTGAGCCTGCTCGTCCTGATCCCCCTCGCCGCCATCGTCGGCACCACCGTCTCCGGCGGGTGGGAGAACTTCGTCGACGTCATCGCCAGCCAGCAGACCCGCTCCGCGATCACCCTGACGGTGGTCCAGGCGACCCTGGTGACCCTGGTGAACGTGGTGATGGGAACCCTGATCGCGTGGGTGCTGGTCCGGGACCGGTTCTGGGGCAAGTCGATCCTCAACGTGGTCATCGACATCCCGTTCGCCCTGCCCACGATCGTCGCCGGCCTGGTGCTGCTCTCCCTCTACGGTCCGCAGAGCCCGCTGGGCGTGGACGTGGCCAACACCCGCAAGGCCGTCTACCTGGCGCTCGCGTTCGTGACGCTGCCGTTCATCGTGCGCACGGTGCAGCCGGTTCTCGAGGAGCTCTCCGCCGAGGTCGAGGAGGCCGCAGCCTCGCTGGGAGCCAGCCAGCTGACCACGTTCCGCCGGGTGATCCTGCCCGCGCTGGTGCCCGCGATCTTCGCGGGCGCGGCGCTGTCCTTCGCGCGCGGGATCAGCGAGTACGGCTCCCTGGTGCTGCTCAGCGGGAACCTGCCGTTCCGTACCGAGGTCGTCTCGGTGCGCGTGCTCAGCTACATCGAGAACGGCAACACCGCCGCCGCCGCGGCCGTGGCCACGGTGATGCTGGTGATCGCCCTGCTGGTGATCGTGGTGCTCGACATCGTCCAGCGGAGGGTGGCGCGTCGTGGTTAGGCCCCCCGTGGTGATCAAGTGGCTGCTGCGCCTGGTCGCCGTCGCCTACCTGTTCCTGCTGGTCGCCTGGCCGGTCTCGCTGGTGGTCAGGAACACCTTCGCCGACGGCCTCACCAGCCTCAGGGAGGCGTTCGCGGACCCCGTGGTGACCGACGCCCTCCAGCTGACCGGGATCGTCGCCTTCTGGGCGGTCGCGATCAACCTGGTCTTCGGCGTCACCATCTCGATCCTGCTCGTGCGCTACGAGTTCCCCGGCAAGCGGGCGCTCTCGGCGCTGGTCGACCTGCCGCTCTCGGTGTCCCCGGTCGTCGTCGGGCTGGCCCTGCTGCTGGTCTACAAGCGGGACGGGACCCTGGGTGGGCCGCTGCAGGACCTCGGCATCCAGATCATCTTCTCCACGCCGGGCATCGTGATGGCCACGGTGTTCGTGGCGCTGCCACTGGTGATCCGTGAGGTCGTCCCGGTGCTGGAGGAGATCGGCGACGAGCAGGAGCAGGCTGCCCGCAGCCTGGGCGCCAACGCCGTCCAGACCTTCCGCAGGATCACCCTGCCCAGCATCCGGTGGGCCGTCATCTACGGCGTGGTGCTGGCCCTGGCGCGTTCACTGGGTGAGTTCGGGGCCGTCAAGGTGGTCTCGGGCAACGTCGTGCAGCAGACCCAGACCGCGACCCTCGTGGTCGAGCAGCAGTACCAGAACTTCCAGCAGGACTCGGCGTACGCCGTGGCCTTCCTGCTCGCGACCGTCTCGGTGATCTGCATCGTGGTCGTGGCCGTCCTCCGCCCCAAGGAGCAACACTGATGAGCATCGAAGTCAAGGGACTCAGCAAGCGGTTCGGGGACTTCGTCGCCCTCGACAACGTCTCCGTGAACATCCCCACCGGCCAGCTGACCGCACTGCTGGGGCCGTCCGGTGGCGGCAAGTCCACCCTGCTGCGGATCATCGCCGGCCTGGACTCCGCCGACGAGGGCACCGTCGAGATCGAGGGGACCGAGGCCACCCGGCTGCCACCGCAGAAACGCAACGTGGGCTTCGTCTTCCAGCACTACGCGGTGTTCAAGCACATGACCGTCGCCAAGAACGTCGCGTTCGGGCTCGAGATCCGCAAGCGACCCAAGGACGAGGTGAAGCGACGGGTCGAGGAGCTGCTCGAGCTGGTGCACCTCTCCCAGTTCGCGCACCGGCTCCCCTCGCAGCTCTCCGGCGGGCAGCGACAGCGGATGGCGCTCGCGCGTGCGCTGGCGGTGGAGCCGACGGTGCTGCTCCTCGACGAGCCGTTCGGGGCCCTGGACGCCAAGGTCCGCAAGGAGCTGCGCGACTGGCTGCGGCGGCTGCACGACGAGGTGCACGTGACCACGGTCTTCGTGACCCACGACCAGGAGGAGGCCCTCGAGGTCGCCGACGAAATCGTGGTGATCAACGAGGGCCGCATCGAGCAGATCGGCACGCCCGACCAGCTCTACGACGAGCCCGCCAACGACTTCGTGATGGGCTTCCTCGGCGAGGTCACCCAGCTCGGGGACGTCATTCTGCGGCCGCACGACATCCGGGTCGAGGTCTCGCCGTTCGCCGGTGGGATCGCGGGCCGGGTGACCCGGGTGCTGCGGATCGGCTTCGAGGTGAGGGTGACCGTGGAGGTCGAGGGCGCCAAGGACGTGATCGTCGTGATGACCCGCGCTCATGCGCGGTCCCTGGAGCTCGACCACGGCTCGGCCGTCTGGCTGGCGCCCGAGGGCGGCGCGACCACCACGGCCGCCAAGGGCCCGCTGGTGGACCAGGTGCTGGGAGCCGGCCTGGCCTGAGCGGGTCCGGGTCTAGGCTCGGTGGAGCTTCACCGGCCCCTCTAGAGGAGACACCGCATGAGCCCTGACCACGTCACGCAGAACAGCTCGGGAGACAGCCTGGAGGGCAAGGCGGCGGAGCTGTCCCGGCTGCACGAGGATCCGACGCTGCTCACGGTCGTCAACGTGTGGGACGTGATCAGCGCCAAGGTGGTCGCCGACACCCCCGGCACCGCCGCGCTGGCGACGGCCAGCCACTCCATCGCGGCCTCGCTGGGCTACGAGGACGGCGAGAAGATCCCCGTGGAGCTGATGATCGAGGCCGTCGGCCGGATCGCGGAGGCGACGACCCTGCCGGTCTCCGCCGACCTCGAGGGCGGGTACGGCGACGCTGTCGACACCGTCCGCCGGGCCATCGGCGTGGGCATCGTCGGCGCCAACATCGAGGACCAGATGCGCCCGCTCGGCGAGGCGGCCGCCGGCGTGAAGGCGATCATGGACGCGGCGATCAGCGAGGGCGTCCCGGACTTCGTCCTCAACGCCCGCACCGACGCGTTCCTCAAGGCCGGTGACCGCGACCCCGCCGAGGTGCTGGCCGAGGCTGTCGAGCGCGGCAAGGCCTACCTCGACGCCGGGGCTCCGGTCGTGTTCGTGCCCGGCAAGCTCGACGAGGAGCAGATCACCACCCTGGTCGACGCGTTCGGCCCCCGCCGCCTCACTCTGATCGGCGTGCCGGGCCTCCCGTCGCTGGAGCGCCTCGAGCAGCTCGGTGTCGCCCGCGTCTCCTACGGCCCGATGCCCCAGCGGGTCGCGCTGACCGCGCTCCAGGAGCTGGTCGAGGAGATCCACCGCGGCGGCGGCGTACCCGGGAACATGCGTCCGCTGAACTAGCGCCGCCGCGCATGTAAATCGGGGTTATGGACGCTCATCAAGAGCCCTGCCGGCCCGTTCGCGTCCATAACCCCGCGTTACATGCAGCATGTGGGGCGCGGGACCTCAGGTCCAGACGCGCCGGATCACGCAGGTGACGCCGAACGGGTCCTGCCCGCGGCTCGCCGCGAGCGCCCCGGCTCCCTCGGGGGAGTGCACGTAGACGGCCGGGCCGCCGCGGACCCAGTGACCCCAGGCGGCGGCGAACGCGTCCGCGCGCTGGCGGGTCGTCGCGAGCACCGAGGGCACCGTGTGCCAGACCTCGCCGTCGGGACGGTCGCCCCGCAGTGATCGCAGGCCCCGCCGCAGGCCGTCCAGGCCCCGAGGCGGCGAGGTGACCCAGCGGGGTACGACGTAGCGCGGTCCCGACATCGGGGAGACCACCTCCTCCAGCGCCTCGGCGAACCGGGCGGAGGCGCTCTCGTCGGCGCTGACCAGGCTGAACGACTCGGTCCCGTCGGGGGAGACCGACCGGTGCAGGGCCTCGGAGCCGACCGGCGCGAGCCCGGCGTTCCGGAGCCCGTCCGCGACGGCAGCCGCCACCAGGCCGAGGCTGACCCGGTGCTCGCTGGCCACGCGCACCGCGTCCCGGCCCCACAGGGCCACGCTCCACGCGATCAGGGGAAGCGCGAGCACCAGCACGGCAGGAGAGACCCCGAGCCCGAGCACGGCGGCGAGCAGGAGCAGCACCGGGACGAGCGGGAGCAGGGCCAGGCGGCGCCCCGGGTGCAGCTGCACCCGGTCGCTCCAGGGCACCAGTCCCTGCGTGCCGGACACCGTGGACAAGGCAGCCGGTGAGGCCGCGGGCCTGTCCGCGACCAGGCGCACCACGTGCTCGACCCTGTCGGCGTACGCCGGGGTGGCCCGCCAGCTCTCGCGCACGGCGTCGCGGTCCTGCGCCCGCACCAGCATCCGCGCGTCGATCGCCTCGAACTGCGAGGTGGGTGGGGGCCGGTAGCTGCTGAACGTCGAGTCCACCCCGCCGACGCCGTCGACGACAGCGCCGAGCTCGTCGACCATGAAGTAGCCCTGGTGCTTGCGGGCGTAGCGGTCCCAGTCGTTGGCGCCGGCGACGTGGCCGTCGTGGACGCAGACCACCGACCAGATCAGGGCGACCTTGTCCGGGTCGGCGGGGTCGATGCGCAGGGCGCGGCCCCGGGTCTGCACCACCGCGGTGGGGGTGGTCGCCGTGGTCAGGTCGATCAGGCTGGTGACCGCGGGCGCGTCCCAGCCCTCGCCGAGCAGGCCCCGGGTGCCGACCAGCGCCCTGGTGCCGCCGGCGGCGAAGAACGCGGTGACGTGCTCGACCCACTGCGCGCTGGTCCACCTCCCGCTCAGCGTGGGGACCTCGCCGGAGGCGTCCACGACGAGGCTGGCGGCCATCCCGGGATGGGTGCGGTCGATCCAGGTGATCAGCCGGTCCAGGGTCTCCTCGGCGCCCGCGACGGTCCGGCCCGTGACCAGCATCGGGGCGAGCCCGGCGCAGGCAGGGTCGGCCAGGAGGCGGGAGAGCACCCCGATGGCAGATCCGGCCGGGTCGGGAGCGGTGTCCGGCTCGTCGGAGATCCGCTGGCGCGTGGTCGGGGTGGCGCGCTCGTGGTCGCAGAGCACCAGCGCCCGGGTGCGGTCGCCGAGGCTGGCGTGCTCGGCCGCCACGATCACGGGCACGGCGTCCTGCTTGGCGGCCGACCGGGCCGTGACCCGGTCGACGGTGCCGCGTCCGGTGCGGATGCCGGTGCGGGTCCACACGTAGCCGATCGCGGGCAGCGTGCGGCGTACGGCCTCGAGCACGGCGCGGTCACCGGCGCCTGCGTCGCCCTCGGCGTCGCTGCCCGGCACGATGCAGTTCACCAGCCAGTCGTCGAGCAGCCGGCGCCAGTCCTCCGCGGAGGGTGGTCGCCGGTGCTGCTCGTGCACCATGGCGTCCGCGGGCCGCTCGAGCAGCCCGGCGTGAGCGAGCCGCAGCGCCGCATCCGCGAGCTCGGGCTCGCGGGCGGTGACCTCGGCCCAGGTCGTGGTGCCGTCGGCGACGGGCCGCACGAACCGCTGCGTGAGCCACTGCGGCAGCGGGGTGGACCCGAAGCCGGGGGCGAACAGGTCGGTGGTGAGCTCCCGGAACCTGGTCGACTGCTCACTGAGCCAGGTCGCCTCCTCGGCGGTGGGCGTGGTCAGCCATGCCAGCTCGGCGTACGGCGCCAGCGCACCCTCCTTGACCAGCGCCGGGATCCGGGCCTCGTAGAGGACCGGTCCGAACAGGGTCGCGGTGAGCTCGGCCTGGGAACGGGTCATCGCCCCGGGCGGGGTGGCGGTGAGCCCGAGGACGACAGCCTCGGGCAGGTCGTCGAGGACCTCGCGCAGCAGCTCGCCCCAGACCTCGAGCAGGTGGTGGCACTCGTCGAGGACGATCGTCAGCGGGCCGGCCGCCTGCAGCGTCTCGACCAGGGCGCGTCCGTTGGGGTGCAGCCTGTCCACGTGGGACCGGTCACCGGCGGCCTCGTCGTCGCCGAAGACGGCCAGCGACTGGTAGGTCAGCGAGGTGAACGACGTGCGCAGCTCGCGCCGCAGGCCCGCCCGCGGGCCGTCGTACGCGTCCCAGGCGCGGGCCCACTGGCCCTGGATCGCGGTGTTCGGCGAGAAGACCACCGTGCGCCGACCCAGCCGGCGAGCCACCTCGGTGCCGACCAGCGTCTTCCCGGCGCCGGGCGGCATCGTCACCCACCAGCGAGTGGAACCGCCGGCGCGGGCCGCCTCGAAGGCGTCGAGGGCCTCGCGCTGGTGCTTGCGGAGCTCGTGGGGACACACCATGTCCTCGTAGGACTGGAGCGGTCCCAGCGCCTCGCGGGTGCTCAACGGTAGTTCGTGAACTGCACTGCGAAGTCGTAGTCCTGCGACTTCACCAGCTGCTGCACCGCCTGCAGGTCGTCCCGCTTCTTGCTGGTCACCCGGAGCTCGTCGCCCTGCACCTGCACCTTGACGCCCTTGGGGCCCTCGTCGCGGATCAGCTTGCCGACCTTCTTGGCGTCCTCGGTGCTGATCCCCTCCTTGAGCGCGATGCTGATCTTGGACTCGCGGCCCGACGCCCGCGGCTCACTGGCGTCGAGGATCTTCAGCGACTGGTTGCGCTTGATCAGCTTCTCCTTGAAGACCTCGAGCACGGCGCTGGCCCGGTCCTCCGCGTTCGCGGAGATCTCGATCGCCTCGGTGCCGGACCACTTGATCTCGGCGCCGGTGCCCTTGAAGTCGAAGCGCTGCGAGATCTCACGCGCGGCCTGGGACAGGGCGTTGTCCACTTCCTGGCGGTCGATCTTGCTGACGATGTCGAACGACGAATCGGCCATCGTGGGGGGTCCTCCATGCGATTTAAGTTCTGGGTCACTGCTGCGCTATCCTCGGCTGCGCTGCTGGCCCACTCTAGTGGGTCGGTTCGCATGGCAGGTTGTCCGAGCGGCCAATGGAAACGGACTGTAAATCCGTCGGTGTATACCTACGCAGGTTCGAATCCTGCACCTGCCACCAGTTGGATGCTGAAAGACCCGCAGGTCGCTGACCTGCGGGTCTTCGCGTTCGAGGGACATGGCGAGGCCCGGGGTGACGTGTCTCACTTCCGTACGTCGTTCGTCACCGGGGCCACCGCGTGCGGGTGCGGTGGCGAACGTCGCGCTGCTTGGCCGAGTCCCAACCCGGTGGTGTGGTGGTCTCGATGTCCTCGCAGAGCAGGTCCTCGTCTGCCAGCACCATCCCGACCGCAGAACACAGGCGTGAAGCGCCGAAGAGACACCGGTTCACGGTGAGCTGCCGGTTCAACAGATGACTGTGTGATCCGGCAGTTTTCGTACAAGGGCTCCTTACCTAGGCCATTTCGTCCGATCCCCGGACAAGGCAGTTGGCTCTGGGACAGGATTGGATGCAATCCGATCAGTGGCTTCTCCAGGGCGCGGCGAGACCGTTCCGGCCGCATCGCGGTTCGAGAAGGAGCTCTCCTAGGTGCTCGCCCCCCGTGCTGGACGTCCGCTGCCCCGCCGTACCGGGCGCCGCCTCGTGCACGTCACGGTGCTGGCGCTGGTGGGATCGCTGCTGGCGCTGCTGCCGGTCTCACCCGCCGCGGCCGCGGGGCCGGCCATCGTGGTCGCGAAGACCAGCGACGGGCAGGTCCTGCTGGGTGGCGCGATCGGCTACACGCTGAGGATGACCAACCCGGCACAGACCGGTGCGCGGCCGGAGTACAACGTCTCCTTCCGCGACGTGCTGCCGGCCGGCGTCACCTACGTCGCGGGATCCACCACGCCGAGCTCCAGCGGGGAGCCCAGGGTGGTCACCGCCACGAACGGCGTCCAGACCCTGATCTGGTCGAACCTCAACGACCTGCCGGTCGGGGCCAGCACGGCACTCTCCTTCCGGGCCACTCCGTCCAGCACGACCCATCCGGTCGGCGCCACCGTCAGCAACGTGGCCCAGGGGTTCGCCCAGAGCGACCCACGCACCCTGCCCCGGTTCGAGGCCGACGGCGTACCGGTGGCCAGCAGCTACACCGAGACGGCGAGCTCGTCCCCGGCGACCACCCGGATCACCGCGCTGCGGATCGAGAAGAGCGAGCCCAGTCCCGAGAACGAGCTCCTGCGCGGCATCCACGAGCACAGCACCGTCTACACCCTGCGCGTCACGAACAACTCCACACAGGTCACTCAGAGCGTGAGCGTCGTGGAGTACCTCCCGGCCGGGCTGGAGTTCCTCGGCTGCGGCGCCACCGACAACACCGCCGCAGGCACCGTGGAGTACCCGGGGGCCCCGAGGCTCGACGTCAGCACCCCGTCCCTGGCCGGGGACTGTCCGCTCCCAGCCACGGTGAGCACGGTGACGCTGTCCGGCGGGAACGCGCAGGGTCTCTCCGCGGGCGTGTACACGGTCGTCACGTGGAGCCTGGCCAACCTCGGGGCCAACTCGAGCGCCACCATCCGCTACCGCGCAGGCATCCCCCAGCGCGCGAACGTCCCCTTCGTCGACGGTCCCTCGGCCGGGAGCCGACTCCAGGCCGCGAACCTCGACAACAACACCGGTCCCTCGACCAGGGAGGGCTCGGCGGAGCAGGCGCTCACCAGTCTCGCGACCGTGACCGGGACCTACCAGGGTCCGGTGGCGAGTGGAGCGTCGAGGTCGGTCAGCGACTCCGCCCGGCTCACGGTCACCGCCGAGGACCTCGCGCTCCAGAAGTCGGTCGCCCCGACCGGCTTCGAGGCCGGGCAGGTCGCCACCTTCACCTTCCGGCTCCGGACCGGGGAGTACGCCGACGCCTCCGACGTCGTCCTCACCGACCTGCTGCCGGACGGTCTGTGCCCCCTGGACACGACCACCAACCATGCCCCCGGAAGCCCCGAGGAGTGCGCGCCCGGCCCGGGCTTCACGACCACCGGGGGCACCTCCTTCGACGAGGTGGTCTCCCACGCGGACGGCACCTACTCGATCAGGTTCGCCCCGATCGACCTCGCCCACGACGGCACGGCCACCGTGACGTTCCCGGCACGCATGCGTGCGGAGTACGCCGCCAACGGCGATCCGACCGTCTCCGGCGACGGGTACCTCAACCGGGTCTCCCTGCGGGGCACCACGACCATGCGCGCCGAGGTCGAGGCACCCGAGCCGGGGGAGGTACTCACCGACGTCCGCGACGAGTCCGAGGTCTCGCTGAGCTCCGACGCGCCCAGGCTGACCAAGACGATGAAGCCGGTCGCCAGCCCCTATGCGTGCGGCCTCGACGGGACCTACACCGACAACGACCGCACGGCCGCGAACAGTGCGGCGCTGACCTTCGCCGAGGGCGACCGGATCTGCTTCAAGATCCGGGTCGACTTCTCCGAGGGCAATGCGACCAAGGATGCCGTCGTCACCGACTTCCTGCCCAGCTACGTCGCCTACGAGGCCGGGTCGGCAACCGCGACCGCGAACAACTCGGTCCTTGCTGACCTGGACACCACCGGCCCCCTTACCTGGACCATCGGCTCTCCCGAGGGCGGTGGGAGGTTCGTGGGCAAGGGGGCGGTCTTCGAGTACACCGTGGCCGGAATCGTCACCGCGCCGTCGAGTGTCCCGACCCCCGACATCACCGCCAACCTGGCCAAGCTGAGCTGGACCGACACTGCCGGCGAGGTCGGGTTCCTGCGCGACCAGGTCGACTTCTCGATCGCGGCCGACCCGCCCCTCGCCATCACCAAGACGGCCACCCGCGGGGGCACCACCGTGGCGAACAACGGCACCGTGCGGTCGGGCGAGGCCCTGACGTTCACCGTCGGCGTCCGCAACAACGGGTCGGTGGCCACCCGCAACGCCGTCCAGGTCGTGGGGCCGGACGTGTGGGACGTGCTGCCCGCGGGCATCAGCTGCGCCCTCGTCACCGGCATCTCCGACCTCGGGGTGTGCACGGACCCGCAGGACTCGCCCCCGTCGTACGCCGGCAACAACACCCTCAGCGCGATGCGCTGGAACCTGCCGGACACGGTCACCATCGAGGCCGGAGCGACCCGCTCCCTGACCTACACGATGACCATCCCGACCGACCCGCGTGTGGGGACGAGTTACACCAACACCGCCGCCGTCGCGTCGTTCGCCACCACCGACAACACGGGGGGGCTCGGCCAGCACTACCCGGCCGAGAACATCGACACGTCGGTCACGCCCGCGATGGAGGACACCATCGCGGCGCCAGCCACGTTCACCGGCGTGGTCCCCTCACCGGTCCTGGCGAAGGAGAGCACGACCGCGACGACCCCCACCAGCACGTCTCCCGACGCGTCGAACGCCGCGAACCAGGTCGTCATCGGTGAGGGCATCACCTACACCGTCTCGCTCACCGTGCCGGCCCACACCACGATCCACAACGCGACGGTGACCGACCCGATGCCGACCGGTGTCGAGCTCCGCTCCGCCTCCGTGGAGTACTCCGCAGACGCCGACGGCAACGGTCAGCCCGAGAGTGAGCCCAGCTTCACCGCGGCACTCCCCTCCGGGGTGGTGTTCTCCCCGGTCCCAGGAGTCGGGGCCGCGGGGACCGCGACGCTGGCGCTCGGCAGCACCTACGTGAACTCGAGCGACGAGCCGCAGATGTTCCGGATCACCATCCAGGCGCGCGCCACGACCACGGCCGTCAACGTCCACAATGTGCTGCGCAACAACACCGCGACCCTGAGGCACACGGCGACCACAGCGACCGGCAGCACCGCGACGACGGAGACCGCGACCTCGGGCGTCACAGTCGTCGAGCCGGCGCCCACGCTCAAAAAGACGAACGACACCACCGGCGACCGGGTCGTCGCCGGCCAGACGGTCACCTACACGCTGACCGCCGGGAACCCGACCGGTCGCCCGATCCTGCACGACACCTGGGTGGTCGACTGCGTGCCCGACGGGCTGACCCTCACCGGCGTCACCTCGGTGCCCGGGGGCGACACCACCACCCAGACGGCAGGGGACGGGCAGAACGGTTGCGCTGCCGAGCAGACGGTGCTCCGGTGGCAGATCGGCGACCTGTCGGGCGCGGAGGTGCTGCGCTACGCGGTGGTCGTCTCCAGCGCCTCTGCCGGTCTGCAGAGCTACCGCAACGCGGCGACGCTGGCCGGCTCCAGCCTCCGCAACGGCACGGATGCCGCCGTACCGGAGGAGCGCTCCTACGGCGCCTCGGCCTCGAACACGATCACGGTGGGCGGAGCGGGCCTGGCCAAGTCCACGAGCACACCGACCAGGACGATCGGCCAGCGCGCCGTGTTCACCACGACGGCGACGCTCCCGCCCGGGATCAACTTCTACGACAGCGCCATCGTGGACACCCTGCCCGACGGCCTCGAGGCCGACACTGTCGTCCTCACCGGGAGCACCTGCTCACCCGGCTGCGCCGTCGCCCCGGTGCCCTTGACCGGGGACGGCCAGAGGATCGGCTGGTCCCTGGGCGACCTGCTGTCCTCCGGCGCGCAACGCGTCGTGACCCTGACCTACACGGCCCTGGTGCAGGACGTCGCCGGCAACAAGGCGGGGGACGTGCTCGCGAACACGGCCGTCCTCGGGTGGGACCTGACCGACGGGCCGGACAGGACCACGGTCTCGGAGACGAGCGGCCGCGCCAGCTCCCCTGGGGCGGCGAGCGTCAGGGTCACCGAGCCCAGGCTGAACCTCGCCAAGACCGCCAGCACCTCCGCACCCGTGCCCGGCCAGGTCTTCAGCTACTCGGTCCGGGTCACCAGCTCGTCCGGGGCGAACGTGTCCGCCGCGCATGACGTCACCCTGAGCGACACGGTCCCGGACGGTGTCGTCGTGGACCCCACGAGCATCAGTCACGGCGGGACCATCACCGGAGCGTCCGCCAGCGGGGGCGGCGTGATCACCTGGGCCCTGAGCGGCGAGGTCGGAGCTGGCTCATCGCAGACGCTCACCTACCGGGCCCAGCTGGCCACTCCCACCCCGAGTGGCCAGCTGACCAACACGGCGCGCATCACCGGCTACCGGTCGCTGCCCGGGGCCGGGCGGGTGTACCCGGGCGAGTCCAGAACTGCCACGATCAACGCGGCCCTGCCGCGCGTCGTGGTCGCGAAGTCGGTCGTCGGTGGCGTGCTCGCCTACATCGGTGCACCCAAGACGTGGCAGCTCACGGTGACCAACGACCGCGCGTCCACGGCGTACGGCGTCGACGTCGAGGACACGCTGCCGCCCAACTGGGAGTACGTGCCGGACTCGGCGCGGGTCTCCGTGCGCGGGGCGGCGCCGGTCGCGCTCGAGCCCACGATCAGCGGGTCGGTGGCAACCGGGCAGCGCCTGGCCTGGACCGACCTGGGAAACCTTCCGTCTCGTAACGACACCGTCGTGATCACCCTCCAGGCGGTCCCCGGGGCTGCCGTCACGACCGTTCCGGGAGTGGGGATGGCGGCCACCCACACCAACACCGTGTCCACCACCGCCGAGGACGTCAACGGCAAGCGGGCCAGCGCCGACGGGGTCCTCTACAACGGTCCCGCAGCCACGGCCGTGGCCCGCGTCGCCTCCGCGGACCTGCAGGTGACCAAGGCTGCCGTGGGCACCCCGGTGGCGGGCCGGGACCTCACCTGGAGGGTGACGGTCCGCAACAACGGCCCGGACACGGCCGCGGGGCCGATCACGCTGGTGGACACGCTGCCGGCACAGCTCACCTCGGTCACCGCGACGGGAACGGGCTGGACCTGCAGCGGCACCGCGCCGGTTACGTGCACCCGAGCTGCCGGCCTCGACTCCGGCGCCGTGGCGACGGTCGAGGTGACGGGCCGGATCCCGGCAGGGACCACGACGGGCACCGAGCTGACCAACCGCGCGACGATCGGCGGACCGACGTACGACCCGGCCCCCGCGAACAACGAGACCTCGAACCAGGTCACCGTGACCACCGACGCGGACCTGGCGCTCGACAAGGAGCTCACCGGTGCGATGACCGCCGGGACCGTGGCGACCTACACCCTCGACGTGACCAACAGGGGCCCCTCGGTCCACCGGGGCTCGATCTCGGTCACCGACGAGATCCCGGCCGGGACGACGTTCGTCGGCGCCACCGGGGAGGGGTGGAGCTGCGCGGAGGCTGCCGGAACCCTCACCTGCAGCCGCACCGACGAGCAGGCAGTGGGTCCCGTGGGGCAGGTCAGCGTGCGGGTCCGGGTGGACCCGGCACGTACAGCGGCCGTGGTGAACCGGGCCGTGGTCGACGGCCGGACCAGCGGTACGCCGGACAGCGTCACCAGCAACGACTCCGACCAGACCACCACCACCCCGGCCACCGCTGCCGACCTGTCGGTCGACAAGGTCTCCCGGGGGACCTTCACCGCCGGGCAGCCGGGCACCTACCGGATCACCGTGCGCAACGCAGGGCCGTCGGTGGCGCGGGGCGTGGTCGTGAGCGACACCCTGCCCGCTGGGACGGCGTACTCCGGGGCCACCTCGGTCAAGGGCGCCTGGGACTGCTCGGCCACGGGCCGCGCCGTGCGGTGCGATCTCGCGGGGACGCTCGGTGTCGACGGGGACGCGGTGCTCGACGTGGTCGTCGACGTGGACGCGGGGCACACCGGCAACCTGCGCAACACCGCCACGGTCCAGGCGGACACCCCGGAGCCGGCCGGCGACCGGGACAACAACAGCGACACCGACGACACCACCGGTGCCGTCGACGCCGACCTGCGGATCACCAAGAGCCACCCCGCCGGCGAGGTCGTCGCCGGCGAGACCGTGTCCTACACGGTGACGGTCACCAACGACGGACCCTCCGTGAGCGGTGGGCCGATCCGGGTGACCGACACCCTGCCGGAGGGCCTGAGCTGCGTCACCGTGGACGGCGAGGCCTGCCAGGGAGGCACTGCCCAGCTCACCCGGGTTGCCTCGCTGGCGCCGAACGCCTCCTTCAGCGTCGTCGTCGTCGCCCGTGCCGCTGCCTCCGCGGGGCCCGCGACCCTCACCAACCGCGCCCTCGTGGCCGGTCCCGACGACACGGACCCGACCAACGACAGCGCCCAGGACCCCACCGAGGTCGTGGACCGCGCGAACGTCAGCCTGGCCAAGTCACCCGACGGCGACACCGTGCGCGCCGGGACCGAGAAGACGTTCACCCTGACGGCCCACAACGACGGGCCCTCGGACGCCGACTCGGTGTCGGTCACCGAGCTGCTCCCGAGCGGGATGAGCATGGTCAGCATGAGCGGGACCGGCTGGACCTGTACGCCGGCGACCGCCACCTGCACCCGCGCCACCCTCGCCGCCGGGGCCGACTCCACGATCCAGGTCGTGGTCGCGGTCGACGCCGCCGTCGTGGACGGCTCGACCCTGACCAACACGGCACGGATCTCCACCTCGACGGGCGGGGACGATGCACGGGACAACACCGCCAGCGCCGACATCGACGTGATCGCCCGCGCCGACCTGGTGATCGCGAAGACCCACGCCACCGGGACCGTCACGGCGGGGGAGGCCACGACGTACGACATCGACGTCCACAACGACGGCCCATCGGACGCCCTCACCGACCTGGTGGTCACCGACACGCTGCCGGACTCGATGAGCTTCCTCGCGGCCGACAACGGCTGGGACTGCACGCCCGCCGGGCGCGTGGTGACCTGCGAGCTGGCCGAGGGCCTCGCATCCGGTGCCGATGCACCCACCCTGCGGATGCGGGTCCACGTGGCGGCCGACGCGGACGAGACCCCCGCGGCGCGCAACGAGGCCGGCGTCACCACCCCCACCACCGACCCGGACCGCAGCGACAACACGCACGGCGTCGACGTGGCGATCACCCGGGCAGCAGCCCTGACGGTCACCAAGAGCCACACCGGTGACGGCAGGATCGGCTCGGAGGTCGCGTTCACGATGTCGGTCCGCAACGAAGGGCCATCCACCGCACGCGGACTGGTGCTCACCGACCAGGTCCCCTCCGGGCTCGAGTTCGTCTCGGCCGACGGGGGCCCCGACTGGTCGTGCCAGTACGCCGGTGCGAGCGCCACCGTCACCTGTGAGCACGACGGTCCGCTGGCCGCCGTGCAGGATGCCGAGCCGGTAGTGGTCACCGCTGCCGTCACGGCCGCGGCCTACCCGAGGGTCACGAACCTCGCCACGGTGGAATCCCTGTCCTCCGCGGTGCCGGTCTTGAGCAACGAGGACACGGTGGAGGTCCCGCCGCTGGCCGACCTCTCGCTGGTCAAGGAGCACCGCGCGGTGATGAAGGTCGGGCAGCAGGCGGCGTACACGCTCACCGTGCACAATGCCGGCCCCACCGAGGCGCCGGGGACGGTCAGCGTGAGCGACGCCCTGCCCGACGGGCTCGCGTTCGTCTCGGGACAGGGGAAGGGCTGGACCTGCGCCGAGCCGGCGGGCACGGTCACGTGCACGCGTGCGGGACTCGCGGCGGGCGAGACCAGCACCGTCGAGCTGGTGGTGGGCGTCGGGCCGGCCGCCTACCCGTCCGTCACCAACCTCGCGACCGTGACCAGCCCGGCCGAGGACCCGGAGCCGGCGAACAACTCCTCGACCGACCAGGCGCCCGTGCACCCGGCGGTGGACCTGTCCCTAGACAAGTCGGTGCACCGTCAGAGCGCGACCAGCGCCACGTGGGCCCTGACCGTCACCAGCGAGGGACCGAGCGCCACGGTCGACCCGGTCACCGTGGTCGACCAGATCCCCTCGGGCCTGCGGTACGAGTCCGCTCGTGGCCCGGGATGGGACTGCCAGCAGATCGGGAGCCGGGTGACGTGCCTGCACGAGGGCACCATGGCGGCCGGGGCCAGCTCGACCATCCTGCTGACGACCGCCGTCGCGCCCGCTGCCACGGGCCCGATCCGCAACGTGGCCTCGGTGACGGGCGGATGGCGCCTTCGCCAGGCGATGGCCGTGTCGGCGGCGATCCTGATCCCGGGTGATCCTGCGGCGTCGGCCGCCGGGGCGGCCACCATCGCCACGGGGTCGTCCGACGACCTGCCGGACACGGGCGGACCGGTCTGGTGGCCGGTTCCGCTCGGCGCCGCCCTCGTGCTGGCCGGATGGCTGGTGCTGCGACGGGGTCGGCGCGGCCGGGCCCTGGGGCAGGGATCCGGCCAGCAAACCGGATAGTCCCGAACGTCGGCAGGTGAATCGGAGCATCCGTGGGCGGTCGTGCCCGGTGACATGCCCCGGCGGTCCCCACCGCCGCGCCCCGCCACCTGCGCCTCCGAGGCACGTCCGGGCCCGCCCCCATAGCCACACCGGGCCCCGTGGGTGCAGACTGCCCTGTGACCTGAGTCACCTGGTGGGCCTGCGATTCACGGGAGCGCGGCGCCGGGTGAGGTGAGGAGAGCCGTGACCACCGCCCAGCAGTTCGACGAGGACTCAGCCCAGGCAGACGGCAGGACCGTGGCCTTCAGGGCGGTGGGCGTCAAGAAGCACTACCCCGGTGTCAAGGCGCTCGACGGCGTCGATCTCGAGGGGTACGCCGGCAGCGTGCTGGGCGTGTGCGGCGCGAACGGCGCCGGCAAGTCGACCTTCGCGAAGCTGCTGGCCGGGGTCGAGACGCTGACCGACGGCGAGATCAGCATCGCGGGCTACCCGCACCCGGTCCGCGACGCCGCGGAGGCCGAGCAGGCGGGGGTGCTGATGATGCACCAGGAGCCCTTGATCATCGACGACTTCACCGTGGGGGAGAACGTCTGGCTCTACAAGCTGCGTGCGGGCAAGGACATTCGCCCGTGGGCCACGAAGACCGACACGAACAGTGCGGAGACCCGCAAGGTCCTGGCGGGGGTCGGCCTGGGGCACCTGTCCACCCGGGAGCTGGCACGCGACCTCGGACCGGGGCAGCGGCAGATGCTGTCGTTGAGCCGGGCCGCGGTGAGCAACCACAAGATCATGATCCTCGACGAGACCACCGCCTCGACGAGCGAGGAGCACTTCAACGACATCCTCGAGCTCGTCGAGCGGGAGAAGAGGGCCGGGACCTCGGTCATCTTCGTCTCCCACCGCCTGCACGAGGTGTTCGCGATGTGCGACCGGATCGCGGTGCTGCGCAACGGCAAGCTGGTCAAGGTGCTCGACGCGGCCGACAGCGATCCGGACGAGGTCACCACGCTGATGATCGGGCAGGCGCTCAAGGCCCTCGACCGCCCAGCCCCGGTCGACGTGGGCGAGAACGAGGTTCCGGTGATGTCGGTGCGCGACCTCTACGGTGGCGCGGCCAGGGGCGTCTCGTTCGACGTGAACCAGGGCGAGATCCTCGGCCTCTACGGGCTGGTCGGCAGCGGGCGCTCCTCGGTCGCCCGGACGATCACCGGCCAGCGCCCGGCGGTGAGTGGCTCGATCAGGCTGCACGGCGAAGAGATCGACCTGCCGAGCCCGCAGACGGCGGTGACCAAGGGGATCGCCTACCTCACCGAGGATCGCCGGCTGGAGGGATTCGTCAAGGACTTCGACAACGGCGAGAACATGAGCCTGGTCGTGCTCCCCAAGCTGTCCCGGGGTGGCGTCGTACAGACGGCGCAGGAGAAGAAGCGCGTCCGGGAGCTGATCGGCGAGTACCAGGTCAAGGGCGGCACCAGGACCTACACCCGCACCCTGAGCGGCGGCAACCAGCAGAAGGTGGTCGTGGCGAAGTGGATGGAGACCGACCCCGAGTTCGTGGTCCTCGACGAGCCGACCAAGGGGATCGACGTCGGTGCCCGCGCCAACATCTACGAGATCATCCACCGCGTCGCCGCCCGCGGCAGGGGGGTCCTGGTCGTCTCCAGCGAGGCCGAGGAGCTGTTGTCGCTGTGCCACCGCATCCTCGTCCTGCGCAACGGCGAGATCGTCGCCGAGTTCGACCCCGAGGAGGCGGACACCGACGACCTCATCCGCACCGCCCTCTCCCACGAGGACTGAACCCACCGCTCCGACCCCACCAGCAGAGGACTCGATCATGACTGCGAGCGAAGCTCTTCCGGCAGTGCACGACCACGAGGAGAACTACTCCCGGGGACAGGCCCTGGTCGGCTGGCTCAAGGGCCAGTACGCCCTCTACATCCTGGTCGCGATCCTGCTGGTGGCCACGGTCACCAAGGGGAGCGTCTTCTGGGGCGGGACCAACATCACGAACCTGCTGCTGCAGATGTCCATCATCGGCGTGGTCACCCTGGCCCAGCTGATCGTCGTACTGACCGGTGGCATCGACATCAGTGTCGGCTCCGCACTCGGCCTGGCCGCCGTCATCTCCGCCGGCCTGTTCGGCGGGCCCTCGGTCCTGCTCGCCCTCGTGGTGGCGCTGCTCATCGGCGGCGCGGTCGGCGCCGTGAACGGGTGGCTGGTCTCCTACCGCGGCCTGGAGCCGTTCATCGTCACCCTCGGCATGCTCGCCCTCGCGCGTGGACTGGTCTACGCCTACGGCAACGGCATCCCGATCGTCCCCGAGGCCGCGGCGACGTTCGCCGACGTCGGCCAGGCGACGCTGCTGGGGATCCCGGTGCTGGCGCTGATCTGGATCCTGATGATCGCCCTGGTCAGCTTCCTGCTCAACCGCACGGTGTGGGGCCGCCGCGTCTACGCGATCGGCTCCAACAAGGAGGCGGCCAGGAGCTCCGGCATCCCCGTCCGCACCACGTTGTGGTCGGTCTACATCCTGGCCGGGCTGCTGGTCGGGCTCGGCGGCTGGATGTTCCTCGCCCGGTTCGCCAGCGGCACCTCCACGGCCGGCAACCTCCTCGAGCTCGAGGCGATCGCGGCGGTGGTGATCGGCGGTGCCCGGCTCGCGGGTGGCTACGGCAAGGTCTTCGGCGCGGTCGTCGGCACGATCATCTTCGCGGTGATCGCCAACCTGCTCTCGCTGCTCAACGTCTCCACGTTCCTCCAGGACGCGTTCCGCGGTGCGCTGATCCTGGTGGCGGTCACGCTGGCGACGGTGCAGATCAAGTCGAGGAAGAAGACCGACTCGACCCAGCCCGCGACCAAGTAGCCGGCGAGGTGAGGGAGACGGACATGCAGGCAGGCAGACGGCGTCGTGGGACCGGGCGTGCGGGCGCACTCGTCGCAGCGCTGGTGCTCCTCTCGGCCTGCGGTGGGCAGATCTACCCGTCGAGCAAGCCGGCGTCCGCGCCGGCCAACGGGGTGAGGTCGGATCCGAAGGACGTGGTGGTGGGCTTCGCGCAGCAGCAGCTGCAGGCGCCGTACTTCGCGGCGATGCAGGTCAAGGCCCAGGACATCGCCCGGGAGAAGGGCTTCAAGCTGCTCTTCCAGGCCGCCAACAAGGATCCCGTGGTCCAGATGAACCAGATGCAGGCGATGCTCGCCCAGGGCGCCGACGTCCTGGTGGTCAACGCCACCAGCGTCAAGGGCCAGAAGGAGATGATGACCCAGATCGCCTCCAAGATCCCGGTCGTCTACATCGACACCAGCGTGCCCGGCACGGGGACCACCAGCGTGCAGTCCGACAACCTGACCATCGGCCGGGAGTCGGGCAAGATCACCGCCAAGCGCTTCCTGGACATGGGCAAGAAGAACATCAAGCTGGCGCTGCTGACCGGCCCGGCGACCGACGAGTTCGTCGGCCCTGCGCGGCGCAAGGGCTTCCTGTCCGGGCTGGACGAGGGCGGGCTGAAGTACGACATCGTGGGGTCGCAGAGCGGTGACTACGCCCAGGACAAGGGGCAGGTGGCCGCGGAGAACATGCTGGCGGCCAACCCGGACACCGACCTGGTCGTGGGGCTGAACGACTCGATGGCCCTGGGTGCCTACAACGTGATCAAGGGCAAGGAGCGCTACAAGGACGTGTACGTCGCCGCCGCGGCCGACGGCCAGAAGGAGGGCCTGAAGCTGATCAAGGACGGCGGGTGCGACGGGCGCTACATCTCCACCGGGCTGAACTCGCCCACGCTGGCGGCCGAGAAGGCGCTGCAGATCGCGCTGGAGATCGGCACCGGGGCCAAGAAGCCAGCCGACTACCCGGAGGAGTCGTTCACCAAGGCGGTGGGCATCGGCTGCGCGAACATCGAGGAGTACTACGACCCGAAGAGCATCTTCTAGCGCGGGCCGGTCCCCCTCAGGACACCGGCGGGTTGATCGTGACGGCCCCGTCCTCGGGTGCCGGGGCGAGGTAGGCGTGCACGAGCGGGACGGCCGAGGCGCCCTCGCCGCTGGCGGAGGCGACCCGTTTCATCGAGCCCGAGCGGACGTCGCCGGCAGCGAAGATCCCGGGGACGGTGGTGGCCAGGTTGGCCGGGGGGAGCCCGTCGATCCAGCGATCGCGGGGGACGTCGCGGCCGGTGAGGATGAAGCGGTCGCGGTCGCAGGCCAGCTCCGGGGGCAGCCAGTCGATGCGCGGCTCGGCACCGAGGAGCAGGAACAGCCCCTGTGCCGGCTCGGTGGTGCGGTCGCCGGTGGTGGTGTCCTCCAGGCACAGCCACTCCAGCTGCCCGTCGCCGCCGCCGTCGACCACCCGGGTGCAGGGCCGCACCCGGATCCGTTCGCTGTAGCCGATCTCGTCGATCAGGTAGCGAGACATCGTCTCCGCGAGGCCTGACCGCCGGACCACGATCGTGACCGTGCTCGCGAACCGGGCCAGGTGCAGCGCTGCCTGCCCGGCCGAGTTCCCGCCGCCGACCACGAACACGTCGCGGCCCTCCATCTCGCGGGCCGCGGTCATGGCGGCGCCGTAGTTGACCCCTGAGCCGACCAGGTCCTCCAGCGCGGGCACCCCCAGCTTGCGGTAGGTGACGCCGCTGGAGATGAGCACGGTGCGGGCGTGCACCTCGCCCCCCTCGGTGCGCAGCAGGTGCGGAGTGCCGTCGGCGCCGGGCTCCAGGCCGGTCACCTCCCAGCCGGTGAGGAACCGGGTGCCGAAGCGCAGTGCCTGGTTGCGGGCGCGCTGGGCCAGCCGCATCCCGGAGATGCCCCGGGGGAAGCCCAGGTAGTTGCGGATCATCGAGCTGGTGCCGGCCTGGCCCCCGACGGCCTCGGCCTCCAGCACCGCGACCGAGAGGCCCTCGGAGGCGCCGTAGACCGCTGCTGCCAGTCCTGCCGGGCCGCCGCCGACCACGGCGAGGTCCACGACCTCCTCGAGCCTGAGGTCGCCGGGCTTGCCGTTGATCGAGATCGCCACGTCGCGCACGCTGGTCGCCTCGATCGGCCTGCGGTTGGCCGAGACGACGACGGGCCAGCGCAGGTCCTCGACGCCCAGCTGTTCGCGTACGCCGGCGAGGTACTCGGCGATCTCCGGGTCGTCGGGGTGGTGCACCCGGTTCTGCATCCCCATCCGGTCCAGGAAGTCGCGGATCGCCATCGTGAGGGAGTCGTGGGCCGGGGAGATGACCTTGGCGGTGACGACCTCGGGGCGCGGCACCGTGGCCGTCCACTCCGAGAGGAGGTCGGTGATCGCGCCGTGGAACTCCTCGTCCCGCTTGCCGCGGGGCATCAGCAGGTAGGCGTCGTACTTGCCCTTGGCCAGGCCGACCCGGAGGGCGGGGGCGTCGGCGAGGAAGTGGTCCAGGTGGGCGGCGATCACCCGTCGGGCCGTGGGCACCAGCCGGCGCCAGCGGTGGAGCGCCTCGAAGACGTGCTCGACGTCGGGCAGCCGCGAGTCGGTGACGAACATCGCCACCTGGCCGCCGGCGTCGAGGACCGCGCGGGCGGTCTCCTCGGCCTCGCTGGCGTCCGTCGCGGTGCGCAGGTCGTAGTCGCGCTGGTACCTGCTCCGGAACTCCTCGAGGAGCACGTCGGTGTGGTGCTCTGCGACGAGGACGATGGTCGGCTCTGCCACGCTCTCCAGCGTAGGCCGACTTCGGGCAGGCGGCGGTGCCCATTTTCCGCGGCGCCGGGCAGGCCCGTCCGGCTCATCCGTGGTGCTCGGGCTCGGTCTCCTCGAGCCTGCTGTCCCGGCGGCGTACGACGACCAGGGTGACCGCCAGCGCCAGGAGCGGCCCGAAGACCAGCAGGTAGAACAGTGCCGCCTCGAACCCGTGCATCGGGCCCATGTGCTGGGGCACCCCGACGGCCACCGGGAGCCTCCCGGCGACGCTCACCGGGAGGCGCCCACGCTGGGCCCGTCATCCGGCGCGGGAACGGGCTCGGTTGCGCCGGCCGGACGGGCCCGGAGTGCGGAGTAGCGGGCGACCCCCCAGCCGAGCGCGAGGACCAGGACCAGCGAGCAGGCCAGCACCACCAATCCGGCGACGAGCCACAGCCAGCCGGGTACGCCTTCCTTGAGCTCGCGCTGGAGCAGCAGCTTCTCGTTGCCGACCTCGCGCTGTGCGCCGTCGGTGGCGCTGACCTCGGGCTTGTCCAGCGCGGTGTCCTCGGGCAGGAACACCGGCAGCGCCGCGATGTGGCGGCCGTCCTGGATCCGCACCATCGTCTTCCAGCTGCCGGCGACCGGCATCGGCTTGGTGGTCTCGTAGGTGGTGGAGGAGACCTTCTCGAGGTGGTCGATGTGCAGGCCCTTGGAGCCGCCGCCCTGCCAGCCGGTGATCATGATCCAGGCCGGGGCGCCGTCGACCGGGGCCCGGTCGAACTCGAACGAGGCGTTCGCGCGGGCGCCGTCCTGGCCGACCGGGCTGATCTCCATGGTCGCGCCGAGGTCCTGGGGCCGGGTCACGACCAGGCCGTTGGTCGCGGCAGCGGCGACGGCCAGGATGCTGAGCCCGAACGCGATCGCGGGTGCACGTCGTACAGGCAGCTGGCCACGCAGTCCGAGGACCAGGAGCGCGCCGCAGACACCTCCGCTGACGCCGCCGACGACGGCCATCGCCATCCCCTCGAGCGCGACGTCGCCGGTCCAGGGCAGCCGGAACGCGACCTGGGTCCAGGCGTACTCGGCCCAGAAGCCCGCGGTGCCGATCAGCAGCCCGCTGACGGCTCCGGCCACGACCGGGCGCTGCCGGAGCAGGTGCACGACGATCTCCACGATGACCGCCTCGGCGAGGTAGAGCGGCACCGCGGCCCAGAGCTCGCCGAGCACCGGGCCCACCACGACGCTGACGCCACCGCGCACCGCGAGGTAGAACAGCACCGCGGCGACGGCCCCGCCGCGGCCGATCCACAGGCGTGCTCCGACCAGCGCCAGTCCGGCGGCCAGGGCGATCAGCATCGGCTGCAGCACCAGGCGGAACTGGGGTACGCCGAAGTCGAACTCGGCCTGGAAGACCGAGAGCCCGATCAGCATCCCGCCCATGATGAAGCTGCGGTGCAGGTAGGTGCGCACGCGAGTCCCGCCCGGTGTCGCCGAGGGGTCACGCGCGTCGCGGCCCTCCTCGTAGAGGATCGCCATCGCGACCAGGGACAGGCCCGCGCCACCGATCAGCATCAGGTGGGTGGGGCCCCACAGGGTGACGTCCTGGCCGAAGATCCGGTGCCAGACGTCGTCTAGGGGGAAGCCGAGCAGGGCGTAGGAGCCGGCGCCGGTGAGCAGCACGCCGCCGACGGGGGCGTGCAGGGTCCGGCTGAGCCGCACCGACGCGGGGCCGGGCTTCTCGTCGCGGGCCAGCACGCACGCGAGCACGCCGGAGGCGGAGATGCCGAACAGGCCGAACATGATCGGGTAGTGCGCGGGGTTCGCCAGCGGGCCCTCGTCGCGTCCGACCCCGATGTGCAGCGAGATGTCCCAGTACATCCCGAGCAGGGCGGTCACCAGTGAGGCCATCGCCAGCAGCAGGGGGAACATCGCCCACCCGGCGAGGCCGGTGCCGAACCAGGACTTCTCGGTGCGGTCCATCAGTCGCTGCAGGACGTCGATGCGCCTGGTGCGGTGGCCGATGGCCAGCACCCCCAGCAGGCCGATCAGGATCACGGCGGCGCCGGTGGCGAGCACGATCTGGTCGATCGGGGCGGCGCCCGCCGGCCGGGAGTCGGCTTGGGTCACGAGGAGACCGAACGATGTCATGCGTGGATGTAACAATATTCAATGGCACATAGCAAGGGGTAGCGTGCGGGGTGTGACGGACGAGGCACGCGCGGAGGACTTCACGATCGAGGAGCTCTCCCGCCGTACCGGGATGACAGTGCGCTCGCTGCGCTCCTACCAGTCACGCCGGCTGCTGCCACCGCCGCAGGTGCGGGGCAGGACCGGGTACTACGACGACCGGCACGTGGCCCGGATCGAGCTGATCAAGGACCTGCAGAGCGAGGGCTTCAAGCTCGACAGCCTCGCCAGGATGCTCGACGAGGGCGGTCTCTCCGACGCCGAGCTGCTGCGGTTCACCCGCTCGGTGCGCGGCCTGTTCAGCACCACCGAGGGGCAGGTCACCACGATCGAGGACCTCGTGCGCAGGTTCGGGATCGAGGACCCCGCCGCCGCGGCGCCGGTGCTGGCCCGGGTGGAGAAGCTCGGCCTGATCCGTCCCGTCGGGGACAACACCTACGAGGAGCTCGCCCCGCGACTCCTCCAGGCCGGCGAGCACGCCATCAAGACCCTCGGCCTCGGGCTCGAGGAGGCCCTCGACGTCGTCGGGCAGCTGCGCAAGCACGCCGAGGGCGTGGCCCGGGTCTACCTCGAGCTCTACCTCAAGCGGGTGTGGACGCCCTTCGTCGACGCCGGTCGACCCCAGGAGCAGTGGGACCAGGTGCAGCGTGCCCTCGAGGAGGTCCGGACCCTGGCCACCGAGGCGCTGCTCGGCGCCTTCGAGCTGGTGATGTCCGAGCGCATCGAGCAGACCTTCGACCGCGAGCTGCTCCGGTCCCCGGCCGCTAGTAGCCGGTCGAAGGAGCGGAGGAGCCGATGACCCCGGAGCCAGTGACCGAGCGCAACGTCCTGGGCGAGGAGCTGCAGCCCTGCGGGACGGACCCGATGACGGGGTTCTACCGCGACGGCTGCTGCGCCACCGGCCCCGAGGACCGCGGCAGCCACACGATCTGCGCGGTCGTCACGGCGGAGTTCCTCGAGCACCAGCGCAGCATCGGCAACGACCTCTCCACACCGATGCCGCAGTACGGCTTCGCGGGACTCGTGCCGGGCGACCGGTGGTGCGTCACCGCGGTCAACTGGGCCCGGGCGCACCTCGACGGCGCCGCGGCCCCGGTCGTGCTCGCCTCGACGAACGAGACGGTCCTGCAGATCGTGCCGCTGTCCGCGCTGCGCCTGCACGCCGTGGACGTACCGACCGACCCGCGCGGGCTGGAGTGACACCGGGCCCGACGACCGGGTGGTCGGGCTCATCCCTCGTCGCGCCACCGATCCTGTCCTAGGTTGGGACCATGACCGAGAAGGAAACCCTGGACAGCGTCCCCACCGGCCTCTTCATCGGGGGGCAGTGGCGTGACTCCTCCGACGGCTCGACGCTCGACGTCGAGGACCCCGCCACCGGCAAGATCCTGACCAGCGTGGCCTCGGCCACCGTCGAGGACGGCAAGGCCGCCATCGACGCCGCCGTGGCGGCGCAGGCCGACTGGGCGCGCACGGCCCCGCGCGAGCGCGCCGAGCTGCTCCGGTCCGCGTTCGAGCTGCTCACCGAGCGGGCCGACCACTTCGCGATGCTGATGACCCTGGAGATGGGCAAGCCCCTGGCGCAGTCCCGGGGAGAGGTGACCTACGGGGCGGAGTTCTTCCGCTGGTTCTCCGAGGAGGTCGTCCGGATCGCCGGCCGCTGGGCGTCCTCACCGGACGGGAACACCCGGCTGCTGACGATGAAGCAGCCGGTCGGCCCGGTCCTGATGATCACGCCGTGGAACTTCCCGCTGGCGATGGGCACCCGCAAGATCGGCCCGGCCATCGCCGCCGGCTGCACGATGGTGGTCAAGCCCGCCTCCCAGACGCCGCTGACCATGCTCGCCCTGGCGGACCTCCTCAAGGAGGTCGGCGTCCCTGACGGCGTGCTCAACGTGGTCTCGACGGCGCACACCGGCGAGGTGATGGAGCCGCTGATCGGGGACCCGCGGCTGCGCAAGCTGACCTTCACCGGGTCCACACCCGTGGGCAAGACGCTGGTGCGCCAGTCCGCCGACCAGCTGCTGCGGGTCTCGATGGAGCTCGGCGGCAACGCGCCGTTCCTGGTCTTCGCCGACGCCGACCTCGACAAGGCAGTCGAGGGCGCGATGCTGGCCAAGATGCGCAACATGGGCGAGGCCTGCACGGCCGCCAACCGGTTCCTGGTCCACGAGTCGGTGTCCGAGGAGTTCGCCGCGAAGTTCGCCGAGAAGATGTCGGCGGAGGTCGTCGGGCGCGGCACCGAGGACGGCGTCACCGTCGGCCCGCTGATCGACGCCAAGCAGCTCGACAAGGTCGCCGAGCTGGTCGGCGACGCCACGGGCAGGGGCGCCTCGGTGGTCACCGGCGGCTCCACCACCGGCGACGCCGGCTACTTCTTCGAGCCCACCGTGCTCACCGACGTGTCTCCGGACGCAGACCTGTTCCGCGAGGAGATCTTCGGTCCCGTCGCCCCGATCGTCACCTTCTCCGAGGACGAGGACGCGGTCCGGATGGCCAACGACACCGAGTACGGCCTGGTCGCCTACGCGTTCACCACCGACCTCGGCCGGACCATCCGGGTCAGTGAGGGCCTCGATTTCGGGATGGTGGGGATCAACCAGGGGATCGTGTCCAACCCCGCGGCTCCCTTCGGCGGGGTCAAGCACTCCGGCTTCGGCCGCGAGGGAGGACCCGAGGGCATCGAGGAGTACCTCTCGGTCAAGTACGTCGGCATCGCCCCCTGACGCTGACGATCTCGCGGCCGCGGGGTCAACCGATCGGTTGACCCCGCGGCTCCGCCTGGTGCCCGATGTGCCGGGGTGGGGTGAGCGGCGAGGGTTGGCGCATGCCTCCAACCACGTCCGCACAGCACGCCGTCCAGGTCGACGGTCTCCGCAAGGCCTATGGCACCAAGGTCGTCGTCGACGACATCAGCCTCACCGTCGAGCGCGGGGAGATCTTCGGGATCCTCGGGCCCAACGGTGCCGGCAAGACCACCCTCGTCGAGTCGATCGCCGGGCTGCGCACCGGCGACGCCGGCGCCGTACGCGTGCTGGGCATCGACCCGTGGACCGACCGCGACGCCCTGACCCGGGTGCTGTCGATCCAGCTCCAGGAGAGCCGCCTGCAGGCCAAGATCACGGTGCAGGAGGCGTTCGAGCTCTGGTCCGCGCTGTACGACGACCCGGTGCCCTGGCGCGAGGTCGCCGAGCGGCTCGGCCTCGTCGAGCACCTCGGCCGCCGCTTCGGCACGCTGAGCGGTGGCCAGCAGCAACGGCTCTCCATCGCCCTGGCGCTCGTGGCGAACCCGCAGGTGGTGATCCTCGACGAGCTCACCACCGGGCTGGACCCCCGGGCCCGGCGCGACGTGTGGCAGATCGTCCGGGACCTGCGGGACCAGGGAGTCACCGTGCTGCTGGTGACCCACTCCATGGAGGAGGCCCAGGCGCTGTGCGACCGGATCGCGATCGTCGACCGGGGCCGGCTCCGGGCCCTGGACACCCCCGAGGGCCTGATCCGCACCGCGGGGGAGGAGACCGTGATGAGCTTCCGGCCCGAGGTGCCGGTGGACCTGGAGTCGCTGGGCCTGCTCCCGGCTGTCCGCTCGGTCAGCAGCGAGGACGGCCTGGTCGTGGTGACCGGCGGGGAGGACGTGGCGCTGGCGTCGCTGACCTGGCTCAGCGAGCAGGGAGTCGCGCCCCGGGGGCTGCAGGTGAGCTCCGGCTCGCTGGACAGCGCCTACCTCGGCCTGACCGCCGACCAGGTGGAGGAGCCGGCATGAGCACCCTGACCCGGCCCGGTGCCGCTGCCGTCGTACGTGTCGAGGCGCGGCTGTTCACGCGCGAGCTGGCATCGCTGTTCTGGATCCTGGTCTTCCCGACGGCGCTGCTGTGCATCCTCGGGGCGATCCCGAGCTTCCGCGAGCCGGACGCGGACCTCGGCGGGCTGAGCACCGTGGACGTCTACCTCCCGGTGATGATCCTGCTCTCGATGATCATGGCGGCGATCATGGCGATGCCCCCGGTTGTCTTCGCCTACCGCGAGAGCGGCGTGCTCCGCCGGCTCGGCACCACCCCGCTGGGTCCCGGCACCGTGCTGGGGGCGCAGGTGCTGCTGCACGCCGCGGCCGTCCTCGTCTCCACCGTGCTGGTGCTGGCCGTGGGAAGGGTGGTCTTCGGCACCCCGCTGCCCGAGTCCGTCCTGGGCTACGCGCTGGCCTATCTGCTCGTCCTGGTGGCGGCCTTCTCCATCGGTGCGGTGGTCACGGCCGTCTCCCCGAACCAGCGGATCGGCACCGCGATCGGCACCATCGTGTTCTTCCCCGCCATGTTCACCGCCGGCCTCTGGGTGCCGGTGCAGGTGCTGCCCGACACCCTGCGGGAGGTGCTCGGCTACACCCCCCTGACCGCCGCGGCGGAGGCGATGACCGAGGCGATGGCCGGCGACTTCCCAGGCGTGGGCCACCTGCTGGTGGTCGCGGCCTGGGCAGCGGTGCTCTCGGTCGTGGCGGTGCGCAGCTTCCGCTGGGAGTGAGTGCATGAGTGAGTCGAAAGTGAGCCAGGAACTGAGCCAGGAAGTGAGAGGGTACGACGCGTGAGCACGACCGTCGCGGACCCCCTGGACTGGCAGCGCTGGTTCCGGCACCTGCCGCTGGGATTGCTCGCGGGGGTCACGGTGGTGGCCCTGGCCACGGGCCCGGCGACCGGTGCCACGTCCCCGGGATGGCGCCTGGCCGCCCAGCTCGCGCTGGCCGCGCTCACCGCGGCCTGGCTGGCCTGGACGACCTACGGCGCACGCCACACGCAGAGCGGGCCCACGCCGCGGCGCTACGTCGTCCGCACCCTGCTCGCGTTCGCGCTGACCCTGCTCAACCCGCTGTTCTGCATCTTCGCCTGGATCGGCTTCGCCGACGCCACCGAGACGTTCAAGGGCCGACGGGTGTGGTGGGCCTTCGGCGCGACGGCCGCGGTGATGGCCCTGGGCCAGTCGAGCGGCGTGCGCGAGGGCGTCGCCGCCTCCCTGGCGTTCTTCCTGGTCTTGATGGCGGTGAACTTCGGGCTCGCGGCCGCGATGGGCCGTTACTCGCTGCACGTCGACCAGACCCACCAGGAGCGCGCGGTCGCGCTCGCCGAGCTCGAGCGGGTCAACCGGGCCCTGGAGGAGACCCTGCAGCGCAACGAGTCCCTGCAGGACACCGTGGTGGCCCAGGCCCGGGTCGCCGGCGTGCACGAGGAGCGGCAGCGGCTGGCCCGCGAGATCCACGACACCATCGCGCAGTCGCTCGCGGGGGTGCTCGCCCAGCTCCAGGCAGCCGGCCAGGAGGCGCATCCCGGCGCCCGGATCGCCCGGGCGACCGAGCTGACCCGCGCCGCGCTCGCCGAGGCCCGCCGGTCGGTGATGGACCTGGCCCCGGCGGCACTCGCCGACACCGGGCTGCCGGAGGCGGTGCAGGCGATCGTGTCCGCGTGGGCTGCCGACCACCCCTCCCGCGCCGAGGTGGTCGTCACCGGCGACGTCCGGCCGCTGCATCCCGAGGTGGAGGCGACGGTGCTGCGGGTGGTGCAGGAGGCCCTGGCGAACGTCGCCCGCCACGCCGCTGCGCAACGGGTGGGGGTGACGCTCTCCTACGAGGGGGAGGAGGTGCTCCTCGACGTACGCGACGACGGGGCCGGGTTCGACCCCGGCCAGCCGGCCAAGGAGACCTCCTTCGGCGTGCGCGGCATGCGGCAGCGCGCCGAGCGGCTCGCCGGGGACCTGACCCTGGAGTCGAGCAGGAGCGGCGGCACCGCGGTGTCGCTCCGGCTCCCGGCGCTGCCCCGGGAGGCCGCGTGAGCACGATCCGGATCGTGGTCGCCGACGACCATCCCGTCGTACGCGACGGGATCCGCAGCATGCTCAGCTCGGTGGCGGACTTCGAGGTCGTCGGCGAGGCCGCCAGCGGTCCCGAGGCGGTGGCCCGCGTGCTGGAGCTGGATCCCGACGTGGTCGTGATGGACCTCCGGATGCCCGGCGGAGGCGGGGTCGAGGCCGTGCGCGCGCTGCGGGCCCAGGGTTCCCGGGCCGCGGTCCTGGTGCTCACCACCTACGACACCGACTCCGACACGGTCGCGGCGATCGAGGCCGGCGCGACCGGCTACCTGCTCAAGGACACCCCTGCGGAGGAGATCTTCGCCGCGGTGCGCGCCACCGCGGCGGGGGAGACGGTGCTCTCCCCTGCGGTGGTCAGCCGGCTGGCCTCGCACGTACGCCGCCCGCCGAGCGGCGCCGCGCTGTCCGCCCGTGAGCGCGAGGTGCTCGCACTGGTCGCCAAGGGCAACTCCAACCGCGCGATCGCCCAGGAGCTGTTCGTCAGCGAGGCGACCGTGAAGACCCACCTGGTGCACGTCTACGAGAAGCTCGCGGTGACCGACCGTGCGGCGGCGGTCGCGACGGCCTACGAGCGGGGCATCCTGGGGGGCGTCCCACCCGTCTAGGGTCGTCGGTCCGGCCACGCAGAGGAGCGGGATGTCGCAGGAGCAGCAGGACGAGCACCACACGGGGGAGCGCCGTGAGCCCGACTACCGGTTCACCCTCGCCAACGAGCGCACCTTCCTGGCCTGGATGCGCACCGGGCTGGCGCTGATCGCCTCGGCCGTGGCCCTGGATCAGTTCGCCCCCGACCTCGGATCCGACGTCTTCCGAGACGCCGCCGGCATCGTGCTGGCCGCGCTCGCCGGCGGGGTCTGCCTGGGCGGCCTGTGGCGCTGGCGCGCAGTGCAGGAGGCGATGGCCCGGGGCGGGCGGCTCAAGGTCGGCGGACTCCCCGTGCTGCTGGGCATCGGGCTGGCCGCGATCAGCATCGGTGTGCTGGTCGTGCTGCTCGTCGAGCTGCTGGGCTGAGGCCGGCCGCGATGGCCCTGGACAGCGGCCTGCAGCGGGAGCGGACCGTGCTCGCGTGGTCCCGGACCTCGCTGGCCATGTTCGCCAACGGCGGACTGGTGCTGGTCCGCCACGACCGGGCCTTCCCGATGCCGCTCGCGGTCGCCCTCGCCGGCGTCTGGGTGACCCTCGGGGTGCTGGTGCTGGCGTACTCGAGGCGACGGGGCCGGCTGGTCTCCACGCCGGACCATCGGATCCGTCCCGCTGGTACCGCGTTCACCTGTCTGGCGGTTGCGATCGCTGGACTCGCCGTGGCCTCGGCGGTGGCCCTCGTGCTGGCCTGACCTCAGGGGTGGATGCGCTGGGACCAGTCCGGGGGGACGCGCCCGGCGGGGCCCGGTGCCGACTGGTCGACCGGCCGGGACTCGGGCCCGGCGAGGACGGGGCCGTCGAAGGGCTGGCCCGTCTCGTAGTCGTAGAACCAGTCCTCACCCGGCTCGAAGCTGCGGATGACCGGGTGACCGCTGGACTCGGCGTGCGCGGTGGCGTGCTGCCCCGGGGAGGAGTCGCAGCACCCGATGTGCCCGCACTCGGCGCACCGGCGCAGGTGCACCCACCAGCCGGCCGGATCGGCGGCGTCGCACTCCACGCACCCGGTGCCGCTGGGCAGGGCGGCCACGTCGATGCCTTCGGGCAGGTGGTCCTCAGTCATGTGGGTCTCCGATCCCGGGGGTGCCGATGATCCGCAGCGCCCTCCAGTCTCCCAGACCGCCCCCGACCCGGTCAGCCCTCGAGCAGCATCAGGGTCGCCGCGGTGACCCCCACGAGCACGATCAGCGTCCGGAACACCGCGGGCGGCAGCCGGCGGCCGATGTGGGCGCCGAGGTAGCCGCCGAACACCGATCCCGCGGCCAGGAGGCCGATCGCGACCCAGTCGAGCTCGGCGAGGAACAGGAAGATCACCGAGGCCACGACGTTGGCCGACATCACCGCCAGCGTCTTCAGTGCGTTCACGATGCGCAGCTCGAGGTCGAGGCCGAACCCGAGCACGGCGACCATCATCACCCCCGAGCCGGCGCCGAAGTAGCCGCCGTACACCCCGGTGAGCGCGGCCCAGAACCCGGTGGCGGGCGACATCTGCACGCGGTCGGCGGCGTCCGGGCCGCGCCGGGCGCGCAGTCGCCTGGTCACCAGCGGCTGGACGCCGACCAGGAGGCTGGTGCCGAGGATCAGCCACGGGACGACGGCCTCGAAGACGCCTGGGTCCAGGGCCAGGAGCAGCAGTGCGCCGAGCACCGCGCCACCGGCGCACAGGACCAGGACGAGGAAGGTGATCCGCGGGTGCTCGCGCAGCTCACGGCGGTAGCCGAACGAGCCGCTGAGGCCGGCGGGGGTCATGCCGATGGTGTTCGAGGCGTTGGCCACCACCGGTGGCAGCCCCACGGCGACCAGGACCGGGAAGCTGAGCAGCGAGGCCACGCCCACCGTGGAGGTGAGCACGCCGGCACCCAGGCCGGCGGCGAGGACCGCCAGCTGCTCCGCGCCGGTCACCGGTCGTCGCGGAGCAGGGCCACGTCGCTGACCAGGACGACGTGCGCGTGCATCGCGCCGGAGGCGCCCTCGGGGTCGCCGGCGCGGATGGCCTCGGCGATCGCGCGGTGCCCGGCCAGGGAGGCACGCGGCCGCTCGGGCTGGGACAGCGACTCGATCCGGGTCTCCTTGATCAGCTCGCCGATCTCGTCCATCAGCCGGGCCAGCAGCAGGGAGTGCGCGGCGGTGGTCACGGCGCCGTGGAAGCGCTCGTCACCCTCGACGCCGCGGCCGCCCGCGTCGATGTCGGCGGCCATCGCGTCCAGGGCCTCGTCGATGCGACGCAGGTCCTCGTCGGTGCGGCGTACGGCGGCCAGGGCAGCGATCTTGGTCTCCAGCGCGTCCCGGGTCTCGATGATCTCCGGGAGGCGGTCGGCGTGCTCGCGGATCGCCTCCACGATCCGGCGCGTCCGCGGTTGGGTGACCACGGTGCCGTCGCCGTGGCGCACCGCGACCACGCCGATCACCTCGAGGGCGACCAGGGCCTGGCTCAGCGTCGCGCGGCTGACCCCGAGCCGGGTCGCGAGCTCGCGCTCCGGGGGGAGGCGGTCGCCGGGGGCGAGACCGTTCTCGGCGATCCAGGTGGTGATCTGCTCGGCCACCTGCTCGTAGAGCCGGGTGCGCACCAGTCGCTCGGGGAAGACCGGCATCGGTCGGCGCGAGGTGGAGTCCATGTGGACGAGTCTATTGACAGGTGGTCGACTGACCTATTGGCTAGGCCACTGAACCAGTGGGGTGATCGGCATCACAGACGTGCCGGCCCGGTGGCTCTGCACCGGAAGGAAGAAGCATGGGACCGGAATGGGTTTCGATCACCGCGCTGGTGGCGTTGTTCGTCATCGGCACGGTGCTGCCGATCAACATGGGGGCGCTGGCCTACGTCGCCGCCTGGCTGGTCGGGATGTACGCGCTCGACCTCGACGAGAAGGAGATCCTCGCCGGCGTCAGCGGTGACCTGATCCTCACGCTGATCGGGGTCACCTACTTGTTCGCGATCGCCAAGAACAACGGCACCGTGGACCTGATCGTGCGCAGCGCGATCAAGGCGGTCGGCGGCCGGGTGGCGCTGATCCCGTGGGTGATGTTCTTCGTCACCGCGCTGCTCACCGCCATCGGCGCGGCCAGTCCCGCGGCGTGCGCGATCATCGGCCCGATCGCCCTCGGCTTCGCGGGCAGGTACCGGATCAGCCCGCTGATGATGGGCATGATGGTGGTCCACGGCGCCCAGGCCGGCGGGTTCTCGCCGATCAGCATCTACGGCACGATCACCAACTCGGTGATGCGCGACGCCGGCCTCCCGTCCAGCGAGCTGGCAGTGTTCTTCTCCAGCCTGGTCGTGAACCTCGTCCTGGCCGCCGTGCTGTTCGTGACCCTGGGCGGGCGGGACCTGATGGCCGCCCGGCTCGACCCCGACGACCCGGACACGCTCGCCGAGGACCTGCACCGGGGCGGCGCGACCGTCCCGGCCCGCGGCATGGGTGCCAGTGCCCCGACCGGCACGCAGGCGCTCGGCGTACGCCGTGACCAGCTGCTCACCCTCGTCGCCTTCGTCGCGGTCGCGGTGATCGCGCTGGCCTTCGACAAGAACATCGGGTTCGTGGCGATCACCGCAGCCGTGGTCCTCGCGATGCTGGCTCCCAACGAGCACAAGGACGCCGTGCGGCAGATCGCCTGGCCGACCGTGCTCCTGGTCGCCGGGGTGAGCACCTACGCCGCGATCCTGACCACTGCCGAGGCGCCGGAGTTCGTCGGCAGCTGGGCCGCGGGACTGGGCGCGATCGCCATCGGCGCCCTGGTCCTGTGCTACGTCGGCGGTGTGGTCTCGGCCTTCGCCTCCTCGACCGCGCTGCTGCCGGTGATCATCCCGATCGCCGTGCCGCTGATCGCCGACGGCGGCATCAACGCCGCACTGTTCGTGGCTGCGTTGGCGGTGTCGTCGACAATCGTTGACGTGAGCCCGTTCTCCACCAACGGAGCCCTGATGCTGGCCAACAAGCCCGACACCATCGAGGAGCCGGTCTACTACAAGCAGGTCCTGACCTACAGCGTGATCGTCACCCTGGTCGGACCTCTCCTCGTCTGGGCGGCCCTCGTGCTGCCGGGGTGGTGAGCGCGATGACCGGCTCCACCGGACGCGGACCGCTCCACGACGTCCTGGTCGTGGACCTGTCCCGGGCCCTCGCCGGCCCGCACTCCACGATGATGCTCGGCGACCTCGGGGCTCGGGTGATCAAGGTCGAGGCCAAGGGGCACGGCGACGACACCCGTGGTTGGGGGCCGCCGTTCGTCGGGCCCGAGGACGACCGGCAGTCGACGTACTTCCTCTCCGCCAACCGCAACAAGGAGTCGATCACCCTCGACCTCAAGGACGAGGCCGACCGCGACGTGCTGCTGCGGCTCGTCGACCGCGCCGACGTCCTGGTGGAGAACTTCCGCACCGGCGTGCTGGACCGGTTGGGCCTGGGCTTCGAGCTGCTGCAGCAGCGCAATCCACGGCTCGTCGTGCTCTCCGTGACCGGCTTCGGCCACGACGGCCCGGAGGGTGGCCGCGCGGGCTACGACCAGATCGCCCAGGGCGAGGCCGGGCTGATGTCCCTGACCGGCTCGGGGCCCGAGGACCCGCAGCGGGTGGGCGTCCCGATCGCCGACCTGCTCGCCGGGATGTACGGCGCCTACGGGTTGCTGGCCGCGCTGCACGAGCGGGACCGCACCGGCCGCGGAACGGTGGTCCGCACCTCGCTGCTCGCCGCCACCGTCGGCGTGCACGCCTTCCAGGGCACCCGCTGGACCGTGGCCGGCGAGGTCGGCCGGGCGCAGGGAAACCACCACCCCTCGATCGCTCCCTACGGCCTGTTCCGCTGCCGCGACGGCGCCGTGCAGATCTCCGTGGGCAGCGAGGGGCTGTGGCGGAGGTTCTGCGACGGCTTTGGTCTCGACCCGGCCGTCGAGGGGCTGGCCACCAACTCCGACCGGGTCGCCAACCGGCAGCGGACCATCGAGGTGGTCGAGGGGGTCTTCGTCGACTGGGAGCCCGAGCCCCTGCTGGCGCGCCTGGCCGAGGTCGGTGTGCCCGCGGGCAAGGTGCGCAGCATCGACGAGGTCTACGACTGGGACCAGACCCGCAGCCAGGGCCTGCTGGTCGACGTCGAGCACGCCGTGCTCGGGCCGGTCACGCTCCCGGGCCCGCCGCTGCGGTTCTTCGAGGGCGACGGCACCGAGGTGACCCGGACGGGCCACCAGGCACCGCCCGTCCTCGACCAGCACGGCGATACCGTGCGCGCCTGGCTCGACGAGACCTCCCGAGAGGAGTCCTGATGGCGGAGCGGTGGTCGGCACAGGGACTGATCGACCTGGTGCTGGACGAGGGGTCGTTCCAGTCCTGGGACCAGCCCATCGACGTTCGCGGCTACTCCGAGGCCTACCGGGCCGAGCTGCGTGCGGCGTCCGAGCGGGCGGGGACCGACGAGTCGGTGCTCACCGGCCGGGGGCTGGTGCGCGGGCGCGAGGTTGCGGTCGTGGTCAACGAGTTCGCCTTCCTCGGCGGCTCCATCGGCAGGGATGCCGCGGCACGCATCGTGTCCTGCGTCCGCCGGGCGACCGCGGAGGGACTGCCGCTGCTCGCGACGACCGCCTCGGGCGGCACTCGGATGCAGGAGGGCACGCCCGCCTTCTTCACCATGGTCGACATCTCCCGCGCCGTGATGGACCACCGGGCGGCGGGGCTGCCCTACCTGGTGCACCTGCGGCACCCGACCACGGGCGGGGTCTACGCGTCCTGGGGGTCGCTGGGTCACGTCACGGTCGCCGAGCCCGGTGCGCTCGTGGGGTTCCTCGGCCCGAAGGTCTACGAGGCGCTGGAGGGAAAGCCGTTCCCCGAGGGCGTCCAAAGGGCGGAGAACCTCGCGGAGAAGGGCGTCATCGACGCCGTCGTGGCGACCGAGGACCTCCCCGCGCTGATCGACAGCACCCTGGCCGTGCTGGTCGACCCGCCGGTGCCGCCGGCGCTGCAGCCGCGGCCCTCCGGCGGCGGCACCGGCCTCGGGGTCTGGGAGTCGGTCACGCACACGCGCGACGGCTCGCGGCTCGGCGTACGCCAGCTGCTGAGGTACGGCGCCCGCCGTACCCTCGAGCTCAACGGCACCGAGGAGGGCGAGCAGGACGCCGCCGTGCTCGTGGCCCTGACCCGCCTCGACGGGCAGCCCTGCGTCCTGGTCGGACAGGACCGGCACCAGCAGACCCCGGCCACCCCGCTGGGACCGGCCGCGCTGCGCGAGGCCCGCCGCGGGATGCGGCTCGCCGAGGAGCTGGGCCTGCCACTGGTCACGGTGATCGACACCCCCGGAGCCGAGCTCTCCGCGGCCGCCGAGGAGGGCGCCGTCGCCGGCGAGATCGCCCGCTGCATCGCCGCCCTGGTGACGATGACGGTCCCGACGGTCTCGGTGATCCTCGGCCAGGGCTGCGGCGGGGGAGCGCTCGCGCTGCTCCCGGCCCGGGTCGTCCTCGCGACCGAGAACGCGTGGCTCTCCCCGCTCCCGCCCGAGGGAGCCAGCGTGATCCGCTTCGGCGACACCGAGCACGCCGCCGAGATGGCCGAGTCCCAAGGGATCGGCTCGGCCAGGCTGGTCGAGGCCGGGATCGTGCACCGCGTCGTACCCGAGCTGCCCGACGACGACGCCGAGTCCCTCGCCACCGCGGTCGCCGCCACGGTCGCGACCGAGCTGTCCCGGCTCGGGACATAAGCCCTAGGCTGGGAGGAACCCGACGACGTAGGGACGCGAGCTGACATGAACGAGATGGGCCCGCGCCACCCCGGCCATGTGGTGCTCCGCGACGGCTCCGGAGTGGTGATCCGTCAGGTCCACCGCGAGGACGCGCCGCTGCTGGCCGAGGGGTTCGCGAGGTTCAGCGAGGAGTCCCGCCGGCTTCGGTTCCTCTCCGGGAAGGCGAGGCTCAGCCAGCGCGAGCTGCGCTACTTCACCCAGGTCGACCACTACGACCACGAGGCGCTGGGCGCTGTGGACGAGGTCGACGGCCAGGCGGTCGGTATCGCCCGCTACATCCGCGACACCGAGGACCCGGAAGTCGCCGAGATCGCGGTGTCGGTGGTCGACAGCTGGCAGGGACGCGGGCTGGGCACCGAGCTCCTGACCCAGCTGATGCGGCTCGCCCGCGGCAACGGCATCCGGCGTTTCACCGCGCTCGTGGCGGCGGACAACGCGGCCATGGTCGCCGTACTCCACGACCTCGGCGGTGAGCTCCGCTCCACCCCCAACGGGGCCGGCGCCGTCGACTACACCCTCACCCCCACCCCCGAGGGCAGCGACGAGGTCGTCGACCTGATGCGTGCCTTCGCGCACGGAAAGCTCAGGGCCCCCGCACCCCTCCGCAAGGCGCTCGAGGAGCTGGTGCCGGAGCGGCTACTGCCCAGGCCACCGGATAGTCCCTGACGAATTGGTCGCCCAAACCGGACAGCGGCCCACCAGAACGTCAGGGACTACCCGGAGCGCCTCAGTAGACCAGCGGCGCGAGGTACTTCCGCGCGTACTCGCGTACGGCGTGCTCGTCGGTGACGTCGAGGCCGCCGCGGGGGTTGAGCAGGTAGGTCCAGGAGACGCGGAGCATCAGCTCGGCCACGGTGGCGAGCTCGTCGTCGGGCATGGTGGCGCCGCTGCGGCGCAGGGTGGCGACGACGCGGGACGCCGAGCCGAGGACGAGCGTGCTCTGGGAGGCGGCGCCCGCGGCGCTGACGACGTCGGGCTCGCTCTGGGCCAGCCGGGCGAGCAGCGGGATCTCGCGGGTCAGCGCCAGGCCGCGGGTGAAGCACTCCACCACGGCCTCCCGGGGAGGCAGGTCCGCGGCGACGCGGTCCAGGGCGGTCAGGAAGTCGTCGAGCTGGCGCAGCAGCACCGCCTCGAGCAGCACCTCCTTGTTGGGGTAGGCGCGGTACAGCGTGCTGCGGCTGATCCCCGCGGTGCGGGCCACGTCCTCCACGTTGGCCCGGCGGGCGCCGTACTGCTCGAAGACCTGCTGTGCGGCATCGAGGATCGCAGTGGTCACGAGAGCATCTTCTCCCCCTCGGTGAGGGGCTCCAGGGTCACGGGTACGCCGTCGCGGGGGTAGGGCAGCGCGGTGAGGTCGATCGGCCACTCGTAGCCCTCCGGCACCGACCACTTGTAGCTGCGCAGCAGCTCGTGGAAGATCGCGCGCACCTGCATCCCGGCGAAGTGCATCCCGATGCACTTGTGCACCCCCGCGCCGAACGGCTCGTAGGCCAGCCGGTGCGAGCGGTCCTCACGCCGGTCGGGCGCGAACCGGTCCGGGTCGAACCGGGTGGGGTCGGGCCACAGCTCGGGCAGGTAGTGGTTCATGTACGGCGAGACGGTGACGAACGAGCCGGCAGGGACCGCGAACCCGGCGATCTCGGTGTCCCGCGTGGCCACCCGGGGGAGCGAGGGCACCGGCGAGCACAGCCGCAGCGCCTCCTTCATCACCCGGTCGAGGACGTCGAGGCCCATGATGCCGTCGTAGTCGGTCTCGCCGACGGCGAGCGACTGCTCCCGCGCCCGCTCCTGCCACTCGGGGTGGGTGGCCAGGTGGTAGGCCATCGAGCTCATCGTGATCGTGGTGGTGTCGTGCGCGGCCATCAGCAGGAAGATCATGTGGTTGACGATGTCGTCGTCGCTGAACTGCTCGCCGTCCTCGCTCTGCGCCTGGCACAGCTGGGCGAACAGGTCGTCGCCACCGTCGCGCCGCTTGGCCGGCAGGTGCGACCGGAAGAAGTCCTCGAGGAACCTGCGTGCCCGCAGCCCCTTGGCCCACGGGGTGCCGGGGATGTTCTTGCGCACCAGCGAGGTGCCCGCGCGGACCGCGGCGATGAACGCCTTGTTCACCTCCCGCTGCTCCTCGGCGCTCAGCTTCACGCCCACGAAGGTCTCCAGCGCGAGGTCGAGGGTGAGCTCCTTGAACATGTGGTGCAGGCGCGGGTTCTCCACGTCCTTCCACGTCTCGAGGTTCCGGCGCACGTGCGGGGCCATCACCGCGTGATAGCTGCGCAGGGCGTCGTTGGTGAACGCGTGCTGCAGGATCCGGCGGTGGTGCAGGTGCTCGTCGAAGTCGAGCAGCATGATCCCGCGGTGGAAGAACGGCCCGATGAAGTGCGACCACGCCGGCCCGTTCGCGAAGGTGCGGTCGCGGTTGACCAGCACCTGCTCGGCCATGTCGGCCCCCGCGGTGACGAAGACCCTCACGCCGAACACGTTGAGCCGGTAGACCTCGCCGTACGACTCCCGCAGGAACTCGTTGTGCCCGATCGGGTTCGCCCGCAGCTGGAGCAGGTGCGGGATGCCGAGCAGCGGCCCGCGGACCTTCCGCGGGGCGGTGGGTGTCGTCGTAGTCATCCGGTGGTGACCTCCGGGTCTGAGGATGCGGCCTCGCACAGAGGCGTTGGAATGATGAGACAAATCTGTTTCAATGTATCACCATGACCTCTCTCCAGCACGCCGCCGCAGCCACGGACGAGCCCCTCCCGCTCGGCCCGGAGTCGCTGACCTGGAGGTACTTCGCCGACAACCGGCAGGTGCTCCTCGGGCCCCGCGCGGCCGTGCTGCAGAACATGCTCCCCTCGCTGGGGCAGGGGGTGGAGGACCACTCCGTGTGGTTCGCGGAGACCCTGGCCCGGCTGCAGCGCAGCATCCCGCCGATCTTCAACACCGTCTACGGCGCCGACCCGGAGTCCAGCGGCCACGAGGTGCGCGACTTCCACCGCCCGATCAAGGGCAAGCTCCCCGACGGCTCCCCCTACAGCGCGCTGAACCCGGACACCTACTACTGGGCGCACGCCTGCTTCGTCGAGCACCTGATCACCGCGACCGACACCTTCATCCGGCGCCTCAGCCGCGCGGACAAGGAGCAGATCTTCGCCGAGTCGATCACCTGGTTCGAGCGGTACGGCGTCTCCTCCCGCGGCACGCCCTCGACGTACGCCGAGTTCGAGGCCTACTTCGAGCAGGCGCTGAGCGAGCGACTCGTCGCCCACCGCACCGCGTCCTACGGCGTGGGCTACGCGACCAAGGGCTGGCCCAGGCCCGCGAAGGTGCCCAAGCCGGTGTGGTGGCTGGTCAAGCGGCCGGTCAACGCGGTCAGCGCCTCGATCACCATCGGCGGGATGCCGCCGCGTGGCCGGGAGATCCTCGGGCTGCCGTGGACCGAGGCGCAGGAGCGGCGCTACCGCCGGTTCGCTGCGGTGTGCCGCGCCCTCGACCCGCTCTACCGCCGGCTCCCCGCCCGGCGCCGGATGCACCCGATCGCCCTGCGCGCCTTCAGGCGGGCGGGCGCCAGCGCCTGAGGTCCGGTCGCACGCCGAGCAGACAGCGGCCCCGGCAGGTAGAAAGGGTGCATGGCTGATCGTTCTCCCCTGGGACTGCTCGACACCGACTCGTTGATCAGCGAGGAGGACCGCGCGATCCAGCAGACCGTCCGGCGGTTCGTCGACGAGCGGATCCGGCCCGACATCGCGGAGTGGTACGAGCACGGCAGCACGCCGGTGCGCGAGCTGGCCCGCGAGCTCGGGTCGATCGGGGCGCTGGGCATGCACCTCGAGGGCTACGGCTGCGCCGGCACCAGCACGACGGCCTACGGCCTGGCCTGCCTGGAGGTCGAGGCCGGGGACTCCGGGATCCGCTCGCTGGTCTCGGTCCAGGGCAGCCTGGCGATGTATGCCATCCACGCCCACGGCTCGGAGGAGCAGCGCCAGCAGTGGCTCCCGGAGATGGCCAAGGGGGAGAAGATCGGCTGCTTCGGGCTGACCGAGTCCGACTTCGGGTCCAACCCGGCCGGGATGCGTACGCGTGCGAGGCGCGACGGGTCGGGGGAGAACGCCGACTGGATCCTCGACGGCACCAAGATGTGGATCACCAACGGCTCGGTCGCCGACGTCGCAGTGGTCTGGGCCCGGGTCGACGGGACTGGGCCCGACGCCGGGATCCGGGGGTTCGTCGTACCCACGGACGCTCCGGGCTTCTCCGCCCCGGAGATCAAGCAGAAGCTGTCCATGCGGGCCTCGGTGACCAGCGAGCTCGTGCTCGACGGCGTCCGCCTGCCCGCGGACGCCGTGCTGCCGAACGTCACCGGGCTGCGGGGTCCGCTCAGCTGTCTGACCGAGGCCCGGTTCGGGATCATCTTCGGCTCGGTCGGTGCGGCCCGCGACTGCCTGGAGGCGACCCTGCGCTACGCCGCCGAGCGCGAGATCTTCGACAAACCGCTGGGCGGCTTCCAGCTCACCCAGGCCAAGCTCGCCGACATGACCGTGGAGCTGGGCAAGGCGATGCTGCTCGCGCTGCACCTCGGCCGGCTCAAGGACGAGGGCCGGATCACCCCCGAGCAGGTCAGCTTCGGCAAGCTGAACAACATCCGTGAGGCGCTCGCGATCGCCCGCGAGTGCCGCACGATCCTCGGCGCCGCCGGGATCACCCTGGAGTGGCCGATGCTGCGCCACGCCAACAACCTCGAGTCGGTGCTCACCTACGAGGGGACCTCCGAGGTCCACCAGCTCGTGCTCGGCAAGGCGCTGACCGGCCAGGACGCCTTCCGCTGAGCTGCGCGAACGCGCAACGAGTCCCAGGTCACACGTCGCGGAGTTCCCGCAAATGCGGGAGACAGGGGCGCAGTGCCCTACAGTTCAACCACAAGGGTCGTCCAGTCTTGCCTCGACCCTGATGCGTGTTGCAGCTCCACGGACCTTCGGGCACCAGTGCTCCACGACGCCCAGTCTTCACGACGAGAACCTCGACGTGACTGTGGCGAGACATTCACACAGTTAGCGATACCAATTCCCTTGTCTACATCCTTCATCGAGCTCGGCGTACCCGCAGGGCTCAGCGACATCCTCACCTCCCAGGGCATCACCGAGCCGACCCCCATCCAGGCGGCGACGCTGCCTGACTCGATCGCGGGTCGCGACGTCCTCGGGCGTGGCCGCACCGGCTCCGGCAAGACGCTCGCCTTCCTGCTGCCGATGATCGCCCGGCTCGAGAAGTCCGGCGCCCGTCGTACGCCGAAGCGCCCGCGCGCCCTGATCCTCGCCCCCACTCGGGAGCTGGTCACCCAGATCACCGCAGCCCTCGAGCCGCTGGCCAAGGTCAACGGTCTCAAGACCCGCACCGTGTTCGGTGGGGTCGGCCAGGGCCCGCAGGTGCAGGCTCTGCGAGCCGGTGTCGACGTGCTGATCGCCTGCCCGGGACGCCTCGAGGACCTGATCCAGCAAGGTGCCTGCGACCTGGGCGCCGTCGAGGTCACCATCCTCGACGAGGCCGACCACATGGCCGACCTGGGCTTCCTGCCCGCCGTACGCCGCATCCTGGAGAAGACGCCCGGCAACGGGCAGCGGATGCTGTTCTCGGCCACCCTCGACGCCGGCGTCAACGTCCTGGTCAAGAAGTTCCTGAGCAACCCGGCCACGCACGAGGCCGACTCCGCCCAGTCGCCGGTCGCGAAGATGGACCACCACGTCCTGCACGTGCACCGCGACCAGCGCGTGCCCGTGCTCGTCGACCTGACCAGCGCGCCCGGCCGCACGATCGTGTTCACCCGCACCAAGCACGGCGCGAAGGCGCTCGCCCGGCAGCTGAACTCTCGCGGCGTGCCCACGGTGGAGCTGCACGGCAACCTCGCGCAGAACGCCCGCACCCGCAACATGGAGGCGTTCCAGTCGGGCAAGGCCAGCACCCTCGTGGCCACCGACATCGCCGCGCGCGGCATCCACGTGGACGACGTGGCCCTCGTGGTCCACGCCGACCCGCCCGCCGAGCACAAGGCCTACCTGCACCGCTCCGGTCGCACGGCCCGCGCCGGTGCCGCCGGCACGGTCATCACGATGATGACCGACCAGCAGGTCAACGACGTGCGCACGCTGACGCGTGCCGCCGGCATCAAGCCGACCACCACCAAGGTCTCGGGTCCCGAGCACGCGCTGCTGCGCCAGCTCGCTCCCGGCGAGCGGGTCCTCGTCGCCGGCGGATTGCCCGACGAGCGTCCCGTCCAGTCCAGTAACTCCGGTGGCGGCGGTCGTCGCAGCGGTGGCGGTGGCGGCGGTGGCCGCGGCCGCTCGCAGGGCCAGCCGCGCTCCGGTGGCCAGGGTGGCCGCTCCGGCGGCCAGGGCGGCCAGAGCGGTCGCTCCGGCGGTCGCCGTGGCGGCTCTGGCTCGTCCGTGGCCTACTCCTCGAGCAGCTCCTCGAGCAGCTCCTCGGGCAGCTCCTCGGGCAGCAGCCACAGCGCAGCAGGGTTCAGCGGCCGCACGCGCTGATCCCCCCAGAACCCACCGAGGCGGCTCGCCCGTCCGACGCTCTCGCCAGCGATCGGACGCGAGCCGCCTCGGTGTCTTTGTGTCCGTGTCACCCTGTGGCGCATGGACATCCTGACCCCGCGTGACGTGCCGCTCGGCGGTCTGCGTGCGATGAACGTGCGGCGCACGCTCCCGCAGCGCCAGCGCTCGCTGATCGGCGCCTGGTGCTTCCTGGACCACTACGGTCCCGACGAGGTCCCTTCGACCGGCTCGCGGGAAGCGCCTGAGGGCGGGATGGTGGTGCCTCCGCACCCGCACACCGGCCTGCAGACCGTGAGCTGGCTGTTCACCGGTGAGATCGAGCACCGGGACTCCGCGGGGCACCACGCGACGGTGCGCCCCGGCGAGCTCAACCTGATGACCGCCGGACGCGGGATCAGCCACAGCGAGTACTCCACGCCCGAGACCACCATCCTGCACGGAGCCCAGCTGTGGCTGGCCCTGCCCGACGCGCACCGGCAGGTGGATCCCGCCTTCGAGCACCACGCGCCGGAGCCGGTCAGTGGCGAGGGCTGGGAGGCACGCGTGTTCATCGGCTCGCTGCTGGGGTCCGCCTCCCCGGTGCGGACGTTCAGCCCGTTGCTCGGGGCGGAGCTCACCCTGGACGTCGGTACGACGTTGCAGGTGCCGGTCGACCCGGCGTACGAGCTGGGCGTGCTCGTGGACCACGGCAACGTGAGCGTCGACGGCGAGCCGCTGGGCGCCCACGAGCTCGGCTTCCTGGCGCCCGGGCAGGACTCGATCGAGCTCAGCGCCACTGAGCCGACCAGGCTGCTGCTCATCGGCGGGCCGCCGTTCGGCGAGCGGATCGTGATGTGGTGGAACTACATCGGCCGCGACCACGACGAGGTGGTCGGCTACCGGGCCGACTGGGAGCGTCTCCTCGACGAGGGCGCCAGCGACAGGTTCTCCCTGCCGGAGGACGACCCCCTCGAGGCGCTGCACTCCCCGCCCCTGCCCAACGCCCGGATGGTCCAGCGCGGTCCCTGAGGTGTAACGCGATCGGGGTCTGCGACCACAATCAGGCATGACGACCGTTGCCGGTCTCGCCGAGATCGGACGAGACCCGGATGCCCTGGAGGCGTTCTACCGCGAACACCTGGAGGCGGTGCAGCGCTTCGTGGCCAGGCGGGTGGAGACTCCCGAGGACGCTGCCGACCTGACCGCCGAGGTGTTCCTGGCCGCCATCGCCGCGAGCCGCAGCTACCGGGGAGACGCGGTCCCGAGGGCCTGGCTCTACGGCATCGCGCGCCGCGTGGTGGCCAGCCACCACCGGTCCGCGGCCCGGGCCGTGCGCGCCGCGGGGCGGCTCGAGGCCCGCGAGCTGCTCGACGAGGAGGCGACCGACCGGATCATCGCCCGCATCGACGGCCAGCGCGAGGCCCGTGCGGTCTACCGGTCCCTCTCCTCGCTCCCGGAGCGTCAGCGGCGCGTCGTGGAGCTGGTCGCGCTCGACGGGCTGTCGCTGGTGGAGGCCGCCACCGCCCTGGGCATCTCGCCCGGCAACGCCCGGGTGCACTACCACCGTGCCCGGCGACGCCTCGCCGGAGTCCTGACCCATCCCCTGGCCGACCTGCACGAGGTGACTCCATGAACGCTCCGCTCGACTCCTTCGAGACCGCCCTTCTGAGCCGGCTGCGCGAGCACGTGGAGCAGCCGCCTCCGCGACCCGCACGCGCCCTGCGACCCCGACTGGTGCTGATCGGATCCGGCGCCGTGGCAGCCGCAGCGGCGCTGGTCGTGGTGCTTCCGGGCCTAGGGCAGACCCCGGCGTACTCGGTGCTCGAGGGCAACTCCGGCACGATCACCGTCGAGGTGCGACGGCTCGAGGACGCTGGGGGGCTCGAGGCCGCGCTCCGGGAGCACGGCGTCGCCGCGGACGTCACCTACGTGCCCGGGCACCAGGAGTGCGCACCCGGCCGGTACGCCCCCGTGGACCGAAGGCTCTCCGGCATGGGCGTGACGATGGGCTCCGAGCTCCTCAGGGTGACCCTGCCGCCGGGCACGGTCCGCGACGGGGAGACCTTCGTGATGGCCGTCTCGGGTGAGCCCCTCCCGCCGTCGGGCGAGGAGTCCGGGGCCAGCGGCACGGATCTCGGCGGCTTCAGCGGCTGGACGGAGTTCGACGTGACTGCCGGTCCGGTCAAGCCGTGCACGGTGGTCCCCGGCGACTCCTACTAGCGGGAACCGCGGAGCCGGGCTGTGTTGCCGCGGCACCCTAGGCTCGGTTCGTGACCGATGACCAGCTGAGCCAGACCCGCCCCACGCTCGCCGACCTCGCCTCCCGCGGTCCCGTCGTGGTCGACGGCGGCATGGGGACGCTGCTGCAGGACCTCGGGCTCGACGACGGCGGCTCCGGTGAGCTGTGGAACGTGGAGCGCCCGGACGACGTGCGCGGGGCCCACCGCGCGTACGCCGAGGCCGGGGCGCGGATCCTCACCACGAACACCTTCGGCGGGACCCGTCCGAGGCTGGACATGCACGGGCTGGGGGACCGGGTGCACGAGCTGAACGAAGCGGGGGCACGGATCGCCCGCGAGGTCGCCGAGCAGTACGGCGCCCTGGTCGCGGGTGGCCTGGGTCCCACCGGCGAGCTGATGGCCCCGCTCGGCACGATGGACGGGCTGACCGCGCAGGCGCTCTTCGCCGAGCAGCTCGAGGGGCTCCGTGCCGGCGGCATCGACCTGGTGCTGATCGAGACGATGAGCGACCTGGCCGAGGCCGAGGCAGCCGTGGCTGCGGCACACGAGGTCGTCCCCGGGCTCCCGGTGGTCGCCACGATGAGCTTCGACACCAACCTGCGCACGATGATGGGCGTCCGGCCCGCGGAGGCCGTGGTCGCCCTGGCCGCGGCGGGAGCCGATGCGGTCGGCGCCAACTGCGGCCGCGGACCCGCCGAGATGGCCGCGATCGCCGCCGAGATGGTCGCGGCGCGGCCCGAGGGGCTGCTGCTCGTGGCGCAGTCCAACGCCGGGCTGCCGCAGGTCGTCGGTGACCACTTCGAGTACGACGCGTCGCCGGACGACCTCGCCGCCCACGCAGCCGAGCTGCGCGACCTCGGGGTGGACCTGATCGGTGCCTGCTGCGGGTCCACCCCCGCACACATCAGTGCCATCAGCCGGGCGATCGGCCGAGGGCGGGGATGAGCCAGGGGCCCGTCGTGGGTGAGGACGGGGTCGCACGCTGCCCCTGGGCGAGCCGGCCCGGCACGATGCGCGACTACCACGACACCGAGTGGGGGGTGCGCGTCCGCGGCGAGCGGGGCCTGTTCGAGCGGCTCAGCCTCGAGGGCTTCCAGGCGGGGCTGTCCTGGTCCACGATCCTGAACAAGCGCGACCGGTTCCGCGAGGTGTTCCACGACTTCGACGTCGACACGGTCGCCGCGATGACCGACGCCGACCTCGACCGGCTGATGCAGGACACCGGGATCGTGCGCAACCGCGCCAAGATCCTGGCCACCCGCAAGAACGCCGCCGCTGCCATCACGCTGCGTGCGGACGGCGGGCTGGAGGCGTTCCTCGACGGCTACGCCCCCGAGCACGACCCCGAGCCGCACGTCGCCGCGGAGGTCCCGACGCTCTCGGCGGAGTCGACGGCGCTGTCGAAGGCCCTGCGCAAGCGTGGGTTCGGCTTCGTAGGGCCGACCACCGTGCACGCGCTGATGGAGGCCACCGGGATGGTGGACACCCACCTCGTCGGCTGCCACCGCAGGGGCATCGCCCGGTGACGCCCGAGGACGAGGCCCGTCGCCGCCGCGAAACGCCCCGGCGACGGGCTACGGTTCGGCCCATGCCCGACGTCGCAGCGGCCTCGCAGTCCCGTGTCCACGCCTTCGGTGACGACGCCCTCGGCGAGCACGACGCCGTCGGCCTCGCCGAGGAGATCCGCTCCGGCAGGGTCTCCCGCCAGGAGGCGGTCGAGGCGTCGATCGCGCGTACGACGCTGCTCGACCCGGATCTCCACGGCCTGGCGGTCGACCGGTTCGGCGCCGCGAGGACCGAGGCCGCGGCCCCGCACGGCGGCTTCTTCGCCGGCCAGCCCAGCTTCGTCAAGGACAACAGCGACGTGGCCGGACTGCCGACGCAGCAGGGCACCCGCGCCTACGTGGCCGAGCCGGCCCGCGCCGACGGGGACTTCGCACGGATGTACGGCCTGATCGGGACCACCACGCTGGGCAAGACCCGGCTCTCGGAGTACGGCTTCAGCGCGAGCGCCGAGTTCGTCGAGGACCCGCCGGTGCGCAACCCGTGGCAGACCGGGCACACCTCGGGGGCGTCCTCGGCCGGGTCGGCGGCCTTCGTGGCAGCCGGTGCGGTGACGATCGCGCACGCCAACGACGGTGGCGGGTCGATCCGGATCCCGGCCGCCTGCTGCGGGCTGGTGGGCCTCAAGCCCACCCGGGGCCGCGTCCCCGGTGACCGGTCGAACCGCGAGATGCCGGTCAAGATCGTCCACGACGGCGTGGTGACCCGCTCGGTGCGCGACACCGCCGCCTTCCTGCGCGAGTCCGAGCGCGTCTACCGCGACGTGGGCCTCCCGCCGGTGGGCGACGTCACGGGCCCGGGCAGGAAGCGCCTGCGGGTCGCCCTGGTCACCGACTCGATCGGGGGCCGGACCACCGACGAGGAGACCACCGCTGCGGTGCTGCACACCGCGTCCCTCCTCGAGGGCCTCGGGCACACGATCGAGCCGGTCCCGGCCCCGGTGCCCGCCAGCTTCGAGGACGACTTCCTGCTCTACTGGAGCTCGCTCGCGCTCGCGCTGAGCAGCACCGGCAAGCAGCGGTTCAATCGCAGCTACGACCGCAGCCGCAACGACAACCTCACCAAGGGCCTGGCCCGGCACGCGCTGCGGAACTCCCTGAAGCTGCCGCGGGCGATCGTGCGGCTGAACAGGTCCTACCGCACCAGCCGCCGGTTCTTCGCCGAACACGACGTGGTCCTGACCCCGACGCTCGCGCGGGTGACTCCCGAGCTCGGCTGGCTGGACCCCTCCCAGCCCTACGAGACGATCATCGAGCACCTGCTGGAGTGGGTCTGCTTCACGCCGCTGCAGAACGCCACCGGAGACCCCGCGATCTCGCTGCCGATGGGCCGGTCCTCGAAGGGACTCCCGATCGGCGTACAGCTGGCAGCCGAGCGGGGGCGCGACCGCCGCCTGCTGCAGGTCGCCTACGAGCTCGAGGCCGCCCAGCCGTTCGCGAGGATCCAGGACCGGGCCTGAGGCGGGGCCGACCATGACCCGGGTGAGCCGCCGAGGTGTCCTCCTGGGCGGGGGAGCCGGGGTGGCAGGGCTCGGAGGACTGGCGCTCGCGGTGGAGCGGGGCGTGGCTCCGGGCAGGCCCTGGGTGCAGGACCGGCTCGGGCTCAACGGGGAGCCGGGCCGGGTGCCGGCCGTCTCCTCCGGGGAGGTCGTCACCGGGTCGTTCGTCTCCAGGGCACGCGGTGGCGTGCCGACCGGGTGGGCGATCGTCCGGCCTCCGTCGGTGCCCGCGGACGGGCCGCTTCCGGTGCTCGTGGTGATGCACGGCCTCGGCGGTGACCACCGCACTGCCCTCGCTCCGCGCCTGGGCCTGGACCGCTTCCTCACGGCCGGGGTACGGCGCAAGGATCGACCCGGGGAGCGGGGTGCCCTCCCGCCGTTCGCCATCGCGTCCGTCGACGGCGGGCGGAGCTACTGGCACCGGCGGCCCGACGGCGAGGACGCCGGCGCCATGGTCCTCGAGGAGCTCGTGCCACTCCTGGCCCGGCACGGGCTGGAGACCGGCCGGATCGGCCTCCTGGGCTGGTCCATGGGCGGGTACGCCGCCCTGCGGCTCGGCGCCGTCCTGGGCCCGGAACGGTGCGCCGTGGTGGTCGCGGCGAGCCCGGCGCTGTGGACCGACGGCGCCGGCGCCTCCAGGTCGGGGTTCCGCGACGCCGAGGAGTACGCCGAGTTCAGCGTCTTCGGTCACCAGGACGAGCTCGCCGGCATCCCGGTCCGGATCGACTGCGGGACCGGCGACCCGTTCTACCCGGCCACGAGGAGCTACGTCGCCGGGTTCTCCGAGCGGCCGGACCTCCGGGTCAGGTTCCAGCGGGGCGCCCACGACCTGGCCTACTGGCGCCGGATCGCCCCGGCGCAGCTGCGGTTCGCCGGGCGCCACCTCGCCGGGTAGCGCCTCAGCGGCTCCTGGGTGTGACGAGCAGCGCCTGGGCCGACCGGGCGACCAGCCCGAGCTCGTCGTACACCTCGGAGGAGGCCAGCCCCACGGCGCCGGGACCGATGGTGGTCTCGGCGCTCAGGCACACCCACTCGCCGACCGGTGGGCGCAGCACGTGCACGGTGAGCTCGGTGTTCAGGAAGTTCCACCGGGTGGGGTCCAGCACCGCCGAGGCGCCCGACGCGGAGTCCACGCACCCGAGCAGCCGCTGGAGGGGGCTCATCTCCTCGCCCGGGACCAGCTGGAGCAGTGGGCGCATCCAGACCACGGCCGCCCCGGGGCGGGTGACGGCTCCGTCGATCCACTGCCACTCCACGGAGTCGAGGTAGCCGCGGGACCAGGTCGAGGGCGGCTCCTCGTGGTGCCCGTCGCGCGGGAGGTGCGGCAACGGTGTCGCCGCGGAGGCGGCGCCGCCTTCCGCCGTGTCCCCAGCTCCCGCGGGGAAGGCCCACCCCTGGGCACGTGCCACGACGCGCCCGGTGAGGTCGCTGAGCTCGGCCTGGCGCAGCGAGACCGACCGGCCGGGCCGCAGCACCGACGTGGTGACCTGCAGCTCCTGAACCGGCACCGGGCCGAGCAGGTCCATCGTGAACCGGCCGATCACCCGGGGCTGCCCCTCGTTCCCGTCGGCTCCCTCGTGCAGGGTCTCCAGGGCCCGGCCGAGCAGGGCCGCCGGTGGACCGCCGTGCTGGGCGTCCGGGCTCCAGGGGCCGGCGGTGGCCTCGGTGGAGAGGAAACGCCCCTCTCCGAGGGGCTCGTACCAGGTGGTGGCAGGCGGGTTCACAGCTCGATCATCCCGTCGAGGTCAAGGCAGACCGGGCCCGATTTCAGGTATCCCACCGAGGCTGTGTAGTCTTCTCGCTGGCCCTACGGTCACGCCCCTTTAGCTCAGACGGCAGAGCGTCTCCATGGTAAGGAGAAGGTCTACGGTTCGATTCCGTAAAGGGGCTCAGGGAAGTGGCGCCCGGTCCACCCACACGACGAGCAGGAATGTGTGGGTGCTCGGGCGTGTTCCTATGGCGGGGTAGCTCAGGTGGTTAGAGCACACGGCTCATAATCGTGGTGTCGCGGGTTCGAGTCCCGCCCCCGCTACGGATTCGTCGAACGCAGCAAGCATCACAAGCCAGGAAGAAGGCACGAAAGTGGCCAGCAAGAGCTCTGACGTCCGCCCCAAGATCACCTTGGCGTGCGTGGACTGCAAGGAACGCAACTACATCACCAAGAAGAACCGCCGCAACGACCCGGACCGCATGGAGCTGAAGAAGTTCTGCCCGCGTTGCCGCACGCACACCGACCACCGCGAGACCCGCTGATCCGAGCGGATTGACCCATCGCACAGACGGCTCCGGCTCGGCCGGGGCCGTTTTGTGTATCCCGGGTCCCGCTCCGGCTAGCGTCATGAGCGTGCGCTCCCAGCCCAGTCCCGAGCCCGGTCCCGAGCCCGGTTCCCAGCCAGTCACTGCGTCCGGGGCGCGGCTGGCCGACCTGACCACCCTGCGGCTCGGCGGCCCCGCCACCGACCTGGTGGAGGCCCGCGAGGAGGCCGAGCTCGTCGAGTCGGTCCGCACGGCCGACGACGCCCGGACGCCGCTCCTGGTCGTCGGGGGCGGCAGCAACCTGGTGGTCGCCGACGAGGGGTATGCCGGGCGCGTGCTCGTGGTCCGCAACGGGGGCCTGCAGGTCGAGTCGGACCTGTGCGGCGGGGCCTACGTCGAGGTCGGCGCGGGAGAGAGCTGGGACGACCTGGTCGCCACGGCCGTCGAGCGCGAGTGGATCGGCATCGAGGCGCTCTCCGGCATCCCGGGGACCGTCGGTGCGACCCCGATCCAGAACGTCGGCGCCTACGGCCAGGAGGTCGCCCAGACGATCGCGCGGGTGCGCACCTGGGACCGGGTCGACCGTCAGGTCCGGACCTTCGCGGCCGCCGACTGCGGCTTCGGCTACCGGACCAGCCGCTTCAAGGAGGAGCCCGGACGTCACGTGGTCCTCTCGGTGACCTTCGCGTTCCGGCTCGGCGACCTCGGCGCGCCCGTGCAGTACGCCGAGCTGGCCCGCGCCCTCGGGGTGGCCGTGGGGGAGCGTGCCCCCGCCGCCGACGTACGTGCCGCGGTGCTCGCCCTGCGCCGCAGCAAGGGCATGGTGCTCGACCCGGCCGACCACGACACGTGGAGCACCGGCTCGTTCTTCACCAACCCGGTGGTACCGGCCGAGCTGGTCCCGCCCGGCGCCCCCGCGTGGCCGCAGCCCGACGGGCAGGTGAAGACCAGCGCCGCCTGGCTGATCGAGCAGGCCGGGTTCGCCAAGGGCTACGGCACCGAGCGGGTGCAGATCTCCCACCGGCACACCCTGGCGCTGACCAACCGCGGCGGCGCCACCACGGCCGAGCTGCTGGAGCTGGCCCGCGAGCTGCGCGCCGGCGTGGAGCAGCGGTTCGCGATCACCCTGGTCAACGAGCCCGTCATGGTGGGCTGCTCGCTCTGAGGGGCCCGCAGCGGGCCCACAGGCCTGCTTCAGTCCTGTGTCAGACCTGGCTCACGGTGCTGCCGCCGGTCCAGAGCCCCGCGGCGATCAGCAGCACGAACCCGATCACGGCGATGATCGCCAGCACCAGGAAGATCGTCCCGACGATGCCCATGATCATCCCGGACCGCGCCAGGCCGTCACCGCCGAGGCGCCCCTGGGAGGCCTCGATCTCGTTGAGCGCCTTGCGGCCGATCGCCCAGGCGAACGGCGCGACCACGAGCGGGAGGCCGCACACGGCGAGACCGCCGACCAGGCCCACCAGCCCGAGCACCAGGGCGAGGGTCGCCTGGGGATGCTCCGGCTGCGCTGCGGCGTACCCGCCGTAGCCGGGCGGCGGGGGAGGGAAGGCCTGCGGCTGCGCCGGCGGGTACCACGGCTGCTGGCCGCCCGCCTGTCCACTGGCGGGAGCGCCCGGTGCCGGAGCGGCGTAGGGCTGCTGCCCGGCGGGGTAGGTGCCGTAGGGGGTGGTTGCGGGGGCCTGGCCGTAGGCGTCGCTCTGGCCGTAGGCGTCGCTCTGGCCAGACTGCGCCTGCTCGGCGGCGAGCCGCTCCCAGTAGCCCACGGGCTGGGTCGGCTCGGTGCCGGTGCCCTCGGCGGACTGCTCCCCACGGGGCTCCTGCGGGTCCTCCCCGGGGTAGGTGCTCATCGAGGCGTCCGGGACGGCTGTGGGCGCAGGCAGGCCACTGTGGGGAGGGTCATGGGGCCATTGTCCCCAACCAGGCGTCGATCTCACCCAACCACGTCGACTTGTCCTCGTCCGTGGCGCGGGAGGCCCGGACCGAGGACCGCGCCAGCTCGGCCAGCTGTACGTCGCTGAGCTCGTGGGCCGCGCGCATCGTGGCGTACTGCCCCGCGAGCCGGGAGCCGAACAGCAGCGGGTCGTCCGCGCCGAGGGCGATGGTGGCCCCGGCAGCCATCAGCTCCGGCAGCGGCACCGAGGACAGGTCGCTGTAGACCCCGAGGGCGACGTTGGAGACCGGGCACACCTCCAGGGGGATCCCCCGGGCGACGATCAGGTCCAGCAGCGCGGGGTCCTCGACCGAGCGGATGCCGTGGCCGAGGCGGTCGGCGTGCAGCTCCTCCACGCACAGCCGGGCCGCGTCGGCGCCCAGCAGCTCCCCGCCGTGGGGAGTGAGCATCAGGCCGGCCCGCTCGGCGATCCGGAAGGCCGGTGCGAAGTCACGGGTGCTGCCGCGGCGCTCGTCGTTGGAGAGCCCGAAGCCGACCACGCCCCGCCCGACGTACTGCGCGGCGAGCCGGGCCAGCGTCCGCGCGTCCAGCGGGTGCCGGGTCCGGTTGGCGGCGATGACCACGGCGATGCCGATCCCGACGTCGCGGCTGCTCTCCCGCACCGCGTCCAGGACGAGGTCGGTGAACGCCGTGACCCCGTCGAACCGGGCGGCGTACCCGCTGGGGTCGACCTGGATCTCCAGCCAACGGGAGCCCTCGCGCTTGTCGTCCTCGGCGGCCTCGCGGACGAGGCGGCGGACGTCGTCCTCGGTGCGCAGCACCGAGCGGGCGACGTCGTAGAGCCGCTGGAAGCGGAACCAGCCCTTCTCGTCGGCCGCCGAGAGCTGCGGGGGCCAGTCCTCGACCAGGCTCTCGGGCAGGGTGTGCCCGTCACGCTCCGCGAGCTCGAGGAGCGTGGAGTGCCGCATCGACCCGGTGAAATGAAGGTGCAGATGCGCCTTGGGGAGCTCTTCGAGGTCGCGGAAGCGCGTCGTGGGCTGCTGCGCTCCCTCGTCGTGGCCGGGTCGGGGTGCGTCTGGTCCGGCCGAGTCCATCCGACTAGCCGCGGGCCTTCTCGGCAGCGGCCAGCAGTACGCAGGTGGCGACGGCCTCCATCGCCCCGCGGACCTCGGGCAGGCCCGGGAAGGTGGGGGCGAGACGGATGTTGCGGTCGCGGGGGTCGTTGCCGTCGGGGAAGGAGGCTCCCGCGGGGGTCAGGGAGATCCCGGCCTCCTTGGCGAGCTCCACGACGCGCGACGCCGTCCCGTCCTGGACGTCGAGGCTCACGAAGTAGCCGCCCGTCGGGCGGGTCCAGCTGGCGATCCCCAGGCCGCCGAGGCGCTCGGTGAGGATCTCGTCGACGGCCGCGAACTTGGGCGCGATGATCTCGCGGTGCCGGACCATGTGCTCGCGCACGCCGTCCGCGGAGCCGAAGAACTCCGCGTGCCGCAGCTGGTTGAGCTTGTCGGGCCCGATCGCGCCCTTGCCGAGGTGACCGACGTACCACTGCACGGTCTCCACCGAGCCGGCCAGGAACGCCACGCCGGCACCGGCGTAGGTGATCTTGGAGGTGGAGGCGAACATCACCGGGCGGTGCGGGTGCCCGGCCTCGGCGGCCAGGCCCAGGATGTCGGCGCTGCGTGCCTCCTCGTCGGTGAGGTGGTGCACGGCATAGGCGTTGTCCCAGAAGATCTTGAAGTCGGGCGCCGCGGTCTCCATCGACGCCAGCCGGGAGGCGACCTCGGGGGAGACGACCGAGCCGGTCGGGTTGGCGTACGTCGGCACCACCCAGATCCCCTTGATGCTCGGGTCGCTCGCCGCCAGCTCTGCCACGGCCTCGGCGTCGGGTCCGTCATCGGTCATCGGCACGGTGACCATGTCGATGCCGAACCAGCTGAGCAGGGTGAAGTGGCGGTCGTACCCGGGCACCGGGCAGATGAACGTGACCTTCTCCTCGGCTCCCCAGGGGCGGGGGCTGTCCACGCCGCCCTTGAGCCACAGGTCGGTGAGCACCTCGCGCATCATCACCAGGCTGGAGTTGCCGCCGGCGACGATCTGCTCGGTCTCGATGCCCAACAGCTCGGCGAAGATGGCCCGGATCGACTTGATGCCCTCGAGGCCGCCGTAGTTGCGCACGTCGACGCCGTCGGGGTCCTTGGTGGTGCGGGGCAGCGCCAGCAGGCCGTCGGAGAGGTCGAGCTGGGCAGCCGAGGGCTTGCCGCGGGTGAGGTCGAGCCTCAGGCCCTGCTCACGCAGCGCCTCGTAGGCTGTTCGTTGCTCCTCGTGGAACTTCTCCACCTCCGCCGGGTCGAGGTCTGCGAGGGGACGGGTCTGCTGGCTCTGCTCGGTCACGCCTCCATGTTCGCAGAGGCCGCCACGGGCAGGGCAGGGTGCCTGCCGGATCCTTCGGTTGGAAGGGCCTCCCGGTTCGACTTTGGGTGGACCGGCCCCGTAGACTCGCGTTTTGGTGAATCCGGCCAATCTTTTCCCATGCCCGGAATACGCCCTAGGGCACTAGCTCAACTGGCAGAGCATCGGTCTCCAAAACCGAAGGTTGGGGGTTCAAGTCCCTCGTGCCCTGCGAGAAGTCACGAACACAGATCCATGCACCAGGCAGCAGGCAAGCCAACCTCGTCACCCAGGTCATCGGGGCAACGAAAGAAGGAAGAACGTGTCGGAGAGCTCACCAACCCGCTCGGGGAACAAGCGTGAGCGCACCAACCCGGTCACGTTCTACCGGCAGGTCGTCGCCGAGCTGCGCAAGGTGGTGTGGCCGACCCAGCAGCAGCTGGTCACCTACCTGATCGTGGTGCTGGTCTTCGTGCTCGTGATGATCGCCTACGTATCGCTCCTCGACCTCGGCTTCGGCAAGGCCGTGTTCGCGATCTTCGGCGGCGAGTAGCCACACGCGTGAGCCCGGGTCCCGGGCCGCGAGGAAGTTTTCCCAGCTGGATTTAGTTACGGAGCAATCGTGTCTGAGCAGTACGACGAGAAGCCGGTCGACGAGTCGACCGAGCCCACCGACGAGGTCCTCACCGACCCCGAGACCGGGGAGACCGTGACGGTCCTCGGCGGGCCCGTCGAGGCCACCGACACGCCGCAGGACGAGGTCGAGGACGCAGCCGGCGACGACGCCGACGCTGCCGAGTCCGACGAGGCGGCAGGCGACGACGACGCCGCCGTCGACCCGCTCGAGGCGTTCCGTCAGTCCCTCCGCGAGAAGGAGGGTGACTGGTTCGTGGTGCACACCTACTCCGGCATGGAGAACCGGGTGAAGGCCAACCTCGAGAACCGGATCACCTCGCTGAACATGGAGGGCTACATCCACGAGGTCGTCGTACCCACCGAGGAGGTCGCGGAGATCAAGAACGGGCAGCGCAAGCTGGTCCGCCGCACCGTGCTCCCCGGCTACGTCCTGGTCCGGATGGACCTGACCGACGAGTCCTGGTCCGCCGTACGCCACACGCCGTCGGTGACCGGGTTCGTGGGGCACAGCCACCAGCCCGTCCCGCTGAGCCTGGAGGAGGTCGAGAACATGCTCGGCCCCGCAGTCCAGGCAGAGGCCGACGCCGAGGCCGCTGCGGCCGCGGCGCAGTCGGGAGCACCTGCTCCCGCCAAGACCGCGACCCGCACCCAGGTCGCGGTCGCCGACTTCGACGTCTCCGACTCGGTGATGGTCGTCGACGGCCCGTTCGCCACCCTGCACGCGACGATCACCGAGATCAACGCGGAGAGCCAGAGGGTCAAGGCGCTCGTCGAGATCTTCGGCCGGGAGACGCCGGTCGAGCTCAGCTTCACCCAGATCCAGAAGGTCTGACCCGCAATACCGCAACGCGAAACACCAGTGGCAGAGGGCACATGGCCCTCGTCCTGACCACGAGAAGAGAAAGAAGAAAGCAATGCCTCCCAAGAAGAAGATCGCAGCGCTGGTCAAGGTGCAGCTGAAGGCCGGCGCGGCCACCCCCGCCCCGCCCGTCGGTACGGCACTCGGCCCGCACGGCGTGAACATCATGGACTTCTGCAAGGCCTACAACGCCCAGACCGAAGCCATGCGCGGCAACGTCGTCCCCGTCGAGATCACCATCTACGAGGACCGGTCCTTCACCTTCATCACGAAGACCCCGCCGGCCGCCGAGCTGATCAAGAAGGCTGCCGGGATCCAGAAGGGCTCCGGCGTCCCGCAGAAGGACAAGGTCGGCAAGCTGAGCAAGGACCAGGTGCGCGAGATCGCCACCACCAAGCTCCCCGACCTCAACGCCAACGACATCGACGCGGCGATGAAGATCGTCGAGGGCACCGCCCGCTCGATGGGCATCACCACCGACTGAGACCCGGCGCCGGGCGCTCGCCCGGATCCGACAGGCACGAGCAGACAAGCAAGAGTGGCAGGGCCGCGCTGGCCCACGTAGACCACAACTGGAAAGCAAAGGAACCAGACATGCAGCGCAGCAAGACCTACCGCGAGGTGGCGAAGTCGTTCGACCAGGACGAGACCCACGCCCCCCTCGCCGCGATCAAGATCGCCAAGGACGGCGCCAAGAAGAAGTTCGACGAGACCGTCGACGTGGCCATGCGCCTCGGGGTCGACCCCCGCAAGGCCGACCAGATGGTCCGCGGCACCGTCAACCTCCCGCACGGCACCGGCAAGACCGCCAAGGTCCTCGTGTTCGCCAACGGTGACAAGGCCGACGCCGCCCGCGAGGCCGGCGCCGACGTGGTCGGTGGCGACGAGCTGATCGAGAAGGTCAACGGCGGTTGGCTCGACTTCGACGCCGTCGTCGCGACCCCGGACATGATGGGCAAGGTCGGCCGCCTCGGTCGCGTCCTCGGCCCCCGTGGCCTGATGCCCAACCCGAAGACCGGCACGGTGACCCCTGACGTCGCCAAGGCCGTCTCGGACATCAAGGGCGGCAAGATCGAGTTCCGCGTCGACCGGCACGCCAACCTGCACTTCATCATCGGCAAGGCGTCCTTCAGCGAGCTCCAGCTCGCGGAGAACTACGCCGCTGCCCTCGAGGAGGTGCTGCGGCTCAAGCCGGCCAGCTCCAAGGGCCGCTACATCCGCAAGGTCGTGGTCTCCACGACCATGGGCCCCGGCATCCAGGTCGACCCGAACCGCACCAAGAACGTCGCTGCCGCCGACGAGTGAGCCACGGCCGGGGGGCCGGCACCAGCGTGATTTGGTCACCGGCACCCCCAGCCCGTAGAGTCACTCCCTGAAGCCGAAGACAGCCGGTTGGTCCCTCCTTCACAGGAAGGATCCGAAGGTTCGCGACAAGCGGACGACCTGCCCAGGTGACACCGAGTGAGACGACGAAGTCGTCATCCGCCCTGTGCACCTGCACAGGGCGTTTTTCATGTCGGTCCCGGCTTCTGGACGCCGTGCAACCCGCGCGTCGTCCGTGCACACATCAGTGCTCAAGCTGGAAGGAGACCCATGGCGCGGCCAGACAAGGCAGCAGCCGTCGCGGAGATCGTCGACTCGTTCAACGACTCCACCGGCGCTGTGCTGACCGAGTACCGCGGTCTCACCGTGAAGCAGCTGCAGGAACTGCGGCGAGTTCTCGGCGAGAACGCCCACTACGCCGTGGTCAAGAACACGCTGACCAAGATCGCTGCCAAGCAGGCGGGTGTCGACGGCGTCGACGACCTCCTCAACGGCCCGACCGCCATCGCCTTCATCAACGGCGACATGGTCGAAGCGGCCAAGGGTCTGCGTGACTTTGCCAAGGCCAACCCCGCCCTTGTCGTCAAGGGTGGATATGTCGACGGTGCCCCGATGGCGGCTGCCGAGATCGCCAAGCTGGCCGATCTCGAGTCCCGCGAGGTTCTCCTGGGCAAGCTTGCGGGCGCGATGCTCGCCTCGCTCAGCCAGGCCGTCTACCTGCTCCAGGCCCCGATCTCGCAGGTTGCCCGGCTCGCCGGCGCCCTGGAGGCCAAGGCCCAGCAGGACCCGAGTGTCCTGGGAGGCGGTGCCGGTACGCCGGCGGCCGCGACCGAGGACGTAGCACCAGAGGCACCCGAGGACGCACCCGCGGCCGAGGAGACCACCACCGAGGCCCCCGAGACCACCGAGGCCTGACCACCTGCTCGTGGCAGATGCCATCAGCACCACTGAAAGGAACGCCACCATGGCGAAGCTCAGCACCGACGAGCTGCTTGACGCCTTCAAGGAGATGACCCTCCTGGAGCTCAGCGAGTTCGTGAAGCAGTTCGAGGACACCTTCGGCGTCACCGCAGCCGCTCCGGTTGCAGCCGCAGCCGCTCCGGCGGCCGGCGGCGGCGCTGCCGAGGAAGTTGCCGAGCAGGACGAGTTCGACGTCGTCCTCGAGGCAGCCGGCGAGAAGAAGATCAACGTCATCAAGGAGGTCCGCGCCCTGACGAGCCTCGGCCTGAAGGAGGCCAAGGACCTCGTCGAGTCGGCCCCCAAGGCCATCCTCGAGAAGGTCAGCAAGGAAGCCGCGGAGAAGGCCAAGGAGTCCCTCGAGGGCGCCGGCGCCACCGTCACCCTCAAGTGACGCTGCTCCCCAGCAACAGCTGAATCACGGTCGCACCTGCTCGGGCAGGTCGGGACCATCTGCAACGGCCGTTTCGGACCTCCGGGTCCGGAGCGGCCGTTGCGCTGTCCCCGGAATCGTGTACGGTCGTTCACTCAATCTCGGGGACGAGTGCGGTCATTCATGAGACTCCCGGCACACCGGGGTGACGCACGACACTAGAACGCGTAACTTGTCCTCGGGCTACTCGTTGGTACGCGTAGGTGGGGAGGCTTGCGCGCTGGCCGACGCCCAGTCATGGATTGCTGTTCGACGAGGCACAGGGAGGCCCTTCGATGGGTGTTGAGATCGAGATCAAGGATCTGACCAAGAGCTTCGGCAAGCAGCTGATCTGGGGCGACGTCACCTTGACCGTTCCCGCGGGCGAGATCTGCGTGATGCTCGGTCCCTCCGGCACCGGCAAGTCCGTGCTGCTCAAGACGATCATCGGGCTGCTCAAGCCCGACCGTGGCAGCGTCGTCATCCAGGGCACCGACATCGCGACGTGTCCCGAGAAGGAGCTCTACGAGATCCGCAAGCTGTTCGGCGTGCTGTTTCAGGACGGCGCGATGTTCGGCTCGATGAACCTCTACGACAACGTCGCCTTCCCGCTGCGCGAGCACACCAAGAAGACCGAGTCGCAGGTCCGCGAGGTCGTGATGGAGAAGCTCGACCTCGTCGGGCTGCTCGGCACCGAGGACAAGCTGCCCGGTGAGATCTCCGGCGGGATGCGCAAGCGCGCCGGCCTCGCCCGTGCGCTGGTGCTGGACCCGGAGATCGTGCTCTTCGACGAGCCCGACTCCGGCCTCGACCCGGTCCGCACCTCGTTCCTGAACCAGCTGATCGTGGACCTCAACGCCCAGATCGACGCGACGTTCCTGATCGTGACCCACGACATCAACACCGCCCGGATGGTGCCGGACAACATCGGCCTGCTCTACCACAAGCACCTGGCGATGTTCGGCCCCCGCGAGATGCTGCTCTCCTCCGAGGAGCCGGTGGTCCGTCAGTTCCTCAACGCCCAGGTCGTGGGCCCGATCGGCATGTCGGAGGAGAAGGACGCCGACGAGCTCGAGGCGGAGAAGGACATGGAGCTGCCGCCGCTGCCGCCGATCCCCCTCCAGATCGAGCCCTCCAACGGACAGCCCCGGCGCAGCCAGCGCGAGCCCGGTGCCTGGTGCCGGGAGAACGGCGTGGAGCCGCCTCCCGGCTCGTTCGAGGAGAACATGTCCATGACCACCGGAGGATGATCTGCTGATGGCCTCCGCTGTGGCCACCCGCGTTCTCTCACCGATCGGAACCGCGGGGAAGCTGTTCGCATTCGCGCTCGACGTGGCGCGCAACCTGTTCAAGCGACCGTTCCAGGCTCGCGAGTTCATCCAGCAGGCCTGGTTCATCGCCTCGGTGACGATCGTGCCCACCGCCCTGGTCGCGATCCCCTTCGGTGCGGTGATCGCGCTGCAGGTGGGCAGCCTGATCAAGCAGTTCGGCGCACAGTCGTTCACTGGTTCCGCCTCCGTGCTGGCGGTCGTCCAGCAGGCGGCGCCGATCGCCACCGCGCTGCTGATCGCCGGTGCCGGCGGGTCCGCGATCGCGGCTGACCTCGGTGCCCGCAAGATCCGCGAAGAGCTCGACGCGATGATGGTGCTCGGCATCGACCCGATCCAGCGGCTCGTCGTACCCCGCGTGCTGGCGTGCATGATGATCGCGGTCTTCCTCAACGGCTTGGTCACCGTCGTCGGCGTCGCGGGTGGCTACGTGTTCAACGTCGTCCTGCAGGACGGCACGCCAGGTGCCTACATCGCCAGCTTCACCGCGCTCGCGCAGCTGCCCGACCTGTGGGTCGGCCTGATCAAGGCGCTCATCTTCGGGATGATCGCGGCCATCGTGGCGGCCTACAAGGGCTCGAACGCGGGCGGTGGCCCCAAGGGCGTCGGCGACGCGGTCAACGAGTCGGTGGTGATCACGTTCCTGCTGCTGTTCATCGTGAACCTGATCATCAGCGCCCTCTACCTCCAGCTGATCCCGCCGAAGACGGGCTGAGGCGATGGCGAACTTCAAGGGCATCTACGAGAAGCCGCTCTCCTCCCTGGACACGATGGGGGAGGAGCTGGCGTTCTACCTGCGCGCCATCCGGGTGACGCCGCGTTCGGTCACCCGCTACCCCAAGGAGATCCTGCGGCTGCTGGCCGAGGTCACCCTCGGTTCGGGTGCGCTGGCGGTCATCGGCGGCACCGTCGGGGTGATCACCGCGATGACGTTCTTCACCGGCGCCCAGGTGGGCCTGTCCGGTTACGCCGCCCTGAACCAGATCGGCACCGCGGCGTTCTCCGGTTTCATCTCGGCGTACTTCAACACCCGGGAGATCGCCCCGCTGGTCGCCGGCATCGCGCTCGCGGCGACCGTGGGCTGCGGGTTCACCGCCCAGCTCGGGGCGATGCGAATCTCCGAGGAGGTCGACGCCCTCGAGGTGATGGCGATCCCCTCGATGCCGTTCCTGGTCACCACCCGGATCGTGGCCGGGCTCGTCGCCATCGTGCCGCTCTACGTCGTGGGCCTGCTCTCCTCCTACTTCGCCACCCGGCTGACCGTGACGCAGTTCTACGGCCAGAGTCCGGGCACCTACGACCACTACTTCAACCAGTTCCTGCCACCGGGTGACGTCTTGTGGTCCTTCGGGAAGGTGCTGGTCTTCGCCGTGGTGGTGATCCTGATCCACTGCTACCACGGCTACACCGCCAGCGGCGGCCCCGCCGGTGTGGGGGTGGCCGTGGGCCGTGCCGTCCGGACCTCGATCGTGGCCGTGAACGTGATCGACCTGTTCCTCTCGATGGCCATCTGGGGCTCGGCGACCACCGTCAGGTTGGCGGGTTGAGATGAGACCTCTGGACCACCACCGCATCCTCGGCGTTGTCTTCGTCGCCCTCCTCGTGCTCTCCGTCTGGGTCGTCAACGGGGTCTTCACCCAGAAGTTCACCTCGTTCGACACCGTGACCCTGAAGTCCAGCACGGTCGGCCTCAACCTGCCCGCCAAGGCGGACGTGAAGGTGCGCGGCGTCATCGTCGGCCAGGTCAACGAGGTCAAGTCCGAGGGCGGCGGCGCCACGATGAAGCTCGGCATCAAGCCCGAGGTGATCGACACGATCCCCGCCAACGTCACGGCGGCGCTGCTGCCCAAGACCCTGTTCGGCGAGAAGTACGTCGACCTCGCCATCCCCTCCTCGCCCTCCTCGAAGTCGCTGAAGGCCGGTGACGAGATCTCCGAGACCAAGCTCCCCATCGAGGTGGAGCGGGTGCTCAACGACCTCTACCCGCTGCTGCGCACGGTGCAGCCGGCCGAGCTCAACTACACCCTGAACGCGCTCGCCACCGCGCTCGAGGGCCGGGGCGAGAAGGTCGGCGAGTCCCTGGTGACCCTCGACGGCTACCTGAAGCGGCTCAACCCGCGGATCCCCGACCTGATCGCGGACATCAAGCTGCTGGCGACCGTGACCGACACCTACGCCGACGTGGTCCCGCAGCTCGCGGCGACGCTGCGCAACACGGTGAAGACCGGCAACACCCTGGTCACCAAGGAGGAGAAGCTGAACGCGTTCCTCACCGACCTGACCTCGTTCTCCAACACCGCCAAGGGCTTCCTGGACAAGAACGGGAACAACGTCATCCGGCTGGGCAAGCTCAGCGAGCCGACGATAGCGCTGCTGAAGCGCTACTCCAGCACCTTCCCGTGCCTGCTCGAGGGGATCGTCAAGCAGGCGCCGCGGCTGGCCGACACCTTCCGCGACTTCATCTTCCACATCAACGTCGTGGTCCTGCCGACGACGCTGACCTTCGGCCCGCGCGGCTACAACGCCAGCGACCGTCCGGTGTACGGCGCCGACAACGACCCCAACTGCGCCGGACTGCCCAGCCCGCCGATCCCGTACTACCCGGCGATGGGAGACCTCCCCAACCTCAACGACGGCAGCGACAACATCGGCAAGGGCGACAACCAGCGGGTCGCCCCCGGGTTCGCCGGCGGACAGTCCACGGACAAGCCCGCGAAGCCCGCCGGTCTCACCGTCGGCACCTCGGGCACTGCCTCGCAGAAGGCCCTGATCAACTCGATCGTGGGTCCCTCGGTGGGCGTTCCCGTCGACGAGATGGCCGACGTCGCCTCGTTGCTGTTCGTGCCCGCACTCGCCGGCACGGAGGTGAGCGTCGAATGAGCATCCTGGACAAGAAGACCGGCGCCGACTTAGTCAAGCTGGTGATCTTCATCCTGGTGACCACGATGGCCACGGGCGTGCTCGTGGTGCTGATCGGCAACCTGAGCTTCACCTCCACCCGGGACTACAAGGCGGTCTTCTCCGACGCCACCGGCGTGGTCAAGGGCGACGACATCCGGATCGCCGGCGTCAAGGTCGGCAGCGTCACCGACATCAAGGTGATCGACCGGGAGCGGGCGCTGGTGTCGTTCAACGTGGCGAAGAGCTCGATCGTGACCAAGAGCTCCACCGCGACCATCCGCTACCGCAACCTGGTCGGCCAGCGTTACATCCAGCTCACCCAGGGAGTCGGTGACCTGCAGCCGATGGCGGCGCAGACCACGATCCCGATGGACCGCACCGAGCCGGCGTTGGACCTCACCGTGCTGTTCAACGGGTTCAAGCCACTGTTCGCGGCCCTGTCACCGGCCGACATCAACAAGCTCTCCAGTGAGCTGATCGCCGTCTTCCAGGGTGAGGGCGGCAACTTCAACGCCCTCCTGCAGAGCACCGCGTCGGTGACCAACACCCTGGCCGACCGCGACAGGGTCATCGGCGACGTGATCGAGAACCTCAACGACGTCCTGGTCACCCTCGCCGGGCGGGACAAGCAGCTCAACGAGCTGATCACCACCTTCCAGACGTTCATGGCCGGGCTGGTGGAGGACAAGGACGCGATCCTCGGCTCCCTGGAGTCGATCTCCACGCTGGCCGACGAGACCTCCGACCTGGCGGTGGGCATCCGGCCCTCGCTGGTCAAGGACGTGAAGGGCCTGCGCCAGGTGGCCACCAACCTGAACAAGGACCGGGCCGAGCTGGACCGGGCGATGCAGGTCCTGCCGATCAAGCTGGAGAAGATCGGCCGCACCGCGATCTACGGCTCGTTCTTCAACTTCTTCCTGTGCAAGTTCCAGGGGAACGTGGTCCCGCCGAAGATTCCCGGCCTGCCCGCGCTGCCGGAGTTCCAGATCAAGTACGACATCGCGCAATCGAGGTGCAACCTCGGATGAGCAAGCCATTCCGCGAACGCAACCCAGTGCCGATCGGCGCGATCAGCATCGCCGTGCTGGCGCTGCTGATGGCGGTCGCCTTCAAGGCCCAGGACCTGCCGATCATCGGCGGCGGCGACACCTACCACGCTGCCTTCGCCGAGTCGGGTGGGCTCAAGCCCGACGACGAGGTACGCATCGCCGGGGTCCGGGTCGGCAAGGTCACCGGCGTCGAGCTCGACGGCAACCAGGTGAAGGCGACCTTCAAGGTCGACACGCCCTCGAAGTTCGGCAAGGAGACGGGAGCGGCCATCAAGGTCAAGACGCTCCTCGGCGCCATGTACGTCGCCCTGGAGCCCGCCGGGTCCGGCCAGCTCAAGGAGGACTCGACCATCCCGGTCGAGCGCACCTCCTCGCCGTACAACGTGGTGGACGCTTTCTCCGGCCTCGCCGAACGCGCCGAGGACATCGATGTCGACCAGCTCAGCGAGTCCATCGACACCCTCGCGGAGCTGACCAAGGACACCCCGGCGGCGTTCCAGGGCACCCTGCGTGGGCTCTCCCGGCTCTCCGAGACCGTCGCCAGCCGCAATGACCAGATCGGCGAGCTGCTCAAGAACCTCAACACCGTCTCGGGCACGTTGGCCAAGCGCGACAAGGACATCGTCGCGCTGATGAAGGACAGCGACGTGCTGCTGCGGGCGCTGGTGGCCAGGCGTGAGGCTGTGCACCAGCTGCTCGTGTCCACCAGCAGGCTCTCCAACGAGCTCACCCTGCTGGTGCGGCAGACCCGTGCCGACCTCAAGCCGGCCCTGACCAACCTCCAAGGCGTGGTCAACGTGCTGCTGAAGAACCAGTCGAACCTCGACGAGAGCCTGCGGCTGATGGCCCCGTTCTACCGGGTCTTCGCCAACACCCTCGGCAACGGTCCCTGGTTCGACGTCTGGCTCGCCAACCTGACCAACCCGATCGGGGTCCCCTCAGTGGGGGTGGGGGGACGATGAAGATCTTCAGCAAGGTGAACCCGATCCTCGGCGTACTGCTCGCGGTGGCGCTGGTGGCGGCCCTGCTCGTCGCGTTCTGGCCCGGCGCGGAGACCAGGACGGTCACCGCCGACTTCCCGCGCACGGTCTCCCTCTACGAGGGCTCCGACGTGAAGATCCTGGGCGTCGCGGTCGGCAAGGTCGACAAGGTGACCCCGATAGGCACCAAGGTGCGGGTCGAGATGACCTACGACGCCAAGCACAAGCTGCCCGAGGACGTGCAGGCGGCGGTGATCTCGCCCTCGATCGTCGGCGACCGCTTCGTCCAGATGACGCCCGCCTACGACTCCGGACCAGTGCTTGCCGACAAGGCAAAGCTCGGCCTGGACCGAACCGGCACGCCGCTGGAGCTCGACGAGATCTTCGGCAGCCTCAACGACCTCGACATCGCCCTGGGCCCCGACGGCGCCAACAAGCCCGGCGAGGGCGGGGTCGGGCCGCTGACCCGGCTCCTGGACTCCACCGCGCGCAACTTCGGGGGACAGGGTGCGCAGTTCAACACCACGCTGAAGGACCTCGGCGCGTTCACCAAGACGCTCGCGGACAACAAGGACGCGCTGTTCGGGACCATCGCCCAGGTCGAGGACTTCACCAAGACCCTGGCCGACAACGACACCACGGTGCGCAAGTTCAACGACTCCCTGGCCAGTGGTGCCGACCTGCTGGCCGACGAGCGCGAGGAGCTCGCCACCGCGCTGCGCAACCTCAGCGTGGCGATGCGCGAGGTCCGTGGCTTCGTCCGGGAGAACCGCGACTCCCTGACCAGCAACATCTCCGGCCTCAACCAGCTCTCGAAGACCTTGGTCAAGCGGCGCTCCGCACTCGACGAGATCCTGCGGATCGCTCCGGGTGCGCTGAACAACCTGTACCTGTCCGGCAACGTCCGCAACGGCACCCTGGACACCCGCCTCAACATCGGCGAGACGTTCAGCCAGCTGAGCGCCGATCCCGCCTCCGTGCTGTGCGGGATCGTCAAGCTGGACGGCAACGACGGGCTCGGTGACCGTGCTTGCGACCTGATCAAGACCGTCCTGCAGCCGGGCGCCCTCAACCGTGCGGCACCCTTCGCCGGCAATGGCGTCGAGATGGAGCCGCGCGTCCTGGAGCCGATCGACCGGTCGCTCGGTGGCCTGATGGAGGTGTCGCGATGAGCACGCCCCGACCGCACCGCTCGTGGGGGCGGCGCGCCCTCACCGGCCTGGTGGGCACCGTCTCCGCTGCGCTGGTGCTCTCCGGCTGCTCGGTCTACGACGTGCCGCTGCCCGGTGGAGCAGATACCGGCGACGACCCGATGAAGGTCACGGTGATGTTCCGCGACGTCCTGGACCTGGTTCCCCAGTCCACGGTCAAGGTGGACGACGTCACCGTCGGCAAGGTCAAGTCGGTCAAGCTCAAGGGGTACGTCGCCGAGGTCGCCATCGAGATGCGCAAGGACGTCGACCTGCCCAACAACGCGCGCGCCGAGATCCGCCAGACCAGCCTGCTCGGCGAGAAGTTCGTGTCGCTCAGCCCGCCGCAGGAGCCCGGCAGCGGGAAGCTGGGCGACAAGGACGTCATCGGCCTCGACCGCACCGGGCGCAACCCCGAGGTGGAGGAAGTCCTCGGCGCGTTGTCGCTGCTGCTCAACGGCGGTGGCGTCGCCCAGCTCAAGACGATCGTCTCCGAGCTGAACAACACCTTCGAGGGACGCGAGTCCGAGGTGCGCTCGGTGCTCGACCAGATCCGTTCCTTCATGGGTCAGCTCGACCGCAACAAGGGCGCGATCGTCCAGGCCCTGGAGAACACCAACCGGCTCGCGGTGCAGCTCAAGCGCCAGGACGCCACCATCAAGAGCGCCCTGGACAACGTGCCCGACACGTTGCGCTCGGTGAACCGGCAGCGCGAGGACCTCGTCAAGCTGCTCGAGGCGCTGAACCGCCTCAGCGGTGTCGGGGTCCGGGTGATCCAGGCCTCCAAGGAGTCCACGATCAACAGCCTGCGCGACCTCGCGCCCGTGCTCGACGGCTTCGCCAAGGCGGGGGAGTACCTCCCCAAGGCGTTCCAGGTCTTCTTGACCTATCCCTTCGTGGACGAGGCGGTGGGCCGTGACCCGGAGGTGGCGCGCAACCTGCACATGGGCGACTACACCAACCTCTCGATCAACCTCGACCTCAGCCTGGAGACGCTCGGCGACGTGCTCGCGCCGGTGTGCAACATCCTCGACGAGGTGGTCGACCAGACCGAGGCCGCCGTGCGGCAGGTGGCGAGGACCCTTGTCGACGCGCTCCCACCCAACCCCCTGATCACCGACGACGAGCGGGAAGAACTGCGGGCCGCCATCGTGGACCGGCTGCTGGCCAATGCGCTGTCGCAGGCCAAGAAGCAGTGCCGCGCCCCGGACCCCACCAAGCTCCTCGGCAGCGTGGGCACCCTGGTCCAGGACCTGCTGAACACGCTTGAGATCCTCACGCCCCCGCAGATCCAGCAGCTCCTCCAGGGCCTCCTAGGCCCGCTCGGAGATGCGCTTGCCAACTTGACCAAGGGCGGCGCCACCAGTGGGACCGGTGGCACGATCAGGGGCGGCACCGCCGGTGGCCTGCTCGGTGGGAACAAGGCCAACGGCAACCAGTCCAACGGCGGGCTCCTCGGTGGGCTCACCGGTGGCCTGGGACTGCGACCCCGGGTCGCGCCGGGCGACACCTCCGGTCCGCTCGACCCGTTCGGCCTGGCTGCCCACGGCCGGCACCCCGGGATCGGCACGATGCTCCTGCAGGGGGTGGCTGAGGTCCGATGATCACCTCACGCACGAAGAAGCAGCTGATCGCGTTCGTCATCCTCACGCTGGTGGGAGTGACCTTCGTCGGCGCCCGCTACGCGCGCCTGGACAGGCTGTTCTACGACTCGGCGTACACCGTGAAGGTGCACCTCAACGAGTCCGGCGGGATCTTCACCGGGGCCGAGGTCACCTACCGCGGCGTCGGCGTCGGGCAGGTCTCGGCGATGAAGCTGACCGAGGAGGGGGTCGACGTGCTCCTCTCGATCGAGAAGAGCAGCGAGAAGATCCCCAGGGACACCCTGGCCCTGGTCGGGAACAAGTCCGCGGTCGGTGAGCAGTACGTCGAGCTGCAGCCGCAGACCGACGAGGGTCCCTACCTCGAGGACGACTCCGAGATCGCCGCGGAGAAGACCGAGACCCCGGTCTCCACCACCGAGCTGCTCACCAACCTCAGCAAGCTGGTGCGCTCGGTGCCTCAGGCCGACCTGCGCACCGTCATCTCCGAGACCGGCACCGCGTTCAAGGACGCCGGCCCCAGCCTGGGCCAGATCATCGACACCTCGACGTCGTTCATCGACACTGCCAACGCGAACTTCGACGTGACCACTGCGCTGATCCGTGATGCGCGCGTGGTGCTGCAGACCCAGGTGGACAAGGGGTCGGCGATCAGGAGCTTCTCCCGCGACCTGTCCCTGTTCACCGGGACCCTCGCCGACAACGACGCCTCGCTGCGCTCGGTGATCGACAACGGCTCGGCCACGGCCAACGAGCTGCGCACGTTCCTGGAGCAGAACCAGGTGAACCTCGGCGAGCTGCTCAACAACCTGGTCACCACCGGCGAGGTGGTGGTCAAGCACCTCAAGGGCATCAAGCAGCTGCTGATCATCTACCCCTACGTGGTCGCCGGCGGTTACACCGTCTCCAAGAAGAATCGTGAAGGCCGCTACGACGCCCAGTTCGGACTGGTGCTCAACCCTGTCCCGGAGGTCTGCCGCGAGGGCTACGAGTCCACGGACCGCCGCGAGCCCCAGGACACGGCCGACCGTCCGATGAACGTGAAGGCAGGCTGCACCAACCCGGGCAAGGCGTACCGAGGGGCCGAGAAGACCCCGGTCGGGCGCACCGGCACCGGCTACCGGGCACCGGTGGCCACGTACGATGCGGCCACCGGCAAGACAGCCTGGGCCGACCAGGACGACAGCGCCAGGATCGCCTACGACGGCGGTGCCGCCCAGCTCTACGGCAAGGACTCCTGGAAGTCCCTGCTGCTGCAGCCGGCGATGGCAGACCAGGAGTAGTTCTTGAGCAAGGCAACCAGTGCCGAGGTCGACGACCTCGGCACCCCTCCGCGTCGCGGACGCGTCCGGGTCGGAGCGCGCCCGATCCGCATCCTCAGCCTGGTGCTGGCGGTGCTCCTCCTCGCGGGCTCCGTCGCGGCGGTCTGGCTGGGGCTGCAGGTCCGGGACGAACGCGAGCAGGACAAGGAGCGCACGGCCGCGGTCAACGTCGCCACCCAGTTCGCGCTGCGGATGGACAAGGTGGACGGAGCGAAGTTCGACGACTACATCAAGCAGGTCAACGAGCTGCTCACCACCAAGGCCCAGACCAAGAACTCAGAGGTCTTCAAGGTGATGAAGCAGAGCTACGAGGCCGCCAAGGTCAAGGGCTCGGGCAAGGTCCTCCTCACCGGTGTCGGCAGTGCCGACGACGACTCCGCGACGGTGCTCGTCGTCCACGACGCCGAGGTGACCACCACCCAGGGCAAGCTCCAGCACCACTACCGCTGGACGGTGGACGTGGTGAAGGTGGACGGATCCTGGCGCGTCGACGACTTCAACCCGGTGAGCTGACGAGATGACCTCCTCCACGAACCCGACCTGGTACGACGTCCTCGGCGTCGACCCGGACGCAACGCCCGAGCAGATCAAGGCCGCCTGGCGGAACTCGACCGACCGGTTCGAGCCCGGCTCCGGATCCGGGCAGTTCCGGCTGTTCAACGAGGCCGCCGACGTGCTGCTGGACCCGGCGAGCCGGGCGGCGTACGACCGCAGCCTCGGGGCGCCCGCCGGCGGGACGACGGTCGACCTGGCCAAGCGCCCGTGGCCCGAGGTCGAGGACTCCGGATCGGCCGAGGCTGCCCCGGCGCCTGTCGCGCCGGTCGCGGGACCGGACACTGCGCCGGTCACGGGACGCAAGCCCCGCCGGGAGCGCAAGCAGCGGACTCCGCGGGCCGCGAGGCCACCGGGGGAGCCGGCGACGCGCGGCTCGGTGATCCTCGCCGCCGTGCTCGCCGTCCTCACCGTCGCGGTGCTGGTCGCGGCAGGCTGGTTCGGGCTCGAGGTGCGTGAGAACGCCCGGGTAGCCGACGCGCGCGACCAGGCCCCGGCCGCAGCCGAGCGGGCCGCGAAGGCGATGCTCGCCTACGACTACAAGAACCTGCCGGCGGACCGGAAGCGGGCCGAGGCCTTCCTGACCGACGACTTCGCCAAGGACTACCTCGAGAACTTCGAGCTGCTCGAGAAGCAGAAGGACGGCACCCCGGGTGCAGCCGTGCAGAGCAAGACGGCGGTCACCGCGGCCGTGCTCGGCTCCGGCGTGATGAAGGCGGAGGCCGACACAGTCGAGGTCCTCGTCTACGTCAACCAGACCTCGACCCGGCCCGGCCGCGACCCCCAGATCTTCCAGAACCGGGTCGCGATGACGATGGAGAAGGCCGGCAACAACTGGCTTGTCGGCGATCTCAAGAGCTACTGACGGGGTAGGGTCTCGGCCAAGAGGCGCCAGGCCGATCCGCTGCAAGACCCGGGTTGTGTCTGGCTTGGGGCGTGCTGTAATCTGAATCTTTGCGCCCTCCCTCAAATACGTCCTGCCTGCCCGGTGGCTTGGTTCGTGGTGGGACGGCGCCGCCACACATGTGAGCCTCGGAAGGACCACTCTTGGCCGCCTCGCGCCGCAAGAACAGCAACATCAAGACCCCCCGACGCATCTCCTTCGCAAAGATCTCCGAACCACTCGAGGTCCCGCAGCTGCTGGCCCTCCAGACCGACAGCTTCGACTGGCTGATCGGCAACGAGAAGTGGGAGCAGAAGGTCGCGGATCGCCGCAGCCTCGGCGAGGAGCTCTCGCAGAAGTCGGGACTCCACGAGATCTTCGAGGAGATCTCCCCGATCGAGGACTTCTCCGAGACGATGTCGCTCTCGTTCGAGAACCCCGTGTTCCTCGACCCGAAGTACACCGAGGAGGAGTGCAAGGACAAGGACTTCACCTACTCCCGGCCCCTCTACGTCTCGGCTGAGTTCACCAACGGTGAGACCGGCGAGATCAAGGGCCAGACGGTCTTCATGGGTGACTTCCCGATGATGACCCGCAAGGGCACCTTCATCATCAACGGCACCGAGCGTGTCGTGGTCTCCCAGCTCGTCCGCTCGCCCGGTGTCTACTTCGAGCGTTCGGCTGACAAGACCTCGGACAAGGACATCTTCACCGCCAAGGTGATCCCGTCGCGCGGTGCGTGGCTGGAGTTCGAGATCGACAAGCGCGACATGGTCGGCGTACGCCTCGACCGCAAGCGCAAGCAGAACGTCACGGTGCTGCTCAAGGCCCTCGGCTGGACCAACGAGCAGATCCGCGAAGAGTTCGGCGAGTACGAGTCGATGATGCTGACCCTCGAGAAGGACAACACCGAGGCTCAGGACGACGCGCTGCTCGACATCTACCGCAAGCTCCGCCCGGGCGAACCGCCCACGCGTGAGGCTGCGCAGACGCTGCTGCAGAACTACTACTTCAACCCCAAGCGCTACGACCTGGCCAAGGTCGGTCGCTACAAGATCAACAAGAAGCTCGGCACCCACGAGGCCTTCGACCAGCAGACGCTGACCATCGACGACATCGTGGCGACGATCCGCTACATCGTGCAGCTGCACGCCGACAAGAAGCACCTCGTCGACGCGCAGGGCAACGAGGTCAAGAACGCCAACGGGGAGTCGATCGAGGTCCGCAAGGACGACATCGACCACTTCGGCAACCGGCGCATGCGCACGGTCGGCGAGCTGATCCAGAACCAGCTCCGTACGGGCCTCGCCCGGATGGAGCGGGTGGTCCGCGAGCGGATGACGACCCAGGACGTCGAGGCGATCACGCCTCAGTCGCTGATCAACATCCGGCCCGTGGTGGCGGCGCTGAAGGAGTTCTTCGGAACCTCCCAGCTCAGCCAGTTCATGGACCAGACGAACCCGATCGCCGGCCTCACGCACAAGCGTCGTCTCTCCGCGCTCGGCCCGGGTGGTATCTCCCGTGACCGCGCCCAGATGGACGTGCGCGACGTGCACCCCTCGCACTACGGCCGCATGTGCCCGATCGAGACGCCTGAAGGCCCGAACATCGGCCTGATCGGCTCGCTCGCCTCCTACGGGCGGATCAACCCGTTCGGTTTCGTGGAGACCCCCTACCGGGTCGTCACCAACGGTCACGTCACCGACGAGATCCACCACCTCACGGCCGACGAGGAGGACTCGCGAGTCATCGCGCAGGCCAACGCCGTGCTCGACGACGACGACAACTTCGTCGACGAGCGGGTCCTTGTCCGTACCCGCGGCGGTGAGACCGTCGACATCCCGCGCGACGAGGTCGAGTACATGGACGTCTCGCCGCGCCAGATGGTGTCGGTCGCGACCGCGCTGATCCCGTTCCTCGAGCACGACGACGCCAACCGTGCGCTCATGGGCGCCAACATGCAGCGTCAGGCGGTGCCGCTCATCCGCAGCGACGCCCCCCTGGTGGGCACCGGCATGGAGTTCCGTGCGGCGGTGGACGCGGGTGACGTGGTCACCTCCGACGTGGCCGGCGTCGTCAAGGAGGTCTCGGCCGACGAGGTCGTGATCTTCGCCGACGAGGGCGGGGACAAGTCCTACCGTCTGCTGAAGTTCACGCGCTCCAACCAGGGCACCTGCATCAACCAGCGTCCGCTGGTCTCCGAGGGTGACCGGGTCGAGGTCGGTTCGCCGATCGCCGACGGGCCGTGCACCGACGAGGGCGAGATGGCGCTGGGCACCAACCTGCTCGTCGCCTTCATGCCCTGGCAGGGTCACAACTACGAGGACGCGATCATCCTCTCCCAGCGTCTGGTGCAGGAGGACGTCCTCACCTCGATCCACATCGAGGAGCACGAGGTCGACGCCCGCGACACCAAGCTGGGCCCCGAGGAGATCACCCGCGACATCCCGAACGTCAGCGACGACCTGCTCGCCGACCTCGACGAGCGCGGCATCATCCGGGTCGGCGCGGAGGTCACCACCGGTGACATCCTCGTCGGCAAGGTGACCCCCAAGGGCGAGACCGAGCTGACCCCCGAGGAGCGCCTGCTCCGCGCGATCTTCGGTGAGAAGGCGCGCGAGGTGCGCGACACCTCGATGAAGGTCCCGCACGGCGAGTCCGGCACGGTCATCGGCGTCCGCGAGTTCAACCGCGAGGACGGCGACGAGCTGCCCCCGGGCGTGAACCAGCTGGTCCGTGTCTACGTGGCGCAGAAGCGCAAGATCTCCGTGGGCGACAAGCTCGCGGGTCGTCACGGCAACAAGGGCGTCATCGCCAAGATCCTGCCGATCGAGGACATGCCGTTCGCTGAGGACGGCACCCCGGTCGACGTGATCCTGAACCCGCTGGGCGTCCCGCGACGGATGAACATCGGCCAGATCCTCGAGCTCCACCTCGGCTGGATCGCCAAGCAGGGTTGGGACCTCAACCTGCACGAGGACAAGGCAGACGCCGACTGGAAGCAGCGGCTGATCAAGATCCACGCCGACACCGCCGAGCCGGACACCAACGTGGCGACACCGGTGTTCGACGGCGCGCGTGAGGACGAGATCGTCGGTCTTCTCGGGTCGAGCCTGCCCAACCGTGACGGTGTCCGAGTCGTGGGTGAGAACGGAAAGGCCAAGCTGTTCGACGGCCGTTCCGGGGAGCCGTTCCCCGACCCGGTGTCGGTGGGCTACATGTACATCCTCAAGCTCCACCACCTCGTCGACGACAAGATCCACGCTCGTTCGACCGGCCCCTACTCGATGATCACCCAGCAGCCGCTCGGCGGTAAGGCCCAGTTCGGTGGCCAGCGCTTCGGTGAGATGGAGGTCTGGGCCATGGAGGCGTACGGCGCTGCCTACGCGCTCCAGGAGCTGCTGACGATCAAGTCCGACGACGTGCCTGGTCGCGTCAAGGTCTATGAGGCCATCGTCAAGGGCGAGAACATCCCCGACTCCGGGATCCCCGAGTCGTTCAAGGTTCTCGTCAAGGAGATGCAGTCGCTCTGCCTCAACGTCGAGGTGCTGTCCCAGGACGGCACCGCGATCGAGATGCGCGACGCGGAGGAAGACGTCTTCCGCGCCGCCGAGGAGCTCGGCATCGACCTGTCCCGCCGCGAGCCCAGCAGCGTCGAGGAAGTCTGAGATGTCGCCGGGCGGCAACCACTGGTCGCCGCCCGGCACCTCAGTCCCCACACATTCAGCTAAAGAAGTAGAACGAGGGAAGCAGCCACTGTGCTCGATGTAAATTTCTTCGACCAGCTCAAGATCGGCCTGGCCACCGCGGACGAGATCCGCGCGTGGAGCCACGGCGAGGTCAAGAAGCCCGAGACGATCAACTACCGCACGCTCAAGCCCGAGCGTGACGGACTCTTCTGCGAGAAGATCTTCGGTCCCACCCGGGACTGGGAGTGCTACTGCGGCAAGTACAAGCGCGTGCGCTTCAAGGGCATCATCTGTGAGCGCTGCGGCGTCGAGGTGACCCGCTCCAAGGTCCGTCGTGAGCGCATGGGCCACATCGAGCTCGCCGCGCCCGTGACGCACATCTGGTACTTCAAGGGTGTGCCGAGCCGGCTGGGCTACCTGCTCGACCTGGCCCCGAAGGACCTGGAGAAGGTCATCTACTTCGCGGCGTACATGATCACCAGCGTCGACGAGGAGGCCCGTCACCGGGACCTCTCCGACCTCGAGGGCAAGATCGGCCTCCAGCGCAAGAGCCTGGAGAACCGTCGTGACGTCCAGATCGAGGAGCGCACCAAGAAGCTCGAGACCGACCTGGCCGCCCTGGAGGAAGAGGGCGCCAAGGCCGACGTCAAGCGCAAGGTCCGCGACGGCGCCGAGCGGGAGATGACGGCCGTGCGCAAGCGCTCGGACGCCGAGCTCGCCCGCCTCGACGAGGTCTGGAACACGTTCAAGACCCTCAAGGTCCAGGACCTGATGGGCGACGAGCTCCTCTACCGCGAGATGAAGAACTGGTTCGGCAAGTACTTCGAGGGCTTCATGGGCGCCACGGCGATCCAGAAGCGCCTGGAGACCTTCGACATCGCCGCTGAGGTGGAGTCGCTGCGCGACACCATCGCCAACGGCAAGGGTCAGAAGAAGGTCCGTGCGCTGAAGCGTCTCAAGGTCGTCGACGCGTTCCGCAAGACGCAGAACAGCCCGCTGGGCATGGTGCTCGACGCCGTCCCGGTGATCCCGCCGGACCTGCGCCCGATGGTGCAGCTCGACGGTGGCCGGTTCGCCACCTCCGACCTCAACGACCTCTACCGTCGCGTGATCAACCGGAACAACCGGCTCAAGCGCCTGCTTGACCTCGGTGCTCCCGAGATCATCGTCAACAACGAGAAGCGGATGCTCCAGGAGGCCGTCGACTCGCTGTTCGACAACGGCCGCCGTGGGCGTCCGGTCACCGGCCCGGGCAACCGGCCGCTGAAGTCGCTCTCCGACATGCTCAAGGGCAAGCAGGGCCGGTTCCGCCAGAACCTGCTCGGCAAGCGCGTGGACTACTCGGGTCGTTCGGTCATCGTGTCCGGTCCGCAGCTCAAGCTGCACCAGTGCGGTCTGCCCAAGAACATGGCGATCGAGCTGTTCAAGCCGTTCGTGATGAAGCGTCTGGTCGACCTCTCGCACGCGCAGAACATCAAGTCCGCCAAGCGGATGGTGGAGCGCGCCGTACGCCCCGAGGTCTGGGACGTGCTCGAAGAGGTCATCGCCGAGCACCCGGTGCTGCTCAACCGTGCACCCACGCTGCACCGCCTCGGCATCCAGGCCTTCGAGCCGCAGCTGATCGAGGGCAAGGCCATCCAGATCCACCCGCTCGTCTGCTCGGCGTTCAACGCCGACTTCGACGGTGACCAGATGGCCGTGCACCTGCCGCTCTCCGCGGAGGCGCAGGCCGAGGCCCGCATCCTGATGCTCTCGACGAACAACATCCTCAAGCCCTCCGACGGTCGCCCCGTGACCATGCCCACCCAGGACATGATCATCGGGATCTTCTTCCTGACCCGTGCGGACGAGGGTGCACCCGGCGAGGGCCGTGCGTTCTCCTCGGTCGCCGAGGCGATCATGGCGCTCGACAAGGGCGAGATCACGATCCAGTCGAAGATCCGGATCCGTCTCACGGGTGTGGTGCCGCCTGCCGGCACGACGCTTCCCGAGGGCTGGGAGGAGGGTGACCCGATCACCCTCGAGACCACCCTGGGCCGGGCGCTGTTCAACCAGACGCTGCCCGCGAACTACGAGTACGCCGAGTTCAACGTCGGCAAGCGCGAGCTCGGCCGGATCGTGAACAACCTCGCCGAGCGCTACACCAAGGTCGAGGTGGCCAACAGCCTGGACGCACTCAAGGACACCGGCTTCCTGTGGGCCACGTTCTCGGGTGTGACGGTCTCGATCGAGGACGTCGTGACTCCTGCGGACAAGCCGGAGATCCTCGCGAAGTACGACGCGAAGGCCGCCAAGGTCCAGTCGCAGGCCGAGCTGGGCCTGATCACCGACGACGAGCGCCGTCAGGAGCTCATCGAGATCTGGACCCAGGCCTCCAACGAGGTCGCCAAGGCGATGGAAGCCAACTTCGACAAGAACAACCCGATCTACATGATGGTCGACTCCGGTGCGTCCGGAAACATGATGCAGATGCGTCAGGTTGCGGCCATGCGTGGTCTGGTGGCGAACCCGAAGGGCGACATCATCCCGCGTCCGATCAAGGCGAACTTCCGTGAGGGCCTCTCGGTCCTGGAGTACTTCATCTCCACCCACGGTGCCCGCAAGGGTCTCGCCGACACCGCGCTGCGTACCGCCGACTCGGGTTACCTGACCCGTCGTCTGGTGGACGTCTCGCAGGACGTGATCATCCGCGAGGACGACTGCGGCACCGAGCGCGGCATGCCCAAGGTCATCGGTGTGCGCGGCGAGGACGGTGTGGTCCGCAAGGACGAGAACGCCGAGACCTCGGCGTACGCACGCAGCGCGGCCGTCGACATCCTGCACCCGGAGACCGGCAAGGTTCTTGCCGCCGCCGGCGAGGACCTCGGCGACCTGAAGATCGAGGAGCTCGTCGCGGCCGGGATCGAGCAGGTCAAGGTCCGCTCCGTGCTGACCTGTGACGCGCGGACCGGTACGTGCTCGAAGTGCTACGGCCGTTCGCTGGCCACCGGCAAGATGGTCGACATCGGTGAGGCCGTGGGCATCATCGCCGCGCAGTCCATCGGTGAGCCCGGCACGCAGCTGACGATGCGTACCTTCCACACCGGTGGTGTGGCCTCGGCCGACGACATCACGCAGGGTCTGCCCCGTGTGGTCGAGCTGTTCGAGGCGCGTTCCCCCAAGGGACGTGCACCGATCGCGGAGGCGGCCGGACGAGTCGAGATCGAGGACACCGACAAGGCCCGCAAGGTCCTCGTCACCCCCGACGACGGCTCCGAGGTCCAGGAGTACCCGGTCAGCAAGCGTTCGCGCCTGATCGTGGCCGACGGCGACCACATCGAGGTCGGCCAGCTGCTCACGCAGGGAACTCCCGACCCGCAGGACGTGCTGCGCATCCTCGGCGTCCGCAAGGCGCAGGAGCACCTGGTGGCCGAGGTCCAGCAGGTCTACCGCAGCCAGGGCGTGTCGATCCACGACAAGCACATCGAGATCATCGTGCGGCAGATGCTGCGCCGCGTCACGGTGATCGAGTCGGGTGACACCAAGCTGCTGCCCTCCGACCTGGTCGACCGCGTTCGCTACGAGGAGGAGAACCGCCGCGCGGTCTCCGAGGGCACCAAGCCCGCCTCGGGTCGTCCGGTGCTGATGGGCATCACCAAGGCCTCGCTCGCAACCGAGTCGTGGCTCTCGGCGGCCTCCTTCCAGGAGACCACCCGGGTGCTCACCGACGCTGCCATCAACGGCAAGTCGGACTCGCTGCTGGGTCTGAAGGAGAACGTGATCATCGGAAAGCTGATCCCGGCTGGTACTGGCCTCGAGCGGTACCGCAACATCCGGGTGGAGCCCACCGAGGAGGCGCGCGCCGCGGCGTACGCCGTCACCGGTTACGACAACTACGGAGACGACTACTTCGGCTCCGGCAGCGGTCAGACCGTGGCCCTGGACGACTTCGACTTCGGGTCCTACCAGAACTGATCGATCGCTCCACCGAGAACGGCCCCCGGCGCTTGCCGGGGGCCGTTTCGGCTGTGGTGGGGGATGCCCCGCCACACCCTGCGCACACCCCCTTGCGAGAATGTGCCGGTGACCAACTCACCTGCCGATCTGCGCACCGACGTCCTCGTCGTGGGGGCCGGGCCTGCCGGCTCCGCGACGGCTGCGTGGGCGGCCCGCGCGGGGCTCGACGTGGTGCTCGCGGACGCCGCGGTGTTCCCGCGTGACAAGACCTGCGGCGACGGCCTCACCCCGCGGGCCATCGGTGAGCTGGAGCGGCTCGGCCTGGGGGAGTGGGTCCGGGCCCACACCGTGAACCACGGCCTGCGGGCACACGGGTTCGGCCAGACGCTGCTGCTGCCGTGGCCGGGCGGCACGCTGCCGGCGTACGGCTCCGCGGTCGCCCGCACCGAGCTCGACGACCACCTGCGCACGAACGCGATCAAGGCCGGCGCCGTGGGCATGGACGGTGACCGCGCCGTCGACGTACGCCGTGACGGCGAGCGGGTCTCCGCCGTGGTCTTCGAGCGCGACGGGGAGCGCTTCGAGATCCGCTGCGAACGGCTCGTGGTCGCCGACGGGGTGCGCTCCACGCTCGGCAAGAAGCTGGGACGCGTCTGGCACCGCGACACGGCGTACGGCGTCGCCGCCCGCTCCTACGTGGACTCCGGCAAGCACGACGACCCCTGGATCAGCAGCCACCTCGAACTGCGCGGCGAGGGCGGCGAGATCCTCTCCGGCTACGGCTGGATCTTCCCCCTGGGCGACGGCCAGGTGAACATCGGCGTCGGCACGCTGGCCACCGAGAAGCGACCCGCCAACGTGGCGCTGCGCCCGCTGATGCAGTTCTACGCCGACCAGCGGCGTGACGAGTTCCAGCTCCGCGGCGAGCTGCGCGCCCCCGCGTCGGCGCTGCTGCCGATGGGCGGGGCGGTCTCCAACGTCGCCGGGCCCAACTGGGCCCTGGTCGGCGACGCGGCCGGGTGCGTCAACCCGCTCAACGGCGAGGGCATCGACTACGGACTCGAGGGTGGCCGGCTCGTCGTCGACCTGCTCGGTGAGCGCCGTGACCTCGCCACCGCCTGGCCCGACCTGCTCCGCGAGCACTACGGCGAGTCGTTCTCGATCGCCCGCCGGCTGGCGGGCCTGGTCACCGTCCCCCGGCTGCTGCCCACGCTGGGTCCCGCCGGCATGCGATCGGACTGGCTGATGACGCTCGCGCTGCGCTGGATGGGCAACCTGGTCACCGACGAGGACCGCGACCGGGCGGCACGGGTGTGGCGCTGGGCGGGTCGGCGCTCGGTCCGGCTCGACGAGCGGCCCCCGTTCAGCTGACGTTTGTGCCCGGTCGGCGTCGTACGGCGTGACACAACTGCCCGGTCGGCGTACCAACGTGGGACGCGAGTGCCCGGTCGGTGGGGGCTGTTCTAGGTTGTGCGCGTGGATGCTGTCTATCGGTTGGTGAACGGCGTGGGCCGGGCGGCGCTGTGGGCGCTCGACGTCGACGTGCGGTGGACCGGCGCGGAGAACGTGCCGCTGGAGGGGCCGGTGCTCCTGGCGGCCACGCACGTCTCCTACCCCGACTTCGTGTTCATCGAGCGCGCCGCGGTGAGCCGGGGTCGCTACGTCCGCTTCATGAGCCGCCACGATGCCTGGAACTACCCCGTCGCGGGGCGGTTCCTGCGCGGGATGCGGCACATCCCCGTCGACCGCGAGGCGCCGGTGCACGCCTACCTACGGGCGCGGCGGCTGCTGGAGCAGGGGGAGGCGGTCGGTGGGTTCCCCGAGGCCGGGATCTCCTACTCCTACACGGTGCGCCCGCTGATGCGCGGGTTCGCGGCCCTCGCCCAGGAGACCGGCGCTCCCGTCGTACCGCTGGCCATCTGGGGTGCCCAACGACTCTTCACCGTGGGCGAGCCCGAGCCGCCGCCCGACCTCACGCGCCGGCGCCGGGTGGACCTCGCCTTCGGCGCGCCCGTGTACGTCGAGAAGGGCGATGACCTGACCGAGAGGACCCATGCCCTCGGTCACGAGCTCACGGGGCTCCTGGAGGGCCTCCAGCAGCTGCCGCACCACCGCCCACGACCCGGCGAGGTGGCCACCTGGTACCCCGCCCACCTCGGCGGGCACGCACCCACCCGTCAGCGCGCCGCCGCGGGCCTCGACGTGGTGCCGTTCAACGCGGTCACCCCGAGCTGGGGGCCTGACCTCGACGCCTACGACGCAACGCCCCCACAGGGTCCACCAACACGTTGAGCCTGGTGGCGACCGGGCGCCAGGCCAGCAGCAGTGCGAACGCGGCCGCGCACGCGGTGGTGATGAACCACGCGTAGGGCATGTGGCCCTCGGCCCAGGCGGGGAACCCGGCGAACTCGGCCCCGAGCACGACGAAGCCGTGCATCAGGTACACCACCAGGGTGGCGGCGCCCAGCGCGCTGAACCAGGTCTTGGTCCGCGGCACGACGGCGAAGAACGCGAACGCGCCGACCAGGCCGGTGATCAGCAGCGCGAACCGGATCACGATGGCGCGCAGGTTGTCCGGGTCGAGCTCGTCGTAGCGGGTGCGGTAGTACAGCCACTCGGTCTCCACCCACGTCCCCGAGAACCGGGCGAGCACCAGCAGCGCCACCAGGGTGGCCAGCCCGTACCAGCGCGCCCGGCGGGTGCGCAGCAGGTTCCAGTGGCCCTCGTGCATCTTCAGGCCCAGGACGAAGAAGGGCAGCAGGCCGAGGATCCGGGCGTTGTCGAACAGGTCGGTCGCATAGAGCCCGGCCAGCAGGCTGATCGCGACCGCGACGACCACCTTCCCCGGGATCCACTGGAACAGCGGCACCGAGAGCCGCCAGAAGAACAGCGCGGCGAGGTACCACATCGGCCAGTGCGGGTTGGCCCAGAGCCGCTCGAACTGCACGCCGCCGAGCTCGTGGCGGTACAGCGCGTAGAGGCCCTCGAAGAGCACGTAGGGCACGGCCACGGTGGTGACCAGCAGCCACATCCGCTTGCGGGTCCACTGGAAGGACCGCGACAGGTAGCCGGAGACGATCACGAACGCCGGGATGTGCCAGAGGTAGAGGAAGTCGTAGCTCCAGCTGTCCAGGCGGTGCTCGGCCGGCAGCAGCGTCCAGGAGTGCCCGATCACGACCAGGACGACCAGGGCCATCTTGGCGTTGTCGAACCACGGGTCGCGCTGCTTGGCAGGGCTCGGTGCTTGCTGGGTGGCTGTCCGCGCTGTGTCCTGCACCCGCACAAATTACCGACCTCCATAGACTTCCCGCCATGTCCGACGTCACCGTCCCCGGTCGCCGCCAGCGCGTGGCGGCGTACGCCGTGATCGTGCGCGCCGGGGAGATCCTGCTCGCCCGGATCGCGCCGGCGATCTCCGCGAGGGAGCAGTGGACGCTTCCCGGCGGCGGGATCGACTTCGGCGAGGACCCGGCGGACGCGGTGGTCCGCGAGGTCCGCGAGGAGACCGGTCTGGACTGTGAGCTGGGGTCTCCCATCTGGGTCGGCTCGGCGCACCGCTTCCTCGACACCGGGCCCCGCGAGGAGCTGGCGGCCTCGGAGCTGCACTCCGTGCGGATCGTGTACGACGCCTGGGTGCCCGTCGACGCGCCCGAGCCGCGGGTCCTCGAGGTGGACGGATCCACCGTCGACGCCCGCTGGCACCCGTTGGGTGACGTGGAGGACGGCACCGTCCCCACGGTCCCGATGGTGCGCGAGGCGCTGGCGAGCCACCGGCCCGTGCCCCACCAGCGACTCGGGGCCTACGCCCTGGTGAGGCGTGGGGAGGAGGTGCTGCTGACCCGCAACTCCGATCGCGGGCCGCGTCCGGGCGTCTGGACCCTGCCCGGTGGAGGCGTGGACCACGGCGAGCACCCCGATGCCTCGGTGGTGCGTGAGACCTGGGAGGAGTGCGGCCTGCGGGTGAGCGTCGGCGCACTCCTCGGGGTGCACGACGAGCAGTTCACCGGGACCGCGCCCAGCGGCCGCGAGGAGGACTTCCACGCAGTGCACCTCGTCTTCGAGGCCTCGGCCGGAGCCGGCACACCGCAGGTGCGCGAGTCGGGGGGCACCACCGACGCCGCGGCCTGGGTGCCGGTGGCGGACGTGCGCAGTGGCGCGGTGGCGGTGACCGGTCTGGTGTCGGCGGCGCTGGAGATGCGCCCGGCAACCGGGTAGCGAGCCCGCTGCCGCGGACGTGGAGCGGCCCAGCCGGTGCTGGGGCAGAGCCGTCGCGTCGTCCCGGTTAGATTCGTCCCATGAGCACTGACCAGGTCCTCGCCTCCGGCACCCGCGCGTGAACGCCGGTGTGGTCGACGCCCTGCGGCGTCAGGGCCTCGCGGAGGTGGACGACTCCCAGCTGGCCAGGTCGCTGTACGCGAGCGACGCCAGCATCTACCGGATACCGCCGCAGGTCGTGGTCCGCCCGCGCGACACCGACGAGCTCGCTGCGACGCTGGCGGTGGCACGGGAGAACTCCGTCCCGCTGACCATGCGCGGGGCCGGCACCTCCATCGCCGGCAACGCGATCGGCACCGGCATCGTGGTCGACACCAGCAGGCACCTCAACCGGGTCCTGGGGATCGACGCCGAGGCTCGCACCGCCCGGGTCCAGCCCGGCACCGTGCACGCGACGCTGCAGCGCCAGGCGATCCCCCTCGGCCTCCGGTTCGGCCCCGACCCCTCGACCCACACCCGTTGCACGATCGGCGGGATGATCGGCAACAACGCCTGCGGTTCGCGCGCGCTCGGCTACGGACGCACCGTCGACAACGTCGAGGCGCTCACCGTGCTGCTCGCCGACGGCAGCATCGTCACCACCGGCACCGGTGCGGACGCCCCGGGGGTGAGCGCCCTGAACGCGCTGGTCGACGCCCACCTCGACGTCGTCCGCACCGAGTTCGGCCGGTTCGGCCGTCAGGTGTCGGGCTACTCCTTCGAGCACCTGCTCCCGGAGAGGGGCCGCCGGTTCGACCGCTTCCTGGTAGGCACCGAGGGCACCCTCGGCGTCGTGCTCGACGCCACCGTCCGGCTCGTCGAGGACGCCCCGGCGCGGGCACTGGCGGTGCTGGGCTACGCGACGATGGCCGATGCGGCGGACGCCGTACCGGCCCTGCTGCAGCACCCCCTGGTGGCCCTGGAGGGGCTGGACCAGCGCATCGCCGGCCTGGTGGCGCGACGGCCCGACCTCCCCGCCGGCTCGGGGTGGCTGTTCGCCGAGGTCACCGCGGCGACGCCGGCCGAGGCGGAGGCGCTGGCGCTGGAGGTCGCCCGCACGGCGGGGGTGCCGCACCGCATCGTCACCGACAACCTGGAGCAGCTGGCGATCTGGAAGATCCGCGAGGAGGGGGCGGGCCTGGCGGCGCGCTCGCTGAGCCGACCCGCGCAGGCGGGCTGGGAGGACGCCGCGGTCCCACCCGAGAAGCTCGGCGCCTACCTCCGCGACTTCGACGCCCTGCTGCGCCAGCACGACCTCGACGGCGTTCCCTACGGCCACTTCGGCGACGGCTGCGTGCACGTGCGCATCGACTTCGAGCTCGACGGGACCCGCGGCCGGGAGACCTACCGCGAGTTCGTCCAGGACGCCGCGGACCTGGTGGCGTCCTACGGCGGCTCGATGTCGGGGGAGCACGGCGACGGTCGCGCGCGTTCGGAGCTGCTCCCGCGGATGTACTCCCCGCAGGCGATCGCGATGATGGAGCAGGCCAAGCGGATCCTCGACCCCGGGGACCTGCTCAACCCTGGGGTGCTGGTGGCCCCTGCCCCCTTCGACTCCGACCTGCGACTGGCCCGGCCCGCGGTGCCGGTGCGTACGACGCTGCGGCTGACCCACGACGCCGGGTCGTTCTCCGGCGCCGTGCACCGGTGCACCGGCGTCGGCAAGTGCATCGCCGACAACACCGCCTCGAGCGGGGTGATGTGCCCGTCGTACGTCGCGACCCGTGAGGAGAAGGACTCCACCCGCGGCCGGGCGCACGTGCTCCAGGACGTCGCGACCGGCGTGATCGGGTTCGACCACCCGGCGGTCGCGGAGTCGCTCGACCTCTGCCTGGCCTGCAAGGGGTGTGCCAGTGACTGCCCGACCGGGATCGACATGGCCACCTACAAGTCCGAGGCGCTCTCCCAGAAGTACGCCGGCAAGGTGCGCCCGCGCTCCCACTACACGCTGGGCCAGCTGCCGCGGTGGGCGCGGATGGCCCCGCCGAAGCTGGCCAACGCGATGCTCCGGAGCAAGGTCGCCGGCCGGATCGCGAAGGCGGCAGCCGGCGTCGACCAGCGCCGCAGCCTGCCGCAGTTCTCCGAGAAGCCGTTGCGCTCCGGTGCGTCGCCGCTGCCGGCCAACGTCGACGTCTGGATCTGGGCCGACTCGTTCACAGACCGGTTCGCCGCCGACACCGGCCGGGCCGCGATCGAGCTGCTGGAGTCCATGGGCCTGCGGGCGGCGGTCATCCCCGAGCCCGCCTGCTGCGGGCTCACCTGGATCACGACCGGGCAGCTGGGTGCGGCGCGGCGGATCGTGGGTCGCGCGATCGAGACGCTGCACGGCTACGTCAGCAGCGGGACGCCGGTGATCGGCCTGGAGCCGAGCTGCCTGGCCGCGATCCGCGAGGACGCGGCACAGCTGCTCGACGATCCCCGCGTTGCCGAGGTCAGCGCCGGGATCGAGTCGCTGGCGGAGTTCCTCGCCGGGCGCGTGGCCGCCGGCACCTGGACCCCGCCCGACCTCTCCGGGGTCGAGGTCGTCGCCCAGCCGCACTGCCACCACCACGCGGTGATCGGGTGGCAGACCGATGCGGCCCTGCTCGCCCGGACCGGCGCGACGGTCAAGCGGGTGGGCGGGTGCTGCGGGCTGGCCGGCAACTTCGGCGTCGAGCTCGGGCACTACGAGACCAGCGTCGCCATCGCCGAGCACGACCTGCTGCCCGCCGTACGCGCTGCGGGGCCGGAGGCCGTGGTGCTGGCCGACGGGTTCTCCTGCCGCACCCAGCTCGAGGACCTCGCCGGGCGTCAGGCAGTGCACCTCGCCGAGCTGTTGTTGCGGGGCGCCCGGCGCTGAGCCGGGTCAGTCCTCGGTCTCGAGCACCTCGTCGGGCAGGGTCCAGGCGAGGTGCCAGTAGGCCAACAGCCCGGCGGTGAACCAGAGCAGGAACCCCGTGAAGAGGCCGAGCACGGTGTGGCCGGTGGCGGCGACCACGGCGACACCTCCGAGCCATGCCGTGAGCGTGAGGGCGGCGTTGGCCGACCTCGTGGCGCTGGCCGAGCGTTCCCGGGTGCCGCGCTGGTGCTCGTCGAGCGTGGCCCGCCCGCGGTCGAAGAGTCCCCGGATGCCGAGGTTGAGCAGCGAGTGCAGCGGGATGAAGCCGACGAGGCCGGCGGCCACTACCAGGAGAGCCGCCGTGTGCGGCTCCTCGGTGATGCCGCTCGCGACCAGGACCACCAGGGTCAGTGCCGCCAGCAGCAGCGCCTCCGCGGCGACGAGACGACGACGTAGGCGCCGGCTCCGCGTCCGCGCGTAGCGCTGGTCGTCGAAGGTGTCGGTGAGCGAGGTGCGCTGGTCGATGGTCTTCATGACGGCCTCCGGTAGATCTCGTGGCTGAGCGATGGGAGCGGGTCGAGGGAGAAGACGGCTTCGACCGGGAGCTCGAAGAATCGGGCGATGCGCAGGGCCAGCGCGAGCGAGGGGTTGTACTCCCCGCGCTCCAGGTAGCCGATCGTCTGGGGATGCACGCCCACGCTGTCCGCGAGCTCCTTGCGGCTCGTCCCTCGTTCGGCGCGCAGGACGGCGATGCGGTGGTGCACCTGGTCCGTCTCGTCTCGCGGCTGCCGACCCATGCCACCATTTGTAGCATTAATGCTACGGGAACAACACCCCTGCGTCGCTGGGGACGACCCGCCGTGGGGCCGCCCGAGCTCCCGGGATCAGGCGCGGAGGCGCTCCACCCCTGCCATCAGGTGGTAGACCACGATCGCTGCGACCGTCCCGAGAGCGATGCCGTTGAAGCTCAGGTCGCCTGCGGTGAAGGTGAAGTCGGCGATGGCCACGATGAGAGCCGTGGCGGCCGTGAACTGGTTACGGGGCTTGGAGAAGTCCACGTGGTTGTCGATCCAGATCTTGATGCCGATCACGCCGATCAGCCCGTACAGCGCGGTGGTGACGCCGCCGAGCACACCGGAGGGGATGGTGTTCACCAGCGCCCCGACCTTGGGCAGGAACCCGAGCAGGATCGCGAAGACGCCTGCGACCCAGTAGGCGGCCGTGGAGTAGACCTTGGTGGCCGCCATCACACCGATGTTCTCGCCGTACGTCGTTGTGCCCGACCCGCCGCCGAGGCCCGCGACCGTCGTGGCCACGCCGTCGGCGAGCAGCGCTCGGCCGGTCAGCGCGTTCAGCTTCGGGTCCGCGAGGTGGGCGACGCTGCGCACGTGCCCGACGTTCTCGGCCACCAGCACCAGGACCACGGGGATGAACGCGGGAAGAACCGACCACGCGAACGTGGGGGAGGACAGCTCGGGCCAGCCGAACCAGGCGGCGTCCTCGACCGGGGTGAAGTTCACCTGGCCGGCGACCACAGCGGCGACGTAGCCGATCATCACGCCGAAGAAGATCGAGAGGCGGGCCACCAGCCCCTTGAACGCGACCGTCCACACGATCACCGCCACCAGGGTGATCAGCGCCACCCAGGGAGCCTTGACGAAGTTGTCCTTCGCGACCGGCGCGAGGTTGAGCCCGATCAGGGCCACGATGGCGCCGGCCACCACTGGGGGCATCAGGACGTCGATCCAGCCGGTGCCGGTGAACGTCACCAGGGCTCCGACCAGCGCCAGGATGAGTCCGACCACGACGATCCCGAACAGCGCCCCGCCGGGTCCGTCGGAGGCGGTGGCGGCCGTGATCGGGGCGATGAACGCGAACGAGGAACCCAGGTAGCTCGGCAGCCGGTTGCGCGTCACCAGCAGGAACAAGATGGTGCCGACGCCGGAGAAGAACAGGGTGGTCGTGGGCGGGAAGCCCGTCAGCAGCGGCACCAGGAAGGTGGCGCCGAACATCGCCACGACGTGCTGCAGGCCGAGGCCGATCGTGGCCGGCCAGGCCAGGCGCTCGTCGGGACGTACGATCTCGCCCTCGGTGATCGTGCGTCCGTCACCGTGCAGCTTCCAGGTCAGTGCCATGAGCGCAGCCTCCGGCACATCCGGGCCCGTGGGCAAATCGAGTGCGGCAGCGCTCGTTTTGACCCATCACCGGGGACCCGGTAATCTCAATCCTTGTGTCTGGATCTCCAGACCTGTCTGCGTGCCCTGATGGCGTCGCACTCCACTGCACCAAGGAACGAAGTATTTTCGTGCCGGCAAGTCGCCGTGTACTGAGAGCAGAAAAGAAAGGGAACCAACCAGGTGCCCACGATCAACCAACTGGTCCGCAAGGGCCGCCAGGACAAGGTGTCGAAGAACAAGACGCCTGCCCTGAAGGGTTCGCCCCAGCGACGCGGCGTTTGCACGCGCGTCTACACGACCACCCCCAAGAAGCCGAACTCCGCCCTCCGCAAGGTCGCCCGCGTGCGCCTGAGCAGTGGCGTCGAGGTCACGGCGTACATCCCGGGTGTCGGCCACAACCTCCAGGAGCACTCCATCGTGCTCGTGCGCGGCGGCCGGGTGAAGGACCTTCCCGGTGTTCGCTACAAGATCATCCGCGGCTCGCTCGACACCCAGGGTGTCAAGAACCGCAAGCAGGCCCGCAGCCGTTACGGCGCGAAGAAGGAGAAGAGCTAATGCCTCGCAAGGGCCCGGCCACCAAGCGGCCGATCGACATGGACCCCGTCTTCGGGTCGCAGCTCGTCTCGCAGCTCGTCTCGAAGGTGCTCCAGGACGGCAAGAAGCAGGTTGCCCAGCGCATCGTGTACGGCGCTCTCGAGGGCACCCGCGAGAAGACCGGCACCGACCCCGTCGTGACCCTCAAGCGCGCGCTCGACAACGTCAAGCCGGCCATCGAGGTCAAGTCCCGCCGCGTCGGTGGCGCGACCTACCAGGTGCCGATCGAGGTCAAGCCCAACCGCAGCACCACGCTGGCGCTCCGCTGGCTCGTGGGCTACGCCGCGGCTCGCCGCGAGAAGACGATGTCCGAGCGTCTGATGAACGAGATCCTCGACGCGTCCAACGGCCTCGGCGCTGCTGTGAAGAAGCGTGAGGACACGCACAAGATGGCCGAGTCCAACAAGGCCTTCGCGCACTACCGCTGGTGATCGCCGGGAGGGGAACACTTCGCTCCTCGCAGGCGTTCTCCTCCCGAGTCCCAGACTTTCTCTACCTTAAGGAAACTGACTTTCAGTGGCAGTCGACATCACCACGGACCTGAACAAGGTCCGCAACATCGGCATCATGGCTCACATCGATGCCGGTAAGACCACCACCACCGAGCGGATCCTGTTCTACACAGGCATCACGTACAAGATCGGTGAGGTCCACGAGGGCGCAGCCACGATGGACTGGATGGAGCAGGAGCAGGAGCGCGGCATCACGATCACGTCCGCCGCTACCACCTGCTGGTGGAAGGACCACCAGATCAACATCATCGACACCCCCGGGCACGTCGACTTCACCGCCGAGGTCGAGCGCTCCCTGCGCGTCCTCGACGGCGCCGTCGCCGTCTTCGACGGTGTTGCCGGTGTCGAGCCCCAGACCATGACCGTGTGGCGCCAGGCCAACAAGTACTCCGTGCCCCGGATGTGCTTCGTGAACAAGCTGGACCGCACCGGTGCCGACTTCTGGCGGTGCGTCGACATGATGGTCGAGCGGCTCAACTCCACCCCGCTGGTCCTCCAGCTCCCGATCGGTGCCGAGGGCGACTTCATCGGTGTCGTCGACCTGGTCGGCATGCGTGCCCTGACCTGGCGCGGCGAGACCAAGATGGGCGAGGACTACGAGGTCGAGGAGATCCCGGCCGAGCTCGCCGACCAGGCCGCCGAGTACCGCGAGAAGCTGCTCGAGACGCTCGCCGACGCCGACGACGCCATCATGGAGAAGTTCCTGGAGGAGGGTGAGTTCACCGTCGAGGAGCTCGAGGCCGCGATCCGTCGCGCCACGCTCGCCGACAAGATCAACCCCGTCCTGTGCGGCACCGCGTTCAAGAACAAGGGTGTGCAGCCCCTGCTCGACGCCGTCGTGAAGTACCTCCCCTCGCCGCTTGACATCGACGGCATCCAGGGGCACTCGGTCAAGGACGAGGAAGAGGTCATCGTCCGCCAGCCGTCCGACGACGAGCCGTTCTCCGGCCTGGCGTACAAGATCGCGACCGACCCGCACCTCGGCAAGCTGATCTACGTCCGCGTCTACTCCGGCAAGCTCGAGGCGGGCACCTCGGTGCTCAACTCGGTCAACGGCCGCAAGGAGCGGATCGGCAAGGTCTACCAGATGCACGCGAACAAGCGTGAGGAGATCGCGTCGGTCGGCGCCGGCCAGATCGTGGCCGTCATGGGCCTCAAGGACACCAAGACCGGGCACACCCTGTGTGACCCGCAGAACCCGGTGATCCTCGAATCGATGACGTTCCCGGCACCCGTGATCGAGGTGGCCATCGAGCCCAAGACCAAGGGTGACCAGGAGAAGCTCGGCACCGCGATCCAGCGGCTCTCCGACGAGGACCCCACGTTCACCGTCAAGGCGGACGAGGAGACCGGCCAGACCATCATCGCGGGCATGGGCGAGCTCCACCTCGAGATCCTCGTCGACCGGATGAAGCGCGAGTTCCGCGTCGAGGCCACCGTCGGCAAGCCGCAGGTCGCCTACCGCGAGACCATCCGCAAGAAGGTCGAGAAGCACGGCTACACCCACAAGAAGCAGACCGGTGGGTCCGGCCAGTTCGCGAAGGTGCAGATCTCCCTCGAGCCGAACATCGACCCCGAGACCGGTCACGGCGCGGGCTACGAGTTCGTCAACAACGTCTCCGGTGGTCGCGTCCCGAAGGAGTACATCCCTTCGGTCGACCAGGGTGGACAGGACGCCATGGAGTTCGGCGTGCTCGCCGGCTACCCGATGGTGGACGTCAAGTTCACCCTCGAGGACGGCGCCTACCACGACGTCGACTCCTCCGAGCTCGCCTTCAAGATCGCCGGAAACCAGGCGTTCAAGGAAGCGGCGCGGATGGCCAAGCCAGTTCTGCTGGAGCCGATGTTCGCCGTCGAGGTCGTGACCCCTGAGACCTTCATGGGTGACGTCATCGGTGACATCAACTCGCGTCGCGGTCAGGTGCGGGCGATGTCGGAGCGTTCCGGGGACCGCGTCGTCGACGCCCTCGTGCCGCTCTCGGAGATGTTCGGGTACGTTGGTGACCTGCGGTCGAAGACCTCCGGTCAGGCGTCGTACTCGATGGAGTTCGACTCGTACGCCGAGGTTCCCCAGAACGTGGCCGACGAGATCATCAAGAAGGTCCGCGGCGAGTAGGGTTCTCCCCGCACCGTCGGCAGCACAGTTTCACCCGTAACTTTTCAATCAGACGATCAAGTACATCAACAGGAGGAGCCCCAGTGGCTAAGGCGAAGTTCGAGCGGACCAAGCCGCACGTCAACATCGGAACCATCGGTCACATCGACCACGGCAAGACGACGTTGACGGCTGCAATTACGAAGGTGCTGCACGACAAGTACCCCAACCTGAACGCCGCCTCGGCCTTCGACGAGATCGACAAGGCCCCCGAGGAGCGTCAGCGCGGTATCACCATCTCGATCGCGCACGTCGAGTACCAGACCGAGCAGCGCCACTACGCGCACGTCGACTGCCCCGGTCACGCGGACTACATCAAGAACATGATCACCGGTGCCGCGCAGATGGACGGCGCGATCCTGGTCGTGGCCGCCACCGACGGTCCGATGCCGCAGACCCGTGAGCACGTGCTGCTCGCCCGCCAGGTCGGCGTCCCCGCCCTGGTCGTCGCGCTGAACAAGTGCGACATGGTCGACGACGAGGAGCTCATCGAGCTCGTCGAGATGGAGGTGCGCGAGCTCCTCTCCGAGTACGAGTACGACGGCGACGACATCCCCGTGGTCAAGGTCGCGGCCTTCCCGGCGCTCCAGGGCGACGAGAAGTGGGGCAACTCGATCCTCGAGCTCATGGACGCGGTGGACACCTACATCCCGCAGCCCGTGCGCGAGACCGAGAAGCCCTTCCTGATGCCCGTCGAGGACGTCTTCACGATCACCGGTCGTGGAACCGTCATCACCGGTCGCATCGAGCGCGGCATCGTCAAGGTCAACGAGACCGTCGACATCATCGGCATCCGTGAGACCAAGCAGACCTCGACCGTCACCGGCATCGAGATGTTCCGCAAGCTCCTCGACACCGGCGAGGCCGGCGAGAACGTCGGGCTGCTGCTTCGTGGCACCAAGCGCGAGGACGTCGAGCGCGGCATGGTCGTGATCAAGCCGGGGACCACCACCCCGCACACGAACTTCGAGGCCTCGGTCTACATCCTCTCCAAGGAGGAGGGCGGCCGTCACACGCCGTTCTTCAACAACTACCGCCCGCAGTTCTACTTCCGCACCACGGACGTGACGGGCGTCGTGACCCTCCCCGAGGGCCGCGAGATGGTCATGCCCGGTGACAACACCGACATGATCGTCGAGCTGATCCAGCCGATCGCCATGGAGGACGGCCTCCGCTTCGCTATCCGCGAGGGTGGCCGCACCGTCGGCGCCGGCCGCGTCACCAAGATCACCAAGTGATCTAGCGCTTCACCGAACGGCCCCGGACCTCACGGTCCGGGGCCGTTCTGCTATTCCGGCTGCCGGAAAACGTCGCCAGTGCCGAATGTCGGTGGCCGTCGTTACCGTCGCTCCATGACACTGACCATGGGGATGATCAACTTCGACACCGCCGACGCCGAGGCGCTCGGCGGGTGGTGGGCCGAGCAGACCGGCGCGCAGATCGTGCAGAACCACGGCGGCGAGTTCGTCGTCGTCGCGGGGGGCAGCCTGCCGCTGCTGCTGGCGTTCCAGAAGGTGGCCGACCCGACGCCGGGCAAGAACCGCCTCCACCTCGACGTGACGGCTCCAGACGTCGAAGCCGAGGTGGACCGCTTGCTGGGCGCCGGAGCGACGCTGGTCGCACGGCGGGGTGACGAGAGCTTCAGTTGGGTGACGCTGGCGGACCCCGACGGCAACCACTTCTGTGTGGCGAGCCAGGCCGAGGCCGCGGAGTCCTACTGACGCTCCTCGTTGTGGCCGGTCAGGCGGTCAGCGCCGCGACCGCGCTTGCGAAGACCTCCGTATGGCGTTCCACGTCCGCCGTGCTGTGCTGCGGGCTGAACAGCGCCATGTTGTGGAACGGCGTGAGCAGCACACCCCGGTTCAGGGCCCACAGGTGCATGAAGCCCTCGAGGTCTTCGTCGACGGCTGCGGCGGCCGCGGCGCCGTCGCGCGGTGGGGGACAGAACCAGTACTCCGCCCGGCAGCCCAACCTCTGCACGTGCCAGGGCAGGTCGTGCTCGCCGATCACCCCGGCGACGCCGTCGGCGAACTGCTGGGCCAGGGGTACGGCGACCGCGAAGTCCTCCTCGCGCAGGCACGTGGACAGGGTCGCCCTGATCGCCGCCAGCGCCAGGGCGTTGGCGGTCAGCGTGCCGCCGACGCCGGCGACGTCGATCTCGTGACCGAGCATGGGCCCGGAGAGCCGATCGGCCACCTCGGCGCTCATCCCGTACGCCGCTGAGGGCACCCCGCCACCGATCGGCTTGCCGAGCACCACGAAGTCCGGCTCGAGCCCCCAGGCGCGCGTGCACCCGCCCGGACCGGCGCACAAGGTGTGCGTCTCGTCGACGACGAGCAGGACGTCGTGCCGTCGGGTGACCTCACGGACCCCGGCGAGGTAGCCCTCCTCCGGAAGCACGATGCCGATGTTGGTCAGGGCGGGCTCCATCAGCAGGCAGGCGACATCGCCCTCGGCGAGGCGGCGGTCCAGGGCGTCCAGGTCGTTGAAGGGCACGACCGCGGTGGTCTGCGCCACGTCGACCTGCGGTCCGAGAGCCCCGGGCCGCGGGACCACCCGGTCGCCGTCGAGCACGGCGAGGGTCTCGTCGACCGTGCCGTGGTAGCACCAGTCCATCACCGCGATCCGGGGCCGACCGGTCAGGAAACGGGCGAACCGGAGCACGAACCGGTTGGCGTCGGTTGCCGACATCGCCAGCTGCCAGGTCGGCAGCCCGAACCTGCGTGCCAGCTCCTCACCGACCCAGACCGCGTCGGCCGAAGGCAGCATCGTGGTGAGTCCGCGCGACGCCTGGCGGGCGACGGCCTCCGTGACCTGCGGCAAGGCGTGCCCGGTCATCGCGCCGGTGTCGCCGAGGCAGAGGTCGACGTACTCGATGCCGTCGACGTCGGTCAGACGAGCCCCGACGGCGGAGTCGAAGAACAGTGGGAACGCCCCGGGCCACCGGGTCATCCAAGGCATCGGCACCCCCGCAAGCAAGGGGCCGTGGGCCCGCCCCGCGAGCTCGGCCGAACGCGGATGGAGCTCGACGAACCGTTGCTCCTCGACGCTGCGGAGCTCGGCCAGGTGCTGACGGTCGATCATCCCCGCAATCTAGGGCGTCGCAGCTGCCGGTTTCCCAGGTTATGAACCACAACCGCCTCTTCACACACCCCACCCCATGTGTGAAGAGGCAGTTCGGGTTCATGACCTGGGAAACTGCCGAGCCCAACTGCCGAGCCCAAACCGACCCCCAACCGGCCGATCAACGGCTCGCCCCCGTCGGACACAATGTGCTGCGTGGACAACACCCTTCCTGCTGCTCGACCGCGCCAGAAGTACACCGAGGACGGGACGCGGATGCGCGAGGTGCTCACCTACTCCCGGCGGGGTGGGAGGTTCACGCCTTCACAGCAGGAGTCATGGGACGCGCACCACCGCGACTGGGTGATTCCGGAGGAGGCGGTCGACGACCCTGCGTTCAGCTGGAGCGAGGTGTTCGGGCGGACGGCGCCGCTGATCGTGGAGATCGGGTCCGGGGTGGGGGAGGCGACGGCTGTGCTCGCGGCCCAGCGGCCGGAGTGCAACATCGTGGCGCTGGAGGTCTGGCGCCCCGGGGTCGCGCACACGCTCGGTCTGCTCGCGGAGGCGGGGGCGGACAACGTCCGGCTGCTGTCGGTGGACGCGGTCTGGTGCCTCGAGCACCTCTTCGGTCCCGGCGAGGTCGAGGAGCTGTGGACGTTCTTCCCCGACCCGTGGCCCAAGAAGCGCCACCACAAGCGGCGGCTGGTCACCCCGGAGTTCGCCTCGCTGGCGGCCTCCCGGCTGCGCCCGGGCGGCGTGTGGCGGCTGGCGACCGACTGGGCGGAGTACGCCGAGCAGATGCGGGCGGTCCTGGACCAGGAGCCCGCCCTGGAGGGTGGCCGGGTCGAGCGCTGGGAGGACCGGCCGGTCACCAAGTTCGAGCGCAAGGGCGTGGCCGCTGAGCGGGAGATCGTCGACCTCGCCTACCGCCGGCGCTGATCCGCCCCCAGCGGCCTGTGCTCAGCCGTCCTCGACCTGCCAGCTCAGGCCGGCCCGCTCGAGCGCGTGCTCGAGCCGCAGCCGCTCCGCCTCGCGGTCGAGGCCATCGGTGAGCTCGCCGAGGAGCGTGGGCACGTCCAGCGCCTCGGCGGTGCTGATCAGCACGCTGTCGTAGGCGGCGACCACCCCGCGCTGGCGGGCCATCGCCACCCCGGCGCGGGGGGAGCGCACCTCGGGACGCAGCCGGCGCAGGTCGGCGGCCAGTCGTTGCAGCGGCGGCCTCGGCGGCGAGGGATCTGGTGCCGGTGGGAGCAGCTTCGCCCGCCTGCCCAGCGAGCGGCACCCTTCCACCGCGGCACGGGCGTGCAGGGCGCCCGCGAACAGGGCCACCGGGACCAGGGAGATCCCGATGACCTTGGCGAAGCCGATGAGGACGGTGGCGTCCATGAGGCGACGCTAAGCCGCGATCGCGGCTCGGACAAGGCTGGTCTGGACGCCGGACCGGTGCAAGCCGGCAGCTGTCGTGCCTGCGCCCCGGGTATGGGTGTTCCTAGACTTCGGGGGTGAGCGGAGTCGTGGTGCCCGACGCCCGGATCAGCGGGCGGGCCTGGTGGGTCGCCGCGGCGACGATGGCGGCCCTGGTGGCCGCAGCGGGCTTCCGCTCCTCCACAGGGGCCCTCCTGGAGCCGCTGGAGCACGAGTTCGGCTGGTCCCGGGGCATGACCTCGGGCGCCGTCACCCTGAACCTCGTCATCTACGGCCTCACCGCGCCGTTCGCCGCTGCGGTGATGGAGCGGTTCGGCGTGCGACGGGTGGTGGCCGGTGCGCTCGCCCTGGTCTCGCTGGGGGCGGCCCTGACGCTCGTGATGACCGAGGCGTGGCAGCTGTGGTTCCTGTGGGGAGTGCCGATCGGCCTCGGCACCGGGGCGATGGCGCTGGTCTTCGGCGCGATCGTGGCCAACCGCTGGTTCGTCCGGCACCGCGGCCTGGTCACCGGGCTGTTCTCGGCGGCGAGCTCGACGGGCCAGCTGGTCTTCCTGCCGGTGATCGCACACCTCGCGGCCGGGCCCGGGTGGCGTTGGGCGGCCGGTCTGGTCGCGGCGTTCGCGCTGCTGCTGGTCCCGCTGGTGCTCCTGGTGCTGCGCGACCGGCCCTCCGACGTGGGGGAGGTGCCCTACGGCGCGCCACCGTCGTACGTCGAGCCGCCCGCTGCGACCGGTGCCGGCTCGGGTGCCGCGGCCCTGGCGGTCCGGACCCTGCGGGAGGCCGGCCGCACATGGACGTTCTGGGTGCTGTTCCTCACGTTCTGGGTCTGTGGCTGGTCGACGAACGGGCTGATCGGCACCCACTTCATCCCGGCGGCGCACGACCACGGGATGCCGGCGACCACCTCGGCCGGGCTGCTCGCCCTGATCGGCGTCTTCGACATCGTGGGCACGGTCGCGTCCGGCTGGCTCACCGACAAGGTCGATCCCCGCTACCTGCTGTTCGCCTACTACTCGCTGCGCGGGCTCTCGCTGCTCGTGGTGCCCTCGCTCCTGGGGCCTGAGGTCGCGCCCAGCCTGTTCTTCTTCATCGTGTTCTACGGCCTGGACTGGGTGGCGACGGTGCCGCCCACCGTGGCGCTGTGCCGCGACCACTTCGGCCTGGAGCGGTCCGGCGTCGTCTTCGGGTGGGTGTTCGCCTCGCACATGGTGGGAGCGGGCGTCGCCGCGTCGTACGCCGGCTGGATCCGGGAGGGGACCGGCGACTACTTCCTGGCCTGGATGACCGCGGGGGCGATGTGCCTGGGAGCGGCGCTGCTGTGCATGACCATCCCCAGGATGCGTGCCACCCACGGCGCTATCCTTGACGAGGTGGGCCAGGAGAACCCGCAGATCTGAGTTCTCCGGCAGCCCCCACGAGGCCCCCGCGTGCACCCGATTTGGCGCAGGGCGGGTGTCTCTGACAAGATAGTCAGGTTGCTCCGGCGGGATTGCCGGGGCGCGGACATTGACCACTGAACAGGTTTTCCTGAGCTGCTCATCGCAGCAGACGTGGTTGCGCGTTCGCGCCGCACCAGGAGATCCCGTTCAGCCCGGACCCCCGGGCACCACTCCGAAACAACGACCCGCACGAGTTCTGTGTGTGTCGCGCGCTCATCAAGACGCACGACACGCCCGACCGCGGGGGTCGGACGAGACGGAGTGGCAGCAGCGCGGACATCCTCACCGAGGACGTCTGGAGACCAGTCGCAGGACTACGAAGTAAGGACGTTGTTTGATGGCGGGACAGAAGATCCGCATCAGGCTCAAGGCCTATGACCACGAGGTGATCGACACCTCGGCGCGCAAGATCGTGGACACCGTGACCCGTACGGGCGCGAAGGTCGCCGGCCCGGTGCCGTTGCCGACCGAGAAGAACGTCTACTGCGTCATCCGCTCGCCGCACAAGTACAAGGACAGCCGCGAGCACTTCGAGATGCGCACGCACAAGCGCCTCATCGACATCATTGACCCCACACCGAAGACGGTTGACTCGCTGATGCGTCTCGACCTGCCTGCCGGTGTCGACATCGAGATCAAGCTCTGAGGTTCCTGTGAGCACTTTCGAACGCAACGTCAAGGGACTGCTGGGCACGAAGCTCGGCATGACCCAGACCTGGGACGAGAACAACCGCGTCGTCCCCGTAACCGTGGTCGCGGCCGGCACCAATGTGGTGACCCAGGTCCGGACCCCCGAGAAGGATGGCTACAACGCCATCCAGGTTGGCTTCGGCGAGATCGACGGCGCCAAGGTCAACAAGCCGACCGCTGGTCACTTCGGCAAGGCAGGCGTGACCCCACGCCGCCACGTCGTCGAGATCCGCACCAGTGACGCCCCCACCTACGAGGTCGGCCAGGAGCTCAGCCCCGAGCTGTTCGCCGCCGGCCAGGAGGTCGACGTCACCGGGACGAGCAAGGGCAAGGGCTACGCCGGCGTCATGAAGCTGCACGGCTTCCACGGTGTCGGTGCCTCTCACGGTGCCCACAAGAACCACCGCAAGCCGGGCTCCATCGGCGCCTGCGCGACCCCGGGCCGTGTCTTCAAGGGCACGCGCATGGCTGGTCGCATGGGTAGCGACACCGTGACCACGCAGAACGTCACCGTGCACGCCGTGGACGTGGAGAAGGGCCTGATCCTCCTCAAGGGTGCCGTTCCCGGCGCCAAGGGTGGGCTGGTCATCATCCGCTCGGCAGCCAAGAAGACCCAGGAGGCCGGCGCATGACCGCGAAGACTGTCAAGGTTGATCTCCCCGCCGAGATCTTCGACGTCGAGACGAACATCCCGCTGATCCACCAGGTCGTGGTGGCCCAGCAGGCAGCGGCCCGTCAGGGCACGCACTCCACCAAGAGCCGCGGCGAGGTTCGCGGCGGTGGCCGCAAGCCGCACAAGCAGAAGGGCACCGGCCGCGCCCGTCAGGGCTCGACCCGCGCCCCGCAGTTCGTCGGTGGTGGCGTCGTCCACGGCCCGCAGCCGCGTGACTACGACCAGCGCACCCCCAAGAAGATGAAGGCCGCCGCCCTGCGCGGTGCCCTCTCCGACCGGGCCCGCGCCGGACGCGTCCACGTGGTGGAGTCCCTCGTCGGTGGCGACAAGCCCTCGACCAAGGACGCCGTCGCAGCGCTGGCCGGCCTCGCCGGCGAGCGTCGCCAGCTGGTCGTGCTCGTCCGTGACGACGCGCTGACCTGGCTCTCGCTGCGCAACGTGGCCTCGGTGCACCTGCTCGCCGTCGACCAGCTCAACACCTACGACGTGCTGCTGTCCGACGACGTGATCTTCACCCAGGACGCCTACGACGCCTTCGTCAACGGCACCGCGTCGTCCAGCGTTCGCAAGGCGACCATCGTCGAGGCCCCGGCCAACGACGCGGTCATCGAGGACGCCCCCGCTGAGACGCCCGTGGAGGACGAGAAATGAGCACCCTGCACAAGGACCACCGCGACGTCCTGATCGCACCGGTCGTGAGCGAGAAGAGCTACGGCCTCCTCGACGCGAACAAGTACACGTTCCTGGTCCACCCGGACGCGAACAAGACCGAGATCAAGATCGCGGTCGAGAAGATCTTCGACGTGAAGGTCACCTCGGTGAACACCATGAACCGCACCGGCAAGACCCGGCGTACCCGTACCGGCACCGGAAAGCGCAAGGACACCAAGCGCGCGATCGTCAGCCTCGCAGAGGGTCACCGCATCGACATCTTCGGAGGACCGGTCTCCTGACCGGCATCCGCTGAGAACTGACTGAGGTAAAGACATGGCAATCCGCAAGTACAAGCCGACCACCCCGGGCCGTCGTGGCTCGTCGGTCGCTGACTTCGTCGAGATCACCCGGACCACGCCGGAGAAGTCCCTGGTCAAGCCGCTGCCCAAGAAGGGCGGCCGCAACAACCAGGGCCGGATCACCACCCGGCACCAGGGTGGCGGCCACAAGCGGGCCTACCGGGTGATCGACTTCCGTCGCTACGACAAGGACGGCGTCCCGGCGAAGATCGCCCACATCGAGTACGACCCGAACCGCACCGCACGCATCGCGCTGCTGCACTACGCCGACGGCGAGAAGCGCTACATCATCGCTCCTCTCGGCGTCAGCCAGGGCACCGCGATCGAGGCCGGTCCCACCGCCGACATCAAGCCGGGCAACAACCTGCCGCTGCGCAACATCCCCGTCGGTACGACGATCCACTGCATCGAGCTCCGGCCCGGTGGCGGTGCCAAGATCGCCCGTTCCGCCGGTAACAGCGCGCAGCTCGTCGCCAAGGAGGGGTCCCGCGCACAGCTGCGGATGCCCTCCGGTGAGATGCGCTACGTCGACGTCCGCTGCCGTGCCACCATCGGCGCGGTCGGCAACGCCGAGCAGTCGAACATCAACTGGGGCAAGGCCGGCCGGATGCGCTGGAAGGGCCGCCGCCCGACCGTCCGTGGTGTCGTCATGAACCCGGTCGACCACCCGCACGGTGGTGGCGAGGGCAAGACCTCCGGTGGTCGCCACCCGGTTTCACCCTGGGGCAAGGCCGAGGGCCGCACGCGCAAGCGCAAGGCCAGCGATGCCCTGATCGTCCGTCGCCGCAAGTCCGGCAAGAAGCGCTAAGAGATAGCGCGGAAGGTAGAGCCCAGAGATGCCTCGCAGCCTGAAGAAGGGCCCGTTCGTCGACGACCACCTGATCAAGAAGGTGGACGCGCAGAACGACGCCGGAACCCACACCGTGATCAAGACCTGGTCGCGCCGCTCGATGATCGTGCCGTCCATGATCGGTCACACGCTGGCCGTGCACGACGGACACAAGCACGTCCCGGTGTTCGTGACCGACTCGATGGTCGGCCACAAGCTGGGCGAGTTCGCCCCGACCCGCACCTACCGCGGGCACGTGAAGGACGACCGGAAGAGCCGCCGCCGCTGACGCGGCGTCGCAAGGAGAGATACAGCAATGAGCGTTACAGATCGCAGGCGCACGAGCGCCCGACGTGACTCGCTGCTCGGTGACCAGCCGGGCGCCTTCGCCAGCGCGCGCTTCGTCCGGATCACCCCGATGAAGGCGCGTCGAGTCGTGGACATGGTCCGCGGGCTCCCTGTCGACGATGCCCTGGCACTGCTGCAGTTCGCGCCGCAGGCCGCCAGCGAGACCGTCTACAAGGTGCTCGAGAGCGCCGTGGCCAACGCCACGACGACCGAGGACCTCGCCCGCGGCACTCTGGTGGTCAGCAAGGCGACCGTCGACGAGGGCCCCACGATGAAGCGGTGGCGACCGCGTGCGCAGGGCCGGGCCACCCGGATCAACAAGCGCACCAGCCACATCACCCTGGTGGTGCAGCCCGCAGTCGAGTCGACCACGCAGCAGACCAAGAAGAAGGGACGGACCGCCTGATGGGTCAGAAGATCAACCCGAACGGGTTCCGCCTCGGTATCTCCACCGACCACAAGAGCCGGTGGTACGCCGACAAGCTCTACAAGTCCTACGTCGGCGAGGACGTCGCGATCCGCAAGCTGCTCTCCAAGGGCATGGAGCGGGCCGGCATCTCCAAGGTCGAGATCGAGCGCACCCGGGACCGCGTGCGGGTGGACATCCACACCGCTCGCCCGGGCATCGTCATCGGTCGCCGTGGCGCTGAGGCCGACCGCCTGCGCAGCGAGCTCGAGAAGCTGACCGGCAAGCAGGTCCAGCTGAACATCCTCGAGGTCAAGCAGCCCGAGATCGATGCACAGCTGGTCGCCCAGGGTGTCGCCGAGCAGCTCTCCGGCCGCGTGCAGTTCCGTCGCGCGATGAAGAAGGCCATGCAGACCTCGATGCGCTCGGGTGCCAAGGGCATCCGGATCCAGTGCTCGGGCCGTCTCAACGGTGCCGAGATGTCGCGCTCGGAGTTCTACCGCGAGGGCCGCGTGCCCCTGCACACGCTGCGCGCCGACATCGACTACGGCTTCTACGAGGCCCGCACCACCTTCGGCCGCATCGGCGTGAAGGTGTGGATCTACAAGGGCGAGGTCGCCGGCACCCGTGCCGAGCGCGAGGCCCAGGCAGCTGCCCGTGCAGGTGCTCCCGGCCGTGGCCGCGGAGCGGCCGGCGGCGCCAGGGGAGACCGTGCGAGCGACCGCCCGACCCGCGGTTCCCGCGGCGCCGGTGCGGGAGACCGCCCGACCCGCGCTGACCGTGCGGGCGCCCCCGCGACCGAGACCGCTGCGGCTCCCGCCGCCGAGGCACCGGCCGCCGCGACCACCGGAACGGAGGCCTGAGTCCCATGTTGATGCCCCGCAGGGTCAAGCACCGCAAGCAGCACCACCCCAAGCGCACCGGCGCAGCCAAGGGCGGCACGAAGCTCTCCTTCGGAGACTTCGGCATCCAGGCGACCGAGCCGGCGTACGTCACCAACCGCCAGATCGAGTCGGCGCGTATCGCGATGACTCGTCACATCAAGCGTGGCGGGAAGGTGTGGATCAACATCTACCCCGACCGTCCGCTGACCAAGAAGCCCGCCGAGACCCGCATGGGTTCCGGTAAGGGTTCGCCCGAGTGGTGGGTGGCCAACGTCAAGCCCGGCCGTGTCATGTTCGAACTGGCCGGAGTCGACGAGGACGTCGCTCGCGAGGCGATGCGCCGCGCGATCCACAAGCTCCCGATGAAGTGCCGGTTCATCAGCCGTGAAGCAGGTGATTTCTGATGGCGACAGCCCATGAACTCGACGACCTGAACGACGTCGACCTCGAGTCGAAGCTGCGTGAGGCCAAGGAGGAGCTGTTCAACCTCCGGTTCCAGGCCGCCACCGGTCAGCTCGAGAGCCACGGCCGCCTCAGTGCGGTCAAGAAGGACATTGCCCGGATCTACACCGTGGTGCGTGAGCGCGAGCTCGGCATCCGGACGGCCCCGGGCTCCAAGGCACAGTCTGAGGAGGTTGGCGCATGAGCGAGAACCCGGTAGTCGAGGGCTCCGTGGAGGAGCGCTCTGCGCGCAAGGTCCGTGAAGGCCTGGTCGTGAGCGACAAGATGGACAAGACCGTGGTCGTGTCCGTGGAGGACCGCGTCAAGCACGCGCTGTACGGCAAGGTCCTTCGGCGCACGAGCAAGCTGAAGGCCCACGACGAGCAGAACGACTGTGGCATCGGAGACCGCGTCCGGATCATGGAGACCCGTCCGCTGAGCGCCACCAAGCGCTGGCGCGTCGTGGAGATCCTCGAGAAGGCGAAGTAGGAGAACTAAGACATGATCCAGCAGGAGTCGCGACTCAAGGTCGCCGACAACACGGGTGCGAAGCAGATCCTCTGCATCCGCGTGCTCGGCGGCTCTGGTCGGCGCTACGCCGGCATCGGCGACGTCATCGTCGCCACCGTCAAGGACGCGATCCCCGGCGGCAACGTCAAGAAGGGCGACGTCGTCAAGGCCGTCATCGTGCGCACCGTCAAGGAGCGTCGTCGTGCGGACGGCTCGTACATCCGCTTCGACGAGAACGCAGCAGTGATCCTCAAGAGCGACGGGGAACCCCGTGGAACGCGCATCTTCGGCCCTGTGGGCCGCGAGCTGCGCGAGAAGAAGTTCATGAAGATCATTTCGCTGGCACCGGAGGTGCTCTGAGATGAGCGTCAAGATCAAGAAGGGTGACACCGTCAAGGTGATCGCCGGCAAGGACAAGGGCGCCGAGGGCAAGGTCATCCAGGTGCTCCGCGAGGAGCAGCGGGTGATCGTCGAGGGCGTGAACCGAGTCAAGAAGCACACCAAGGTCGTGAACCAGGGCGGTGCGGCAAGCACCGGCGGCATCGTGACCGCCGAGGCGCCGATCCACATCTCCAACGTGATGGTCGTCGACGGCGACGGGATCACCCGCCTCGGCTCCAAGCGGGTGGAGACGACGAAGCGCCGCTCCGACGGCTCGACCTACCAGGCCGAGCGCAGCGTGCGCATCTCCCGGAAGTCCGGAGAAGAGATCTGATGAGTGAAGCAATGACCGAGATCAACAGCGACCAGTCGGCCGAGGCGTCTGCCGGACCGCGGATGAAGGTGCGCTACCGCGAGGAGATCATCCCCGCGATGCGCGAGCAGTTCGGCTACGCCAACGTGATGATGGTCCCCGGCCTGACCAAGATCGTGGTCAACATGGGCGTGGGCGAGGCTGCTCGCGACTCCAAGCTGATCGAGGGCGCCGTCAAGGACCTCACCGCGATCACCGGCCAGAAGCCGCAGGTCACCAAGGCCCGCAAGTCGATCGCCCAGTTCAAGCTGCGCGAGGGGATGCCGATCGGCGCCCACGTGACGCTTCGCGGCGACCGCATGTGGGAGTTCCTGGACCGCCTGCTCGCGCTGGCGCTGCCCCGTATCCGCGACTTCCGTGGACTCTCGGACCGCCAGTTCGACGGCCGTGGCAACTACACCTTCGGTCTGACCGAGCAGGTCATGTTCCACGAGATCAACCAGGACAAGGTCGACCGCTCGCGCGGCATGGACATCACGGTGGTGACCACCGCGACGAATGACGACGAAGGCCGGGCACTGCTCAAGAAGCTCGGTTTCCCGTTCAAGGAAGGCAACTGACATGGCAAAGACCGGACTGAAGGTCAAGGCCGCACGCAAGCCCAAGTTCGCGGTGCGCGGTTACACCCGGTGCCAGCGGTGCGGGCGGCCCAAGGCTGTCTACCGCAAGTTCGGCCTCTGCCGGATCTGCCTGCGGGAGATGGCGCACGCCGGCGAGCTGCCCGGCGTGACCAAGAGCTCCTGGTGATCCCCACCCGCTCGATCACCGCCTGACCACCAACCAATGATCGCTACAGGTCGCCCTGAGACGCAGGGCGAAACCGGAGTGGAGAAAGGGCCGAGACGGCCATGACAATGACTGACCCGATCGCAGACATGCTCACGCGTCTGCGCAACGCCAACCAGGCGTACCACGACTCGGTGTCGATGCCTTACAGCAAGCTGAAGCAGGGCGTTGCCGAGATCCTCAAGCAGGAGGGGTACATCACCTCCTTCGAGGTCCACGACCACGAGGACGTGGTCGGCAAGACGCTCGACATCCAGCTCAAGTACGGCCGCAACCGCGAGCGCTCCATTGCCGGCGTACGCCGGATCAGCAAGCCGGGCCTGCGCGTGTACGCCAAGCACACCGCGCTGCCGAAGGTGCTCGGGGGCCTCGGCGTCGCAATCATCTCGACCAGCCAGGGTCTGCTCACCGACCGTCAGGCCAACAGCAAGGGCGTAGGTGGGGAAGTCCTCGCCTACGTCTGGTGACCAGGAACCAGGAGGAATAGCAATGTCACGAATTGGCAAGCTGCCCGTCCCGGTTCCGTCCGGTGTCGACGTGCAGGTGGATTCCCAGACCGTCACGGTCAAGGGGCCCAAGGGCACCCTGAGCCACACGGTCGCTTCCCCGATCACCGTCGAGAACGGTGACGGAGCCCTCGAGGTGAAGCGTCCCAACGACGAGCGCCAGAGTCGGTCCCTTCACGGCCTGACCCGCACGCTCATCAACAACATGGTCATCGGTGTCACCGACGGCTACGAGAAGAAGCTCGAGATCGTCGGCGTGGGTTACCGCGTGCTCTCCAAGGGCCCCACCCAGCTGGAGTTCCAGCTCGGCTACTCGCACTCGATCACGTTCAACGCCCCTGACGGCATCACGTTCACCGTCGAGGGACCCACGAAGCTCGGTGTCCAGGGCATCGACAAGCAGCTCGTCGGCGAAACTGCGGCCAAGATCCGCAAGCTGCGCAAGCCGGAGCCCTACAAGGGCAAGGGCGTGCGTTACTCCGGAGAGCACATTCGCCGCAAGGTCGGAAAGGCTGGTAAGTGACGATGGCTATCGCACTCAAGACTGGCAAGCACACGTCGGCTCGCGTCGCCTCGCGCACGCGTCGCCAGATCCGTGGTCGCAAGAAGATCAGCGGCACCACCGAGCGTCCCCGCCTGGTGGTCACCCGTTCGTCCAAGCACATCACCGTGCAGCTCGTCGACGACCTGGTGGGCAAGACCATCGCGTATGCCTCGACCATGGAGGCCGACGTGCGCTCGAGCGAGGGTGACAAGACCGCCAAGGCTCGCAAGGTCGGCGAGCTCGTGGCCGAACGCGCGAAGTCGGCCGGAGTCCAGGGCGTGGTCTTCGACCGCGCCGGCAACAAGTACCACGGTCGCGTCGCGGCCCTGGCTGACGGCGCCCGTGAGGGCGGCCTGACCTTCTGATGGCGAGTGGTGCAGACATGACATTCAAGGGAGTTATCTCATGAGCGGATCCCAGCAGCGCGGTCAGCGCGCAGGTGGCGGCCGCGGCGGCCGTGACGGTGGTCGCGGCGGCCAGCAGGAGAAGAGCCAGTACATCGAGCGCGTCGTGGCCATCAACCGCGTCGCCAAGGTCGTCAAGGGTGGTCGTCGCTTCAGCTTCACCGCCCTGGTGATCGTCGGTGACGGCGACGGCATGGTCGGCGTGGGCTACGGCAAGGCCAAGGAAGTTCCCGCGGCCATCGCCAAGGGTGTCGAGGAGGCGAAGAAGTCCTTCTTCCGCGTCCCCCGCATCCAGGGCACCATCCCTCACCCCGTCCAGGGTGAGAAGGCCGCCGGCGTCGTGTTCCTGCGTCCCGCGTCCCCCGGTACCGGTGTGATCGCCGGTGGCCCGGTGCGCGCGGTGCTCGAGTGCGCCGGCATCCACGACGTCCTGAGCAAGTCGCTCGGCTCCTCGAACCAGATCAACATCGTGCACGCCACGATGGAGGCCCTGCGTTCCCTCGAGGACCCCGCAGCCGTCGCCGCCCGGCGCGGAATGCGCGTCGAGGACGTTGCTCCGGCAGCGATGCTCAGGGCTCAGGCCGAGGGCATCGAGGCCGCCCGGACCGAGAAGGCAGGGGTGCAGTGATGGCCCGCCTGAAGGTCGAGCAGATGAAGTCCACCATCGGCTGCAAGCAGAACCAGCGCGACACCCTGCGCTCGCTGGGTCTCAAGCGGATCGGTGACGTGGTCGTCAAGGAGGACCGCCCCGAGTTCCGGGGCATGGTCCACACCGTCCGTCACCTGGTGACGGTCACGGAAGTTGACGGAGAGGTTGACTCCAAATGAGCTTGAAGCTGCACCACCTGCGCCCTGCCCCCGGCGCCAAGACCGCGAAGACCCGTGTGGGTCGCGGTGAGGCCTCCAAGGGCAAGACCGCCGGTCGCGGTACCAAGGGCAGCCAGGCCCGCAACCAGATCCCGGCAGGGTTCGAGGGCGGCCAGATGCCCATCCACATGCGTCTCCCCAAGCTGCGCGGGTTCAAGAACCCGTTCAAGGTGGAGTTCCAGGTGGTGAACCTGGACCGCGTCAGCGCGCTGTTCCCCGAGGGGGGCACCATCAGCGTCGACGACCTGGTCGCCAAGGGTGCCGTCCGCAAGGGCCAGCCCGTCAAGGTGCTGGGCCAGGGCGACATCACGGTGGCCGTCCAGATCACTGCTGACCGTTTCTCCGGCTCTGCCAAGGAGAAGATCGCGGCTGCCGGTGGCACCGCGACCGAGCGCTGAGCGCGAGACGTCAATCGCCGACAGGGCGGGACGATCATCACACCTAGACCCGTGATGATCCTCCCGCCCTGTTAGGCTTCCACGGGTTCGGTCCCGACTGAACCTGTCTGCGGGTCAGTCCGCCGGCTAGACCAGTCGATTTCCGAAAGAGGAGCACGTGCTAGGCGCCTTCGCCAACGCTTTCCGGACACCGGACCTGCGCAACAAGCTGCTGTTCGTGCTGTTCATCGTCGCCCTTTTCCGTCTGGGGTCACAGATCCCGACGCCGGGTGTGCACGTCCCCAACGTCCAGGCCTGCTTCGACCAGACCAAGGACAGCGGCATCTACGGGTTGATCAACCTGTTCTCCGGTGGCGCGCTGCTGCAGCTGACCGTGTTCGCGCTCGGGATCATGCCCTACATCACCGCGAGCATCATCCTGCAGCTGCTGGTGGTGGTGATCCCACGCCTGGAGGCCCTGAAGAAGGAGGGCCAGTCCGGGCAGACCAAGATCACCCAGTACACCCGATACCTCACCCTTGCCCTGGCGATCCTGCAGGCCACCGGCATCGTCGCGCTGGCCCGCACCGGCAACCTCCTCCAGGGGTGCACCAAGCCGCTGCTCTACGAGGACACCACGCTGATCGCGATGCTGATGGTGCTCACCATGACCGCCGGCACGGCGATCATCATGTGGTTCGGCGAGCTGATCACCGAGCGCGGCATCGGCAACGGCATGTCGATCATGATCTTCACCCAGGTCGTCGCCACCTTCCCCGCCTCCCTGTGGGGCGTGCAGAAGGCCAAGGGCCCCTGGATCTTCGGCGCCGTGCTCCTGATCGGCCTGGTGGTGATGGCCGCCGTGGTCTTCATCGAACAGGCGCAGCGTCGGATCCCGGTGCAGTATGCCCGCCGGATGGTCGGCCGCAAGATGTTCGGGGGCTCCTCGACCTACATCCCGCTCAAGGTCAACCAGGCCGGCATCATCCCGGTCATCTTCGCCTCGAGCCTGCTCTACCTCCCAGCGATGGCGGTGCAGTTCAACCAGAACTCGACGTCGCCCTGGGTGCGCTTCATCTCCACCTACTTCGTCAGCGGATCCCACCCCCTGTACATGCTGGCGTACTTCCTGCTGATCATCTTCTTCACCTACTTCTACGTCGCGATCACCTTCAACCCCCAAGAGGTCGCGGACAACATGAAGCAGTACGGCGGTTTCATCCCCGGGATCCGGGCAGGCAAGCCGACCGAGGAGTACCTCTCCTACGTCCTGTCCCGCATCACGCTGCCGGGTGCGCTCTACCTGGGTCTGCTGTCGCTGATCCCGTTGGTCGCCCTGGTCCTTGTCGGCGCCAACCAGAACTTCCCCTTCGGTGGCACCTCCCTGCTGATCATGGTCGGTGTCGCACTCGACACCGTGAAGCAGATCGAGAGCCAGCTCCAGCAGCGCAACTACGAAGGATTCCTGCGATAAATGCGAATCATCCTGATGGGCCCCCCCGGGGCCGGCAAAGGCACCCAGGCCAAGGGCGTCGCTGAGCACTTCGGCATCCCGGCCATCTCCACCGGCGACATCTTCCGCCACAACGTCTCCGAGGGCACCGAGCTCGGGGTCAAGGCCAAGCAGTTCATGGACGCGGGGGAGTACGTCCCCGACGAGGTCACCAACCTGATGGTGCGCAACCGCATCGACGAGGCGGACGCCGCACCGGGGTTCCTGCTCGACGGCTACCCGCGCACGGTGGCCCAGGTCGAGGAGCTCGACGGGATGATCAAGCACACCGGGCACGAGCTCGACGCCGTCGTGGTGCTGACCGTCGACCCCGAGGAGCTCGTCCAGCGGCTGCTCCAGCGCGCGCAGACCGACGGCCGCTCCGACGACACCGAAGAGGTCATCCGGCGCCGCCAGGAGCTCTACGTCGAGCAGACCGAGCCGCTGATCGAGGTCTACCGCAAGCGCGGACGACTGATCGAGGTCGACGGCATGGGTGAGGTCGGCGAGGTCACCGAGCGGATCTTCAAGGCGCTCCAGGACGTCAACGAGAGCTGATCATGGGTTTCCGTGACCGCGGCGTGGAGATCAAGACGCCCGCCCAGATCGAGAAGATGCGGGTCGCCGGTCGCCTCGTCGGCGAGACCCTGGAGCTGCTGCGCGCCTCGGTACGGGCCGGCATCACCACCGGCGAGCTCGACGCCATCGCCGAGGAGAACATCCGGACCGGGGGCGGCGTACCCTCCTTCCTCGGCTACGGGCACCCGCCCTTCCCCGCCAGCATCTGCGCCTCGGTCAACGACGAGGTGGTGCACGGCATCCCGGGGGCCCGGACGCTGGAGGACGGAGACGTCATCTCCATCGACTGCGGCGCGATCGTCGACGGCTGGCACGGCGACGCCGCGATCACGGTCGCGGTCGGCGAGGTCCGGCCCGACGTGCTGGAGCTGATGCGAGTGACTGAGGGGTCCATGTGGGCCGGGTTCGCCGCGGCCCGCCTCGGCGGCCGGGTCACCGACATCTCCCACGCCGTGGAGAGCTACGTGCGCTCCCAGCCCCATCCCGGCGGCGGGGAGTACGGCATCCTCGAGGACTTCACCGGGCACGGCATCGGCACCGCGATGCACCAGCCGCCGAACGTCCCGAACTACGGTCGTGCCGGTCGCGGTCCCAAGCTGGAGCGCGGCCTGGCGCTGGCCGTGGAGCCGATGATCACCCTGGGCAGCAAGTACACCGACATCGCCGAGGACGAGTGGACGGTCGTCACCGACGACGGCAGCTGGGCGGCGCACTTCGAGCACAGCTTCACCCTGACCCCGGACGGCGCGTGGATCCTCACCGCTGTCGACGGCGGCAAGGCGAAGCTGACCGAGCTCGGGGTCCCGTACGGCGGGGACTGAATGCCCGAAACCAGACCCTTCCTGCTGCTCTCGATCCGCGGTGAGGAAGCCGCCGCTGCGAACGAGTACGACTCCTTCCGACGCTTCACCGGCCTGGCCGAGGCCCAGCTGCCGCTGGTGAACCTCGCCCACGAGGACCTGCCCCGCATCGACCTCGACGACTGGTCCGGGATCCTGCTCGGCGGGGGACCGTGGAACGCCAGCGACCCCCAGGACTCCAAGTCGCCTGAGCAGGTGCGCGCCGAGCAGGCGATCTCGGCGCTGCTCGACGAGGTGGTCCGCCGTGACTTCCCGTTCCTCGGTGCCTGCTACGGCATCGGCACCCTGGGGCTGCACCAGGGCGGGGTGGTCGACCGCAGCTGGCCCGAGCCGGTCGGCCCACTGTCGGTGAGCCTGACCCCGGAGGGGGAGGCGGACCCGGTGTGCGCCGGCCTACCGGTCGAGTTCGCGGCGTACGGCGGTCACAAGGAGTCGATGCTGCGACTGCCACCCGGCGCGGTGCAGCTCGCCACCTCGCAGGCCTGCCCGGTGCAGGCCTTCCGCGTGGGCAACAACGTCTACGCCACCCAGTTCCACCCCGAGCTCGACGACGAGGGGATCTGCACCCGCATCGAGGTGTACAAGGACGCCGGCTACTTCGACCCCGGCGAGGCCGAGAGCCTCAAGGAGGCCTCCCGTGCCGTCGAGGTCGTCCACCCGATGACGATGCTCGCCAACTTCGTGCGGCTGCACCGGCGCTGATCGGGCGTATCGCCCAAGACGGGGCACTCAGGGTCCCTTACGATGACGGCCATGACGATCGGCCGTGAGCGCGTGGAGTGGTTCCAGGAGACCTTCGAGGCGCTCACCGGGAACATCGAGCTCGCCGTGCTCGGCAAGCGGCACGTGATCCGGCTGACGCTGACCTGCCTGGTCTCGGGTGGGCACCTGCTGCTCGAGGACTTCCCCGGCACCGGGAAGACGATGCTCGCGCGGGCACTGGCCGGGACGCTCGAGGGATCGCACGCCCGCGTCCAGTTCACCCCCGACCTGCTGCCCAGCGACGTCACCGGCATCACCGTCTACGAGCAGAACAAGGGGACCTTCACCTTCCACCCCGGCCCGATCTTCCACTCGATCGTGCTGGCCGACGAGATCAACCGTGCCTCGCCGAAGACCCAGTCCGCGCTCCTGGAGGTGATGGAGGAGGGGCACGTCACCGTCGACGGGATCACCCACGACGTGCCGCACCCGTTCATCGTGATCGCCACCCAGAACCCCATCGAGCAGGCCGGCACCTATCGCCTTCCCGAGGCCCAGCTGGACCGGTTCCTGATGAAGACCTCGGTGGGCTACCCGGACGCGGAGGCCACCGAGGAGCTGCTGCTCAACTCGCGGCTGCGCGACCGCGCCACGCTGGTCCAGCCGATCATGGCGATCGCCCTGGTGGAGGAGATGGGCCGGATCGCCGACGAGGTGCACGTGGACCGCTCGATCGTGACCTACATCCGGCAGCTGGCGGAGGCCTCCCGGGAGATGGAGCACGTGCGGCTCGGTCTGTCCGCGCGCGGCTGCCTGGCCCTGATGCGGGTGGTGAAGACCTGGGCGGCCGCCGACGGCCGGGACTACGTCGTGCCCGAGGACGTGGCCGAGCTCGCCCACCCCGTGCTGGGGCACCGGCTGATCCTCGACGGCGAGGCACAGTTCCGCGGCGTGAGCATCGACGACGTCGTCGACGACCTGCTGGCCCGCGTCCCGGTCCCCTCGGTACGCGTGTAGGTCGTGAAGCTCCCGGCGCCTCTGCGGGTGGTCACGCCCTCGGGGCGCTGGCTGCTCCTGGTCGCCCTCCTGTGCTACCTGATGGACGCCGTGGGGAGCTGGTCGGTCTTCCAGCTGATGTGGGTGGCCTGCCTGGTGATGGGCCTGCTGGCAGTGGCCTCGGTGTTCCTGCCCACGCGGGCCCGGGTCGACCTCACGGTCTCCCCGCCGCGAGCGGTGGCCGGAGACGTCGCGGAGGTGGTGCTCGGTGCGACGAGCGTCGGCCGGCTCCGGATCCTCGGCCCCGTGGTCGACGTGCCCGTCGGGTCCGAGGAGCACCTGATCAGGCTGCCGGTCCTGCGCCGGGACAAGGTCGTCGAGGAGCGCATCGAGCTGTCCCAGCTGCGCCGGGGGGTGGTGCCGGTGGGCCCGGTCATCGCGCGGCGCAGCGACCCGCTCGGCCTGCTGCAGTGGACCGAGCGGTGGTCCCCGGCGACCGAGCTCCTGGTGCTGCCGCGGATGGTGCCGGTCGACTCTGTCGGCGCCGGGGTGATCCGCGACCAGGAGGGGACGCCGAGCGACGAGGTCTCGATGAGCGACCTCGCCTTCCACGCCCTGCGGGAGTACGCGCCGGGGGACGAGCTGCGGCACGTGCACTGGCGCTCCTCGGCCAAGGCCGGGAAGCTACAGATCCGCCAGTACCACGACAGCAGGCGCAGCCACCTGACCGTGGTGATCGACGACAACCGCGACTCCTACCTCGACCCGGAGGACTTCGAGACCGTGGTCTCGACGGCGGCCTCGCTCGCCGCCCGCGCGCACCAGGACGGGGTCGACCTCTCCATGCTGTGCGGTGAGCACGCCGTCACCGGACGCGGCCTCGACGGGGTGCTGGACGCGTGCTGCCGCATCGAGCTCGCGAGCTCCTCCGACCCCGTCGTCGCCGCCCGGCAGGCGCTGCGGCTGGCCCCCGAGACCAGCTGGCTGGCCCTGCTGACCGGGAGCGCCGCGGACGAAGGGCTGACCAGCGCCCTGCGCATCGTGCTCCCGCCCGAGGTCCACCTCCTCCTGGTCCGGGCGGACGGTACGGCGAGCACCAGCGTCTCCGCGGCCGGCAACGCGATGCTGGTCGGTCTGCGCACCCTCGACGAGCTGCCGCGTGCCGTGCGCGCCGTGGCCGCGGGGGCGGCCCGATGAGCGGCCCGGAGAGTCACCCAGAGCGCCACCCGGAGAGCGGCCTGACGAGCAGCCCGGCCATGACGCCGTACCGCCTCGCGGTGGAGGTGGCCGACCTGGTCGCGGTGCTCGTGCTGGTGCTCCTGGCGCTGCTCGGGCTGCACACGATCTTCGCCGGCTGGGGCTACCTCGTCCTGGGAGCGGCCGCGGCCGCGACGGGGGTGGCCCTCGTGCTGCTCACCCTGCGCCAGTCGATCGTCGTGCTGCTCGCCGCCGTCCCCGTCGCGGGACTGCTGCTCGCTGGTCCGATGGCGCTGCGCAGCGGCGGGTTCGGCGCCGGGATCCCTGACCTCGGCGTGCTCGTGGCGGTGATGCAGGGCAGCGTCACCGGCTGGGGGGAGCTGCTCACCACCCTGCCCGGCGTCGACCTGGCCGGGGCCCCGGCCCTGGTGCCGTTCCTGCTCGGACTCTTCGGGGGCGCGGCCGCCTCGGCGGTGGCGCTGCGCACCAGGAGTGCCGGAGGTCCCCTCCTGCCCCTGATCGCCGTCCTGGCCGTAGTGCTGCTGCTGCGTCGGACCGACGGCGGCCCCTACGACTGGGCACCGGCCGCGTTCGCCGTGGTGTCCGTGGTGTGGGTGGTGGCACGCGGGCTCGGCCTGGCGCCCCACTCCCGGCAGGTCGCCGGCGCGGCGCACGGCCGGGGGCAGCGCGGGGTCGCCGCAGTGGTGGTCGCGGCGGTCGCCCTGTCCATCGCAACGGTGGTCACCTCGGGCAGCGACAGCCTGGCCGGCGCCAGCCTGCAGGGCCGTATCGGCCAGGTCCCGGACGTCGCCGCCCTCGACTCGCCGCTGCGCCGCTTCCGCTCCTTCACCGAGCAGCCGCCCGACACTCCGCAGAACGTGCGGCAGAAGCTGCTGTTCAGCGTCACGGGTGCGCCCCGGGGCAGCCGGATCAGGATGGTGACGCTGGACCGGTACGACGGCAAGGAGTGGCGCGCGGAGAACGACACCATGCCGGACACGCTCCTGGACCGCTTCCTGCGGATCGACAGCCGGATCGAGAACTCCAACCCCGGTCGTGAGTACCGGATGCGGGTGTCGGTGACCCGGGCCTACCGCAGCGCCTGGATCCCCACCGTCGGCTCGTTGACGTCCTTCCGGTTCCTCAACGCCGACCGGCTGGCCCGGCGCACCGAGGTCCGCTACGACCTGGAGACCTCCTCGGCCGTGATCCCCGCCGGGCTCAAGCCGCGCAACACCTACGAGTTCACTGCCGTGATCCCCGACCAGCGGCTCACCCGGTCCATGCGGGCCTGGCCCGGTGACCTGATCACGGTCGAGGACGCGGAGAAGGCGGACCCCCTCGTGCAGCGGCTGCTGGCGAGCCCGGCCGAGCCGATGCGCAAGATGTTCGTGCTCGCCAAGTACCTGCGCGACGTCGGGCAGTACAGCAACGGTGCCTTCCCCGGCGAGCAGCAGTACACCGCGGGCCACGGCAGCAAGCGGCTCTTCGAGGGGTTCCTGTTCGCCCCGCTCATGGTGGGCAACGAGGAGCAGTACGCCGCGGCGATGGCAGTGCTGGCCAACCGGGTCGGCGTACCGGCTCGGGTGGTGGTGGGCGCGGTCGTCCCGAAGGACGGCCGGGTGCGAGGCTCCGACGTGCGGGCGTGGGTCGAGGTCCGCACAGCGGACGGGATCTGGCGCACGCTGCCGACCGAGCAGTTCATGAGCCGCCGGCCCCCGCTGCGCGACCTCGCGCCCGTGCCACCGCCGCCGCCCCAGATGCCGGCGAGCACGGAGACGCAGAAGCAGGACCTGGTGAAGCGGGACCGGGCCACCAAGCGCAAGGCCGAGCAGCGTGCCGAGGACCAGACCCGCGGCACGGTGGTGCGCACGCTGCCGTGGCTGCTCGCCCTCCTCCTGGCGCTGCTGGTCCCCGCGGCCAAGCTGGTCCGCCGCCGGCTGCGGCGTACGCGCGGGCGCCCCTCCGACCAGATGGCCGGCGCCTGGAACGAGCTCGTCGACCACGCACGCGACCTCGGCATCCCCGTGCCGCGGCACACTTCCCGCCCGGCGCAGGCACGGGTGCTCGCGCGAGCGGGGGCGCTGTCCCGCGAGGGGGACGAGGGCGTGTTCGCCGCGGTGGAGCCCGAGGAGGAGACTGTGGGTGCCTACTGGGAGCAGGTGCTGGGGGAGCGCGCCGCGCTGGGCCGGACCCAGCCGCTGCGACGACGGATCTGGGCGCCGTTCAACCCCGCCTCCCTGGTCGGCCGGCGCCGGACGGATTAACGCTCCACCCCGTTTTCGTCCTAGACTGGGGAGTCGGCCCAACGTGGGCTCGTTTTGTGGCGCCTCGCGGCTGCCCGGACACCAGCGGACTCGCTCGAAGGAATGGGTCTGTGCGTGCCCGGGGTTGAGGTTCCTTGGGCGGCCCACGAGGTCCACTGCCCGCCCGGTCCGCCGGTCGTGGCAGGCGGTTCCCGGGCCAACGGTAGACAACCAACACCAGCGACCAGATTGTGGAGGACATGCCGAAGAAGGAAGGCGTGATCGAGATGGAGGGCTCCGTCGTGGAGGCCCTTCCCAACGCGATGTTCCGAGTGGAGCTGAGCAATGGACACAAGGTGCTCGCCCACATCAGCGGCAAGATGCGCCAGCACTACATCCGGATCCTCCCCGAGGACCGCGTGGTGGTGGAGCTGTCCCCCTACGACCTGACCCGGGGTCGGATCGTCTACCGGTACAAGTAACCAAACCAGCCGACCAATGAGAAAGGGCTGACATGAAGGTCAACCCGAGCGTCAAGCCGATCTGTGACAAGTGCAAGGTGATTCGTCGCCACGGCCGCGTCATGGTGATCTGCGAGAACCCGCGTCACAAGCAGCGCCAGGGCTGAGCCCAGCCGCTGTGCTCCACAACTGAAGACATCCACTACGTGTTCGCTCAAGGGACTCGACAGCTCCACCGTCGGGACCCGGACCACCTCCGGAACGGATGGCCGGAGCTCCTGCTGATGCGGGGGACGCGACACGACCAGACCACCGTGACCCACTTGAAGGGAACCGCCATTCATGGCACGCCTCGTTGGTGTTGACCTCCCGCGCGACAAGCGCATCGAGATCGCACTCACCTACATCTACGGCATTGGCCGTACCCGCTCCCAGAAGATCCTCGCCGTCACCGGTGTCGACCCGAACGCTCGGGTGCACACCCTCGGTGACGAGGAGCTGGTCAAGCTCCGCGACGCGATCGAGGCCGACTACAAGATCGAGGGTGACCTCCGTCGCGAGGTCCAGGCCGACATCCGCCGCAAGATCGAGATCGGTAGCTACCAGGGCCGCCGACACCGCCAGGGACTGCCCGTTCGCGGACAGCGCACCAAGACCAACGCGCGCACCCGCAAGGGCCCCAAGCGCACCGTCGCCGGCAAGAAGAAGGCCAAGTGACCCCAGGCCACGTCACCGCACGTAGGTCTGCTCACCGCCCCCACCTCAGCTACCGAACACACACCAGGAGTTTGTGAATGCCCCCCAAGAGCCGCACCGCGGCCGGCGCCAAGAAGGTGCGCCGCAAGGAGAAGAAGAACGTCGCTCAGGGCGAAGCCCACATCAAGAGCACGTTCAACAACACGATCGTCACGATCACCGACCCCACGGGCGCAGTGATCTCGTGGGCCTCTGCCGGCACCGTCGGCTTCAAGGGCTCGCGCAAGTCCACCCCGTTCGCCGCGCAGATGGCCGCCGAGGCCGCCGGTCGCCGGGCGATGGACCACGGCATGAAGAAGATCGACGTCTTCGTGAAGGGCCCGGGCTCGGGCCGCGAGACCGCCATCCGTTCGCTGGGTGCCATCGGCCTCGAGGTCGGCACCATCCAGGACGTCACGCCCACCCCCCACAACGGTTGCCGCCCGCCCAAGCGCCGGCGCGTCTGACCCGAGACTGAAAAGGAGACTTTGACCCATGGCTCGTTACATCGGCCCCATGACCAAGAAGTCGCGCCGTCTCGGTGTCGACCTCGTCGGTGAAGACAAGGCGTTCGAGAAGCGCCCCTACGCGCCCGGCCAGCACGGCCGCACGCGGATCAAGGAGAGCGAGTACCGCAACCAGCTCCAGGAGAAGCAGAAGGCCCGCTTCACCTACGGAGTGATGGAGAAGCAGTTCCACAACTACTACGACGAGGCCAGCCGCCGTCCCGGCAAGACCGGTGACAACCTGCTGCAGCTCCTCGAGTGCCGTCTGGACAACGTGGTCTACCGCGCCGGGTTCGCCCGCACGCGTCGTCACGCCCGTCAGCTCGTCGTGCACGGTCACTTCCGGGTGAACGGCAAGAAGGTCGACATCCCGTCGTACCAGGTCGCGGCGCACGACATCATCGACGTGCGGGAGAAGAGCCTGGAGATGACCCCGTTCATCGTGGCTCGTGAGACCCACGGCGACCGGATCGTCCCCGCCTGGCTCGAGGCGATCCCCTCGCGGATGCGGGTCCTGGTGCACTCGCTGCCGGTGCGCGCGCAGATCGAGCTGCCGGTCCAGGAACAGCTCATCGTCGAGTACTACTCGAAGAAGTAACAACTCCACCCACCGCTGCATGAAGTTCGAGTCCGTCAAATATCGGGTGGGCTCGGAAAGGAAAAAACAGTGCTCATCGCTCAGCGCCCGACCCTGTCGGAAGATGTCGTCGACGAGTTCCGCTCGCGGTTCGTGATCGAACCGCTGGAACCCGGCTTCGGCTACACGCTCGGCAACTCGCTTCGCCGTACGCTCCTGTCCTCGATCCCGGGGGCCTCGGTCACCAGCATCAAGGTGGACACGGCCCTGCACGAGTTCTCCACGATCGAGGGCGTCAAGGAAGACGTCACCGAGATCATCCTCAACCTCAAGGGCCTCGTCGTCTCCAGCGAGCACGACGAGCCGGTCGCCATGGTGCTCCGCAAGTCGGGCGCCGGCGTGGTGACCGCGGCGGACATCGAGTCCTCCGCGGGCGTCGAGGTGCACAACCCCGACCTCAAGATCGCCACCCTGAACGCCAAGGGCAAGATCGAGATGGAGCTCATCGTCGAGCGGGGCCGCGGCTACGTCAGCGCGGTCCAGAACAAGGGCGCTGACAACGAGATCGGCCGGCTCCCGGTCGACTCGATCTACAGCCCCGTGCTCAAGGTGACCTACAAGGTCGAGGCCACTCGTGTGGAGCAGCGCACGGACTTCGACAAGCTGGTCATCGACGTCGAGACCAAGCCGTCGATCACCCCGCGCGACGCCATCGCATCGGCCGGAAAGACCCTGGTCGAGCTGTTCGGCCTGGCCCGTGAGCTCAACGTCGAGGCCGAGGGTGTCGACATCGGCCCCTCGCCCGTGGACGAGCAGCTGGCCCAGGACCTCGCCCTCCCGGTCGAGGACCTGAACCTGACCGTGCGTTCCTACAACTGCCTCAAGCGCGAGGGCATCCACACCGTGGGTGAGCTCATCTCGCGCTCGGAGCAGGACCTGCTCGACATCCGCAACTTCGGTGCGAAGTCGATCGACGAGGTCAAGGCCAAGCTGGTCGAGATGGGCCTGTCCCTCAAGGACAGCGCGCCCGGCTTCGACCCGGCGACCGCCCTCGCGGCCTACGACGACGACGACGACTCCTTCGTCGAGGACGAGCAGTACTAACGGAATGAGCTTCGCTCATGCCCGACACCGGGGGATGAAGCCCCCCGGACCCCCGTCCATGGTTGCGTTCCGAAACCGTGGTCAAGCCCAGCTCTGAACCAGACGATCTATCTACTCCGGTACCTGACACGGCCGGGGAGAATGTGAGAGAAGCAAATGCCTACTCCCAAGAAGGGTGCCCGTCTCGGCGGTAGCCCGGCGCACCAGCGGCTGATCCTCTCGAACCTCGCCACGGCGCTGTTCGAGCACGGCCGGATCACCACCACCGAGGCCAAGGCGCGCACGCTGCGTCCGGTCGCGGAGAAGCTGATCACCAAGGCCAAGAAGGGCGACCTGCACAACCGGCGCGAGGTCCTCAAGACCATCCGCGACAAGTCGGTCGTGCACACGCTGTTCACCGAGATCGGTCCCAAGTTCGCGGAGCGTCCCGGCGGCTACACCCGGATCACCAAGCTCGGCCCGCGCAAGGGCGACAACGCCCCGATGGCGGTCATCGAGCTGGTGAACGAGGAGTTCAAGCCCTCGGCTCCGAAGACGCAGAAGACCGCAGCCGCCGCCCCGGTGGTCGAGGTCGAGAAGGCCGACGACGTCGCTCCTGCCGAGGTGGAGGCGACCGACGCAAGCGGCGAGGAGCAGGTGCTGGACACCTCGTCGACCGACGTCGAGTCGGCCGAGGCCCAGTCCGAGGCCCAGCCCGAGGCTGAGTCAGAGGCTGAGGCACCGGAGGCAGACGCCGAGTCCGAGGACGACGCGAAGGCCTGAGCCCGGCTCAGCACAAGCACAGAACGCCCCAGGGCCCGTCACCACTTAGTGGTGGCGGGCCCTGGTGCATGTCCTGGCGCATGTCCGGCGCATGTCCGGCCGGACTCAGTCGAGGAAGGCCCTGATCGCCGCTGCCTCGGCGCGCAACCGGTCGCCGCGCTCGGGATGGCCCCGGTCGTCGTACACGCCGGCGGCCTCTTCGCGCTCGGTCGCCTCGGCGAGCACGATCGCGGTCACCTCGGATTCCGCCAGGGCTCGGCGCAGGGCCTCGGTGCTGCCGACGCCCAGCGTGGAACCGGCGACGTCGGCGGATCCCGCGGTTTGCTCACCGGCTCCGTCGGCGTCCGCGCCCAGCCCCTGGGCCTCGGCGTTGGAGAGGGCACCGAGCACGGACCGGATGGCGGTGACCGCTGACCGGTCGCGGGCCTTCATCGCCACCGGGAGACCTGCGGTCAGGCGCGCGCGGAGTCCCTGTGGCTGCGTGGGCGGTGTGGGCTGGGCCGGGGAGTCCATCGGCCGATGCTAGCCAGCAGCGGGGCTCGCGGTCACCGAGTTTTTCACCCGGCCCGGTCCTGGCGTACGTCGAGGCGCAGCAGCCGTCCGGCGAGTGCGACCGCAGGGCCGAGCAGCACGATCACCGCGACCGTCCCGGGGCCGATGGTGGCGCCGAGCACCCACCCGACGAGGGCACCGAGCCCCTGGACGACGCTGTAGCTCCACTTGAACGGCAGCGGCGGGTCCCAGGCGAGCGCGGCCGCCTCGGCCGGTCCGGCACCCAGGTGCGTGCCGAGGTAGGCCGCGATCCCGATCGCGAGCACGGGGAGCGCAGCCAGCAGCATCAGCGCCTGTCCCAGCAGCGAGCCGGGGGTCTCGAGCGCCGGCAGCAGCCAGGACACGGTGAAGCCCACCACCACGATCTGGACGATCGTGCCGATGCCCGGGCGCAGGCGGCGCACCGCTGCCAGTGCCAGGAACGCCGCGCTGATCGAGATGTTGGAGACCAGGAACGGGATGTCCGCGCCGATGGAGACCCCGTTGACGAGGGTGGAGTAGCCATCCGAGCCGAGGTCAGCCGTGAGCAGCAGCGCGACCCCGAGCCCCAGGGTGAGACAGCCGAGCACGAGCTGCAGCAGGCGCTGCGGGGAGGGGATTGGCACCGGGGCAGCATCCCAGACGGGCTCGCTGCGGCTGACGGTAGGTTGGGTCGGTGCGACTGCGAATCGACCTCGCCTACGACGGATCCGCCTTCCACGGTTGGGCTCGCCAGGTGTCCCTGCGCACGGTGCAGGCGGAGGTCGAGAAGGCCCTCGACACCGTGCTGAGGACCAGCGGGAGCTCGCTGACCGTCGCCGGGCGCACCGACACCGGTGTCCATGCCCGGGGGCAGGTCTGCCACCTCGACGTGGACCCGGACGCCGTGGTCACGGCGGCCGGGCGCAGCGACGAGCCGGTGCTGGACGCCGTACGGCGACGCCTCAACGGCCTCCTGGATCCCGACGTCCGCATCCGCCGCGTGCGCGAGGCGCCGGAGGGGTTCGATGCCAGGTTCTCGGCGATCTGGCGCCGATACGTCTACCGGATCGCCGACCGTCCCGAGCTCGTCGATCCCCTGGTGAGCGGGTTCGTGCTCACCCACCAGCGAGTCCTGGACCTCGAGGCGATGAACGTCGCCTCGGCCGGCCTGCTCGGTGAGCACGACTTCGCTGCCTTCTGCCGCAAGCGGGAGGGAGCCACCACCATCCGGTCGCTGCTCGACCTGCACTGGGAGCGGGACCCCGCGGGCCGGGCGATCGCCACCGTGCGCGCGGACGCGTTCTGCCACAGCATGGTGCGTGCCCTGGTCGGCTGCCTCATCGTCGTGGGGGAGGGGCGACAAGAGCCGTCGTGGGCTGCCGAGGTCCTGGCCGGACGCCAGCGCCACCCGGCCGTCACCGTCGCGCGTGCCCACGGACTCACCCTCGAGGAGGTCGGGTACCCCGCCGACACCGACCTCGCCGCGCGAGCCCGCGAGTCCCGGGCCGTGCGCACCCTCAGCGCGGATCCTGGCCCTGGGCAGAGCGCGCGCCCGACCCCGGACGCCGGCTGAGCCGGACCAGCCGGGTCACCTCCACCTCGTAGCGGCTGGCCCGGGCGCCCGCCGCTGCGTAGAACCTGCGCCGCAGCGACCCCTCGATGCGGACGGCGTCGCCGGCGACCAGGGCTGCCGCCGCGCGCTGGGTGCGCCTGGTCCAGCAGGCGAGGTCGATCACGTCGACCGCCCGCTTGGTGGTGCCCTTGCGTGGGGGCCGGTCGACGACGAGGCGCAGGGTCGCGAGGGTGTCGCCGCTGGGCAGCTCACGACGCTCGGGTGGTGCGCTGACCCGACCGACGAGCGTGACCTCGTTGCGGGACTCGGGACCGGGATCGGTCGCTGGGACGGGGGTGTGGGCGGGGGCCGGGGCCGAACGTGTCATGGGCCCAGCACACTGCGGCGGCGGCCTCCCCGGACATGGGAGGCCCTGGGGCTGGGGATAGGTTGGCGGTTCTGGCCCCCTGTGGGCGCCAACGGGTCGAGAGGACAGCAGTGGACGAGCACTACTTCACCGCTGACCCGGCCTCCACCTTCAAGCGGGTCCCGGTCCGCGCCAACGTCTGGGGGCACTGGCTCGAGCTCACCTCGGGGTCCGGGGTGTTCGCCCAGGGACGCCTCGACACCGGCACCGGCGTCCTGCTGCGTGAGGCGGCACCCCCGGTGGGGGCGCGCGAGGTGCTCGATCTCGGATGTGGGTACGGCGTGATCGGGCTGGCGATCGCCGTCGCGGTCCCCGAGGTCCGCGTGACCGCGATCGACGTGAACGAGCGCGCGCTGCTCCTCGCCCGGGAGAACGCCGAGCGGCTCGGGGTCAGTGACCGGTTCCGGGCGATGCTCCCCGACGAGGTCGATCCCGAGGCGTCGTACGACGAGATCTGGTCGAACCCCCCGATCAGGGTGGGCAAGGAGGCCCTGCACGAGCTGCTGCTGCGCTGGCTGCCGCGGCTGCGTCCCGAGGGCCGTGCCGTGCTCGTGGTGGGCAAGAACCTGGGGTCGGACTCCCTCACGTCATGGCTGGGGGAGCAGGGCTACCCCACCGAGAAGTCGGCGAGCGCCAAGGGGTTCCGGGTGCTGGAGACCCGCCGGGGCTGAGCGCGCCTCCAGCCACTTCCGGCGGGACTCACTCGCTCCCGGGGATGCCGGACGCCGGGGGTGCGTCCTTCCCGGCCGCGGAGGTGTCCTCCTCGATCGGGTTGTCCCCGATCTCGGTGACCTGGACCTCGGTCGCGGGCTGGACCAGCGCCCCCTCGAGCTTCGCCACCCGCATCCCCGTGGTGCCCATGTGGCTCTCCTTGCTGTACGCGAAGGGGGCCAGCATCGGACCCTCGAAGTCGGATCCCTGCTCCTCCACGGCATCCACGATGCCCTGGCGGGTGAGGTCCTTGCCGGCGGCCTGCAGCGCCTGGACGAACGTGTAGGCCTGGGCCATCCCGTAGACCCGGTAGTTCGTCAGCGGCTGGCTGTCGCCCTCCTGCTCCCACACCTTGCTCCACAGCTTGATCCACGCGCTGTCGGTGTCGTCGACGGTGTCGATGTACTTGGTGGTCAGGACGCCGTCCAGCGAGCTCGCGCTGCCCTTGACCGCTCCCTCGGAGAACCGGGAGAGCAGTGCCCCCACGAGGTTCGCGTCCGAGCCCACGTTCGTGTAGAACCACTGCGGCTTGTACCCCAGCTTGAGTGCCGTCAGCTGCGTGAGTGCGGTGTACGACGGGGTGTTGAAGCCCACCACGAGGTCGGCCTTGGCCGACTGCAGGGCAGAGACCTGCGGGGCCACGTCGGTGTTGCCGCTGGTGTACTTCTGGGTCTCGACGATCTGGTCGTCGATGTACTGCCGCAGCCCCTTCTCACCGTCGGCCCCGAGGTCGTCGTCCTGGAGGAAGAGGCCGACCTTGGCGTCGGGGAGGTTGTCGGCGATGTACTTCCCGATGACCTTCCCCTCGCTCTCGTAGTCGGTCTGCCACCCGAACGTCCACGGGTGCTTCTTCGGGTCCTGGCCCCAGGCCAGGGACCCCGACGAGACGAACAGGTCGGGGACCCCCTCGTCGTTGAGGAAGTCCACGACCGCCCCGTGGGTCGGAGTGCCCAGGCCGCCGACCATGGCGAAGATCTTGTCCTTGAGGACGAGCTCGTTGGTGACCGTGCTCGTCTTGGTCGGGTCGTAGCCGTCGTCGCGCACGAGGTACTCGATCTTGCGCCCGTTCACCCCACCTGCCGCGTTGACGTAGTCGAAGTAGGCCTGCGCTCCGGTGGGGATCTCGCTGTACCCGGGGGCGGCCACGCCCGTCAGGGGGAAGTGCCCGCCGATCTTGACCGAGCTCTCGGTGACGCCGGGGCTCGAGGAGCCACCCTCGGGGCGGTCACCGCCGCAGGCGGAGATCAGCAGCGTGGCGGCAGCGAGTCCTGCGAGGACGGCGCTTCGCCTACCCCTGGCGCGGGGCCTCCTGGCCTGGTCGTGGGTCATCGGGCTTCTCCCTTCGAGGTGACCGCGGCACCGGACGGTGGCGCGGTGGTGGGTGCGGTACGACGGGCGCCGCGCCGGGTGGCCCTGGTCCGGGCGGCGAGCATGCGGAGCGAGCCGACGATGCCCGCGGGGGCGACCAGCACGACCGCGACCATCACCAGCCCGTAGACGAGCGGCGCGAGCTCGGCGGCCTTGATGTCGCTGAGGCCGGCGCTGCGTCCGGCGTCGGCCGCCACGTCGGGCAGGAAGGTCAGCAGCGCCGCGCCGAGCAGGGCGCCGGTGAGGCTGCCGAGGCCGCCGAGGACGGCTGCGGCGAGCAGGGTCAGGCTGAGGGTGAGCGTGAACCCGCTGGGGGCCGCGAGGCGGACCGCGAACGCCATCACGGCGCCGGCAGCACCTGTGGCTGCGGCACTGACCATGAAAGCCGAGACCCGGGCGCGGCCCAGGTTGATCCCGGCCAGCTCCGCGGCCACCTGGTCGTCGCGCACCGCGCGCCAACGGCGCCCCACCCTGCTGCGGGAGAGGTTGGCCAGCAGTACGAAGGTCACGATCAGCACCAGCCAGGCCAGGTAGGCGACGTACCGGCTGCGGGTGAGCTCGTTGCCGGTGACGAAGTACGCCGCGTCGAGGACCCACACCGGGATCTCCGGCAGCCGGACCCGGAGGCCGGCCTCACCGCCGAGCCGCTCGCTGAACCTGAGTGCGAGCCCGGGGACGGCCACGGCCAGGGCCAGGGTCGCGCCGGCCAGGTAGGGACCGTGCAGCCGTGCGGCCGCCACCCCCACGAGCGCTCCGACGACGACGGTCGTGAAGGTCGCCACCACGACGATGCCCAGCAGGGGGAGCGCGGGCTCAGTGTCCTGCAGCAGGAGTGCGGCCGTGTAGGCGCCGATCGCCATCAGGGCGCCGTGACCCAGGGAGATCTGGCCGTTCAGCCCGGTCAGCACGGTCAGCCCGCCGACGGCGATCCCCAGGTAGGCCATCGAGGCGAGCTGGACGTTGCGGAAGTCGCTGGCGTTCTCGAGGACGAGCACGACCACGAGCAGCCCGACAACGGCCACCAGCAGGTGGCGGCTGGCCGAGTGGTCCCAGACGCGACTGGCGAGACGGCTCATCACACCCGCCGTTCCTCGGGCTGGGAGAACAGGCCCCCGGGCCGCAGCAGCAGCACCACCATCAGGATCCCGAGAGAGGCCAGCGCGACCAGCTCCGAACCCAGGTAGCCGCTGACGAAGCTCAGCGAGAGCCCCAGCAGCAGTCCGCCGAGCACGGCGCCGAGGGGTGAGTCGAGCCCACCGAGCACCGCGGCCACGAAGCCGTAGACCACGATCGAGTCCATGTATCCCGGGTGCACCAGGCTGCCGCCGGCAATCAGCAGTCCGGCGAGTGACCCCACGAGCGCAGCCAGTGCCCAGCCCAGGGTCAGCATCCGTCCCACCTGAACGCCGAGCAGGCGGGCCACCTCGGGGTTGTAGGCGGAGGCCCGCATCCGCAGGCCGATGTCGGTGAACCGGAAGAGCAGCACCAGCAGGCCCATCACGAGCAGCACCGAGAGGATCGTGAAGATGCCGGACCCGGTCAGCGCGATCGTGGTGTCACCAACCTCCAGGCCGCGGATCCCGAACGGCGCCGGGAAGGACCGGTAACGGTTGCCGAACAGGAGCGAGGCGAGGGCGTGCAGCACGATGAACAACCCCAAGGTCAAGATCACGGCGTTGATCTCGGAACCGCCCTCGACCGGTCGGATCACGACTCGTTCCACGAAGGCGCCGATCACGAGCCCCGAGACCAGCGCGGCGGCGAAGCCGAGCCAGTAGGAGTAGCCGGCGTCGATCACCGTGAGTGCCACGAAGGTGCTCATCATCGCCATCGGCGCCTGGGCGAAGTTGACGATCCGGGTGGACCGCCAGATCAGCACCAGCGCGAGTGCGAAGGCGGCGTACACCATGCCGAGCGTGAGCCCGCCGAGCGCGGTGTTGATGAACTGCTGCATGGTCTCCGCCTTCAGAACCCGAGGTAGGCGTGCCGGAGCTGGTCGTCGCCGGCCAGCACGTGGGCGTGGTCGTCGGCCACGACCCGACCGAGGTTGAGCACGACGCCGTGGTCGGCCAGGGACAGGGCGCTGCGTGCGTTCTGCTCGACCAGGAGCACGGTCAACCCCTCGGACTGCACCAGCCCGCGGAGGAGCTCGAAGATCTGGGTGACGATCCGCTGGGCAAGGCCGAGTGAGGGCTCGTCGAGCAGCAGCAGCGTCGGCCGCGCCATCAGGGCCCGTCCCACCACGAGCATCTGGCGCTCGCCTCCCGAGAGAGTGTGCGCCTTCGCCGACCGGCGATCACCGAGCACCGGAAAGAGGTCGTAGACCCGGTCGAACTCCGACTTCGCCACCGACCGGCCGCGGCCGAGACCGCCGAGGTGGAGGTTCTCGGAGACGGTGAGCTCGGTGATCACCCCGCGCCCCTCTGGGACGTGCGCCAGCCCCATGGCGGGCAGCTGCTCGGCCGGGGTCCGGGTGATGTCCCGGTCACCGAACCGGACGCTGCCGGCCTGGGGTCGCACCAGCCCCGAGACAGTGCGCAGCAGGGTCGTCTTGCCCGCGCCGTTCGCGCCCAGCACAGCGGTCACCTTGCCACGCTCGGCGGTGAGGCTGACCTCGTCGAGCGCACGCACCGGTCCGTAGCTCGTCTTCAGCCCCTGGATCGTGAGCACCTCAGGTCCCTTCCACCGCAGTGCCGAGGTACGCCGAGAGCACGGCCGGGTCGTCCCGCACGGACGCGGGAGTCCCCTGGGCGATGACCCGGCCGAAGTCGAGGACGGTGAGCTCATGGCACACCGACATCACCAGGTCCATGTGGTGCTCCACGAGCAGCACCGACATCTCCCCGGTCAGCTCACCGACGAGGGCGCCGAGCTCGTCGATCTCCTCCGCGGAGAGCCCGCTCGCCGGCTCGTCGAGCAGCAGCAGCTCGGGCTGGGCCGCCAGGGCTCGGGCAAGAGCCACGCGCTTGCGGACCGGGTAGGGCAGGCTCGCGGGTTGCCGGTCGGCGTACTCCACGATGCCGAGGCGGTCGAGGACCTCCAGGCCGTTCGCGTGCAGGCGACGTTCCTCCCGGGCCGAGCGGGGCAGTCCGAACAGGGAGCTGAGGAAGCCGGCTCTCGCGTGCGCGTCGGCACCGAGGACCACGTTCTCCAGCACGCTCATCCGGTCGAAGAGGCCGACGCCCTGCAGGGTGCGGGCGATACCGAGCCCGGCGAGGTCGTGCGGTCGGAGCCGGCTGAGCTCCTGCCCGTGCCAGGCGATGACACCGCTGTCCGGTGTCGTGAACCCGCAGGCGACGTTGAACAGCGTGGTCTTGCCGGCCCCGTTGGGCCCGATCACGCCGTGGACCTGGTGCCGGGAGACGCTCAGGCTGACCTCACTGAGGGCGGTGAGGCCACCGTAGGTGACCGTGACGTCGCGCAGGTCGAACCCAGGGGCCTGGCTCGCGGGGCCGGGAGTGGCCTGGGCGTGCGTCGGGTCCATTCCGGTCGCCTTCCCGTGGGACGGGTGCCTTGCATGTGATGTGGACCACTTTGGTCCCAGAGCACAGAATGCGCATTGGGCCGAACGCCCAAAAATGCTTGGTGGCCGAGCTCGAATCGACGGCAGGTGCTGGTCAGTTCGGGCCACGAGTGCAACGGTGCTGTCATGCGCCCGGCCCAAGTGCCTCCGACGCGGGCCCGAGTGGCGTCCGCCTGGGGCCTGCTGTTCGCGCGGGCGGATGCGATCGCCGACGCCATCTCGGCAGTGCTGTTCGAGCGCGACCGGGACACCTACGACCGGGTGGGTCCGGACCTGCGCGCCGACGTGCGTGAGAGCACCCGGGTGCACATCCGTCGCGGACTCGAGGTGCTCTCGGAGACCGGGGTGCAGGAGGGTTCCACCGTCGAACTGTGGCGCGAGACGGGTCGTCGCCGGGCTCGTCAAGGCGTGCCTCTGGAGCTGGTGCTCAGTGCCTACACCCTGGGCTCGCGCATCCTGTGGCAGAGCCTCGTCGAGGAGTCCCGGAGGAGCGAGATCGACGACGCCGTCCTGCTGGAGGCGGGACTGGCGGTGTGGGGAGCGCTCGACGTGCAGAACGCCGTGATGATCGACGGGTACCGGCGAGAAAGCGCCCGGCTGCAGCGTCGCGACCTGCAGCGCCAGCAGAGCATCCTGGACGCCCTGGTCGAGGGGCGCGGTGCCGATCTGGAGTTCGATGCCGGCGCTCGCGAGGCTCTCGGCATCGGCGGCGACGCCGCCATCGCCTGTGTCGTGGCGTTGTTCGACGGGGCGCTTGACGAACCACTCACCCCGGCCGAGGACCGGCTGGAGCGGCTCGGTATCGCGTCGTTCTGGCACGTCCGGGCCGGCGTCTACTTCGGGCTGCTGGCAGGCCCCTTGCCCGAGGAGCCTGGCCTGGTGGAGCTGTTCACCCCGCACTCGATGGGCCGAGTGGGCGTCGCCGCGTCACCGGAGGGCCTCGCCGGCTTCGCGACCGCCTTCCAGCTGGCGACGCGCGCCGCAGAGACCGTGGCGCACGGAAAGCGCGAGGTGGTCTCCGTGCTGGACCGGCTGCCGGAGGTCCTGCTCGCCGGCAGTCCCCAGATCGCGCCACTTCTCCTGGCAAGGACCCTGGGCCCGTTGCTGGCGCAGCCGGACGGACACACACGGACGTTGCTGGACACCCTGTCGGCGCTGCTGCGGCACGACGGCTCGGCCAAGCACGCGGCCGAGGAGCTCTACTGCCACCGGAACACGGTGATCTACCGGATGAAGCAGATCGAGCAGCTCACCGGGCGCAGCCTCGCCGATCCGCGCGACAAGCTGATGCTCCAGCTCGGGCTGATGTCGGTGGAGCGCGAGACCTACTGCGAGTGAGGTCCTAGGCGGTCGAGCAGCGAGCGCAGCGAGCGATCAGTCGAGACCCCTCGCAGCGGTCAACCAGCCGACTTCGACCGCCAACTGGTCTACGGCGCCGACGGGTCGGTCTACGAGTCCGATGGGCCGGTCTGGGACGAGGGTCGCGTCCGGCGCAGCCGCTGACGCCGCCCTCTCGACGAGGACCGGGGGAGCGGTCCTACGCTGGCCTGCGTGCTTCGTCGTACCCCGTCGGCCGCCTCCGTGCCGGCCCCCCTCCTGGTGCTGGGCGGAGTGGTCTCGGTGCAGTTCGGGGGAGCGCTCGCGGCCACGCTGGTGCCGGAGATCGGGGCCGGCGGGTCGGTGCTGCTGCGCATCACGATCTCGGCGCTGATCCTGCTCGCCCTGGCCCGGCCGCGGCTGCGAGCGCACTCGCGCGGTGCCTGGCTCACCGTGGTGGCGTTCGGGACCACGTTGGGACTGATGAACTGGAGCTTCTACAGCTCGCTGGCCCACCTGCCGCTCGGCGTCGCGGTCACCGTGGAGTTCCTGGGTCCGCTCGTGCTCACCACGGTGCTCTCCCGGCGGCCACTCGACTTCCTGGCGGTCGCCGCCGCCGCGTGCGGGGTCGTGCTCATCTCCGGTGCCCTCACGGTCCCCTTCGACGAGCTCAGCCTGATCGGCCTCCTGCTCGCGGCGACCGCTGGGGCGCTGTGGGCGGCGTACATCTTGCTGAGCCGGCGTACCGGCGCCGCGTTCGAGGGACTCGAGGGACTGGCGCTCGCGCTTGCGGTCTCGACGGTCGTGGTGCTCCCGGCCGGGCTCGGGAGCACCGGCCTCTGGACACCCGAGCACCTCCTCAAGGGGCTCGGGCTCGCCGTGCTGTCCTCGCTGCTGCCGTACTCGCTGGAGCTGCTCGCCCTGCGCCGGCTCAGCGCTGCCGTCTTCGGCATCCTGCTGTCCCTGGAGCCCGCGGTGGCCGCACTGGCCGGACTGCTCCTGCTGGGTCAGCGCCTCGAACCACTGCAGCTGCTGGGCCTCGCACTCGTCGTGCTCGCCAGCGCGATCGTGATGGGCCTGCGGCGTCCGGAGGAGCCGGGACACATCGAGATGACCTGACCCGTGCCGGTGGCCGGGGGTCGTTTGCCCGGTGACGTGACGTGTGTCACGCTGCTGCGCACCCCGACCCCCGGACCGAGGAGCACGCCCATGACCGTCGCCGCCACCGAGCTCGCCACGCCCCGGTTCCTCGACGACCGACTGGCGCACTGGGCGGCGGCAAACCCCGACGGTGAGGCGTTCACCTACCTGGGCCGCACGTGGACGTGGGCGCAGTGGGAGGAGCGGGTACGCCGCCTCGCGGGTGCCCTCAAGGCCATGGGCGTCGGTCGCGGCGACGTGGTCTCGTTCCTGGACAAGAACCACCCGGCCTGCGTCGAGCTGACCCTGGCCGCGGCCAGCCTCGGGGCGGCCAACGCGATCATCAACTTCCGCCTCGCCGGCGCGGAGGTCGACTACGCGGTCAACGACGCGGGCGCGAAGGTGCTGGTGGTCGGCTCCGAGCTGATGCCGCTGGTGGAGAAGATCCGCGACAGCCTGACCACGGTCGAGCACGTCATCGAGCTCACCCCCGACGGCGCGGACGGCGACGAGTACGAGGCCCTGCTCGCGGGGGCCGAGCCGGTCGGGCGCGACCCGGAGGTCGAGCCCGGGGACGTCTGCCTGGTGATGTACTCCTCTGGCACCACCGGCCGTCCCAAGGGCGTTGCTCTCACCCAGGACAACATGATCGCCCACACCGTGAACGCCCATGACGGTTGGGCGTTCGACGAGGGCGACAAGAACATGGTCTCGATGCCGCTGTTCCACGTGGGCGGTTCGTCGTACGTGCTGTTCGGCATCCACGACGGGGTCCCGAGCGTGGTCACGCGCGACCCGGACGGCGCGTCGCTGGCCGGGGCGATCATGCAGGGCGCCAACCGGACCTTCCTGGTGCCGGCGGTGCTGGCGCAGGTGCTCCAGTCCGGCGATGACGCGATCAAGCTCTTCGGCAACCTGAAGACCTACTGCTACGGCGCGGCGCCGATGCCGCTGCCGCTCCTGCGCGCGGCGATCGCGGCCTGGCCCGACACCGACTTCATCCAGGTCTACGGCCTCACCGAGGTCTGCGGCGTGATCACCCACCTGATGCCGGAGGCGCACCGCGACGAGGAGCACCCGGAGCGGCTGGTCAGCGCCGGCCAGTGCATCCCGGGCACCGAGGTCAAGGTGGTGGACCCCGAGACCGAGCGGGAGGTCGCCACCGGTGAGCACGGTGAGCTCTGGTTCCGGACGCCGCATCTGATGAAGGGCTACCTGAACCGGCCCGAGGACACTGCCCAGGTGATCACCGAGGACGGTTGGTTCCGCACCGGGGACATGGGCAAGGTCGATGCCGCCGGCTTCGTCTACGTCGAGGACCGGCTCAAGGACATGATCATCTCCGGCGGCGAGAACATCTACTCCCCGGAGATCGAGCGGGTGCTCGCCGAGCACCCGGCCGTGATGGAGGTCGCGATCATCGGCGTGCCCGACGAGCGTTGGGGGGAGACGGTCAAGGCCGTGGTCGCCCTCAAGCCCGGCACCTCGGCCACCGAGGACGAGCTGATCGCGTGGTGCCGCGAGCAGCTGGCGAGCTTCAAGTGCCCCAAGTCGGTCGACATCCTCGAAGCCCTGCCCCGGAACCCGACCGGAAAGATCCTCAAGCGCGACCTGCGCAAGCCCTACTGGGAGGGGCGCGACCGCTCCACGGTCTGAGCGAGCGGCTCGCGGGCCGGTTGGCCCGGCCGGGTTGGTGTCAGGCGGATTCGTCCTGGGGCTCCGGAGCCTGGCGCGTGCCGCGGCCCACACGTCGCACTTCCTCTTCGGAGCGCGTCATGAGCCCGGCCTCGACCTCCGTGAGGTCATGCACGGCTATTCCCCGGAGGACGGCACGCCGCGAGCTGCTGACTTCGGCCAGCTCACGAGGCTGCGCCAGGGCCGCGGCGGGGTACGACGCCTCGACCTTCGGCGCGCGGCGGGTGGACTGCCGGATCTCGAGGAAGACCCGCTCGGTGCAGCGCCCGTCCCGCACCGGGAACGTCTCCGCGATCCTCGCGAGGTACTCCGGGCGCGGCTCGGGGCCGTGCTCGACGGTCTCGATGATCGCCGAGACGGCGTCGCCGACGGTGAGGGCCACCGGCCCGAACCCGTCGCGGTCGTAGTCGAAGTAGCCCGGTCTGCCGGGGTGCTCGCCGCTCCAAGCCCGGTCCCGGTCGAACTGGAAGTAGACCACCGGGCGGTCGATGTAGGCGGCGTCGAAGGACACCGAGGAGTAGTCGGTGACCAGGACGCGGGCGCGCGCGAAGAGCGTGCGGATGTCCTGGCCGTCGTAGGTGAACACCTGGACGTGCTCGGGCAGGTCCAGCTCGCCGCTCAGCGGCTGCAGGTTCGGGTGCATCAGCAGCCCCACCCGCACCCCCTGGTCCTCGGCGAGCCGCTTCAGCCGCGGGTCGGTGACCAGGCCGAGCCAGTTCTGGGCGAACTCGGTACGCACGAAGTCGGCCAGGTCGATCGGCTGCTGTCCGGTTCCGCTCTCGGTGCTCGAGGTCATCAGCCACCGGCGCCAGGTGGGGGCGAGCAGGAGCAGGTCGCGGTCGTCGGGCCCGACACGCTCACCAGCCGCCCGCAGCACGTCGAGCCGTGGCATGCCGGTCAGCTTGGTCTCCCGCTCGGTGTAGCGGTACGGCGAGCCGTGGCCGACGATCGACTCGTACTCGGCACGGGTGCTGGTGAAGAACCGGTCCAGGTCCTTGGGGTTGAGCCACCTGGAGAGGTCGTCCTTGATCACGCCGTGCTGCAGGAAGGAGAACCGCCACCGGGGTGGCCGCAGCCGGGTGATCGCGGGCGGCCGGTCGATCGGCGGGTCGGCGTGGGAGGAGACGAGGTGGCGGCAGTTCAGCATCAGCAGCTTCCACCGCAGTGAACCGTGCGGGATGATCCGCAGGTAGCCGTCCTTGCGCAGCCTCCGGTAGTCCGCGGTGCCCTTGCGGATCACGAACCAGGCGTTGATCTTCCGCCGGTGCCGGCGCATGTAGCGGAAGAGGAACTCGGCATTGTCGTTTGCGTTGTCGATCCGGTCGATCAGCACCCAGGCGTTGCCGAAGTAGCGTCGCACCAGCGCGGTGGCGGAGAGCCAGACCACGAATCGCTCGAAGGCGCTCAGCGGCTCCCGCCGGGCGCTCGCCCGTGCGCGGTCTCGCTGCCTGGCCACCAGTCGCGGCACCAGCCGCGACCGGATCACCGCCAGCGGCAGCGAGTGCCGGGGCACCTCCCGCCCACCGAGCCGCGCCTCGACCTCGGTGTGGTCGAGGCGGGCCCGGATCGCCCCCGAGGGCAGCCAGACGATCCGCTCGAACATCAGGGTGCGGTCGAAGGCGACCACGCTCCGGGTCTTCGCGAAGACCGGTTCCACGGGCACACCGTCGCTGAAGTACTCCTCGTGCGGGGCCTCGTGGGTGTAGGTGTAGCTGACTCGCACGAGCCGGTGCCAGGCGTCCAGCTTGCTGATGAAGACGAAGTCGGAGTGCCAGTGCTCGGGCCGGTAGGCGTGCAGCAGGATCGTGCGCCAGGCCAGGTCGAACCGGCGCAGCCTGAAGGTCTGCACCACCAGGGGGTCGAGGAACGACGCGATCTGGCCCAGCAGCCGGTGGAACTCACCGGCAATGTCGCAGTGAGGGGCGGTGGCCATCGGGCGCCCGTTCGTGTCGTGCTGGAAGTACCAGGAGAGCCCGTAGAGGATGTTCGTCTGGAGCCAGTGCGGCACGTGCCCGAACCGCGCCCGCGCCTGCTGGAGGACGTCGAGGTAACCGAACTCGAGCTGGGCCGTGTAGTGGTCCGGGTCGGACCAGCTGGTGTCCAGCGCCGAGCTCTTGTCGAGCCGCTTGCGGTAGTCGTAGTGCGCATTCGGGAGATACGCGACCAGACGGTGCTCCAGGCTCAGGAGGTAGCGGACGCAGAAGTGCCCGTCCTCGAAGGCGGGCCGGACCCGCTCGTCGAAGCGCAGGCCCGTGCGGGCCACGATCTCGGTGCGGAAGAACGCGGTGGGCGCGCTCTCGTGGAAGAAGTCGGGCTCCTCGTCCAGGTTCCTGACCCGGTTGCCTCCGCGGAAATGCACCTGCGTCAGCGGGTGCAGCGTCCGGGCGCCCGTGGCCTCGGAGAACATCGTCCGGACCGTGACGGCCATGGCCACCTCGGGCCGGCCGTGCACGAAGGCAGCCACCTGCGTCAGGTAGTCGGGCGCCAGCTGGTCGTCGGGGTCGGGGAAGCTGACCCAGGCGCCCCGGGCAAGGGGCAGGCCGGCGTTGCGGGCCGAGGAGGCCCCGCCGTTCTCCTTGGTGATGACGGTGACGAGCTCGGGCCGGCGAGCCGCCCACTCGGCGAGGATCCGCGGGGTGGTGTCGGTCGACCCGTCGTCGACCATCACGACCTGGACGCGGCTCAGTGGGTAGTCCTGCGCCTCGACGGAGGCGATGAACTCCTCGAGGTACTTCTCGACGTTGTAGACCGCTGAGATCAACGTGAAGGTCGGTGACAGTTCTCTGTCCAGGACGTTCTCGCGCACGGCGTACTCCTTGGACTGCATCAGTTGCTGTTCAGAACGGGGCTGATGGTAGCCACCGTTTCAGCCCGAACTGGGCAACTACGCCCCGTTGGGGCGCCGTTTGTGGCACTTCCCACTCTGTGGACAGTGCCTGCCTACGCTGGAGGGATGAGGCGCCCGTTCGCGCAGCTCGACTGGAATGCGCTGTGCTGCGGCTGGCGGGGGCACGTGACCTACCGACCGGAAGACCGGGTGCTCGCCGACCGGCTCTGCGCCCAGACCGCCGTGGGTGAGGCCTGGCGCCGTCAACGTGTTCGCCGTGGCCTACCTGCTGTGGACCAAGCGGCTGTTCGGCCTGCGGGGTGGATGCGGCGCTCGTCGCCGCGCGACGCAGCGCCTCGTTGCTCGAGCAGGAGAGCGCCGCGCTCGCCCGTGCCACCGAGTGATCCAAGGCGTGGGATCTGCGGAGGAGGTCCCGGCCGGTCGACCGGCCGGGACCTCTCAGCTCACTTCCAGCGCTCGGAGGCCGGGACGAAGTCCAGGGTGCGGTCGCCGGTGTAGATCTGCTTGGGACGGGCGATCTTCTGGTCCTTGTCCTGGACCAGCTCGAGCCACTGCGCCAGCCAGCCCGGCGTACGACCGATGGCGAAGAGCACGGTGAACATCTCGGGCGGGAACTGGAAGGCCTCGTAGATCAGGCCGGAGTAGAAGTCCACGTTGGGGTAGAGCTTGCGCTTGACGAAGTACTCGTCCTCGAGCGCGATCTTCTCCAGCTCCTGGGCGATCTCGAGGAGCGGGTTGACCCCGGTGACCTCGAAGACGTCGTCGCAGGCCTTCTTGATGATCGTGGCGCGCGGGTCGTAGTTCTTGTAGACCCGGTGGCCGAAGCCCATCAGCTTCTCGTTGCCGTCCTTCACGCCCTTGATGAAGTCGGGGATGTTCTCCTTGCTGCCCACCCGGCGCAGCATCCGCAGCACGGCCTCGTTGGCGCCGCCGTGCAGCGGCCCGTAGAGGGCGCCCACCCCGGCCGAGACGGCGGAGTAGGGGTCGACCTGTGAGGAACCGACCGAGCGGACCGCGTTGGTCGAGCAGTTCTGCTCGTGGTCGGCGTGCAGGATGAACAGCACGTCGAGGGCCTTGACCAGGCGCTCGTCGGCGTCGAACTTCTGCTCGCTCATCTTGAACAGCATCGAGAGGAAGTTGGCGGTGTAGCTGAGCTCGTTGTCGGGGTAGACGTAGGGCTTGCCCTGCGCGTGCCGGAAGGCCCAGGCGCCCAGCGTCGGCATCTTGGCGATCATCCGGACGATCTGCATGTGCCGGTTGTCGGCGTCCTGGATGTTGCCCGACTCGGGGTAGAACGTGGACAGCGCGCCGACCGAGGCCATCAGCATGCCCATCGGGTGGGCGTCGTAGCGGAAGCCCTGCATGAAGGTCTTCACGTTCTCGTGCAGGAACGTGTGGTGGGTGATCTCGTGCACCCAGGTGTCGTACTGCTCCTTGGTGGGCAGCTCGCCGTGGATCAGCAGGTAGGCCACTTCGAGGAAGTTGGACTTCTCCGCCAGCTGCTCGATCGGGTAGCCACGGTACTCCAGGATCCCCTTCTCGCCGTCGATGAAGGTGACCGAGCTCTTGCACGACGCGGTGTTGGTGAAGCCGGGGTCGTAGGTGGCCAGGCCGGGGGTGTCGTCGTCGATCCTGATCTGTCCCAGGTCGCCGGCGCGGATGGTGCCGTCGGTGATCGGGATCTCGTAGTCCTTGCCGGTCCGGTTGTCTCGGACGGTGAGGGTGTTGTCACCGGTGGGTGTCACGTCGGCTCCTCGGGGGTGCTCGTGTCGGGGGGCGGTGGGCCCGATGTCATGATCGTGCGGCGACGTCGAGGATGCCCGGCGTACACCAAGATCAACCTATGCCAGCCCAGTCGGGACCGGCCAGCCCGCCCTGTTTTGACGGGCGCCCCGCACGGCCGGTAATCTCAAGGGTCGCGTCTCCTGCCGCGTCAGGGCTCCTTCGTTGTGGCCCCGTCGCAGACTCGCCGTCGGTCCACCGGACCGTGGGTGCGGGCAGTGTTCGTCAGAAGACGCGGTACCACCACCGGCCCGGGAATCAGCCCGGGACGGACACGAACGAGTGATAGGCCTACGACGTTGCGTACGTACAGCCCCAAGCCCGGCGACATCCAGCGCGAGTGGCACGTGATCGATGCCACCGACGTCCGACTCGGTCGGCTCGCCGTCCAGGTCGCCGGACTCCTCCGCGGCAAGCACAAGACCATCTTCGCCCCCCACGCCGACACCGGTGACTTCGTCATCGTCGTGAACGCCTCCAAGGTGTCCCTCTCGGGTGACAAGGCGACCAAGAAGCTCTCCTACCGGCACTCCGGCTACCCCGGTGGCCTCTCCTCGATCCCGATGGGCGAGCTGCTGGAGAAGGACGCCCGCCGGGCGATCGAGAACGCCGTGTGGGGGATGCTGCCCAAGAACCGTCTCGGGCGTCAGATCCTCAAGAAGCTCAAGGTGTACGCCGGGCCCGACCACCCGCACACCGCCCAGAAGGCCAAGCCCTTCGAGATCAAGCAGATCTCCCAGTGACTACTTCTTCATCTTCCGAGACGAACCCGCAAAGGAACACCGTGGCTGACGTAGAGACCGAGACCTTCGAGGTCAACGAGCAGGGCATCGCCTACTCCTCCGAGAGCGCCCCCAGCGCCGACGCGCCCCTCAAGCCGGCCACGATCGGTCCCGCCGCGGCCACCGGCCGCCGCAAGGAGGCGGTCGCCCGTGTGCGCATCGTCCCCGGCACCGGCAAGTGGATCGTCAACGGTCGCGAGCTCGCGAGCTACTTCCCCAACAAGCTGCACCAGCAGGTCGTGAACGAGCCGTTCGCCACCACGCAGCTCGAGGGTCGCTTCGACGTCATCGCCCGCATCCACGGCGGCGGCATCACCGGTCAGGCCGGCGCCCTGCGCCTCGGCGTGGCCCGCTGCCTGAACTGGCTCGACGAAGAGGCCAACCGCCCGGGTCTGAAGAAGGCCGGCCTGCTGACTCGTGACGCCCGCGTCATCGAGCGCAAGAAGGCTGGTCTGAAGAAGGCGCGCAAGGCACCTCAGTTCAGCAAGCGCTGATCCACCCGGAGAAGGTGCGATGACGCGTCTCTTCGGAACGGACGGGGTCAGGGGCCTGGCCAACGGGTCCCTGACCGCCGAGCTGGCCCTCGACCTGTCCGTCTCGGCTGCCCACGTGCTGGGCGAGCGCGGCATCTTCGCCGGACACCGACCGGTAGCGGTCGTCGGTCGCGACACCCGCATCTCGGGACAGTTCCTGGAGGCCGCGGTCGTCGCCGGCCTGGCCTCTGCAGGGGTGGACGTGCTGCTCCTCGGGGAGTTGCCCACCCCGGGCGTCGCCTGGCTGACCGCCGAGCTCGGCGCCGACCTCGGCGTGATGCTCTCGGCCTCGCACAACGCGATGCCCGACAACGGGATCAAGTTCCTCTCCCGCGGCGGGGTCAAGCTCGACGACGCCATCGAGGTGGCCATCGAGAAGCGCCTGCGCGAGCCGTGGCACCGCCCCACCGGCGGCGACGTGGGCCGCGTCCGCGAGCACACCACTGCCGTGGCCGAGTACGCCGCGCACCTCGTCTCCACGATCCAGCACCCCCTCGCCGGCATCAAGGTCGTCCTCGACTGCGCCCACGGCGCTGCCTGGCAGGCGGGTCCCCGGGCGCTGCGCGACGCCGGCGCCGAGGTCGTCGCGATCTGCGCCGAGCCCGACGGGCTGAACATCAACGACGGCTGCGGCTCCACCCACCTCGACGTGCTGCAGCGCGCGGTGCTCGAGCACGGCGCCGACGTGGGCTTCGCCCTCGACGGTGACGCCGACCGCTGCCTGGCCGTGGACGCGTCCGGGGAGATCGTCGACGGTGACCAGATCCTCGCGATCCTGGCCCTGTCGATGCGCGAGTCCGGTGAGCTGCAGGACGACACGGTCGTGGCCACCGTGATGAGCAACCTCGGCTTCGTCCAGGCGATGAAGGCGGCCGGCATCGGCGTACGACAGACCAAGGTGGGCGACCGCTACGTCCTCGAGGCGATGAAGCACCTCGGGTTCACCCTCGGCGGCGAGCAGTCCGGCCACGTGATCATGAGCAGGTACGCCACCACCGGTGACGGCATCCTCACCGCCCTGCACGTCCTGGACCGGATGGTCGCCACCGGCCGCTCGCTGGCCGACCTCGCCGGGGTGATGCGCCGGCTGCCGCAGGTGCTCGTCAACGTCCCCGGCGTCGACAAGGCCCGCGCGGAGGACGACTTCGTCCTCGCCGCGGCGGTCGCGGACGCCGAGGCCGAGCTGGGCGACTCCGGCCGCGTGCTGCTGCGCCCCTCCGGCACCGAGCCGCTCGTGCGCGTCATGGTCGAGGCCGCGAGCGCGGAGCAGGCCCAGGCGATCGCCGACCGCCTGGCCCTCGTCGTACGCGACCAGCTCACCCTGGCCTGACCCGGTCAGGTCCAGGTGGGGGCGATCTGCTTGCGGTAGCTCCTGCCGAACAGGCCGCTGAGGACCGCCACGACGGGACGGGGGACGTTCTGGGCGAGGGCCGCCCGTTCCTCGGGGCTGGCGCCGTCGGTGAGCCAGGCCATGAAGCGGCCCGCCTCGGGCAGCGACTGGGCGCGGGAGAACTTGCGGCTCATCGCCTTGATCGCGGGTGAGTCGTGGTTGGCGATGTAGGTCGGCTCGATCACCTGCTCCTCGTGGTCGAGGTGGAGCACCGTGACCTCGCGCAGGCGGTCCATCGCGGTGGCGGCCGCCGCGGCCTGGTCGGCCCCCGGCGACGCCTGCAGCTGGCTGAGGGCGGTCCCGGCTCCGGTCATCGCGGCGGCCATCGCGTGGTGCTCGGCGTCCATCTGCTCGAGCGTCACACGGTCCACGCCGACCTGCTCCAGCGCGGGCCAGGCGATCTCGTGCTCGCCCTCGTGATGATGGGTGAGCTCGGTCTCGAAGTTGTCCCAGGCCCGCCCGAGGGCTCGTGCCCGGTCCGCGTCCCCGTCGGGGAAGGCGGTCAGCGCCGCATGGAACCGGTCGAGGTCCCGGCGTACCGCCGCATGGATCACCTTGTTCATGCTCATCTGTGCCATGCCTGCTCACCCTAGGGTCGCGGGCAGCCGATGGCTCCGGGCACGGCCAGGTGGTCAAGACCAGCGAACCGACCAGTCCACCGGCCCCGCCTGGGCAGGGTCAGAGCTTGCGCAGCCGGACCCACCTGACCGAGTGGTCGTGGTCCTTGCGCAGCACCAGGGTGGCGCGGGAGCGGGTGGGCTGCACGTTCTGCTTCAGGTTGGGGCCGTTGACCTCGTCCCAGATCCGGCTGGCCTCGTCCACGGCCTCGTCGTGGGAGAGCGAGGCGTAGCGGGCGAAGTACGACGCGGGGTCCCGGAACGCGGTCTCGCGCAGCCGTAGGAACCGGTCGGTGTACCAACGACGGATGTCGGCGGTGGCCGCGTCCACGTAGACCGAGAAGTCGAAGAAGTCGCTGACGGCCAGCCCGTGCCGCCCGTCGGGCCGCGGCCCCGCGGACTGGAGCACGTTGAGGCCCTCGATGATGACGATGTCGGGGTGGCTGATCACCACCTTCTCCTCCGGCACCACGTCGTAGACCAGGTGGGAGTACGTCGGCGCCTCCACCTCGTCCTTGCCGGACTTGATGTCGATCACGAACCGCAGCAGCGCCCGGCGGTCGTAGGACTCCGGGAAGCCCTTGCGGTGCATCAGCCCGCGGCGGCGCAGCTCGGCGTTGGGGAACAGGAACCCGTCGGTGGTCACCAGCGCCACGCGGGGGTGCTCGGGCCAGTGCGCCAGCATCTGCTGCAGCACGCGCGCGGTGGTCGACTTCCCCACGGCCACCGACCCGGCGAGGCCGATGACGAACGGCGTACGCGGTGGCTGCCGCTGGTGGAGGAACTCCTCCTGGCTGCGGTGCAGCTGGCTCGCCGCTCCCACGTAGAGGCTCAACAGGCGAGACAGCGGCAGATAGACCTGCTGGACCTCCTGGAGGTCCAGCTCGTCCCCGAGGCCGCGGACACGGTCGATCTCCTCGGGTGACAGGGGCTGCTCGGTCGCGCGGCCCAGGGCTGCCCAGGCATCCCGGTCGAGCTCGACGTACGGCGAGCTCTCGCTCGGTTGTCCGTTGGACATGCGCGCCACCCTAGACTGGCGCGCATGTGCGGAATCGTGGGGTACGTCGGTCAGCGGCAGGCCCAGGACGTGGTCGTGGAGGGCTTGCGACGCCTCGAGTACCGCGGATACGACTCCGCGGGCATCGCGGTGGTCACCGACGGGGCCCTTGCCTGCGACAAGCGGGCCGGCAAGCTCGCCAACCTGGAGAAGGCGCTGCTGGAGAATCCGCTGCCTGCGTCCACGACCGGCATCGGGCACACACGCTGGGCCACGCACGGCGCGCCCAACGACACCAACGCCCACCCCCACCTCGGCCAGCACGCACGGGTCGCGGTGGTGCACAACGGGATCATCGAGAACTTCGCCCGGCTCCGTGAGGAGCTCGAGCGGACCGGGCACGAGTTCACCTCGGAGACCGACACGGAGATCGCGGCGCACCTGCTGGAGATCGAGCTGGAGGAGAGGGGCGACCTGACCTCGGCGATGCAGGCGGTCTGTCGCCGCCTCCAGGGCGCGTTCACCCTGGTCGCCGTGGACGCCCTGGACCCCGACCGGGTGGTCGCCTCGCGGCGCAACTCGCCCCTCGTGGTCGGGCTCGGTGAGGGGGAGAACTTCCTCGGCTCCGACGTCGCCGCGTTCATCGAGCACACCCGCGACGCACTGGAGCTCGGCCAGGACCAGGTCGTCACGATCACCCGTGACGACGTACGCGTGACCGACTTCGACGGTGTCGAGGCGCAGGGCAAGCCGTTCCACGTCGACTGGGACCTCGCCGCGGCGGAGAAGGACGGCTTCGACTGGTTCATGCGCAAGGAGATCTTCGAGCAGCCGCGGGCCCTGGCGGACGCGCTGCTCGGTCGTCACGACGGGGCCGGTCAGCTCCAGCTCGATGAGGCCCGGATCAACGAGGACGAGCTGCGCGACGTCGACAAGATCATCATCATCGGCTGCGGCACGGCGCACTACGCCGGCCTCGTCGCCAAGTACGCCATCGAGCACTGGACCCGGATCCCCTGCGAGGTCGAGCTCGCCCACGAGTTCCGCTACCGCGACCCGATCCTGACCCGGCACACGCTCGTGGTCGCGATCAGCCAGTCCGGTGAGACCGCGGACACGTTGATGGCGATCCGCTACGCGCGCCAGCAACGGGCCAAGGTGCTGGCGATCTGCAACACCAACGGCTCCACGATCCCGCGTGAGTCCGACGCGGTCCTCTACACGCACGCCGGCCCGGAGATCGGGGTCGCCTCCACCAAGGGCTTCCTGACCCAGCTGGTCGCCTGCTACATCCTGGGCCTCTACCTGGCGCAGGTGCGCGGCACGAAGTACGGCGACGAGATCTCCGACGTGCTCCGCGAGCTGGAGAGGATGCCCGACCACGTGCAGGCAGTCCTCGACGACGCCGAGAGGGTCTACGGACTCGCACGAGAGCTGGCGGGCGCCAGGTCGGTGCTGTTCCTGGGCCGGCACGCCGGGTACCCGGTCGCGCTCGAGGGCGCGCTCAAGCTCAAGGAGCTGGCCTACATCCACGCCGAGGGGTTCGCCGCCGGCGAGCTCAAGCACGGCCCGATCGCCCTGGTCGAGCCCGGGCTGCCGGTGTTCTGCATCGTGCCGCCCCGGGGACGCGACCAGCTCCACGACAAGATGATCAGCGCGATCCAGGAGATCCGGGCCCGTGGAGCGAACACCCTGGTGCTCGCCGAGGAGGGCGACGACGAGGTCGCGCCGTACGCCGACTTCATGATCACCCTGCCCGTCGTGCCGACGTTGCTGCAGCCGATCCTCGCCACCGTCCCGCTCCAGCTGTTCGCCTGCGAGATGGCCACGGCCATGGGCCACGACGTCGACCAGCCGCGCAACCTGGCCAAGTCGGTCACGGTCGAGTGACCACGCGTTGATCCTGGGCGTCGGGACCGACCTGGTCGAGGTCGCCCGGTTGAGCGCGGCCCTGGATCGCACACCGACGCTGCGCGAGCGGCTGTTCACCCCGGCCGAGGCGGACCACCCCGCCGAGTCCCTGGCGGCACGCTTCGCCGCCAAGGAGGCGCTGGCCAAGGCGCTCGGAGCCCCCGGAGGGCTGTCCTGGCGTGACGCCGAGGTCGTCGTGGACGAGGACGGCCGCCCGAGACTCGAGCTCAGCGGCACCGTGGCCGCCCGGGCTGCCGAGCTCGGCGTGGAGCGGGTGCACCTGTCCCTGTCCCATGACGGAGGGACCGCACTGGCGTTCGTGGTGCTCGAGTCGGGCCGCTGAGACCCGCCCGCGAGGGCGGCGCGAGATAACTTGAGGTCATGCGGAGCGCACACACGGTCGAGCAGGTGCGGGCGGTGGAGGCCGAGCTGATGGCGCAGCTCCCGGAGGGCACGCTGATGCAGCGGGCCGCGACGGGGCTGGCGGTCGCGGTCACCGACCTGCTGGGCTCGTCGTACGCCGCCCGGGTGCTGCTGCTGGTCGGAGCGGGGGACAACGGCGGCGACGCGCTGTGGGCCGGGGCCCGCCTTGCCCGGCGCGGCGTGGCCGTGGAGGCGGTGCTGCTCTCGGAGAAGGCCCGCCCGGACGGCCTGGAGGCGCTGCTGAGCAGCGGCGGCCGCGTCGTCTCGATCGACGAGGCCCACCGGCCGGACGTGGTCGTCGACGGCATCGTCGGGATCGGGGGGCAGCCGGGCCTTCGCCCGGAGGCCGAGGCAGCCCTGGCGGCGTTCCCGGAGGCCGCCGTGGTCGCCGTGGACGTGCCCTCGGGCGTGGACGTCGACACCGGCCGTCTCGAGGGGGCGCACGTGCGCGCCGACGTGACGGTCACCTTCGGCACCCACAAGGTCGCCCACCTCGTGGACCCGGCTGCCGAGGCGAGCGGCGTCGTACACCTCGTGGACATCGGTCTCGACCTGCCGGAGGCCCCCGTCGAGGCGCTGCAGCCCGCGGACGTAGCCGTCCTGCTGCGCGTGCCGGGTCCCTTCGAGCACAAGTACACCCGGGGGGTCGTGGGCGTCCGCGCCGGCTCGGAGACCTACCCCGGGGCGGCGGTGCTGTGCACGTCGGGCGCCGTCAGCGGCCTCGCCGGGATGGTGCGCTACCTCGGGTCCGCCGCGGACGCGGTCCGGGCCCGGCACCCCGAGATCGTGGCCTCCGCGGGCCGCGTCCAGGCGTGGGTCGTCGGCTCCGGCGGTGACTCGGACGCCCGGCAGGCGCTGGCCGACGCGCTCGAGGACGGCGTCCCCACCGTGGTGGACGCCGACGCTCTGGTCCACGTCGAGGCGGGCACCCCCGGCCTCGTGCTGACGCCGCACGCCGGGGAGCTGGCCCGGATGCTCTCGGTGGAGCGCGAGGAGATCGAGGCCGACCCGCTCGGCTTCGCCCGGCGGGCCGCGGCCGAGTACGACGCGGTGGTGCTGCTGAAGGGTCGCCGTACCCTCGTCGCGCGCCCCGACGGACGCGTCCGCGTCACCACCAGCGGCGTCCCGTGGCTGGCCGTGGCAGGAGCGGGTGACGTGCTGTCCGGGGTGATCGGCGCCCTGCTCGCCTCGGGGCTCGAGCCGTGGGACGCAGCGGCCGTGGGCTCCTGGCTGCACGGCGCTGCCGCAGCCGTCGCCGGAGGCGGGGGACCACTCACCGCGAGCGGCGTGGCCGAGGCCGTGCCGCAGGTCGTGCGCAGCCTGCTCCGGTGAGAATGGGATGATGACGTTGCCATGAACTCCCCGCCGAGCGCGCACGCCCAGGTCGTCGTCGACCTCGGCGCCATCCGGCACAACGTGACGCGGCTGCGAGAGCTGGTCTCCGAGGGCGCCGAGCCCGGGGCAGGTCCCGCGGTGATGGTGGTCGTCAAGGCCGACGCCTACGGGCACGGGATGATCCAGGTCGCCCGGGCGGCTCGGGCCGCAGGTGCCGAGTGGCTCGGCGTGGCGACGGGTGCCGAAGCCCTCTCCCTGCGCGTCGCCGGCGACACCGGGCGGATCCTGTGCTGGCTCGCCGCTCCCGATGCCGACTACACCGGGCTCGTCGCGACGGGCGTCGACATCACCGCCTACTCCGTGTCCCAGCTGGAGGAGATCCTCCACGCCGCCCGGGCCACCGGCGTGGTCGCCCGGGTGCAGCTGAAGATAGACACCGGCCTCTCCCGTGGCGGTGCGACGAGTGCGCAGTGGCCGGCGCTGGTCGAGGCGGCCCGTGCCGCCGAGGAGGATGGCTCGCTCGTGGTCACCGGGGTGTGGTCCCACCTGGCCTGCTCCGACGATCCCGACCACCCCGCCAACGCGGCCCAGCTGGCTGCCTTCGACGACGCCCTGGCGGTCTGCGAGAAGGTCGGGCTGGACCCGCGGCTGCGGCACCTGGCCAACTCGGCCGGGGCGCTGTTCCACCCAGGCGCCCGTTACGACCTCGTCCGCCTCGGGATCGCGGTCTACGGGCTCAGTCCCGCCCCGGACATCAGCACCGCCCACGAGCTCGGGCTGGTCCCCGCGATGACGGTGCGCGGTTCCGTCGTACTCACCAAGGAGCTCGACACCGGCGACGGCGTCTCCTACGGGCACAGGTTCGTGGCCCCGGAGCCGATGCAGGTCGCGCTCGTCCCGATGGGGTACGGCGACGGCGTCCCTCGTGCGGCCTCCTCGACCGCGGAGGTCTGGATCGGCGGGCGCAGGAGGAGCGTGCTCGGCACCATCTGCATGGACCAGTTCGTCGTCGAGGGTGCGGATGTCGAGCCCGGCGACGACGTGGTGCTGCTCGGCCCCGGCACCGAGGGGGAGCCGACCGCGACCGACTGGGCCCGATGGTGCGGCACCATCAACTACGAGATCGTGACCCGGATGGGCGGTCGCCACGACCGGATCTGGATCGGAGAGGCATGAGCAAGCGACGCTCCCTCGCCTACGCAGCCGGTGGCCTCGGCGCCGCGGTCCTGGCCGCCACCGCGACGGGGGTCGCCTTCGAGCGCCGGGTGGTGCAGGCCCGCCGTGCCGGTGCGGCGGAGGCCGACCGGCTCGGCACGCTGCGCTCGCCGCCGGTGGAGGTCACCTGCAGCGACGGCACGGTGCTGTACGCCGAGGTCGACGAGATCGCGCCGTACGCCGGGGGCAACCGGTCGCCGCTCGCCGACGTGACCCTGGTCTTCGTGCATGGGTACGCACTCAACCTGGACTGCTGGCACTTCCAGCGCGAGGCCCTGCGCGGGAAGTACCGGATGGCGTTCTACGACCAGCGTTCCCACGGCAGGTCCCAGCGCTCCGACCGGGAGCACGCCACCATCGACCAGCTCGGCGACGACCTGGAGAGCGTGATCTCGACGCTCGCGCCCGAGGGCGACGTGATCCTGGTGGGCCACTCGATGGGCGGGATGTCGATCATCGCGTTCGCGGAGCGGCACCCGGACCTGTTCGCGGGACGGGTGCGCGGCGTGGCCCTGATCGCGACCACTGCCGGCGGCCTGCGGCCGCACCGCACGCTCGGCCGCTGGATCCCCGACCGCCTGGGGGAGGTGCTCGCCCCGCGGGTGATCGCGGCGCTCGCGCGCGCACCCGAGCTCGTCGACTCCGCGCGCCGCTCGGGCTCCAACATCGGCTTCATCGTGGCGGACCTGTTCGCGTTCGGCAGCAAGGACGTCCCGGCCGCGCAGGTGGAGTTCCTCGACGAGATGCTGGCGGGCACGTCCTTCGACGTGCTGGCCGAGTTCTTCCCGAACTTCTCGGTCCTCGACAAGTTCGAGCACCTCACCGCGTTCGCGGGGATCCCGACGACCATCATCTGCGGCACCAGGGACAAGCTCACCTCGATCGGGCACAGCCGCAAGATGGCTGCCCGGATGCCGGAGGCGCGGCTGGTGGAGTGCGAGGGCGCGGGACACATGGTGATCTTCGAGGCCCACGAGACGATCAGCTCGGCACTCCAGGAGCTAGCGGGGGAGCGGCGATGAGTGACGAGACCACGATCGAGACCGTGGACGGCTCCCGGGCAGCAGACGTGCTCGAGATCGTGCACCAGGCGTTCGCGAACCGTCCGCCGCTGGACCCGCCCGCGACCGCGCTGCAGGAGTCGGTCGAGTCCATCGGCGAGGCGCTCGACGCCCACGGTGGCCTGCTCGTCGAGCACGACGGATCGCCCGTGGGAGCGCTGCTGTTCGAGCCGCGCGGGCGGCTGCTCGGGCTGCGCCGGGTCGGCGTACTGCCCCAGGTGAGGGGGCTCGGCGTCGCCGCCCAGATGGCTTCCCGGGCCCGCGAGATCGCCCAGGACCTCGGGTTCACCGGCCTCGAGCTCGAGGCGCGGGTGGAGCTGCCGGGGACGATCAACTTCTGGCGCAACCTCGGCTACGTGGAGGCGGACCGCAACGGCAACCGCCTCACCATGCTGCGGATGCTGCCGATCACCGCGACCCTGCACACGCCGGAGGAGACCCGTGAGTTCGGCGAGCACCTCGCCACTCGCCTCGGCCCCGGTGACCTGGTGATCCTGACCGGCGACCTCGGCGCCGGCAAGACCACCCTGACCCAGGGGATCGGCGCGGGCCTGGGGGTCCGCGGCGACATCACCTCGCCCACGTTCGTGATCGCGCGCGTGCACCCCTCGCTCACCGACGGCCCGGCGCTGGTTCACGTCGACGCCTACCGCCTCGGCGGCACCGCCGAGCTCGACGACCTCGACCTCGACACCGACCTCGACGAGGCCGTCACCGTCGTGGAGTGGGGCGAGGGCCTGGCCGAGGCCCTCTCGGTCGACCGCCTCGAGCTCAGCCTCAAGCAGGCCCCCGACGACCAGCGCACCATCACCCTCACCCCCGTCGGCCCCCGCTGGCGAGAGTTCGACCTCGGGCCGGTGGGATCACTCACCAGCGGGTGAGCTTGAAGGTGTTCGACCGAGGCGTACGGCCGGGCCGTGCGACCACAAGGTGGTCGAGCAGCGAGCGAAGCGAGCGGATAGTCGAGACCACGCAAGGTGACCCGGGAAGCAGAAGTACGCCGGGTGGTGGTGGGCCGGGGTACGCCGTGGCACGCGACCCAGGCACGGTGGCCCGCGACCCACGAGGTGGTCGAGCAGTGAGCGCCAGCGAGCGGATAGTCGAGACCACACAACGCAAGCCGGGCGTGGCACCCAAGCCCCGCCAGGTGGTCCTCTACGTCCACCTCTCCGACGCCGCACTCCGAGGCGACGACGGCTTGCACCTGGTGCGGGTGGAGAACACCCGCACCGGGGTCACTGCCGAGCGGGTCCGCACCTGGTGCGCCAACCCGGACACGGCGGTGACCGTGAAGCCGGTGATCGATCTGAACGACCACATCGGTGTGAACGCCTACGAGGCCCGGACCGGTTGGCCGAGCAAACCCAGTTGCGCGACCACAACTGCGTGTTCCCGTGGTGCACCCGGCCTGCGCGGAAGTGCGACTCCGAGCACTGCGTGCCGCACGATCGGGGCAGAACCACGTGCAATTGCAATGTGTGGCGCCGATGTGCCGGAAGCATCACCGGCTCAAGACCGGAGACTGACCGGGGTACCCATTAGGGCCAAGGAGTCGATGGGCGAGTCCTGGCAGAGTGCCCGACCGCGATGACTCAGTATGCCGTGGTCGGAGAGCAGCACCGCTCACGTAGGGGGAGGGGAGGCCCTGCGGCGGGACCGACCGTGGAGAACGCCCGGCCAGGGATTTTCGCGCACTGCCAGAAACTAGGAAACCGTCATACGAACGCTGGCTAACGCTTGCCCACTGTCGATGGCAATCTTGGTCTGTGGAGACATCCGATCCAGAAGGTGTCACCGAGGTGTCCGCCAGGCGCTGCGTGTTCTGCGGAGCATCTGGCGACTTGTCGAACGAACACGTCCTGCCGAAGTGGGTTTGGCGAGATGCGCACGGATCGGACGACAAGTCTTCCCCAATCATGGACCGAGAAGTCCCACCCTTCTTCGAAGAGCGCCTCCTGATGGACGACCCCATGGGACCGACTGTGGCAATGGCGCCAGTCGGCAGCCGCCCATCTATCCGGTCAACGGCCATCAAAGTTCGAGCGGTGTGTCGAACATGCAACAACGGTTGGATGTCGGAACTTGAGGTCGCGACGCAGGCCGTAATCAGGCGCATGGTGAGCGAGCGCACCTGGCGGTTGACAACGGAGGAGGTCGCGACGCTCGCCCGTTGGTGCAGGAAGACATGCATCACCCACGAGTCTTACCTGCCGCCAGATCGCCGCGTGAATACGGATGCGATGAGGTCAGCGGTCTTCCGGAACGTCGATGTTCCCGGAACCTGGTACTTCGGTCTGGCGCGAGCACCTGGCAGCGGGACGTTTCTTGTGTGCGCCTCCAATGTGGCTCAGGGGTCTCGACCCGTGGCCGAGACGGCCCTTGGCGCCGAACTGTCTACCCAAGAGATGTTTGCGATTCAGCACATCTTCGGGCTCGGGAAATGGATCCTCATCGTCCGCTATACCCCCTACCGGGTCATGGCGCCCGCCTCTCTGACGCACGACTTCGAGCGCTACGAGGCCTGGCGAAGCATCAAGAAGATCGACTCGGCGCTCACTCTCCGCAGGCACAAGACCAAGGATGTATGTCGCCTGACTGACGCCGAGATCGACAGTATGGATTTTTGGGGACACGCGACTGACCGGTATGGGGGCCGAGGCCTGATCCTGGGCAGCGACCAGGAAGGCAATCCTGTCGTGAAGCAGAGCATGCAAAAAGTCTCGGAGATCCTGAAAGACGGCGAGTTCGAATTGAGGGGCAGGCCGACCCAGTATCGCTTCAATCCCGGGGATTACTACCGGTAGTACGTCCCGGCCAGGTCGTCGGTCTCGCCAGCCTGCCCGGACGTGGTGGCGGTCCTGCTGACCCGGCTGCGCTCGGCTGGAGTGAGCCGAAGTGGAGGCCCACCGGGAGACCTCCCCGGAGCACTGCCGCAGGGCCCGACCCAACGGGTTGGCCATCGGCATCCCGTTGCCTTCGCGCACCACCGCTGGAGCCTTCACCAGCACTCGCGCCAGCCGGTCGTGCTCGTGGACGGCAGTCATGAAACAGGTCAGGGCCTCGCGGTCGGCGGCGTAGAGGATGCCCATGCCGCGCAAGACATCGCAGGTGCGCTGCCAGATGACCAGCCACTCGCCCTCGGCCCACGTAGGCGGCTCCGGGTCGATCTCGTGGGGCTCAGGCCCATCATGATGGATTCTGCTCGCTCGGACGCCGTGGAGCTTCTTGACGTTTGTCGGTGCCGGTCGCCGTCCCGTCGTCATATCTGCCCCCGAAGGATGAGCGAGAAGGCCTTCCCGCACCCAGGCGGCACCAGTGGGCCATTTTCTCCATCGTGCGCGACTACTACCTCAACGGCACCGAGGAGATCGGCTACGACGCCGACTATGAGATCGACGCGAAGGAGATCAACATACAGGCGCTCCGACACGCCCATCTCCGCGTCAATTTAGGCGTGCTGTACGGGGCACGTAGTCCGGCATGGTCCGGCATGGAGCGGCTACTGACGGCTTCCCCGTCCCCATCTAGGCGCGAACTGCACTGAGGTTGTCAACGCGGGCAAGTAGCGTTTTCTCTCGAGGGCTGGTCGCCCCAATCGATCTGTTCGCCGGGTGCGGTGGATTGAGGATGGGCGGCCCCGCTGGAACGGAGCCGCCCAATGTCCGACCCGCTGCGAAACGAGAGGACACCTCCCATGGTGCCGGAAGTGCCGAAGAAGAACGACCCCACCCCGAGGAATGCTTGGCGCGATGTGGTGGGGGTGAGCAACCTCGTGGTCAACCTGGTCCGGTTGATTGTCGACCTCATGACCAGGTGACCTCCCTGCCAGGAGGTGTCTGCGTCACGGCGTCACCGCCACCTTGCGGACTGATTTCGTCAGCGTGAGGATGCCAACCCCGAACCGCCCAGTGAGCCGTAGCGCGGTCATGTCGAACTTGAACGCAGGGGCGTAGTCCTGACTAATCCGCACCGCGAAGTCGCGGGCGACCACCAGGTAGACCGGGGCCTTGTCGTAGACCATCGGCTAGGTCATCCAGGCACCCGGACCACGGTGAGACCACAGAGGTTGGGCAGGACTCCTCCGGTGTAGAGGGGTCGGTCCTGGCCATCGGTGCGGGTTGCCTCGGCCACGGCGGCGGTGGGGCTGATCGCGAGGTGGGTGGGTGTGCCGCCGGCCTCGCCCATCTCAGCCATGGCCACTCCCACGGCCTCGGTCAACGTCTCGCCCGTGACCTCCTCGGCGCGAGACAGCACCCCGGTCGGGGTGTTCAGCAGGCCGCTGCCGTTGATAAGCCCGTCATGGAGGTCGGCTGAGAACGCGTCCTGCACGACGCGGCGGACCTCGTCGGTGAGGTTGAGGCCGGTGTCCTCGATGGACTCGTTGGTCAGCCCAACGATGCCGCCAAGCTTCTTCACCTCCACGATCTCCGAGCCGGTGGTCAAGGAGATGTCGGGCAGGTCGGCACCTTCGGCTACCCAGCCCTGACCGGTAACCGTCTCGAACGTGGGGATGGCGAGGTTGCCGCGTGCTGGCCGTCTGGTCAGCGTGGAGGCGAACGGTGAGCCGCCAATGAGGCGGGTAACGGTTCTCAGGTGACGGTCCTGGCGATCAGCCGCTGGGGCCGTCATGCCGTGGCCGCGGGTCGCGTGCCGGTAGGTCTGCGTGGGCGGGGAGTGTCGTCGTACGTCTGCCTCCCGCCTCGCCTTGCGTGGTCTCGACTGTCCGCTCGCTAGCGCTCGCTGCTCGACCACCTTGGGGTGGGCTGCTCGACGCACGGCTGCGCTCGCTGCTCGACCACCTGCCGAGCGTGGGGAGGGGGGCGGCTTAGGGTCGGGGGGTGCTGCTTGCCTTCGACACCGCTACGCCTCACGTCACTGTCGCCCTGCACGACGGGACGTCGGTGGTGGCGAGGTTCGTCTCGACCGAGTCCATGCGGCACGGCGAGATGCTGGCGCCGGGGATCGAGCACGTGCTCAACGAGGCCGGCGCCAAGGCGGCGGACCTCACCGCGATCGCGGTCGGGGTCGGGCCGGGGCCCTACACCGGGCTCCGCGTCGGGCTGGTCACCGCGCGGACGCTCGCCCATGCGCGCGGGATCCCGGTCCACGGCGTGTGCTCGCTCGACATCCTCGCGGCGGAGGCGATCGACCAGGGCCTCACAGAGTTCGCGGTGGCCACGGACGCTCGCCGCAAGGAGGTCTACATCGCGTCGTACGCCGCAGGGCGACGCGTCTCGGGCCCGGAGGTGCTCAAGCCCGTCGACGCTGCGACCGACCAGCCGACGGTGGGTCGGGGCGCGGTGCTCTACCCCGAGGCCTTCCCGCACGCCACCGGCCCCGAGCACCCCTCGGCCGCTGTGCTGTGCGACGTCGTGGTCAACCAGCGGTTCGAGCTCACCGAGCCGAACCCGCTCTACCTGCGCCGCCCCGACGCGGTCGAGCCCGGGAAGCCGAAGCGGGTCAGCTGACCCGGTTGCGCGGCGGCAGCGGGAAGAACATCGAGGTGCGCTCAGCGTACTCCGGGTAGCCGCGGCGCTTCATCATCGTCTGCTCCAGCAGCCTGGCGCCGGTCGCGAACACCAGGAAGTAGGTCATCACCACCGGCGAGAGCACCGTGGTGAGCGCGAGGCGACTGTCCCCGACGGCGACCAGGAAGATGCCCCACCACACGCAGGCGTCGCCGAAGTAGTTCGGGTGCCGGGTGTAGCGCCACAGTCCGCGGTCCATCACCGGGCGGCGGTCCGGATCCTGCTTGTACGCCGCCAGCTGCTGGTCGCCGACCGCCTCGAACACCAGCCCGACCGCCCAGACGAGCACACCGGCCGCGACCAGCCAGGGCCACGGCTCCTGCTCGGCGACTGAGGCCACCTGCACCGGCAGCGACACGAACCACATCGCCGCGCCCTGGGTCGCGAAGACCCGGGTCACCGCGAAGGAGAACGGCTTGCCGTCGAGCATCTTCGCGTAGCGCGGGTCCTCCTCGTCGGTGGCGAGCACCCGGCGGCCCACGTGCCAGGCCAGCCGGCCGCCCCACAGCGCCACCATCGCGAGCAGCAGCCACCGCAGCGAACCCACGCCGAGCAGTGCGCTGACCACCGCGACCAGCACGAAGCCCAGGCCCCACGCCAGGTCGACCACCGCGACACGTCCGATGCGGTGGGCGACCAGCGCGGTCACCGTCATCAGTGCGGTGACGGCCAGCGCGTTCGCGAGGAGCACGGCCAGCAGGCTCACCAGCTCCTCACCGGGGGCAGCGAGTGGCCGGCGTCCGGCCTGACCATCAGCAGCTGGTCCACGCCCATCCGGCCGTCCCGGAAGGCCATCGAGCCCCCGACCAGGTAGAGCCGCCACACCCGCACGACCTCCTCGCCCACCAGCTCGGTGAGCCGGCCGAGGTTGGCCTCGAAGTTCGCCAGCCACCCCTCGACCGTGCGCACGTAGTGCTCACGCATTCCGTGGACGTCGCGCACCTCCAGCCCGGCACGCTCGAGGAACGCCACGGTCTCGCCGACGGGCCGCATGTGCATGTCGGGTGCGATGAACGACTCGATGAACGGACCGCCAGCAGGGTGCGAGCGACGACCGCCGGCACGGGACATCTGCTGCACCAGCACCCGACCTCCGGGCCGGACCGCGTCGTGCAGCACCTGCGCGTAGGTGCCGTAGTTCTGCTCACCGACGTGCTCGCCCATCTCCAGGGAGCCGACGGCGTCGAAGGGTCCCGCGCTGAGACCCGACCCCGACACCTCGGGGATCTCGCGGTAGTCCTGCAGCCGGATCTCGACCTGCCCCTCGAGCCCGCGCTCGCGGATCCGCTCGTCGATGAACCGCTTCTGCTCCGCGGCGATCGTGACGCCGGTGACCCGCGCCCCGTAGTGCTGGGCCGCGTGCAGCGACAGGGCGCCCCAGCCGCTGCCGACGTCGAGGAAGCGCATGCCCGGGCCCAGCCCGAGCTTGCGGCAGACGAGGTCGAGCTTGTCGCGCTGCGCGTCCTCCACGGTGTACGACGGCTCCGCGGACCGCCAGTAGCCCGACGAGTACGCCATCTGCGGGTCGAGGATCAATGAGTAGAACTCGTTGGAGAGGTCGTAGTGGTGGCTGATCGCGCTCCGGTCCCGCAGCTTGCTGTGCAGCCGTCCCTTCACCCGCGCCTGTGAGGCCGGGGTCGCCGGCGGTCTGCCGAGCGCGCCGACGGCCATCGCCGTGCGCAGGGCCCGGGCGAAGGCCGTGGGCGAGGGTCGGACGCCGCTGAGCCCCCGCTGCTCGGCGACCGACCAGACGTGGGTCAGTGCTCGGTCCAGGTCGTGGTGCACCTCGATCTCGCCGGTGACGTAGGCCTGGGCGGCGCCGAGCTCACCGGGATGGAGCAGCAGTCGGCGTACGGCGTCGGGGGAGCGCAGCTCGACGAGCGGAGCCTCCGCCGGACCTGCCTCCGAGCCGTCCCAGGCACGCAGCCGGACGGGGAGGTCGCCTCCCACGAACGGGCGCAACGCGTCCTCCAGCCGGGCAGCGACCCCGCCCGCGCGGCTCGGCGCCTCGGCGGGGCGGGACACGGTGGTGGTCATCTCAGCCCTCCCTGGAGAACGTCAGCTGCTGCACGTCGAGGTAGCCGGACGCGAACCCGGCCCGGGAGTACTCCAGGTAGAAGTGCCACATCCGCCGGAAGGTCGCGTCGAAGCCGAGCTCGTGCACCCTGTCCCCGGCCTGCCCGAACGCCCGGTCCCACCGACGCAGCGTCGCGGCGTAGTGCTGGCCGAAGGACAGCCGGCCGGTGAGCCGCAGGGTGGTGTCCGCCCTGGTGATCTCGTCGATCGCGGTGACCGAGGGCAGGAACCCGCCGGGGAAGATGTACTTGTTGATCCACGTCCACGTGTTCCGGGTCGCGAGCATCCGGTCGTGCGGCATCGTGATCGCCTGGATCCCGACGCGCCCGCCCGGGGCGAGCAACCGGTCGATAGCGCAGAAGTACGTCGACCAGAACTCGTGCCCGACCGCCTCGATCATCTCCACCGAGACGATCGCGTCGTAGCTGCCCCGGACGTCGCGGTAGTCGCACAGCTCGAGCGTGACCAGGTCGGCGAGACCCTCGGCCGCGACGCGATCCTGGGCGAGCTCGAGCTGCTCGCTGGACAAGGTGACGGAGTGGACGCTGGCGCCGCGGCGCGCTGCACGGACAGCCAGCTCGCCCCAGCCGGTGCCGATCTCGAGCACCCGGCTGCCCGCACCGACACCGGCCTCGTCCAGCAGGCGCTCGATCTTGCGGGCCTGCGCCTGTGCCAGCGGCTCGGGGTGGTCGAGGTCGGGCGGCGAGGCCTGGAGCCGGTCGCCGCGGTCGACCACCGAGGTGTCGAACAGCGCCGCGGAGTAGCTCAGCGTCTCGTCGAGGAACTCCTGGAAGAGCTCGTTGGACAGGTCGTAGTGGTGCGCGATGTTGCCGCGGGTGTTGCCCCGGGTGTTCCTCTGGGCGCGCGGCGGGCGGCGTACGTAGGCAGAGCGCAGCTTCTGCAGCGGTGCCGGCACCAGCGTCGGCATCCGTGCCGCGAGCACCGTGAGGAAGCCGCCGAGGTCCTCGGCGTCCCAGGCGCCGGTGAGGTAGGCCTCGCCGAAGCCGATCAGGCCGTCGCGGCCCAGCCGGGCGAAGAACTCGGTGGGGCGTTGGATCGTCATCTCGGGTCCACCGGTGCCCCAGGTCGTGGCGGAGTCGCTGCCAACGCGCACGGTGACCGGGAGCCGGTTCACTGCGGCCCGGAACAGCCGCCGGGCGACCCGCGTGGAGACGTCGGACACCAGCCCGGTGGGCGGGTCGTCGAGCCCGGCCCAGCGGGTGCTGGGCCGGTGGAGGGGAGTCGTCGTCATCTCTCAGACGCCTTCCTGTCGGGGATGGTCGGGTCGTGCCCGGATCCCGAGTCGCCGGGCCCACAGCCAGATGCCGTGGGCATGGATCAGCACGGTGCCGCGCAGGGCGGAGGGCGCGCTGCGCAGTGCGGAGGTGCGGGTGGGCTGGCCGTCCAGCGAGGCCGTGAAGACGGCGCCGTCGTCGGTGTGCAGCGACACCGTGACGTGCAGGCGGTTTCCCGGTCGCGGCACGGCGATCTCGTAGTGGCCGTCGGTGCCGTGGAACGGGGAGACGTACATCTGCTTCTCGGTCCGCGCCCGGCCCTGTTCGTCGGGGTTCACCAGGTAGGCGTGCCGGTCGCCGTAGGTGTTGTGCACCTCGACCACCACCCCGGCCAGCTCGCCGTCGACCCGGTGGCACCAGAAGACGCTGATCGGGTTGAAGCAGTGGCCCAGGGCACGGGCGTTGGCGGCCATCAGGATGCGGCCGCCGTCTGGCTCGACCCCGTTGAGGGAAAGGAAGTTCTCGACGTTGGCCCTGATCGTCGAGCCCGGGTGGCCGAGGTGGTCGCGCGCCTCGAAGCGCCCCAGCACCCCGTCGTCGGGCAGGTGGTCGAGGTCGACGAGCATCGTCCGGGAACGGTGCGTGAAGCTGCGACGGAACGGCCGGCGGCGCAGGTGCCGGATCGTGGTGGCGTACGTCGTGGGCTCGGTCGGCGGCGGCGTACTCCTGCTCCACTCCACGCCCAGCTTCGCGGCCGCCTCGACACCGGAGCGGGCGCCGTCCTCGTGGAAGCCCCAGCCGTGCCAGGCGCCGGCGAGCACCACCCGGTCGGTGTCGCACTCCGGCAGGCGTCGCTGGGCGGCCACCGAGGTGGGGGTGTAGATCGGGTGCTCGTACTCCATCGTCGCGATCACCCGGGACTGGTCCACGAGGTCGGCGCCACCCAGCGTCACGATGAACCGCCGCCCGTCCTCGGGCACGGGCAGGCGCATCAGCCGGGTCATGTCGTAGCTGACCGTCACCGCCTGCGGGCCGTCGGTCGAGACCCCTCCGTCGCTCGAGCCCCGCCGCAGGTAGTTCCACGAGGCGCGCGCTCGAGGGTTGCGGGGGAGCACGCCCTGGTCGGTGTGCAGCTGTGCGATGTTCGCGGAGTACGGCATCGCGCCGAGCAGCTCGCGCTGCACGGCGGTCGGCTGCGCGAGCATCGCGAGAACCTGTCCGGGGTGGGTCGCGATGACCACGGCGTCGAAGGTGTCCACGTGGCCGTTGCCGTCGGTGACCTGCACCCCGGTCGGCGTTTCGAGGACGGTGGTCACCTTGGTGGAGGTGCGCACGTCGGGAAGGCGGGCGGCCACCTTCCCGACGTACTCCTGTGACCCGCCGGTGACGGTGCGCCACCGCGGGGAGCCGAAGACCTGCAGCATGCCGTGGTGCTGCAGGAAGGTGAACAGGTAGCGCGCGGGGTACTCCAGGGCCAGTGCCGGGTCGCAGGACCACACGCACGCGACCAGCGGCTCCATGAAGTGGGTGCGGAACGCGGGCGAGAACCGGCCCCGCTCGAGCACCGACCGCAGCGTCTCGTCGGCACCGGTGGTCGAGCTTGCTCCGTCGGTGGTTGAGCCTGTCGAAACCTCCGCCAGCACCCGCCGTGCCATCCGGTGGAAGCGGGGGATCTCGGTGAGCATCCGCAGGTACGCCGGACGCAGCAGGTTGCGCCACGTGGGGAACAGCCCCGGCAGCCCGAGCGCCCCGGCCCACTCCAGGCCGTCGGCGTCCGAGCGCACCGACATCGACATGTCGGACTCCTGGGTCTGCACGCCGAGCTCGTCGAAGAGCCGGACCAGGTGGGGGTAGGTGCGGGTGTTGTGCACGATGAAGCCGGTGTCGACCGCCCAGGACGTGTCTCCCGGGCCGTCGACCACGTGGGTGTCGGCGTGGCCGCCAAGCCGAGCGTCCGCCTCGTAGAGCGTCACCCGGGCCTCGCCGCTGAGCACGTGGGCAGCCGCCAGTCCGGCGACCCCGCTGCCGATCACGGCAACGCGTCGCGTCGGGGGAAGGGTCATGCGCTGCCCTTGTCGAGCTCGAAGAGCGCGATCGGCGGGCTGGTCGGCTCCTTGGATCCGGACGCGGGCTCCACGGTGATGCCCACGCCGGTCGCCTTGTCGGCAGCACCTTCCAGGAGCACCTTGTGGTCGCCCTCGGTCTTCATCATCCCGGCGGGCAGCATCGTCCCCTTGTCGTCCTGCAACCAGATCTCGAACGCCTTGCCGGCCGGGGGAGCGGCCATGTCCCGGGTGAGCAGCACCGCGCGTCCCTCCCTCATGGAACGGACCACGGTGGCGCTGGAGCCGTCCTTGAAGTCGATCGAGTAGTGCTTGGCGTCGGACGCGGCCAGCACCCGGTCTGCGGCGCTCAGCGTCTGGGTGGGCGGGTTCGCGTCCTGCCAGGGCTGGTAGATCGCCCCACCCGCGATCGCCACCACGGCCGCGGCGGCGACCAGCAGCTTCGCCACCCGGGGACCACGCGGCCGAAACGGCAGCACCTTGGCGCGCCGGTCCGGGCTCGTGTCCTCCTCGGCCGGGCCGGCACCGGGCGCGGAGCCCGTCGCCGGGTCAGTCGCCGAATCTGTCCCGGACCCGGTTTCCGGGGCCAGGGGACGGATCGTGGTGATCCCCGCCAGCACCGAGTCGCGCAGGGACGGGGGCGGGGTGGTCGCGGCGCCGTCGGCCAGCAGGGCGGTCGCCTCACGGAGGCTGGCGACCTCGCGCTGGCAGTCCAGGCAATCGGGAAGGTGCTGCTCGAAGGCGGCGCGTTCGGCGTCGTCGAGCGCGTCGACGACGTAGGCGCCGGACAGCGCGTGCAGGGACTCGTTCACTGTCCTACTCCCATCGTGTCGCGGAGACGGATCAGGCCGTCTCGAATCCTTGTCTTGGCCGTCCCAACCGGTAGGTCGAGCATCGTCGCCACCTCCGTGTGGGTGTAGCCCCTGAAATAGGCCAGCTCCAGCGCCTCGCGCTGGACCTGGGTCAACGAGTCCAGCGCCTGCCGGACCCGTCGTGCCTCGAGCGAGGCCTGGGCCGCCTCGGCCGTCGAGTCGTGCTCAACGGACTGGTTTCCCGCGTGGTACCTGGTGTCGCGACGGGTGCTGGCCTCCGCGGACCGGACCCGGTCCACTGCCTTGCGGTGGACCAGCGTCAGGATCCAGGAGACCGCACTGCCGCGGCCCGCGTCGTACCTCCCGGCAGTCCTCCAGATCTCGAGGAACGCCTCCTGGGTGACCTCCTCGGCCTGGCTCGGGTCCCGGACGACTCGCAACGCCAACCCGTAGGCACGTGCCGCGGTCGCGTCGTAGAGCCGGGCGAAGGCCTGCTCGTCGCCGCGGCCCGAGAGCCTGAGCAGGGCGGCGAGCTCGCCGGCGTCCCCGGTGCTTCCCGGGGGCGAACCCGGTCGACCCCGGGGCGGGGGGTCGGCGGGATCGGGACTGATCGGGTTCACGGACTCACTTTCTCAACATGTGCAGGCCTGGTCACGCAGGTGATTCGGAGTGCCGCCTCCCGCGGATTGGTGACGGACCGGAGATTTCGGGACGGCCCGGCGGCCGGGGTGAGCCGACCCGCGGCGGCGAGGCAGGATGGGCGCGTGCCCGCCCCCGCCGTGACTCCGCCCGTCCCGGTCCGGCCCGCGCAGCCCGAGGACGTGGAGGCGGTCGCGCGCCTGGAGGCGGAGTGCCTGGGCGCCGACGCCTGGAGCCGGGGGCTGGTCGCCGAGGGCATCGCCGGGACGCTGCCCACCGTCAGCTACCTCGTGGCCGAGGCCGACGGCGTCGTGGTGGGCCACGCGGTCACCTCGGCGGCGGGCGACATCGCCGAGCTCCAGCGGATCGCCGTCGACCCGGCTCACCGGCGTACCGGCGTCGCCTCGGCCCTCCTGGCAGCGGTGGTGGCGGCCGCAGCGCGCACCGAAGCCGACCGGCTGCTGCTCGAGGTCCGCGAGGACAACCGAGGCGCCCTCGCGTTCTATGCCAGGAGCGGGTTCGTGGAGATCGACCGGCGTCCGCGGTACTACGCCGACGGGGCCACCGCGGTCGTGCTGCGGCTGGGCCTGGGCCGCGGCTGCGGGGCAGCGGGCACAATGGCGCCGTGACCTCGCTCTCGGCCTCCGCACCCCTCGTCCTCGGCATCGAGACCTCCTGCGACGAGACCGGTGTCGGCATCGTCTCCGGGCACACCCTGCTCGCGGACGCGGTGGCGTCCTCGGTCGAGGAGCACGCGCGGTTCGGCGGCGTCGTCCCCGAGGTCGCCTCGCGTGCGCACCTCGAGGCGATGGTGCCCACCCTCGACCGCGCCTGCGCCACCGCGGGCGTGTCCCTGCGCGACGTCGACGCGATCGCGGTGACCGCGGGGCCGGGACTGGCCGGGGCGCTGCTGGTCGGGGTCGCGGCGGCCAAGTCGCTGGCGCTGGCGCTGGAGAAGCCGCTGTACGGCGTGAACCATCTCGCGGCCCACGTGGCCGTCGACCAGCTCGAGCACGGTCCGCTGCCCGAGCCCTGCCTGGCGCTCCTGGTCTCCGGTGGTCACTCCTCGCTGCTCCGGGTGGGCGACGTGACCGCGTCCGTGGAGCCGCTGGGCGCCACGATCGACGACGCCGCCGGAGAGGCCTTCGACAAGGTCGCCCGGCTCCTGGGCCTCCCGTTCCCGGGCGGCCCGCACATCGACCGGGCCGCCGCCTCCGGGTCCTCGGTCGCCATCGACTTCCCGCGCGGGCTCTCCACCAACCGCGACCTCGAGCGGCACCGCTTCGACTTCTCCTTCTCCGGGCTCAAGACCGCCGTCGCTCGGTGGGTGCAGGCGCGCGAGGCCTCCGGGGACCCCGTCCCGGTCGCCGACGTCGCAGCCTCCTTCCAGGAGGCGGTGTGTGACGTGCTCACCCGCAAGGCGGTCGCCGCGGCCGTCTCCGAGGGCGTCGAGGACATCCTGATCGGCGGTGGCGTGGCCGCGAACTCCCGGCTGCGTGTGCTCGCCGAGGAGCGTGCCGCCGTACACGGCATCCGCGTGCGCGTCCCCCGCCCGGGCCTGTGCACCGACAACGGCGCGATGGTGGCCGCCCTGGGGGCCGAGATGGTCGCACGCGGCCGGACCCCCTCGGCGCTCGACCTCCCCGCCGACTCCTCGATGCCGGTGACCGAGATACTGGTGTAAGCCTGGCGAACCCCATGTAAATCGGGGTTATGGACGCTCATCAAGGCCCGGGCCGGGGCTTCAGCGTCCACAGGCCTTGCGAAGTCGCGGGACCAGTTCGTGTGCACAGGACCTCGGGGGCGAGGCTCCGTCCCCAGACTCCGCAGCACCGGAGGGCGGGCTCCGCAGCTCGGGCCACGCTCGGTCGGGTGAATCCCGATCTCCGTGCCGTTGCCAACTCACAGCTGGGTGTCTTCACCCGCGAGCAGGCCCGCAATGCCCTGATTCGCGAACGGCAGATGAAGACCGCGCTTCGGCCGAACGGGACCTGGGTCGTCGTACGGCGTGGGGTGTACGCCGAGCGCTGGGAGTGGGAGGCCGCCGACCCGGCACGACAGCACCTGATGCGCGTAGCGGCGGCAACCCTGTGCGCGAGAGAGCCCAGCGTGCTCAGCCACAGCTCGGCTGCCGTGGTGCACGGGCTGAGCTGTCGGCCGTGGTGGCGCGAGCTGGTGCACGTGTCCCACCCCCGGGTGCAGGGCGGTCGCACCGAGGGTGGAGTCAAGCACCACCCGGCGCACGTCCCCGAGGCCCAGGCTGAGACGGTGCACGGGCTCCTGGTCACGAGTCGCGAGCGCACCGCGGTGGACATCGCCAGGGAGCACGGGCTCGAGGACGGGGTTATCGCCTGTGACGAGGTGCTGCGGCTGGGCGGATCGCGGCCACAGATGCGCCTGGTGCTCAAACAGATGTGGTCCTGGCCCTACGTCACCACGGCGCGGGAAGCGGTCGAGCTGGCTGATCCGGGCGCCGAGAACATGGCCGAGAGCCTCGGTCGCATGCTGGTGCGTGAGCTGGGGTTCGGCGTTCCCGCCACCCAGGTGTGGATCGAGGACGGCGGACGTCGAGCCCGGGTGGACATGCTGCTGCACGGGCACGTCTTCGAGGTCGACGGCAAGGTGAAGTTCATCGGGACCGACCGGGGAGGGCTGGCCGCTGATCCTGTCGAGGCACTGTGGCAGGAGAAGCAGCGCGAGGACTGGCTGCGCTCGCTGGGCTTCGGCGTTTCGCGGATCATCTGGGCGGACTTCTTCGGTACTGCGCGACGCGCTGCTCTCGAGCGTTTGGCACGGGAGTACCTTGCGACGAGGGATCGCCGTCAGTCGCTCACGGCCCCCTGACCCGTCGTACGACTTCGCAAGGCCCGTGGACACCCAAGCCGTGGCCCGAGCCTTGATGAGCGTCCATAACCCCGATTTACATGCCGCGTTTCCCCAGGAGGACCACCATGCAGCAGGTCAAGGCCGTCGTCGCTCGCGCCAAGGGCGAGCCCGTCTCCATCGAGACGATCAACGTCCCCGACCCCGGTCCGGGCGAGGCCGTGGTGAAGATCCAGGCGTGCGGGGTGTGCCACACCGACCTGCACTACCGCGAGGGCGGGATCAACGACGAGTTCCCGTTCCTGCTCGGGCACGAGGCGGCCGGTGTCGTGGAGTCCGTCGGCGAGGGCGTCACCGAGGTGGCCCCCGGCGACTTCGTGGTGCTGAACTGGCGCGCGGTCTGCGGCGAGTGCCGCGCCTGCAAGCGCGGCGAGCCCTGGTACTGCTTCAACACCCACAACGCCACCCAGAAGATGACCCTCGAGGACGGCACCGAGCTGTCCGCGGCGCTGGGCATCGGCGCGTTCGCCGAGAAGACCCTCGTCGCCGCCGGCCAGTGCACCAAGGTCGACGAGAACGCCCGCCCCGCTGCGGTGGGCCTGCTGGGCTGCGGCGTGATGGCCGGCATCGGCGCGGCGATCAACACCGGCAACGTGGGCCGGGGGATGAGCGTCGCAGTGATCGGCTGCGGTGGCGTCGGCGTCGCCGCGATCGCCGGGTCCGCACTGGCGGGCGCCGCCAAGATCATCGCCGTCGACATCGACGAGAAGAAGCTCGAGGCCGCCACCAAGATGGGCGCGACGCACACCGTGAACAGCAAGGACAACGACGCGGTCGAGGCGATCCAGGCGCTCACCGACGGCAACGGCGCCGACGTCGTCATCGAGGCGGTCGGCCGGCCCGAGACCTGGAAGCAGGCGTTCTACGCCCGCGACCTCGCCGGCACCGTCGTCCTCGTCGGCGTACCGACCCCGGACATGAAGATCCCCGAGATCCCGCTCATCGACGTGTTCGGCCGGGGCGGCTCGCTGAAGTCCAGCTGGTACGGCGACTGCCTGCCCAGCCGCGACTTCCCGATGCTGGTCGACCTCTACCAGCAGGGCCGCCTGGACCTCGACGCGTTCGTCACCGAGGAGATCGCCCTCGACGACGTGGAGGCCGCGTTCGAGAAGATGCACCACGGCGACGTGCTCCGCTCCGTGGTCATCCTCTGAGCCTGGTGAGGACGAGCAGGCTCGTCTTCGCGGCGGTCTGCGCGCTCAGCCTGGTGATGCTGTTCTCCCCGGCGGACGACGTGCCGAGCGGCATCGAGGTCAACGACAAGCTGGTGCACTTCTGCCTGTTCGCGGCGCTGGCGGCCACGGGTCGCCTCGCCGGCCTGCCGGTCCGGTGGCTGGCGCTCGGCCTGCTGGCGTACGCCGGCCTCTCCGAGGTGCTCCAGTCCGTGCTGCCGATCAACCGCCACGGCGACGTGCGCGACGCCCTCGCGGACGCCGCCGGGGTGCTGGTGGCGCTGGGCCTGGCGGCGTTGCTGCGCCGCACCGTAAGGTCGCCCGACCCGCTCCGCGGCGGGCCGAGGACCACCGACGACGGGAGCAGCACGTGACGGATCGCGCACCGGTGTCCGAGGCGGAGGTCGGGAGGCTCCTGGAGGTGATCGAACAGGCGATCGTCCCGCTGACCCGCGCGGGGGTGGCGACCGGGAACAAGCTCTTCGGTGCAGCGATCCTCGACGCCAGCGACCTGTCGGTGGTGGTGGCCGCCACCAACGAGGAGACCGCAAACCCTCTGTGGCACGGCGAGATCGTCGCGCTGCGCGAGTTCTTCGCCCTGCCGAGTCGGCCCGACGTCAAGGACTGCGTCTTCCTCGCCACGCACGAGCCGTGCTCGCTGTGCCTGTCGGGGATCACGTGGTCGGGCTTCGACAACTTCAGCTACCTGTTCAGCCACGAGGACTCCGCCGAGTCGTTCGCGATCCCGCACGACCTGGCCATCCTGAGTGCGGTCTTTGCGGTGCCCGACCCGGACCGTGACGAGCCGGCGTCCGGTCGCGACCGCTACAACCGGGTGAACGAGTTCTTCACCTCCACCGATCTCGCGGCACAGGTGCGTGACTCCGGTTCACCCGAGCTGGCGAGCCGGATGGCCCGGATCGCGACGACGTACGACGAGCTGTCGGCCGGCTACCAGGCGACCAAGGGATCGGCCGTCAACATCGCGCTGGCCTGACTCACGCCCGGCGACCCGGCCGTGCCGGCGCCGCTCGCACGCGCCGTAGGGTCGACCCATGAGCTCCGTACGCATCGACCACGCCGTCTCCAGCGGCACGTTCTCCCTCGACGGCGAGACCTTCGAGGTGGACAACAACATCTGGGTGATCGGCGACGACGACGAGTGCGTGGTCATCGACGCGCCCCACGACGTGGACGAGATCCTGGCGCTGGTCGGCGGCCGGCAGGTCAAGGCCATCATCTGCACGCACGCCCACGACGACCACGTGCGGGTCGCGCCGCAGCTGCGGGAGCGCGTCACCGCGCCGATCCTGATGCACCCCGCGGACAAGCCGGTCTGGGAGCTCACCCACCCCGACCAGCTGTGGGACGTCGACCTCGAGGACGGCCAGACGATCAAGGTGGGGGGAGCCGCGCTCAAGGTGCTGCACACCCCGGGCCACGCGCCCGGTGCGATCTGCCTCTACGTGCACGACCTCGGCTGCGTGTTCACCGGCGACACCCTGTTCCAGGGCGGCCCGGGCGCCACCGGCCGCTCGTTCAGCGACGAGGACCTGATCGTCGAGTCGATCCGCACCAAGCTGTTCGCGCTGCCCGACGAGACAGTCGTGCACACGGGGCACGGCGACGACACCACGATCGGCGCCGAGAAGGAGTCGCTGGGCGCCTGAGCCGCCGGCTCAGGGCAGCGGCTCGACGAGCAGCGCCGTGCCCTTGCCTGCGACGCGGGTCAGCACCAGCGTTGCCTCCTGGTCCCCACGCAGCGAGAGCCGCTTGCGCAGCTCCTCGGGCACCACGGAGACGCCGCGCTTCTTGATCGTCAGGCGCCCGACCCCACGAGCGCGCAGGGCGGCCTTGAGCGGCTTCTCACGGTAGGGGAGCTCCTCCGCCACCCGGTAGCCCCGCGCGAACGGCGTACGCCGCTCCAGGTCCGAGGCCACGTAGGCGATGTGCTCGTCGAGGAGGTGTCCCTCGATCGCGGCCGCAACCGCGGTGACCAGGCCCGCCCGGATCACCGCGCCGTCGGGCTCGTAGACGAACCGGGCCACCGGGCCGGTCCCCGCACCGGGGTCGTCCTCGTCGGTGAGCGTCGCCAGGCCCCCGCCGGTGATCAACGTGGCGCGGCGCCGGGTGGTGGCCAGGCGGCCCGACCAGAGCACGGCCTCCTTGACCTCGCGGTTGTCGCTGACCCACTCGGCCTCGACTCCCTCGGGGACGAGGTGGTGGGGGATGCCGGGCGCGAGCTTCACGCACGAGTCGCGGGCGAACAGGGTCTCCACGAACGACCACGGCGGCGTCCACTCGTCGACGTTGAAGCTACGGCCTGAGGCCGAGCGCCGGGCCGGGTCGGCGTACGCGACGGCGAAGGGGGAGGTGTCGATCGTCGTGGCGTCAGCCACGGTCACCGCGCCGCCGAGCCCGAGCACCTGCAGGTTGGTCTCGGCGACGGCCACGCGGACCGGGTCGAGGTCGACCCCGGCAGCGGTCAGGCCCGCGCCGGCGAAGGCGATGAGGTCCCCGCCGATCCCGCAGCCGAGGTCGATCACCGTGCCCGCCCCGGAGGCGTGTGCCCGGGCCGCGCGGTGGGTGGCGACCGGGAGCCGGGTGGCCTGCTCGAGGCCTTCGGGAGTGAAGTACATCCGCGCGGAGAGGTCACCGAACTTCGCCTCCGCACGGCGGCGCAGCTCCACCTGGGTCAGCGCCGCGCCGACGTGCTCCGGGGACGCCTCACGCCGCAGCGCCGACTGGGCGCGGAGGCTGTCCGCGCCACCGGGCGCCGCACCGCGGGTCACCTCGTCGGCCTGCTCGAGCAGGCGTTGACCGGCCCCGGTCAGGAGCCAGCGGAAGGAGTCGAGGTCCACGCGCGGAGTCTGTCACCCGACCCCGAGGGCGACTCGCCACGGCCGTCCTGGACCGCGGTGAAGGTCCCATCGGGTGGAACCATAGGTCCCTATAAACAGGGGGATTTCGCCTCTGGGCGGTAGATATCCGTACTTCTAGGCTTATCAAACAAGAACAACCGGCGGAGAAACCGCCATGACAAGGAGTCACCGATGCGTTCTGTACTTGACAAGTTGATCTCGTGGACCGGGCTCGCCCTGGCCGCAGTCCTCCTCGCAGCCGGTGGGCTCCTCACCTGGGCCAACACGTTCATCGCTGACCAGGTGCATGACCAGCTCACCATGCAGGACATCACGATGCCCGAGGGCGATGCGCTGAAGAGCGTCACCCCCGCTGACGCCAAGGTCCTCAAGGAGTTCGCGGGCAGCAAGATGGACACCGGTCCCGAGGCGCGTGCCTTCGCCGACCACTACATCCTGACCCACATGAACCACTCCAGCGAAGGACGCTCCTACTCCGAGGTCAGCAGCGAGTTCCAGGCCATGACCGACGAGCAGAAGGCATCCCCGGAGGGCCAGGAGGCCGGCGCGCTGCGCGAGAGCCTCCTGCAGGGCAACACGCTCCGCGGCCTGCTCCTCTACGGCTACGCCTTCGCCACGATGGGCACCATCGCCGGCTACGCCGCGATCGCCTCCTTCGTGGGAGCCGCAGGGATGCTGCTGCTGGGCCTGCTGGGTCTGCGTCACGCACGCCGGGCCGCCTCGACGACAACCGTCTGAGGCCCCCGCTCTGGCACTCATCGGGTGCGAGTGCTAGTTTTTGAACTGGCACTCACCCGGTGAGTGTTTGCGTTTGTACCGGCGTACGAGCCCCGCGACGGCGTCCGTCAGTGCAGGCCGAGAACTTTTAACATCCCAACGACTGTGTGGAAAATGGAGGTTGATCAGAGTGTCGGTCAACATCAAGCCCCTCGAGGACCGAATCGTAGTCAAGGCCCTCGAGGCTGAGCAGACCACGGCATCCGGACTCGTCATCCCGGACACCGCCAAGGAGAAGCCCCAGGAGGGCGAGGTCATCGCAGTCGGCGCCGGCCGGTGGAACGAGGACGGCGACGAGCGCATCCCGGTGGACGTCGCTGTCGGCGACAAGGTGATCTACAGCAAGTACGGCGGCACCGAGGTCAAGTACGCCGGCGAGGAGTACCTCATCCTCTCCGCGCGCGACGTGCTCGCAGTCGTCTCCTGATTTCTCGGACGGCTGGGGCACCCGACGTACGCCGTCGGTGTGCCCCAGCCTCCTGAGTCCGCACGTCCCCCGGTCCAGAGCTCGCAGGCCCGTCCTGCCCGGCTCGGGCCTTCAACTTTTTTCGTAGGAGGCACACATGCCCAAGATTCTCGAGTTCGACGAGGACGCACGCCGCTCGCTCGAGCGTGGCGTCGACAAGCTCGCCAACGCCGTCAAGGTGACGCTCGGCCCGCGCGGCCGCTATGTCGTGCTGGACAAGAAGTGGGGCGCGCCCACCATCACCAACGACGGTGTGACCGTCGCCCGTGAGGTGGAGCTCGACGACCCGTTCGAGAACCTCGGCGCCCAGCTCGCCAAGGAGGTCGCGACCAAGACCAACGACGTCGCCGGTGACGGTACGACGACCGCGACCGTGCTCGCCCAGTCGATGGTGCACGAGGGCCTGCGCTTCGTCGCGGCCGGCATCAACCCGATGGGCCTCAAGCGCGGCATGGACCAGGCGACCGCTGCGGTCAACGAGGCGCTGAGCAAGGCCGCCCGCGACGTGGACGACCGCAAGGACATGGAGGCCGTCGCCACCGTCTCCAGCCGTGACGAGCACATCGGCGACCTGCTCGCGCAGGCCTTCGACAAGGTCGGCAAGGACGGCGTGATCACCGTCGAGGAGTCCAACACCATGGGCACCGAGCTGGAGTTCACCGAGGGCATGCAGTTCGACAAGGGCTACCTCTCGCCGTACTTCGTCACCGACCAGGAGTCGATGGAGGCCGTCCTCGACGACCCCTACATCCTGCTGCACCAGGGCAAGATCTCCGCGATCGCCGAGATGCTGCCCCTGCTGGAGAAGGTCATCCAGGCCGGCAAGCCGCTGTTCATCCTCGCCGAGGACGTCGAGGGTGAGGCGCTCTCGACCCTGGTGGTCAACAAGATCCGTGGCACGTTCAACGCCGTCGCGGTCAAGGCTCCCGCCTTCGGTGACCGCCGCAAGGCGATGATGCAGGACATCGCCACCCTCACCGGTGGCCAGGTCATCGCCCCCGAGGTCGGCCTCAAGCTCGACCAGGTCGGTCTCGACGTGCTCGGCACCGCCCGCCGCGTCGTGGTCACCAAGGACAACACCACGATCGTCGAGGGTGGTGGCAACGCCGAGGAGGTCAACGGCCGCGTCAACCAGATCAAGGCCGAGATCGAGGCCAGCGACTCCGACTGGGACCGCGAGAAGCTGCAGGAGCGGCTCGCGAAGCTCGCCGGCGGCGTGTGCGTCGTCAAGGTCGGTGCCGCCACCGAGGTGGAGCTGAAGGAGAAGAAGCACCGCATCGAGGACGCCGTCTCCGCGACGCGCGCCGCGATCGAGGAGGGCATCGTCCCCGGCGGTGGCTCGGCCCTGATCCACGCGGTCAGCGTGCTCGAGGACGACCTCGGCCTCACCGGTGACGAGGCGATGGGCGTGCGCATCGTGCGCAAGGCCGCCGACGAGCCCCTCCGCTGGATCGCCGAGAACGGTGGCCAGGAGGGCTACGTCGTGGTCGCCAAGGTCCGCGAGCTCGGTGTGGGCAACGGCTACAACGCCGCCACCCGCGAGTACGGCGACCTCGTCTCCCAGGGCGTGCTCGACCCGGTCAAGGTGACCAAGTCCGCGCTGACCAACGCCACCTCGATCGCGGGCATGCTGCTCACGACCGAGACCCTGATCGTGGACAAGCCCGAAGAGGAAGAGCCCGCCGCCGCGGGTCACGGCCACGGGCACGGCCACTGATCGACTGACCCGGGGGACCTGACGGTTTCCCAGGTGATGAACCCGAACTGCCTCTTCACACGCCTCACCCGGTGTGTGAAGAGGCAGTTTTGGTTCATCACCTGGGAAACCGGACGCCGCACACCCTCGCCCTGGAGCCCCACATCCAGCAGACTGAGCGCCACCACCGTCTGATCTGCGAGGAGTCAGCGTGCCGCCACCGCTGGTCGTGGTCATGGGCGTCTCCGGTTCGGGGAAGTCCACCGTGGGGGCGGCGCTGGCTCAGCGGGTGCGGGCGCCGTACGCCGACGCGGATGACTTCCACCCGCCAGCCAACATCGCGAAGATGAGCGCCGGGGAGGCGCTCGACGACCACGACCGCTGGCCCTGGCTCGAGGAGATCGGCCGCTGGCTGCACGAGCACGAGGCCACCGGGGGAGTGATCAGCTGCTCCGCGCTGCGGCGCCGTTACCGCGACCAGTTGCGCAGCCACACCTCCGCCGTCGAGTTCGTGCACCTGCACGGAAGCCCCGAGGTGATCACCCGTCGCCAGGCGAGCCGGCCGGGGCACTTCATGCCGGCCTCGCTGCTCAGCTCGCAGTTCGCGACGCTGGAGCCGCTGGAGCCCGATGAGCACGGGATCGTGATCGAGGTGGACCAGGGCGTCGACGCGATCGTGGAGTCCTACCTCGCCCAGCACCGCCGGGAGGCGTGATGGTTCCCCTCGCCGACGCCGCACCGATCATCGAGCCCGTCGCCGCGGGGTGGCAGCTCGTCACCGCCACGCTGCTGGCGATCGCGCTGATCGTCTTGCTGATCACCTGGCTCAAGCTGCACCCGTTCCTGGCGCTGATCTTCGGCGGGCTCACGGTGGGCATCGTGGCCGGCCAGAACCTCAGCGACGTGATCGGCAGCTTCTCCACCGGCTTCGGTACGACGGCCGCCGGCGTCGGCGCCCTGATCGCCCTGGGCGCGATGTTCGCCAAGCTGCTCGCCGACTCCGGCGGCGCCGACCAGATCGTCGACACCATCGTGGGGCGGTCCTCGAAGGCGGGACTGCCCTGGGCGATGGCCGGGGTGGGCGCCCTGATCGGGCTGCCGATGTTCTTCGAGATCGGCCTCGTGCTGCTGATGCCGGTGATCTACCTGGTGGCGAGGCGGGCCCAGCTCTCGGTGATCGCGATCGGCATCCCCACGCTCGCGGGGCTCTCCGCGATGCACGGGCTGGTGCCCCCGCACCCCGGCCCGCTGGTCGCGATCGACTCCCTCGGCGCCGACCTGGGCACGACCCTGATGCTCGGCATCATCGTCGCCGTCCCCACCGTCGTGGTCGCCGGGCCGCTCTTCGGCCGGGTGGCCGCCCGCTGGGTCGACGTACCCGCCCCCGAGATGTTCTCGGGCCGCGAGGAGACCGATGTGGGCGACCGGCCCGGGTTCGGTGTCACCGTGGCCACCGTCCTGCTGCCGGTCGCGCTGATGATGGCCAAGGCGGTCGCCGACATCGCCATCGACGACGAGGACAACCGGGTGCAGCAGGTCTTCGACGTGATCGGCGACCCGTTCATGGCGCTGCTGATCGCGGTCGTCGTGGCGATGTTCACCTTCGGCCGCGGGTCCGGGATGGACCGCGCCGCGATCACCAAGTCGGTGGAGAGCTCGCTGCCGGCCATCGCCGGGATCCTGCTCATCGTCTCGGCCGGCGGCGGGTTCAAGCAGGTGCTGGTCGACACGGGCGTCGGCACCCTGCTGGCCGACTGGGCCAAGGGCGCGAACGTCTCGGTGCTGCTGCTGGCCTGGTTCCTCGCGGTGCTGATCCGCCTGGCGACCGGCTCGGCCACCGTCGCCACGATCACGGCCTCGGCCCTGATGCTCGGCCTGGTCGAGGGGCTCAGCCAGGGCGAGGTCTCGCTGGTGGTGCTCGCGATCGGGTCGGGATCGGTGTTCTTCTCCCACGTCAACGACGCCGGCTTCTGGCTGGTCAAGGAGTACTTCGGGCTCTCGGTCGGCCAGACGATCAAGTCCTGGTCGCTGATGGAGACCACCCTGTCGGTCACCGGCCTGGTGTTCGTGCTCCTGCTCGGCCTGGTCGTCTAGCCGCTCGCCGCAACCCCACAAATGTTGGGTCGGGATGTCGAAACGGCAGTTTGGGACCTCACAACCCAACATTTGTGAGGGTTCGGGCGTCACAGCAGCGGCACGAAGCGGTACCTGCCGTGCTCGCTGGTCTCCACGGCGTCCCCTCGCCGTACTCCCAGGGTCATCGTGCCGGCGACCGGGACCACGATGCGCCCGCCGTCGCCGAGCTGGTCGAGCAGCTCCTCGGGCAGGGTGGCGGCCTCGGCGGAGACCAGGATCCGGTCGTACGGCGCCCCCTCGGGGTGACCCAGCACCGAGGGGACCGCGGGCCGGATCGTGGCCCACGGCTGGTCCCGGCGCCCCAGGTTGCGCGCGCCCCACGCGCTCAGCTGCGGCACCAGCTCGACCCCGACCACCGAGCCGGTGGCCCCGGTGAGGTGGGCCAGCAGGGCGGTGACCCAGCCCGACCCGGCGCCGACCTCGAGGACCCGGTGCCCCGGTCGCACCTCCAGCAGGCGCAGCATCGCCTCGACCGTGCGCGGCTGGGAGTTGGTCTGCCCGTGACCGATCGAGATGGGCGCGTCGAGGCCGGAGCGGAGCCGTGCCAGGCGCGGCAGGAAGTCCGCTCGGGGGACGGCGTCGAACGCGGCCGTGACCGGATCCATGCCCACCACTGAACCACCCGGCCCCGCCCGAGTTGCCGAACTTGTTGACATGCCTGCAACACAAGCGCAGCGAGCGCGCAACACACTCCCGCCACTGTGGCCACATGTTCTTCCGAGTTCGGGCCTCGCTCACCGAGCGGCCCGGCGCGCTGGCGCTGCTGTCCACGCGCTGCGGAGACGCCGGCCTGAACATCCTCGGACTGCAGATCTTTCCCGACCTGGGTCGCGTCACCGACGAGCTGGTGATCAGTGCGCCCGACACCTGGACCGCGAAAGCGGTCGCCGAACTCGTGAGTGGTGCAGGCGGGGACGAGGTGAGCGTCGAACCCTGCACCACTCACGACCTGATCGACCAGCCGACCCGGTGGCTGACCGCGGCGCACGACGTGGTCGCGGACCCCGACCTGCTCCCGACCCTGCTGGAGAAGCTGCTCGGTCCGCACCGGGAGAAGTGGAGCGCCACCGAGCACTCCCGCGCCGCGGCGCTCACCGCGCTCGCCTCCTCGGCGGGACGTCCCGTGACCCGCAGGAACGCCACCCCCGTGGAGTACGACGAGACTCCCCGCGGCGTGGTCGCCCGGATCGGCGGACACGTCGTCGGCGTCGCCACGTTCGGCCCCACCGAGGACCACGACCTGACCATCGAGGTGGCTCCGTCCTGGCGCCGGCTCGGCATCGGCACCCAGCTGCTCACCCGGGCGGCGTCGAAGGCGGCGGCCGCCGGAGCCGACGAGATCGTGCTGCTGGCGCTGCCCGAGGACTCCGGCTTCGTCTCCATGCTCAGCAAGGTCGGCCTCCGGGCGAGGATCAAGGCCGGCGACGGGCTGCTGCGGGCACGGATCGTGGTGACCGGAGTGCACCGTTCCACGACCGCTGCACCGGTCCCGGGGGAAGATCGCAGCCCTTCCGGTCGTTAGACTCAGGGTCCAGACGTTTCCACGGGAAGGGCCCCGGATCCGATGACACCAGGTGTCCCCTCAGAAGTCCCCAGCAAGTTCGCACCGCTCGGACTGACCTACGACGACGTGCTGCTCCTGCCGGGTGAGACGGACGTGATCCCGAGCGAGGTCGACACCAGCACGAGGCTCACGCGCGAGATCTCGCTGCGCACGCCGTTGATCTCCAGCGCCATGGACACGGTCACCGAGTCGCGGATGGCGATCGCGATGGCCCGCGAGGGCGGCATCGGCATCCTGCACCGCAACCTGTCCATCGAGGACCAGGCCTACCAGGTCGACCTGGTCAAGCGCACCCAGACCGGCATGATCTCCAACCCGGTCACGATCACCCCGGACAAGACCCTGGAGGAGCTCGACCAGATCTGCGGTGAGTACCGCGTCTCCGGACTGCCCGTGGTCGACACCGACAACCGGCTTCTCGGCATCATCACCAACCGCGACCTGCGCTTCACCCCGCTGGCCGAGTGGGCGACCACCAAGGTCGACGAGGTGATGACCCCGATGCCGCTGATCACCGCACCGATCGGGATCAGCCGCGAGGACGCCACCGCGCTGCTGCGCCAGCACAAGCGCGAGCGGCTGCCGATCGTCGACGACCAGGGCCGCCTTGCCGGCCTGATCACGGTCAAGGACTTCGTGAAGTCCGAGCAGTTCCCCAACGCCTCCAACGACGCCGACGGGCGGCTGCTCGTCGGTGCGGCCGTCGGCTACTTCGGCGAGGCCTGGCAGCGCGCCACCACCCTGGTCGAGGCCGGCGTCGACGTGCTCGTGGTGGACACCGCGCACGGCCACGCCCGGCTGCTGCTCGACATGATCGGCCGGCTCAAGAGCGACCCGGCGACCCGGCACGTCCAGATCGTCGGCGGCAACGTCGCCACCCGAGGCGGGGCGCAGGCCCTGATCGATGCGGGTGCGGACGCGGTCAAGGTCGGCGTCGGGCCGGGCTCGATCTGCACCACCCGCGTGGTCGCCGGGGTCGGCGTACCCCAGGTGACCGCGGTCTACGAGGCCTCGCTGGCCTGTGGGCCCTCCGACGTGCCGCTGATCGCCGACGGCGGGCTGCAGTACTCCGGTGACATCGCCAAGGCCCTCGTGGCCGGTGCGGAGTCGGTGATGTTCGGCTCCCTGCTGGCCGGGTGCGAGGAGAGCCCCGGAGAGCTGGTGTTCGTCAACGGCAAGCAGTACAAGTCCTACCGAGGGATGGGCTCGCTCGCCGCGATGTCGAGCCGCGGGAAGAAGTCCTACTCCAAGGACCGCTACTTCCAGGCCGACGTGACCAGCGACGACAAGATCGTCCCCGAGGGCATCGAGGGCCAGGTCGCCTACCGCGGGCCGCTCGCCGCGGTGGCCCACCAGCTGCTCGGCGGCCTGCACCAGTCGATGTTCTACGTCGGTGCCCGGACCATCCCCGAGCTGCGCGAGAAGGGCCGATTCGTGCGGATCACCTCGGCGGGCCTCAAGGAGAGCCACCCGCACGACGTCCAGATCACGGCCGAGGCGCCCAACTACTCGTGGCGGTGAGGCGCCCGCGCCTGGTCGCCACCGACCTCGACGGCACCCTGCTGCGCAGTGACGGCACCGTCTCGCCGCGGACGCGCGACCTCCTGGTCGAGCTGGACAGCGCGGGTGTCCCCGTCGTGTTCGTGACCGGGCGGCCGCTGCGGTGGATGGAGGAGCTGTGGGGCTCGGTCGGCGCCCACGGGCTGGCGATCGTGGCCAACGGTGCAGTGGTCTACGACGTGACCGCCCAGAAGGTCCGCGACGTCACCGGCATCGAGCGTGAGGCCGGGCTCGAGCTGGTCGAGGCGATCACCGCCGAGCTGGCGGGCTCGGCGTTCGCGATCGAGACCGTCGACGGACCGCGTCTGGGCGACGGGTTCGCCGGGCGGCGTCCCTTCCCACCCGACACCCCGAGCGGCCGGCTCGAGGACGTGTGGGACCAGGCCGCGGTCAAGGTGCTCGTCCGGCACCCGCACGTGCCCTTCGAGGAGCTCCGTGACGCCGTGACGGCCGCCGTCGGTGACCTCGCGACCCCGTCGTGGTCGATGGAGGGCCTGGTGGAGATCAGTGCCGCGGGGATCACCAAGGCCGCCACCCTGGAGCGGGTGAGCACCGAGCTCGGCGTCGAGGCGCATGAGGTGGTCGCGTTCGGGGACATGCCGAACGACCTGGCGATGCTGACGTGGGCCGGGACGGCGTACGCGATGGGCAACGCGCACCCCAGCGTCCTCGAGGTCGCGAGCCACGTGGCGCCCACCAATGACGACGACGGTGTGGCAACAGTGCTCGGCGAGCTCTTCGGGCTGTGAGACTGCTCCCGTGAACGACGTGATCCTCCGCCCCCTCCGCGATTCGGACTGGCCGAGCGTGCACGACCTGGTGGTCGAGGTCGCCACGGCGGGGGAGACCTACGCGATGGAGGTGCCCGCCTCGCAGGAGCAGACGGAGCAGTTCTGGTCCGGCCAGCACGTGGTCGTCGCCGTGGACGGCGACGAGATCCTCGGCAGCGCCAAGATGGGCCCCAACCGGCCCGCCCAGGGAGCCCACGTCGGCACCGCGAGCTTCATGGTCACCGAGGCGGCACGCGGCCGAGGCATCGGCCGGCTGTTGGGGGAGTACGCCGTGGCGTGGCTGCGGGAGGCCGGGTACGCCGGGATCCAGTTCAACGCGGTCGTCTCCACCAACGTCGCCGCCGTGCGGCTGTGGCAGTCGCTGGGCTTCCGCGTCGTGGGCACCGTCCCGGACGCCTACCGGCTGCCCCCGGGCCACGACACCGAGCATGCCGACCTGCACGTGATGCACCTGGACCTGCGGCCACCGCTGCCCCCGACTCCCGCTCAACCCGCCGGCGTGCACCGGGACCGCATCCTGGGGGCCGCGGCGAGGCAGTTCGCCGCACGCGGCTGGGGGCGCACCACGTTCGCCGACGTGGCCCGTGACGCCGGGGTCCCGGAGGAGACCGTCACGCGCTCCTTCGGGTCCCGCGCCGAGCTGCTGATCGCGGCGATCCGGCGGGTGAGCTTCGGGAAGCACCCCGACCTGCAGGCTGCTCTCTCGGCCCTGCGGCTCGACGAGGTCGAGGGGGTCGAGGAGCGCCTGGAGCGGGCGGCCGGGTTCGCGTGCGACGTGCTGGGGCAGATGGCGCCGCTGGTCGCCGTACTCAACGAGGCCGCCGGCAGCGACGCCACCGCGCTGGCCGTGCGTCACGGCGCCGAGCTCCGGCGCCTGGGGTCCTCACGCGCCGTGGTCTCCCTCCTGGTCCGCGACGGCACGCCCTCACCCGACGCGGTGCCGGTGGTGCAGATGCTCACCTCGGCGGAGACGTTCCTGGCCTTCCGGGCGCTTGGCTGGAGCCCGGAGCGCTACCGCGACTGGCTGCGTGACGCTCTCGACCACGCGGTCAACGGCGGCCGCTGACCCGCGCCCACTCGGACCGGCCTGCACCCCTTTGTCCCCGCGCGACTCTGGACAAGGACGGGGGAACAGCGGTCGACCGGCGGGAGCAGGCCATGACCACCAACGTCATCGTCGTCGTGGAACGACAGTTCGACGTCCCGCGGGCAGTGTCGTTCAAGGCCTGGACCGACCCTGAGCAGGCGGTCCCCTAGCGCGGAGCCCCGGCCGGCACGTCGAGCCCGGGAGCTACACCTCCGAGCTGCGGCTGGGTGGGCGGTACCACCACGTGAAGGTCCGCGACGACGATCCGCAGGTGCGGGTGACGACCGACGAGGTGTTCACCGAGTTCTTCGACCCCGACGTCTTCGTGGCCAAGCAGCGATGACCGCGGCCGGGGCCGAGGTGGGGACCGCGGGGAGCGGCGATCGCACGATCGTGGTCGGGACCGACGGAGGTCCCCTGGCAGGGCCGACAGTGGACCGGGCGGCCTGGCTGGCGAACCGGGACGGGGCCTACCTGGTGATCGTGTGCGCCTACTCCGACCTGTCGCGCCGCGACGACGCGCGGATGGTCGCCACCAGCGGGGGCGACAGCAGGATCGGGCACGTCTTCGGGAAGGGGCGGGCCGAGCAGGCCCTGGCGGAGGCGGTCGAGATCGCCCGGTCGCAGAAGGCGACCGTGATGGCGGCGGTGATGCTCGACTCCACCCCGGCCGAGGCGCTGCTGCGGACCGGCACCTTCTACGACGCGGTGATGATCGTGCTCGGAGCCCACCAGGCCACCTCGATCGCCGACCGGCTCCTGGGCACCGTGGTCGCCGAAGTGGTCCGCCGTGCGACCTGCGACGTGCTCATCGTCCGCCCGCGCGAGGCTCGGTGATCCTCGGTGGACCAGCGGCGTGAAAGACTCACGGGGTGACTGAGATCGAGATCGGCCGGGCCAAGCGCGGCCGCCGCGCCTATGCCTTCGACGACATCGCGATCGTGCCGAGCCGGCGCACGCGTGACCCCGAGGAGGTGTCCACCGCCTGGCAGATCGACGCCTACCGGTTCGAGCTGCCCATCCTCGCGGCCCCGATGGACTCCGTGATGTCGCCGGAGACCGCGATCGCGTTCGGCACCTTCGGCGGGCTCGGCGTGCTCAACCTCGAGGGCCTCTGGACCAGGTACGACGACCCCACCGACCTGCTCGAGGAGGTCTCCGGGCTGACCGGTCCCGACGCCGTACGCCGGATGCAGGAGATCTACACCGAGCCGATCCGGGCCGAGCTGATCACCGAGCGGATCCGACAGGTGCGCGACGCCGGCGTGACCGTCGCCGGCAGCCTGAGCCCGCAGCGGACCAAGGAGTTCGCCAAGACCGTGGTCGACGCCGGGGTCGACATGTTCGTCATCCGCGGCACCACGGTGAGCGCGGAGCACGTCAGCGCCCACTCCGAGCCGCTGAACCTCAAGGACTTCATCTACGAGCTCGACGTCCCCGTGATCGTCGGTGGCTGTGCGACGTACCAGGCCGCCCTGCACCTGATGCGCACCGGCGCGGCGGGTGTCCTCGTCGGCTTCGGCGGAGGTGCCGCGCACACCACGCGGCAGGTGCTCGGTGTCGCCGTACCGATGGCGAGTGCCGTGGCCGACGTCGCGGCCGCGCGGCGTGACTACCTCGACGAGTCCGGCGGCCGCTACGCCCACGTGATCGCCGACGGGTCGATCGGCAAGAGCGGCGACATCGCCAAGGCCGTGGCCTGTGGCGCCGACGCGGTGATGATCGGCTCGCCGCTGGCACGTGCAACGGATGCTCCCGGCCGTGGCTTCCACTGGGGCGCGGAGGCGCACCACGCCGAGCTGCCCCGGGGCGAGCGCGTCGGGTTCGAGACGGTCGGGACGCTGGAGGAGATCCTGTTCGGTCCCTCCCGGGTTGCCGACGGCACGATGAACCTGATGGGCGCGCTGCGCCGGGCGATGGCGACGACCGGCTACACCGACCTCAAGGAGTTCCAGCGCATCGAGGTCGTCGTCAGCTGATCGGCACGCGACGAGATGGGTGATCCGGGGAGGTTTCCTCCTCGGGCTCCTCGGGAACGGTCAGCGAAACACGCTGCACCACTCCTGGATGCGAGGCGCTCATGTCCGACACCACCGCAGAGCGGGCGGACCCCGCCGACTCAGGCTCCGACAGTGAGCTGAAACGGTCCATCACCGGTCGACTGCTGTTCTTCTACGTCCTCGGCGACGTCCTCGGCTCGGGGATCTACGTGCTCATCGGCGCGGTCGCCGGTGCCATCGGCGGGGCCTTCTGGATGGCGTTCGCGGTCGGTGTCTCGATCGCCACGATCACCGGGCTCGCCTACGCAGAGCTGGTCACGAAGTACCCCCAGGCCGCCGGTGCGGCGCTCTACGTCAACAAGGCCTTCAAGAACAAGGCGCTGACCTTCCTGGTCACCGTCACGTTCCTGTCCGCCAGCTTCGCTGCCGCGGGCTCCCTGGCGACCGGTTTCTCCGCGTACTTCTCCCAGGTGTGGGACCTGCCGCCGGCACTGCTGATCAGCCTGGTGTTCATCCTGCTGCTGGCGGTGGTGAACTTCATCGGCATCACCGAGTCGGTGGTGGCCAACATGCTGATGACGTTCGTGGAGATCGCCGGGCTGATCATCATCATGATCATCGGGATCATCTACGTCGCCGAGGGGAACGCGGACTTCGGCAGCCTGGTGGAGTTCGAGGCCGAGGGGAACCCGGTCTTCGCTCTGGTCGCCGGCGTCGCGCTCGCGTTCTTCGCGATGACCGGCTTCGAGAACGCCGCCAACGTCGCCGAGGAGACGATCAACCCCTCCAAGAACTTCCCGCGTGCGCTCATCGGCGGCATGATCGCCGCCGGTGTCATCTACGTGATCGTGGCGGTCACCGCCGCGCTGACCGTGCCCACCAGGACGCTCGCCGACTCCGACGCCGCGCTGCTCGAGGTGGTCAAGGAGGGCATCCTGCCCGTGCCGGTGGGCGTGATGACGATGCTGTTCGCGGTGATCGCGATGGTCGCGATCACCAACACCACGCTGGTGGCCGTGGTCACCCAGTCGCGGATCCTCTACGGGATGGCCCGCGAGGACGTGGTGCCCGGCATGTTCTCCAAGATCCACGCCTCGCGCCGCAGCCCGTGGGTGGCGCTGATCTTCTCGGCGATCGTCGTCATCGGCCTGCTGCTGGTGGGGGCCGCGCTGAACAAGGCGGGCGTGGGAGTCGACGTGGTGGAGCGGCTCTCGCTGGTCACCGTCGTGCTGACCCTGGCGATCTACGTGATGGTGATCCTGGCCTGCCTCAAGCTCGGCGACCAGGACAACCACGACGACTCCTTCCGTGCGTCCCGCCCGCTGCTCTATCTGGGTATCGTGGGCAACTTCCTGCTGCTGATCTACGTCGTCGTAGACGACCCGTTCTCGCTGGTGTGGTGCGCTGGGCTCCTCGCCCTGGGCGGTGCGCTCTACCTGGCGGAGTACTTCTTCGGCAGGCCGGAACCCAAGGAAACCTCGAACGCACCGAAGGAGATCTGAGATGCACGTGATCATCGCGATCGACGGATCACGGCAGTCGCTGAGCGCGGCTCGCCACCTCAAGTCGTTCGCCGACCCAGCGAAGATCTCCGACATCTCCATCCTGGCGGTCGTCCGGCCACTGGCTGCCGTCTCCTTCGCCGACGAGATCAGCACGTCGAAGAGCGCCGACGACCCCGACATGCGCACCTTCCGCGAGGCCGCGGAGGCAGCCGTGGCGAAGGTCGCGGAGGAGTTCGACGGCTGGGGCCCCAAGGTGCACCGCCGGCTGCGCAGCGGGTCGCCGGCCAACGAGATCATCAAGGCCGCCAAGCAGCTCAACGCCGGGCTGGTGGTGGTGGCCAGCGGTGGTCGCGGGATCAGCGAGCACGTGCTGATGGGAAGCACGGCCCAGCGGGTGCAGCAGTACGCGCCGTGCCCGGTGCTCGTCGTACGCCCGACGCCGCGGAAGCCGGCCGCGAAGCGCAAGACCTCCTGATCCACGAGGCAGGAACACCCCGCTGACAGACTGGATGCATGACGCTGACGGCTGATCTCGGTCCGGGTTCGCGCGCGAAGGCGCTGGAGTCGATGCAGGCGGGCGAGCTCGACGTGCTCGTGGTCGGCGCCGGTGTCGTGGGTGCCGGCACCGCGCTGGACGCCGTCTCGCGGGGACGCTCCACCGCGCTGGTGGAGCAGCGCGACTTCGCCAGCGGGACCTCCTCGCGCTCCTCCAAGCTGGTGCACGGCGGGCTGCGCTACCTGGAGATGTTCGACTTCCCCCTGGTCAAGGAGGCCCTCGAGGAGCGCGGGCTGCTGCTGACCCGGCTGGCGCCGCACCTGGTGCGGCCGGTGCCGTTCCTCTACCCGCTGCACCACACCTGGGAGCGCCCGTACGTCGGCGCCGGGCTGGTGCTCTACGACGGGATGGCGCTGGCCGGCGCCCGCGCGGGCAGGCACGAGATGGGGGTGCCGCGACACCGGCACCTGTTCCGCAAGCAGCTGGCGCGGATCGCCCCGGACCTGCGCAGCGAGGACCTGACCGGCGCGATCCAGTACTACGACTGCCAGGTCGACGACGCGCGCCTGGTGCTGACCATCGCGAGGACGGCAGCGGCGTACGGCGCCCACGTTGCCTCGCGGACCAAGGTCATCGACTTCCTGCGCGAGGGCGACCGGGTCGTCGGCGTACGCGCCGTGGACCTCGAGAACGACCGGGAGTTCGACGTGCGCGCCAAGGTGGTCGTCAACGCCGGCGGCGTCTGGACCAACCAGGTCCAGGAGATGCTCGGGGGGCGCGGGGCGCTCGACGTCGAGGCCAGCAAGGGGATCCACCTCGTTGTTCCGCGGGACCGGATCCGTAGCGAGGCCGGCTTCATCACCAAGACCGAGAAGTCAGTGCTCTTCGTGATCCCGTGGGGCCGCCACTGGATCATCGGCACCACCGACACCCCGTGGGACCTCGACCTCGCCCACCCGGCGGCTTCGCGCAGCGACATCGACTACGTGCTCGAGCACGTGAACAGGTTGTTGCGGACGCCGCTGGACCACACCGACGTCCAGGGCGTGTACGCCGGTCTGCGACCCCTGCTCAAGGGCGCCACCGAGCCCACCTCGAAGATCTCTCGCGAGCACACCGTGGCCACCCCGGCGCCGGGCATGGTGATCATCGCGGGCGGCAAGCTGACCACCTACCGGGTGATGGCTCGTGACGCCGTGGACGCGGCCGAGGAGTTCCTCGACAACAACGCGGGCCCGAGCATCACCGAGCGGGTGCCGCTGCTGGGGGCTGCGGGGTTCGAGGCCCGCACGAACCAGCGGGTGGCGCTGGCCCGGTCCAGTGGCCTCGACCTGGTCCGGGTCGACCACCTGCTGGGCCGCTACGGCGGTCTCGTCGACGAGGTCCTCGACCTGGTGCGGGCTCGCCCCGAGCTGGCCGAGCTCCTGCCCGGCTCGGAGGACTACCTCGCGGCCGAGGTCGTCTATGCGGTCACCCACGAGGGAGCCAGGCACCTCGACGACGTCCTGGCCCGTCGTACGCGATTGTCGGTGGAGTCCTTCGACCGCGGCACCGCCGCCGCCCGCCCCGCCGCGGAGCTGATGGCAGCCGAGCTCGGCTGGGACCAGACCCGCCTGGACGAGGAGGTCGACCACTACCTCCGCCGCGTCGAGGCCGAACGACAGAGCCAGGAGAAGCTCACCGACCAGGAAGCCGACGAAGCCCGCGTCCAGGCCCCGGAAGGCCCTTGGGCCGTCTGACCCGAGGCGGTCTCGACGTCATGGTGGTCGAGCAGCGAGCGCCAGCGAGTGGACAGTCGAGACGAGCGGATAGTCGAGACCACGTTGGGTGAGGTGGAAGGCAGAAGTACGCCGGCGGTGGTTGGGGGTACGCCGGTGAGCGCGACCCCATGGTGGTCGAGCAGCGAGCGGAGCCTTGCGTCGAGCAGCGAGCGTCAGCGAGTGGTCAGTCGAGACGAGCGGATAGCCGAGACCACTTGAGTGGGCCGGGAAGCAGAAGTACGCCGGGTGGTGGGCCGGGGGTACGCCGGGGTCACGCGACCACCTTGTGGTCGCCTGGCCGTCGTACGCCCCACGTGCAGGCGCCCCTGCCGTCGTACGCCTGGCCCGATCCGTCGTACGTCTGCCTCCGGCCTCACCCAGGTGTGGTCTCGACTAGCCGCTCGCTGGCGCTCGCTGCTCGACCACCTTGGGGTCGCCTGGTCGTCGTACGCGCCACGTGCAGGCGCCCCTGCCGTCGTACGCCTGGCCCGATCCGTCGTACGTCTGGCTCCGGCCTCGCCCGGTGTGGTCTCGACTGTCCGCTCACTTCGTTCGCTGCTCGACCACCGTGTGGCCGGCTGCTGCCTGCTCGGTTGCCGTCGTGCGGCGGCACTCGCCGCACCTCGTAGACTGGGGGCAACCCCCTGTCCTGCCTGGCTGGGGGCCTGCATGCGTGCCTGCGCGCTGCCTCGATCCATCCCAAGGAGACGCCGTGTCCCTCGCCGACCTCGTCCTGCGCGAGCCCGCGCTCGCGGCGTCGATGAAGGATGCCGGGGCCGGTCTGGCGACGCTCGACCTGACCGGGCCGGCGGCGCTGCGGCCGTTCGTGGTCAAGGGGCTCGTCGACGCCGGGCGCACGGTGCTGGTGGTGGCCGCGACGGTGCGCGAGGCCGAGGACCTCACCGAGGAACTGCAGGACGTCCTGGACCCCGAGGCGGTCGCGTTCTACCCCGCGTGGGAGACCCTGCCCCACGAGCGGCTCAGCCCGCGCAGCGACACCGTGGGCCGTCGCCTCGCGGTCCTGCGCCGGATGAAGCACCCCGGCACCGAGGCCAACAACGGCCCCCTGAAGGTGATCGTGGCGCCAGTGCGGTCGGTGCTCCAGCCGCAGGTCAAGGGCCTCGCGGACCTCGAGCCCGTCGAGCTGACCCCGGGCCAGGAGGTTGAGCTCGACGACGTCGTACGCCGGCTGGCCGGTGCTGCGTACTCCCGGGTGGACCTCGTCGAGAAGCGCGGCGAGTTCGCCGTCCGCGGTGGCATCGTCGACGTGTTCCCGCCGACCGAGGAGCACCCCCTGCGGGTGGAGTTCTTCGGCGACGAGATCGAGGAGATCCGCGCCTTCGCCGTGGCCGACCAGCGCACCCTCGAGCCGGTGCCGCGACTGTGGGCGCCCCCGTGCCGCGAGCTGCTCCTCACCGACGACGTACGCCGCCGCGCCGCCGAGCTCGGCGCCGCGCACCCCCAGCTCGCCGAGCTCACCGACAAGCTGGCCCAGGGCGTCGCGGTCGAGGGGATGGAGTCGCTCTCCCCGGCGCTGGTCGACGAGATGGAGCTGCTGGTCGAGCTGCTGCCCGAGCAGAGCCACGTCCTGGTGCTCGACCCCGAACGCGTCCGCACCCGCGCCCACGACCTGGTCGCCACCAGCGACGAGTTCCTGGAGGCCAGCTGGGCCGCGGCCGCCTCGGGCGGGACCGCGCCGATCGACCTCGGCAAGGCGTCCCTGCGAGCGATCGGCGAGGTACGCACCCAGGTCCTGGAACAGGGCCTGGGCTGGTGGGGGATCAGCCCGTTCGGGATCGAGAGCGACGACGCGCTCGCCGAGGTCGACCCCCGGGCCCCGGAGACCCGCACCGTCGCCGCGCAGCCCGCCGAGGCCTACCGGGCCGACATCGAGGCCGTGGTCACCGACATCCGGGCCCACCTCGCCGAGGGCAGGCGCGTGGTCACCCTCCACCAGGGCCACGGACCCGCGCAGCGGATGGTCGAGGTGCTGGGGGAGCGCGACGTACCCGCGCGCCTGGTCGACGAGATCAGCGCGACCGACCCGGCCGACCTCGACCCGGGCCTCGTCCTGGTCACCCAGGGCTGCATCAACCACGGCCTGGTCATCGAGGGCGACGGCCAGCGGCCCGGCCTGGTGCTCCTCACCGGTGAGGACATCGCCGGCCAGAAGGCCACCACCCGCGACATGCGCAAGATGCCGGCGCGGCGCAAGAAGCAGATCGACCCGCTCGAGCTCAAGGCCGGCGACTACGTGGTGCACGAGCAGCACGGTGTCGGCCGTTTCGTGGAGATGAAGCAGCGCGAGGTGCAGGGCGCCGTCCGCGAGTACCTCGTCCTGGAGTACGGCGCCTCCAAGCGCGGCGCGCCGCCGGACCGGCTCTACGTGCCTGCCGACGCGCTGGACCAGGTGACCCGCTACGTCGGTGGCGAGGCCCCCAGCCTGGACCGGCTCGGCGGCGGCGACTGGGCCAAGCGCAAGGGGCGCGCGAAGAAGGCCGTGCGCCAGATCGCGGCCGAGCTGATCAAGCTGTACGCCGCCCGGCAGGCCACCAAGGGCCACGCCTTCGGGCCGGACACCCCGTGGCAGACCGAGCTCGAGGACGCCTTCCCGTTCCACGAGACCCCCGACCAGCTGAGCACGGTCGAGGAGGTCAAGGCCGACATGCGTCGCGTCGTACCGATGGACCGCCTCGTGTGCGGTGACGTCGGCTACGGCAAGACCGAGATCGCCGTACGCGCCGCGTTCAAGGCAGTCCAGGACGGCAAGCAGGTCGCGGTGCTCGTCCCCACGACGCTGCTCGTCACCCAGCACTTCGCGACGTTCAGCGAGCGGATGAGCGGCTTCCCGGTGACCCTGAAGGCGCTCAGCCGGTTCCAGACCGACAAGGAGGCCCGCGAGGTCATCGACGGCCTCCAGGACGGCAGCGTCGACATCGTCATCGGCACCCACCGGCTGCTCAACCCCGACATCAGGATGAAGGACCTCGGGCTGATCGTCGTCGACGAGGAGCAGCGCTTCGGTGTCGAGCACAAGGAGCAGATGAAGCGGCTGCGCACCAGCGTCGACGTCCTCTCCATGTCCGCGACCCCGATCCCGCGCACCCTGGAGATGGCGATCACCGGGATCCGGGAGATGTCCACCATCGCCACCCCGCCCGAGGAGCGGCACCCGGTGCTCACCTACGTCGGCGCCTACGAGGACCGCCAGGTGACCGCCGCCGTACGCCGCGAGCTGCTGCGCGACGGACAGGTCTTCTACATCCACAACCGGGTGCAGTCGATCGACAAGGCCGCCGCGAGGATCAGGGAGCTCGTCCCGGAGGCCCGCGTGGCCACCGCGCACGGCCAGATGGGGGAGCACCAGCTCGAGCAGGTGATGCTCGACTTCTGGGAGAAGCGCTTCGACGTGCTCGTGTGCACGACGATCGTGGAGTCCGGCCTCGACGTCTCCAACGCGAACACGATGATCATCGAGCGCTCCGACACCCTCGGCCTCTCCCAGCTGCACCAGCTGCGCGGGCGGGTGGGCCGGAGCCGCGAGCGCGCCTACGCCTACTTCCTCTACCCCGCGGACAAGCCGCTCACCGAGACCGCCCACGAGCGGCTCGCCACGCTGGCCCAGCACTCCGACCTCGGCGGCGGCATGGCGATCGCCATGAAGGACCTCGAGATCCGGGGCGCCGGCAACCTGCTCGGCGGCGAGCAGTCGGGCCACATCGCCGACGTGGGCTTCGACCTCTACGTGCGCCTCGTCGGCGAGGCGGTCAGTGAGTTCCGCCAGGACGGCACCGAGGTCGAGCAGCCGATCGAGGTCAAGATCGAGCTGCCGATCGATGCGCACCTTCCGCACGACTACATCCAGAGCGAGCGGCTGCGGCTCGAGATCTACAAGCGGATGGCCGAGGTCCGCTCCGACGAGGACGTCGCGCTCCTGCGCGCCGAGCTGGTCGACCGCTACGGCACCCCGCCGGCCCCGGTCACGCGGCTGCTGTCGGTGGCCAGCTTCCGGGCCCGCTGCCGCGACGCGGGGATCTCCGAGGTCACCGCGCAGGGCAAGTTCATCCGGTTCCACCCGGTCGACCTGCCCGAGTCACGCGTCATCCGCCTGAACCGGCTCTACCCCAAGAGCCTGTACAAGGTCCCCGTGCGTACGATGCTGGTGCCGCGACCACAGCCGGCCGGCTTCGGCGCCCAGGCACCCCGGGACGAAGAGCTGCTCGACTGGGCGCGTCAGGTGATCGACAGCGTGATCGAACCGGACACGCAGCAGCGTAGGGCCGCGACCAGCGGCAGTGAGGAGACCGGATCGTGAAGCTCCGAGGCCGAACCACCCCCAGGGGATGGGCAGCTCCGGCTGCGGTGGTCGCACTGCTGCTGCTGAGCGGGTGCGGCGAGATCCAACCGGGCACCGCCTCGGTGGTCAACGGCACCCGGATCACCACTGGGGACGTGACCGACCTTGCTGACGCGCAGTGCGAGCTCCGCGGCACGCTGGCCAAGGACGGCACGGCTCCCGCGACCTCGGTCGCGCGCGTCAACCAGGAGTCCCTGAGCCTGCTGATGGACGCCGAGCTGAGCGAGCAGTTCGGCGAGCACGAGAAGGTCAAGGGCGACAAGGCGCTCGCGCAGGCGTTCTTCGGCCAGGTCGAGCCGGTCTTCGAGCAGCTGCCCGAGAAGGCGCGCACGGAGTTCACCGACGTGTTCCAGAAGTGGTCCGAGGGCCGCGCGACCCTGGTCGCCGTCGGCAGCAAGGAGACCGGTCAGCCGACGTCGCTGGAGAACCTCGAGCAGCTGCTCAACGCCGGCCTCCAGGCCCGTGATGCCTGGCTGAAGGAGGCGAAGATCGAGACCAACCCGGTCTACGGCCCCGACTCGCGAGGCTTCCCGACCCCGGGCAGCGACGGCTCGGTGTCCAAGCCGGTCTCCGCCTTCGCCAAGGGCTCCAGCATCGAGCAGCCCGACGCCGAGTGGGTGGCCGGCCTCCCGGCCAGCCAGAAGTGCGGATGACGCTGTGGTCGGCTCGCTGAACGGCGAGTCCCCGCTGAACGGCGAGTCCCCGTCGAACGATGAGTCCCCGTTGAACGGCGAGTCCCCGTTGATCGAGCTTGTCGAGATCATGGCCCGACTCCGCGCCGAGTGCGCCTGGAAGGCCGCGCAGACCCACCGCTCGCTGGTCAAGCACCTGCTGGAGGAGACCTACGAGGCCATCGAGGCCATCGAGGCGCTGGAGACCGGCGGCAGCCCCGACCACCTCCGCGAGGAGCTCGGTGACGTGCTGCTGCAGGTCTACCTGCACGCGGCGATCGCCGCGGAGGCGGGCGAGTTCGACATCGAGGACGTCGCCCGCGGTCTGGTGCACAAGATGATCACCCGCAACCCGCACGTCTTCGGCGACGTGCAGGAGACCGACCCGGACCGGATCAACGCGAACTGGGAGCGGCTCAAGGCCACCGAGAAGCAGCGTCCCGGCCTGCTCGACGGCATCCCGCTCGAGCTGCCCGCACTCACCCTGGCCGCGAAGGTCCTGGACCGGCTCGAGCGCGCCGGGTCGCTGCCGGCGCCGCAGGGCTCCCCGGACCTCGGTGACCGGCTCCTCGCCCTGGTGGCGGAGGCCCGTGAGACGGGGCAGGACCCCGAGCAGGCCCTGCGCGACGCCGTACGCCGGGCCACTGCATGACCTCGCGACCGAGGCTCGTGCTCGCCACGGTCCTGCTCGGTGCCCTCGCTGCGCTCACCAGTGGCTGTGAGATCGGTGACGACGACGAGATGGTGGCCCCCACGCGCACCGTGACCGCCTCGCCCGCAGCGCCCACCACCGCCGTGCCGGACTCGGTGCCGGCGGGCCGGGACGTGGTGCGGCCCGGGGACGTCGTGTGGGCCCAGGGCAACGTCCTGCACGTCTCGGGGCGCAAGGTCGACCTCTCGCCGGTCGGGGTGGACGCGTTCGTCGCGGCGCCGGGCGGGATCTACCTCCTCCACCAGGGCGAGCTCTGGTTCACCGACCTCTCGCGCCTCAAGGGCACCGGGATCACCGGCGTGACCGCCCTGGAGTCCACCCTCGACGGCAGCCGGATCAAGGTCACCGTGACCGGCTCCGGCACGCCGACGGTGCACGCCTTCGACACCGGCGACGGGCGCGCCGTACCCGCCGAGGACGTGGACGCCGCCACCGCCCGGGACCGGCTCCGGGGCCCGGACCGCAGCGGGGTGCGGGTCCCCGTCGGTTTCGAGCTGGCCGGCTGGTCCGGCCCGGACACCTTCTACGGACTCGCCCGCGCGGGGGAGGGACCCGCGGAGCTGGTGGCCTGCGAGGTGACGACGCGCTCCTGCGAGCCCGTGGCCACCGTCGACTCCGAGCTCCCGGTCCGCTTCGGCACCGGCACCTGAGCGGCAGCCGCGCCGAGGGGTCGCGCGGAAGGTGCGACCGGCCGCCGACCGAGCGCGGGTGCTGCCCGGGATCACCGGCGCTCGGCGCTAGGGTGGATTGCGCAGCAGGCCCGATCGAACGGCCGATCCTTCGACCCAGGAGCAAACGTCTTGGCTTCCATCGACACCGTCATCGCCCGGGAGATCCTGGATTCCCGCGGCAACCCCACGGTCGAGGTCGAGGTGCTCCTCGACGACGACTCGCTGGGCCGCGCAGCCGTCCCCTCGGGTGCCTCGACCGGCGCCTTCGAGGCAGTCGAGCTCCGTGACGGAGGCTCCCGCTACGGCGGCAAGGGCACCGAGAAGGCCGTCAGCGCCGTGCAGGACCAGATCGAGCCCGAGATCATCGGCCTCGACGCCAGCGACCAGCGCCTCGTCGACCAGGCGATGCTCGACCTCGACGGCACCCCCAACAAGGCCAACCTCGGCGCCAACGCGATCCTCGGCGTCTCCCTGGCCGTGGCCCGGGCCGCCGCGGAGAGCGCGGGGCTGCCGCTGTTCCGCTACGTCGGCGGGCCCAACGCCCACGTGCTCCCGGTGCCGATGATGAACATCCTCAACGGCGGCGCCCACGCGGACACCAACGTCGACGTCCAGGAGTTCATGATCGCGCCGATCGGCGCCTCCTCCTTCCGCGAGGCGCTCCAGCAGGGCGCCGAGGTCTACCACGCGCTCAAGGCCGTGCTGAAGAAGCAGGGGTTGGCGACCGGGGTGGGCGACGAGGGCGGCTTCGCCCCCGAGCTGGCCAGCAACCGGGCGGCCCTGGACCTGATCGCGCAGGCCGTGGAGTCGGCCGGGTTCAAGCTCGGCACCGATTTCGCCCTGGCGCTCGACGTCGCGGCCAGCGAGTTCTTCGAGGACAAGGCCTACGGCTTCGAGGGTGCGCAGAAGACCTCGGAGCAGATGGTCGACTACTACGCTGACCTCGTCTCCGCCTACCCCATCGTCTCGATCGAGGACCCGCTCGACGAGGAGGACTGGGACGGCTGGAAGGCGATGACCGACCGGCTCGGCGGCCAGATCCAGATCGTCGGCGACGACCTGTTCGTCACCAACGTGGAGCGGCTGGCTCGCGGCATCGCAGGCGGGCAGGCCAACGCGCTGCTCGTCAAGGTCAACCAGATCGGCTCCCTGACCGAGACCCTCGACTCCGTCGACCTGGCCCACCGCAGCGGGTTCCGCTGCATGATGAGCCACCGTTCCGGCGAGACCGAGGACACCACGATCGCCGACCTCGCCGTTGCCACGAACTGCGGCCAGATCAAGACCGGCGCCCCCGCGCGCTCCGAGCGGGTCGCGAAGTACAACCAGCTGCTGCGTATCGAGGAGGAGCTCGACGAGGCGGCGCGCTACGCCGGCCGGGGCGCGTTCCCCAGATACCAGGCCTGAGCCGGGCGACTGAGCCATGGCCACCCGTCGTACCCAGAGCGGTCCCCGCAAGGGGAGCCGCCCCGGACGGCTGCCGGGCAACAACCGGCCAGGCGCCCGGGGCAGCGAACGCGCACGTACGACGGCCCAGCCCGCCCCGCGACCCCGGTTCACCAACCGGATGGCGATCCTGGTCGTCGTCCTCGCGGTGCTCGTCGTGTCCTACGCCTCCTCCATGCGCGCCTACCTCCAGCAGCGCTCCCACATCGCCGACCTGCGCGCGAAGATCGTCACCTCCGAACGGGACATCTCCGCGCTGGAGCGTGAGAAGCGGCGCTGGAAGGATGACGCCTACGTCGAGGCCCAGGCCCGGGAGCGGTTCGGCTGGGTGATGCCCGGGGAGACCAGCTACCAGGTGATCGACCGTGACGGGAAGCCGCTGGAGCGCGACGACGCGCTGACCGACCCCGACTCGGTGGCGCGTCCGGTGCCCGACCCCTGGTGGGACAAGGTCTACAGCTCCCTCGAGGCCGCCGACCACCCGAAGAAGGCGCCCACCCCGGTCGCCAAGATCACCCCCGCGCCCCTGCCCACCCCCAGCCCCACTCCCGGCCAGTGAGCCAGGACGAGGGGCACATCTCGAACCGGGACGTCGCCGTGGTCCGGGCCCAGCTCGGGCGCCCTCCGCGCGCGATCCACGCCGTCGGCCACCGGTGCCCGTGCGGCAACCCCGACGTGGTGACCACCGAGCCCCGCCTCGACGACGGCACCCCGTTCCCGACGACCTTCTACCTCACCTGCCCGCGGGCCGCGTCGATGATCGGCACGCTGGAGGCGAGTGGGCTGATGCGCGAGATGAGCCAGCGGCTCCAGGACAACGAGGAGCTCGCCGCGGGGTACCGGCGTGCGCACGAGGCCTATCTCGCTGCCCGGGCGGAGATCGGCGAGGTCCCCGAGATCGCGGGGGTCTCCGCCGGCGGGATGCCCGACCGGGTGAAGTGCCTGCACGTGCTCGCCGCGCAGTCCCTGGCCCAGGGACCGGGGACCAACCCGCTGGGTGACGAGGTGCTGGCCGAGCTGGGGGAGTGGTGGCGCAGCGGACCCTGCGTCTCGGTCCCCGAGGAGGAGGGCAAGTGACCCGGGTCGCCGCCTTCGACTGCGGCACCAACTCGCTGCGGCTGCTCGTCGCCGACATCGACGCCGAGGCGGGCACGATCACGGACCTGGTCCGCGAGATGCGCGTCGTACGCCTCGGCCAGGGGGTGGACCGCACCGGGCGGATCGCTGACGCCTCGCTGGCGCGCGTGTTCGGCGCGGTCGAGGAGTTCATGGCGGTCGTCGAGGAGCACGACGTGCGGGCGATCCGCTTCTGCGCGACCTCTGCGGCCCGGGACGCGGAGAACTCCGAGGACTTCCTGACCGGCATCCGCGAGCGCACCGGGGTCGATCCCGAGGTCCTCGACGGTGACGCCGAGGCCTCGATGAGCTTCGCGGGCGCGACCCGCGACCTGCCCCCGCTGGGCGAGCCGATCCTGGTCCTGGACATCGGCGGCGGGTCCACGGAGCTGGTCCTCGGGCGGGCCGACGGCACCATCGTCGCCCAGGAGTCCCTCGACATCGGCTCCGTGCGGCTCAACGAGCGCCACCTCCACGACGACCCGCCCGGTCGGGACCAGATCGCCTCGGCGATCGCGGACATCGACGAGGCGCTCGACCGGTGCTCGGTGGACCCCGCCGACGCGGGCGCGGTCATCGGGGTCGCAGGCACGGTGACCACGCTGGCGGCGGGCGTGCTCGACCTGTCCTTCTACGACAGCACCGTGATCCACCACAGCGTGCTGCGTCCCGACGCGATCCAGGGACTGGTCACCAGGCTGCTCACGATGAGCGTCGACCAGCGCAAGGCGCTGCCCTACATGCACCCCGGCCGGGCCGACGTCATCGGCGCGGGCGGGCTGATCCTGGACCGCATCCTGCGACGCACCGGCGTCGGCTCCATGCTGGTCTCCGAGCACGACATCCTCGACGGGATCGCGTGGTCCCTGACCGGGCCCGACGCGGCCGGCGACCAGGGTCGTGCCTGAGCCGGACGGCGCCTCGCCGATGCCCGCGGGCTTCCCCAGCCCGGTGCCCCCGGGCTCGGGCTGGCCCGACGACCCGGTCGGTCCCGGTGACCCGGTGCCGTCGGTGGCGCGGTCGGCCGCCGGCGTGGTGCGGCTGTCCTCGCGAGCCTCGCTGCCGGTCCTGGAGGCACGCAGCTCCGTGTGCGCGGCGTGCCCGCGGCTGGTCGCGTGGCGCGAGAAGGTGGCGCACGAGAAGCGGGCGTCGTACGCCGGGGAGAGCTACTGGGGCCGCCCGATCGCGAGCTGGGGCGACCCGGAGGCCACGATCCTGATCGTCGGGCTGGCTCCGGCCGCCCACGGCGGCAACCGCACCGGCCGGATCTTCACCGGTGACCGGTCCGGCGACTGGCTGTTTGCCTCGCTCCACCGCGTCGGTCTCGCGAGCCTGCCCACCTCGGTCCACGCAGGGGACGGGCAGCGGCTGATCGGCGCCCGGATGGCCGCCGCGGTGAAGTGCGCGCCGCCGCAGAACCTCCCCACGACGCAGGAGCGGGACACCTGCGCCCCCTGGCTGGCCCGCGAGATCGAGCTGCTGCTGCCCCGGCTGCGCGCGGTGGTCTGCCTGGGCGGCATCGGCTGGGACGCCGCCCTGCGGGCCCTGGGGTCGGCGGGGGTGCCGATCCCGCGCCCTCGGCCGAAGTTCGGCCATGCGGCCGAGGTGCGGCTCTCGGACGGGTCCTCGGGCCCCGGCCCGCTCACCCTGCTGGGCTGCTACCACCCCTCGCAGCAGAACACCTTCACCGGCCGGCTCACCGAGCCGATGATCGACGCCGTTCTCGGACGGGCCGCGGAGCTCGGTCGCGCCTCCCTATGATCACGGGGTGGTCGAGCACTGCGAGACCAGCCCCGGTGTCCCAATCGGCAGAGGAAACGGTCTTAAACACCGCTCAGTGTGGGTTCGAGTCCCACCCGGGGCACCACAGGACGCCTCGGGGGCGCAACTGGTGAGGAACCCGGACGAACGCGCCGGGAACATCACCCCGGTCCCGGACGTTTCACAGGTGACGCCCCGGTAGGGTCGGGCCCGTCACGCGAACCCCAGGGTGGGAGCTTCGCAACAGCCTCCGAGGAGGACACACAGCATGCAGAGCAAGAACCCGATCTTCACCCGAGCCGAGGGCTTCAACAGTCGCGGCAACGGCGCGGCCGCCTACCCGGGCGGCGGGCAGCAGTACGCCGGCTACGGCAACGACCCCTCCCAGTGGGGGATCGGGGCGCCCGGACAGCCCGCGCCGCAGGTCGACCAGGGCCGGATGACCATCGACTCGGTGGTGCAGAAGACCGGCCTCACGCTGGGTGTCGTGGTCCTGACGGCCGCGATCACCTGGTTCATGACCCCTGAGGTGACCAGCGAGACCTCGCTCGGCTCGCTCTACAGCCTCGCCCTGGTGGGCGCGCTGGTCGGCTTCGTCCTGGCGATGGTCAACTCGTTCAAGAAGGTCGTCAGCCCCGCGCTGGTGCTGGCCTACGCCGCCGTCGAGGGCATCTTCATCGGTGCGTTCAGCAAGGCGATCGAGGCGATGTTCGCCAGCCCCGACTCCAGCCAGGGTGGCCTGGTGATCGGTGCGGTCGTCGGCACGATGGCCGCCGTCGCGGGCACCCTCGCCGCCTACAAGTTCTTCAACATCAAGGTCGGCGCCAAGTTCCGCATGTGGGTGATCGGCGCGCTGTTCGGCTTCGTCGCGGTCAGCCTGCTCGACATGGTGCTGGGCTTCTTCGGCAGCAGCTTCGGCTTCAACGGCTTCGGCCCCATGGGCTTCGTCTCCAGCCTGATCGGCCTGGGCCTCGGTGTGCTGATGCTGATCCTGGACTTCGACTACGTGGAGCGCGGCATCGCTGCCGGGCTCCCCGAGCGCGAGTCGTGGCGTGCGGCCTTCGGCCTGACCGTCACCATCGTGTGGATCTACATCGAGCTGCTCCGGCTGCTCGCGATCATGCGCGGCGACTGACCCTCGGGTCACCCAGCCAGCTACGCAGGCGCCTCGGTCGATTCGTCGGCCGGGGCGTCTGGGCTTTCCGGGCCATCTGCGGCGTCGGCGACGCCGTCCTCGGGGGTCTCCGCCTCGCCGGTGGGCAGCAGGCGGCGCCGCATCAGCGTCACCCAGCGACCACCCATGCCCCGCTTCGCGCCACCGACCTCGGTGCCGTCGATCTCGGTGCCGGGGTTGCGGCTCGCCTTGACCGCGGCGTACCCGATCGGCAGCACGGCCTCGCCCCGGCCTACCCGCGGGGTCTCCTCCTCGGCCTCGCCCTTGCCGAGGGCGGAGAGCACCGAGGGCACCAGCACCCGGGCGAGGGACTCGTAGCCCGCGGCCGAGGGGTGGAACTGGTCGGGTCCGAACAGCAGCGCCGGGGCGGCCGCGAACTCCGGTCCGAGGATGGAGCTCAGCGAGACGGTTCGCCCACCGGCCTCGACCACGGCGACCGTCTGCGCGGCCGCCAGCTGTCGTGACCAGGTCCTGGCCACCTGACGGAGCGGGAACGGGATCGGCGAGACGGTGCCGAGGTCGGGACAGGTGCCGACCACCACCGCGACGCCGGCCTCCCGCAGGCGGCGTACCTCGGCGGAGAGGAAGCGCACCGACGCGGAGGGGAGCACGGTGTTCGTGACGTCGTTGGCGCCGATCAGGATCACTGCCACGTGCGGGTCGGTGAGCAGGGCGCGGGTGACCTGCTGCTCGAGGTCCTTGGACTGGGCGCCGACCGCAGCGAACTCCCGCAGGTGCACGCGCTGGTCGGCGCGCTCGGCCACCCCGGAGCCCAGCCAGGCGCCGGGGGTCTGCTCCACCGTGTCCACGCCGTACCCGGCGGCACTGGAGTCGCCCAGCAGGGCGATCCTGATCGCGGGGCCGGGACGGCCGCGGCCGTACCACCCGGTGGCGTCCGGCGTCCGGCCCACGGCGTTGCCGATCGTGCGTCGGGCGAGCTTCGCCTCGGCCCGCAGCAGGCCGTAGACCGAGGCGCCCAGCACCGAGGCCCCGCCACCGCCGTAGGCCAGTGCGGCGGCAATCCGGCGCGCCGCTGCTCCTGTGCTCACGGTGGTGATCCTACGGAAGGGCCCCGTCAGTTCTGCAGGTGTGCCCGGGTGATGACCAGGGGGTGGTCGCTGATCTTGTTCTTCTGCGGCGAGGTGTCGCGCTGGAAGTACGAGAACCGGGCCTGTCCGGCGGCGAAGATCCAGTCGATCGAGCCCTGCTTGGGGTAGGCGCAGGTCGTGCTCGGCAGGCTGTTCGGCGAGATCATCAGCTTCCCGGCCGTGAGCGGGCAGAACGCGGCCTGGCGGTCGTTGAAGTCGCCGGTGATGAACACCGGGCGACCGGTGGCCCGCAGCGCGACGATCTTCTTGCGCTCGATCGCGATGGCCTGGGCGCGCCACTTGGCGGCCGGCCCCTTGACGTTGGCCGGGTTGTGCACGTTGAGGAAGTACGCCGTGCGGCCGCTCGCCTTGTGGCGCAGCAGCACCACGGGGACCCGGCGGATGTTGCCGTTGAAGTAGGGGATGTCGTAGGTGGACCCGGAGACGAATTCCATCGTCGACTTGCGCCACAGGATCGCGTTCTCGGTGTCGCGTCGCTTCCCGGCGGGATCCCAGTAGTAGGCGCCGAACGTCTTCGCGTAGCCCTGGGCGGTCCAGTGGTCGAACTGCCGCTCCTGGAACTCCTGGGTGCCGACCACGTCGATGGCACGGGAGTTGAACATGGAGAACGTGCGGGCCAGCCTCGAGGGGAAAGTGGAGAACCCGCGCGAGCCTGACGCCGTGTGGCTGGCGCCGAGCAGGTTGAACGAGGCGAGGGTGATGCCCTTCATGCTGAACAGCCCGGAGACGGGCGGGGTCTTGCCGACCATCGCGTTCAACCAACTCGAGGGGTTCACCGGGCCCTTGGCGCCGGCGACGGAGAACTGGAGCGCGCACTTCTTGGACTTCGACTTCGGCTTGGTGCCGAGGTTGCCCAGTGCCTGGCCGGACTGGATCGCCTGGCCGTTGCTGACCAGCACCCGGCTCAGGTAGCGGTAGCGGGTGGTGATGCCCGGGTTGCCGCTGATGACGCTCACCACGGAGCGGCCGCCCCAGGCGGGGTCGCGGTAGATCCAGGCGACGCCGGGGTGGCTCGCCCAGGCCACGGACCCGCAGCCGGTGCGGATGTCGGTGGCCTTGTGCTTCTTGCGGTAGGTCTTGAGGTCCTTGACCTTCTTGCCCCCGGTGACCGGGTAGAACACGTTGGGCGGGCTGACCACCCGGAACTTCGGGTCCTTGGTCTTCGCGGCGCTCGCTGCTCCGTCGGCGAGAGCAGGTGTGAGCACCACGCCGAGAGAGAGGAGGCCGACGATGGCCCGAACCAGGATCTTCGGACGTCGGCTAGTCATATCGGCGTGTCTCCCTCGCAAAACGGCCCCCAGACGGTGTAAGCAACTTCGAGCAGTATGCACCATTTTTTGGGTCGGGTGGGGCTGAAGTGCATTTTTGATGCACCCGTGAGGCGTGTCGGTGCTTGCAAACCGGGCCCGCTACGCGCCGCCGATCGGGCCGGTAGGTTGGCTACATGAAGTACGCGAACTCACTGCTGGAGCTCATCGGCAACACTCCTCTGGTCAAGCTGAACCGAACCGTCGACGGCGCCTCCCCGCTGGTGCTCGCCAAGGTCGAGTACCTCAATCCTGGAGGGTCGGTCAAAGACCGGATCGCGATCCGGATGATCGACGCGGCCGAGGAGAGCGGGGAGCTCAAGCCCGGCGGCACGATCGTGGAGCCCACCTCCGGCAACACCGGGGTCGGGCTGGCCCTGGTGGCCCAGCAGCGGGGCTACAAGTGCATCTTCGTGTGCCCGGACAAGGTCAGCGAGGACAAGCGCAACGTCCTCAAGGCCTACGGCGCGCAGGTCGTGGTGTGCCCCACGGCGGTGGAGCCCGACCACCCGGACAGCTACTACAGCGTCTCGGACCGGCTGGTGCGCGAGGTCGACGGCGCCTGGAAGCCGAACCAGTACGCCAACGTGAACAACCCGCTCTCCCACTACGAGCAGACCGGGCCGGAGATCTGGGAGCAGACCGAGGGCCGGATCACCCACTTCGTCACCGGGATGGGCACCGGCGGCACGATCAGCGGGGTGGGCCGCTACCTCAAGGAGCGCAACCCCGACATCGTGGTGGTCGGCGCCGATCCCGCCGGCTCGGTCTACTCCGGTGGCAGCGGGCGCCCCTACCTCGTGGAGGGTGTCGGCGAGGACTTCTGGCCCGAGACCTACGACCGCGAGATCGCGGACCGGATCATCGAGGTCTCCGACGGGGACTCGTTCGCGATGACGCGTCGGCTGGCGCGCGAGGACGGCCTGCTGGTGGGCGGCTCCTCGGGGATGGCGGCGCACGCCGCGGTCCAGCTCGCCCACGAGCTCGACGCCACACCCGGCGGTGCCGATGCGGTGATCGTGGTGCTGCTGCCCGACAGCGGCCGCGGCTACCTGACCAAGGTGTTCAACGACGAGTGGCTCGGCCGCTTCGGGTTCGTCGACGGAACGCAGAGCGGGCTCACGATCGGGGAGGTGCTGCACGCCAAGAAGGGGGACATCCCCGCGCTGGTGCACACCCACCCCGCCGAGACGATCGCCGACGCGGTCAAGATCCTCCAGGAGTACGGCGTCTCGCAGATGCCGGTCGTGCGTGCCGAGCCGCCGGTGATGGCCGCAGAGGTGGCCGGCTCGGTCTCCGAGCGCAGGCTGCTCGACGTGCTCTACACCGGCCAGGCCCGGCTGACCGACCAGGTCGAGCTGCACATGGACGAGCCGCTGCCCACTGTTGGAGCCGGCATCGGCGTGGCCGAGGCGGTCGCCGCCCTGCGCGACGCCGACGCGCTGCTCGTGCAGGAGGACGGTCGGCCGGTCGGCGTACTCACCAGGCAGGACCTGCTGAGCTTCGTGGCCCACGGCTGAGGTCCGAAATGCCGGAATATTTGTGTCCGAAATGTCTCCCCTTCCAGGCGGGGCACTGCATACTCTGATCAAGCAGATCGGCCCAGTGGTTCCCGTCCGCAGCCGGTGTGTGGTTCCGAGGCATGGAAAGCTCGCGCAAGCGAGTCCCTCCACTTCCATCACCCACGGATACCTGGTGGTGGGGTGGCTATCCCAAGGCTGCCTCACCACCTCCGGACTGCCACCTCGGTGGCCGCGACCGGCTCAGCGCACCCGCGCTGCCGACCCGCCCGCCGGCGCCGCACCTCCCGTGTCGAAGATGCGTGCCAGCGACTCCACGCCGTCCACCAGCCGGGGCCCGGGCCGTGCGAACGACGCGTTCGCGTCCACGGCCCACACCGGCGTCGTGGCGGGAAGCACCCCGGACTCCACCACTGCCCGGGCCAGCTCGGTGGAGCCCTCGAGGTCGTAGCCGCACGGGGCGCACACCACGAGGTCGGGCTCGACCGTCAGCGCCTGGTCCCAGGTGACCCGCACCGACTTCTCGCCGGCTCCGCCGATCGTGGGGACCCCGCCGGCCGCCAGCACCATCTCGGGAACCCAGTGCCCCGGGGCGAACGGCGGGTCGGTCCACTCCAGGAGCAGCACGTTCGGGCGGGTGGGTGCCGCCCGCCGCGCCACCTCGTCGCGTACGGCGTCCAGCCGCGCCTCCAGGGACGCGACCAGGGCCAGCGCCTCCGGCTCCCGGCCCGTGGCGCGACCCAGCGTGGTGATCGAGGCGAGCACCTCCTCGAGCGTGTGCGGGTCGATGGTCAGCACCTCGGCGGTGCAACCGAGGTGGGCCAGTGCGTCGTCGACGACCGAGACGTCCACCGCACACACCGCGCACAGGTCCTGGGTGACGACGAGGTCGGCGTCGAGACCGGCCAGGGCCCCCTCGTCGAGGTGGTAGAGGTCCTCGCCGGCCCGCATCGCGGCCGAGACGTGGGCGTCGATGCCGGCCGGGCCCAGGCCCTCGGGCAGGGCACTGGTCGAGACGATCCGCCGCTGGCGGGCCTCGGGCGGGTGGTCGCACTCGAAGGTCACCCCGACGACCTCGTCACCGGCGCCGATCGCGAACAGGATCTCCGTGGTGCTGGGCAGGAGTGAGACGATACGCATGCACTGATCGTGCCAAAGCCGCCCCGGGAGGAACGAGGAGACGTGTCCCAGACGTCGTACCTCACCATCCGCCGGGCGGGGTTCGCCGAGATCGAGCAGAGCCGGTCGCGGTTCCGCTGCGACGTCGCCCGCGTCGGTGACGAGCAGGAGGCCCGCGCCGTGATCGAGCAGGTGCGCCGGCAGTTCTGGGACGCCAGCCACCACTGCACGGCCTACGTGCTGGGCCCCACTGGTGCCGTCGCGCACTCGAACGACGCCGGCGAGCCTCCCGGGACGGGGGGAGCGCCGATGCTCGAGGTGCTGCGCGGGCGCGGGGTCAGCGACGTCGTCGCGGTGACCTCGCGCTGGTTCGGGGGCACCCTGCTGGGCACCGGAGGCCTCGCCAGGGCGTACGCCGGAGCCACCCGCGCCGCGCTCGACGAGGTGGGCGTGGTCGAGCGGATGCTGCAGGACCTGTGCGAGGTCGAGGTCGACATCGCCGCCGTGGGACGGCTCGAGCACGCCCTGCGCTCGCGAGGTGCCCGGGTGCTCGGGGTGGAGTACACCGGCGAGGCGTCCTTGCGCTTCGCGATCCCGCCGAGAGCCCGCGCCGCCGCCGAGGAGATCGTGGCGGAGCTGACCGCCGGGACGGCAGGCCTCCAGGTCGTCGGCCAGCGCTGGGTCGACGCCGTCACCTGAGCGAGGTCAGCCCCGGCTCCTCGCAGGGCTCGTCCCGGGCCACGGCACCGGTGAGCGCCGCGGTGACCTTCCCGACCACTGCCGGGTCGAGCTTGAGCACCTCCCGGTCCCAGGTCAGCAGCCCGTTCAGCTCGTCCTCGACGTCGCTCAGCTGGGTGTAGACGGTCGCGGAGAGCCCTTCACGGACGGCGTCGACCAGCGGCTCGTGCAGCGCGACGAAGCCGGCCTCGAGCTCGGCGGCGTCGGCGGCGTGCCGGTAGCCGAACTCGCGACTGCTCCAGTCGTGCCCCTCCACCCGCATGCTGTGGCCGCCGTACTCGGTGAGCGCGACCACGCGCCGACCGCGCCTGCCGCCGAGCCGTCGGCGCCAGCTACCGGGCATCCGGAACGGCCGCACGTAGCTGTGGAAGCTGCGGATGTCCCCGCCGCCCTGGTCCACCCACCCGCTCACGTGGTTCACCTGGCGGGTGGGGTCGAAACGGGCCACCTCGAGGGCGATCTCGTTGGCGTCGAACTGGCCCCAGCCCTCGTTGAACGGCGTCCACACGGCCACCGAGACCACGTTGCGCAGCAGCTCCACCGTCTCGGCGACCTCGCGCCGGAACTCCGCCCGGCCTTCCGCGTCGTCGCGGTGGAACAGGGCGTGGCGCCGGTCGCTGAGCCGGACCGGTCGCGTCGCGGGCATCGTGGTGGTCAGGGCGCGGTAGCGGCCGCCGCCGTTGACCATGTCCTGCCAGACGAGCATCCCGAGCCGGTCGCAGTGGGCATACCACCGCAGCGGCTCGATCTTGGCGTGCTTGCGCAGCATCGTGAAGCCCAGCGCCTTCATCGCCTCGATGTCGTGGACCAGGGCCTCGTCGCTCGGAGGGGTCATCAGTCCGTCGGGCCAGTAGCCCTGGTCCAGCACGCCGACGTGCACGCACGGCTCGCCGTTGAGCAGCAGCCGGGGACGGCCCTGGTCGTCGGTCCCGACCCCGAACGAGCGCAGGCCGGCGTACGACGTGACGCGGTCCGCGCCGAGGGTCACCTCGAGGTCGTAGAGATGGGGGTCCGCCGGCGACCACGGACGGACCTCGGAGAGGGGGACCAGCGCCGGTTGCCCGACGGGCACGGTGGCGGTCGCGACCACGCTCGCGCCGCTGGTGACCACCACCCGGGCCGCGCCGGCGGCGGGGCCGGCGCCGTGCACGGTCACCTCCAGCGCGCCCTCGTCGAGGTGGGGCACCACGGTGAGCCCCGCGACGTGGGTGGCCGGCACCGCCTCGAGCCACACGGTCTGCCAGATGCCCGACTGCGCGGTGTACCAGATCGTGCCCCGGTCGAGGCGTTGCTTGCCGCGCGCATGCACCCCGGTCTCGGAGAGGTCGCGCACCCGCACCTCGAGCACGTGCTCACCGGGGCCGAGCAGGTCGGTCACGTCGAGGGTGAAGGGGAGGTAGCCGCCGGTGTGGGACCCGGCCTCGCGCCCGTCCACCCACACGGTGCAGGTCTGGTCGACGGCGCCGAAGTGCAGCAGCACCCGTCCTCCCTGCGGGAGGTCGGGTGCTGCCAGCGTCCTTCGGTACCACAGCCACTCATCGGGCCCGAGCTGCCGGCCGACGCCGGAGAGCTCCGCCTCGGGGGAGAACGGCACCACGATCGGGCCGGCCCAGACCTCGGGACGCTCCGGGCCCGGGGTGAACGCGTGCTCCCAGATCCCGTTGAGGTTCACCCACCGGTCGCGGACCAGCTGCGGGCGGGGGTACTCCGGGAGCGGCCGTTCGCGATCGAGCGTCCGGCCCCACCGGGTCAGCAGGTGACTACTCGGTCTTCTCGACGTCCGAGCGGACGTCGCGCAGGATCGAGGAGACCTGCTTCACGTCGTAGCCCGCCACGTTGGGGAACAGGCCGCCGCCGGAGTCCTGGGTGAACCAGAAGCAGCTGGTGCTCTGCTGGGCGGCCTCGGCGGGAGTGCCCAGGCAGACGGCCTTGCTGTCGTCGTCGCCGGTGGAGATGTCGGCGGCCTCGAGCTTGTTGCGCTCCGCGATGGTCCGGAGCTGCTTGATCATCTTGGAGGGGTTCTTCTCCGAGGGCGTCTTGAACTCGAAGCCGACGAACAGCATCTGCCCCTCGGGGCCGCGCGAGGCCTTCTCCTGCTTGTAGAGGCCCGCCTTGACCGTGTCGACCTTGAACTGCTTCTCGAACTGGTCCTCAGTCGCGGTGAGCTGGCTCTCGAGCGCCTTCTCCTGGGCCTTGTCGCGCTCCATCCCGCCGGCCTTGGAGGTCACGGTGATCGAGTGGGTGTCCGGACCGCGCGTGAGCAGGTAGGTCGCCACGGCGCCGCCGATCAGGGCCAGCACCAGCACGCCTGCCACCAGCCCGATCAGCAGGTTCTTGCGGCTCTTGGGTGCCGGCGGCGGGGGCGTGGCACCCGTCGGGTCGGGCCCGGGCGGGTCGACCGGCGGCGGGGGCGGCGGAGCGGAGTCCTGACCGGTCGTCACGCCCTCCCCGACACCCTCGGAGGGGGGCGGTGTGGGCTGGCCGGTGGGCGGAGTCTGGTCGCTCATGGCCCCCAGTGTGCAGACAATTGGATCGTTCTCAAACTCAGGCGAACCCGCTGCGGCCCCCGGGTGAGGAGGGTCACCGGGGGCAGGGGACCCCGGTCGCGGAGTGGCAGCGGTACCCGAACGGGTTCTTCAGCAGGTACTGCTGGTGGTGGTCCTCGGCGTAGTAGTACTCCTCCGCGGGCTTGATCTCGGTGGTGATCTGGCCGTAGCCGCGCTTGGTCAGCTCGGGCTGGTAGCGCTCGGTGACCAGCTCGGCCACCATCTGCTGCTCGGGGGACGTGACGTAGATCGCCGAGCGGTACTGGGTGCCGTGGTCGTTGCCCTGGCGCATCCCCTGGGTCGGGTCGTGCACCTCGTAGAAGGTCGCGACCAAGTCGGCGTAGGAGACCTTGGTGGGGTCGTAGACCACCCGGACGGCCTCGGTGTGCCCGGTACGCCCGCTGCACACCTCCTCGTACGACGGGTTCGGGGTGGTGCCGCCGGCGTACCCGACCGAGGTCGACCACACGCCCGGGACCTGCCAGAAGATCTCCTCGGCGCCCCAGAAGCAGCCGAGGCCGAACAGCGCCACCTCGTAGCCCTCGGGCACCTCGTCGGTGACCAGGGGCGCGTCGAGTGCCTTGTGCCGCTCGGAGAGCTGGAAGGGCCGCTCGGGACGCCCGGGGAGGGCCTGCTCGGCGGTGGGGAGGGTGCTCTTGGTTCGCTGGAACATCAGTTGCCTTTCGTGGGGTGGCACCAGGCCAACAACCTAGGCGCCCCGGACCTTCCCGGCAGCCCGTGAGCGCTCACTCCGTGGCGAGTAGCCTCGGGCGGGTGAGCCAGGAGCAGATGAACAAGTCCGGTTTCGAGACGCGCGCCATCCACGCGGGCTACGAGCCCGATCCGATGACCGGTGCGGTGATCCCCCCGATCTACGCGACCTCGACCTACAAGCAGGACGGGGTCGGCGGGATGCGGGGCGGCTACGAGTACAGCCGCTCGGGCAACCCCACCCGGACTGCGCTCGAGGGCAACCTCGCGTCGCTGGAGCTGGGGGAGCGGGCGTTCGCGTTCGCCTCGGGTCTCGCCGCCGAGGACAGCCTGCTGCGGGCGATCTGCGCTCCCGGAGACCACCTCGTGATCCCCGACGACGCGTACGGCGGCACCTACCGCCTCGTCGACAAGGTGTTCAGCCGGTGGGGCCTCGAGCACGGCTCCGCCGCCGTGAGCGACCTCGACGCAGTCCGCGCCGCGATCGTCCCCGGCCGGACGAAGGCGGTCTGGGTGGAGACGCCGACCAACCCGCTGCTCAACGTCGGCGACATCGAGGCGCTGGCTGCGGTCGCCCACGAGGCGGGGGCGCTGCTGGTCGTGGACAACACCTTCGCCTCGCCGTACCTCCAGCAGCCGCTCACCCTCGGCGCGGACGTGGTCGTGCACTCCACCACGAAGTACTGCGGCGGGCACTCCGACGTCGTCGGCGGAGCGCTGGTCGTGCGCGACCTCGAGCTCGCCGAGCTGATCGCGTTCCACCACAACTCCGTCGGCGCGGTGGCCGGCCCCTTCGACTCCTGGCTGGTGCTCCGCGGGCTCAAGACCCTCGGCGTCCGGATGGACCGCCACTGCGACAACGCCGAGAAGGTCGTGGAGTTCCTCACCGCCCACGAGTCCGTCACCAGGGTGCTCTACCCGGGGCTGGAGGAGCACCCCGGCCACGAGGTCGCGAGCCGCCAGATGAAGAGGTACGGCGGGATCGTGTCCTTCCAGGTCTCCGGCGGGGAGCAGCACGCGGTCGACGTGTGCGGCCGCGCCGAGATCTTCACGCTCGGCGAGTCCCTCGGCGGGGTGGAGTCGCTGATCGAGCACCCCGGCCGGATGACGCACGCGAGCGTGGCCGGGACCGACCTGGAGGTGCCCGGCGACCTGATCCGGCTCAGCGTCGGCATCGAGACCGTCGACGACCTGCTGGCGGACCTCGACCGCGCCCTGGGCTGACGGCTCGAGGTGACCGCTGTCGTCTGCGTGGACGTGGGGTCCACGTTCACCAAGGCAGCCCTCGTCGACGACGAGACCGGGGCCCTGCTCGCCGTGGCCAGCCACCGGACCACGATCGAGACCGACGTCCTCGACGGCGTGGATGCCTGCCGCTCGGCGCTCGCAGAGGGCCGGCCCGAGGTCCTCGACGCCGAGGTGCTGGCCTGCTCGTCGGCCGGCGGCGGCCTGCGGATCGCGGTGGTCGGCAACGAGGAGCTGGTCACCGCCGAGGCGGGGCGCCGGGTGGCGCTCTCCAGCGGCGGCAAGGTCGTCGCCGTGCTCAGCCGGGCCTCCGACGAGGCCCGCTACCGCGACCTCGGAGAGGTCGCCCGCCCCGACGTGGTGCTGCTCACCGGGGGGACCGACGGTGGCGACCGGGACGGCGTCCTCGACGGCGCCCGCCGGATCGTGGGCAGCGGCTGGCGCGGACCGGTCGTGGTCGCCGGCAACCGTGAGGCCCAGCAGGACGTGGTCGCCCTGCTCGACAGCCTCCCCGTCGTGGTCACCGACAACGTGGTCCCGCGGATCGGCGTGCTCGACCCCGAGCCTGCGCGACGCGCGATCAGGGAGATGTTCCTGGCGCACGTGATCGGCGGCAAGCAGCTGAGCCGCAGGGCCGACTTCGTCTCGATGGTGCGCGGCGCCACCCCCGACCTGGTGCTGAGCGGGGTCGAGGTGCTCGCGGCCGAGACCGGCGGCAACGGGGTCGTCGTGGTGGACATCGGCGGCGCCACCACCGACGTGCACTCCGCGGTGCGCGTCGACCCGGAGACTGCGGAGCTGTCCCGGGAGGTCGTCGCCACCGTGCCCCTGAGCCGCACCGTCGAGGCCGACCTCGGAGTGCGCTGGAGCGCGGAGACGACCTGGGAGGCCGGGCGCGAGGCGGGCCTGCTCGGCGAGGAGCTCGCCGCCCACGCCGTACGCCGCAGCACGGAGCCGTCCTTCCTGCCCGACAGCGAACTGGAGCGCGAGGCGGACGAGCAGCTCGCCCGGGTCGCCGCCGTACTCGCGCTGCGCCGCCACGTCGGGCGCTCGCGGGTCGTGGTGGGTCCCACCGGGAGGGTGGTCGAGCGCAGCGGCAAGGACCTCCGCGCCGTGGACCTGCTGATCACCTCCGGAGGAGTGCTGCGGCACGCGACCGACCCTGCGCTGGAGCGTCTGCACCACGCGCTGACCGGCCCCTCGCCCGAGGGGTGGCAGCTGCCCGAGGACCCGAGGGCGGTCGTGGACCGGCGGCACGTGCTCGCCGCCGTCGGCCTTCTCGCGGAGCGTCATCGTGCTGCCGCGGGCGCGCTGGCACGTAGCCTGTCCGCGTGCGAGGTATCCCCAAGGACCTGATCGGCCGGGCGCGTGAGCGGGCGCGGTCACGGGGCGACTCCCGGGAGGAGCAGATCGAGAGCGAGAGCTCCGAGCTGCGCGAGCGGATCGCGGCCCAGTGGGCGGAGGTGCGCGCCGCCCGCCGCGCCATGAACGAGCAGCCGGAGATCGCCGGGGGACCCTCGAACCTCAAGCGGGCACAGGTGCCCTACGGCGTCGACCTCGCCGCGGCCTGGGCCTGGCGGTTCATCGTCATCTCCATCTCGGCGCTGGCGATCCTGTGGCTGTTCAACTACTTCATGGTGGTCGTCCTCCCGATCGTGATCGCCCTGCTGATCGCGGCGCTCGCGAGCCCGCTGGTGACGGTGATGCAGCGGATCGGGATCCCGCGCAAGCTGGCCGCGCTCCTGGTCGTGATCGGCGGCATCGGCGTGATCACGCTGATGGTGACCTTCGTCAGCAACCAGGTGGTCTCCGGGGTCGGGGACCTGTCCAAGCAGGTCACCGACGGCATCGAGCAGATCCGCAACTGGCTGCTCACCGGCCCGCTGAACATCACCGACTCCCAGATCACCGAGGCCCTGGACCGGGCGCAGTCCCAGATCACGAACCTCGGCGAGGACGCCGTCGGCAAGGTCACCGAGGTGGGTGCCGCGGTGGGCAACGTCGTGGCGGGACTGTTCATCGTGCTGTTCGCCACCTACTTCTTCCTCGCCGACGGCGCGATGATCTGGGCCTGGATGGTCCGCCTCTTCCCCCGTGCGGGACGCCTCCGGGCCGACTCCTCGGGTCGGGTGGCGTGGACCTCGCTGACCCAGTTCGTGCGCGCCACCGTGCTGGTGGCGGCCACGGACGCCATCGGGATCATGGTCGGCGCCTTCGCGCTGGGCGTGCCCTTCGTGGGCGCCATCGGTGTGCTGGTCTTCCTCGGCGCGTTCGTCCCGATGATCGGGGCGTTCGTCTCCGGTGGTGTCGCCGTGCTGGTCGCCCTCGTCGCCCAGGGGCCGTTCACCGCGCTGCTCATGTTCGGTGTCGTCCTCGCCGTCCAGCAGCTCGAGGCCCACGTCCTCCAGCCGTTCCTGATGGGCCGCTTCGTCTCGGTGCACCCGCTCGGCGTGATCGTCGCCATCGCCCTGGGCATCATCGTGGCCGGGATTCCCGGGGCCCTGATCGCCGTACCCCTGGCGGCGTCGCTCAACGCCGTGGTGCAGCACCTCGCGAACTACACCGAGGTCGGCGAGGACCCGGAGGAGGCCTCCGACGACGATCCCGTCACGGTGCCCCGCGACGCCACCGGTGAGGACTTGGCCGACCTCGACGACCCGGGCAGCCCGCAGCTCACTGGACCGGGGACCACGTGAGCGTCGCCCTGGCAGACATCGAGGCCGTCGCCGGCCTGGTCTCCGAGGTGGCGATCACCACCCCGATGGAGGAGTCGCGCTGGCTGCAGACGATCGTCGGCGGGCGCGTCCTGCTCAAGTGCGAGAACCTGCAGCGCACCGGCTCGTTCAAGATCCGCGGCGCCTACGTCCGGCTCTCCCGCCTCAGCGAGTCCGAGCGCGCCAGGGGAGTGGTCGCGGCCTCCGCCGGTAACCATGCCCAGGGGGTCGCGCTGGCGGCCCAGCTCCTCGGGATCAGGGCGACCGTGTTCATGCCCCACGGCGCGCCGATCCCCAAGGCCAACGCCACCCGCGGGTACGGCGCCGAGGTGCGCTTCTCCGGGCAGTCCCTCACCGAGGCGCTGGTCACCGCGCAGGAGTTCGCCGACGAGACCGGCGCGGTGTTCATCCACCCCTTCGACCACACCGACATCCTCGCCGGGCAGGGCACCTGCGGCATCGAGATCCTGCAGCAGGCCCCCGAGGCGGCGACCGTGATGGTCCCCACCGGCGGCGGCGGGCTGCTCGCGGGCATCGCCATCGCGGTCAAGAGCCTGCGCCCCGACGTACGCGTGGTCGGCGTGCAGGCCGAGGAGGCGGCCGCCTTCCCCGAGTCGCTGCGCACGGGCGCGCCCGTCGCGCTGACCCAGATGTCGACGATGGCCGACGGCATCGCGGTGGCCCGGCCCGGCGACGTCCCGTTCGAGGCGATCCAGCGCTACGTCGACGACGTGGTCACCGTCTCCGAGGACTCACTCTCCCGGGCCCTGGTGATGCTGCTAGAGCGCGCGAAGATGGTCGTCGAGCCGTCCGGCGCCGCCGCGGTGGCGGCCCTGATGGACCAGCCGAAGGCGTTCGGGACACCCGTGGTGGCCGTGCTCTCGGGCGGCAACGTGGACCCGCTGCTGCTGGGCAAGCTGATCCGGCACGGCCTGGCCTCGGCGGGGCGCTACCTGAGCCTGCAGGTGCACATTCCCGACCGCCCCGGCGGCCTGGCCCGGCTGCTCACCGACCTCGCCGACGCAGGCGCCAACGTGCTCGAGGTGATGCACGACCGGACCACCACCTCGCTCCATCTGGGCGAGGTCGCGGTCCGGTTGCAGCTGGAGACCCGTGGTCTCGAGCATGCCGAGGAAGTGCTCCTGCGTCTGCGCGAGCACGCCCACCAGGTGGTCGAGTAGCGCTCAGTCGACGTAGGGGACGGCCTCGAGGATCTCGGCCTTCTGGTCGCGGCCGTTGGGCAGCGTGTAGGTCACGGTCTCGCCGCGACGGGCGCCCTGGATCGCCAGGCCGAGCGGTGACTGCGGGGAGTAGACCTTGATGTCGTCGCCGGCCATCTCGCGGGCGCCGAAGAGGAACTCCTCGGTCAGGTCGGCGCCGAGCAGCTTCACGGTCACCTTCATGCCGGGCTCGACGACGCCGTCGTCAGGAGGGGTCTCGCCGACCTGGGCACGGCGCAGCATGTCCACCAGCTGCTGGACGCGGCCGTCGATCTTGCCGAGCTCCTCGCGCGCAGCGTGGTAGCCGCCGTTCTCCTTCAGGTCACCCTCGTCACGGGCTTCGCTGACCTTCTTGACGACCTCGGCGCGGCCAGCCCCCCGCAGGTGCTCGAGCTCGGCCTGCAGCTCGTCGTACTTCCCCTGGGTCAACCAGACGACATCGCCCTGGATCGGCTCGGTCATGGATGTCTCCTACAGATCGGTGTGGCCATTCGGGCAAGTGGACAATGTTACCAACGAGACGCCCCGGAGGGAGAATCATCGGCCAGATCCCGTCACCGGATCAGCGCGGGCTGGACTGTCCCTCGGAGGTGCAGCCGATCAGCTCCACCGAGGTGGCCGGCCGTTCGGTGCGCACCTCCACCTCGTAGACCCGGGTCCCTTCCGAGCCGGAGACCTTGAAGTTCTTCTCGCCGACCACCGAGTGGTCGTCGCCGAAAGCACGGAGCAGGCAGCTCGCCGAGACGTCGTCGCCGTGGGTCCTGACGGCAACGCCGGCAGTCACGGTGCGGGTGTCGACGACGTCGAAGGTGCGCAGCGAGGACTGCACCTCCGGGTTGCTCCGGTCCCAGACCATCCAGCCGAGCCAGGCCACCACCAGGATGGTGGCGAGCACGAACGCGACCATCACGGCGGGGCGCCGGCGGGGTCGCGCGGACCCGTAGCGGTCCGCCAGCACGTCGGTCTTCACGTCGTTCACAAGCACCATGTTCGCATCCCTAGACTTGGCGCCATGCTCCGCCTGATGCACGTGCACGCCCACCCCGACGACGAGTCGAGCAAGGGGGCCGCCTCCACCGTCAAGTACGTCAAGGAGGGCGTCGACGTGCACGTCGTCACCTGCACCGGCGGCGAGCGCGGGTCCATCCTGAACCCGAAGATGGATCGGCCCGACGTGCTGGCCAACATCACCGAGATCCGCCGCCAGGAGATGGAGGCGGCCCGCGAGATCCTGGGCGTGACCCAGGACTGGCTCGGGTTCGTGGACTCCGGGTGGCCCGAGGGCGACCCCAAGCCCCCGCTACCGGAGGGGTGCTTCGGGCAGATGGACCCGCAGGTCGCGGCCGAGCCGCTCGTGCGCCTGATCCGCAGCTTCCGCCCGCACGTGCTCACGACGTACGACGAGAACGGTGGCTACCCGCACCCGGACCACATCGCGTGCCACAACGTCTCGGTCGCCGCCTTCGAGGCGGCCGGGGACCCCAACCGGTTCCCCGAGGCCGGGGAGCCCTGGCAGCCGCTGAAGCTCTACTACCACCACGGGTTCAACCGGCCGCGGACCGAGGCGCTGCACGAGGAGATGCTGCGCCGCGGCCTGGAGTCGCCGTACGCCGAGCGGCTCAAGGACTGGAAGGTCGACCCGGCCCACGACGCGCGGATCACCACCCGGGTCCCGTGCGGGGAGTACTTCCCGGTACGTGACCGGGCCCTGCTCGCCCACGCCACCCAGATCGACCCCGACGGCCCGTGGTTCCACGTGCCGCTCGAGGTGCACCAGGCGGCGTGGCCGACCGAGGACTACGAGCTGGCGCGGTCCTTCGTGGAGACCGAGCTGCCCGAGGACGACCTGTTCGCGGGCATCCGCGGGCGCGACGACTTGAGCGCCTGAGAGACTGTTGCCATGAACGCGCTGATGTCCCTGATCCCCCTGATCGTGTCCGGGGTGGACGAAGTCCCCGTCGCCGAGGACGTGAAGGCCGGCTGGACGGCCATGTTCGTGTTCATCGGGCTCGCGGTGGCGCTCGGCCTGCTCGGCTGGAGCCTGACTCGCCACCTCCGCAAGGCGCGCACCAACGCCGACGAGGGCACCTTCGAGCCCAGCGAGCCCCGCAAGCGCCGGGTGCCCTGACTTCTGGTTGGCCCCGGCGGCCGCTCGGCGAGCTTCGGGCTCAGTTGCTGGGCCTCCGGGTGATCCGCACCAGCGCGTCCCAGGCTGTTCCGCGGGAGCCGTGCTCGTCGGTGCCGGCGACGTGCCGGGGCACGCGCTCGGCGCGGATGACGTCGAGGGGGGCGTCCTCGAGGTCGGAGAGCACGTCCTCGGCGGTGTACAGCACGGCCGGGTCCTGGGGGCCGCCCGTGCCCTCGGTGAGGTTGGTGGAGTCGTGGGCGACCACGAACAGGGTGCCGCCCCCTTCCAGCGCGTCGAAGGCGCGGCGGACGACGGTCCGGCGCTCTGGGGCGCTCACCTGCAGATAGGTGATCAGCACGAGGTCGAGCCCGCTGGGCAGCGGCGCGGTGAGTACGTCGCCGACCTGCCAGTCCACGGCGACCCGCCTGTCCTCGCTCAGCCTCCGGCCCTTCCCGATCGCGACCGGGGAGAAGTCCATCGCGGTGACCTGCCAGCCGCGCTCGGCCAGCCAGCGGGCGTTGCGTCCCTCGCCGCACGCGAGCTCCAGGGCCCGCCCCGGCGGCAGCACGGCCAGCTCCTGCTCGACGAACTGGTTGGGGCCGGTCGACCAGACGAGCTCGGTCGCGGCGTACCTCTCGTCCCAGGCTGCTGAGTCCATCTCCGCAGGCTATCCGCGGGCCGGGTCGCGGGTCAGGCCTCGCTCGCGCTCTGAGCCGCGATCTGCCGGCGTACGTCCTCCATGTCGAGCTCGCGCACCGCGGTGATCAGCTGGTCCAGTGCCGGGGGCGGCAGCGCGCCGGCCTGGGAGAAGACGAGGATCCCCTCGCGGAAGACCATCAGGGTCGGGATCGAGCTGACCTGCGCGGCGCCCGCGAGCTCCTGCTGCTCCTCGGTGTTCACCGACCCGAAGGCCAGGTCGGGGTTCGCCTCGGAGGCTGCCTCGTAGGTCGGCGCGAACTGGCGGCAGGGGCCGCACCAGCTCGCCCAGAAGTCGACGAACAGGACGTCGTTCTCCGCCACGCTCGACTCGAAGTTCTCACCCGTCAGCTCGATGGTTGCCATGGGTTCCACGGTACGGGCGGTCAGAGGAGGGGGCACATCGCGGGTTCGCCGGTCGAGATCACATCTCCTCGTGGGTGTCCGGGTCACCGTCGAAGAGCCGTCCGCCGGGGTCAGCCAGCCCGGAGATGGCCTCCATCTCCGCCTCGGTGAGCTCGAAGCCGAAGACGTCGAGGTTCTGCCGCTGGCGCTCCGGGGTGCTCGACTTGGGGATCGGGAGCGACTCCAGCTGGACGTGCCACCTCAGGATCACCTGTCCCGGCGTCACGCCGAGCCGTTCGGCGGGTGCGGTGACCGCCGGCTCCTCCAGGGGCGCCTGCCGCTTGCCCATCGGGCTCCAGGCCTCCGTGCGGATGCCCAGCCGCGCGTGCACGCGACGCATCTCGTCCTGGGGGAAGCGCGGGTGCAGCTCGATCTGGTTGACCGCCGGGGTCACGCCGGTCTCGTCGATGATCCGGCTCAGGTGGACCTCGGTGAAGTTGGAGACCCCGATCGAGCGGACCAGCCCCTCCTCGCGCAGGTGCACCAGGGCGCGCCAGGCCTCGCCGTACTTCCCGACCCGGGGGTTGGGCCAGTGGATCAGCGCCACGTCGAGGTACTCCAGGCCCAGCCGCTCCAGCGAGCCGTGCACGGAGGCGATCGCGTCGTCGTACGCATGGTCGCGACCGGGGAGCTTGCTGGTGACCTGGACCTCCTCGCGCGGCAGTCCCGAGCGCTCCAGCGCCTCCCCGACCTCGGTCTCGTTCTGGTAGTTCACCGCGGTGTCCAGCAGCCGGTAGCCGTTCTCCAGCGCGCTCAGGATCGCCTCGACCCCCTCGGCACCTTTGAGCGGATAGGTGCCGAATCCGATGGCCGGCAGCGTGCTCCCGTCGTTGAGGGTGTACGTCGGAACCGAGATCGCGTCGCTCATCCCTCCACCCTGCCAGCCCCGGGGCCCGGTCTGAAGGCCCCGGTTCGGGATAGTCCGAGACAGTCCCGTCGTCGAACCGGCCGATCGGGGACGGAAACGTCTCGGACTATCCCGCCGCTCAGCGCAGCTGGTACGTCGCGATCGAGGCGGCCACGTAGTGGCAGATGAAGGCCAGGATCGTGAAGGTGTGGAAGACCTCGTGGAAGCCGAACCAGGCGGGGTTGGGGTTGGGGCGCTTGAGGCCGTAGACGAGGCCGCCGAGGGTGTAGAGGGCGCCGCCGGCCACGATCAGCGTGATCACGGCGTTGCCGCCGTCGGCGAAGTCGTCGGCGTAGAAGATGGCCACCCAGCCGAGGGCGAAGTAGATCGGGGTGTAGATCCACCGCGGGGCATCGACCCAGAAGATCCGGAAGGCGACGCCCATGGCAGCGCCCACCCACACGATGGTCAGCAGCGTCACGCGTGCGCTGCCCTCGAGCAGGATCAGCGTGAACGGGGTGTAGGAGCCGGCGATGAGCAGGTAGATGTTCGAGTGGTCGAACCGGCGTAGGAAGGCCCAGGTGCCCTCGGACCAGTTGCCGCGGTGGTAGATCGCCGAGACCGTGAACAGCAGCAGGGCGGTGAAGGCGAAGACGGCCGACCCGACCCGGGTCGTCAGGGTCGGGGAGAGGGCGATCAGGACGATGCCTGCAGCCAGCGCCAGCGGCGCGGTGCTCGCGTGCAGCCACCCGCGCAGCTTGGGCTTGACCTCGTCCTTGACGTAGCGGACCTTGGTCCGGACATGATCGGCCGCTTCATGAGCGTTCTCGGTGATGCGCTCGGGGAGCGGGTGTTCGGGGGGCACGGGTCAAAACTACCGGTCTGCGGTGGGTAGTGCTCCGGACTCCGAGGCGCGGGAGTGCGGAATCACAGCTTCCTGAAGGGTTCGCCCGAGTAGAGTCGTCCGGGTGGCGGACTGGAAGCGGGGGCTGCGTCGGGTGCTCTACCCGGCGTACGAGGCGCGAGTCGCCCGTCGCCTCCCCGCATCGCGGGTCCCCAAGCACGTGGGGGTGATGCTCGACGGCAACCGGCGCTGGGCCAGGGCCGTCGGCGCGGACACCGCCCAGGGCCACCGGGCCGGCGCCGCCAACATCGAGCCGCTGCTCGGCTGGTGCGAGGAGATCGGCGTCGAGGTGGTCACGCTGTGGCTGCTCTCCACCGACAACCTGAACCGCCCCGCCGCCGAGCTCGAGCCGCTGCTCGGCATCATCGGGGACGCCGTCGAAACCCTCGCCGAGCAGCGTCGGTGGCGGCTGCACCCCGTAGGTGCCCTCGACCTGCTGCCCGACCAGGTGGCGACCCGGCTCAAGGAGGCCGCCGAGTCGACCAGCGACGTGGACGGGCTGCTGGTCAACGTCGCCGTGGGGTACGGCGGGCGCCGTGAGATCGCCGACGCGGTCCGGTCGCTGCTGCACGAGCACGCCGGGCTCGGCGACACCCTCGAGGAGCTCGCCGAGGTCATCGACGTCGAGCACATCGCCAAGCACCTCTACACCAAGGGACAGCCCGACCCCGACCTCGTCATCCGCACCAGCGGCGAGCAGCGGCTCGGCGGGTTCCTGCTGTGGCAGAGCGCACAGAGCGAGTTCTACTTCTGCGAGGCCTACTGGCCCGACTTCCGCCGGGTGGACTTCCTGCGCGCGGTCCGGGCCTACGCCGAGCGCGAGCGCCGCTACGGTTCCTGAGGAGGTCGCGCAGCGACCGTCAGGCGAGCAGGAGGACGAGCCCGCCGACCGTGAACGCCAGCGCCAGGGCCCCCAGCCAGGGGCGCATCCGGTTGCACAGCAGCACCCGCTGCCGAAGCACCACGGGCACGTTCTCGATGGGCAGCCGGTTCGCGACGAGCACGTTGCCGAGCAGGACGATCCCCATCAGCACGCCGAGCTGGAGCATCGGCACCGCGACGGACGGAGTGGGGTCCACTCCACGGACGCTACGTGGCGTCGGATGTGACTCACGTCTCATTGTGAGACGCGCTCAGGTGGGCGTGAGGATCCCGTAGAGGTGGATCTTGCGGTAGATCGTCGCCCTCGACATGCCCAGGGCTCGCGCCGCCGCGACCTTGTTGCCCCCGGCGTCGTTGAGGCACCTCACGATCGCGTCCCGCTCCATCGCCTCGAGCGGGCTCAGCACCCGGCGGCTCATCGCGTGCACCTCGGGCGGCAGGTCCTCCGGGGTGATCACGCCCGTACGACGATGCCGGACCACCTCGCGGAGCATCGTGCGCAGCTGCTCGGTGTTGCCGGGCCACGACATCCTCATCAGCAGCCGCAGGGCCTCGGGCGAGCAGCTGAGGTGGCCCCCCTGGCCGAGCCGGGCGAGCAGACTGCCGACGAGCAGCGGCAGGTCCTCGAGGTGGAGTCGCAGCGGGGGCAGCTCGACGGTGCTCGGGAAGAGCCTGAGCAGGGGGTCGAGCACCGGACTGACCTTGCGGTCGTTCAGCGTCACCGCCACCCACGGGGGACTGGCCTGGGTCCGGGCGTCCTGGAGTGTGCTGGCCAGGCTGCGCAGCACCGGCGCGCTCAGCTCGTCGACGTGGGTGATCACCAGCGTCTGCGCGTCCCCGAGCGCAGCCCGCCGCGCCGAGTCCAGCCAGTCCGGCTCCCGGGCGGCGTTCCGCGCGTCGAGGAGCTCGAACCGGCCGACCGGCTGCCGACGCAGCTGGACCGCGCGCAGGACGGTCAGCTTGCCGACCCCGGGCTCGCCCTCGACGGCCAGCCACTCGCCCGACCGGAACACCCTCTCGACCTCCTGGCAGGCGTGCAGCCACCGTGGTCCCGAGCCGACCACGCTCGGGAGGGGGACCGCGGGCGCGAGGTCGAGGGCGCCGCCTCCCGGCTTGCCTGCCTGCTCGAGCTGCACGTGCACCACGACCCCGGACGGGGCGTCCCCGCTGCCCACGCGCCGGCAGAACATCCGTGCCTGCTGCCCCGAGGGCAGCTCGACCTCGAAGGTCTCGCGGCCGCTGGTGGCCAGGGCCTCCGAGGCCTGCGTCAACAGCGTGGCCTGGTCGCCGTGGGCGAGCGAGGCGCGTGCGTGGTCGTTCATCATCGCCATGTCGTCGTTCAGGGCGAAGACGATGCCGGTCCGGCGGCTGCAGGTGCGGAGGTACTCCTGGAGGAGCTCGAGCTCCGAGGCGCTGGTCTCGGCCAGGAGCGCCTGCCGGATCTGCTGCGCCGTGGTCTTCGCGAGGGTCAGCAGCAGGCTGCCCGCGTCCTTGCGCCAGCAGGTCAGGTCGACCGCCCCCACCAGCCGGCCGGTCACCGGGTGGTGGATCGGTACGCCGGCACAGGCCAGCTCCTCGAGGTTCTCGGCGTAGTGCTCGTGACCGAACACGTGGGTGGGCCCGCCCACCTCCAGGGCCGTACCGATCCCGTTGGTCCCCACGAACTCCTCGGCGTAGCTGAACCCGGGTGCGAGCAGCACGCGGTCGAGGTGGCGCTCGAGCTCGCCGTCGCCGGTCAGCCGGCTGAGCACCAGCCCGGACGGGTCGGTGAGGATCACACTGAGCGACTGCCCCTGGAGCTGCTCGCCGAGGCTGCGCAGGACGGGCTGGGCGCTACGGGTGAGCCGGGTGTCGAGGTGGATGTCGGGCTCGAACTTCATCTCGATCTTGTCGGCCGCCACCTTCATGGCCTGGGACCGGCGCCACGACGCAAGGATGGTGTCGCGCACCGTCATCGGCTCGGGGGTGTCGTCGGTCAGGAAGCGCACCCGGCCCTCGGCCACGACCTTCTGCGCAGGCACCGCTCGACCCGATGAGACCGGTGATGGCTTCAAGCCGACCCCCAAGCGTCGATGTCCGCGCGGCTCACGGGACCCACGTGCCGAGTGGATCCGAAGCAAGGTCCGGGCCACCAGCCACAGTAAGCGCGAGTCGAATGTCCCGTCGAGTGTCGCTCGGGGGCACCTGACGGGGTGTCTCAGATTGAGACAGCCCGGCTCCGAGGTCGGCGTAGCGTCCCCGGCATCTCGACCGGGCGGGATCCTCCGGCCCGGATCTGTGGAGGTGCGACATGGGCCCAGCCGACGGCGCGGAGGCCGAGAGCTACAACCCCTGGACCGTGGTGCACCTGGTGTTCACCCACCTCTCGGACCAGGGGCTGCATCCGGTGCTCGGCGAGAGCGGTGACCCGGGGCCACCGGCCCGGGCGCTGCTGCAGGCGCTCGGGATCGAGCCGCGGGCCGAGGGCAACCGGGAGGTGACCCGCGACGTCCGAGCCCACCTGGCCCAGATCCGCGAGGCCGTCTTCGAGGACGACTGAGCCGGGTGGCTCCGCGGCGGGTCGTCTCATTGTGAGACGTGACGGCGCTCCACATCGGTCTTCACTGAAAGCCGGACTACTCGACGAACAGGAAGGAGTAGTGATGACTCGCCAAAGCGTGGCCAAGGCTCACGAGAAGATCCAAGAGCTGGCCTGGGAGCCTCTCTACCACGAACCGGTTTCCCAGTACGGAACCGACTACACGTTCCAGAAGGCCAAGAAGAAGGATCCGCTTAAGCAGGTGCTGCGGTCGTACTTCCCGATGCAGGAGGAGAAGGACCACCGCGTCTACGGCGCGGCCGACGGAGCCATCCGAGGCAACATGTTCCGCCAGGTCCAGGAGCGGTGGCTGGAGTGGCAGAAGCTGTTCTTGTCCATCATCCCGCTGCCGGAGATCTCAGCTGCGCGGGCGATGCCCCTCCTGTTCCGCACGGTCCCCAACCCCGAGCTCCACAACGGGCAGGCGATCCAGATGATCGACGAGGTCCGCCACTCGACGATCCAGCAGAACCTCAAGCGCCTCTACATGAACAACTACATCGACCCCGCCGGCTTCAACAGCAGCCTGAGGAACTTCCAGAACGACTACTGCGGCACGATCGGGCGCCAGTTCGCCGAGGGCTTCATCACCGGTGACGCCATCACGGCGGCGAGCATCTACCTCACGATCGTGGCCGAGACGGCCTTCACCAACACCCTGTTCGTGGCGATGCCGGCCGAGGCGGCCGCCAACGGCGACTACCTGCTGCCGACGGTGTTCCACTCGGTGCAGTCCGACGAGTCGCGCCACATCAGCAACGGGTACGCCACCTTGCTGATGGCACTCGCCGACGAGGGCAACCACCAGCTGCTCGAGCGCGACCTGCGCTACGCGTGGTGGAACAACCACCGCGTCGTGGACGCGGCGATCGGCACGTTCATCGAGTACGGCACCAAGGACCGCCGCAAGGACCGGGAGAGCTACGCGGAGATGTGGCGCCGGTGGATCTACGACGACTACTACCGCAGCTACCTGGTGCCCCTGGAGAAGTACGGACTGGTCATCCCGCACGACCTCATCGAGGAGTCGTGGAACCAGATCTGGAACAAGGGCTACGTGCACGAGGTCGCCCAGTTCTTCTGCACCGGGTGGGTCGCCAACTACTGGCGGATGGACCCGATGACGGACAAGGACTTCGAGTGGTTCGAGTACAAGTACCCGGGCTGGTACGACAAGTACGGCGCCTGGTGGGAGAACTACAACCGGCTCTCCACGCCGAACGGCCACCACCCGATCGTGGCGGAGGACGTCAACTACGACTACCCGCACCGCTGCTGGACGTGCATGGTGCCGTGCTTGGTCCGTGAGGACATGGTGATGGCCGAGGTCGACGGGCAGATGCGCACCTACTGCCACGAGGCCTGCCGCTGGACCGACGTCGAGGCGTTCCGCCCGACCTACCAGGGACGAGAGACCCCCAACATGGGTCAGCTGATCGGCAAGCGCGAGTGGGAGACGCTCTACCACGGCTGGAACTGGGCCGACGTGGTCTCCGACATGGGCTACGTGCGAGACGACGGGCACACGCTGGTGGCGCAGCCGCACCTGAACCTCGACCCCAAGAAGATGTGGAACCTGGACCACCTGCGCCGGATGCCTCCGCTGCAGAGTCCCAACGTCCTGCTCAACGAGATGACTCCCGACGAGCAGAAGGCCTTCCACGCGAACTACATCAAGGGAGGTCCCGCGGGTCGTCCCGCGCCGGCAGACGCCTGACCCACCGATTCGGGGCCTGCGAGGAGCGTCGGCCCAACGGCCGGCACTCCTCGCAGGGGCCCCGGATCCGGTGCCAGCAGCGGTCAAGCCAGAACAGCCAGGAAGGGATTCATGGGCGAGAAGCATGTCGTGCGATTCGAGCCGGTGGGCGTCGAGATCGAGGTCGACGAGGAGAAGACGGTGCTGCGGGCCGCCGCCGAGCAGGGCATCACGCTCATGCACGGTTGCAAGGAGGGGCAGTGCGCCGCCTGCAAGTCGTTCGTCCTCGACGGTGACGACATGGAGCTCGACAAGTACTCCACCTTCGCCCTTCCCGACTTCGAGCTCGAGGAGGGCTACACGCTGCTGTGCCGGGCGCACGTCTACGAGGACGTGACGATCGAGCTCCTCAACTACGACGAGGAGATGCTGCGCTCGGGCCACCCCATCCAGGAGGGCAGGGCCGTGGTCGTCTCGAACGAGCGCGTCACCCACGACATGCGCCACCTCGTGCTCAAGCTCGTCGAGCCGAAGGAGTTCGCGTTCTGGCCCGGCCAGTACGTCGACATCACCATCCCCGGCACCGACTCGACCCGGTCGTTCTCGATGGCGAACACCTCGAGCAAGGACAGCGGGCACCTCGAGTTCGTGATCCGGTGCTACCCGGACGGGGAGTTCTCCAACTACCTCGACACCCAGCTCGTGGTCGGCGACGAGATCGAGGTGGTCGGTCCCTTCGGGGTCTTCACCCTGCGCGACGGTCGTGACTCCGACATCGTCTTCGTCGGGGGAGGCGCGGGGATGGCGCCGATCCTCTCGGTGCTGCGGTCGCTCGCCGAGAAGGGGAGCACCCGCAAGGCGACGTACTACTACGGGGCCCGGACCCAGCAGGACCTCTGCTTCGAGAAGGAGCTCTACGCGCTCTCGGAGCGACTGCCCAACTTCAAGTTCGTCCCGGCGCTCTCGGAGGCCGTCGAGGGCGAGCCCTGGGACGGCGAGGTCGGCCTGATCACCGACATCGTCAAGAAGTACGAGACCGACCTCTCGGCCGTCGACTCCTACGTCTGCGGCCCGCCGCCGATGGTCGAGGCGGCGATGGATGTCCTCGGCGCCCTGGGCGCGCCCGAGAAGAACATCTACTACGACAAGTTCACCACCACCAGCGAACCCGAATAAGGCTCATCTGAAGAACAAGGAAGGCGAGGCCGAAGGACCATGACCACCACAGTGGAACGCAGCTCACCGAAGCCGGAGTTCACCGACGCCGAGGCCGGCGCCAAGGAGTTCCCCGACTCCACCCTGCGGCACTACAACTACTACACGCCGCAGAAGCGCAAGCAGTCCCACTACGAGGACGTCACGGTCGAGGTGCAGCCGGACCCCCGGCACTACCTGGCCCAAGGGTGGCTCTACGGGTTCTCCGACGGGCGGGGTGGCTACCCCCTGGACTGGACGGTGATGAAGGCGTGGGGCGTGGACCGGGGTGACCCGGAGCGCTACCCCGGTTCGGGTGGCAAGGGCTACGAGTGGCCGGCCCACGGGTGGCACGAGTTCCGCGACCCGAACGAGGAGTGGGAGCTGACGTTCTACCGCAACAACTCCAACGTCGTGCGGCAGATCAACCAGAACGTGGAGACCGCCCGGCAGACCAAGGCGTTCGACCAGTGGAACCCCAACTGGGTCACGTTCGTGGAGCGCAACGTCGGCGCCTGGATGCACGTCGAGCACGGACTGGGCCTCTACCTGTTCGCCAACGCCCAGCGGCGCGCACCCACCAACATGCACAACAACGCGATCTCGGTGAACAGCATGCACCGGATCCGGTTCGCCCAGGACCTGGCGCTCTACAACCTCACGCTGAGCGAGGAGATCGACGGGTTCGACGGGACGGCGCACGTCGCGACCTGGAACGAGGACCCCTCGTGGCAGGGCGTGCGGCAGGTGGCCGAGGAGCTCACCGTGATCGACGACTGGGCCGAGGCGATCTTCGCCGCGAACGTCGTCTTCGAGCCGTTGATCGGCGAGCTGTTCCGGAGCCAGCTGGTGCAGCAGGCCTCGCCGGGCAACGGCGACTACGTGACGCCGACGGTCGTCGGTGCGGGGGAGTGGGACTACGCCTCGCGCGACCTCCGCTACACCAAGGCGATGTTCGAGCTGTTGACGAACGACAAGGAGTTCGCCGACCACAACAAGGACATCATCGACGGCTGGCTCTCGAACTGGGTGCCCAAGTGCCTGGTCGCGGCCCGCCAGCTGCAGCCGCTCTGGTCGCAGCCCGACGCGAAACCGCCGCGGTTCGAGGACGGCCTCGACCGTGCCAAGAGCCGGTTCAGCGGAATCCTCTCCGACCTGAGCCTCGACAACCCCCAGGAGCTGACCCAGTGACCGGATACCAGCCGACGAAGTCGTCGTACGCCACCACCGAGAGCTCGTTCAAGCAGGACAGCACCCCCTCGAACAAGTGCGGTGTGACCTTGATGAACAACCAGGTCGGTGCCGTCGTCGCCGAGGTGATGAGCAGCAAGGAGGGCGTCACGATCACGCGGCTCCCTTCGATGATCCGCGTCGACGGGATCAACCGGATGGAGTTCGACTACGACGAGATCTCGGAGGCCCTCGGCGAGGAGGAGGGCTTCTACGACGCCGCCCAGTTCGAGGAGAACATGTCGACCCACTACGGCCGGATGATCCACGAGGACGACCGCACGATCATGTTCGCCAATCCCGAGGACGCTGCCGAGTACATCGGCTTCGACCTGCCCACGTTCGAGAAGAAGTGAGGAACCCATGTACGAGAAGGATGGGGAGAAGTACTTCGTCGTCGACAGCCACATGCACTACTGGGACGCGAGTCCCGAGAACTGGGTGAAGGGCGCCGAGAACTACGCCGAGGGCTGGATCGACTGCTTCCAGGCCTACCAGGGACTCGGGCCGCCCGAGACCCACCAGACCGCGGAGCACTTCAAGAAGGTCACCGAGGACGACCTGATGAAGGACGTCTTCGAGGACGGGTACGTCGACAAGGCGATCTTCCAGCCGACGTACCTCCGGGAGTGGTACACCGACGGGTTCAACACCACCGAGCGCAACGGCGCCCTGGCCCTGAAGCACCCGGACAAGTTCATCGTGAACACGCGGTTCGACCCGCGCGACGGTGACGCCGGCATGAAGGAGTTCGAGGACAACGTCGCGAAGTGGGGCTCCAAGGGGGTCAAGCTCTACACCGCCGAGTGGAACAACGGCTCGCGCGGCTACAAGCTCAGCGACCCCGACGCCTACCGCTTCCTGGAGAGGGCGCAGGAGCTCGGGATCAAGAACGTCCACGTCCACAAGGGACCGACGATCTGGCCGCTGGACAAGGACGCCTTCGACGTCTCCGACGTGGACCACGCCGCGACGGACTTCCCGGAGCTGAACTTCATCGTCGAGCACGTGGGGCTGCCGCGGATCGAGGACTTCTGCTTCATGGCGACCCAGGAGCCCAACGTCTATGCGGGACTCTCGGTGGTGATCGGCGGCCTGATGCACGCGCGGCCGAAGTTCTTCGCCACGGTGATGGGCGAGCTGCTGTTCTGGGTCGGCGAGGACAAGATGACCTTCGGCAGCGACTACAACATCTGGGAGCCCAGGTGGCAGATCGAGGGCTTCGTCGACTGGGACTACCCGGACGAGACGTACTCCGACTACCCGCGGGTCAACGTCGACACCAAGAAGAAGATCCTCGGCCTGAACGCGGCCGAGCTCTACGGGATCGAGGTGCCTGCCGAGCTCCAGCTCAAGGGCTCCGGTGAGCCCGGTGCCCCGGACGACGCCAAGCTGGTGGAGCACGGAGCCGGGGTGTGACCTCTTCAGTGACCCACGGGGTGAGCCGGGGGGAGACGCAGCGGGACCGGGTCCTCGCCGCGTTGGGCACGGTGCGCGACCCGGAGCTGGACGAGCCCGTCACCGAGCTCGGCTTCGTCTCGTCGTGCACCGTGTCACCGGGGGGAGAGGTGCAGGTGCGGCTCCGGCTGCCGACGTACTTCTGCGCACCCAACTTCGCGTTCCTGATGGTCGCCGATGCCTACGACGCGGTCAGCGCCCTCGAGGGCGTACGCCGCACCGAGGTGCTCCTCGACGACCACTTCGCCTCCACCGACATCAACCGGGGTGTCGCGGCGAGGTCGGGGTTCGCGGAGTCCTTCGGTGCGCTCGCCGCCGGGGAGCTCGACGAGCTCCGGGCCGACTTCGTCCGCAAGGCCGTGCTCGCGGGGACGGACCGGGTCTGCCGCCCGCTGCTCGCCGCGGGCCGGACCGCGGAGGACCTGGCGGCGATGCGGCTGCGTGACGTGCCGCCCAGCGCGGAGCTCGACCGGCTGCGTGACCGGCGGGCCGAGCTGGGCCTGCCGGCCGGGGACGACTCCCCGCTGCTGGTGGACGCGATCAGCGGTGCGGCGATCGGCGTGGAGGCGCTGCCGCTGCACCTGCGCAAGGCCCGCCTCACCCGGGTCAACACCGAGGCGAACGGCAGCGTGTGCCGCGGCATGCTGTCCCACCGCTATGCCACCCGCGGCGAGGGCCAGCTGGAGGAGATCAGATGAAGGCCGTGCGGTTGCACGCGTACAACGAAGAGCCGACCGTCGAGGACGTCGACGAGCCGACCGTGAAGGGTCCGCTCGACGTGGTGGTCAAGGTCGGGGGAGCCGGGGTGTGCCGGACCGACCTGCACATCATCCTGGGTCAGTGGGACGAGGCGATGAACCCGTCGCTGCCCTACACGATCGGCCACGAGAACGCCGGCTGGGTGCACGAGGTCGGCTCGGCGGTGACGAACGTGGCTGTGGGCGACACCGTGATCCTGCACCCGACACCGACGTGCGGCCTGTGCCGGGCGTGCCGGGCGGGCCAGGACATGCACTGCACCGAGAGCGTGTTCCCGGGCCTCGACGGCACCGACGGTGGCATGGCGGAGTACCTGCTGACCTCCGCCCGGGCCTGCGTGAAGCTCGACCCGTCCACGCAACCCCAGGACGTGGCCGCGCTGGCCGACGCCGGCATCACGGCGTACCACGCGGTGCGCAAGGCGCTCCCGCTCCTCTACCCGGGCACGACAGCGGTCGTGATCGGCGCCGGCGGCCTGGGCCACATCGGCATCCAGTGCCTGGCAGCGCTCTCGGCGACGAACATCATCGTCGTCGACCGCAACCCCGCTGCCCTCGAGCTGGCCGAGCAGCTCGGCGCCCACCACACCGTGGTCGCCGACGGCAAGCAGGTCGACGCGGTCAAGGACCTCACCAACGGCGAGGGCGCCGACGTGGTGCTCGACTTCGTGGCCGAGGAGGGCGCGGAGAACGAGGGGTTCGCGATGACCCGGCCCAGCGGCTCCTACTTCGTCATCGGGTACGGCGGAACCCTCGTCGTCCCGACGCTCGACGTGATCTCCACGGAGCGGAACATCATCGGCAACATCGTCGGCACCTACAACGAGCTGGCCGAGCTGATGGTGCTCGCCCAGGCCGGCAAGGTCACCTTGCACACCAAGGCGTATCCGCTCAGCGAAGCCCAGCAGGCGTTGGCAGATCTCGACGCCGGCAAGGTCCGAGGCAGGGCGATCCTCGTCCCCTAGGACGTCACCCCACCAGCACCCAGCAACGACGGAGTCACCACCGCTACGACCAAGGAAGGACGCTCATGGCCAAGGACCTGAGATTCGGCGAGGAGGCCAGGCGGCTGTTGCTGTCCGGCGTGGACCAGCTTGCTGAGGCGGTGAAGTCGACGCTCGGTCCGAAGGGGCGCAACGTGATCCTCGAGAAGATCACGGGGTCGCCGGTGGTGACCAACGACGGCGTCACGATCGCTCGCGAGATCCACCTCGGCGACCAGTTCGAGAACATGGGCGCCCAGCTGGTCAAGGAAGCGGCGATCAAGACCAACGACATCGTCGGCGACGGTACGACGACCGCGACCGTGATCGCGCAGGCCATCATCCGCGAGGGCATGGAGGCGATCGGCAAGGGCGGCAACCCGGTCCTGGTCAAGCGCGGTGTCGACCTCGCGGTCGGCAGCCTCGTCGACCAGCTCCGCAAGGTCGCCCACCCCGTGGTCAGCTTCGAGGACTACGCCCGGGTCGCGTCGATCTCCGCCAACAACGACGAGACCGTCGGGCGAGTGCTGGCCGAGGCGCTGCACGCCGTCGGGGACTCCGGCATCGTCACCGTCGAGGAGTCCACCGCGCACGGGATGAGCGTCGACTTCGTCGAGGGGTTCGAGTACGACAACGGCTACCTCTCGCCCTACCTGGTCACCCACCCGGCCAGTCTCGAGGCGATCCTCGACGACCCCTACATCTTGTTGTGCAGCGAGAAGATCACCAAGGTGCAGGAGATCATGCCGCTGCTGGACAAGGTGATGCGCAACCCGAAGCCGCTGGTGATCATCGCCGAGACGGTGGAGGGATCGGCGCTGAGCATGCTGGTGCACAACCACGTCAACGGGGTGTTCCGGTGCGTGGCCACCAAGGCGCCCGGGTTCGGTGACCGCCGGCTGCGCAAGCTCGAGGACATCGCCACGATCACCGGCGGCGAGGTCTACAGCAAGCACTCCGGGTTCAGCCTGGAGACGATGAAGATCGAGCAGCTCGGCCGGGCACGCCAGGTGCGGGTCACCGCCGAGCGGACCACGATCATCGACGGCGCCGGCTCCTCGGAGAAGGTCGAGTTCCGCGTCGCCCAGCTGCGGGCGGAGCTCGAGCGGGCCACGTTCGGCATCGACGAGGAGGTGCTCAGCGAGCGGATCGGCTCCCTGTCGGGCAAGGTCGCCGTGATCAAGGTCGGGGCACCCACCAACGCCGAGCTGGCCGAGCTGCAGCACCGGGTCGAGGACGCCCTGTCCGCGACCCGCGCCGCCATGGCCGAGGGCATCGTGGCCGGTGGGGGCGTCGCCCTGATGCACGCGGCGCCTGTCCTCGACGATCTCGATGTCAAGGACGACTACGCGACCGGGGTGGGCATCGTGCGTCGTGCGCTCACCGAGCCGACGTACCTGATCGCCGCCAACGCCGGCTATCCCGGCCACGAGGTGGTGGCCACGGTGGCGGGGATGGGTGTCGACGAGGGCTTCGACGCGCTCGAGGGCAGCTACGGGAACATGATCGACATGGGGATCATCGACCCCCTGCGCGTGTGTCGCTCGGCCCTGCAGAACGGCGCCTCCGTCGCCGGGCTGCTGCTCACGACCAACACGCTGATCGCCGAGGAGCAGACCCCCTGGGGTGGCAGCCGCGCGCTGATGAGCGAGTTCGGGCAGCTCGACGAGGGACTGCACCAGCCTTCCCCGGACTCCAGCACGCCGCAGTCGCTCGGCCTCGGCCCGTCGGTCGGGTGAGGGCGGACCATGCCGGCCGACGGCGTCACGCCCGAGCAGCCTGAGCCACCCCCGCCACCGGCCGTCGTACGACGGCTCGAGGGCCCGAGCGCGACCCTGCTCCGCGACCTGGTCGAGACCTTCGAGGAGCTGCAGACCGTGCTGCGCTGCTGCGAGCGGCTGGTGGCCGAGACCGCCGGCCGCCCGCGCCCCGACGAGGTCGTCGTCGAGGGGGTCTGGACGATGGCGCTGCTGTCCTACGCGCGCAGCTTCGCCGAGCGCACCTCGGGGCCGGTGCTCACCGAGGAGGACCTGACCCGGGCGCAGCCCGAGACCGAGGTGCTCACCTGGCACCAGGTCCTGCTCCAGCTGCGCGAGCAGCACACGGACCCGGTCTCCAGCCCGCGGGAGCAGTTCACCATCGCGGTGACCCAGGACGAGCAGGGTGCGGCGAGCGGGGTGGCGATCACCTCCGCCCGCACCCCGCTGGTCGACGAGCTGACCGTGCGGCAGACCGGCGCCATCGCCTACGCGCTGAGCACGCTGGTCAACGAGCGCATCGAGGCCCAGCAGCTGGTGGTCTTCGAGGAGCTCGAGGGCACGTCGCCCGACGACCTGGAGAAGCTCGAGACGGTCGAGCTCGCGGACGCGCTCGCCTAGCGCGCCGGAGCCGGAGGATGTTCCAGCGCAAGGCACGGTTCGCCAGCGTCGCGTTCGTGCGGGGACCGCTGCCGCTGCTCGGACCTGCGTTCGTCGCGGCGATCGCCTACATCGACCCCGGCAACTTCGCCACCAACATCACGGCCGGGTCCCGGTTCGGCTACCTGCTGGTCTGGGTCGTCGTCGTCAGCAACCTGATGGCGATGCTGATCCAGTACCTCTCCGCCAAGGCCGGCATCGCCACCGGCAAGAACCTGGCCGAGCTGTGCCGGGACCACTTCTCCCGCCGGGTCACGCGCGGCCTCTGGGCGCAGGCCGAGCTGGTGGCCATCGCCACCGACCTGGCCGAGGTCCTGGGCGGCGCGCTCGCGCTGCACCTGCTGTTCGGGCTGCCGCTCCTGGTGGGCGGGGCGATCACGGCCGCGGTGGCATTCGCCCTGCTGGGGCTGCAGAGTCGCGGCGCGCGCCCGTTCGAGGTGGCGATCACCGGGCTGCTGCTCGTCGTGCTCGTGGGGTTCCTCTACAGCCTGGTCCACGGCGGGGCCGATGCCGGTGGTGTCGTCGGCGGCCTGGCCCCGCGGTTCGAGGGCACGGACACGGTGCTGCTGGCCACCGGGATGCTGGGTGCCACGGTGATGCCGCACGTGATCTACCTGCACGGGGCGCTCACGCAGAACCGCTACGCGCGCTCCACCGAGCGGGAGCGGCTGGCGCTGCTGCGCAGCCAGCGGATCGACGTGGTGACCGCGATGACCCTGGCCGGGGTCATCAACCTGACCATGCTCGTCGTCGCGGCACAGGTGCTCTCGGGCGGACCGGAGCCCGTGGACACGATCGAGGGTGCCCACGCCGGCCTCTCCGAGGCGTTGGGCCCCACGGCGGCGCTGCTGTTCGCGCTCGCGCTGCTCGCCTCGGGCTTCGCCGCCTCCGGCGTGGGCACGTTCTCCGGCCAGGTGGTGATGCAGGGCTTCCTGCGCCGCAAGGTGCCGCTCGTCGTACGCCGGCTGGTGACGCTCGCGCCTGCCCTGGTGGTGATCGGCGCGGGTGTCGACCCGACGCGGGCGCTGGTGATCTCCCAGGTGGTGCTGTCCTTCGGCATCCCGTTCGCGCTGATCCCGCTGGTGCTGCTCACCAGCCGCCGCAAGGTGATGGGCGCCCTGGTGAACCGGCGCCCGACCACGATCGCGGCCGCCGCGGTGGCCACCGTGATCTGTGGTCTCAACGTCACCCTGATCGCGCTGACCGTCGCGCGCTAGGGAGCCGGGACCTGCTCCCGCAGCGCGGGCATCACCTGCTCGCAGATCAGGCGCAGGCTCTCCCAGGACGGCTCGGCCGGCATCCCCGCGCAGAGCGGGTGGCTGGTGACGAGCTTGATCTCGCCCGACCGGCACCGCTCGGCGAGGTCGTCGGGGGTGAGCGCGACGTACCGGCCGGCTTCGCGCAGGTCCGCCACGGTCGTGGAGTCGTCGCGCACGACCGAGGGCTGGTCGCCGGCCCAGGCGGCATAGGCCCGGGCGTCGGCGAGCAGGACGTGGCCGTGCTCGGCCCAGAACGCGTCGGGGTCCTCGGCGCAGAAGACGATGGCCGGACCCGGAGGGGGCACCATCACGAAACCGGGCTCCCGGCCCAGCTCGCGGCACGTCTGGCGGTAGAGCTCGCGAAGCTCGCGGTCGGCGACCTGGGGCGCGAAGCCGAGCCCGAGGCGCGCGGCCCGCCGGGCCGCCACCGGCGACCCGCCGCCGTAGAAGAGCAGCGGGTGCGGCCGGCTGTACGGCGAGGGAGTGATCCGGACGCGGCGACCCTGGTGCTCGACCTCGTCTCCGGCCCACAAGGAGAGCAGCAGCCGGATCGTCTCCTCGATGTCGGCGCCCCGGGTCGACCACGGCTGGTCGAAGAGGGTGTACTCCTCGCGGCGGTAGCCGAGCCCCAGGGTGTAGCTGACCCGGCCACCGCTGAGATGGTCGAGCACGGCCACGTCCTCGGCGAGCTTGATCGGCTCGTAGAGGTTGACCAGGAGCGCCGAGACCGAGATCGGGATCCGGCTCGTCCGAGCGGCGAGCGCGGCCGCGGCGACGATCGGACTCGGCAGGTAGCCGTCCTCGGATCCGTGGTGCTCGGAGAGCATCAGGGCGTCCTGTCCGTGCTCCTCGACGTAGGTGACCTGGTCCAGCGCGCGGGCGAACAGCTCCCGGCGGGCCCGGGGATCGGCGCCCGGTGCGCGGAAGTCGAAGCGGGTGACGAAGGTGACCACGTCAGACCGCGTCGACCGGCGCGAGCTTGCGGGTCAGGAACGAGACCTGGTGCGCGACCGCGGGCTCGAACCACGGCTTGCCGGGGTAGATGTCGAAGTGGTCGCACGGGTAGTGCCGCACCTCGGCCCGGGCGTTGAAGGCGGCCTTGGACGCGGCGTGCGGGGGAGCACTGCGGTCGAAGTCCGCGATCTGCACCAGCACGGGGGCGCGGACCAGCCTGGCGCTCCGGACCGGGCGGTGGCCGCCGAGCTCCAGGCCCACCGTCGCGTCGATCTCGTTGCGCCAGGTCGGGCCGGCGATCGCGAGGTAGTCCTCGTAGGAGCCCTCCAGCGACAGGGCCGCGAGCTCGCCCGGCCGGCCGACGACGGGCATCATCACCGGCGCCCGGCCCCGGAGGCCGGCCACCCGGCTGCGGAACCCGGCTGCGGTCGAGCGCAGCATCTCCGCCTTGGTGTGGCTGGCCAGCGCGTGCCGGCCCGCCGCGAGGCCGTCCACGAGCGGGGTCACGGCCACCACCGCGGCCACGTCGTCACGGCCCGCAGCTGCGTCGAAGACGTGACCCCCGGCGAGGGAGACCCCCCACAGCACCAGCCGGTCCGGGTCGACGCCGGGCAGCGCGGCGGCTGCCGACATGGCGGCGCGGTAGTCGGCGAGCTGGCCGCTCATGCTGACCGTCTGCCGGGGGGTCCCGGCGCTGGCGCCGAACCCGCGGTAGTCGAAGGCCAGCACATCGAGCCCGGCGGCGGCCAGCGCCTCGGCGAACGGCTGCAGGCCGGAGTCCTTGGTGCCGGCGAGGCCGTGGGCCATCACCACGACGGGCCGCCCGGCCGGGCCCGTGAGGTCGTCGCTGCCCGCGGCGAAGTGCCAGGCGTCGCAGGCGACACCCTCGGAGTCGAAGGTGAGCTGTTCGGGCGTCATGAGCCGTCCTCCTCGGACGCAGGCTCCTCGGGGAGCGTGCCGTAGATGGTGCGCAGCCAGATGGCGGTCAGCGCCTCGATCTGCTGGTCCCGGGTCAGGCTGCCGCCGAGCGCGACCCGTTCGAGCATCCGGTCGTTGAGCTCGAGGAGCACGGTGGCGAGCGCGACCGGGTCGGGGCCGGTGGGCGCACGGCCCGCAGCCCGCTCGCGCTGGATCATGTCGGAGACCGGCTGCACGAACGACTGGCGGTCCGACTCCCACATGGCCCGGACGGCCTCGGTGGTGGCCCGGGCCTCGAGCATCGCCGCGAACTGGTGCTGGTGCCGCTCGACCACGTCGAAGAGCCCGCGCAGCATGGTCTCGATCCGCATCACCGGCGGGCCGTCGGTGGTGGCCACCAGCCCCGAGGCGGCGACGACCTCGTCGTACATCTCCTCCATCAGGGCGGCCACGGCAACGGCCTTGTTCTCGAAGTAGAAGTAGAAGGCGGACCGCGTCACCCCCGCCCCGCGGGCGATGTCGGCGATGTTGACCGACTCCAGGCTGCTCTCCTGGAGGTGCCGGTCGAGCGACTCGAGCAGCGCGGCGCGGCGCTGGTCGCCCTTCTGGGGCGGACGGCGATCACGCGTGCCCGCCAATGGGCGGCTCACGCCGTGGCCCGGGTCAGCGCCGGGGCTCCGAGCCGTTCCGCCCGGCGCAGGCCCTGGGGGAGCTCCTTGGTGCGCAGGTCGTGCTCGTAGATGAAGAAGTCGACCTGCTGGGTGTGCCGGGCGGTGGTGTTGTAGTGCCCGATGTACTTCTGCTCGTCCTCCACGATCACCCGCTCCATCACCTCCTGCTCGGGGAGCCGGTAGCGGCCGGCGGCGTACGCCGCGACCAACCGGGCCTGGCACTCCACGAACGGGAACAGCGTCGGTGTGGACTGCGCGAAGCCGACGAAGACGAGGTCGTCGATCCCAGGCTTGAACATCCGCTTGTAGAGCGGCAGCCGGTTGTCGGGAGCCGAGAGGAAGGACTCGTCGAAGAACGGGAACGTGATGTTGTAGCCGGTCGCGTAGATGATCACGTCGAAGTCGCTGCTGGTGCCGTCCTCGAAGTGCACGGTGCTGCCGTCGAGCCGGGACACGTTGCCCTTGGGGGTGACGTCGCCGGAGCCGAGCCTGAGCGGGAGCTCGACCGACTGGGTCGGGTGGGCCTCGAAGAACTTGTGGTTGGGCGTGGGCAGGCCGAAGTCCTCGGGCCGACCGGTGCTCACCGGCTGCATCACCTGGACGAACTTGCGCTGCCAGGACAGGGGTAGATAGGGCGTGGTGGCGTAGTATTTGTCGGCCGGCTTCCCGGCGATGTACTTCGGCACGATCCAGGCGCCGGAGCGGGTGGAGAGCGTGACCTCGTTCTGCAGCGCCTTGGAGGACAGCTCGACGGTGATGTCGGCCGCGCTGTTGCCGATGCCGACCACCAGGATCCGCTTGCCGGTGAAGTCGAGCGGGTCGCGGGGGTCGACATAGGCGTGGGAGTGGATCACCTCGCCGGTGAACTCGCCGGGGAAGCTCGGGAAGCGCGGGTCCCAGTGGTGCCCGTTGCCCACGACGAGCAGGTCGGCGTGGCGGGTCTCCCCGGCCTCGGTGTCGAGCTCCCAGCCGCCCGACTCGAGCCGTCGGGCGCTCAGGACCCGGTTCTGGAACTCGATGTGCTCGCGCAGGCCGAAGGCGTCGGTGTAGTCGTCGAGGTAGGCCTTGATCTGGGTGTGGTGCGGGAAGTCCGGGTAGTCCTCGGGCATCGGGAAGTCCCGGAACGAGAGCCGGTGCTTCGAGGTGTCGATGTGCAGCGAGCGGTAGGCGCTGCTGTGCCCGTTGGGGTTCTCGAACGCCCAGTTGCCTCCGACCCGGTCCGAGGCCTCGAAGCAGGTGTAGGGCAGGCCGTAGTCCTGGAGCATCTTCGCGGTGGTCAGCCCGCTGATGCCGGCGCCGATGACAGCCGTGGTGGGTGCGTTCACCACCGCATCCTCTGGCACGTGTCGATTTTTATCAACACCTGTGAATTCCGGGAGAAACCTGCTTGGGTTCCGGCTATGTCCCAGACAGTGACCCACGACACATCCACCTCCGGCTCCACCGAGACCCCGGTGGCGGTGGTGTTCGGCGGAGCCTCCGGCATCGGCGCCGCCATCGCGGCAGCCTCCGAACGCGCCGGGTACCGCGTGCACGTCGCCGACCTGACCGGCTCCACACCGGTCGACGTGACCGACGAGGCATCGGTGGAGGCGTTCCTGACCGGGGTCCGCGAGCAGGAGGGCCGGCTGGACCTGGTGGTGAACAGCGCCGGGTCGAGCACGCTGGGGCTGGTCACGGAGATGCCGGTCGAGGAGTTCCGCCGAGTGGTCGACGTGTGCCTGACGGGTGGCTTCGTGGTGCTCAAGCACGCCGGGCGGCTGGTCGACGACGGTGGCTCGATCATCTCGCTGACCTCGCTGAACGCTCGTCAGCCCGGGTCGGGGCTCTCGGCGTACTGCGCCGCGAAGGCAGGGCTGGCCATGCTCACCGAGGTGACGGCCCTGGAGCTGGGGCTCCGGCGGGTGCGGGTCAACGCCGTCTCGCCCGGTCTGGTGCCCACCCCGTTGACCGCCCCGGCGCTCGACATCGCCGGCATCGAGGACGACTACCTCGAGAACACGCCTCTGGGCAGGGCCGGCGCACCCGAGGAGATCGCGGAGGCCGTGCTGTTCCTGGCCTCGGCACAGTGGATCACCGGTGAGGTGCTCGACATCAACGGGGGAGCGCACCTGAAGCGCTACCCCGACATCCACGGCCATGTGATGAGGGCGTTCGGCTGATGCTCTTCCCCGAGCTGGGCTGCTACGGGCTGGCCGGCCACTCCGCCGACCCCCGTGACCTGCTCGCGGAGGTCGGTGAGGCCGAGGCGCTCGGGCTCGGTGCAGTGTTCCTCTCCGAGCGGTTCAACCTCAAGGACGCCGGGGTGCTGGCCGGTGCCGCCGCCGCGGTCTCCAGCCGCATCGGGATCGGTACGGCGGCCACGAACCACAACACCCGGCACCCGCTGGTGACCGCCACGATGGCGGCCACACTGCACCGGCTCAGTGGCGGGAGGTACGCCTTCGGCCTCGGCCGCGGGTTCGACCTGCTCTTCGACGTGATGGGGCTGCCGCGGGTCACCGGCGCGCAGCTCGAGGACGTCGTCGGCATCCTCAGGACCCTGTGGTCGGGAGGCACGGTCGCGGGCCACGACGGCCCCGCCGGGTCGTTCCCCTACCTGAGCCAGGACCCCTCCTTCGACGAGCACATCCCGGTGCTGATGACCGCGATCGGCCCACGGACCCTGGAGCTGGCCGGACGCGTGGCCGACGGTGTCGTGCTGCACACCTACCTCACCGACGAGACGCTCGCCGCTGCCGTCGGCACCGTGCGGACCGCGGCGGAGCAGGCAGGGCGTGACCCGGCCTCGGTGCGGGTCTGGTCCGTGCTGGCGACCGTGGAGGAGTCGGTGCCCGAGGAGGTCGCGCTGCGCAAGACCGTGGGCCGGCTGGCGACCTATCTCCAGGGGTACGGGCAGGTCCTCGTCGACGCCAACGGCTGGGACCCCGACGACCTGGCCAGGTTCCGGGGAGACCCTCTGGTGACCGGCTACCCCGGTGCCTTCGACGCGATCGGGACCACCGAGCAGCTCACCTACCTGCGCGACCAGGTGCTGCCGGCGCACTGGCTGGCGGCCTCCGCGACCGGCACCGCCGCGCAGTGCGCGGCCCGGGTCGCCGACCAGTTCGACGCCGGGGCCGACAGCGTGATCCTGCACGGCGCCACCCCGGCCGAGCTGGAGCCCGTGCTCGGGGCCTGGGCCCGCGTCCGGGAGCCGGAGCGGTTCGCTGCCCTGCCCGCCAACCCCGGCTGGATGGTGCAGCAGTGAGCGGGTCAGTGATCTGTGAGCCCGGCGGGCTGACCTCGCAGTGGCTCAGCACGGCCCTGGGCCATGAGGTGCAGGTCAGGTCCCTCGCGCCGGTCGGGACCGGCCAGATCGGCACCTGCTTCCGGGTGCGCTTCGACGACTCGGACGGGGAGCACACGCTGCTGGCCAAGCTCCCGGCCGTGGACCCCGCCATGCGCGAGCTGCTGGCCGGTGCCTACCGCAGCGAGGTGAGGTTCTACGCGGAGCTCGCGGGCACGGTCGCCGTCACGGTCCCGAGCTGCGACCTGGCGCTGATCACCCCCGGCACCGGCGACTTCACCCTCCTCCTGCAGGACCTGGCTCCGGCGCAGCAGGGTGACCAGGTCGCGGGGTGCTCGGTGGCGCAGGCGCGGGCGGCGGTGGTCAACCTCGCGGGGCTGCACGGGCCGCGCTGGTGCGACCCCGCCCTGACCGAGGTCGAGGGACTGGCCCTGAACGGACCCGACGACGCGGCGCTGCTGGCGGAGCTCTACGGGCCGGCGACCGAGCTGTTCGTGGAGGGACTCGGCGAGCTGATCGCCGCCGAGGACGTCGCGACGCTCCGAGCCTGTGTCGAGGTCGCCGAGCCCTGGGCGCTGGCGCGCCCGGACTGCTTCACGCTGATGCACGGGGACTACCGGCTCGACAACCTGATGTTCGCCCCGGGCGACGGGGGTGACGAGGTGCGTGTGTGGGCGGTGGACTGGCAGACGCTGTCGCTGGCCCTGCCGGCCCGCGACCTGGCCTACTTCCTCGGGACCAGCCTCCCGGTGGCGGACCGGCGTGCCTGCGAGCGCGAGCTCGTCGAGGCCTACCACTCGACGCTGGTGGGCCACGGGGTCGCTGACTACTCCTTCGAGGCCTGCTGGGAGGACTACCGCCTCGCGATGGTCCAGGGGCCGCTGGTGGCCGTCTTCGGGTGCGCCTACGGCACCCGGACCGAGCGCGGTGACCAGATGTTCGCGGCGATGGTGCGCCGCTCGTGCGCGGCCGTCCGCGACCACGGGACCCTCGACCTCGTGCGCCGGCTCTGAGTCGTGGCGCCAGGCGGACCGGGCTGTTCACCTCCCGGCTAGGGCGTGTCGATCACCATGGCGCCACCGGCGGACGTAGTTTCGTCGGACCGGCCTGTGGGGAAGCAGGCCGCACCAGGAGGGCGAAGTTCGTGAGAGATCACGGCCACAGCACCATCGGAGGTCACCACCCCGGCCCCCGACGCCTCACCCGGTCCGTGCACCACTGCTAGCGGACCGGGGCGCAGGGGTGCGCGCACCGGTCACAAGGGGATCCAGTGACAACAGCGAAGCGCGCAGCCGTCGGGACCAGCACGTCCGAGGCCCCGGCGCAGCCCTCCGGTCGACGCACCTACGTCGTGGACACCTCGGTGCTGCTGGCTGATCCGGGCGCGTTGAGACGGTTCGATGAGCACGAGGTCGTCCTCCCCGTGGTGGTGATCACCGAGCTCGAGGGGAAGCGCCACCACCCCGAGCTCGGCTACTTCGCCCGGTCCGCGCTGCGCATGCTCGACGAGCTCAGGGTGCAGGCCGGCCGCCTCGACGAGCCGGTCCCGGTGGGGGACCACGGCGGCACCGTGCGTGTCGAGCTGAACCACACCGACCCCGCGTCGCTGCCCTCGGGCTTCCGGCTCGGCGACAACGACACCCGGATCCTCGCGGTGGCCTGCAACCTGCGGAACGAGGGCCACGACGTCACGCTGATCTCCAAGGACCTGCCGCTGCGGATCAAGGCCTCCGCCGTGGGCCTCGACGCGGCCGAGTACCGCGGGGAGCAGGTGCACGAGTCCGACGCAGGCTGGACCGGGATGGCCGAGGTCGACGTGACCGCTGCCGACCTCGACGACCTGTACGACGACCAGGTGGTCGACCTCGACGTCGCCCGCGACCTGCCGTGCCACACCGGCCTGGTGCTGATGTCGGACCGGGGGAGCGCACTGGGCCGGGTGAAGGGGGACAAGCGCGTCCACCTCGTCCGCGGGGACCGGGAGGCGTTCGGGATCCACGGGCGCTCGGCCGAGCAGCGGATCGCGCTCGACCTGCTGCTCGACCCCGAGATCGGGATCGTGTCGCTGGGCGGCCGGGCCGGGACCGGCAAGTCGGCGCTGGCGCTGTGCGCGGGCCTCGAGACGGTCCTGGAGCGCCGTACGCACAAGAAGGTGGTGGTGTTCCGGCCGTTGTTCGCGGTCGGGGGCCAAGAGCTCGGCTACCTGCCGGGCAGCGAGTCGGAGAAGATGTCGCCCTGGGGCCAGGCGGTCTTCGACACCCTGGGAGCGATCACCACCCCCGACGTCGTCGAGGAGGTGCTCGACCGCGGGATGCTCGAGGTGCTGCCGCTGACCCACATCCGCGGACGGTCCCTGCACGACGCCTTCGTGATCGTCGACGAGGCGCAGTCACTGGAGCGCAACGTGCTGCTCACGGTGCTGTCGCGGATCGGCGCCAACTCCAAGGTGGTGCTCACCCACGACGTCGCCCAGCGCGACAACCTCAGGGTGGGACGCCACGACGGCGTGGTCGCGGTGGTGGACCGGCTCAAGGGGCACCCGCTGTTCGCCCACGTGACGCTGACCCGTTCGGAGCGGTCCCCGATCGCCGCGCTGGTCACCGAGATGCTGGAGCACATGACCATGTGATGCCGGGGTGATGCCGGGGTGACGTCGGGCGGGTGTGCACGAGATCACGCCGCTCAGGGCGTGGTTGGCCTTGTCACGACCCCCGGAGATGGGGAAAGGTGACGGGTCTTCCCCGCCTGACGCTCCGCGCTTCCCCCCAGCACGTTGAGCGTGAATGACTTCCATGTCGTCAACGCTAGGGTCCCCCTTGTTCCACAAGTACTCCGCAAGCCACCGAAGCAGGCCCACAACCACCCGCATCGCCCGTCTGCGCAGCCAGTTGCGCAAGTTCGCCCTCTCCTCGGGGATCGCGGTCGCAGGCACCGGCCTCGTCGTCGCGTCGGGGATGGTCGCGCAGGACTCGCCCGACGAGACCACGGCCACGGCGTTCACCGGCGTGAGCCCCACCACGCCGCCCCCCTCCTCGGATGATCGCGAGGAGCGGGTCTCCCGCTCGGCCGGGGACCGCCAGCCCCTGGTCGAACGGGCCAAGGCGGCAGGGGCCAAGAAGGCCCAGAAGAAGGCGCAGAAGAAGGCCCAGGCTCTCGCGAAGCGCGCCGAGCGCCGGGCTGCGGCCTCCAGGTCGCTGGAGCGGGCCAGGTCCAACCCCCAGCAGCTCGCCCGCACCCTGATGCCCGAGTTCGACATGCCGGCCTCGCAGTTCAGCTGCCTGGACAACCTCTGGTCCTCGGAGTCGGGGTGGAAGGTGAACGCGGACAACCCCACGTCCTCCGCCTACGGCATCCCGCAGGCCCTGCCCGGATCGAAGATGTCCTCGGCCGGCCCCGACTGGGAGAACAACCCCGAGACCCAGATCCGCTGGGGCCTGGGCTACATCAACGACCGCTACGGCACCGCGTGCGACGCCTGGTCCTTCAAGCAGGGCGCCGGCTGGTACTGAGCCGGGCTGGTTCTCGGCCGACATGCGCAGGCCGATGAGTTCGGCCGACGCTGGGAGTCGGCACCGGCATGACCGAAGCCATGGTCCCGACCCGTGGGGCAGAGCTGTGCGTGGAGACGTTCGGACGCGCCGGTGACCCGGCCGTGCTGCTGATCGGCGGCGCGACGTCGTCGATGGACTACTGGCAGCCGGACTTCTGTCGTCGTCTGGCCGAGGCGGGGCGCCTCGTGGTCCGCTACGACCACCGCGACACCGGCCGGTCCACGGCCTCCCCGGTGGGCCGGCCCGACTACACCGGCGACGACCTCACCCTGGACGCCGTCAGCGTGCTCGACGGTCTCGGGATCGCCGCGGCCCACCTCGTCGGGGTGTCCATGGGCGGTGGGATCGCGCAGGACCTCGCCGTGCGGCAGCGCGACCGGGTGCTCACCCTGACCCTGGTCGCGACGACGTGCGCGTTCCGGCGTACGTCGTCGACGCCGCTGCCGCCGCCCGAGGCACGCGTCGCCGAGACGTTCTCCGCGGAGACACCGGGGGTGGACTGGACGGACACGGACGCCGTGGTGGCCGCCAACGTGGAGGCGCTGCGGCCCTACGCCGGGTCGCTGGGCCTCGACGAGGAGGAGGTGCGTGCCGTGAGCCGCACCGTCGTGGGGCGCACGCGCGACCTGGCCGCCAGCCTGGCCAACCACTGGGTGGCGGTGGGGACGGGCGAGGAGTCAGGGCACACCATGGCCGACGTCGACACGCCGACCCTGGTGCTGCACGGCACCGACGACCCGCTGTTCCCGCTGGCCCACGGCGAGGCGCTGGCCGCGGAGATCAGTGGCGCGACCCTGCTCCCGTTGCGGGGGATGGGGCACGAGGTGCCGCCACGGGCGCTGTGGGACACCGTGGTCCCGGCGATCGTGGCGCACACCGCGCCCTGACCGACGCGTGTCAGGTCACTCCGAGCGCGTCATCGACCGTACGTCGAGGGCCTCGTCCATCTGCTCCTCGGTGAGGTCGCCGCGCTCGACGTAGCCCATCTCGAGGACCTGCTCGCGGATGGTCCGGCCCTCCTTGAGGGCGGCCTTGGCGACCTTGGAGGCCTCCTCGTAGCCGATGTACTTGTTCAGCGGCGTCACCACCGACGGCGAGGACTCGGCGTAGGTCAGGCAGCGCTCCTCGTCGGCGGTGATCCCGTCGATGCAGCGGTGCGCGAGCAGCGGGGCCACGTTGGCGAGCAGCCGGATCGACTCCAGCAGGTTGCGGGCCATCACCGGGAGCATCACGTTGAGCTCGAAGTTGCCGCTGGCGCCGCCGACCGCCACGGTGGCGTCGTTGCCGATCACCTGGGCGCACACCATCAGCGTCGCCTCGGGCAGGACCGGGTTCACCTTGCCGGGCATGATGCTGGAGCCGGGCTGGAGGTCGGGCAGGCGGATCTCGGAGAGGCCGGTGGTGGGGCCCGAGGACATCCAGCGCAGGTCGTTGCAGATCTTGGTCAGGCCGACCGCGATCGTGCGGAGCTGGCCGGAGAGCTCCACGAGCGCGTCCTGGCTGCCCTGGGCCTCGAAGTGGTTGCGGGCCTCGGTGAACGGCAGGCCGGTCTCGGCGGCGAGGTCGGCGATCACGCGCTCGGCGAAGCCCTCGGGGGTGTTGATGCCGGTGCCGACGGCGGTGCCGCCCAGCGGCAGCTCCGCGACGCGGGGCAGGGCCGACTCGACCCGCTCGATGCCCATCCGGACGATCGCGGCGTACCCGCCGAACTCCTGGCCCAGCATCACCGGGGTGGCGTCCATCAGGTGCGTGCGCCCCGACTTCACGACGTTCTTGAACTCCTCGGCCTTCGCCTCCAGCGAGGTGGCGAGCTCGTCGAGGGCCGGGACGAGCAGGTTGGCGCTCGCCTCGACCGCGGCGACGTGGATCGAGGTCGGGAAGGTGTCGTTGCTCGACTGGCTCGCGTTGACGTGGTCGTTGGGGTGCGCGTCGGTGCCGGCACCGGCGGCGAGGGAGGCCAGCACCTCGTTCATGTTCATGTTGGAGCTGGTGCCCGAGCCGGTCTGGAAGACGTCGATCGGGAAGGCGTCGTGGTGGTCGCCGCCGATGATCTGATCGGCGCCGGCAGCGATCGCGGCAGCCTGCTCGTCGGCGATGATCCCGAGCTCGGCGTTGATCTTCGCGGCCGACTTCTTCACCCGGGCGATCGCCACGATGTGGGAGGGCTCCAGGGTGGTGCCGCTGATCGGGAAGTTCTCCACGGCGCGCTGGGTCTGGGCGCGCCACAACGCGTGCTTGGGGACCTCGATGTCGCCCATGCTGTCGTGCTCGGTACGGGTCTCGGTGTTCTCGGCGCTCATGGGGTGGACGCTACCGGTGGTGGCTCAGGTACGTCGCGAGAGGTAGAGCAGGTAGTGCTCCGAACGCTCTTGAAGGAGCACGTCGTAGCGGTGCTCGGTGCAGTTGCCGAAGACCTCGGTCATCGCCGCCTCCAGCTCGGGCGCCGGGTTCGCCGACCACACCACGAGCGCTCCGCCGGGGTTGACGAGCTCCCTGGCGGTCCGCAGGAACTGCGTCTCGTAGAGCTTCGCGTTGGACTCGTGCACCAGGAACCCGGGGCCGTTGTCGACGTCGAGCAGCACCAGGTCGTAGGTCTTCGTGGCCTCGGCGAAGGCCATCACGATGTCGGCGTTGACGACCTGCACCCTCTTGTCCGCCAGCAGCGCGGGGCCGTGCGGGATGGTGCCGTCGCGCATCCAGCCGACGACCGCCTCCTCGATCTCGACCACCGTGACCTGCTCCACCCGCGGGTCGGCCAGCACGCGCTGCGTGGTGAACCCGAGCCCGAGTCCGCCGACCACGACGGAGCGCGGCTCCTCGACCAGGTCGAGGGCGGCAGCCGCGAGCTCGACCTCGGTGGTGGTCTCCCGCGTGTCCATCACGAAGACCCCGTTGACGCGCAGCTCGAGCGTGTCCGCGGCATGCTCCTCGATCCGGCGCCGCAGCACCACCTCGCCGCGGGCCGACTCTGCGCGCGCCGTCTCGGCGTACTCGGTCACTGCCTGCCTCCCGAGCTCGACGTCCCCACACGGTACGACGGCCAGGGTTCTGCTCGCCCCGGTGCCCTCCGCTCGCCCGATTGTCTAACCTGTGCTCATGCCCAGCCATCTCGACCCCTACGACGAACGGTCGCGACTGCGCATCTCCGATGCCGACCGCCACCAGGTCTCCGAGCTGCTGCGGAAGGCTGCCGGGGAGGGGCGCCTCGACATGGAGGAGCTCGACGAGCGCCTCGAGGCGGCGTACCGGGCCAAGACCTATGCCGACCTGGTCCCGCTGACCGCCGACCTGCCGTTCAACGCCCAGGCCGGTGCACCCGTCGCCAGGCCGCGGCCGGAGGTGCCTCGCGTCCCCGCGACGCGCTACGACACCTCGCTCGCCATCATGAGCGGCGTCTCGCGCAAGGGGCTGTGGGAGGTCGGCTCCTCGCACACCGCCTTCGCGCTGATGGGCGGGATCGAGATCGACCTCCGGGAAGCGCAGTTCACCAGCCGGGAGACGGTGATCCAGGCGTACACGATCTGGGGCGGGATCGACGTCTACGTCGACGCGCACACCCGCGTGGTGGTCAACGGCGTCGGCATCATGGGTGCGTTCGACCAGGCACGCGACAAGGTCGAGCCGGAGCTCGGCCCGGACTCCCCGTTGGTCCGGGTCAACGGGTTCGCGCTGATGGGCGGAGTCACGGTGCAGCGCCGGCCGCAGCCGGGCACCCGCAAGCGCCGGATGCTGGGGTCCTGAGACCGGGCGAGAGCTTCCCGGACGAAGGGGTTCAGGACGAGCGGTCGGTCCTGGCCGGCTGCGTCGCCCGGTCCGCCGTACGACGGATGATCTCGGTGAACGTCGCGAACAGCTCGGCCGGCATGTCGTGGCCCATGCCGTCGATGACCAGCAGCTCGGCCCCGGGGATCGCCCGGGCGGTGGCGCGACCGCCCGAGAGGTGCACCATCTTGTCGGCTGACCCGTGCACGACCGCCGCGGGGATCCGGATCGATCCCAGCGCACGGGCACGGTTGGGCTGGTTCAGGATCGCCAGCATCTGGCGCATCACCCCGGTGGCCGAGATCCCACGGTTGAAGGTCTCCTCCGCCCGCGCCCGCACCTGTTCCTCGGTCTGCGGGTAGCCGGGTGAGCCGATCAGCTGCTGCATCTTCGCCGAGGTCTTCACGTAGGCCTCGCGGCCGGCTCCACGGTTGGCGAGCAGCATCGGGAGCAGCGAGGGGTGCTGCCAGCCCACGGTGCGCTTGCCCGGCGTGGACATGATCGAGGTCAGTGAGCGCACCCGGGCCGGCTGGTCGACGGCCATGGTCTGCACGATCATCCCGCCCATCGACACGCCCGCGACGTGGGCGCTGTCCCAGCCGAGGTGGTCCATCAGCCCGAACGCGTCGGCTGCCATGTCGCTCAAGGTGTAGGGGACCTTCCCGCTGCGGCGCCCGACGAAGGACTCCACCAGCTGGCGCCGGGAGACGCGACCGCGGACCTTGGTCGACCGGCCGGTGTCCCTGTTGTCGTAGCGCACCACGTGGAATCCCGCCTCGGCGAGCATCGTGCACAGGTCGTGGTCCCACCACGTCATCGGGCCGCCCAACCCCATCACCAGCACCAGCGGATCACCGCCGGGACCACCGAAGGTCTGGTAGCACAGTTCCACCCCGGGGGAGACTGGAGCGAACAGTTCTTTCGAGACCGGCACAGGCATGTATGACCCTAAAGTGACGAAATGTGGGAACAATCAATGAAATACGTTGGACAGCTCGGTAGCAACGCTACCTTCAGAAAATGAACTCTCCGATCGGGTCCTTCCTGGCACCCCCCGGCTTCGAGGGGCCCCAGGGACTGCGGGCGCTCGCCCGCGAGGCCAGCGCAGTCACCGAGGGTGCGCGACTGTTCCGCCAGGCCCGGAGCGACCGGCGCGCCCGCGACCTGCTGCCGTACGCCGGCAGCCACCGGGTCGCGCCGCACGACCCGGTGCTCCTCGTCCCGGGGTTCATGGCCTTCGACGGCACCCTGAAGGGGCTCTCGGTCTTCCTGCGCCACCAGGGCTTCCGCACCTACCGCTCGCAGATCCTGCTCAACGTCGGGTGCACCCGCGAGGCGGCCGACCGGCTCGAGCGGCGGATCGAGTCGATCGCGATCAAGCGCGACCGCAAGGTCACCGTCGTGGGGCACAGTCTCGGCGGCATGCTGGCCCGCGGCCTTGCCGCGCGGCGCCCCGACCTGATCGAGGGCATCGTCAGCATGGGCAGCCCGGTGCTCGCACCGGGAGCCATCCACAAGATCCTGGCCTGGGACGCGCAGATGCTCGCCAAGCTCACCCGGGTGGGCTTCGGCGGCATGATGAGCGCCGACTGCTTCGGTGGCACCTGCGCGCGGCTGTCCTGGGAGGAGAGCCAGGAGGCGCTCGATCCCGAGGTCGCGTTCACCGCGATCTACAGCAAGCGCGACGGCATCGTGGACTGGCGGGCCTGCCTGGACCCGGCGGCCAAGCAGGTCGAGGTGCGCACCAGCCACTGCGGGATGGCCGTGGACCCGATCGTGATGGCGCACGTGCTCACGGCGCTCCGGGCCCAGCAGGTCACCCGGGCCAGCCAGCAGGCAGCTCCTGACGCCGAGGTGGGTTCGCTCCGCGTCGCTGGCAGGTGATCGCGGAGACCTCGACCGCGCCGCGCAGCAGGCGGGCCACCGCGTCGGCTTCCAGGGGCGTGCCCGCGGGCCGGAGCGCCTCGAGGTCCCACAGCTGAGCCAGCGTGGCGGCGGTGAAGGAGTCGCCGGCACCCACCGTGTCGATCACCTCGACCGGACCGGGCCGTTCGCTGATCTCGCCCGAAGGGGTGAACGCCGTTGCGCCCTCGGCGCCGCGGGTGAGCAGCACGAGCTCGGTGCGCTCGCCGCCGAGCAGCTCGCGGGCCAGGTCGTCGGGGTCCAGCCCCGGCGCCAGCAGGTCGGCGTCCTCGTCGCTGAGCTTGACCAGCGTGCACCGGGCCGCCAGGTCGAGGACCTCGCGGCGGACCCGGTCGCGGTCGTCGACGAACGTCTCGCGCAGGTTCGGGTCGTAGCTGACGAAGACGTCGCGGGCACAGGCCTGCTCGACCAGGTCGAGCACGCTGTCGCGCCCGGGCTCGAGCAGCGTGCCCAGCGATCCGACGTGGAGTGCCTGGCAGGGCGGTAGGACCTGCGTCGGGAGGGACCACTCCAGGTCGAAGTCGTAGCTGGCGGCACCGAGCTCGTCGAGGTTGGCGGTGGCGGTGGAGGTGCGGGCGCTGGAGGTCGGCGCGGTGAAGATCTCGGCGCCGCTGGCGGTCACGTGCTGCACCACCAGCCCGCCGCGCTCGTCGTGTCCGACCTGGCTGATCAGGGTCGCGGGGACCTCCAGGCGGCCCAGCCCCACCGCCACGTTCAGCGGCGAGCCGCCGGGGGACTCGCTGGTGTCGCCGTCCCGGTCGACCACGATGTCGACGAGCGCCTCACCGACGACGACGATCATCGGAGCGGGTCAGCGTTCGTAGTCGACGTCGGCGTACGCGCGCAGCTTGCTGAGCTTGTGCTCGGAGTGGATCGAGCGGATCGTGCCGCTGCGCGAGCGCATCACCAGCGAGTGGGTGGTGGCGCCGCCGGCCTTGTAGCGGACGCCCTGCATCAGCTCGCCCTCCGTGATGCCGGTGGCGACGAAGAAGCAGTCGTCGCCGGAGACCAGGTCGTTGGTGTACAGGACGCGGTCGAGGTCGTGACCCGCGTCGAGGGCGCGCTGCCGCTCCGCGTCGTCGGTGGGCCACAGCCGGCCCTGGATGACACCGTCGAGGCACTTCATCGCGCACGCGGAGATGATCCCCTCGGGGGTGCCGCCGATGCCGATCAGCAGGTCGATGCCGGTGCCCTCGCGGGCGGCCATGATGGCTCCGGCGACGTCACCGTCGGTGATGAACTTGATCCGGGCGCCGGCGGCGCGGATGTCGTCGACGAGCTGCTGGTGACGGGGGCGGTCCAGCACGACGACGGTGACGTCCTCGGGCTTGGTGCCCTTGGCCTTGGCGATCTGGTGGATGTTCTCGGCCACGGGGTAGCGGATGTCGACGACCTCCGCGGCCTCGGGCCCGGTGACCAGCTTCTCCATGTAGAACACCGCTGAGGGGTCGTACATCGAGCCACGGGGAGCGACGGCCAGCACCGCGATGGCGTTCGCCATCCCCTTGGCCGCGAGCGTGGTCCCGTCGATGGGGTCGACCGCGACGTCGCACTCCGGCCCGTCGCCATCGCCGACCTCCTCGCCGTTGTAGAGCATCGGGGCGTTGTCCTTCTCGCCCTCGCCGATGACGACCGTGCCGCGCATCCCGACCGTGGAGATCAACGTGCGCATCGCGTTCACCGCGACCCCGTCGGCGCCGTTCTTGTCGCCCTTGCCCACCCAGCGGCCCGCAGCCATCGCCGCGGCCTCCGTGACCCGGACAAGCTCCAGCGCCAGGTTGCGGTCGGGGAAGGAAGGAGCAACGGACAGGGAGTCTGGGACATGGCTCTCGGTCATGGCAGTGATCGTAGCCTCCCACCGGGTTGGCAGGATGGGCCGCATGAGCGAGTCGGACACCCCCACACCCCCATCCGCTGGGGGTTCTCGCTACACGCGCACCAACGGCGGCCTGCTGGCCGCCCTGCTCGTGACCGTGCTGGCGGTGCTCGCCTTCACGGCGTTCCGCTCGCTGTTCACCGACAACGAGCCGACCCCGGTCCGCACCGTCGACTACCAGGCCTCGGTCAAGCAGGCCAGGGCCGACGGCCAGCTGCTGGTGATGGCTCCGAAGCAGCTGCCGGCGGGATGGCGGGCCACGAGCGCGACGTACACCCGCGGCGTGTCGCCGAGCTGGCACCTCGGGATGCTGACCGGCCAGGGCAAGTACGTCGGGGTCGACGAGGCGCGGGTGAGCATCGAGGACCTGGTCAAGGACCACGTCGACATCGATGCCGAACGCGGCAAGGACGTCACCATCGCGGGGGAGACCTGGCAGACCTGGACCGACGCCGGCGGGGACTACGCGGTCGCCCGCTCCTCGGGCGGCGCCAAGAGCTCGGGGCCCTCGGAGTCCTGGATCGTGGTGGGAACAGCGAAGCCGGCGCAGGTCCGGGAGCTCGCGGGCTCGCTGGTGGGCGTGCCGCCCGCCACAGGCTGAGCCGGACCGACCGGGTCAGTCCTCCTCGAGGGCCTCGTCGAGCCGTGCCCTGGCCCCTTCCAGGGCGCGCTGGCACACCTTGGCCAGCTCCTCGCCCCGCTCCCACAGGGCCAGTGACTCGGCCAGGCTGGTGCCGCCCTGCTCGAGGGTGCGCACCACCTCGATGAGCTGGTCGCGGGCGTCCTCGTAGGAGAGCTCGGTCTCGCTGGGCTGTTCAGGCACGGTCGTCCTCGTCGTCGCTGGAGTCGGGCATCAGGTCGATCTGGTCGACCGAGGTGGTGGTGGCGCCGATGCGGCCGTCGGCCACCCGGATGTGGATGGTGTCGCCGGCCTCGAGGGTCGCCACGCTGGACAGGGCCTGTCCCTGCCCGTCGGAGAGCACCGCGTAGCCGCGGCGCAGGGTGGCCAGCGGGGACAGTGCACGCACCCGGGCGATCTGGTGCACGAGGTCGTCGTCGCCGCGGTCGATCCGGTGCCGGAAGGTACGCCGGGCCCGCTCGCGGTAGGCCTCGACCTCGGCCATCCGCTCGTCGAGGCCGGTCCGGGGATCGGCCAGGACCGGGCGCGACCGCAGGGCGGCCAGCTGGTGCAGCTCGCGGGCGACCAGGTTGCTGATCGCTGCCCGGCCACGCTCACGCAGCTGCATCACCCGCTGCGACTCGTCGGCCACGTCGGGCACCACCCGCTTGGCGGCGTCGGTGGGGGTCGAGGCGCGGACGTCGCTGACCAGGTCCAGGATCGGGGAGTCCGGCTCGTGCCCGATCGCCGAGACGACCGGCGTCGTCGCCGCGAACACCGCCCTGATCAGGGCCTCGTCGGAGAACGGCAGCAGGTCCTCGACCGAGCCGCCGCCGCGCGCGATCACGATCACGTCGACCGACGGATCGCGATCGAGCACCTCCACCGCGGCGATCACCTCGCGAACGGCGTGCATGCCCTGCATCGCGGCGTACTTCACCGTGAAGCGGACACCGGGCCAGCGGCGGCGGCCGGTCTCGAGGACGTCGCGCTCGGCGGCCGAGTTCTGCGCGGTGACCAGGCCGACGTTGCGCGGCAGGAAGGGCAGGGGGCGCTTGCGCTCGACGGCGAAGAGTCCCTCGGCCGCGAGCAGCTGGCGACGACGCTCCAGCCGGGCGAGGAGCTCGCCCTCGCCGACCAGCCGGATCTCGCGGACCGCGAGAGAGAGCGTGCCGCGGTTCGCGTAGAAGGTGGGTTTCGCATGGCAGACGATCTGAGCGCCCTCCACCAGCGGCGTGGGCAGGGAGTCCACCACGGCGCGGTTGCAGGTCACCTGCACGGAGATGTCGGCGAGCTTGTCGCGCAGGGTCAGGAAGACCGTGTTCATCCCCCCACGACGGGAGATCTGGGTGACCTGGCCCTCGACCCAGACGGCACCGAGCCGGTCGATCCACTGCCCGATCGCCTGGGTGATCTGGCGGACGGGGGCCGGATGCTCCGGAGAGGTGTCCATGGCCATTGGGCGACCTTAAGGCCAGCGACCTACGATGAGGCACATGACCGACCTGGGTACGCCGAGCTTCCTGCCTCCAGAGGAGGCCGACCGCGCGGTCCGGCTGGCCGCTCCGCGGGGCTACTGCGCCGGTGTCGACCGTGCCGTGATCACCGTGGAGAAGGCGCTCGACCTCTACGGAGCCCCCGTCTACGTACGCAAGCAGATCGTGCACAACAAGCACGTGGTGGCCGGTCTCGAGGCCCGCGGCGCCATCTTCGTCGAGGAGCTCGACGAGGTGCCCGAGGGCAAGACGGTGGTGTTCTCCGCCCACGGGGTCTCCCCGCTGGTGCACACCCAGGCTGCCGAGCGCGGCCTGAAGACGATCGACGCCACCTGCCCGCTGGTGACCAAGGTCCACCACGAGGCCAAGCGCTTCGCCGCCGACGACTACGACATCTTGCTGATCGGGCACGAGGGGCACGAGGAGGTCGAGGGGACCGCCGGCGAGGCGCCGGAGAACATCCAGCTGGTGCAGAGCCCCGAGGACGTGGACAACATCGTCGTGCGGGATCCGGCGAGGGTGGCCTGGCTGTCCCAGACGACGCTGTCGGTCGACGAGACGATGGCCACCGTCGACGCCATCCGGCAACGCTTCCCGCTGCTGCTCGACCCCCCGAGCGACGACATCTGCTACGCCACCCAGAACCGGCAGCTGGCCGTCAAGGCGATCAGCCCCGACGCCGACCTGGTGATCGTGGTGGGCTCGGCGAACTCCTCGAACTCCGTGCGGCTGGCGGAGGTGGCGCTCGAGGCGGGTGCCCGGGCGGCGTACCGCATCGACGACGCCAGCGAGATCGACGAGGCGTGGCTCGACGGGGTGCGCTCGATCAGCGTGACCTCCGGCGCCTCGGTGCCCGACGACCTCGTCACCGGCGTGCTCGACTTCCTCACCGCACGCGGCTTCCCCGACGCCCAGGCCGTGCACACGGCCGAGGAGTCGCTGATCTTCGCCCTTCCCCCCGAGCTGCGGCGCGACATCCGCAAGGCGGCTCTGGCCCAGAGCGGGCAGTAGCGTCGTGGCGCGGTACTACGACGTCCACCCGGTCGACCCGCAGCCGCGGGCGATCGCGCAGGTCGTGGACCTCCTGCGGAACGACGGCCTCGTCGCCTACCCGACCGACTCCTGCTACGCGCTCGGGGTGCAGCTGGGGAACCGCGACGGTCTCGACCGGATCAAGCGGCTGCGTCGCCTCGACGACAAGCACCACTTCACGCTGGTGTGCCGCGACTTCGCCCAGCTCGGTCAGCTGGTCCAGCTCAACAACGCCGCCTTCCGGGCGGTCAAGGCGGCCACCCCGGGGCCCTACACGTTCATCCTGCCCGCCACCAGCGAGGTGCCGAAGCGGCTGATGCACCCCAAGAAGCGCACCGTGGGGGTGCGCATCCCCGACCACCCGGTGGTGAAGGCGCTGCTCGAGGAGCTGGGGGAGCCGTTGCTGTCCAGCACCCTGCTGCTGCCGGGGGAAGCCGAGCCGATGACCGACGGCTGGCAGATCAAGGACGAGCTGGATCAGTGGTTGGACGCGGTGATCGACGCCGGGGAGACGGGCTCGGTGCCCACCACCGTGGTCGACCTGTCCGAAGGAGTGCCCGTGGTCGAGCGGGTCGGCGCCGGGGACCCGACGCGCTTCGAGTGAATCCGCCGCCGGACGCGCACCCGCTGGCGTACGCCGAGCACGGTCAGCGCGAGCAGGTAGCCGGTGAGCAGCCCGCTGGCCCGGTGCGCGAGGCCCGAGACCACGGCCTGGACGAGACCGTCACCGGGGTCGGCGATCCACTCGCGATGGACGACGGCCACCAGGGCGATGAAGCCGAGCATCAGCAGCGGGGGCAGCACCCCGACGCGGAAGGAGTCCCGCGGACGGACCGCGAGCGACGCGGCGATGCAGATCAGGACGAACCCGATGTCGAAGAGAACGGTGAGCCGGCCGAAGATCGCCAGGTCGATGGCAAGCACCACCAGGCCGAGCAGGACCGCCAACCGCGTGACGCGGCTGGCTGACATCCGACCCTCTTCCCACACGGTGGGTGCGCTCACAGCGACAAGGTAGGCCCAGTCAGGCGCTCGGGCGACGCGACTCGCCGGTCTCGGCACCCATCACCGGGTCAGTGGTGGGCCCGAACTCCGGTCGTGGCTCGGCCACGGCGTCCAGCAGCTCGGCCGCCGTCAGCGGCCGGGGGACCTGGGTCACCGGCTGGACCGGGGCGATCTCGGCGCGGGTGACCCCGATGTCCTCGAACTGGCGGGCGGTGACCAGCACCCGGCTCTCGATCGAGCCGACCGCGCTGTTGAACGCTTCGACGGCGCCCTTCAGCGAGCGGCCGATCTTGTCGAGGTGGGCGCCCATCACTCCCACCCGGGTGTGCAGCTCGCGGCCGAGCTCGTGGATCTCCCGGGTGCGTTCGGCCAGCGCCTCGGTGGTCCACCCGTGGGCCACGGTGCGCAGCAGTGCGATCAGCGTCGTGGGGGTCGCGATGACCACGTCCCGCGTGGCGGCGTACGTCAGCAGGCCGGGGTCGGTCTCCAGCGCCGCGGCCAGGAACGACTCGGCCGGCACGAACATCACCACGAACTCGGGGGCGCCGGGCATCGAGCGCCAGTAGGCCTTGCCGGAAAGGGCGTCGACGTGGCTGCGCACCTGGCGCACGTGACGGCGCAGGTGGGCCTCGACCTCCTCGGGGTCCTCGCTCGCCAGCGCGTCGAGGTGGGCGTCGAGCGGCACCTTGGAGTCCACGACCACGGAGCGTCCCCCCGCCAGGTGCACCACGAGGTCGGGCCGCAGGGCGCCGTCCTCCCGGGTCAGGTGGACCTGCTGCTGGAAGTCGCAGTGCTCCACCATCCCGGCCAGCTCAACTGCCTTGCGCAGGTGCAGCTCGCCCCACTGGCCCCTGACCTGGGGCTTGCGCAGGGCAGTGGACAGCGCGCCGGTCTCCCGCCGCAGCTGGTCGGTGCTGTGCCGCATGTCGGCGACCTGCTGGCGCAGCTGGCCCTGCCAGGAGGCCCGCTGCTGCTCCACGTCCATCAGCCGCTCGTGCAGCCGGTCGAGGCCGTCCCGGAGCACGGCCTGGTCGTCACCGCGGGCGGCGAGCGCCCGCAGCACGTCGGGGTCCCCGGCACGCCGGGACCACAGCAGCACCGCGACGGCGCCGAGCAGGATGCCGATCACCAGGGTGAGCACGGGCAGCAGGAGGTCCATGCCCATCAGGGTGGCAGCAGGCACCGACAACACCGGGGACCTCATCGATGTCTGCTGAATCGCAGGGTGCCGTCGGCTTGTCGGTGGTGGAGGTAGCCGGAGTCGTGGATGCGTTGGTGGTGCCAGTGGCACAACGGGATCGCGTTGGCCAGGTCGGTCCTGCCGCCGTGGCTCCAGGAGTGCTCATGGTGGAGCTCGCACCAGGCGTAGGGACGTTCACAGCCCTCGGCGGCGCAGGTGTCGTGGAGCAGCCCGGCGGCGATGCGTTGTGCCTGGGAGAACAGCCGGCTCTCCCGGCCGAGGTCCAGCGCCACGGAGCCGGCGCCGAGGACGGCGGGCAGGATCGCTGCGGTGCAGGCCAGCCGCCGTGCCTCACCGGCGCTGAGCTGGTGGCCGGTGTCGAGGTGGGCCGCCTTCAGCGCCCCGGTCAGGACCGTGTGGTCGATGGTGACCACCACGGTGGCAGCGGTCTTGTGGTGCAGGTGGTCGGTGGGCCGGTGCTCGAGCAGCTCGCCGAACGCGAGACCGCGGCGGTGGTCCCAGTCGTAGGTGGCGGTCACGGCCCGGTCTGGCGCGGCGCCACTCCTCGCGGCCATCCTGCGCGGCGCGGTCATCGCGTCGATGATCTTGCGCAGGTGCGCCACCTCGGTGCTGGGGAGAGTGAAGTGTCCGGTGGTGGTGCCGTCTGCGTTGTCGTGGAAGGTCAGCCGCGACCGGGAGCGCGCGGCTTCCTCCTCGGTGCGCAGCTGGGCGTCCTCGTGGGCGTCGACGGCCTGCTGGTCGGGCTCGATCGCTTCGATCGCACGGCGGGCCTCGCGGCGCAGCTGGTCGGGGTCGAACCGCTGCGCCTTGGCGACCAGGACCGCCTCCACGACCTCGCGCTGTTCCGCGCTGACGCCCCCGGGGAGCTGGCGAGCGGCATGGAGGATCACCGCGGCGTGCGCGGGGGAGACCGTCCCCTCGTCGAGCGCCGCAGCAGTGGCGTCGTGCCCACCGCCGGCGAGCTCGCGGGCGATCCCCACCTCCCGGGCCGCGGCGACGCGGGTGGTGGTGGTCTGCCGGGCCACCCATGCCTCTGTCCCGGTGAACCCCGCGGCCGCTGCAGCCCCGGCTCTGTCGGCCGCGCCCATCACATTGAGCTTCACCGCCTCCAGGCGGCGGCTGTCCCGCTCCAGCCGGGTCACCAGGGCGGCGTACTCGCCATCCGGGAGCGGTTGCTTCGCGCCGGCCAGCAGCTGGTCCAGCGCTGCCTCCAGGGCGGCCATCCCGGACAGGACCGGGTGGTCACTGTCGGGCCGGCGGTCCAGGAGCGAGGTCATGCATCCATTCTCGATCGAACAGATGTTCGAGTCAAGAGGTGACGGCGGATCTGTGTGCAACAGCGGACTCAACCGCTTGTCGCGACGAGCAGGCAGTCCGGGTGCGCGGGCAATCCGGTCTTCGGAGGCACTGATGGGAAACCGGTTCCTTTGTTAGCCTGCTCGAACGGGGGCTCGGATCGACTCGCATCGACAGGAGCACCATGTTCCCCACGTCTCGGACCCTACGACTGGGCAGAATCCTCATCGCCGGATCTGCCGTCGCCGCCCTGGTGATGTCGACCCAACCGGTCGTCCCCGGCCCCCAGCCCGACACCGACGGCTCGAAGGCCGTCGTCAAGGACGACGTCGTCCACGTGGCCAAGAAGAAGAAGCGCCGGTGCGGGGCGAAGGCCAAGTTCGCACCGAAGTGCGGCGCCCTCTGGGGGGTCTACAGCATCCGCAACGGCGGCCCGGAGGCGTCCGTGCGCCGGCTCGAGTCCCAGGTGGGCCGCAGGTTCGACCTGAGCCTGAGGTACCACGACTTCTCCGACCACATCCACCAGGGACAGTTCCCCGACGTCTACGAGCGTCGCCTCGGCGCCGGGGGCCGCAAGCTGTTCATCTCCTGGCAGGCGCGGGTCTCCGACACCAACCGGAACCTCTCCTGGCGGGCCATCGCCAACGGGCGCTACGACCGCTACGTCAACAACGCGGCGAAGCGGGTGAAGGCCTACAAGAGGCCGGTGTTCATCGCCTTCGACCCGGAGTTCGACTCCCATCGCGACAAGGGCTCGATGGCCGACTATGTGGCGGCGTACCGGCACATCGTCAAGGTGTTCAACCGCTACCGGGTCTCCAACGTCGCCTGGGCCTGGGTCTCCACCGGCTACCTCGGCGGGGGCAACGCCGCCCGGATCCGGCAGGGCTATCCCGGTGGCGCCTACGTCAACTGGGTGGGCTGGGACCCCTACAACTTCTACCGGTGCAACGGCACGGGCTGGCAGACGTTCGGCCAGAAGGTCTGGCCCACCTACCGCTGGATGCAGAAGATCGGCCTGGCGCACAAGCCGTTCCTGCTCAGCGAGTACGGCACCCAGTACGACAACGCCAACCAGACCCGGTCCAAGCAGTGGCACGCCGGCATCCCGGCGACGCTGCGGCAGCTGTCCAACCTCAAGGCAGTGGTCCGCTTCGACGCCAACGGCACCTTCCGGGGGAAGAGCTGCAACTTTTACCTGACCAACGGACCCGGCAGCCTCGCCTCCTTCGCCCAGGCAGGCCGGGCGGTCGGCCGGGACCGGATCTTCTGACCGGCGCGTTCAGGGGCCAGAAATCAAGGGGATGGGCACGGTAGTTGGCGCACCCCCGTAGCGTCCGAGCGTGATCATCGCCTTCCTGGCAGCCCTCGTCGTCGCGCTGCTCCTGGTCGTTGCGGTGCACTTCTACCTGTGGCGACGACTGGTGCGGGACACGGTTCTCGACCGACGGGTGCGCAGGATCGGCGCTGTTGTCTTCGGGGTGCTCGGACTGCTGGTGCCGGCCACCCTGGTGGGGGTCGGGACCGGGGTCGCGGAGTGGCTGGCCTGGCCGGGCTACCTCTGGCTCGGGGTGCTGTTCTACCTGGTCACGTTCCTGGTCGTCCTGGAGGTTCCGCGGTTCGCGGTCTCGCGGTGGTGGCGCCGGCAGGAGGCTGCGGTCGGGGCTGCGTCTGAGACTGTGCCTGCGTCTGGGCCTGTGTGTGGGCCTGGGCCTGGGCCAGAAACCGGGACTCAGGAAACCGGGCCGGAGGCGAGCGGTCCGACGCGCAGGGTGGTTCTCTCCCGGGGCCTGGCGATCGGGGCCGTGGTGGCCACCGCCGGCACCGTCGGGTACGGCGTACGGAGCGCGCTCGGGCCACCCCAGCTCGACCGCCGGCAGATCGCCCTTCCCCGGCTGCCGCGTTCGCTGGACGGCACCCGGCTGGTCGTCGTCTCCGACATCCACCTCGGGCCGTTGGCGGGCGAGGCGCACGTGCGCCGGATCGTCGACCGCATCAACGAGCTCGACGCCGATGTCGTGACCATCGTCGGCGACCTGGTGGACGGCTCGGTCGAGGATCGGGGCGTCGGCGCGGAGCCACTGGCCGGGATCCGGTCACGCCACGGCTCGTTCTTCGTCACCGGGAACCACGAGTACTACTCGGGTCACGAGGAATGGATCGAGCGCCTCGACGAGCTCGGCGTCCGCACGCTGCGCAACGAGCGGACGCAGCTGCTGTTCCGAGGCGGGGCACTCGACCTTGCCGGGGTCAACGACCTCGCCGGCAAGGACTACTACGACGCCCCCGACTTCGCCCAGACCTTCGCCGACCGGGACCCAGACGTCCCGGTGGTGCTAATGGCGCACCAACCGGTGCAGGCGCACTCGGCGGCGAAGTACGGCGTGGACCTGCAGGTCTCGGGGCACACCCACGGCGGGCAGATGGCCCCCTTCGGACAGCTGGCCCGACTGGAGCAACCGGTCGTCTCGGGGCTGGGCCGGGTGGACGGGGTGCCGGTCTACGTCACCAACGGCGCCGGCTTCTGGGGCCCGCCGGTGCGGGTCGGCGCACCTCCCCAGGTGACGCTGCTCCAGCTGCGCTCGAAGTGACTAGTCGGCGAGGTCGACGATCACCGGCGCGTGGTCGCTGGCGCCCTTGCCGGCGCGTTCCTCGCGGTCGATGAACGCGCCGGTCACCCTCGCTGCGAGGGAGGGCGAGCCGAGCACGAAGTCGATCCGCATGCCGCGGTTGCGCTCGTAGCGCTGCCGGTAGTAGTCCCAGTAGGTGTAGACCTCGGGGCCCGGGGTGTGCGGGCGGACTACGTCCACCCAGCCGTCCTCGAGGAAGCCGTTGAAGGCGGCCCGCTCCCGCGGGGTGACGTGAGTGCTCTTGGCGAACTGGGCGATGTCGAAGACGTCGTCGTCCTGCGGGGCGATGTTCCAGTCGCCCACCAGGGCCACGTCACCGGTCATCGAGCGCGCCGCGGTCCGGAGCCGGGCCAGCCACTCGAGCTTGTAGAGGTAGTGCGGGTCGTCGACCTTGCGGCCGTTGGGGACGTAGAGCGACCACACCCGTACGCCGCCGCAGGTGGCCCCGATCGCACGGGCCTCGGCCGCCGCCGGGTCGCCCCACGTCGGCATCTCCGGGAACCCGACCTCGACGTCCTCGAGGCCCACGCGGCTGATCAGCGCGACCCCGTTCCACTGGTCGTGGCCCACGGCCGCGACCTCGTAGCCGAGCACCGAGAGGCCCATCAGCGGCAGCTGGTCCTCGCGGGCCTTGGTCTCCTGCAGGGCGAGCACGTCGATGTCGTGCCGTTGCAGGAACGCCTCGACCCGATCGATCCGGCTGCGGAGCGAATTCACGTTCCAGGTGGCGATGCGCATCGGGCGAGCCTATGTGGTCAGTATCTGAGACGAGACCCCTATGCTCGTCCGTGTGAAGCCGTTGGGGCAGCATCCCCTTCCTCGTCATGTCGTGGCGCACGTGAGTGATCCCCACCTGCTGGCCGAACGACGCCTCTACGACTCGATCGACACCCACGAGAACCTGCGACACGCGATGGCGCGGCTCAGCCGCCTGGAGATGCCGCCCCAGGTGATCGTCTTCACCGGTGATCTCGCCGACCGTGCGGAGCCGAAGGCCTACGCGGCGCTGCGCGGGATCGTGGAGCCGGCCGCCGCCGCGCTCGGCGCCGAGGTGGTCTGGGTGATGGGCAACCACGACGAGCGGGAGCACTACGCCCGTGCGCTCTTCGGTGAGGAGGGCTCCGGCGCGAGGACCCAGGACCGCGTCCACATGGTCGACGGGCTGCGCATCGTCGCCCTGGACACCACCGTCCCCGGTTACCACCACGGCGAGCTCTCCGCCGACCAGCTCGCCTGGCTCGGCGACGTGCTGGCCGAGCGAGCGCCGTACGGCACCCTGGTCGCGCTGCACCACCCGCCGATCCCGGTGCCGATGACCCGGGCCGCCGCGCTGATCGAGCTGCACGACCAGGACCGGCTGGGGGAGGTGATCGCGGGCACCGACGTGCGTGGCGTGATCGGCGGCCACTTCCACTACTCGTCGTACTCCACCTTCGCCGGAGTTCCGGTCTCGGTCGCGTCGGCCACCTGCTACCTCGCGGACCCGGCCCCGACGGCCCGCCTGCTCTCGGCGGTCGACGGGCACCAGTCGCTCACGATGATGCACCTCTACGACGACCGGGTGGTGCACTCGGTGGTCCCGCTCCCGGACGCCGACGAGGTGGCCGGCTACCCGTTGCACCTCGCCGCCGAGCTCGAGGAGATGGCGCCCGCCGACCGGCACGAGCTGCTCTCCGCGAAGGACTCGCCGGTCTGGGCGCACGAGAACCCGCTGGACTGAGGCGAGTCTCCCGGCAGTCGGGTTGCGCGAGCGCCGGAGGGGCATGCTGGAGGGATGGATGACCCCCGCACCACCCTCGTCGCGAAGCTCGCGGAGATCGACGACCAGATGGCGACCCTGGAGAAGAAGCCCTCGGACCAGGGCTCGATCTCGTTCGGCAAGCGCATCGGCGAGGGGACCTCGATGGCGGTGGACCGGCTCACCCAGGTAGCCGTGCACGACGGTCTCCAGGGGACGCGCGCCGACGTGGTGCGTGCGCTGGAGAAGCTCGACGAGGGCACCTACGGCTGCTGCGACGTGTGCGGCGAGGAGATTCCCGAGGGACGCCTCGAGGCGCTGCCGTGGTCGGTGCTCTGCGTGCGGGACGCAGCCCGCGCCTGATCCGGGCCTGATCCGGGCCGCTGCTGCCGTCCGCAGGCATGCATCCGGGGGAGCAGGGGCACGGGACGTACGTCGGGCAACGACGCCCGGCCGGACAGATCAGGAGGGGTCATGGCGAACCTCAGGGGAATCGTGAACCGGGTGATGGGCTCGCGCAGTGGTGGGGGAGCGGGCGGTCGTCGTGGCGGGCCCGCCGGTGGCACCACGCCGGGCACGGGCGACGGCGGCCAACGGCGCAAGGACGAGGCGGTCGGGCGTGGCGTGCGCGGTGTGCTGAGCCGGTTGCGGCGCTGAGTGGTTAACCGGGACGCAACCTCGGCAGCCTGAGGCTGAAACACGGCGCTGGTTGCGTGAGGAGCCCATCCTCACCCCCTCGGGAGTCCCAGATGCCTCAGTTCGAGAACGACAACACCACCAGCGCGCTGGCCGAGCCGGCCTCCGGTCTGGGCCGACGGACCCTCCTGGGAGCGGCCGTCGCCGGGGCCGCAGCGGCGCCGGCACTGCTCGACGCCGAGGCGGCAACGGCCGGATCGCGGTCAACCGCGGTGCTGCAACCCGGCGCCGGGCGACCCCGTGGGCGCTACGTGCCCGCGAAGGCGAACGAGGTCTACTGGGGCAAGCTGCCCAACCGCACCAGCACCCCGGTCGCGGTGGTGAGCTCGGGGTCCGTCGTCACGATGGACACGATCTCCCACGAGGGCCTGCTCGAGGACCAGGGCAAGGACCCCCGGGCGTTCTTCGAGACCTACGGCGTCCCGGAGCGACAGGTGCTCAAGGACGCCATCGCCGTCGCCGCCCGGTCCACCCACGACGGACCGGGGCCGCACGTGGTGACCGGCCCGATCGCCGTACGCGGCGCGCAGCCGGGCGACGTGCTCAAGATCGAGGTGCTCGACCTGCCGCTGCGCGTCCCCTACGGCGTGATCTCCAACCGGCACGGCAAGGGAGCGCTCCCGGGGGAGTACCCCGAGAAGTTCGAGGGCGTGCGCGCGTTCGCGCCGTACTTCAACGAGGGCGGCAACATCAGCGTGTTCACCTCGGTGGAGCGGCGCGGCAAGAAGCTGCGTGGCCGGCTGCCTGGCTCGGTCCCGGTCGGGTTCGACCTGCACCCCTTCATGGGGCTGATGGGCGTCGCGCGGGACACCTCCGCGGTCGTCGACTCCGTCCCGCCCACCGACGCGGGCGGCAACATCGACATCAACGACCTCACGGTCGGCTCCACGCTCTACCTCCCGGTGCAGGTCGCCGGAGCGATGTTCTTCGCCGGTGACCCGCACATGGCCCAGGGCGACGGCGAGGTCGCCCTGACCGCGATGGAGGGGTCGCTGCGTCCCACGTTCCGGCTGACCGTGGTGAAGAAGGGCCAGCGCGGGGCACCGAGGACGGCGTTCGACTACCCCTTCGCCGAGACACCCGAGTCGTGGATCCCGATCGGGCTCAGCGACCCCGACGGCCCGGAGAACGGCGGCAACGCGACCAGCCTCGACATCGCGATGAAGACCGCCGTGCGGCAGGCGCTGAAGTTCCTCACCGAGGACATCGGGATGGCCGCACCGGTCGCCTACGCCTACCTGTCCGCCGCGTCGGACTTCCAGTGCTCGCAGGTCGTCGACCGTACGACGGGCATCCACGCCCTGATCCGGAAGGCGGACTTCGGCCGGACCAAGCGGTGGTGACCCTCGCAGGAGTCTGGGCGCAATTGGGTTAACGCTCGCCGTTCGGGGACGATGACGGGGCGATGCCCCTCCTCGACCGTCTTCCCCCCGCCTCCGGTGACCCCGACCCCGATGTCCTCTTCGACGTCTTCGAGACCTGGGCTGCCGACCAGGGGCTGACGCTCTACCCGGCGCAGGAGGAGGCGCTGATCGAGATCGTCAGCGGCAACAACGTGATCCTCTCCACGCCCACAGGGACGGGCAAGAGCCTGGTCGCCACCGGGGCACACTTCGCGGCGCTCGCCCGCGGGCAGCGCACGTTCTACACCGCGCCGATCAAGGCCCTGGTCTCGGAGAAGTTCTTCGCGCTGATCGAGGTGTTCGGCCCCGAGAGCGTCGGGATGCTCACCGGCGACGCCGCGGTCAACAGCCAGGCGCCGATCATCTGCTGCACCGCGGAGGTGCTCGCGAACATCGCGCTGCGCGAGGGAGCCGAGGCCGAGATCGGCCAGGTGGTGATGGACGAGTTCCACTACTACTCCGAGCCCGACCGGGGCTGGGCCTGGCAGGTGCCGATCCTCGAGCTGCCGCAGGCGCAGTTCCTGCTGATGTCCGCGACGCTCGGGGACGTGACCCGGTTCGTGGAGGACCTCACCCGTCGTACCGGACGCGAGACCACGGCCGTCACCAGCGTCACCCGGCCGGTCCCGCTGAGCTACGAGTGGGCGGTGACCCCGATGCACGAGACCCTCGAGGAGCTGCTCACCACCCACCAGTCCCCGGTCTACGTCGTGCACTTCACCCAGGCCTCGGCGCTGGAGCGCGCCCAGGCGCTGACCAGCATCAACGTGTGCACCCGCGAGGAGAAGGACCGGATCGCCGAGCTCATCGGCGGGTTCCGGTTCAGCCCCGGGTTCGGCAAGACCCTCTCCCGGCTGGTCAAGCACGGCATCGGGGTGCACCACGCGGGGATGCTGCCGAAGTACCGCCGTCTGGTCGAGCAGCTCGCGCAGGCCGGCCTGCTCAAGGTCATCTGTGGCACCGACACCCTCGGCGTCGGCATCAATGTGCCGATCCGCACCGTGGTGTTCACCGGCCTCTCCAAGTACGACGGCCGCCGCCAGCGCCTGCTCAAGGCCCGGGAGTTCCACCAGATCGCCGGGCGCGCGGGACGGGCCGGGTTCGACACGGCCGGCACCGTCGTCGTGCAGGCGCCCGACCACGTCGTGGAGAACGCCCGGCTGGTCAAGAAGGCCGGTGACGACCCGAAGAAGCTCAAGCGGGTGCAGCGCAAGAAGGCGCCCGAGGGGCAGGTCACCTGGACCGAGGAGATGTTCGAGCGGATCGTCGCCGCCGAGCCGGAGCCGCTGGTCTCCCGGATGCGGGTCAGCCACGCGATGCTGCTCAACGTGATCGCCCGGCCGGGTGACCCCGCGGCGGCAATGCGCCACCTGCTCCGCGACAACCACGAGGACGAGCGCTCCCAGCGCCGGCTGATGCGTCTCGCCGCCGCCCAGCACCGCTCGCTGCTCGCGGCGGGCGTGGTCGAGCTGGTCGAGCCCCGCGGCGAGGACGGCAGGCGCGTGCGCCTGGTCGAGGACCTCCAGCTGGGGTTCGCGCTGAACCAGCCGCTCTCGGCGTACGCCTTGGCGGTCTTCGACACCCTCGACCCCGAGGCTCCGACCTACGCCCTGGACGTGATCTCCGTGCTCGAGGCGACCCTGGAGAACCCCCGTCCCGTGCTCGCCGCGCAGGAGCACAAGGCCCGCGGCGAGGCGATCGGGGAGATGAAGGCCGAGGGGATCGAGTACGACGAGCGGATGGAGCTGCTCGACGAGGTCACCTGGCCCAAGCCGCTCGAGGAGCTGCTCGAGCACACCTTCGGCCTCTACCGCCAGCGACACCCGTGGGTCGGCGAGGACGCGCTGCAGCCGAAGTCGGTGGTGCGCGACATGTACGAGCGCGCGATGACGTTCGGCGAGTACGTCGCCTACTACGGCCTCACCCGCTCGGAGGGCCTGGTGCTGCGCTACCTCGGCGACGCCTACCGGGCGCTGCGCCAGACCGTTCCCGACCGGGTGCGGACCGACGAGCTCGAGGACATCGAGGAGTGGCTCGGCGCCGTCGTACGCCAGACCGACTCCAGCCTGCTCGACGAGTGGGAGCGTCTCAGCGACCCCGACCGGCTGGCCGGTCCGGTCGCGCCGGACATCCTGCCCCCGGTGCCGGAGCGGATCACCGCCAACCAGCGCGCGTTCACCGTGCTGGTGCGCAACGCGATGTTCCGCCGGGTGGAGCTGGCGGCGCTGCGCCGCTGGGAGCAGCTCGGCGAGCTCGAGGTCGCCGCGTCCTCGACCATGACGGCCGAGGACTGGCGCGAGGCGCTGGAGGACTACTTCGCCGAGCACGACTCGATCGACACCGGACCGGACGCGCGGGGACCGCAGATGCTGCTGATCGAGAAGGGCGAGCAGTTCTGGGAGGTCCAGCAGATCATCGGGGACCCCTTGGGCGACCACGACTGGCGGATCCTCGCGAGCGTGGACCTGGCGGCCTCCGACGACGAGGGCGAGCTGGTCCTCGACGTCACCGGGTTCCAGCGGCTGGGCGGCTGAGCCTCCGCGTTCTACTCTGGGCCGATGGCCCAGGTGAGACAGGTGCAGGTGACCTTCGACTGTGCGGAGCCGCGAGCAGTCGCGGAGTTCTGGAAGGCCGTGCTCGGGTACGTCGATCCGCCGGTCCCGCCGGGGTTCGAGTCCTGGGACGCGGTCGACGCCACGCTTCCCGTCGAGGCCCAGGGCTCCAAGTGGGCCTGCCAGGACCCGGACGGGGTCGGGCCGCGGTTGTTCTTCCAGCGGGTGCCCGAGCCCAAGACGGTGAAGAACCGGGTGCACCTCGACGTACGCGTCGGCGTGGGCCTGACCGGGGACGAGCGGGTCACGGTCCTGGAGGAGGAAGCGGCACGCCTCGTGGCGCTCGGTGGCAGGCGGATGCACCTGCTGCCGGCCGACGCGATCAACGAGTCGTGCCTGGTGATGCAGGACGTCGAGGGCAACGAGTTCTGCCTCGACTAGCCGTGCTGCTCGACCCAACGGGGCCACCTTCTAGGGTCGAGGCATGACCGTGACCCCTGAGGACGTCGCTCACGCGGCGACCGTCGTACCCCTGATCGCGCGGCCGACCGCGATGGAGCGCTCGGAGCGGCTCTCGCAGAAGTACGGCGTCGAGGTGCTGCTCAAGCGGGAGGACCAGCAGGTCGGTCGCTCCTACAAGGTGCGCGGCGCCTTCAACCTGATGGCCTCGCTGACCCCGGACGAGCTCGCCCGCGGCGTCGTGTGCGCCAGCGCCGGCAACCACGCGCAGGGCCTGGCGCTGAGCTGTGCGCGCCTGCAGGCGGAGGGTCACATCTTCCTGCCCACCAACACCCCTCGCCAGAAGCGCGACCGGATCCGCGAGCTGGGCGCGGGCCGGGTCCAGATGACGATGCAGGGACGCACCTACGACGAGGCCTCCGCGGCCGCGCTGCTCTACGCCGCCGAGCACGGAAGCACCTACGTCCACCCGTTCGACGACGAGCGCACCATCGCCGGGCAGGGCACGGTTGCGGTGGGCCTCGTCCGCGACGCTGACCGCCCGCTCGACGTGGTGGTGATCCCGGTGGGCGGCGGGGGACTCCTCGCAGGGATGTCGGTCTGGCTGCGCGAGACCTGGCCCGACATCCGCATCGTCGGCGTGGAGCCTTCCGGGGCGCCCAGCATGACCCTGGCCCTGGCCGCCGGGCACCCGGTGCCGGTCCCCGACCTCGACACCTTCATCGACGGCGCCTCGGTCGGCACCGTCGGCTCGCGCACGTTCCCGATCGTGCGCGACCTGGTCGACGAGATCGTGACCGTCGAGCCCGGCGCGGTCTGCACCGAGATGCTCGCGCTCTACCAGAGCGACGGCGTGATCGCCGAGCCCGCGGGAGCGATGGCCTCCACCGCCCTGGCCCAGCTCGACCTCGAACCCGGGTCCCGCGTCGGGTGCGTGGTCTCGGGCGGCAACAACGACGTCAGCCGCTACGCCGACATCATCGAGCGCTCGATGGTGCACGAGGGGATCCGGCACTACTTCCTGGTCGGGTTCCCCCAGGAGCCCGGAGCGCTGCGCGGGTTCCTCGACAACGTGCTGGCCGACGGCGAGGACATCGTGGTCTTCGAGTACGTCAAGAAGTCCAACCGCGAGACCGGCCCGGCGCTGATCGGCATCGACCTCGCGTCCGCGGACGGGCTGCCCGACCTGATGGAGCGGATGGGTGCGAGCAACCTGACCATCGAGAAGGTCGCCTCCGGGTCGCCGCTGTTCGAGTTCGTCACCTAGGGCGCGGACGCTCGACGACGCTCTCCGACTCGTCCGGCACTGCGAGGAATGCCCCGGTTGTCATGAGCGGATCGGGCCATTGCCCCTGACCGAACGGCGGTGGATGCTGACGGGCAGGCGATCGATCGGTGGTGGCGGCCATGCCCCAGGACGGCGCGGGCATTCTCGAGGTCCGGGTGCACGGCGTGCACGGCACCACCCCTGCCTCGATGCTGGGCACGACCGCCGTGGGGCAGGTGGCCGGCGACGGACTCACCGGCCTCTACCGCACGACGGACGGCTGCGTCCCCAACCGCACGCTGCCCAAGAACATGGCCGTCGAGGCCTACTCCTGGGGGAACCTCACCTCAGGCGTCGGCGGGCTCCTGGGATGGGTACGCCGTGCAGGGTGGCTGTTCCTGCTGCCGTTCGCGCTCGCCAACCTCGCCTACTGGGCCCGCCCCGAGCTCGGTACGAACACCGCGGCGGCTCGTCGGACGGCCCGCTACGTGCGCACCGGCGCGCTCCTGCTGACGGCCCTGGTCGTGCTGACGGCCTGCCTGCTCGGCATCGACCTGCTCGCGTGGCAGTGCTACCGCGGCGGGACGCCGGGCTGCGGCGCTCTTCCCGGCCTGCTCGACTTCCTGGCCCGCGACCCGTGGCAGACAGTGCCGCGACGGATCGCCGTGGGGTCGGTGGTCCCACTGCTGGTCGTGGCCGGCCTGTGGCTGCTGTCCGGGCGCTCGGCTGCCCGGCTCGAGGAGGTGCGCGACCCCGACCGCCCGGAGCGCCGGGGAGGGGCAGCCCCGCTGGAGCGCGGGGCGATGTGGGACGGGCGGATCACGGTCCTGCGGCTGCGTCGCCTGCACATCGCCTTCGCCCTGGTGGTGGTCATCGTCTACACCGGAGCGCCGGTGGTCCAGCTGGGTCTCGGCAGCGACAAGGCCTCGGTGTGGACCTGGCTCCAGGCCGGTGTGCTGGCAGCCGCGGCGCTGCTGGGCGCAGTCGTCGTGTGGACCGCGGGATCGCTTCGACCCGGTGACGTGGAGTGCGCCACGGAGCCCGGGGACGACGCCACCGGACAGGGCGGACAGCTGCTACGGGCGTCGGTGCTCCTGCTCGTGGTCCACCTGGCGCTGCTGGTGCTGCCACCGGTCCCGGGACGTCTCGACGAGGGGGGTGACCTGACGGGACACAACGTGTGGTTCATCGCCGCGCTCGTCGGGCTGGCCGCGGTCGGGGTCCTGACCTTCTGCAGCGGCAAGCGGACCGCTCTGCACGTGGGGGCGGGCTTCCTCGTCCCGGTGCTGCTGCTGGCCTCGAGCACCTACGTCGGGGACGAGGTCGGCCTGCCGCGGGAGCTGACCTGGTCGGCATGGGGGCTGCTGCTGGTCGGCTGGCTGGTGATGCTGCTGCGGCAGTACCGCGGCCGAGACGACTCCCCAACGGCCTGGCGCGGCGCCGGAGCCTCGCTGCTGCTCAACGCCGCCGGTTGGACGGCGCTGCTGTTCACCACAGCGGTGGTCACGCTGGCGGCCGACCAGCTCAACGGCTCCGCGCACGACGTCGCCGACCTGCAGACGCACTACGCGGCCTCCCAGGTGGGATCGGCGCTCAATGCCCAGGACCTCGACCTGGTGGACGACGGAGACCCCACCGGTCGCTACGTCTACCGGCTCGGCGGTGACGTGCGCGTGGTCGGTGGCGTGGTCGACGTCTCCAGCGACCGGCTGGTGGTGCGCTCGGGCCGGCTCGAGACGGACACCCTGGTGCGGGTACTGCCGGGCGCCGACGCGGACTCGCGCCGGGTGGCGGTGCGACTGGGCACCACCGAGATGCACAACTCCGTGCTCGTGCTGCCCGAGGACGGATCGCTGGTGGTGCAGGACGGCTGCCTGCGCAGCGGGGCGGACACGGAGACCGAGCCGCCGGAGACCTGCACCGTCGAGGAGCCCGGGTTCGTGGCGAGCGCCTCGCTGGACACCAAGGGCGCGGAGGTCGGCGTGCGGACGGTGGACAAGAGGCCGGACGTGGACGTCGCGGTCAGCGACCCGCCGCAGGCACCGCTCGTGCTGCCGCAGGTCCTGGTGTGGGCACCGATCGTGCAGGTGGTGTGGTTCCTGGTCGCGCTGGTCCTCGCGGGGGTGTGCCTGCTGCGGCTGAGCAGCCGCCTGAGCGGGCCGGTGCGTGCGGTGGTCGAAGCGGATCCCACGGTCCCGGCGAAGGACCGGGACGCGTGCGTGCGGGCCCGGGTGCGGGCGGCGTACGTCCACCGTGCCGAGCGCCTGCTGGACCTGCTTGGTGCGATGACGGTCCCGATCGTCCTGGTGCTGATCGTGGGGGCCTCGACGGGGAAGGCCCCGTGGATGCACTGGTCGGGGTTCCGGCCGCTCGCGGAGCTCGCGCTGTGGGGGGTGCTGGGCTTCTCCCTGGCGCTGGTCCTGGTGCTCTCCCGGATGCGCAAGGACGACGGGACGCGCAAGGGAGTGGGGATCCTGTGGGACCTCACCACGTTCTGGCCCCGGGCGGCGCACCCGCTGGCTCCGCCCTGCTACGCGGAGCGCGTGGTCCCCGAGCTCCTCGTGCGGGTCCGCTGGGTGCTGCGCGACACCCGGCACCTCGTGGTGCTCTCCGGGCACAGCCAGGGGTCGGCCATCCTGATGGCCGTGGCGAGCAGGCTCACGATGCCCGAGCTGCAGCGGGTCCGGATCATCACCTACGGCAGCCAGATCCGCGCCTGGTACGGCCGGATCTTCCCGGCCGTGCTCGGTCCCGAACCCCTGGGGTACGCCGCCACGAGCGGCACCGTGCGCTTCGCGGACCCCGAGCCCGACGCACCCCGGGCGGGCACCGCGTTCCCTGCCGACGCCGCTCCACCGGCGCCCGACGCGACGGGCTCGCTGCGGGCGCGGCTGCTGGCCGCGACCTCGTGGACCGACTCGCAGCGACCGCCCTGGGTGAACCTGTTCCGTCGCTCGGACCCCCTGGGCTTCCGGGTCTTCTCCAACGGAGAGGGGACCCACGACCTCTACGTCCCGGAGGTGCCGGTGGAGCCGTCGGGGGACCCGGGGCCGCTCGTGATGACGCACAGCGGCTATCCGCACACCGCGGCCTATCGGGAGACCGTCGAGGACTGGGCGCGGCAAGTCCCGCCGGGCACCTGGGTGCCACCCTTCCGGACGGCGGCGTTCTTCCCGGAGCCGTGAGCCGGTGGCCGCTCAGACGAAGGCGGCCTCGCCGGTGATCGCGCGGCCGACGATGAGGGTGTTCATCTCGCGGGTGCCCTCGTAGGAGTAGATCGCCTCGGCATCGGCGACGAACCTGCCCACATGGTGCTCCAGCAGGATGCCGTTGCCGCCGAGCACCTCGCGGGCCCAGCCGACCGCCTCACGCATCCGGACGGTGGAGTGGGCCTTGCACAGCGAGGCGTGCTCGTCCTTGAGCAGGCCTGCCTCCAGCAGCTGGGAGGCACGCACGTTCATGGCGGTCGAGGCCGTGACGTTGCTGAGCATCTTCACCAGCAGGTCCTGCACCATCTGGAAGGAGGCGATCGGACGGCCGAACTGCTCGCGGGCCTTGGTGTAGCGCAATGCGTGCTCGAAGGCGCCGCGCGCGCAGCCGGCGGCCTGCCAGGCGACCCCCATCCGGGTGACCCGGAGGACGTCGGCGGTGGCCCGGAAGCTGTCGGCCTTCTGCAGTCGGTTTGCCTCCGGGACGCGTACGTCGTGCAGGTGGATCTCCGCGTTCTGCACGACCCGCAGGGCGATCTTGTCCTCCTGCTTGTCGAAGGTCATCCCCTCGGTGTCCTTCTCCACCACGAAGCCCTTGACCCGGCCGTCCTCCTCGTCGCGGGCCCAGATGACGACGAGGTCGGCGAAGGCGGCGTTGCCGATCCACTTCTTCTCGCCGTTCAGGATCCAGTCCTCACCGTCCTTGCGGGCGGTGGTCGCCAGGCCCTGGGAGATCGCGGACCCGACGTCGGGCTCGGTCAGGCCGAAGGCGCCGATCAGCTCCATCCGCGCCATCGCGGGCAGCCAGCGCTCGCGCTGCTCGTCGGAGCCGCACAGGTGGATCGACCCCATCGCCAGGCCACCGTGGACACCCATGAACGTGCCGATAGAAGGATCGACCCGGCTCAGCTCCATCGCCACCATGCCGTCGACCACGGCCCCCCGGTTCGGACAGCCGGGTCCGTCGTACGCCAGCCCGGCGATGCCGAGCTTGGCGATCCCGGGCACCAGGTCGTGGGGGAACTGCGCGCGGGTCCAGTAGTCGTTGATCACCGGCTCCACCTCGCGCGTCATGAACGCGCGCACGTTGCTCAGCAGCTCGCGGTCGGCCTCGTCGAGCAGCAGCTCGAAGCCGAGGAAGTCCGAGAACGGAGAGTCCTCGAGGCCCAGGTCCGTCGACTCAGCCATCGCCGGTCCTCTCGGTCGCGTTCGGGTCGTTCAGGAACTGCTCGATCACCGGGGCCAGCTCGTCGGCCTCGGTCACGATCGCCAGGTGCCCACCGTGGTAGACGTGCAGCGTCGACGAGGGGATCAGCGCGGCCTGCATCCGCGGGTTCGCGACCGGGATGATCGGGTCGTCGTCACCGCCCATGACCAGCGTCGGCTGCCGGATCAAGCCCAGGAACGGCAGGCTGCTCCACCCGGCCATCGAGGCGAGCTGGTAGTAGTAGCCCCGCTTCGGTCCGGCACGGGTTGCCCCGTGCAGCAGCGCCGCACCGCTCTCGGGGTCACTGCGCATCGTGCCGCCGTAGATCTCCGGCGCGATCCGGGCGGCGTACTTCGGATCCCGGTGCCGCCGGGGCGTGAGCATCCGGGCCAGCACCCGGGGATGGGCGGGCACCATCATGGCGCCGGTCCCCGTGGCGCACAGCACCACCCGACGCACCTTGCGGGGGGACTGGATCGCGAGCTGCTGGGCGAGTCCACCGCCCCAGGACAGGCCGAACACGTCGAAGCGCTGGTGCCCCAGCCGCGCCATCAGTGCGGTGACCCACGACGACAGGGCGGCGATCGGGTAGGGGAACGGCGGAGCAGGGCTGCCGCCAACGCCGGGTACGTCGAAACGGACCACGCCGCGGTCGGGGTCGAGCTCGTCGACGAGCGGCTGCAGCGCCTCGAAGCTGATCCCGATCCCGTTGCACAGGAGCAGCGGGGGCTCGTCGGCCAGCCGGCCACGCGCAGGGCGAACGGAGACCCGCGCCTGCAGTCCCCGGATCGCGACCGTGCGGATCCGGTCGCGGTCGTCGGCAGTCACAGGGGGCGTTCCTCAGCGGTCGTGGACATAGGTTCCAGGAGCATCGCAGATGGGCTCGTAGGTGGCAGAGCCCATCCGCCGCGGCTTCGCCCGCTCCGGCCCGGTGCGCTCGCCGAGCCAGTCGACGTAGTCGTCCCACCAGCTGCCCTTGACCTTGCTGGCCTGCTTCAGCCAATCCGAGGTCTCCGGGGGGTTGCTGGTCGCGGTCTGGAAGCTCGCCTTGGGGTTCCCGGGTGGGTTCACCATGGCGGCGATGTGCCCGCTGGTGGAGAGCACGAACTTCGTGTCGCCGCCGAAGAGCTGGGTGGTCTGGTAGCAGGACTCCCACTTGCACAGGTGGTCCGCGATGCCGGCGACCGCGTAGGTGTCGGTGTAGATGCTGCCCAGGTCGATGTCGGTCCCGAGCATCCGTGCCTCGCCGGCCTTGGTCAGGCTGTTGTTGATCATGAGGTCCATGAAGTCACGGTGCATCGCCGCGGTCATCCGCACCGGGTCGGCGTTCCAGTAGAGGATGTCGAACGCCTTGGGTGCGTGCCCGAGCAGGTAGTTGTTCACCCAGTAGTTCCAGATCAGGTCGTTGGGCCGCAGCCAGGCGAACACCTCGGCCAGCACCTTGCCGTCCAGGTAGCCCTTCTCGGCCGAGGCCCGGGTCGAGGCCGCCGCCGCCTTGTGGGAGAGCAGCGCGCTGGGCAGACCGGCCTGCTCCTGGTCCAGCACCGTGACCGCCAGGCTGAACGCAGCCACCCGTTCGAGGTCGCCGACCTCCGCGAGGTGGGCGAGCAGCATCGAGGCGATCATCCCGCCCGAGCAGATCCCGAAGAGCGCGACCTTGTCCTGCCGCGAGATCGACTGGCAGGCGTCCATCGCCTCGATGATCGCCTGGCCGTAGGTGTCCAGGCCCCAGTCGGCGTGCCGCACGTCGGGGTTGCGCCAGGAGATGCAGTAGACCTGCTGCCCCGAGGCGACGAGGTGCTCCACCAGGCTGCGCTCCTCGGCGAGGTCGATCACGTAGTACTTGTTGATCGTGGGCGGCACGATCAACAGCGGCACCTGCCGGACCTTGGGGGTCTGCGGGGTGTACTGGATCAGCTCGAAGACGTCGGTGCGCAGCACCACCGCACCCGGCGTCACCGCGAGGTCGGTGCCCACCTCGAACGCGTCCGGCTCGACCATGGAGGGCACCCGCGGGGCACTGGCGAAGTCCCGCACGAACCGGCGGCCTCCCTCGACCAGGTTGCCGCCCCCGGTGTCGACCATCCGCTTGAGGACCTTGGGGTTGAGGAACGGGTTGTTGCTCGGCGCGGTGGCCTCGACCAGGTTGTCGACGATGAACTTGATCCGCTGGTCGTCTCCCCAGTCGAGCCCGGCGTCCTCCACCAGCCCGCGTGCGGCAGCCCCGAGGGCGAGGTAGCCCTGCAGGGTGCGCTTGAACAGCGGGTTGCGGTCCCAGGCCTCGTCGGAGAAGCGGCGGTCCTTCTCGCCCGCCTCCAGGTCGGACCTCCCGACGCCGACCTTGGCCAGCTCCGCAGCGAGCCCGAGGGTGCGACCCGCGACGCGGCCGGGGTGCCGAGCGAGCGCAGCGGTGAACCGGACGCCGGACATCCCGGGCAGGAACCGTCGCAGCGGGCTGCTGGTGGCGTCGGCGAGCAGGAGGTCGAGCGGGGCGGCGGCGTTGCTGCTGCCGTCCTCGTCGGCCGCGTGGATGCGCTCCTCGGCCTGGGTGGTGGCGCTCATGACCTGGCCTCCTCGGGAGCCTCGACCTCACGACGCAGGATCTTCCCGGTGGGCCCCTTGGGGAGCTCCTCGACGATCCAGACCGCCCGGGGATACTTGTACGCCGCCAATCGCTCCTTGGCGAAGGCCTGGAGCTCCTCGCCCTCCACGTCGTAGCCGTCCTTGAGGGCCACCGCGGCTCCGACCTCCTCGCCGAGGTGGTCGTCCTTGAACCCGATCACGGCCACCTCGGCCACCGCCTCGTGCTCGTAGAGCGCCTCCTCGACCTCGCGGGGGTAGACGTTGTAGCCGCCGCGGATGATCAGGTCCTTCTTGCGGTCGACGATGAAGAAGTAGCCGTCCTCGTCGACCTTCGCCATGTCGCCGGAGAGGAACCAGCCGTCCTTGATGGCGTCGGCGGTGTCCTCATCGCGGCCCCAGTAGCCCTTCATGATGTTCTCGCCCCGGATCGCGATCTCGCCGACCTCTCCCTCGGGCACGTCCTGGCCCTCGTCGTCGACGATCTTCATCTCCACCCCGCGCACGGGTGTGCCGATCGAGCCGGGCTTGCGCTCCTGACCGGGCTGGTTGAACGAGGCCACGGGCGAGGTCTCGGAGAGGCCGTAGCCTTCGAGCACGATGCAGTCGAAGGTCTTCTCGAAGTTCTTCATCACCTCGACGGGCATCGCGGAGCCGCCCGAGATGCAGGAGCGGAGGCTGGTCATGTCGGACTCCTCGGCGCCCTCGGCATGCAGCATCGCGGCGTACATCGTCGGGACGCCCTCGAAGACCGTCACCTTGTCGCGGGCCACGACTTCCAGTGCCTTGGCCGGGTCGAAGCGGGGGATCAGCGTCAGGCAGGAGCCCTTGAGCACCGAGGCGTTCAGGCCGCAGGTGAGGCCGAAGACGTGGAAGAGCGGGAGGCAGCCCATCACGACGTCCTCCTCGGTGAGCTCCACGAGGGTCTCGGCGGTCGTCGCGGCGTTGGTGATCATGTTGTGGTGGGTCAGCTGGGCTCCCTTGGGCTGCCCGGTGGTGCCGGAGGTGTAGAGCAGCACGACGTCGTCCTCGTCGTCGCGGCTGACCACCTCGGTCTCCGGCTCGTGGGCCGCCAGCATCTCCGCGAAGTCGGTGCCGACCTCGACGCACTCGATGCCGACCTCCGAGGCGCCCTTGCCGGCCTCCTCGGCCATGTCCTTCCAGGCGAAGACCAACGAGGCGCCGGAGTCCTCGAGGTAGTACTTCACCTCGCGCGCCTTCAGCAGCGGGTTCATCGGCACCACGACGGCGCCGAGCGAGACCGCGCCGTAGAAGAGCACCGGGAAGGGCGGCACGTTCGGCAGCACCAGGCCGACGCGGTCGCCGGGACCGATCCCCTTCGACTTCAGCATCGCCGCCACGCGGCGGGCGCCGTCCTGCAGCTGGGCGTAGCTCAGCACCAGGTCGTCGAGCTTCACGGCGGGCCGGTCAGGGTGCTGTTCGGCTGTTCGGGTCAGGTTGTCGGCCAGGTTGGTCACGGTCGCCTCCAAAGCGTCGCTTGCACTGATGCGTGCCGGTGGCAGTCACAGTCTGTCCGAGGCATCACGACCCCCTGGGCCGCTGCTTCGTACCTTGTCCTCTACCCGATGTGGCGCGCGCCACACCCTTTGTCGGTGAACGGCCGTATCGGTTGCCGCGGCCGATTCGTGGTGCGCCGTACGCCGCCGTAGACTCCTTCGCCGTGGCACTCACCATCGGCATCGTCGGTCTCCCCAATGCGGGCAAGTCGACCCTCTTCAACGCCCTGACGAAGAACAACGTCCTCGCGGCGAACTACCCCTTCGCCACCATCGAGCCCAACGTCGGGGTGGTGGCGGTGCCCGACGAGCGCCTGGCGAAGCTCGCGGAGATCTTCGGGTCGGCGAAGCTGCTGCCCGCGACCGTCGAGTTCGTCGACATCGCCGGCATCGTCAAGGGCGCCTCGGAGGGTGAGGGGCTGGGCAACAAGTTCCTCTCGCACATCCGCGAGGCCGCCGCGATCTGCCAGGTGACCCGGGTCTTCCGTGACGAGGACGTCACCCACGTCGACGGCGAGGTGAACCCCGAGTCGGACATCTCCACGATCCAGACCGAGATGATCCTGGCCGACCTGCAGACCGTGGAGAAGGCGATCCCGCGGCTGGAGAAGGAGGCGCGCGGCAACAAGGCGATCGCCGCCAACCTCGCCGCCGCCCAGGAGGCCAAGGAGCACCTGGAGGCCGGCACCCCGATCATCTCGACCAAGGTCGACCTCGCACTGGTCCGCGAGCTCTCACTGCTCACCGCGAAGCCCTACATCTACGTGTTCAACTGCGACGCCGACGAGCTCGGTGACGAGGCGCTGAAGCAGAAGATGCGCGACCTGGTCGCACCCGCCGAGGCGATCTTCCTCGACGCCAAGTTCGAGGCCGAGCTGGTCGAGCTCGACGACGACGCCGAGGCCCGCGAGATGCTCGCGGAGATGGGGGTCGAGGAGCCCGGGCTGGACAAGCTCGCCCGCGTCGGCTTCGACACCCTCGGCCTGCAGACCTACCTGACGGCTGGGCCGAAGGAGGCCCGCGCCTGGACGATCAAGAAGGGCGCCACCGCCCCCGAGGCCGCCGGCGTGATCCACACCGACTTCCAGAAGGGCTTCATCAAGGCCGAGATCGTCTCCTACGACGACCTCGTCGCCGCCGGGTCGATGGCCGCGGCCAAGTCGGCCGGCAAGGTCCGCATGGAGGGCAAGGACTACGTCATGGCCGACGGTGACGTGGTGGAGTTCCGCTTCAACGTGTGAATCGGCGTAAAAGCGCAGGTCAGAGGGGGTGTGGACCCCTGCGGTCCGCACTGAGTCCGCAAGAATTTCAGCGTGACCTGCTCGCAAGGCCTGTTCTGAGGGCGCGCGTGGGCTCTTTGATCTGTCGGTGGCTTGGCTACACCTCGGGCTTTGGCGGCGATGTGACGCACCCAAGATGGGCGGGCGTCAGTAGGTCTGTCGGGCCGCGTGGTCCGCTGCGCTCGGTCACTCCTAGGGATGGCAGCCGGGGTCGGCGGCGGACTCTGCGGTAAGCGTCGGTCTGTCCGAAGGCGCCTAGCGGGCACGTTGGCTTCTGGGCAGACTCGGTGGCATGCGGGCCATGCGGGCAGGTCAAGTGTTCGACGGGACCGCCTTCTTGGGCGCGGGCACGGTGCTGGTCGATGGCGAGAGGATCTTGGGTGTCGAGTCGGGGCACCGGGAGCTGCCGAGCGACGTCGACGTCACGACGTACGCGGGGACGCTGCTGCCGGGATTGCTCGACTGCCACGTGCACCTGGTGTCCAACGGTGATCTGGGGGCGTTGGAGCGAGCCGGCGCTGCAACCGATGAGGAGTTGGACGCGCAGATCCGCGCATCGTTGGCCGCCAGCGCCGCACGCGGGCTCACCACCGTCCTGGACCTTGGGGACCGCAGGTATCGGACGCTGAAGGCGCGCGCCCTGCCCGGTCTGCCGCGGGTGCGCACGGCGGGGCCGCCGCTGACCGTGCCGGACGGGCATTGCCACTTCCTCGGCGGGGTAGCGGACGGCGTGGACGGCGTGCGCGAGCAGGTCGCCGAGCATGCCGTCCGCGGGGTTGATGTGCTGAAGGTGATGGCCAGCGGCGGCATGATCACGGCCGGAACCGATGTGTTCGCCGCACAGTTCAGCGATGAGGAGTTGGCGGCCGTCGTCGAGGCCGGCCACCGGGCCGGGCTGACGGTGCTGGCCCATGCGCATGCGCTCGCCGGGGTGTGGCACGCGATCCGGGCTGGTGTGGACGGGATTGAGCACTTCAGCTGCCTGACGGAGAGGGGGCCGGAGGTGTCGGAGGAGCTGCTGGAGGCGGTGGTTGCGGCGGGGATAACGATTGACATGACGTTGGGCTTCGACTTCTCCCAGATGCCGCCGGAGGACACGATTCCGCCTGATATCCGGGCAGTCATGGTGCGGACAGGCATGGACTTCCGCACCATGGACGCCCAGCGGGTCGAGCTGGCACGTCGGATCCGCGGGCACGGCATCCGGCTGGTCACCGGTACCGATGCCGGGGCGGCGCCACCAAAGCGGCACGGCGGGACCACGCTCGCGATCCAGACGCTTGTGGAGGCCGGTTATCCGGTCGCGGAGGCGGTGGCCACCGCGACATCGTTCGCGGCCGAGCACGTCGGCCTCGCCGGCGTGACCGGGGCGGTAGCCGCCGGGCTCACGGCTGATCTGCTGGTCGTCGACGGCGACCTCGCTACCGACCCGACCGCGCTCGACCGGCCGGTCGCCGTCCTCGTCCGAGGCGCCAACGTGCTGGGCTGAGCGACGCCCGCGATCGCAGACGCGAGCACACCGCAGCGGGGCAAACGATCCTGAACGAGCATTTGACGGGAGGCCGGCGGCGGATTGACGCGTAGCCGGAGAGGGTGTCTATTGGTGGGGTCGGCTCGGCGGCTCGATGCCAGGGAGCACGATGACTGCAGCGACGTACCTCGACGGCAACTTCGCGCCGGTGGCCACTGAGTTGACCGCCACGGATCTCGAGGTCACGGGCGCGGTGCCGCCGAGCCTGGCGGGCAGGTACATCCGCACCGGGCCCAACCCGTTCGCAGCGCAGGCCGACACGTACCACTGGTTCGCGGGCGACGGGATGGTGCACGGCGTCGACCTGCACGGCGGCCGGCCACGCTGGTACCGCAACCGCTGGGTGCGTAGCCCCGAGGCCAGCGCGCATCTTGATCAGTCCCCCGTGCCCCACGAGGACGGCGGGTGGTATTCCGGCTCGGGCAACACCAACGTGTTCGCCCACGCCGGCCGGATCCTGGCCGTGACCGAGGGGTCGCTGCCTTATGAGCTGACGGGCGACCTGGAAACGGTCGCCACGCGCAACTTCGGCGGCCCACTCCCTGCCGGCATCAACGCTCACCCCAAGTTCGACCCGAACAGCGGCGAGATGCACGTGATGAGCTACGGCTTCGACAACCCCGCGTTGCGCTATCACGTGATCGACTCTGCCGGGGAGCTCATCAGCACTGTCGACATCGACCTTCCGGCTCCAGTCATGCTCCACGACATGGGCCTGACCGCCTCCCGGGTCGTGCTCTTCGACCTGCCTGTGCTCTTCGACCTGGAGCTCGCCCTCCAGAGCGTTGCCCTGCCCTTCCGCTGGCGCCCCGACAACGGGGCCCGGGTCGGGCTCCTGCCCCGGGCCGGCACCGGGTCCGACGTCGTGTGGATCGACGTCGAGCCGTGCTTCGTGTACCACCCCCTCAACGCCTTCGACGACGCTGATCGAGTGATCATCGACCTGGTGGTGCACGACCACGCCTTCGCCGAAGACGGCGAGCCCTTGTCCGATCGCCCCCGTCTGGAGCGCTGGACGATCGACCCGCAGGCACGCAAGGTTCTCACCCAGACGATCGACGATCGCGGCACGGAGTTCCCACGCGGGGACGAACGACTCACTGGCCGCCGCCACCGCTACGGCTACACGATCGGCGTATCCGCGGTGCGCGACCTGGGCGCCCTAGGCGATGACCCTCGGACCGCTGTGCGCAAGCACGACCTTGTCGGCGGCACCACCGTCGAGGTGGACCTGGGCTCCGGCCGCATCGCCAGCGAGATGGTGTTCGTCCCGGCCGGCAGCGCGGCTGGCGAGGACGACGGGTGGCTCATGGGCTACGTGTACGACGCCGCGCGCGACGCCAGCGACCTGGTGATCATCGATGCCCACGACTTCGGACATCCGGTGGCCACGGTCCACCTGCCGGTCCGGGTGCCGCAGGGATTCCATGGGAACTGGATCCCCGACTCGTCCCTCGCCTGAGCATTGAATTTCGGGATCCGAGCGGGTCGCCCCAAGGGAACCGCACCTGACGAACGCGCAGTTCAACGGGGACACCTTCCGGCGTTCTTCACCGTGTGCCAGCCGCGTCACAGTGGGTGATGTGCAGCGCCCCAGACACTCTCGACCCGGGCAATCGGAGGCCTCCTGAAGTCATGGGCAGATGCGCTGTTCGGATGCAGTTGCGGAAGCTCGCATTGGTTGGAAAGCGCGAACTCTCACGATGGGTGTCGGCGGGACCCGTCGTCTGCAAGCATGTCCGTTGGCTGGTGTCCGAGGGCCGTCGACATGATCGATTCCGCGGCTTTGCGAGTGCGGTCCTCCGCGTTCCGGCCAGAGGTGTGCGTAGGTGTTGAGGGTCGTGGTCGCCTTCGCGTGTCCGAGCGAGCGTTGGACGGTCACCACGTCGCACCCGGCAGCGATCAGCCCGGAGGCGTAGAAGTGCCGCAGGTCGTGGAGCTTGACGCCTGACAGCCCCGCGTCTCGGAGGGTCTTGCGCCACCAGTAGCCGACGGTGTTCTGTTGCGGCGGGTCGTCGCTGTCGCCGGTGAAGAGCCACCGATCCATCCCCGTGGTGCCGTAGGTGGCGACGTGGTCGGCCAGCAGGTTGACGAGGCTGTCGGCGAGGTAGACGACTCGCTCGGAGCCGTACTTCGGCGCGCGTATGTCGATCGCTCCGCCGTTGACGCGCTGAACCTGACGCGAGACCTTGAGCGTCTTGCGAAGGAAGTCGATGTCGCCGAGGCGTACGCCGGCGGCCTCGCCCAGGCGGAGACCAGCGAACGCGCACAGGCCGATGAACGGCCGGAATCGTTCGTCGGCCACGGCCATGAGCTGCCCGATCTCCTCCGGGGTGGGGACCGACATCGCGGCGTCGGCGCGACGACCGCGGGGGAGGCGTACGCCGTCGGTCGGGTCCGTGCCAATCACTCGGTCCTTGACGGCTGCTCGAAACACCGATCGGACGTTGACGTATCGGGTCTTGATCGTGCCCGGGGCGAGGCCGGCAGCGTCCATGGTCTTGATCCAGGAGTCGACGTCCGAGTGTCGGACCTGCTGGAGTGGCGTCCCAGCGAACGGCACCGACCTTGCAGCCAGGGACATCGCGAGCACTGTGCCGGGTGCCCAGACCCGACGAGCTGACCACTCGCCGAAGAATGCCGCGAAGGTGATCCGGCCGGCCTTGGGGTCGGCGTAGGTGCCGGCCACCACGGCTGCCGTGACTCGGTCCAGCCAGTGCTGGGCATCGACCTTGCGGTCGAAGTGGCGCGAGTGCTCGTTGCCGGTCTCGTCTCGGTAGGTGCCCGCCACTGGTACCTGCACCTGGCGACCCCGAGGACCGACCCGGGTCGTGGAGTGCTCGGCCAGCCACTCCGCGATCTCCACGGCGGCTCGATCCATTGCTGCGTCGTACGCCGCGGCCATCTCAGGATGCAGCGCCGCAGCGAGCGACCAGGACTTGGGGCCGTTCACGACGACCTCGGCGAACCGGACGGCCTTGGGGTCGGTCCGCAGTCGCCCACGTGGTTCGCGGCTCAGCGGATCCAGACCCGCGACCCATGCCTCGTAGCCGTCACCGTCGAGAGCGCCGGCCCGCTCGACTCCGACGGGGGAGGCGACGAAGCGCTCGGCCAGGCCACTGCCCTCGGCGAGGTAGTAGTCGTCAACGCGCGCGTGGTCGGCCTCCACGTATGAGCGGGCGGCAGCAGCGTTCCCGCGGTAGATCTTCACGCCACCGTGCACGTCCCATCACCACCCACGATTTCCAACAGCAGGCCCAAAAATGCGTCGTGGGCCGCCCGTCCACGGGCGACCCACCTACGTCATTCGTAGCATGCGTGCCGACGTCTTTGCCGACGTCTTTGACAGTGATTTGAGAGCGATTTTCGCTGTCCTGGAGGGAGATTCTTCGTTCCGTCGACAGCCAACGTCAGCCATTCATCGGGACATCGAGGAGTTCAATGCGGGCGTCGTGGTGTCGTCATCTGCAGAGCTCGTGTTCGCGGTGGTCTCTGGTCGGCCAAGGCCAGAGACGGCTCTCAACGGGCTCTGCTGACGGTGCGCACCACCACGTCTCGTTCCTCGCGGCGCGCGTTGCGAACGCACTGACATAGCCGATGAGCGGATGACTACCTGGCGTGGGGCTCTGTCGTGGAGCCGTCTTTGGCACGCCACCAACGACTCTCACTTCTAGTTGGTGCAGCCCCCGAGGCGAGAAGTCGCCCTTTGCCACGCACCTCCGTCAACACCGGGCCAAGGCCCTCGATCGGCCGACGGCCCATGTCCACGGCTTGCCCGTGATGCATGTCCCCTCAGGTGAGCTCGATCAACCACGCTCAGTGTTGCTGATCCTCGCTTAGTCGTGCGCGACGCCAGACCCACCAGAGCGCCAGGCAGCTGCCAGAGATGCTGTACAGCGTGAGCAACAGCATCGAGCGCCAGAAATAGCCGGGGTTTTGCTGAGCGACGACTGTGGACCAGACGAAGTTGCTCCTACTCGGGGGCATGCCCCCAAGCTCGGTGTCCAGCAGGGTGTAGACCCACCACGCCCTGCTGATGAGGACCGCGGTGAAGGTCGTGACCAGGACGATCAGGTGTAGCAGGATGAGTGGGACCAGGCCACGCCGTGGGGCTGCCCCGGCTCCGCGGGTGTACAGCAAGACCATCGCTGCCGACGTCAGGGCGCCGGTGAACATGCCACCCGACATCGACACGAACCCTACGCGCGTGACCACCAGACCCAGCCCCACCCCGACCAGGCCCGCGAGGGCCGCGCGGACCAGGCCACGCACCACTCCCTCAGTAGACATGTCGCTGCCTTTGCTCGCGGGGTCCGGGTGGCGCCCGAGGTACGAGGGGTAGGCGGACAGGTCGATTTCGTCCGGACGCATTGCGCCTCCCAGGAGGGGCCACAGTCGGCCGCGGCGGACGACGTTGCCACGAGGCTACGTTTCACGGGGCCCTGGCGAGTCCGTTTTCAGGTGTTTCCTAACCTGCCCTTGGGGCTGGCTGGGTGCGTGCGCCGGGTCGACAGATGGCGCGTGCGTTGGCTCGGGTTTGGGCGTGATTCGCCATGGACCGTAAAACCTCCCATCGCGGCACATCGCAAAGGTTGGCGCTCCCCCTCTTCGACCATGACCACTAGTCCGCCGAACGTCGGATCCGCCGCCTGGTGTGCGTTGGCTGCTACGCGTGCAGGCGTCCGAGGGGACGACTGCCACCAGCTAACGCCGCCGGCCGGAGGCGGGGTCGGCGTACCCTTTGATCATGGTGACCCCATCACTTCAGTCCGCGATCCAGGCAATGAGCCTTGACGAGCGCTTGGAGCTGGTCGAGTACATCGAGAGCACTGTCGAGTCCGAGCCGATCGAGGTCACCGACGATCAGAAGGCGATGATCCGGGCCCGGGCAGCAGAGCTTGAAGCTGACCCCTCGGTGGGGTTGACGTGGGACGACCTCAAAGCCCGGCTTGCTGCGCGTAGGGCGTGAGTCGACTACCTCTGGTCTTCCACCCCAGCGTGGAAGATGACCTGACTGCGATCTATGACCACTACGAGCAGTTCGACCCAGCGCTGCCGAGTCGGTTCGAGACGCGGCTGGATGAGCAGGTCGAGCGCATCGAGATGTTCCCCGAGTCCGGGGTCATCCTGTTCGAGTCCTACCGCCGAGTGCTGCTCAAGGGGTTCCCGTACATGGCCGTGTATCTCGTTGGCGTGAGCCGGATCGATGTACTCGCACTCGTGAACGTCCGGCGCGACCCCGCGTCGATCGAGGAGACGGTCTCCGGGCGCTCTGTCGGCTAGCCAGCGGTCCGCAAACAGTCCGCAAGAAGTCACGCTGAGACCGATCCCGACCATCGGTGCCCAACGGCCTCAACGCCGTGTTTGCGCAGGTCAGAGGCCCTTTTCAACGGAAACCGGCGACACTCAAGAGCAGCCGAAAACCGGCGATTTCGTTCCGCTTCAACGTCTGAATCGGCGCATGACCGCAGGTCAGCGCAGGTGTAAGACCGCGACCAGATAACCGGCGGCGACGAAACGCTCGGCATAGGCATATATATAGAGCCGCAGCGCCCGGACACCCCCGAAACCGTGACCCATCGCGATGACCGGCCTGCGGTGTCCGCGGCCGATGGATGTCGCGCACGGGTCCTCTTGGCGTACCGCTCGGGGCCGCTCGGTAGCGCTTCTCCGGCGCGGCGATGCGGAGCGCAGAGATACCTTGGTAAGGCGCCATGTGCTCGGTCCCTACGTTCCGGGCACCGCCACACATCCAGGAGTGAGCATGGCCGACCGACTGCGGGACAGGACCGCCATCGTCACCGGTGGCGCCAACGGAATCGGCAAGGGGATCGTGCGCGCGTTCGTCGCCGAGGGAGCCCGAGTGCTCTTTGTCGATGTCGACGAGGCCCGCGGCGAGGAGCTGGCCGCGGAGCTGGGTGACGCCGCCCAGTTCTTGGCGAGCGACATCTCCCAGCAGGGCAATGCCGAGGTCATCCGAGACGCGGCGGAGTCGGCATACGGCCCTGTCCACGTGCTGGTCAACAACGCCCACGTGAGCCGGCAGGCGCCCTTCGTGGACACCACGATGGAGATGTTCGCGATCTCGTTCGACACCGGGTTCTACCCGGCCTTCTGGCTGATGTGTGCCTGCTACGAGGACCTGCGCTCCACCCACGGCTCGGTGATCAACTTCGCCTCCGGCGCCGGGCTGACCGGGCACCCCACCCAGCTGTCCTACGCGGCCGCGAAGGAGGCGGTGCGTGCCATGAGCCGGGTGGCCGCTCACGAGTGGGCCGGCGACGACATCAATGTCAACGTCATCTCGCCGCTGGCGCGCACCGAGGGGGTGGACCGGTACCTGGCTGAGCACCCCGAGCGGGAGGCCGCGCTGCTGGGCGCCGCCCCGCTGGGACGGTTGGGTGATCCCGAGGCCGATGTCGGCCGCACCGCAGTCTTCCTGGCCAGCGACGACGCCTCCTATATGACCGGTCAGACGCTGATGGTCGACGGCGGCAGCGTCATGCTCCGCTGACCGTGACGGCCAGCCTCGCCCGCGCGTCGGCTTCAACGTGTAGGCCAGTTCCAGCGTTCAACACTGGTGAAGTGGGGAGAGGCGCTGCGTCGTCGGCTCGCGCTGGGTACGCTTAGGTCGGTGGCTCGCGCCACCGACAGCACTTCCAGGTGAAGACCACCTGAATCATCGCGGAGAGGCCTGAGTAGTTCAGGACACGTCCGGGTTGGGGTGCGGCGCATCAACGCGCCGACTTCATTCCGCCGATGCTCGACATCGGCCGACGAGAGGACATGACATGTCGTCGAAGGACGAGAAGAACCTCACCCAGGTGCTCGACAGGATCGCGAAGATGGACGAGCCACGGCGGTCCACCATGCAGCGTGTTCACGACATCATCGTGACCGTCGCCCCCGCTCTGAAGCCGCGGATCTGGTACGGGATGCCCGCCTATGCGCTGTCAGCGAGCACGCCGGCATTGGTGACGCTGCGCAATGACGAACGCCTGAATCTCGCCATCACCGAGAAGGCTGACTTCCGGCCCGCTGGCGGTGTGGACGGTGCGCTGATGCCAGCTGCCTGGTACTTCGAGACCGTGGATGAGGACACGGAGAAGCGCATCTCCGAGATCGTCAGCACCGTGGTCTCCTGACCGTCGTCTGACCCGCCCCTTCCCGGGGCGGGTCAGACGTTCCTTCGCTTCGGAATGCGGTGGAGCTCCGCTTCAACGTGTGGTCGTGCTCCACAGCAGGTACGCCTGCGCCAGCTGGGCCTGCACCTCCGGCGCCGCTTCGCGGATGGGAGAGATCTGCGGGCGCGTGATCGTCGCCACCGCAACGATCACCTCCAGCGCGGTGAGGGCCGGCCGCACGGCCCCCCGGGTCTTCAGCTCGGCCAGCACCTGATCCAGCGCCTCGACGGCCGGGCGTTGAACCTGCGCCAGGGGAGTGGCGTTCAAGTCGAGGTCGGCACCGGCCTGCAGTGCGAGGCCATCGGTCAGCGCACCCAGCTCCATGGACATCAGCTGCGACAACAGCCGCTCCCACGACGCTGCAGCGTTCGTGCCGAGCCCGGCGCGGGCCGCGTTCGCGGCTTCCAGGATGCTCTCGACAGTGTCCTGGACCACGGCTCGGGCCAACTCGTCGCGGGAGGGAAAGTTGCGGTACAGGGTGGCGATGCCCACTCCGCTGGCCGCGGCCACTGCCTCCAACGCAACGTCGCCGCCCCGCTGGGCGAACAGGTGCCGCGCCTGGGCAAGGATCGCTTCTCTGCGCCGCGCAGCGTCAGCCCTCATCCCGGCTCCCTCCGAATTGACTGCGAGTCTAAACCGGAGGAACATCGTCCGGTAGAAGCGGAGGAAATCCCTCCACAAACATCTTCGAAGGATCCATGACTGCTCAGCCGCCGGCATCCGGCTTCCATCGAAAGCACGCAGCCATCTGGGCGGGTCTGACCGTCGGGCTCTCGGTCATCCTGCTTGCACTCCTGATGCTCTTCATCTCACCCTCCATCCTTTCCGGACCGCGGGACCTGGACCTGGGTGTAGTCGGGGCGCAGGAGAAGGTCGAATCGGTCTCGCAAACCCTGGAGTCCCAGTCGCCGGGCGCCTTTGTCGTCAAGGCCTATGAGAGTGTCGACGACCTGGAGCAGGGAATTCGGGACCGGGAGATCGTCGGCGGTTTCGACTTCTCAGATCCCCAGGACATGCAGGTGTACGTGGCGAGCGCCGGATCGACCGCGGTGTCCGGGACAGTCAGCGACGTCGGCGCCACGATGGCGGACAGGACCGGGCAGACGGCCGAGATCGTGGACGTGGTTCCGCTTCTCGCCGAGGACCCGACGGGTGTGGGCATCGGCGGCCTGGCCTTCCCCCTGGTCTTCGGCGGCATCGTGCCCGCCGTGGCGTTCCGCTCCATGCTGTCCGGGAGACGCCGGTGGATCTTCGCCGGCCTCACCGGCTTCTCGGTCGCCGGTGGGTTCGTGGTCGCTGCCGTCCTGAAGTACCTCTTCGGCAGCATCGATGGTCCTCTGGTCCCGGTCGCGGCAAGCGTCGCCCTGGGCATCGCAGCACTGGCCCTGCCGCTCGCCGGCCTCCATGAGTGCTTTGGCACCAAGGGCTTCACCATTGCCGCCATGTCCATGATGTTTGTGGGCAACCCCTTCGCCGGCATCGCGACCAGCGCGCAGTGGCTCCCCTCCGGGGTGGCCATGATCGGTCAGCTCCTGCCGCCCGGCGCTTCGGGCACCCTGGTCCGTGCCGTGGCGTACTTCGACGGCGCCGGCGGAGGCGCTGCGGCCCTGACCCTGGGCTTGTGGGTCCTGGCGGGGATCGTGCTGTGGTTCAGCGGTCCGCGCATCGCGGCGGCCAGGGCCAGGAAAGTGGTGGCACTCACGACGGCCTGAGATCGTGCCGTCCGCCCTTGTGCATCAGGCACTCCGTGTCCGACCAGGTGACGTGGTGCTGCGGCGGACGCGACCAGCGGCGCTCACGGCGTACCGCTCCGCTTCGACGGCGGATCCCCGGGATCAGGCCGGGACGGAGAGTCCCTCAAGCCAGGCCTGCTATGACGGCTCCTCGCGCTTGACGTGGTCGGCCGCGTCGGAGGAGAACAGGTAGGCCCGGACGCTCGCGGCTGCCTTGTCCTCGCCCTCGTCGTGCGTGTAGACGGTGAGCATCCCGGGCACCGGCGCGGTGAGGCGCACCAGTGCCTGCCGCTCGCCGACACGCTCGAGGGTGCCGGTGCTCCCGTGCACCTCGACGCTCGCGCACGCATTTGCTGGGAAATGACATCCCGATGCCCGATCTCGAGTGTCATTGGCCAGCAAATGCGGCACGGGTGCACAGACGCGGGTACGCCAAAGCACACCGGCCCGGTGGTGGCAGGATCGCCGCGTGACCTCCAGACAGTCGCTGAGCGAAGCGGACCGTCGCGTGGTCGCGCGATGGGCAGCCGAGTGCGCCGGGCGCGTGCTGCCGCTGTTCTGCGCCGAGGCAGCGGATGACACACGCGTGCCGGACGCGCTGGCTCGCGCGCGTGCCTTCGCACGCGGTGAGAGCACGGCGGCCGAGCAGATTCGTCTGCGCATGGTCGCGGTCAAGGCGGCCGGTGCGGCCACGAGTCCTGCCGGTGCTGCTGCGGCGCGAGCCGTTGCACAGGCAGCTGCCGTCGCACACATGGGGGCGCACGCGTTGGGGGCTGCCGCGTACGCGGCCAAGGCGGTCTCGCTGGCCGAGCCGGCGCGTGCCGACGCCGTGCAGGGCGAGGTGGACTGGCAGCTGGCGCAGCTGACGGACGAGGAGAGCTCCGTGCTGCGCCTGCTGCCGCCGCTGGGCGCGGACCCCTCCGGACCGCTGGGCCCCGGCCTGCTCTCGCGAGGCGTCCTGGGTGCGGTCATCGAGCAGGTCCAGGCGCACGTCAGCCGTCGGTGACGCCAGAGCGGGTCAGGCCGGGTGGAAGAGGGTGCTCGCCGTGAGCGCCCGGTGCGGGCGCCGTCCGCCTGCGAGGAGGCTGCCGCTCAGCACGTTTCGCCACAGCGGCGTGCGCCGGTAGAAGTACAGGAGCAGTGCCGTCGGTTCTGCCCAGACGATCGTGTCCGGGCGGAACGGCACTCCCTCCGGGTGTCGGGTGCTCAGCACTCCGTCGGTGAACGTCATCCGCAAGCGTTCGTCGGTGCCGCGCAGGCGGTACTCGTAGCGGTTGGTGTGGTCGGCAGCCTTCTCGACGTCGAGCCACGCGGGCAGCATGGCGGTGAAGGCGCCCAGGACCAGGCGAGCGTGCGCGGGTTCGATGTTCCAGGGTGCACCGATGGTCTTCGCCAGCTCCCAGCCGTGGACCAGCCATTCCCCGATGGCCATGCCGCCCAGCTCGCCGGGCGTGAGGGTCAGCCCCGCGTGCCACGGCAACGGGGCCTGGGGGTCGCTGTCACAGAGGTGGGCGAGCAGCGTCGGTACGGCCTCACGGAAGTTCTCCGCGAGGTCCGAGGGCTGCCGGCTCGCCGTCGCCGCCAGGGTCGCGGCGTTGGTCTGCGACATCGCCGCTGCGGAAGGGGAGTAGCCGAGTGTCTCGGCGCCCACCTGCTGGGTGTAGACCTCCGGGAGGAGCGACATGTGCCGGACCAGGTCGGCCACGGACCAGGAGTGCGTCCCGTGGACCGGTGTGTCCCAGTCGGTGACAGCGTCCATCAGGTTCGCCACCTGGTTGGCGAGGATGGCCATCGCGGCCACCACGTGGTCCCTGTCCGGGCTCTGGAGAGATCGATCGGGCATGGCTGCCTCCGCAGTCGGAATCGGCCCGAGGGGGCAGATCCTAGGTGACCGGGCCCGGGCTCCGACAGTGCGGCGCTGGTGGAAATGAGACGGGCTCGAGGCGGCGCCCAAGGGACGGGGACCGAAGCCGAACGGGTGTGCCGGAGCCGGGGCTCGGACATGATCGGGCCACGGGCGGACCTGCCGGCACACAGTGGCGTACGACGCTGCCCAGGGGACCTACGTGCTGGCCGTAGGGGTTGTCGCTGGGAGCGGTGTCGCGCTGCTCTCCCGGCTGCCGGTGGGCGTGGCAGCTCCCGGTTTCCGACCACCGCGCACTCACGGTCGACCTCGGCTGACCCGCCTCCGACTGGGGCAGGTCAGGTCACACCGGTCTCCTCGCGCTGCGTCGCGGAGGAGCGCCGAGGGCCCCGCGCCGTCGTGGCCAGGGCCGCCAGGACGGCGTACGCCGTGACGAACAGCCAGGCGGGACGGGGTCCGATCGTGGTGGCGACCAGCACCGTGAACGCCGTACCGACGGCGGTGCCGAGCTGGGCAGCGGTGTTCAGGACGCCGGTGGCGGTGCCCTTCAGCTGCTCCGCGACCGAGGTCCCGAGGTCGTTGGAGGCGACCGAGCCGATCCCCACCCCGAGGCCGGAGAGCGCCGTGCCGAGACCGATCACCACCACGTGGGGCCACGCGGCCAGCAGGCCGGTGCCGACGGCGATCGTGCCCAGGCCGACCCCGATCACCGGTCCCCAGCCGAAGGCCCTGAGCAACCGTGGGGCTACCACCGAACCGGCCACCACGAGCACGCTCAACCCGACGAGGACGGTTCCCGCGGCCAGAGGCCCCAGGCCGAGCTCGTCCTGCAGGTGGAGAGTGGCCACGGTGACCGATGCGCTCGACGTGGCGGTGACGAAGAACGAGCCGACCGCCCCCCACTTCAGCTGGGGTGACCGGCGGGCGCGGGGTGGCACCAGCGGGTGGGTGGCCCGGCGTTCCGCGACGACGAAGGCGAACGCAGCCACGCCCCCTACGACGACCACGAGGAGTGCGGCCGTCATCGAGTCTGAGTCGCCGAGCAGGGTGGTCCCGGCGACGATGCCCATCGCGGCGATGGTGAGGGTGGCGGCCGAGAGCCAGCCGATCCGTCCGGACTCCCCGGACAGCTCGTCGCGCGGGATGGCGCGCACGACTGCCGCCGCGAGGAGGACCCCCAGCACGATGTCGGCCCAGAACGCCGCGCGCCACGACACCAGCTGCGTGAGCAGCCCACCGAGCACCAGCCCGCAGCCGCCGGCTGCCGCGCCCGCGGCGCTCCAGCCGGCGATCGCCCGTCGTCGCGCCGGGCCCTCGGGTACGACGGTCGTCAGCAACCGGAGCGCCGCGGGCACCGAGGCGGCGGCTGCCACCCCCTGGAGCGCACGCGACGCGGCGAGCACCCACACCGAACCGGCCACGGCCCCGGGGACCGACGCTGCGGCGAACAGCCCGAGCGCCGCGAGCAGCACCCGCCGGTGCCCGACGCGGTCCCCGAGGCGGGCGGCGACCATCAGCAGCCCACCGAAGAACAGGGCGTAGGCGTTCACGACCATCGCGCCCTGCGCCGGGCTCGCGTCGAGGTCGCGCAGCATGCTCGGCAGCGCCGCGGTCACCACCGTGACACCCAGGACGTCGACGAACTGGACCGCGCACAGGACGACGGCGACCGCGACCACCCGGGTGGAGCCGGCCCGCTCCGACGAGGTGTTTCTGGTGAAACCCGCCATGGTGGCAACGCTTGCAGAGGTGCCATCGGTCGTCAACTGGTAAAACTGTCTTCGATGGAAACACCACGACCGCGAGAGCTGCCGATCATCGGGGGCAACCTCGCTCTGGACTACGCGAACACCGTCGACGACCCCCTGGGGCCGGCGCGGCACGACCACGTCTCGAACTACGAAGACCTGCTGCGCTGGTCGTTGCGGGTCGGCACGCTGACGGAGTCCCGGGTCGCTGCCCTGCGCCGTGAGGCGGAACGGCATCCCCGGCGGGCCCGGGCCGCCCTCGGGAAGGCGCACGAGCTCCGTGACGGCCTCAATGAGGTCTTCGGCGGCGTCGCCATCGGGGAGGGCGACCTCTCCATCTCGTGGGAGACCACCCTGCGCGGGTTCGCGACGGCGGCGCTCGCGGCCGCCGAGCTGCACTCGGTCGAGGAGGGGCGCCAGGCCTGGACCTGGCCGGACGACGGCGACCTGGTGGCGCCGCTCCACCCGGTCGCGTGGTCGGCTGCGGACCTGGTGGTGTCCCCGGACCTGCGCCGCGTCAAGCGCTGCGCCCGCTGCCCGTGGCTGTTCCTGGACCAGTCGAAGAACCGGAGCCGGCGGTGGTGCGACATGGACGACTGTGGGCGCGCCCAGAAGATCGAGCGGTACGTCGCGCGCCGCGCCGCCGCCCGGAAGCGCTGACGGCGCCGAGCGCCGTACCGGCCCCCCGGAAGCCAACTGGGCGAGGGTTGTGGACGCTTCGGGCCCGGTCCGAGCCTTGATGAGCGTCCATAACCCCGATTTACATGCGGTTCTGCCGTGGGTGACCTGGGGGAGACTCGGGGGATGCGGCTGGCGACGTTCAACATCCTGCACGGGCGGGATCCGGGGGACGGGCGGGTCGACGTGGGTCGGCTCGCGGATGCGGTGCGGTCGCTGGACGCCGACGTGCTGGCGCTGCAGGAGGTCGATCGTTCGCAGCCGCGCTCCGGAGGTGCGGACCTGACGGCCGTGGCCGCCGAGGCGATGGGAGCGGTGGAGCACCGCTTCGTCGCCGCCCTCACCGGGACACCGGGGGCGGCGTGGACACCCGCTGACGGGACCGAGACCCCCGACGTTGCGGCGTACGGCGTCGCGCTCCTCTCCCGGCTGCCGGTGCGCTCCTGGCAGGTGCTCCGGCTCGCGCCGGCACCGATGACGGGAGCGATGCGGCTCACCGGAGGCCGGCTCCCGACGATGCTCCAGGACGAGCCGCGGGTCGCGGTGGCGGCGGTGGTGGAAACACCGGTTGGTCCGATGACCGTAGCCACCACGCACCTGACCTTCCTCGGCTGGTGGAACCGCCGGCAGCTGGTCGTCGTCCGCGATGGTCTCGACGCGGGCGCCGGCCCGCTGGTGCTGATGGGTGACCTGAACATGGGGCAGGCGCGGGCCGAACGCCTCACGGGGATGACCTCGCTGGTCACTGGCCGCACCTTCCCCGCAGGGTCACCGTGGTCGCAGCTCGATCACGTGCTCGCGACGCAGGGCATCGCCGAGCGCGTCGTGGGCTCGCGCGTACGGCGGCTGCCAATGTCGGACCACCGTGCGCTGACGGTCGACCTGGCCTGAGGCAGGTACGCCGCCGGGCTGGTTGTTAGGGTCCCCGCCCATGAGCGAGGAGCTGGCCGTCCGACTGGTGACGGGCGCGGTGATGCTGGGCACGGGCGCCATGCTGTGGTGGATGGCGCGCGCTGCGGCCGCCGGACGGCTCGGCCGCAACGCGTACGTCGGCATCCGCATCCCCAGCACGATGGCCAGTGACGAGGCCTGGCTGGCCGGGCATCGCCGCGCCGAGCGCCCCACCGTCGCGGCGGCCGGCTGCTCGGTCGTCGCGGGGCTGGTCGCCCTCCTCGTCGGTTCGATCGAGGTGGCGGCGGTCGCGGTCCTCGTCGGCAGCGTGGCGGTCCTCGGCTTCGTCACCTACGGGGCGGTGGCCGGCGGCCGGGCAGCCCGAGCTGCAGGGGCCGGCCCGGGTCCCAGCGGGCCGTAGAATGGGCAGTCGCCCGTGCCGCCGCCGGGCCGATCCCCGATGATGCAGGACCCCGTGACTTCCACGCCCACAGACAGCCGCCCCAGCACGCCCCACGAGCAGGACGTACGCCGCGAGGCGGCCCGTCGACGTACCTTCGCCGTGATCAGCCACCCCGACGCCGGAAAGTCGACGCTGACCGAGGCTCTGGCGCTGCATGCCCGGGTGATCAACGAGGCCGGTGCGATCCACGGCAAGTCCGGGCGGCGCTCCACGGTCTCGGACTGGATGGAGATGGAGAAGGCGCGCGGCATCTCGATCACCTCCGCGGCCCTGCAGTTCGCCTACGGCGACCACGTGGTCAACCTGGTCGACACCCCCGGTCACTCCGACTTCTCCGAGGACACCTACCGGGTGCTCTCCGCCGTGGACGCCGCGGTGATGCTGGTGGACGCGGCCAAGGGGCTCGAGCCGCAGACGCTGAAGCTGTTCCGGGTCTGCAAGGCGCGGGGGATCCCGGTGATCACCGTGATCAACAAGTGGGACCGTCCCGGCCTCGACGCGCTGTCGCTGATGGAGGAGATCCAGAACGAGATCAAGCTCGTCCCCACTCCGTTGACCTGGCCCGTGGGCATCGCCGGCGACTTCCGCGGGGTGCTGGAGCGGCGTACCGGTGACTACGTCGCCTACACGCGTACGGCGGGCGGCGCGACCCGGGCACCCGAGGAGCGGATGGGCGCGGACGCGGCCGCCGCGCGCGAGGGGGATGCCTGGGACACGGCAGTCGAGGAGTCCGACCTGCTCTCCAGCGACGGGGCCGACCACGACCAGGACCTCTTCCTCAGCGGGTTCACCACCCCGGTGCTGTTCGCCTCGGCGATCTCCAACTTCGGCGTCGCGGCGATCCTGGAGACCCTGATCGAGCTGGCTCCCTCGGCCGCGGCCTTCCGCTACGGCGAGGAGGGCCCGGACGGCCGTCCGGCCCAGGTCCGCGACGTGGCCGCGCCGTTCAGCGCGTTCGTGTTCAAGGTGCAGGCCGGGATGGACACCAACCACCGCGACCGGGTGGCGTTCGCACGGGTCTGCTCCGGTGTCTTCGAGCGCGGCATGGTGGTCACGCACGCCCAGACAGGGCGACCCTTCGCGACCAAGTACGCCCAGGCGATCTTCGGGCGTGAGCGTGCCGTGATCGACACCGCCTACCCCGGCGACATCGTCGGGCTCGTCAACGCGCTCTCGCTGAAGATCGGCGACACGATCTACCTCGACGAGCCGGTCACCTTCCCGCCGATCGCGACCTTCGCGCCCGAGCACTTCGCGGTGGCGCGGGCGGCCGACAGCGGGCGGTTCAAGCAGTTCCGGCGCGGCATCGAGCAGCTGGACGGCGAGGGCGTGGTCCAGGTGCTCCGCTCGGACCTGCGCGGGGCGCAGTCGCCGGTGCTCGCGGCCGTGGGGCCGATGCAGTTCGAGGTCGCGGTCGCCCGGATGGAGAGCGAGTTCGGCGCCCCGATCCGGCTGGAGATGCTCGGCTACACCCAGGCCCGTCGTACCGATGCCGCGTCAGCCGCCGAGCTCGGCTCCATCCGCGGTCTCGAGGTGATGGAACGCAACGACGGCACCCTGCTGGTGCTCGCTCCGGACAAGTGGCGGATCAGCGTGGTCGAGCGCGACCATCCAGAGCTCACCCTGGAGCCGCTCCTGGCGGGGGAGCGCTGACCGACCGGTCGCCGGTTGCCAGGCGCGGGTGTGGTCGCCTCGTGGGCTTCGTCGAGAGAAATGTCCAAATAGTTCTCTTTCAGAGGTTATGCTGAGGGCAGATCGCGGCGTTTTTGCCGGATAAGCCCCACCTCGAAATCCCTCAGGGCGCCACGTTCACAAGCAGAGGACCCGTATTGATGCCCTCGTCGTCGACCCGTACCAATCTCTACCGCGCCAGCTCCGCAGCAGCACTCGCTGCCCTGTTCGTCGGCGGGCCGCTCTCCGGCGCCGCCCACGCTGCCGTGGAGGTGCCGCCGCTGAGAACTGCCTCTGCCTTCTCGGTGCTGGCCGGCTCCACAGTGACCAACACCGGGGCCACGACCATCAGTCGCGACGTCGGACTGCACCCCGGCACGGCGGTCACCGGTAACGGCAGCATGGTGGTGGGCGGCACGTACCACGTGGCCGATGGAGTGGCGTTGACCGCGAAGGACCACCTCACGGCGGCCTACGTCAATGCAGCCGACCAGACGCCGAGGAAAGCCTCCGACGACGAGCTGGGCGGCGAGGTGCTCACCGCTGGTATCTACAACCGTGGGGCGGGGATGGCGCTGACCGGTGCGCTGACCCTGGACGGTGGAAGAACCGACGGCGGGACGTCGGACTCCGTGTGGGTCTTTCAGGCTGGATCCACGCTCACCGTCGCGGACGCGGCCTCGATCGTCCTGACGGGCGGCGCCAACCCCTGCAACGTCTACTGGCAGGTCGGAAGCTCGGCAACGTTGGGGAAAACCAGCACGTTCGTCGGCACCATCATGGCTCTCACGACGATCACCATGAACGACGGCGCGACACTCCAGGGCCGCGCTTTGGCCCGCAACGGTGCTGTGAACTTGAACCGCAACGTGATCACCACCCCGACCTGTGCGGGAGACACCGCCGTGGCCCCCGGCACCGCCACTCCGCCGACCCCGGCCCCCAGCCCGACCCCGGCACCCAGTGCCGCACCGGTGCCGGCCACGCCCGGCGCCACCGGGGGCTCGGCCGGCTCCGGCGCCCAGAGCGGGACCCAGAGCGGCTCGTTCGGCACGGGCACGTTCACCGACAACCAGGTGAAGCGGACTCCCACCGGATCCGTCGACACCGGTTACGTCGGACCGGTCAGCACCGAGCGCGCACCGGTGGGGGCGCTGGGCGGCGCGGCGTTCGCGATCCTCGCGGCGCTGGTCTTCGCCGTCCGGGGCCGCGGGCGCGAACGCGGGTGAGCACCACACGTCCGTCACCTCTGCGCTCAAGGAGGTGGCGGGCCCCGCTGGCGGCGTGCCTGGCCCTGGGGGCGATGGCGCTGGGTGGTTGCGGCAGCACCGAGCCGACACCTCGCGCGGTGGCCGAGCCGCCGGCAGCGAGCTCACCCTCGCCGGCCGCGGTGAAGGCCGCCGCGCCGTCGATGCCGCGCTCGGTCCCCACCCGGTTGCGGATCCCCGCCATCGAGGTGGACTCCGACCTGATGGCGCTCGACCTGGAGAAGAACGGCGCGCTCGAGACGCCGCCGGGAGCCTTTCCCGCCGGTTGGTTCACCGGTGCTCCCACACCGGGGGAGCTGGGGCCGGCCATCATCGTGGGCCACGTCCGGTTCGTGGAGCCAGGTGTCTTCGCCCGGTTGACCGACCTGCGCCGCGAGGACCGGATCCACGTGGAGCGCAGGGACGGGAGCACCGCCACCTTCCGGGTGACCCGGATCGAGCACTTCGAGAAGGCCCGGTTCCCGACCCGCAAGGTCTACGGCAACATCGACCACGCGGGACTCAGGCTGATCACCTGCGGGGGACTGGTGGCCGGCACGAACGTCTTCGAGGAGAACGTCGTGGTCTTCGCCGAACTGCTCCCCGACGCCTGAGCCCTGAGCTCCCCTGAGACGCACCAATCCGTAACCCTGCTGGTGGCGAACCACCTCCTGAGACAGCTTCGAACCCAAAGCCAAGCCACAGGATGTGACTTCCCATGAGCACCATCTTCTCCCGCAAGACCCTCGCCGTCGTCGCGCTGGTCGCGACCACCAGCCTCTCCGCCGCCGCGTGCGGCAGCAGCGACGACAGCAGCAGCTCGTCGTCCTCCTCGTCCTCGAGCAAGGCCTCGGCACCCAAGCCGGTGGCCGAGATCGTCTCGCTTCAGGGCAACGACACCCAGGTCGCCCTCGACCAGGGCTTCGTGGACGCACTGACCACGCTCAAGCTCACCCCCGGAACCACCGGCACCGCCAAGCTCACCGACGGCGCCCTGGTGTTCCCGGTCAGCGGCGGCAACGTGACCGTGTTCAAGCCCGGTGCGGTCTCGCCGTACGTCATCGGCCAGATCCAGCACGAGGGCTCCGGCCTCTCCCTGACCGCGGGTGACACCAAGGTCGAGCTGAACAACCTCAACGTCGACCCCAGCGTCTCCAGGGTGTACGGCGACGTGGTCGTCAACGGCAAGACGGCCGCTTCCAGCGCCTACGTGTTCGAGCTCGACGGCCGCACGCTGAAGCCGCTGCAGACCGGCTCCGGCACCGCGACCCTCGAGGGCACCCAGGTCAAGATCTCGCCGGTCGCCGCACCGCTGCTCAACGAGACCTTCAAGACCGACGCGGTCAAGCCCGGCCTGCTGGTCGGCACCGCCAAGATCACCGTGAACACCACGCCCGGCAAGTGATCGCTCACCTCTGAGTCCACTCGCAGTGCAATGACTCCGACCCCCGTGGCCCACAGGTCACGGGGGTCGGCCACGTCCGGGCCGCGAGGGTTGCGGGCGCGGCCCGCGACGGGCCTCCAGCAAGGTCAGCTCGCGGACTCGTGCCGGGCGTCGGTGTCGGGGAGCTCGAACCAGATCTCGGTGCCACCACCGGGCACCGACTCCGCGCCGACCCTGCCGCCGTTGGCCCGGACGATGCGGGCGACCGTGGCCAGTCCGATGCCGTGCCCGGCCACGTCGTCGTGGACCCGGCTGAACATCGAGAAGACGTCCACCCGCCGGTCCTCGGGAATGCCGACCCCGTTGTCGCGGACCCAGATGCGCCAGCCACCGTGGGTCTGCCGCGACGCGATCCGCACCACCGGCGGCAGCCCGGGGCGGGCGAACTTGACCGAGTTCGTGACCAGGTTCTGCAGCACGGAGTACATGTCGTCGGGGTTCGCGCGTACGACGGGCAGCTGCCCGGTCCTGATCACCGCGCCGAGCGGCTCCAGCAGGGGCGCCGAGTCGAGCACCAGCTGGTGCGCCACCTGCTCGAGGTCGACCTCGTCCAGGGTCGGCTCCGGACCGGACCGTGACCCCAGGTGCTGGTCGAGCATCCGGTCCATCCGATCGGCCGCGCGCATCGCGCTGGTGAGCAGTGCGCCGACGGCACGCTCCGGCTCCTCGCTGAGGATGTCCTGGAGCATCTCCACGCTGGCGATCACCGCGCTCAGCGGCACCCGCAGGTCGTGGCTCAGCTCGGCGGCGACCTGCTCCATCGGGATCGCCCCGGCCCGGTGGGCCTCGGGGGAGATCGCCGTGACCGGGGGCATCTGGAGCATCCGCAGCTCGATCACCCGGGTGGCGCTGAGCGCGAGTGCATCCAGGGTCCGCTCCTGGAGCTTGCTCAGCACCTTGGGCGCGGGGTCGATGACGCACAGGCGGCCCACCATCTCCCCGGTGGGGGCGTGGATCGGGGCCGAGGCGTAGAACCGGGTCTGCGCCAGGCGGCCGTCCACCCAGCTGATGCCGGCGAACCGGGGGTCGGTCGTGGCGTCCTCGACGCAGAAGACGCCGTCGGTGCTCATCGTGTAGCGACAGAACGTGTCGTCGGAGGAGCACACCAGCGGAGCCAGCCCGTGGGTGATCGGGACGTGGTAGCTGTCCCCACGCTGGATGGTGATCCCCGCGGCCTGGCTCTCGCAGACCTCGGCGGCGAGCCGGACCAGCTCGAGCAGCTCGGCGTCGTCGGGTCGGGACAAGATGTCGAGCACGGCGTCGGCCGGACGGACGGGCGGACAAGGACTCGAAGACATGCCTCGCCCCCTCGTCCACGGACCCCGGTTCGGGGGACCGATGTTCATCGTGCTCCGCTGATCCAAATTACGGCTGAGCCGGACAAATGTGAAGATCCCGTCTCAGCGGCTTTCCGCACGGAAAAGGACCCGCTAGCCTTGGAAAGTGAAACACGTTCTAGGAGAGCCGACAGTCTTCACCCCGGGCCGGATCGGCCCGCTGACCCTGCGCAACCGGGTGGTCAAGGCGGCGACGTACGAAGGGCTCAGCCACGCCTCGCGCGTGACCACGGACCTCGTCGACTTCCACCGGGCGTACGCCGCCGGGGGAGTGGGGATGACCACCGTCGCCTACTGCGCCGTGGCGCCCGACGGCCGCACCGCCCCCGAGCAGATCCTGTGGACCGACGAGGCGATGCCCGGCCTGCGCGCGCTGACCGACGCGGTGCACGCCGAGGGCGCCGCGATCTCCGCCCAGATCGGCCACGCCGGCCCGGTGGCCGACGCCCGCGGGAACAAGCTCCCGTCCCTGGCCCCGAGCACCCGGTTCCCGAACATGTCCGGCGGGATCTCGCGCAAGGCCAAGGTCGCCGACATCGAGCGGATCACCGCGGCGCACGCGAACGCGGCGCGCCGGGCCATCGAGGCCGGCTTCGACGCGGTGGAGGTGCACCTGGGGCACAGCTACTTCGCCAGCGCCTTCCTGAGCCCGAAGCTGAACCACCGCAAGGACGAGTACGGCGGCTCGCTGGAGAACCGGGCCAAGGTGGGCCGCGGCGTCCTGCGCGCCGTACGCGAGGTGGTGGGCGACCGGATCGCGATCATCACCAAGCTGAACATGTCCGACGGGGTGCGCGGCGGCATCACCCTGGAGGAGGCGATCCAGACCGCACGCTGGATCGAGGAGGACGGCACCGTCGACGCGTTCGAGATGACCGGGGGGAGCTCGCTGCTCAACCCGATGTACCTCTTCCGCGGCGGCGCTCCGGTCAAGGAGTTCGCCGAGGTGATGCCGCAGCCGATCAAGACCGTGATGCGCTACGGGGGCAAGCAGTTCATCCGCGAGTACCCCTACCAGGACGCCTACCTGCTCGAGCACTCCCGCAAGGTGCGCCAGGAGATCAGCCTGCCGATGATCCTGCTGGGCGGGATCACCGACCGCCGGTCGATGGACCTCGCGATGGACGAGGGCTTCGAGTTCGTGGCGATGGGGCGTGCGCTGCTGCGCGAGCCGGACCTGGTGAACCGGATCGCCGCGGACGCGAGCACCCCGTCGCTGTGCATCCACTGCAACCGCTGCATGCCGACCAACTTCGTCGGCACCCACTGCCCGGTGATCACCGACGGCTCCTCGCGCAGCGCGACGTGGGGGACCCCCGCCGGCTACGCATGAGCCTCGGAGGCGGGCCGCGCCGTACGCCGATGCGCCCGTCGTAGAGTCCGCGCATGGACTTCGAGCTCGACCACGGCATCGCCAACCACCGCAACGCCGACGGGGAGTACGCCGTCGACCTCGGCGCCGGCTGGGGGATCGGGGGTGGTCTCAACGGTGGCTACCTGCTCGCCGTGATCGGCAACGCGATCCGGGCCGAGCTCGCCGAGGCGGGCCAGCCGGACCCGGTCACCGTCACCGCCCACTACCTGACCCCGACCGTGCCGGGCCCTGCGGTGGTGCAGGTACGCCGGGTGCGCGAGGGCAAGCGTCGTTCCACGGTGTCGGCGACCCTGGTCCAGGAGCAGGACGGCCGGCAGGTCGAACGGATCACCGCACTGGCCGTCTTCAGTGACCTCGACCAGGCGCCGGGCGAGGTGCTGCGGGAGATCCCGCCTCCCGAGCTGCCCCCGGTCGACCAGTGCGTGGCCACGGCCGATGCGCCTCCGGACTTCCTCACCGTCGCCCCGCTCCTCGCACGGTTCGGCACCCGCCTCGACCCGGCGTACGCGGGCTGGGCACTGGGCGAGCCGAGCCGCAGCGGCATCATCCAGGGCTGGTTCAAGCTCGCCGACGACCGGCCGCTGGACCCGATCGCGCTGCTGCTGGTGCTCGACGCGCTGCCTCCGGTCACCTTCGACCTCGGCCTGCCCGGGTGGGCACCAACCCTGGAGCTCACCGCGCACGTGCGGACCAGGCCCGCGCCCGGCTGGGCGATCGTGCGGCACGCCAGCCGCAACATCTCCGGCGGCATGTTCGAGGAGGACTGCGAGGTCTGGGACTCCACCGGCCGCCTCGTCGCCCAGTCCCGCCAGCTGGCGCTGCTGCCGCGGCCGGTCAGCTGAGCCCCCGCGTCGGTTGACCGGCGGCGGTTGGGTACGCCGGTCGCCGGCTCACCGGTGGAACTGCGCGCGGTCCATCGAGAACACGAACCGCTTGCCCGGGTACTCCGTCAGTGACCACAGCTGGTCGGTCGAGGGCCAGTAGCAGATGTCCTCGGGGCCGACCGGCAGGGTGCGGGGGAAGGGGCGGAAGTCGCCGGGCCGGCCGACGTACACCTGGCCGAGGCGGTGCCGGCCGCGGCTGGCGGTGACGTAGTAGGTGTCGCCGACGACCGCGGCCCCCTGCATGTGGCCCATCCCGCGGTCGTCGAGCCAGGCCGGCCGGGAGGTGCCGTCCTCGTGCGTGGCGAGGTGGTGCGTGTCCGGGTCGAGCGGGAAGCTGGCCAGGCGCCGGGTCATCTCGCGCACGCCGTACTCCCCGGCGATCAGCCGCGGGGGCTGGCAGCTGCGGTCCAGGGACAGGAACGAGTAGCGCAGCTGCTCCACCCCGTTGGTCGCCGCAGCTGAGTAGCTGAACCGCACCGGCAGCACGTAGCGATAGCCGAAGGTGTCCTCGGTCGAGTTCACCCGGATCAGGTCGTCGACCAGGCAGCTGGAGAGCCCGCGCCGGGTGCCGGCCACGTGCAGGTAGGGGCCGCGCCACACCAGGCCGCCGGCGTGCACGACCAGTGGCTTCAGCTCGATCCGGCCGTCGCGGCCGCGCTCGGGGACGACGAGCAGGACGTGGCGGTACTCCAGGGAGTCGATGTCGACCACCGTGACCCGGCTGCCGTGGTTCTGGCCGTCCACGTTCTTGGAGTACCAGCTGGTGACCAGCAGGCGCCGCCCGCCGATGTCCTCGGTGTCGCTGGCGTCGGCCGAGGTGGTGATCCCCTGGGGCCACCAGCGCTGCGTGGCCTGGTCGGTGTCGTCCCAGCGGAAGCCCTGCCGGACCGCGAGACCCGGCACCCGGGTGCGCTGCGCCGACCGGTTGAGGTTCGCCAGGACGCCGTCGATCCCCACGCGCCGGCCGAGCTGGTCCTCGGCGGCGTCGATGTCGGCGGAGTTCTCGTCGGTACGCCGCAGGTGGAGGTGCGGCTGGTCAGGATGGTCCACCGTGCCAACGTAGAGGCTCGTGCCACCCGCGTGGGGGGAGCAGGGGGAGCCGGGGGACGGCGGGGTCAGGTCGGGGGCACCTTGCGGCGCCCCGGGAGCCGGTTGGCCAGGTCGCCGAGGGGACCCACCGACTCGGCGAGGACGTCGATCGAGTCGCGCAGGTCGGGCACGAGGGCCACGAGCTCGAGCAGACGTGGATTGACCTTCTCCAGCATCGGGCCGAGGGCGACCAGCTGGTCCAGGGTGCCGCCGTCGGCGACCAGCTTCTCCACGAAGCCACGGTCGTCGAGCAGCCGGTCGAGGAGCCCACCGGGTTGCAGCACCGTGTCCAGCGCCCCTCCTGCACGCGTCAGCCGGTCCAGAGCGCCGTCGTCCTCCAGGAGGCGCTCGAGCGGGCCGCCCTCGACCAGCAAGCGGTCGAGGGCACCGCCCGGCGCGAGCAGCCGGTCGAGGGGACCGTCGGAAGCCAGGAGGCGGTCGACGGCGCCTCCGTCGCTGAGCAACCGGGTCAGGGGGCCGTCCTCGGAGAGCACCCGGTCGAGGACGCCGCCATTCGCGATGGCCCGGCCGAGGGGACGCGCGGACCCGGCCGCCTCAGCCAGGGCAGCGATCCGCCCCAGCGGGCTCTCGGGATCGCGCGACATCGCGTCGAGCTTGCCGATCATGCCGTCCTCGCCGAAGAGCGCGGCCACCTGGTCGGCGTACCCGCCACGGCGCCGCACGGGCCCGTGCGGTGCCAGGAGAGCCCCTGCGGCGAGCGTCACCGTGATCCCCGCGTTCGCCAGTCGCCACGGCAGCAGCAGCACGGGCGGCAGGCCGGTCGCCCTCGCCGGCGCTGCTCCCTTGGCAGGGGAGGGGGAGGCTAGCGGGACACGGGAGGCCGTCGGCATGGCCGGCATCCTAGTGAGCGAGCCGCGTGGGTTCAGGCCTCCGTTCCGGAGAACGGACCTCCCTCGCCGAAGGCGGGGGTGTCGACCCGCCCGGCGTCGTCGCAGTCGCCGTCGAGGGCCCTGTCGGCTGGCCGCGAACTCATGTCCACAGCCTGCCAACGGCTCACCCCGGGTGTCGGGCCCGGGGGTCGCGGTTGGCTAGATTGCGCTGGTGCAGGAGGTCGTGGGTGTCGCGTTGGTGCAGCAGCACCGGGTGCTTGCCGCGCGCAGGTCGGGTCCCTCCGAGCTGGCGGGACTCTGGGAGCTCCCGGGCGGCAAGGTGGAGCCGGGGGAGGACCCGGTGGCGGCGGCGATCCGCGAGCTGGCCGAGGAGCTCGGCTGCGGCATCGCGGTGACCGGCTGGCTCGACGGTGAGAGCCGGATCAGCCAGGACCTCACCCTGCGCGTCGCCGTGGCCCGCCTGGTCGACGGCGACCCGGTCCCCACCGAGCACGACGCGGTTCGCTGGCTGGGCGCGGAGCAGCTCGGCGAGGTGCGCTGGGCGCCGGCGGACGTGCCGTTCCTGGCTCCGCTCGCCGATCTGCTGGGAGGCACCTGATGCGTGCGGTGCTGTTCGACGAGGACGACGCGCGTGCGGTCGCCGCCCGGCTCCGGACCAACGGCTTCGAGGCGACCTGCGAGCGTGAGCGCTTCGCCGGCGAGGACGACGACGAGGACCACCCCTGGGTGGTCACCACCGATGCTCCGGACGTGATGTTGGACATCCTCCTGGAGGAGTACGACGGCTGGCTTGAGCCTCCCGCCCCGCCTGAGGCGCCCTCCCCGCTCGTCCTGCCGGACGCTCCGCGACGGCTGAAACGGGAGCCACCTCTCCCGCCCACATAGGATCAGCCCATGAACAAGCACCTCCTGCTCGTGCACGCCCACCCTGACGACGAGAGCATCGGGCAGGGCGCCACGATGGCCCGTTACGTCGCTGAAGGGGCAGGGGTCACCCTGGTGACCTGCACCGGCGGGGAGATGGGCGAGATCCTCGTGCCCGAGATGGAGCACATGGCGGCCGACAAGGACGACACCCTCGCCGACCAGCGCAAGATCGAGCTCACCAACGCGATGAAGGCGCTCGGGGTCACCGACCACCGCTACCTCGGTGGGTTCAAGCGCTACCGCGACTCCGGGATGCAGTGGCACTCCGACGGGCACGCGATCCCGGCCGACGACGTCCACGCGAACGCGTTCTGGAACGCCGACCTCACCGAGGCCGCCAGCTACCTCGTCGAGATCATCCGCGAGGTCCGTCCGCAGGTGCTGGTGACCTACGACGACTTCGGCGGCTACGGCCACCCCGACCACATCCAGGCCCACCGCGTGGCGACGTACGCCGTGGCCCTGGCCGCGGTGCCGTCCTTCCGTCGTGACCTCGGCGAGGCCCACGACGTCGCGAAGGTCTACTGGGGGGCGATGTCCGTGGAGCGGGTCCGGCAGGGCCTGCGCGACCTGCGCGCCGCTGGCGACACCACCACCTTCGAGGGGATGGACCCCGACGGCGACCTGCCGGCGTTCATGGTTCCCGACTCGGAGCTCGCCGCGAAGGTCGAGGCCGACGAGTACGCCGGGGTCAAGCGCGAGGCCATGCGCGCCCACGCCACCCAGATCGCGGTGGACGGGCCGTTCTTCGCCCTCTCCAACAACAAGGGCAACGAGATCTGGGGGACCGAGTTCTTCCGGATCGCCAAGGGCCACCAGGGCCCGGTCGGACCCGACGGCCTCGAGACCGACCTCTTCGCCGGGCTCGGCTGAGGCCCGGTGGTGAGTGACAAGCTCGGCGCCAAGGTCGCCGGATGGACAGTCCTGGGCCTGGCAGTCCTCGGCGCCGGCGGCTGGACGGCGACGTACCTGGTCGCCGGTGACTCGACCCCCCGCAACGCCAAGGTGGAGGGCATCAGCATCGCCGGGCTCTCGCCGGGCGAGGCGGAGCAGCGACTCCGTGACCGCCTGGGCCCCCGGGAGGAGCAGCCGGTCGTGCTGACCTACGGGGACGGGCGCTCCGCGAAGGTGAAGCCCGCCGCGGCGGGGCTCACGGTCGACTACGCCGCCTCGGTCGAGAAGGCCGGTGGCGGCTCGGGATTCGGGCTGAGCCGCATGTGGGCCGTGATCACCGGTGGTGAGGACCACCCCGCGGTGGTCGCGGTGGACCGGTCGAGGCTGGAGGCGAGGTTCGACGACCTCGAGACCAAGCTCGGCTCGCCCCCGGTGGAGGGGAACATCGAGTTCAAGCAGGGGCGTGCCGTCCCGGTCCTCGCCCGGCCCGGCCGGGTGGTCGACCGCGACAAGGCCGAGTCGGTGATCGAGAGCCGGTTCCTGCGCGGTGGCACCCAGAAGCTGCCCACCACGGTGCGTGAGCCCGAGGTCAGTGACGAGGCCGTACGCCGCGCGCTCGACGAGTTCGCCGAGCCAGCCATGTCCGGGCCGGTGACCCTGGTCCTCGGCGGCCAGCGGGTGAAGGCGCCGCCGCGCCTGTTCGGCAAGGCCCTCTCCATGGAGGCCGCCGAAGGCGAGCTGGAGCCGCGGGTGGACGGCGAGCAGATGCTCGAGGCGCTCGAACCGGTGATGCGCACGCTCGGCCGGGAGCCACGGGACGCGGAGATCGTGGTGCGCAACGGCAAGCCGCGCGTGGTCCCCGCACGAGTCGGGGTGGAGCTCGACCCCGAGGAGATCGAGACCGGGTTCCTCGACGCCGCGGTGGCGACGGGGCCGCAGCGGAGCCTCGAGGTCGAGGGCAGGACCAGCCAGCCGAAGTTCACCACCGCCGATGCCAAGGCGCTGAAGATCACCGAGCAGGTGAGCACCTTCACCACGAACTTCCCCTACGCGGAGTACCGCAACGTCAACCTCTCGCGTGCGGCGGAGCTGATCGACGGCACCCTGCTCAAGCCGGGGGAGACGTTCAGCCTCAACGGGATCGTCGGCGAGCGCACCGCGGAGAACCAGTTCACCGAGGGCTACATCGTCTCCGACGGGATCTTCAAGAAGGACCTGGGCGGAGGCGTCTCGCAGATCGCCACGACCACCTTCAACGCGATGTTCTTCGCCGGGCTCAAGGACGTGGAGCACAAGCCGCACTCGGTCTACATCGACCGCTACCCCGAGGGCCGGGAGGCCACCGTGGCCTGGCCGACGCTCGACCTGAAGTTCACCAACGACTCGCCGTACGGCGTGCTCGTCAAGGCCAACGTGGTCAAGTCCACCCCGGGCAGCCAGGGGTCGGCCACGGTGTCGATGTACTCCACCAAGCGCTGGGACATCACCACCACCACCGGGTCCCGCTACAACTTCAGGTCGCCCCAGGTGCGGTACCTCCAGGACGAGGACTGCGAGCCGGCCAGCGGGACGCAGGGTTTCAGCGTGGACGTCTTCCGCTACTTCCGGGACCTCGAATCTGGCAAGGTGCTGCGCAAGGAGAAGTTCCACACCGACTACATCGCTGGTGACACCGTTCGATGCGGGCCCCCGCCGAAGCCGTAGTGGAGCCGACTCGAGGCAGCTGACCTGGAGATCACCACATGCGCGCTCGGACCAGCAGGATCGCCGTCGTACTCACCGCACTGGCCCTGGGGACCGGGATCCTCGCCGCCCCGTCCGCGGGTGCTGCCCCACCTCGGGTGGCGGTGCAGGCGGCAACGGCCGCTGACCCGTGGTCGTGCCGGCCGACCGCGGCGCACCCAGAGCCGGTGGTGATCGTCCACGGGACCTTCGGGGACAGCATGAGCCTGCTCGGCCGGCTGTCCTCACGCCTGCGGACGGCCGGCTACTGCGTCTTCGCGCTGGACTACGGCAATCGGGCGACCGGCCCCATCGAGCAGTCGGCCCAGCAGCTCAAGACGTTCGTGGACAGGGTCCTGGCCAGCACCGGGGCGCGGCAGGTCTCGATGGTGGGCCACTCCCAGGGCGGGATGATGCCGCGGTACTACATCAAGTTCCTCGGGGGAGCCGACAAGGTCGACGACCTCGTCGGGCTCGCGCCCTCCAACCACGGCACGTCCAACCCGCTCCTGCTGACCCCGGGCCTGAGCTACGTGTGCCCGGCCTGCCTGCAGCAGAAGACCGGGTCGGACTTCCTGCGCCGCCTCAACGCGGGCGACGAGACCCCGGGCGAGGTCAGCTACACCAACATCGTCACCCGCAACGACGAGGTCGTGCTGCCCTACACCTCGGGATACCTCGCGGGGGACAACACCACGAACATCAAGCTCCAGGCCTCCTGTCCCTTCGATCTTGCCGGCCACGTGCTCATCCCGATGGACGGACCTGCCATCGGGTGGGTGCTCAACGCCCTGGGCCGCGAGGGCCCGGCGAACCCGGCCCACCGGCCGTCCTGCCTGTCCTGACCGCGGTCGCGGCCCCGCCGCGCCGCACCCGTGACACCGAGTGGGGACGAGCAGAACCGGCCGTCGTTTGATAATCTACTAAAGCAGTAAACATAAGGCAGTTTTTTCCAACCAGGTGAGGACCACACGTTGAGCATCGAACCTGCGCCCAGGGTCGCCGTGGTGGTCGGCAACCCGAAACCGGGCTCGCGCACCCGCGCGGCCGCGGAGTGGCTCGCCCGGGCCCTCACCGGTACCGAGCCGGACCTCGTCGTCGACCTCGCCGACCTCGGCCCCGCGCTGCTGGACTGGAAGGACCCCGTCGTGTCCGACCTGGTCGCGGCGGTGGGCGCGGCCGAGCTGGTGGTCGTCGCCTCCCCGACCTACAAGGGCACCTACACCGGCCTGCTGAAGCTGTTCCTGGACCGGTTCGCCGCCGACGGCATCACCGGGGTGGCGGTCCCGCTGATGCTGGGAGCCGGGCCGGCCCACGCGCTGGCTCCGGAGCTGACCCTGCGGCCGGTGCTCACCGAGATCGGCGCTGCCGTCCCCGCCCGTGGGCTCTACGTCCTCGACTCGGCGTACGACGCCTGGCTGGGCCGAGCGCGGCCGCTCCTGCAGCGACACCTGGGAGTCCCGGCATGACCCGGGCCACGACGGGCTCGCCGGTCCTCGAGGCGCTCGACCCGCTCGTGCTCAGGTCCGCGTTCGGCGCGTTCCCCAGCGGCGTGGTCGCCGTGGCCGCCGAGGTGGACGGCCACCCGGTCGGGTTGGCGGCGAGCTCGTTCACCTCGGTCAGCCTGGATCCTCCGCTGGTCTCGTTCGCGGTGGCGAACGGCTCGGCGACCTGGCCGGCGCTGCGTCGCTCCCCGCACCTGGGCCTCAGCGTCCTGGCCGACCACCACGACCGCGCCTGCCGCCAGCTGGCGGGACCGGCCGCAGACCGGTTCGCCGGACTCGCGACGAGCACCACCCGGGAGGGGGCAGTGCTGCTCGACGAGGCGGTCGCGTCCTTCGACTGCAGCCTGCACGAGGAGGTCGCCGCGGGGGACCACACGATCGTGCTGCTGCGGCTGCACGCGGTCAACGACCCGGGGAGCCGCCGTCCGCTGGTCTTCCACCGCAGCGGCTTCGGCAGGCTGGCCACGCCCGCCTGAGGGGCTCCCGGTCGCTCAGCGCGCCTGCCTGCCCTCGGCCACGAGGTAGGCGTAGCGGTGGTGCACCTCGAAGCCGTGGCGCTCGTACATGCGTCGCGCCGCATCGTTGGACTCCACCACCTGCAGGTAGGCGGTCGTGGCCCCACGCTCCGCGCCCCACTCCAGCAGCGACCACAGCACCGCGCTGCCCAGTCCGGTGCCGCGGAGGTCCTCCCGGGTCCACAGCGAGGAGACCCCGACCCACTCGCCGTGCAGGGCTCCCCGGCCGCGGGCAAGCACGGTGCCGTCCTCGTCCCTGACGGTGGCGAAGGTGACCTCGCCCGCCTCGAGGACGCTCACCGCGGCCTCGCCGTAGCGGGACGCCCGCTCGTCGGTCGCCAGCCAGCCCTGGTCCACCCGGGTTCCGTGGCCGGGCAGAGCCACCTGGTCACGGCCGAGGCGTCGCAGCACCCGGGCCACCGATCCGAGCATCAGCAGCGTCGGGTCGTACGCCGCCCAGCCCGCCGCCTCGAAGGCCGCGGCCTCCGCCCCGCCCGGGAGCACATGGGCCCGCGGGGGCAGTGAGCGGGCGTCGTACCACTGCGTCACCTGCCTCACCGCCTCCTCGAGCGGCATCCCCGGGTCGCCGAGCGCGAGCACGGAGTTGCCGCGGGAGGAGAACCCGCCGGAGGCTCGGAGCAGCCACTCGCCCAGGGGGGCGCTCTCGACCGGGCGCCAGCCGGGCAGCGCCAGCAGGTCGGCCTGCGCGTCGCCGAGGCGCCGGTGCACCGAGGGGCGGGGCGGGACCGGCTTGCCGGAGACGACGTCGGCCGTGGCGATCTCCACCAGGAGGCCGTCCTCGCGGCGGACCGTGAGCACGCCGCCGGCCCACGACTCGCAGATGCCGAGCACGTCGGTCATCGCCGGGCCGCCCGAGGGGCCGGTCTCACCGCGCAGCACCCGGCGTACGACCACTCGCTGTCCCACCACGTGGGGCCCGAGGCCGCTCACGATGCGCGGTCCCGTGTCTCGGACCTCGGGGCTGTCGTCGTCGGCCACGGTGGGATACTAGGCTTGCAGCCGTCCGCTCCCGGACCGAACCTCAGGAGGACCCAGGTGACCTACGTCATCGCCCAGCCTTGTGTCGATCTGAAGGACCGCGCGTGCGTTGACGAGTGTCCGGTCGACTGCATCTACGAGGGCAAGCGGATGCTCTACATCCACCCCGACGAGTGCGTCGACTGCGGTGCGTGCGAGCCGGTCTGCCCCGTCGAGGCCATCTACTACGAGGACGACACGCCCGAGGAGTGGAAGGAGTACTACGACGCCAACGTGCACTTCTTCGACGACCTCGGGTCTCCCGGCGGTGCCGCCAAGATGGGTGAGATCGACAAGGACCACCCGCTGGTCGCAGCGCTGCCTCCCCAACCCCAGGCGGAGTGACCACGGCCATTCCCGGGCCGATCCCCGACGGGTTGGTCTCCTCCCGGCTGCCCGACTTCCCGTGGGACCAGCTGGTGCCGTACGCCGACCGGGCGGGCGCGCACGCTGACGGCATCGTCGACCTCTCCATCGGCACCCCTGTCGACCCGACCCCCGAGGTCGTCCGGCAGGCGCTCGCCGATGCGGCGGACTCTCCCGGATACCCGGTGACCATCGGGCTGCCCGAGACCCGGCAGGCGTGCGCCGACTGGCTGGAGCGGCGACACGGCGTCACCGGCCTCGGGCTGGACTCGGTGCTGCCCACGATCGGCTCCAAGGAGCTGATCGCGTCGCTGCCGCTGCACCTCGGCGTCGGTCCCGGTGACCTCGTGGTCTTCCCCGAGGTGGCCTACCCGACCTACGAGGTGGGGGCCAGGCTCGTCGGCGCCGACGTGCTCGCGGCCGACTCGCTGACCGCGATCGGCCCGAGGACCCCTCGGATCCTGTGGCTGAACTCGCCGTCGAACCCCACCGGGCGGGTGCTGCCCCCCGACCACCTGCGCAAGGTCGTCGACTGGTGCCGCGAACGCGGGACGCTGCTGGTCAGCGACGAGTGCTACCTGGAGTGCGCCTGGGAGGGGAAGCCGCTCTCGGTGCTGCACCCGGAGATCTCCGGCGGCTCCTCCGAGGGCATCCTCGTGGTGCACTCGCTGTCCAAGCGGTCCAACCTCGCCGGCTACCGGTGCGCCTTCGTCGCCGGCGACCCCGCGGTCGTGGGCGAGCTGCTCGCCGTACGCAAGAACCTCGGGCTGATGATGCCCGGCCCGCAGCAGCGCGCCATGGTCGCCGCCCTCGACGACGACGTCCACGTCGACGAGCAGCACGCCCGCTACGCCGTACGCCGGGCCGCGCTGCGGGGCGCGCTCGAGAGCGCCGGGTTCCGGGTCGACCACTCCGAGGCCTCGCTCTACCTCTGGGCCACCCGCGAGGAGCCCTGCTGGGACACCGTCGCCTGGCTCGCCGACCGCGGCATCCTGGTCGCCCCCGGCGCCTTCTACGGCAACGCCGGCACCCAGCACGTCCGGGTCGCGTTCACTGCGACGGACGAGCGCGTGGCCGCCGCCGCCGCGCGCCTCACCGCCTGAGCCGGCCACAAGGCCGGTTTCGACAGGCTCGACCGACGTGCTGTCGAAGACCTCAGCCGAGGCTGACCCGCACCCGGGACGGCTTGCCGGCGGCGCCGTCCACCCAGCCGTCCTCGGAGTCCCGGCCGGTGCGCCACTGCTTCCCGCCGTAGGTCACGGTCTGGGGGCGTAGCTGCACCCCGTGGGCCACCACGAACTGCGCCACCGACCAGCCGAGGCGCTGGCCTGCCTCGCCGCTGCCCACGGTGACCACGACGTCCTGGCGCGACCCGGTGCGGGTCACGTCGAGGTCCCCGTAGGCGCGTTCCAGGTGCCGCACCAGCTTGTCCGCGGTGCTGCGCTCGGTGGTCTCGTGCACCACGCAGCTGAACAGCCCGCCGGGGCTGTAGCCGGTGAGCACCGAGGCCAGGGTGCGGGCGTCCGCCGCGTGGTCCTCGTAGGCCTCGGGGAAGCCCGAGCGCTGCACCTGCTGGGCCGCCTCGGTGATCCGCAGGCTCTGGTAGTCGGGGATCTTCTCCAGCGCGTCGTAGAACTTGTTGGTCGCGTAGACCGGGTCGCGGACCTGCTGCGGCGTACCCCAGCCCTGGGAGGGGCGTTGCTGGAAGATGCCCAGCGAGTCCCGGTCGCCGTAGTCGATGTTGGCGATCTTGCTCTCCTGGTACGCCGTCGCCAGCGCGATCGAGACGGCCCGGGCAGGCAGGCCCCGGCTCAGGCCGATCGCGGCGATCAGGGTGGCGTTCTCGGCCTGCTCCACGCTGAGGTCGACCTGGTGGGCGCCGAGAGCGGCCGAGCAGCCCTCGGGGTCGCGAAGCGGGCCGGACCCGCGCCACATGGCCACTCCGACGCCCACGACGACCGCGAGGACGACGAAGAAGACGAGGTAGCGGAAACGCATGCGGGTCTAGTTGGCGTGCAGCGCGGCGTTGAGGCTGATGCCCTCGCCGGCCCAGGGGCGCGCCTCGACCGCGCCGCTCAGCGAGTTGCGGCGGAACAGCACGTTGTCGACCCCGGAGAGCTCGGCCGCCTTGACCACCTGCGGCTCGGAGTCCAGGCCCTCGACCCTGACCTTGGTCCCGGCGGTGACGTAGCAACCCGCCTCGACCACGCAGTCGTTGCCCAGGGAGATGCCGATGCCGGCGTTCGCGCCCAGCAGGCAGCGCTCGCCGATGGAGATGACCGCCTTGCCGCCACCGGACAGCGTGCCCATGATCGAGGCGCCGCCACCGATGTCGGACCCGTCGCCCACGACGACCCCGGCGCTGATCCGGCCCTCGACCATCGAGCTGCCCAGGGTGCCGGCGTTGTAGTTGACGAAGCCCTCGTGCATCACGGTGGTGCCCTCGGCGAGGTGCGCGCCGAGGCGCACTCGGTCGGCGTCGGCGATGCGTACGCCGCTGGGGAGCACGTAGTCGGTCATCCGGGGGAACTTGTCCACCCCGAACACCTGGACCGGGCCGTTGCCCCGCAGGGCGAGGCGGACCTGCTCGAAGTCGGCCACCGAGCAGGGGCCGGCGCTGGTCCACACGACGTTGGCGAGCTTGCCGAAGATGCCGTCGAGGTTGAGCCCGTGCGGACGGACCAGCCGGTGGCTGATCAGGTGCAGGCGCAGGTAGACGTCGCTCGCGTCCTTCGGTGCCTCGGCCAGGTCGATCTCGACGGTGACGACCTCGGTCCGCACCCGGCGCTCGGGGTGCTTGCGCGCGAGCGCCGTCAGCTCCTCCGGGGGCGCGCCGGCGGGCGTCGTGCCCAGCTCCGGGGCCGGGAACCAGGTGTCGAGGACCGTGCCGTCATCGGAGATGGTGGCCAGGCCGTGGCCCCACGCGCGTGAGTTTTCGGGCAGGCTGGAATCTGGTGACTGCGAGGACATGGCCAGAAGGGTACCGGTGGGGCAGGCGCCGGCCAGTGAGGGGAGAACGGCGTGACGAGGTTCAAGGAGCTGTGCATGGACAGCGCCCGACCGGGCACCGAGCTCGGTCGGTTCTGGGCGGCCGTGACCGGGTGCTCGTTCGCCGAGCCCAGCGATCCCGGCGACCCGGGCGACGTCGTGGGGACCGAGGAGGGGATGGGCATCGGGATCTGTCCGGTGCCCGAGGCCAAGACGGTCAAGCACCGGGTGCACCTCGACGTGCACACGGACTCCGTCGACTCACTGCTGTCCCTGGGGGCCCGGCCCGCACCCGGGTACGGCGGCGACCCCTGGACGGTGCTGCTCGACCCGGAGGGCGGCGAGTTCTGCGCCTTCGTGCGCCAGGGTGCGCTGCCGGCGTACCGAGGCTACGAGCTGGTCGTGGACAGCGGGGACGCGCAGGCGCAGGCACGCTGGTGGGCCTCGGTGTGCGGGGGCGAGGCGGACAATGACGGGGATCCCTGGTGGTCCCTGAGTGGTGTTCCCGGCCTGCCCTTCGAGGCGATGGTCTTCGATCCCGTCCCTGAGCCCAAGACCGTCAAGAACCGGATCCACTGGGACGTGTACGGCGAGGTCGGCGAGTTCCTGGCGGCAGGTGCCACCGTGCTGGCCGAGCTGCCGAGATGGACGGTGATGGCAGACCCCGAGGGCAACGAGTTCTGCGTCTTCGCCGCACCTGCGCAGTGAAGCGAGGGTCACCCGACCCGGGGGTTCGGGGGCCAACCTTTCGCCAACCGGCGCGCCCTACTGTGAGCGGGGTCACACAAGCCGACACCTGATGATGGAGTGCGCCCATGGCACGTATCGAACTCACCGTCGACGGGGACCGGGTCTCCGACGAAGTCGAGCCCAGGATGCTGCTGGTGCAGTACCTGCGCGAGAAGCTCGGCAAGACCGGCACGGTGATCGGCTGCGACACCAGCAACTGCGGCGCCTGCACGGTGCACCTCGACGGGCGCAGCGTGAAGTCCTGCAACGTCCTCGCCGTCCAGGCCAACGGGGGCGAGGTGACCACCATCGAGGGACTCGCCGCGACGGCGGGGGAGAACGGGGCGCTGCACAAGGTGCAGGCCGCGTTCCACGAGTGCCACGCCCTCCAGTGCGGCTTCTGCACCCCCGGGATGATCATGCAGTCGGTCGACCTGCTCAACGAGAACCCCGATCCGAGCGAGGAGGAGATCCGCGTCGGGCTCGAGGGCAACCTGTGCCGGTGCACCGGTTACCACAACATCGTCAAGGCAGTGCAGACCGCGGCCCGCGGCTCCGTGGACACGACCGCGGACGGGGCCCCGGCCGAGAACGCCGAGACCGAGACGGCGGTGATGTGAGATGACCACCACCCAGGACGCTCCCGCCTCGACCGGGTCGGTCGACGCCTCGGCAGGCTCGGCCAACGGCTCGGGCGGCACCGGCATGGAGATCGGGCGCGACCGGCGCCGCAAGGAGGACCAGCGGCTGATCACCGGTCGCACCCGCTGGACCGACAACATCACCCTGCCCGGGATGCTCCACCTCGCGATGGTGCGCAGCCCCTTCGCGCACGCCCGGATCACCGCGATCAACACCGAGGACGCCAAGGCCGCCCCCAACGTGGTCACCGTGATCACCGGCAAGGACGTCGCCGAGGAGCAGGGCTCGCTGCCCAACGCCTGGCCGATCACCCCCGACCAGGTCACTCCCGCCCATCCGCCGGTGGCGGTGGACCACGTGGCGTTCGCGGGCGAGATCGTCGCCGTCGTCGTGGCCCGCACGGCAGCCGAGGCGCGCGACGCCGCCGAGCTCGTCGACGTCGACTACGAGGAGCTCCCGGCCGCCCTCGACCTGCGTGAGTCCGCGGCCGACACCGTGCTCGCGCATCCCGACCTCGGCACCAACAAGTCGGCGCTGTGGGTCTTCGACTCCGAGCAGGCCGGCACCGGCGGCAACGTCGACCAGGCCATCGAGAAGGCACGCGGCGACGGCATCGTGATCGAGCGCGAGTACCGCCAGCAGCGGCTGATCCCGGCGTTCATGGAGCCCCGCTCGACGGTGGTCGACCCCACCGGCGAGCAGGTGACGATGTGGTCCTCGACCCAGATCCCGCACATCCTGCGGTTCCTGCTCGCCAACGTGCTCGGCATCCCGGAGTCGAAGGTCAGGGTGATCGCACCCGACGTCGGCGGCGGCTTCGGCGGCAAGCTGAACAGCACGCCGGAGGAGTTCATCACGATGGTGCTGGCCCGCCGGCTGGGCAAGCCGGTGAAGTACACCGAGACCCGCTCCGAGTCGCTGATGGCGGCCCACCACGGTCGCGACCAGTGGCAGAAGCTCACCCTGTCCGCGGAGAAGGACGGCACCGTCACCGGGCTGAAGGTCGAGCTGCTCGCCGACCTCGGCGCCTACGTCAGCCTCGTCGGCGGTGGGGTGCCGGTGCTGGGCGCGTTCATGTTCAACGCGATCTACAAGTTCCCGGCCTACCAGTTCAACGTCCAGACGGTGCTCACCAACAAGACGTGGACCGATGCCTATCGGGGAGCCGGCCGGCCGGAGGCGACGTACGCCATCGAGAGGCTGATGGACGAGCTCGCGGCCGAGCTCGGCGTCGATCCCCTCGAGGTCCGGGAGAAGAACTGGATCAAGCACGAGGAGTTCCCGTTCACCACCGTCGCCGGGCTGGAGTACGACTCCGGCAACTACGAGGTGGCCACCGAGATGGCCAAGTCCAGCTTCGGGTACGACGAGCTGCGGGCCGAGCAGAAGCGGCGCCGTGAGGCGGGCGACCCGGTCCAGCTCGGGATCGGCGTCTCCACGTTCACCGAGATGTGCGGCCTCGCGCCGAGCCGGGTGCTCGGCAGCCTTGACTACGGCGCCGGCGGTTGGGAGCACGCGAGCGTGCGGATGCTGCCCACCGGCAAGGTCGAGGTGCTCACCGGCGCCAGTGCCCACGGGCAGGGACACGAGACCGCGTTCAGCCAGATCGTGGCCGACCGGCTCGGCATCCCCTTCGAGGACATCGAGGTGCTGCACGGCGACACCGCGATCGCGCACAAGGGGCTGGACACCTACGGGTCCCGGTCCCTGGTGGTCGGCGGTGAGGCGCTGGTCCGCGCGGCCGACAAGGTGATCGAGAAGGCGAAGCCGATCGCGGCGCACATGCTCGAGGCCAACGTGGACGACATCGAGTTCAAGGCGGGCCGGCTCGGCGTACGCGGGACCGACCAGGGGGTCGCGATCACCGAGGTGGCCCTGGCGGCCTTCGCCGCGCACGACCTCCCCGACGGGATCGAGCCCGGCATCGACGCGGACGCGACCTTCGACCCGGTGAACTTCAACTACCCCCACGGCACCCACCTGTGCGCCGTCGAGGTGGACACCGAGACCGGCCAGATCAAGATGCGCAAGTACTCCTGCGTCGACGACGTCGGCAACGTGGTCAACCCGCTGATCGTCGAGGGCCAGGTGCACGGCGGGCTCGTCCAGGGGATCGCCCAGGCGCTGTGGGAGGAGGCCGTGCACGACGAGTCCGGGACCCTCGTCTCGGCGTCGTTCGTGGACTACCTCGTGCCCACCGCGGCCGACACGATCAGCTTCGACGTGGACCACAACACCACGCCGGCCACCACGAACACCCTCGGCACCAAGGGCGTCGGGGAGGCGGGCACGATCGCCTCCACCCCGGCGGTGGTCAACGCCGTGGTCGACGCACTGCGGCCGTTCGGAGTGAGCGACATCCAGATGCCGTGCACCCCCGAGCGGGTGTGGCGCGCGATCCACTCCGGTGATGCCGGGGGATCGGACCCGACGACCGGAGGTGCGGCCCCGCACTTCGACGAGTCCACCGGCCAAGAGGGCCAGACCGACCGCACGGAAGGAGCGGGCCAGTGATCCCCGCCAAGTTCGACTACCTCGCACCGACCTCGGTGGCCGACGCGCTCGCGGCGCTCGCCGCCAGTGACGACGCCAAGGTGATCGCCGGGGGCCAGTCGCTGCTCCCGGTGCTCCGGATGCGGCTGAACGCACCCGAGCTGCTCGTCGACATCGGTGCGATCGACACGCTGCAGGAGGTCGTGGACGAGGGGGACAGCGTGCTGATCGGCGCGATGGTGCCCTACTACCGGTTGCTGGCCGACCCCACCGTGAAGAGCAGCCTCTCGCTGCTGCACCAGGCGATCACCGAGGTGGCAGACCCGCAGATCCGGCACCGCGGCACGCTGGGCGGCGCGCTCGTGCACGCCGACCCCGCCGGCGACTGCGGGGCGCCGGTACTGGCGCTGGACGCCGAGCTGGTCATCGCCGGGCAGGGCGGTGAGCGCACCGTGGCCGCGGCCGACTTCTTCCAGGACCTCTTCGAGACCGCTGTGGGGGAGGACGAGCTGCTCACCCACATCCGGATCCCGAAGTACGACGGATGGGGCACCGACTACGAGAAGTTCGTGCGCGTCGCCCACCAGTGGCCGATCGTCGCGGTCGCGGCAGCGGTGAAGTCCGACGGCGGCACGATCAGCGAGGCACGGATCGGCCTGGTCAACATGGGCTCGACCCCGCTGCGCGCAACGGCCACCGAGCAGGCGCTGGTCGGTCAGCCGGCGACCGCGGACGGCGTACGCGAGGCCTGCGACCTGGCCGCCGAGGGCACCAACCCGCCCTCGGACCTCAACGGGGACGCCGACTACCGGCGGCACCTCGCCACGGTCCTGGTCCGCCGCGCCGTCGTCTCCGCTGCGGGAGGCTGAGCATGGGCATGGAGCTGAGTCACGAGTTCACGGTCCCGGCGACGATCGAGGAGACCTGGGCGGCGTTCAACGACATCGAGTCCGTGGCCGAGTGCTTCCCCGGAGCCACCGTGGGATCCGTGGACGGTGACACCTTCACCGGCAGCTGCAAGGTGAAGCTGGGCCCGATCGCCCTCGTCTACAACGGCTCGGGCACCTTCGTGGAGAAGGACGAGTCGGCGCACCGGATGGTCATCGACGCCAAGGGCAAGGACAAGCGGGGCAACGGCACGGCCGGGGCCCACGTGACGGCGACGATGACCCCCGACGGCGCGGACGGCACCTCCACCCGCGTCGAGGTGCTCACCGACCTGAACATCACCGGGAAGCCGGCGCAGTTCGGCCGCGGGGTGATGCAGGACGTCAGCGACAAGCTGCTCGGGCAGTTCACCGCCTGCCTGGAGCAGAAGGTGGGCGACTCCAGCGCGGCGAGCGCCGCCGCGAGGGAGGCGGACGCAGCCGCAGCCGCGGCCGAGGGCGGCGCCGAGAGCGCGAGCGCCGAGCCGGAGACCTCGGCGGCCGCGCCCACGGGTCTGGTCACCGGGCCGGGTACCCCGGCCCCCGAGCCGTCGACGGACAACCTGCGCGAGCTCCACCCCCGCGAGGTCAACAGGCCCGGCAACGACGAGGCTCTCGACCTGGGCGCCACCGTGCTCCCGGTGATCGCGAAGGCCTACTGGCGACAGGCCCTCGCCGCCGTACTGGTCCTCCTCGCCCTGCGCCAGCTCCGCCGCCGCCTGCGCCACTGATCGCCTCCGTCACCCCGTGGCTCGCCGAGTCGGCGGACCACGGTTGACGTGAGTGCCCGGTCGACGGCGATTGTGGAGTGCGCGATCACCGGGGGGCTGGGAGGGTTGTCCTCATGACGACGGTGGAGAACGTGCCGGCCCCTGTTCCCGACGGCACCGAGGTGGCGGCACGGGTGGTGGACCTGACCAAGGTCTACGGCAGCGGGATGGCCGAGGTGCGGGCGCTGGACGGGGTCACCCTGGACATCGGTGCGGGGGAGTTCACCGCCGTGATGGGGCCTTCGGGCTCGGGCAAGTCGACGCTGATGCACTGCTGCGCGGCGCTGGACACGCCCACCTCGGGGCAGGTCCTGGTCGGGGACACCGAGATCGGCAGCCTCGACGACAAGCGGTTGACCCGGCTTCGCCGGGACCGGATCGGGTTCGTGTTCCAGTCGTTCAACCTCGTCCCCACCCTGACCGCGGAGGAGAACATCCTGCTCCCGCTGTCGATCGCGGGCCGCAAGCCGGACGCCGAGTGGTACGACACCGTGATCGACACGGTCTCGCTCCGCGACCGGCTCGACCACCGGCCCAACCAGCTCTCGGGCGGCCAGCAGCAGCGGGTCGCCGTGGCGCGGGCGCTGGTGAGCCGCCCCGCGATCGTCTTCGCCGACGAGCCCACCGGCAACCTCGACTCCCGCTCGGGGGCCGAGGTGTTGACCCTGCTGCGGCGCTCGGTCACCGAGTTCGGCCAGACGATCGTGATGGTCACCCACGACCCGGTGGCAGCCGGGTACACGGACCGGGTGGTGTTCCTGGCCGACGGCCGCCTGGCCGGGGAGCTGCGCGAGCCCACTCGCGAGGCGGTGCTGGAGCAGATGGCCGCGCGCGAAGCGGGTCGTTGATGCTGCGCGCTGCCTGGAAGAGCCTGCTCGGCCGCAAGCTGCGGCTGATCATGAGCACCTTCGCGATCGTGCTGGGAGTGGCGTTCGTCGGAGGGACGCTGATCTTCACCGACACGCTGAACAAGAGCTTCACCGCCATCTTCGACAGCACCGTCGGCGACGTGGTGGTGCGCCCGGTGGGGACCGACGCCAACAGCTCCGCGCAGACCACGCTGACCATCCCCGGCGACCTGGTCGCCAAGCTGGCCAAGGTGCCCGGGGCCGCCCGGGCGGACGGCAACGTGACCGGCGTCGGGGTGTTCGTGATCGGCGAGAACAACCGGGTGGTCGGCGGCCAGGGCGCGCCCGGCCTGGCCATCAACTCCAGCTCGGCGCCTGCGGCGAACGGGGTGGAGGGCCTCCAGGTCACCGAGGGGCGCGAGCCGCGCGGCAAGGACGAGGTGGCGATCGATGCCGCGACCGTACGGCGGGCCAACTTCGACCTCGGCGAGAAGGTGCGGCTGATCAGCTCGGGCGACCGGGCGCTGCTCCAGCCCCGGCTGGTCGGCATCGCCGACTTCCCGGAGGGCGGCTCGCTCAACGGGGCCACCGTGAGCATGTTCGACACCAGGACCGCCCAGGACCTGTTCCTCGGCGGCAAGGACGTCTACAGCGACGCCTGGGTGACCGCGAAGCCGGGCGTCTCCCAGGAGGAGCTGCGCGACGAGGTCGCGAAGGTGCTCCCCAAGGGGGTCCAGGCGGTCACGGGCGACAAGGCCGCGGACCAGTCGGCCAGCGACCTGCTCCAGGCGATCTCCTTCATCACGATCTTCCTGCTCGTCTTCGCCGGGATCGCGCTGGTGGTCGGGTCGTTCCTGATCGTGAACACCTTCTCGATGCTGGTGGCCCAGCGCAGCCGGGAGCTGGCCCTGTTCCGCGCCCTGGGGGCCTCGCGCAGGCAGGTCACCCGGTCGGTGCTCTTCGAGGCGTTCGTCGTGGGACTGGTGGGCAGCAGCCTCGGCCTCGGCCTCGGGGTGCTCCTGGCGATCGGCATCCGCGCGCTGTTCGCGAGCTTCGGCCTGGACCTGGCCGGCACCAGCCTCGTCATCGGCTGGCGCACCCCGCTGGCGGCGTACGGCGTGGGTCTGGTCGTGACCATGGTCGCGGCGTACCTCCCGGCCAGGCGGTCCAGCAGGATCCCGCCGGTGGCGGCCCTGCGCGACGACGTGGCGATGCCGGAGTCCTCCCTGCGCCGCCGGCTGCTGGTCGGCGCGCTGATGATGGTCGTCGGTGTGGGCGCCGGGGCGACCGGCCTGTTCGCCGACGTGCCCAAGCAGGGCTACTGGGTCGGCGCGGGCGCCCTGCTGGCGATGCTCGGGATGGCCGCGGCCAGCCCGGCGACCTCGCGACCGTTGCTCTCGGTGGCTGCGGGTGCCTATCGCCGGGTCTTCGGCAGCATCGGCACCCTGGCCGGGCAGAACTCCCTGCGCAACCCGCGGCGTACGGCGGCCACCGCCTCCGCGCTGATGATCGGCCTGACCCTGGTCACCACCATGTCGATCGCCGGCTCCTCGGCCAAGGCGAGCATCGACCGCACCATCGAGCGCACCTTCCAGGGCGACATCGTGATCAGCAACGCCATCGGGCAGGGCTTCTCGCCCGAGATCGCCAAGCTGGCGGCGAAGGAGCCCGGGGTCGCGTCGGTGACCCAGGTCCGCCAGGCAGCGGCCAAGCGGCAGGGCGGCGACCGCACCTACCTCAGCGCGACCGACCCCCGCACGGTGGGCCAGGTGCTGCGCCTGGACCTCAGCGCCGGGTCCCTCGACGACCTCACCGGGAACACCCTGCTGGTGAGCGAGAACGTGGCCGAGGACGAGGGCTACAAGGTCGGGGACGAGATCACGTTCCGGTTCCCCAACGGGCCCACCAAGCTGCGCGTGGTCGGCATCCACGACGCCGACTTCGCCAACTACCTCACCACCCTCGAGGCGCTGCAGGGCGGAGGGTTCAAGCCCGAGGACTCCAGCCTCCTGCTCAAGCTCGACCCGGGAGTCAGCTCGGCGAAGGTGAAGCAGGCGCTGGAGAAGGACACCGAGGACCTGCCGATCATCACGGTCAAGGACCAGCGGGAGTACGCCGCGGAGCAGCGGGCCCCGATCGACCGGCTGGTGCTGATGATCTACGCCCTGCTGGGACTCGCCCTGGTGATCGCGGTCCTGGGTGTGGTCAACACGCTGGGGCTCTCGGTGATCGAGCGGACCCGGGAGATCGGGCTGCTCCGGGCGATCGGGGTCGACCGCCGCCAGATGCGCCGGATGGTCAGTCTGGAGTCGGTGGCGATCGCCGTACTGGGCTCGCTGATGGGGATCGGGATGGGGCTGGTCTTCGGCGTCGCCCTGGTGGCCTCCCTGCGCGACGAGGGACTGGAGGTCACCAAGGTCCCGTGGCTCAGCCTGGGCGTCTACCTGCTGGCGTCGGTGCTGATCGGGCTGCTCGCGGCCCGGTTGCCGGCCCGCCGCGCAGCCCGGCTCGACGTGCTGCAGGCCATCGGCACCGACTGAGCGGGGGCCTCAGACCCCTGTCCAGGAGGGGCACAGTGTGAAATCTTGTGAACTTCGGCCCCCAGGTGCCCCCCGGCCCGCTAGGTTCGGGGTAAGTCTGAAGAAGGAGCTCACGGGTGGACGAGCACTCGCCGCGAGGCGGAGGCAGGCGCGGGCGCAAGCATGTGCTGGTCCGCGAGTACGTCCGTTCGGTCATCGTGAGCGCCGAGCCCGGTACGCCGGCACCCTCCGAGCGTGACCTGGCCGAGCAGTTCGGGGTCGCCCGGATGACGGTGCGGCACGCGATCGACGCGCTGGTGGCCCAGGGGCTGCTCGAGCGGGTCGCCGGCCGCGGCACCTTCGTGACCAAGCCGCTCATCGACATGCAGATGCGCCTCTCGGCCTACACCGAGGAGATGGAGCGACGCGGCAAGCTGCCGGAGTCCAAGACGCTGCTCGCCCGCCGGGAGAGCGCCGGACCGGGCGTGGCCCGCGCGCTGGAGGTCGAGGAGGGCGCCGCCATCGCCCACTGGCAGCGCCTGCGGCTGGCCGACGGGGTGCCGATGGCCATCCAGCACGTCTACCTCTCCCTCGACCTGTTCCCCAACTTCCTCGACGAGGCCCTGCCCGCAAGCCTGTACTTCTGGCTGGCGATGCGCGACCTGATGCCCACCTGGGGCGAGGACTCCGTGCTGGCGGGGATCGCGACCGACGAGGAGGCCGAGCTGCTCGAGCTCGAGCCCGGCTCGCCGGTGCTGCACATCTCCCGGCGTGCGTTCTGCCGGGAGAACGTCGTGGAGGTCACCCGCAGCGTCTACCGCGCCGACCGCTACACCCTGTGGGTGCCGGTGCTGCGCCCAGAGCACCTGCGCTAGTCGAACGGCTCAGCCGAGCCGGTCGAGCAGGACGCTCACCCCCGGACCTTCCAGCGCGTCCGCGTACGCGCGCCGTCCGGCCATCGTCATCACCAGCGCCAGGGTCGGCCCGGCCACCTCGGGACCGTCGCCCGTGACGAAGGCGCTGTCGGTCGCGCGCAGGCGCAGCCCGATCGTCAGCGTCCGGCTCGGCACCGTGAAGTCGCGCCGGGAGTAGAACTCCGCGACCGCCAGCAGCGCGGCCGGATCCGGTTCGGTGCCGATCCCCAGCGGTTGCCTGATGTCCTGGCTGTGCACGATCACCTCGCCGAGGTAGGCGGCCGTGTCCCCGGTCGGGGCCGTGACCGAGTCGGCGACGGCCTCGAAGCGGCGCAGCGTCTCCGCCGGGGTGTGGCCGAGGTGCTCGCGCAGGCGCCGGTCGTTGTGCACCGCGGGACGGAAGCCCGCTCCGGCGATGCTCGCCAGCCAGCGCAGCCGCCCGACGCTGGCCGCCGCGCTGAGATGGGCCACGACCTGCTCCACCCTCCACTGGGCGCACAGCGACGGCTGCCGCCACTGGGCCTCGGAGAGTGCGGACAAGTCCGCGGCCAGGGCACGGCGTGCTGCGTGGGTCGCCGGCCAGAGGTCGGAGTCGGGGGTCTCGCGGGTCATGCGCGGCAGGGTAGCGCCGTCAGAGCCTCCCGACGGGCGCCACCACGACGCCGGCCTGCTCGCACGCCCAGACGGGGTCGGGGCCGCCCAGGTCCGGCTGGACGTAGAGGGCGTGCGGGTCCCCGTCGTCGCAGACCTGGCACAGCGGCCACCGGCCCCTGGTCTCCAGGAGGGCGTCCTGCACGTCCTGGGCCACCAGGCCGACCACGTAGTCGCGACCCTCCGCCCACTGCTCGAGCCACCAGGAGCGGTCCACCACGGCGGCCTCGAGCGCCGAGACGGCCTCGGGGCCGGCGACCCCTGTGACCTCGAGGTCGTGCAACACCAGGGCACGCGCCGTCATCAGGACTTCATGGGATGTCACGATGAACATTGTGAACCCCGACCAAGTGGCCGGCCCCACCGATGGTGCCCAGCTCGATGTCGTCGTACTGCATCCGCGCGACGCCCACGCAGCCGCCGCAGGCGGCGCCGACCGGCTCCTGCTCAGCGCCGATCCCGAGGACGGGCACTGGTCCCCGGAGCCGGCGCTGGTCTCGGCGGTCGTCAAGGAGACCGACCTCCCGGTGTGGGTGGTGCTCCGCGACCGGCGCGAGCCGGTGCCCGTGCCCGGTGGGCGACTGGTGACCCTGGGCACCACCTTCGTCGAGCTCGGCGCCCGGGGCGTCGCCTACGGCTACCTGGATCGCAACCTGGAGGTCGACCGGCCGACCTGCGCCCTGCTGTGCGCTGAGCTGGGCGGTGTCCCGTGGATGTTCCACGGGTTCGACGAGGTCCTCGACCCCGACCGCGCCTGGCGCGACGTGATCGGGCTGCCGGGGCTGGAGTCGGTGATCTCCGCCGGCTCCACACGCGGGCTCGCCTACGGAGCCGACGAGCTGATCGCCAGGGCGAGCAGCGACCCACGGGTGGCCGAGCTGCTCACCGTCGGAGGTGCCCTCACCCCGGAGGTCGTGCCCTGGCTGGTGCGCGCCGGCGTACGCCGCTTCGCGATCGGGTCCTCGGCCCGGGCCGGCGGCTCGTGGACCCGCGGGATCGTCGACGCCGACCGGGTCCGCTCGTGGCGGATGCTTCTGGACGACGCCCTCTACCGGGCCCTGGGGATCCCGACCGACGACTGAGGGGGTGGACAGGGGCCCGGGCGGGCGGGATGCTGCACTGGCGAGCTGGTGGGTCCCCACCGGACGGACCCTCGGTCCTCGGGAAGGAACCACCACGGTGCTGCGCTGGTCGGTGATCGTCACTGCGGTGGCGCTGGGCGTCACGCTGGTGAGCATCCCGGCCGGCTCCCAGGCCCAGGCCCCGGCCGCGACAACAGTCACGGCAGCGGCCCCCGCACCGACGCTGGCATGGCGGCCGTGCGCCGACCCCGAGCTGTCCTACTACGAGCTGCAGTGCGCCAGCCTCGCGGTCCCGCTCGACCACGCCCGGCCCACGGGGCCGAGGATCAGGCTCGCCCTGACCCGCAAGGTGCACACCTCCCGCACCTACAACGGCGTGCTGCTCACCAACCCCGGCGGACCCGGCGGGTCCGACCTGACGCTGCCGGCGCTGAGCGACTTCGTTCCCGGCGGGGTCGGTTCGACCTACGACTGGATCGGGTTCGACCCCCGCGGAGTGGGGGCCAGCAGCCCGGCGCTGCGCTGCTCGCGGAACCAGTTCGGCTACGACCGCCCCAACTACGTGCCGAAGAAGCGCTGGATCACCCGCTACTGGCTGCGCAAGTCGAGCGGCTACGCGGCCGCGTGCGCCAACACCGCAGCCAAGCGCGCCCTGCTGCCGCACCTGACGACGCTGGACACGGTCAAGGACATGGACGCGATCCGCCAGGCCCTCGGTGCGGAGAAGATCAGCTACTACGGCTTCTCCTACGGGACCTACCTCGGGCAGGTCTACGCGACCCGCTACCCGAGCCGGGTCGGACGCTTCGTCCTCGACGGCGTGGTGAACCCCGCCCGCACCTGGTACGCCGCGAACCTCGACCAGGACCGTGCGTTCGAGGCCAACATGGACGTCTACTGGCGCTACCTCGCGTCGCGTCCCCGGCTCTTCCACCTCGGCAAGCGCTGGCGCGCGATCAAGCGCGGCTACTACAAGACGCTGCGGCGCCTGGACCGCAAGCCCGCTGCCGGCAGGCGGCTGGGGCCCGCGGAGCTGGCCGACACGATGCTGACGGCCGGCTACTACGTCCAGGACTGGGAGGGCCTCGGGCTCGACTACTCGGCGCTGGTCCGCCGGCGCAAGGGCGAGGGGATCCTGGCCCGCTACCGGGTCGCCCAGATGGGCGACGACAACGGGTACGCCGTCTACAACGCGACCGAGTGCACCGACGCCCCCTGGCCGACGGCGGCGCGCACGTTCTCCGACGCACGGGTGCTGCACCGCCGAGCGCCGTTCCTGACCTGGAGCAACACCTGGTACAACGCGCCCTGCCTGACCTGGCGGGCTCCCCAGCGGTCCCGCCCGCCCGTCTCCGGCAAGGCTGTGCGGGCGAAGATCCTGCTCATCAGCGAGACCCGGGACGCGGCCACGCCGTACTCCGGTGCCCTCGCGGTACGACGGCTGTTCCCCTCGGCGTCACTGGTCGCAGGCGTGGGTGGAACCACGCACGCGAGCTCGCTGTCCGGGGTGACGTGCGTGGACAACGCGGTGGCGAGCTACCTGCGCACCGGGGTGACCCCGACCAGGCTGCCCGGCACGCGGTCGGACCGGGCCTGCCCACGGCTGCCGCCCCCCTCGGAGGCGTTCACCACCTGGCGCCCGGGGGCAGCACGACCCGCCGACCGGCTGCCCGCGTCGCTGCGGGCCGACATGGTGGCCGCGCAGCGCCACTCACTGCGCTGAGCGGCGCCGATCAGGCCGAGTAGGTCCGCAGCCAGATCGTGTGGTCGGCCGTCCGCAGTCCCTCGAGGGCGTCGGCCGCCAGCTGGGTGGTCACGTCGGTGACGACGTACCCCTGCTCTCCCCGGGTGGAGAGGTACTGCGCGGTCACGTTGGCGTCCTGGTCGGCAAGGACCTGGTTGACCGAGGCGAGCACACCCGGGACGTTGTGGTGCAGCAGCGCGATCCTGGAACCGCTCTCCAGCGCCGGGGCGGCCACCTCGGGGAGGTTCACCGACAGCTCGGTGCTCCCGGCGGTGAGGAACCGGGTGAGCTTGCCCGAGACGAAGTAGCCGATCTCCTCCTGCGCCTCCTGGGTGGACCCGCCGACGTGGGGGGTGAGGATCACGTTGGGCAGGCCGCGCAGCACCGACTCGAACGGCTCTCCCTGGGCCTTGGGCTCGATCGGGAAGACGTCGAGGGCGGCGCCGGCGATGTGCCCGGACAGGATGTGCTCGCGCAGGGCGACGTCGTCCACGACCATCCCGCGGGCGGCGTTGATGAACAGCGACCGCGGCTTCATCCGGGCGAACTGGGCGGCGCCGAAGAAGCCGGCGTTGCCCGGGCGGCCGTCCACGTGGAGGCTGACCACGTCGGCCTGCTCGAGCAGCTCCTCGAGCGTGTTCACCCGGCGGGCGTTGCCGTGGGCCAGCCGGTCGGCCTTGTCGAAGAAGATCACCCGGAACCCGAGGGCCTCGGCGAGGTTGGAGAGCTGGGTGCCGATGTTGCCGTAGCCGACGATGCCCAGCGTGCGCCCGCGGACCTCGTGGCTGCCCTCGGCCGACTTGTCCCAGATGCCGTCGTGCATCCGCTGGGTCTTCTCGGTCAGCCGGCGAGCCAGCGCGATGATCTCGCCGATCACCAGCTCGACCACGCTGCGGGTGTTGGAGTACGGCGCGTTGAACGCCGCGACGCCGCGCTGGGCGGCGGCGGTGAGGTCGATCTGGTTGGTGCCGATGCAGAAGGCGCCCACCGCGAGCAGGTCCGGGGCGCTGGCGAGGACCTTCTCGGTGACCTTGGTGTTCGACCGGATCCCCACCATCGACATGCCCTGGAGCGCCTCGATCAGCTCGTCCTCACCCAGCGATCCCGGGCGTGTGTGTACGACGAGCCCGTTGCGCTCGAAGACCTCGGTCGCGGCGGGGTGGATGTTCTCGAGGAGGAGGACCTGGTGCTTGCTCACCCCGCCAGCCTACGAGGGCGGATTTCTCACAGGTCGTCCGCATCCACGATCCGGTAGGCGTAGCCCTGCTCGGCCAGGAACCGCTGCCGGTTCTGGGCGAAGTCGGCGTCCACCGTGTCGCGGCTGACGATCGTGTAGAACCGGGCGGTCCGCTGGTCGGCCTTCGGCCGCAGCAACCGGCCCAGCCGCTGGGCCTCCTCCTGCCGGGAGCCGAAGGAGCCACTGACCTGGATGGCCACCGCAGCCTCGGGCAGGTCGATGGAGAAGTTGGCCACCTTGGAGACCACCAGCAGGTCGATCTCGCCGGAGCGGAACTCGGCGTAGAGCCGCTCGCGCTCCTTCACGCTGGTCTCACCCTTGATCACCGGGGCGTCGAGGTGCTCGGCGAGCTCGTCGAGCTGCTCGAGGTACTGCCCGATCACCAGGGTGGGCTCGCCCTGGTGCTTCTTGACCAACTGCTCGGCGATCAGCACCTTGGCGTGGGTGCAGCTGGCCAGCCGGTAGCGCTCCTCGGGCTCGGCGGTGGCGTAGGCGATCCGCTCGCCCTCGGGCAGGGTCACCCGCACCTCGACGCAGTCGGCGGGCGCGATCCAGCCCTGGCTCTCGATGTCCTTCCAGGGCGCGTCGTACCGCTTGGGGCCGATCAGGCTGAACACGTCGCCCTCGCGGCCGTCCTCGCGCACCAGGGTGGCGGTCAGCCCGATCCGCCGGCGCGCCTGGAGGTCGGCGGTCATCCGGAAGATGGGAGCCGGGAGCAGGTGGACCTCGTCGTACACGATCAGGCCCCAGTCCTTGGCGTCGAGGAGCTCGAGGTGGGGGTAGACGCCCTTACGGCGCATCGTGAGGACCTGGTACGTCGCGATGGTGACCGGCTTGATCTCCTTCTTCGCGCCGCTGTACTCCCCGATCTCGTCCTCGGTGAGGCTGGTGCGCTTGACCAGCTCGGCCTTCCACTGCCGCGCGCTGACCGTGTTGGTCACCAGGATCAGGGTGGTGGCCTGCGCCTCGGCCATCGCAGCGGCTCCGACGAGCGTCTTGCCGGCGCCACAGGGGAGTACGACGACCCCGGAGCCGCCGTGCCAGAACGACTCGGCCGCCTCGCGCTGGTAGGGGCGCAGCGTCCACCCGGACTCGTCGAGCGCGATCGGGTGGGCCTCGCCGTCGACGTACCCGGCGAAGTCCTCGGCCGGCCAGCCGAGCTTGAGCAGCGCCTGCTTGAGGTTGCCGCGCTGGCTCGGGTGGACCGCGACGCTGCCCTCCTGGCCCGGCAGGTTGTCGAGGCGCTCACCGAGCATCCCGGCGATCTTCTTGGAGCGGACGACCTCCTCGAAGACCGCGCGGTCGACGCTGCTCAGGACGAGGCCGTGCACGGGGTCCTTGTCGAGCCGGAGCCTTCCGTAGCGCGCCATCGTCTCGGCCACGTCGACCAGCAGCGCGTGCGGGACGGCGTACCGGCTGAAGGTCAGCAACACGTTGACGACCTGCTCCGCGTCGTGCCCGGCGGCCCGCGCGTTCCAGAGGCCGAGCGGCGTGAGCCGGTAGGTGTGGATGTGCTCCGGACTGCGCTCGAGCTCGGCGAACGGAGCGATCGCCTTGCGGCAGGCGTCGGCCTGCTCGTGGTCGATCTCCAGCAGCAGGGTCTTGTCGGACTGGACGATCAGGGGGCCGTCGCTCATAGGAGGCCGAGTCTACGGACCGGTCCTCGCGGCAGCACCATTCGGGCCGCTGGGCGCGGTTGTCCTCGGCGGCGGTTCGAGGCGAGCGCAGGCGGGGACCCTAGGCCCAGGGGCGCTCGCCCAGCGGCCGCCGACGCTCCTGGGAGGGGACCATCGGCTGCCGGGCGAGCCCGCCGGCGTGCTCCAGGACCAGGGACTCGGGGCGGGCGCCGAGGACGGCCAGGCTGGCGGCGAGTACGTCGGGGAGGGCGCCTGCGGTCTCCACGTCGACGTACTGGCCGAAGTTGGGGGTCACGGTGCCGAACTCGACCAGGCACTCCGCCGGGGTGAGCCAGCCGAGGCCGCGGAGCTGCTCGATCGTGTGCTGGGGCATGGTCCAGGTGCCGCCCATCGAGGTGGCGCCCACGCACTCGGCCGAGAGGACCTCGCCGATTCGGAGGACCTGCACGTAGCGGGTGCTGGCTTCGCGGTGGGGCAGTGGGAACTGGCCGCGGCTGGGTCTGCGCAGGGAGACCGGCTCGCCGAGGATGAGGAACTCCCCGTCGGTGAGGCGCTCCAGCGTGGTGTCGAGGGCACGCGTGACCGACGCCCAGTCTGCATAAGGCATGCGGTCAAACATACGTCGGAGGCAGGGGTGGATGCCCCCCGTGGTCCAGTGCCTGAGCACCCGCCGTCTCAGGCCATGGTTTGAGCCCGGGCTTCCGAGCTCACGGGTCGGTGGGGCGCGAGTCCGGGTTCTGCGCCAGCCACGTGCGCACCGGGATGCGGCGGGTGGAGGAGAACCCCTCCGGAAGCAGCACGCTGCCCTGGCGAGTGAGGTAGTAGACCTTCCAGTGGTAGTAGCCGTGGAAGGCGCGGGGGCGCTGCTGGATCTGCCTGGCCACGAGGGAAACCCCTCGCACGTAGGCGTTGGAGTTGTTGTAGCGATACAGGGCGCCCGGCCGGCCGCCCGGTTCGTTGAACCCGTGGGCGCGCAGGAAGCGGGCCGCCGCCAGAATCGAGTCGCGCACGGAGTTGATGTCGCCGCGACCGTAGATGTCCCACGTCGTGGGCAGGAACTGCATCGGTCCCTGGGCGCCGGCCACCGAGGTGCCCCGGATCCGGCCCATGCTGGTCTCCACGAGGTTGATCGACGCCAGGTAGGCCCAGTCGACGCCGAACCGCTTCTCCGCGGCGCGGTAGTGGCCGAGGAGCTCGGCGGCTGGGGCTGCCGGGACGATCCGCCAGGCAGGCAGGTCCGTGTGGAGGTTGGCCCGTGCGGTGGGGTGCATCGACCGGAACGCCCGACGCGAGGCGACGTTGTCGGCGACCACCCGGACCAGCCCGGGTGGCAGGGCGCGGCGGACCTTCGCGTCCCACTGCGGCCGGCTGGCTAGCGTCCGGTAGGCCACCTGCTGCAGGTGGCCGGCCGCCGCGAGCACATGGGGCGGTGTGGACGGCTGGTCGATCGCCCCCTCTGCGGCCATGACGTGTGCGACCAGCTGTCTCGGCGAGGTGGAGACCGGTGGGCGGCCCGACAAAGCCTGCGCCAGCGGTTCCGGCAGCTCGGTCTTCGCGGGTCCGGGTGTAGGGGATCCCTGTTCGGCGCTGTCGGGCTCCCTCTGGTCACCGGTGCCGGAGCAGCCGGTCAGGACGAGGCAGAGCAACAGCGAGATCAGGCATCGGGGACGCGACACCCCACCAGCGTCACTGACCAGTCAAGACCCGGCGCAGCGATCCGCGCAGCGGGCGCTCAGGACACGGGCTTGGACACCGCGGTGATCCGGTGGATGGCGAAGGTGCGGGAGGAGTCGCTGCGCTCGTCGTACGCCGTGAGGCGACCGCCCTCGACGCGCTCGGGGCTGACCATCCGCTCGGCGACGGTGCCGTCGTTGCCGACGTAGCCGATCAGCAGCTGCTCGCGGGACTCGGCAGCCTGGCGCAGCATCGCGATCACGTCGGTCGGGCTGGAGGCGCTGGCTCCGCGGGTCGGCCGGGAGGCGGCGGCCCGGTCCCCGGCGCGCACCGCTGCCACCACGGCCGTGGTGTGCGCGACGGCCCGCACCCGCGGGGGAGCGGTCGGCTTGCGGCGCGGGGACCGTGCGCGGAAGACGTCGGGCCGCGCGACCCGGACGGTGCCGTCGGCGGCCTCCACGACCGGCGCCAGCCCGAGCTCGCGGATCCGGGGGAGCAGGGTGCCCAGGGGTACGTCGGAGATCACCACCGTCGGCGCGATCCGGCGCAGGCGCAGCGACTCGGCGCCCGCCGCGTGCAGCAGCTCGGTCAGCGCGGTCTCGTCGTCACTGCGCAGGAACGACTCCGCATGTCCCGCCCGCAAGGTGCCGAAGCGGCGAGAGACGTCGTCGATGAGGTAGGTCAGCGACTGCGGGACCGGCGTGCGCGAGGTCTCGGCGACGAACTCGTGCACCTCGGCGGCCGACCAGCCGGCGTCGAAGGCCCGCCGGACCGACGACGCGGCGAACCGGTAGACCGTCGCCCCGCCGCGCGACTCCACGTCGGCGACCAGCGCCAGCTTTCGCGCGAGCTCCTGCTCCAGCGGTCCCGGGGCGATCGCCGTGAGGTCGGCCTGGAGCAGCACCTGGTCCACGGGGGCCGGGAGCAGGTCGTCGAGCACCTTGGTGGGGTCGTTGCCCGCGACCAGCTCGCGACCGAAGGTGGAGTAGCCGTCCAGCCCGGTGATCCCGAGCAGCGCCGCCTCCTCGAGCGTGGGCGCGACCTGGTTGAGCCGCATCGCCGGGCGGCGCGGACGGCGCCAGCGCATCCGGTCGATCAGCGAGGGGACACCGGTACCGCTCGCGAGCACCTGGCCCTCGTCCAGGCCGCCGAGCTCCTCGAGCACGTCGGCGCGCAGCCCAACCTGCCAGGTCCGGGCGAGGTCGGGGGAGAGTGCGTTCACCGGCTTGTCGGCCACGCGGCCACCGACCGCGGAGACGAGTCGGGGGTTGGTCATCCAGGCGCGGGCCAGCACCACCCAGCGCTCGGCGCTCGACCCGAGCTGCCAGGCGTCGAACGCCTCGGTGGGCAACCAGGCCGCGTCGTTCTCACCGCTCATCGAAGGACCCAAGCCCTGGTCCAGCAGCCCGGCGGCCGCCGCCGTCTCGATCACCAGCGCTGCCACGCCGACCTCGATGTGGAGCAGGGTGGCCGCCGCGCGCAGCTCGCGTACGCCGAGACCGCCGGCCTTCAGCGCCGCCGGGGGGTGGGTGCCCCAGCGGTCGAGGAGGAGCTCGACGCGGCGTACCAGCTCGAAGGCGGCGCCGGCGGCAGCCCGGTCGATCATCGACTGGTCGCGCCCGGAGGTGGCCAGCCCGGGTGGCTCGTCCAGCGGCCGGCCGCTCGCGACCCGCAGCGCCAGCCGGACCGACCACGGCACCGTGACGTGGCGCTCGTCGGTGCGGGCGAGCAGGCCGGCGGCGACGAGATCGGCGGTCGGGCCGGCACCGCCGCTCCACCTGCCGTCGACGCCGTTCTCGTCCAGGTGGTCCAGGATCGCCCGGGCCGGTGGTGCGGCGGCCTCGAGCAGGTGGGCCGCCTCCTCGGCAGGCGGGCCGGCCGGGAGCCGGAGCAGGTCGCCGACGACCAGGACCGGCCTGGGCGGCGACCCCCAGACGAGCGCGAGCTGCTCCAGCCGCTCGATCGCCTCCGCTATGGCCGCCGGACGGGCCGGCAGGCCGGCGGGGTCGTCCTCCTGGACGATCGCCTGGAGCACGGTGAGCTCGAGCGCGTCCAGGCCGTCGAGCGCCCGCAGCACCGAGGCCTTGACCACCACTCGCGCGGCGAGCTGCGCGGAGTCGTGCGGTGCGGGGGTGGCCAGGTCGGGACGGGCCTCCAGCAGCGCGGCCAGCTTCGCGTCCGGCCAGCTGCGGAACTGGTCGGCGAGGGTGCGCGGGGCGGGGGTGGGCATCCGTCCGATCCTACGGTGGCGCCCGGTGCGGGGCGAGAGTTCGCAGACCCCGACGGCGCCGCAAGTGAATCCGGGGTGGCTGAGCGGTAGCGGGAGTGATCTTCGTCACGTAGCGTCCTGATCCATGGACAGCACTCTCGGAGAACACACCGCGCTGGTCACCGGGGCCGCCAGTGGCATCGGCCGCGCCGTCGCCGGCCGCCTCGCCGCCGACGGTGCCCACGTCCTCCTCCTCGATCGGGACGAGGACGGGGTCAAGCAGGTGGCGGCCGAAGTCGGCGGAGAGCACCTCGTCGCCGACCTCGCCGACGCCGGCTCGATCGAGGGCCTCGGGCTCGGTGACCGCGGCATCGACATCCTGGTCAACAACGCCGGCATCCAGCACGTCGCGCCGATCGAGGAGTTCGACCCCGAGCGGTTCGCCCAGATCCACCGGGTGATGCTGCACGCGCCGTTCCTGCTGACCCGCGCGCTGCTGCCGGGGATGTACGCCGCCGGCTGGGGCCGGATCGTGCACCTCTCCTCCGTGCACGGCCTCCGTGCCTCGCCGTACAAGTCCGCCTACGTCAGCGCCAAGCACGGGCTCGAGGGCTTGTCCAAGGTGATCGCGCTCGAGGGGGCCCAGAAGGGGGTCACCAGCAACACCGTGTGCCCCGGCTACGTGCGCACTCCGCTGGTCGAGGGGCAGATCGCCGACCAGGCACGCAGCCACGGCATCGCCGAGGACGAGGTGCTCGACCAGGTCCTGCTCGCGCGTACGCCGGTCAAGCGGCTCGTCGAGCCCGACGAGGTCGCCGCGGTGGTCGCGTTCCTGTGCGGACCCGGCACCGCCTCGATCAACGGGTCCTCCTACCTGCTCGACGGCGGCTGGACAGCCGCCTGACCGAACCACCCGCCGCACCCCCCAGGAGCCGCAGATGTCCACCATGAGCACCCCCCTGAACCCTGAGGAGCAGTCCCGCGGCGAGGAGAACGGCATCGTCAAGGTCGTCTTCGCCAGCCTGGTCGGCACGGCCGTGGAGTGGTACGACTTCTTCCTCTACGGCTCGGCTGCCGCGCTCGTCTTCGGCAAGCTGTTCTTCCCGGACGCAGACCCGGTCAACGCCACCCTGCTGGCGTTCGGCACCTACGCCGTCGGGTTCGTCGCCCGGCCGCTCGGCGGGGTGGTCTTCGGCCACTTCGGTGACCGGGTCGGGCGCAAGAAGATGCTCGTGGTCGCGCTGATGTTGATGGGCGCCGCGACCTTCGCGATCGGGCTGCTGCCGACGTACGCCACCATCGGCATCGGTGCACCGATCCTGCTGCTGGTGTGCCGGTTGCTCCAGGGCTTCGCCGTCGGCGGGGAGTGGGGCGGAGCGGTGCTGATGGCCGCCGAGCACGGCAGCGAGGCACGCCGCGGGTACTGGTCCTCGTGGCCACAGGCGGGCGTCCCGCTGGGCAACCTGCTGGCCACCGGGGTGCTGTTCGTGTTGGCCGCCTTCCAGAGCGACGCCGACTTCGAGGCCTGGGGCTGGCGGATCCCGTTCCTGCTCTCCGCCGTGCTGGTGCTGATCGGGCTGTGGGTCCGGCTCCAGCTCGAGGAGTCGCCGGTCTTCAAGGAGGCCAAGGCCGAGATCGCGGCCAAGAAGGACGAGTCCTCGCACATGCCGATCGTCGAGGTGATCAGGACCTACCCCAAGGAGGTCTTCATCGCGATGGGGATGCGGATGGCGGAGAACATCAGCTACTACATCTTCACGATCGTCTCGATCACCTACGTCACCACCTACCTGGACCAGAAGAACGATGTGATCCTGAGGATGCTGCTGATCGGTGCCGCCCTGCAGTTCTTCCTCGTCCCGGCGATCGGCGCGCTCTCCGACAAGGTCGGTCGGCGGCCGCTCTACTTCACCGGAGCCGTCGGCGTGGGGGTCTGGGGGTTCGTCTTCTTCGGCCTGCTCGACTCCAACAGCCCGGGGCAGATCCTGCTCGCGGTCGTGGTCGGGTTGTTCTTCCACACGCTGATGTATGCGCCGCAGGCGGCGTTCTTCTCCGAGCTCTTCGGTACCTCGGTGCGCTACACCGGTGCCTCGGTCGGCTACCAGCTCGCCTCGATCTTCGCCGGTGCTCTGGCGCCGATCATCGCGGTGCGCTTGCTCGGGTCGGCGGAGGAGAAGGACACGTTCGCGGTCGGGGTCTACGTCGCGGTCGCCGCGCTGATCACGATCGTGGCGGTCCTGTTCGCCAAGGAGACCAAGGCGTCCTCGCTGCGCCACGACCGGGTGGTGCGGGGCGCGCACGACTGAGCGGTTACAGCCGGTGGGCGCGCTCGCCCCGCGCCGCCTTCTCGGCCGTCTCGGCGATGCGGGCCTCCCGGGTGGGCGCCCGCTTCGCGGTGACGATCCACTCCAGGAGACCGCGCTTGACCGACCGCGGGAAGCCCTCCCAGGTCTCGCGCGCGCCGGGGTGCGCGGCGAGCGCTGCAGCCAGGTCCTCGGGTACGACGAGGTCCTCCACGGCGTCGAGCAGGGTCCAGGTGCCGTTCGCCCGGGCCGTGTCGATCGCGGCCTGGCCGGCCGGGCCCATCCGGCCCTCGGCGTACAGCCGCTCGATGCGCTGCTTGTTCGGGCGTGACCAGCCGCTGGTGGCCCGCCGCGGGCCGAACCACAGCATCGTCCGGTCCTCGTCGAGACGTTGCCCCTTGCTGTCCACCCACCCGACCGCGAGCGCCTCGGTGACCGCCTCGTCGTAGCTGACGGTGGGGCGCCCGGTGTGCCTGCGCCACGAGACCTGCCACACCCCGGCGTGCGATTGGTGGTGGGCATCGAGCCACGCCCGCCACTCCTGCGCCGTCTCCGGGTGCACGCGCTCGGCATCGGGACTGCTCATCGGTCAAGGTTCGGTGACCACACCGTTGGCTTGCAAGGCCGTTCGGTAACGTCGAGGGCGATGCCTGAGGATCCTGCCGCCGAACAGCTGCCCGTCCACGGCGAGGTCTGGTACGTCAGCTACGGGTCCAACATGGCGGCCGGGCGGCTCGCGGCCTACCTCGAGGGCGGCGTCCCGCCGGGCGGCAGCCGCGCCAACCCCGGCGCCCGCAACCGGCGTCTGCCGACCCGGAGCGTGCCGGTGGACCTCCCGGGCACGCTGTACTTCGCCGGCGAGTCGCGGCAGTGGGGCGGTGGTGTCGCCTTCTACGACCACGACACCCAGGACCCCGCTCGGGGAGCGCCCACCGCGGCGCGGGCCTACCTGGTCACCGCTCAGCAGTTCGCCGACGTCGCGGCGCAGGAGATGTACCGCCTCCCGCAGGAGGGCGACCCGCTGGAGGAGCTGTTGATCGGTGGGATCGACGGTGGTCGGCACAGCGCCGGGCCGGGTCGCTACGAGACCCTCGTCGAGGTGGGCCGGCTCGAGGGTGCCCCGATGCTGCTGTTCACGGCGCCGCACGGCCTCGACCACGTCGAGCGCACCGAGCCGTCGGCGGCGTACGTCGCGATGCTCGCCGAGGGCCTGCGGGAGAGCCGCGACTGGACCGAGCGCGAGGCGTCGGCCTACCTGGAGCGGGTCGGTGTCCCGCGAACGAACCTAGAACACGTTCTAGGTCGCTGGTAGCGTCCGGGCCTACCGACGGCGCAGTGCCCTGACCGTCGGTCCCACGGTCCAGGAGGCATCCGTTGAGCACTGCCGAGCCACGCGTCGTCGTCGTCACCGGAGCCGCCTCGGGGATCGGCCACGCCACCGCCGCGATGTTCGCCGAGATGGGGGAGCGGGTCTACGGGCTCGACCTGCGCGACAGCGTCCCCGAGGGCGTCACCCACGTCGCGTGCGACGTGGGTGACCGTTCGTCGGTGGACGCCGCGATCGCGGCCTGCTCGGGCGAGGGCCGGATCGACGTGCTCGCCAACGTCGCGGGGGTGGTGCAGTTCGGCCGGTTCGAGACGATCACCGACGCCGAGTGGGACCGGGTGCACGACATCGACCTCAAGGGCCCGTTCATGGTGATGCAGGCGGCGCTGCCGCTCGTCCGCGCGTGCACCGGCAACATCGTCAACGTCTCGTCGGTCGCGGGCCGGGTGCCACAGCCCTACACGACGGCGTACGCCGCAGCCAAGGGCGGACTCACCATGCTCACCCGCGCGCTGGCCCTCGAGCTCTCGCCCGAGGGCATCCGGGTCAACGCGATCTGCCCGGGAACCGTCGACACCCCGATCGTGGCCGAGGTGTTCGAGAAGATCACCGACGACCTCGACACCCGGGTCGCGGACCGGCTGATGATGATGCTGTCGGGCACCATCGCGCCGGCGGAGATCGCGGCCGCGATCCGCTACCTGTCCTCACCCGAGGCCCGGATGGTCACCGGCGCCGTGCTCGCCGTCGACGGCGGCATGGGCTGAGTCGATCCTGTCGCTTCCCCGGTCGCCTCGGTAGGTTCCTGGAATGGAGTCCTACGCCGCCGGTGAGACCAGCCCGGCCCTGATCGAGGAGACCATCGGCGCCAACTTCGAAGGCACCGTGCGCGAGCACGGCGAGAACGAGGCGCTGGTCGAGTTCGCGACGGGGAGGCGATGGACCTACGCGGAGCTCGACCGGGACGTGAACGCCCTGGCCCGCGGGCTGATCGGCACGGGCATCGAGAAGGGCGACCGGGTCGGGATCTGGGCGCCGAACTGTGCGGAGTGGACGATCGCGCAGTTCGCCAGCGCCAAGGTCGGGGCGATCCTGGTCAACGTCAACCCCTCCTACCGCACCCACGAGCTCTCCTACGCCGTGAACCAGTCCGGCCTGCGGCTGCTGTTCAGCGCCGAGTCGTTCAAGAGCAGCGACTACCGGGCGATGGTCGAGGAGGTGTGGCCCCAGGTCTCGGCCGGCTCGGCCAACGGCGGCAGCCTCGAGCGCGTCGTCTACATCGGCACCGAGGACTGGGCCGCGCTCCTCGCCGAGGGCGAGGGGCTGCCCGAGGACGCCGTGGCGTCACGGATGGCGACCCTGGACCCGGGCGACGCGATCAACATCCAGTACACCTCCGGGACCACCGGCTACCCCAAGGGCGCGACCCTGAGCCACCGCAACATCCTCAACAACGGGTTCTTCACCACCGAGCTGATCAACTTCACCCACGAGGACCGGCTGTGCATCCCGGTGCCCTTCTACCACTGCTTCGGCATGGTGATGGGCAACCTCGGCTGCACCACCCACGGCGCGACGATGGTGATCCCCGCGCCCGGCTTCGACCCCGCGATCACGCTCGAGGCCACGGCCGCGGAGCGGTGCACCGGCCTGTACGGCGTGCCGACGATGTTCATCGCGATCCAGAACGACCCGAGCTTCGCCGACCACGACCTCTCCCACCTGCGCACCGGTGTGATGGCCGGCTCCATCTGCCCGGTGGAGGTGATGAAGCGCTGCATCGAGGACATGCACATGGAGGAGGTGGCGATCGCCTACGGCATGACCGAGACCTCGCCGGTCTCCTGCCAGACCCGTGCGGACGACGACCTGGACCGTCGTACGGCCACGATCGGGCGGGTGCACCCGCACGTGGAGGTCAAGATCGTCGACCCGGCCACCGGCGAGACGCTGGAGCGCGGCGAGCCGGGGGAGTTCTGCACCAGGGGCTACTCGGTGATGCTCGGCTACTGGCCGCTGGAGGACCCCGAGGGGCAGGAGAAGACGGCCGAGGCGATCGACGCCGACGGCTGGATGCACACCGGTGATCTCGCCGAGACGCGCGAGGACGGCTACTGCAACATCGTCGGCCGGATCAAGGACATGGTGATCCGGGGCGGGGAGAACATCTACCCGCGCGAGATCGAGGAGTTCCTCTACACCCATCCCGACGTCGAGGACGTGCAGGTCATCGGCGTACCCGACGAGCGCTACGGCGAGGAGCTGGCCGCGTGGATCAAGCTGCGCGCCGGCGCCCAGCCCCTCGACGAGGCGAAGGTGCGGGAGTTCGCCTCCGGCCGGCTGGCGCACTACAAGATCCCGCGCTACGTGCTCCTGGTGGAGGAGTTCCCGATGACGGTGACCGGCAAGATCCGCAAAGTGCAGATGCGCGAGGAGACCTACGAGATCCTCGGCCTCGGGACCACCGACACGAAGGACGAGCGATGAGCGAGATCGAGACCCTGGCCGCGGCGTACTGGGAGCACTACCTCGACACGCACCCCACCGAGGGCCACATGCTCGGTGACTACCGTCGGGCGGACCGGTTCGAGGCCGTGACCCGGGAGGACGAGGACCGCGACGTCGCTGCCCTGCGCGGGTTCGTGGACCGGGCCCGGGCGATCGCGGACGACGACCTGGACCCACAGCAGCGGGTCACCCGCGACGTGCTGGTCTCCGACGCCACCACCCGCGCGGAGCTGATCGAGCACCGCCTGACCGAGTTCGCCGTCGACCCCGTCTTCGGCATCCAGGTGGACATGCCGATCGTGGTCGGCATGCTGGCGCTGCCCGACCCCGAGGTCGCCGACGCCCTCGTGGAGAAGTTCCGGGGGTTGGCCCGCTACTACCGCCAGCTCGCCGAGCGGCACCGCGAGGGCGTCGCCTCCGGCCGCGTCCCGGCGAGGTTCGCGACGGCGGACACGCTCACCCAGCTCGACGAGCTGCTGGCCAAGCCGGTCGCCGACGACCCGCTGCTGGTCACCAGCTCGCCGCCGCACGGGATGGACGCCGACGCGTGGAAGGCACGGCTGCGCGCGGTCGTGGAGTCCGAGGTCCGCCCCGGCATGCGGGCCTACCGCGACGTCCTGCGCGACGAGGTGCTGCCGGTCAGCCGCCCCGACGACCGCTGCGGCCTGAGCTGGGTCGAGGACGGCGAGGCCGCCTACGCCTCCAGCCTGCGGCTGTTCACCACCACGGACAAGTCCGCGCAGGAGATCCACGAGATCGGGCTCGAGCAGGTCGCGAAGCTCGCCGAGGAGTACCGGGCGCTCGGCCCCGAGGTCGTCGGCACCGACGACCTCGCCGGCATCTTCGAGGCGATGCGGACCGACCCGCGGCTGCACTTCGAGTCCGGCCAGCAGATCGTCGATGACTCCGAGGTGGCGATGGCCCGCGCCTGGGAGGCGATGCCGGAGTGGTTCGAGGTGCTGCCCGAGGCGCCGTGCGACGTGCAGTCCACGATGACCGGCCCGCTGGCGTTCTACTACCCACCGGCCAGCGACGGCAGCCGCGGGGGCACGTTCTTCGTCAACATCTCCGACCCCACCGCCTGGGGCACCTTCGAGCTGGAGTCGATGGCCTTCCACGAGGGCATCCCCGGCCACCACCTGCAGATCGCCATCGCCAGCGAGCTCGACGACGTCCCCGAGTTCCGCAAGCACCTGAACAACTCGGCGTATGCCGAGGGCTGGGGGCTCTACACCGAGCGCCTGGCCGACGAGATGGGGCTCTACAGCACGGCGGTGGACCGGATCGGGATGTGCGCCGCCGACTCGTTGCGTGCCTGCCGCCTCGTCGTTGACACCGGGCTGCACGCCCTGGGCTGGAGCCGCGAGCAGGCGGTCGAGTACATGCTCGCGAACTCGCCGCTGGCCGAGGGCGTGGTCCGGCCGGAGATCGACCGCTACGTCGTGCTGCCGGGTCAGGCCACGTCGTACATGGTGGGCCGCCTGGAGATCCAGCGGATGCGCGCCGAGGCGCAGGCACGGCAGGGGGCTGCCTTCGAGGTCAAGCGGTTCCACTCCGCGGTCCTGGACTCCGGGTCCCTCCCGCTGGGGGTGCTCGACGCCGTCGTCCGCTCTCGCCTGCCCGGCTGAGCCGCGGGCCGAACCGGGCGGTCGCTCAGGCAGGGACCTCGCTGCGGAACAGCCGGGCGAGCTGCCGGGGGGCGGTGCGCACGTTCGTCTCGGCGATCCAGTCGTTGGGCAGCGAGAGCCGGACCACCTTGTGCCACGCGCTGCCGACCTGCCGCACGAGCGGGGCGGCGTGGTAGCGCAGCCCGTGGCGCTCGAAGACGGCCCGGACGCGCGGGGCGATCTCGGCGTAGCGCCGGCTCGGCAGGTCGGGGAACAGGTGGTGCTCGATCTGGTGGGAGAGGTTGCCGCTGAGCAGGTGCATCATCGGGCTGCCGGTGATGTTGGCCGAGCCCAGCATCTGGCGCAGGTACCACTCGCCCTTGGTCTCGGTGACCGGCAGCGACTCCTGCTCGAAGGTCTCCACGCCCTCGGGGAAGTGGCCGCACATGATCACCGAGTGCGACCAGACGTTGCGGACCACGTTCGCGGTGAGGTTCGCGGCCAGCGTCCGGCGCCAGGCGCGCCCGGAGAGGGCGGGGAACAGCACGTAGTCCTTCGCGGCCTGGCGGGCGACCTTCCCGGCGGTCTGCCGGATGCTCGCGCGCAGCTCGGGGGTGACCCCGCGCTTCTGGCGGAGGTGGTCGCCGATCTCCATGTCGTACATCGCGATGCCGTACTCGAAGATGCAGGCGTTGAGGAAGTTCCACAGCGGCTGCACGAGGTAGCGCGGCTTCCAGGGCTGGTCCTCGTCGACGCGCATGATGCCGTACCCGAGGTCGTTGTCCTTGCCCAGGATGTTGGTGAACGTGTGGTGCTGGACGTTGTGCGCCCGCTTCCACTGCTCGGCGGGGGAGGCGTGGTCCCACTCCCAGGTGCTCGAGTGGATCTTCGGGTCACGCATCCAGTCCCACTGGCCGTGCATGACGTTGTGGCCGATCTCCATGTTGTCCAGGATCTTGGCGAGCGCCAGGCAGGCGGTGCCGAGCACCCAGGCCGGCCGGTAGCGGCTCGCGAGCAGCAGTGCCCGGCCGGTCATCTCCAGCTTGCGCTGCGTGTCGATCACCCGGCGGATGTACGCCGCGTCGACCTCGCCGCGGCTCTCCAGCACCGATTCGCGGATGTCCTCGAGCTCGCGTCCGAGCGCCTCGACGTCCTCGGCCGTCAGGTGGCTCACCTGGTTCTGGGGCTTGTTCTCGAGCGCCGTCACGAGAAGAGGTTAACCAAGCGGCGCCGGGAGCCCCAGAGTGCCGCCGGAATCGCGGACGGAACCCCGTAGCCTTGGCGCCATGCGTGCCCGGCTGGTCGTGGGGTTCGACCTCGACATGACGCTGATCGACACCGTGGTGGGCTTCGCCGCGACCCTGGAGGCCCTCGGGGCCGAGCTGGGGGTGGAGTTCCCCACCACCGACATGACCACCAGGCTCGGCCCGCCGCTGGAGACGCTGCTGCAGCCGCACCTGGACCCTGACCGGATCGAGGCGGCCGCCGACCGGTTCCGGGAGATCTACCCCGACCTCGCCGTCGAGCCGACGCCCGCGTTCCCCGAGGTGGCCGATGCGCTGGCCGCCGTACGCCGTCACGACGGGCGCATCGTCCTGGTCACCGGCAAGCACACGCCCAACGCCCAGCTGCACGTCGACCACCTCGGCCTCGACGTCGACGTCGTCGAGGGCCGGGTCTGGGGAGCCGGGAAGGGGGAGGTGCTGCGGCGGCACGGGGCCCAGGTCTACGTCGGCGACCACGTGCACGACGTGGAGGGCGCCCTGGCGGCGGACGCCGTGAGCGTCTCGGTGCTCACCGGTGGCTGCACCCGCGACGAGCTCGTGGAGGCGGGCACCGACGTGGTGCTCACCGACCTCGCGGAGTTCCCGGCCTGGCTGGACGCCTTCGTCCTCGAGCGCTTCGTCGAGGGCCCCCGCGAGCGGCGGGGCGGCTAGCGTCCCCGCTGTCGGGCCGGACGCCTGCCCGGCGGGCTGGTCAAGACGCGCCCAGCGTCCGAAACTGGTTCGTGGGCCCTGGGGGCAGCACGTACGCTGTGCACTCCCCGGGCCGGCAGACATCGGCCCAGTCATGACGAGCAAGACAGAAAGGCAGTGCCGTGCCCACCGGAAAGGTCAAGTGGTACGACGCGGAGAAGGGCTTCGGCTTCCTCTCCCGCGAGGACGGGGACGACGTCTACGTCCGCTCCTCCTCCCTGCCCGACGGGCTCACCACGCTCAAGGCCGGGACCCGGGTCGAGTTCGGCATCCTCTCGGGCCGCAAGGGCGAGCAGGCCCACCAGGTCAAGGTGCTCGACGCCCCGCCGTCGGTCGCCGCGAACCGGCGTGAGGCGCAGCGCAAGAACCCCGAGGAGATGGTCGGGATCGTCGAGGACCTGATCCGCCTCCTCGAGGGAGTCGAGGAGGCCTACCGTCACGGCCGCCGCCCTGACGCCAAGACCGCCCGGCCCACCGCCAAGCTGCTCCGCGGCCTGGCCGACGAGCTGGAGCTCTAGGCCCGAGCTGGGCAGCGAGCTCTGGGCGCCGCTCGCGGTGAGCGGCACCCTCAGCCGGGCTGCGGCCCGGAGCCTGCGGTCGCAGGCTCCTCCGAGGCCCGTCCGGGCCGCTTGAGCAGCACGAACACCGTCCAGCCGACCATCAGGGTGGCCAGGACGCCCAGGCCCAGCTCGGGGACCACCTTGCCGCCCGCCTGGAGCGGCAGCGCGATCCCGATGAAGCCGCCGACCACCCAGGACAGCTGGAGCAGGGTCTCGGAGCGCGCGAACGCGGAGGTGCGGTTGCGCTCGGGCACCTCGCGCTGGATCGTCGCGTCCAGCACCAGCTTCCCCATCGCCTGGGCGATGCCTGCAGTGAGGCCGAGGATCACGGCGGGCACCAGCCCGTAGAACAGCGCCACGACCACCGCGGCGGTCGCGTCCGCCAGCAGCGCCACGACCACCGTGACCGAGGGTCTGAGCCGGGTGAGGATGGACCCGAGCCCGATCCCGACGGTGTTGCCCAACCCCGCGGCGCCGATCACCAGCGCCATCAACAGCGTGGTGCGGTTCTCCCAGCCCGGCAGCGGGTGTTGGCGCAGCAGGAAGGCCATGTACATCGTCAGGAAGCCCGAGAGCATCCGCAGGCCGGCGTTGCACCGCAGGGCGAAGACGAGGTCGGCGGGAACGCGGAACTTCTTCTTGTCACCGCCGCTCAGGCTCACCCCGAGCTCGCCGCCGTGGGCGTCGGCTTTCGCGGGCAGCAGGATCGAGAGGATGGTCGCGGCGGCGAAGACCACGAACGCGAACCGCAGCGACCACTGCGCGCCGAAGGTCGCGGCTCCCGCCGCGAACGGCGCCGCGATCCCGGCGCCCACCACCCCGGCCAGCGAGATCCGGCTGTTGGCCTTGACCAGGGTCAGCGTCGGTGGCTGGAGGCGGGGGACCGTCGCGGCGCGGGCCACGCCGTACGCCTTGGAGGAGACGAGCACACCGAGGGCGGTCGGGAACATCGCCAGGGACTGGGTGGCGACGGCGTCGGCCATCAGCCAGCACAGGAACGCGCGCAGCGCCATCGTGCTGCCGATCGCCCAGCGCCGGCCGTGGCTGAACCGGTCCAGGAACGGGCCGAGAAGGGGAGCGACGATGGCGAACGGCAGCATCGTCAGGCCGAGGAACAGGGCCACCTGCCCACGGGCCTCGCCGGGCTGGGCGAAGAACAGGGTGCCCGCCAGCGAGATCGCCACCGCGGCGTCGCCGGCGGCGTTGAACGCGTGCAGCTCGATCAGCCGGTAGAGGCCGGAGTCGCCGGCGCCCTCGGCGTGCGAGGCGCGCCGCGCCTGACGGAAGGTGTACGTCGCGGCGGAGCCGGTCGCCGTACCCGCCCGCTTCAGGCCGCGGCCGGTCGCGCCGGCGACCCGGCGCCCGCGCGGCGGAGCGGACGCGGGCGGGGCCGGTTCCTCGGTCTCGGGCGCAGCCCCCTCGTCATGCATGTCCACATCTTGTCAACTCCGAGGGCACAACGGACACAGCCCTTGCCCATGAGTGACAATGGGGCCGTGATGACCCAAGTTGACCCGTCCGCCCTCGAGGCAGTCGACACCGCCCGAGCCGCCCTCGTGGAGCAGGTGGGTGCCGACGTCGTGGGGGAGCACCTCGGTGCCACCCCGGAGGAGCAGGGCGTCGTCACGCACAGCTTCGCCTGCACCGAGGCCGGCTACCCGGGCTGGGCCTGGGCGGTCACCGTCGCCCACGCTCCGGGGTCGGACCGCGTGACCATCGACGAGATCGTGATGCTCCCCGGTGACGACGCCATCCTCGCGCCCGCCTGGGTGCCGTGGCGCGAGCGGATCCAGTCCGGCGACCTGTCGCCGGGGGACCTGCTGCCCACCGACGAGGACGACCCCCGCCTGGTCCCCGCCTACTTCGCCGGTGACGTCGACCAGTGGGACCGCGCCGTCATCGAGGAGCTCGGCCTGGGCCGCTCCCGGGTGCTCTCCACGGAGGGCCGTGACCTGGCGGCGCAGCGGTGGTACGACGGCGAGCGCGGCCCGAACACGCCGATCGCGCAGTCGGCCCCCGGCCGCTGCGAGGGCTGCGGCTTCCTGGTCCGGCTCGCCGGCCCACTGTCGGAGACCTTCGGCGTGTGCGCCAACGAGTTCGCCAACGACGACGGCCAGGTGGTCTCCCTGGACCACGGCTGCGGCGCGCACTCCGAGGCGCAGCTGCGCAAGAAGCAGCTGCCGCCCCCGCTGCCGGACCACGTGTTCGACTCGCTGAGCGTGGACGACTTCGAGCAGTTCTGAGTCGCCGCTGGGTCCCGGTCAGTCCTTGCGGGGGCCGCGGACGTCGTACGTCGCCACGACGAAGTCGCCGTTGCGGCCCACCTCGACCAGCTCCAGGTCGTGCCGGCGCGGGAACAGTGGACGCCCCGCGCCCAGGGTGACCGGTGCGATCGCGACCATCACCTGGTCGAGCAGCCCCGCGTCGGCGTACTGACCGGCGAGGTCGCCGCCGCCGACGACCCAGAGGTCACGCTCGCCCGCCGATGCGGTGATCGCCGCGTGCTGCTCGGCCACCTCGCCCGAGACGAACGTGATGTCGTCACCCAGCGGCTCGAGCTCCTGGTGGGTGAAGACCCAGCAGGGGATGTCGTAGGCCCACGTCTCGTCGTGGGCGCGCATGTGGTCGCCGATCCAGCGGTAGGTCGTCGTACCCATCACGAGGGCGCCCACGGTGGCGATGAACGGCTCGTAGCCACCCGGCCCGGCCTGGTCGATGTCCTGCTCGAAGAGCCACGCCAGGGAGTCGTGCTCGTCGGCGAGGAAGCCGTCGAGGGTGGTGGCGGTGTAGTAGACGGTGCGGGTCATCCTTCGCCTCCTGCGCGATGCCGGTGCCAGGTGATGGGGGTCGCCCTCGTCGACGACCTGGCCGGGGCCCGGCAGCTCGCTCCCGGTCGCCGCGCCGGCCGGCTACCGGTCGGTGAGCTGCTGGTCTGTGAGCTGCTGCTCCGTGGGCTGCTGTCGGGCATTGCGCCGGCGGCGTACGTGGTCCCAGCCGACGAGGCCGAGCCCGAAGCCGGCCAGGCAGGTCCAGAGCCACCAGAGCTTGTCCGCCTCCTCGAGGCGGCTGTAGAACGGCAGCAGCAGGACGAATGCGACGGCCCAGATGGCGGTGCCGACCTGCATCGTGCGGACCCCGTCGAGGTCGAGCGGATCGACCGGCGCGACGACGTAGGTGTGGTTGCCGATCTCGTGGACCATGGGCTGGTCGTCGGCGGATTGCATGCCCCCAATCTAGCCCCGCTGGGGACTCCGTTCGTGGCCGGAGCCGACATCGTGGTTGGATTCCGCGCGTGGACAAGTTCTTCAAGATCACCGAACGTGGATCGACCGTCGCCCAGGAGATCCGCGGTGGTGTGGTCACCTTCTTCACGATGGCCTACATCATCGTGCTCAACCCGCTGATCCTCGGCTTCATCGAGGACGCCGACGGCAACCTCCTCGGAGGAGCCGCCCCGGGCAACCTCGCGGCGATCGCCGCGGGTACGGCGCTCGTGGCCGGCCTGCTGAGCATCCTGATGGGCGTGTTCGCGAACTATCCGCTGGCGTTGGCCGCCGGACTGGGGCTGAACGCGTTCGTGGCGGTCTCGATCGCCACCCAGATGACCTGGGCGGACGCGATGGGCCTGGTGGTGATGGAGGGGATCGTGATCCTGGTCCTCGTGCTCACCGGCTTCCGGGAAGCGGTCTTCCACGCTGTCCCAGCGCAGCTCAAGGTCGCGATCTCGGTCGGCATCGGACTGTTCATCGCCCTGATCGGCTTCGTCGACGCGGGCTTCGTCCGCCGGATCCCCGACGCCGCGATGAGCACCGTGCCGGTCCAGCTCGGTAACGGCGGCAGCCTCCAGGGCTGGCCCGTGGCCGTGTTCGTGATCGGCCTGGTGCTGATGATCGCCCTGTGGGTGCTGCGGGTCAGGGGCGCGATCCTGATCTCGATCCTCGCCACCACGGTGATCGCGATCGTGGTCGAGACCCTCGGGAAGTTCGGCCCCGCGGGCGCCGACAACCCCACCGGCTGGGGCCTGACCGTGCCGGCGCTGCCGGACAGCATCTTCGAGGCACCCGACTTCGGCACCCTCGGCGAGTTCAACCTGCTCGGCTCCTTCGAGTCGATCGGCGTCGTCGCGGTCGTGCTGCTGGTGTTCACGCTGATGCTGGCCGACTTCTTCGACACGATGGGCACGATGACGGCCATCGGCGCCGAGGCAGGGCTGCTCGACGAGGAAGGCGCACCCCCGAACACCCGGCGCATCCTGGTCGTGGACTCCCTCGCCGCCGTCGCCGGTGGCGCGGGCGGCGTGTCCTCGAACACCTCCTACGTGGAGTCCGCGGCAGGCGTGGGCGAGGGCGCCCGCACCGGTCTCGCCTCCGTCGTGACCGGCGTGCTCTTCCTGTTCTCGATCTTCCTGGCCCCTCTGGTCAAGGTGATCCCGAGCGAGGCCGCCGTACCCGCGCTGGTCCTGGTCGGCTTCTTGATGATGCAGCAGGTCCGGGGCATCGACTGGGACGACATCGAGATCGCGATCCCGGCGTTCCTCACCATCGTGCTGATGCCGTTCACGTACTCGATCACCGCCGGTATCGGCGCCGGCTTCCTGGCCTACGTCCTGATCAAGGTCGTCCGCGGCAAGATCGGCCAGATCCACCCCCTGATGTGGGGCATCAGCGTGATGTTCGTCGCCTACTTCGCGATCGACCCGCTCACCAACCTCCTCACCTGAGCACGCTGACCGGGCACTCTTGTCCCGGCCCAGCTGTCCCGGCCCAGCCTCGTAGACGCGCGGACACAAGTCGGGTCGACCGCGTCGGCTGAGCGTGCGTGCTCCGCGAGACGAGAACTTGTGTCCGCGCGTCTGCGCCACAGCCGCCGCTCGGCGGACGCGGAAAAATCTGTGCGCTCAGGGAATGGTTAGCGGGGGTAATGACTTATGCTAACGATATGTCTTCAGTCACGCAGTCGCCGCAGCCCCGGCCGCAGACGTCGCGGTCCGAGGGTGGGCTGGCCAGTGAGCTCCGGTTCTCGGTGGCGCGGCTGTCCCGACGGTTGCGCAACGAGCGGGACCCGGACGACCCGCTGACCAGCACCGCGTCGAGCGCGCTCGGTATCCTGTTCCGTGAGGGCGAGTGCACCGTCGGTGCGCTCGCTGCGCACGAGAACGTGCGGCCGCCGTCGATGACCCGGACGGTGAACTGGCTGGTCGAGCAGGGGTACGTCGTCCGCCGGCCGCACGACAGCGACGGCAGGCAGGTGCTCGTCGACCTGACCGATCAGGGGCGGGAGGCCGTGCTTGCCGGCCGCCGGCGGCGCGACGCCTGGCTGAGCCAGCGACTGCGCGAGCTCACTCCGCACGAGCGCGCCCTCCTGCGTGAGGCCGCGCCACTGATCCAGAGGTTGGCCACTACTTGAGTCCTACGTTCCGCTCCCTGCACAACCACAACTACCGCCTGTACGCCACGGGTGGTGTCGTGTCGAACACCGGCACCTGGATGCAGCGCGTCGCCCAGGACTGGCTGGTCGTCGTGCTGGCCACCAACGACGGTGTCGCGCTGGGCATCACCACGGGGCTGCAGTTCCTGCCCGCGCTGCTGCTCTCGCCGTACGCCGGGCTGGTCGCCGACCGGTTCCCCAAGCACCGGCTGCTCCAGGTGACCCAGGTCGTGATGGGGCTCACCGCGCTGCTGCTCGGCACGCTCGCGGTGACCGGCACCGTGGAGGTCTGGCACGTCTACGTGCTGGCGTTCGTCTTCGGGGTCGGCTCGGCCTTCGACGCCCCGGCCCGGCAGAGCTTCGTCAGCGAGATGGTGGGCCCCGACGACCTGAGCAACGCCGTCGGCCTGAACTCCGCGTCCTTCAACGCCGCCCGGGTGGCCGGGCCGGCCATCGCCGGGCTGCTGATCGGCGCGCTGGGCGGGGGAGCGGAGGCCACCGGCTGGGTGTTCCTGCTCAACGGCCTCAGCTACGCGGCGGTGGTGTTCGCGCTGCGTCGGATGGTGGTCGCCGACCTCAACACCAGTCCGCCCGAGCCACGGCACAAGGGGATGATCCGCGACGCCGTGCGCTACCTGCGCGGTCGCCCGGACCTGATGCTGGTGCTCACCATCGTGTTCTTCGCCGGCACCTTCGGCCTGAACTTCCAGATGACCTCCGCGCTGATGGCCACCCAGGTCTTCGACAAGGGCGCCACCGAGTACGGCCTGCTCGGCTCCGCGATGGCGGTCGGATCGCTCACCGGAGCCCTGTTGGCCGCTCGCCGGGTCCGGATCCGGCTGCGGCTGGTCGCCGGCGCCGCGCTGGTCTTCGGGGTGGTCGAGATCCTCGCCGGCCTGGTGCCGACGTACCTCACGTTCGCCCTGATCGTCCCGCTCCTCGGGTTCAGCGCGCTGACGATGATCACGGCCGCGAACACCACGATGCAGCTGGCCACCGCACCCCACCTGCGGGGCCGCGTGATGGCGCTCTACCTGATGGTGTTCATGGGGGGTACGCCGATCGGCTCGCCGTTCATCGGCTGGATCGGTGAGCAGTTCGGCGCCCGGTGGACGCTGATCGGCGGGGGCGGGCTGACCATCCTCGGGGTGCTGCTCGCGATGGCGATCTTCACCCGCCGCCGGGGCTTCGTCGAGCCCCAGGTGACGGTCGGTCGGGCGCCGCTTGCCGAGCCCATAGACTCGCCGGCATGAACCCCCGCTACCGCCGCATGGTGATTCCGGTCGCGCTGGGTGGGCTGATCCTCATCGTGGTGATCGCAGCCCTGAGCAAGTAGAGCGGGGCTGTGATGGCCGAGGAACTCTCGCTGGCACTCACCCGGCTGCGCGACCTCGTGGCCGACGAGGAGCACCTCGTCCGCGCCCTGGCCTCGGGCCGGCGCCGCGGGGAGCCGGAGCCCCGGTGGCGCCGCGTGGAGCTGCGCTACGTCGACCTGAAGGCCGGCAGGCGCCTCCAGGTCACGGCGTACGACGACACCCAGGCCCACGTCACGAACCACGAGGACGTCGCAGCCGCCCTCGAGGAGCTGTTCGCCCAGCCCTTCGCCAACTGGCACGTCGAGACCACCACGCAGACCCACCAGCTCCGGGTGACCAAGAAGCGGCGGCCGCTGACGCACTCCACGGACCGGGAGCAGCCGGTGGTCCCCGAGCGCGGCCACGACCACGCCAAGCAGCGTCTCCTGCCCGGTGACCACCCGGTGCTGCGCGCGCTCGGCATCTCCGACGCCCAGGGGCGGGTTAAGCCGTCGCGCCAGGCGAAGTACCGCCAGGTCGAGGAGTTCCTGCGCTCGCTCTCGGCGGCCATCGACGAGGCCACCCGGGCGGGGAGGCTGCGCACGCCGACGCCGGAGAACCCGCTGCGGGTCGTCGACCTCGGCTGCGGCAACGCCTACCTGACCTTCGCGGCTCACGCCTGGCTGCGCGAGCAGCTGCCGGTGCACCTCATCGGGGTCGACGTCAAGGAGCAGTCGCGTCGGCACAACACCGAGGTCGCCGAGCAGCTCGGCGTGGCCGATGAGCTCACCTTCCTCACCGCGGGCATCCGGGACGTGGTCCTGGAGGAGCATCCCGACGTCGTGCTGGCCTTGCACGCGTGCGACACGGCCACCGACGACGCCCTGTTCCGGGCCATCGGCTGGCAGGCGGAACTGGTGCTAGCAGCACCGTGCTGTCATCACGATATTTCTCGACAATTACGGGAAAATCCGACACCGGTGGGCTACACCAGTTTGACCCGAGACGGCATTCTTCGCGAACGTCTGGCCGATACCTTGACCGACGCCCTGCGGGCAGGGATTCTCCGACAGGTCGGCTACCGAGTCGACGTCGTCGAGTTCGTCGACAGCGTGCACACTCCGCGCAACACCCTGTTGCGAGCCGTGCGTACGGGGACTGCTCCGTCAAGGCAGGCCCAGGACGAGTACGACGTGCTGGTGTCCTCGTGGCACCTCACACCGCAGCTGGCGGAGCTGCTGAACGAGGGGGATCCGCATTGAGGTGGCGCATGCTCATCGCTGCGCTGCTGACCGGGGGGATGGTGTCGGTCCCTGCGTCGGCAGCCCACGGCAACGACGGTCCTGCCTTCGCGTTCAGCGACACCCGGATCGACGAGTCCAGCGGGCTCGTCGACCTGGGCTCTGCCATGGTCACCACCAACGACTCCGGTGGCCGACCGGTGCTCTACCTCCTCGACGCGGCGACCGGCGCCACGGTCGCCACGACGAGGTACCGCGCCGACCTGGTCGACGTGGAGGCCCTCGCCCCCGCCGGGGGCTGGTCGGTCTGGGTCGGTGACATCGGGGACAACCGCGCCCGGCGCAAGTGGGTCAGCGTCCACCGAGTCAAGCTGCTGCCCGGACGGACCACCCGGGTCGCCGCGACCTACCGCTTCGCCTACCCCGGTGGCTCCAGGGACGCGGAGTCCCTGTTCGCGGACCGCTCCGGTCGCCTGCACGTGATCACCAAGGCGTTCTCCGGCGGCGCCGTCTTCCGGGCCCCGGCCCGGCTGAGCCGCACGAAGGTGAACCGGCTCGAGCCGGTGGGCCGGGTGGCCGAGCTCGCCACGGACGCCGCGATGCTGCCCGACGGGCGCCACGTGATCGTGCGTGGCCCCGGACAGGCCAGCGTCTACACCTTCCCCGGCTTCGCACCCGTCGGGACCTTCGCGCTCCCACCCCAGCCCCAGGGCGAGGGGATCTCCGTGGGGCCCACCGGGCGGATCCGGCTGAGCAGCGAGGGCGTGCGCGCGGTGGTGCACGAGGTGTCCCTCCCCGCGGCCGTGGTGCAGCGGATGCGACAGCCGGCTGCCGCACCCGCAGCGACCTCGGCAGCGACCCCGGTGGCCACCCCTTCGGGTACGCCCTCGGCGAGCCCGTCGGCCTCCGCGACCCCGACCGCCCCGACCCCCTCGTCCACGGCCAGTCCCGTGCCGACACCCGAGCCGCCGCCGGGCGAGCAGGACCGGGCCGGGTTCGAGATGCCCGACCCCTGGCTGATGTGGGCGATCCTGGGCGTCGTCGGCGTGGGCGCCTCGGGCATCGGCCTGGGCCTGCGCCACCGGTCGGACTGACCCTGCGCCGGTGCGGCGGCCGCGAGCTGGGGTCGGGTCAGGTCAGAGGCGCTCGACCACGAAGTCGACGCACGCGGTGAGCGCCTCGACGTCGGCCGGGTCGACCGCGGGGTACATCGCGATCCGGAGCTGGTTGCGCCCCAGCTTGCGGTAGGGCTCGGTGTCCACGATGCCGTTGGCCCGCAGGGTCGCCGCGACCGCGTCGGCGCTGATCGCCTCGTCGAGGTCGACGGTGCCGATCACCAGCGAGCGGTGCTGCGGGTCGACGACGTACGGCGTGGTGTACGACGTGCGCTCGGCCCACCCGTAGAGCGCCTGGGAGGAGGCCGTGGTCCGCGCGACCATCGCGTCGAGCCCGCCCTGGCCGTTCATCCAGTCGAGCTGCTGTGCCATCAGGAACAGCGTCGCGACCGCGGGGGTGTTGTAGGTCTGGTTCTTCGCCGAGTTCTCGATGGCGGTGGGCAGGTCGAAGAACGCGGGGATCCAGCGGCCGCTCGCCGCGATCGAGGCCGCCCGGTCCAGGGCGGCCGGCGACATCAGGGCGATCCACAGTCCGCCGTCGGAGGCGAAGGCCTTCTGCGGCGCGAAGTAGTAGGCGTCGGCCTCGCTGAGGTCCACCGGAAGCCCTCCGGCGCCGGAGGTCGCGTCGATGAGCACCAGCGAGTCGTCGTCGGCCACCCGCCGGACGGGCGCCATCACCGCGGTCGAGGTCTCGTTGTGAGCCCACGCGTAGGCGTCCACGCCCTCCTCTGCCACCGGCTCGGGCCGCGAACCGGGCTCGCTCCTGATCACCGTGGGGTCGGCGAGGAAGGGGGCCGCGGTGGCGGCCTGGGCGAACTTCGAGCCGAACTCGCCGAAGCTCAGGTGCTGGCTCTTCTCCCGGATCAGCCCGAAGGTGGCGATGTCCCAGAACGCGGTGGAGCCGCCGTTGCCGAGCACGACCTGGTAGCCGTCGGGGAGCGAGAACAGGTCACCGAGCCCCTCGCGGACGTGCCCGACCAGGTTGCGCACGGGAGCCTGCCGGTGCGAGGTGCCCATCAGGGAGGTGCCGGTCGCGGCCAGCGCGTCCAGGGCGCCGACAGGGATCTTCGAGGGTCCGGCTCCGAATCGTCCGTCGGCAGGCTTGAGCTCCTCGGGGATCACGATGTCGGTCACGGTCCCTATTCTGTCAGTCATGGTGGACCTCTCGGGCTGGCGGGTGGAACGGCTGCCGATCACCCATCCGGACGCGGCCGTCCTCGTCGAGGAGGTCCAGGAGGAGTACGTCCGGCGCTACGGCGGGCGTGACGAGACCCCGATCGACCCGACGTACTTCGAGGAGCCGATGGGCGCCTTCTTCGTCGGCTATCTCCAGGACCGGCCGGTGGCCACCGGCGCCTGGCGCCGGCGCGAGGACGTCGAGGTGGACGGCACCCGGCTCAGCGCCGAGGTGAAGCGGATGTACGTCGCCCCCAGCGGCCGGCGCCTGGGCCTGGCCCGCGAGATGCTGGCCCATCTCGAGCAGACCGCCCGCGAAGCGGGGGCGCAGGTGATGGTGCTCGAGACCGGGATCCGCCAGCCCGAGGCGATCTCGCTCTACGAGTCCTCGGGCTACGTCCGCATCCCCGGGTTCGGGTTCTACAAGGACGCGCCGCTCTCGCGCTGCTTCGCGCGCAGCCTGGCGCCCACCCCGGAGCGCGCAACGGCCCGGGGGCAGGGCGATCGCCGCACCTGACCCCGGGCCGTCGGACGATCAGGCGACGGGCTCCTCGGAGGCGTCGGTGTCGCCCCACGCAGGGTTCCAGCCCTCGATGTCGCTGGCCGGACGCTCGCCCGGGCCGACGTAGATCGCCGAGGGCCGGATCAGCCGGCCGGTGGTCTTCTGCTCCAGGATGTGCGCCGACCAGCCGCCGGTGCGGGCGCAGGTGAACATCGAGGTGAACATGTTGGCCGGGACCTCGGCGAAGTCCAGGACGATCGCCGCCCAGAACTCCACGTTGGTCTCCAGGACGCGGTCGGGGCGGCGCTCCTTGAGCTCGGCGAGCGCGGCCTTCTCCAGCTCCTCGGCGACCTCGTAGCGAGGGGCGCCGAGCTCCTTGGCCGTGCGGCGCAGCACGCGGGCCCGGGGGTCCTCTGCGCGGTAGACGCGGTGGCCGAAGCCCATCAGGCGCTCACCGTCGTCGAGCAGCTTCTTGACGTAGGCCTTCGCGTCGCCGGTCTTCTCGACGTCCTCGATCATCCCGAGCACGCGGGAGGGGGCTCCGCCGTGCAGCGGGCCGCTCATCGCGCCGATCGCGCCGGAGAACGCCGCGGCGACGTCGGCGCCGGTGGAGGTAATCACCCGGGCGGTGAACGTCGAGGCGTTCATCCCGTGCTCGGCGGCCGAGCTCCAGTAGGCGTCGATCGCCTTGACGTGGGCGGGGTCGGCCTCGCCCTTCCAGCGGATCATGAACTTCTCCGCGAGGGTGTTCCCCTTGTCGACCTCGCGCTGGGGGACGATCGGCAGGCCGAGACCACGAGCGGACTGGGCGGCGTACGACAGCACCATCACCGCGACGCGGCTGAGGTCGGTGCGGGCCTCCTCGTCGGAGATGTCGTAGGTCTGCTTCATGCCCAGCATCGGTGCGAGCATCGCGACACCGGCCTGGACGTCGGCGCGGACGTCGCCGGTGTGGATCGGCAGGTTGACCGGCTCGGCGGGGGGAAGACCCGGGTCGTAGGACCCGTCGATGAGCAGGCCCCAGACCTTCTCGAACGGGATCCGGCCGACGATCTCCTCGATGTCGACGCCCCGGTAACGGAGCGCGGACCCTTCCTTGTCGGGCTCGGCGATCTGGGTCTCGAAGGCGACTACGCCCTCCAGGCCGTGGTGTACCTCGGTCATTGGTGACGACTCCTTCGAGTGGCTGTCCGGCAGTGTCGCGGACTGTCACATCATGCCTACTCCTGTGCGCGCCGTCACGCTGGGTACCCAGTTGCGGACTTCGGCCGGGGCGCTGGCGCTAGGTTCGGAGGATGAGCGAGAAGCCGAACGGTGCCGACCTTGCCGCCCTCAGGAGGGAGTACGGCGACCGCGGGCTCGACCTTCCAGACCTGCGGCCCGACCCCGTCGAGATGTTCCGGGCCTGGCTCGAGGACACGGTCGCGGCCGGGGTGCACGAGCCCAACGCGATGGTCGTGAGCACCGTCTCGGACCAGGGACGCCCGTCGTCCCGGATGGTGCTGCTCAAGGGGCTCGACGAGGGCTTCGTGTTCTACACCAACTACGACTCCCGCAAGGGCCACGACCTCGCCGCCAACCCCGCGGTCGCGCTGCTCTTCCCCTGGCACGACCTGCAGCGCCAGGTCCGGGTGGAGGGCACCGCGACCCCGGTCTCGCAGGAGGAGAGCGAGGCCTACTTCTCGGTGCGGCCCCGCGAGTCCCAGCTCGGCGCGTGGGCCTCGCCGCAGTCGCAGGAGGTGTCCTCGCGACACGAGCTCGACGACCTGTACGCGCAGGTCGAGGGCAGGTTCGCCGACGCCGACCCGGTCCCGCTCCCGCCCCGGTGGGGCGGCTACCGCGTGCTGCCGGACCTGGTGGAGTTCTGGCAGGGACGCAAGGGCCGGCTGCACGACCGACTGGTCTACCGACGCGGGACAAATGGTTGGGGCACGTCGCGCCTTGCTCCCTAGTGTGGTCAGGTGACCCGCAGTGAGCAGATCAGGCGCGAGACCGGCGTGACGCCTCCCGGGGACCAGGGAAGGGAGGGCTGAGATGTTGCTGCGCCTCGTCCGCGAGTACCTCCAGCCCTACCGGTCCTGGCTGGCCGCCGTCGTCGTCCTGCAGTTCGTCGGCGTGGTGGCGATGCTCTACCTGCCCAGCCTGAACGCGGACATCATCGACCGCGGGGTGGCCACCGGCGACACCGGCTACATCGTCCGTGCCGGCGGGGTGATGCTCGCCGTCACGTTGGTCCAGGCGGCCAGCTCGGTCAGCGCCGTCTGGTTCGGCGCCCGGACCTCGATGAGCCTGGGCCGCGACCTGCGGGCCGCGCTGTTCCGGCGCGTGGGCACGTTCTCCGCGCGGGAGGTCCAGGAGTTCGGGGCCCCGTCGCTGATCACCCGGAGCACCAACGACGTCACCCAGGTGCAGATGCTGGTGCTGATGGCCTGCACCATCGCGGTCTCCGCCCCGATCATGATGGTCGGCGGCGTGGTGATGGCCCTGCGCGAGGACTTCGGCCTGGGCTGGATCCTCGCCGTCGTCGTGCCCGCGCTGTTCCTCAGCGTCGGCCTCGTGGTCAGCCGGATGGTGCCCAACTTCCGCCGGATGCAGGTCCGCATCGACGAGGTCAACCGGATCCTGCGCGAGCAGGTCACCGGCATCCGCGTCATCCGGGCGTTCGTCCGGGAGCCCCACGAGGCCGCCCGCTTCCGTCGCGCCAACGACGACCTCACCGACGTCTCGGTCCGGGCCGGGCGGTGGATGGCCACGATGTTCCCGCTGGTGATGCTGGTGGTGAACGTCTCCAGCGTCGCGGTGATCTGGTTCGGCGGGCACCGCGTCGACGACGGCCAGATGGAGGTCGGGGCGCTCACCGCGTTCCTGTCCTACCTGATGCAGATCCTGATGTCGGTGATGATGGCGACCTTCATGCTGATGATGGTGCCGCGGGCCTCGGTCTGCGGGGACCGGATCGTCGAGGTGCTGGACACGCAGACCTCGGTGCCGCCGCCGGAGGACCCCGAGCTGCCCGACCCCGCCCGGCGCGGCTGGCTCGACCTCGAGGACGTGACGTTCTCCTACCCCGGTGCGGAGTCCCCGGTGCTCAGCGACGTGTCCCTGTCCGCTCGACCGGGACAGACCGTGGCGGTGATCGGGTCCACCGGTGCCGGGAAGTCGACGTTGGTCAACATCATCCCGCGGCTCTTCGACGCGACCTCGGGCGTGGTCCGGGTGGGTGGTTCCGACGTACGCCGGATCGCCCCGGACGCGCTCTGGTCCCAGATCGGGCTGGTGCCCCAGAAGGCCTACCTGTTCTCCGGGACCATCCGCAGCAACCTGGAGTACGGCAAGGCCGACGCCACCGAGGACGAGCTGTGGGCCGCCCTCGAGATCGCCCAGGCCCGCGACTTCGTCGAGTCCCTCGCCGAGGGGCTCGACGCGCCGGTGGTCCAGGGAGGCACGAACTTCTCCGGCGGCCAGCGCCAGCGCCTCGCGATCGCCCGGGCCCTGGTCCGCAAGCCGGGGATCTACCTGTTCGACGACTCGTTCTCTGCCCTCGACCTCGCCACCGACGCGCGGCTGCGGGCGGCGCTGCGACCGACGACCCGCGACTCGACCACGCTGATCGTGGCCCAGCGCGTGACCACGATCATCGACGCCGACCTGATCCTGGTGCTCGAGGACGGCCGGGTGGTGGGACGCGGCACCCACCACGAGCTGCTCGAGACCTGCGGCACCTACCAGGAGATCGTCACCTCGCAGCTGACCGCGGAGGAGGCGGCATGAGCCCGGGCGAGAAGGCCCCGGTCGAGGCCCCGGTCGACTCCTCGGCGGACTCCCCGGCCGTGAAGGACAAGCAGGCCGGCTTCGAGGCCACCGAGCGGATCGAGGCGCCCGCCGGCGGCCCCGGCCGCGGCCCCATGGGCGGGGGCATGGTCGGGCAGAAGGCGATGACGTTCATCCCGTCCTCCAAGAGGCTCGTCGCCCAGATGCGCCCGGACCGCGCCAAGGCCGTGGTGGTGGTGCTCCTCGGCGTGGGCAGCGTGCTGCTGCTCTCGGTCGGCCCGCGCATCCTCGGCCACGCCACCGACCTGGTGTTCTCCGGGATGTTCAGCCGCAACTTCGTCCCCGCCGGGTCCACCCAGGCGCAGGCGGTGGAGCGGCTGCGGAACAGCGGTGAGAGCAAGCTCGCCGACGTGCTCGCCGGGATGGACCACATCGTGCCCGGCCAGGGCGTCGACTTCGTCGCGGTGCGCAACGTGCTGCTCACCGTGCTCGCGGTGTACGTCGGGGCGGCGCTGCTGGGATGGCTCCAGGGCATCGTGCTCAACCGGGTCGTGCAGAACACCGTGCACCGGATGCGGCAGGACGTCGAGGAGAAGATCAACCGGCTGCCGCTGAACTACTTCGACCGATCCCCGCGCGGCGAGCTGCTCAGCCGGGTCACCAACGACATCGACAACGTCAGCCAGACCCTCCAGCAGACGCTGAGCCAGCTGATGACCTCGCTGCTCACGGTGTTCGCCGTGCTCGGGATGATGTTCTGGATCTCCCCGCTGCTCGCGCTGGTGGCCCTGGTCTCGGTGCCGGTCTCGCTGCTGCTGACGCGGGCGATCATGAAGCGCTCGCAGGGGCAGTTCGTGGCCCAGTGGCGCCGTACGGGACGACTGAACGCGCAGATCGAGGAGGCCTACTCAGGCCACGCGCTGGTGAAGGTCTTCGGCCGGCAGCAGGAGGTGGAGCGGACGTTCGCGGAGGAGAACGACGAGCTCTACAAGGTCAGCTTCGGCGCCCAGTTCGTCTCGGGCCTGATCATGCCGGCGATGATGTTCATCGGGAACCTCAACTACGTCGTGATCGCCGTCATCGGCGGGCTGCGGGTCGCCTCGGGATCCCTGTCCCTGGGGGAGGTGCAGGCCTTCGTGCAGTACACCCGCCAGTTCACCCAGCCACTGACCACCGTGGCCTCGATGATGAACCTGCTCCAGTCGGGGGTCGCGTCCGCGGAGCGGGTCTTCGAGCTCGTCGACGCGGAGGAGGAGCCGGCCGACTCCGACAGTCTTCCGGCACCGGCAGGGTCGCGCCGGGGGCAGGTGTCCTTCGAGCACGTCACGTTCTCCTACGACCCGGCCGTCCCGCTGATCGAGGACCTCTCCCTGGTCGCCCGGCCGGGGGAGACCGTCGCGATCGTCGGCCCCACGGGCGCCGGCAAGACCACCCTGGTCAACCTGGTGATGCGCTTCTACGACGTCGACGGCGGCCGGATCACCCTCGACGGGGTGGACATCTCCACGATGCCGCGGGCGGCGCTGCGCAGCCAGATCGGGATGGTGCTCCAGGACACCTGGCTCTTCGAGGGCACGATCCGCGACAACATCTCCTACGGCCGTCCCGACGCCACCGAGGAGGAGATCCTCGAGGCGTCCCGGGCGACGTTCGTGGACCGGTTCGTGCACTCGCTGCCGGAGGGCTACGACACCGTCATCGACGAGGAGGGCTCGAACCTCTCCGCCGGCGAGCGGCAGCTGGTCACGATCGCACGCGCGTTCCTGACCGATCCCGCACTGCTGATCCTCGACGAGGCGACCAGCTCGGTGGACACCCGGACCGAGCTGCTGGTGCAGCAGGCGATGGCGGCACTGCGCAGCGACCGGACCTCGTTCGTGATCGCCCACCGGCTCTCCACGATCCGCGACGCGGACCTGATCCTGGTGATGGAGGACGGGGCGATCGTCGAGCAGGGCACCCACGAGGAGCTCCTGCTGGCCGACGGCGCCTACGCCCGGCTCTACAACGCCCAGTTCGCCGCACCCACGGCCACCGGCGGGTAGGGGTCAGCCGGCTCCGCCGCCGCCGTTGTCCAGCGTCGAGGAGCCGTCGTCCTCCTCCGCCTTGACCTCACTGTTCTCGGACTCACCGGGAGCGTCGTCGGAGGAGTCCTGCTCCGCCTGCGAGGCGCCGCCGTCGTCGGGGCCGCTGCCGTAGGTGGTGTTCGTCGACGGGTTCTCCGCGTCGGTGCCCTCGACATCGGCGCCGATCTTGTCCTCGTCGTTCCCGGTCTGGCCGGGGTGGCGGGCCAGCGGGTTGTCCTCGGTCGGCTGCAGGTCCTCGGGCAGCTTGTCGTCGCCCACCTCGCCGGGCTCGCTCTCCTCGAGCTCGATCGAGCTGGACTCCTCGGAGTCGCTGCCGGAGCCGGCGTCGGGCTCGGGCGCGGAGTCGGCGGTCGCGTCTTCTGGTTGTTCGCTCATGCGTGGGTGCATACCCGAAAACCCGTTGAGTCACGCCTCGCGACGACCTACGGTGGTGGGACACGGGAAAGGAGGTGGTCCGAAGAATGATTTCTTTCAGGACGCGTGAGGTGGCTGCCCGCTAGCAGCCCGCCGGCCAGCCGTGCGAGAGCGCGCTGGTGAATCCAAAGCAGTCACCCGACCCGCAGGTGAATCGGGAACGTCCCCCGAGCGGCTTCTCGAAGCCACACCTGCGGGTCGCTGCATTCCGCACACATTTGTAGGGTGAGGCCGTGGCCGACGACGAGACCCTGCGAGCCCTCGAGCACGAGATGAGCGTGCTCGCGCGCCGGCTGCGGCGGGTGATCGCGGACCGCGCCCGGATGCTGCACCCGGATCTGCCCCCGGTGGCCTACTCGATCCTGATGGCCCTGCACGACTCGGGTCCGCGGCGGGCCAGCGACCTCGTCGAGGTGTTCTCGATCGACAAGGGCGCGGTGAGCCGCCAGGTCCAGGTGCTGCTCGACCTCGGGCTGATCGAGCGGGCCCGCGACAGCGACGACCGGCGCGCGATGATCCTCACCGTCAGCGAGGAGGGGCACCGGCGCCTCGCCGACATCGCCGAGGTCCGTCGGCAGGCGCTCGGGGAGCGCCTGCACGGCTGGACCGACGAGGAGCTGCGGGAGTTCGTGCGCTCGCTGACGGCCTACAACGCCACCCTGGAGTGACCCTCAGCGGTTGAAGGCCGTTTTCAGAGGCCGTCAGGGGCGTTTCAGAGGGCGTCAGAGGCCGTCAGGGGCGTTTCAGGGGCCGTTGAAGGTCGCCGGGTCGACGGCGAGCCAGGTGTGCTCGGCACGGCCGACGATGCGCCCGTCGGAGTCGTGCAGCGTCGAGGCGGTGAAGGTCTTGCGCCCCTCGGAGCCGCGGTGCTCACCGGTGACCACGTGGGGCTCCCCGGTGACGGGAAGGTCGTCGACGATGGCGGTCATCTGCCCCAGGACCATCAGCCGCTCGGTCAGGTCCCCGGCCCAGCCCCCGACGCAGTCCAGCGCCGACCACGTCACGGCCAGGCAGGCCCGGGCGGCGGTGTCGTCGTACTCGCGCAGGGGAGTGCCCGAGGTGTCCTCGGGCACCCAGGGCGCGGCCACCCGCGTGCGTCCGTCGCGGACGGCGGGCACCTCGCCGGGAAAGATCCGCAGCCCGTCGATCCGCTCGGTGCCGCAGGAGAAGCAGTAGGGGAACGGGTGCGAGCGGTGCCCGGGGTACGACGCGCTCGCCGCGACCGCCTGGTCCCACGGGACCGCCTCGACCGGCTCGACGTCGACCTCGGACCCGGCTGCCTGTGCGACCACGGCGCCGCCGAAGGTGAGCTCGAGCCCGTCATCGGTGCGGACGATCCGCATCGTCGCGTCCAGGGGTGGGGGCTGGCGGAGCCTGACCGTCACGGCCCGGCCCGCGGTGTCCCCGAGCTCAGCAGCCAGGGCTCCGGCGACGTAGCCGCCGTTGCCCGACTTCGCCGGCCCGCAGTAGCGCGACGGCACCAGCAACGCGTCCTCCATCGGGCCACCCTGCCCGTGACACCCGGACCGAGGCAAGCCGTGCCCACCCGCTCTGACCGATCTCACACGGCGACGGTGGGCTCGGCCTCCGGCTGCGCGGACTCCGGCGGTACGGCGGCGGCCGCGCCCTTGCGGGTGTCCGGGAACGCCAGGCCGCCGATCACCGAGATCGCGACCCAGCAGACCACCAGGCAGATGCCCCAGCGCTGCAGCGCGACCGTGGCGCTCAGGCTGCCCTCGTGCACCATCCACAGGACCGGTGAGGCCACCACCAGGCTGGTGCCGAGCACCAGGCCGAGGGGAGCGCTCATCGGGTGACCGCCAGGCGCTCCACCACGACCACGCCGACGGAGCGGACCTGCCCGGTGCCGATCAGCTCCGAGTAGGACAGCACCGGCAGCCGGGGCATCGTCGGCCGCAGGAACCGGCGCAGGGACGCCCGGATCTGCGGGGCGCAGACGACGACGGGGTTGGTGTTCGCGTTCTGGGCCTCGCGGACGAGCTGGTCGACCTGGGTCAGCACGCGCTGGCCGGTGTCGGGGTCGAGCGCGAGGATGGTGCCGGCCTCGGTCTGGCGCTGGGCCTCGAGCATCTGCTGCTCGAGCCGGGGGTCGAGGCTGATCACGTTCACGGTGTCGGCGCTGGTGTGCTGGGCCACGATCGCGGGGCCGAGCGCCACCCGGGCGCTCTCCACGAGAGTGTCCGGGTCCTTGGTGCTCTGCGCGCGCAGCGAGATCGCCTCGAAGATGCGGACCAGGTCGCGGATCGAGATGCCCTCGTCGAGCAGGGCCTGCAGGATGCGCTGCACCTCGCCGAGGCTGAGCTGGGCCGGGGTGAGCTCCTCGACGACCACCGGGTGGCTGCGCTTGACGACGTCGGTCAGCAGGCGCACGTCCTCGCGTCCCAGCAGGCGCGCGGCGTGCTGGTGCACCACCTCGGCGAGATGGGTGGTGATCACGGAGGGCCGGTCGACGACGGTGGCACCGCTGAGCTCGGCCTGGCTGCGCAGCTCGGAGGCGATCCACTTGGCGTCCAGGCCGAAGACCGGCTCCTGGGTCGGCGTACCGGGAAGGGAGCCGAGGAACTCGCCGATCGCGAGCACCTGTCCGCGCGGCGCCTCGCCCCGGGCGACCTCGACGCCGAAGAGCTTGATCGCGTAGGTCTGGGCGGGCAGGTCGAGGCTGTCCCGGGTCCGCAGCGGTGGGATCACGATGCCGATGTCCGCGGCGATCTTGCGGCGCAGGGCCTTGACCCGGCTGAGCAGGTCGCCGCCCACGTTGGGGTCCACGAGGTCGACGATGTCGGCGGAGAGGTCCAGGGCCAGGGGGTCGACCTGGATCTCCAGGGCGAGGTCCTCCGGCGTCTCCTGCTCCCCGGACGTGAGGGCCAGGGCGGCTTCGGGCTCCGGTGGTTCGGGCTTCTTGCCCGCTCGCGTGGACGCCAGCAGCATCACCCCGCCGGCGACGATGAACGGCAGCTTGGGCAGGCCCGGGATCAGGCACAGGGCGAGCCCGGCGAAGCCGGCCACCCGCAGCGGCACCTGCTGGGCCGTGACCTGCCGAAGGATGTCCGAGCCCATGTCGTCCTCGCCCGTGTTGCGGGTGACGATCAGGCCGGTGGCCACCGAGAGCAGCAGTGCGGGGATCTGGGAGACGAGGCCGTCGCCGACGGTGAGCAGGCTGTAGGTCTCGACCGCTTCACCGAAGGGCATCCCCTTCTGCGCGACGCCGACGGCGAAGCCGCCGAGCAGGTTGACGACCGTGATGATGATCGCCGCGATCGCGTCACCCTTGACGAACTTCGAGGCACCGTCCATCGAACCGTAGAAGTCGGCCTCGGCGTGCACCTCACGACGCCGCCTGCGCGCCTCGTCCTCGTCGATCAGGCCGGAGTTGAGATCGGCGTCGATGGCCATCTGCTTGCCGGGCATCGCGTCGAGGGTGAACCGCGCGCCCACCTCGGCGACGCGGCCGGCGCCGTTGGTGATGACCACGAACTGGATCACGAGCAGGATCGCGAACACGATCAGGCCGACGATCAGGGAGCCACCCACGACGAAGTGCCCGAAGGTGTCGATCACCTTGCCGGCGTACCCGTCGAGGAGCACGAGCCGGGTCGCGCTCACGTTCAGGGCGAGGCGGAACAGGGTCATCACCAGGATCACCGCCGGGAAGGCGGCGAACTCGAGCGGGCGGTGGATGAACATCGCGGTGAGCAGGATCAGCAGCGCCGCGACGATGTTCAGCGCGATCAGCAGGTCGAGGACCATCGCGGGCAGCGGTACGACGAGCATCACCACGATGAGGACGACGCCGACGGGCACGCCCAGCTGGGTCAGACGCTTCAGCGGCACGGAGAGCCTTTCGGGGACAACTAGATCGCTGCGCCGTCCTGGCACCGGTGCCCGCCCTCCTGGCGACGTGGGTCCTATCGGCCGGCGGGTGGAGATGCTGAGGAGATCCGGGGACGTCGTCCGTTGGGGAGTACGGCGGGCAGGTCGTCCTGGCGCCGGGGGGACCGGTGCTCGCCGCCGTACTGACCGGTGGTGCGCCTGCTGATCACGAACGCGAGGACCGTGGCGACCGCGGCGAACAGCTCGCCCGGGATCGTCTGACCGACCTGGGTGGAGGAGTAGAGCGCCCGGGCGAGCGGAATGTCCCTGACCAGCGGGACCCGCTCCTCCACGGCACGCTCCCTGATCTTGGCCGCGATGGCGCCGGCGCCCCGGGCGACCACCCGCGGTGCGCCCTTGTCGGACTCGTAGCGCAGCGCGACGGCCACGTGGGTGGGGTTGACCAGCACGACGTCGGCAGTGGCCACGTCGGCGATCATCCGGTTGCGCGAGGCGGCGAGCTGGCGTGACCGGATCGCGCCCTTGAGCATCGGGTCGCCCTCGGCCTGCTTGTGCTCCTGCTTGACCTCCTCCTTGCTCATCCTGGTCTGCTTGCCGACGCGGCGCCGCTGCATCGCGTAGTCGGCGGCGGCCAGGACCAGACCCGCCAGGGCGATGTTGCGAATCATCGCGAAGACGCTTTGCGAGAGCTGCTCGAGCGTGGCCTGCATCGGCACCAGGCCGCCCACCAGCGGCATCAGGTCACGGATGGCGAGATAGGCGAGCAGGGCGACCACCGTGCTCTTGAGCAGGATCTTCACGCCCTCCCAGGCGGCCTGCGGGCCGAAGATGCGCTTGGCCCCCTTGATCGGGTCCAGCTTCGCGGCGCTCGGCTTGGCGGACTTGGTCGCCAGCACGAACCCGCCCTGGGCCACCGCGGAGGCCACGCCGACCACCATCACCAGCCCGCCGAGCAGCACCAGCGCGAAGAACGCGTGCCGGGCGCCTTCGCCGAGCAGGTCCAGCGCCACCGAGGTGGAGGGGTTCTCGGTCAGCGCGAGGGTCCGCTCGAGCAGCTCCCACAGCGCGGTGAGCTCGTGCTTGAGCAGGATCGGCAGGGCCAGCCCGAACAGCAGGATCGAGGCCCAGCCGCCCAGGTCCTGGGTCCGTGCGACCTGGCCCTCCTTGCGGCTCTCCTTGAGCTTCTTGGGAGTGGGCTTCTCGGTCTTCTCCCCGCCGCCGCTACCTGCGCTCATCGCTCACCCCGCCCCGGACATCACGGCCATCGCCTGCTGGGCGAGGTCGGTCAGCCTGGCCACGGCGGGCGGCAGCACCGGGAAGGAGAGCCCGAGCAGCAGCAGCGTCAGCCCGATCTTGGCCGGGAACATCACATTGATGGCGTTGAGCTGGGGCGCGACCTTCGTCAGCAGCGCCAGCCCGAGGTCGGCGATGAACAGCACGGCGATCAGCGGCAGCGCGATCTGCACGGCGGTCGTGAAGAAGACCCGGAAGGCCGACCCGATCACCTCCGTGGCGTGCGTGGTGTCGGGGTTGGCGCCGACCGGCAGGAACCGGAAGGTGCTGAGCAGGCCGCCCAGCACGAGCATGTGCCCGTTGGTGACGAACAGGATGCTCGTCGCGAGCATCTGGTGGAAGGTGCCGAAGACGGTGTTGGAGTTCATCCCGAGGGGGTCGAAGCCCTGGGCCAGCGAGAAGCCGCCGAAGACGTCGATCATGGCGCCGGCGGCCGCGATGGCGGCGAGCAGCATGAAGGTGACGAAGCCCATCGAGGCCCCGATCGCGACCTGGGTCGCGGTCTCGGCGGCCAGGCCGAGGGCCGTGGTCGGCAGCGCGGTGTCCTTCAGTGCGGGGGCGACGGCGAAGGCCAGTCCCAGGGACAGGATCACCTTGGCGGTGTTGGGCACCGCTCGCGAGGAGAACGGGGGTACGACGGCCAGCCACGACACGATCCGTACCGAGGCGAGCAGGTACCCGATGAGCGCGTCGCCCGGGACCGTGATCTCCACCGGTCAGCCCAGCATGGCCGGAAGGCCCTCGAACAGGTCGATGGTGAAGGTCATCAGCGTGTGCAGCATCCAGTTGCCGCACACGAGCAGCGCGATCCCGACGCCGATCAGCTTCGGCACGAAGGACAGCGTGAACTCCTGGATCTGCGTCATCGACTGGAACATCGAGATGACGAAGCCGATGACCAGCGAGGTGACCAGGATCGGCGCCGAGAGCTTCAGCGCCACCATCATGGTCCTCATCGCCAGCTCGATGATCGTGGTGTCTGTCATCGAGGCACCTACCCGTAGCTCGAGATGAGTGACTTGATCAGCAGCCCCCACCCGTCGACGAGGACGAAGAGCAGCAGCTTGAAGGGGAGCGAGACCATCACGGGCGGCATCATCATCATGCCCAGGGCCATCAGCGCTCCGGCGACGACGATGTCGATCACCAGGAACGGGATGAACACGATGAAGCCGATGATGAAGGCCTGCTTGAGCTCGCTGAGCACGAACGCGGGGATCAGGGTGCTCAGCCCGACGTCGGCGCGGTTCTTGGGCAGCTCCCGCTTGGCCACGTTGGTGAGCAGCTCGAGCTGCTCGTCCTCGGTGTTGTCCAGCATGAACTCCTTGAGCGGCTCCGAGCCGTCCTCCCAGGCCTGCGCGGAGGTCTTGTCGCCGTCCATGTAGGGCTTGAGCCCCGCGTCGTTCATGCCGCTGAGCACCGGGGTCATGATGAACAGGCTCAGGAACAGCGCGAGGCCGGCGAGCACCTGGTTGGGCGGCGACTGCTGCAGCCCCAGCGCGTTGCGGGTCAGGCCCAGCACCACCAGGATCTTGGTGAAGCTGGTGCAGGTCAGCACGATCGCCGGCAGCAGCGAGAGCAGGGTCATCGTGAGGATGACCGAGACCGAGGTGCTCGGCTTGTCGGTGAGGCCGCTCAGGTTGACGTTGACGTCGGTCTGGTTTCGCTCCGCGGGTCCGTCCGGCCCCTCCGGGCCGTCGGGCTCGCCGGGGTCACCGGGCGCGGCGGGCAGCAGGCTCGGCGTACTCACCTGGCTGACGCCGGCCGTGCTGATGGCCGGGCTGGTGGCCGGGCTGGTGGCCGCGCCGGCAGTGGCCGGCAGCACGGCGATAGAGACGACGAACCCGGCGAACAGCAGCGACAGGAGCAGCAGCGCGCGCCGGACCGTGCTCACGAGGCGCGTCCGGTGGCGACGGCCATCGCCTGGCGCCAGGTCTCGGCGGAGAGCACCGAGCCGGCCAGCGGACCGGTGGCGGCCAGCGACCGCTCCTTCGGCAGGGACGGGAGGGGCTGCCTGGCGGCGACGTCGTCGAGGTCGGTGACCTCGGCGTGGTCGTCGCGCGCGGCGGGGGCCGTGACGACCTCTGCCGGCTCGCCGAGCTCGCCCTCCTCGAGCTCGGCGAGCACGTTGACCTGGTGCTCGGTGGTGCCGAGCACCAGCACGCGGCTGCCGACCTGTACGACGGCGACCGCGGTTCCCCGGCTGAGCGCCTGACGGTGCACGACGCGCACCAGGGCGCCGTTGCGGGGACGGAACTTCTGTCCTCCCACCTTGACGGTGATGAGGAGGAGACCGATGACGACGGCGAGTGAGAAGACCAGTCGTACTGCCAGCTCGACCATGGTCACCCAGCGCTGGAGTCGAGGATCTGGGTGATCCGGAGTCCGAAGTCCTCGTCCACGACGACGACCTCGCCGCGGGCGATCAGTCGGCCGTTGACCAGGAGGTCGGCGGGGCTGCCCGCTGCGCGGTCCAGCTCGAGGACGTCGCCGGGTGCCAGGGCGAGCAGGTCGCGCACGGCCATCCGGGTGCGCCCGAGCTCGACCGTGAGCTCCATGTCGACGCCGTGCAGCATCTCGATGCCGCGTCGCGGAGCCACCCCGGGCTGTGGGTTCCCGGTCAGTGGCTGGTGCGTGACGGCGGCCGGCGGGACGGTCGGGGCGTTCGCGGCGGCCGCGCTGGTGGCGGTGGAGAACTGACCCGTCTCGGTGGTCGCGGCGACGAGGACGTCGTTGGTCACGGCGATCGCGGCGGCGGCGCCGGCGCCGATCAGCGGTACGACGGTGAACGGCCCGCCGAGCTCGGCGGCCAGGGAGCCGGGGTCGACGTCGGTGGCCGCCTCGGCGGTGGCGCCCACGGTGAGGGCCACGGCGTCCACGGCGGGCTGCACCGCGGCGGCGAGCCGCAGCCCTGGCGTCGGGCTGGACGCGAGGGCGCCGACGAGCTCGTCACCGACGAGGATCCCGATCCGGGCGGTGGGGTGACCGGTGAGGCGGGCGACCACCGCGCCGGGGAAGCCGGCGCCGACCTCGGCGGTGCCGACCTGGGCGCCTGCCACGATCAGTGGCTGCACCGAGGGCAGCACGCCCGAGGCGAGGGTGGCGGCCGCGATTGCGATCGTGGTGTCGACGGTGGGGAGCTGGGTGGTCATCGGTCCTCCTTGGGGGCGCCCACGACGAGGGCGGCGAGCTTCGGACCCTTCGAGCCCGGGGTGGCGTGGGCGAAGACGGTGTCGTCGGTGGTGACGTCGAGGGGTGCGGCGGCGGGGTGGCTGAGCCGGATGACGTCGCCGACGGCCAGCTCGCCCAGCGAGTCGGGGGAGACGTGCGTCGTCCGGAAGCGGACGGCGATGTCGACCGGTACCGACTCGAACTGGCGGCGCAGCAGCTCGGCCGAGCGGACCCGGGTGGCGCGCTCGCGGTCGGAGACCGGGGCCGGTGCCGCCGCGGCCACCAGGTAGGGGAGCAGCTCGCTGAACGGCAGGCACAGCGTCACCCGGTGCGGCCGCTCGCCGATGCGGAGGTCGAAGGTCGCGACGGCCACCACGTCGGAGGCGGCGGCGACCTGGGCGAACATCGCGTTGTACTCGACGCCCTGGATCACGGGGTCGAACTCGAGCACGTTCCCCATCGAGTAGCGCATCTCGGCCAGCAGGCGCTCGATGAGCCGCGTCATCACGGTGCTCTCGATCTCGCTCAGCGTGCGCAGCGGCTGCGAGTCGGAGCCGGGCCCGCCGAGGATGTGGTCGATGCAGGTCATCGCGGCCTTGACCGGCATCTCGAGCACGCCGCGACCCGCCAGCGGGTCCGCGGTGAAGATGGTCATGTACGTCGGCGCGAGCAGCCCGTCGACGTACTCGCCGTAGTTGCGCTGCTCCACCGAGAGCAGCGTCAGCGAGCACACCGTCCGCAGGGACGAGGTGATCAGGGTCGTCGCCTGGCGCGCGAAGCTGTCCAGGCCCACCTGCAGGATGCGGGCGTGCTCGCGGGAGAGCTGGATCGGCCGGCTGAAGTCGTACGCGACCGCCTTGGACCGCTCGCGGCCCTCGGGCAGGACGGAACCCCCGGTGGCGCGGGAGGGTGAGGATGCGGGGTTCACGCCCGTCGTATCGACCGGCGTGGACCCGACCTGAGCCTTTTCAGCTCACTGGGTGACGAACTCCGTGAAGTACACCTCCATCACGTCCCCGTGGTAGCGCTCCCCGAGCTCGTGCTCGAGGTCCTTCTTGAGCTTCTCCCTCTTCTTCGGGTCGGTGAGCTCGGCGAGGTCGCGCCCGCTGAACTCGCTGATCGCCGCGTCCAGTGCCTTGCTGCCGTCGGCCTCGTGGGCCTTGTCGGACAGCTGGAGCGCCAGGCCCAGGCGCAGGTAGTGCGCACCGGCCAGGTTGATCTGGATCGGGTCGAGCGTCATCACCTCGCCGGGCTTCGGCGGGGCCGGGGGCTGGGGCCGGAACTTCCAGTAGCCGCCGGCGGCGAGCACCAGGATGAGGACGATGACGACGATCTTCTTCCGGCTCTTGCTCTCGGCCGGGGCCGCGCCGTCGGTGCCCTGGGCCGGCGGGCTCGTGGGCATGGCAGTGATGGTCATGAGGGCTCTCCTCCGGGGAGGTCGTGGGTGCTGAGGACCTGCTTGATCAGGGAACGGGTCTGGGCCGGCAGCGACGAGTGGATGACGATGTCCACGCGCTTGTTGACCTCCTGGGACCCGGGCTTGGCCGGGTCGAGGATGGGCCGCTCGGGGCCGAACGCGCTGGCGGTCATCCGTTTGTTGGGGAGCTTCCAGGTCTCGTTGAGGTACCGCAGCACCCGCACGGCCCGGGCGGCCGAGAGCTCCCAGTCGGTCGGGAAGTACTTCGGCTTCACCTTCACCTGGTTGGTGTGCCCGTCGATGGAGAGGGACTCGTCGAGCTCGGCCAGGACCGGGGCGATCGTGTCGACCACCCTGCGGCCACGGGGGGAGAGCTCGGCGACGTCGTTCTGGAAGACCACGTGGCGCGAGACCAGGCTGACCACCAGGCCGCGCTCGTCCAGCGCGGTACGTACGTCGTCCTGCAGGCCGGCCTTCTTCAGGGCCTCGTAGAGCCGCTTGCGGATGCCCTCGAGCCGGTCGACCTCCACCTCGGCGTCGGCGTACTCACGCTGCTGGCGGAGACGGTCGTTGCGCTCCACTGCCTGGGCGACCGCGGCCTGCTGCTTGGGCGGCAGGTCGCTGGCGAGCTCCGCGGGGGCGATCGGCGCCGCGATGGCGGTGCCGGGCTGCTCGAGGAGGCTGCTCGACCCGTCGAGGATGGAGGTCGACTGGCCGAACCCGGCCGCGAGACCCACCTTGAGGGCGTTGAACTTCTTCTCGTCGACCTGGCTCATCGCGAACATCACGATGAACAGCACCATCAGCAACGTCACCATGTCTGCGTAGGTGACCAGCCAGCGCTCGTGGTTCTCGTGCTCCTCGTGCGGAGCCTGACGTTTGCCGCGGCTCATCTCAGGCCGCCTCTTCCTGGCTGCCCCCGATGATCAGCGAGCGGAGCTTCTGCGCGACCACGCGCGGGTTCGACCCGGCCTGGATGGCCGCGACGCCCTCGATGGTGACCTCCATCCGGGCCGCCTCGAGCTCGCCGAGCCGCTTGAGGCGGTTGCCGAGCGGCAGGAAGATCACGTTGGCGGACGTGACGCCCCACAGGGTCGCCACGAACGCGCCGGCGATGAGGTGCCCGAGCTCCTCGGGCGCGGCCAGGTTCTCCAGCACGTGCACCAGGCCCATGACGGTGCCGATGATGCCGATGGTGGGCGCGTAGGCGCCGGCGTCGGCGTAGAACTTCGCCGCCTGCTTGTCGGCGGCACGCTTGGCGTAGACCTCGGACTCGAGGATCTCGCGCAGCTCCTCGGGGTCGGTGCCGTCGATGGCCATGGTGACGCCACGGCGCAGGAAGTCGTCATCGACCTCCTTGACGGAGTCCTCCAGGGCCAGCAGCCCCTCGCGGCGGGCGCGCTCGGCGAGGGTGACCACCTGCGGGACGAGGTCCTCGGGGGACTCGGCCTTGCCGGTGAAGGCACGCTTGGCCGAGGAGACGGCCGTCTTCGCGTCGTGCATCGTGCCGCCAGCCATGGTGACCAGCAGGGTGGTGCCGAAGACGAGCAGGATCGGCGGGAGCAGCAACAGGCTCGTCGGGTCGCCCCCTTCGAGCACGTTCGCGGTGACGACGACGGCGAAGGCGGCGCCGATGCCGATGGCGGGTGCCGGATCCATCACACCTCCCGCGAGATCGGGGTGACCGGGGACAGGTGCGGGACCGAGGGGGTCGGCTCACCGCAGTGGCCGTCGGCGTCCAGGCCGACGTCGACCGGCTGCAGGTAGCGGCTCAGCGTGATGATCTCGCTGCGGTGGCGCCGGATCGCCTCGGTCACGGCGGTGGGGGACTCCAGGACGACGTACTTCTTGCCGTCGACCAGCGTGATCACGGTGTCGGCCGTCGAGTCGACTCGTTCGATGAGGTCGCAGTTCAAGACGAACGGCTGACCTGAGATTCGCGTGAGCGCTATCACGACGCACCTTCCTTGTGCCTACACCTGTGAGCGGCCATCCGTGGCCAGGTGCCTGATCCATCGGCCGCGCCCGCCCAGACCTGAGCCGTTGACCGAAAAAGGTGTCCGAAAAAGGCGGTTTTGTGCAGGGCGACCGAAGCAGTTGTCGCAGCAGTGGCGCGGGGAGGAGCCGGGCGGACGTGCGAGAGCACCCTGGCGCCGCGGACTCGCGGGGCGCCAGGGTGCTCTCGGCAGGGTCAGCGCTTGATGTTGACGAGGTCCTCGAGGACCTGGTCGGAGGTGGTGATCACGCGCGAGCTCGCCTGGAACCCGCGCTGCGCCAGGATCAGGTTGGTGAACTCCACGGCGAGGTCCACGTTGGACATCTCGACCATGCCGCCGACGAGGTCGCCGTTCATGCCGGTACCCGGGAGGCCGACCTGGGGCGCGCCCGAGTTCGCGGTCTCCCGGAAGGAGGTCTCACCGACCTTCTCCAGCCCCATCGGGTTGTTGAAGTTGGCCATCGCCAGCTGGGCGATGTCGCGCTGGGTCTCGTCGGAGAACACCGCACGCAGCTTGCCGTCGCCAGCGATGTTGTACGACGTCATCTGCACCCCCGCGGGGACCGGCGGGGTCAACCCGCTGTAGTCGAGCGAGACGTTGACCAGCCCGCCGGTGGGGTTGCCGTTGCCGTCGAGGGCGTAGCCCTGGACCCGGCCGCCGGTCGGGTTGACCAGCCCGCCGGTCTCGTCGAAGGTGAACGAGCCGGCGCGGGTGTAGAGCTGCTCGCCGTTCTTGCGGACCACGAACATGCCGTCGCCCTGGATCATCAGGTCGGTGGCCCGGCCGGTGCTCTGCGGGGCTCCCTGGTTGTAGTTGGTCGTGGTGCCTGCGACCTGGACGCCGAGCCCGACCTGGACCGGGTTGGTGCCGCCGCGGGCGGTGTTGGACCCCGACGCCGCGGTGAGCATCTGGCTCAGCGTGTCGGAGAAGACGGTGGTGCTGGACTTGAAGCCGACGGTGTTGGCGTTGGCGATGTTGTTGCCGGTGACGTCGAGCATGGTCTGGTTGACACGCAGGCCGCTGATGCCGGCGAAGAGTGAGCGAAGCATGGGATGGGTTCCTCTCGATGGATGGGTGCACCGGCCCCTGGGCCGGCGGTGCTACGCGGTGATGGGGCTCTCGGTGCCGTCGGTGTTGCTGCCATCGGTTCTGCTGATGGCGGTCGACGGCGTACCCGAGGTCACGGACTGGACCTGGGCCAGGGGCACCTGGTTGCCGGCGACGTCGAGCACGGGCCCGTCGCTGCCGAAGGTGACCCCGTTGACGGTGCCGTTCTGGAGGGCCCCGTCAGCCGAGGTCCAGGAGACGCTGCGCCCGACGAGCCCGCTGGCACCGAAGGCCATCTGGCTGGCGACGAGCTGAGCGGTCTGGTCGGCGACGTCCTGCATCTTCTCCAGGGCGGTGAACTGCGCCGACTGCGCCAGGAACTGGCTGGAGTCGGTGGGGTTCATCGGGTCCTGGTACTTCATCTGGGCGACCAGCAGCTGCAAGAACATGTCCTTGTCGGCCGAGGTGCTGGTCGTCGTGGTGGGTCCGGTGGCGGCACCGGTCGTCGGTCCGGTGCCGAGGATGCCGGTGTAGGTCAGCGGCTCGGTGGCTCCGATGGACATGCGTCCTCCTCACATCCGGAGGTCGACCCCGCCCCGGCTGGGGACGTGGCTGACCTCGTGGATCGAACGGTCCCCGCGGGAGCGGGAGCCGTGGTCGTGGTCGGTGCCGTCCGTGGCATGGCTGTCGTCGCCCATCCGTGAGTGACGCGATCCGTGGTGTTGCTGGGTGTCGAAGCGACCGGTGAAGGCCGCCTGCTGGTCCCGGTTCTCCGGGGTGTCGGCGAGCGACCCGGACTGGGTGCCGCTCGAGGAGGCCACCCCCGGGAGCTCGGCGAGGGTGAGCTTGTGGTCCTTGACGCCGATCAGCTCGAGCGCGCGGGTCAGGTCGCGGGCGGAGAGCGCGAGCGCCTCCCGGGCCTCGCTGCCGGCGGCGAGCCGCACGTGCACGTCGCCGTCGCGCACCGTCAGCACGACGCGGACCTCGCCGAGCGCGCGCGGGTTCAGCTCCAGGGTCACGCGGTGGACGCCCTCGCCGTTGCTGAACAGCTTGGTCACCTCGGGGACGACCTGGCCGGCCACCGCGCGCGAGACAGGTGTCGTGGGCAGGTCCGGCGCCGGTGCGACCTGCGCCGGTCCGGCCACGGCCTGGCTGCCCGTGGGGCCGGCGGGCGCGGGGGCGGCCTCGGCCTGGTGGTCGCCGGGCTGTACGTCGACGGGCTGGGTGTCGGTGGTCTGGGTGTCGGTGGTCTGGTTGTCGGTGGTCTGGGTGCCGGTGGTCTGGGTGCCGGACCGGTTGTCCGCTGCCTGGGTGGCGGCGGCCGGGGCGTCCGCGGACGGGCCGTCGGCCGGCGGGACCACCAGGTCGGCACTGACGCCGTTGCCCGTGCCCGCGTCGCCCGACAGGGCGATGGCCTCCGGTGCCGGGGGCACCGGCACCGTGAGCAGTCCGTCCAGCGCCAACGCGAGGCCGAGCACGGCACCAGCATCGACAGCGGGACCGGCAGTGGCGTCGGCCTCGGGGTCGGTGGTCTCGGTGGCGTCCCCGGAAGGGCTGCCACCGAGAGGGGCCGGGAAGAGCGCGGCGGCGCCGGCCTGGAGACCTGGCCGCAAGCCGGCCAGGAGGTCGGCCAGGAGATCGGCGGGTGCTTCCTGCGCACCCTCCTGACCACCTTCCTGGGCGCCCTCCTGCTCGCCGGGAGCGGTCCCGGTGGTCGCCGGAGCCGTGAGCACCCCGAGCGCGAGCCGGATGGCCACGGAGAAGGCCTCCGCGGCGCCGATCCCCACGGCCGGCGGGTTCCCGAGGACCCCTGCCGGGAGGGCGGAGACCGAGGACTCGACTGCTATCTGGGTCATGCGGTCCTCCCCAACATCGTCATGATGTTGCGTACGTAGTTCTGCGTCTCGGCGTACGGCGGGATCCCGTCGTACTTCATCACCGCACCGGGGCCGGCGTTGTAGCCCGCGAGCGCGAGCTCGGTGCTGCCGAAGCGGTTCTGCAGGTCGCGGAGCATCCGGGCGGCTCCGTCGACGGCCTGGGCCGGGTCCATCGAGTCGGTGACGCCGAGGCCCTTCGCGGTGCCGGGCATCAGCTGCATCAGGCCGCGCGCCCCGGCAGGGCTGACGGCGTCGGGGCGGTAGCCGGACTCCTGCTTGGCCACCGCGGAGAGCAGGGCGGGACTGACGCCGTACCTCGCGCCTGCCTGGTTGAACAGGTCGGCGTACGGCACGCCGGAGACGGTGCCGCCACCCGCGACGCCGGCGGCGGCCACGGGAGCGACTCCCGAGACGGCCGAGTCGGGCAGGATCCGGCGGATCATGTCGGGCGTCTTCGGCACGTCGACGATGCGGATGTCGAGTCCCGTGCGGGGTGCCTCGATCATCTTGCCGTTGCCGACGTAGATCGCGATGTGGTCGGCGCCGTTGTTGCGGCTGGAGTTGTCCCACGCGAGGAGGTCGCCGGGCTTGGCCTCGGCGAGGCTGGCCACGGGCCGCCCCTGGCGGGCCTGGTCCGCGGAGAGACGGGGGAGGTCGAAGCCGAACTTCTGGTAGACCTGCTGGACCAGGCCGGAGCAGTCGACGCCCCGCTCCTTGGAGTTGCCGCCCCAGACGTAGGGGAGGCCGAGGAACTCCTTGGCCTCGTTGACGATGTCGTTGCCGGTGACCGCGCCGGTGCCGGTGCCTGCGGTGCCGAGCGCCTGCGCGAACGCGGTCCCGTTGGCCGCGTCCACCGAGGACGTGCGGACCGGGCTGAGCAGCGCCAGCTGGGACTGCAGCTGCTGGATCCGGGAGGTGACGTCGCCGACGCTCACGATGCCTCCCCGAGCGCACGGGTACGCCGCCACAGCTGGGTGGCGACCTCGTCCTGGACCTTCGCATCGGCACGAAGGGCCTCGGCGCGGGCCTCGTCCAGGCGTCGCTCCTGGAGCATCTCGATCGTGCGCAGGCGGGTGTGGTCGTGCTGCCAGTGGGACTGTGCGGACGCGGCGAGGCCGCCCGCCGACTCGAGCCGGGTGCGGGCGGTCGCGACCGCCTGGCCCAGGGCCAGCATGGTCTGGCGCAGCGCCACGAACTCCAGCGGGGAGGAGGCGTGCTCGCCGGCGAGGCCGGCGAGCCGCGACTCGACGGAGGCCAGCTCGATGCGGGAGGTCTCCACCTCGCGCAGGGCGATCTGGAGGCCGGCCAGGCTGTCGCGCTCGCGCACCCGGCGCACCCGGGCCACGGCGTCGAGGGAGTGCACGTCGCGTGCGGTCATCGGTTCACCAGCCCGTGCAGTCGCTCCCACGTGGTGGCGCAGTCGGTCGGGTCGTCCATCGACTGCTGCAGGAACGCCTCGATGCGGGGCATCAGCTCCAGCGCCTGGTCGGCGTTCGGGTCCGCGCCGTTGACGTAGGCGCCGATCTCGACGAGGTCGCGCACCTCCCGGTGGGCGGCGAGCAGCCGGCGCAGCCGACGGGCGTCCTCCTGCTGCTCGCGGGTGGTCACCGCGCCGGTGACCCGCGAGATCGACTCGAGCACGTCGATGGACGGGAAGTGCCCCGAGGTGGCGAGCCGCCGCGAGAGCACCACGTGGCCGTCGAGGATCGAGCGGGCGCTGTCGCCGATCGGATCCTGGAGGTCGTCGCCCTCGACCAGGACGGTGTAGAGCCCGGTGATGCTGCCCTCGGGGCTGGTGCCCGCGCGCTCGAGGAGCCGCGGCAGCAGGGTGAACACGCTGGGCGGGTAGCCGCGCGTGGCCGGGGGCTCGCCCGCCGAGAGGCCGATCTCGCGCTGCGCCATCGCGACCCGGGTCAGGCTGTCCATCATCAGTACGACGTGCGAGCCGCTGTCGCGGAAGAACTCGGCGATGCGGGTCGCCACGAAGGCGCAGCGCAGCCGCTCGACCGGAGGAGCGTCCGAGGTGGCCACCACGACCACCGACCGGGCGAGGCCCTCGGGCCCGAGGTCGTTCTCGATGAACTCCCGCACCTCACGGCCGCGCTCACCGACCAGGGCGATCACCGACACCTCGGCGTCGGTGCCGCGGGCCACCATCGAGAGCAGGCTGGACTTGCCGACGCCGGAGCCGGCCATGATGCCCAGACGCTGGCCGCGGCCGCAGGAGACGAGCGCGTCCAGGGCACGGACCCCGAGCCCGACCTGGTGGTCGATGCGCGGGCGGGCCAGGGCGCCGGGAGCAGCGTGCTCCACCGTGACGCGAGGCAGGGAGTCGAGCGAGGGTCCGCCGTCGATCGGGCGTCCGAGGCCGTCGAGCACCCGTCCCCGGAGAGCGTCGCCGACACCGATCCGCAGCGGTCCGCCGGCAGGGTGCACGGGCGCCCCGATGCTCAGGCCCGAGGTTGAGCCCAGCGGCAGGCACACCAGGCCCGACGGCCCGCTGGCGACGACCTCGGCGAGCACGGGGGAGGCGCCCTCGACCGAGAGCAGGTCGCCGACCGCGGCGTCGAGGCCGGTGACCCGCAGCTGCAGCCCGAGCAGCTCGGAGACCCGGCCCAGGCGTGCGGGGCGGGCCGCGTCCCTGGCGAGGTCGAGCATCGAGGTGGCGAGCAGGCTCATCGCAGCGCCTCCCGCACCCGGGCGACCGCGCGGTCGATGCGCAGGTCGAGGACGTGGTCGTGCAGCTCGACCAGGGCGTCGGCCTGCGCGAGGGTCGCGTCGACCGCGATCGTCACGCCGGCGGGCAGCTCGGCGTCGAGCACGTGGTAGGCCACGGCAGGGCTCAGTCTCACGGTGGCCAGGGCGCCCTCGGGGAGGACGTCCAGCGCGCGGCGTACGACCTCGACGGGGGTCTGCTCCGCGGCCCGCTGGCCCAGCACCTCGGTGGTCACCGCGACGGCGAGGGCGGCGGACTGCTCCTCGAGGCGGTGCACCAGCTCGGCCCGGGCCTGCTCCAGCTTGGTGGCGGCGGCGCGCAGGGCGGCGAGGGCGTTGGCGTGCTCGGCCTCGCGGCGCTCGGAGTCGAGACGGAGCTGCTCCTCCTGCTCGCTGCGGGCGGCCTGCTCGGCGGCCCGGGCCTCGCGGACGCCCTTGGTCCAGCCGACGGCGTACCCCTGTGCCTCCGCGGTCGAGCGGGTGCGCTCGGCCAGGCCGGACAGGGTGTCCTCGGTGACCAGGTCGCCGAAGGTGCTGTTGGACCCCAGCCGGGTCCAGGTGCCGGCACGGAGGTCCGGCGTGCTCGGGGCGTACGCCGATCCGGCCTGGCCGGCGCGCAGCACGCGCGGCTCAGACGACGAAGTCATCGTCGTTCCCGCGGCGCAGCATGATCTGGCCCTGCTCCTCGAGCTCGCGGATCGAGCGGATGATGCCCTGCTGGGCCTCCTCGACCTGGGTGAGCCGGACCGCGCCGAGGATCTCGATCTCGTCGATCAGGTCGGCGGCGGCACGCTGGGAGAGGTTCGTGGTGATCTTGCTGCGCACCGTCTCGGAGACACCCTTCAGGGCGAGCGCCAGGCTGCCGGTGTCGATCGTGCGCATCACCAGCTGCACCGAGCGGTCGTCGAGCTGGACGATGTCCTCGAACATGAACATCCGGCTCCGGACCTCCTCGGCCAGAGCGGCGTCGAGGGCCTCGAGCCCCTCGACGATCTGGCGCTCGGTCGACCGGTCGGAGCGGTTGATGATGTTGACCAGCGGGTCCACGCCACCCACGCGCGACACGTCGGACGGCTGGAGCATCGAGGAGAGCTTGCGCTCCAGGGTGCTCTCGACGGCCTTGATCATCTCGGGGGAGGTGCGGTCCATCACCGCGATGCGGTGCGCGATCTCGGCCTGCTGGTCCGAGGGCAGCCCGGAGAGCAGCAGCGAGGCCTTCTCCGCGGACATGTGCGCCAGCACCAGGGCGATCACCTGCGGGTGCTCGTCGACGATGAAGGAGCGCAGCTGGGCCGGGTCCACCCGCCGCAGGAACTGGAACGGCAGCTGCACGGCCGCGGCGTTGAGCCGGTCCATGATCTCGGAGGCGCGCTCGGGACCGAGGGACTGCTCGAGCAGGTGCTTGGCGTACTCCAGGCCGCCCTGGGCGATGTGCGACCGGGCGGTCATCAGGTCGTGGAACTCGCCCATCACCGCCGAGTTCTCCTCGGGGGTGATCGAGTCCAGGCGGGCGATCTCGGCGCTGACCGCCTCGACCTCGGCCTCGCTGAGCTTGCTCAGCACCAGGGCCGCGCGCTCGCGGCCGAGCTGGATCAGCACGATCGCGGCCTTGCGGACCCCGATGGTGGCAACCGACGGCGTCATCAGCGCTCCACCAGCCATCCGCGTAGCAGGGCCGCGACGTCCTCGGGCTGACTCTCAACGAGGGCGATCAGCTCCGCGCGCATGTCGTCCTCGGGCGAGGACGCACCCTCGAGGCTCAGCAGTGCGCTCGCCGGGCTCTCCAGGGCACGGCCCTCGTCGCGGCGGGCGGCGTCGTTGCGCAGCTGCTCGACGACGTACGTCGTTGCCTCCTGCCGCTTCTTGCTGCGGCGGCGCCCGGTGATCCAGGCGGCGAGGAGCGCGAGCAGCACCATGACGCCCATGGACACGTTGCGAAGCAGCTCCATCCGGCCGGCCTTCTCGGCGGCGGCCGCCTCGGCCTTGACGGCCTTGGCGGCAGCCTCCTCGGCGCTGCGGTCGAAGGGCAGGACCGAGACGCGCACCGTGTCGCCGCGCTTGGGATCGATGCCCAGCGCCGAGGCGATCATCTGCTGGATCTCCTCGGGGTCGTTGCTCGCCGCGGCCTCCTGGTCGAGGGCGACGCCGATGTGCAGGGAGTCGACCGCACCGGGGGCGGCCTCGCGGCGCTCGGTGGTGCTGTTGATCGCGTTGTCCTTGGTCTCGGACTTCTTGGCGTAGCTCGAGCCGGAGCCGTCTCCGCCCGCGGAGGTGTCCATCTGGCCGTCCGGGCCGACCACGCCGGCGGCGGCGGCGGAGCCGGCCGGTCCGGTGTAGTCCTCGGTGTTGGTCGTGGAGGAGAGCTCCAGGCCCTCGGGGTCGGCGGGCGCGTACTTGCGGGACTCGGTGACGGTCTTGTCGAAGTTGAGGTCCGCGGTGGCCTGGACGTTGGAGTTGCCCGGGCCGAGCACGCGGTCCAGCATCGCCTGGACGCGGGCGTTGATCTCGTTCTGGAAGTCGGTGACGTACTGGCTGCGCGTGCTCGCCGCGGCGCCTCCGACCGATCCGTTCGTCGAGAGCAGCTTGCCGGTGGAGTCGGCGACGGTGACCTTCTCCGCGTCCATGCCGTCGATGCTCGCGGCCACCAGGTGCACGACCGACTGGACCTGCTCGTTGCTCAGCGTGGAGCCCGGGCGGGTGCCGACGAGGACCGACGCGGTCGGCGGGTCCTGCTTGTCGGCGAAGACCTGCTTGGCCGGGATGGCGAGGTGGACGACGGCCGACTGGACGCTGTCCATCGCCTCGATCGTCTTGGAGAGCTCGCCCTCCATGGCCCGCTTGAAGTCGGTCTGCTCCTTGAACTGCGAGGTGGAGAGGTCCTGCTCGTCGAGCAGCGAGTAGCCGCCCTTGGACCCGCTCGGCAGGCCCTCGCCGCTGAGCTGGATGCGCGTCTTGTAGACGTCGTTGCGGGGCACCAGCACGCTGTTGCCGCCGTTGCCGAGCTCGTAGTCGATGCCCTGGGCGTCGAGCTGCTCGATCACGGCCGAGGCGTCCTCGGAGGAGAGGTTGCTGAACAGCGGGGCGTAGTCGGGCTGGGAGACCCAGCGGAACACCATCACCGCGGCAAGGAGCAGGGCCCCGGTCCCGAGGAGGGCGACCACCTTCTGCGCGGCGGTGAAGCCGGAGAAGGTCTGCTGGTACCCGGAGAACTTCTGCAGCACTCGATCCTTCATCACACCGGCATCCGCATGATCTCGTTGAACGCCTCGAGGGCCTTGTTGCGCACAGCGACCGTCAGCTGCGTGGTCACCGCAGCCTCGGTGGCGGCGATCGTGTAGTTGTGGATCGCCTGGAGGTCACCGGTCGCGGCCTTGACGGCCAGCTGGTCACTGGTGGCCTGGACCGACTCCAGCCGGTCGATGCCGTCGAGCACCAGCTCCCCGAACTCGCCGGAACCCTTGACGGAGCTGCTGGCGGCAGCTCCCTTGACGCCGCTGCCGGCGTCGAGGGTGGGGGTGGCGAGCGGGGTGAACCCGATGGACTCGATCCCGGAGACACTCATCAGGCACGTCCGATCGACAGGGCGGACTGGTAGGTCTCCTGGGCGTCCTTGGTGACCTGGACCGAGGCCTGGAAGCCGCGCTGGGCCATCACCAGCTGGCTCATCTGGCTGGCCATGTCGACCTCGGGTGTCCGCACGTAGCCCTGCTCGTCGGCCAGCGGGTGGTCCGGGGCGTACTCCAGGCGACCGGCCGGGTCACCCTCGACGATGCCGCCCACCTGGACGCCGCCGCCCTGGCGGGCCTCGGCGATCACGGACTGCGCCGTGAAGGCGTCCTCACTGGTCGGCTTGACCGTGTTCACGTTGGCGATGTTGTTGGCGAGCGTGTCCAGCCAGGTCTGGTGCATGCCCAGGCTGGAGCTGGCGATCCGCAGCACGTCGAAGGCGCCCATCACATGCCGCCGAGGGAGTCGCGGATGCGGGTGAACCGGTCGTTCACGGCGCGGGAGAGCATCTGGTACTGGTACTGCGTCTGGACCGCGGCGAGGGTCTCCTTGCGCAGGTCCACGTTGTTGCCGTTGGCGCCCACGGGGGTGTCGGTCGGGTTCGTCTCGACGCTCACGCCACCGCTGGAGCTCGCGGTGATCTTGCCGCCCTCGACCGCCTGTCGCAGGGAGGTCTCGAAGTCGACGCTGGTCGCCCGGAACCCGGGGGTGTCGACGTTGGAGATGTTGTCGGCGGTCACCTTCTGGCGCAGGGTGACGCCCTCGAGGGCGACTCCGAGCACACGGCTCACAGCGTCGGATACGGCCAAGGACACGACATGCCTCCGGAGATGGCGATGGGGCGCCGGTCCTTCGGCAGTGGCGAGCAATCCGTGCTCGCTGGTTCTTTCGGCCGGACTAGGCCGGGGTTAAGGAGAAAATCCGATATTGGGGCCAAATGTCCCTAATATCGCGGATTTGCCACTCAGCCGGTCACGTTGACGTAGCGCGGCGCCGCGTCGTTCGGGTCCGCGAGGGTCTCCACGTAGGTGCGGTGCAGCGTGGTGCTCCGCATCGCGCGGAGCACGCGCTCCAGCATCGCCGTCTGCCGGCGGTGGATCTCCATCGCTCGCGGGAGCAGGTGCGGCGGCATCGGGCCGGAGGGGGACGGCGCGACCCAGTCCGGGTGCTCCATCGGCTTCATCGCCTTGAGCAGCCGCTCGACCCTGATCACCTCGAGGTCGAGGCGGTCGAGCTCGACCTCCCACTCCAGGGCCACGTCGTGGCGCTCGTCGCGTGCCATCGCGCTCATCGTGCTCACGCCGTCCTGGCCAGCGAGAGCGCTGCCTGGCGCCAGGTCTCCGCGACCTGGACGACGATCTGCTCGCACTGCGCGGTCACCTCGGCGTCGCGGCGGATGTTGGCCACGACGAGCTGCTGGTAGAGGTAGTCGTAGAGCGCCGCTAGCTCGACGCCGCCCTTGAACCCGGCAGGGTCGAGGCTGGTGCGCAGCTCGCTGACGATCGCCTGCGCGTGCAGGAGCTGGTCGTGGGCGGCCTGGTGGTTCTGTGCGACCTGGGCGGTGTGCGCGCGCTGCACGTCGAGCACCAGCCGGTCGCAGAGCATCAGCAGGAGCCTGCTGGGGTCTGCCGTCGCCACCGATGCATCCATGTATGCGGCGCGTGCGTTGGTCATCATCATCATCTTCGTGCCCTCCTTGGCTTCTACGATGATCCGGTCATGGAGCTGATCTGTCCCGCGAGCCAGCTGGACTGGCTGGTCATCTGGCTCAGCGCCGTCTCCAGGGCGGTGAACTGACGGGTCAGGGTGGTGCGCCGCAGCTCCAGGCGGGTGTCCCAGTTGTCGATGCTGTCGTTGAGCCGCCCGATCGCGGAGTTGCGGCCGGTGATCGCGGTCGTGATGGTGCCGGTGTACTTGTCGCTCGCCTTCTCCGCGATGGTCGCGATCCGGGCCGCGAACCCGTCACCGGAGTCACTGGTGAACGCGCCGGCGACCCGTGCGGGGTCAGCGGCGTACGCCGTGGCGAACTTGGTGGCGTCGAGGACGAGCTTGCCGTAGCGGTCGGTCTGCAGGCCGATCTCGGCCATCGAGGTCCCGTCGCCGGGGTAGACCGAGTTGAGCAGCTGGGTCCGCAGCTCCCGCAGACCGGTGTCGCCGGCGAGCGGCGCGGTGGTCTTGCTCGTGGGGTTGTACGCCGTCAGCGAGTCGATCTGGGTCAGGATCGCGTTCACCCCGTCGACCAGCGACTTGACGTTGTCCTTGACCTTGTTGCTGTCCCGCGCCACGGACACCTCGACGGAGGTGCCGACGGCGGCGCTGGAGACGGTGAGGTCCACGCCCGGGACGACTCCGGTGAAGGTGTTGGTGGGGGAGTGGATCGTGTCGGCGCCCATGGTGATGGCGGCGTCGCGGCCGGCGGTGACGCTCGCCCCGCCGAGCAGGTCCGAGCCGTCGGCGTTGGTCAGGGTGAAGCCTGCGGCGGCGCCGGTCCTGCTGGCGCTGACGACCAGGCGGAAGCTGCCGTCGTCGAGCTTGACCTTGGCGGCGGTGACGCCGGTGCCGGAGCCGTTGAGGGCGTTGACCAGGCCGTCCAGGGTGCCGTCGCCGGTCTCGAGGCTCTGGGTGACTCCACCGGAGGTGAGCTGGACGGTGGTGCCACCGGAGACGACCGTGGTGCTCGCGGCGGACGTGGTCGCGAAGGTCAGCCGGTGGGCTGCGGCCGTCGCGTCGACGGTGAAGGCGAAGCTGCCGACCGCCGTGCCCCCGGTGGTGCTCACGGCCACGCCGGTGCTCGAGGAGGTGGCGGTGAGGGCGTTCCACCCGGTGCCGGCGGCCAGGTCCTTGGCCTGCGTCATCAGGGCGGCGGCCTTGGTGTTGATCGACTGGAGCTGGGCGACCTTGCTCTGCTCCGCCGTCAGGGTGGTCCGGAGCCGGGTCTGGGGGGCGGACTCCAGCTGCATCAGCTGGTCGATGATCGTGGCGGTGTCGAGCCCGCTCGAGAGTCCGCTGATCGATGCGGTGGCCATCTGACGTCCCCTCCCTGGCTGGTCGTTGCTTTTAGGTGGAACAGCTCCGGCGAGGGGGTCTCGCCCCCTCGCCGGAGCTGCTGGTACTGCCTGTGCTGATCAGACGGTGGTCGATCAGCGGAGCAGGCTGAGCACGCTCTGCGGGGCCTGGTTGGCCTGAGCGAGCATCGCGGTGCCGGCCTGCGACAGGATCTGGGAGCGGGTGAAGTTCACCATCTCCGAGGCCATGTCGGTGTCGCGGATCCGGCTCTCCGAGGCGGACAGGTTCTCGATCGCAACGTTCACGTTGTTGATCGTGTGCTCGAACCGGTTCTGCACAGCACCCAGGGCGGCACGCTGTGTGGAGACCTCGGTGACGGCCGCCTTCAGCGTGTTGCTGTCGGTGATGTCGATCGCAGCCATCGCGGTGGCCGTCGAGAAGTCGGCCAGGGCGGTGGCGGAGATCTCGATCGTGTCCCCGCTGTCGTAGCCGACCTGGAACGCCAGCGCGCCGCCGGAGAAGAGCTCCACCCCGTTGAACTTGGTGTTGTCCTTGATCCGGCCGATCTCGGTGCTGAGTGCGTCGAACTCCGCCGAGAGGGCGGCCTGCGACTCGGTGTTCTGCGTGCCGTTCGCGTACTGGACGGACAGGTCGTTCATCCGCTGCAGCATCGAGTGGACCTCGGTGAGGGCACCTTCAGCGGTCTGCGCGACGGAGATACCGTCCTGGGCGTTCCGCACGCCCACCTTGAGCCCGCCGACCTGCGAGCGCAGGCCCTCGGAGATCGCGAGGCCGGCGGCGTCGTCGGCAGCGCGGTTGATGCGGAATCCGCTGGACAGCTTCTCCAGCGACTTGGACATCTGGCCCTGCGTCACCGACAGGTTGCGGTAGCTGTTGAAGGCGTCGATGTTCTGGTTGATGCGAAGACTCATGATGGTTTCCTTCCTGGATGTTGAGTCGTGGTGCCGGTCCCCGTCCTTGGGTTCCGTGGCTGTCTCATCGGCGTGGCCGCCGACCTCCTGAGATGTTTTTACAGAAGTTTTCTCACGCGGTCTCGTCGAGCGAGACCGGGTGTGCGTGGGCCCCGATCGCGAGGCTGCCGCCGGCGGCGTGCCGGGCGGCGACCGCGGAGTAGTAGCTCTCGCGGCGGCGAGCTGCGCAGCCCGTCGCCCGGCCGGTCTCGGCGACCTGCTCGGGCGCGAGGGCGCGTTCCATCGCCCCGCGGAGCAGGACGAGCGCCTCGGCGCGGATCTGGGAGACGCGGGACTCGCTCACCCCGAGCTCGGCGGCGATCTCGGCCATCGGGCGCTCGACGAGGAAGTACTGCTCCACCACGGTGCGCAGCCGCTCCGGCAGCTCGGCGACGGCCTCGACCATGTAGGTGAGCTGTTCGCGGTTCTCCACGACCTGCTCGGGGGTCTCGCCGGCCGTGGGCAGCAGGTGCTCGAGGTCGGACTGCTCGGAGCCCTGGATCGAGAGGACCTGGGCCCGCGCGATGTCGTCCTGGTTGCGGGCGATCTCGTCGGCGGTCAGGCCGACGGCGGCGGCGACCTCCTGGGCGCTCGGCATCCGGCCCAGGGACGTGGCGAGGTGGGTACGGGTCTCGTCGAGGGTGCGGGCCCGGCGGCGTACCGAGCGGGAGGCCCAGTCGACGCTGCGCAGCTCGTCGAGCACGGCGCCGCGGATCCGGGTGGTGGCGTAGCTGGCGAAGGGAACGCCCCGGCTGGCGTCGTACGCACGCTGGGCCTGGACCAGCGCCATCATGCCGGCGGAGGTGAGGTCGTCGCGGTTGACGTGGCCCGGCACCCGGCCCATGGTCTCGCGCACCACGTGGGCGACGAGGGGCAGATGCGCGGTGATCATCTCGTCGGCCGACGAGACGGCGGGGGACTGGAGTGCGTTGGTCACGAGACGTACCTTCTTGCGCTCTATGTCCCTTCTGGTGGGTTTCTTGGGATAAATCGGGCGAGTCGCGAGATTCGGGACGTATGTCCCTAGTAGGCATAGCTAGGTGGGACTACTCGGGGTTCCGCGGCGGCCAGCGAAACAGGTCCACCTTGTAGACCAGCTCGTGCCGATCGCGCCCGAATTTCTTGCTCGTTCTGCTCACACCGGGCCGCTCGCCGCCGATGAGAGGGACATCGCCGTCCTGGGGCCGACCTGGGGACGTGCGCACCCGGACGAGGAGAAGAGGACCAGTGGACAAGCTGTCGCAGATCCTGTGGCGCGAGCGTGAGCTCCTCGACTCGTTGCTGTTCAAGCTCGAGATGGAGCAGCTGGTGCTCGCGAGCGGTCGTACGCGCTGGCTGTCCCGGGCCGCCAAGGAGGTCGCCCTGGTGCTGGAGATGCTGCGGGAGACCGAGATCCTGCGGGCGGTCGCGGCCGACGAGGCCGCCGACTCGATCGGGTTGTCCAGCAACCCGAGCCTGCGCGCCCTCGCGGAGGCGGTCGACGAGCCGTGGCGCTCCATCCTGCTCGACCACAAGGACTCCTTCGAGAAGGTCAGCCGCGAGATCACGGCGATGGCCGAGACCAACCGCGACCTGCTCACCACCGGCCTGCGCTCCGCGCGCGAGGCGCTGCTGAGCCTCGAGCGCGTCGCCCAGGGCTACTCGCCCGACGGAGCGGCCGTGATGACCGAGACCGTCCCGCGACTGGTCGACAGGAGCCTGTAGCGGTGTCCGGCGGCTTCTCCTCCCTCAACACGGCCCTGTCGGCGCTGCGGTACAACCGCGTCGCCATGGACGTCGCGGGCGGCAACATCGCCAACGTCTCCACCGAGGGATACGCCCGGCGCCGCGTGGAGGCGGCTGCCATCGGAGGGCCGACCCAGCCGGCCATGTGGTCGCGCTACGACGGTGCCGGCGACGGCGTGCAGGTCTCCGGGGTGACCCGGATGACCGACGAGCTGCTCAACGTGCGCGGTCGCCGTGAGCACGGGAACCAGGCCTACCTCGACGTCCGCACGGCCAGCCTCGAGCGGATCGAGGACGGCCTCGGCGAGCCCGGCGACGCGGGGATCGCCGCCTCGCTGGCCGAGCTGCGCGACGCCTGGTCCGAGCTCGCCAAGAGCCCGACCAGCGAGTCCGCCCGGGCACAGGTCCTCTCCAGCGCACGCAACGTCCTCGACGCCATCCGGGTCCAGGCGCGCCACGTCGAGACCGAGGCCGGGGACCAGCGGGTCCGCCTGCTCGGCGACGTGGGCGAGGCCAACACCGTGGCTCGGGGCCTCGCCGACACCAACCGGGCGATCGCGGCCGGCACCATGAACGGCTCCGACGTGGGCGTGCTGCTCGACAAGCGCGACCAGCTCACGATGCGGCTCGCGGAGCTCACCGGCGCCAAGGCCACCGTGCGGGCCGACGGCGGCGCGGACGTGACGGTCAACGGCGTACCCCTCGTGACCGGCAGCCGGGCAGGCAGCCTCACCGTCGCCGGCGGAGTCACGCCGACGGGGGACAGCGACGGTGCCCCGGTCTCCTTCGCCGTCGTGGACGCGTCCGGCACCACGGCGGTCCCGGCCGGGATCGGCGGCGAGCTCGGCGGCCTCACCGACCTGCTCACCACCACCCTGCCCGGCTACCTGACCGGGCTCTCCGCCGTGGCCAAGGACCTGGCCGACGGCATCAACACCCGCCACCAGGCGGGGTACGACGCTGCCGGCGACCCGGGCCTCGCGGTGTTCTCCTACGACCCGGCCGACGTCCTCGGCACCCTCGCGGTGAGCCTCACCGACCCCCGGCTCGTGGCCGCCTCCTCGGTCCCCGGGGGCGGCACCGACACCGGGAACGCCGACCTGCTCGCCACCGCACCCGGGGTGGAGGGGGCTTACCAGCGGCTCGTCAACGGGCTCGGCACCGAGGTGATCGAGACGCGGCGGCGTGCCGCCAACCAGCAGGTCCTGACCGGCCAGGTCGACAGCGCACGGGAGCAGCTTGCCGGCGTCGACCTCGATGAGGAGATGGTGAACATGATCGCGGCCCAGCGGGCCTACGAGGCGGCCGCCCGGGTGATGACCACGGTCGACTCCGTGCTCGACACCTTGATCAACCGGACCGGGTTGCTGCGCTGATGGCCATCACTCGCGTCACCCAGAGCATGCTGACCCGCAACTCGCTGGAGTCGCTGCAGGCCAACATGTCCCGGATGGGCCGGCTCCAGGAGCAGCTGTCCACCGGCCGCGTGCTGAACCGGCCCTCGGACTCGCCGAGCGGGACCACCACGGCGATGCGGCTGCGCGACGACCTCGCGGCGGCCCGCCAGTACCAGCGCAACGCCCAGGACGGCGCCGCCTGGCTGGGGACCATCGACCACACGATGACCTCGGTGACCGACCAGACCCGGGAGGCGCGCAACCTCGCGCTCCAGGGCGCCAACGCGGGCGCCGTGGGCCAGTCCGCCCGCGATGCCCTCGCCACGACGGTCGACGAGCTGCGCAAGAACCTGCTGGCCGCGGCCAACACCACCTACCTCGGTCGCCCGGTCTTCGGTGGCATCACCGCCGGCGACAAGGCGTACGACGCCTCCGGCACCTTCGTGGGCACGCCCGGGGCCGTCAACCGGACCATCGCCGACGGGGTGCAGGTCCGGGTCGACACCGATGCCGACGCCGTGTTCGGCCCGGCCGGCGACAACGTCTTCGACCACCTCACCGCGCTCTCGACCGCGCTGCGGGACGGCGACCAGGCCGGCATCCAGGCAGGCATCACCAACCTCAACGCCGACCTCGACCGGTTGAACACGGCCCACGCCGGGGTCGGCACGCGCGCCAAGCAGGTCGATGCCGCCACCCAGACCTCCGCGGACCTCGAGCTGCGCCTGAGGAGCTCGCTCTCCGAGGTCGAGAACGCCGACCTTCCCAAGGTCATGGTGGAGCTGCAGCTGCAGGAGACCGCCTACCAGGCTGCCCTCGCGGCCACGGCCCGCGTGATGCAGCCGAGCCTCCTGGACTTCTTGCGATGACCATCGACTACGCGCCCCCGGTCACTGACGAGGTCACCGACCTCGACAGGACCGCCCACTCACCAGGGAGTCACATGTCCGACGTACCGCTGATCGAGCTCGTGCAGCCGATGCCGGGCTTCCCCGCCCTGCGCCGCTTTGCGCTGGTGCAGCTCGACGACGACGGGCTGCTCTGCGCCCTCCGCTCGATCGAGGAGCCCGAGCTGCGCTTCCTGGTGATGCCGCCGGCGGCCTTCTTCCCCGACTACGTGCCCGAGGTCGACGAGGACACGGTCCGTGAGCTCGGCATCGCCGGCCCGGAGGACGTCCTCGTGCTGGTGGTGGTCAACGCCGGCGCCTCGCTGTCCGACTCGACCGCCAACCTCGCGGCACCCCTGCTGGTGAACACCTCGACCAGGCGGGCCCAGCAGGTCGTCCTCGACGATCCCGGCCTCTCGCTGACCACGCCGCTGAGCGCCGCTTGAGCCACGTGCCTGCCGTGGAGTCCTTCGGCAGGTAGCGTGGGCGCATGCTGGTTGTGAGCCGTCGCGTAGGTGAGAGCGTCGCCATCGGAGACGATGTCGTCGTCACCGTCCTCGAGGTGCGCGGCGACGTGGTGCGCGTGGGGATCGCCGCCCCACGGTCGGTGGCGGTGCACCGCGCGGAGCTGCTGGCGCAGTTGGAGAGCACCAACCAGGACGCCGCCTCACCCAGCGACGAGACGGTGGAGTCGCTCAGCGAGGCGATCCGCCGCCAGCGCGGTCTCTGACCCGCTTTCTGCGCAGGGCCGGTGCCGCTCAGCTGCCCGTGTGCGGACCCACGCCGAGCCGTGCCGCCAGCAGGGCGGCCTGCGTACGGCGCTGCACCCCGAGCTTGGCGAGCAGCCGGGTGACGTGGTTGCGCACGGTCTTCTCGACCAGGTAGAGCCGGTCGGCGATCTGCTGGTTGGTCAGCCCCTCGCCGATCAGGGCCAGGATCTTGTGCTCCTGGGGCGTGAGCAGCTGCAACGCGTCCGCCGCGTCTGAGGCCTCCGGCGCGCGCTGCCGGCGGGTCGCCAGGCGTACGGCGACGGCCGGGTCGATCAGGGTGCGGCCCTCGGCGATGGCGCACACCGCCGCCGTGAGCTGCTCGGCGTGGAGGTTCGTGAACAGGTACCCGTCGGCACCTCCCCGCAGGGCTGCGTCCAGCAGCTCGTCCTTGTCGGCGCGGCTCAGCACCAGCACGCGCATCGGCGGGTGCCGCTCCTTGAGCTCGGGCAGCCGCTCGAGCAGGGACACCCCGTCCTCCCGGATGCCCACCACGGCCACGTGCGGGCGGGCGGCCGCCACCAGGGAGATCGCCTGCTCCGGGCTCCCGGTCTCGCCGACGACGTGCAGGGCCTCGCTGTCGGAGAGCACCGACCGGACCCCGAGGCGGAAGATCTCGTTCTCGTCGAGGAGGAAGACTCGATGGGGCCCCGATGAGTGCACGCTCCGTTGTATCCGCAAAGGGGGACGGCGCGGAACAAAACGCGGGAATTGGCGCCTCGGGGCGCGCCTGGCGTCCACGTGCTGAGAGCGCCGGGCCCGGGTCGCGCTCGCGCCGCCCGGCGTCCGCGGCAGCGAGGTGGGCACCCGCTCGTCATGCGAACAGTGCCAGAATGAGTGGGTGAGCGATCTGATCGACACCACCGAGATGTACCTCCGCACGATCTACGAGCTCGTCGAGGAGGGCATCGTGCCCCTGCGCGCCCGGATCGCCGAGCGGCTGCACCAGAGCGGGCCCACGGTGAGCCAGACGGTCGCCCGGATGGAGCGCGACGGCCTCTTGACCGTCGAGGGTGACCGGCACCTCCAGCTGACCGAGAAGGGCAACGGCCTCGCCACCCGGGTGATGCGCAAGCACCGCCTCGCGGAGCGCCTGCTGACCGACGTGATCGGCCTGGACTGGGAGCTGGTCCACGAGGAGGCGTGCCGCTGGGAGCACGTGATGAGCGAGACCGTCGAGCGCCGCCTGCTCGAGCTGCTCGACCACCCCACGGAGTCGCCCTACGGCAATCCGATCCCCGGGCTGGCCGAGCTGGGCCAGAGCGGCGAGGGCGAGCACTTCCGCGACGGGGTCGAACCGTTGAGCTCCGTGGTCGGCCCGGAGTCGCGGCGGGTGCGGGTACGCCGGATCAGCGAGGAGATGCAGAAGGACGAGGTGCTGATGGGCGCCCTGCGCCGTGCGGGTGCGATCCCGGGCGCCGTGATCGCCGCTGTCTCCACCCCCGAGGGCGTGCTGCTGGGCAGCTCAGGCGAGACGACCGAGATCGTGACCGAGGCGGCCGAGCACATCTTCGTGACGCCCTCCTGAGGGCTCTGCGTCGCCGGCACTGAGCGACCAGGCGGTGAGCCACTCGCTGCAGCCGGCCTCGATCTTCACGGTGGCCAGCGGGTCCCCGCGGGTCGGGCCACGGTTCACGATCACGACGGGAACGCCGGCCTTGGCGGCGTACCGCACGAAGCGGAGGCCGGACATCACCGTCAGCGACGAGCCCGCGACCAGCAGGGCATCGGCCGACTCGAGCGCGGTGTAGCAGCGCTGGACCCGGTCCTTGGGCACGTTCTCGCCGAAGAAGACCACGTGGGGCTTGAGCCGGCCGCCGCAGCCCGAGCAGCCGGGGACGACGAACGCGTGCGTGTCGTCGAGCTCGACGTCTCCGTCCGGTCGGGACAGGACTTCTGAGTGCCGCTGCAGCCAGCCGGGGTTGGCCTCGCTCAGCAGTCGCTGCATCGCCGTACGGTGCGTGCGGCCGCGGCAGTCCAGGCAGACGACCTCGCTGATCCGGCCGTGTAGGGCGACCATCTGCTGGCTGCCGGCGCGTTCGTGGAGGCCGTCGACGTTCTGGGTGATCAGGAAGGACACGCGTCCGGCGGCCTCGAGCCGGGCCAGCGCGTGGTGGCCCTCGTTGGGCTCGGCCTCGCCCATCCGGGACCAGCCGACGTGGGCGCGGGCCCAGTAGCGGCGCTGGTTGTCCGGGGTGGCGACGAACTCCTGGTAGGTCATCGGCATCCGCACCGGCGCCCCCGGGCCCCGGTAGTCGGGGATGCCCGAGTCGGTGGAGAGACCGGCGCCGGTGAGCACGACGACGCGCCCGCCGAGCAGCGTGCCGACCGGATCAGCCACGCGCGTAGCGCACCTCGGCCCGAGCGCGGGCCTTGGCCGCCTCCTCCTCGCGGTTCTTCGGCGGCGCACTGGTGCTCAGGCTCTCCAGCAGCCGCCGCGTCGCCGCCTCGACCTCCGCGACAGCGTGGTCGAACGCATGCTGGTTGGCCTGCGACGGCTTGGTGGACCCACTGATCTTCCGGACGTACTGCACCGCAGCAGCGTGCACCTCGTCCCGCGTCGCCGGCGGCTCGAAGTTGTGCAGGGTGCGGATGTTGCGGCACATGATTCGAGTCTAGGCGCCCCCTCCCGACCGGTCGAGCAGTTCCGCAGCGCCCCCGGTGGTCGAGCAGCGAGCGTCAGCGAGCGGACAGTCGAGACCCCACCGGGTGAGCCGAGAGCCAGACGTACGACGGCAGATGCTCCGTGCTCGCAGACGTACGCCGGGGCGCGCAACCCCAAGGTGGTCGAGCAGCGAGCGAAGCGAGCGGCTAGTCGAGACCACGTCAGGTGAGCCGAGAGCCAGACGTACGACGGCAGATGCTCCGTGCTCGCAGACGTACGCCGGTGCGCGCGACCACTAGGTGGTCGAGCAGCGAGCGAAGCGAGCGGCCAGTCGAGACCACGTGAGGCGAGCCGAGAGCCGGACGTACGACGGCAGATGCTCCGTGCTCGCAGACGTACGCCGAGGCACGCGACCACAAGGTGGTCGAGCAGCGAGCGAAGCGAGCGGATAGTCGAGACCACGTCAGGTGAGCCAAGAGCCAGACGTACGACGGCAGATGCTCCGTGCTCGTAGACGTACGCCGGTGCACGCGACCACTAGGTGGTCGAGCAGCGAGCGAAGCGAGCGGATAGTCGAGACCACGTCAGGTGAGCCAAGAGCCAGACGTACGCCGAGGGCGGGGGTACGCCGTAGGGCGCGACCCCCATGGTGGTCTCGACTGTCCGCTCGCTGCTCGACGCAAGGCTGCGTTCGCTGCTCGACCACCTTGTGGTCGTACCCGTCGTACGTGCGAGTGCGGGAACTCGTTGCCGTCGTACGTCTGGCTCTCGGCTCGCCTCACGTGGTCTCGGCTGTCCGCTCACTGCGTTCGCTGCTCGACCACCTTTCGGGCGCGCCCCGGCGTGCGGCTGGAAACCCGCCCGCGTGGGTCTGCCTGCGGGCTCACCTGAGTGGTCTCGGCTGTCCGCTCACTGCGTTCGCTGCTCGACCACCTTGTGGTCGTGCCCGTCGTACGTCCGAGTGCGGGAACTCGGTGCCGTACGCCCGGGAGTTCTACCGCTCGTTGCTCGACCCCCCTGGGGCGGCTGGGGCACCGCATCGCGGACCGTGGGGGCGGCGGGGCGTCCGGATGGGTGAGGATGGGGGACCAGCTCGTAACCGACCCAGGAGTGACCGTGCCTGATCGCGCACACGACATCGTCGTCCTCGGGGCCACCGGCTTCACCGGTGAGCTCACCGCCGCCTACCTCGCCGAGCACGCCCCAGCCGGGCTGCGGTGGGCGCTCGCCGGACGCAACCAGTCCAAGCTCGAGGTGGTGCGGGCCCGGCTCGCCAAGATCGACCCGGCGCTGACCGAGCTCCCGCTGCTGCAGGCGGACAGCACCGACGCGGCCTCGCTCCGCACGCTCGCCGAGTCCACGCGCGTCGTGGTCACCACGGTCGGTCCCTACCTGGAGTACGGCGAGCCGCTGGTCGCTGCGTGCGCCGCCGCCGGCACCGACTACGTCGACCTCACCGGGGAGCCGGAGTTCGTGGACCGGATGTACCTCGCGCACCACGACGCCGCGGTCGCCTCCGGGGCGCGGATCGTGCACGCCTGCGGGTTCGACTCGATCCCGCACGACCTCGGCGCATGGTTCACCGTCCAGCAGCTCGGCTCCAGCGACCCGATCACGCTGCGGGGCGCCGTACGTGCCGGCGCGCAGTTCTCCGGCGGCACCCTCGCCTCGGCGCTGGGCCAGATCAGCCGGGCCAAGCAGATGCGCGAGGCGATGGTCGCCCGTCGCAAGAAGGAGGGCCGGCCGGAGGGTCGCAAGTCGCGTGCGGTCTCCGGCAAGCCGGGCCGGGACCGCGAGCTCGGCCTGTGGCTGTTGCCGCTGCCGACGATCGACCCGTTCGTGGTGGCCCGCTCGGGTGCGGCCCTGGCCAGCTACGGTCCCGACTTCCGCTACAGCCACTACGCCGGTCTCAAGACCCTGCCGTACGCCGTGGGCGGTGTCGCGGCGGTCTCTGCGCTCGCCCTCGCCGCGCAGGTCAAGCCGGTGCGCAACCTCCTCCAGGGCAAGTTCCAGCAGGGCGAGGGACCCTCGGTGAAGCGCCGGGAGAAGTCGTGGTTCACCGTGGACTTCGTCGGGACGAGTGCCGGCAAGTCGGTGCACACCCGCGTCTCGGGCGGCGACCCCGGCTACACCGAGACCGCGAAGATGCTCGCGGAGTCCGCGATGTGCCTGGTCCTCGACGACAACCCCACGACGGCCGGGCAGGTGACCACCGCGACCGCGATGGCCGAGAACCTGCTCTCCCGCCTGCAGAAGGCCGGCATGAGGTTCGAGGTCGTCGGCTAGCCGAACCTCAGACCTCAGCCGGGCCTCAGGCGAACAGGCCCTCGCCGATGTGGCCGCTCCTCGAGGTGACCCCGGGCGGTACGGCGAACAGGCCGGAGCCGGTGTGCTGGAGGTACTCCATCAACCCGTCCTTCGCCGAGAGGGTGTTCTGCATCGGGATGTAGTGCTCGTCGGGGTTGCGCACGAACGCGATGAAGAACAGCCCGGCGTCCAGGCGCCCGAGCGAGGTGCTCCCGTCGGTGAAGTTGTAGCCGCGGCGCAGCATCTTGGTGCCCTTGTTCTGCGTCGGGTGCGCCAGCCGCACGTGCGACTCGGTCGCGATCAGCGGCCCGTCGCGGCCCTTGAGCTCGAAGTCGGGCTCGGTGAACTCGGTCCCGCCGGAGAGCGGTGCGCCCTCGGTGCGGTCGCGACCCACCAGCGTCTCCTGCTCGCGCAGGCTGGTGCGGTCCCAGGTCTCGATGTGCATGTTGATCCGGCGGGCGACCAGGTAGGAGCCGCCGGCGAGCCAGGTGGCTCCTGCGTCGTCGTCCTCGTGGACCCAGACGAACTCCTCGAGGTTCTTCGGGTCCTCGGACTTGAGGTTGGCGGTGCCGTCCTTGAACCCGAACAGGTTGCGCGGGGTCGCCTGCCGGGTCGAGGTCGACGACGTACGCCCGAAGCCGAGCTGGGTCCAGCGCATCGCGACCGTCCCGAAGCCGATCCGGGCGAGGTTGCGGATCGCGTGCACCGCCACCTGCGGGTCGTGCGCGCAGGCCTGGATGCAGAGGTCGCCGTTGCTGCGGGCTGGGTCGAGGTTGTCGGCCGGGAAGTGCGGCAGCTCGCGCAGCGCCGCGGGTCGCCGGTCCCGGATCCCGAAGCGGTCCTTGCCGTCCTTCTCGAACAGGGTGGGACCGAACCCGAACGTCAGGGTCAGCCCCGAGGCGTCGAGCCCGACGGCCTCACCGGTGTCGGTCGGCGGCGCGTCGTACGACGTGGGCAGGCCGTCGCCGACCGCCACCCCCGTGGTCAGCTCACGGGCGGCCGAGGTCCACTCCCGCAGCAGCGCGACCAACTGCTCGCGGGAGTCCGTGGTCACGTCGAAGGTGGCGAAGTGCAGCCGGTCCTGGGCGGGGGTGGTGATCCCGGCCTGGTGCTTGCCGCCGAAGGGGTACGCCGCCCGGTCGACCCCGCCGGCAGCAGGCTCCTGCGACTCGTGGCCGTAGGCGAAGCCGCCGACCCCCGCAGCGCCCGCCGCGAGCGCTCCCGCGCCGGCTGCTCCGAGGAGCCGCCGGCGAGAAAGCCCGCTGCCGGGGGGACGGCCCTGGGTCACAGCGTGATCGCCCCGGTCATCTTCGAGAGCGGCTCGGCGAGGGTGTTCACGGCGTCGGAGAGCTGCTTGCGCTGGGGCTCGGTGACCTTGTCGTAGGAGACGAAGCCGTCCTTGCCCACCTTGTACTTGTCGAGCTGGGTCTGCAGGGCGGCGAAGGCCGACTCGATCTGCTTCGCCAGCTCGGGGTCCTTGACCTCCAGGAGCGGCTCGAGGCCCTCGAAGCCCACCCGGGCGCCGTCGACGTTGGCCTGGAAGTCGTAGAGGTCGGTGTGCGACCAGATGTCCTCCTCGCCGGTGATCTTCCCGGCGGCCACCTCGTCGAGCAGGCCCTTGGAGCCGTTGCCGATCTGGTCCACGGTGTAGTCGAGGGTCTGGACCCGCTGATCCAGCGTCTTGGTGTTGGCCAGCAGGTCGTCGCCGTACGTCGCCCGCTGGGCCGGCGTGAGCGGCTTGTAGCCCGACGCCGGGGGCCACAGGTCCTTCTCGATCCGGTGCCAGCCGGTCCACTTCTGGCCCTCCTCGAGGTCGGCCTCGCGGAGGTCCATCTTCGGGTCGAGGTCGCCGAAGGACTCCGCGACGGTCTCGATCCGCTCCCAGTAGCCGCGCGCCTGCGGGTAGAGGGCGCGGGCCTTCTCGTCCTCGCCCTTCTCGTAGGCGGTGGTGAACGCCTCGGTCTCGTCGACGAGCTGGGAGGCCTGGTCCTTGACGTAGGCGGCGTACTGGGTGGTCGCGGCGTCGATGGTGGCCTGGTCGACCCCGGTGATCTTGGTGTCCTTGCCGGAGTCGGTGACCTTGAAGTCCGAGCGGATCCCCTTGCCGGTCATCCCCGGGCGGCAGGAGGTGACGTAGTCACCGGGCACGGTGCGTACGACGAGGTCGCGCGACAGGCCCGGCCCGACGTTCTCGATCTCGCCCACGATCCGCATCCCGTCCTCGGCGTACAGGTAGAACTCGGTGACCTGGTTGCCGGTGTTCCTCACCTTGAACACTACGTTGCCCGAGGGGGCCTCGGTGGCGGTGAGCTTGCAGTCCTTCGCCGAGGAGTCCACCTCGATGGTGCCCTTGCCCCCGCTGGAGGAGGGCTCGTTGGACTCGGTCAGGCTGCACGCCGAGCCCGCACCCAGCAGGACGACCGCCAATGAGGTCGTGATCAGTCGGTTCACGGGGTGGAGCCTTTCGTCAGGCGGCCCGCGCCGGCGAGGTTGCCGGAGCGGAGGAGGCCGGTGGGCGCGGGGTGCGCATCCGGAGGAGGAACAGGGTCATCGTGGGGACGAGGTAGGCCAGCCAGGCCCCGGCCTCGAACCACGTGGTGGCGGGGGAGAAGTTCAGCGTCCCCTTCAGCAGGGTGCCCCGCCAGGAGTCGGGCGGGACCTGGGCGCTGACGTCGAAGGCGAGGTTGTTCAGGCCCGGAAGGATGCCGGCCTCCTGCAGGTCGTGCACGCCGTAGGCCAGGACGCCGGCGGCGACCACGATCAGGATGGCGCCGGTCCAGGTGAAGAACTTGGACAGATTGATCTTCAGGACGCCCTTGTAGAAGGCGAAGCCCATCGCGATCGCGGTGAGGATGCCGAGCAGGGCACCGAGCAGCGGGGTCAGCGTGGACCCCTCCGACCCGGTGGCCGCCTGCGTCGCGGCCCAGAGGAACAGCGCGGTCTCCAGCCCCTCGCGCCCGACGGCGAGCAGAGCGACGAAGGCGAGGCTGAACCGGCCGGCGTCGGCCGCCACGTCGATCTTGCCGCGGAGCTCACCGGAGAGCCCGCGGGCGTGGGAGCCCATCCAGAAGACCATCCAGGTGACGAAGCCGACCGCGACGATCGACAGGATGCCGCCGATGGCCTCCTGCGCCTCGAAGGTGAGCCGTCGCGGCCCGTAGGTCAGCAGCGCACCGAAGGCCAGCGAGATGAGTACGGCGACCCCGACCCCGGCCCAGATGCGGGGGAGGAGGTGCGTTCGGCCCGACTTCACCAGGTAGGCGATCAGGATGACCACCACCAGGCTGGCCTCGAGTCCTTCGCGCAACCCGATCAGGTAGTTGCCGAGCGGGAAAGAGGACATCGAGGCTCCGGAGTGAAGTAAGGCTTACCTCGCTAAGGTAAACCTGCCCCACCCGGTGCGCAAAAGGCGTCCGGGCCCGAGCCCGGCCAGGAGAACGGTCTGTGAGAACGGACCGCGTCGCCGCCGGTCAGGCGGTGTGGGCGTCCTGGTGGGTGCTCCCGCGCTGCGAGGGCACCTGGAGGTCCGTGGTGGGCCGGCGGCGGGCCGGAGCCGGCTCCGGAGTCGACTGGACACCGGTCTGGACATCCGCCTGGACATCCGCTGGGGCCGGCGAGCCGACCAGGGCGCGTGCGGCCCGGGCGCGGGCGACGGCGGTGGCCGCCTTCTCCGCGGCCGCGGTCACCGCGGCAGCTGCCTCGAGGACGTGGCGGGTGGCGCGGTCTGCCTCGGCCTCGAGAGCGCGTGCGGTCGCCTCGTCCGTGCCGAGCTCGGCGTCGTCCACGCTCGCGACGAGCGGCCTGGGGGTCTCGAGTCCGGACTCGATCTCGTTGCTGTAGTCACCCGCCATGATCGCGAGGACGTCACTGGTCCGGTATCGGCGGTGACCGCCGGGCGTCCGGATCGCGTCGAGCTTGCCGGCCCGTGCCCACCGGGTCACGGTCTTGGGGTCCACGAAGAGCATGGCTGCCACCTCTGCCGGTGTGAGCAGCTCTTCTGCGGTCTGGTGCTGGGTCATCGGTTCCTCATCTCCCCCGAAGGTACCTGCCGAGGATAGGCCCGAAATATTAGGACTCGGCTGGTCAAAAGGTGATCTGCTCCAAATTGGGCGTTTCTCGGAGACTTCCACCTCGGTTTCACGCTTGAAACTGCTCCCCACTGGACTAGAGCGGTTCCAGCCGTGGTGCCCCAGGCCAGAGTCGAACTGGCGACCTTTCGCTTAGGAGGCGGCTGCTCTATCCACTGAGCTACTGGGGCGGGACGCGTCCGGACAGCAGTGTCTCCGGCGCGTTCGGCAGAAGTTTGCCATGCGGGGACGAGGCGGTGCCGTTGGGCCGTCGGCGGTTCGCGACGGTCCGGACGAACGTGCACGGTTCCCCACCTGCTACATGTCATGATTTGGGCGACCCGAGGTCGCACGGTCACAATGGGGGGTCACTGTCGAGATCGAAGGTCACATTGTCCGAGGATGAGTCGCCCGGCGAAGCGCCGCGCCACAAGGGCAGGTCTCGTGGCCGAACGATCGCCCAACGCGTCGTGATCGTGGTCGGCGTCGTGTTCCTCGTCCTCACCTCGGTGCTGCTGGTGGCCTACAAGAAGCTCGAGGGCAACATCAACGCCGTCACGCTAGGCGACCAGCTCGGCGACGACCGTCCCGACCAGGTGGTCGACGGGCCCACCCGGCCGCTGAACATCCTGGTGATGGGTTCTGACAACCGCGACGGCACCAAGATCGGTGGGGACACCCCGGGTCTCTCGGACACCACGATCCTGCTGCACCTCTCCGCCGACCGGAAGCGCGCCTACGGGGTGAGCCTGCCGCGCGACGCGATGGTGGAGCGACCCGAGTGCGTGAGCAAGAACGGCAAGCGCACCATCCCCGGTGGGCTGACCCAGTTCAACGCGGCGTACGCCGTCGGCGGCCCGGCCTGCACCATCAAGACCGTCGAGCAGCTGACCGACGTCCGCATCGACCACTTCGTGGTGATCGACTTCGCCGGCTTCAAGGACATGGTCAACGCCATCGAGGGTGTCCAGGTCTGCGTGCCCAAGGAGGTCAACGACGACATCGGGCACATCCACCTCCCGGCGGGCACCTACAAGGTCAACGGCGCCCAGGCGCTGGACTACGTCCGGGTGCGCCACGACATCGGTGCGGCCAACGGCGACATCGGCCGGATGAAGCGCCAGCAGGCCTTCATCGCGGCGATGATCGAGAAGGTCGTCTCCAAGGGCACCCTGGCCAACCCCGTGCGGCTCTACCGCTTCCTCGACGCAGCCACCGAGTCACTGACCACCGACACCGGGTTCGCGCACCTCCAGGAGCTCACCTCGCTGGGGTCGTCGCTGAAGAACATCGGGCTCGACAACATCCAGTTCATCACCGTGCCCAACCGGCCCTACGCGCCCGATCCCAACCGCCTCGAGTGGGCGCCCGAGGCCGACGAGGTGTGGCGCAAGGTGCGATTCGACAAGCCGCTCGGCCGCCTCGCCGCCGACGCGGTCACCCCCGGACGCAAGCCCGGAGAGGCCCCCGGCGGCTCGGCCACCCCGTCCCCGTCCGGGTCACCTTCCGCCTCGGCCAGCCCGTCGCAGGCCCCTTCGCCGGACGCGGAGGCGCAGGAGGAGGCCCGCAAGAGGGCGGCCGCCGAGGCAGGCCTGTGTGCCTGAGCGCTACGGCGTGAGCCGATGAGCGACGACAAGCCGACCCCCGCGGAGCGCGCGGCGAGGCGCCGCCGCCTCGCCGAGGTCTTCGGCGAGGTGCTTCCCGAGCAGACCAACGACGACGCCGACGAGTCGGGGACGACCTCCGAGAGCAGCGACGAGTGGCTGCGACGACAGGTGCCGCCGCACCACGGCCAGTAGCTCCCTCAGGCGGGACCGGAACGCGTCGCGAGCAGGTCGCGGATCTCCTCCAGCAGCGCGATGTCGGCCGGTGTCCCGGTCTCCTCGGCAGGGAAGAACCGGTCCTTGGCCGCGGTGTAGGGCTTGACGATCAGGAAGTAGACGATCGCCGCCATGATCAGGAACGAGACCACTGCGGTGATCCACGCGCCCACGGGAAGGTCCCCCGGCCGCCAGGCGCTGAAGTCCGGCTGGCCGCCGAGCTTGCCGATCAGGGACATGATCAGCTCCACGGTGGCGGTGACCACCGCCGCGAACGCCGTGGCCATGATGAAGGCCACGGCGAGCTCGATCAGGTTTCCGCGCAGGATGAAGTTCTTGAAGCCGCTCATGGTGATTCCTCCTGGTTGAGGACCCGACCGGTTCGGACGCCCTCTCCTAGTCGTCAACAACGCTACTGGTCCCATACCGGGATCAGTATCGACGTCGCGGCCCGCGCGGCGACCTCGCCGGCCCGGCTGCTCGGCACAGCGGCGACCACCAGGCGCCCGGGCTGCCCCGTGTCCGAGCGGGAGTCCGGCTCCGCGGGGATCGCCACGACGGGGGTGCGCTCGAGCAGCACGAGGGGCGCGGTCCGGCCCTCGGGGTCGGCCACCACGAAGCTGACCCGGTCGCCCACGCGCAGCAGGTCGACGACTGCGCCGTCGGTGACCCGCAGCGGCACCGCCGTCCGGCCCGGGTAGCCCGCGAGCAGCCCCTCACCGACGGTGCGCAGCGCCGTGACCACCTCGCCGCGTCCCATCGGCGCCGCCAGGGGGCGTCCGAGCACCGAACGCGGGTCGCGCACGGCCGCGGCGGGCACCGAGCCCGGCTCGAACCGGACGTCCGCGAGGTCCGCGGGCTCCAGCACGGTGCCGCCGGGCAGGTCCCGGCTCGCCGTCCAGACCCGCACGGTCTCGGGCGGTGGGGGAGAGGTCGCCTGCAGGGCCGCCAGGACGGCGGCCCCGGCGAGCAGTGCCGCGAGTGGGCGGCGGTGCAGGAGCACCCGGCGGCGCAGCCGTCCGAGGCGGAGCAGGACGGGGCCCAGTACGGGGCCCAGGACCGGGTGCAGGGGGTTCATGGCCCCCGACGGTAGGACGATCGCTCAGCGCGTGCGCCGGTCGTCCACAGGGTCAGGAGGAGGTGGTGGCCGGCGACGAGGGGGTGGTGGCCTTGGGCTTGTCCGGCGTGGAGGTCTTGGCGGCCGTGTCCCCGGTCTTCTCCGAGGAGCCCGAGGACTCCTTGGGCGCGCTGGGGGCGTCGGCGCCGCTCTGCTGCCCGCGGCTGTCGTTGCGGTAGAAGCCCGATCCCTTGAAGACCACGCCCACCGCGTTGAACACCTTGCGGAGCCGTCCCTCGCACTCGGGGCAGACGGTCAGCGAGTCGTCGGAGAAGCTCTGGAAGATCTCGAAGAAGTGGCCGCATTCGGTGCAGGAGTACTGGTACGTGGGCACTGCTTGGTCCTCCGGGGGTCGTGCGGGACGAGGGGTTGGCACTCGTGGTCGTCGACTGCGAATGCTACGGCACAATGCCTGAGGTGACTTCCAAGCACCCCATCAGCGACTGGCCCGGATGGGCACGCGCCTCGGCGTACGTCGCGATGGTGGTCGTGCTCGTCCTGGTGGCCGGTCTCGTGGCCGGGATCGCCATGGTCCGGCGCCCGCTCCCGGACACCGAGGGCGTCCAGCGCATCGAGGGACTCTCGGGCGAGGTCGAGGTGCTGCGCGACAAGCAGGGCATCCCCTCGGTGTACGCCGACACGGCAGTCGACCTGTTCAAGGCCCAGGGGTTCGTGCAGGCGCAGGACCGGTTCTTCGAGATGGACTTCCGTCGTCACGTGACCGCGGGACGGATCAGTGAGCTGCTCGGCGAGAGCACCGTCGAGACCGACATGTACATCCGCACGATGGGGTGGCGCCGGGTGGCGGCGCGCGAGCTCGACCTGCTGGCCCCGGAGACCCGGACCTACCTGGAGGCCTACAGCGAGGGCGTGAACGCCTACCTCGAGGGCCGCACGGCCACCGAGCTGGCGGTGGAGTACACCGTCCTGGGCGCGACCGGCCTGGACTACAAGCCGGAGAAGTGGACGCCGGTCGACTCGCTGGCCTGGCTCAAGGCGATGGCGTGGGACCTGCGCGGCAACATGAGCGAGGAGATCGCCCGCACCCGGCTGGCGGTGAACCGCACCCCCGAGCAGGTCGACGAGCTCTACCCGCGCTACCCCTACGACCGGCACCGCCCGATCGTCCGCGACGCCGAAGAGTCGTCCGGCGGACTGGCGGAGGGCAACCCGCGGCCGGCACCGAGCCGCGCGGCCCTGCAGGCGCTCGAGGCGGTCGAGCGGGGGGTGGGGGCGATCCCGGACCTGCTCGGCAAGGGAGGCGGGATCGGTTCCAACAGCTGGGTCGTCTCGGGGGAGCACACGGTCTCGGGCAAGCCGCTGCTCGCCAACGACCCGCACCTGGGCGTCTCCATCCCCGGCATCTGGTACCAGATGGGCCTGCACTGCAACACCGTCACCGCCGAGTGCCCCTTCGACGTGAGTGGCTTCACCTTCGCCGGGATGCCCGGCGTGGTGATCGGCCACAACCGCGACATCGCCTGGGGGTTCACCAACCTCGACCCCGACGTGACCGACCTCTACCTGGAGAAGGTCAGCGGCAAGAGCTACCTCTACGACGGGAAGCAGGTGCCGCTGGAGGAGCGCGACGAGGTGATCCGGGTCGCCGGCTCGTCCTCGCGGCTGATCACGGTGCGCTCCACCCGCCACGGACCGCTGCTCTCCGACGTCTCCGCCGAGCTCTCCAGCGTGGGCGCCAACGCCAAGGTGGGGGCGGACTCCCCGGAGCGGGACAACGGCTACGCCGTGGCGCTGGCCTGGACGGCCCTGACCCCGCGGCCGACGGCCGACGCGATCTTCATGATCGACGCGGCCAGGAACTGGGGGGAGTTCCGCGAGGCGGCCTCCAAGTTCGCCGTGCCGAGCCAGAACCTGGTGTACGCCGACCGGGCGGGCAACATCGGCTACCAGGCGCCGGGAGCGATCCCGATCCGCAAGGGAAACCGCAGCGGGGCCTACCCGGCGGAGGGCTGGCGCTCGGCCAACGACTGGAGCGGCCGCTACGTGCCGTTCGAGGAGCTGCCCAACGTCCTCAACCCGGCCGAGGGGTTCATCGTCACCGCCAACCAGGCGGTCACCGGCCCGTCGTACGAGCACTACCTCAGCGACTCCCCGGACCACGGCTACCGCAGCCAGCGGATCCGGTCGGTGCTCAAGAGCCGCTTCGAGGAGGGGGCCCGGCTCGACGTCGGCGACATGAGCGCCCTGCAGCTCGACGACCGCAACCCGATGGCGCCGGTGCTGGTGCCCTACCTGCTGCGCCAGCTGATGACCTCGGAGTACTACGCCGACGGCCAGCGGCTGCTGCTCGACTGGGACTACTCGCAGCCCGCCGACTCCGCCCCGGCCGCCTACTTCAACGTGGTCTGGAGCAACCTGCTGCGCCGGACCTTCCACGACGAGCTGCCCGAGGCGCTGTGGCCCGAGGGCGGGCAACGCTGGATGGCGGTGGTCAGCAACCTGCTGCGCCAGCCCGACAACCAGTGGTGGGACGACTCGAAGACCGAGGACGTCGTGGAGGACCGCGACATGATCCTGTCCCAGGCGATGCTCGCCGCCCGCGACGAGCTCACCCGCAAGGTGGCGCTGAGCCCCAACCGGTGGGAGTGGGGCCGGCTGCACCGCCTGGAGCTGGAGAACCAGTCGCTGGGCCAGAGCGGTGTGGGCCTCGTGGAGGCGCTGTTCAACCGGGGGCCGTTCGCGGCCGCCGGGGGGAGCGCCGCCGTGGACGCGACGAACTGGGACGCCAGCCAGGGGTACACCGTCACCTCGGCGCCGTCGATGCGGATGGTGGTCGATCTCGACGACCTCGACCGCTCGCGGTGGGTGAACCTCACCGGTGCCTCGGGCCATCCCGCCTCGGGGAACTACCGCGACCAGACCCCGCTGTGGGCGTCGGGGCGCACCCTGCGCTGGGCCTTCGGCCGCGACGCCGTACGTCGCGAAGTGGACCACAGGATGGTCCTCGCTCCGCGGTAGGTCCGCGGTAGGTTAGGTTTGCCTTACCTACTTAGCAGAATGGAGCACCATCATGCGCACACCGCGCCTGCTGGCCGTGGCCACCTCGGTCGCCCTCGCCGTGACCCTCAGTGCCTGTGGCAGCTCGTCGGACGACGGGGACGCCGGCTCCGGGTCCGACGCCGGGTCCGACGCCTTCCCGGTCACGATCAAGCACGCCCTCGGCAAGACCGAGATCACGTCCAAGCCCAAGCGGGTCGCCGCGGTGGCGTGGGCCAACCACGAGGTGCCGCTGGCACTCGGGGTGGTCCCGGTCGGCATGAGCAAGGCCACCTGGGGCGACGACGACGCCGACGGCGTCCTGCCGTGGGTGGAGGACAAGCTCGAGGAGCTCGACGCCAAGACCCCGGTGCTCTTCGACGAGACCGAGGGCATCGACTTCGAGGCCGTGGCCGACACCAAGCCCGACGTGATCCTCGCGTCGTACTCCGGCCTGACCGACAAGGACTACGAGACGCTGAGCAAGATCGCCCCCACGGTGGCCTACCCGGAGATCGCCTGGGCCACCTCGGTCCAGGACATGATCGAGCTCAACAGCACGGCGCTCGGGATGAAGGCCGAGGGCGAGAAGCTCATCGCGGACCTCGACAAGCAGGTCGGTGACGCCTTCGCCAAGTACCCGGTGCTGAAGGACAAGAGCCTGATCTTCTCCTACTTCGACCCCGCCGACATGAGCAAGATCGGCTTCTACACCACCAACGACACCCGTCCCGGGTTCATGGAGTCGGTCGGCATGAAGATGCCCGCCGCGGTGACGAAGGCATCCGAGGGCAGCGACGAGTTCCTGGGCAGCGTCAGCTCCGAGAACGCCGACCAGTTCAACGACGTCGACGTCTTCGTGACCTACGGCGACCCGGACGGCAAGATCCTCAAGGGGATCAAGTCCGACGCCCTGCTCAAGCAGATCCCGGCGATCAAGAAGGGCGCCGTGGCCGTGCTCGAGGAGAACACCCCGCTGGCGGCCTCGGCCAACCCCTCGCCGCTGTCCATCCCGTGGGGCATCGACAAGTACTTCGCCCTGCTGGCCGCAGCTGCTGAAAAGGCGTGACGCAGACACCCCTGCGAACGATGCCGCGGGACGTCGCCCCCGGGCGGCGTCCCGCGGCAGGGCGGGCGCTGTGGATCGTGGTGGCCTTCGGGCTGCTGGCGCTCGCAGCGCTCGCCTCGGTCGCCTTCGGCGCTCGCGTCGTCTCCCTCGGCGACGTCCTCGCCGCCCTGGGAGCCGGCAGTGACGGTCTCGCCCAGGCGGCGGTGGAGAAGCGGATCCCGCGCACCCTGCTCGCGATGCTGGTCGGCGCGGCGCTGGGCACCGCCGGGACGGTGATGCAGGGCGTGACCCGCAACCCGATCGCCGACCCCAGCATCCTCGGGGTGACGACCGGGGCCTCGCTGGCCGTGGTGACGGGCATCGCCTTCTTCGGGCTCTCGTCGTCCACCGCCTACATCTGGGTCGCGATCCTCGGTGCCGCCCTGGCGGCGCTGTTCGTCTACGCGGTGGGCTCCCTGGGACGGGGCGGTGCGACCCCGCTCAAGCTCGCCCTCGCGGGAGCAGCCACCTCGGCGGCGCTCACCTCGCTGATCAGCGCCATCCTGCTCCCGCGCATCGACGTGATGGACCAGTTCCGGTTCTGGCAGATCGGCGGGGTCGGCGGCGCGTCGTACTCCAAGCTGGGCCAGGTCCTGCCGTTCCTCGTCGTCGGCGCGGTGATCTGCCTGGCCACGGCCCGCGGCCTGAACTCCCTGGCCCTCGGTGACGACGTCGCCGCGGGACAGGGCGAGCACGTCGCCCGGACCCGAGTGATCGCGTTCCTGGGTGCGGTCACGCTGTGCGGTGCGGCCACCGCGGTGGCCGGGCCGATCGCGTTCGTCGGCCTGATCGTGCCGCACGTGTGCCGCCTGGTGATCGGCATCGACCACCGCTGGCTGCTGCCGAGCTCGGCCGTGGTCGGCGCGCTGCTCCTCACCACCGCCGACGTCATCGGCCGGGTCGTGGCCAGGCCCACCGAGATCGACGTCGGCATCGTCACCGCGCTGATCGGAGCCCCGGTGTTCATCTCGATCGTCCGCCGGCAGAAGCTGCGTGCGCTGTGAGTACCCAGCCGGTGCGCGACTCGGCGGCCCGGACCGTGGCCCAGTCGCGGGTACGCCGCAGCCGCCGCCGTGCCCTGACCAGCGTGAACCTCGCCGTGATCGCCGTGGTGCTGTTCGCGGTGAGCCTGATGGTCGGGCAGACCTTCTACGGACCCGGTGAGGTCCTCCGCGTGATCATGGGCGAGGTCGTGCCGGGCGCGTCGTTCACGGTGGGGGAGCTGCGGCTGCCGCGGACCGTGCTGGCGGTGCTCACCGGCGCCTGCTTCGGCATCGCCGGCACCACCTTCCAGACCATGCTGCGCAACCCGCTCGCCTCGCCCGACGTGATCGGGATCAGCTCCGGGGCCAGCGCAGCCGCCGTGATCGCGATCGTGGTGCTCTCGGTCGACGAGACCGTGGTGTCGCTGATGGCGATCACCGCGGCCCTGGTCACCGCGCTGCTGATCTACGTGCTGGCCTACAAGGACGGCGTCGTCGGCACCCGGCTGATCCTGATCGGCATCGGGATCGCCTCGATGCTGGACAGCGTCGTCGCCTACGTCATCGTGCAGGCCGCGGCGTGGGACCTGCAGACCGCGATGCAGTGGCTCACCGGCAGCCTCAACGGCGCCACCTGGGGCGAGGTAGGTCCCCTGCTGGTCGCCGTCGTGCTCGTCGCGCCGATCCTGCTCGCCCAGTCGCGCAACCTGACGCTGATGCAGCAGGGGGACGACTCCGCGTCGGCCCTCGGCGTCCGGGTGGAGCGCACCCGCATCCTGTCGATCGTCGCCGCGGTCGCGCTGATCGCCTTCGCCACCGCCGCGGCGGGCCCGATCGCGTTCGTCGCGTTCCTCTCCGGCCCGATCGCGGCCCGCATCGTGGGCAGTGGCGGGTCGCTGATGGTCCCCGCGGCCCTGGTCGGGGCGGTGCTCGTGATGGCCGCCGACCTCGTCGGCCAGTTCGCCTTCGGCGCCCGCTACCCCGTCGGGGTGATCACCGGCACCATCGGTGCGCCGTACCTCGTCTACCTGCTCGTCCGGAACAACCGTGCTGGAGGGTCACTGTGACCGACCTACATTCCCTGAGCCTCGAGGGCGTCACCCTCGGGTACGGCGACCGCACGGTCGTCGAGAGCTTCGACCTCGTCGTCCCCCCGGGACGGATCACCGCGATTGTCGGGGCCAACGCGTGCGGGAAGTCGACCCTGCTGCGCTCGATGGCGCGGCTGCTCTCGCCGCAGGCGGGCCGGGTGCTGCTCGACGGCAAGGACCTGCACCGCCTCCCGACCAAGGAGGTCGCCCGGACGCTGGGGCTGCTCCCGCAGTCGCCGATCGCCCCCGAGGGCATCGTGGTCGGTGACCTCGTCTCCCGCGGCCGCCACCCCCACCAGGGCTTCCTGGCCCGCTGGACCCCCGCGGACGACGACGCCGTCGCCGAGGCGCTGGCGGTGACCGAGACCACCGAGCTGGCCGACCGGCCGGTCGACGAGCTCTCGGGCGGGCAGCGCCAGCGGGTGTGGATCGCGATGGCACTGGCCCAGCGCACCGACCTGCTGCTGCTCGACGAGCCGACCACGTTCCTCGACGTGAGCCACCAGATCGACGTCCTCGACCTGCTCACCGACCTCAACCGCACCCGCGGCACGACGATCGTGATGGTGCTGCACGACCTGAACCTCGCGGCGCGCTACTCCGACCACCTCGTCGCGGTCCGGGCCGGACGGCTGCACGCCGCCGGCGATCCGCACGAGGTGCTCACCGCCGAGGTGGTGCGCGACGTGTTCGGGATGGAGAGCCAGGTCAAGCCCTGCCCGGTCTCGGGCAAGCCGATGGTGCTGCCGATCGGGCGGCACCACTCGCTCACGGCGTAGGCCCCGCCTGGGACGCCCCGCGGCCGAGGCGGGTGACGCCCAGCTCGGTCGCCACGGCCGCGACGGGCCGGTCGTGGTCCTCGTGCGGCACGGTGTCGAGCACCTCCTCGGAGTTGAGCAGCACGCACACGAAGGTCCCCACGGGCACCCGGGCCAGGGCCCGGTCGTAGGACCCGCCTCCCCGGCCCATGCGCACGCCGTCCCTGCCGACCGCCAGGCCGGGCACCAGGAGCACGTCCGCGGTGGCCACCGCGGAGCGGCCGAGCGGGGGACCGGAGGGCTCGAGCAGCCCGCGGCGGGCCGTGTGCAGGTCCTCCGGGCCGGCGTACGGCGCCCAGTCGAGGTCGTCGTCGCCCTGCAGCAGCGGGAGGATCACCCGCTTGCCCTGCTCGCGCAACCGGTCGAGCAGCGGCCCGGTGCCGGGCTCGCTGGAGACCGAGACGTAGGCCGCGACCGTGGCGGCGTCCCGGACCTCGGGAGTCGCCACGAGATGGTCGGCCAGCGACCGGGCGCGCTCGCCCAGGACGGTCAGCGGGAGGTGCTTGCGAGCGGTCAGGACCTGGTCGCGGAGCGCTAGCTTGGCGGCAGCGATGTAGTCGGGCACGCGATCAGCCTACGATCGGCACATGACATCGAAAGGACTGCGGCAGGCCACCGAGAAGATGCAGGCCGCGGGCGTGGACGACCTGGCCATCCAGGTGTTCGCGCACTACTACCGACAGCTCGAGCACGGCGAGAAGGGCATGATCGCCGAGAGCACGATCGAGCCGCTGGACATGCCCTCACTGGACGACGTCGAGGTGAGCGAGGAAGCGGCCGCGAAGGCGATCGGCGCCACCGTCGTGATCAAGCTCAACGGTGGCCTCGGCACCTCGATGGGGATGGCCCGCGCCAAGTCCCTGCTGTGCGTGCGCCGGGGACTGTCGTTCCTCGACGTGATCGCCCGGCAGGTGCTCCACCAGCGCCGGGAGTACGGCGCCACGCTGCCGCTGATCTTCATGAACAGCTTCCGCACCTCGGCCGACACCCTCGCCGCGCTGGAGCGCTACCAGGACCTCGCTGTCCCCGGGCTGCCCCTGGAGTTCCTGCAGAACAAGGAGCCCAAGCTGCGCGCCGACGACCTGCGACCGGTCAGCTGGCCGCGGGACCCGTCGATGGAGTGGTGTCCGCCCGGGCACGGCGACATCTACACGGCGCTGATGTCGAGCGGGCTGCTCGACCAGCTCATCGACGCCGGCTACCGGCAGGCGTTCGTCTCCAACTCCGACAACCTCGGTGCCGTGGCCGACGCGCGGGTCGCCGGGTGGTTCGCCGAGTCGGGTGCGCCGTTCGCGATCGAGGCCGTGCGGCGTACCAAGTCCGACCGCAAGGGCGGCCACTTCGCCCGCCGCAAGGCCGACGGGCGGATCGTGCTGCGCGAGACGGCGCAGACGGCCAAGGCCGACCTGGAGGCGCTGGGCGACCTCGACCGGCACAAGTACTGCTCGACCAACAACCTGTGGTTCGACCTCGAGCGGATGCGCGACGAGAGCCGTCGCCGTGACGGGATCCTCGGGCTGCCGCTGATCCGCAACGTCAAGAACGTCGACCCGAGCGACTCCTCGAGCCCCGAGGTGATCCAGATCGAGACCGCCATGGGCGCGGCGATCGAGGTCTTCGACGACTCCCGCACGATCGAGGTCGGCCGGGACCGGTTCGTGCCGGTGAAGACGACCAACGACCTGCTGGTGCTCCGCTCGGACGCCTACGACCTCGGCGAGGACTTCGTCCTGGACCAGGTGGCCGAGACGCTCCCGTTCATCGACCTCGACGAGCACTACAAGCTGGTCGAGGACTTCGACAAGCGGTTCCCGACCGGGGTCCCGTCGCTGAAGGGCGCGGAGTCGCTGGTGGTCTCCGGCGACTGGACCTTCGGCAAGGGAGTCCGGATCCGGGGCGCCGTCGAGGTCGAGGGTGCGCACGGCCGGATCGAGGCGGGCCAGGTCCTCGGTGAGGAACCCACCGCGGACTAGGGTCGTGCCCATGCCTGTCGAGCCGCCCCCGGACCTGCTGCCGGTCGAGGACCACCTCGAGCGAGTGCTCAGCGGCATCGAGCCGATGCAGCCCTTCGACCACCCGCTGATGGACGCGATCGGCCTGCCCGTGGGGGAGGACGTCGTCTCCCCGGTCTCGCTGCCGGTCTTCGACAACTCCGGCATGGACGGGTACGCCGTGGCGTTCCGCGACGTCGCCGAGGCCACCGGTGAACGGCCCGTCCACCTGCCGGTGGTCGGTGAGATCGCGGCCGGGCAGGCCACGATCTTCTCGCTGACGCCGGGCACCGCCGTGCGGATCATGACGGGGGCGCCGGTCCCCGCCGGGTGCACCGCCGTGGTCCCGTTCGAGTGGACCGAGGAGCAGGGCCGCGAGGTGCTCATCCACCGGGCGCCCGAGGAGGGCCAGCACATCCGTCGCGCCGGCGAGGAGGTCTCCAAGGGCGACGTGCTGATGCGTCGCGGTGAGGTCATCGGCACCCGGCAGGTCGGGCTGCTCGCCGCGGTCGGCCTCGGCCGGATCTCCACCTCGCCCCGGCCCCGGGTGGTGGTGATGTCGACCGGCTCCGAGCTCGTCGAGCCCGGACGGCCCCTGGGGCACGACAGCATCTACGACGCGAACAGCTACCTGCTGGCGGCGGCGGTCCGCGCGCACGGCGGCAGCGCGTACCGGGTGGTCGCCAGCTCGGACGACCCCACCGCGTTCACCGAGGCGCTCACCGACCAGCTGGCGCGGGCCGACCTCGTGGTCACGAGCGGCGGCGTCAGCAAGGGCACCCACGACGTGGTCAAGGAGGTGCTCGCCGAGCTCGGCACCGTGGACTTCCTCGAGGTGGCGATGCAGCCCGGCAAGCCGCAGGGGTTCGGCGTCGTCGGCGAGGACCGGACTCCCATCTTCACGCTGCCGGGCAACCCGGTCTCGGCGTACGTCTCCTTTGAGATGTTCGTGGTCCCGGCCCTGCACAAGCTGATGGGCCGCGAGCCCGCCGGGCGGCGGCTGGTGACCGCGACCGTCCAGACCTCGCTGCGCTCGATGCCGGGCAAGCAGCAGCTGGTCCGGGCGAAGGTCGAGCTCGGCGCCGAGGGGGTCCGGGTCACCCCCGTCGGTGGCGCGGGCTCGCACCTGATCGCCGGCCTCGCCGAGGCCGACGCGCTGATCGTGCTGGCAGAGGGAGTCACCCGGATCGACCAGGGTGACCAGGTCCCGGTGCTGCTGCTCGACCGGCCGCTGGACTGAGGGAGGAACCACATGGAGCGCTTCACCCATCTCGACGAGTCCGGTGCGGCCAGGATGGTCGACGTCTCCGGCAAGGACGTCACCTCGCGATCGGCCACCGCGACCGGCCGGGTGCTGGTCTCCCCAGCGGTGGTGGAGGCGCTGCGCGGGGACGGGGTGCCCAAGGGCGACGCCCTCGGGGTGGCTCGCGTCGCCGGGATCATGGCCGCCAAGCGGACCCCCGACCTGGTCCCCCTGTGCCACCCGCTGTCCATCTCCGGGGTCACCGTGGACCTCGAGGTCCACGACTCCGGGGTCACGATCACCGCGACCGTGCGCACCACGGACCGCACCGGGGTGGAGATGGAGGCGCTGACCGCGGTCTGCGTCGCGGCGCTGACCGTGATCGACATGGTCAAGGCGGTCGACAAGAACGCGGAGATCACCGACGTGCGGCTGGAGGAGAAGACCGGCGGGAAGAGCGGCACCTACAGGCGCGAGGGCTCCCGGTGACCTCGCTGCCCGCGGCGGTCGTGGTCGCCTCGAACCGCGCGGCGGCCGGGGTCTACGAGGACACCACCGGCCCGCTGATCGCCGAGGCGCTGCGCGGCGCCGGCTGGACCGTGGGCGACCCCGTCGTCGTACCGGACGGGGAGCCGGTGGGGGAGGCGATCCGTGCGGCCGTGCAGTCCGGGGCGCGGGCCGTGCTGACCACCGGGGGGACCGGTCTCACCCCGACCGACCTCACCCCCGAGGTGACCCGCGGCCTGCTGGAGCGCGAGGTCCCCGGGATCGCCGAGGCCATCCGGGCGCACGGCATCGGCAAGGGCGTCAGCACGGCGGCGCTCTCCCGTGGGGTCGCCGGCACCCTGGGGGGCGCGCTCGTGGTCAACCTCCCCGGGTCGCGCGGCGGCGTCAGGGACGGCCTCGAGGTCGTCGTACCACTGCTGCGGCACGCCGTCGAGCAGATCGTGGGGAGCGACCACTGAGCGCCGGCTGGCCGGTGGTGCTGGATGCCGGCGAGGTGCGGTTGCGGCCGATCAGCCGGCACGACAAGGACGTCTGGCGGCGGGTCCGGCAGGCGAACGCCGGCTGGCTCGGCCGCTGGGACGCGACCGCGCCCTCCCGCAGCCAGGTCCAGCCGCGCAGCTACGGGGCGATGGTGCGCCAGATGCTGATCGAGGCGAAGGCCGGCCGGCAGCTGCCGTTCGTGGTGGAGTTCGGCGGCCGGTTCGTCGGGCAGGTGACGGTGAGCAACATCGTGCGGGGATCGGCGCAGTTCGCCTCGATCGGCTACTGGATCGACCAGGAGTACGCCGGGCGCGGGATCACCCCGGTGGCGGTGGCGCTGGCGATCGACCACTGCTTCGGCCCGGTGGGGCTGCACCGCATCGAGGTGGCGGTGCGGCCGGAGAACACCTCCTCGCTGCGCGTGGTGGAGAAGCTCGGCATCAAGGAGTTCGGGTTCGCCCCTCGTTTCCTGCACATCGACGGCAACTGGCGCGACCACCGGCTGTTCGCGATCACCCGCGAGGAAGTGCCGCTGGGACTGCTGAAACGCCTCGAGAGCACCCGCCGATCACAAGATTCACAACAGTCACACGAGTGATCTCCCGACACACCGCCACGCATGCGGCTCCGGGCCCAGCCCCCCTCGTATCGTCAGCCCCGTGGACTTGTCAGCAGTAATCTTCGTCGTGCTCGCCGTCGCCTGGGCGCTCTACCTGATCCCGAAGGCGCTCAAGCACCACGACGAGCTGGCCAGTGACCGCCTCGTGGAGGGCCACTCCGACAAGGTGCGCATCCTCACCCGCAAGGCCAAGGGCGGCCAGACGCAGGTGGTCGAGGTCGAGACCGAGCACGTCGAGACGATCGAGAAGACAGTCACTGCTCCCCGGCGCACGAAGCCCGCTGCCCCGAGCGTCCCTGCACAGACGCGTCCCCTCGTGACCCGTGCCGCGGCCCGCAAGGCGGCCCAGCGCCGCCGCCGGGTGCTCGGGCTGCTCGTCGCGGCACTCGCCGTCGTGTGGGCCCTGACCTGGTTCGCCTACCTGCCGATCTGGGCGCCCGCCGTCCCCGGGGCACTGGTGGTCGGCTGGCTGGTCCTCGCCCGGCTCTCGGTCCGCAAGCTCAACGCCCGCCGGTCCTCCGCCGTCGTGGCCCCGTCGGTCCCCGAGGCCGTCCCGGCCGACGCGATCGAGGTCGCGGTCGAGGTCGAGCACGCACCCGCGCCCGTCGAGAAGGTCCAGCACTCGCAGGACCTCGTCGACCTGCTCGCCGAGGACACCGTGGGCCTGGAGCGTGCGGAGATCGAGGCCGCACTCGCCGACGACGGCTCCCTGTGGGACCCGCTGCCGCTGACGCTGCCGACCTACGTGAACAAGGCTCGCGCCCGTCGTACGGTCCGCACGATCGAGCTCACCGGGATGAACAGCTCCGGCCACGACGAGGCCGACAGCACCCTGGCCCGCGAGGCCGCCGAGTCGGCCGAGGCGGCCTCCACCGAGACCGACACCGGCAACGGCGAGCGCCGGGTCGCCGGAGCCTAGGGCCGCGGCGCCAACCGCATGTAAATCGGGGTTATGGACGCTCATCAAGGTGCCGACCGGGCCTGAAGCGTCCACAACCCTCTCCAACATGCAGGCTGTCAGCAGGGGGCGATTCGGAGGGCCGGCCCTGCCGGTGGTAACTTTTCCCTCGCGCTGAACGGCGCATGGGGCTGTGGCGCAGTTGGTAGCGCGTCTCGTTCGCAATGAGAAGGTCAGGGGTTCGAATCCCCTCAGCTCCACCGACGACGAACCGCCCGTCACCTGCAGCCTGCAGGAGGCGGGCGGTTCTGCTTCTACAGGGCGTGGGCGGAAAAGGGTGCTGCCCGCCGCAATATCCTAACGACGGGCAGCTTGTCTCGGGCCGTCTCGGGGGTCGGCCCGCAAACCTCAGCGATGATGCCGGTCCTGCACCAATAAAGCCATTGTTCGTCCGAAATATGGATTTCACGGAGCCCGTCCGATGCCAGGGGCGGGGGTGCGATCCCCGAGCGCGGCGGCGACGGCGGCCTCGGCGTGGGTCCGCATCGAGTCCAGGACGGGGATCGGTGACTCCTCGGGACTGACGAGCAGCTCGATCTCGGTGCACCCGAAGACCACGGCCTCGGCGCCGGCCTCCCGCAGCCGCTCGATCACCGCGAGGTACGCCGCCCGCGACCGGTCCTCGACCCGGCCGAGGGTGAGCTCGTCGAAGACGATCCGGTCCACCTCCCGGCGCTCGTCGGGGTCGGGTACCTCCACGTCGAGGCCCGCCCGGGCGAGCCGTCCGACGTAGAAGTCCTCCTCCATCACCCAGCGCGTGCCGAGCACGCCGAGTCGAGACCAGCCGGACTCGCGCGCCCGGTCCGCGATCGCGTCGGTGATGCGCAGGAGCGGGACGTCGATGGCGGCCTCCACGTCGTCGGCCACCCGGTGCATCAGGTTGGTGCAGATCAGCACGAGATCGGCGCCGGACCGCTCGCAACGCCGGCCGGCCTCGGCGAGCAGGCGCCCGGCCGCGTCCCAGTCGCCGCGGACCTGGTGCTCCCTGACCTCGGCGAAGTCGAGGGACTCCATGGTGATCCGCGCCGACGCGTGGCCGCCGCGGCGTTGCGCCACGAGCTCGTTGACCACGCGGTAGTACTGCAGCGTCGAGTGCCAGCTCATGCCTCCGATGAGGCCGATCGTCTTCATGCCCTCCATGTTCGCCACCGGTCGGGGCCCTACGGAAGTCCCGAGTTCCTAGGACGACCCATAAGCAGGACTTATGCTCGAGCAGGTGGATGCGAAACGTCTGCTGATCTTCCGTGCCGTGGCCCGGGCGGGCTCGATCAGCGCCGCCGCCCGCGAGCTCGGCTGGACCCAGCCGGCCGTCAGCCAGCACCTGCGGGCACTGGAGCGGTCGGTGGGGTGCGCCCTCCTGCTCCGCGGCGCCGGTGGGGTCGACCTCACCGAGCCGGGCCGGGTGCTGCTCGCGCGCGCCGACGCGATCGCCGTACAGCTGCACATGGCGGGGGAGGAGCTCGCCGACCTGACCGAGCTGCGGCGCGGCCGGGTCCGCCTGGCGGCGTACCCCTCGGCGGCGGCGACCCTGGTCCCGCGTGCGGTGGCGGGCCTGCGGGAACGACACCGCGAGGTCGACGTCGAGCTCGTCGAGGCCGAGCCGCCCGAGGCGATCGCGCAGGTGATCGCCGGTGACGTCGACCTCGCCCTGGTCTTCGGATACGAGGACCTCGCGCCCGTCGAGGCGCCGGGTCTGCTGTGGCACCCCCTGGCCGACGAGCCGGTCTGCCTCGTGGTCGGGGCCGAGCACCCCGCCGCGAGCCGCCGCCGCCTCGCCCTGCGCGACCTCGCCGAGGAGGAGTGGATCGTGGGGTGCGCGCGGTGCCGGGCGCACACGCTGCGGCTGTGCGCCGCCGCCGGCTTCGAGCCTCGCGTGCGGCACGTCAGTGACGACTACGTGGTGGTGCAGAACCTGATCGCGGCCGGGCTGGGGGTCACGCTGCTGCCCCAGTCGGCGCTGGAGGCCTACCGGCACCCGGCCGTGTCCGTGCGCGGGCACGCGTCCTTCGGCACCCGGACCTTCGGCTTCGTGCACCGCGAAGGGGCTGACCGGGTTCCAGCGACGCAGGCGATGATCGCCGAGCTGCAGCGGGCGCCCCGGCCCTGAGCCCGGCTGTGCCCGGGCCGGAAGCGGTCTGGACCGCCCCTGCAGGCGGGGGTCGCCGGTGAGGCCCGCCGGCCGAGTCGGGGCGAAGCCTCGGTGCAGGGCTGCGACCTACGCTGAATGTGGTCAACCCGTGAGGAGAGATCATGAAGGTGCTTGTTCTCGGGGGCGATGGATTCTGTGGCTGGCCGAGTGCGGTGCACCTGTCCCGCGCGGGACACGACGTGACCATCGTCGACAACCTGGTCCGGCGACGGATGGACGAAGAGCTCGGGGTGCAGTCGCTGACCCCGATCCGCACGCTGCCCGAACGGTTGTCGGCCTGGGAAGAGGTCACCGGATCGGTCATCGGGTACGACGACCTCGACCTCGCCCAGGACTACGACCGCCTCCTCGCCCTGCTGGAGCATCTGCGTCCGGACGCGGTCGTGCACTTCGCCGAGCAGCGCTCCGCGCCGTACTCGATGAAGGACAGCGCCCACAAGCGGTACACGGTCGACAACAACGCCAACGGCACGCACAACCTGCTCGCGGGCCTCGTGGAGGTGGGCCTCGACGCGCACCTGGTGCACCTCGGGACCACCGGTGTCTACGGCTATGAGACCTCGCCGGTCGACCTGCCCGAGGGATACCTCGAGGTGAGCTACCCCGATCGTCAGGGCGGCACGGTCACCCGCGAGATCCTCTACCCGACCAAGCCCGGCAGCGTCTACCACCTGACGAAGTCGATGGACCAGCTGATGTTCCAGTACTACGCCGAGAACGACAAGGTGCGGGTGACCGACCTGCACCAGGGCATCGTCTGGGGCACCCAGACCGACGACACCCGGCTCGACGACCGGCTGATCAACCGGTTCGACTACGACGGCGACTTCGGCACCGTGCTGAACCGGTTCCTGATGCAGGCAGCGATCGGCTACCCGCTGACGGTGTACGGCACCGGGGGCCAGACGCGGGCGTTCATCAACATCCAGGACACCGTGCGCTGCGTGCGGATGGCCGTGGAGTCCGGCGACCAGGTGCGGGGCCGGGCGCGGATCATGAACCAGCTCGCCGAGACCCTGCGCGTCGAGGACCTCGCCCAGCTCGTGGCGGGGATGCTCGGCGGGACCGTCGACCACGTCTCCAACCCCCGGGTCGAGGCGGCCGAGAACGAGCTGGCGCTGCGCAACGACAACCTGCGCGCGCTCGGCCTCGACCCGATCCTGGTCGGCGAGGGGCTGATGCGGGAGTCGATCGAGATCGCCAGCCGGTACGCCGATCGCTGTGACCGCTCCAAGATCCGGGCGGAGTCCTACTGGACCCGTGGCCGGCGAGCTGCCGCGGAGGAGGGCTGATGCGCGGGAGGTGGCTGCCGGTGGGGGCGCTGGTCTTCCTCCTCGTGGCGATTCTCGTCGTGGTCGGGGCCGTGCTGGCTCGCCCGAGCTGGTTCAGCAACGACGAGGACAACGTGCCCCCGGATCACGTGTTCAGCACGAGCCTGCTCGACCTGGGGAAGGTGAGAGGGATCCGGCTCAGCGACGACAACTCAACCTCGGGGAGCTTCACCGTCCCGGTGCCGGTCGACTCCCGCCTGGAGCATTCCGTGCTGCTCTTGCGCGGGAACACCGAGGTCGCGCAGGCCAGCACCGTCTTCCTGCGGGTGCTGATCGACGGCGAGTCGGTCTTCGTCTCGGAGCTCGAGCCCGGTGACCGCGAGCTGAAGGCGGACATCGACGTGCCCAGGTGGGCCGTCGAGGACGGTGAGCTGCACGTGCAGCTCCGCACGACGGGCAGTCTGGACCAGCGGCGGTGCAACGTCACCACCGAGATCGGTGCCCTGGTGGCCCTGGACGCCGAGGACACTCGGGTGCGGGGGGAGCTGCTGGACGAGCCGCTGCACACCGTGCGGGACGTGGTCGCGGAGCTGGGGCACGAGGTCACGCTGGTCCTCTCGCCCCGGGCGAGCTCACGCGAGTGGTTCGCGACCGCGGCCCGGCTGGGCGCCTTCCTCACCCAGCGTGGGTACGACGTCTCCTACTCCGAGAGCGTCCCGGACTCCGAGGACCACAGTGAGACCCCGATCCTCCTCGGCCCCCCTGACGCGCTCTCCACCCTGGACTGGGAGACAGCGGCCGACAGCGGCTCGGTTCGGGTCGGGACGCGAGGCGACGTGACGCTGCTCGGTGTGGTCACGCCCGCGGCCGACGTCGTACCGACGTTCCTGACCACGAGCGCGGTCACCACGAGTGACTCCGGCTCCACCGACCCGAGGGCGGCTGCGCCTCAGCGGGCCGTCGGCAGCGGTGCGACCCTCGAGGACCTCGGGGTCGACACGTCGGTGCAGCAGATCTCCGACCGCCGCAGCTGGCGGGTGCCGTACTCGCTGGCGGACCTGCCGGGTGGCGCCGTGCCGGCCTCGTTCCAGATCTCGATGATGGTCCCTGCCACCACCGTCGATGCCCGCTGGTTGGTGGAGGTGCGCCTCAACGACGACCTCCTCGCCAGCTCACGGCTTCCCGGCGCCGGCCGTCAGTCGTTGTCGGTCGCACTCCCGCCCCGGGACCAGCTGGTGCGCAACGAGCTGACGGTGACGCTGATCCGTGACCGCGACCTCGGTGGCTGCAACGTCCGGCAGACCTCCTACGACGTCCAGCTGCTCAAGGAGTCCGCCCTGACCGGCGGCGGGGCAGGCGCCGGCTTCACCGCCGTACCGGCGCAGTACGCCGACGGCTACGACGTCATCGTGCCGAGCTCGGTCCTCGAGGACCCGACCACCGCCCTCGCCGGGCTGGTGCCCACGCTGGGGGAGTTCAGCGGCTGGCGCCAGGAGGCCGTGTTCGCCTGGGACGGCACGCTCCGGGCGCGCCCCTTCCTGTTCTTCGGTCCGCCTCCGGCCCGGACCGCTCCACTGGTCACCCTCGCCGACGGGCGGATCCGCTCCGGCGGCTTCGACCTGTCCTCCTTCGAGGACGGCATCGTGCTGCAGTGCGTACGTGCGGGCCGAGAGCCCGGCATGGTGCTCACCCCAGTCGGTGACCCCGAGGTGGTCGTGCCGCCGTACGGCCGGGAGCAGGCCCGCCTGGTCGCCGGCGGTGGTGGCGGGTTCGTGGTGAGCAGGTCGGGCCGGGTGGTGAGCGCACCCGAGGTGAGGGCGGAGACCCCGAGGTGACGACGCGGTGACCACTCCGGCCGAGGACGGGGCGGGAGAGCCCGGGTCGAGGTCCGAGGAGCTCATCGCTCCCGAGGCCGTTCGTGAGCACTACCGCTCGGTGGACAGCGCCCCCGAGGAATACGCCATGAGGCGCTCACCCCGAACGGTGATCGCGTTCCTCGTCTCGTTCGTGGCGCTCAGCCTCCTGGCGCTGCTCCTGATTGCGGGCCTGATCGGGTCGGGACGGCTGGAGGACCGGGACATCGTGCTGTTCTCCGCTTCCGGGAGCAAGGCGACGATTCCCGTGCGGATCTTCATCCTGGTGTACTTCACGGTGTACAGCCTGACCCTGGCCACCAATCTCTGGCGTCGCCTGTTGGTGTTCCTCGAGCTTGTCGGATCAGTCCTGCTGATCAGCCTGGCCGTCGACCTGCTGACCCTGGCGGCACACCGGATCCCGGGCGTCTCCCCACCGGTGGCCGCGCAACAGATCATCGGCTCGATCATCGCTGTGGCCGTGTTTCCCGTGGTCGTGCTGGCCAACGCCCGGCTTCCCGATCCCGTGCCCGCTCCCGCGCCGACGGCCCGGATCGGCGCCGGAGGCTGGGCCCGGCTGCTGGTGCCGGTGCTACTGGCGGTCGCACTGGCGGTCCATGTGGCGCAGGAGCTGGACGGCGTGGTGTCGGTGATGCGGGCCGTCGCCCTCCTCGGCGGGATCGGCCCCGGCGTGTTCCTGGTCCAGCAGGCAGTCTCGGTGTTCGCCGCGGCGATCGGGGTCGTCCTGGTGGCCAGGGGGAGCCGCTCGCACTTCACCGGGCCGGTCGGCGTGCTGGTCCCCGCCCACAACGAGGCGCACGGGATCGCGGCGACCATCCACGCTCTCGACCTCGCGGCCGGGTCCTACGACGCTCCGGTGCACCTGTACGTCGTGGACAACGCCTCCGACGACGACACCGTCGCCGTCGCGAAAGAGGCCATGGCGCGGACCCGTCACCTGACCTGCACGATGCTCAGCTGTGCCCGGCCGGGAAAGGCCGCGGCCCTGAACCACGGGCTGGACCGGCTGACCGAGCCCTTCGTGCTGCGCCTCGATGCCGACTCCCTGGTCGAGGAGCGCTGCCTGGGCAAGGTGATGCGGCACTTCAGCAATCCCCTTGTCGGTGCCGTGGGGGGTCTGCCGCTGCCGACGCGCACCGAGACCTCCATCGACCGGGTGCGGCTGGTCGAGGTGCTCCTGCGGCACGCCTTCTACCAGGTGGCACGCATGGGGTACGGCGGGGTCGTGGGCGTGCCGGGCATGCTGACGGCGTACCGGGGCTCGGCGCTCGACGAGGCCGGGCCGATCATGCAGGGGATCAACGGTGAGGACACCGACATCTGCATGCGGTTGAACTCGCTGGGCTACCGCTGCGTCGTCGACCCGCGGGCCGTCTACGCCAGCGAGGTCCCCCGCACCTGGGCACACCTGACCGAGCAGCGGATCCGGTGGTTTCGCAGCACCTACCACGTGGCCGCCCACAACCGGCGAGCGTTGCTGCGGCCGGGATCGATGGCGGGGACCGTGGTGCTGCCCTTCGCACTGTTCAACACGGCGCGTCGCGCGATGCTGATCCCGCTGCTCTTCTTCGCCGCGCTGACGCTCAGCATCTTCGAGGTCGCCTTCGCCGGCGTGGGCTGGCAGCCACTGCTGGCCATGGTGATCGGGCTCCCCGCGCTCGTCGCGATCGCGGTGTGTCTGCTGCTGGGTCGGCCGAGGGCCCTGCTCTATCTGCCCGAGTACCTCGTGTTCCGGATGATCCGCAGCTACCTCACCCTGTCCTCGCTGCTCACGATGCGGTTCCCCCCGATTGAGTCCCCGTGGCAGTGGTATCGCGCCCGGGGGAGGCCGGCACCGGACGAGCCCGATTCCCGCCCCGGTCGCACCTCACGCTGACCCGGTCGCTGTTCAGCAGCGTGGACCCCGCGTGACAAGCCGTGTGGCGGCTACGGGGACCCGATGATCTTCGACGGACCGGCGGGGTCCGCCTCGCCCCGCTCGACCGCGGCCTCGTGGCTCGCGCGCGCCCGTTCCAGCAGGGCCATCAGCGCGGGTTCGTCGCGTACCTTCTGGCGGTACTTCGCCCCGAGGTCGACGATCTGGTCACGCTCCTCGAGCAGCAGCTTGAAGATCCGCTCGCGCTCGGCCGGGTCGGCGGTGTACTCCGAGTCCAGGTAGTTGGTCGCGTGCCGGCGGGCGTTGGCGATCGCGTTCTGCGCCTTTCCGGCAGGGCTCAGCAAGGAGGCCGCGACCGTCACGACCAGGACACCCAGGATCACGCTCAGGGAGAGCCCGGTGCTGATCTCGACGACCTTGACGTGCTCACCGTCGTTGATGAACGGCACGTTGTTCTCGTGCAGGGCGTGCAGGATCAGCTTCACGCCGATGAATCCCAGGATCGCCGCCAGGCCGTAGGAGAGGTAGATCAGCCGGTCCAGCAGGCCGTCGATGAGGAAGTAGAGCTGGCGCAGCCCGAGCAGGGAGAAGGCGGTGGCGGTGAACACGATGAACGTGTTCTGGGTGAGGCCGAAGATCGCGGGGATCGAGTCGAGCGCGAACAGGATGTCGGTGCCGCCGATGGCCACCATCACCAGCAGCATCGGCGTCATCACGCGCTTGCCGTTCTCGACGGTGAAGAGCCTGTCGCCGTCGTAGTGCTCGGTGGTGTGGAAGACCTTGCGGGCGAGCCGGATGATGAAGTTGTCGGCCGAGTGCGACTCCTCGCCCTCGGGCTTGAGCATGTTGCCCGCGGTGAGCAGCAGGATCAGGCCGAAGAGATAGAAGATCCAGGCGAAGGAGTTGATCAGCGCGGCGCCGAGGAAGATGAATCCCGTCCGGGCGATCAGCGCGAACACGATCCCGAACAGCAGCACCTTCTGCTGGTCCTCGCGCGGCACCCGGAAGCTGCTCATGATGATCAGGAAGACGAACAGGTTGTCGACCGAGAGCGCCTTCTCCGTGACGTAGCCGGCGAAGTACTCCGAGCCGGGCCCGGTCCCGCCGAACACCAGCACGCCGAGGCCGAAGAGCACCGCCATGCCGACGTACAGCGCGGACCACAGTGCAGCCTCGCGCAGGGTCGGGACGTGGGCCTTGCGGACGTGGAAGACGAAGTCGAAGGCCAGGAGGCCGAGGATCGCGACGATCGTCAGCCCCCAGACGAGAGCCGAAACATCCATCGAGCTGTTACTCCTATACCGGGGATCGACGCGGGCGCTGACAGCGTAAGGAGGCCGACCAAACCTGCTGGTCGGGGCGGACCCAGAACCAGAGAACCACCCGCGGACCCCCATCGGGGGGAAGGGGAACCGCGGGTGGTCTGCTCCCTGAAGAGCACTGTGAGCCTGTCCGGTCGGCGAGGTGGCTAAACATCGATGCGGGCACGACTTGTGGCGGCGCGAAGCCCGATGACTAGGGTCGGAGGATGACTCACGACGCTCCCGTACGACGTCCCTGCGGTTCCTGGTCCACCCCCGTCACCGCGGACGTCGTGGTGCAGCAGGCCAGCGCCGTCGGCGCCGTGGCACTGGATGCCGCGGACGTCTACTGGTCCGAGATGCGGCCCCACGAGGGCGGTCGCACGGTGATCGTGCGGCAGGCCCCGGGTGCCGATCCCGTGGACGTCCTGGACGAGACGGCCAATGCGCGCACCGCCGTCCACGAGTACGGCGGGGGCGCGTGGTGGGTCCGCGACGGCGTCGTCTGGTACGTCGACTGGGCCGACCAGCGGCTTCGGAGGGTCGACCCCGGCGCCGCGCCGGTCGCCGTGACGCCTGCGTCGCCCGAGGGTGGCTCGGTGCGCTGGGCCGACGGCGACGTGCACCCGGTGGACGGCCGGGTGGCCGTGGTCCGCGAGACCCACCCGGTGGGAACGAGCCGCGCGGTGGACGTGGTCAACGAGATCGTCGTGATCGATGCCGCGGGATCGCAGGACACCGTGGTCTCGGGTCCGGACTTCGTCTCCGACCCGCGCTGGTCGCCCGACGGGAGCTCCCTGGCCTGGCTGGAGTGGAACCACCCCTCGATGCCCTGGGACGCCTCGACGCTGAAGGTGCAGACCCCGATGGGGGCGCAGACCGTCGCGGGCGGGGTCGACGAGCCCGCCGAGGGGATCTGCCATCCACAGTGGGCGCCGGACGGTTCCCTGTGGTTCTGCTCCGACCGCGCGGACTGGTGGTCGCTCTACCGCTGGACGCCCGAGGGCGGGGTCCAGCGGATGTTCGAGGAGCCCGGTGACGTCGGTGCTCCCAAGTGGTCCTTCGCGCAGCGGCGCTACGGCTTCCTCGGCGACGGCCGCGTCGTCCTCGCCGCGCTGCACCAGGGCGTCGACACCTTGTGGCTGGTCGCTCCCGACGGTACGGCGAACCGGCTGCCCACCGAGGTGACCCATGTCGCGGACCTGGCGGCCTCGGGGAGCCGGGTCGTGCTGGTCGGCGCCTCACCCGTGCAGGAGCCTGCGGTGCTGGCCTTCGAGGCCGGCGCCCCGGATCGGGTGCAGACGCTCAGCGCCGTGCGCGAGCTGGGCATCGACCCGGAGTGGTTCGCCGTGCCCGAGCACATCGAGTTCCCGGGCGGGGACGGCCGTGCGACGTACGCCAACTTCTACCCACCGACGAACCCGGAGACCCGCCCGCTCGAGGGTGAGCTGCCGCCGGTGCTCGTGATGATCCACGGTGGCCCCACCTCGAACGCGAAGGCGGCTCTCGCCCTCGGGACCCAGTTCTGGACCAGCCGTGGCTTCGCGGTCGTCGACGTCGACTACGGCGGCTCCACCGGCTACGGACGTGCCTACCGCGAACGGCTCCAGGGCCAGTGGGGGGTGCTCGACGTGGGCGACTGCGTGGGCGTCGTGCGATGGCTGGTGGAGCAGAGCCGGGTCGACCCTGACCGCGCGCTGATCCGCGGCGGGTCGGCCGGCGGCTTCACGGTGCTGATGGCGCTGGCGGTCTCAGACGTGTTCGCAGCGGGAGCCGACTACTTCGGCGTCGCGGACACCGAGGCCCTCGCCGAGGAGACGCACAAGTTCGAGTCCCGCTACCTCGACGGGCTGATCGCGCCGTACCCGGAGGGTCGCGAGGTCTACGTGGAGCGCTCGCCGCTCTCGCACCTCGACTCGCTGACCTCGCCGCTGATCGTGCTGCAGGGCTCCGAGGACAAGGTCGTCCCCCCGGCGCAGTCCGAGATGATCGTCTCGGCACTGCGCGCGAAGGGACTTCCTGTCGCCTACCGGCTCTACGAGGGGGAGCAGCACGGCTTCCGCAAGGCGGCGAACATCAAGGACTCCCTCGGGGCCGAGCTCTCCTTCTACTCCCAGGTGCTCGGGTTCGAGCTCCCGGTGCAGGAGGAGATCCCGGTCCTCGAGGTGGAGAACCTCAGACCCTGACCAGCTCCTCGTCCTCGGCCGGGCTGCCGTGCAGCTCGCTCATGTGCGGGCGGTCGAGCTGCTCACCCTCGACGTCGATGTTCGGCAGGATCCGGTCGATCCACTTCGGCAGGTACCACGCCTTCTCGCCGAGCAGGTACATCAGCGCCGGGATCAGCGCCATCCGCACCACGAAGGCGTCGAAGAACACCGCGATCGCGAGCGCGAAGCCCATCGACTTGATGATCGGCTCGTCGATCAGGATGAACGCGGCGAACACCGAGATCATGATCACCGCGGCCGCAGCGACCACCCGGGCACTGTTGCGGAACCCGTCGATCACCGCCTCGCTGGTCGTGGCGCCGTGCACGTGTGCCTCCCGCATCCGGGTCACCAGGAAGACCTGGTAGTCCATCGCGAGGCCGAAGACCAGGCCGATCAGGAAGATCGGCATGAAGCTCACGATCGGCGAGCCCTCCATCAGCCCGAAGGCGCCCTCCTGGAAGACCGCCACGGTGGCGCCCAGGGTGGCCAGCACGGAGAGCAGGAACCCGAAGGTCGCGGTCAGCGGCACCAGCAGCGAGCGGAAGACGAGCGTCAGCAGCAGGAACGCCAGGCCGATGACCACCGCGAGGTAGATCGGCAGCGCGTCCGCGAGCCGCTCCGAGACGTCGGCGGTGATCGCGGTCAGGCCGGTCACCCCGATCTCGGTGCCGGTCTGCTCCTCGATGTCGGACTGGTTGGTGCGCAGGTCCACGAGCAGGTCCTCGGTCTCGGTGTCGTCACCGGCGGCCGACGGGGTCACCAGCACCTGGGCGCCGGTGCCCTCCTCGTTCTGCATCACGACCTGGGCGTTGACGACGCCGGGCTGTGCGTTGGCCCACTCCACGATCTCGCCGTACGCCGTGGGGCGGTCCTTCTCGGCGACGTCACGACCGTCGACGACCAGCACCAGCGGCGCGTCGCGACCCGGCCCGAAGGCGTCGGCGATCAGGTCCGAGGCCTTTCGCTGGGTGGTGTCGGTGGAGGCGGTGCTGTCGTTGGGGAACGCGAGGTGGAGCTCCTTGAGCGGGATGGCCAGGGAGCCGAGCGCCACGACCACCAGCAGGACCACGGCGACCGGGCGTCGCCCGATCAGGCGTGCCCAGCGGACACCGTTGTTCAGCACCTTGCCGCTCGCGTCGCGCTTGGGGTGAGGGCTGCGCACCTGGCCGGCGAAGGCCTTGGACTTCATCATCCCGAGCACGGCCGGGAGCAGGGTCAGCGCCACCAGCACGGCGATGAAGACCGTTGCCGCCGCTGCGATACCCATCGTGGTCAGGAACGGGATCCTGGCCACACCGAGCGCGGCGAGGGCGATCAGGACGGTGAGCCCGGCGAAGACCACGGCGGAGCCGGCGGTGCCCACGGCGATGCCAGTGGCTTCCTCGCGGTCGTCGGTGTGGTCGAGCTCGCTGCGGTAGCGCGCCAGGATGAACAGCGCGTAGTCGATTCCGACGCCGAGGCCGATCATCGTGGCCAGCATCGGGGTGGTGGAGCCGATCTCCATGACCGCCGTCAGGGCGGTGATGCCGGTGATGCCCAGCCCGACACCGAACAGGGCCGTGACCACGGGCAGACCGGCGGCGACCAGGGAGCCGAAGGTGAGGATCAGGACGAGCACGGCGACCGCGATGCCGATCAGCTCGGAGGTGCCTCCGATCTCGAGCACGCCGCTGGTGCCGGACCCGTTCGCCTCGACGGTGAGCCCCTGGTCGCGGGCCTGCGCCATGGTGTCGTTGAGAGCCTCGATGGTGCCGGGCTCGACGTCGGCCACGGTGTCCACGTCGAAGTCCCAGGTGATGGTCCCGACCCGGCCGTCCTTCGACAGCGGCGAGAGTGCCTCGGCGTTGGCCTTGGCGACGGCTGCCGGCTGGCCGGACTGCTCCGCGGACTTGAGGAGCATCTGCTCCTGCGCCTGGGCAGCGACCACCGGGTTCACCGGTCCCGGTGCCTCCGGGTCCTTGCCGTCGGGCATCTGCGGCAGTGCGGCGAGGTCCTCCACGAGGGCGTCGACCTCGGCCTTGTGGTCGGCCAGGGTCTCGCCCTTCGGGGCCGCGACGACCACCTTCACCGAGGCCTGGTCGAAGGCATCCTGGGCGCCGGGGAAGAGCTCGGCCTGCATGTCCGCCGCGCGTTCGGAGGGGATGCCGGGGATCGAGAACGAGTCGCTCATCGGCTTGGAGAGCGTGGCCGCGACGCTGCCGACCGCGATCATCGCGATCAGCCAGCCGGCCAGGAAGAACGGCCACCGCCGGAAGGCGGTCTTGCCGAGGCGGTACAGAAGGGTGGCCATGGGTGGTTCTCCTGGGGGGTGATCGAGTGGAAGCGGGGAAGGGGGGAAGGGAGGAAGGGAGGAAGGTCAGGCGAGCAGGTGACGCGCTGCCTGGAGGACCTCGTCGAAGGCAGTGGTGATCGGTCGTTCCTCGGGGTCGTCGAGGAACAGCTCGAAGGCGGATTCGAAGAGCCCGCACAGGAGCCGGATCGCCACCTGCGCCCGCTGTGCGTCGAACGACGCACCCTCGCGCAGGCGGATCTCGTCGACGATGCGGCCGGTCAGGACCTGGAAGCGTGCGTAGGCGGCCGCGAGGAGCCGTGGATGCTCGTGCACGATCCGGCGGAACCGCAGCAGGTCGGCACGGCTCGGGTCAGGGACGCTGAGCAGGTCGATCCCGAGGGCACGCAGGTCGTCGACGAGGTTGCTGCCGGCCCCGCGTGCACGGAATCTCGCCAGGGCCTCCTCCGAGGGCTCGGGGGAGTCGCCCAGGACGGCGTCGAGCTTGCCGGGGAAGTAGTTGAACAGGGTCCTGCGGGAGACGCCGGCCGCCTCGGCGAGCTCGTCCATCGTGAAGCCGTCGAGACCGCGCTCGTCGACGAGCGCCTGGGCGCACCTGGAGATCCGCAGCGACGTCTCCTGACGTCGTCCGGCCCTGGAGGTTGCACTTTCAGTCACGTAGTGCAGTCTTGCACTCTGCCCCAAGGAGTGCATCTGATCGTGGTGTGATCTCGCCCACCGGGGGACGACTCCGGGACTAGGGTCACCGGATGACACCAACCGAGCTGAGCCACAGCCGCACCTACCCGGCGGAACCTGGACGCGCGTTCGAGGAGCTGCTGCCCTACGAGCTGAGCCGCCTCTTCGACCGGCGGTACGCCGCGATCCCGCCGATCAGGGCGACCCGCGACCAGGACGGCCCCTGGGCCACCGCCGGTCAGACGCGGACGATCGCGCTCGCCGACGGCGGCACGATGCGTGAGGAGCTGGTGGAGGTCGACGGGCCGCGCCGGTTCGGTTACCGGATCAGCGAGATCACCGGGCCGATGAAGCTGCTGGTCGCCTCGATCGACGGTGCGTGGACCTTCGAGCCAGCCGGCACCGGCGTACGCATCACCTGGTCGTGGACCGTGCATCCCGCGGGCCGGCTCGGCTCGCTGGCGATGCCGGCCTTCGGCCGGATGTGGCGCGGCTACGCACGCCAGGCCTTCGACAACATCGAGCGGCTGCTCGTGTCCTGACCGCCCGAGGTGTGGGCGGCGCTACCCGGGGGTACGACGGCCATGGTTGTCGCCACATCCTTTGGAGGGGTCCATGAGCCAGACGACGAAGCAGGACGACCCGGCCGCTGCTCCGGGGACCCTCAACGGGCTGATGCTCGCGGTGGCCGTGGTCTCGGCGGTCAGCGGACTTCTCTACGGCTACGACACCGGCATCATCTCCGGCGCCCTGCTCCAGATCGGCGAGGAGTTCGACACCGGCCACGGGATGGAGCAGTCCATCGCCGCCGGCATCCTGCTCGGCGCGGTCATCGGTGCCCTCGTGTGCAGCCTGCTCTCCGAGAGGTGGGGCCGGCACCGGACCATCCTGCTGATCTGCGGGATCTTCATCGCCGGCAGCCTCGCCTGCTCGGTGGCGCCGGACGCGCTGAGCCTGGCCGGGGCGCGGGTGCTGCTCGGCTTCGCGGTCGGCGGGGCCACCCAGACGGTGCCGATGTACGTCGCCGAGATGGCGCCCGCGGGCCTGCGGGGACGGCTGGTGCTGTGCTTCCAGCTCGCGATCGGCGTCGGCATCGTGATCTCGACCCTGGTCGGGGCCTCGGAGTCCGTGGACTGGCGGATCTCCATCGGTGCGGCCGCCGTACCCGCCCTGATCATGCTCGTGCTCCAGCTGCGCCTGCCCGAGAGTCCCCGCTGGCTGGTCAAGCAAGGCCGCCGAGACGACGCACAGGCGGTCCTGGAGCGGGTTCGCCCCAAGGGCTTCGACGTCTCCACCGAGCTGGGGGAGATCGTCGAGGTGGAGGAGCGCAAGCAGGAGACCAAGAAGAGCAACCGGGGCTGGAGCGGCCTGCGCCAGCCCTGGGTCCGCCCGGCGCTGGTCGTGGGCTGCGGCATCGCCGCGTTCACCCAGCTGTCCGGGATCGAGATGATCATCTACTACGCCCCGACGATCCTGACCGACAACGGGTTCTCCACCACCGAGGCGCTCCGGGTCAGCGTCGCGCTCGGCGTGACCTACCTGGTGATGATGATCGTCGGCCTCGCCATCGTGGACCGGGTCGGTCGTCGCCGGCTGACCCTGGTGATGGTGCCCGGTGCGGCGATCAGCCTGTTCGTGCTCGGTGCCTTCTTCGTCACCGACAACGCCGGTCGCGACAACATCGGCTTCATCATCGCCTGCCTGATCGTGTTCATGTTCTTCAACGCCGGCGGCCTGCAGCTGATGGGCTGGCTCACCGGGTCCGAGATCTACCCGCTCGCCGTGCGTGGTGCCGGCACGGCCGCGCAGTCGGCCAGCCTGTGGGGCACCAACCTGCTGATCACCCTGACGCTGTTGACCATGATCGACACGTTCGGGGTGGGCCAGGTCTTCTGGCTCTACGGGCTCTTCAACGTGGCGGCGTGGGTCTTCGTGTGGCGGCTGCTGCCGGAGCTCACCGGGCACAGCCTGGAGAACATCGAGCAGCACCTGCAGGACGGCGAGTTCCGCCCGCAGGACTTCGCCGAGGACAAGGTGGCGCCCGCCTAGCGTGATGTCCAGGCAGGGCTCACACGCCGGCGGGCGTGCGGGGTGTGGCCGCGGGGAGGGTGGCGCTGCTCCCGTCCTCGAGGACGGGCACCACCCGCTCCAGCCAGGTGGGCATCCACCAGCTCCAGCGCCCGAGCAGGGTCATCGTGGCGGGCACCAGCACCATCCGGACCAGGGTGGCGTCGAGGGTGATCGCCACCGCCATCCCGACCCCGAGCTGCTTGACCACGACGTCGACCTCGGTGGCGAACCCCCAGAACACGGCGACCATGATCGAGGCGGCGGCCGAGATCACCCGTGCCGTCGAGGACAGGCCGCGCACCACGCTGCCGTGCGCGTCACCGCTGTCCAGCCAGTCCTCGCGGACCCGGGACAGCAGGAACACCTCGTAGTCCATCGAGAGGCCGAACAGGACCGCGAACAGCAGGATCGGCACCCAGCTCGAGATCGGCATCGCGTGGTCGAGCCCCACGAGGTCCACGCCCCAGCCCCACTGGAAGACCGCGGTGAGCACGCCGTACGCCGCCGCGATCGAGAGCAGGTTCATCGCGGCCGCCTTCACCGGCACCACCACGGAGCGGAACATCATCGCGAGCAGCAGCATCGAGACGGCGACCACGAACCCGACCACCAGCCACAGCCGGGTGGAGAGCTGGTCGGCGATGTCGGCGAACAGGGCCGTGGTGCCGGTGACCTCGACACCCGGCGGTGCCTGCTCGCGCAGGTCGGCGACCAGGGCCTGGGTCCGCTCGTCGGTGGGACCGAAGGTGGGCTCGGCCTCGAAGACGTTCACCGCGCCGTCGGGGGAGGTGCGCACGGGGGAGACTCCGGCGATGTCGGCTCGCCGTTCCACCTCCCGGGCGTGGACCGCTGCGTCCTCGGGGCTGCCCCGGGTCACGAACGCGACAGGGCCGTTGGCGCCGGCGCCGAACTCCGCGGCCACCAGGTCGTGCGCCTTGCGCGTGGTCAGGTCGGTCGAGGACGACGACGAGTCCTGCGGCCAGGTCCGCATCCCCAGGGCAGGGGCCGCCAGCGCCAGCAGCAGCACCGTCGCGGCCAGGGCCCACGCCAGTGGCCGGCGGGTGACGACGCCCGCCCAGCGGGCGGTCACCTGCCTGCCGGTGGGCCGGCGCCCGGCCCGCACCCGCCGAGGCAGCAGGCGCTGTCCGGCGAGGCCGCACAGGGCGGGGACCAGCGTCAGCGAAGCCGACGCGACCGCGACCACCGCGATCGCGGTGGTGTAGCCGAAGGAGTCGTAGGTGGGCAGGCCGGCGAGCTTGAGGCCGAGCAGGGAGACCAACACCGTCGCCGAGGCGAACACGACCGAGCGCCCGGCGGTGGCCACGGCGCTGCCGGCCGCCCGGCGAGCGTCCTGTCCCGCCCGGAGGAACTCCACGTGCCGGGTCACCAGGAGCAGGGCGTAGTCGATGCCGACCCCGAGGCCCACCATCGAGGCGACGGTGGGGGCCGAGTTGCTCACGTCGGTCACCGCGGCCAGCAGGGTGATCCCCGCCGAGCCGACTCCCAGCCCGACCAGCGCCACCGCCACCGGCAGGCCGGCGCCCACGACGGAGCCGAAGACCAGCACCAGGACCAGCAGGGCGAGCACCACGCCGATCAGCTCGCCACGGCCCGACATCGGCGCCGCCGCCGTGTCCGGGAGCTCCCCGCCGAGCTCGACCTGGAACAGGCGCGGCGGCTCGGCACGTCGTACGCCGCCGTCGGTGGCCGCCCTCGTCGGCGCGACGGCCGCCTCGAGCGGGCCCAGCTCGCCCATCAGGTCGGGGTCCGTGACCGGCACGTCGTAGTGCACGGTCAGCAGGGCGGTGTCCTGGTCGGCACTGATCCGTGGGGCGGAGACGCCGAGGACGTGGTCCATCGCCCGCAGCCGGTCGCTCAGCGCATCGAGCTCGGCTCCAGCCACCGGTGCCCCGTCGCGGGTGTGCACGACGACCCTGGCGCTCGCGTTGCCGGCCTCGGGGAGGTGGGCGCGGAGCAGGTCGATGCCCCGCTGGGCCCGGGCCCCCGGGATGTCCCAGTCGTCGTGCGGGGTCCCGCCGAAGGCCCCCGCGAGGGCGATGACGGCGGCCGCGAGGACGAGCCAGGCGGAGATCGTGCGCCACGGGTGGGCGGCGGTGTCGTGGCCGAGGCGGTGCAGCAGGCGTGACATGGGAGGTCCTTCGCGTCGTCGGTGACCGGTGCCGCACACCTTGTGACGGCGCTCTGGCGCCTGGCTTGCACTCGACTGGACCCTGACTGGACGCCGGACTTGACCCGCGAGTTCTCCGGCGTTATGCGGGCGCGGCGCGAGTTCGCGTCGTAGGGTCGGATCGTGGGCCCTGCAGGTGCGGTGGTACGGCCCGGAGCGACGACGCTTCCGGCCGGTGGCCCCGCGCTGCACAATGGCCCCGCGACAGTGAGCTACGCCACGTCGCTATACGCCCAAAAATCAGTCTTTAGCAAACTATGTCCGCTTTCGTCGTTTTAGGGTATGTTGTCGGTCTAGTCCACATCGAGCACCAGGGAGGGACGCCATGCTGACCATCGCACCGGCATCCGTGATCCTGATCGGGATCTTCGGCATGTTCGTGATCGCGTTCGCGGTCGCCCGGATGACCATGCTCGAGCGCCAGGTCCAGCGTCCCGCGCTGCGCGAGCCCACCCCCCGCGCCTTCGCCGACTCGGGCGTCTGACCTGCCGGGTCCCGCTAGATCCAGCGCTTGAACCACATGCGCTGCACCCACTCGCGGTGGGTGACCAGCTGGTCGGTCCAGATCGGCCAGAACCAGGCGAACGCGAGCAGCGTCGCCACCAGGACGCTCCCGGCCGCCACGGCCCCGATGCTGCGTCGTCTCCTCGACGCGTCCGGCCGGCCGAGGATCTCTCCCAGGAGCAGGGTCGCGCCCAGCACCAGGAACGGCAGGATCGTCACCGCGTAGTAGCTGAAGATCGGCCGCTCGTCGTACCGGAACCACGGCAGCCAGGTCGAGGCGATGCCCACCAGCACCAGCCCGTAGCGCCAGTCGCGGCGGGCCACCCACGCCACCACCGCCCACAGTGCAGCGATCGTGCCGAACCACCACACGACCGGGTTGCCGAGCAGCAGCACCTGGCGCAGGCAGGTCGATCCCGCCGCCGCCTCGCAGCCCTGCTGGCCGGGCGCGATGTTGAGCTGGGCGTCGACCCCCACCGGCCGGTTCAGCGTGAGCCATCCCCACGGGTTGGACTGGTAGACGTGGGTGCTCTCGTTGAGGAAGCCGGTGTGGAAGGAGTAGACGTCGTGGTGGTAGTGCCACAGCGAGCGCAGCGACTGCCACAGCTCGGGGAAGAAACCCTGGGCGTCCTTCTCCAGGTAGCGGCCCCAGTAGGGGCCGTACTGGGTGTTCGAGAGCGCCCGTTCGTACTCGGCGGCGTGCAGCAGCCAGCCGGTCCACGACACGAGGTAGATCAGGAACGGGACCACGACCACGTAGACCACCGCCGGGGCCGCGTCGATCAGCGCTGACTTCACCCACGCACGACGTACGCCGAAGGAGCGCCGCGCGCCCGCGTCCCAGGCCCACATCAGCAGGCCGAAGGCGGCGAGCGGGAACAGTGCCGACCACTTCGTGCCGACGGCCAGCCCCCAGCAGACACCGGTGGCCAACCGCCACGGCCGCCACAGCAGCAGCGGTCCCCACGACTCCGGCGACAGCCGGGAGCCCTCGGGGACCGCGCGGGCCAGCCGGCCGCGCACCCAGTCGCGGTCGGCCACCATGCAGCTGACCGCGCACAGCACGAAGAACGCGAGGAACAGGTCCAGCAGCGCCAGCCGCGAGAGCACCAGCTGGAGGCCGTCGAAGCACATCAGGAGGCCCGCGACCAGCCCGAGCAGGGTGGACCGGGTGACGCGGCGCGCGAGCCGGATCATCACCAGCACCATCAGGGCGCCCACGACCGCCGAGGCCACCCGCCAGCCGAACGGGGTCATCCCGAAGACGCTCTCGCCCAGGGCGATCAGCCACTTGCCGACCTCGGGGTGCACCACCATGTTCGGGGTCCCGTTCCACAGCCCCTCGGTCTGGCCCGCGAGGAGCTGCACGTCCGCGTTGTCGACGTAGCCCTGTGCGTAGCCGTGGTGGAGCAGCGACCACGCGTCCTTGGCGTAGTAGGTCTCGTCGAAGAGGAACGCGCGGGGCTTGCCCAGGTCCCACAGCCGCAGGAACGCGGCGAGGAGGGTGACCGCGGCGGTGCCGACCCACGCGAGCACCGGATCGGTGTCGACGGCCCGCAGGCGTGCCCGGACCGAGGCACTGGGCACGACGTCTCCCGCTGCCGTGCGGCTGAGCCCGACCGTGCGCTCGAGCGGGGCGGGGAGGGTCACGTCGGACGATGCTACGGCTGCGATGATCGGGCCATGACGCAACCGGCCGAGCACCACGCCGACCGGATCACCGATCCGGCCGGCCCGCAGGGAGACGGACGCGGTCCGGGCGTGCTCGTGCTGGCCGCGACCCCGATCGGCCGGCCCGACGACGCCTCGCCGCGGCTGGCGGCCGAGCTGCGCGGCGCCGACGTGGTCGCGGCCGAGGACACGCGCCGGCTGCGGCGCCTGACCAGCGACCTCGGCGTCGAGATCTCCGGCCGGGTGGTGTCCTACTTCGAGGGCAACGAGCACCTGCGCACCGACTCGCTGGTGGAGTCGCTGCTCGCCGGCGACCGGGTCGTGCTCGTCACCGATGCGGGGATGCCGAGCGTCTCGGACCCCGGCTACCGGCTCGTCGCCGCCGCCGTGGAGCGCGGCGTGCAGATCACCGGCATCCCCGGCCCCTCCGCCGTGCTCACCGCGCTCGCGGTCTCGGGCCTCCCGGTCGACCGGTTCTGCTTCGAGGGGTTCCTGCCTCGCAAGCCGGGGGAGCGGACGCGGCGGCTGGCCGCGCTGGCCGACGAGCAGCGCACGCTGGTGTTCTTCGAGGCCCCGCACCGCACGGCCGCGACGCTCGGCTCGATGGCGGAGACGTTCGGCGCGAGCCGCCGCGGGGCCGTGTGCCGGGAGCTGACCAAGACCCACGAGGAGGTACGCCGCGGCCCGCTGGCCGAGCTCGTCGAGTGGGCCGCGGGCGGCGTCCGGGGTGAGGTGACGATCGTCGTGGAGGGTGCGGCCGCGCCCGAGGCGGTGACCGACCCGCTCGCCCTGGCCGCGCTGGTCGCCGAGGAGGAGGAGCTCGGCGCCACGCGCAAGGAGGCCATCCTCGACGTCGCCCGGCGCTCGGGGGTCCCCAAGCGGGTCGTCTACGACGCGGTGCACCGCCCGTGAGCCCCGGATCGCCCACGTCCGCCGGCTCCGACCTCCCCGGCGTGCCGGAGCCGTTGCCCCACCCGGTGGTCGACAACCACTGCCACCTCGACCTGGGCCGGGGCGAGTCGCCCGCGCTGCCGGTGACCGAGGCGCTCGCGCTCGCCGCATCGGTGGGGGTGGCGCGCATCGTGCAGATCGGGTGCGACCTCCCCGGCGCCCGCTGGGCCGTGGAGGCCGCCGAACGGCACGACCGGCTGGTCGCGGGCGTGGCCCTGCACCCCAACGAGGCCCCGCGTCTCGCGGAGCAGGGGCGGCTGGGGGAGGCGCTGGCTGAGATCGAGACGCTGGCGCGCAGCAGCGAGCGGGTCCGCGCGATCGGCGAGACCGGCCTCGACTACTTCCGCACCGGCCCGGAGGGCGTCGCGGCCCAGCACGAGTCGTTCCGCGCCCACGTAGGGATGGCCACCTCCCTGGACAAGACCCTGGTGATCCACGACCGCGACGCCCACGACGACGTGCTGCGCGTGCTCGACGAGGTCGGGGCGCCGCAACGATGGGTGATGCACTGCTTCTCCGGCGATGCCGACTTCGCCCGGCGGTGCCTGGACCGCGGGGCCTACCTGTCCTTCGCGGGGACGGTCACCTTCAAGAACGCGGAGCCGTTGCGCGAGGCCCTGCGGATCACCCCTCTGGACCGGGTGCTGGTGGAGACCGACGCGCCGTACCTCACCCCGATGCCGCACCGGGGGCGCACCAATGCCTCATTCCTGGTCCCGCTCACGGTGCGCTCGATGGCCGCGACCCGGGGCCTGCAGACCGAGGAGGAGCTGGGGCTGCTGTGCCGCGCCATCGAGGCGAACACCGACGCTGCCTTCGGAGGGCCCTGGGGCTGACCCGGGGCCCGACCAGTCGCATCGGCCCGGGTGCGACACGCGCAGACACGCCCAGACACGCCCGGGATGCCAATGTGAGCACTCCCACACGTCTTGCTAGCAACCTTGCTAACCGGGAGCTACATACCTAGTGTCGTGGGCTGTTGGCCGGGAGCAGGCTCTATCTACACCCGGTGGTGCCACTTAGGAGCCGCGTCGCGACCATCACCGCGTTCGTTGCCAGGCACCGCCTCCTGCGGCCCGGAAATCGCGAACATCGGAGAACCGTGCGCGCTTCACTCACGCACCTCGGCCGGAACAAACCCCTTCTACTCGGACTGGTCGCAGCGACCGTCCTCGCCCTCGCGGGCACTGCCACCGCCTACAGCGCGATGAGCCGGACCGTCACCCTCTCGGTCGACGGCAAGGAACAGCAGGTCCGCACCTTCGCCAAGGACGTCGGCGACGTCCTTGCCGACGAGGGCATCGAGCCCGGCAAGCACGACGTCATCGTCCCGGCCGTCGGGTCGCCGGTGAAGGACGGTTCCCGGATCGCCGTACGTCTCGCCCGCCCGCTGGACCTCACCGTGGACGGCGAGAAGAAGACCTTCTGGACCACCGCCACCAAGGTGTCGGCCGCGCTCGACCAGATCGGGATGCGCATCGGCACCGCCGCGCAGCTCTCGGTCAGCCGTAGCGCCTCGATCGACCGCTCCGGGCTCGCGCTGGAGGTCGTCACCCCCAAGCGCGTCTCCGTGCAGGTCGCGGACGCCAAGGCCTCGCGGCACAACGTGCCCGCAGCCACCGTCGGCGAGCTGCTCGACGAGGTGGGCGCCAACGTGGACCGCAACGACATCGTCCGCCCCTCGCGCAGCGCCGAGCTGACCAACGGGACCCGCGTCGTGGTCACCAAGATCGGCGTCAAGACCAAGCGCGTGCCGCGCGAGGCCATCCCCGCCCCGGTCCGCAAGCAGAAGGACTCCTCGATGATGTCCGGCGAGACGAAGACCGTCCGCCAGGGACGTGACGGCGCCCGCGACGTGACCTACCAGGTGCGGTTCCGCAACGGCAAGGTCGTCAAGCGCACCGTCGTCAAGCAGGCAGTCGTGAGCCAGCCCGTCGCCGGCATCGTCAAGGTCGGCACGAAGACCGTGAACACGGGTGTCTGGGACGCGATCGCCGCCTGCGAGTCCGGCGGCAACTGGTCCGCGAACACCGGCAACGGGTACTACGGCGGCCTGCAGTTCCTGCCGAGCACCTTCCGCGCCTACGGCGGCTCCGGGATGCCGCACCAGAACAGCCGCGAGCAGCAGATCGCCGTCGCGGAACGCGTGGCGGCCGCCGAGGGTGGCTACGGCGCCTGGCCGCACTGCGGTGCGAAGTTCGGCTGAGGGCCTGACTACGCTCCATCTTGTGAACGACATCGCCTCCGCCGGCCCGGCACTGCTCGGGCCGGCGGAGGTGCGTTCACTGGCAGCATCGCTCGACCTGCGCCCCACCAAGCAGCGCGGGCAGAACTTCGTGATCGACCCCAACACGGTGCGTCGCATCGTCCGTGACTCCGGGATCGGGCCCGCCGACGTGGTGCTCGAGGTGGGTCCCGGCCTGGGCTCCCTGACCCTGGCGCTGCTCGACGTCGCCGCCCGGGTGGTCGCGATCGAGATCGACCCGGCACTGGCCGGGCTGCTCCCCGCCACGGTGGCCGACCGGGCCCCGGGCCACGCCGACCGGTTCGAGGTGGTGCTCGCCGACGCGATGCGGGTCACCTCGGTGCCCGGGCCTGCTCCGACCGCGCTGGTGGCGAACCTTCCCTACAACGTCTCGGTGCCGGTGCTGCTGCACCTGCTCGCCCTGCTGCCCTCGCTCGAGCGCGGGCTGGTGATGGTGCAGTCCGAGGTCGCGGACCGGCTCGCGGCCGAGCCCGGCTCGAAGGTGTACGGAATCCCGTCGGTAAAGGCCGCCTGGTTCGCCGACGTACGCCGGGCGGGGTCGGTGGGGCGCAACGTGTTCTGGCCGGCGCCCAACGTGGACTCCGGGCTCGTGGCCTGGACGCGCCGGGAGCCACCGAGCACCGCGGTGAGCCGGGACCAGGTCTTCGCGGTGATCGACGCGGCGTTCGCGCACCGGCGCAAGGCCCTGCGACCGTCCCTGCGTGAGCTGGCCGGGTCCGCGGAGGCCTCCGAGCGCGCCCTGCTCGCCGCCGGGATCGACCCGATGCGTCGCGGTGAGGAGCTCCGGCTGCCCGAGTTCGTGCGCATCGCGGAGGCACTCGCCCAGGAGCAGGAGGGGGACCGGCGATGACCGACTCCGTGACCGTGCGGGCGGCCGCCAAGGTCAACCTCCATCTCGGGGTGGGGCGGCCGCGCCCCGACGGCTACCACCCACTGGCCACCGTCTACCAGACGCTGAGCCTGCATGACGACGTCACCGCCGTGACCGCCTCGAGCTGGTCGGTGAACCTCGTGGCCGAGGACGACATCGACCGCGACGGCTTCCCGCTGGGCGAGGACAACATCGTGGTGCGCGCCGGACGCCTGCTCGCGGCACATGCCGGCGTGGACCGGGCCGCCGAGCTCACCGTGCGCAAGTCCATCCCGATCGCCGGCGGCCTGGCCGGGGGCAGCGCGGACGCGGCTGCCGCCCTGGTGGCGCTGGACCGGCTCTGGGACCTGCAGACCACCGACGAGGACCTCCTGGCGCTCGGGGCCCAGCTGGGCAGCGACGTCCCCTTCGCCCTGCTGGGCGGCACCGCCCACGGCGGGGGCCGCGGCGAGATCGTCACCCCGCTGCTCGACGAGGCCACGCGGTGGTGGGTGGCGGTGCCGGCACGGGTCGGGCTCTCCACCCCGGCCGTCTACCGGCACTTCGACGAGCTGTGCCCCGACGCGCCGGAGAAGGTCACGGTGCCGCCCGCGCTGCTCGGTGCGCTCGCGGACTCCGACAACCGGGTCCTCGCCGCCGCGCTGGGCAACGACCTCGAGTCGGCGGCGATCGACCTTCGTCCCGAGCTCGGCGACCTGATCGACGCGGGGGAGCGGGCCGGCGCGCTGCGCGGCATCATCTCCGGCTCGGGACCGACCTGCCTGTTCCTGTGCGCCGACCGCGGCTCCGCCGACCGGGTGCGCACCACCCTGCTCGACGCCGGTCATCCGCGGGTGCTGGTCGCCCTCGGTCCGGTCTCCGGAACCCACGTGGTGGAGTACTCCTGATGGCAAACCTCCTGAACCTCGAGAAGGTCACCAAGTCCTACGGCGTCCGGATCCTGCTCGACGAGGTCAGCCTCGGCGTGGCCGAGGGCGAGCGGATCGGCATCGTGGGCCGCAACGGTGACGGCAAGACCACCCTGCTCAACCTGATGGCCGGGCGTGAGGAGCCCGACTCCGGACGGGTCTCGCTCACGCGCGGCCTGCACATCGGCTACCTCGACCAGCGCGACCTGCTCGACGACACCCACACGGTGCGCGAGGTCGTGCTCGCTGGCAAGGAGGACCACGAGTGGGCCGGCGACAGCCGCACCCGCGAGGTGGTGGAGGTGCTGCTCGCGGACGTGTCCCTGGACCGCTCCGTGCACGGCCTCTCCGGTGGCGAGCGCCGCCGCTGCTCCCTGGCCCGGCTGCTGCTCGACGACGTCGACCTCCTGATCCTCGACGAGCCGACCAACCACCTCGACGTGGAAGCGGTCGCCTGGCTGGCCGAGCACCTGGTCCGTCGTACGTCCGCGCTGGTGGTGGTGACCCACGACCGCTGGTTCCTCGACGCGGTCTCCGAACGCACCTGGGAGGTGCACCCCGGCCCGCAGGGCGCGGGGGTCGTGGACTCCTACGAGGGCGGGTACGCCGCCTTCGTGCTCGCTCGCGCCGAGCGGCACCGCCAGGCCTCGGCCTCGGAGTCGCGCCGGCAGAACCTGCTCCGCAAGGAGCTCGCGTGGTTGCAGCGCGGTGCTCCCGCACGGACCTCGAAGCCGAAGTTCCGCATCGACGCCGCCAACGAGCTGATCCAGGACGTGCCTCCGCCGCGCGACCGGATCGAGCTGCAGAAGTTCGCCACCCAGCGCCTCGGCAAGCAGGTCGTCGACCTCGAGCACGTGGACCTGAGCCGCGGTGAGAAGCAGCTGCTGCACGACGCCACGTGGCGGCTCGGTCCCGGCGACCGGGTCGGCATCGTCGGCGTCAACGGTGCCGGGAAGAGCTCGGTGCTCCAGCTGATCGGTGGATCGCTGCAGCCCGACGCGGGGACGGTCAAGCACGGTCGCACGATCGCGCTGGCCCACCTGTTCCAGCAGGTCCCGGCCGAGGACCCGGACGCTCGGGTGCTGCCGAGCATCGAGGACATCCGCCGGGTGACCCGTACCGCGACCGGCCAGGAGATCTCGGCGAGCTCGATGCTGGAGCGGTTCGGCTTCACCGGCGACAAGCTCACCGCCCGGATCGGGGACCTCTCCGGTGGGGAGCGGCGCCGGTTCCAGCTGCTCAAGCTGCTGCTCGCTGAGCCGAACGTGCTGCTGCTCGACGAGCCCACCAACGACCTCGACATCGACACCCTCAACGTCCTCGAGGACTTCCTCGACGGCTGGCCCGGGACCCTGGTGGTGGTCTCGCACGACCGTTACTTCCTCGAGCGCGTCACCGACTCCGTGTGGGCGCTGATGGGCGACGGCCAGATCTCGATGCTGCCCAACGGGGTCGACCAGTACCTCGCCGCCCGGAAGCGGGGCGACGCGCGCCCGCCGGCACCCGCCTCGGCAGCCTCAGGGACGACGCCCGTCGAGACCGACGCCGCACCCGCCGGGCCCCCGTCGACCAAGGCGAAGGTCGGCGGCGCCCAGGAGCGCGCGGCCCGCAAGACCGTCTCGCGCCTGGACAAGCAGATCGCCCGGCTGGCCGCGCGGGAGGCCGAGATCACCGACGAGATGGCCAAGCACTCCTCCGACACCGGCAGGCTCGCAGCCCTCTCCACCGAGGCGCACCAGATCGCCGCCCAGAAGAGCGAGCTCGAGGCGGAATGGCTCGAGGCGGTCGCACTGCTGGATTGAGCGGAGCAGGCGTGGGTCAGAATGCACCCATGACGCTCTCGTTCTTCACCACCAGCGGCGACGCACTGGCTCCCACCGACCTCGCGCGCAGCCTGTGGAGCGAGAACCAGATGCACGGCGTGGCGCTCAGCGGCGCCCTGGCCCGGGCACTGGAGGGACAGGTCGCGGAGCTGGGACGCGACGACCTCCGCCCGGCCCGCTACACCGTGGACCTGTTCCGTCCCGCCGCGATGGAGCTGTGCCGCACCACCACCACGGTGGTGCGCGAGGGACGCCGGCTGTGCCTGGTCGACGCCGTCGTGGAGCAGGGCGGGGTCCCGGTGGCGCGTGCCAGCGGGCTGTTCCTCAAGGTCAGCGACCCTGCCACCGGCGACGTGTGGGAGCCGACGGAGTCGCCCCAGCCGCCGCCGCACGAGGTCGCCCCGCCCACCGACGACCCGCACGTGCCGATGTTCTCCAGCGAGGGCCTCGGGTGGGACCCCTCGTTCAAGGCCCACCAGAACGGCCGGCGCAAGTCCACCTGGCAGGTCGGCGTCGCCGTGGTGCCCGAGGAGATCCCCTCGGGCTTCGTGGTGGCGGCCAGCGTCGCGGACTCCACCAGCATGGTCACCAACTGGGGCAGCAACGGCGTCGAGCAGATCAACACCGACATCACCCTGACCCTGGCGCGGCTGCCGGTCGGCCGCGAGATCGGCCTGCACGCCACCGACCGGGTCAGCTCCGACGGGATCGCGGTCGGCACCGCCACGGTCTTCGACCGCCAGGGCAGGCTGGGCACCGCGGTCGTCACCTCGATCGCCAACGCCAAGCGCAGCGTGGACTTCGAGGTCCACGACTTCGCCGACGACCCCCGCAACCCCCGCAACTCCGGGGCCTGAGGCCGCGAGCCGGGGTCCGGTCAGCGCAGCGGGACCATCAGCTGCTTGAGCAGGGCGGCGAGCCGGGTCCGGTCCTCGGCCGGCAGGCGGTCCAGCAGGGCGCGCTCGCTGTCGAGCAGGGCCTCGAAGGCGGCGTCCACCCGGCGCTTGCCCGCAGGAGTGAGGCGGACCAGCACCCCGCGACGGTCGCTCGGGTCGGGGGAGCGCTCCACGAAGCCGCGCTGGGCCAGCCGGTCCACCCGGTTGGTCATCGTGCCGCTGGTGACCATCGTCTGCTTGAGCAGGGCGCCCGGGGTGAGCTGGTAGGGGCGCCCGGCACGGCGTAGCGCGGCCAGGACGTCGAACTCCCACGGCTCGACCTGGTGGGCGGCGAACGCGGCCCGGCGAGCCTTGTCGAGCAGGCGCGAGAGCCGGCTGATCCGGCTGAACACCTCCACGGGTGCCAGATCGAGGTCGTCGCGCTCGCGGGTCCATGCCTCGACCAGCTCGTCCACCTCGTCCTGCTCCATGCCGAGATTCTAACTCAAAAAGATTCTTGACATCGAGATAGTGCGGCAGGTCGAGTGCCACTTGGTGGTCAAAACTGGACGTTTTGGGTGATTCCGTGGATAGATTGGCCCCGCGCCACTCTCGGACGCCGCGTCCGGTGCGCGCAGAAGCGCAGGAGGTGCGATGGGCGAGGGAGCAGGCAGCGACCTGTGGCGCCTGACCCTGCAGCACTCGCCGATCGGCATGACCCTGGTCGGCCTCGACGGCCGGCTGCTGATGGTCAACCGGGCCCTGTGCGACCTGCTCGGCCACGAGGCCGAGGAGCTGATGTCCCTGGGGTTCCAGGAGATCACCCACCCCGACGACCTCGGGACCGACCTCGACCTCTTCGGGCAGGCGCTCGCCGGTGAGATCGACTCCTACCGGCTGCGCAAGCGCTACCTGCGCGCCGACGGCCACGTGGTCCTGGGCGACCTCTCGGTGGCGCTGGTGCGCGGACCGGACGGGTCGCCGATGCACTTCATCTCGCAGATCCTCGACGTGACCGAGCAGCGCGACACCGAGGCGCGCATCGAGGCCGCCCGGGCGGCGCTCGAGCGGGAGCACCAGACACTGGAGGCCGTCTTCGACGCCGTCAGCGTGGGACTGCTGCTGATCGGCAGGGACGGGCACTACGAACGCACCAACCGCAGCTACCGGGAGATCATCAAGGCCCCGGTCCTCGCGGACGACGCAGGCGCGACCGGGCAGCCCGACCAGCTCCACCACCTCGACGGCACCAGGATGGCCGAGGAGGACCTCCCGTCGTCCCGGGCGGTGCGGGGCGAGGAGTTCGACGAGTACACGTACTGGGTCGGGAGCGACCCCCGGACGCGTACGGCGTTCTCCGCGTCGGCGCGCCAGGTGCGGGGCCCCGACGGGGAGCGGCTCGGTGCCGCGCTCGCCTACCAGGAGATCACCGACCTGATGCGTGCGATGCAGGTCCAGGACGAGTTCGTGTCCTCGGTGTCCCACGAGCTGCGCACACCGCTCACCTCGGTCCTCGGGCACCTCGAGATCCTCTGCGAGCACGACGAGCTGCCTGCGCAGGTGAGCGAGCAGCTCCAGGTGGTCCAGCGCAACGCGCAGCGCCTGGCCGCGCTGCTCTCCGACCTGCTGCACGTCGGCCAGGTCGGCGAGGCCCGGTTGCAGCTCTACCGGGCTCCGACCGACCTGACCGCCCTGGTCGATGAGGCCGTGGAGGCCGCGCGTCCGGTCGCCGAGAAGTCCGAGACGCACCTCGAGCTGGAGACCGGCCCGGGCGATCGCCTGTGCGCGTTCGTCGACGAGCAGCGCATCCGCCAGGTGCTCGACAACCTGCTCTCCAACGCCATCAAGTACGGCCGGCCCCGGGGCTCGGTGAGGGTCTCGCTCCGGGAGTGCGCGGAGGGGGTGGAGATCGAGGTCTGCGACGACGGGATCGGCATCGCCGCGCACGAGGCCGAGCACGTCTTCGGGCGGTTCTTCCGCGGAGGCGACGCGCTGGAGCGGCACATTCCCGGCACCGGGCTCGGGCTCGACATCGTCAGCTCGATCGTGGCCGCCCACGGCGGGGCGGTGGCGCTGGAGAGCGAGGTGGGCCTGGGCAGCACCTTCCGGGTCACCCTGCCGCACGTCCCGGGGTGAGGAATCCCGGCGAAACCGGACGGGCCGAGGAGGCCGGCCCGCCCCGGGCAAGTAGCCTCGTTCCACCATCCCCGGTTGGTCTGCCGGCAGGGCCCGCCTGACTTTGAATCAGGACTAGCGACGTAGGTTCGACTCCTACCCGGGGAGCGTGAGCACCACGAGGCAAACCACGACCCCAGGGTCCGTCACCGTCATCGTCCTCGCGGCGGGTGGCGGCACACGGATGAAGTCCAAGACCATGAAGGTCCTGCACCCCATCTCCGGGCGCAGCATGATCGGGCACGTGCTGGAGGCGGTGGCCTCGCTGGCCCCGGACCGGGTGGTGGCGGTGGTGGGCAACCAGCGCGAGCAGGTCGGTCCCCACATCCAGCAGCTGCTGCCCAGCGCGGTCCTCGCGGTGCAGGACACCCAGGACGGCACCGGTCACGCCGTCCGGATGGCCTGGGAGGCACTGGCCGAGGAGGAGCGCGCGGGCACGGTGCTGGTGGCGTACGGCGACACGCCGCTCCTGGAGGGCGAGACCCTGCGCGCGTTCGTGGCCGACCACGTCGCAGCCGGACGCGGCGTGAGCATCCTGTCCGGAGTGGTGCCGAACCCGCACGGCTACGGCCGGGTGCTGCGCGACGAGACGGGCCAGGTCACCGGCATCGTCGAGCAGAAGGACGCCACCGAGGCCGAGGCCGCCGTGGCGGAGATCAACAGCGGGATCCTCGCCTTCGACGCGGACTTCCTCGACAGCGCGCTGCCGCGGCTGACCAACGAGAACGCCAATGGCGAGTACTACCTGACCGACACCGTGCGCCTCGCCCGCGAGGACGGGCTCGCCGTCGGGGCGTTCGCCATCGAGGACGTGGTGCAGACCGAGGGGGCCAACGACCGGGCCCAGCTCGCCGTGCTCGCCAGGGAGAAGAACCGGCGGATCCTCGACCGGTGGATGCGCGACGGGGTCACCATCGTCGACCCGGCCACCACCTGGATCGACGTGGACGTCAAGCTCGAGCAGGACGTGACGATCCTGCCCGGCGTACAGCTGCTCGGCGCCACGGTGGTCGCCGAGGACGCCGTCGTGGGGCCGGACTCCACCCTCAAGGACGTCGAGGTCGGGGCCGGCGCGCACGTCGTACGCACGCACGCCGAGCTCGCCGTGATCGGCGCCGGCGCCAACGTCGGCCCGTTCTCCTACCTGCGCCCCGGCACCGAGCTCGGCGCCGACGGCAAGATCGGCGGGTTCGTGGAGACCAAGAACGCCAAGATCGGCGACGGCGCCAAGGTGCCGCACCTGTCCTACGTCGGAGACGCGGAGATCGGCGAGGGCACCAACATCGGTGCGGGCACGATCTTCGCCAACTACGACGGAGTGAACAAGCACCGCACGGTCGTCGGCCGCCACGCCCGCACTGCGAGCAACAACACGTTCGTGGCGCCGGTCGAGATCGGCGACGGCGCGGCGACCGGGGCCGGCAGCGTGATCCGCGAGGACGTGCCCCCCGGCACGCTGGCGGTCACCGCAGGTCAGCAGCGCAACATCGAGGGATGGGTCGCGCGCCGCCGCGCCGGGACCCGGCAGGCGGAGGCGGCGCAGAACGCCGTCGAATCCGGCCAGTGACCCCCCGCGGTTTCGTCAACCGACCGCCGGTGCGTCACAATCGATTGACCGGCATGTCCCGCCCGACCGAGGAGCGCCAAGCGTGAGCGGAATGAAGAAGACCACGGAGAAGAACCTGATGGTCTTCACCGGAAGGGCACACCCCGAGCTGGCTGCGGAGGTCGTCGAGGACCTCGGCACCGGGCTGGTGCCGACCTCCGCCTACGAGTTCGCGAACTCCGAGATCTACGTCCGCTACGAGGAGTCCGTGCGCGGCTCCGACGCGTTCGTGATCCAGAGCCACACGGCTCCGGTCAACGAGTGGATCATGGAGCACCTGATCATGGTGGACGCGCTCAAGCGCGCGTCGGCCAAGAGGATCACCGTGGTGCTGCCGTTCTACGGCTACGCGCGCCAGGACAAGAAGCACCGCGGTCGTGAGCCGATCTCCGCGCGCCTGATGGCCGACCTGTTCAAGACCGCCGGCGCCGACCGGCTGATCGCCGTGGACCTGCACGCCGACCAGATCCAGGGCTTCTTCGACGGTCCCGTCGACCACCTGATGGCGCTGCCGATCCTGGCCGACTACGTCAAGGAGAAGTACTCCGGGCAGAAGCTGGCCGTGGTCTCGCCCGACGCCGGCCGGATCAAGGTCGCGGAGCGGTGGTCCTCGCGCCTCGGTGGCGCGCCGCTGGCCTTCATCCACAAGTCGCGACGCATCGACCGCCCCAACGAGACCGTCGCCAACCGGGTCGTCGGCGACGTGGCCGGCCGGATGTGCGTCCTGGTCGACGACATGATCGACACCGGCGGCACCATCGTGAACGCCGCCGAGGCCCTGATGGCCGACGGCGCGGCCGGCGTGGTCATCGCCGCCACGCACGCGATCCTCTCCGACCCGGCCGTGGACCGGCTGAAGAACTCACCGGCGACCGAGATCATCGTCACCAACACGTTGCCGCTGGCCCCGGGCAACGAGTTCGACAAGCTCACCTGCCTCTCGATCGCGCCGCTGATCTCGCGGGCGATCAAGGAGGTCTTCGAGGACGGCTCGGTCACCTCGATGTTCGACGGCCACGCCTGAACCTGGCCGCTGCCGATTGGCCTCCCTCGGCCCGGGTCGCGTAGGATCGCCCAGTTGCCTCGGCGAGGGACTGACCTCCGTGATCGACGTGGCCGGAACGTGGTTCGCCATGCACCGTCCCGTCTGGAGTGCGGTGCATCACTCGTCCCGGCCCCGAGACAGCCGCTGCCGACGTACCCCCCTGACCTCACGAGGAGCACCAGACCATGGCTGACAAGCCCGAAGAGAAGATCACCGCCGAGACCCGCACCGAGTTCGGCAAGGGCGCTGCCCGCCGCATCCGTCGCGCCGACAAGGTGCCCGCGGTCATCTACGGCCACGGCAACGACCCCAAGCACATCACCCTCCCGGGCCACGACACGATGATGGCGCTCAAGCGCGGCGGCTCCAACGCGCTGCTCTACATCGAGGTCGAGGGCACCACCACCATCGCGCTGACCAAGCAGGTCCAGGCCGACCCGATCAAGGGCTTCCTCGAGCACGTCGACTTCGTCGAGGTGCGGAAGGGCGAGAAGGTCACCGTCGAGATCCCGATCCACGTCGTGGGCGAGGCCAAGTCCGACGCCATGGTCGTCACCGACCTGAACACCGTCTCGGTCGAGGCCGAGGCCACCCACATCCCCGAGTTCATCGAGGTCTCCGTCGAGGACGCCGCAGCCGGCTTCCAGGTGCTGGCCAAGGACCTCACGCTGCCCACGGGCTCGCTGCTGCTCACCGACGACGAGGCGCTGGTCGTCAACGTCGTGCACGCGCCGACGGCAGCCGAGGTCGAGGCCGAGCTCGAGGAGGCCGAGGCCGAGGTCGGCATCGAGCGCGACGAGTCCGACGAGGACATCGCAGCCGAGGCCGAGGCAGGCGAGGCCGCCTCCGCCGAGGGTGACTCCGGCTCCGAGAGCTGACGCTCCTGCCGTGACCGACTCGACCCCGTCCCCGGGCTCGGAGGTGTGGCTCGTGGTCGGTCTCGGCAACCCCGGCCCGGAGTACGCCGGGACCCGGCACAACATCGGCTACTTCGTCACCGACGAGCTGGCCCGACGCCTCGGCAGCGGCTGGCGCACCCACAAGGCGAGCCGCGCCCAGGTCGTCGAAGGACGCCTGGGCGCGCCCGGCACCACCTCGGCGCGGGTGGTGCTGGCGCGTCCGCGCTCCTACATGAACGAGTCGGGCGGGCCGGTCAAGGCGCTGGCCTCGTTCTACAAGGTGCCGGTGGAGAGGATCATCGCGATCCACGACGAGCTCGACATCGACTTCGGCACCCTGCGCACCAAGCTCGGTGGCGGGGACAACGGGCACAACGGATTGAAGTCGATGCGCGCCTCCCTGGGGTCCGGTGACTTCTACCGGGTGCGGGCCGGCATCGGGCGTCCCCCGGGGCGGCAGAGCCCGGCCGACTTCGTGCTCTCCGGCTACACCGCGGCGGAGCGCAAGGAGCTTCCGTTCCAGGTCGACAGCGCCGCCGACGCCGTCGAGTCGCTGATCACCGACGGGCTCGAGGCCACGCAGCAGCGCTACAACCGCTGAGGCTCCGGAGCTGGTCAGGTCGCGGGCACTAGGGTCGACTGCGTGAGTGAATCCGCACCGACACCCGAGAACCAGCTGCCCCCCGGCGCCGACGACCACGCAGTGGCTGCCTGGGCAGCGACGCAGGCAGGCGAGCAGCTCCTGTGGATCAGGCAGCAGGGCCTGGTGGGCGCCTCGCTCAAGGACGCGGGTGACCTGTCGGCGCACGAGCTCCTGCTGCGCCTGCTCGGCGAGGCCCGTCCCGACGACGTGGTGCTCAGCGAGGAGGGCACCGACGACAAGGCTCGCCTGGACGCCGACCGGGTCTGGATCATCGACCCCCTCGACGGGACCCGCGAGTTCTCCGAGCCGCCCCGCGAGGACTGGGCGGTGCACGTCGCCCTGTGGGAGCGCGGCGAGCTCGTCGCGGGTGCAGTGGCCCTGCCTGCGCTCGGGACCACCTACGACACCGGCCACCCGCCCGTCGTACCTCCCTCGACCTCGGCCCGTCCGCGACTGGTCGTCTCGCGCACCCGCCCGCCCGCGTTCGTCCAGGCGCTCGCCGAGGAGATCGACGCCGAGCTGGTGCCGATGGGATCGGCCGGGGCCAAGGCGATGTCGGTGATCCGTGACGTCAGCGACGCCTACGTCCACGCGGGCGGCCAGTACGAGTGGGACTCCGCGGCCCCCGTCGCGGTGGCCCGGGCCGCGGGCCTGTTCACCAGCCGGGTCGACGGCAGCCCCCTGGTCTACAACCGCGAGGACGTCTCCTTGCCGGACCTGGTGATCTGCCGCCCCGAGCTCGCCGAGGTGATCCTGGACTTCGTCCGCGCCCACGGCACCGACTGAGGGCGTCCCGATGCCCTCCCCGGCCACCGAGGTGGAGATCGACGACAGGGTGGTCCGGGTCTCCAATCCGGACCGGGTCTACTTCCCGGCGCGGGGCGAGACCAAGCTCGACCTGGTGCAGTACTACCTCGGCGTCGGGGACGGAATCGTCAACGCGCTGCGGGAGCGGCCCTGCATGCTGCACCGGTTCCCGACCGGGGTGACGGGGGAGAAGGTGCACCAGAAGCGGCTGCCCAAGGGAGCGCCGCCGTGGATGGAGACGGTCCGGGTGCACTTCCCTCGCTGGAACCGCACCGCCGACGAGCTCTGTGTCACCGAGCTGGCCCAGGTGATCTGGGCGGTGCAGATGAGCACGGTGGAGTTCCATCCCTGGAACAGCCGCCGCGCGGACACCGAGAAGCCCGACGAGTGGCGCATCGACCTCGACCCCGGACCCGAGTGCCCCTGGGAGACGGTGCAGCAGGTGGCGCACGTCGCGCACGAGGTGCTCGACGACCTCGGTGCCACCGGCTTCCCGAAGACCAGCGGGGGCAACGGGATGCACATCTACGTGCGGATCTCGCCCGACCACGGCTTCAAGGACGTACGCCGTGCCGCCCTCGCCTTCGCCCGGGAGGTCGAGCGGCGTACCGACGAGGTCACCACGACGTGGTGGCGAAAGGACCGCGACCCCGCCCAGCTCTTCGTCGACTACAACCAGAACGCCCGCGACCACACCATCGCGGCGGCGTACTCCGTGCGGGGCAACCCGATCGGGACAGTGTCCGCACCGATCCGCTGGGAGGAGGTCGACACCTGCCGTCCCGACGACTTCACGATCGAGACGATGCCGGCGAGGTACGCCGAGCTCGGCGACCTGCACGCCGGCATCGACGAGGCGGTCTTCGACCTCGCCCCGCTGCTCGAGTGGGCCGAGCGCGATGAAGAGGCCGGCGCGGAACCGCCCGCCGAACCCGACGAGGACTGAGCAGGACCCGGTCGGTTGCTCAGACCGCTTCGGAACGGGTGAGGTGCGCGCGCAGCAGCGTGCTCGAGGTGTTCAGCGTGTAGGGGAAGTAGACGACCTCGACCCCGAGCGGACGCATCGCCTGCTCGAGGCGCTGTCCCTTGGGGGAGCCCTTCCAGTCGTCGCCCTTGAAGATCGCGTCGAAGTTGCGTTCCTCCCACGCGAGGGTCTTGTCCTCTGAGTGGTCGATGATCACCTCGTCCACGATGCTGAGCGCCGAGATGATGTCGAGTCGCTCCACCAGGGGCACGACCGGGCTCCTGCCCTTGAGTGCCTCGACGTACTCGTCGGAGGCGACGCCCACCACCAGCGTCTGGCAGTGCTGGCGGGCGCGGCGCAGGATGTTGAGGTGGCCGACGTGGAACATGTCGAAGACGCCGCTGGCGTAGCCGACCCGGAAGCGCTCGGCCGCGGTCACGACGCGCCTTCCGGCAGCTGCGTGGGGTGCGCGCAGGAGTCCGCGCCGTACCCGCTCACACCTTGAATCTGTGGCCATGCGTACTCGCGCATGCCCGCCCCCCGTCGTCCCGACCTCGATCCAGTGCCCTCAGGGTAGGCGATCCCGGCGGCCGGCGAGGACGATCCGCGGAGCGCGGACCCAGATGAGCGTGGGAACGGCTGGCGGAAGATTTATGTGGACTAGGCCGCGAAATCGTCGTCCTTGGGCGATTTGCCACCTCAACCCCACAATGATCGCGGTGCTCCGACTGGGCGCACTGACTGGCTTGGGGGGAAGCACAGCTGATGTCGCCACGATTCATCCGGAGCAACTGGCGCACCGCCCTGGTGGCTGCCTGCGCAGTGGTCCTGGTGGCCGCGCTCGGGCTCACCTGGGTCCTCGGGGGCGACGACCAGGAGGCCGCTCGCTCCACACCGGGCGACCCCTCCGCCGCGGCCACCGCGACGCCCTCACCGGGCTCGCCCCGCCCGGCGGACCCCAGCGTGCCCCCCGCCCCGAAGGGCTGGGACACCGCCCCGGCGGTCAAGGGCCTGAGCGCGAAGCAGCAGAGCACGGCTCGGGCGGCCGACGACCGGCTGCGTGGGTTCCTCAAGGCCTCGTCCGAGCAGCTCGCCGAGAACCCGGGCAAGGTCACCGGGTTGAGCAGCTACGCCGCCGGCCCGGCGCTCGGCGAGATGGAGGCGCTCGCCCAGCAGTACGAGCTCGAGGAGCAGACCATCGAGGGCGCCCCCAAGGTGCTCTCCGTGACGACCCGGTCGGTCGACCTCGACGCCAAGCCGCCGACGGTCGTGCTCGCGGCCTGCCTGGACAACAGCCCGGTGATCGTGCGCGACGCCCGGGGCCGCAACCTGACCAAGGACCGGCGCCCCTCCGAGGTGCGCGTCCTGAACATCTACCGCGTCCACGAGATCGGCGGGAAGTGGCGGGTGGTCGACCACTCGATCCCGTCGAACTCCGCGTGCCCCGGGACCGGCTCATGAGCTTCCGGATTCGCACCGGTGCGATCACAGCGGCCCCTCCGGCCCCGTCGCACCGCCCATCGACCCCGCACCGCAGCACGTCGGACTTCCTCTTCACCCTTCAGATGGAGCAATGCACATGATGTCGTCCCGCTCACGTGTGGCCCGCGCGGTCATCACGATCCTCGTAGGAGCCAGCGTGCCCGTGCTGCTGGCCGGAGCCCCGAGCCAGGCCGCGACCACGCGACCGGTCGACGGCCTGACCCAGGAGTCCGCGGCAGCCTCGTGCTGGGAGATCAAGCAGAAGACGCCCGCCGCACCCAGCGGCGTCTACTGGCTGGTGACCCCACAGCTCCAGGCGCCGCAGCAGTTCTACTGCGACCAGGTCACCGACGGCGGTGGCTGGGTCCTCGTGGGCCGGGGCCGGCAGGGCTGGAAGACCCACTACCAGGGCCTCCGCTCGCCTGCGGACGTGCGCAACAACGTCACCGGCACGGCTGCGTTCAGTCCCGCGCAGCTGCCCGCCGAGACGATCGACGGCCTCCTCAACGGCGGCAACGTGAACGCCCTGGCCGAGGGGGTGCGGCTGCGCCGTGCCACGAACCAGGCCGGCACGAGCTGGCAGGAGGTGCGGTTCCAGATGCCTCGGCGCACCCGCTGGACCTGGACCTTCGGCGCCCGGCACCCGGTCGGGAGCTTCTCCTTCGACGGCTCGGGATCCAGTGGCGGCATGACCTCCAGCTTCGGCCAGGACACCTCGCTGCGTCGCGTGGACACCAACGCCCCCCAGGCGCAGGGCTACTTGTGGGGCTTCGCCTACGGCGCGAACGTGCGCGGCTCGACCGCCGCCGACTCCTACATCTGGTCCAACGTCGCCAACGCGGGCGCCGGCCGCCCGTTCACCCAGATGTTCCTGCGTCCCCGGCTGCAGCGCGACGCCGTGTTCACCGCGACGGTCTCCAATGACGGGACCGCGAAGCAGGAGCTGCGTGCCCTGCCCGAGAGCGACGCCCAGCCCACCGTCTGGGGCGTGAACGGACTCGCCAACGGCATCAACAACGAGCTCAACGTCGAGGTCCAGTCGTTCGCCCAGATCGGCACCACCGTCTTCGCCGGCGGCAACTTCAAGTACGTCCAGCGTGACGCCGCAGGCACCGGCCGGGTCGAGCAGTCCAACCTGGCCGGGTTCAACGTGAACACCCGGGAGTTCGTCTCCGGCTTCAAGCCGACGCTGAACGGCCAGGTCAAGGCCCTCAAGGCGCTGCCGGACGGCCGGCTCGCTGTCGGCGGTGCGTTCACCCAGGTGAACGGGCAGCCCCAGACCGGCCTCGCCTTCCTCGACCCCGCCACGGGTGCGCTCACCGGACCCCAGGTCCAGGTGGAGCACCGCAACTCCGGCGGAGTCCCGGCGGTCCGCGGCCTCGACGTCTTCGGTGGCTACCTCTACGTCGCCGGCGCGTTCACCCACCTCGTCCAGGCGCCGTACGCCGCGTCCTCGTGGGACGGCGGCCGGATCAACCTGTCCAACGGGCGCCCGGACATCCGCTGGAACCCGGCCATCAACGGCACCACCGTCGGCGTGAACGCGTCGACCAAGGGAGACCGGGTCTACTTCTCCGGCTACTTCACCACCGTGAAGGGCCAGGACCAGCCCAAGGTGACCGCGGTGCAGCCGACGACCGACGCGCCCCAGGCCATCCCCGGATGGCGGGCTCACTTCAGCGCCTTCAACTCCGAGCCCTGGCAGTTCGACGTCCAGGAGGTCGGCGACCGGTTCTACCACGGTGGCGCCCAGCACCAGATCATCGGCTACGACCGCGACACGATGACCCGGAGGTCCGGCAGCATCACCATGGCCGGTGGCGACTTCCAGACGCTCGCCGCCAACTCCGACACCGTCTTCGGAGGGTGCCACTGCGGCGACTACACCTACCAGGACGCCTACACCTGGAGCGACCCGGGAACCACCTGGACCCAGGCCGACTCCATCGGCACCGTCGGCGCCTGGGACTCCGCGACCGGCAACTACGTGCCCGGCTTCAACCCGATCGTGAAGGGTCGCGAGGGCTACGGTGCCTGGGGGACGTTCGTGGACTCCGGCGGTGCGCTGTGGGTGGGCGGTGACTACGCGACCTCCATCCGCAAGGGTTACATCAACCAGTGGTCGGGCGGCTTCATGAAGTACGCCCCGCGCGACAACCAGGCGCCCACCAGTCCCTCCGGCCTGTCCCAGGCCAACGTGGACGCACTCAACGTGCGGCTGAGCTGGAACGGCAGCAACGACTCCTCCGGTGCGCTCACCTACGAGGTCCTCGAGGAGAACCGGGTCATCGCCACGACCACCTCGACCAGCACGGTGATCAGCCGGCTCGGTGGCACCCGGCGCTACTTCGTACGCGCCGTGGACGCCAACGGCAACCGCTCGGCGAGCACCTCGGCCCTGTCGATCACCTCCGCCGACCCCGACAACCTGCCGGCGCCCCCGCCGGCTCCGGCTGTCACGGGCCAGGCCGTGTCGACGACGGCGATCAGGCTCACCTGGCCGGCACAGGCGGGCAGCTCGTTCATCGTCACCCGGGGCAACGCCACGGTGGCGACCCTGGCTGCCGGTGCGACGCGCTACGACGACACCGAGCTGAGCGCAGGGACGGCGTACACCTACAAGGTGACCGCCAGGGACCAGTACGGCCAGGAGGCGACGTCCGGGGAGGTCTCGGTGACCACCACGGCGCCCAAGATCCTGGTCGGGCCCACCACGCAGTGGCGCTGGCGCTACGCGGCGACAGGGCCGGAGGCCGGCTGGACCACGGCGGGCTTCAACGACGCGTCGTGGGGGACCGGGACCGGCACCTTCGGGTTCGGCAGCAACCTGGTGACCACCGACATCAGCGTGGGGGCACCCACCTCGCGTCCGCTCTCGGCACAGTTCAGGACCACCTTCCAGGTGGCCGACGCGAGCGCGGCAGGTCCCCAGCGGCTCACGTTCGTGGCCGACGACGGTGTCGTGGTCTACGTGAACGGTGTCGAGGCGCAGCGGGTCAACCTCCCCGCCGGCACGATCGGCCCGAACACCTACGCCACCGCGGCCCCGCGCAGCACGAAGACGAACGCAGCGCCCGTCGTGGTCTCGGTGCCTGCCTCGGCCCTGGTGAACGGGACCAACGTGATCGCGGCGCAGACGCACCTGAACTACCGGGCGACACCGGACACGCTGTTCCGGGCGGTCCTGGAGTCGGCGGGCTAGTGAGTGGTTCTCCCGTCCTGCACGGCCTGGTGATCTAGGCTCGTGCAGGTCGGGAGGGAACCTGCATGGATTCGAGCGGTGCACAGGCCGCTGCGGCCAGCCGCTACAGCGATGCTGTAGCGCGTCTGGCCGCGGCGCAGAAGAGTGGGGCCGGTGTCCCGGCGTACCTCCGCTGGGTCAACCGGGGACTCGGGCGACGTCTCGCGGCCCTGGCCTACGTCGCCGGCATGACGCCCAACCAGGTCACGCTGCTGGGCGGACTGGTCTCGGCGATCGGGCTGGGCGTGATCGCCCTGGCAACGCCCACACCGGCCGTCGCCGTCGGGTGCTCGCTGGCCCTGCTGCTCGGCTACGCCCTGGACTCCGCGGACGGGCAGCTGGCCCGGCTCTCGGGTTCCTCGGGTCCCTCGGGGGAGTTCCTGGACCACGTCGTCGACGCGATCCGCCAGCCGCTCACCCACCTGGCGATCGCGGCATCGCTGTACTTCCACAGCGACCTCGGGCAGTCCTGGCCCCCCGTCGCGGCGATCGTGTTCGCGACCGTCTCCTCGGTGTGGTTCTTCGGCCAGATCCTCGCCGACGGGCTGCTGCCCAAGCAGGTCGCGGCGCCCGGCGCCTCGGCTCCGGCCTGGGTCTCGTTCGTGAAGATCCCCTACGACGTCGGGTTCCTCTACCTCCTGGTGCTGCTCCTGCCCTGGGCGCCGGTGTTCGTCTCCGCCTACGTCGCGCTGCTGCTGTTCACCGTGGCCGTCGCCTGCCTCTCGCTGTGGCGCAAGTACGACGCCCTGCGTGCTCTCGGTCGCCCCGGGAAGGTCCCTGCCCCCTCGCAGGCTGATCGATGACGGTGGACACCGGCACGTCCGTGCCGATCGCCGGGGGAGCATCCGGGCCGCCGGCCCGGCGCGCTCCCAAGCACCGCCGGCCGCTGCTGGCGCCACGGGGCAAGGACCTGCTGCCGACGCCGGAGGTCGTCCTGCCGGCGTGGCCCGTCCTGTGCCTGCTGTGGGGTGTCCCGCTGTGGTGGCTGACCGGGCTGTTCCCGTTGAGCTCGGTCGTGCTGATGCCCGTGCTGCTCTTCTACCTGACGCTGCGCCGGTCGCTCAACGTGGTTCCCGGGGTGCTGCCGTTCCTGGCCCTGGTGGCCTGGATGGTGGCGTGCGCCGTGATGCTCGAGCCCGGCGACGAGCTTGGCTACGTCGTCCGGCTCTCGCAGTTCGCCTCGGTCGGCGTGCTGATGGTCTACGTGGTGAACGCTCCGGAGAACCTTCCCCGGGCCCGGCTGCTCAAGGGACTCAGCGCGATGTGGGTGGCGGTGCTGGCGGGCGGCTACCTGGGACTGCTGCTGCCCTACGGCCGGCTCAAGGTCACCGTCGGGAACCTGCTCCCCGCCGACATGGCCTCGCACCCCTACGTCCGCAGCCTGTTCTTCCCCCAGTTCGCAGAGGTCCAGACGCCCTACGGGGCGGCCGCTCCCTTCCTGCGCCCCTCGGCACCGTTCTCCTTCACCAACGGCTGGGGCGCCGCGATGTCGATGCTCATCCCGATCGCGATCGCGGCCGCGATCGACAGCGGGAGCCGCAGGACGCGGATCCTGACCTTCGTCGGGCTGGCGCTGACCATCCCCCCCGCGGTGGCAGCCAACAACCGGGGAATGATCCTCGCGCTCGGCACGGCACTGGTCGTGGTGGTGGTGCGTTCGGCCGCGAACGGGCGGCCACGCGTCGCGGCCGCGGTGCTCGGTCTCGGCCTGGTCTCGGCCGTGGCCATGGTCAGGATGGGGCTGCTGACCAGCGTCCTCGAGCGGGAGGCCACCGGCAACTCCTCCCAGGGCCGGATGCAGCTCTACCAGGAGACCTTCCAACGAGCGCTGGGGTCGCCGGTGCTGGGGTACGGCGCACCCCGGGAGTCCTTCAGCAGCGAGATCACGGTCGGGACCCAGGGCGCCATCTGGTCGATGATGTTCTGCTTCGGGTTCGTGGGGATGGCGCTGTTCGCCTGGTTCCTGGTCGGGGCCGTCGTACGCACCTGGAAGCTGCGCTCGAGCGCTGAGGTGTGGCTCAGCGCGGCCCTGGTCTCGACCTGCGTGATGTCGCTCTACTACGGGCTGGACCGGATGCTGGTCCCCTTCGGGATCCTGGTGGCGGTGCTGCTGCGCGACCGCTACGCGGGCGATGCGAAGGCTCGACCGGGTGGACCGGGCGGGTGAGCCGGGAGAGTGTCCTCAAGGCCGGGGCGGTCAGCCTGGTCGGCTCCAGCGTCTCGGCGGCCAGCGCCCTGCTCGTCGCAGTGGTGGTGGGCCGCGGGTTGGGGACCAGCGGGACCGGCCTGTTCTTCCAGGCCGTCGCGGTCTTCTCCATCCTGGTCGCGGTGCTGCGGCTGGGGACCAGCAGCGGGCTGATCTGGGCGCTGTCGCGCAGGCGTGCCGTGGGACAGGTCGGCGGGGAGAGCCGGTTGGTCCGCACGGCCGTGGCGCCCGTGCTGGTGATCTCCGTCGTCCTGGCGATCGTGCTCCACCTCGCGGCCGGACCGATCGCCGAGGTCATGTCCGGGGGAAGCCCCGCCGCGTTGGAGCGCATCCTGCGGCTGCTCGCGTGGTTCCTGCCGGCGGCCGCCGTGATGGGGGTGCTGCACACCGCCGTGCGGGTGATGCGTGGTGTCGTCTCGTTCAGCCTGCTCCAGGACGTCGCGGTGCCTGCCAGTCGCCTCGCCGGCGTATCCCTTGCGGTCATGCTGGGTGCGGGCACCTACGTCACGCTGGCCGCCTGGGTGGCCTCGGTGCCGCTGTGGCTGCTGGTGACGCTCGCCTGGTTGGTGGTGCCGCTGCGCCGCGACCTGAAGAGGACCAGGGACCGCGAGGGCGAGGACGCCGGGCCGACGGCGCGGGAGTTCTGGGGGTACTCCGCTCCACGGGCCCTGGGCGTGGCCATCGAGTTCGGCCTGGACTGGGTGGACGTGCTGATCGTCGCGGCGGTGCGCTCGCCCAGCGAGGCCGGCATCTATGCCGTCGCCTCGCGGGTCGTTCAGGCCGGTCGGGTCGTCGACCGTGCGGTCCGGGTGGCCGCCGCACCCACGCTCGCCCACCTCCTGGCCCGAGGGGAGCTGCGTGAGGCGAGCGAGCTGCACACCCTGGTCACCCGGGCGGCGGTGCTGATCAGCTGGCCGTTCTACCTGATGCTCGTGGTGATGGGCCCCGCGGTGATGGGGCTGTTCGGGCCGGGGTTCCGCGAAGGTGCCTTCGTCGTGGGGCTTCTCGGCGCGGTGATGATGGTCGTGGTCAGCACCGGCATGCTGCAGTCGATCCTGCTGATGGGCGGCAACAGCACCTGGCAGGTCTACAACAAGGGCGCGGCCCTGGCGCTGAGCCTGGCCGGCAACCTGCTGCTGGTGCCGAGGTTCGGTCTCGTCGGGGCCGCTGTCACCTGGGCCCTCGTGGTGGCCTTCGACACCTGCGTCGCTGCCTGGCTGGTGCACGGGCGGATGGGGGTGCATCTCGCGCCGCACCGGCTCCTCGGGGCAGGCCTGCTTCCCCTGGCCGTGTTCGGGGTGGCCGGGGCGTTGCTCCGCTTCGTCCTGGGCACCGAGGTGCTGGACCTCGTGGTCTACCTGGCGGTGCTGGGACCGGTGTACCTGGCGCTGGCGTGGGTGCTGCGCGCGCGGCTGGGACTCGAGGCCTTCTGGCTCGAGTTCAGGGGCGCCAAGGTGCTCGCCGGGTCAGGCAAGGGCTGAGACGACGAGGCGGACCTTGCCGCCCTGGTGCACGATGTCGTCGACCTGGCGGGCCTGCACCGGCACCTCGTCCGCCAGCATCCCGCGCAGCTGGGCGACCACCTCGGCGCAGGCAGCGGCCACAGCATCGCTGCCGGCCTCCGGGGCCGCCACGAAGTGCAGCTCGACGCTGAAGTCCGCGGCCTGGTGCAGCTGGAACTTGCGCAGGGTGCCCGACCAGGGGATGAGCAGTGGGCTCAGGCCACCTGAGACCGTCCGGCCCGAGGGAGTGCGCAGCACGTCCGCGACACGTCCCTCGACGGGGTCCATCAGGGGCAGGGTCCTGCCGCAGGCGCAGAGATCCTCGCGGAGCCGCCCCCGGTCGCCGATCCGGTAGCGGATGATCGGGAACGCGTGGTTGGTCAGGTCGGTCACCACCACGTCGCCGGTCGTCCCCGGGGCGACGGGCTCGCCCCGGGCGTCGAGCACCTCGATGCGGCGCAGGTCCGCCATCACGTGCAGCCCGTCGCGCTCGCCGCACTGGGCGGCCATCCAGGGAACCTCGGCCGAGCGGTAGCAGTCATGCACAGGGGCGCCGAGCGCCTCCTCGATCTCGCGCCGCTGGGTGGCGTGCAGCATCGAGGCGGTCACCGCGATCGCCACGGGCGGCGGGACCTGGATGCCTCTGGCCGCGACGTGGGCGGCGAGCTCGTGGACCGCGCCGACGTACCCGTTGAGCAGGCGTGGGCGCACCTGTCGCCACCGCTCGAGGAACGCATCCATCGCCTCGGGGGTGGTCCCGCGGGCGTCGAGCTTGATCGTCCGGGTCGGCCACCACTCCAGCCGCTCGCGCAGCTCCTGGCGGCGGGAGTGCTTCATCCGGTAGATCAGGGCGCTGTGGTCGGCGGGGGAGACGCCCCACCACCGGTAGGGACGCCACCACATCGGCGCGACCGGTGACCGGGCGTCGTTGTACACGGTCAGCGGCTCACCGGTGCTGCCCCCGGTCACCGAGGGGAGCAGGTCCTTGTCCCGGCACTCGCTGGAGACGAGGCTGCGGCCCGCCGTGCGCAGGGTCGCCTTGTCCAGGACCGGGAGGTGGCACCAGTTGCCGGGATCGGTCAGGTCACCGGCCTCGAGGCCCGCTGCGGTGATGGCGGCTCGGTAGTGCTCGGTGGTGTCGAACGCGTGCCGCGCCAGGGCCATCGACTCACTGGCCTGCTGCCGGACCAGCAGGGCCGGGTCCAAGCGCTCCGAGACCTCGAGCGCGGCAGCCACGCGGCGCTGCGACCGCATCGCCGCGCGGGTCTTCAGGTCGAAGGCGACCCTGGCCGTGCGTGAGGCCATCGCGGACCTACTTCCTGCCTCGCGAGGAGGGGCGCCCGACCAGGGTGGTCAGCCGGCGCAGACGGCGCCTCGAGGAACCCGCGGGCACGGGGGAGGCCAGCAGCGAGTCCAGCGCCGCTGCGGCGGCTGCCGGGCCGGGGGAGGGGTCGGACTTCTCGGGGCGCACCCGCAGCGTGCCGGCCAGGGCCTGGTCCAGGGCGGCGTGCAGCTCTTCCTCCGACTGGGCCAGGTGGACCATGCCGAGGTCGCGCAAGCGGGTGGCGAAGACGATCTGGTGGTCGTCGACGACCTCGTTGTCCACGGGGATCCGGGGCACCACGATCGGCACGATGTCGAGCTCCCGTGCGTCCATCACGCCGCCGGCTCCGCCCTGGAGGACCACGACGGAGGCGGCCCGGTAGAGGTCGAGCAGGTCGGGGTGGGCGATGATCTCGTGGTTCGTGGCCCCCTCGACAGGCCGGCTCTGGCCGTGCTGGACCGTCGCCTCGACCTCGGGGTGCAGGCGCAGCCACGACTCGGTCCAGCCCATCAGCCTGTCGAAGCCGAAGTGGTAGGTGCCGGCGCTGACGACGATCGAGAAGCTCACAGCACCACGCCCACGTCGGTGGCGTCGGGAAGCAGCGACTGCATCGTGTCCCACTGCACCATGAACAGGTCCGCGAACGGGTACAGCAGCCGGCCGCTGAGCGAGGGGTTGTTGATCCGGTCGATCGGCTCGAGGTGGGCGGTGCGGGCGCCGAAGTGCCGGGCCTGGGCGAAGAACGGGACCGAGATCGCCGCGCCGGTGCTCAGGACCAGGTCCGGGCGCACCTCGTCGAGGACCTTCCTGGCGAGCCTGGTGTTGCGGACGAGGTTCGGCAGGTGCCGCACCGTGGGGTAGTGGCACTCGATCACGTGCTCACCGCGCAACCGGGTGCGGGCGTCCTCGGTCGGGAAGGTCACCCAGGTGCGCTCGAACTGCTCCCACCACGGCCGCAGCGCCCAGGCCTGGGCGAGGTGTCCGCCCCCGGAGCAGGTGATCAGCAGCCGCATTCAGATGCCCTTGCCCATCCGCTGCACGGTCCGCACGACCCAGCCGGTGGACAGCAGCCGCAGGCTGATGCCCAGGGCCAGCCATGCCCTGATCTGTCGCGGGTCGGTCCGAAGCGCCTTGAGCGCCCAGGTGCGACCGGTCCGGCGTTCCTCCGCGGCCACCCGGGAGAACGCGATCTGCGACTGGATCTTGGCGTACGCCGTCCGGTCCTGGCGGAACTCGGGGTGCGTCTCGAGCAGGTAGGTCAGGCCGTCGGCGTAGAGCGACCACTTGCCGAAGAAGTAGGACTGGCCGCCCCACGTGACGTTGACCAGCGGTCGGTTGACCACCGCGATCCGGCCGAGCTTCGCCGTACGCAGCAGCAGGTCGAAGTCCTCGCCGTAGCTGCCGGGCAGCTGCTCGTCGACGAGGCCGATGTCGTACAGCGTCTGCTTGGGGAAGACGAACGTGCTCGAGTGCAGCCCGGCCATCCGGTCGCGCAGCAGGTCCGCGTGCCGGATGTCCTCCAGCGGCACGAGCCGCTCGTACTGGCGGGTGCCGTCGTCGACCATCATCGCGGTGCCGACGAGCACCGGCTGGGGCGACTCGGCGAACCTGGCCATCTGCGCCTCGAGCTTGCCGGGCAGCCAGTAGTCGTCGTCGTCGAGGAAGGCGACGAAGTCGTGGCTCGCGGTCTCGATGCCGGTGTTGCGGGCGCCGGCGAGGCCGCGGCTGCGTTGGTTGGTCACGGTGCGCAGCGTGCGCCCCTCGGGGATCTCGACGTCGGGGGCGACCTCGGGGCACGCGTCGAAGACGATGACGACCTCGATCGGGCCGGGGTAGTCCTGGTTCAGGACACTCTCGACGGCGCGACGCATCAGCTCGGGACGGTTGTGAGTCGGGACAACGGCTGAAACAGCCGGATGAAGCGTCACGTAATGGCCCTTTGTTCAATATCCGGCGCCGGGGTCGTTTATCCTAGTGTGCCTTGGGTCGGCTCTTGGAGCGGCCCTTTTGATTTGTTCCATGACATAGGAGTCCGTTTGTCCGAGGACGCGCCGTTCGTCAACCTCCTGCGCGTGCTGCGGGGCGGATGGACCCTGATCGCGATTTCTGCCGCAGCCTGCGCCCTGGTCGCGGCGGCGATCGGCTTCCTGCTGCCCACCACCTACGAGGCCACGACGACGGTCGAGGTCGCGACCCTGGACGACTCGAGCTCGCCGAACATGGAGACCCAGGCGACGATCGCGCGCTCCACCGGAGTGCTGCGTGAGGCCGTCAAGGACCTGTCCCGCTGGAAGCTCAGCGAGCTCAAGGACTCGGTCTCGGTCAACGTCCCGCGGGGTGCGGACGTGCTGCAGGTCAGCGTCAGCGCCGACGACGCGGACCGTGCCGCCGCCGCGGCGAACGCCGTCGCCAAGGCCTACCTCGAGGACCGGGCCAACGAGAACGGTGGTCGCCAGCAGCGCGAGGTCGCGCTCCTGTCCACCGAGATCGCCGACCTCAAGAAGGAGGTCGCCGAGACCACGGTCCCGGCCGACCGGACCGTCCTCGAGGCGCGGCTCGCCAGCCTGAACGCCTCCTATGACGACGCTCGCGAGACCCTGGGGTCGCCGGGCCGGGTGCTGTCCGAGGCGGAGGCGCCGTCGAGCCCCTCCACCCCCGGGCTCCTCGTGTGGGTGGCCGGAGGCCTGGCAGCGGGAGCGCTGATCGGGTTCTACGCAGCCACCGTGCGCTTGCGGTTCGGTCGACGAGCATGAGCGCAAAGCTGAGAGTCGGCGTCGTCGGCGTCGGCAAGATGGGCCTGTCCCACCTGTCCCTGCTGGGGGCCCACCCCGACGTGGAGCTCGCGGCCATGTGCGACTCCAACGGCTACCTGCTCGACATCCTCGGCAAGTACACCGGGATCCGCGGGCTCGGCGACTACGCGAAGCTGGTCTCCGACCCGGAGGTCGACGCCCTCGTGATCGCGACGCCGACCACGGCGCACTTCTCCATGGTCAAGGCGGCCCTCGAGCAGGGCAAGCACGTGTTCTGCGAGAAGCCCCTCACGCTCAGCGGCGCCGAGTCCGAGGAGCTGGCCGCCTTGGCGGCCGAACGTGGCCTGTGCACCCAGGTCGGCTACCACAACCGCTTCGTCGCCGCGTTCGCCGAGGCCCGGCGCCTCCTCGACCTGGGCGCGATCGGCAAGGTCACCCACGCTCTGGCGGAGGCCTACGGCCCGGTCGTGCTGCGACCCAAGGGCAGCACGTGGAGGACCCGTCGCGACCAGGGTGGGGGTGCGCTCTACGACTACGCGGCCCACCCGCTGGACCTGCTCGCGTGGTACCTCGGCGAGCCCACGTCGGTCCGCGGCACAGTGCTGGCCCACATCTTCTCCGCCGACACCGAGGACGCCGTCTACTCGACCATCGACTACGCCGACGGGTGCAGCGCCCAGCTCTCGGTGAACTGGTCCGACGAGTCCTACCGCAAGATGTCGACAAAGGTGACCCTGTGGGGCACGCACGGCCGCATCACCGTCGACCGCCAGGAGTGCCAGGTCTACCTCACCGAGGCAGCCGAGGTCCCCGACGGCTACCGGCAGGGCTGGAACGTCCGCTACACCACGGACCTCACCGAACCGGTCTGGTTCTACCTGCGCGGCGAGGAGTACTCCGCCGAGATCGACTACTTTGTGCAGTCGGCCCGCGGCACGCTGCCCGAGACCCGGCCCCCGGGCCTGAACACCTTCGCGTCCGCCTCCATCACCGACCGGGTGATGGACCTGATGCTGACCGACTCCCAGGCTCCGGGCACCTCGCTCCAGCCGGGCTCCCAGGGGCCACAGCCGCCCCTGCGAGCGACGTCTCGAGGCTCGGCCGCACGACGGCTGGTCTCGTCGTTGCGCCAACTCCGCCACCGCGTGAAGGGACGGGCACGATGAGCGAGCACCAGATGGACCGCCTCCTGTTCGGGGACAACCAGTTCTTCGGCGTGAACCACATGTCCGAGGAGAAGGCACGCGCCCAGTCGATGCGCTTCCAGGACACCGACGCGATCATGAGCGTGATCGACGCGGCGTACGACGAGGGCGTGCGCACCTTCATGTGCACCACCCACGAGCGGATCGCCGAGGTCGTGGACCGGGTGCGGGCCGAGCCGGCGCGCTACGCCGACTTCCGCTTCTACCCGTGCATGCCCTACGCCCACAAGTACGCGAACGCGGTGACCGAGCTCGGGATGATCGGTGCGGTGCGTGCCTTCCTGCCGGAGACGAGCCTGGTGGGCACTGCCCTCAAGGGCGGCGCCGCGCTCGCCTCCAAGGACGTCTCCCAGCTGATGACGATGCTGATCGACGCCGAGATGAGCATGTTCGAGGGCGTCTCCACGCCAGTCGTCTTCCTGCAGAACGTCGTCGTCGACCTGCTGCTCGGGCTCGGCTTCGACGAGGCCTTCAGCGTCTTCGCCCGCCACGTGCGCGAGAAGTACGACGCGGAGCCGGGTTTCATCACGATGAACCTGCCGCTCCTGCTGGACAAGCTCGACCAGGTCGGCATCGAGAACCCGATCGTGTGCGCCAACATGAACAAGATCGGGTTCCGGATGAGCGGCGGCTTCGAGGCCTACCGCGACGCGCTGGCGAACCGCGAGTTCAGGGCCATCGCCATGTCGGTCTACGCCTCGGGCGCGGTGCGACCGCAGGAGGCCTTCGAGTGGGTCGCCGGCTTCCCGAACATCCGCAGCGTCGTCTTCGGCGCCTCGAGCCGGGCGAACATCGCCAACACCGTCGAGGTCGCCGCGGCGGCCTGGCCGGAGGCCTCGGCCGCTCGCGGCTGAACCCGAGCGATCAGCTGGCTCCGTAGACCCGGACGTAGTCGACCTGGAAGTCCAGCGGCTTCGTCAGGTGCTTGTTGGCCGCGTCGGGCAGTCCCCAGTAGGCGGCCGAGGGCCCCACGTGCAGGTTCAGGCGCATGTGCAGTGGAGTCTGGAACGACGGGCCCCACAGGGCGGGCAGCGTGGCGGGGGTGACGCTCCAGATCTTCTTGCCGTCGACGTACATCGCCGCGCTGTCGGGCAGCAGCTCGAAGGCGTAGTTGTGGAACCCCTCCCAGGGCTTGCTGGTCACCCCGAACTCCCGGTGCCGCACCTGTGCGACCAGGGAGGACGTCGTGTTGGTGTTGGTGAACACGGTCGTCTTGGCGGTGTCCTTCAGCGCCTTGCCGGAGCTGGGGAAGTCGGTGCCGTAGCCCCAGGCCTCCATCATGTCGATCTCGCCGCTGTTGCCGTTGCGCAGCCAGAACGCGGCCAGGGCGCCCAGGGTGTTGGTGCCGGTCGGCGTCTTGGCGCGGATCTCCCAGCGGCCGTACCGCTGTGCGAGGGACACGTCCCCGGAGCGGAGTCCGCGCTGGTCGATGTAACCGGTCTTGTGGGTGAGGATCTTGACCCCGGTCGCGGAGGCGGCACGTGTCTGGGGCGCGTTCGGCAGCCAGTCGCCCCGCAGGTGCAGCAGGCCTCCCTCGACGTCGACCTGGCCGGCGTCGGGGATGGCGCTGTCGATGGTCAGGCCGAGGTTGCTCTGCGTGCGGACGTTCCACTTCTTGGGGTCGATCGCGGTCCCGTTGAACTCGTCGCGCCAGGTGGGCTCGCCCCAGCTCGCCGGTGCCGACGACGGCGGCGTGGTCGGCGGCGGGGTGACCGGAGGGGTCACGGGCGGCGTGGTCGGTGCCGGGGTCGTGGGCGGCTTGACCGGCGGTGTGGTCGGCGGCTTCACCGGACCGGAGCCGGGCGGGGTGGTCGGCGCCGGGGTGGGCGGCCTGACCGGCACGTACACGGCCTGGGTCACGGCGCGCGACCGCACGAGGTTGATGTTGTCGACGACCACGCGGCCGCGGGGCCCGGGCAGTGCGTGGACACGGACGTCGATCGAGCCACCGCCGGGGGCGGCGGCCAGGGTCGTCCGGAGCAGGCGCCAGGAACGGTTGGCCGACCGGTGACCGGCAGTGCGCGAGACGAGCGTGCCCTTGCCGCTGACCTGGCGTGCCGAGAGGCGTACGCCGATCCCGGGCCGGGTCGTGCGGACCCAGGCCGAGACGTGGTAGACGTCGCTGCTCCGGACGCCCTGCGCCGCGTTCGGGTTGTTGGACAGCACGGTTCCCCGGCGCGGGGTCACCTTGAGCACCGCGGCGCGACTGCGCGCGACGCCGACCCGGGCGGCGACCAGCCGCTTGGGTCGGGTCTTCGTCGCGGCCCAGCCCTGGGCGCCGCGCTCGAAGGTCCCGTTGCGCTGGGCGACGGTCTGCACCATGCGTGTGGCCGAGTAGACGGTCGAGGTGCTGGCGCTCGCGTTGGCGGGCGCGGGGCCCTGGAGGGCCACGGGCACGAGGACCAGGGGCAGAGCGAGCACGACGCCCACTCGTAGACGCGAGAGCGCCGAGTGGGGTCGGGCGGAAGCCGAGCCACCTGCGGGGGGCGAAGTCGTCATGAAGTGACAATAATGTCTAATTCACCTAGAAGTAGGCAAAACGGACATACCGGGACTAAAGATCCCGCACTCCGGAACGGTTCAGTTGACCGACTGGGCGGTCAGCGACAGGTCGAAACTCAGATCGGGTGTCGCTCGGTAGTTCACCAGGACAAGTGCGGCGATCGTGTTGGTGCCCACTCGCAACATCGTGGGGGGCACTTCCCAACGTACCTCGGCGCCCAACGCCCGGCTGGTGCTCGGAGCGGCGGTCGCGTACGTCGTGGGACCGACGGCGCCCGCGGCGACGTTGCTCCGGCCGAGCTCGACGCCGTTGACGAAGACCACCACGCCGTCGTCGGCCCGGGTGCTGATCCGGGACCCGGAGAGCTTCTCGGGGTCGGTGACCTCGAAGCTGTGCCGCAGCAGGACGCTGCGCGGACGGTTCGAGGTGGGCGCGGGAACGTCCACGTTCGTGGCGATGGTCGGGGACCCGAAGCCCAGCGGTGCCGTGCCGCGGCCCCAGGCGGTGTCGTCGAAGCCGGTGGCGGTCCATCCGGCCGGCCAGGTCGAGGAGTAGAGATGTCTCCAGGGCGAACCGGTGGGCACCAGGGTCACCGGTGTCGCCGTGGCCGGTCGGGGGGTGGTGGCCGTGACCGTGACCGGGGGTGAGGAGGCGGTGCCGTTGCGTGCCGTCAGGGTGTAGGAGTACGTCGTCTGGGCAGCCAGCCCGGAGTCCGCGTGGCTCCTGGCGCCTCCGGGAAGCTCCAGCGCCGGTGCCCCGGTTCGCTGCAGCACCCACCCCGTGACCGGGACGGCGTCCCCGGGAGCCCAGTCCAGGGTCACGGAGCCTGCCGTCGTGGCGCGCACGCTCACCTGCGGCCTGGCCGGAACGAGAGGGGCTGTCGGCGGGGGTGTCCGCAGTGCGGTGAGCTCCGCGGTGAAGGACGCGTTCGGCGTGCCCCGGTAGTTCAGTACGGTGGCGGCGGTGACGACGTTGGTCCCTGCGCGCAGCAGGGAGGCCGGGACGCTCACGTCCACGGGGGTGCCGACCGCGGCGGCCGTGGACACCGCGGCCGTCGCGTAGCTGGCGTTGGACAACGCACCCGCGGGCAGCCTGGTGCGGTTGACCTCGGTGCCGTTGACCCAGATCGCCACCCCGTCGTCAGCCCGGCTCCTCAGTCGAAGACCGGAGTACAGCGCGGGGTCGTCGATGACGAAGGTCCGGCGGAACAGGGCGCTGCGCGGCCGGTTGCTGGTGGGGGCGGGCACGTCGATGTTCGTGGCGACCGGGGTGCCGAAGCCCAGGGGGGCCGCTCCCGTTCGCCAGCTCGAGTCGTCGAGGGTGGGCGTGGTCCACGAGGCCGGCCAGGGGTCTGGGCTGAACCGCCATCGCCAGGTGCCGCTGCCATCGACCAAGGTGACCGGTTGCGGTTGCGGTTGCGGTGTCGTGGGTGGCGCCGCGACGCTCCCGCGTCGCGCGACCGCGACCAGGTCGAAGTGGGCGTCGGTGGTGCCGAGGTAGTTGAGGTGGGTGGAGGCCGCGATCACGTTGCCGCTCGGGCGCAGGAGCGCGAGTGGGACCTCGTAGGTGGCCGTCGTGGCGGCCATCGAGCGTGGCGCGGCGCTGGCGTAGGTGGTGGCGTCCACCGCACCGGCAGGCATGTTCGCGCGACCGACCTCCTGTCCGTTGACCCGGACGACCAGGCCGTCGTCGGCCTTCGTCACCAGTCGCAGGCTGGTCACCTCCTCGGGCCGGTCGAGCGCGAAGCCTCGCCGGAAGAGCATGCCGCGTGCCCGGTTCGAGGTCGGAGGGCCCAGGTCGATGCTGGTGGCCAGCATGCCCGCGTTGAAGCCCAGCGGTCCCCGCGCCGAGGGCCAGGAGGAGTCGTCGTACGCCGGCTGGTCCCAGTCCTTGGGCCAGGCGCCCGTCGCGTTGCGGTAGCGCCAGGGGGTTCCGCCCGGGACCACGACCTCGGTGCGCGTGTCGGGGTCCGGCGTCATGTCGTAGTCGAGGGAGAAGCGGCTGGACGCGTCGGTCTCGAACTCCCGCCTGGTCGGTGAGTAGGTGAAGGCGTCGATCCGGTCGTGGGCGGGGTCGAAGGTGTAGTACCGCAGCCAGCCGTCCCCTCCGTTGGGCCGGCTCTGGTAGTCCGAGAGGAGCTGGTGGACGGGTGTCCCGCAGGCGTTCGGGTCACTGCGACGGGCCTCGCCGAGATCGCCGTCGTGGTAGTGGCCGTTGATCACCAGTGCCACGTTGCAGTTCTTGTGGACCAGGTCGTTCCAGACGCGGTTCGATGACGAGATCTCGGCGCCGGTCCGCACCTTGAGGTTGTTGCGCGCACCTACGGTGTCCACGAAGCCGTGGGTGACCAGGATGGCCCTGCGGTCCGGGTGGGCGTCGAGGACCCGCTGGGCCCACTGCAGGCTGTCGGTCGGGGACTCGAACTCGAGGTTGATCACGACCCAGTCGAGGCCGCCGGCGCTGAACAGCGAGAAGTTGTTCATGTTGCGGCGGTCCGCGGGGTCCGGGCCGAAGGTGTTCGAGCCCAGGTAGCCGCCGTACCGCTTCTCGGCGGTGTTCCAGGAGGCGCCGCTGAACCTCGAGGGTGGGAAGAACTGGTCGTAGTACTGGGCGAGGCCGGTGCTCGCGTTGAGGTCGTGGTTGCCCGGGAGCACGGAGTAGGGGATCGCGTTCTGGTCGAGGGTCTCGAACGCCGAGCTCACCCTGCGCCACATGGTCGTGTCGTTCCAGGTCTCCACCAGATCGCCGAGCTGCACCGTGAACTCGATGCCCAGCTCCTCCGAGTGGTCGACCACCCACTGCGTCTGTGCGCGCATGGTCGCGGCCCGGGTGTCGTCGACGGTGTAGCCCTGGGTGTCGGGGATGACGGCGAGCGTGAAGGGGGCTGCGGGTTCCTGTTGGTCCGCCAGTGCCGGGGACACCGAGGCCGCCGGAGGCGCGGCCACCGAGGTGCCGGGGCTGGTGAGGCCGGTCGCCACGAGGCATCCGAGCGCAAGGGTGAAGCAGGCTGCACGCAATGAGGACCCCCCTGGAGAACCCGGAGTCTGACACCGGGGGGCGCCGGGCGGAAGGGAGGTGGGGGAGGTGGTCTAGCGGTCCAAGCGGCGGTCTTTACATCGCAAGCCATTGTGTAAAGTTACTGCCGAGTCTAGGCTGCCCGGCATGACTGCCCAGCCCGAGCCCTCGTCCGCCCGCCAGCAGGTCGGCCCCGCCGATCCCGAGCACGACCCCACGGCGTCGTACGCCCTGGACCCCGGGTACGCCCGGAGCCTGACCCAGCGGGTCGTGTCCACCACGGGGGAGACCGTCCCGGCGTACTCGCCGGTGACCGGGCAGCCGCTGGCGATGATCCCGCAGTCCAGCGAGGCGGACGTGCGCGCGGCCTACGACCGGGCCAGGATCGCCCAGCAGGCCTGGGCACGCACCAGCCTGGAGCACCGCTCCGCCCTGCTCCTGCGGCTCCACGACCTCGTCCTGGACCGCCAGGACGAGATCATCGACCTGATCTGCTGGGAGTCGGGCAAGGCCCGCAAGCACGCCTTCGACGAGCCGCTGCACATCGCGCTCACCGCGCGCTACTACGCACGCACCGCCGACCAGCACCTCGGCACCGAGCGCAAGCTCGGCGTGGTCCCCGGGCTGACCCGCGTCGAGGTCAACCACGTGCCCAAGGGCGTCGTGGGGATCATCTCGCCGTGGAACTACCCGTTCACGATGGCGCTGTGTGACGGCCTTCCCGCGCTGCTCGCGGGCAACGCGGTGGTCACCAAGCCTGACGCCCAGACGATGCTGAGCGCGCTGCTGGCCGCGCAACTGTTGGAGGAGGCCGGGTTCCCGGCAGGGCTGTGGAACGTCGTCGCGGGTCCCGGGCGTGAGCTCGGTGGACCGATGATCGAGCGCTCCGACTACATCTGCTTCACCGGCTCGACGGCCACGGGCAAGATCATCGCCCAGCAGTGCGCCGAGCAGCTGATCGGCTGCTCGCTGGAGCTCGGCGGCAAGAACCCGATCCTGGTGCTGCGCGACGCGGACCTCGACCGGGCTGCCGAGGGTGCGGTGCGGGCCAGCTTCTCCAACGCCGGCCAGCTGTGTGTCTCCATGGAGCGGATGTTCGTGGCCGACCAGGTCTACGACCGGTTCCGCGACAAGTTCGTCGAGCGCGTGCGCGCGATGACACTGCGCCCCGGCCTCGAGTGGGGCTCCGACATGGGATCGCTGATCAGCCAGGACCAGCTCGACACCGTCACCGCCCACGTCGAGGACGCCGTGGCCAAGGGCGCCACGGTGCTCGCCGGTGGGCGGGCGCGACCCGACCTCGGGCCCTACTTCTACGAGCCCACCATCCTCGAGGGCGTGACCCCGGAGATGACCTGCTTCGGGGACGAGACCTTCGGTCCCGTGATCGCGCTCTACCGGTTCCACGACGAGGCCGACGCCATCTCGCGCGCGAACGCGGGTGAGTACGGCCTGAACGCCTCCATCTACAGCCGCGACACCCGGCGTGCGCGGATCATCGCCAGGCAGGTCAAGTGCGGCACCGTGAACATCAACGAGGCCTTCGGAGCCACCTTCGCGAGCATCGACGCCCCGATGGGTGGGATGCGCAAGTCCGGCATGGGCCGGCGACAGGGCGCCGAGGGCATCCTGCGCTACACCGAGACCCAGTCGGTGGCGGTGCAGAAGCTGATCAGGTTCGGCCCGATGCTGGGGATGAACGACCAGGCCTACGCGAAGGTGATGAACGCTAACCTGCGCCTCATGAAGAAGCTGGGACGCGCATGAGCACCGACACGGGATCAGGGTTCGACTACGACGTCGTCATCGTCGGATCCGGGTTCGGGGGATCGGTCAGCGCGCTGCGCCTGGTCGAGAAGGGCTACAAGGTCGCGGTGATCGAGGCCGGTGCCCGCTTCGAGGACGAGGACTACGCCAAGACCTCCTTCGAGGTGAAGAAGTACCTGTTCCGGCCCGAGATCGGCTGCTACGGGATCCAGCGCATCGAGGCCGTCCGGGACTCGCTGATCATGGCCGGCGCCGGGGTCGGCGGTGGGTCGCTGGTCTACGCGAACACGCTCTACGAGCCGCTCGAGCAGTTCTACAACGACGCCCAGTGGCGCGACATCACCGACTGGAAGGCCGAGCTGGCGCCGTACTACGACCAGGCGAAGCGGATGCTGGGAGTGGTGGAGAACCCGCTGCGCACCCCCGCCGACGACGTGATGGAGAAGGTCGCCAACGATCTCGGCGTGGGCGACACCTTCCACCCCACCCCGGTCGGGGTGTTCTTCGGCGAGCCCGACTCTCGCCGGGGCGAGCGGGTGGCCGACCCCTACTTCGGTGGTGAGGGCCCGGACCGCAACACCTGTATCGCCTGCGGCGACTGCATGGTCGGGTGCAAGTACAACGCCAAGAACACCCTGGTGAAGAACTACCTCTACCTCGCCGAGCAGCGCGGGGCGAAGGTGATGCCGCTGACCACGGTCAGGCGGGTCCGGCCGGGCGCCGAGGGTGGCTACGAGCTCGACCTGAAGTTCACCAAGGCCAAGCGCTCCACCCCGGGCTCGACGAAGACCATCACTGCCGAGCAGGTCGTCTTCGCCGCCGCGGCCATCGGCACCCAGAAGCTGCTGCACCGGATGAAGGCCGAGGGGCACCTGCCGAAGCTCTCGGACCGGCTGGGGTTCCTGTCGCGGACCAACTCCGAGTCGATCCTCGGGGCGATCGCGCCGGACACCTCGATCGACTACAGCTACGGCATCGCGATCACCTCCTCGTTCCACCCCGACGGGGACACCCACGTGGAGCCGGTGCGCTACGGCAAGGGCAGCAACTTCATGGCCCTGATCCAGACGGTGCTCACCGACGGCGACGGCCCCACCCCTCGGTGGCAGACCTGGCTCAAGGAGCTGTGGCGCGAACGCAGGAACGTCGCCAACCTCTACGACGTCAAGCACTGGTCCGAGCGCACGATCATCGCGTTGGTGATGCAGACCCTGGACAACTCGATCACCACCTACGCCAAGCCGATCCCGGGCACCAAGAAGTGGCGGCTGACCTCGCGCCAGGGCCACGGCACCCCCAACCCGACCTGGATCCCGATCGCCAACCAGGTGGTCCGCAAGATGGCCTCGATCATGGGCGGTACGGCGGGCGGCTCCATCGGCGAGCCGTTCAACATGCCGATGACCGCCCACTTCATCGGTGGCTGCGTGATCGGCACCAGCCCCGAGAACGGCGTCGTCGACCCCTACCAGCGGATCTACGGCTACGAGGGGCTGCACATCGCGGACGGTTCCGCGATCTCGGCCAACCTCGGGGTGAACCCGTCGCTGACGATCACCGCGCAGGCCGAGCGGGCGATGTCGCTGTGGCCGAACAAGGGCGAGCCGGACCCGCGCCCGGCCATCGGTGAGGACTACGAGCGGCTCACCCCGGTCGCCCCGAACCACCCGGCGGTTCCCGAGACGGCTCCTGCGGCGCTGCGGCTCCCGATCGTGAGCGTGAGCTGACGCGGCTCCAGCAGCCGGAACGAACCCAGGGCCCGACCGGGGAGGGAGGTGGTCGGACCCTGGGAGATCCACGCGGGGGCGGACCAGTTCGACCCGGCCTGGGAGGGAGCAGTCACACCGGATCTGCTCGGACCAACGACACCTGCCCGATCGGGTTATGCGCCCCCGCGCGGAATCCCAGATTTTTCTCTGACAGACTCAGAGGAACGAAAATCTCCGCTGAAAGGGCCCAACTTGAGCGACCACGACCTCGTTCTCGTCGTCGACTTCGGAGCCCAGTACGCCCAGCTGATCGCTCGCCGGGTACGTGAGGCCAAGGTCTACTCCGAGATCGTCCCGCACTCCATGCCCGTCGCGGAGATGCTGGCCCGCAGGCCCGCCGCGATCATCCTCTCCGGCGGGCCCTCCTCCGTGTACTCACCGGGCGCCCCCCACGTGGACGCCGACCTCTTCGAGGCCGAGGTCCCGGTGTTCGGCATGTGCTACGGCTTCCAGGCGATGGCCCAGGTGCTCGGCGGCGAGGTCGCCCGCACCGGCGTCTCCGAGTTCGGGCGTACGCCGGTGGAGGTCACCACTCCCGGCACCCTGCTCGCCGACATCCCGGCCCAGCACCGCGTCTGGATGTCGCACGGCGACTCCGTGCGACGCGCACCCGAGGGCTTCGAGGTGCTCGCGCAGACCGCGGCCACCCCGGTCGCGGCGTTCGAGAACACCGAGCGACGCCTTGCCGGCGTCCAGTGGCACCCCGAGGTGCTGCACTCCGAGCACGGCCAGCGGGTGCTCGAGCACTTCCTGCTCGACATCGCCGGCTGCCGGCCGACCTGGACGATGGTCAACATCGTCGAGGAGCAGATCGAGCGGATCCGCGAGCAGATCGGCGACTCCGGCCGGGCGATCTGCGGCCTGTCCGGCGGGGTCGACTCCGCGGTGGCCGCGGCCGTCGTACAGCGTGCGATCGGGGACCGGCTGACCTGTGTGTTCGTCGACCACGGGCTGCTGCGCAAGGGCGAGGCCGAGCAGGTCGAGCGCGACTTCGTGGCCGCGACCGGCGTGGACCTCCACGTCGTGGACGCGGAGAAGCGCTTCCTCGACGCGCTCGAAGGGGTCAGCGACCCCGAGGAGAAGCGCAAGATCATCGGCCGGGAGTTCATCCGGGTCTTCGAGGCCGCCGAGGCCGACGTGCTCGCGAAGTCGATGGCCGAGGAGGGGACCAAGGTCGCCTACCTGGTCCAGGGCACCTTGTACCCCGACGTCGTCGAGTCCGGCGGTGGCGCGGGCACCTCCAACATCAAGTCGCACCACAACGTGGGCGGACTGCCCGACGACCTGGAGTTCGAGCTCGTCGAGCCCCTGCGCACGCTGTTCAAGGACGAGGTCCGCCTCGTCGGTGAGCAGCTGGGGCTCCCGGCGGAGATCGTCTGGCGGCACCCGTTCCCCGGGCCGGGCCTGGCCATCCGGATCATCGGATCGGTCGACCGCGAGCGGCTCGACATCCTCCGCGAGGCCGACGCGATCGCGCGCGAGGAGCTGACCCGCTCCGGACTGGACCGCGACATCTGGCAGTTCCCGGTGGTGCTCCTCGCCGACATCCGCTCGGTCGGCGTACAGGGTGACGGACGCACCTACGGCCACCCGATCGTGCTGCGCCCGGTGACCTCCGAGGACGCGATGACCGCCGACTGGGCGCGGGTGCCCTACGAGGTGCTCGAGACGATCTCGACGCGGATCACCAACGAGGTCCGCGAGGTCAACCGGGTCACCCTGGACATCACCAGCAAGCCCCCGGGCACCATCGAGTGGGAGTAGCGCCGGGGTGGACCCCGGCCCCTCCCCGGCCAGGACCAGGAGGGTCCACGGGGGTGTTCCTGATGGCTGCCGAGCCGGGGACTTCGTAGACTTCACAGTCAGACGTCTGGTGCGAGGGGGTGTGGGATGAGCTTGATGATGTCGGTGAAGAAGGCCGTGCGCCAGCGGCTGGTCGCACGCGCCGGAGGGATCGACCTGTCCCGGATGGAGAAGGTCCCGGACTCGTTGTCGTGGCCGCTGCGCCGCGACGTGATGTCCCCGAGCCCGCGGCTGAGTGCCATGCGCGACGAGGACCCGGTCCAGAAGCTCGTCTCCGTGATGGGGCTCGACGTGTGGCTGGTCACCGGGGACGCCGAGTCCCGCGAGGTGCTCTCCGACGCCACGTCGTACTCCACGGACATCCGGCCCTACATGGGCCGGCGCGGGTCCGTGACCGACGGGGACTTCGGTGGCCTCGGCTTCACCGACCCCCCGGACCACACCCGGCTGCGTCGCCTGCTCACCCCGGAGTTCACGATGCGCCGCCTCGAGCGGATCCGGCCGGGCATCGCCTCCATCGTGGAGAGGCAGGTCTCCGAGATCGAGACGGCGGGGGAGCAGGGACGTCAGGTCGACCTCGTCCCGACGTTCGCGTTCCCGATCCCGTTCCTGGTGATCTGCGACCTCCTCGGCCTGCCCGACGAGGAGCGGGAGACGTTCAGCAGGCTGGCAACGGCACGCTTCGACATCTCCAAGGGCGCGCAGAGCTCGATCGGTGCGATCGGCGGCTCCCGCGAGTTCCTCCTGGCGGAGGCGAGCCGCCAGCGGCTCAACCCCGGCCCGGGCCTGATCGGCCAGATCGTGCGCGAGCACGGCGACGAGATCAACGACTTCGACCTCGGGGGCCTGGCCGACGGGGTGTTCACCGGGGGACTGGAGACCAGCGCCTCGATGCTGGCGCTCGGCACCGCCGTGCTGCTGGAGAACCGCGAGCTGTGGAAGAGCCTCGTCGACGACCCCACCAGCGTCGGCCCGATCGTGGACGAGCTGCTGCGCCAGCTCTCCGTGGTCCAGGTCGCGTTCCCGCGCTTCGTCAAGCGTGACGTGGAGATCGGCGGCAAGCGCATCACCGAGGGGTCGGTCATCGTCTGCTCGCTCCCGGCCGCCAACCGCGATCCCCGGTCGACGACGGGCGACCACATCGACCTCGACCGGGCCACCACCTCCCACCTCGCGTTCGGCTACGGCTTCCACCGCTGCGTGGGCGCCGAGCTCGCCCGGATGGAGCTGAAGATGGCCTTCCCCGCGCTGGCGAAGCGGTTCCCGGACATGCGGCTCGCGGTCCCCTCCGAGGACCTCGACTACCGGATGCTCAGCATCGTCTACGGCGTGGAGTCGGTGCCGGTGCTGCTCGGCTGACCCCCTGGGAGCCCAGCTCCGGTCACTTCTGGGAGCCGAGCTCCTGGATCCTCGCCAGTGCGTGGGCGTGCTCGCGGGTGGCGGGGTACAGCGAGGAGTACAGGCCGTAGAGCTCGTCGTAGAGCGGCTTGACCGCCGGGTCGGGCTCGATCACGTCGGCCACCCTGGCCCAGTCGGTCTCCGCGGGCACGAGGCCGCTGCCGATCGCGGCCATCAGGGCGTCGCCGTAGCTGGCGCCGATAGTCTGCTCCGGGACCTCCTGCTCGCGGCCGGTGATGTCGCTGACCACCTGGGTCCACAACCGGCCCTGGGTGCCGCCGCCGACGGCGACCAGCCGGGTGACCGGGTTGGTCTCGGTGTCGAGCAGCTCGAGGATCTGCCGGATTCCGAAGGCGATGCCCTCGTAGACCGCGCGGAAGATGTGCCCGCGCTGGTGGCGCAGGGTGAGCCCGGCGAGCACGCCGCGAGCGTGGTGGTCGAAGATCGGGGTCCGCTCGCCCGCGAAGTAGGGCAGCAGGAGCAGCCCGTCGGACCCGGCGGGTACGGCGGCCGCCTCCTCCACCAGGGTCCCGAACGGGACGTCGCCGACCAGGCTCTGCACCCACCCGGTGAGGCTTCCCGAGGTGGACATGCCCGCTGCCAGGCACTTGCTGCCCGGGGCGACCCCCATCGTGTTCCACAGCTGGGGGTGCCGGGCGAAGTCGGCGAGCTCCTGGACGAAGAACATCGTGGAGCCGTACATCAGCATCAGGTCACCCGGAGACCGCACCCCGCCGCTGAACGCCTCGGCCCAGGCGTCCACGGTGCCGGCGCACACCGGCGTGCCCGCGGCGAGACCGGTCTCGGCCGCGGCGGCCTCGGTCACCGAGCCCACGATCTCCGTGGACCAGACGAGACGGGGGCGCGCCATCGAGCCCATCACCTCGTCGTACCAGTCGTCGTTCCAGGTGTTGGCCTCGATGTCGTAGAGCGGCACAGACTGGCTCGCGGTGTGGTGGTCCAGGACGTACTCGCCGCTGAGGCGCTGCACCACGAACGAGCTGGAGTTGAACCACCGGGTGGCCCGGGCCCAGGCGTCGGGCTCGTGCCGCTGCAGCCACAGCGCCTTGGGGCCGACAGCCTGCGTGGTCAGCGGGGTGCCGCAGCGGCGCAGCACCTCCTCGCTGCCCAGGCGCCGGTCGAGCTCCGCGATCTCCGCGGTCGCGCGCGAGTCGATCCCGTAGAGGATCGCGGGGCGCACCGGGTTCGCGTCGTCGTCGCCGAGCAGCAGGCACGGGCCGACGCCGCTCACGCAGAGCGCGGCAATCCTGCGCCCGGCGGCGGCCTGCGTCAGCTCCCTGGTCAGCGAGACGACGTCGCCCCACCACACGGCCTCCGCGTCGACCTCGTTGTGGCCCGGGAACGGCATCAGCACGCTGCGCGGACGGGGGCGTACGGCGGTGGCCACGATCTGGCCGTCCGGCGTGGTCAGCACGGCCTTGCTGCTCGCGGTCCCGAGGTCGATCCCCAGCAGCAGCTCGCTCATCGTCTCGTCCTCGTCTCCGGTCGTCTGGTCGCAGGGCTGGTGGTCGAGTCCCGCACGACCAGCTCGGGCTCGAAGACCACGTGCCGCTCCTCGCGCGGGTCACCAGCCAGTGTCTCGGTGAGCATCTCAGCAGCCGCCACGCCCATCTCGTAGTGGGGTCGGCGCACGGTCGAGAGGGGCACCGAGAGCTGGCGGGAGAACGGGATGTCGTCGTACCCCATCAGCGAGATGTCCTCGGGCACGCGGATGCCGTGCTGCAGCAGCGACTGGAGGACCCCGAAGGCGAGCAGGTCGATCGCCGCGGTCAGGGCCGTGGGCCGCTCCAGGGGTGGCATCGCGGCCAGCTGGTCGCCCACCACGCGTCCGGCGTCCGCGCTGAGGTCCGCGGGCAGCACGTCGAGCCGCACGTCGTACGCCGAGTCGGCGACCGCCTTGCGGACTCCGGCCAGCCGCTCGTGCACCGGGCCGGCGGACTCCTCGTCGCCGACGAACCCGAGGTGCCGGTGCCCGAGCTCGATCAGGTGCCGCGCGGCGAGCTCCCCGCCCGCGATGTCGTCCACGGCGACCGACATGCCGGGCTCGCCGCTCTCGTCGCGGTCCACCACCACGACCGGCAGGCCGATCGCCCGGACCTGGTGCAGCCCCTCGGCGAACCGGTCGTGGGGGACCACGATCAACCCCGCCACGCGGCGCTCGGAGAACAGCCGCAGGTAGGCGTTCTCCCGCTCGCTGTCACGGGCGCTGTTGGAGATCAGCACGGTCCAGCCGTGGTCGGTGGTGGTGTCCTCGACCCCGCGCGCGATGTCGATGAAGCCGGGGTTCCAGGCGTCCAGCAGCAGCAGCCCGATCGTGGTGGAGGACCCGGCACGCAGGTGCCGCGCAGCTTCGTGGCGGACGTAGCCGAGCTTCTCGATGGCCTGCTCCACCGCCTCCCGGCGGGGACCGCTCACCCGGTCGGGATGGTTCAGCACGTTGGAGACGGTGCCCTGCGAGACGCCGGCGTGCCGGGCCACGTCCTTGATGCCGACGCGGCGCTCGCTGTCCATGGGATCTCCGGTTCGTGGGCCGAGGCTGTGATGGTTGACACGTTTCAAGCCGGACCCTAGCATCGCCGGACCGGCAAGTTTTGACACGATTCAAAATCGGGGTCAAGGTGATCGCGAGGCCGGCACAACTCACCGAGGGAGACTCACCATGGCAAGGCATTTCGCACGGAAGGCCCTTGCGGCAGCAGGCGTTCTGCTGCTCGCCGGGACGGCCGCTGCATGCGGCAGCGACGACGGTGGCAGCGGGGGATCGGGGTCCACCAAGGTGGCCTTCCTGATGCCGGACACCGGCTCGACGCGCTACGAGCTGCACGACCGCCCGGGCTTCGAGAAGAGGCTCAAGGAGCTGTGCGACGACTGCACCCCGCTCTACAACAACGCTGACGGCGACGCCAACAAGCAGCAGCAGCAGTTCAACTCCGCGCTGGCGCAGGGCGCCAAGGCGATCGTGCTCGACCCGGTCGACTCCGCCGCGGCGGTGACCATGGTCAACGCGGCCCACGCCAAGGGCGTGAAGGTGATCGCCTACGACCGTCCGATCCCGGACGCGAAGGTGGACTTCTACGTCTCCTTCGACAACGAGGCGCTCGGCGAGCAGATCGCCACCTCGCTGGTCGAGAAGGTCAAGACCGCTCCCGTCCCGGCCGGCTCCGGGATCCTGATCGTCAACGGCTCGCCCACCGACGCGGCCGCCGGCCTGATCAAGAAGGGCATCCACAACGGCGTCGACGACAGCGGCCTGAAGGTCCTGGCGGAGTACGACACCATCGACTGGAAGCCCGAGAACGCCCAGAAGTGGGTGGCCGGCCAGATCGCTCGCTTCGGCAAGAAGATCGTCGGCGTGGTCGCTGCCAACGACGGCACCGCCGGCGGCACGATCGCTGCGTTCAAGGCCGCCGGGATGAACCCCAACCCTCCGGTGAGCGGCAACGACGCCACCGTCGCGGGCCTGCAGCTGATCATCTCCGGTGACCAGTACAACACCATCAGCAAGCCGAGCGAGATCGTCGGCGGAGCCGCGGCCGAGGTCGTCGCCGACTTCATCAACGGTGACAAGCCCGATTCTCCCGAGGAGCTGTTCGGCTCCCCGACCAAGCTCTACGAGCCCACGCTGGTGACCGCGGAGAACTTCAAGGCCGAGATCATCGACAAGAAGATCAACACGGCCAAGGAGCTGTGCACCAAGGAGTACGCCGCAGCCTGCGCCAAGCTCGGCATCTCCTGATCCACGCCGGGGCCCGCGTCCCCCACGCGGGCCCCGGCGACCGGTTCGGGGGAGACAACCTGATTGAGGAGAAGCGATGAATGCTGCACCCGCCACGCCGCAGACCGCGCTGCTGAGTCTTCGCGGAGTCAGCAAGACGTTCGGTGCCGTCAACGCACTGACCGACATCGATCTCGACGTACGAGCCGGCGAGGTGGTCGCGATCGTCGGCGACAACGGCGCCGGCAAGTCGACGCTGGTCAAGGTGCTCGCGGGCGTGCACCAGGCCAACTCGGGAGCGATCGCCTTCGACGGCTCGGAGGTGCAGATCTCCGACCCGAGCTCGGCCATCCGCCTCGGCATCGCCACCGTGTTCCAGGACCTCGCCCTGTGCGAGAACCTCAACGTCGTCGAGAACCTCTTCCTCGGCCAGGAGCTCTCGCCGTTCCGGCTCGACGAGGTGGCGATGGAGGTCAAGTCGTGGGAGCTGCTGCGCCAGCTCTCGGCGAAGATCCCCACCGTCCGGATCCCGATCGCCTCGCTCTCGGGCGGCCAGCGACAGACGGTCGCGATCGCCCGCTCGCTCCTCGGCGACCCGCGCGTCATCATCCTCGACGAGCCCACGGCGGCTCTCGGTGTGGCACAGACCGCGGAGGTCCTCGACCTGATCGAGCGGCTCCGCGAGCGCGGGCTCGGCGTGATCATGATCAGCCACAACATGGAGGACGTCCGCGCGGTCGCCGACCGGGTGGTGGTGCTCCGGCTCGGCCGCAACAACGGCGAGTTCGACGCGCGCACCGTCTCCTCCGAGGAGGTCGTCGCCGCCATCACCGGTGCCAGCGACAACGTGGTCACGCGTCGTCGTGACCGGTTGCAGGGCACCGAGCACCCCGCCGTCGCCGACGGCTCCGTCGAGGAGGAGAACCGATGAGCACCACGCAGCTGCCCAACCTCGACCAGAGCGACGAGCGCCTCAGCCAGAGCCAGGGGATCAAGGGATCCCTCGCTACCTTCTGGCGCAGCGTCAAGGCCGGCGACGTGGGCGCGCTTCCCGTGATCGTCGGGCTGCTGTTCATCGGGACGGTCTTCCAGATCCTGAACCCGGTGTTCCTCTCCAGCGGCAACATGGTCAACCTCATCCTCGACATGTGCGCGGTGGGCGTGATCGCGCTCGGCATCGTGTGCGTCCTGCTCGTCGGTGAGATCGACCTCTCGGTCGGCTCGGTGAGCGGCTTCTCCGGCGCCATCGTCGCGGTGCTGTTCGTGCGCCACGACTGGAACTGGATCCTGGCCGTCGGCGTCGCCTGCCTGGTGGCCCTGGCGATCGGGCTGCTCTACGGCATCCTGCTGACCAAGTTCGGCATGCCCAGCTTCGTGGCGTCCCTGTCCGGCCTGCTCGCGTTCCTCGGCCTGCAGCTCGCGATCCTCGGTGACAAGGGCTCGGTCAACCTGCCCTTCGACTCCACCCTGGTGCACTTCGCCCAGCTGGCGTTCGTGCCGCACTGGCTCTCCTACGTGCTGGTGGTCCTCGCCGGCCTGGCCCTGTTCCTCACCGGGTTCGAGACCATGACCCGCCGGCGCAAGGCCAACCTGTCCGCGCGTTCGGTCAGCACGCTGGTGCTGCGGTCGGTGGCCCTGGTCGTCGTCCTCGGGCTGGTGGTCTGGTACCTCAACCAGGACCGCGGCGTCGGCTGGATGGTCGTGTTCTTCGTGGGTCTGGTGCTGCTGCTCAACTACGCGATCACCCGCACCCGGTGGGGACGCTCGCTGCTCGCGGTGGGCGGCAACGCCGAGGCCGCTCGCCGGTCCGGCATCAACGTCCGCAACGTCTACCTCAGCGCGTTCATGCTGTGCTCGTTGCTCGCCTGCGTCGGTGGTCTCCTCGCCGCCGGCCGGCTGGCGTCCGCGAACCTCAGCAGCGGCACGGGTGACGTGAACCTGAACGCCATCGCCGCCGCCGTGATCGGTGGCACCAGCCTCTTCGGTGGCCGGGGCAGCGCGTTCTCCGCCCTGCTCGGGGTACTGGTGATCTCGGCGATCGCCAGCGGCCTCACCCTGCTCAACCTGGACTCGTCGTACCGCTTCGTGATCACCGGGCTCGTCCTGGCCGTCGCGGTTGCGATCGACTCCGTGGCCCGCAAGTCTCGTGTCTCACACGGCCGGGCCTGACCCAACCGACGTGCACGTCCCTCAAGAGAGGCAACACCGTGGCTAACCGCGCAGCAGTCATGACCGAGCTCGAGAACATCGTCATCGAGGAGCGTCCCGAGCTGGACCCGTCCCCCCAGCAGGCAGTGGTGCGGGTGGAGGCCGTGGGTGTCTGCGGCTCCGACACCGCCTACTACAAGGTGGGGCGCATCGGCGACTACGTCGTCGACGGCCCGATCATCCTGGGCCACGAGGTCTCCGGCCAGGTGATCGCGGTCGGCAGCGACGTCACCAACGTCGCCGTCGGTGACCGCGTCGCGGTCGAGCCGGGTACGCCGTGCCGCAACTGCCACGAGTGCATGGCCGGGCGCTACCACCTGTGCCCCGACCTGGTCTTCCTCGCGACGCCGCCCTACGACGGTGCGCTGCTGGAGAAGATGACGATCGACTCGCGCAACCTCTACCCGATCCCCGACGAGATGACCTACGAGGAGGGCGCGCTCCTCGAGCCGCTGTCGGTGGGCATCTGGGGCTGCAAGCGCGCCGGTCTCGCGGGTGGCGACGAGGTGCTCGTCACCGGCGCCGGTCCTGTCGGGCTGCTGGCCGCCGCGTCCGCGCGCGCCCTGGGCGCCGGCAAGGTCACCGTCACCGACCTCTCCGACTTCCGGCTCGGGATCGCCCGCGACATGGGCTTCGAGACCGAGCGCAGCGACGCCCCCACCGAGGACCGCTTCGACGTGCTCCTCGAGTGCTCGGGCGCTCCGGGGGTGCTCGGCGAGGCCATGCGCCGGCTGCGTCCCGCGGGTCGGGCGGCGATGATCGGGATGTCCAAGGAGGAGGCGATCGGCCTGCCTCTCTCGCAGCTCAACGTCAACGAGCTGACCCTGAGCCTGGTCAACCGCTACAACCACACCTGGCCGCTCGCGATCGAGCTGGTCTCCTCGGGGCGCATCGACGTCGCGCCGCTGGTGACCCACCACTTCCCGCTCGCGGAGACCGCGGACGCCCTCACGCTGGGCAGCCGCGTTGCCGACTCGGTCAAGGCCGTCATCCACCCCCAGCTCTGACCGGTCCCTCTCGGGGCCTCGAAAGGACGACCATGCAGATCGGGTGCCACGCCTCCGTGTGGACTGGAACCTTCGACGACGCGGGCCTGCGGCTCGCGGTCGAGAAGACCGCCGCGGCGGGCTTCGACCTCATCGAGATCCCGTTGATGGATCCGGACAAGGCCGACGCGGCCTCGGTCCGCAAGGTGCTGGCCGACTCAGGCCTCGCCGCGACCGCCTCCCTGGGACTCTCCGAGCTTACCGACCTCTCCAGCGAGGATCCGGAGATCGTGGCCGCCGGGGAGGACCTCCTCGGCCGCTGCCTGGAGTTCCTCGCCGAGGTGGGCGGCACCCACCTCGTCGGCGTGATCTACAGCGCGATGCGCAAGTACATGGCGCCCGCGACCGACCTCAACCGCCGGCACAGCCAGGAGGCGATCGGCCGGATCGCCGAGCGCGCCGCCACCCTGGGGATCAAGGTCGGGGTCGAGGTGGTCAACCGCTACGAGTCGAACCTGCTGAACACCAGCAGGCAGGCGCTGCGCTTCGTCGAGGAGACCGGCTCCTCGAACCTCTCGGTGCACCTGGACACCTACCACATGAACATCGAGGAGCCGGACATGATCACCCCGGTCCTCGCCGCCGGCGATCGGCTGGGCTACGTGCACATCGGGGAGAGCCACCGCGGCTACCTGGGCTCGGGGACAGTCGACTTCGACGGCTTCTTCCGTGGCCTCGCCACGATCGGGTTCGACGGCCCGGTCGTGTTCGAGTCGTTCTCCTCCGCCGTCGTGCACGAGGACCTGAGCAACATGCTCGGGATCTGGCGCAACCTGTGGCAGGACGGTGACGACCTCGGTCGGCACGCGAACTCCTACATCCGCAACCAGCTCGCCGCCGTCGCCTCGGTCCAGCTGCACTGATGCGCGCCTTGGTCTACTCGGCACCGCGCGAGTTCGCCCTCGAGGAGGTCCCGACGCCTCGCGCGGGTGCCGGTGAGGTCGTCGTCGACGTCACCCTGGCCGGGGTCTGCGGCACCGACCTGCACCTGCACGCCGGCGGGTTCTTCGCGGAGTTCCCGCTGACGCCGGGGCACGAGAGCGTCGGCGTCGTCCGCGAGGTCGGCGCCGGGGTGGATCACCTCGTCCCCGGGCAGCGGGTCGCGGTCGACAACGCCTCGGCGTGCGGGCGCTGTCCTGAGTGCTCGCGCGGCCAGCACCTGTTCTGCGAGAGCTTCCTGTCCCTGGGCGTCAACGCTCCCGGCGGTTTCGCCGACTCGCTGGTCAGCCCGGCGCACAAGGTCTACCCGATCGACGACCTGCCCGACGAGGTCGCGGTGTTCGCCGAGCCGCTCGCCTGCGCGGTGCACGGGATGGACGTGCTGGGCCTCGAGCCCGGTGCCGACGTGCTGATGATCGGGTCCGGCACGACCGGGCTGCTGCTGGCACAGCTGCTCGTCCACGGGGGAGCGGGCCGCGTAACGGTCGCGGCTCCCACCGAGTTCAAGCTCGTGCTGGCCTCGTCGTACGGCGTGGACCGGGTCGTGCAGATCACCCGCGACGCCGAGGCCACCTTCGAGACCCTGCATGCGCTGCAGCCGGACGGGTTCGACGTCGCGATCGACGTGACGGGCGCGTCCTCGGTGGTGCAGCTGCTGCCCGATCTCGTGCGGGCCAACGGCACCGTGTTCGTCTACGGGATGTGCGAGGAGGAGGACCGGGTGCAGTGGCGCCCCTACGACATCTTCCGTCGCCAGCTCGCGGTCAAGGGCTCCTTCGCCCAGGTGAACTGCATGGACCGATCGCTGGCGATGCTGCGCTCGGGACGAGTGCGCACCGACGGCCTGGTCACCCACCGGTTCGGGCTCGAGGAGTACGCCGCGGCCCTGGACGCGCTGTCCTCGGACCCCACCTGCCTGAAGGCGGTCGTCGACCCGCAGCGGTGACTCAACAGCGATGCCCGGCGCCTCACACCTGTCTAGACCGGTGTAGGCGTCGGGCATTTGTTGTTCGAGACCACTAGACCGGGAATGTGACGAAGGTTACGTTGGCGCGACCAACTATTACCTCTCCGACCCGCACGGGAACCATGGGCAGTGGGCCGGTGACCTCACAAAAGGAGGCGATCTGCGTGAAGCGGATCCCGGTTCTACTCGTCGCTGGTGCGTTGGGGCTCTCCCTGACCCTGAGCGCGTGCGGCAGTGACAGCGAGAAGAAGAGCGACAGCGGCGACAGCAGCGGCGCGTCCGAGGCCAAGGTCGGGGTGATCCTCCCCGACACCGAGTCCTCGGTGCGCTGGGAGACCGCCGACCGTCCGGCCCTCGAGGCGGCGTTCAAGGAGGCCGGCGTCGACTACGACATCCAGAACGCGCAGGGCGACGCCGACAAGATGGCCCAGATCGCCGACTCGATGATCTCCAGCGGCGTCACCGTGCTGGCCATCGTCAACCTCGACAACGCCTCCGGCGCCGCGATCCAGGAGAAGGCCAAGAACCAGGGCATCGCGACGATCGACTACGACCGGCTCACCCTGGGCGGCTCCGCGGCGTACTACGTCTCCTTCGACAACGAGAAGGTGGGCCAGCTCCAGGGGGAGGGGCTGCAGAAGTGCCTCGGCCAGGACACCAAGGCCAACATCGTCTTCCTCAACGGCTCGCCCGACGACTCCAACGCGACCTCGTTCTCCAAGGGCGCGCACTCGGTGCTGGACGCGAACAAGAACTACACGAAGGTTGCCGAGCAGGCCGTCCCCGGCTGGGACAACGAGGAGGCCGGCAACATCTTCGAGCAGATGTTCACCCAGAACAAGGGGAAGATCGACGGCGTGCTCGCCGCCAACGACGGGCTCGGAGGCTCGGCCATCGCGATCCTGGAGAAGAACGGTGTCGCCGGCAAGGTCCCGGTCACCGGTCAGGACGCGACGGTCCAGGGTCTCCAGGACGTGCTCGGGGGCACCCAGTGCATGACCGTCTACAAGTCCGCCAAGGAAGAGTCCGGAGCACTCGCGGACCTGGCCATCGGCCTGACCAAGGGCGAGAAGGGCGACACCAACGGCACCTCGCAGGACCCGGAGGGCAAGCGCGAGGTCCCCTCGGTCCTGCTCGACCCGGTCGCGGTGACCAAGGAGAACGTGAAGGCCGTGATCGACGACGGTGGACAGAAGGCCGCCGACGTCTGCAAGGGCTTCGAGAAGGAGTGCGAGGCGGCCGGGATCTCCTGACCCGGCAGACGATCACCACGTCGGGTCCGGTCTTCCTCACCGGGACCGGGCCCTCGTGGCTCGACCTCCTTTCCCGCACCTCTCGTCCCGACCGACCTCGGAGGCGTCATGACCCAACCCCTGCTCGAACTGCGTGGAGTGAACAAGAGCTTCGGCGCTGTCCAGGTGCTCCACGACGTGAGCCTGAAGGTCTATCCCGGCCAGGTGACCGCTCTGGTGGGTGACAACGGGGCCGGCAAGTCGACCCTGGTCAAGACCGTGGCAGGCATCAACCGCGCGGACTCCGGTGAGTTCCTCTTCGAGGGCAAGCCGGTCACTCTGCACACTCCGAAGGACGCTGCCGCTCTCGGTGTCGAGGTCGTCTACCAGGACCTCGCGCTGTGCGACAACCTCGACATCGTCCAGAACATGTTCCTGGGTCGCGAGACCCTGACCGGGGGAGTCCTGCTCGACGAGCTGACCATGGAGGATCGCGCGCGCAGCACCCTGGCCTCGCTCTCGGTCCGCACGGTGAAGTCGGTGCGGCAGAGCGTCGCATCGCTCTCCGGCGGCCAGCGCCAGACCGTGGCCATTGCCAAGGCAGTGCTGTGGAACTCCAAGGTGGTGCTCCTCGACGAGCCGACCGCGGCGCTGGGAGTGGCACAGACCCGGCAGGTTCTCGACCTGGTCCGGCGCCTCGCGGACAACGGGCTCGGCGTCGTGCTGATCTCCCACAACATGCTCGACGTCATCGAGGTCTCCGACCGGGTCACCGCCCTGTTCCTGGGCCGGGTCGCGGCGGACCTGAAGACGAGCGAGACCAACCACAGCCAGATCGTCGAGCTGATCACAGCCGGGCGGTCCGGAGACATCGGCATCTCGGCCGCCACCGCGGCCGAGTCGGCCTAGGAGCGACGTGACGACCACTCCGAAGGACACCGCGTCCACCGGCGCCGCGCCGAGCCTCGCCGCGGCGGATTTCGCCGACGACCAGGCCAGCGCTTCCCTCAGCGACTCGTTCCGGGCCTACCGTGACCGGCTCCGCGGCGGCGACATGGGGATGCTTCCGGCGATCCTGGGCCTGGTAGTGCTGTTCATCGTGTTCTCCGCCCTGCGCCCGGACACCTTCACCAGCACCCTGAACATCGCCAACCTGCTGGTTCAGGCATCCGCCATCTCCGTGCTCGCCATGGGGCTGGTCCCGGTCCTGCTGCTCGGGGAGATCGACCTGTCCGCAGGCGTCGCCGGTGGCATGGCGGCTGGCTTCACGGCGGTGGCCATCGACCGGCACGACCTCGGCTGGCCGGTCGCGGTGCTGATCGGGCTCCTCGTCGGCGCTCTCGTAGGGCTCGCCATCGGGGTGCTGGTCGCCAAGCTGGGGATCCCCTCGTTCGTGGTGACCCTCGCGTTCTACCTCGGTCTGCAGGGTGTGATCCTGAAGCTGATCGGGCTCGGCGGCACGATCCCGGTGCGCGACGAGGTGCTGCGAGCAATCACGATCAAGTCGATGCCCGTCCTCACCGGCTGGATCGTGATGGTCGCACTGCTGGCGGCCTATGGTGCGTTGCTGTTCTGGCGGCAGGCGCGGCTGGCGAGCAAGAACCTGCACCGCCCGCCGAACTCGCTGGTGGCGTTCAAGTTCGTGGCCCTGTGCGTCGTCCTGCTCGGGATGACGTTCGTCCTGAGCAAGAACCGGAGCCGGGTCCCGACCTTCGTCATCGAGGGCATCCCGTACGCCGTGTTCGTCGTGGGCGCCCTGCTGATCTTCTGGACGCTGGTCTTCAGTCGTACCCCTTACGGTCGGCACATCTACGCCGTCGGCGGCAACACCGAGGCGGCGCGGCGAGCCGGCATCCCGGTGGACCGGCTGAAGGTCTCCGCGTTCGTGATCTGCTCGAGCATGGCGGTGCTCAGCGGCATCATCAGCGCGTCGTACACCGGAAAGGTCTCACCCGGGTCGGGCGGGGGCAACGTGCTCCTCTACGCCGTGGCTGCCGCGGTCATCGGCGGAACCAGCCTCTTCGGCGGCAAGGGCAAGATCCGCGACGCGGTGATCGGCGGTCTGGTGATCGCCACGATCGACAACGGCCTCGGCCTGCTGAACCAGTCGGCGTACATCAACTACATCATCACCGGCAGCGTCCTCCTCCTCGCCGCATCGGTCGACGCGATCACGCGCCGACGCCGGTCCGCCACGGGGACGTGACGGTGGCCGACCGGGCCCGTCGTGGCGCGGGCACCAACCAGGGCGCCGTACGACGCCACAACCTCGGCACGCTGCTCGGCCATGTCCACCGCTCGGGAGGCATCTCGCGCGCGCAGCTGACCGAGCGGATGGGGCTGAACCGGTCCACGATCGCCGACCTCGTCCGCGAGCTCGAGGACCTCGACGCCGTACGCCAGTCGATCCCGCTCGTCGGAGCGGGGCCGCGCGCCGGAGCCGGCCGGCCGTCGATCGACGTGAACCCGAACCCGGAAGGCGTCTTCGTGCTGGCCGCCGAGCTGGGCGTGGACACGGTCGACGTCGCCAGGGTCGGCCTCGGCGGGCTGCCCCTGGACCGGGTGTCCATGGCGACGCCGAGTGATCCCGATCCCGACGAGCTGTTCGACTCGCTCGTGGAGATGATGCGCTCCACGTTGAGGAGCGCGGGTCCGGACGGGCGCCTGGTGGGCGTCGGCATCGCCGTACCCGCCGTGGTGACCGACCGCGTCGGCCTGGTCCGGTTCGCGCCCAACCTCGGCTGGACCGACGTGGCGCTGAGCTCGATGATCTCCAGCAGGCTCGGCGGCCGGGTGCCGGTACACCTGGGCAACGACGCCGAGATGGGGGCGCTTTCCGAGCACACGCGTGGCGTCGGGCGGCACAAGTCCGACCTGATCTTCATCTCCTGCGACGTCGGCGTCGGTGGCGGTGTGATCGTCGGGGGATCACCGATGCGGGGAGCCAGCGGGTACGCCGGCGAGATCGGCCACCAGCCCTTCAACCCCCGCGGGCACACCTGCCGCTGCGGCAACGTCGGCTGCTGGGAGGTGGAGATCGGCTCGCACGCGGTCGCCGAGGCGGTCGGCTGCCCGCCCGAGGCGATCCACCGGCTGGCCGACTACCTGCAGCCCGGACCGGGAGTGTCCCCCGAGCTGCGGCGGCTGGGCCGCTCGCTCGGCCTGGGCCTCGGCGGCCTGGTGAACGTGTTCAACCCCGAGATGGTCATCCTCGGCGGCGTGCTCCGCTGGGTCTTCCCCCTGGTCCGCGAGGACGTCCTGGAGGCACTCGACGAGTGGGCCCTGCGCGCGCCCGCCGAACAGGTCCAGATCGTCCTCCCCTGGCTGGGCGGCGACTCCGTGATCATCGGAGCCGCCGAGCTCGCCTTCACCGACCTCCTCGCCAACCCGGCCGAGTCCCTGGAGCGCTCCCAGGGAGCAGTGGCCGAGATCCTCGGCTGACGGGCTGGGGGCGAGACCCAAGGTGGTCGAGCAGCGAGCGAAGCGAGCGGATAGTCGAGACCACGTCAGGTGAGCCGGGAGCTAGAAGTACCCCGAGGGGCGGGTGTACGCCGGGGCGCGCGACCCAGGCTGCTCGACCACCATGTGGTCGCGTGCTTCGGCGTACGGCTGCTTGTCGGGTCACCCTGAGTGGTCTCGACTATCCGCTCGCTGGCGCTCGCTGCTCGACCACCTTTCGGGCGCGTGCCCCGGCGTAGGCCCGCCGCCCGGCTCTCCACGTGGTCTCGCCCCACCGCTCGCTGCTCGACCACCTTGTGGTGCCCCCAGCCTCAGGCGGGCAGGGGGCGGGTGCCGGCGTAGACCTCGTCCAGGGCGTCGACTGCTGCGCCTGTGGAGGCGGCATGCAGGCCGAGGGTGCTCAGGGTGACGGTGCAGCCGGCGCCGGTGAAGCTCGCGTCCAGGGCGGCCTCGACTGCGGGGACCAGGAGCTCGCCGAGCGGTACGAACGCTCCGCCGAGGACCACCATCCGCGGGTCCAGGGTGAGGGCCAGCTGGGCCACCCCGCGGCCGAGCGCGTCGGCGACCACGGCGAGGCCGTCGACGGCATCAGGCGCGGCGACGAGCCGGTCGGCGTAAGACACCGGGTCCTCGCCCGGCCGGACCGGCACCCCGGTCGCCTGGGCGAGTGCGCGCTGACCGACGAGAGCCTCCCAGCAGCCGGTGCGCCCGCACGCGCAGACGTGCTGGTCGTCCCCGACGCGGAGGTGCCCGACCTCCCCGGCCAGTCCGCGGGATCCGCGCAGCACCCGGCCTCCGCTGAACACCCCGGCGCCGAGGCCCACCGTGCCGGTCAGGTAGACGAAGTCGTCGATGCCCGCCGCGACCCCGTGCACCCGCTCGGCGCGGGCCGCGCAGTTCGCGTCGTTGTCGACGGCGACGCGGATGCCCGGCCCGAGGTCGGCGCGGACGGCGTCGGCGAGCGCGACCTCGGTCCAGCCGAGGTTGGGGGCGGCGACGACCACGCCGCGGTCGTGGTCGATCAGCCCCGGGACCGCGATGGTCAGGCCGAGCAGCGAGACTCCGTCGGTCGCGAGGCGCTCCACGTGCTCGCGCACGATCCCCAGCACGTCGCCGAGCCGGGCGGCCCCGGGCTCGACCGGGCGCTCCTCGAAGAACAGCTCGCGACCGGCCAGGTCGAGCGCGGTGGCGGTCATGTAGTCGACGTTCACCTCGATCCCGAGCCCGGCCAGGTTGCGCCCGGCCAGCGCCAGGGGAGTGCTGGGACGGCCCCGCCCGGTCGACTCGCTCTCGCCCGCGCTCACCGCCCCGGCACGCTCGAGCTGCGTGACGATCGTCCCGACCGTGGCCTTCGCGAGCCCCGAGCGCCGCGCCAGGTCCGCCCGGCTCAACGAGCCGGCCTCGCGCAGCAGCCGCAGCACGAGCGCGGTGTTGCGGCGGCGTACCTCGTCGGTGGCCGCGGGACCAGCGTCGGCCTGCACGCTCAGGGGCGCAGCCCGTAGAGGTGCTCGAGCGCCAGCTGGTCGAGCCGCTCGAAGGACGTGTCACGGGCCCCGAGCGCATCGACGTCGGGCACGTCCGCGGCCTCCAGGTCGCTCCAGCTCTCGCCCTCGGCCAGGGTGGGTACGGCGAGCTCGGGCAGCTGGGCCTGCTTGAGGGCGTCCTGCACCTCCGGGTCGGCGCGGAACGCGAGGGCCTTCTCGCGCAGGATCAGGTAGTTGCGCATGCACGCCTGCGCGGCGACCCAGACCCCGTTGTCGTCCTCGGTGCGGGGGGTCTTGAAGTCGAAGTGCACCGGGCCGTCGTACCCGCCGGCGAGCAGGGTGTCGACCACCCAGAAGGCTCCGCGCACGTTGCCGGCACCGAAGCGCAGGTCCTGGTCGTACCTCGGCCCGTTCTGGCCGTTGAGGTCGATGTGGAAGAGCTTGCCCTGCCACAGCGCCTGCGCGTACCCCGCCGCGGCGTTGAGCCCGGCCATCTCCTCGTGGCCGACCTCGGGGTTGACCCCGACCATCTCGGGCCGGTCGAGGGTCTCGATGAACGCCATCGCGTGCCCGGCGGTCGGCAGCAGGATGTCGCCACGGGGCTCGTTGGGCTTGGGCTCGATCGCGAACCGGAGGTCGTAGCCGCGGTCGGTGACGAAGTCGCCGAGGATGTTGAACGCCTCGCGGTAGCGGTCCAGCGCAGTGATCACGTCCTTGGAGGCACCCGACTCCGCGCCCTCGCGGCCGCCCCAGGCCACGTAGACCTTGGCGCCGAGCTCGGCGGCGAGGTCGATGTTGCGCATCACCTTCTTCAGGGCGAACCGGCGCACCTCCCGGTTGTTGGAGGTGAACGCTCCGTCCTTGAACACCGGGTGGGAGAACAGGTTCGTGGTGGCGGTGGTGACCACCAGGCCGGTCTCGGCGAGGGCCTTGCGCAGTCCGTCGAGGATCCGCTCGCGGGTGGCGTCGTCGGAGCCGAAGGGGACCACGTCGTCGTCGTGGAAGTTGATCCCGTAGGCGCCGATCTCCGCCAGCTTCTGCACGGCGCGTACCGGGTCCATCGGGGGCCGGGTGGGCTCCCCGAACGGGTCGCGGCCGCCGTACTGGACGGTCCAGAGACCGAAGGAGAACTTGTCTTCCGGGGTGGGGGTGAAGTCGCTCATGGCTGTGCCTCTCGTGGTTTCCAGTTGGCGGTGCGTTCGCGCAGCAGGTGGTAGTTCTCGCGGAGACCGGCGACGGTGCGACCGGTGGGCAGCTCGGTGGTGGACACCTTCCAGACGGGTGGTGTCGGCGCGCCCGAGAGGGCCCAGGCGGCCTGGCGGGCCGCGCCCAGGGCGACGTACTCCCCGGGGGCCGGGACCACGACGGGCTCGCCGAGGACCAGGGGGGCCAACGCGAGCACGGCCGGGTTGCGCGCCGCCCCGCCGATCAGCAGCAGGCGCTCGGCGGTCGCCCCCGAGACCGCCGCGAGGGCGTCCACCGCGTCGGCCAGGCTGAACAGCAGCCCCTCCACGTGGGCGCGGGCGAGGTCGGCGCGCGTGGTCGCGGTGGTCAGCCCGTGCAGGGTGCCGGTGGCGTCGGGCCGGTTCGGCGTACGTTCGCCGTCGAGGTAGGGCAGCAGGGTCAGGCCGTGGGCGCCGGGCTCGGACTGCATCGCCAGCTCCGCGAGGCCGTCGTGGTCGACGTCGAGGAGCCGGGCGGCGAGCTCGAGGATGCGGGCGGCGTTGATCGTGCACGCGAGCGGCAGGAACCGCCCGGTGGCGTCGGCGAACCCGGAGACCTGCCCGGTGCCGTCGGCGACCGCCTCGGTGGTCACCGCGGAGGCGACGCCGGAGGTGCCGATCGAGACCGCGACGTCGCCCTGACCCAGCTCCAGGCCGAGAGCCGCGGCCATGTTGTCGCCGGTGCCCGGCGCGATCACGGCCCCGTCCCGGGTGGCCACCACCTCGGCAGGGGCGGCGACCCGGGGCAGGCGTACGCCGCGGCCCAGGGCGCGCTCGAGCACGTCGGGGAGCCAGATGTCCTCGCGGGTGGAGAAGTACCCGGTCCCGGAGGCGTCCCCGCGGTCGGTCGTCGCTTCCTCGGGTCTCCCGGCGAGGTGCCAGGTGAGGTAGTCGTGGGGGAGCAGCACCCGGTCCACCCGCGCAGCGGCGTCGGGCTCGTGGTCGCGCAGCCAGCGCAGCTTGGTCACCGTGAAGGAGCCGGTGAGCACGCTCCCGGTCAGCTCGGCGCAGGCGTCGGGGCCGCCGAGCTCCGCGACCAGCTCCTCGCCGGCCGCGGAACTGCGGAGGTCGTTCCACAGCAGTGCGTCCCGCACCGGTTCGCCGGACTCGTCGAGCATCACCGCGCCGTGCTGCTGGCCTCCCACCGCCACCGCTGCCGCGCGGGGGAGCAGCGGTCCCGCGGCCTCCTCCAGCGCCGCGATCCAGGCCCGCGGGTCCACGGAGGTGCCGGGCGGGTGCGCGGCGGAGCGCTGCTCCACGACGGTGCCGTCGGAGGCGTCCACGAGGAGGGCCTTGGTCGACTGGGTCGAGGAGTCGATGCCGAGGACGAGGGGTGAGTCGGCCATCCCTTACTTTTATACGACTCTTGAACTAAGTCAAGGGCCTGCGGCGGCGGACTAGCGGGCGGCGTACGTCGTGGTGCGCTCGACGACCGGCCGGTCGATGCCGGCGCCGATCTCCACCAGCTCCGCGACCGTCTTGGCCGACCCGTGCTCGGAGCCCGCCATCCGGGAGATCGTCTCCTCCATCAGGGTGCCGCCGACGTCGTTGGCGCCGGCCTGGAGCATCGCCCGGGTGCCCTCGACACCGAGCTTGACCCAGCTGGTCTGGATGTTGGAGATCCGGCCGTGCAGCAGGATCCGGGCCATCGCGTGCACCGCGAGGTTGTCGCGCAGGCTCGGGCCCGGCCGGGCGACGCCGGCGAGGTAGATCGGCGAGGAGGTGTGCACGAACGGCAGCGGCACGAACTCGGTGAACCCGCCGGTCTCGTCCTGGATCCGGGAGAGCACCCGCAGGTGCTGCACCCAGTGCCGCGGGTTGTCCACGTGCCCGTACATCATCGTCGAGCTCGACCGCACCCCCACGCGGTGTGCGGTGCTGACCACGTCGATCCAGGTGGCGGTGGGCAGCTTGCCCTTGGTGAGCACCCAGCGGACCTCGTCGTCGAGGATCTCGGCCGCGGTGCCCGGGATGGTGTCGAGGCCGGACTCGCGGGCCTTGATCAGGAAGTCCTCGAAGGACAGCCCGGTGCGGCTGGAGCCGTTGACGATCTCCATCGGCGAGAACGCGTGTACGTGCATCTGCGGCACCCGCTGCTTCACGGCGGCGGCGAGGTCGAAGTACGCCGTACCGGGGAGCTCGGGGTCGATCCCGCCCTGCATGCAGACCTCGGTGGCGCCGAGGTTCCAGGCCTCCTCGGCCCGGTCCGCGACCTGGCTCAGCGAGAGCGAGTAGGCATCGGCGTCGGTACGCCGCTGCGCGAACGCGCAGAACCGGCAGCCGACGTAGCAGACGTTGGTGAAGTTGATGTTCCGGTTGACCACGTAGGTGACGTCGTCGCCGACGGTCTCCCGCCGCAGGTCGTCGGCCAGCTTGCACACCTGGTCGAGCAGCTCGCCCTCGGCAGTCATCAGGGTGAGCGCGTGCTCGTCGCTGAGGTTGCCGGGATCGCGCTCGGCTGCCTTGAGTGCCGCCGTACCGGATAGTCCGCGACGTTTCCGTCCCGAACTGACCGATTCCGCGACGGGACTGTCTCGGACTATCCCCTCCTTGAGCGAGTCCCAGTCCCCGTAGATCTCGTCGAAGTCGGAGCGGCGGTCGTTGGTGCGGCCCTCGGTGTCGACGCTGGCGTGCAGGTCGGTGCGGCCCTTGCCGGAGCCGGCGACCGCGAAGCCGCCGTCGGGCTCCTGCCAGGGGTGGCCGACCGGGCGTACGCCGTCTCGCAGCAGGCCGTCGTCGTCGGCGAGGGCGGCCACGTGGGCCGAGACGCGGGGGTCGATCCACGGCTCGCCGGCCAGGACGTACTCCGGGTGCGCGGTGAGACGCCCGCGCAGGGTGAACCCGGCGGACTCGGTGATCGAGCGCAGCCGCTCCAGGGAGGGCCAGGGACGCTCGGGGTTCACGTGGTCGGGGGTGAGCGGGGAGACGCCGCCCCAGTCGTCGACGCCGGCCCCGAGCAGGGCAGTGCACTCCTCGAGGTCGACGAGGTTGGGGGGAGCCTGCAGCCGGACCTTGGGGCCGAGCACGATCCGGGAGACGGCGATCGCGGCGAGGTACTCCTCGAGGGCGAGGTCGTCGGTGTGCCGCATCGCGGTGTCGGGCTTGGCGCGGAAGTTCTGGATGATGACTTCCTGGACGTTGCCGTACTGCCGGGCCACGCGGCGCAGCTCGAAGAGCGACTCCGCGCGCTCGGTCACGGTCTCGCCGATGCCGATCAGCAGCCCGGTCGTGAACGGTACGCCGAGCCGGCCGGCGTCCTCGAGCACGCGCACGCGCACGGCCGGGTCCTTGTCGGGGGAGCCGTGGTGGGCCTCGCCCTTGACCTCGAACAGGCGTCGCGAGGTGGTCTCGAGCATCATCCCCATCGAGGGGGAGACCGGCTTGAGCCGGTTCATCTCCTCCCACGACATCACCCCGGGGTTGAGGTGGGGCAGCAGCCCGGTCTCCTCCAGCACGCGCACGGCCATCGCGCGCACGTAGGCCAGGGTGGAGTCGTAACCCTCCGCGTCCAGCCAGGCCTGTGCCTCGGGCCAGCGGTCCTCGGGCCGGTCACCGAGGGTGAACAGCGCCTCCGCGCAGCCGAGCTCGGCACCCTGGCGGGCGATCTCGAGGATCTCGTCGGGGGAGAGGTAGGGCGCCTCGCCGGCGCGCTCGAGGTGCCCCGGCGTGGTGACGAACGTGCAGTAGTGGCAGCGGTCGCGGCACAGCCGGGTGACCGGGATGAACACCTTCGGGGAGTAGGTCACGGTCCCCGGCCGGCCCGCGGTGACCAGGCCCGCGTCCCGGACTCGTGCGGCCACGGCGGCCAGTCGCTGGAGGTCCTCGCCGCGCGCCTCCAGCAGCACCGCGGCCTCGGCGAGGTCCAGGGCGGCGCCGCGCTCGGCGCGTGCGATCGCCCGGCGAGTCTGCTGGGGGGTGGGCCTGGTGGCCGGCTGGTCGCTCATCGTGCTTCAGGCTAGCCGCGTGCCGGGCCCACGCGGGCAGGGCCCGCTGTCGGACCCCGCCCGCGCGCGGCGAACCGGCGCCGGTTCAGCTGACCCATTCCTTGAGCTGGCGCACCAGCCCGGCCGGGTCGTCGCTGGCCGGGGCCACCTGGAGGTTGGTCACGCCGGACTCGCGGAAGGCCGCGATCCGCTCCTTGATGTAGCCCTCGGGGCCGACGAGGTTGGTGCGCTCGAGCAGCTCGAGCGGCACTGCCGCCTCGGCCTCCTTCTTCTTGCCGTCGAGGTAGAGGTCCTGGATCTCCTTGGCCTCGGCCTCGTAGCCGTACTTGCAGGCGAGCTCGTTGTAGAAGTTCTTGCCCCGGGCACCCATGCCGCCGATGTAGAGCGCGGCCATCGGGCGGGCGAAGTCGAGGAAGCCCTTGACGTCGTCGCCGATCGCGACGAGCCCGCCCGCGGAGATCTCCAGTGGCGCCAGGTCCTCGCTGCGCTTGGCGGTGCCGGCGGCGATCGCGTCGCCCCAGACCTGGGCGGCGCCCTCGGGGCTGTACATGAACGGCAGCCAGCCGTCGGCGTACTCCGCGGCGCCCTCGACCGACTTCGGCCCGAGGGCGGCGATGTAGATCGGGACGCTGCTGCGCTCGGGGCGGGTCAGCATCTTCAGCGGCTTGCCGAGCCCGGTGCCCTCACCCTGCGGCAGGGGGAGGTGGAAGCTCTTCCCGTCGTACTCGATCACCTCGCGGCGCAGGGCGGCGCGGATGATCTCGATCGCCTCCTTGGTGCGTCCCAGGGGCTTGCTGTACGGCATCCCGTGCCAGCCCTCGATGACCTGCGGGCCCGAGGCGCCGAGGCCGAGGATGGCGCGCCCGCCGGAGACGTTGTCGAGGCCAGCGGCGGTCTGCGCGAGCAGCGTCGGCGTGCGCGAGTAGACGTTGAGGATCGCGGCGCCGATCTCGACGGTCTCGGTCACGGCGGCCAGGTAGCCCATCAGCGTGGGGGAGTCGAAGCCGTAGGCCTCGGCCACCCAGACCGTGTCGATTCCGGCCTTCTCCAGCCCGACGACCTGGTCGGCGGCGGAGCGCGGGTTTCCGTCGTACATCAACATCGTGGAGAGCTTCATGACGCTGACAGTATTGGTGTCAGGGTCGTGGCGCCACCTCGGGGCCGCCCTCCTCAGGTCCGCACGCGTACGTCGCTGCGCTCGCTCTGCTCCGACGATCGGCCGGGGACCGCCCCCGCCCCGCCGTGCCCACCGGCGCGGTCGAGCCCGCTGGGCCACCAGATCTTCGCGCCGAGGTCGAGGTTGATCGCGGTCACGAGCACCGAGCGGACGATGATCGTGTCCAGGATGACCCCGAGCGCGACCGCGAAGCCGAGCTCGACCAGGAACACCAGTGGCAGGGACGCCAGCACCGCGAACGTCGCGGCGAGCACCAGCCCGGCCGAGGTGATCACCCCGCCGGTGGCCGAGAGCGCCACCAGCGACCCGGCCCGGGTCCCGCGGGTCATCGTCTCCTCGCGCACCCGGGTCATCAAGAAGATGTTGTAGTCGATGCCCAGGGAGACCAGGAAGACGAAGACGAACAGCGGGAAGCTGGGATCCACGCCGGGGTAGTCGAACAGGTAGGTGAACGCCAGGGCGCTCAAGCCGAGGGCGGCGCCGAAGGAGAGCACCACCGTGGCGATCAGGATCAGCGGCGAGGCGACGGCTCGGAGCAGCACCATCAGGATCAGCAGCACCACGAGCAGCGTCACCGGGATGATCACCTGGGAGTCCCGGGCGTTCGCCTCCAGCATGTCGGCGAGGATCGCGGAGCTGCCGCCCACCAGTGCGTCCGCCCCGTCGACCCCGTGCACCGCTGCGCGTGCCTCGTCGACCGTGTCGAAGGCTGCGTCGGAGGTGGAGTCGACGGTCAGGTTCGAGCTGATGAACGCGACCCCGTCCTGGACCACCGGTCGGCTCGGCGGCTCGAGGTTCTCCACGCCGCGCAGGGCCTGCGCCACTGCGTCGGCCCGGTCCGCGTTTGCGACCACCTGCAGCGGTGTGGAGGCGTCCGCGAGGCCGTGCTCGGTGAGCACCTGCTGGCCGGTGACCGACTCGAACTCCTGGGTGTAGGTGTCCTCGGCGGAGAGCCCGTTGGTGTTCAGGGTGAGTACGCCGAGCGCTGCGGCCCCGAGGCAGGCCGCGGTGACCACCCAGACCCTGCGCGGCCGCGGGGCGATGAACTGGCCCACCCGCGCCCACAGCCCGCGGCTGGTCGGCTCCTCGGAGCCGAACGTCGGGCGCTTGGGCCAGAACATCCACCGGCCGAAGATCACCAGCAGGGCGGGCAGCAGCGTGATCATCGCCAGCAGCGCGACCCCCACGCCGATCGCGCACACCGGCCCCAGCCCCGCGGTCGAGTTCATCTCGGCGAGCAGCAGGCACAGCATGCCCACGATCACCGTGCTCCCGCTGGCGATGATGGCCGGGGTGGCCCGGTGCAGCGCGACCGCCATCGCCTCGTGCCGGTCGTCGTGACGACGGAGCTCTTCTCGGTACCGCGCGACGAGCAGCAACGCGTAGTCGGTCCCGGCCCCGATCACCAGGATCGACACGATCGCCTGGCTCTGCCCGTTGACGGTCAGGTCGGCGTACTTCGCCAGGAAGTAGATCACCCCCAGGGAGGTGACCAGCGCGACCACCACGGAGAAGATCGGCAGGATCCACAGGATCGGGCTGCGGTAGGTGAGCAACAGCAGCACGATGACCACGCCGAGGGCCGCGACCAGCAGGCTGCTGTCGAGCCCCTCGAAGGACTCGAAGGAGTCCACGGCCGAGCCGCCCGCCCCGGCGATGTAGACCTCGGTGCCGTCGAGCGCCGTGATGTCCTTGATGTCCTTCGCGATGTCGGGCATCAGGTTCCACCCGTTGGACCCGAGGTCGAACGTCACGGTTGTCTGGACCGCCTTGCCGTCCCTGGAGGGGATCGGCCCGATCACCTTGCCCTCGACGTCGTCCATCGCCTGCAGCTCGCCGGCCTGCTTCTGCAGGGTGGCGAGGTCGGCCGCGGTGAACCCGGAGTCCTTCTCGTAGACCACGGTCGTCGGGATCGCGTTCGGGTCCTGGAACGGCCCCAGCTTGTCCAGGGCGCGCGTGGACTCCGCGTTCCCCGGCAGCCAGGAGGCGGCCTCGTTGTTCTGTACGTCGGTGAGCTTGCCCGCGAAGCTGCCCATGACGCCGAAGGCGACCAGCCACAGGGCGAGCACGATCCACTTGGTGACGCGGCCGGTCAGCCTTCCGGCGATCTGACGATGCATGGGTCCACTCCAGGGGACGGGCGCGAGGCGCGAGTCACCTCACTGACCTGAGGCAGACCCCGGGAGCGTCCAGAACTCATCGTCCACCCCAAGTTTTCGAGACTAGACCTGGCGAGCCATCTCCGGAACCACCTCGGCCCGGGGGAGCTGGACCAGTAGCCGGCCCGGCAGGACGAGCTTGGACCCACGGATGCCGCTGCCGATGATGGCGGTCTCGATTTCGACCACGCGTGGGTCGAGGAGCAGGCGCCAGTCCGAGGGGATGCCGACCGGCGTGATCCCGCCGTACTCCATGGCGGTCTCGGTCACGGCACGGTCGTGGTTGAGGAAGGAGGCCTTGCGCACGTCGAGGGTGCGCTTGATGACGCCGTTGACGTCGGCCTTGGTGTCCGCGCGCACCACGCAGGCCGCCGAGCGCTCCTGGCCGTCGCGCCGGCCCGAGACCACGACGCAGTTCGCGCTGGCCTCCAGCGAGACGCCGTACGCCTCGGTCATCGCGGCGGTGTCGGCCAGCTCGGGGTCGATCACGGCCACGGCGACCTCGCCCGCGTGCTCCCAGGAGGCGAGCGCCTCGCGCACCGGGGCGGCGAGGAGCTCGGGGTGGTCGAGGGCCGGTCGGAGCGACAAGGAGCCGAACGAGTCGATCTGCATGCGAGAAAGGTACGGGGACCCCGGATCGGCCGCAGACGGCCCCAGACGCTCGCCCTCCGTTGGGGCGTACGTCACCGGTCCGTCACTCGCGGCGGGGAGCGTCGCGGGTGTGACCAGAACCCTCGTGATCGGGCACCGCGGTGCCAGCGGTCATCGCCCCGAGCACACCTCGATGGCCTACCGGCTGGCCTGGCGCATGGGCGCCGAGTCGGTCGAGCCCGATGTGGTCTGCACCCGCGACGGGGTGCTGGTCTGCCGCCACGACCTCGACCTGGCCAGGACCACCGACGTGGCCCAGCATGCCGAGTTCGCGCACCGCCGCCGCCGGCTGGTGGTCGACGGCCTGGTGCAGCACGGCTGGTTCGTGCAGGACTTCGACCTCGCCGAGCTGCGGCGGCTCCGGGCGCGCGAGCGCTGGCCGCGCAAGCGACCCACCAGCGCGATGTACGACGGCCAGGGGCACGTGCTCACCCTCGAGGAGCTGCTCGACCTGCGGGAGGCCGAGTCGGCCCGGTCCGGCCGCCGGCTCGGGGTGCACGTCGAGCTCAAGCACCCCGAGGTCTTCGCCGGTCTCGGGATGCCGATGCACGAGCCGCTGCTCGACCTGCTGCGGCGGCGCAGCCTGACCGGCGCGCTGTCACCGGTCAGCGTGATGTCGTTCGACTCCTCGGTGCTGCGGGCGCTGCGGCACCGCGTGGACAACGAGCTGGTCCGCCTGGTGGGGCCCCTGGAGCCGGTCAAGCGCCGGATGCTGCACCGAGAGGCGAGGTATGCGAACTCGATCGGGGTGCACAAGCGGCACGCCGTCGCCCGCACGGTAGAGGTGGCCAGGAGGGCGGGCCTCGGTGTCCTCGTGTGGACCCTGAGGAAGGAGACGCCCGACGACATCGTCCGGCTGCTCGACCTCGGGGTGGACGGGCTGCTCACCGACTTCCCCGCGGCAACGGTCACGGTCAGGGACCGCTGGGTCTCCGGGCGAGGCGTGGCAGCGTCCTAGCGGCCGACGACCCGTCTGCCTCGGCCCGGCTCAGGATCGGCCCGGCTCAGGACGCGTGAACCTCGCCGACACTGTTGCGCAGCTGGCCCAGGATGCGGGTCAGCAGCCGGGAGACCTGCATCTGGGTGACCCCGATGCAGGCGGCGATCTCGCGCTGGGTCATCCCCTGGTGGAAGCGCATGTCGAGGATCAGCCGGTCGCGCTTGCCGAGCGTGTTCAGCACCGGGCTGAGCATCAGCCGCGCGTCGGCCGCGCGGTGCTCGGCGTCGTCGAGCGGCAGCAGCTCGCCCAGGGTCGTGGACCCGTCGCCACCGGCAGGGTGGTCCAGGGAGGCCGGCGCGAAGCAGCCGTCGCTGGCCAGCGCCTCGATCACCGACTCCCGGGGCTCGTCGAGGTGCTCGGCGATCTCGGCCGGCTGCGGGGACCGGCCGAGCCGGTGGGACAGCACGGCCTCGGCGGCGTTGATCCGGGCCTGCAGCTCCTGGATCCGGCGAGGCGGCCGGATCATCCAGCCGTGGTCGCGGAAGTACTTGCGCAGCTCGCCGCGGATGGTGGGCACGGCGTAGGAGAGGAAGTCGTGGCCGGTGGCGACGTCGTAGCCCCGGGTGGCCTTGGTCAGCGCGAGAGCGGCGACCTGGCGCAGGTCGTCGACGGGGATGCCCCGCGAGCGGTAGCGGCCGGCCTCGGCGTGGGCGAGGTCGAGGTGCATCTCGATCACGGTGTCGAGGAGCGCGCGTCGCTCCTCGGCCGTGCCGGCGCACCCGGCGAGGGTGAAGAGCTCGCGCGTCCGGGTGGCCCGGGCGTTCTCGGGACGGGTCTGTTCGTGGGCCAGGTGACCGGCCGTTTGGGGTTGGGCTAGTGCAGGCATGTGTGCTCACCGACCTGTGAATCGCTCCCCGAGGGAGAGCTGAGGGAAGGAGTGCCATTCCCCTACAGCACTGCGGCATCCGGCCGGTTGGCTTCAACGAGATGCCCGCCGCATCTGCGCGGCGCGTCGTTTCACAGTAGCCGACGAGATGAGCATCACAAAGGGTGCGAGGGCAAAAAGTTTACAAAGTAAGGGGCCCGGGTGGCAGGCCCGCGTCCAGCCTCACGACTGGGCGTAGAGACCCTGGAGCGCGTCCGCGTAATTCGCGTGCACGACGCGACGCTTCACCTTCAGCGTCGGGGTCAGCTCCGCGGTCTCGGCGGTCCACTCCACCGGCAGCAGGGTCCACTTCTTGACCTGCTCGGGGCGGGAGAGCCGCTCGTTGGCCTTCGCCACCGCGTCCTCCACCATGGCGAGGATCTCGGGTGCCTGCGCGAGGCCGGCGAGGTCGGCGTACTCCAGGCCCAGCTTGGCGGCGACCACCGGTGCGACGTCCGGGTCGAGGGTCATGATGGCGACCACGTAGGGCTTGGAGTCGCCGTAGGCGAGCGCGTGCCCGACCAGGGGGCTCTCCTTGAGGAGGTTCTCGATGTTCGAGGGTGCGATGTTCTTGCCCTGCGAGGTGATGATCATTTCCTTCTTGCGGTCGACGACCTTCAAGAACCCGTCCTCGTCGAGCTCGCCGATGTCGCCGGTGTGCACCCAGCCGTCCTCGTCGACGAGGTCGGCGGTGGCCTCGGGGTTCTGGAGGTAGCCGGAGGTGTTCACCGGGCCCCGGGTGAGGATCTCGCCGTCCTCGGCGATCGCGATCTCGATGCCGGGCTGGGCCTGGCCGACGGTGCCGAGCTTGAACCGGCCGGGCCCGCAGGCGGTGACCGAGCCGGTCGTCTCGGTCATCCCGTAGATGTCGAAGATGGCGAACCCGAGGCCGGCGAAGAACCGCGCGGTCTCCAGCGGCATCGGGGCCGACGCGGAGCCGGCCCAGGCCACCCGCTCCAGGCCGAGCATCGACTTCATCGGGGTGAGCACGGCCTGGTCGACGGCGTCGTACCGCGCCTGGAGCTCGGGGCTGGTCTGGTGACCGACCTGCAGCGACTCGACGTACTCCAGTCCGACCGCCATCGCGTCGGCGACAGCCTGCTTCTTCGCCGCGTCGGTCTCCATCGCGAGCAGCCCGCCGATGCCGGTCTGGATCTTCTCCCAGACCCGGGGAACCCCGAAGAACCGCGTCGGGCGGACCTGGCCGAGCGCGCCGACCAGCTGGGCCGGGTCACCGATCAGGTGCAGGTGGGCGCCCTGGGCCATCGGCAGGTAGATGCCCAGCACCCGCTCGGCGATGTGGGCGTAGGGCAGGTAGGAGACCCCGATGTTCTCCTCGCCCTCGAGCCCGGCGGTCCGGGTGCTGCTCTCCACCTCGAAGAGCACGTTGCGGTGGGTGATCACCACGCCCTTGGGGTTGCCGGTCGTGCCGGAGGTGTAGAGGATCGTCGCCGGCTGGTCGGGGTCGATGGCCTGCCAGCGACGGTCGACCTCCGCGGCGTGCTGCTCCCTGGTGGCGCGGCCGCGCTCGAGCAGCTGGTCCCAGGTGATCGCCCCGCCCTGTACGGCGGCCGGGTCGAGCACCACGACCTGCCGGACCTCGCCGGCGGCCAGTGCGTCGGCCCAGCGGGCGAGGTGGTCGGCGCTCTCGAGCACCACGACCGCGGGGGCGGCGTGGCCGGCGATGTAGCCGACCTGGCTGGGGGAGAGGGTGTTGTAGATGGACATCGGCGTCGCGCCGGCGTGCAGGGCCCCGATGTCGGCGACCACGTGCTCGATCCGGTTCGAGGCCATGATCGCGACCCGGTCACCGGGCTGCACGCCGAGGTCGACCAGCGCCGCGGCCACGTCCAGGGCGGTCTCGCGCAGCTCGCGCCAGGACAGCGTGCGCCAGCCGGCCGGGTCCTCGACCCCGATCTTGTCGGAGTACGCCGGGGCGTCGCCCTGCTCGGCCACGGTGTCCGCGAACGCCTGCACGATCGACCTCCCCGCGATCAGGGCCTCGATCTGCTGCCGGTCTGCGAGGACATCGGTCATGTGAGTCTCCTGGTCGGGGGTCTGGAGTCTCTCCGCAGTCCGGGGGAGCGTCAATAGCTCTTCGGCAGGTTCAGCATCGAGGTGCCGATGTGGGCGAGCACCATCTGCTCCGAGACCGGGATGTTCTTGGCGATGCGGGCGTCGCGGAACATCCGCTCCACCGGGTACTCCTTGGAGTACGCCATCCCGCCGAGGGTCTGGAACGCCTGGTCCGCGGCCTCCCACGAGGCCTGGGCCGCGGTCAGCTTGGCGACGTTCGCCTCGCTCCCGCACGGCCTGCCCCGGTCGAAGAGCCAGGCGGCCTTGTAGGTCATCAGCCGGGCCAGCTCGGCCTTCGCCTTGATCTGGGCCAGTGGGAACTGGATCGACTGGTTCGACCCGATCGGGCGCCCGAAGACCTGGCGCTCACGGGCGTAGTCGGAGGCGACGTCCAGTGCGGCGTCGGCACCGCCCACGGCACCGGCAGCAGCGATGATCCGCTCCGGGTTGAGCACGTCCCACAGCACCCGGAAGCCCTCGTCGACCTCGCCGAGCACCCGGTGGGCGGGGACCCGGACGTCGTCAAGGAAGACCTGGCTGGAGTGCAGGATGTTCGACCCCATCTTCGGGATCGGGGTGTAGCTCAACGTCCCGGCGGCCAGCGCCTCCTTGACGTCGAGGAGGAACAGCGTGAAGCCGGACGTGCGCGGCCTCGCCTCGGCGGCCGGGATCGTACGGGTGACCACGACCATCCAGTCGGCCCGCTCGACGTTGGAGATCCACACCTTCTGGCCCTTGATCAGGAAGTCGTCCCCGTCGGGGCGGGCGCTGGTGGTGATCTCGATGGCGTTGGAGCCGGCGTCGGGCTCGGTGAGCCCGAAGCTGAACTGGAGGTCGCCGGTGGCCAGGCCCGGGAGGATCTCCTGCTTCTGCTCCTGGGTGCCGTGCCGGGCCAGCGTCGTGACGCCGAAGCCCGGGTTGAGCACGTAGATGAACGAGCCCGCCGTGCCCCCGGAGGCGCACAGGGTCTCGCAGGCGATCGCCGTCTCGAGCAGTCCCTGCCCGCCGCCGCCGTACTCCTCGGGGACGCTGAGGCCGAGCCAGCCGCCGTCGGCGAGGTCTCGGTAGAGCTCCTCGGGATAGCGGTGGTTCTCCTCGCACCGCGACCAGTAGGCGTGGTCGTACTTCGCTGCGACGGCAGCGACACCCGCGCGTACGGCGACGGCGGACTCGGGAAGGTCGAAGTCCATCGCCTAGAGACCCAGGCTCCGGCCGATGATCTCCTTCTGGATCTCCGTCGTGCCCCCGTAGATCGTGGAGATCCGGCTGTCCAGGTAGGCCTTGGCGATGGGGTACTCCATCATGTAGCCGTAGCCGCCGTGGAGCTGGACGCCCTGGTTGACCAGCTTGTTCTGCAGCTCGGTGCAGTAGTACTTCGCCATCGACGCGTCCACAGCGGTGAGCTCGCCCGCGAGGTGCTTGGTGAGGCACTCGTTGAGGAACGCGCGGGCGACCCGGACCTCGGTGGCCATCTCGGCGACCAGGAACCGGTTGTGCTGGAACTTGCCGATCGGCTTGCCGAACGCCTCGCGGGTCTTGGCGTAGTCGATGCACATCTCCACGACTGCCTCGGCGGCGGCGACGGCCTGGGCCGCGATGATCAGCCGCTCCTGGGGGAGGTTCATCATCAGGTAGATGAAGCCCTGTCCCTCCTCGCCGAGGAGGTTCTCCTTGGGCACCACGACGTCGGTGAAGGACAGCTCGGAGGTGTCCTGCGCGTGCAGCCCGATCTTGTCGAGGTTGCGACCACGCTCGAAGCCCTCCATGCCGCGCTCGACGACCAGCAGGCTGATCCCCTTGTGGCCGGCCTCGGGGTCGGTCCGGGCGACCACGATCACGAGGTCGGCGTGGATGCCGTTGCTGATGAAGGTCTTGGAGCCGTTGAGCAGGTAGTGGTCACCCTTGTCGACCGCGGTGGTCCGGATGCCCTGCAGGTCGCTGCCCGCGCCCGGCTCGGTCATCGCGATCGCGGTGACGATCTCGCCCGAGACGGTGCCGGGCAGCCAGCGCTGCTTCTGCTCCTCGGTCCCGAGGCTGGTGATGTAGGGAACGATGATGTCGGTGTGCACCGAGAACCCGGGGCCGCTGACTCCTGCGCGGGTCTGCTCCTCGGAGACGATCACGTTGTAGCGGAAGTCGTCGACGCCGGGGCCGTCGTACTCCTCGGGCACGTCGAAGCACAGCAGCCCGGCCTCGCCGGCCTTGAGCCACAGCTCGCGCGGCACGATCCCGTCCTGCTCCCACTGGTCGTGGAACGGCACGACCTCGCGCTCGTAGAAGGTCCGGGCGCTCTTCCGGAAGTCCTCGTGCTCAGCGGTGTACAGGTCGGGCATGAAGGGCTCCAGTCGGCAGGGTGAGGATGACGTTCTCACTGTTACAGCAAAACTGTCACGCTTCAAGGCCGACGCGGCTGCACCCGCCTGCCAATGAGACGCGGAGGCGGCACTGTGCCAGTAGGACTGTTACGGTCGAGGGGTGTCGGACGAGCCAGGGTCACCCGCAGTTGGACCCGGGGCCGGAGCCGGGCCCGGGGAGCAGCTCTACACCGTGGACGAGCTCGCCGCAGCCAGCGGGATGACGGTGCGCACCACCCGCTACTACGCGGGCCTAGGGCTGTTGCCACCGCCGGCGCGCCGCGGGCGGATGGCGTACTACACCCCGGCGCACCGCGCCCGCCTCGACCTGATCCGGGCCCTGCAGGACCACGGCTTCACCCTGGCCGCGATCGAGAAGTACCTCGCCCGGGTCCCGGCCGACGCCTCCGTGGAGGACCTCACCCTGCAGCGTGCGCTGCTCACCTCGTGGAGCGCGGGGCCGCGGGAGTCGGTGACCCGGCGCGAGCTGGAGAGCCGCGCCGGGCGCACCCTCGACGACGAGGACATCGACCGGCTGGTGAGGATCTACGCGGTCCGCGTCGACGGCGACCGCTACGAGCCGCTGCCGTCCTTCGACTCCGCGCTGAAGCTGGTCGAGCTCGACATCCCGGTCGACTCCGTGGAGGAGGCCGCCGAGGCGATCACCCGGCACATGGACGCGCTGGCCGACGAGCTCACCCACATCCTGCGCACGCGGGTCCTCGCCCCGTTCCGGGGCCAGCCGCACAGCGAGGCCGACAAGGCCGCGTTCGAGCAGAAGGTCTCGCAGCTGCGCCAGCTCACGCTCGAGGCGGTCGTCGGCGGCTTCCAGCGGGCCTCCAACCAGGTGATCACCCGGTCGCTCTCGGACTCCTCGCGGGACTGAGGCGTCTCACTGCTTGGGGATGATCGCCCACAGCACGACGTAGACCAGCGGGCCCACCGGGAACGTGAACACCATCGCGAGGACCGCGAGCACGCGGACGACGGTGGCGTCGATCCCGACGTACTCCGCGATGCCGCCGCAGACCCCGCTCACCGGGGAGTCCACCGAGCTGCGGGTGAGCCGCTTGACCGGCCGCGGCGGCGGCGGGGGCTGCACGGGCGGCTGCCCGGGGGGCTGCATGTAGGGATCGTTCGGCTGGTCGGTCATCGGAGCTCCTCGGTGTCGTCGGACGGCACGGGCTGGTCGTACTCATCGTGGTCGTACCCGTAACGACCTGCTTCCTCGCCCTCGGAAGAGAGCCCAGTAAAGGGCTCGGTAAAGGGCTCGGCAAGGGTGGCGTCGCGGTTGCGGCTGCGGCTGCCGGCGAGGCTGGCGCCGAGCCCGATGACGCCGGCGGCGACGAGCACGGCGGGGCCCAGGATGGTCAGGGACTCGCCTCGCAGCACCCCGCTGGTACCCAGGGACCAGATGACGACGAGGCCGAGGAAGAGCAGGGCGAAGACGAGGTGGGGGATCTTGACGCGGCGCTCAGCGGGGGGCTGGGGGGCGGACATTGGTGCTCCTTGAAGTCGGGGGACGTGTCGGGGACGGGCGTGTGGTCACCGGGGGATCACTCCTGCTGGACGTCGATGCCGGCTGCGCGGGCGTCGATGTCCAGGGTGATCGTGGGAGCCGTCGGATCGGTCGATCCGGTGAGCGTCCGGGTGAGTGACTGCTCGAAGCCCCCGCGACTGCTGCTGCCGATGGTGATGTTCCCGACGAAGCGCAGGTCGGCGTCGACGATCGCGTTCAGGCCGCGGGGGAGGACCACCGTGATGTCGCCGGCGTTGAGGCCGACCTCGATGGTGCGGCCGTCCAGGGCCGCGAGGTCGCGGACGCCGGTGAGGTCGAGGTCGATCGAGCCGTTGGGGACCCGGTAGCTGTCCTGGACCGCCTGGGCGCTGGTCGGCTGGGCGCGCATCGATTCACCGCTGGTCTCCCAGTCGGTGGTGGCCTCGATGGTGCTCGCCACGCCCAGGGCGAGGCTGGTCATCAGTCCCAGGGCGATCAGGCCGCCGGGCCGGCCCACGAAGGCGCCGACCAGGAGCATCACGCCCGTCACGGCCAGGGCGAGGGCGAAGTACGCCGAGGGGCTCACCGTCGCCGAGACGTCGAAGATGCCCAGGGTGCCCAGGGCGATCGCGATCAGCGCCAGCGTGGGCCAGAACAGCACCATCCCGGTGCGCCGTGGCCGGGGCGGGAGCGGCGGCAGGTAAGCCGGCGGCGGGCCCTGGGCCGGGTGCTGCGGGGGGTTCTGCGGCGGCATCCAACCCGCCTCGGTGCCGGGCGCGTGGATCGGGCGGGTCTCCTCGACGGGCGCGCTCTGGGTGGACGACATGGTGGTGCCTCTCGGGTCGGGGGTCGGGGCGGGGGATGTGGGGACGCTGCCCCAGGGGGCCGGCGGGACGCGGTCGGCCCGGCGGCGGCCGCGGGTGGCGAACAGGGCCACGGCGACCAGGGCGAGTGCGACCAGGGGGAACGGGAAGTTCGTGCCCCAGTTGTCGCCGATGAACGGGGTGCCGAGGACGGCCGCGAGGGCCACCACCCCGACCACGAGCAGGACCACCCGGCGTACGTCGGGAGGCAGGTCGACGGTGGCCTGCTGCTGTCCATCCTCGGGAAGGACGAGCCAGGCCACGGCGTAGAACAGGACACCTGCCCCGCCGAAGAAGGTGAGCACCCCGAGGACCACGCGGATCACGGTGGGGTCGACGTCGAGGTAGCGGCCCAGTCCGCCCGCGACACCTGCGATGTAGCGGTCGCTGGTGCTGCGGCGCAGGCGGTCGATGTCGCGCAGCTGCTCGGCGGTGACGCGGGGACCGCCGTGCTGCCCGGACTCCTCGGATCCCAGAGAGTTGTCCGGGGAGTCACCCGGCGAGGTGCCGGAGGGGTCGGTGGTGGCGCCGTACTGGTTCATGTCATCCATCGTGGCGGTGCCTGGCGAGCGGCACCATCGGGGACGACCCTGAAACCCCGGCGCACCGGCTCAGGGGTCATACCTGATGTGGCTCGGGGGTGCGCGGTGACACGATGACCTGGAAATGAGCCGCCCCCTGCCCCCTCCACTGCCCGCCGGCCCAGGCCCGGTGCCGCCCGGCGCCGCCCCGGACGGGCCCCGGCGCGCGTTCCGCTCCACCGACGACCGCTGGATCGGCGGTGTCGCATCGGGCCTCGCGGAGCACCTCGGGCTGCCGGTGCTGTGGGTGCGGATGGCCATGCTGGCCCTGGTCGCGTTCGGCGGCTTCGGTGTGGTGCTCTACGGCGCCCTGTGGATGTTCCTGCCCGCCCAACGCCACACCGAGTCGCGCTCACCCGGCCTGGACGCCGCCACCCGGCAGGGCCGACGCGGCGCGCGACCGCAGCAACGGCTGGCCGACTACGGGCCGCTGGTCGCGGTCGGCGCCATCGCGATCGGGATCCTGATCGCCCTCGCCATGGTCACCGGCCAGACCCTGGCCCAGGGGCCGCTGCTGCTCGCGGGCTGCGGGGTGGCGCTGCTCTGGCACCAGGCCGACGAGGCCCAGCAGGGCCGGTGGCGCAACCCCGGGGGCCGGCTGGGTCCCGTGGGAGCGCTCGTGGGCGAGGGCGGCTGGCGGTCCTACCTGCGCATCGGCGTCGGCCTGCTCCTGCTGATCGCCGCCGTCACCTTGTTCTCGCTGCGCTCGGGCAACCTCACCGTCGCGCTCAACGTCGGGCTGGCCGCCGCCTTCGGGATCGTGGGGCTCGGGTTCATGGTCGGGCCGTGGCTGCTGCGGCTCTCCTCGGACCTCAGCGAGGAGCGCGAGGCCCGGGTCAGGTCCCAGGAGCGCGCGGACGTGGCCGCGCACCTGCACGACTCGGTGCTGCAGACCCTGGCGCTGATCCAGCGCTCCGCCGGTGATCCCGCGACGGTCTCCCGCCTCGCCCGCGCGCAGGAGCGAGACCTCCGCTCGTGGCTCTTTGACCCCGACACCGCCGGGCCGGCCACGTTCGCCGACGCGCTCAGGGGCGTGGCTGCGGAGGTGGAGGACAGTCTCGGCGTACCGGTCGAGGTGGTCTGCGTGGGCGACGCGACCCTCGCCGAGGGTGACCGTCCGCTGGTGCTCGCCACCCGGGAGGCGATCGCGAACGCGGCGCTGCACTCCGGGGCCGGCGCCGTCGACGTGTACGGCGAGGCCACCCCGGCCGGCGTCGAGGTGTTCGTCCGCGACCGCGGAACCGGCTTCGACCCGGCGCAGGTCGCCCCCGACCGTCAGGGCGTGCGCAGCAGCATCATCGGCCGGATGGAGCGCCACGGCGGCACCGCGTCGGTGCGCAGCGTGCCGGGTTCCGGCACCGAGGTCCGCCTGTCCATGCCGCACGGCCAACGCAACAAGGAGTCCAGCCCATGAGCCTGCACACCGTCGTCATCGTCGACGACCACGCGATGTTCCGTACCGGGGTCCGGGCCGAGCTCGGCTCGGCCGTGGACGTGGTGGGGGAGGCGGCCGACGTCGACGAGGCGGTCGCCGCCGTCCTCGCGCACCAGCCCGAGGTGGTGCTGCTCGACGTGCACCTGCCCGGCGGTGGCGGGGCCGAGGTGATGCGCCGGGTGGCCGCCTCCCCGCGGCGGGAGACCCAGGGCCCACCGACCCAGTTCCTGGCGCTGTCGGTCTCCGACGCGGCCGAGGACGTGATCGGGACCATCCGGGCCGGGGCTCGCGGCTACGTCACCAAGACGATCACCGGCCCCGAGCTGGTGGCGGCCATCGACCGGGTGGCCTCGGGCGACGCGGTGTTCTCCCCGCGCCTGGCCGGCTTCGTGCTGGACGCGTTCGCCGGGACCGTCGAGGTGGCAGCGGTCGACGAGGACCTCGACCGGCTCACCGAGCGCGAGCGCGAGGTGATGCGGCTGATCGCGCGCGGCTACTCCTACCGGGAGGTGGGGGCCGAGCTGTTCATCTCGATCAAGACCGTGGAGACCCACATGTCCTCGGTGCTGCGCAAGCTGCAGCTCTCCTCGCGTCACGAGCTGACCCGCTGGGCATCGGACCGCAGGCTGCTCTGAGGGCAGGAGCGCCGGACACTGCCGAGGCGCCGCTCAGGTCGGGGGGACCGCCGGCAGCAGGCTGGCCCACAGTGGACGCCAGGCGGGGATGCGCTGGTGCATCTCCCAGGCGAGGTCCTCCAGCGTGGGGGCCGCTTCGCCGGCGTGCAGCCGGTACCACGCGGGCCAGCTGTCGAAGGCGCGCTGGAAGCGCACGTTGACCCCGTCGCTGGAGGTGACCCGGGCGAAGAGCCAGGCGCCGGACTCCTCGTTGGCCTCGTCGCGGTGGAGGGTCGCGAGCACGTTGGTCAGGCTCCGCCGGGCCGGCTCGGTGAGCGGGGTGTTCCGCGGGGCGGGGAGCAGCTGCTCACGGCGCGCCATCACGGCGTACTCGAAGGGGATGGGGGGTGTGTTGACGCGCAGCCACCGCACCAGGGCCGGTGGCCGCTGGACCACGGGCCGTTCGCGCTCGGCGGCATCGTGCATCTGGTCGTGAACCTGGGCGCGCAACCGGGCGCTCACCGCTCCCGTGGTCGCGGCGGCCGGGGCGGCTCCGGTGGCGAGCAGCACCACGTCGACCGCCCCCGTGAGGTCCTCGCCGTTGATCCAGGTGGAGAGCGTCTGGGGGTCGGTGCGCCCCTCACGAACCGCGGTCACTGCCCGCGGGTCGACGGTGAGCAGCGGACGGATCAGGTGCGGGGCGCCCTCGTCGGTGCCCGGAGAGCTGGTGTCCCACTCCCCGTGGGCGTGCCAGCCGACGAAGGAGGGGTGGTCCTCCAGGGTCGCCTCGGTCACCGCCCACTCAGGGGCGAGCTGCCGAGGGTCCGGCGCGGTGCTCGGCGCCACGCGGGACCGGCCCCACAGCGAGAAGCGGGTGCCGCGCACTCGCTGCATCCGCAGCCACTCACCGGAGTCGAGCTCGAGGCACAAGGTGCCCTGCCGGGCGTCATACCAGCACCGGTCGTCGCCCGCAGCGCGGTGCGAGGCCGCGAGCACGACCCAGGACCACCACAGCTCCTCGGGGTCGGGCAGGGCGTCTGGCAGCATCGAGCCATTGTGAACCGCGGAGGGCTACTCGGCCACCTTCGCGAGCGAGGCGTCGATCAGCCACTCCACCGGGGCGCGGTCGTCGGTGTAGACCTTGCCGCCGCGCAGGCCGGGCTCGAGGCGGTCAGCGGCCTCGTCGGCCACCGCCCGCACCTCTGCCGGCATCTCGGCGTTGCGCAGGTTGACCCTGGGGTCGAAGTCGCCCTTGGTGGCCAGCAGCACGGTGTTGGTCTCGTCCACCGGGTCGCGCCAGACGCGGCCCTCGCCGAAGACCGAGCGCATCGTGGCGGTGAGCACCTTCTCCAGGTCGTCGTTGCCGGGCACGTGACCCACGTTGACCGAGACGGTGCCGCCGGGGGAGAGCCGGTCCAGCGCGACCTCGAAGAACTCCTTGGTGGTCAGGTAGAACGGGATGTAGGGCTGTCGGTAGGCGTCGACCAGGATTGAGTCGAACTTGTCCTCGCGCGACTGCAGCCAGGGACGGGCGTCGGCGGTGTGCGTGGTGATGTTCTCGCCGGTGTAGTCGAAGAGCTCCTGGCCGACCTTGGTCACCTCCGGGTCCAGCTCGACGGCGTCGATCTTCATGTCGGGGAAGTAGTGGGTCAGCCCGCGGGCCACCGTGCCGGCAGCGCTGCCGAGGTTGACGATGTGCTCGGGCTCGCGCTCACCGGCGAACGACAGGGTGAGCATCGAGTCCCAGTACCCGCCCATGAGGTACTCGCCCGGGCGGTAGACCGAGTGCACGGCCTGGCCCTCGTTGAGCTCCAGGACGCGATCGCCGTCAGCGTCCTCGATGACCCGCGCGTACTGGTACTCCGTGTCCTTCTCCCAGATCACCTTGCCGCCGCTGGTCACGGTCTTGGTGGACCCCACCGGCAGGGCGATCAGCACGGCGATCACGGCGGCCACCGCGGCGCCGACGACCCACTTGCGGCCGAACGCGGGGATCACCGAGATCGCCAACATCAGCGCGAAGATCAGGAACGTGCGGCGGCTGCCGACCAGCGGGATCAGCAGCAGCGAGGCGCCGAAGGTGCCGGCGAGCGAGCCGAGCGTGCCGATCGCGTAGAGCCGGCCGGCGACCCGGCCGGCGTCCTCGACGATGTCCACCTTCAGCCGCACGGCGTACGGCGAGACGATGCCGAGCAGCAGCACGGGCACCGCGATCATCACGCCCACGCCGACCAGCGACCCGACGAACAGCCCACCGGACAGGTCGGCGAACGCCTTGGTCGACAGGCGCAGGAACGGGCCGGCGACGAACGGCACCAGCGCGAGCAGCGCCGCGGCCGCGAGCACCCAGCGCGCCATCCCCGCCATCGTGGGGTTGCGGTCGGCCAGCCGGCCGCCGATCGCGTAGCCGATCGAGAGCGCCACCAGAACCGTGGCGATCGTGTTGGCCCACACGATGGTGCTGTCCCCGAACCACGGCGCCAGCAGCCGGGCCGCCGCGATCTCGGCCCCCAGGCTGGACATGCCGACAGCGAAGACAACGAGCTCGAGCAGGTAGCGGGGACGATCCCGTACAGGTGCAGTCACGCCGGAAACATATAGGGACCCCCAAGAACGGCCCATGGGCGGTCATCGGGAGGGGTGCTGCGGCGTACGTGGCAGGCGACGCAGAGCTCAACCGCTGTAGGGCGGGAGGACGTCGAGGACCCAGGTCACCCCGAATCGGTCGGTGGCCATGCCGTAGAGCGGAGCCCAGCCGGCGGGGCCGAGCGGGATCACGGTGGTGGTGCCGGCGGACACGGCGGTCAGCCTCTCCCAGTAGCCACTGATCTCCTCGGTGTCGCTGCCACGGACCGAGACGAAGTACGGCGCGATGCCGGACTCCAGCGGCCGGGTGGCGGGCACGTCGTACGCCATCACGTGGAAGCCGTCCGGGGAGGCGACCTGGCCCCACATCACCTGGTCGGCCTCGGTCTCGTCGGTGACGCTGTGGGCGTCGCGGTAGGTGACGGCGGTGACCTCGCCGCCGAAGACCGAGCGATAGAACTCGAGCGCTTCGCGTGCGGTCCCGCGCAGGTTGACATGGGTGACGGTGGTGATGGACATGGTTCTCCTCTGTTCTGTGGACAGACGTCGGCCGGCGGCCGCTCGCCCAGTCTCGAACAGATAGAGGACAGGAAGTGTCCTCTACTCGGGCATGATGGAGCGCATGCCCACCACTTCCGGCCGCCTGCTGACACTGCTGTCCTTGTTGCAGTCGCGCCGGGACTGGCCGGGAGAGGTGCTGGCGCAACGCCTGGCCGTGAGCCCGCGGACCGTACGCCGCGACATCGACCGGCTGCGCGAGCTCGGATACCGCATCGCCACGTTCAAGGGCCCCGACGGCGGCTACCGCCTGGACGCCGGTACCGACCTTCCGCCGCTGCTCTTCGACGACGACCAGGCGGTCGCCCTGGCCGTGGCCCTCCAGGTCGCCGCCGGGAACGGGCTCGGCCTCGCGCCGTCGGTGGGCGAGGCGGCGGTGCGCGCCCTCACCACCGTCCGGCAGGTGCTGCCGTCGCGGCTGCGCCACCGACTCGACCGGATGTCCGTGACCGTGGTGGAACGATCGGGGACGGGGCAGACCGAGGTCGCACCCGACCTGCTCCGTTCCCTCGGTGCGGCAGTCCACGCCCGCGAGGTGCTGCGCCTTGACTACGCGAGCGAGCACGGAGACGGCTTCGAGAACGGTCCCGGGCGCGACCCGGTTGCGCCGCGCAAGGTCGAGCCCCACGAGCTGGTCCTTCGGGGCGGCCGCTGGTACCTCCTCGCCTGGGACCTCGACCGGGGCGACTGGCGCACCCTCCGGGCCGACCGGATCACTCCCCGCATCCCGGCTGGACCCCGGTTCACACGCCGGGAGCTCCCCGGTGGCGACGCCGCCGCGTTCGTCGCGGGGCGGTTCCGCGGCTCCGAGGGTGCTGGCGGGTGGCCGTGCACAGGGGAGGTGGTGCTCGACCTTCCCCTGGACGAGGTGCGTCCCTTCGCCGGCGACGGGATCGCCGAGCCGGTGGGGCCCAGCCGGACCAGGTTGGTCCAGGGGTCGTGGTCCTGGCCGGCGCTGGCCGCCTCCTTGTGCCGGTTCGACGCCGACGTCGAGGTGGTCGGGCCTCCGGAGCTCAGCGAGGCGTTCGCTGTTCTGGCGCGACGAGCCGGCCGAGCAGGCGGCGTACGTCCTGCCTGACGCGGCGACCTCACCCGCCGAATTGCCTCTTCACACACGGCGTGAGGTGTGTGAAGAGGCAGTACGGGTTCATCACCTGGGAAACCGGACCTGGCAGCGAGGGCACCAGTAGGTGGGGCGCTCCTGGCCGGGGGGACCCTGGTCGGCCTTGGCGATCCGGGTGCCGCAGCGCAGGCAGGGGCCCCGGCGGCCGTAGACCCACAGCTGGTAGCCGCGGCGGGTGTCGGCGGTGGTGATCCGGGTGGGGCGGTCCTTGTTCACCTCGAGGAGCTGCTTGGCCTTGGCGACCATCGCGGGGAGGTCGGGGACCTCGCCGACGGGGGTGAGCGGGTCGACGCGGCCGATGAAGCAGAGCTCGGACTTGAACACGTTGCCGACCCCGGCGAGGTTGCGCTGCTCCAGCAGGGCGTCGCCGATGGGGACCTCCGGTCGGGACAGGAGCCGGGCCAGTGCCTCGTCGGGGTCCCAGTCGGGGCCGAGCAGGTCGGGGCCGAGGTGCCCGACCAGGGTCTCCTCCTGGTCGGTGCGGACGAGGTCGAGCACCACCTGGAAGCCGACCGCCTCGGTGGTCGCCGTGCGCAGCACGACCCGGGCGGTGTGCCAGGGCTTGTTCCACCTGGTGCCGACCGGGTGCACCGACCAGCTGCCCTCCATCTTCAGGTGGGTGTGCAGCGTCGCGCCGGTGTCGAAGCGGGTGAGCAGGTGCTTGCCGCGTGCGACGGTGCCCAGCACGGAGGCGCCGGCGAGGTCGCTGGTCGCGAGCGAGGGGATCCGGAAGTCGCTGGCGACCAGGGTCTGCCCGGTCAGCGCCCGGTCCAGCCTGCGGGCCGTGCGGTGCACGGTGTCGCCCTCGGGCACTAGCTCACCCCCTGCCGCAGGCGCAGCCCCCTCGGGGTGGCCACGAACCCGGCGGACTCCATCGCGCGCCGGAGCACCTCGGAGTCCTCGCCCAGGATGCTGGTGCCGTCGGCCTTCTCCACGGTGAGCCGGCCGAGCGCGCCCTCGCGCACGACGCGGCCCAGGGCGTCGATGCCGGTCGCGAGGCAGTTCTCGTCGTCGGTGAAGGTGAGCAGCGTCTTGCCGCCGCGCTCCACGTAGAGCACGAGCTCCCCGTCGACGAGCGCGACGATGGCGCCGGCCTTGCGACCGGGACGGTGGCCGGTGCCGTCGGACCCGGTCGAGGTGGGCCACGGCAGGGCCGCGCCGTAGGGGTTCGCCGGGTCCGTCGCTGCCAGGGCGACCGCGACCTGGTCGCCCTCACCGCGGCCCTGCGGCACCGGCTGCTGGAAGGTGCGCAACCGGTCGACGGCCCCCGAGGTGCCGAACTGGGCGGCCCCGAGGCCCTCGATGAAGTAGCCGCGCCGGCAGCGCCCGGTCTCCTCGAACGCGGCCAGCACGCGGTACGTCGCGGCGAACCCGCCCGGCGTGCGCTCGCTGACCACCGCTCCACGGGTGACCACGCCGTGCCGCTCGAGCAGGCTCTCGGCCGTGGCGTGCGCGCGCTTGGTCGGGTCCTTCTCCCGCTCCGGGAGCAGGAACCAGCGCCCGGCCACGTCGGGGGGCGACCCGCGCAGTGCCGCCCCGGTCAACCGCGGCCGGGCGCTGCGCACGCGCGTCGGTCCCCGCTTGACGCGGTGCGCGCTGCGTCCGGTGCGGGTCAGGGCGCGCAGCGGAGCCAGGGTGTCGTTGCCCACGCGGCCGGACCAGGCGAGGTCCCACAGGGCCGCCGAGAGGGCCTTGTCGTCGCGCGTCCCCGCGGAGGTGGCGAGCTGGCGGAAGAAGTAGGCGCCGCCACCGGCCAGTGCGTCGAGCACCGCCTGGTGGTCGACGGAGAGCTCCAGCTCGCCGTGCTCGGGCAAGGTGAGGGGTGCCGTGTCGGCCAGGTGCAGCGAGACCCACCCGTCGGAGCCGGGCAGCCCCCCGTGGCCGGCCCAGAGGACCTCACCGCCCGCGGTGAGCTCGTCGAGCATGGCGGGCGCGTAGTCCCCGACCCGGCAGGGGAGCACGAGGGTCTCCAGCGCCGAGGCGGGTACGGCGCACCCGGCGAGCTGCTCGACCACGGTGAGGACCCCGTCCACGCCGCGGAGACGGGCTCGCGCCCCACTGCCGGAGGGAGTCACGTTCTGCCACGCCGGCAGGAACCGTCCCAGGGCCACCGGCTCGACCGGCTCGACCTCGTGCCGCAGCCGGGCGAGCGAGCGCCGGCGCAGCGAGCGCAGCACCTCGGCGTCGCACCACTCCGAGCCCGATCCCTGCGGCCGGAACTCACCCTCGAGGACACGGCCCTGGGCCCCGAGCCGGGACAGGGTCTGCTGCACCACGGCGACGCCGAGCCCGAGCCGGTCGGCGACCTCCGCGGCCAGGAACGGCCCGTGGGTGCGGGCGTAGCGACCCACGAGGTCCCCGAGCGGGTCCTCGACCGGCTCGGTGAACACGTCCGGGACGCCGGGAGGCACGGGCACGCCCAGCCCGTCGCGGAGCCGGGCGACGTCCTCGACCACCGCCCAGCGCTCGATGCCGCTCATCAAGACCGGCACGACCCGGCGCGAGTCGGTGAGCAGCGCGAGCCAGCCGGGGACCTCGTCGGGGCTGACGCACCGCGCCTGGACCTCCTCGGCCGACAGCGGACCCAGTAGCCGCAGCAGGTCCGCGATCCCCTCGCTGTCGCGCACCCGCCGGTCCTCGGCCAGCCGCTGCAGCTCGGACTCCACCTCGGCGAGCACGTCGGGGTCGAGCAGTTCGCGCAGCTCGGCGCGGCCGAGCAGCTCGGCGAGCAGGCCCTGGTCGAGGGTCAGGGCGGCGGCGCGGCGCTCGGCGATGGGGGAGTCGCCCTCGTACATGAACGCCGCGACGTAGCCGAACAGCAGCGACTGCGCGAACGGGGACGGCCGCTGGGTGCTCACGTCGAGCAGGCGGAGCCGCCGCTCGGAGATCCTGCGGTGCAGCGCCACCAGGGCGGGGAGGTCGTAGACGTCCTGGAGGACCTCGCGCACCGTCTCCAGGATGATCGGGAACGAGGGGTAGCGCGCCGCCACCTCGAGCAGCTGCGCCGACCGCTGCCGCTGCTGCCACAGCGGAGCCCGGCGGCCGGGGTCGCGGCGGGGTAGCAGCAGTGCGCGCGCGGCGCACTCCCGGAACCGCGACGCGAACAGCGCGGATCCGCCCACCTCGGTGGTGACGATCTGCTCGAGCTCGTCGGGCTCGAAGGCGATCAGCTCGGCGCCCGGCGGGTCCTGGTCGGTCTCGGGGATCCGCAGCACGATGCCGTCGTCGGTGGCCATCGCCTGGGCGTCCACGCCGTAGCGCTCGCGCAGCCGGGCGTTGATCGCCAGCGCCCACGGCGAGTGCACCGGGGTGCCGAAGGGGGAGTGCACCACGATCCGCCAGTCGCCGAGCTCGTCGCGGAACCGCTCGACCACCAGCTGCTGGTCGTTGGGCACTGCCTGGGTCGCCTCGCGCTGCTCCTCGACGAGCCCGACCAGGTTGCGCGCCGCCCACTCGTCGAGCCCGGCGCCGGTGGCCCGGGCGATGGCCTGGTCGTGGGTCATCGCCGCGATCTCGCGGGTGAACTTCCCGATCGCGGCGCCGAGCTCCGCGGGCCGTCCGAGGGTGTCGCCGGTCCAGAACGGCAGCCGGCCGGGCTGGCCGGGGGCCGGCGAGACCAGGACGCGGTCGTGGGTGATGTCCTCGATCCGCCAGCTGGTGGTGCCGAGGGTGAACACGTCCCCGACGCGGGACTCGTAGACCATCTCCTCGTCGAGCTCGCCCACCCGGGATTGCTTCTCGCCGACGAGGAACACCCCGAACAGGCCACGGTCGGGGATGGTGCCGCCGCTGGTGACCGCGAGCCGCTGGGCCCCCGGGCGCCCGGTGAGCTCGCCGGAGACGCGGTCCCAGACCAGCCGGGGCCGCAGCTCTGCGAACTCGTCGCTGGGGTAGCGGCCGGCGAGCAGGTCGAGCGTGGCGTCGTAGGCGCTGCGGGGCAGGGTGGCGAAGGGTGCCGAGCGGCGTACGACGTCGAAGAGCGCCTCGGCGTTCCACGCGTCCATCGAGGTGGCCGCCACGACGTGCTGGGCGAGGACATCGAGGGGGCTGGCCGGCACGTGCAGCGCCTCGATGCCGCCGGTGCGCATCCGTTCGACCGTGACCGCCGAGGGGACCAGGTCGCCGCGGTGCTTGGGGAACAGCACGCCGCGGGAGACCTCCCCGACCTGGTGACCGGCGCGCCCGACCCGCTGCAGCGCGCTGGCCACCGACGGCGGTGACTCGATCTGGATGACCAGGTCGACCGCACCCATGTCGATGCCCAGCTCGAGGCTGCTGGTCGCGACCACGCAGGGCAGCCGGCCCCGCTTGAGGTCGTCCTCGATCACGGATCGCTGCTCCTTGGAGACCGAACCGTGATGGGCTCTGGCAACCACGGGGGCGGCTCCTTCGGCGGTGCCGCTCTGCCCGGCCATCTCCGAGGGGAGTCTCGACTGACCGCTCACTTCGTTCGCTGCTCGACCGCCGGGTGGGCCGCTCAGTTCGTTCGCTGCTCGACCGCCGGGTGGGCCGCTCAGTTCGTTCGCTGCTCGACCGCCGGGTGGGCCGCTCACTTCGGTCGCGGATCCCTCAGCCAGCGCCAGCCGCTCCCCGGCCAGCTCGTTCAGTCTCGCGGTGAGGCGCTCGGCGAGACGGCGGGAGTTGGCGAACACGATGGTGGAGCGGTGCTGCTCGATCAGGTCGAGGACGCGGCTCTCCACGTGGGGCCACATCGAACCAGCGCGGGGACCGTCGTCGCCCTCCTCGCCGAGCTCGGTCATGTCCTCGACCGGGACCACGACCTTGAGGTCCCACTCCTTCTCCGAGGGCGGCGAGACCACCTCCACCGGCGCGGAGCCGCCGAGGAAGCGCGCGACCTCGTCGACGGGTCGCACCGTGGCGGAGAGGCCGATCCGCTGGGCCGGCCGGTCCAGCAGCTCGTCGAGCCGCTCCAGGGAGAGCGCGAGGTGGGCGCCCCGCTTGGTCCCGGCGACCGCGTGCACCTCGTCGATGATCACGGTGTCCACCCCGGCCAGGGACTCCCGGGCGCGCGAGGTGAGCATCAGGAACAGCGACTCGGGGGTGGTGATCAAGATGTCGGGCGGGGTGCTCTGGATCCGGCGCCGCTCCTGGGGCGTGGTGTCCCCGGAGCGCACCCCGACCCGGATCTCGGGCACCGCGGTGCCGAGCCGCTCGGCCGTCTGGCGGATCCCGACCAGCGGCGCCCGCAGGTTGCGCTCCACGTCCACGGCAAGCGCCTTGAGCGGGGAGACGTAGAGCACCCGGCAGCGCTTGGTCTTCTCCGGCACCGGCTGGGTGGCGAGCTGGTCGATGGACCACAGGAACGCCGAGAGGGTCTTGCCCGAGCCAGTCGGGGCCACCACCAGGGCGTGCCGGCCGGCCGCGATCGCGTCCCAGGCACCCACCTGGGCCGGCGTGGGCTCGGCGAACGCAGCGGCGAACCACGTGCGCGTGGCCTCACTGAACTGGTGCACCGCAACATCCTGCCCGACGGCACCGACAGGTCCGGGCCGGTGGGAGGGGACCTCAGTCGGTCCCGGGCGCGGGCGGCCGCCAGCCGGGCGGGCCGAACAGGTGGCCCAACAGGGTGCGGAGGTCGGGCGCACGGCGTACGTCGCGGGCGATCGCGGCGTACTCGTGGGTCTGCAGCCGGACGATGTTGTGGGTGCCCACCGGCTGGGTCAGGCCGTACGTCGGGCGGTGCAGCTCGGGCTGGAAGCTCCCGAACATCCGGTCCCAGACGATCAGGATGCCGCCGTAGTTCCTGTCGAGGTACTCCGGGTCCGAGCCGTGGTGCACCCGGTGGTGCGAGGGGGTGTTGAAGACCAGCTCGATCGGCCGCCACAGCTTGTCGACCCGCTCGGTGTGCACGAAGAACTGGTAGACGAGGCTGATCGAGAACCCGGTGAACACCATCCACGGCGGCACCCCGAGCAGGGGCAGCGGCAGCCACATCACGATCTCGGCGGAGTTGTTCCACTTCTGTCGCAGGGCGGTGGCGAAGTTGAAGTACTCGCTGGAGTGGTGCGCCTGGTGGGTCGCCCAGACGATCCGGACCCGGTGGGCGAGGCGGTGGGCGGCGTAGAACAGCAGGTCCACGCCCACGATCGCGATCACCCAGGTCGTCCAGTGGCGCGGGTCGAGCTGCCAGGGCGCGACGTAGGCGAACAGCGCGGCGTACCCGACCAGTGCCCCGAGCTTCCAGGCGGTCATCGTCAGGATCGAGACCAGGCCCATCGAGATGCTCGCGAGGGCGTCGCGGCGCTCGTAGGCACCCCTGCCGGGGCGGGACTCGTGCTCCTCCAGGACCACGGCCGCGGTCGACTCCAGCGCCAGCATCACCAGGAACACCGGGATGGCCAGCGCCACCGGGTCCTGCAACGGCTCGGGAACGGCGTTCCAGAGGTCGGCGAGCATCTGCATGGGCGGACGATAGAGGACCCACGGCCGGGGCGCTGGCAGACTGCCTGCATGACGGACCTCCCCGGCGCCGAGCACCCGCGCGTCGCCGTGATCGGCGGCAGCGGCTTCTATGAGTTCCTCGACGACCCGCGCGAGGTGTTCGTGTCCACCCCCTACGGCGAGCCCTCGGCGCCGATCTCCGTCGGCGAGGTCGGGGGTACGCCGGTGGCGTTCCTGCCGCGGCACGGCAAGGGTCACCGGTACCCGCCGCACCTGATCCCCTACCAGGCGAACATCTGGGCCCTGCGCAGCCTCGGGGTGCAGCAGGTGCTCGCCCCCTGCGCGGTGGGCGGCCTGCAGCCGGAGACCCAGCCGGGAACGCTGGTGGTGCCCGACCAGGTGGTGGACCGCACCTACGGCCGGACGCAGACCTTCATCGACTCCGGGGCGGTGCACGCGCCGTTCGCGGATCCCTACTGCCCCGACCTGCGCGCGGCGCTCCTCGGCGCCGCAGGCGAGGGGACGATCGACGGCGGGACGATGGTCGTGATCGAGGGGCCGCGGTTCTCCACCCGCGCCGAGTCGCAGAGCTATGCGCAGGCCGGCTGGACCGTGGTGAACATGACCGGTCACCCCGAGGCGGTCCTCGCCCGCGAGCTCGGCCTCTGCTACGCCACGATCGCCCTGGTCACCGACCTCGACGCCGGCGTCAGCGCCGAGGACTCGGTCGACCAGGCACAGGTCTTCGCGCTGTTCGAGAAGCACATCGGCCGGCTCAAGGAGCTGCTGGCGCAGGTGGTCGCGGGGCTGAGGCCCGAAGGTGGTCGAGCCCAGTCCGATGGTGGTCGAGCCCAGTCGAGACCCTGTGGCTGCGCCGACTGGCACGCCGACGTGACCCTGCCCTTCGTGCTCCCCGGGCCGAGCACGGCGCCCGCGTGAAGGTCCTGCTGACCGGCGCCGCCGGTTTCATCGGGACCCAGATCGCCGAGCAGCTCGCCGCCCGCGGCGACGAGGTCGTCCGGGTGGACGCGCTGATCCCCGAGGCCCACGGACCCCACCGCTACGCCGACCCGGACCTGCACCTGCTCGACGTGCGCGCCGCCGACCAGTGGGCCGACCTGCTCGACGGTGTCGACGTGGTCTGCCACCAGGCGGCGATGGTCGGGGCGGGCGTCACGGTGGCCGACCTCCCGTCGTACGCCGGGCACAACGACCTGGGCACCGCCGTGCTCCTCGCCGCGATGCACACCCGCGGCGTGGACGCACTCGTGCTGGCCAGCTCGATGGTCGTCTACGGCGAGGGCCGCTACGCATGCGCGGAGCACGGCGAGCAGGCCCCGCCGGCTCGCAGCCGCACCGCCCTGGAAAGCGGCGACTTCGAGAACCACTGCCCCCGCTGCGCAGGGCCGCTGCAGTGGGAGCTGGTGCCCGAGGGCGCGCGGCTGGACCCGCGCAGCAGCTATGCCGCGAGCAAGCTGGCCCAGGAGCACTACGCGCTGGCGTGGGCCCGGCAGGCGCCGGGTCGGGCGATCGGGCTGAGGTACCACAACGTCTACGGTCCCGGGATGCCGCGCGACACCCCGTACTCCGGGGTGGCGGCGATCTTCCGCTCCTCCCTGGAGGCAGGGAGGGCACCGCGGGTCTTCGAGGACGGGGGCCAGATGCGCGACTTCGTGCACGTCCACGACGTCGCCCGCGCCAACGTGCTGGCGATCGACGCCGTCTCGGACCGTCCCGCCGAGTCGTGGTCGGCGTACAACGTCTGCTCGGGCTCGCCGGTGCCGATCCTGCGGGTCGCCGAGCTCCTCTCGCAGGCCGCCGGCGGGCCGGTCCCCGAGGTGACCGGGGACTACCGCGTCGGCGACGTGCGCCACGTCGTGGCCTCGCCGGCACTGGCGACCTCGGAGCTCGGGTTCACCGCGCAGATCCCTCCCGAGCGCGGCGTCGCGGCGTTCGCGACGGCTCCACTGCGTGACTCCGTGCGCTGAGCACGCCGAGGCTCACCAGCCCGTGAACAGCAGGTGCTGGACCACCAGCGCCGACACCACCTGGACCGCGACCCCGGCCCGGCGCCAACGTCCGGGCAGCAGCGCGCAGGAGACCAGCAGCCACGGCACGAACGGCAGCCAGATCCGTTCCACCTCGGCCTTGCTCATCTGGGAGAGGTCGGCGACGAGCACCATCGCCAAGCCCGCACCGACCAGCCACCTCGCTGCCCGGGCCGCGTCCGCGCCGACCTCGAGGTCACGCGCCCGCTGCCACAGCGTGGTCAGTCCGGCGCCGATCATCGGCCCGGCGCAGAACACCAGGGCGGCGAGGTTGCCCCACATCCAGTACTCCTTGGGGCGGTTGCGGGCCACCCCGTCCCAGTAGCGCTCCTGGAGCACCGGCAGCGCCTCCCACCACCGGAACCCGAGCGCGGCGTAGGTCAGCACCACGGCCAGCGCCGCGAGGACTGCCCACGGCAGCGGCCGCCAGTTGCGGGCGACCACCAGCACCGCGACGGCAAGCAGCCCGAGCAGGGGGAGCCCGTAGGAGAGCATCACGGCGTACCCCAGGAGCAGCCCCGCGACCACGGCCCAGACGACGGACCACACCGGGCTACGGCGTACGGCGGCCGCGGCCAGCGCGGTGATGCCCCACGCGGCGACGGCGGCGAACATGGCGTCCGCGCTCACCGCCTGCCAGATCGCCGCCGGCCCGAGGACCAGGAACGGCGCGGCCCGGCGGGCGACCGGCTCCGCGCCCAGCAGCCGCAGGGTGACCAGCACCGCCACGGCGGTGGAGGCCGCGACCAGGACGACGACGACCCCCGCCTGCATCCCGCTGCCGAGGCCGATCCGGTCCAGCAGCACGAAGAAGCTCAGCGCCCCCGGCGGGTGGCCGGCGATGTGCACCGGCCAGTTCGCGTTCGCGATGTCGTCCGGGAGGCCGTCGTAGGGGATCCGGGAGACGTACTCGCGCAGCGTGGCTGGGAGGTCGTCGGTGGCGCGCGCGGTCCGCATGTACTCGTACTCGTCGTCGAGGATCGTGCCGATCCCCAGCTTCGCGCCGTCGACGAGCGCGAGGGCGAACAGCCAGGCCACCCCCGCGGCGTACGTCGAGAGGAGCAGCGCGCGCCAGGACAGCCGCTGGGCCAGGCCCACGGAGAACCACGCCCCGAGCCCGCCGAGGAGCACCGCGGGGAGGGTGCCGATCCCGATCCGCGGGTCCCATTCCGCGTGCAGCGGCGGGAAGGACCGGACATGGACGTCCCAGTCGGCCACCGCGGGAAGGGCCATCGCCAATCCGGCGAGCCCCACGGCGACGAACAACCCGATGAAGGGCGCTGCACGCGGGCGTCCGGAGAGTCTCATGGGCCCCCCACAGTAGGAGTTCACATCCGTTTCTCGACCGAAGCGACACCTCCCGGCCCCGGCGGGTCCCCCGGTGGTGGGATGGCGGCGACCAGGTGCGAGGTGGTGATCCCCTGCCGCGACGAGGCACCCGCGCTGCCGGACCTGCTGGCCAGGCTGCCCGAGGGCTTCCACGCGATCGTGGTGGACAACGGTTCCCGCGACGCCACCGCCGACGTCGCCCGGCGCCTCGGCGCCACCGTGGTCAGCGAGCCCCGTGCCGGCTACGGCGCGGCCGTGCACGCAGGCCTGGAGGCGGCCACGGCGCAGTACGTCGCGGTGATGGACGGCGACGGCTCGATGGACCCCACCGAGCTGGTGCCGCTGCTCGAGGACGTGAGTTCCGGGCGTGGCGACCTCGCCGTGGGCCGCCGCCGGCCCAGCGCCCGGGGGGTGTGGCCCTGGCACGCCCGCGCCGGGAACGCGGTGGTGCTGTGGTGGCTGCGACGCCGGATCGGGATGACGCTGCACGACATCGCCCCGATGCGGGTCGCCCGCCGGGCGGACCTCCTGGCCCTCGGCGTGGAGGACCGGCGCTTCGGGTACCCGGTCGAGCTGCTCCAACGCGCGACGGCGGCCCGGTGGCGCCTGGTCGAGCGCGACATCGGCTACCACCCGCGAGCCGCCGGGACGAGGTCCAAGGTCTCGGGCTCGATGATCGGCACGATCCGCGCGGCCCGCGACTTCGCCCGGGTGCTCTCGTGAGACCGGCGGTCGTCCTGGTCGTGGCGAAGTCGCCGGTCCCGGGCCGGGTGAAGACCAGGCTGGGTCGCGAGGTGGGGATGCGTCGCGCCGCCGACCTGGCCGCGGCCGCCCTGCTCGATACGGTGGCGGCCTGCGCGGCGGCGTACGGCCCGGCCCGCTGTCACCTGTCGCTCGACGGCGTCCTCGCCCACGGTGAGCGCGCCGACGAGCTGCTGGAGGCGACCGCCGCGTGGACGGTGCACCCCCAGCGCGGGCTGGACTTCGCCGACCGGCTGGTCCACGCCCACGAGGACGCCGCGGCGTTCTCCGGGGCACCGGTCGTGCAGGTCGGGATGGATACCCCGCACCTGCCGGCGCAGGCCCTGGTCGAGGCCGCAGGGCTCCTGACCACGCGGGACTCCGCGGTGCTCGGCCCGGCGTACGACGGCGGCTGGTGGCTCGTCGGAGTCGGGGGACCGCACCTGCTCGCCCACCTGCGCGAAGTGCCGATGTCCACGCCCGCGACCGGGGAGCTGACCCGTGCGGCGCTGGTCCGTGCCGGCGCCGTGGTCAGCGACGTGGCCCCCCTGCGCGACGTCGACGAGGTGGCCGACGCGGAGCTCGTCGCCGCGGCCGCTCCCGGGACCCGGTTCGCGAGGAGCTGGCGATGAGCACGGCCGAGTTCGCCGGCGCCTTCGACGACCGGGTCCGCGAGTCACTGCACGGGTCCTTCACCGAGCTCTTCAGCGACGCGCTGCGCGGGGTCCCGGTCTCGGTGCGCGGGCTCGGCGCCGAGGACCAGCCGATGCCGATGGGGGAGTGGCTGCGACCGGCCAGCCACTCCGACCGGCTGCTGCTCGACCACTGCCGGGGCGCCACCCTCGACGTGGGCTGCGGCCCGGGACGGATGAGCGCGCACCTCGCCCTGCACGGACACCTCGTGCTCGGGGTCGACGTGGTGCAGGAGGCCGTCGAGCAGACCCGTCGACGAGGGGTGCCCGCCCTGCGCCGCAACGTCTTCGACCCGGTGCCCGGCGAGGGGTCCTGGGACACGGTGCTGCTCGCCGACGGCAACATCGGCATCGGCGGCGCCCCGGGCGCGCTGCTCGCCCGCGCCGCCGAGCTGGTGGAGGACGGAGGCCGGGTGGTGTGCGACCTCGACGAGCCCGGGACCGGGCTCCGGGTCCACGCCGCCCGACTGGTCTCGCACCGGCGGAGGTCGCCCACCTTCCCCTGGGCCCGCGTCGGTCCGGACGCGATCGGCGCGCTCGCGGCGGAGGCCGGCCTGCGCGTGGAGCACCTCGGGGAGAGTCGCCGGCGCTGCTTCGCGGTCCTGACCCGATGAGACGCCTCCCGGTCCCCACCGAGGCGTCGTTCACCTCGCCGCTGCGCGACGCCACGCTCACGGCGAGGATCGGCTCGTGGGTCGGCGTCGCCTTCGCGATCTGCTTCGCCACCGGCATGGTCAGCCACTGGTACTACCTCGACGACGTGCCGATCCTCCCGCCGGTCCGTCCCGTCTGGGGCTACCGGGTCACCCAGGGCCTGCACGTCCTCGCGGGCACCGCGGCGGTGCCGCTGCTGCTGGTCAAGCTCTGGAGCGTCTACCCGCGGCTGTTCGCCACGATCCCGTTCGGCAACCTGCGTGCGCTTCTCCTCGCCGCAGCCGAGAAGGTCTCGATCGCCGTGCTCGTCGCGGCGTCGATCTTCCAGCTCGCCACCGGCCTGGCCAACTCCGCGCAGTGGTACCCGTGGGCGTTCTCCTTCCGGCCGACCCACTACGCCGTCGCGTGGATCGCCATCGGTGCGCTGGTGGTGCACGTCGCGGTCAAGCTCCCGGTGATCAGGAGGGCGTACGCCGAACCGCTGACCGGGCCCGCATCCGCGACCGGAGCCGAACCCCTCGAGGCCGTCGGCCCAGACCGCCGGGCCGTCCTGCGCACCGCGCTGCTGTCCTCGGGGGTCGCGGTGCTCGCCGTCGCCGGCGGGACGGTGCCGTTCCTGCGCAAGGTCTCCGTGCTCGCCGTACGCACCGGAGAGGGGCCCCAGGGTGTGCCGATCAACCGGTCGGCGGTCGCGGCGGGGGTCACCACGGCCGTCACCGGTGACGCGTTCCGGCTCACCGTGGCCGACGGCGACCGGGAGGTGGTGCTGAGCCGCTCGGACCTCGAGACGATGACCCAGCGCACCCACCGGCTGCCGATCGCCTGCGTCGAAGGCTGGAGCGCCAGCGGCCGCTGGACCGGCGTACGCCTCGGGGACCTGCTCGCACTTGTCGACGCACCCCGCGACGCCGCCGTACGCGTGCGCTCGATGCAGCGCCGGGGGGCGTTCGCGGTGACCGAGATCCCCGCCCCGTTCGCCCACGACCCGCTGACCCTGCTCGCGCTGCGGCTCAACGGCGAGGAGCTCTCCCTCGACCACGGCTTCCCGTGCCGCCTGATCGCCCCCAACCGGCCCGGCGTCTTCCAGACCAAGTGGGTCACGCGGCTGGAGGTGCGCAGATGAGGGTGGCCCGCCTGCTCCTCGGCGCGATCGGGACCCTGGCCGCGGGCTACGGCGTGCTCCGCCTGCTCCAGCTCGACCGTCCCGACCTGGTGGACGCGGCGGCCTGGCTCGCCGGCGGCGTGATCCTGCACGACGCGGTCCTCGCCCCGCTGACCGTCGCTGTGGGTGTGCTGCTGGGCCGGGTGCTGCCCACGCGGCTGCGGACCGCCGCGCTGGTCGTGCTGGTGGTGCTGGGGACCGTCACCGTCAGCGCGATCCCCGTGCTCGGCAGCTTCGGGGCGCGCCCCGACAACCCCACGCTCCTGGACCGTGACTACGTGGGCGGCTGGCTGGTGCTGGTGGTCCTTGTCGCGGTGGGCGTGCTGGCCGGGGTGGCAGCCGGCCTCTGGCGGGTCCGGGGCCGGGGAGGGCCCGGGTCAGCTGATCACTGAGGTGATCAGCAGGCCGACGGCGCCGATCGCGATGCCACCGCTGCTGAGCAGGATGGGAGTGCGCGAGGCCTCCCCGTCCTCGGAGCGGGACCGCGAGGGCACCAGCGTCATGATCGCAGCGACCACGCTGAGCAGCCCGGCGATCGATCCGGTCACGGTGGCGATGCTCGGGCCGGCGGAGTCCATGCTGGACTCGCCGCCGACGGTGTAGCAGACCGCGGAGGTCAGGGCCGCGACCACGATCGCCGGCCAGGGCGCGCGGCTGCTGGCGCGCGCCAGCAGGGCCGCAGAGACCCCCAGGACCACGGCCAGTGCGAACAGCAGGATCGAGCCCAAGGACATGGGGAGCCTTCTTGTCATCGCCGCCCGGGGTGGGTCGGCGTGCCTACGTTTACACGATTCGTGCCAGTCGCGTCGCATCGTGGTCTCGACGCCGGTCCGGGAGAGGGGCCGCGCGGCCGGCGAGACGCCGATTCGCATGCATGCGCAGGAGGTGGGCACAATCGCCACGTGAGCATCGAGCCGGACACCAAGGACTGGACCTGGGTCGTCGAGGAGCCCTGCGAGGCGTGTGGGTTCGACCCCCGCGAGGTGCGGCCCGAGGAGCTCCCCGACCGGCTCCACGAGAACACCCGGGGCTGGTACGACGTGCTCCTCGACGCCGACTTCGCCGTCCGGCCGGCGCCGCACGTGTGGTCGCGGCTGGAGTACGCCTGCCACGTCCGCGACGTCCACCGCATCTTCGCCGAGCGGGTCCGGCTGCTGCTGGAGCAGGACGACCCCGCCTTCGAGAACTGGGACCAGGACGCGACCGCCGAGCAGGAGGAGTACGGCCTGCAGGACGCCGGTGACGTCGGGGCCGACCTCGTCGAGAACGCCGCACAGGTCGCGGCGCTCTACGCCGGCGTCTCCGGTGAGCAGTGGCAGCGGCCCGGGCACCGCAGCAACGGGTCGCGCTTCACCGTGGAGACCCTGGGTCGCTACCACCTGCACGACGTGGTGCACCACCTGTGGGACGTGAGCGTCACTCCCTCGGGACCGGTCAACGAGGACGACCAGGCGGACGGTCAGGGAGTCGCCGGGTGAGGCACACCGAGTTCTGGGTGCGGATGGAGCAGGCCCTCGGCCCGGCGTACGCCCGGATGTGGGCCCAGCAGCACGTGCTCGGGTCGCTGGGGGAGCGCACGGTCGAGGAGTCGCTGGAGGACGGCGAGGCGCCGAAGACCGTGTGGCGCGCGGTCTGGGCCGAGCTCGGCCTGCCTGCACGCGAACGGTGATTGTTCCGGTTCGTCACCCGATAGTGACCTTCGACGGGTATCGGACCTGCCGTGAGCCGTACTAGCCTGCCGTGATCCGACTCGGAGGATCTGGAGCAGCCATGCACTCGAAGAAGCGCCCCGCCCTTCTCCTCGGTGCCGCCGCCTGCGCAGTGGCGCTGGTCACCACCGGTGCGACCGCGATCGCGCCCGCCACCGCCGCCCCCGACGACCGGGCGGGCCTCAAGCCGGGCCAGCGTCCCGACCTCAGCCAGGTGCACGGGTCTAAGAACGGGCCCAAGAAGCACCGGCCCAAGGACAGGCACGGCCCGCTGATGCCCGTCCAGCTGCTGTCGTTCAACGACTTCCACGGCAACCTCGAGCCGCCCAGCGGTTCCTCGGGCCGCAACGTGGTCGGGCACCGCATCGACCCCGCGACGGGCCTGCCGGCCGACGTGACCGCCGACGCCGGCGGCGCCGCCTACCTCGCCACCCACCTCGCGCAGGCCCGCAAGGGCCACCGCAACACCCTCACCGTGGCCGCGGGTGACCTGATCGGCGCCTCGCCGCTGCTCTCGGCCGCCTTCCACGACGAGCCCAGCATCGAGTCGATGAACAAGCTCGGCCTCGACGTCGCCTCGGTGGGCAACCACGAGTTCGACGAGGGCTACAAGGAGCTCCAGCGGATGGCCGACGGCGGCTGCATCGAGGACGGCGACGGGGCGGACAACCAGAACTCCTGCGCAGCGCACACCTTCCGCGGCGCGAAGTTCGACTACCTCGCCGCCAACGTGCGCTACGCCGGCACCAAGCAGTCGATCCTGCCGTCGTACTCGATCAAGAACCTCAACGGTGCCCGGATCGGCTTCATCGGGATGACCCTGAAGGACACCCCGAGCATCGTCACCGCCAGCGGCGTGGCCGGGCTCGACTTCGCCGACGAGGTGCAGACCGCGAACGCGCTCGTGCCCGAGCTGCGGCGCGAGGGCGTCAACGCGATCGTCGTGCTCATCCACCAGGGCGGCAACTCCGACAAGGAGCAGTGGACGGACCCGGCCACCGGCAAGGCCTACGCGGTCAACCCGCGCTACGACTACACCTGCGGCGGGGGCGGCAGCCTGATCCCGGCGAGCTCGCCGATCCTCCCGATCGCGGCCAACCTCGACCCGGCCATCGACATGGTGGTCTCGGGGCACACCCACCAGCCCTACGTGTGCGACGTCAAGGACCCGGCGGGCCGCTCCCGGCTGCTGACCTCGGCGTCCTCCTTCGGCCGGCTGTTCACCGAGACCCACCTGACCTACGACCGGCGCACCCGCGACATCGTCCGCAGCTCGGTCAAGGGCTCCAACGTCCAGGTGACGCGCAACGTGGTGCCCGACCGCGCCCAGACCGCGCTGATCGACTCCTACAAGGAGCTGGTGCGCCCGATCGCGAGCAAGGTCGTGGGACGCGTCACCTCCGACGTCACCCGCGACGCCAACCCGGCCGGCGAGACCCCGCTCGGTGACCTCGTGGCCGACGCACAGCTGGCCGACCCCTCGGTGGTGACCGGCGGCCAGATCCCGGTGATCGCGTTCATGAACCCGGGCGGGATCCGCGCCGACCTCAGCTTCGCCAGCTCGGCGTACGGCGAGGCCCCGGGGGAGATCACCTACGAGGAGGCCTTCACCGTCCAGCCGTTCAACAACTACCTCGTCTCCATGAACCTCACCGGCCAGCAGATCTACGACGTGCTCACCCAGCAGGTGACCGGGCCGAACGCGGCCGCGCCCAAGGTGCTGCAGGTCTCCGAGGGGTTCAGCTACCGGCTCGGGGCCACCGGCCCGGTCGACGGCAGCGTGCAGCTCAACGGCGCCCCGATCGACAAGGCCGCCAGCTACCGGATCGTGACCAACAACTTCCTCGCCGACGGCGGGGACAGCTTCCCCGCGTTCACGAGCGGCACGGCGAGGTACTTCGGTGGTCTGGACATCGATGCCTTCACCACGTTCCTGACCAATTCCTCGCCGTACACGCCGGGGCCGCAGGACCGGATCACCCGGTAGTCCCCGGGGCCCGGCGTGTCGGGGTTCGCATCGAACAGGTGTTCGTACTACCGTCGGGTGCACAGGCAGGGGTCGACACCGGGTTCTCCACAGGCGGGGAGCGCAGCCGGAGTGGTTGTCGGTGCCGACACCTAACGTCTGACCAGACACCAGTCAGGCGCACCAGAGACGTGAGGGACCAAGACCATGGCTTCAGCCGGGAACAACCGCGAGAACAACCGGGACAAGGCGCTCGACGTAGCGCTCGCCAACATCGACAAGCAGTTCGGCAAGGGCTCGGTGATGCGCCTCGGTGACGAGGTCCGCGTCCCGCTCGAGGTGATCCCGACGGGAGCGATCTCCCTGGACATCGCCCTGGGCCTCGGCGGCCTGCCGCGCGGCCGGGTCGTGGAGATCTACGGTCCGGAGTCCTCCGGAAAGACGACCGTGGCGCTGCACGCGGTGGCCAACGCCCAGGCGGCCGGCGGCATCGTTGCCTTCATCGACGCCGAGCACGCGCTGGACCCCGACTACGCCGCGCGGCTCGGTGTCGACACCGACGCGCTCCTGGTCTCCCAGCCCGACTCCGGTGAGCAGGCCCTCGAGATCGCGGACATGCTGATCCGCTCCGGCGCCCTGGACCTGATCGTGATCGACTCCGTCGCCGCCCTGGTGCCGCGCGCGGAGATCGAGGGCGAGATGGGCGACAGCCACGTCGGCCTCCAGGCCCGGCTGATGAGCCAGGCGCTGCGCAAGATGACCGGTGCGCTGAGCAACTCCCGCACCACCGCGATCTTCATCAACCAGCTGCGCGAGAAGATCGGCGTGATGTTCGGCTCGCCCGAGACCACCACCGGTGGCAAGGCGCTGAAGTTCTACTCCTCCGTGCGGCTCGACGTGCGCCGGATCGAGACGCTCAAGGACGGCACCGAGATGGTCGGCAACCGCACCCGCGTCAAGGTGGTCAAGAACAAGGTCGCGCCGCCGTTCAAGCAGGCCGAGTTCGACATCATGTACGGCCTCGGGATCAGCCGCGAGGGTGGCCTGATCGACGTCGGCGTCGAGGCCGGTCTGGTCCGCAAGGCCGGTGCTTGGTACACCTACGAGGGCGACCAGCTCGGCCAGGGCAAGGAGAACGCCCGCACCTTCCTGCGGGACAACCCCGACCTCGCCAACGAGCTGGAGAAGCGGATCCTGGAGAAGCTCGGCATCGGCCCGGAGGTCGACAAGCCGGCCGACGGCTTCGCAGCCGATGCTCCCGGCATTGACCCCGACGGCATCGACTTCTGACCGTGACGCGTGAAACCACGGCATTGGCGGCGTTGTCGTCGGTCGACGGCCCGCTTCGCTCAAAGGCCGCCTTCCCTCCTTCGCCTTGCCACTACCGCGGTTTGACGCGACACGGCGCGTGGCTGTGAGTGGGTCGATGCGAGTGAACGCGGGGTGCATGTGACGCGGGGGCGCAGCCGCTGGCCCGCGCCGAAGGCTGCGGAGCCGGCCGAGGGGCTGGACACGGGGCCTGACGCCGATCCGGAGTCGGTGGCCCGCAAGATCCTGCTGGACCAGCTGACCGGGCGGGCGCGGACCCGCTCCGAGCTGGCCGACAAGCTGGCCTCCCGCGACGTCCCGGACGAGGTCGCCACCCGGCTGCTCGACCGGTTCGAGGAGGTCGGCCTGATCGACGACGCCGGGTTCGCCCGCGAGTGGGTGGCCCAGCGCCAGTCCGGTCGCGGGCTGGCCTCGCGGGCGCTGGCCCAGGAGCTGCGCCGCAAGGGCATCGACGACGAGCTCGCCAAGGAAGTGATCGACGAGATCGATCCCGACGACGAGGTCGAGGCCGCCCGGAGGCTGGTGCAGGCCAAGCTGCGCTCGGTCCGCAACCTCGACCAGGACAAGGCGGTGCGCCGCCTCGTCGGGATGCTGGCCCGCAAGGGTCACTCCAGCTCGGTGGCCTTCCGCGTGGTCAAGGAGGAGCTCCAAGCCGATCTCCAGTCCGACCTGGAGCTACACGAGGACCTCGGCTGATCCCTCACAATGGGGTCGTGCAGATCGAGGTCCCCCGCTCCGAGGTGTTGCCGGGGGAGTCGTGGGCACAGGCGGCGGACCGACGTGCAGGTGGTCGGGGGCCGGTGCTCGCCGTCGACCTTTCCGGTGACCCGCTTCGGTTCCGGGTCCCCGAGCACGACCGGTTCGCCGTGCGCCCTATGACCATGGGGGACCTCGGCGACGTCACCCGCTGGGTGAACGCCCCGCACGTGGCGCGCTGGTGGGACGAGAACCGCTCACCGGAGCAGGTGGCCGCCAACTACGGGCCAGGGATCCGCGGGGAGGACGCGGTGCGCTACTGGGTCTGGGAGGTCAACGGCCGCTCGGTCGGGTTCTGCCAGGACTACCGGATCGCCGACCACCCCGAGTTCGCGCTGCTGTGCGGGCGTCCCGACGCGGTCGGGTTCGACTACGTGATCGGGGAAGCTGCCTTCGTCGACCGCGGGCTCGGCACCAGCCTGCTGTGGACCTTCCTGCGCGACATCGTGGTCCCGGCGTACGACGGGGCCGGAGAAGGAGTGGGCGAGCTGTTCGCGGCACCCGATCACCGAAACGCGCGCTCGCTGAGGGTGCTGGAGAAGCTGGGCGCCACCCAGGGGCTGTGGTTCGACGAACCGCAGGCCGGTGGCCGGGTCGACACCGTGATCGGGTGCAGCATCGACGTCGCCACGGTGCTCCGCGGCCACGCCGGGTGAGCCGGCTCAGCCAGCCCGGCGGCGACCGGCCCTGAGCCCGGCCAGCACCGCGGCGGCCACCAGGGCGAGCACGAGGACGCCGCCGACCACCAGCATCCACGGCGCCACCACGAGGCCGGCGCTGGAGTCCACCGCCTTCGCGTCCTCGGCTGCGTCCGCCGCCTTCGAGGTCTCGGAGTCCTCGGCCGGCTCGGCCTCCTCAGGGGCGCCCTCGACCTCGCCGGCGTACTTCGGCTCCCCGGACACCTCACCGTCCACGGCGACCGCCAGCCGAACCGGTGCGGCGAACTGCTCGTCGGCGCGGTTCGGGTCGCCACCCATCTCCAGGGTGAAGTAGTAGTCGCCTGCCTGGGAGTTCTGGTTCACCTCGTGGTCGTAGGGCTCGAGGTTGCGCAGCCGCACCGGCGGGTACGCCGCGCCCACCGTGATCGGCTCGGAGCCGTTGTAGCGCCCGGACGGCACCATGCCGGTGTCGGTGTTGAAGGTCTTCTGCAGCTCGTGGCCCAGCGGGTTGAACGCGGTCGAGGTCACCTGGATGCCGATGATGCCCTGGAGCTTGTCGGCGGTGGGGTCGGTCTCGAGGCGCGCGGTGAACCGCGGGGACTGGCCCCAACCGACGGGCACCTTGTAGATCAGCTGCTCGCGGGGCCGCAGCGTGTCGGAGTAGGTGGTGCCGGGCTCGAGGGTGGGCGCGTCCTCGAAGCTCGCACCGCCGGTCACCGGGGTGCCGGTGCCGGTGAGCGCGACCGGGCGCTGCCAGGTGTCCTCGTCCTTCGAGTCGACCGGTCCCGGCAGCTCCTCGAAGTTCTCGATCTCCGGATAGGTCCGCACCCGCAGCGAGAACGGGCTCGGCGGGCCGTTGAAGCTCACCGAGACGAGCATCTGCTCGGCCTCCGCGCAGGGTTTGCTGGTGGTGCGGTCGGTGGCCGCGCCGTAGTAGGCGGTCATCCCCATGATCGAGCGCAGGCCCAGGACGTTCGCCTTCTGCCCCATGCCGTAGCTGCACCGGGTCCCGTCCGGGGTCATCAGGGTCACCGTGCCGGAGTCGACCGTGCTGCCGTTCTCCGGGCGGGCCACCATCGAGGCGCTGACAGCGCCCTTCTCGGGCACGTCGACGAGGTAGTACTTCGGGGCCTTGTCGGCCAGGGTGGTGTCCACGTAGTCGCCGGGCTCGACCTCGGCAGGGTCGGCGGTGCTGGTCCCACCGACGACCGGCTCACCGGAGAGGCTGAACTCGCGCAGCCCGCGCACGCTGACCTGGACCATCGAGTCGGCGAGGTCCTCGGCGCTGTCGGCGTCGAAGTAGCGGCCACCGCCGGCGCGGGCGATGCACTGCAGCGCGGAGCGTGCCTTGCCGGCGACATCGAGGCCCACCACGTTGATCCGCAGGTCGATGCCCTGGGACCGGAGCTGGCTGGCGACCTTGCAGGGGTCGGGAGCGCAGGTGGGCTCCCCGTCGGAGAGCAGCACGATCGTGCGCCGGTCACCGTCGCTCGCGGCGCCCAGGTCCTCGGCGGCTCCCTTGAGTGCGTTGCCGATCGGTGTCTCGCCGTAGGGCTTGTACGTGGAGACGGCGCGCTTGATCGCCGCCCGGTCGACCGGGCCCACGGGCACCACGTTCTGGGTGTCCGTGCAGGCGCCGGGCTGCGACCTGTTCTCGACGGTGGCGCCGAAGACGCGCACGCCCGCCTCGACGCCGTCGGGCAGTTCGTCGGCCACGTCGCTGAGCGCGGCCTTGGCGGCCTCGATCTTGGTGCCGCCGCCGGCAGCCGGGTCCTTCATCGACCCCGAGGAGTCCAGCAGCAGGACGAGACGTCCGCTCGTCTCCGAGACGTCGGCGGCCGAGCCCGTTGGTGCCGTCACCGGCACCAGCAGGGCGGCCAGGAGGGCAGTGCCGGTGAGGAGGGGAAGCGCGCGCATGGCGCGCATCATCCCATTTCGCCCAACGACGAACCACGCGGGCTCGCCGCCTTTCGGGGCCGGGTCAGGCGGCCCGGCGGCGACGACCGGCCCTGAGCCCGGCGAACACCGCTGCCGCCACCAGCACCAGCACGACGACGCCACCGACTGCCAGCATCCAGGGCTCGACCACGTAGCCCGCGCTCGACTCCGCCGTGTCGGAGTCCTTGGCGTCGTCAGTGCCCGCCTCCGGGTCGTCATCGGCCTCGGGCTCGGCAGCCGGGGACTCCTCGGTCGACGCGCCCTGCACCTCCCCGTCGTACTCGGGCGCACCGTGCTGCTCCCCGTCGACAGCCACCGCGAGCCGCACCGGGGCCGCGAACTCCTCCGAAGCCCTGTCGCTCACCCCGCCCATCTCGATCGTGAAGTAGTAGAAGCCGTCGAAGGCGCTCGCCCTGATCTCGGTGCGCAGGGACTTCAGGTTCTGCAGGCGCACGGGGGGCACGGCATGGCTCACCGTTACCGGGTCCCCACCGTTGTAGCGGCCCATCGGGCGGACACCGGCATCGAGGTTGTTGGTGTAGCCGAGGTCCCGGCCCAACGGGTTGAACCCCTTGGCCTGCACCTGCACACCGATGGGCCCCTGCAGCCTGGCCGCATGCACATCGGTCTCGACCCGTGCGGTCATCCGGGCACTCTGGCCGTACTCCATCCTGACTTTGTAGAGCAGCTGCTCACGGGGCCGCAGGGTGTCGGAGTACGTCGTCCCGGGCTCCAGTTCGGGCGCCTCCTCGAAGCTCGCTCCGCCGATGATCGGGGTCCCTGTGCCGGTCAGAGGGGCCGGGCGCTGCCAGGTGTCCTCGTCGGCCTGGTTCGCCGGCTCGGGCAGCTCGGCCAGGTTGGTCACCTCGGGATGGGTGCGCACGCGCAAGCTCATCGGGGTGGGCGGGCCGTTGAAGCTGATCTGGACCAGCAGCTGCTCCTCGGCCGCGCAGGAGGTGTGGGCGCTCGACTCCATGACGGGACTGAAGGTGGCCGACGACCCCATGATCGTCTCCAGCCCCAACACGTTGAGCTTGTTCGCGTAGTCGTTCACGCACCGCTGGCCGTCCCGAGTGAGCAGGGAGACTTTGAGGAGATCCGACATGTTGTCGCTGTCACGGGGGCGCAGCACTGCCGAGGCGGTGAAGGCTCCGTTCGTCGGCTTGTCCACGAGGTAGTACTTCGGAGCCTCGTCCGCGAGGGTCTCGTCCACGTAGTCACCCGGCTCGAGGGCGGTGGGATCGGCGGTGCTGGTGCCACCGGTGACCGGTTCTCCGGACAGGCTGAACAGCCGCAGGCCGCGGACGCTGACCTGCACCATGCTCTCGGTGAGCTCGGCGGCGCTGGAGGCGTCGAAGTAGCGGCCGCCGCCGGCTCGGGCCACGCACTGCAGGGCGCTGCGGGCCTTGCCGGAGACGCCGAGCCCGACCACGTTGACCCGCAGGTTGACTCCCTGGGTCCGCAGCTGGCGGGCGACCTTGCAGGGGTCGGGGGCGCAGGTGGGCTCCCCGTCGGAGAGCAGCACGATCGTGCGCGGCGCTCCGTCCGTCGCGGAGCCGAGGTCCTTCGCGGCTCCCTTGAGCGCGTTGCCGATCGGCGTCTCGCCGTAGGGCTTGTACTTCGAGACCGCGCGCTTGATCGCCGTACGGTCGACCGGGCCGACCGGCACCACGTTCTGGGTGTCCGTGCAGGCGCCGCGCTGGGATCTGTTCTCGACGGTGGCCCCGAAGACGCGCACGCCGACCTCGACGCCGTCCGGGAGCGTGTCGGCCACGTCGTTCAACGCGTCCTTGGCCGCCTCGATCTTGGTGCCGCCGCCGGCGGCCTTGTCCTTCATCGACCCCGAGGAGTCCAGCAGCAGGACGAGGCGTCCGCTGGTCTGCGTGGCGTCGGCTGCGGCGCCGGCCGGTGCGGTCAACGGCACGAGCAGGGAGGCCAGGAGGACGCTGGTGACGAGGAGGGGGAGGGCGCGCATGGCGCATACCTTCCCATTTCGCCCGTCGCTGAACCTCGCCACCTCGCCGCCTATTCTGCCGTGATGGGCAGCATCCGGATCGGCATCTCGGGGTGGCGCTACCCGCCGTGGCGCGGCGACTTCTACCCCGAGGGACTGCCGCAGCGCCGCGAGCTGGAGTACGCCGCCTCGCAGCTCTCCTCGATCGAGATCAACGGGTCCTTCTACTCCCTGCAGCGCCCCTCGAGCTGGGAGAAGTGGCGCAGCGAGGTGCCCGAGGGGTTCGTGTTCGCGGTCAAGGGCGGCCGGTTCATCACACACATGTTGCGGCTCCGGGACATCGAGGTGCCGCTGGCCAACTTCTTCGCCCAGGGCGTCCTGGGCCTGGGGGAGACCCTCGGCCCGATCCTGTGGCAGCTGCCGGCCACCTTCCCCTACGACGAGCAGGTGCTGGCCGACTTCTGCTCGCTGCTCCCGCGCACCACCACGCAGGCCGCCGCGCTCGCCGAGCTCCACGACGACAAGGTCTCCGGGGACAGGCTGTGGAGCGGCGAGGTGGTGGAGCGGCCGCTGTTCCACGCGCTGGAGCCGCGGCACCCGAGCTTCGCCGCGGACGAGGCGATCGCGCACCTGTCCTCCTGCGACCTCTCCCTGGTGGTGGCGGACTCCGCCGGCACCTGGCCGCGGTTCGAGCAGGCGGTGGGCCCGGTCGTCTACGTCCGGCTGCACGGGGCTACCGAGCTCTACGCCAGCGGCTACACCGACACTGCGCTCGACGAGTGGACCGAGAAGCTGCGGGGCTGGACCGCCGATGGCCGGGACGCGTTCGTCTACTTCGACAACGACATCAAGGGCTACGCCCCGCACGACGCGCGCCGACTGGTGTCGCGGTTGGAGACCGCCGGCTGAGCACGCCGTACTCGCCGGTTACCGGTGAGTAAGGTTGGCCCATGAGCAAAGTCCTCGACCTGCACGCCAAGGCCCACGCGATCCCGGTGATCGGCGACCGGCTGTTCTCGTTCGCGTTCTCCCAGGTGGCGCCGTACTTCTGGACCATCCGGCCGCGGTTCACCGTGGTGGAGCCGAACCACGCCGAGGTGGTGATCCCCAAGCGGCGCGGGGTGCACAACCACATCGGGACCGTGCACGCGATCGCGCTGTGCAACGGCCTCGAGGCAGCGATGGGCGTGCTCGCCGAGGCCTCGATCCCCAGCGACAAGCGCTGGATCCCCAAGGGGATGGAGGTCAGCTACACCGCGAAGGCGACCACCGACATCACCTGCATCGCGGAGACCGACCCCGAGCAGTGGACCGGGACGGACCCTGATGTCCCGGTGCGGGTCAAGGGCGTCCGCACCGACGGCACCGTGGTGATCGAGGGCACGATCAGGCTCTGGGTGACCCCGAAGAAGAAGGCCTGACCCCGCCGGGTCTCAGCTGAGGGCGCCGCCGCCGAGGCCCGCCTCGATGGTCATGCTCTTGTCCATCTGCTCGCGCGAGACGCCGCGCCGGGCCAACCGCCCCTCGACGAACACCGCGAGGCGGGAGAGGGCGTAGTTGATCAGGATGAAGATCAGCCCGACCACGGTCAGGGTCTGGATCGGGTTGTCCAGGTTGAGCGCGATGATGTTGCCGCGACGCAGCAGCTCCACGTAGATCCCCAGGACGGCCGCGAGCGAGGTGTCCTTGAGGATCACCACCAGCTGGCTGATCAGCGCGGGGAGCATGGTCCGGAACGCCTGCGGCAGCTGCACCGTGCGCATCGTCTGGCCCGGGGTCATCCCGATCGCCAGGGCGGCCTCGGCCTGCCCACGCGGCAGTGAGTTCACCCCGGAGCGGATGATCTCGGCGATGATCACCGAGTTGTAGAGCGTGAGCCCGATGACGACGTACCAGAGCCCGTCCTCACCCGGGAGCGGCCCGACGTCGATGCCGAGGTCGGGGAGCCCCTGATAGACGAAGAAGATCGTGATCACCACGGGCAGGCCGCGGAAGAGCTCGATCAGGCCGACCAGCGGGATCCGCGCCCCCGGCGAGAGCAGCAGCCGGACCGAGCCGACCACGGAGCCCACGACCAGTGAGAGAGCGATCGCCAGCACCGCCGCGATCAGCGTGGCCTGGAGGCCCTTCCAGAGCAGGCTCCAGACGGGCTCGAAGGACTCGTTGCCGGGGTCGATGAGCGGACCCCAGAGCTCCATCGAGAACTGTCCCTGGTCGTAGAGGCGCTTGATCACCACTGCCACGAGGCCGAGGATCAGCACCGAGGCGATCACCGTGCCGATCAACGCGCGTCGGCGCGCGCGGGGCCCGGGAGCGTCGTAGAGGACGGTCTCGGCGCTCATCGGACGATCGCCACCTTGCGCTCGATGCCGGCGAGGATCAGCCCGGCGGGGATGGTGATCAGCAGGTAGCCGATCGCGACCCCGGTCAGCACCGGGATGGTGGCGTAGCCCTGGGCGCTGGTGAGGCTCTTGCCCACGGCGTACAGGTCACCGCCGACGCCGAAGGCGCCGACGACCGCGGAGTTCTTGAACATCGCGATGATCACGCTGCCCACGGGCGGGACCGAGGTCCGCAACGCCTGCGGCAGGATGACCTCGCGCAGGGACTGGGTGAAGCCGAGCCCGATCGCGCGCGCCGCCTCTGCCTGGCCCGGAGGCACGGAGTTGATGCCCGAGCGCACCGCCTCGCACACGAACGCCGAGGTGTAGACGACCAGCGCCGCCACCCCGAAGGCGTAGTAGGACTGGTTGATCCCGATCTCGGGCAGTCCGAAGGCGAAGAAGAACAGCACCACGGTCAGCGGGCAGTTGCGCACGACGGTGACCCACGCGGTGCCGAACCAGCGCAGCGAGGGGATCGGCGAGACCCGGAAGGTCGCCAGGACGGTGCCGAGCAACAGGGAACCGACCATCCCCCACAGGCAGATGCCCAGGGACCGGAGAAAACCCGACCAGAACAGGTCGAGGTTCTGGGTCACTCCCTCCACGTGTGCCTCTTCTCAGCTGGAAAGCGGTGGTCCCGCCGCATGCCGCGGCGGGACCACCGGGTGATCAGGAACAGGGAGCGGGCTCGGGGAGGGTCGGGGTCTGGGTGCCCTCGATCTCGCCGGCGGTGTCCGCCCACGCCTCCTCGTACTCCTTCTCGTTGTCCTTGAGCGTCTGGTTGATGAACTCGCAGAACTCGACGTCGCCCTTCTTGATGCCGATGCCGTAGGGCTCCTTGGTGAACTGCTCACCGACGAGCTTGAACTTGCCGTCGGACTTCGCGGCGAACCCGAGCAGGATCACGTTGTCGGTGGTCACCACGTCGACCTGGTTGTTCCGCAGGGCCGCGGCGCACTTGTCGTAGACGTCGAACAGGGTGAGCTGCTTCTTCTCGTCCGCGAGGTAGGTCTTGATCTGCTCCGAGGGCGTCGAGCCGGTCACCGAGCACACCTTGATGCTGGGGTCCTTGAGGTCCTCGGGGCCCTTGATGTCGTCGTTGTCGGAGTTCACCATCAGCTGCTGACCGGCCACGTAGTAGGGGCCGGCGAAGGTGATCCGCTTCTTGCGCTCGTCGTTGATGGTGTACGTCGCCACCACCATGTCGACCTCGCCGTCCTCGATCAGCTGCTCGCGGACGTCGGAAGGCGACTCCTTCCAGGTGATCTTGTCGTCGTCGATGCCCAGGGCGCTGGCGATCATCTCGCCCACCTCGACGTCGAAGCCCTCGGGCTTGTCCTCGAGACCCAGCAGGCCGAAACCGGGCTGGTCGAACTTCGTGCCGATGGTGATCTTCCCCGACTTCTGGATCTCGGCCATCGTGGTGCCCGCGTCGAACTTGGCGTCAGCGGCGTCGTCGCCGCTCGTGCCGTTGTTGTCTTCATCGGCGCCGCAGCCGGCGACGGCGAGAGACATCGCCCCGGCCATGATCAGTGCCTTGGTCCTCGTGAATCGCATGGATTTCTCCTTCGTGGTGGGTACGTGCCTGGTCAGTGCTTGAGGATGCGGCTGAGGAAGTCCTTGGCCCGGTCCGACTTGGGGTTGGTGAAGAACTCTTCAGGGGTGTTCTCCTCGACGATCGCGCCGTCGGACATGAACACGACCCGGTCGGCCGCCGTACGCGCGAAGCCCATCTCGTGGGTGACCACGATCATCGTCATGCCGCGCTTGGCGAGGTCGACCATCACGTCGAGGACCTCCGCGATCATCTCGGGGTCCAGCGCCGAGGTCGGCTCGTCGAAGAGCATCGCCTTGGGGTCCATCGCCAGCGCCCGGGCGATCGCGACCCGCTGCTGCTGGCCACCGGAGAGCTGGGCGGGGTACTTGTCGGCCTGCTCGGCGACGCCCACCCGGGCCAGCAGCTCCCGAGCGCGCGTCTCGGCCTCCGCCTTGCCCTTGCCGCGCACCTTGACCGGCCCCAGGGTGAGGTTCTGGAGGATCGTCTTGTGGGCGAAGAGGTTGAAGCTCTGGAAGACCATGCCGACCTCGGCGCGCAACGCCGCGAGGGCCTTGCCCTCGGCCGGGAGCGGCTCACCGTCGAGGGTGATCGTGCCCTGGTCGATGGTCTCGAGCCGGTTGATCGCCCGGCACAGGGTCGACTTGCCGGACCCGGACGGGCCGATCACGACGACGACCTCGCCCTTGCCGACGCTCAGGTTGATGTCCTTGAGGACATGCAGGTCGCCGAACCACTTGTTCACGCCGTCGAGGACGATCAGGGGCTCGTAGGTCGACACGTTGCTCCTCTGTAGATGCCTTGGGCAGGTTGTCGGCGCCGGGTGGCCCTGCTGCTCAAGGCCCAGTCATTCCGTGACTCTAGGGATCGGTGGGACCTGAGTCGAGCCACGCGCCACTTCGTTGCACACCAGTAACCGTAGGGGTGATCTTGGTGACGGTTTGGCCTTCCCTGAGGCGGGCACAGGTCTGGCAACGCGTCCTGCGAGGCCTCGGGGCCACGCCGCGGCACTGCACTTCCGACCCTCCCGAGAGGACCAGCATGTCGATCAAGAGCACCGTCGAGTCACTCACGCACACCGCGGTGAGCACTGCCCGCACCGCGGTCCGACTTCCGTTCGGTACCGCTGCGAAGGCGACCGGACTCGTCAAGGATACCGCCGGGGCGGGGATCGGCCTGGTGCGCAGCCGGATCGGGGGTGCCCCAGAGAAGGGTGCAGAGAAGGGCCCAGAGAAGGACGCAGAGAAGGGACCGGAGAAGACTCCGGAGACTGCCAGGGAAGCAGGCCCGAAGCCGGTACCGGACGCGGTCAAGGACGTCGCCGCGGAGGTGCAGGGCACGGCTGCGGAGGCGAAGGTCAAGGTCGCCGAGACCGTCGAGGACGTCCAGGCCAAGGTCGAGAAGAAGCTCCCGGTGAAGAAGGCTCCCGCCAAGAAGGCGGCGGCGGAGAAGGCTCCCGCGAAGGCCCCGACCGAGGAAGCGCCGGCTGCCGAGACTCCCGCCGCGGAGAAGGCCCCCGCCGAGAAGGTGGCGAAGAAGGCCCCGGCCGAGAAGGCGGCGGCGAAGAAGGCCCCGGCCGAGAAGGCGGCGGCGAAGAAGGCTCCGGCCAAGAAGGCGACGGCGAAGAAGGCTCCGGCCGAGGACCCGCGCGACCACATCCCCGGCCCCGACCTGGCCGCGTTCGCCCCGCCGGCACCCGAGGACCTGCCCGAGCCCATCGTGATCGAGGCCGAGCCGCAGACGCCCCCGGAGTCGTTCCACAACGAGCCCAAGGCCGCGACGCGCAGCTCGGCACGTGGTGGGACCGGGGGCACGACCGGTGCCGAGGCCGGGACCAACCCCTCCACTGTGGAGAGCGCCCTCCAGCAGCCCGGCACGCCCGAGCTGCTCGACCCGGCCGTGGCCAAGGCCGTCGAGAGCGAGAGCGAGACCCTGCGCAAGGCCGCCGACCCCGACAAGGGCTGAGCGGGCCGGGCGGGGGCGCGCACCGCGCGACGTAGGCTGGTGCGGCCATGACTGCACCCGAGCCTGCCTCCGCCCGCACCTACGAGGTCCGCACCCACGGGTGCCAGATGAACGTCCACGACTCCGAGCGGCTCACCGGTCTGCTGGAGGACGCGGGCTACGTCGCGGCGCCCGGGGGTGCGGGCGCTGAACCCGCCGACGTGGTGGTGTTCAACACCTGCGCGGTGCGGGAGAACGCCGACAACAAGCTCTACGGCAACCTCGGGCAGCTCGCCTCGGTGAAGAGAACGCGGCCCGGGATGCAGATCGCCGTGGGCGGCTGCCTCGCCCAGAAGGACCGCTCCACGATCACCGAGAAGGCCCCCTGGGTCGACGTCGTCTTCGGCACCCACAACATCGGGTCACTCCCGGTGCTGCTCGAGCGCGCCCGGATCGCCGAGGAGGCGCAGGTCGAGATCCTCGAGTCGCTCGAGGTCTTCCCCTCGACCCTGCCCACCAAGCGGGAGTCGGCGTACGCCGCCTGGGTGTCGATCTCGGTTGGGTGCAACAACACCTGCACGTTCTGCATCGTGCCCTCGCTTCGTGGCAAGGAGAAGGACCGTCGTCCCGGCGAGATCCTCGCCGAGATCGAGGCGCTCGTCGCCGAGGGCGTCGCCGAGGTGACGCTGCTGGGGCAGAACGTGAACGCCTACGGCGTGGAGTTCGGTGACCGCCAGGCGTTCTCCAAGCTGCTGCGCGCCTGCGGCGAGATCGAGGGCCTGGAGCGGGTGCGGTTCACCTCGCCGCACCCCGCGGAGTTCACCGATGACGTCATCGAGGCGATGGCCGAGACGCCGAACGTGATGCCCTCGCTGCACATGCCGCTGCAGTCGGGCTCCGACGCGGTGCTGCGTGCGATGCGGCGCTCCTACCGGAAGTCGAAGTTCCTCGGGATCATCGAGCGGGTCCGCGCCGCCATGCCCGAGGCGGCGATCACCACCGACATCATCGTGGGGTTCCCCGGCGAGACCGAGGAGGACTTCGCGGCCACCCTCGACGTGGTGCGCGAGGCGCGCTTCTCGGGGGCGTTCACCTTCCAGTACTCCAAGCGGCCTGGCACCCCGGCCGCCGTGCTCCCCGACCAGCTCCCCAAGGAGGTCGTCCAGGAGCGCTACCTGCGCCTCGTGGCGCTGGCCGATGAGGTCGCCTGGGCCGAGAACCGGGCCCTGGAGGGTCACACCGTGGAGCTGATGGTCGCCGAGGGACAGGGGCGCAAGGACGCTGCCACCCTCCGGCTGACCGGCCGCGCCCGCGACAACCGCCTGGTGCACTTCACCCCCGTGCTCGAGGACGGCACTCCGGTCGAGGTCCGACCCGGCGACATGGTGGAGTGCATGATCACCTACGGCGCACCGCACCACCTCGTCGCCGACGGCCCGATCAGCTCGCTGCGGCGTACCCGCGCCGGCGACGCCTGGGAGGCCCGTACCGCCACCCCGAGCCCCGCAGGCGTCTCCCTGGGACTGCCCACGGTCGGCGTACCCGCACCCCTGCCGCCCCAGGACGGCTGCTCGCTCTGAGGTTCCCGGGCCAGCTGGCCCGGTCCTGGCTCCACTGCTGAGGCGCCCGTGGCGCGCAAATGCTGGCAAATGTCAGTACGCCCGGGGAAAGCGACCGTCATTTGCCAGCAATTGCGCCCGCCGAGCCGGCGAGCAACGGACTCTCGAACACGAACCCAGGCCGAACCCAGCCCAGGCCCCGGCCCTCAGGCAGGCTCGTCGGTCGCCTCGTCGGTGCCCTTCTCGCCCTCTTCGACGTCCTTGTCGACGTCCTCGGCCTCCTCGATCTCGTCGGGGACACTCTCCTCCTCGACCTGGGCCGAGCGCGGCTGGTCGGGCGTGGCGGGCGGCTGGTCGTCCTCGTCCAGGACCCGGTCCGCGGGGCCGCCGGGGGCGGGGTCGGGGGCCGGGTCGGTCTTGGGCTCGGGTGCCTCGCCCGGCTCCTGGCTGTCGCCGTTCACTCGGTGCCCCCTGCGGGGACCGGGCGGGTGCCGTCGGCGATCTCCTCGTTGGGGTCGGCGCCGGGCTCCGGCGGCACGGGGGAGGGGTCGGTGGGGACCGGGTCCTCGTCGCCCCCGCCGGCCGAGCTCATCGGCCCGCTCGGTGCGGTGGGCTCGGTCGGTGCGGTGGGCTCGCTCGGGTCCGAGGGGCCGCTGGGGCCGGTCGGGTCGCTGGCCGGGCCACCGGGCGGGTCGGCGGACGGCTCGGGGGGCTGGCTGCCGCCGGAGGTGGCCCGGAGGTCCCCGCTCCGCGCCTCGTAGTCGTTGAGCGCGGTCTTCGCCTTGGACACGCCGGCGCGGATCTTGTCGGTGTGCTTCCCGCCGGTCCTCGTGTCGAACGCCTGCCCGGCCTTGTCGAGACCCTGGCCGATCTTGTCGCCGTGCTGATGCACGACGTCACCGAGCTGCTTCTTCGCCTGGTCCAGGAAACTCACTGTTTTTCTCCTCGTGTCGGCCACGGATGGCTTCGTCGATGTCATCGGGCTGTGCCGCTCGGCGTACCCGCCTCCACCTTTGCCAAACTAACGGCCGTGTCCACGCCCGCGAGTCCGCACCCGACCGCCCCGCGGGTGGTGGCGGTGGTGGGCGCCACCGCGGCGGGCAAGAGCGCCCTGGCCCTCGACCTCGCCGAGCGACTGGGCGGCGAGATCGTGAACACCGACTCGATGCAGGTCTACCGCGGCATGGACATCGGTACGGCGAAGCTGCCGCCGGCCCAGCGCCGCGGGATCACCCACCACCTGCTCGACCTGCTCGACGTCCGCGAGCCCGCCACGGTCGCCCAGTTCCAGGGCTGGGCCCGCGAGGTCATCGAGGACTGCCACCGGCGCGGCGTCACCCCCGTACTGGTGGGCGGTTCCGCGCTCTACGTGCGCGCCGTCATCGACGACTTCGAGTTCCCCGGCACCGATCCCGTCGTACGCGCCCGCCTCGAGGAGGAGCTGGAGGCCATCGGTGCCGAGGCGCTGCACGCCCGTCTCGCCGAGGTCGACCCTGCCGCCGCCGCGCAGATGGAGCCGCGCAACGGCCGCCGGGTCGTGCGGGCGCTGGAGGTCATCGAGCTCACCGGTCGCCCGTGGAGCGCGGCGCTGCCGGAGCCGACTTATCACTACCCCGGGGCCGTCCAGATCGGCGTCGACATCGACCGGCCCACGCTCGACCGGCGGATCGAGCAGCGGGTCGAGGAGATGTTCGCCGAGGGCCTCGTCGAGGAGGTCCGCGAGCTCGCGGGCCGCGGCCTGCGCGAGGGGCGTACGGCGTACCGCGCACTGGGCTACCAGCAGGTGCTCGCGTTCCTCGACGGCGAGATCACCGAGGCGCAGGCCCGGGAGCAGACCGTGAACCGCACCCGTCGCTTCGCCCGCCGGCAGGACAGCTGGTTCCGCAAGGACCCCCGGATCGTCTGGGTCGCCCACGACGACCCCGAGCGCGTCGAGAAGGCGCTCGCCGCCATCCCCTCGCCCCAGTGAGTGCCCACTGAGTGCCCACTGAGTGCCCAGTGAGTACCCGGCGAGCGGCCGCGGCACCTACCGGGGTTTGAAGCCACAGGGCAGCGACGTAGGTTCACGCCATGACCGCTCACCAGCCGTGGACCGAGATCGTCGACGTCGACGCGCTCACGGCTCTCCTCGGTGAGCCCACGCCTCGCGTGCGGGACAAGGCGCGCCAGCGCCTTACCGACGTCGACGTCGCCTGGCTGGAGGCGTCCCCTTTCTGCGTCGTCGGCACCGCCTCGGCGTCCGGGGCCGCCGACGTCTCGCCCAAGGGCGACCCCGCGGGCACGATGGTGCACGTCATCGACGAGCGCACGATCGCCCTGGCCGAGCGTCCCGGGAACCGCCGGGCCGACGGCTACCGCAACATCCTGGAGAACCCGTACGTCGGCCTGCTGTTCCTGATCCCCGGACGCGGCGACACCCTGCGGATCAACGGGAGGGCGCGGCTGGTCTCCGAGGCGCCCTTCTTCGACCAGATGGTGGTCAAGGGGCACCGGCCGCTGCTGGCCCTGGTGGTCGAGATCGACGAGCTCTTCCACCACTGCGCCAAGGCGTTCCTGCGCTCCTCGCTGTGGGACCCGACCACCTGGGACCCCGAGGGGGTGGTGGCCCGGCGCGCGGTGATCGCCCAGCGACTGGAACGACCGGAGGCCACCGTGGACGAGCTCGACGAGTACTACGGGCCCGCCTACGCCGAGAACCTCTACCGCAACCCGGGGGCCTGACCCGTGGCCGCGTGGAACTGGGCACGCCGACTGGTCGGGCTGCCGGAGAAGAAGGACGAGGTCGTCGCGGACGCCCCGAATCCAGAGAAGGGCCCCGAACAGAGCCCGGCGGAGGGTCCCGTCGAGGAACCCGCACCCGAACCTTCTCCGATCGAACCCGCTCCCACCCCGGCCGAGGAGGCCAGTGCCCGACAGGCCCATGACAGGATCAGACCCGTGATCGAGTACTCCTACGTCAAGGGCCACGGCACCGAGAACGACTTCGTCCTGCTCCCCGACGCCAACGGTCGCGAAGAGCTGACCGCAGGCCAGGCCCTGCTGCTGTGCGACCGCAGGTCCGGCATCGGCGCCGACGGCGTCATCCGGGTGGTCCGCACCGACGCCACCGAGGACCCCGCTGCGGTGGCGGCCAGGAGCGAGGCGATGTGGTTCATGGACTACCGCAACGCCGACGGCTCCGTCTCCGAGATGTGCGGCAACGGCATCCGCGTGCTGGGGCACTACCTGGCCACCCACGCCGACGTCGACCCGCGCAACCCGCTGCCGATCGCCACCCGCGCCGGCGTGAAGACCCTCACCTTCGACCGCGACCAGATCACCGTGGACATGGGCACCCCCGAGGTCCTCGGGCTGACCACGGTCACGGTGGGCCAGGGGGAGGCCGAGCGGACGTTCGAGGCCCGCAACATCGGCATGGGCAACCCGCACGCCGTGGTCTTCGTCGAGGACCTCGCCGAGGCAGGAGCCCTCCGCGAGGCGCCGGGGCACGACCCGGAGGTCTACCCCGAGGGCGTCAACGTCGAGTTCGTCGTACGCCGCGGCGAGCACCACGTGGCCATGCGGGTGCACGAGCGTGGCTCCGGCGAGACCCGGTCCTGCGGCACCGGCGCCTGCGCCGCGATGGTCGCCGCCGCGCTGGCTGACGAGGCGCCGCGCGGCACGACGTACACCGTGGACCTCCCCGGCGGCACCCTGCGGATCGTGTGGACCGAGGACAACCGGATCCTGATGACCGGGCCTGCGGTGCTCACCGCCGAGGGCGTCACCCGGCTCTGACCCCCGGTTCTGACCCCCGGCTCTGACCCAGGGGGCACGCCGGCTCAGAGCGTGACGGCCGGGCGCACCACCTTGCCGGTGGCGTTGCGGGGCAGCGGAGCCGGATCCACCCGCCAGATGGTGGGGACCTTGTAGTGCGCCAGCTCCGCGGCCGCGTACGCGCGCAGCACCCGCACCAGCTCGTCGGGGTCGGTGGTGGCGTCCACCGGCACCACCACCGCGCACACCGTCTGCCCGAGGTCCTCGTCCTCGGCGCCGATCACCACGACCTCGCGCACCGCGGGGTGCTCGGAGAGCACCGCCTCCACCTCGGGCGGGTAGACGTTCTCCCCACCGCGGATGATCAGGTCGGAGCGTCGCGCCGAGAGCCGGATGCGCCCCTTGTCGTCCAGCGTGCCCAGGTCGCCGGTGTGCAGCCAGCGGTCGTCGTCGATGGCGGCTGCCGTGGCCTCGGGGTTCTGCCAGTAGCCGCGCATGTTGTAGGCGCTGCGCACGCAGACCTCCCCCTCCACGCCCGGAGGCAGGGGGCGTCCGAGCGGGTCCCGGACCTCGAGCTCGACGCCGACCACGGGTGAGCCCAGGGTCCCCGGTGCCTCGGCGAGGTCCATCGGGGTCGCGACCGCCACCGCGGTGCAGGACTCGGTGAGGCCGTAGCTGTCCACCAGGGTCCCGGCGAACGGCAGCCGCTCGCGCAGTCGTTCCTTGAACGCGGGGGACGACGGAGCGGAGGCCAGCGAGAACGCATAGAGCGAGGAGGTGTCGTAGTCGCCCACCGAGTCGAAGGTCAGCAGGCGGTTGGCCATCGTCGGGACCGCTCCCCAGTGTGTGACCCGGGCGTGCTCGACCAGCTGCAGGACCCGGGCGGGTTCGAAAGCGCCCAGGTGCATGGCCGCGGTGCTGCCCGTCGCCAGGCGGGTGACCGTGAGGTTGTGCAGGCTGCCCACGTGGAACAGCGGCATCGCCAGCAGATAGGTCTTGTCCTGCGGTGCCACCGGGTCGCCGAACGCTGCGGCGACGGCGTCGTTGAACTGGTGGAAGCCGATCACCGAGCACAGGTTGCGGTGGGTGTGCACCACCCCCTTGGGGCGACCGGAGGTGCCGGAGGTGAACAAGATGACGGCGGGGTCGTCCTCCGCTACCTCCGTGCTCGGCAGCGGTGCCCCGGGGTGCGCGGTGGCCAGCTGCTCGTGCTCGTCCTCCAGGACCACGAGCCGGGCAGCGACGTCGGGCAGCGCCGTGACCACGGCAGCCCGCTTGCGGTCCGCCAGCACCAGGACGGGTTCGGTGAGGGCCAGTGCGTCGGCGAGCTCGCGCGGTGCCCACCACGCGTTGCAGCCGACGGCGATCGCCCCGATCGAGGTGATCGCCCAGAACGACTCCACCCAGGCGGGGGTGTTGGCCGAGGTGATGGCGACCCGGTCGCCGGGACCTACGCCGTACTGCTCGCGCAGTGCCCGTGCCACCGAGGAGACGCGGGCGGCGTGCTCCTCGAAGGTGAGACGACCCTCGAGCGTGACGAGGTAGGGGCGGTCGCCGTACTGGACGGAGCCGGCCAGCACCTCATGGAGGGCGCGGAACCGGCGGGTGAACACCCTGACCGGAGCTCCGAGGACCTCCTCGACCTGCATCTCGCAAGGTCCACCGGGGCCGATGATGGCGACCAGGGCTGCCTGCGCCGCCGCGGCAGGGTCGGTCTGGGTGCTCATCTGCGGTTCCTCTCCGAGAGCTCAGGACCGCGTGAGTATCGGCCGGGTCGGGCCGGGTCCGGGCGGGTCCTTCCACTGACCGGGACCGTCACCGGACCGGGGGCGCCGTCACCGGCTCAGGCTGGAGCAGTCCGGTCGTAGCGGGGGCCGAGCAGGAGCGTGCACGCCAGCCGGACGTCCTCCTCGGCCTGCTCCAGCGAGATCAACCCGTTGAGGGCGGAGACGAGGATGCCGTACCAGGTCTGCTCGACGAGTCGAACCATCCTCAGGTCCTCCTCACCGGGCTCGGTGCAGCCCAGGGCCGTCAGGAGCAGGTGGTGGAAGGCCGAGCTGGCCTCGGCGTGCTCGCGACCGGCCTTGAGCTGGGCGGCGTTGTTCGCCTGCAGCATCGCGGTGGCGAGCTGCGGGCGGCGCAGCATCCGGCGGCTGGACTCGATGAGCACCTCGGCGACGGCCATCGCTCGCCCACCGGGTTGCGGGGCGGGCCGTGGCTCCTCGCCGAGTCGCTCCACCTGGGAGCGCAGCACCCCGACGAACAGGTCGGTCTTGGAGGGGAAGTAGCGGTAGAGGGTGGCGATGGCCACGCCGGCCTGCTTGGCGACGTCGTTCATCTGCATCCGCTCCGCGCCGTGCTCGGCCCCGAGCCGGCTCGCGGCCTGGAGGATCCGGCGGTAACGCTCCTTCTGCACCTGCGAGACGGGTTCGGCAGGTGTGCGCGTCTCCGCTATCCGTGGCACGCGACCTCCTGGGAACCAGAGACGCCGACGCTCGGTCGGCTGGAGACCGGTGCTCCCCGGTCGTCACCATCGTGCGCCGCTCGCCGCGCTCCGCACTCGCAGGCTACCGGTGAGTGGGATCGCGGGCCCCCGTCGCCCCGGTCCCAGCCAGACTCCCGGGATGTCCCCAGCACACGAGGAACCACGACACCACGACGTGGACGCGTCCCCGTACGGCCCCTGGGCCGTGGTCGCCGGAGGCTCCGAGGGGGTGGGGGCCGAGGTCGCCGCCCAGCTGGCGGGCGAGGGGATCAACCTGGTGCTGGTCGCCCGCCGCCAAGGTCCCCTCGACGAGACGGCGGCCCGGGTCCGCGGGCTCGGGGCCGAGGTGCGCACGGTGGCCGTCGACCTCAGCCAGGAGCGAGCGGTGGCGGCGGTCGGGGAGGCCACGGCGGACCTCGAGGTCGGGCTGCTGTGCTACAACGCGGGTGCCAACAGCCACGGCCGCCCGTTCACCGAGGGAGACCTGGCCGCCTTCCGCCAGGTCGTCGACGTCAACCTGACCACGATGCTGGGGCTCACCCAGCACTTCGCGCGGCCGATGAAGCAGCGCGGACGCGGGGGCATCCTGCTCATCGGGTCGCTCGCGGGCTACGTCGGCACCAGCACCGAGTCCGTGTACGCCGGCGCCAAGGCGTTCAGCCGCGTCTTCGCCGAAGGGCTGTGGGCAGAGCTGCAGCCGCACGGCGTGGACGTGCTCGAGCTGGTCCTCGGAACCACCCGGACCCCGGCCATGGAACGGGCGGGGCTGCAGCTGGACCTCCCGGGGCTGCGGGTCTCGGACCCGGCTGAGGTCGCCCGGGAAGGGCTGGCCGCGCTCCCGCACGGCCCGGTGCACGTCGTGCAGGAGCACCAGCGGGTGGCGGACGCGCAGGTCGCCGGTGACCGGGCCCGGGTGGTCACCCGGACCGACCGGGTCATCCGATCGCTCGTGCCTCCGTCTGCCTGATCTGGGCGAACGCGGAGTGCTGGTCCCGGCGGACGTGCTCGGGGTACAGCTCGGCGGTCACCCGGCGGACCGCGCCGACGAGGAGGGGAGCAGCACGCTCCAGCGCCGCGCCGTTGGTCACGACCAGCGAGACCGCCGCGACCGGTCCCAGCGGCCCGCGGACCGCTGCCGCGACGCAGGCGATGTCGGGGAAGCACTCGCCGTGCTCGATGGCCAGCCCGCTGCGGGTGCGGATGCGCGCCAGCTCCTGGTGGAGGGCCTCGGGCTGGGCGAGCGACTGCCGGGTGGGTGCCTCGCGGCGGCTGCCGAGGCGCTCGTCGACCTCCTCCGGCGGGAGCCAGGCCAGCATCGCCTTGCCCAGGGCCGTGCAGTGCGCCGGGGCGGTCCCGCCGACGCGGGAGGGCACCACGACGGCTGAGCGACCGCCCAGCTTGTCGAGGTACTGCACCCGGCCGCCGTTGAGCACTGCCAGGTGCACCACCGCACCCGTGCGCAGCAACAGGTCCTGCAGGTACGGCGAGGCCACCGAGCGCAGCCGGTCGTTCTCGCCGTGCCCGCCACCGAGGCCGAGGGAACGGCGGCCGAGGCCGTAGCCCGTGGCCGCGTGCTGGAGCCAGTCCAGCCGCACCAGCTGGTCGAGGATCCGGTGCGCGGTGGAGCGTGGCAGCCCGGTCCGGCGCGCGATCTGCTCCAGCGGGAGCAGCTCCTCCCGGGTGGTGAACAGGTCGAGGATCAGCGTCATCCGCTCGACCATCGACGTCGGGATGACGCCGGGGAGCAGCTGCGGATCGCCCGCGTCGTCGAGTTCGAGTTCCATGACGGTCACCACGGCCACCTCCGGCAGAACTGAAACGAATTCTAGATGTGACGACGGTAACAACCCGAGGGGTTGACGACCAGAGCATTCTGAAATTCATTCTGTTTCGTTCAGTGGGAGTGCTCGGGCGCCGGTCGGTCCCGAGCAGGTTGACTCGGGGCGCCGCGGGGCGACCGGCCCGGCCGCAGGAGGAGGTGCGATGCGTCTCGGGATCACCAGTCCCATCGTCACGGCGCTGCCCGGTTTCCACTCGCCCTGGGAGCGGACCGCCGGGCCCGAGGAGCTGGTCCGGGTGGCCCAGGCCGCCGACCGGTTGGGCTATGACCACCTCACCTGCTCCGAGCACGTGGCCCTCCCGGACGAGCTCGCGGCCGCTCGGGGGGCGACGTACTGGGACCCGCTGGCCACGTTGAGCTTCCTGGCCGCGGTGACCACGCGGATCCGGCTGCTCACCCAGGTGCTCGTGCTGGGCTATCACCACCCGCTCGCCGTCGCGAAGCGCTACGGCACGCTCGACCTTCTCAGCCACGGTCGGGTCGTCCTGGGGCTCGGGGTGGGATCGGTCCCCGAGGAGTTCGACCTGCTTGGTGCCGACTACTCGGCCCGCGGCGCCGTGGCCGACGACGCCATCGACGCGCTGCGCGCCTCGCTGTCGCAGGCCCGCCCGGAGTACGCCGGCAGCCGGTTCCGGTTCTCCGGGTTCGTGGTGGAGCCGCACGCCGTCCAGGAGCGGGTGCCGCTGTGGATCGGTGGGCACACCTCCCGCTCCCTGCGCCGGGCCGTCGAGCGCGGGGACGGCTGGGTCCCGTTCGGGCTCAAGCATGCGCAGCTGGCGCAGATGCTGGCCGAGCACTCGCTGCCCGAAGGCTTCGAGGTGGTCCTCGGTGCGGGACGGCCCCTGGACCCGATGCAGGACCCGGCACGAGCCGCCACAGCGGTGGCCCGGGCTCGCGAGGCCGGCGCCACGCTGGTCTCGGTGCACCTGGCCGCCGAGTCCTGCGACCACTACCTCGAGCAGCTGGAGACGCTGGCAGTCCTCGAGCGAGCAGGGCAGGCAGTCACATGAGCGACGCGCAGGAGACCAGGGTGGCCGCGCTGGAGCAGCGCCTGCAGCGGCTGGAGGACCAGCAGGCGGTCGCCCAGGTCGTCGCCGCCTACGGCCCGCTCGTGGACGCCGGGGAGGCGGATCGGGTCGCGGCGCTGTGGACCGAGGACGGCAGCTACGACGTGGAGGACCTGCAGATGCGCTCGCGCGCCGAGGTCGCCGAGATGGTGCGCTCCGAGGCCCACCAGGGCCTGATCGGCCGCGGCTGCTCGCACTTCCTGGGGCCGGCGCACGTCGTCGTGGACGCGGACCGCGCGGTCGCGGTCTGCGAGTCCGTGCTGCTCGTGCGCGGCCGCGACGACCGCGTCTTCCCGGTCCGGATCGGGGCCAACCGGTTCGAGCTGAGGAGGACCGAGGACGGCTGGCAGATCGAGGCGCGCACCACCCGCGGCCTCGACGGTGGGCCCGAGGCCCGTGCCCTGCTGGCGGGTCCGGGCCACGACTGACCGGTGGGCGGACCCGCCGGTCTAGAACCGGGAGCGCACCTCGGGCCCCGCGACCTTGACCGCGCCCGGGTCATCCAGGTTCCACGTCATCTCGAAGGTACGGCGGTAGCCGGTGTGCGCGATCCGCCACCCGTCGTCGGTCCTGGCGTACCTGTCGGTGTAGAGCGCGCCTCCCTCCAGGGCGAAGCGGAACTGGTCCACGATCACCTTGTCGTGCAGGTACCACAGGCCCGCGGCCCGGTCGGGGTCATCGGGGGCGAGGTCGATCTCCGGGTGGTGTGCCTGGTGCATGGTCAGCACTCCGGGGCCCATGTTGGTGCGCATGTAGTCGACCAGGCTGACGGGATCCTCGAAGGCGAGTCCGTTGTAGTCGGCGGTCGCGTCGTCGGTGAAGCAGGTGGCGAACTCCTCCCACTGCTTGGTGTCCAGGCAGCGCAGGTAGCGGTACTTCAGTCGGGTGATCGCGGCGACGTCATCGCGCTCGGGCGGCCGGGCGGGGTCTGGGGAGCTCACCCGCGCACGGTAGGGAGCGCCGTCGTGATGGGGAACCGGCCCGTCCACTGAGCGGGATCCTCCCGGTCAGCGGGACAAGCACCCTGACGAGCCCTGCCCCGGCTCCTAGCCTGTCCCGAGGTCGGCCGAGAACCCGAGGAGGGAGCAGCGTCGTGGGTGTCCTGCGTCGACTCGTCCAGCTGTTCGCGGTGCTCGCCCTGGTCAGCTTCGGTGTCTTCCTCCTGGTGGCTCTGCTGCCCGGGGACCCGGCCGCCGCCATCCTCGGTCCGGGGCACCCGCCGGAGGAGTACGCGGCGCTGCGCACCGAGCTCGGCCTCGACCAGTCCCTTCCCCAGCGGTACGCCGACTGGCTGGGCGGCGCGGTCACCGGCGACCTCGGCCGCTCGATCGTCCCCCCGAACCACTCGGTCCTCGAGCGGATCGGGGCGGCCCTGCCGGTGAGCCTGGAGCTGGCCGCCCTCGGGCTGCTGATGGCCCTGCTCCTGGCCGTCCCGCTGGCCCTGGTCTCCGCGCACCGGGAGGGTGGGCTCGCCGACCGGGTGATCGGGGCCGCCGTGTTCGCGGTGCTCTCGGTGCCGTCGTTCCTGCTCGGGCTGCTGCTGATCATGCTGCTCGTCGACGGTCTCGAGCTGCTCCCCAGGTCCCAGTGGGTTCGGCTCTCGGAGAGCCTGGGCGGCAACCTCACGCACGCGTTGCTGCCAGCGGTGGTGATCGCCCTGCCCGAGGCTGCGCTGTTCACCCGCATCCTGCGCAACGACCTCACCCGGACCGTGCGTGAGGACTTCGTCCTCGCCGCCCGGGCCAAGGGCATGTCGCCGCGGCACGTCATGGTCAACGAGGCCCTGCGGCCGTCGTCGTTCTCGCTGGTCACGGTGCTCGGCATCGCCCTGGGCACGCTGATCGGGAGCACGGTGATCGTGGAGTACCTGTTCACCCTCCCCGGGATGGGCACGCTGGTCGTGACCGCGGCCAGCCAGGGCGACTTCCCCATGGTCCAGGGCGCGGCCCTGGTGATCGCTGCCCTGTACGTGCTGGTCAACGCGCTGATCGACCTCAGCTACGGCTACCTGGACCCGAGGACGCGCCATGCTCATGCGTGATCCGCAGCTCGGCGCCGAGCAGCCCTCGCGTCGCCGGTCGTCCCGACGGTCGCGAGGACGGCGCCGCGTGGACCTGCTGCTGGTGCTCTGCGCCGGCTGGGTGGTGGTCCTGGGACTGGCCGCGGTCGCGGCACCGCTGCTGCCGCTGGGCGAGCACGAGGACGTCGCCGCGACGATCCTCGACCCGGCGTACCTGCCGCCGTTCACCTACCTCGACCACCCGCTCGGCACGAACGGCTACGGCCTCGACGTCCTGGCACGGGTCCTCCACGGCGCCCGGGCGTCGCTGACCATCTCGCTGCTCGCGGTCACCACGGGCCTGGTCGTGGGTGGCGCGATCGGGGTGCTCGCGGGCTACTACCGGCGCGGGGTGGACTCGGTGGTCAGCGTGCTGACGAACGCGTTGCTGTCCGTGCCGCCGCTCATCCTGCTGATCGTGCTGGCCTCGATCCTGGCGCCGGAGGTCCGCAACATGGCCTTCGCGCTGTCGCTGCTCACGATCCCGACCATGGTGCGGCTGGCCCGCGCGAACACGATCGCCTACTCCCAGCGGGAGTACGTGCTGGCAGCCCGGTCGCTGGGCGCCGGACCTTGGCGGATCATGATGCGCGAGCTGGTCCCGAACGTGCTGCCACCGATGCTCTCGATGGGGGTGGTGGTGATCTCCGGGCTGATCGTCGCCGAGGCCTCGCTGAGCTTCCTCGGGCTGGGGATCCAGGCGCCCAGCCCCACCTGGGGCAACATGATCGCCGAGGCGGAGGCCAACGACACGATGGCCAAGCACCCTGCGGTGCTGCTCGTCCCGGGCACGGTGCTGTTCCTCACCGTGTTCTCCTTCAACCTGCTGGGGGAGCGGGCCCAGCAGCGCTGGGACCCCCGGGGGGCGAAGCTGTGAGCCCCGGTGCCGAGGTGGTGCTGGAGGTGGAGGACCTCAGGACGACCTTCTGGACCCCGCGCGGTGCGGTCCGGGCCGTCGACGGCGTCTCGCTGAGCCTGTGCGCCGGCGAGACCATCGGCGTGGTCGGGGAGTCCGGTTCCGGGAAGTCGGTGCTGGGCAGGACGATCATGGGGCTGGTGACGACCGGTCCCACCACCGTCGTGACCGGCACGTCACGGCTCACCGGACGAGACGTCCACGCCCTGCCGCCCCGGGAGCGCCGCAAGCTGTGGGGGCCCCGGGTCGCCATGGTCTTCCAGGACCCGATGACCTCGCTCAACCCGGTCCGCAGGATCGGCGCCCACCTCACCGACCCGCTCCGGGTGCACCTGGGACTGGGGCGGCGCGAGGCGGTCGAACGGGCGGCCGAGCTTCTCGAGCGGGTCGGCATCCCCGACCCGCGCCGGCGGCTGCGCCAGTACCCGCACGAGCTCTCGGGCGGCATGCGCCAGCGCGTGATGATCGCGGTCGCGATCAGCTGCGACCCCGCCGTGCTGATCGCCGACGAACCCACGACTGCGCTGGACGTGACCGTGCAGAAGCAGATCCTGGACCTGCTGACCGAGCTGGCGGCAGAGCGGCGGATGGCCACCGTCCTGGTCAGCCACGACCTCGGCGCCATCCGCGGCCGCACGGACCAGGTGGTGGTGATGTACGCCGGCAGGGTCGTCGAGCAGGCAGCGACCCGCGACCTGTTCGCGGCGCCGCGGCACCCCTACGCCGATGCGCTGCTCGGCTCCATCCCGGATCTCACCGCGCCGCCGCACACGCTGCTGCGGACCATCGAGGGCGCTCCGCCGGACATGGTCGAGGAGGTCCCCGGCTGCCGGTTCGCGCCGCGCTGCCCACGCCGCGTGGACCGCTGCGAGACCGAGTCGCCCGCGCTGGTCACCGCGGGGACGACGCGCGTCGTCGCCTGCCATCGTCCGCTCGGTCCGCAGCAGACCGTGCCCGGACCTGTCGAGATCGGGGAGAGGGACTGATGGCGGGCACCGGTGACGCACACCTGCGCGCAGAGGCCGAGCCCGTCCTCGCCGTACGCGATCTCGTCGTGGAGTTCCCCGTTGGTCGTCGCCAGCGCGTCCACGCCGTGTCCGGGATCAGTCTCGACCTGCTCCCGGGCGAGACCCTCGGCATCCTCGGGGAGTCCGGCTGCGGCAAGTCCAGCGCCGGCAGGGCGATCATGCAGCTGCCGCGGCCCAAGGCGGGGTCGGTCCGGTTCGCGGGGCAAGAGCTCACCGGGCTGTCGGCACGCGAGCTGCGTCGCGCCCGGGCCCGGATGCAGATGATCCTGCAGGACCCGGTCTCCGCCCTGAACCCGCGACGCAGGGTCAAGGACCTGGTCGCGGAGGGCCTCTCCGTGTGGGGGTACGACGGCCCCGACCGCGACGGGCTGGTCCGCGAGACCATCGCCGCCGTCGGGCTGGACCCCGACTCCGTCTGGGACCGGCGGCCCCACGAGCTGTCCGGTGGCCAGTGCCAACGGGTGTGCATCGCCCGGGCCCTGCTGCTGGAGCCGCAGGTGCTGATCTGCGACGAGCCCGTCTCCAGCCTCGACGTCTCCGTCCAGGCCCAGATCCTGAACCTGCTCGAGCGGACCAAGGAGCGTCTCGGCCTCAGCATGGTGTTCATCGCCCACGACGTGGCGGTCGTGAAGAGCGTCAGCGACCGGGTGATGGTGCTCTACCTCGGCAAGACCTGCGAGGTGCTGCCCTCGGCGACCGTGGACACCCAGGCCCTGCACCCGTACACCCGGATGCTGCTGGCGTCCGTCCCCGGTCAGGTCGCTCCCGACCAAGACGTGAACGACAAGGTCGGTCCCGACGTCCGCAGCACCGAGCTCCCCTCGCCGCTCGCACCGCCGAGCGGGTGCCGCTTCCGCACCCGGTGCCCGCTCGCCACCGAACGCTGCGCCGAGGAGGAACCACAGCTACGACCGATCGGCGCCGGGCACTTCATCGCCTGCCACCACGTCGAACCCGTCCCCGAGGAGCCGCTGCCGTGACCGAGAGCAACCAGGCCAGGGACGCCATCGCGACCGCGGCGGCGATCCGCACCGGCGAGACGACCGCCCGGGAGGTGGTCGAGGACGCCATCGAGCGCATCGAGCGGCTCGACCCGGGCGTCAACGCGGTCGTCGGTCGCCGCTACGAGCAGGCACTCGCCGAGGTGGAGGCCGGTCTCCCCGAGGGGCCGCTGCGTGGGGTGCCGTTCCTGGTCAAGGACCTGGGCATCGAGGTGGCGGGACTGCCCGCCACCCAGGGCAGTCGCCTGTTCGCCGACCAGGTGCCGCCCCACGACAGCGAGCTCGTACGACGCTACAAGCGGGCCGGCCTCGTGGTGCTCGGCACCACCAACACCCCCGAGCTGGGGCTCAACGCCAGCACCGAGTCCCAGCTGCACGGCCCCGCGCGCAACCCCCGCGACCCGGCACGCTCCACCGGGGGCTCCAGCGGTGGCTCGGCAGCCGCGGTCGCGGTCGCGATGGTGCCGGCGGCGCACGCGACCGACGGTGGCGGGTCGATCCGGATCCCCGCCTCGATGTGCGGGCTGGTCGGGCTCAAGCCGAGCCGGGGCAGGGTGACGGGCTCACCCGATCCGGGGACGCTGGCCGGCCCCGTGTCGGTGCCGCACGCGTTGACGACCACCGTTCGCGACAGCGCGCTCCTGCTCGACGTCGTCGCCGGCCCGCTGCCCGGGGAGGCGTTCGCCGCCCCGACGCCGGACGGGACCTTCCTCGACGCCGTGGGTCGAGCACCGTCAGCGTTGCGGATCGGGCTGGCGTTGCGCCCGCGCAACGGGATCGATCTCCACCCGGCGTGCCGCGACGCGGTGCTCGCGGCCGCCAAGGTCTGCGAAGAGCTCGGTCACGTGGTGGAGGAGACCGTGCCGGCCTTCGAGGTCGACGACGTCGGTGCCACCTCCGGGGTGCTCATGGGAGCGGACCTCGTGGTCACCGTCGAGGACCGGCTCGCGGCGCTGGGCCGGGAGCTGCGCCCCGACGACGTGGAGCCGTTCACCCACCTGCTCCTCGAGCACTACCGCTCCCTGACCGGGTCCCAGGTCCACCGGGCGCTGCGGCGGGCCCAGGAGATCGGTTGGGAGATGGGCGCCGCCTTCACGACGTACGACGTGCTGCTCACGCCCACCTTGCCGCGACCGGTCCCACCGCTCGGGCTGCTGGACACGACGCGCCCCGAGACGATGTACGAGCACGGCAGCACCTACTCCGCCTGGACCAGCGTCTTCAACCTCACCGGCATGCCGGCGATCTCGCTGCCGCTGGGCAGCGACGAGGACGGCCTGCCGGTCGGCGTCCAGCTCGCCGCCGACCTCGGGCAGGAGTCGCTGCTGCTCGGCCTGGCCGCCCAGCTCGAGCAGGCGCTGCCGTGGCCGCGGACGGTCCGCTGACCTGAGCGTCCCCACCCCGGACCAGTCCCACCCCGGACGCAGTCGTGCCCCGGACCCCATCGGGGTCCGGGGCACGACCGGTCTCAGGCCGTGGGGATCAGCCCTTCCACGCCTTGTCGAGCAGGAACATCGTCTCCGTGGTCGGGGACATGCCGTGCACGTCCTCGTTCCAGGGCTGGAAGGTCCCGCCGGCCGAGATGGCGACCCCCGGGGCGTCCTGGTGCCACAGCTCCTCGATCTTGGTCATCGCGTCCTTGCCGGTCTCCGGGGAGTCGGCGGTCTGCAGCTCGGCGAGCAGCCCGTCCATCTCTGCGCTGGCGTAGCCGGTGGGGTTGGACGGCGACTTGCCGCCGAGGGCACCTGCGAGCCGGGAGTACGGGTCCTCGTCGGGGATGCTGGTCGCGGCCACTGCCATGTCGTAGGCGTGGTCCACGTAGATCTTCTTGACCTGGTCGGCGACGCTGCGGATGGGGTCCAGGGTGACCTTGAACCCGACCGCCTCGAGCATGGCCTTGATCGCGACCGCTCCCGCCTGCGCGGAGGCGTCGGCGGCGTGGGAGTAGGAGATCTCTCCGTCGTAGCCGTCGCCCTTGGCCTCCTCCAGCAGCTTCTTGGCCTGCTTCGGGTCCGCAGTCGGCGGCTCCACCTCGGTGAACCAGGGCGAGGTCTCGTTGAAGAGACTCTTCGTCGGCAGGCCGGCACCGTCCAGCGTGCGGGCGACGTAGGTCTTGGCGTCGAACGCGTAGCTGATCGCCTGGCGCACCCTCGGGTCGGCCCCGGGGGAGCCCTTGCGGCTGTTGATCCACAGGTTGTCGCCGAGGCCGGTGGCGAACATCATCCCGGCCGCGCCCTCGTTACGGGCCTTCTCCACCACCGCGGCGTCGCGCAGGAACGCGGTGTCGGCGTCGCCGCTGTTCATCGCGTCGAGCTTCGGCTGGTCGTCGGTACCGCCCAGCCAGATGAACCGGAGTCCGTCGAGGTACGGCGCGCCGTCCCAGTAGTCCTTGTTCGCCTTGAGGGTCAGCTCCTCGCCGGGGGAGTACTTGTCCAGGACGAACGGGCCGGCCCCGATCGGCTGGAACTGCTTCGGGTCGGCGTACGCCGCCGGGGCCAGGATCATGCCCGGGCCCTGCGCCAGCATGTTCGGGAAGCTCGCCCACGGGGTGCGCAGCGTGAACTCCACCGTGCGGTCGTCGGTCTTCTTCGTCCCGGCCACGTTCGCCAGCAGCAGCAGCGACTGGTAGGCGAAGTTGTCCTGGTAGTACTTCAGGCTCGCCAGCACCGCGTCGGCGTCCAGCGGGGTGCCGTCGGTGAACTTCACGCCGTCACGCAGCTTCAGCGTCCAGACTGTGTCGTCGTCGCTGGTCAGGGACTCGGCCAGCTTGGGCTCGAAGGTCTGCTTCTCGTAGTCGAAGCGCATCAACGTGTCGTAGACGGCCGCCATGGCGCTACCGCCGGTGGCCCCGTTGGCGTAGGTCTTCGCGGGATCCAGGACTCGAGGCTCGCCGAAGTCCGCGATCGTGAGGGTGCCGCCCTTCTTGGGCTCGCCCTCCTCCCCGGTCGCGCCGACGATGCCGGTCGTGTAGATCTCGGACTTGCTGACCTTGCTCTTCGAGGCGTCCTTGTCGTTGCCTGCCTCGTCCGACGAGGCCGCGCACGCGGTCAGGGTCAGGGTGCTTGCCACGAGCGCCGCCGCCAGCCGGGAACGACGAGAGATGGATGACTTCACTGGTACTCCTCCGGGGTGGACGGGCACGTGCCCCCCCCGAGCCAGGACGCCGTACCGCTTGTTCCTGGTCAGAGTGAGGTCGCGGCCGAGCGCTTCGCCGGGGCGGTCCCACTCACCGGGAGACAGACGCAGCCGGGCTGGTCGGGCTCCCGGTGAGCGAGATCGGGCCGCGTGTCCGCCAGGGGCCGCTCCTAGCGTGCTGGCGTGATCTCCCTACCCGACCAAGGCCCCGGTGCCACACGACCTGGTCCCGACCCGCTCGCTCCGGCACGACTCGGGCCGGTGACCCTGCGCAACCGGGTGATCAAGGCCGCCACCTACGAGGGGCTCAGCCACCGGGGTCGGGTCACCCAGGACTTGGTGGACTTCCACGTCGCCTACGCCAAGGGCGGGGTGGGGATGACGACCGTCGCCTACTGCGCGGTGGCCAAGGAGGGCCGCACCGACCGGCACCAGGTCCACTGGACCGACGAGTCGCTGCCCGGCCTGCGCGCGCTGACCGACGCGGTGCACGCCGAGGCGGCGGCCGTCTCCGCGCAGATCGGCCACGGAGGGCCGGTGGCCCACGCGAAGGGCAACGGCCTCCCCGCGCTCGCACCGAGTCGCCTGTTCAACAAGTCGGCGTTCACCTTCGCTCGGGAGATCACCGCCGACGGCATCCGGCGCGTGGTCCACGCGCACGCCGACGCCGCGCGGCGCGCGGTGGAGTGCGGGTTCGACGCCGTCGAGGTCCACCTGGGGCACAACTACCTGATCAGCTCGTTCCTGAGCCCTCGCCTGAACCGTCGCAGCGACGAGTTCGGAGGGTCTCTGGAGAACCGGGCCCGGTTCGCGCGGGAGACGATGCGCGCCGTGCGCGACGCCGTGGGCGACCAGGTCGCGGTGATCGTCAAGATGAACATGGACGACGGCGTCTCCCGCGGGTTCTGGCTCGACGAGGCGATCCCGGTCGCGCAGTGGCTCACCGCCGACGGCACCTGTGACGCGCTGGAGATGACGGCCGGTTCCTCGCTGCTGAACCCGATGTACCTGTTCAAGGGTGCCGCGCCCCTGGAGGAGTTCTCAGCAGTGATGCCGCAGCCGATCAGGCTCGGCGTGAAGTCGGTGGGCCGCCACTTCCTCCGGGAGTACCCCTACCGGGACGTCTACCTGCTGGAGGACGCCCGGCAGATCCGCGCCGCGGTGGACCTGCCGATGATCCTGCTCGGTGGAATCACCGACCGTCCCAGCATGGACCTCGCCATGCGGGAGGGCTTCGAGTTCGTGGCGATGGGGCGGGCGCTGCTGCGCGAGCCCGACCTCGTCAACCGGATCGCCGACCAGCCCGCGACCCCGTCCCTGTGCATCCACTGCAACAAGTGCATGCCCACCAACTACACCGGCACCCGGTGCGTCCTGGTCGACCGGGGCACCACCCGCACCGCCGGGTGGGGACGGCCGGAGAGCTACGTCGGCTGACGACACGTGGGCGGGCCGCGGGCAGGAGCGCGGTGCCCCTAGGATGCCGCGCATGGACATCAACGGAGCCAGTGCGATCGTCACCGGCGGAGCCTCCGGCATCGGAGCAGCAGTCGCCCGTCAGCTCGCAGCCAAGGGTGCGAAGGTCGTGGTCGCGGACCTGAACGCGGAGAAGGGCGAGGCCCTCGCCAACGAGATCGGCGGCGTCTTCGCCCCGGTCGACGTGACCAAGACCGAGCAGATCAAGGCCGCCATCGAGCAGGCCGAGGAGCTCGGCCCGATCCGGGTGCTGGTGAACTCGGCCGGCATCGGCTGGGCACAGCGCACCGTCGGGCGCGACGGCACCTACGAGTCGGCCGCTGACCTGGACGCGTTCCGCAAGGTCGTCGAGATCAACCTGATCGGTACCTTCGACTGCATCCGCCTCGCGGGTACGGCGATCTCGCGCAACGAGCCCACCGAGAGCGGGGAGCGCGGCGCCATCGTCAACCTGGCCAGCGTCGCCGCCTTCGACGGGCAGATCGGCCAGGCGTCGTACTCCGCGTCCAAGGGCGGTGTCGTCGGGATGACCCTGCCGGTCGCCCGCGACCTCGCCGCCGTCGGGATCCGCCTGAACACCGTCGCCCCCGGCCTGATCGACACCCCGATCTACGGCGAGGGCGAGGCGGCCGAGACGTTCAAGGCCAAGCTGGGGGAGAGCGTGCTGTTCCCCAAGCGCCTCGGCGTCCCCGACGAGCTGGCCAGCATGGTCGTGGAGTGCGTGACCAACTCCTACATGAACGCCGAGACCATCCGCGTCGACGGCGGCATCAGGATGCCCCCGAAGTAGTCCGACACCCCGGGTTGGGGACTATGTCGAGTGGATTACTAGAGTATGCTCACTCGGCATGGACTCGACCCGTGGACGCATCCCTGACCCCGCGGCCGGTGCCGGTCTCCCCGGCACCGCCGCTCCCACCGAGCGGCCGCTGAGCCGTCGCGGGCTGCTGCAGGCCGCCGCGGGAGCGGCCGGCGCGGGCTGGGTGGCCGGCGCGCCGCTGCCCGCCGTCGCCGCGCCCGCGGCGCCGGCAGCCGGTGGCGGGCCCGCAGCGATCCTCAAGCCGCTGCCGGAGCGGTTCTTCATCGGCTACGGCACCAACGCCGAGATGCGCTGGGACTCGGTCGTGCACGCGCGCCACCTGACCCCGCAGTCGCGGCTGTTCGTCCGCAACCACACCCGGACGCCGGTGATCGACCCGGACGCCTACCGGCTGGAGGTCTTCGGCGACGGGCTGCGCAGCGACCGCGTGACCCGGCTGAGCCTGCGCGGCCTGCGGCGGTTCCCGGTGGTCCGCACCACGACGGTGCACGAGTGCACCGGCAACGGTCGGAGCCTCTTCGCCGGACAGCAGGGCACGCCCGCCTCGGGCACCCAGTGGCAGCTGGGCTCGGTGGGCGCCGTCACCTGGGAGGGCGTCCGGCTGGCCGACGTACTCCAGCGCATCGGGGTCTCCCGCGACGCCGTCGACGTGATGGCGACCGGGCTGGACCCCGACTACGTCGACAAGGGCGTCGACCACGGACCCGTACGCCGACCGCTGCCCATCGGCAAGGCCCTCGACGACGCCCTGCTCGCGTGGGGGATGAACGGGCGGGCGCTGCTGCCCGACCACGGCTTCCCGCTACGCCTGGTGGTGCCGGGCTGGGTCGGGATCGCGAGCATCAAGTGGCTCGGCTCGCTGGAGGTCTCTCGGTCGGTGCTGAGGTCCCCGTGGAACACGAAGTGGTACCGGATGAGCGGCGGCGACTGGTCCGCCGACAGCCCGCCGCTGACGGTCAACCCGGTCCGCAGCGCCTGGGAGCTCGCCTGGGGAGCCCGCCTGCCGCGCCGCGGCGGCCGGGTGCTGCACGGCCGCTCCTGGAGCGGGGCCGGGCCGATCCGCAAGGTCGAGCTGAGCCTGGACGGCGGCCGCAGCTGGCGCCTGGCTCGTCTCGAGGACCGGGGCACGGCCTGGACCCGGTGGTCGGTGCGCTGGGACGGCGCGGCGCCGGGGGAGCACGTCCTGCTGGCCCGCGCGACCGACGTGCACGGCCGGACCCAGCCGGAGGTGGCCAGGTTCAACGACGCCGGCTACTTCTTCGACGCCGTGGTCAAGCACCCCGTCGTCGTCGGCTGAGGGCGTCCGGAATCTCGCATACGCGCGGACACAAGTCGGCCCCTGTCCCGCCTGCGCCGCCTGGGACTGTGCTCGAACTCAAACTTGTGTCCGCGCGTATGCGAACTCACCCGCCGGGTCACCGCACCGGCGCTGGCTCAGACCCCGTGCCTGGGGTTGGAGCCCGGGTCGGACTCGTGCCGGTCGAGCTCCTCGGGGTGGACCTCGGGTCGGTCGTCGAAGGCGGACTGCTCGGGGGGCGCCTCGCCCTCCCGGTCCTCGTCATCCGCGCCGTCGTCATGGGTCGGGGCCACGCCGTAGGTGACCTCCTCCTCGACGCCGCGCACCCGCCCGGGACGTCCGCTGCTCACGCCCATGTCACCGGCGAGCCCCTCACGGCTGTCGGCGTTGGGGTCGGACTCCTCCACCTCGGCGGGCGGGGTCTGACCGGCGTGCGCGACCTCGTCGGGGCCAGCGAGGGTGTGGTCGGCGTCGTCGTTGCCGCTCATCTCTCAGCCCTCCGACGCCGCGCCGGACGGCTGGTCCTGGGAGGTGCCCGCGTTCTCCTCCTGAAGCGCCTCCCCAGAATCCTGCCCAGAATCTGACGGGCCGGGCTGTTCGTCCTCGAGCGGGATCGTGCCGCCGCCGGACTCGGAGGCGTGCTTGTTCGCGGTCGCGCTCCCGGAGACGTCGTCGTCGTGGCCCTCGGACAGGTCGCCCTCGGGCTCGTCCTGGCGCTGGGGGCCGCGGGGCGGGGTGGGTGCCTCCACGCCCGCGGCCTGCGGGTTGGCAGGACCCTGCTTGGCGTCGTCCTTCTGCTCGTCGGTCATGGGGAACGACGTACCCGCCCCCGAACCCGGCAAACACGCCGTGGCGCCACGTCCCCCCTTGCGCCGCCCGGACGTGCTCATCTTGGATGAACGCACTCGTCGACGTTTTCGGGAGCACCCATGTCGCAGGCACATCGCAGGTTCGTGGCCGCCGGGACGGCCGTCCTCACCGGGTTCGCCGGTCTCGCCCTGGTGCCGCCCCCGGCCGTGGGTGCCACCGGACAGGCGGAGGTCAGGCAGTCCCGCGAGCTGCCACCGAAGCAGAAGCGCTACAACGTGAAGACCGCGACCAGCAAGGGGTACGGCGGCGCGGTCACCTCGGTCGACCCCGAGGCCTCGCGGATCGGCATCGCGGTGCTGCGCCGGGGCGGCAACGCCGTGGACGCAGCGATCGCCACCGCAGCCGCCCTCGGCGTCACCGAGCCCTACAGCTCCGGCATCGGCGGCGGGGGCTACTTCGTGCACTACAACGGGCGCACCGGCAAGGTGAGCACTCTCGACGGCCGCGAGACCGCGCCCCGCACGATGCCGCGCAACGCGTTCATCGACCCCGCGACCGGCAAGCCCTACAACTTCACCCCCGAGCTGGTCACCAGCGGCGTCGCGGTCGGTACCCCGGGCACGCTCGCGACCTGGCAGACCGCGGTGCGCAAGTGGGGCCGCAAGAGCCTGCGCCAGGCGCTGCGTCCCGCGACCCGCCTGGCCAAGCGCGGGTTCGTGGTGGACAAGACCTTCAACGAGCAGACGGCCGACAACCAGGCACGGTTCGCGCAGTTCCCGGCGACCCGCAAGCTGTTCCTGCCCGGCGGCAAGCCGCCCGCGGTCGGCTCGGTGTTCCGCAACCGCGACCTCGCCCGCACCTACCAGCTGATCGCCCGCAAGGGCACCAAGGCCTTCTACCGGGGCAAGCTCGCCCGGCAAATGGCCCGCACGGTCCAGTCGCCCCCGAAGCGGGCCGACGCCACCCTGCCGGTCCCGGCGGGCCACCTCACCGCCGGCGACCTGAGGCGCTACCGGGTCAAGCAGCAGGCGCCGACCCGGGTGGGCTACCGCGGCTACGACGTCTACGGGATGGCGCCGTCCTCCAGCGGCGGGTCCACCGTGGGGGAGGCGCTGAACATCCTCGAGCGCTTCCGCCTGAGCGGGATGAGCGACGCGAACGCGCTGCACCGCTACCTCGAGGCGAGCGCGCTGGCCTTCGCCGACCGCGGCAAGTACGTCGGCGACCCGGCGTACACCAAGGTGCCGCTGCGCGACCTGCTCTCCGACAAGTACGCCGCCGAGCGCGCCTGCAGCATCGACCCGGCCAGGGCGGCGACCAAGCCGGTGGCGGCCGGCAACGTCGCGAGCTACGACGGCAAGTGTGACCCCGCGAGCAGCGGGCGCAAGGCCGCCGACACCGAGAACATCGACACCACCAACCTGACCACGTCCGACCGGTGGGGCAATGTCGTGGAGTACACCCTCTCGATCGAGCAGACCGGCGGCTCCGGGATCACCGTGCCCGGCCGCGGGTTCCTGCTCAACAACGAGCTCACCGACTTCTCCGCCACCTACGACCCGGCCGACCCGAACCGGATCCAGCCGGGCAAGCGGCCCCGTTCCTCGATGGCGCCGACCCTGGTGCTCAAGAACGGCAAGCCGTTCCTGGCGCTGGGCTCGCCCGGCGGTTCCACGATCATCACCACCGTCCTGCAGATGCTGTTCAACCGGCTGGACCGGGGGATGAGCGTCGAGCAGGCGATCGCCGCGCCGCGCGCCTCGCAGCGCAACACCGCCACCGTGACCGCGGAGCCGGCGTTCATCTCGGCGTACGAGAAGGTGCTGGCACCGTTGGACCACGACCTGGTCCTGGCCGGTGACGCGCTCACGAGCAAGGCGGAGATCGGGGCGGCCACGGCGATCGAGTTCGGGCCCCGCGGCCAGGTCACCGCGGTCAGCGAGCCGGTACGCCGCGGCGGGGGCTCCGCGCTCGTCGTCTCCCGGCGGTGACGGAGTCGCCTTCGGGGTCGTCGCCGGCGGCGCAGTCGCCCAAATCGGATCTTCGGCCCCGATCTGCACTAATGACTTGCGTGCCGCCATACTCTGGACGCGTATGACGAACGCACCAGAACACTTCGACCTGGCCGCCGAGCTTGCCGAGACAGCCGATTGGGACGACTCCCCGGCCGACGCCTCCGCGGCCGATCACGCTGCCCCGGCACGCGCTGAGACCGACACCGAGTGGCCCGAGGCCGCCGACGAGACCACCGGCGAGATGGACCTCGCCGCGCGGCACTCGCTGCGCCGCGTCGCCGGGCTCTCCACCGAGCTCGAGGACATCTCCGAGGTCGAGTACCGCCAGCTCCGGCTCGAACGGGTCATTCTCGTCGGCGTGTGGACCAGCGGCACCGTCCAGGACGCCGAGAACTCGATGGCCGAGCTCGCCCTGCTCGCGGAGACCGCGGGCTCGGAGGTGCTCGACGCGCTCTACCAGCGCCGCGACAGCCCCGACCCCGCGACCTACATCGGCCGCGGCAAGGTCGAGGGTCTCGCCGAGATCGTCCGCGCGACCGGCGCCGACACGGTGATCCTCGACGGGGAGCTCGCTCCCAGCCAGCTGAGGAACCTCGAGGACAAGGTCAAGGTCAAGGTCGTCGACCGGACCGCCCTGATCCTCGACATCTTCGCGCAGCACGCGAAGAGCAAGGAGGGGCAGGCGCAGGTCGAGCTGGCCCAGCTCAGCTACATGAAGCAGCGGCTGCGCGGCTGGGGTGGCAACCTCTCCCGCCAGGCCGGTGGCCGGGTCGCCGGCGGTGAGGGCATCGGTGGCCGTGGCCCCGGTGAGACCAAGATCGAGACCGACCGGCGGCGGATCAACACCAAGATCGCCAAGCTGCGCCGCGAGCTCGCCCACATGAAGACCACCCGCGACACCAAGCGCTCCGGGCGTCGGCGCCACGAGATCCCCAGCGTGGCGATCGCCGGCTACACCAACGCCGGCAAGTCCTCGCTGCTCAACCGGCTCACCGACGCCGGTGTGCTCGTGGAGGACTCCCTGTTCGCGACGCTGGACCCCACGACGCGGCGTACGACGACCTCCGACGGCCGCATCTACACGATGAGCGACACCGTGGGCTTCGTCCGGCACCTGCCGCACCAGCTCGTGGAGGCGTTCCGGTCCACGCTGGAGGAGGTCGCCGACGCGGACCTGATCCTGCACGTGGTGGACGGGTCGCACCCCGACCCCGAGGGCCAGATCGCCGCCGTGCGCGAGGTGCTCGCCGAGATCGGGGCCGACAAGGTGCCCGAGCTCGTGGTGATCAACAAGGCCGACATCGCCGACCCGCTGGTGCTGGCCCGGCTGCGCCAGCGCGAGCCGCACTCCGTGGTCGTCTCGGCGCAGACCGGCGAGGGAATCGCCGAGGCGCTGGAAGCCGTCGAGGCTGACCTGCCGCACCCCTCGGTCGAGATCGAGGCACTGCTTCCCTACGACCGCGGCGACCTGCTCAGCCGCGCCCACGAGGGCGGCGAGGTCCTCTCCGTGGAGCACACCCCCGACGGCACCCTGCTCACCGCCCGCGTCAACGAGGCGCTCGCCGGCGAGCTCGCGCCGTACGCCCACGGCTGAGGGATCCGATCCGGTTTCCCAGGTGATGAACCCGAACTGCCTCTTCACACACCCCACGCCGTGTGTGAAGAGGCAGTTCGACCTCTAGACCGGGGAAACCGGCACCCCGGCCGACCGCACCGTTTCCGACACGGGGAGCGCGGCAGCCAGTAGCGTGCGGGCATGTTGCGCTGGGGGGGCCGCGTTCTCGGGCTGCTCGTGCTCGCCCTGATGCTCGTCTTCCCGGCCCTCTACTGGGGATCGGACGGTGACGAGGGGCGCTTCGACCCGACGAGGATCACCGACTACACGGCCGACTTCGTGGTCTCCGAGGACGGGCGGCTCAGCGCGACCGAGTCGCTGACGGTGGACTTCCGGAGCGACAAGCACGGCATCTTCAGGTTCTTCGACCTGCGCGACCCGGGCGACTCCCGGGTCCGGCTCGAGCCGCAGGACATCGCGGTCACCCGCGACGGCCGGCCCGAGGAATTCGACGTGGAGAACGTCGGGAACAGCCGCTACCGCAACGTGAAGATCGGCTCGGCCTCCCGGGAGATCAGCGGCGAGCACACCTACGTCATCAGCTACACGATCGACGGAGTGCTCGCCCCGGCGGGCGCCGGCTCGCAGTTCTACTGGAACCTCGTCCCCGGGGGCTGGCAGATGGGGATCGACCGAGCGCGGCTGAGCGTCACCCTGCCCGGCCCGCCGCAGGACGTCCGCTGCGCGGTGGGCGTCGGGAGCGCCGACGGGTGCACCGCCGCTGTCAGTGGCAACGGCTTCACGGTCACCACCGGGGAGATTGCCCGGCGTACCCCGTTGACGGTGAAGACCTCGCTCGATCTGGCCGCGCCGGAGCGAGAGCGTTCGGCATGGCCGTTGCGGTGGGACCCGGTCCTGGGCACCAGCACGCCGGCGCTGGTCTCGCTGCTCCTGCTGGCCGCCGCGGCGGGACTGATCGGGGAGTGGTTGGCCAGGCGGACCAGGGAACGCAAGCCGCAGTTCCCGTTGATGTACGCGCCACCAGAGGGAATCGGGCCGGCGCAGGCGGCGTACCTGCACAGCGAGGACGTCGACCAGCGTGCGTTCGTCGCCTCGATCATGCAGACCGCCGAGGTCGGGGCCACCCGGCTCAGTCGCAACGAGGGCGGCTGGAAGGTGACCGACACGATGGAGAAGGCCGCCTGGCAGCGCCTCGACCCGGTCACCGCGTACGCCGTGACCAAGCTCGGCGTCCGCGGCGGCTCGTTCCAGGCCGACGCGAGCGTCAAGGCCGGCAAGAAGCTGCAACGGGCCATCTCCGGATTCGAGTCCGAGGTCGAGTCCTGGGCGAGGCAGCAACACCTGATCGTCACCGCGGGGATCGGCAGCCTCGGTGGTGTCCTGGTGATCGTTGCGGCACTGCTCGCGATCGGGATCGGTGTGGCCAACCCGTTCCACGTCTCGGCCCTCGCGCTGGTCCCGGGGCTGTTCGCCCTGGCCGCGGCCGAGCTGCTGGTGCCGGGTTCGAGCACCAAGCGGACGGAGGCGGGTCGGGAGCTGTGGTCACGGGTCGGCGGGTTCCGCCGGATGCTGGCCACCCCGTCGGCCGAGCAGCGCTTCGACTTCTCCGGACGCAAGGAGCTCTACACCAGCTACATCCCCTGGGCCGTGGCGTTCGGGGTCGCAGAGGAGTGGGCGCGCAAGTATCAGCTCGAGACCGGCGAGGCACCCCCGGAGCCGCACTACCTCGCCGGCTCGGCGGGCGGGTACACCGGCGGGAGCATCGCCTCGGACCTGGTCGAGGACTTCTCCTCGACGGTCAACTCCGCCATCTCGGCGTACGAGGACTCCCAGAGCAGCTCCTCGAGCAGCAGCAGCGGCGGGGGCGGCGGCGGTTTCTCCGGCGGTGGCGGCGGAGGCGGCGGCGGGGGTGGCTCCTGGTGAGTCCCTGCGCCACACTCACGGTGGTCACCGCGGCCACCACACCTGAGAGAAGGAACTGACATGACCACACTGATCGTGATCGCCGTCGTCGTGGTGGCGCTCGTGGGCTTCGGAATCATCGGCTTCAACAAGCTCCGCACCGCCGACATCGGCGCCCAGGAGGCGCTCGGTGGCATCGACGTGCAGCTGACCCGGCGCGCCGACCTGATCCCCAACCTCGTCGAGACGGTGAAGGGCTACGCCACCCACGAGCGGGGGGTCTTCGAGCAGGTCACCAACGCGCGCACCCGGGTGCAGCAGGCGGCGCAGGGTGACGACGTACCGGCCAAGGCCGCGGCCGACGCCGAGCTCACCTCCTCGCTGGTGAGCCTGAACGCGGTCGCGGAGAACTACCCCGACCTGAAGGCGAACACCAACTTCCTCGAGCTGCAGACCCAGCTCGCGGAGACCGAGGACAAGATCTCGTTCGCGCGCCAGTACTACAACGACGCCGTCGCCACCTTGAACAAGCTCACCCAGACGATCCCGTGGATGTTCTTCACCAGCATCGCCAGCGTGCACGAGCGCGACTTCTATCGCGCCCCCGAGGGCCAGGCGACCGCGCCGAGCGTCACGTTCTGAGGGGCGGTTCCGTGGATCCGGTTTCCCAGGTGATGAACCCGAACTGCCTCTTCACACACCCCACGCGGTGTGTGAAGAGGCAGTTTGACCTCTAGACCTGGGAAACCGGCTAGCCCTCCCGCGGCCCAGCCTGCGGCCCAGTCTGCGGCTCGGACTCCGGCTTCTCCTCCACCGAGAGCGAGAAGTCGTCGCCGTGCCGGGTGACGCCGCTGACGACCGCGTCCTCGACAGCGGCTGCGGCGTACTCGCGGCGCACGATCAACGGGTCGGAGCGGAGGTCCTTGACCAGGGCGACGCAGAGACCGATCAGCACCAGCGCGAACGGCAGGGCCGCGACGATGGTCATGTTCTGCAAGCCGGTCAGGGCTGTGTCGCCGCCGATCAGCAGCATCACCGCGGCCACGCCACCGGTGGTGACGCCCCAGAAGATGACGACCCAGCGGCTGGGGGACAGGGTGCCTCGCTCGGACAGCGCGGCCATCACGATCGAGGCGGCGTCGGCTCCGGAGACGAAGAAGATCGCCACCAGGACCATCACGAGCACCGAGGTCAAGGTTGCCCATGGGTACTGCTCCAGCATCGCGAACAGCTGCCCCTCGGCGCTGGACTCGCCGCCGATGTCGGTGCCGCCCTGCTGCAGCTTGATGGCTGCACCACCGAAGACCGCGAACCAGACCAGGCTGACCAGGCTGGGGACGAGCAGCACGCCGGTGACGAACTGCCGGATCGTGCGACCGCGGGAGATCCGGGCGATGAACATGCCCACGAACGGGGTCCACGACATCCACCAGGCCCAGTAGAAGACCGTCCACCCGGAGAGCCACGAGGCCATGCCGTCGCCGCCGGCGGCCTCGGTGCGAGCCGACATCTGCGCGAGGTCCTGGAAGTAGGAGCCCAGCGCCGTGGGGACCAGGTCGAGGATGAACACGGTGGGTCCGACCACGAACACGAACGCCGCCAGGGTCAGCGCGAGCACCATGTTGATGTTGGAGAGCCACTGGATGCCCTTGCTGATGCCCGAGACGGCCGAGGCGATGAAGCAGACGGTGAGTACGGCGATCACGCCGACCAGCACGCCGTTGCCGATCTTGCCGATGCCGCCGACGATCTCGAGGCCACTGCCGATCTGCAGGGCACCGAGGCCCAGTGAGGCGGCCGAGCCGAACAGGGTCGCGAAGATGGCCAGGATGTCGATCACCCGGCCGGCGGGGCCCTCGACGCGACGCTTGCCGATCAGGGAGGTGAACGCCGCGCTGATCAGGTGTGGGCGGCCCTTGCGGTAGACGCCGTACGCGATCGCGATGCCGACCACGGCGTAGATCGCCCACGGGTGCAGTGTCCAGTGGAACAGCGTGGTGGCCATCGCGGTCTGGACGGCGGCCGGGTCGTTCTCGCCCCCGGTGCCGGGAGGCGGGGTGACGAAGTGCGCGAGGGGCTCGCTGACGCCGTAGAACATCAGTCCGATGCCCATGCCGGCGCTGAACATCATCGCCACCCAGGAGATGGTGGAGAACTCCGGGCGCTCGCCGTCGTTGCCCAGCGGGATGTCACCGAACTTGCCCATCGCGAGCCAGATCACGAAGAGCACGAACGCCGAGGCGGTGAGCACGAACAGCCACCCCATCGTGGTGACCGTCCAGTCCAGGGCCGAGGAGGACGCGCTGCCCAGGGAGCCGGTGTCGACGAAGCCCCACACCAGGAAGGCGAGCGCGATCGCGGCGGTGACACCGAAGACGACCCGGTCCAGGCCGCCTGTGGCCTGGTGGTCCTCGACCGGACTTTCCAGGGCCGGGTGGACGGTGAAGTGGCCGCGCCCGGCCCGGCGAGCGGGCTTTGGAGTCTTCTCAGTGGTGGACATCTGACTTGCTTACCCCAGAACGCAACACGTTGACCAGCCTGAAGTGCACCCTCCCGCCTCAGGGTGTGTGCGCGCTCACGGACCTGGTGGAGCCAGGACATAGGGTGCCCTGGTGGTCCAGGAGTCGGTCGAGAAGCGTGATGTGCGGACGGTCCTCGGTGCGACCGTGGCCGAGCTCGGCGGCCAGGAGCGGCCCGGCCAGGTGGCGATGGCGGAGGCCGTCACCGAGGCGATGGAGCGCGGTCGGCACCTCCTCGTCCAGGCCGGCACCGGCACCGGCAAGTCGCTGGCCTACCTCGTCCCGGCGCTGCTGCACCACGACCGGGTCGTGATCGCGACGGCGACCCTGGCCCTGCAGCACCAGCTGGTCGAGCGCGACATCCCGGCGCTGATCGAGGCGGCCGGTGACCAGCTCGGCGAGAACGGCAGCTACGCCGTACTCAAGGGCCGCTCGAACTACGCCTGCCTGCACCGCGTCCGCGAGGGAGTGCCCGACGACCAGGGTGCGCTGGTCGAGCTCCCCGAGGGGTCGCAGGGCGCCGAGGTCCTCGCCCTGCGCGAGTGGGTCGAGGAGGAGGCCAGGGAGAGCGGTACCGGTGAGCGCGACCATGCGCCGCGGCACACCGACCGCATCTGGCGACAGGTCAGCGTGAGCCACCGGGAGTGCCTGGGGGCGGCCAAGTGCCCCTACGGCATGGAGTGCTTTGCCGAGCGCGCCAAGGAGAAGGCGGCGCGATCGCAGCTGATCGTGACCAACCACTCGCTGCTGGCGATCGACGCGATCGAGGGCGTGCCGATGATCCCGGAGTACGACGTCGCGGTGATCGACGAGGCGCACGAGCTCGTCTCGCGGGTGACCCAGGCAGCGACCGACGAGCTCTCGGTCTTCGAGATCGACCGTACGGCGCGCCGCTCCCAGCGCCACGTCGACGGGCCCGAGGCCGACGACCTCGCCGATGCCGGAGAGCGGCTGCGGGACGCGATCGAGGTCAGCGAGCCCGGGCGGATCGACCGGGTGCCCGAGCAGCTCGCTGACGCGATCGTGCTGGTGCGCGACGCGGCGCGAGCACTCGTCTCGGCGTTCCCCAAGGACGCGCCCCGGGGCGGCGAGGGCGGTGGCGCCGACGCGGCGAGCACCCAGGCCAGGGGCTGGGCCCAGGAGCTTTTCAAGGTGGCCGAGCGGATGGCGGCCGGCTCGGACCGCGACGTGCTCTGGATCGCCGACCGCTCCGGCGGGAAGAGCGACCGTCCCCGCGGGTCCTACCCGCTGTGCGTGGCGCCGCTGGAGGTGGCCGGACCGATGCGGGAGAAGCTGCTCGCCGAGAAGACCGTGGTGTTCACCTCGGCCACGCTCAAGCTCGGCGGCGACTTCGACGCGGTCGCGGCCTCGCTGGGGCTGCGCCCCGCCGATCGGGCGACCGAGGCGAGCGAGGGCACCTGGGAGGGGCTCGACGTCGGCTCACCGTTCGACTACGGCCAGCAGGCGATCCTCTACGTCGCCCGGCACCTCCCGCCCCCGGGCCGTGACGGCCTCACCCAGGCCCACCTCGACGAGATCACCGAGCTCGTAGATGCGGCCGACGGCCGCACGCTGGGGCTGTTCTCCAGTCGTCGCGCCGCGGAGGCTGCGGCCGAGCACGTCCGCGAGGCGCTGCCGCACCTGACCACGCTGGCGCAGGGCGACGCGCAGCTGCCCGAGCTGGCCCGGCAGTTCGTCGGCGACCCGCACACCAACCTGTTCGGCACCCTCAGCCTGTGGCAGGGCCTCGACGTGCCCGGTGACACCTGCCAGCTGGTGATCATCGACCGGATCCCGTTCCCACGCCCCGACGACCCACTGATGTCGGCGCGCCAGCGGGCCGCGGACAAGGCCGGGGTCATCGGCTTCATGAAGGTGGCCGCCACGCACGCGGCGCTGCTGATGGCCCAGGGGGCCGGCCGGTTGATCCGCACGACCACCGACCGGGGAGTGGTGGCCTGCCTGGACCCGCGGCTGGTGACGGCTCGCTACGGCGGCTTCCTGCGCGCCAGCCTGCCGCCGATGTGGCAGACGGACGACCCCGCCGTCGTACGCCGGGCGCTGAAGCGGCTGGCCCAGGGCTAGGGCCAAACCGGAGCAGTCCGCGACCTGCCGGAACTGTCAGCGGGCCCGGACGACGCGTGAGGCCGGCGACCACGGCGAGGAGCCGGCCCTGTTCTGGGCCATCACCTTGAACACGTACCGCCCGGCCGGCAGGCGCATCACCAGCGACCTCGCGCTCGCCCGCTGGTAGCCGGAGGTGAACGTGCGCACCACCCGGTTGCGGGCGTTGAGGCGGAACGCCGCGACGCGGTAGCGGGTGATCGCGGCACCGCCGGTGCGGACGGGGGCACCCCAGCGGACCAGCGCGGTCTTGGGTCCGCGGCGGGCGCCGGCGGCCGCTACGCCGATGCGCGGTGCGGTGGGCTTCTTGACCGTGGGAGCCGGGGCCTTGGGGGCCGGGGCCTTGGGAGCCGGGGCCTTGGGGGCGGGGGGCTTCGGCGCAGTGGGCTTGGGTGCCGGGGCGGGGGTCGGCTTGGGCGCCGGCACCGCCGGGGCGCTGGGCGACGGGGTCGCTCCCGGGGCAGGGGACGGCCCCGGACTGGGAGTGGGAGTCGGCGACGGCGAGAGCGGGTCGGTGGGGGTGGTGGGACATCCGGTCGCGGTGAGGCGGTACTGCCCGAGGCTGCCGTAGTCCGACCAGCCGCCCGTGAGCGGATCGCCGTTGCCGACACCGTCGACGCGCAGGTAGTAGGTGCCGAGACCCAGCTCCCGCACGAGGGAGGCGTTCATCCCGGTGGAGACCGGGACGGTGGTGCCGGTGTAGCCGGAGACGGGGGAGTTGCTGACCAGCACCCGGCCGTCGGCGTCGAGGAGGTCCAGCTTGAGGTCGAGCGCGGTCTGGGCGCCGATGCCGGTGACGGAGGCCCGCAGCTCGCTCACGCACGAGCGGGTGATCGCGAAGACATCGGTGTCGGTGCGGGTGCCGATCACCCCGGAGACGTCGTACGACGTGCTGGCGGTGAGCACGGTGGCGGTCTGGACGGTCCCGCCGTGGTCATCGGTGCGCAGCGGGAGTCCGTTGGACTGCATCACGGCGAAGTCGTTCTGGGTGTTGTTGGCCCTGGCGTACTCCCCGATGCTGAACTGGCTCACTGCCCGGTTCATCGAGGAGCCCATCACCGGGCCCCACGCGCGGGTGCCGGCGTAGTAGTCGGTGGACGTGGTGCCGTCGTGCTCGAGTCCCAGGTTGTGCCCGGTCTCGTGGGTGGCCGCCTGCGCCACCGTCATCGGGTCGAAGCCCTTGTTGTAGGCGAAGACCCAGGCCGGCTGGTAGTCGGGGGTGGCCCTGATCAGGTCGAACGTGCGGAGGTAGGCCACTCCGAGGCAGCCGCCGCACACCGACGCCCGGGGAGCCTCGGAGCTGGTCACCACGACGTGGGTGCCGTAGGTGGTGTCGCTCGCCGAGCTCCTGGTGATCGCGGCGACGCCGAGATCCTGCGTGGTGACGTCCACGTCGAACGGGGCATAGCTCTCCGCGACCTGGCGCCAGACCTCCTGGATGAACCCGTGCTCGGAGGCACTGAACGTGCTCGGTGAACCGTCGGTGTCGAAGCCGGTGTGTACGCCGTCGGGGATCGAGCCGCCCTTGGAGGTGTTCCAGCCGGTGCCCGTGACGGTGGCCCCGTCGAAGTCGAGGAAGATCTTGCGGGTGGCGTCCGGCCGGCTGTGCAGGGTGAAGGTCTCGCTCACGGCGTACGCCGCGGCCACGGTCGGGGCGGCGTCACCCGAGGTGGTGGTGACCTCGGCGGGGGCCTCCTCCTCGAAGTAGACACGTCCCTCCGGGGTCAGCCAGACGGTGTCATCCTCGACCAGCAGCTCCTCGAAGCCTGCCGGGGAGAGTCCGTTGCCGGCAGCGACGGCGGGGAGCCGGCCACCGAGCGCGCGCACGGCGGGGCGGCCCTGCATCCGCTCGGGCAGGACACGGGGCTCAGGGTCGGCGGCAGGCTGGGTCCGGTTGTCCGCGAGCGACGCGTCGGGCTTGGACGCGCTGCCCACGGCCTGTTCCTGGACAGCCGGGGTGGGACGCGCACTGCCGGGATCGCCCGCGGGCGTCGAGGGGTCTTCGCCGGCTCCCGGGGCGAGCGGGACGGCTTGCGGGCCGGCGGACGGCTCGCCCGAACGCCCGTCCTGTGCGAGGAGTGCGGGTACGGCGACCAGCAGCAGCGCGAGCACTGCGATGACGCACGCGCGCCAGGACCGTACGGACATTCATGCAGTATATGTCCGAAATAATAGTATTCCGGCCAGTTGTCTCACATCCGGCGCAGGACGGTGGTCACCTTCCCCAGGATGGTGGCGTAGGTGCCGTCGATCGGGTCGTAGGCATCGTTGTGCGGCAGCAGCCAGACCTTGCCGTCGCGGCGCTGGAAGGTCTTCACCGTGGCCTCGCCGTCGAGCATGGCGGCCACGATCTCGCCGTTCTCGGCGTCGGGCTGCTGGCGGATCACCACGTAGTCGCCGTGACAGATGGCGGCGTCGATCATCGAGTCGCCGGAGACCTCGAGCAGGAACAGGGTGCCGTCGCCGACGAGGCTCTTGGGCAGCGGGAAGATCTCCTCGACCTTCTCCTCGGCGAGGATCGGTCCACCAGCGGCGATCCGGCCGACCAGCGGCACCATCGTGGGTGTGGGTACGGCGTCGCCCAGGCCCGTCTGGTCGTAGCCCGCCTCGTCCGCCGAGGCGATCGCACGCCGCGCGGCCATCAGCTCGGGGATGAACACCTCGAGGGCGCGCGGGCGGTTGGGATCGCGCTTGATGAAGCCCTTGCCCTCCAGGACGCGCAGCTGGTGGGCCACGCTGGAGGAGCTGGTGAGCCCGACGAGCTCGCCGATCTCGCGGATGCTCGGCGGGTAGCCGCGCTTCTCGATCGACTCGCGGAGCACGTTGAGGATGCGCTGCTGCCGCGGGGTCAGGCCGGTGCTGTCCGGAGCCGCGTCCGGAAGCTCGGTGACCTTGGCGCCGGCTCCCGCCTCGAGCGTGGCCGCGGTGGTCTTCGGGGCGGTCTTCTTCGCCCGGGGGAGCCGGGTGGGCTTCTGGGGGTCCTGATCGCGAGTCGCCATGGGGAGAACCTAGTCCAGCAACATGCGTCACTTCAAACACATGTTCGAAGGGCGTGTCGCGCTACTTGTCGGTCGTATCAGCCGAACATTTGTTCGACTGGGTGCTTGCTTCGTTCGAACACGTGCCCTAACGTCGTACACGTGTTCGATCGAACATACGCTCGATCAGCCCGGCAGGTCCACGGAAAACGAACTTGTCAGTGGCTGCCGATAGAAATCGATCAACACACAGCAGGGGTCGCCAACCGACCGCTCGGCCACCTGGGCCGGGCACTTCCCCGAAAGGTTGACCGATGAGCACTCTCAGCATTCACCGCCCGCAGGACGCCACCTCCGCCAACGAGGTCGACGCGCGTTTCGACGCCCTGGTCCGCGCCGCGGTCCCGACGCAGCGCGACCGCCGCGTCGAGGTCGACTTCGACCGGGTCTTCGATCTCGACTACGGGCAGCGCGCCCTCGAGGCAGTTCCGGCCCGTCCGGTCCGTTCGGCACCGGCGGCACGCCGGGTCCGCTCCTCGCGCCGGGTCGCCCCGGTTGCGCAGCCTGGTCCGGCCACCCCCCGACGGGTGCGGCTGACCCGCCGCGGCCGCGTGGTCGCCGTGCTCACCTTCCTCGGCCTCGCGCTCGCCCTGATGACCGCCTTCGGCGGCTGGGCCGCCGCGGGCCTCTCCGGAGGCACCCCCGAGCCGGTCCGGGTGATCGAGGTCGCCCCCGGCGACACTCTCTACGACATCGCAGCGGACCTCGCCCAGCCCGGCGAGATCCGCACGATGGTGCACCGGATCAAGGAGCTCAACTCGCTCCCCGGTGGTCAGATCGCCGAGGGCCAGAAGCTCGCGGTCCCGCGCGGCTGACCTTGGCACCAGACGTGCCGACGACCTCTTCGACCCGGGTCGCCGGCACGGGGGACCCGCGGGGTGGGCCGACACGCTCGACCCACCCCGCCCCCCATCCCACCCAAGGTGGTCGAGCAGCGAGCGAAGCGAGCGGCCAGTCGAGACCCACTCACGCGACGGGCAAGGCTCAGCCGCCCACAAGGTGGTCGAGCAGCGAACGAAGTGAGCGGTCAGTCGAGACCACTCAGGCGACAGGCAAGCCTCAGTCACCACAAGGTGGTCGAGCAGCGAACGAAGTGAGCGGCCAGTCGAGACCACTCTGGCGACAGGCAAGCCTCAGTCACCACAAGCTGGTCGAGCAGCGAACCAATTGAGCGGTCAGTCGAGACCACTCCAGGCGAGCAGCACGCTCAGGCCCGCGCAGCACCCTCACTGAGCAGGAATTGCCCCGCCGTGTATGTCGCCATCACAGCCGTCTCCAACGCCTCCGGCGGATCAGTGAGTGCAAACTCCCTCAGCCCGAGCAGTGTGTCGGAGAGCAGGAACAGCCCCGCACCGGCAGCGGTCATCCGGCGAGCCGTCGGCGAGAGGCCGTCATCGAGCATCGTCGCCGCGGCCGCCATTGCGGACAGCAGGGTCGAGTACCCGAGCACCGGGCCGCCCAGCTCGCGCTGCCGGCGTCCCGCGAGCACCGCGATCGCAGGTCCAGTAACCGCCCACGTCCCGACGACAGCCCGGGCCCCTGGGCCCGCGGTGAGCGTCCCGGCTCCACCATGACGCAGGAAACCGGTCAGGTAGGCCACGTGTCCCACACCGAAGGACCCGGCACCGGCCAGGAACGCGCGCGTACCCGGTCGCAGCAGGGCGACGTCGCCGCCCCAGCCGGCCGCCTGGGCGACGAGCGTCGTCGTGCGCAGGGGGGATGTGCGGGCGCGGGGATCGGTGGCCAGCGATCCCGCGAGCACGGGCATCAGTAGTGGCTTGGTCACCAGACGGGCGCGGTGCGCCCACCTGTCCGGGCGGCCCGAGAGCCAGGTGTCGGTGGCTGCCAAGCCGGCGTAGGCGAGCTTGAGTCTGGTGGAGGTTCTCGGCGTTCGCACCGGGGGAACCTAGTGCACGGGCAGGCCTCGCACGAACCTGATCAGTGCCCACGCCCGCTCAGCGCCGGACTCGCCTCCGCGACCCGCAGTGCAGTGGCGGGACCGGAGGTGGTCACGGTGCCGTTGACGGGCCGCAGGGGACCGCCGTTGAGGGAGTACTCCGCGCTCCAGGTCACCACCACCCGGTGCGCGACCGTGCGGTGCGCGTCGGCATAGCGGTGCACGATCTCCTTGGCCGGGTACGGCGCTCCCGGGGTCGTGGTCACCGCCGTCGTCCCGTCGCCGTGCACCCACTCGAACCGGCTCGGCACGATCTCGAGACGCACGGACTGTCCGAGCAAGGTGACCTGGCGGGTCAGCGGCTCGGCCCGCGTGAAGAAGATCGTGTCGAAGTTGATCAGTGTCTTGTCCGCCGGCTGGCTCTGCGAGCGAAGCGACGGCAGCGGGACCCGCCGGAACGCTGCCAGGATCATCGCCTCGGTCACCTGCGGGGGAGCGGCGGCAAGTGCGGGAGGTCCTTCGCCTCCGTAACAGACCAGGTCCAGCGGTGTCGCCGGCGGAGGCGTCACCCGCCAGAGTCGAGCCAGGCTCTCTCCCGGAGCGCAGTTGTTCGCAGCGCACATCGGATCGTCGCCGTCGCTGGACAGTAGGCAGGGGGAGCGGTACTCGTATCGAACGGGGTTGCTGCGGCTGGGGATGGTTCCCGCAGTTGCTTGCCGCTTTGGGCTACGGGTGGAGGGCTGGTGCACTGATCGGGACCAGGTGTCGAAGCTATTGGAGCTCGGCCCGACCTTCGGGTCAGCCTCGATGGGCCAGGCCCAGCTGAGGTGGAGCATGACGATTATCGAGAGAAGCTTCATTGCTGCGGATCCAGTGCGCTGACTTGCCATCGTTCCTCGCTCCAGCGCAACTGGAACGCCTTGAGGACGTTTCGCCGCCCAGGCGATGTCGTCTGGCTTCCGCTTGCGTTGCGGATCCAAGTTTGAGGTTCATAGTCAACGACGGCGTCCACATAGGCGATGCCGTCTGTTATCGCGTAGAACTTCAGTCTCGTGGGTCGCCATGCCCCGCCCTCAAGCGATCCCCCGGCTTCATATGTCGCTCGGATTCCCTCAGTGATCGCATCACATCGCGTGCACTGCGCCGTGTAGGTAGCGACAAAGCCTGAGGTGTCGCCGGTTTCCCCTGCGTACTCCATGGCGGCAAGAAAGTGTCGGACGGCCGCCTCAGCCCCCGCGCGCGTCTTCGCCTTCGCCGCCTCCGGCATCACCGGCGCGCTCGGGCTCGCCGAGGGCGACGTACTCTTCGTCGGCTTCGGCGCCGGGGCCGGCTCGGGGTTGCCGCCTCCGCACCCACTCACGAGGAGCGCGAGCAGCGTCGCCGTGGCAGCGAGTCGGGGTGCCAGTGTGCGCATTGGCCACTCACCGCCCAGGATTGCTCGCGCCTGCAGTCCTCGGCAGTCAACTACTGCCGGAACGCGGTGGCTAGACCGAATCCGTGGCTGTGGACAACGCGCGCGCGGTCAGCTGTAGCGGTGGTTCTTCTCCGAGTGACCGGCGTCGCGGGTGCAGGAGCGGCCGTTCATCGACTTGTGCCCGCAGCGCTCGGCCTCGGGTGCGGCTGCCGCGTCGTCTGCTGCCGATTTGCTCTTGGCGGCCTTGCTCGGCGTCGCCTTGCTCGGCGTGACCTTCGCGCGCGGGGCGACGGGCGCCCCTCCTGCGGCAGCGGCAGCTGCCTCACGGCGGGTGGGTCCGCTGGCGCTGTCGCGGGCGTACCTGGCCTCGCGCATGGCCCTGAGGGCGTCGACTTTGCTCACCGGCTGAGCCTACGACGCGACGGTGACAGACCCGTGGCGGCAGGGCCGGTGCGTGACAGGGAGCACGGCCACGGTGCCACTCGCGCTAGTGACCGGCTCGTCGACGCCCACCCTTGGGGCGCGCGGGGACGGGGCGCCCCTGCACCGCGGCGAGGAGCCGGGTGCCGAGCAGCAGGGCTGCGAACAGGCACGTCGCGGCACCGATCGTGGTGATGCCCAGGAGGACCCAGGCGACCGACCGGCCGGCACGGGCCTCGCCGCCGAAGTCGATCGCGGCGTACACCAGCACGCCCCACGCGACCAGCGTCGCCGTGACCGCCAGGGCGAGCCCGAGCACACGCAGGCCCGGTGGACGTGCCTCGTCCCCCGGTGTCAGCGTCCCTTCCTGCGTGTCCACAGGCTCATCTTCACCCAGAACGACGATCCACAGGGAGTGCTGATCCACAGGACGGCCGTACGCCGCAAAACGGACGGACGAACGGGTGGGTACAGACCACCCGAAATGACTATTTCGAACCGGCCCTCCGCGCTCTGACCTGCGACAACGCGAGCAGCCCGGCATCGGCCCGGATTCGTTTCCCTGATGGTGTTGCACCCCTCGGGCCGCAGGCGTACGGTTACCACTACATCTAGTAGTTACACCGTTGTAGTTATCCACATCTAGTCGCACAGGACAGATGGGGTTTCCCACAGAAACCCGGGTTATCCACCGCGGAATCCACAGGAGAACACACAGGTTGGACCTGTGTGGAGCCCTGACAAGTGGCACGAGAACCCCCTGAGAGGAGCCCCGGATGCACTGTCCCTTCTGTCGCAACTCAGACACCCGGGTGCTCGACTCACGGGTCGCCGACGACGGCTCCTCCATCCGTCGTCGGCGCTCGTGCCCCACGTGTGAGAAGCGGTTCACCACGGTCGAGCAGATGCAGCTCTCGGTGATCAAGCGCAGCGGCACCTCCGAGCCGTTCACCCGTGAGAAGGCCGTCGCCGGCGTACGCAAGGCGTGCAAGGGCCGGCCCGTCTCCGAGGACGACCTGGCCCGTCTCGGCCAGACCGTCGAGGACACCCTGCGCAGCGTCGGCTTCGCGGAGGTGCCGGCCAACGAGATCGGCCTGGCCATCCTGGGTCCGCTGCGTGAGCTCGACGAGGTGGCCTACCTCCGGTTCGCCAGCGTCTACCGCGCGTTCGAGTCCGCCGAGGACTTCGAGACCGAGATCGCGATGCTCCGGCTCGACCGGCCGAACGCCGTACAACCTCAGCCCACGGGCTGACCACAGACCGCCCGGCGTGGTCGTGGGGAAGCGACCGCGCTGGGCAACCAGCAGCAGGCAACACGCAGCAAGACGAAGACAAGCAGCACTCGAGAAGTACGACGACGCGAAACGAATCAGGGAGCAGGGGAACATGACGGAAACGGTGACCGGGACCGGAGCACGCGGGCGCAACAAGAAGGGGCTGAAGATCGAGCGGGTCTTCTCCACCGAGGGTGTGCACCCCTACGACGAGCTGACCTGGGAGCGCCGCGACGTCCACCAGCAGAACTGGAAGACCGGCGCGGTCGTCTTCGAGCAGCGCGGCGTGGAGTTCCCCAGCACCTGGAGCGTGAACGCCTCCACGATCGTCACCACCAAGTACTTCCGCGGCGCCGTCGGCACCGAGGCCCGTGAGACCAGCCTCAAGCAGCTCATCGACCGGGTCGTGAAGACCTACACCCGCAGCGGCGAGGAGAACGGCTACTTCGCCACCCCCGCCGACGCCGAGCTCTTCGAGCACGAGCTCACCTGGCTGCTGGTCAACCAGTACTTCTCGTTCAACTCTCCCGTGTGGTTCAACGTCGGCACCCCGTCGCCGCAGCAGGTCTCCGCGTGCTTCATCCTCTCGGTCGACGACTCGATGGACTCGATCCTGAACTGGTACAAGGAAGAGGGCTTCATCTTCAAGGGCGGCTCCGGTGCCGGCCTGAACCTCTCCCGGATCCGTTCCTCCAAGGAGCTCCTCTCCAGCGGCGGTACGGCGAGCGGCCCGGTCTCCTTCATGCGCGGCGCCGACGCCTCCGCGGGCACCATCAAGTCGGGCGGCGCCACGCGTCGTGCGGCCAAGATGGTCGTCCTCGACGTCGATCACCCCGACATCGTGGAGTTCGTCGAGACCAAGGCGAAGGAAGAGAACAAGATCCGCGCCCTGCGCGACGCCGGGTTCGACATGGACCTCGGCGGCGCCGACATCGTCAGCGTGCAGTACCAGAACGCCAACAACTCGGTCCGCGTCAGCGACGAGTTCATGCGTGCGGTCGAGGACGGCACTGAGTTCGGGCTGCGCTCGCGCGGCACCGGCGAGGTCATCGAGACCATCGACGCCCGCGAGCTGTTCACCAAGATCAGCGAGGCCGCCTGGGCCTGCGCCGACCCGGGTCTGCAGTACGACGACACGATCAACGACTGGCACACCAACCCCGAGACCGGCCGGATCACCGCGTCCAACCCGTGCTCGGAGTACATGTCGCTGGACAACTCCTCGTGCAACTTGGCGTCGCTGAACCTGCTGAAGTTCCTCAAGGACGACGACACCTTCGACGCCGCCCTGTTCGCCAAGGCGGTCGACTTCATCATCACCGCGATGGACATCTCGATCTGCTTCGCGGACTTCCCGACCGAGCCGATCGGCGAGACCACCCGCAACTACCGCCAGCTCGGCATCGGCTACGCCAACCTCGGCGCCCTGCTGATGGCAATGGGCCTGGGCTATGACTCCGACGGTGGCCGCGCGATGGCTGCGACGATCACCTCGCTGCTCACCGGCCAGTCCTACCGCCGCTCCGCCGAGCTCGCTGCCGTCGTCGGCCCGTACGCCGGCTACGCCCGCAACGCCGACGCGCACAAGCGGGTCATGCGCAAGCACCAGGCCGCCAACGACGTGGTGCGCACCCTCGGCGTGCACGACGCCGGCGTACACAAGCTGGCGACGAAGGCCTGGGCCGATGTGCAGAAGCTCGGTGAGAAGAACGGCTTCCGCAACGCGCAGGCCTCCGTGCTCGCGCCCACCGGCACCATCGGCTTCATGATGGACTGCGACACCACCGGCATCGAGCCGGACTTCTCGCTGGTCAAGTTCAAGAAGCTCGTCGGCGGCGGCTCGATGCAGATCGTGAACCAGACGATCCCGCGGGCGCTGAAGAAGATGGGCTACGCCCAGGAGACCATCGAGGCGATCGTCGAGTTCATCGGCGAGAACGGCCACGTCATCGACGCGCCCGGCCTCAAGCCCGAGCACTACGAGGTCTTCGACTGCGCGATGGGCGCCCGCGCCCTCAAGCCGATGGGCCACGTGCGGATGATGGCTGCCTGCCAGCCGTTCCTCTCCGGTGCGATCTCCAAGACGGTGAACCTGCCGGAGACCGCGACGGTCGAGGAGATCGAGGACATCTACCTGCAGTCCTGGAAGCTCGGCCTCAAGGCGACGGCCGTCTACCGCGACAACTGCAAGGTCGGCCAGCCGCTCTCCGACGGCAAGTCCGACTCCGCGAAGAAGGACCAGGGCATCTCGACCTCAGTCGAGACGCCTGAGGTCGTCGAGAAGGTCGTGGAGATCCACAAGCCGTTCCGCAAGCGTCTCCCCAAGAGCCGCAAGTCGCTGACCACGAGCTTCACCGTGGGTGGCGCGGAGGGCTACATGACCTCCGGTGCGCACGCCGACGGCGAGCTCGGCGAGGTCTTCCTCAAGCTCGGCAAGCAGGGCTCCACCCTGGCCGGCGTGATGGACGCCTTCTCGATCGCGGTGTCCATCGGCCTGCAGTACGGCGTCCCGCTGGAGACCTACGTCTCGAAGTTCACCAACCTGCGCTTCGAGCCCTCGGGCATGACCGACGACCCCGACATCCGGATGAGCCAGTCCCTGATGGACTATGTCTTCCGCCGCCTGGCGCTGGACTACCTGTCCTTCGAGGACCGCTCCATGCTCGGCATCTACTCCGCCGAGGAGCGCCAGCGCCACCTCGAGACCGGCTCGTATGAGCCCATCGAGGAGACCGGGGGAGCCGACGAACTCATCCAGATCGACATCGCCGAGGCCAAGGGCGCCTCACAGGTGGTCGAGCAGGGAGCGAAGCGAGCGGACAGCCGAGACCACTCTGGCGACGTCGACAACCGCGCCGAGGTCATCGAGACTAAGGACACCCACGGCGCCGAGTCCCGCGAGGTCCCGGCCAAGGTCGGCACGGGGGAGGCCCACACCTCCGCCGAGCTCTTCGAGAAGATCACCGGCGTCGCAGTTGACTCGCCCCTGTGCATGACCTGCGGGACGAAGATGCGGCCTGCTGGTAGCTGCTTCGTGTGCGAGGGCTGCGGGAGTACCAGCGGCTGCAGCTGATGTCGAGTTGCACGCGTTTGTCAGCGGTCAGTTGCACGTTCTGTCAGCGAATTGCATGACTGCCAATCCCTATGACTATGAGTCCTAGAGATTGATAGTGATGATGATCTGTTCACACTTCCGGCCCGGTCTTCCCTTCACGGGGGAGGCCGGGCCGGACTTGTTCAAGGGTCGACGCAGCACCGAGATGTCGGTGGTGCTTGATCTGATGTCCGGGGGCTCGCCGAGTCCCCGGAAACACAAGAACCCGGCCTTGCAGGGCCGGGTTCGCGTGGCACAGACAGGTGATGTCTGGTGCGGGTGTTGGTATCCGTATGAGATCACCGATCTGCGCAGTCTGGCAACCAGCAGTTCGGAGATGAGATGTACCAGCGACAAGAAGAGCCCGAGCCCACCCTGGAAGACCTCCTCGAGAGGGCCCTGGGCAACATCCAGGTCGACGACGAGGAACTCGAGGCCGCCCGCGACCGGCGGGATCTGCTCGCTGCGGCGCTCCGCGCCGAGTTCCCCAAGTCGGAGGTGTACCTCAATGGGAGCGTCGCCCACGGTGACGCGCTCACCCCGCTGACCGATGTCGACGTCGGGGTCATCGTCGCCGAGGCCGAGCACACCCACGGACCCGGCAAGCGCGGCCCAGCGGACCTCATGGACCGCGCAGCGGCTCCGCTCGCGGTCAGCGGGCCAGCACAGTGTCGTGGGCTCATCCCGCCCTCCGGGGGGCCATCAGCGGCGCCGGGTGTCCCCGGGGTGCGGCTCCGGTCGGCGTCGATGAGCAGGAAGCTGCGCAGGTGGACCAGGCGCACCACCCGGCCAGACCGCGGACCGCGCCCGGCTCCAGGACCACGTCGCCGGCGCGACGGGCGGCGGTTCGCCGGGTGAGGTGGTGGTTGACGGTGCCCCGTGCTCGAGGTGCCACTCGATCGCGGGCGCAGATCTGGGTCGCCTTGGTGACGCGTCGGCTCAGGCGCCGGGGGAGCGACGATCTGCATGTCCTCGGTGTCGGCAGGTCTGCAGGGCCCTCGGTTGCGCGAAAGGCGCTGCATCTGTCGTCTCTCGGCCCTAGGGTCCCGGTGAGTACCGCTTGCCTCGGGGCCAGCTCGAGGCGCACGCACAGAGAGGTTCGCGATGAGCGACCAGTCACCCCCTCCGGCTCCCGGTGCCGCCGGACCAACCTGCGCGAACGGGCACCCGCTGGCGCAAGGGCACACGTTCTGCCCCCAGTGCGGAGCGGGTGCCGCCAGCGTTTCCCCGGCGAGCCCCCCTGTTGCGGGGTCCGGTCCTTCGCCGACCGCACCACCCGTCACTTCCCAGCGTGCTGCGCCAGCTTCCGCCCCGACGTATCCGCGGTCGCCCTTGCCTGCGCACCCGCCGACCTCACCACCGTCAGCGGGTCCTGCGCAGTCTCGATCCCCGCGCTACCTCGCCGCCGCCGCAGGGGGGCTCGGCGTGCTGGTGCTGCTCGTGGTCGTGCTGGTCGCGCTGACTCCGTCGGAGCACACGATCACAGGGACCCTGGACCTCGACTGGACTGGTGATGCCGGCAGTCTCTCGTGCTCGGGTTCTGGCGGCTACGACGATATCTATGGCGGGCAGACAGTACTGGTCAAGGACTCGGCCGGAGAGACTATCGCCACCGGGGAGCTCGAGGGGGGTGAGCCAGGTGAGGGCGTGTGCACCTTCGAGTTCACGGTCGAGGACGTCCCCGAGGAGAAGTACTACGACATCAGCACCTCGGGTCGCACAGGGATCACCATGTCGCTCTCGGAGATGGAGTCCCAGGACTGGGAAGTCGGCCTCTCTCTGGGCGGCTGATGCCCCACGCGGGTCGGGTCGAGACGATCAATACCCCATCTCGGATCGTTCCTCGGCGTTCTCGGGGAACCCGGGGGTCGTGTGGAGGGTGATGGACTCGTAGTTCTCCGGGAGACCTTCGGCGTGCTGGTCGTTGGACCCGCAGTTGAACGTGAATTCCTCGCCGGGGGAGATGAACTCCCCTGGGGAGGAGTTCATGCACGAGGCGCTGAGCAGTTGTCGCCCAGCGCTGTCGAGGAACGTGACCTGGGTGTAAGCCGAATGCTCGACGTTGTCGGTGTTGCGTCCGTTGATGCTCCACTGCAGTACAGAGTCCCTGACCAGTGGTTCGTAGACGAACCAAGGGCCGACCTGTTCTCCCGCACGGCTATCTTGCGCAACGTCCTGGGTCGCTTCTGTGGTTCGGCTCTGGCTCCACCATACGGCGCCTGCCACTAGTACCAAGGCCATCGTGCCTGCCACGATCACCGCCAAGCGCGGACGCACACGCCTGGGGCGGCGGGAGGGGCCGGCCGCGTCGACCAGCCCCGTGCTCGGCACCGAGCCCGCCTTTGGGGGGGTCGACGGGGCGGCAGTGACCGGGCTGCTGGGAGCGGGCGCGCGGTGGTCGGTCCAGACGATCCCGTCCCAATAGCGGAGGACGGTTCCGTCCTCCGGGTCTTGGTACCAGCCGGAAGGGGCAGGGTCCACGTCGTCCTCGAAGTGCTGGAGGGTGCAGGTGTTGGGCCTTCCTACCAGTGATCGTCGTCCCCTGTCACCCAGGTACCAGAGTCCAGACCGCGGGGGTTGAGTCCGTGGACGCGACCAGCCCTCGCTCGGCCAAACTGCGCAGCATCCGGGGAGTGTTGGTGTCCTTCTTTCCCGTTGCCTTGGCCACTTCGGCCGACGTCAAGCCCTTCGCGCCCGCCTCACGAACTGCTTCAAGGACGGCCTCCTGCGACTTGCCGAGCTTCGGCGAACGTGGGGCTTCGCGGGCGGCCGAAACCCCCGGAACCACTTCGGGGGCCGAACGAAGACGCTGGGCGAACGTCAAGAGTGCCTGGCCGACGTCTTCGGCGAGACCCGCTATGGCGGTGTCGAGAGGAGTCACGTCACTATGATAGTGCAAGTTGATAGTGATAGCGATTGGCAGCGATGCAACTGCTACTGACAACTCGACGCAACTGGACAGCTGATGGCGAATCTCGAAAGTTGAGAGCGCGAATCTCACGAGATAAGAGACTCGGCTTCTAGGCCCGGCAACACAAAGGCCGCCACCCGATTGGGTGGCGGCTTTGGTGTTGTTGGCGGTGGCAATACATAAGGAACACGGCGAGTGCCGCCCGCGTGGTAGTAGCGCGGCTGTGGGCCGTTGACCTGATGGGTCACCAAGCCTGCGGGCGCTGTGGGTCACCGAGGGCGCGGAGTCTGTTCCTAGAGGTGGATGTAGAGGACCGCGCGTGAGTAGTGCAGGTCACCTGCACTTAAGAGCGGTGAGCTCCACGCCCCTCAGAGGTCGAGGAAGCATGGCCGGCAAGCCACACTAGGCCCTTCATCAAACCTGAGACTGGATAACAAGCGCTCAGGCCCACCGCCGCGCGTAGGGGTAGAATCTATCGTCTTGAAACGCGAGCGTCATGTCCTTGAGAGATTGGGTCTTGATGACCGCCGTCTTGCCCGAGTCACCTGCCGTGTTGCTCAGTGCGAAGTCGCAGAGGTCGAGGTGCCCAATGCGAACCTCCCAGATCCATGGGGTCTTGCCTCGACCTTCACGGCCCCGGACATAGGTCCCGTCCGTGCTCCCGAGAGCATAGCGGAACGTTATGTACATACCCGATTTCGCTAGGTGGCCCTTGGGGTAGTTGGTCTCGAGAGCCATCTTTAGTTCAAGGTTCGGCAGGTGCGGCTTCTGGGGTACGAGGTCTGGGAACGCGTGTGGCCGGTTGCGGAGGTACTGCCCCGCCGAAGCGTTAGCCAGCCCTGCTCCCAGTAGGTTGCCAATCATCGACGATAGGTTCGCCAGTTCGACCAACCCAGCGATGGGTTCAGAACCGGCTTTGAGAAGTTCGGCGTCAATCAGGTCCAACGTGTCGTAGGTGTGCTCGATCGCCTCACGGATCATCGCGCCAGTTAACCCGCAAAGACGCTCAACCTGAGACGCGTTCCTTGAGGTCTCGGAGGGGAGTCGGCGTGGAGTCTTGACGACCTGTGGAGAGCCTGCTGCCTCTGCTAAGCCGACAATAACTGAGAATTGAACGTCGAGCGCCCTGGCAACGGCATGTGCCGAGCCCAGAGTCATGCTCCGTTCGCCGCGCTCAATCAGGCCCAGGCTGGTGCGGTGTAGCCCGCTCCTGTCGGCCAGTTCCTCTAGAGTCCAGCCCTCCGCTTTGCGTAGGCGCGCTATGACCGCGGCCACCTCTTGGCTAAGGCTGTCTCCTGGTTCCACCGTGTCTTTCACAGGCGGAGACCCTATGGTCGGGTACGCTTCGCGTCTACGAGACTATCGTCTCCACCGGATGAAGGGCTGGGATGGGCAAGCTCAAGGTCATGGACCTGTTCTGCGGAACAGGCGGCTTTTCCAAGGGGTTCGAGCGAACAGGCCTATTTGAGACTGTCTACGGTATCGATCTGTTGCCCTTGTCGGTGGAGACGTTCAAGTTGAATCACCCTGGGGCTCACGCGGTGGCGGGGGATATCCGAAAATACCCCCGTTCTGCCGTTGCCGAGACGACCGGCCTGTATGGCAACGCAGTGGACGTCATCATCGGAGGGCCGCCATGCCAAGGCTTCTCGTCTATCAGGCCGAACAGATCCACGAGTTTCGACGATCCTCGGAACACTCTGTTTGAGGAGTTTGCTGCCTACGTGGGCTTCTGGCGGCCCAAGGTGCTCGTGTTCGAGAACGTAGTTGGCCTTGCGACACATAAGGATGGGGCGGACCTGATGGCCGTCCAAGAGGAGTTCGAAACGTTGGGGTACGACACCGAGTGGCGGATCCTGAACGCAGCTAACTTTGGTGTTCCGCAGAAACGGGAGCGTTTGATCCTGATCGGTGTCGAGCGCGGCGGCGATATTCGCTGGCCCTTACCCACGCATGGTGGCCGCTATCGGACCATAGGCCACCGGCAGCGTGATCGAATGCTTGCGCCTCCCGACAGCGACCTGTTCGGCGAGACCGCCGAGCTGCCTCCCGCGGTCACCGTCATGGACGCGATTGGAGACCTCCCGCCTGTGGAATCGGGTCAGGAGGCGACTCAGTACATCATCGATCCCAAGAATGATTTTCAGCGGGAGCGCCGTGCGAAGGCGTTGGATCTGACCATGCATGCTTCAACAAGGCACACAGCAAAGATGATGGAAATCATTCGTCACGCGGGACCAAATATCTCTAGCATCCCCAAACACCTCATCACCAGTGGTTTCTCGAGTTGCTACTCGCGCTTGGACCCGGATGAGCCTGCCCCGACGATCACGGTCAATTTCATTCATCCGGCATCGAACAAGTGCATTCACCCGTACCAACAGCGCGCGCTCACGGTTCGTGAGGGAGCGCGCTTACAGTCGTACGACGATGACTTCCAGTTCGCTGGCAGCAATCGCTCGAAAATTGCTAAGCAAATCGGTAATGCTGTTCCGCCGCTTTTGGGCGAAGTCATCGGACGTGCGGTTGCGGAGATGATCGGGATCGACCCGTAGGCGCGAATGCCGCATAGGTCACCCATTGGCTGCTTGTCTCCGGCCGCTTGCGTAGTCCCTATACGCCTCATGACATTGAGGGCATCTGCACCCGTTGGCGTACGTCGAATACCTTGCGTGCTTCTGCCCCGCGAACCCGGTCTGCTTCAATCGCTCGCGATATTGTCGTGCTGCTAGCGCATTAGCTGCCCTGCAGTCATTGCAGCGACAGCCCGCGCTGTACCTGGATTCGGTGCCGTGCTCGGCTCGGGGACGTCCCATGTCGGAACACGCTACTCGTACCGCGTCCGTCGTCGCCTGACGCCTCCTTATGGTTTCTCGAGCCGCACGCGTGCGGAGATCTGGCTTGGCCCCGGAGGATCGGTTGTCGAAGGTGGCGGGTGCGAGCAGGCCGCGCTCGGTAGAGGCCAGCTTGCCACGCCGCGATGGTGGTCTCTCGCCGCGGTTCTTGCGCCGATGCTGTGTGTCGATGGACGTCGTAGCCTTAGGCCGTTGCTGCTGTCCCCTCGATGGCCCGGTGGGCGATCTCTGCGACATGTGCCAGTACTGCTTCAGGTGACTGCCTGAGGTTGATCGGAGCGGCGACGATGTCGACTTCCGTGTTCTTGATCTTCCGTCGAACGTCCTTGCCGCCGCCCGCATAGATCAACCAGGCGACCGGGACCCGCAATGCCGTGCAGTACGCGAGCATTTGGTAGTGGTCAGCGTTGGCGTACTCGCCGGTGCTCGACGCGAGTTTGTACTTCGCGTCGAAGACGACGCTCGGATTGCCGTGCTGGTCGAGGTGCACAAGGTCCACGTTCATGGCAACGTCGCCATGCGGGTCATCGGCTGCCTTCCCGCTCATCCCGCGGCTCCAATCTCCTTCGCCCGTTAGAAAGGCGGGCAGCTGTGGACGAACGGATCCTGGACGGTTGGCAAGTGCTTCGCTGAGGGCAGTTGTGATGAAGTCCTCGAAGACCTTCCACATGACGACGACGAACGCCGACATCTCGACACCGGTTGCGGTCACGCGAGCAGAGCTGTTGCGCAGAAGGATTTCCGCTAGCCCCAAGGCTGGGTGGTATCGGGCGTTGAGCCGGTTGGGCTGCCAACGGGGCATTGCTGTACCGGGAGGTAGTCGGCTCACTCCGGTGAAGCGCGCGACCAGATGCAGCAATCGTCGTCGCGTCTCCATTTGCAGGCGCGGGACGCCCAGCATGAGATGAATGGCAGCCAAGAGAATCTGGTTCTCGGTGATATCGGGGCTGAACTCGTCGTACCTCACCTCGATCGGCACTACCTGGCCTGGCCGGCGGCGTATCTGTTCTTCGAAGGCAATGCGACCCCGAACCGTCAGCAGCGCCTCCTGCTCGGTTCTGTATCCCTGCAGGATCCCCAGCGTCAGCGCTCGTTCGACCGATGCCACCAGCGAGTGAGCCATCGTGGGCCACAGATCGTCGTATCTCTCGGCCTTGACGAACTCTGGCTGAAACCCCGGGTCCTTGGCGTAGCCGAGGAGGAACATCAGGTGGGCCACTCCCAGCTTGTGCTTTGGGGTCACCTCGATTTGGAAGTCATCGAAGCGCACGGCTCCAACACGTCCATTGGGCAGCAGCTGATAGCTCTGGGCACCTAAGGGCCGAACGTCGACAAGCTTCGACTCCACCAGCAGTTCCGCCTTGTCGGCCTCGAGCTGAACCTCGATGCCGACAAGGTCGAGCTCGTCCAGGGACTCATGCCTGAAATCCATCAGGCCGCCGGGGTGTCCGGGCTTCCGTTCGCCACGCCTTGCTGCTGCATGCGTTTCCTTAGCGAGGCTAGGCCGAACTCCTGATCGATCGCCTCGGGTGACTTGCTGCCGTAGAAGTGCTCATGGAGCAGCGGGAGGATGTCGTAGCGCCACACCAGGTCCAGTGCTCCGGGTGCACCTAGTCCGTCTCGCATGAGGTACGAGGGGCCGATGTGCAGGTCATGGCCGCGCTGACCCATTGCTGCGTTCAATGCTTCAAGCAGCCCAACGCGATCGTCGGTCAGATTCTTTCTCCTTGCGAACTCAGCGAGGACGCCTTTCACCGGCTCCCGCTGTGGGTGCATCTCATAGAAGGGGAACCGCCGTCTGATGGCGGCATCGACGAGGGCGATAGAGCGGTCCGCCGTGTTCATTGTGCCGATGATGAACATATTGTCGGGAAGGCTGAACGGCTTGTCTGGTCGGTACTGGAGCCGTACCGTCTCCTCACGGTACTCCAAGAGGAAGTACAGCTCGCCGAACACTTTAGCTAAATTGGCACGGTTAAGCTCATCGATGATAAGCACATAAGCTTTTTCCCGATTCTCGGTCTTGGCTGCTTCCGCCGCCATCAACTTGAGTGGCCCGTCCTGAAGGGCGAAGTGCGCCTGGCCGTTCTTCTCAACTGGTCGGAAGCCTTCAAAGAAGTCCTCATAGGAGTACGACGGGTGAAACTGGACGAGCCGAACGCGGCTGGGATCTTGGGCTCCGGCTAGGCGTTCCGCGAGCTTCTTGGCGACGTACGTCTTGCCGGTTCCCGGGGGTCCGTAAATAACGAGCTGTCGTCGCTGGTTGAGGAGGTTGGCTAGCTCCTGCAGGGGCGTTAGCGGCATGTACAGTTCGTCGGCCAGGCTCTGCGGTACGGACGGTAGCGTCGCCCGCGCGGGTGGCCTTGGAGCGACGGGCGAGTCAGTGGGGGAGCCCGTGTCATCGTCCACCAGCTCAGACAGCATTTGGACGACGGCCGTCAAGTCGACGACGTGGCCTTCCTGTTCTAAGGCAGCGCTGAGTTTGGCTGAGAGTTCATTCAGTGGAGTCCGTGAGTCGGACCAGAGGACCGGGCGGGTCAACAGCGAGGACGGTTGCTCGTCCAAGGGCCCGGGATCATCGATGGTCCCGAGGATGAGCTGCTCCTCGTTCATGGCCACGACCATGTCGCCCTCCTGGATTCCCGCAACGAACGTGTGCAGGGCGAAGGCCAGTTCGTCACGCTGCGAGGGCGGGAGGTGGGCATAGCCCTCCGCCACCAGGCTCGAGATCTCAGACAGAGTAAGGCTGGTATTCAACGCAAGCCCGGCCTCGTCACGGAGATCGACGCATCCGCTGCCGAGCCACCGAACTGCGTCCTCGGGGGCGTCAGAGCGGACCAGCCAGGCGCGAGGACCGGCAGACGAACCGGGTCGCCACCGGGTGACATATGGCGGGTCGTACCAGGAGACATAGCCCTTCTTCTTACGTTCGTGGAGAGAGCGCAAAGCAACGAGATCATGGGTTACTTCGTCGTCCTTGTTTCCGGCGGAAACCCCGAGATCCGAGATTAGGCCATCTCGAATTTTCCGGCGATGGGCAGCGCTCACAATCGACGGATAAATGCCGGGCCACGCTAGATACTCGACGACGTAGCGGATCGACGGCGAGTCGCCTGGCACGCTTGTCGTAACTTCACGAAAGGCATTGGGGTCTCTCAGTGCTTCGCTGACAGTCTCCGGGGACTGCTCGAGCCAATGGAGGACGAATCGGCACAACCACTGAAGATGTTCGGGTGCACGGGCGTGGTATCCCTGACCACCGGCGAAGGCGTGGCCGTCGCTGAGTCCTGCCTGCTGCGCTTCAGGCACGGTCCGCGACCCCGACATCGAGGTCAGGATGGCGCCAAGCCGGGTGGCCTTTGTCGCAGCCTTCATGTCGTGCAGTGGCGCGTCCCTGATGTAGAGCAACTCGGCGGCCAAACATAGGACGCCGTCGGAGGCGCCGTGGAGCTGCTGAGCTAGTCGATCTGCGAACCGCTGGCCGCTATCGCCGGTAGTTAACCGAGCGGAGAGATCCTGAGCGTTGTCCACCGACCAGCTTTGGACGCCTTCGACGATGCCCGAGGTTTCGCCTCGCAGCCCGGCGCCCAATACACGCCACGCTGCCGCCTCCATCGTGGGGCATATCCCAGCGCCGCGATCCACACGGACCTCGTCAGTGCGCCCTTCGCGCCATTGCTGCAGCTCGGCACGCTTTATCGGTGGCCACCTGTCGGGGGGCGGCCACTTGAGGACGGCCCAACCCAGGCCCTGGGCGTCGAGACGATCCCGTAGATGCGGTTCTTCACCGGGCCAGCGCTCGAGCAGTCCGTCACACAGCGAGAGCAGGCCCGCGTAGCGCTGTCCCGGAGTCGTGCCCGGGTCTTCGCCGACCCGGTCTGCCCAGGTCTTAACCATTGCGGGTCTATACGGAGCGAACGAGGAAACGTCGCGACCGAGCAGGAGGCAAGAGGCAAAGACAGTACGATCGCCAGGGCTGACGTACTCGCCCCAACTACCGAGCGCTTTGCCGAACTCCTCGACTGCTTCTACGGTGCCTGCGGTGTACAACTGCCCGAACGCGGCGCGCACCTCGTCGGGATGATCGAGAATGCGGTTCCGCAGCCAGGTTTGGGCGAACGAGTCCACGAGGTTTCCCGCGCCGGACGCCTGTTTGAGACGCTCGGACCAGTCCTGGCCGCGGTTCGCGCAGGCTGCGCCGGCAACGGCCCACTTCTCAGCAGCTTTGATCTTGTAGTCGCGCTCCTCGGCGTCGAGATCGATGAACGTGGTTAGTTCACGGGCCCAGCGAATGAACGGATCCCAGCCGACCGTTCTTGATTCGTCACGCTTGGATGCCTGGTAGCGGCGATTCACTTCGAGCCACAGATCCTCCGCCGACAGCTCGTCGAGCGCTTCAACTCCACTTGGAGTCAGCGAGTAGGCGCCGACGCCATCTCGCGACAGCCAACCGCCGAACGTGGAGCGCGAGAGGACCGCACTTGTCGCTGTGCGCCAGCGCTCCTGCCCACTGGAATTGGTGCTGAGCTCTCGGGGAGTGAGTTGAAGTCGCGCTCGAACGCCCGCCATCACCTCGCTGCTCTGCAGCGGCTCGGCTGCTTCGGCCAACACGGCATAGGCAGTGCGAGTCAGCAAACCGCGGCGGACACCGTCCTCGCCTGCGACCGATGGGTCCAAGCCTGGGCTGTCCACCGCCGTCAGTCGGTAGACGCCGTCGCCGAGGAACTCGACCCGCCCTTCGTCCCTGAGATTCTGCAAAGTCCTCTGTGCCGACTCCGCCAATGCACTGTTGTTTGGAAATTCCCGCTCGAAAGCAGGCAAGCTGTGGCGAAGCCATTCGCTCCTCGAAAAAACCTGGCCCGGCTGCCATTTGCGCCGTATCTCGGTAAGCACTAGATCACGCCAATTGGTAGTCATCGCTCTCCTCATACTCGCGCTGCGCGCTGCGCGCTGCCCGCTTCGGCAATCGCGTGCTCGCGGGGTGTGTAATGGCCGTGGCATGTCTGGCGTGCACAATACATACGAAGGTCGCATCGGTGCGCCAAGAAGCGCTTGATCGAAGTCAACCTGGGTGCGAGCGACGTCCGCATTAGTTATGTCGGGGGGAGCCTTTACGTTCTCGGCGATCGGACGACGAGCCTGAAATGCGTTACCCCCCGTGCCAACATCCGCTACTGCCTTTGCCGCAGTTCTTCACATCAGGAGCCCTACATGCTGATCCTCGACAACCAGGTTGTGTGGAGCGCCTCTGACCTCACCACCGCTGCGGAGTGCGAGTACGCCTTCCTGCGCAAGCTCGACGAGAAAGTCAAGCGGGTCAGCAGATTGGTGACGCCCGATGACCCGCTTCAGAGACAGATCGCGGATCTTGGCCTGGCCCACGAAGGCCGTGTCCTCGAAATGTTGGAGCAGCAACTGGGGAATCACGCCCCGGGCAAGCCGGGAGGGGTGACACGTCTCGGGATGGCGGACTACGCCTCACGCGACTCGCTCGAGCTGCTGGCGAAGCGGACGCTCGAGGCACTGGATGACCGGCCGGACGTCGTTTTCCAGGCTGGCTTCTTTGATGGCGAGTTCCACGGGTATGCCGACTTCCTGCGTCGCACGGACGAGGGCTGGATCGTGGCGGACACCAAGATCGCACGTACCGCAAAGGTGGCTGCACTACTCCAGGTCGCGGCATACGCCGACCAGATCATTGGGATGGGCGAGGAGGTCGCGCCAACGGTTGAGATCATCCTGGGCACCGGGGCCACAACGACCTACCCGTTGGCCGAGATCCTCCCAGTGTTCCGCGAGCGCAGGGAACGCCTTCGGGACCTGATCCACCGTCACAGCGAGGCGACCGCAGCGACCGACTGGTACGCCGGCGACATGTTGGTTTGCGGCTCGTGCGCCGACTGCGCCGCGGCAGCAGTCCTGCACCACGACCTCGTACTGGTCGCGAACATGCGGATGACCCAGAGAGAGAAGTTTCGAGCCGCCGGGATCACGACCGTCGCTGAGTTGGCCACGGCCTCGGGGTGCGCCGGCCTTAGCGTAAGCACTTTCACCAACCTCCGGGCGCAAGCAGCCATCCAGTTGCGGCAGATGGAGGCCGAAGCCGCGGGCCACCCCAAGGTCTACAGCGAGGTGTTTGACCCGAAACCGATTGTTGCGTTGCCTGCGCCGTCAGCCGGTGACTTGTTCTTCGACTTCGAGGGCGACCCGATGTTTCACATCGACGGCAGTGACCGCTGGGGCCTCGAGTACCTCTGGGGAGTCCAGCCGGCCAGGCACCCGGACGGATCCCACGCTGAATTCTGGCACCTATGGGCCGACGGCCCCCATGAGGAGCGCGCTGCACTGGTCCAGTTCCTCGACCGAGTGGCGGCAATTCGGACCGAGCACCCGGACATGCATGTCTACCACTACGCGCCGTACGAGGTCACGGCTCTGAAGCGACTGGTCGCGGAGCACAAGACACATGAGGACGAGCTTGACGACATGCTGCGTCACGGTGTCTTCGTTGATCTTTATGCCACGGTGCGTGGCTCGGTCCGAGTTTCGCAGCCGTCATACAGCATCAAGAAGCTGGAGCCGCTCTACATGTCAGCGCGCGTAGGCGAGGTGATGGGCGGAGATGTCTCCATCGTGGAGTACGCCGCCTATCGTGCGTGTCTTGGCCACGACAACGTCGCTGCCGAGGAGCACCGCGACAACCTGATCGCCTACAACACGACAGACTGTGTCTCCACGCTCGAGCTCCGTGACTGGCTCCTTCGACAGGTCGATCCGGTGGAGAGTATGAATATCGAGGGGGAGGGCGACCTACCTGAAGCGACGCCATCCGTCGATGACCCCGAGTTCTCGGCACTTCGCGCCAACTTGTTGGCCAGGGTGGGGGGTGCCCCACGAGGCGAACGCACCTTGGAGGAGCAGGCCTGGGCCATGTTGGAATCGGCGCTCGACTACTACAAGCGTGAGGACAAACCTTTCTGGTGGGCGCACTTTGACCGGTTGGTGCATGAGCCTGGGGAGTGGGCCGACACCAAGGACGTTGTCTTTGTGGACGATCCGGGAGACGTCCAAGTCGTCGTGGACTGGGGCCGGAGCGGCAAGGAACGACTGAATAGACGGCGCCTTCGACTGACCGGGTGGTCAAGTGCAAGCACAACCCTTGTGGCTGGGTCGAAGGGTTGGCTCCTGTACGACGTACCCGGGCCCGGTGCGCTTGTTGTCCCGGCTCATGGGGTGCGTGGATGGATGCCCAAGGAGCACGAGATTGCATCCGTGGTGGTGCTCACGGACGGGCGACTGGTCGTCGAGGTCATCGAATCGAACATTACGGGGCAGCCCGACCACACTGTGTTGCCGATGGCGTTCGTACCCGGAAGGCCGGTGCCCACGGCTGGAATTGCAGCTGCGATCAAGTTGCTCGCGCAGAGGTCGGACGGCGATGATGCCTTGCCCCAGCAATCCGGCATTGATGTGCTCCTGAAGCGTGCGCCACGGACTGTCAGCGGGGATGGGCTCGTTCATACGGGGAGCCCGCAAGCAGATCTCGCGGCCACCCTGCTTGACCTGGACCGTTCCTATCTCGCGGTGCAGGGTCCACCTGGCACAGGCAAGACCTATGTCGGATCTCACGTCATTGCTGATCTCGTGCAGAGGCACGGCTGGAAGATCGGAGTGGTCGGACAGTCGCATGCGGTGGTTGAGAACATGCTCGATGCCGTGATCAAGGCAGGTCTTTCCCCTGATCTGGTTGCCAAGGTCGAGAACCGCACGCATGGTGCGTGGGTCACCTTCGGCAAGGGGAACATCAGGAAGTACCCAACATTCGCCGCGGAGCGCGCCGAGTCTGGGTTCGTTTTCGGTGGCACGGCATGGAACATGACCAACTCAGCTGTGGCACCTGATGGGCTTGATCTGCTCGTGATTGACGAGGCCGGCCAGTTCTCAATGGCAGCCACTCTCGCAGTGTCAGTCGCAGCGCAGCGACTATTACTTCTCGGCGATCCTCAGCAGTTGCCCCAAGTGAGCCAGGGCATCCATGGTGAGCCAGTGAACGACTCGGCGTTGAGCTGGGTGATCGATGGCCACCCCACCATGCCGCGGGACCGTGGCTATTTCCTTGAAACCTCCTACCGCATGCATCCCGACGTGTGCGCCCCTGTTTCCAGGCTGTCCTACAACAACGAATTGCGTTCGGCGCCAGTTGCTTCCGCACGCAACCTCGCAGGCGTAGCACCCGGCCTTGAGGTCGTTCGTTTGGATCATGAGGGAAACAGCGTCTCGAGTCCGGAAGAAGCGGATGAAGTTGTACGTCGAGTAGGTTCGTTGATTGGAACTGTTTGGCATGATCCGGACGACCAGCCGGGAGCTCGCCCCTTGACCGAGAACGACTTCCTGGTCGTCGCGCCCTACAACGCGCAGCGTCAACTCATCGGTGAGCGACTCGCGTCGGCCGGCCTGGGGACCGTGCGGGTCGGCACTGTCGACAAGTTCCAGGGTCAGCAGGCTCCAGTGGTTCTTGTCTCCATGACGGCATCATCCGCCTCAGACGTGCCGCGCGGCATGGGTTTTCTGCTCGACCGTCACCGGGTGAACGTCGCGGTTTCGCGAGCTCAGTGGCTCGCGTTACTGATTCGCGGGAGTGGATTGACGGCGCACGTGCCCAAGACGCCGGAGGACTTGCTGGAGCTGGGCGCCTTCGTAGGCCTGTGCACACGCGAGAAGGAGGACGCATGAATCACATCGAACCGGGGCACGTCTGCGCCGACCTCATTGAGTTCAACGCACTGCTCATGGCTTGGCTCGGCACGTCACCCAGCAAGACAGTGGCGGGCGACCTCGCCTTCAAGAAGGACTACATCCGCGTCCCGATCGCAGGGGTGGAGTGCGGACTCAGCGGCGACACGACCCGCGAAGGCGTTGCGGCCTACCTGATCGCACTCGAGTTCGACCGACCAGTCTTCTCGGTGGTGGCAAATCAGCAGGGACTCGTCAACCGCATCCTCATCGGCAAGGACCAGCAGCCGATCCCGGGCTTCTACCTCTATGCGCGTGAGGCGCTGACGGAGCCGGTGATGCTCGCCGACAGCGATTCGCCGCGTGGCACAATCGCTGGACCTGAGATTGGGACCTCGAGCGTAGAGAGCGCCGATCGCTCGCACTCGGGCGAGCGGCCGGAGCAGGTCGCCTCGAGCAATCTGAGCACGGTGCCGGTGGCAGACCTATTCACTTTGCAAGGCTCTATTACCGCGGAATTGCGTCGTCGCAAAGTCCTTCGGACGAACAACCCACCCGTGGGCGACTATGCGGAATGGCTGACCGCCCGAGCGCTGGGAGGGTTGCAGTTAGCGACGAACTCGATGAAGTCCTATGACGTGAAGTCGGAAGAATACGGTCGTGTTCAAGTGAAGGCGCGAGTGCTTTCGAGTCCTGAACGAGTCGGCCAGCGTCAGGCCAGCGTCTTTCGGAGCAGAGATTTCGAGCACGCAGCACTCGTGCTCCTCTCCGACATCGACTTCGCGGTGATCTCGGGGGTGCTGCTGCCCCTATCGGCCGTGGAGGAGCGCTGGACGTGGAATAACCACGTCAGAGGATGGCGCCTCATGATGAACGGACCGACGATGCAGCACGCGGGAGCGATTGACATTAGTGCTGCGCTGCAGCGGGCTGCTCTCACTGCCCCGTGACTACTGATCGGCGAAGTCGCCCCTAGGTAGCGACGGCACAGGTCTCCGTCAAGAAGGCGTGGATCGGTGGTGCATGAGCAGTTCCGTAGCGAGCGCTGGTCCCGCCGTGATCAGCCCCGAGGGCTTTATCACCCGCGCGACGTCCCCCGCGGCGAGCAGCAACAACCCCACCCGCTGACCGACTGGAGGCAGCAGATCGAGATCGAGGGTGGCAGTGGCCACGTCGTCGTCAACGATGCTGACCTGTTCTGCGAAGAAGTCTGCGGCCCACAGGGCGGCGTGTGGGATCTGCACGCGCACCGTCTCCGTGGCCCGTTGTTGCTCGAGCATGGGCTCGAGGGCCTCCGGGGGAGTGAAGTCCTCGTCGCGGACGTTGTACTCGCGGACGTTCGGGAGCAGGTAGGTCCGCAGGCGTCCGTCGGCATCGGGTGGGCCGGCGTCCACCTCCCAGCCCCGTCGGGTCTGGAGAAGTCGGTAGGGCTCGATGGTCCGCTCTGTGACGCCCTGCTGCCAGGCGCGGGAGTAGACGATGTCGACCCTGAGGTGGTTGTCCACGGCGCGACGGAAGGCAGGCAGCGGTTCGTTCCAACTCCCTGGGGCGGACACAGGTTGGGGCTCGCCGAACATCGTCTCGGTGAGGACTTCGACTGCCTCGGCGAGTTCCGTGTTGTCCGGCTCGAGGTCGAGCAGTGCGCGCGCAGCGGCGTAGACGAGGGCCAGCTCGCTCGGGTCGACGTACTCCACGCCCAGTTCTTCGCCGGGTCGCTCGTCGATCACGCGCACGACATCCGCGCTCCCAGGGTCGGCGGAGCGGCCGTCAGGTCCGAGGAACTCGATGACGTCGGGGCGGGAGAGGCCAAGCAGCAGAACACCCACGTCGGCGGTGTAGTAGGCCAAGAGGTCCTCCCTCAGCTCCTCCGCCGGCACCTCGAAGCGTGCTGACAGATCACCAAGGGTGAGGCCTTCAGGGTGTGCAGCCAGGTGCTCGAGAACGACTGGGAGTCGGCCGATGCGCTGGGCGTACTTTGCGACGGGGGGCATCACTCACCAGCCATCCGGGCGAGCTCGGCGATGAGCTCGTCTCGGACCTCGTCGGGGCTGATTACGCTCACCCGGCGTCCCAACAGGTAGATGCGACTACGCAGGGCTGATCGGTTGGTTACGCGGTAGACGAGCTCGGTCGTCCCCGCTTCAGGACGCTCATCCTGGGGCGTGCCGAGCCACCGCCGGACGTCGTGCACGTGCTCGTCCGGTGCTCGGAGGGTGACCTCAACGGGTGGGTCGATCTCCCAGGCCATTGGATGGATCGACTGGTGTGGAGCCACTGGGGGTCGCTTGGCGGATTCGGGGGCATCCGCGCACACATGCTGCATCCGGGAGACCACGAACGCCTTGATCGCGTCATCCCCGTCCTCGCAACCGCGGAGGTACCAGGTCGTGCTCTGCACCCGCAACGATTGCGGATGCACTACACGCGACTTCCCCTTGTATTCGAAGTGCAGCAAGCGGCCGCGCCGTACGGCGTCAACCGCAATCGACAGAGCCTCGGTCGGTAGGGGCGCCCCCATCAGGGTCGGCACCTCTTCGGGCTTGTCGTTCGGTGGGAGGCCGAGACGTTCGACCAGGTCGGCACGGTCAGCGACCAGAACAGCGCGACGCAGCGCTGCTTGCTGGCCGGGGCTCAGCTTGACGCGCAACCGATTGTCGACTCCTGTCATCCGGAAATGGGCTGCCTCGCCAGGCGGAGAAACATTTGAAATCTCCCACCCTTGGGCACGCAAGTGGTTGAGGTCCTTGTTGAGCTGAGTGATGGGGTCGCCTTCACCGGGGAAGGCGGCCGCCTCGAGCAGAGTGCTCGCTGGCACTCCAGCGCGTCCGGCGTGGCTCAGGACCGATACGAGCCTGACCAGACGCTCCATCGGTCCTCGTTGGTTGCGTCCGCCGGGCATTACCCGAGTCTCGTCCTTCTTTGCCTCAGCCGCAGGCGTTTCTCACCTTGCGGAGTTGTGTCGGGGGTGTGTCACATCATTCGTGCTGTCACGAGAACAGAGATGGATGTGATGGCGATGTCGGTGGAAAGCACGGACGCCAGCCAGGCGATGAAGGGCCCGGATCAGGGCGAGTTGTCCGGGCAGGTGCTGCCGCACGGAGGGCGGACTGCGACTGCACATCGGTCCGTGTCCGCACCTGCTCGGCCATGAGTCGCGCGAGGCCAGGGATGCTGACCGCGCCACGATGCAGCTGTGCCACTGGTGCGAGAAGGAGGTGTCTGGTCAGGGGCGGACATACTTCACATCGCTCGAGGCGGCAATGCGGGCATTCGGCAGTCATGTCGACACCCTGGGACTGATCCGGTCCCACCTGCGCGGCGTCGACTGGGACCAGACTGGCTTCCGAACAGCCGTTCCTACATCGCGCTCGGGCTCGGAGGCCGGGGTGTCGCCTGGGTGGGCAAAGGGATACGTCGTACCGGCGCCTGGAGAGTTCGTCCCACTACCGGGGTTCGTAGCCTCGGGCGGTGGGGGCGGAACCCCCACGGAGAGGGCTTGGGGCGAAACCTGTTCCACATGCACCATGGAGCGATCGCGCAACGGCACGTGTGGGTGCGACTAGTCAGTCGAGGTCTAGCGGGTCTATGCGTCCCACCAGGTTGACGCTGCGGTAGTCCACGAGGTGCCCTTCCGAGCGAAGTCGGTCCGCGACTTGGCGCAGGCGGTCACGCCACACCGGCTTGAGGTCGCCCCCGATGGCGACCACGACACATGAGCGCTTTAGGTGGAAAACGTTGTGTCGGGGGTTCTTCTTACATTGAATCCATGACGTACTCACTCGAGCAGAAGACCCAGGCCGCCGCCTGGAAGAGCACCACGCGCACCCTTCCGGGAGCTGCCCGGACGCCCGCCCCGTACGTCGGCAAGGACGGCCTGCCCGGCCGTGCGGAGTACGACTTCTGCCTCCCTGCTGAGCACGCCCCGCTTTCGCTCCTGCCCGAGGTGCGGCAAGGGGCGCTCGATCTCTTCCGCGAGCTCGGTATCCCGTGGCACGCCGGCGTCGGAGACGGGCCTGGCAACCACCTGCTTTCGTCCCAGGTGCAGTGCGTCAACGCACTGACCGCGATGGTCAAGGATCCGGACAGGATCCGACGGGCCTTCGGTGAGGTGCTGCAGATCGGTCGCGTGCTCGAGATCGAGCCCGGGCGGCACCTCACCTTCGAGTACATCGGGCCGACGGACTTCTTCGGCGAGGCTCCAGGTGTGACTCGGACGCGTGGCGCGAAGTGCACGAGCGTGGACGCGGCATTCCTCCACGAGTCACTCGACGGAGTGGTCGAGCTGGTGCTGGTGGAGTGGAAGTACACCGAGACCTACTCTCCTCGGCCCCGCGATGCTCGTCAGGACGCGACCAGGGCTCGGCGTTACGCCTCGTTTGTCGAGGATCCTGCCGGTCCGGTGCGTCACGACGTGCTCCCGTTCGAGCTGCTGCTGGACGAACCGTTCTACCAGCTCGTGCGCCAGCAGCTGCTGGCCCACGAGCTCGAGAAGGCCGGTGCCGAAGGTGCGGGCCGGGTCCGGATCATCCACGTGCTGCCGCCTGCGAACGTGGAGTACCAGCAGTCCTTGCCGCGTGCAGAACACCGCGAGCTCGGCGACACGGTCGATGCCGTTTGGTCCCGATTGCTCCGAGCGGGTGACCGGTTCACCCACCTCGATCCCGAGGCGTTCCTCGCCCCTGAGGTCACCTCGCGGGAGTACTGCCTCCGCTACGCCGACGACGTCATCCACGACGAGCAGGCTCTGATCGCGGCTCTTGGCCTCGAACCGGGGTCCTCCATTGACCTGTCTTCCGAGATCGAGAACTCGCTGTACAGCGAGGCGGACATCGATGGCGCCGTGACTGCGCACTCGCACCGCGTTGAGCTCATCGTGGGACGCGAGGGCACGGGTCTCGACTATCCCTTCCGGCTCACGGAGCTGCGCCAGCTCGCCTGTGAGCTTGACGAGGAGTAGGGGCTCCGAAGCCCAGGATCGTCACCCCACGTTGTGTCGGGGGCTCTTCGTACGGTCTGTCATGTCTCCCCGGCAGTTCTTAACGGACGCCGGTAGGGCCGAACACCATCACCAGCAGAACGCGGCCGAGGCCGCAGAACGGGGGAAGACATGAAGTTCTCCGCACAGCTCGACGTCAACGTCGTGGCGCACGAGACGACCGACGAGGTCGTCGTACTTCTCGACCTGGAGGCGCCTGCGCTGCCTGCCGAGGAGGACCGCGCGCCGGCCACCTTCCAAGTGGTGCTGGACCGCAGCGGGTCGATGCAGAACCTCTTGCCTTCCGCGATCAAGGCGCTGGAGGCTCTGGTCTCGCGGCTCGACGCCCGCGACAACTTCGGCGTCGTCGTGTTCGACGACACCGCCGAGGTCGCGGTGCCCGCCGGGCCCGTCCTGGACAAGGACGTCATCGTCGCCCAGCTGCGGCACGTGCGGCCGGGTGGAATGACGGACCTGGGCGCAGGGCTGCTCCGCGGTCTGCAGGAGGTGCGCCGGGTGGTTTCGACAGGCTCAACCACCCCGGACCGCTCGGGGGCGACGTTGCTGATCGTCTCGGACGGGCACACCAATGAGGGGGTCCGCGACACCGATGCGTTGGCGGGGATCGCGGCGCAGGGGCGGGCGCACGGGGTGGTGACCTCGACGCTCGGACTTGGGCTCGGGTACGACGAGACGCTGCTCGCCGCACTAGCCCGTTCCGGAGCCGGGAACCACGTGTTCGCCGAAGGAGCTGACCAGGCTGGTGCCGCCATCGCAGCCGAGGCCACCGGCCTGCTGTCCAAGACCGTGCAGGCGGCGACGCTGACGGTCAAGTTTGGAGAGTCGGTGGAGATGCTGCGGGTCTACAACGACCTGCCCGGGCACCAGCTCGCCCCTGGCGTGGTCATGCTGGAGATCGGCGACCTCTACGCAGGTGAGCAGCGAAAGCTGCTGCTCAAGCTGAAGGTGCCCGCCATGGCCGGGCTCGGGCTGGCCCAAGTGGCCGAGTTGGAGCTGCGCTACGTCGAGCTTCCTCGGCTGGTCGAGCAGGTGGTCACGTTGCCGATCACGGTCAACGTCGTCCCTGGTGAGCAGGCGGCGGGTCGCGTCCCCGATCCCAAGGTTCGCACCGAGGTCCTGTTCCAGGAGGCGCAGGACGACAAGAAGGCTGCCTCCGAGGCGCTCGAGCGAGGGGACCGCAAGACGGCCACCGAGCGGCTCGACTCGGCCAGGGCCAAGCTGACCGAGGCTGGGGCAGACGCGCCCGAGGAGGTCATGGCCGACCTGCAGGCAGAGCTCGACGACGTTGGCACGTTCGTAGCAGACCTGGACACGCACGACGCGGCGTACATGTCGAAGGTGACCCGCGACTCCTTCTACCAGTCGCGCTACAAGCGGGGGCGCCGTCGTCCCCAGGACGGCGGGGACGCGTGAGACTGACCACGGCGCAGAGCGACCGAGCAGCGGGCGTGCTGCTGGGGCAGGCGTGTGGCGATGCGATCGGGGTGCCTTACGAGTTCGCTCGGCCTCCCGACTCGGGCGAGCTCGCCGAGATGACGGGTGGTGGCCTCGGCGACTTCGAGCCGGGGGAGTGGAGCGACGACACGTCCATGGCGGTCGCGGTCGCGGACGGCATCTTGCGTGACCTGGACGCGGTGGCCGACGGGTTCCTGCGCTGGTACGACGACGGGCCGGCCGACATCGGCATCCAGACCAGTGCCGTCCTCGCCTCGACCCGGCGAGCGCTCCAGCGGGGAGAGTCGGGTTCGGCCAGGGTGATGACCGAGGAGGCTGCCGTCTACGCATCGCAGCACCGCTTGTCGGGGGGAAACGGTGCGCTGATGCGCACCTCGCCGGTCGCCCTGGCGCACCTCAATGACCGAAACGCCTGCGCCGAGCTGGCGCGGCGCCAGGCACAACTGACGCACGGCGACCCGCTCGCGGGCGACTCGTGCGTCCTGTGGTCCGAGGCGATCCGGCTGGCGGTCCTCGAGGGACGCATCGACGTCCACCAGGGCCTGAACCTGGTCCCCGCGGGTCGCCGCGAACAGTGGCGAACGTGGCTGGACGAAGCGCTCGAGGGGCCTGCGTCTCGGTTCAACCCCAATGGGTTCACGGTCTCGGCGCTGCAGGCGGCACTCGCAGCGATCTCGTCGACGCCCGTGCCTGCGGAGGAACCGTCGCGCGGCTCCTTCGACTGTCACCATCTGCAGCACGCGTTGCACGCCGCGGTGCGGATCGGCGACGACACCGACACCGTGGCCGCGATCGCAGGCGGGCTGCTGGGAGCACGCTGGGGAGCGAGCGCTGTCCCGTGGCGCTGGCGTCGGGCAGTTCATGGCTGGCCCGGACGCGACGGTCGTGACCTGGTCTCCGCCGCCTATCTGCTCACCCACGCCGGCGTGCCGGACCCGAAGGGCTGGCCCCTGGTGGACGACGTGCACTACGACGAGCGCGCCAGCTCCAGCGTGGTGGCCCACCCGGAAGACCCCGGCGTACTTCTCGGCACCCACCGCACGACCCGGCACGACGCCACCGCGGTGGTATCGATGTGCAGGGTCGGCCGCCGTCAGTCGTGCTTCGGGGATGCTCGGGTGATCGTCGAGTCGCGGCTGATGGACAGCGAAGACCCGGAGGCGAACCCCAATCTCGCGTTCGCGCTCTACGACGCGGCCGATGCCGTTCGCGGGCTGAGGGCCGAGGGGCACACCGTGCTGCTGCACTGCGTAGCTGCCCACCAGCGCACTCCGAGTGTCGCGGTGGCTTATTCGCGGCTGCTGGGTGTCGATGCTCACCAGGCGCGCCGCGACGTGAAACGAGCTCTGGCGACTACACGGGGCAAGGGTGTTGTCTGGGACGCGGCCGGTGCCGACTTCGGAGTGGAGTGAAGCGTGACCAGTAGCGGAGATAGTGGACCGGATGTGTCGGCACCCCTGCCCCGGGACCTCGAGCCAGCCTTCCAGCGGGTGGGTCCTGCTCCCGCTCTGCGGCGCTTGGTAAGCACAGTCTCGAACCACGCATCACTGACTGCGGAACATGACACGCCAACCTACGTCGGTGTGCGGCCAGCGACCAATGGCGCCATAGCGGGCTACGTCAACAAGTCCTTTGTCGACCTTCGCCTCTCGCCGGAGAGAGCAAAGCAGGTTGCGCTCTCGACCGGCTGGAAATTGCACGCCAACAATAGCTACACCGGAACGCTGCGGGTGACTGCTCAGGTTCTCGAGCAGCCGGAAGTCATGGAGCAGACCGTGGCTTTGTTCCGAGAGGCGCTCGAGAAAAGCGAGGTCGGCCCCCGCTTCGAGGGCGGGGCTCAGGCAGCGAAGGCCTACGCTGCGCAGCGGGAGTTGTGCCCTGAGCACTACACCGAGAAACTCGGCGGAATATGCGATCGATGCGAGTAGGAATGCGCTGTGCTCTGCGGCACTGACGCAAGTAGAAGTGCGAGGAGCCCCGATCTTGCTCGACCTGGGCGGCAATTAGGCAATAAGCCAGCGGTTGCGCGTGTTCCCGGTGCAATCTGGTGTCGGTGAGCCGACCAGGGACGCCGAGACCAGACCAAGCGGCACCGGCCGCTGACGGCCACCCGATCTCGGAAAGGTCGCGATTCGCGTGACAAAGAATGACTTCGACATCAGGTACGACCGCCGCTTGTCGCCGGGGTTCCTCGCCCATTTCCAACCCGAGGGCTTTGCCGCCGGACTAGCGGCCTACGTCAAGGCGGGTCTCTTCCCCCTCGATCTGCGTCCTAGACGCGATGTGAAGTCGGGCGCCCAGCACATGACGCTCTACACAGGGCTTACTGCCGTCCTGCACGTGAAGTCTGCTCCCAACGGTCAGATCCGGCTCGATGCACACCAGGCCCACCGTAAGGCGGGCCAGTTCAACGACGCCTGGTCGACGCCGCACTCGGTCGACGAGTGGTTCGATCTGTGGCCCGAGGTGGATCTCTACCTGGAGCGAGTGATCCCCACCGCCACCGAGTCGCACGGTCGGACGGAGGGAGCCGTGCAAGCGGCTGTCGGTTCCTTTCGAACCCGGTCAAGATTGGTGCTTGACCGCGAAGTCACACCCAGCTTCGGTGACAAGGACACGAAGAAGAAGATCCTCGATGCGTGCAGCATCCCCATCCTGGAAGCTCTGACGGCTGCCGACTTCAACTTCACTGGCCAACCCAAGTCGTTGGGTTCGGAGTGCGATGCCCTGGCTCTGGACGAGCAGGGTCGCGTGCTGGCTGTCGAGGTCAAGCCACTCAAGGGTGGTTCCATCACGTGGGTCCCGGCGCAAGCCTTGATGTACGCGCGGGTGCTTCAGCGATGGATCGACGAGGACTCGGTTCAGGCGAGAGAGGTCCTCACCGAGATGGCTGCTCAACGACGTGCGCTGGGTCTGGCCCCCGCATGGGCGTTCGACCTCCCGGCTCGGCCAACTGTGGTTCCCGTAGTGGCAGTGCAGCGCGGCGCCTCACCTGAGTCGATCCGTCGAATGATCGAGGTCAGGGATGCGCTCAAGCTTTCGAGCCTGGGGGCACCGGAGATCGAGATCTTTGAGGTGTCACTACTGGGCGAGCTGATCCCCCTCGACGAGTCGCGTCTTCCTTCTGGCAGACCTCGAGCAGTGACGACGTCGTACGCCGTCCAGAACAACAACCGCGGTGTCGCCTGGAAGCATCGCTCCTCAACGCTGCCAGAGGCAGCAAGGGCGGATGAGGGTGCGCCTTATCTGCTCCCCAAGAAGTACGCCACGCACAACCTCCTCCCCGAGGTCCGTGAAGAAGCGTTGGCACTCTTCGAGGAGCTCGGTATTCCCTGGCACCAGGGGGCCGGCCGGAACCCGTCGCCCCACCTGCGGTCGTCGCAGGTGCAGTGTGTCAACGCGCTGGGTCAGATGGTCCGTGACCCGGCTCGCATCAAACGAGCCTTCGGCGGTGTCCTGGACATCGGAGAGGTGCGGGACTTCGGTGAGATTGACGACGCGGAGGCAGGTCGGTTCCTGACCTTCGAGTTCCTAGGCCCCAAGGACTACCTGAACGAGGCCAGGCACGGGAAGCGCACGCGGGGTGCGCAATCGACCAGCGTGGACGCCGCCTTTGCCTACCGCACCGGTGCAGGAGTCAACGAGCTGGCCCTGGTGGAGTGGAAGTTCACCGAGGTGTATCCCTCGGCCGGGCGAGATGCGGAACGCAAGCTCAAGGAGCGGAGTCGACGCTACGGCGACCTGGTTCGCGCTCCGGATGCTCCGATCGCTGCGAGCGGAGTCGAGCTGGCTGATCTGTTCCACGAGCCTCTTTACCAACTGGTCCGTCAACAGTTGCTCGCGTGGCAGCTGGAGATTGACCCCGAACTTGACGCCGACGCAGCTCGCGTCGTCCATGTGCTCTCGCCGGACAACTTGGCCTACCAGCGGTCGTACGTCGCACCTGCCCTGCGTTCCCGCGGTGACGATGTCGACTCTGTGTGGTCCTCGCTTCTCGTCCGCCCCGACCGGTTCCACAAGCTCGACCCGGTCGTGTTCCTCGATCCCGCCGTCACCTCGGGGGAGTACGTCGACCGCTACGGCCCCTCCGCGACATGACCATCACCGAGGCCTATGACTCTCGCGGATGGCCACCTGAGGGCACTTTCTCTCGGATCTACCTCGAGCACATGGAACGGTGCGCAACGTTCCTGGGTCGACAGCTAGGGCCGATCAAGGCGACTCACGCCGCTCTGAGACTTCATGAGACCGATGCTGCGCTGGTGGTGAAGGGGCTGGAGGCAGGCTTGATCGCGTTCGACGGCAACTACCTGCGGACCCACGACCCGCACCAGCACACGGCGTGGCTCGTGGAGGGTGATCCCGCCCACCTCTGCTGGGAGTACCTCCCCCATATGGCGGCTTACGTCGAGCTCGTTCAGGATCTCGGGTACCCCGTGGAGGCGATTCGGTTCGAGACGCCGGACTCCGAGATGAACCTGGACCTCGCGGTCGTTGATGCCGCAGGTTCCATCGTCGTGCTCGGGGAGGCGAAGACGGAGTCCCACCAGATCGAGGGACTGGAAGATCTGCTGCCCGGCTTCGAGACGGACCCCGGCAAACCTCTCTCCGTGGCTCGGGGCGGTCCCCAAGGAGCCCGTCGGGAAGCCTGGAAGCTGGCGCACCAGCTGTGGGCCTCGCGTGCTTCCTGGCTGTGGCTCGTGGCCTCGGGGACGCGCCTCACCTTCCGGGTCGACTACGAGCTTGGGCTGCGCTTGTCCCGTGTCGAGTCGCTCCCACCAGCCGTCGAACTGAGGGCCGACCTCGCCACCAACTGGCCCAGGATCCGGGCGTGAGCCGATCCCTGCCAACGGCGAAGTGTCGGGGGTCCTTCGTACTGTGACTTACAGAACGGGGGTCGAGATGAGCACAAGGTTCGACAACGAGGTCCAGGCCTCATGGGGTCAGTTCGAGGCGCGGGTGCGTCAGGCGCTGGCCGTGATCGGGGACGGCAGCTTCTCGATCGACCTGGAGGGTGAGACCGAGGAGACGGGGGCGTTTCCCTACGTCCAGTTCGCGGGGTACGGCGACCGGATCCGCGCGGAGGTCTCGAGCAACGAGGTGCTCGACCAGCAGTACCGGATGGACGTCGACCAGGAGAACGCGCTGACCGCGCTCGGCTGGCGGCAGCCGGCCGACGTCGAGTCGCCGAACTGGTGGTACGACCTCGCCCGCAACGAGGTCGACGTGGTGCTCACGATGGTGACCGCCGCCTTCCGGCAGGTCTTCGGCGTACTGCACCCGGACTTCCTGGTCAGCGACCGGCTGGGGCCCGACGCTGACGACAGTGATGCGCCCGCCGACGACTCAGTGGTCGACGGGCAGTCGGCCGAGGACGACCCCAGGCCGGTGATGGGTGTTCCGGACAACCCCAGTGACCTCGCCGAGATGGTCCACGAGGCGCTGACCCGGGTCTACGGGAAGACCATGGTCAAGGACGACGACGGCGACTTCCCGATCACCGGCGGCACGGTGCCGATCTGGGTGCGCGTCCACGACGAGAAGCCCATCATCAGGATCTTCAGCTTCGTGGTGCGCTCGGTGCGCGACGTCCGCCAGGCACGGATCGAGATCGGCATCCTCAACCAGCGCCAGGACTTCTTGAAGTTCGTGCTCGCCGATGGCGTCATCACGGCGTCCTACGACCTGCCGGCTGCGCCCTTTTTCGGACCACAGCTGCTGTGGACTCTCGACGAGGTGATCGAGCAGCTCGACGACCTGGCCGACGACGCCGCAACAAGAGTCGGCGGGAAGCTCTGGTTCGATCGAACCTCCCGCAGCTCCACCGACCGAGAGGAGTCCTCGTGACCGCGCGCGTACCTGCACTCGATCCGACCTTTGCCAACGAGGCTGAGCGGCTGGTCTGGGCGACCCTGCGCGACCAGCTCCCCGGCGACGCGATCCTGGTCTCCGGGCTGCGGATCGTCGACGAGACGCTCGACCACGAGGCGGACATCATCGTGCTCCTCCCCGGGGTCGGAGTCGTGGTGGTCGAGGTCAAGGGCGGCTCGGTCTGGTTCGGCGCCCGGGACCGTGACGTGGTGACGGACGAGCCGATCTGGTGGCAGCAGGGCAGCGGGCAGCGGCGGATCGATCCGGTCCACCAGGCGATGCGGGTCAAGTACGCCGTGCGCGACTACGTCGAGGCGGATCCCCGATGGAATCGGCAACGGGTGGTGTGGGCGCACGCGGTGGTCACGCCGTACTCCGCCTTTCCCGACGACTTCGCTGCCCCGGACTGCCCCCGGTGGTCGCTGCACGATCGAGACGACCTCGCGACCCTCGGACAGCGGGTCGAGGACAACGCTCGTCGCGCAGGGCAGGGCAAGCGCGCGCCGACCCATGACGACGTGGAGCTGATCAGCGAGATCCTCAAGGGGCGTGGGTTCACGGGGTACGACCGGAACGCCGAGGCAGCTGAACGGCAAAGCCACGCCGACCGGCTGACCTCCGAGCAGGCGATGCTGCTCCAGGTCACCCGACTCCTCCCGCGGGTCGAGGTGCGCGGTGGTGCCGGGTCGGGCAAAACCGTGCTGGCCCTGGCGCAGGCGCGAGAGCTCACCCGGGGGCGCCCCGAGCGACCGGCGCAGCGGATCGCCCTGCTCTGCTACTCGATCGGGCTCGCGGAGTACCTCAAGCGCGCGGTGGAGCAGTGGCCTCGCAACCACCGGCCCGCGTTCGTCGGCACCTACGAGGAGCTCGGCACGCTTTGGGGAGCACCCAGCGGCACCCGCGAGGACAGCGACTTCTGGGAGCATGAGCTCCCCGCCCAGATGGCCGAGCTCGCTGCCGAGCTGCCGCCCGGGCACCGCTTCGACTCTTTCATCGTAGACGAGGCCCAGGACTTCGCGGACAACTGGTGGACCCCGCTGCTGCGAGCGATGAAGGACGAGGAGACCGGCGGGCTCTACGTCTACTCCGACGAGAACCAGCGCATCTTCGCTCGCTTCGGACAGCCACCGGTGCCGCTCGTCCCGCTCGTGCTCGACCACAACCTGCGCAACACCCGGCAGATCCACTCCACGTTCGGCCCGCTCGCCCCGACCCGGATGACCTCGCGCGGAGGCGAGGGCGCCGAGGTGCACTTCATCCCTGCGTCGGCCGACAAGGCGATCGACGTCGCCGACGAAGCAGTGGGCCTGCTGCTCGACATCGGCTGGTTCCCCGGCAACGTCGCCCTGTTGACCACGGGTCACCGACACTACGTCCAGGTGGAGGAGACCGACCGCCTGGGTCACCGCGGCTACTGGCGCAGCTACTGGGACGAGGACGAGGTCTTCTACGGCCACGTGCTCGGCTGCAAGGGCCTCGAACGTCCCGCGGTGGTGCTCTGCCTCAACGAGGGCACCCGCGAGGAACGCGCCAAGGAGAAGCTGTACGTCGGCATGTCGCGGGCCACTGACCACCTGATCGTCGTTGGGGAGGCGGAGATGATCCGGGAGTACGCCGGCGATGTGGTCGCGGGGCGGTTGGGGATCCCTCTGTGAGCCGCGAGCGGATCGTCCGCTGGGCGTGTGACTGGTGTGGCGAGCAGGGGACCACTAGGACTGACATGACGGTGGACGGGATTCAGTGTCCGGTGTGTGGGGAGCCGGTCACGGGTCGCTGACCCAATCGTCTGGCCCCTGGCACCCGGCTCGGACTCTTGCGATCGCATTCTGCCGAAAACTAGGTCAATGACAGCTGTCTCGTGTTGCGGGCAGCGGGACGGGTCTCGGCGGGGAACCACTCTTCTGCCTTCACGGTTCCCACGGCAAACCAAGGCGAGCTGGCATTTCTACGCGACACCACGACACCCTGTGGCGTGATTCGGATTCGTCCTCCGTCTGGGCGCCCTCGGAGCAGTCGCTCGTTGACCTCGGCGGCGGCCGTTTCCCCTATGTGCTGACTCAAGTAGAGCCCACTGGCGCGGTCGAGGACGTCTGGGACACGAAGCAGCAACGAGTATGCAGGTCCAGGCTCCTCGCCTGTCCAGATGGACCCGGCTGGCGCCGTCGTCCCGGACTCAATCCTCGGGGCATGTGGATGCGCCGCTGGGCCGACCTCGGCCAGTTGTTCCAGGTGTTGAGCCAGGAGAGTGTGGTGACTCAGCACCTGCCGCAACTCATCAAGTTCGATACGCGACCAGTCTCGAACACCAAACTGGTTCATGAACGAATGCACTTCATTGAGCAGGTCGCGCGCGGCCGCAGTCCGCCCCTGCAACGCTTCAGCCCGCGCCAGTTCCAAGACTCGTTCTGAAGAGACAGCGATGTACGCCAGGTGTTTCTGGGTGCAGGCGGTCTTGGATTCGCCAACGCCGCCCGTAACGGTGGCGCGGGATGACTGCCGGGGCTTTTCATGGGGCACTCGTGTCGACTTGACCCTCACGCGGTCGCCGAACACGGTTCGAAGTCTCTCTGCCGCGTCCGAAGGGTCGATGGGCAAGGCGTCGACGGTCTCTGCGGGACTCACGATCAGGGTGTCAACTGAGGGGTCGCTGACCCCCGTGCTGTCAGGCGCCGACCGGCGACGTGGCTCGGCTGCCTTGGATGAATCCGCCGCTGGGTGCCCGGTACTTGCCTGCGCGTCGACATTCCCAAAAATGGCATTGACCTTGTCGCGCCGCAGGGCGACTTCGTCAACACGTTCTCCTGCCAGCACGGCTTCCACATCATCGAACACGTCGTCGGAGACGAGACCGATCAGCTCTTCCTCATGTGCGACGAGGCGGACGACCTCGACAAGTTCGGCCGGGACGCCTAAACGTTCAAGTTGACCGTCAGTGAGGCCCGTCAGCAGGGCTGAGATACTCGAGATCTCCTCGGCGGCTGGTGCTGGCGAGTCTGCGGCGTCGCCTGGCTCCAGGGTTTCGCTGGGGTTCGGGTCGACCCCGACGAGGCGAACGACAGCGCTCGACTGCACCATTTGAGGTGTCATGCCGGACCGAGAAAGCAGCCGGCGGATCGAATCGACCGCAGTCTTGTCCAGCCTTGATTGGCCGCCGAGGGGCGGTTGACGAAGGAATTCCGTGAAGGTGGGCACGCCTTTAACGTTGTAGGAATCCAAGCCGTAAACCTGAACTCTTGCGCGGTCGTCCAACTTGACCCTGCTGTTGCGGCCGTGCAGAACCACCACGGGTGCTACCCAGGGGACTTCCACACGCTCGCCCTGTTCGTCGCGAAGCTCCAGCAGAAGAGACTTGAGTCGACGCGCTTTGCTCTGGGTCGACAAGATGGGGCTGTGCCGTGGGCTAGCAGGACCTTTGCCAGCTCTGCATTTCCAGTCGTAGCCGACTCCGGTTATCTCCCCATGCCAGCCCTTTAGCTCCACCACGAAGATTCCCGCACTGTTGACCATCAGCAAATCGATCTCCGTCGGAAGATCTCGGGCGTCCAGGATCGAGAGGTTGGTCCAAGCTATACAGAGCGGGTCGTCAGCGACTAGCTCGCGAATCTTCTCAAGTGCTTCTCGCTCCGCGTCGTGGGCCGCGCATCCAACCTGACGCCATCGGTGTGGAGAGAGGGTCATGACAGCTTCCGTTCCTGGCCGTCTTCCTCACGCATCAGCATCAGCAGCTCCCTGGTTTCTGCTATGTCGTTGAGGAGGCGCAAGACCTGGGGATCGGGGGACGGTGGGCGGGCAGGAAGGCGAGGCTTCCGGGCCGGTCCGGCTCGCGACGGGGTACGGGTATCCGCCATGAGCGCGGAGGGCTGCGCCAGACGCTGCTCGTCCACCTCAGCAGCTGGCGTCTGAATCCACCCGCAGCCGTTACCGGCCCAGAGCGCGTCGAGGTCGTTCTCACCCCACTCACGCATCAACATGACCCGAGTAGCAGCGCCTTCCACTTCTGTCATGAAGTCAACCCGGGCGCCAGCCTCGGGATCCTCCACGGTGTCTGTCACGTAAAGGATCACGAAGCGAGCAATGCCATCGTCTTGCTTGAGGCGGATGACTCGGCCCAACCGTTGAATCATCTGGCGGCGGGAGCTGCTTGCACCCATGACGATCCCCAGGTTCACATCGGGAACGTCGACACCCTCGTCAAGGATCTTTGGCGCAGCAAGGGCCTGCAACGCTCCGTCCGCCAGGTCGGAGATGAGTTGTTGGCGACGTGGAGCGCCCATGCCGTTGCTGTAGATCGCTTCAGCGGTGACGTCCTCTGACTTCAAGATGTCGGCCGCTGCTTTGGCAGTGTCCACGCTCTGAGTGAAGATGACGGAGCCGTCGCTCTCGCGCACGAACTCTGCGAGTTCCCGCAGAGCCCGCTGCTTGGCGGGGGTATCCGCCAGCAGGCTGCGGCGCTCCCTGGTTCCGTGCTCGTAGGCGATCACTGCCCGTGTCACGTTGCCGCCGACGCTACGAAGCGAGCCTAGTTGTTGGTGCAACGTCGCAGGCGAGGCGCCGGCGCCGATGAGCACCTTTCGCGCCTGGCTGATGCGCCGGCTCAGACTCTCGTACTCTGCGCGCTCTTCTTCTTCAAGCGAGACGCCGAGAAAGATCAGGTCGAACGGTGCGACGACCTGTTCGCGTGTAGCGCGGTCATAGCCGTAGGAGTGGACAACGCTGGAGAAATACGGCAGCAAGTAGTTACTGACGCCCTCGTCGCTGCTTCGCTCGAGCGTGGCCGTGAGACCGAGGCGCCGTGTGTACCCGGCGCGTAGTGCGGCGGACCAGCCTTGCCCGCCGTATCGGTGCACCTCGTCAGCGACCAAGAGCTCCATGCCGGGTGCTGCTGATAGGTCGGCCCGCGCTGCGCTGTGCACAACCGCGATGACGACGTCAGCTACGTCGGGGTCGCCCCGCCTGCTCCCTCCCACTTTGGCAATCACCGCAGTCGGCACGAACTGCTCGAGCTTCAACTCCCACTGCCGTTGGAGCAGGAGGCTCGGCACCAGGATGGTGGCGCGCCGACCCCGTCGAATGGTCTGCGCAACTGCCTCGAGGCCGAGGTGAGTCTTGCCTGTCCCCGTCACGGCCTCGCACACGCCGATGCAGCCGGAGTGGAACCAGGCTGACAGCGCCTCGCGCTGCCATGGTCGGAGTCCTCCGATAGTCCACGTCGTAGGTACCGGTACGGGAGATGTCGCGATTGAGGCCGTGCTCGGCCGTGTATGCGCACCAGTGCCACGGCGCCCACCAGCGGCATCCTCTGCCCGGGACGATGATTGCTGGCGGGACACCTCTTGAAGGTTGGGGCCGTCCGTGGCGGTGGAGGTCGACTGGGGGTCGTCCTCCATGTGTATGCCGTGCTCTCGAAGCAGGGCGATGGCGGCCGCAAGTTCTGGGCTGGCCTTGGCGACTTCCGAGGGGCTGTGTCGACCTGATCGGAGCACCGCCACCTGTCCTTGGCGATCATCCAGGCGTTTGCGCTGAGCCCGCTTCGATGCGACACGCGACGTGATGTCGGCACGCCCCGGGGCTTGCCCGACGAGACGCCATCGAGGAACGTAGCCGCCATCCTGGAGGAACTTGGCGTTGCCGTACAACAGCGGATTGACATCGCGCTTGGTGACGCTGGCCCCGCTAGAGCGAAGTTGCCACGCGATCTCCCGGGCAGTCAGGTTGGGGTTTTCGCTAAGGACGGCCTGCAAGAGCCGCTCCAGACTGTTCATGGGACCCCGTGACGACGCTGACGTTTCGGACAATAGGGCTATTTTGCCCATCTCCTTGAACGGGTGTCCGTGCTTTGCCAAGTTCTCTCCACGCCTGCTTCGTCGCATGGCGTGCTGCGGGGCATTCAAGTTGCGTGCCGTTTGTCCGGGATCCGAATCCGCTCAGGTTGTGCCAGGGGCACCTGCACCTGGGAGCTGATCCAGAAATGCTGAACCAGCCGATAACTGTCGGGTGTTCCTTCTACGATGCGGCGTCGGCAAGGTGCCGGGAAGCCGCGGTTGCGGTTATTGGATGGAGGACGAGTTGAAGCGAGTCGGTACCTGGGCGCTGGTGCTCGTCATTGCCATAGTTGGAGGGTCGCTGGTGTCGAACCTAGCCCCTATAAAGGATATCTACGACTCGCTGTTCAACCGCCAAACCGTTGTCGCGACGGGCGACGTTGTCCTGAAGCGACTTAAAGAGCAAAAGCGGCTAACCGCGGCGACGGGCTCCTTCGAAGTGCCTGTCGTGGTCTGTAACGGAACCCCGGAGGCGTACGACCTCAAGGGGGACCCGGACGAGGATGGTGGCACACCCGCCCAGCAACTCCTCAAAGCATGCGGAGGTTTCCTCGAGTCGAAGGCCACCCTTCTGGCGAACGCTGAGGTCGACGCCATCATCGAGCTTGGCAAGCTTCAGGATGATGACATCGACATCTCGGGGACGCGCGTGACTCTCAAGCTACCGGCCGTTGAGCTGGCCGAGCCGCGAGTGGACGCCGAGGATGGCCTTTCTGTGATCGGCAAAGAAGGGTCCGTGCCGTTCATCGGCGGCGAGCTGCCCGAGGACTACCAAGCGCGTGCGGCCGCAGCTGCGAAGGTGTCGATCACGCGAGCTGCTGGTCGATCCGACCTCATCGATATGGGGAAGCGGAGTGCGCGGAATCTGTTCGAGGGTCTCCTGGCCGCGCTCGGATTCACCGAAGTTGAAGTGGTCGTCAAAGACTCGCCCGTCGACAACCAATGATGGGTTTGGGCGGATCAGCTCCATGGTCCTTCAGGGCTCGCGTCCGCGTCTTACGGAGCGCCGGCCAGGGCGCCGGTTTGGTGACTTCGGCGCTACGGTGCCCGGCCCGGGTCGAGGGTGACGGTCAAGGTCGTGGTTTCCCAATGCACGTGAGAGGACCGAGGAGCGGCCATGCGTCTGCCCAGTGCACTACTTGTCGACGACGAGGCCTCGATCGAGCACTGCATAGATGCGTTGCAGTGCTACTTCGGTGTGGGCGAGCACGAACTCCATCGGTCTGCGAACGGAAAGTCGTGGCGGTTCACCGGTGCCATGTTCGACGCGTGGGACAGCACCTCACTTCGTACGGCGAACGCGAACCGGTTCACGGCCGACGACGTGGTGGCGGTGTCGTTCCTCTCGGTCGATGTTCCCGCCGAGGCGTCGATCAGGCTGCTGGGCACCGAGGCGGCTGAGTTTTCGGCGCTGCTCGAGGAGCTCGGCCCCGACCGGGACCTGGTTCTTGAGACCACGAAGTGGGAGGACGACTGGGTCGGATGGGTGCTTCACCAGAAACTGCTGGACCTGCCAGGCGTTGGGCCGACGACCGCGACCAAGCTGTTGGCTCGCAAGCGGCCGCGACTCCGTCCGATCTACGACACCAAGATCGTCGAGGTGACCGGGGTTGAGAATGTGTGGGAGGCCCTGCGCGCGGAGCTGCAAGCTCGTCCGGATCTTCACGATCGGCTCATTGGTCTGCGTGACTCTGCAGGCGTGAGTCCGGCCGTTTCAGCCATCCGGATCTTCGACGTACTGGCGTGGATGGAGGGGACCGGCAAGGGCTGCGCACGGGTGACAGGACACCGGCTGCCTCCTGCCTGACACTCCACTTTCGTCAGGCGATGCGAGCGGTCGGCCGCTTCCACAATTCGCGCAAAACGCCCACAAGGGCCGCTCGAGACCTGATACTCAGCGTATGAGCGACTCGTCTGTGCTGGTGAACCGCTGGCGCCGGTTCGGGCACGACCGCCTGTACGTCACCCGGGCTGACGAGGTGAAGGTCGGTTGGTGGGACCTGAAGTCCGGCGAGGGGTATCCCGAGAGTCCGGCGGACGAAGGCGCACTCCTCGAAGCCGTGACGGCGTGGCAGGCGAGTAACGCCGACCTGGTCGGGGCCGTTGTCCCGACGGTCAACGTGGCTGCTGCCTCGACTCCGGTCGCGCAGCCCGACCCGGTGACTCCAGCCCTCGATGTTCCGATCGCGCGCCCATGGCTCGACCTGTCTACCAACCTGCCCGGAGCCGAAGCGCGGGAACAGGCCATCGCGGCCCGCGGCGCCGCTCCGGTGAGGTCGTTGCTGGCGCGTGCACTCGGCGTGCACACCGACGAACGCGCTTGGCGGATCGGGGCGGACGGCGAGGAGAAGGTGGCCGCCCGGCTTGCGAAGCTCGCGAAGAAGGACCCGCGCTGGCGCATTCTGCACGCGATCCCGGTCGGCGCCCGGGGCGCCGACATCGACCATGTGGTCATCGGTCCCGCCGGCGTCTTCACCGTCAACGCGAAGCACCACCCTGGGGCGAAGATCTGGGTCGGCGGGGACACCTTCCTGGTCGACGGCCACAAGCAGCCCTACATCCGCAACAGCCGACACGAGGCGGCCCGTGCGGCGAAGCTGCTGACCGCCGCGTGCGGTTTCCCCGTGCACGTCGAGGGGATCGTCGTAACGGTCAATGCATCTGACGTGGTGGTGAAGAAGGCGCCGAACGGCGTACACGTCATACCGAGGATGCAGGTCGCCAACTGGCTCGGGCGACACGGCGAAATCCTCGCCGAGCCCGTGATCGACTCGATCTTCGAGTCTGCTCGCCGATCGACGACCTGGCGTCCCTGACCACCTCCCGTCGGCCGCGCCGCGCCGCGCCGTGACGTCACGCGTCCCCGGCCCAGGAACAGTCCGGGGACGCGCAGACGTAGCGGAACGGGTGGGTCGGCAAGCAGCACGGTGGACTGGGTGTCCGGAGGTGCCGCGGGGTCCATCTGCAGGACGAGCTCCTGGGCGCAGACGGGACACCGGGGGACCGAAGGGCCGGTCATCGGCCGGTCAGCTGTGGACCGACCGGCGCGCGCCGACACGCGTCCAGATGAGCAGCGCGATGACGGCCCCGATTACCGAGCCGATGATGCCGGCAGGCTGCAGGAGGCCGTCGGAGGCGTCCTTGCCGAAGAGCAGGTAGCCCAGGAAGCCGCCGATGAACGATCCGACGATGCCCAGGACGATGGTCATCGCGATGGACAGGTCCTGCTTGCCAGGGATGAGCAATCGGGCCAGGGCGCCGGCGATGAGTCCGACGACGAGGATGGTGAGGATGAGACCCAGCATGATGTGTGCCTTTCGGTGGAGGTTGGTCCCACCATCCTGTGACCCCTGAGGAGGGTCCGATACACCCCTGGGTAGGTTAATGTTGCGCCGTGGCCACGGCTAAGACCCAAACGAGCACGCGACCGATCACGGTCGCGCTCGTGGACGACTATGACGTGGTCGTCATGGGGGTCGCCAAGATCATCGACCGCTACCGCGACCGTGTGATCGTCGCCGAGCTGGACACCAACAAGCCGGTCGAGGACGTCGTCGACATCGCGCTCTACGACTGCTTCGCGCAACCGGAGTCCGACCACCACAACATCGCGGTCCTGCTGGAGAACCCGCACGCGCGACGCGTGGTCGTCTACACCTGGAACTTCCATCCACAGCTCGTCGAGAGCGCGCGCCGGCAAGGGGTGCACGGATACCTCTCCAAGGCGCTGCCGGCCCGTCAGTTCATCGCCGCCCTCGAAGCCGTGCACGCGGGCGAGGTGGTCTTCAGTGATCCACCCGGTCGATCTGGCGGCGTGAACGGGCTCGACTGGCCCGGCCGCAGCGAGGGCCTGAGCGAGCGCGAGGCCGAGATCCTCGCGCTGATCACCCAGGGTCTCGACAACGCCCAGGTCGCCGCCCAGACCTTCCTGACCCCCAACACGGTCAAGTCCTACATCCGCACGCTCTACCGCAAGATCGAGGTGTCCAGCCGCACCCAGGCCGTGCTGTGGGGCATCGACCACGGCTTCGCCCCCAACCACCACCGGATCGACCACTGGCGCGGCGGTCCCTGAGGCGCACCCGATCGCGACGTAGCCGTCCCCTGGACGGGCGTGCCACCATCTGGCGATGGCCGAGCTGCAGGACATCTGCGACGAGCAGTACGCCGCGGGCCGGGTGCCCGGGGCGGTCGCCGTGGTCGCACGCGGAGATGGCGTGGAGGTCGTCTGCGTCGGTGAGCGCAGCGTGGGTGGTCCGGCGATGACGCGCGACTCGCTGTTCCGGGTCGCCTCGATCACCAAGCCGATCGTCGCTGCCGCCACGGTGGTGCTGGTCGAACGCGGGGTGCTCGGCCTCGACGCCCCTGTCCGGGAGTGGCTGCCCGAGCTTGCGGCGCCGGTCGTGCTGCGGGAGCCGGGCGGGGCGCTGGACGACGTCATACCCGCTGACCGGACGATCACGGTGCGGCACCTGCTCACCCTGACCGGCGGCCACGGGTTCACTGCGGATGTCGGGTCGCCGGTGGCGCAGCAGCTCATCGAGCGCCTGGGCCAGGGACCGCTGCGGCCGGACGGGTGGCCGGCCGCGGACGAGTGGATGGCGCGGCTGGCCGAGATCCCGTTGGCGCACCAGCCGGGGGAGGGGTGGACCTACAACGTCGGGCTCGACGTCCTCGGCGTACTGCTCGCGCGGGCGTCGGGCACGAGCCTGGGTGCGGTCCTTCAGGAGACGATCCTGGGGCCGCTCGGGATGTCGGACACCAGGTTCTGGACCGAGGACGTGGACCGGATGACCTCCCTCTACCAACGCTCGGAGGACGGGTTCGCGCTGGTCGACCCGCCTGAGGGCCAGTGGGCGTCACCGCCGCCGTTCGAGTCCGGTGCCGGCGGGCTGGTGTCCTCGGTGGACGACTGGCTCGCGTTCGGGCGGATGCTGCTCGAGGGCGGTGGGCGGGTGCTGAGCCCCGAGTCGGTGCGGCTGATGATGACCAGCCACGTCGAGGCCGAGCCGGACAACCCGTTCCTCGACGGCCAGGGCTGGGGCTTCGGCGGCGGTGTCGACGTCAGCCGCAAGGACCCGTGGAACGTGCTCGGTCGCTACGGCTGGATCGGCGGCACCGGGACCGCCGGCTACGTGATCCCGTCCACCGGCACTGTGGTTGTCTGGCTCGGCCAGGTGGAGCTCACCGGGCCGGACGACATGACGGCGATGGCCGAGGTCCTCGCGTACGCCGCGACGACTGCACGGGCCTGAGGCGGACGATCACTTCGGTGGCTCGTCGGTGATCGCGGGCAGGTCCTGCGTGTCGGCGTCGGGCCCGACCGGCGGCACCGGGCCGGCGGGTGGATGGGCGCCGCTGCCCGGGCGGAGCGGGCGACGTCGTGGGGGAGCCAGGCGCAGCTGACGGCGTACCCGCTCGTCGAGGTGCAGTTCGTGCTGCAGCCGACGTACCGTCGCACGGGTGTTGGTGTAGAGCTCGACCACGTCGGGCGGTTGCTCTGCCGCGAGCGCGGCGTCGATGCGGGCCAGGGCGCGGACCATGCCGTCGTGGGCCTCCTGAAGGCGCGCGATGTCGGTGGCGCTCAGGCCGACCTCCACGTCCCCCTCGTGACGCACGAGCTCGCCGAAGGCGTCGGTCCCCGCCGCCACCTCGCGGAAGGTTGCGGCGAGATCGCCGAGGACCGTCGCTGCGGAGTCCTCCTCGAGCCAGTCGCGATCGGCCGCCTCGACCAGGGAGCGCATCAGGCCGCGGATCGCCACCGCTGAGTGCTCGAGCGCCTCCAGGCCCTGGCGCAGGCCGGGCTCGACGCGTGGCGTGCGCACCGCGCGCACGTTGAGCCGCCGCCCCTCCTCCGCCCGCAGCAGCGCGGCGCCGACGGTCGGGATCTCGTGCGTGATGCGCCGGGCGTGGTCCAGCCAGTCACGAGCTGCGCGGGGCAGAAGCCCACGCTCGTCGGGCGCCATGGCGTCGAGCTCCTCGGCTGCCCGCAGCAGGAGGTCGGTCACCGCATCTGCGAGCCCGTCGATGGCCTGACCGGCATCGGAGGTGGCGACCTTCGGAGGGAAGACCAGCGTGGCGATGATGCCCACGGCTGCGCCGACGAGGGTCTCGGTGAGCCGCTGCCACGCCGCTGCCTCCGCACCGGCCGCGCCCACGCCGAGGACGAGCATGGCGCTGATCGCCACCTCGACGAGGTTGTCGCGCAGGCGCAGGTACTGCCCGATGGTGATGGAGATCAGGATCAGCAGGCCGAGGCTCCACCACTCGAGGGGTACGACGGCAGCGAACCCGACTGCCAGCACGAGGCCGGACACGACGGCGATCACGCGGTCGAGCCCGCTGGCGAGCAGCGACATCGGTGTCACCTGCACCACCAGCATCGCGGTCAGCGGCGCGAGCAGCGGCTCGGTCCCCGGGAAGATCAGCAACGCCGCGACGTAGGCGCTGGTGGCCGCGATCGTGATCCGCAGGGACCACAGCACCGCCGCGGGGCCGTTGCGGCGTACGCGCGCAACCTCGCGGGACGCCAAGCCCTGCCACCACCGGCCCACGTGTCCATTGTGCAACCCCCCCTCCGAAGTGGCCGGCGCAGAACGCGCCCGGCACCTCCGCCGACCGGCTGCGACCCGGCTGCGGTGGTCACGCCGTAGCCGCAGCGACGCCGATCTCCCTAGACTCCCGGCACGCGTGCCTACGGCGGAGGAGAAGCCCTGATGGGACGACTCGACGAGCTGGACCTGACGGCCTCGCTGCCCAAGAAGGAGGCGAAGAAGCGGCTGCGCGAGGAGCAGACCAAGCTGCTGTCCCTGCGGCTGCGGATGGCCGGACTCACCGGCAGCGGCGAGCTGGGTCCGCCCGTGTGCATCGTGTTCGAGGGCTGGGACGCGTCCGGCAAGGGTGGCGCGATCAAGCGGCTCGTCAGGCGGCTCGACCCGCGCCACGTGCGGGTGCGCGCGTTCTCGGCCCCGACCCACGACGAGAAGCGGCACCACTGGCTGTGGCGGTTCTGGCCGGTGCTGCCCGGGTGGGGAGGCATGTCGGTCTTCGACCGCTCCTGGTACGGCCGGGTGCTGGTCGAGCGCGTCGAGGGGTACGCCGACGACGACGCGTGGCAGCGGGCGTACGCCGAGATCCGCGAGTTCGAATCGATGCTCGTCGCCGAGGGGATGATCCTCGTGAAGTTCTGGATGCACATCTCCGAGGAGGAGCAAGAGCGGCGGTTCAAGGCCCGCAAGGGCGACCCGCTGAAGTCGTGGAAGCTCACCGAGGAGGACCTGCGCAACCGCAAGAAGCGGGCTGCCTACGCCGACGCGGTGGAGGACATGCTCGACCGGACGAGCACGACCCAGGCGCCGTGGCACCTGATCGAGGGCGACTCCAAGCGCTACGCGCGGCTGCGCGTCGTCGAGACCGTCAACCAGGCCATCGAGGCCGCGATCGGTGGCGGCCGGGCGGGTGAGGGCGCGTAAGGGCTTCGACCCGAAGGGGCAGACCTTCCGACGATTCGTGATCGGACCTTGAGCCCAAGTGGCTACTGGCTCTTGAGGACGGCCCACGAGATCAGGCTGTCCAGGCGGCGTACGTCGGCGCCCTTGCCGAGCTTGATCTTGATGTGACCGGCTCGCGTCCAGAGCTCCATCTCGGAGTTGAAGTCGAGCCTCCCTGCGTTCTCCGAGGACCACATGTTGATCGAGCTGTAGGGGAGCGAGTAGATCTCGACCTTCTTCCCGGTGATGCCTTGCGCATCCCGCACGATCAGCCGCTTGGTGGTGAACACGGCGCTGTCACGGAAGGTCTTGAACGCGGCGACCGCCTCCTCACCCGGGACGAGGAGGGGCTTGACGTCCTCGGGGATCGGGATCTCGTTGACCAGGGTCCATGCGGCGATGGGTGCGGCTTCCATGTGTCGGAAACGAGGCATCCGGGCTGGCGTCACGCAGGTGGGAAGTTGATCGCTAATCCCGACAAAAGGAAGAATTACTTATATAAAGACCGCGTGAGGACAGGGAACTCCAGCCGGAACGCCTGGGGGCGGACCACGCCGTTCAGGGCGCTGGTAGCGATGGCCGCGGTGGCACTCGTCAGCTGCGCGGTCTTCGTCCTGGAGGTGCCCGCGCGGATCGCCGAGTTGGGGTCAGGGAACCTGGACCGACTGGTGGCCCCCACGACCACCGTTGCCTTCGGTGCTCCGGTGGAACTCGCCGGCCGGGCCGAGCGGCCGGCACTGTCGCTGGTCGCCACGGAGCCCGTATGGGTCCGCTCGGCCACACGTGGCGTGCGGCCGGCCCCGGGGACGAAGTTCGTCGGCCTCCCGTTCACGGTGCGCAACGTCGGGACCCAGCCGTTCGCCGACTCGATGGGCGTCGAGGTCAGGGCCACCGACGATCGAGGCGAGATCCATCGCCCGGCGGACGGGCTGGTGAAGCTGCGGGGACGAAAGCTGCTCGACATCTCGTCCCTGCAGCCGGGTGTCCGACGTCGCGGCGTCGTGGTGATGCAGCTTCCCCGCGCCACGAGCATCACCAGCGTTCGTTTCACCGTGGGCATGGGGATGGTCAGGACTGCCGAGTGGACCCGCGAGACCGCGAGTAGGTAGCCGAGAACTCTCAAGGCGACTCTGGTCTGATCGATTGTTTTTCGATAGATTCCTATCGAGATCCAATCGAAGGAGATCTGATGGCCGCCTGGGCGACACTCGCGCTCCGTTTCGTCCTCGCCTGTGCGCTGGTGGGGTCGGTGTTCCTGCAACTGGTGATGCTGCCGCTGGCGTTCAGCGACCTGGACGGCGCCGACCAGGAGGTGCTGGAGCTGCGGCCGGCGCTGTTCGCGATCGTGTTCCTGGGCATCGTCACCGCGCAGGTCGTGATGGTCTGCGTGTGGCGGCTGCTGACGATGGTGCGGCGGGGGACGGTGTTCTCTCACGGTTCGTTCCGGTACGTCGACGTCATCATCGGGGCGATCGCGGTCGCGTCGCTGCTGATGTTCGGGCTCGGGGTGCTGCTCGCCCCCGGTGAGGCGGTGGCGCCGGGCGTCGTACTGCTGATCGGCGGCGCTGCCGTGGTGATCGCCGGGATCGCGCTGGTGGTGCTGGTGATGCGCACCCTGCTGGCCCAGGCCGTCGCCCGCGACGCCGAGGCCAGGCACCTGCGCTCCGAGCTCGACGAGGTGATCTGATGCCGATCGTCGTCGACATCGACGTGGTGCTGGCCCAGCGGAAGATGTCCGTGGGTGCCCTCGCCGAGGCGGTGGGGATCACGCCGGCCAACCTCGCCGTGCTCAAGAACGGCCGCGCCAAGGCCGTCCGGTTCAGCACGCTGGCGGCGCTGTGCGAGGTCCTCGAGTGCCAGCCGGGCGACCTGCTCCGCTGGGTGCCGGAGGAGGCGGTCGTCCGCAGCGGCGATCGGGACACCGCCTGAGCGGAACGAACGACGTCACGCGACTGCACCCGCACGGATACGTGGTTGAAATATTCGCTGCCTAGGGTCACGAATGTTCCTCACATCAACATTTGCGAGGAGCCCGAGACCCAGGGGTGACGTGTGACGAGCGTTCCAGGCAGAGCAGTGCCGGTCGGTGCACCGGGAGATCCTGCGGTGCTGGGCGGGCTGCGCCTGGCCGAGGTGCGGGGCGTGCGCCTGCTCGACGGGAGCCTCGCCGACCTGGTGCTCGACGGCCCGCGGATCGGCGCCGTGCGCGCGCCGGGCGCCAGGCAGGACGATGTCGCGGACGACGTCGCCGATGAGGGCGGCGCCGTCCTGGAGGCCGAGGGGTGGCGCTATGTCCCCGCCGCCAGTGAGCCGCACGCCCACCTGGACAAGGCGCTGACCTGGTCCCGCACCGATCCCGCCGCCGGCAACGACCTGCTCAGCGCGATCGCGCAGTGGCGCACGCTGGTGCCGGGCATCGACCGCGCCGACGTGCTCGACCGGGCGCGCTCCGCGCTCCAGCTGTACGTCGCCAACGGGATCACCACGATCAGGACCCATGTCGACGCGCTCCTCGAGGGCGACCCGCTCCGTGGGGTGGACGCGCTCGTCGAGCTGCGCGAGGAGCTGGCCGGCGTGGTCAACCTCCAGGTGTGCCTGCTGGCCGGACCCGACACCCCCACCGACGTGATCCATGAGGGCGTGGCCCGCGGCATCGACGTGGTCGGCGGCTGCCCGCACCTGGCCGACGACCCGGCGTACCAGACCCGACGGGCACTCGACGTCGCGGAGCAGTACGGCCTCCCGGTCGACCTGCACACCGACGAGCAGACCGACCCGCACACCGTCGACCTGCTCGACCTCGCCGACCAGGTGCTCGCTCGGGGGATGCAGGGGCTGGTCACCGCGAGCCACTGCGTGCGGCTCGGCTCGCTCGCCTCGGGCCGGCTGGTCCCGGTGCTGGCCCGGGTCGCCGAGGCCGGGATCGGGATCGTCACGCTGCCGATCACCAACCTCTACCTGCAGGGCTGGGGCGTCGACGGGGTCATGCCCCGGGGCCTGCCCAACCTGCGCGCCGTCCTCGATGCCGGCATCCCGCTCGCGGCCGGCGCCGACAACCTGCGCGACCCGTTCAACCCGGTCGGGCGGGCCGATCCCTTCGAGACCACCTCGCTGCTGGTCACGGCCGGGCACCTCACCGTCACCGAGGCGCTCGCCGCCGTCACCACCGGACCGCGATCGGTGCTGGGCCTGCCCCAGGTCGGCGCCCAGATCGGCGCCCAGTCCGGCAACGCCGCCGACTTCATGCTCGTCCCGGACGTCCCGATCGCCGACGTGCTCGCCGGCGCCGAGGGCGCCCGGGTCGTGGTCCACGCCGGCCGGGTCGTGGCCGACACCCGCGTCAGCCGCTCGCTCGACCTCACCGCCTGGTCCACCGGGACCCGGTCACTGACCCCCGCCGCCACTTCGAGGTGAGAACCATGACCAGCACCCAGCACCGCCCAGGCTCCTCGCAAGGAGCGGACACCACCACGACGCTGTCCCTGCGCAACGTCACCAAGCGGTTCCCGACCGGCACCACCGCCCTGACCGGCGTCGACCTCGACGTCGGTCCGGGGGAGTTCGTCTCCGTGGTGGGCCCCTCGGGCTGCGGCAAGTCCACCCTGCTGCGGCTCGCCTCCGGGCTCGACACCGTCACCGGCGGGGAGATCGACGTCGCCGCGACCACCACCAGCTATGTCTTCCAGGACCCCACGCTGCTGGAGTGGCGCAGCGCGCTGAAGAACGTCGAGCTCGTCAACGAGCTGCGCGGCGCCCCGCGCGCCGAGCGCCGGGCGGCCGCGCTGGAGGCCCTGGAGCTGGTCGGGCTCACCGGCTTCGAGAAGCAGCACCCCCGCCAGCTCTCCGGCGGCATGCGGATGCGCGTCTCGATCGCCCGCGCGCTGGTCGCCCTGCCGGACCTCGCCCTGTTCGACGAGCCGTTCGGCGCGCTCGACGAGATCACCCGGCTGCGGATGCAGACCGAGCTGCAGCGGATCTTCGAGCTCAAGCGGTTCGCCGGGCTGTTCATCACCCACTCGGTCTCCGAGGCGGTCTACCTCTCCACCCGCGTGATCGTGATGAGTGGGCGCCCGGGACGGATCGTCGCGGAGGTCCCAGTGCCCTGGGCCTATCCGAGACCACCAGAGCTGCGCTACGCCCCCGAGTTCGCCGCCCTCACCGGCCGCGTCTCCGCCGCGTTGGGGGAGCACTCATGAGCAGCGCCGAGCTCCACTCGCACACCGAGCTGACCCAGACCCGGGGCCCCAAGCTGAGCAGCGTCGAGGCGGCCGCGCCCGAGGCCCCCACCCCACGGCTGCGCGCCGTGGCCGGGGTGCTGTGGAACAAGGTGCTCCCGGTCCTCGCTGCCCTCGCCGGACTGGTCGCCATCTGGTACTTCGTCACCTACGTCATCCTCGAGCCCGACCGCCGGTTCCTGCTCCCACCGCTGCACGACGTGGTCGGCAACACCGTGACCAACCCGAACGTGATGAACCCGATGTTCGACGCGTTGGGGCAGAGCGTCGCGGTGGCACTGCTGGGCCTGGTGCTCGCGGTCGTCATCGGGATGGGCTGGGCCGTGCTGATGTCGCAGTGGACCTTCGTGGAGAAGATCCTCTACCCGTACGCCGTCATCCTGCAGACCGTGCCGATCCTGGCGCTGACGCCGCTGATCGGGATCTGGATGGGCTACGGGTTCAACGCCCGGATCGTGGTCTGCGTGATCATCGCGGTCTTCCCGATGATCTCCAACACGCTCTTCGGGTTGCAGAGCGCGACCCCGGACGCGCACGACCTGTTCACCCTCAACAAGGCGACGCGGATGCAGCGGCTGCTCAAGCTGCAGTTCCCCGCAGCGGTGCCGGCGATCTTCACCGGGCTTCGCAATGCCGCCGGCCTCTCGGTGATCGGCACCATCGTCGGTGACTTCTTCTTCCAGCAGGGCAGCCCCGGCATCGGGAGCCTGCTCCGCATCTACACGCTGCGGCTGAACATGGACCCGCTGTTCATGGCGATCATCCTCACCGCGCTGTTCGGCGTGGCCGTGTTCTCGGTCTTCGCCGCCCTCGATCGGGCCGTCATCGGCCGTTGGTACGGCACCGGGCGCCAGTGACGCCGCCCCCGCCGTACATCCCGCCCGCGCCACACACCCCACCGCCGAACACTGGGAGTCACCATGAACCGCCTGTCCCGTTCCGCCCTGGCCACGCTGGCCGTCCTCTCCCTCGGCCTGACCGCCTGCGGCAGTGATGAGTCCGGCTCCACCGACGGCGGCGCCACCGCCGAAGGGTCCGCCGACAAGGGGAGCAAGCTCGACCTCGCCGACGTGTGCCCCGCGAAGGTCGTGATGCAGCAGGACTGGCAGCCCGAGGCCGAGCACGGTGCGATGTACCACCTGGTCGGCAAGGACTACACCGTGGACACCGAGAAGAAGACGGTGAGCGGTCCGCTGGTCGCCGGCGGCGTGGAGACCGGCGTGGACATCGAGATCCGCTCCGGCGGCCCGGCGGTGAACTTCCAGCCGGTGCCGGCACTGATGTACCTCGACAAGGACATCCTGATCGGAGCGGTGAACAGCGACGCCGCGATCGCCGCGCCCGGGCAGCCGACCGTCGCGGTCACCTCGCAGATGACCAACAGCCCCCAGATCCTGATGTGGGACCCCAAGACGCAGAAGGGCGCAAAGACCATCAAGGAGGCGGCGGCGGACGGGGACCCCGTGGTCACTGCCGGTGAGCTGATCCCGGGCCTGCTCGCCTCGCAGGGGATCATCAAGGAGAAGCAGTCCGACCAGTCCTACGAAGGTACGCCGCAGCGCTTCGTCTCCGACCCCGCGATCCTCCAGCAGGGGTTCGCCACCGCCGAGCCGTACATCTACGAGAAGGAGATTCCCCAGTGGGGCAAGGAGATCGGCTACCAGCTGCTCTCCGAGGTCGGCTACAGCATCTACCCCGAGCCGCTCGCGGTCCGCGAGGCAGACGTCAAGGGTGAGGCCGAGTGCCTGGCCAAGCTGGTGCCGATCATGCAGCAGGCGCAGATCGACTACCTCGAGGAGCCCGACCACGCGAACAGCGTGATCGTCGACATCGTGGAGAAGTACCAGACCGGCTGGACCTACTCCGCCGAGGTGGCCGACTTCGCCGAGGAGCAGATGGAGGCGCTGGACATCGTCACCGACGACCCCGCCTCCGGAGTCTTCGGTCAGCTCGACCCCGAGCGGATGCAGGGCATCGTGGACACCTTCGGGCCGATCCTGCTGAAGTCCGGCACGATCAAGAGCGCCGACATCGACCCGAAGTCGCTGTACACCAACGAGTTCATCGACACCTCCATCTCCATGGGGAAGTGAGCCCGTGACCAGTCAGCCGGTGTCCATCCGTGAGCGCAGCCTCGACGTCGCTGCCCAGGTGGCGGACCGGTGGGGAGCCGACCGGGTCTCCACCGACCCCGACACGTTGATCAAGAACTCCTCGGACTGGTCGCGGATGTCACCGGTGCTGGAGGAGAAGGTCCCGCGCGGCAAGTACGTCGCCGATGTCGTCGTACGCCCGCGGACTCCGGAGGAGGTGGCCGGGATGCTCGCCCTCGCGCATGCCGAGGACGTGCCCGTCACCCCCCGCGGGGCCGGCACCGGCAACTACGGCCAGGCGACTCCGTTCGACGGCGGGATCGTGCTGGACCTGCGCAAGCTCAGCGAGATCACCCTGCTGGAGGACGGCAGCATCCGCGCGGGTGCCGGTGCGCTGCTCTCCAAAATCGACCGGGTGGCGCGCGCGGCCGGGCGGGACATCTGGATCTTCCCGTCCACCAAGGCCTCCTCGGTCGGCGGCTTCGTCGCGGGCGGCAGCGCGGGCACCGGGACGATCGAGCACGGGACCACCTCGGACGGGTTCGTCCGCGCGGTCACGGTCGCGCCGATGGACGGCAGCGGCGAGCTCATCCACGCCCGGGGGGAGGAGGCGACGCCGTACATCCACGCGTACGGCGTCACCGGGATCCTGGTCGAGGTCGAGATCGCCACCGACCCGGCCCGGGAGTGGAGCGCGATCCACGCCGCCTTCGACTCCTGGGCCGACATGGTCACCGTGCACCGCAGCCTGCTCGACCTGCCGGTGCTGCCCCGGCTGGCCTCGGGCGACGAGCCGATGCTGGTGCCGAGCCTGCCGGCCGGCCTGGAGCTCGACCCCGACCGGTTCAGCCTGCGGGTGATCGCGGAGGCATCGACGGTGGCCGAGATCGAGCGACGGGTGCTCGCGGCCGGGGGAGACGTGGTCAACGTGTCCGCCGACTACGCCGCGTGCGACCGGCTCTCGGGCATGTCCTACAACCACCCCGTGCTGTTCCTGCAGCGCGCCAACCCCGAACGGACGTGGTTCCACATGGAGACCGGCGGCCAGATCTACTGGTCCGACCCGGACGCCGTCCGCGCCGTCTATCCCGGCGAGGTCTACCTCCACCTCGAGCTGATGGGGCACGGGCCGCTGGCGATGGTGGTCGCCGACTACCACGACGAGCAGGGCGTCCTGGCCGGCATGGAGGCCATGGAGGCTCTCGGGATGACGGTGCACTCTCCGCACCAGTGGTACGTCGACCGCAACGTCGAGCTCGCCGTGGAGACGGCGCGGGGGACCGACCCGAAGGGGTTGCTGAACCCCGGCAAGCTGGTGCCCGACCACGTCGTACCGACTCGGGTGAACGTGGGGGTGCGCTGATGCGGGACCCCGCTCTGACGGGCGATGGACACGCGCCCCGGTTCATCGACCTCACCGCCCCCGAGATCGCCGCGCTGCCTGCGGACACGGTCGCGGTGCTCCCGCTCGGGGCCGTCGAGCAGCACGGCCCGCACCTGCCGGTCTCCACCGACTACGTGATCGCCACCGAGGCCGCGGAGGCGGCCGTCGCCGCGGCGGCACAGGCCGGGAACGCCTCGGTGGTGCTGCTGGAGGGGCTGGCCTACACCAAGTCCGACGAGCACTCCTGGTCCCCGGGGACGATCTGGCTGTCCTGGGACACCCTGATGCGAGTGCTGGTCGACATCGGTCGGTCACTGCAGACCTCGGGGATCACCCGGCTGCTCTTCGTCAACGGACACGGGGGAAACTCCGCGCTCGGGCAGGTGGCCAACCGGGAGCTGCGACGGCAGTTCGGGCTGCAGACGTTCTTCGCGCACCTCTCGCTGCCGGTGGACCAGGGCGGTGCGTCGCGTGAGGACGAGCTCGGCATGGGCATCCACGGCGGTCACGGCGAGACCTCGCTGATGCTGCACCTTCGTCCCGAGCTGGTGCACATGGAGCACGCGGGGAGACGGGTCCCCGAGGAGCTCGCGGAGTACCGCCACATCGGGTTCGGACGGCCGGTCTCGTTCGGCTGGCTCTCCGACGACTTCGGTCCCGACGGCTACATCGGCGACGCGACCGACGCGAACGCGGAGGTGGGCAAGGTGCGCTTCGAGGCCGCCGTGGAGACCCTCGTCGAGGTGATCGAGGAGGCGGCCCGGTTCAGCGTCCCGCGCTCGGGCGCGTGAGCCGTTCCGAGCGGCCCGCGCACCTGCTGGTGCGGGGCGCCACCGCGGTGGTCGAGGACGCCCGCACCGAGCGCACCGGCGACGTCCTCGTCTCCGATGGTGTGGTCGCCGTGGGGTCGGCTCCGGAAGGCGCCGAGGTGCTGGACGCCTCGGGCTGCGTCGTCACTCCCGGCCTGGTCAACGCCCACCACCACCTGCTCCAGTCGGCGTTCCGGACCCTGCCGGGCACCCGCGGCGTGCCGATGGCCTCGTGGCTGGTGACGATGGCGGCGGCGTACGAGCAGGTCGTGGTCGATCCCGAGCTCGTCGCGGTCGCGGCACGGGTGGGGGTGGCGGAAGGGCTGCTGTGCGGGGTGACCACGGTCGCCGACCACCACCTCGCCTGGCCGGCCGGCTGTTCTCCGGAGGACTCCGTGCACCTCGCCGCAGCAGCGGCGGACGCTGCCCGGGGCCTCGGTGGGCGGCTGGTGTTCGTCCGCGGCGCGGCCCGCGACGATCCCGAGACGGCGGCTCTCAGCGCCGACCTGGTCGCCGAGGCGCTGGTGGGCCGCTCCCCTCGGGGGGTGTCCGCCGACGGGATGCTCCAGGTCGCGGTCGGCCCGGCCGGGGTGCACTCCGACTCCGAGGAGACGTTCCGGCTGCTGGGTGAGGTGGCCTCCCGGCGGGGGGTGCGGCGGCGTACCCAGGCCAACGAGCAGGTCGACGTCGCGGTGGCCGCGGAGCGCTACGGGCGCCGCCCCCTCGAGCTGCTGGAGGAGTGGGGCTGGCTGGCACCCGACGTCACCCTGGCGCACCTGTGCGGCGTCAGCGACTCCGAGATCGCCCGGCTGGCCTCCGCGGGGGTCACCGCCACGCACGCACCCGGCTGCGACCTGCCGATGGGCTGGGGGATCGCGCCGGTCGCGGCGCTGCGTGCAGCCGGCGTCGTCGTCGGGCTCGGCACCAGCGGGGGCGGCAGCAATGACGCCGGACACCTCCTGGCCGATGCGCGCCTGGCGATGCAGGTCGCGCCGCTGGTCGGCCCGTCGCTCGCGGCGCGCGAGGTGCTGGAGATGGCCACCGCGGGCTCCGCTGCCGGGCTCGGCCGCCCCGAGCTCGGCACGCTGCGTCCCGGCAGTGCCGGTGACCTCTGCGTGTGGGACGTCTCCGGGGTCGCCGACGCGGGGGTCGCCGACCCGGTGGCCGGGCTGCTCTGGGCCGCTCCCGGCAGGCGGCCGCGCCACGTGGTGGTCGGCGGTCGCGTCGTGGTCCGCGACGGGAGGCTGGTGGCCGCCGACGAGCGGGAGCTGGTCGAGGGTCTCAGTCGCCGGTTGGGTCGCCGGCTTGACCGGGGCTCGGTCGTCGCCGCTCCTTGACGACGAGCAGTCGGTACGACGATCCGTCGGCGCTGGCCCACCGGTGGCGGACCCCGCCCTCGACGTACATCGAGTCCGCCGGCTCCAGCACGTCCTGCGTCCCCTCGAGGTCGACCCGGACGCGACCCGAGACCACGTAGATGAACTCGTCCTCCTCGTGGACCCAGTAGTCGGTGAGGACCTCGGACTCGCCGAGGTACTCCATCGGGATGAAGGGCCGGTCGGCGCCGTGCACCAGCGCGTGCACCGAGCCGCCGGCCACGTCGGCCGCCGCCTCGTCGGAGCGCCGGCGCACCGAGCCGGTCTCCGGGGCGGAGCTCTCGGCGAGCAGCGTCTGCTGGTCGGTGCCGAGGGTGCGCGCGATCCGGAACAGCGAGGACATGCTCGGCCGCGCCAGGCCGCGCTCGATCTGGCTGATGAACGGGTGGGAGAGGTCAGCGGCGGCGGCGAGCTGCACGATCGTCATCCCGCGGGCCTTGCGCAGGTCCCGGATCCGGGCCCCGAGGCGGTGCACGGAGCGGTCGAGGGCTCGCTCGGCGGCTGGCGAGGTCTGGGACGACATGGCCGCCAATCTAGTCTCGCCAACGACGTCGTCCGCGGCGTCCCTGTTGCGTTTGCGTTGCACCGGTGGCCGTAACACGGCGGGTCGGCGTTCGTCATCACGGCGTCACGGACCTCGGCCACGATGGCGCACATGTCGATGTGGTCAACATTCCGGCGTGACGACGCCGGGTACGACGAGGCCCGCCGCGCCCTCTCCGCCTCGGCGGTGGTGCCCGATCTCTGCCCCCGTGTGGTGGCCAGGGTGCGTGACGTCGACGAGGTCCGGGCCGCCCTGGCGCACGCGGCTGTGGAGGGCTTGCAGGTGACCTCGCGCAGCGGCGGGCACAGCGCGTCGTTCGCCGCGTTGCGCGAGGACTCGCTCGCCCTCGACCTGCGTGCCCTGTCCGGCGTACGTCTCGACCGGGACGCCGGCACGGCCGTCGTCGGCCCCGGCACCACCTCCCTCGAGGCTGGCCGGGCGCTGCACGGCAGCGGCTGGGCCTTCCCGGTGGGCCACCGGGCGACGGTGGCGCTCGGCGGCTACCTCCTCGCCGGCGGCAACGGCTGGAACCACGGTGTGTGGGGGAGCGCGGGCGAGAGCGTCGTCGCCGCGGACGTGGTGCTCGCCGACGGGGCCGTGGTCCGGGTGGACGCCGCCACCGATGCCGAGGCGTTCGCGGCGCTGCGCGGAGCCGGCCCCGGGTTCCCAGGCATCGTCACCGCCTTCCACCTGCGCCTGTGGCCAGAGCAGCAGGTGCAGCGCCGGATCCTGTCCTTCCCGGCCACACGGGTCGCGGAGATCGGTGCCTGGGCCGACCACCTCGCGGCGTCGATCGCGCCGGGCGTCGAGCTCACGGTGTTCCTCGCTCCCACCGGCTCACCGCTGCACCCCGACCTCCACGAGCCGGCGGTGACCGTGGCCGCCACCGCGTACGCCGACGACGCCGAGACGGCCGAGGCGCTGCTCGCGCCCGTCGACGCAACCGTGCTCCGCGGCGCGCGGATGGCGTACGCCGGGCCGAGCGACATCGCCACGATGACCGAGACCGAGACCGCCCCGCCGGGACTGGGGATCGTCGCCCAGCAGGCGTGGACGACCACCGGTTATGCCGAGGTGCTGCCGGCCCTGGTCGAGCCGATGGAGCGGTGCCCGTCCCGGTGGAGCAGCATCCTGGTCAGCTCGTCGTCCTACCGGCGGCTCGCGCCACCCGCGAGAGACCAGGCCTACCGGCCGCTCGGGACGATCACCGTGGCGGCGTACTCCAACTGGGTCCCGGGTGACCGCGACGAGGAGAACCGCCGGTGGGCGGGCGACGCGATCGAGGAGCTGCGCCCTGCGTGGACCGGGCACTACGTCGGCGAGCTCGACCTGCGCCGCAGCCCCGAGCGGCTCGAGTGCTGCTTCGCCGAAGGGGTGCTGGACCGGATCGACGCGGTCCGGGCGCGGCTCGACCCGCAGCGGCGGTTCGCGGACTATCCCGGGCGCTGCTGAGCGCCCGGGTCAGGTCAGGTCGGGTCAGGTCAGGTCGGGTCAGGTCAGGTCGGGTCAGGAACCCCCGCCGAGCTCGCGCGCCACGGTGGCCAGCGCCCCGGCGAAGGCGACCTCTCTGTCAGGCGCCGCGCCCCCGGCGACCACCACGCCGACGACCCCGGGCACCTCCAGCAGGTGGGTGCCCAGCTCCACCGCTGCCCGGATCCCCTCGGCCTCAGGGTCGCGGGCCTCCAGCACCCGTTCCACGTATCCCCGCGGCAGGACCGCAGCCGCGAAGTCGGCCAGCAGCAGTGCTCCCGCCCGGTCCACGACCAGCGGCACCCCCGGCACGATCGGGACCCGTGCGCCGTGGGCCGCCGCGGTCGCCTCGGCGAAGGCGTGCACGTCCTCCACCTCGCCGCAGTACTGCAGCCAGCACATCGAGCCACCGGCCCGGGCCTTCGCCGACACCCGCGCCGGACGCACCTCCACCGGTGGCGCGTTCGGGCTCTCCGCGAAGGAGGTGAGCAGGCCGAGCGCGTGGGCGCGGGGGAGCAGGGTCGCGGCCTCGAGGTCGAAGACCGGCCTGGCATCGGGCCGGTCGCCGGAATCGGTGTGGTCACCGGTCACGCAGTGCACCCCGGCCACTCCCACCTCGCGCAGCGTCGCCAGCTCGAGGTCGAGGACGTCGCGGTCACGGTCGCGGCAGTTGACCCCCGACCAGACCCGGAGCCCTTCCTGGGCCATCAGCCGCGCGCGGTAGGCGGGCGGATACTGCACGCGGCTCCGGCCCGAGTCGCCGGCCAGTGCGCAGTCGGTCGCGTCGCGAAGCACCTCCGCGCAGGCGCGTACCGAGTCGCTGCTCATCGGGAGGGCTGGGAAGCCCGTGACCACGAGGGGCCGGCGGGCGAGCAGCGCCACCACCTCGCGGCCTGCGGCGGTGGTGGGTCCGGGCGGGGTCTCGTCGACGGCGGGCCAGCCCGAGGGGAGCGTCGAGGAGACGAAGCAGCACGGCGTCGGAGCGACCTCGCAGGTGCCGTCGGCGGCGACTCCGCCGCACGGCCCGTAGGTCATCTGCTTCGGACAGTCCGACACGGCCGCGGTCATGGGTGCCCACCGAGTGCGACGGCGCGAAGGCCGCGGAGCACCGCGGTCGCGCCCGCCTGCTGCCATACCGGCTCGACGTTCTGGTCGCCGTGGTCGAGGACGACGAGGTGCCCGGCGTACGCCGCCAGCCGGACGCAGTCCAGCGGGCTGAGGTCGTCCACCCGGACGGGGACGGGCTCGGTGCCGACGACGACCGCCGCCACGTCGAGGTCGGCGAGAGCCGCGAGGTCGCCCTCTACGGCGACGCGGTTCCGGTCGTGGAGCGAGATCCGGCACCAGACGTCGAGCCCGGCGTCGCGGTACGCCGCTGCCCGGAGCACGGCGGTGACCGGGGCGAGGTCCGAGACGAGCACAGCATCGGGTCGGGCTGTCGAGTCGATGGGGTCTGCCAGTGATTTGGCGATGCGGGCCAGGTCGGCCAGGGAGCCTTCCGCGGCGGGATCGGTCTTCAGCAGCGGCGACCCGCCGGCCGCCAGGGAGCTGGCGAGATGGGCCGCGCGCGGCCCGTGCACACCGGGACGAAGCCGGTCCTCGGGGTGGGCGTCCCCGGCCAACGGCCACGCCTGCATCGCGCCCTCCGATCCGCCGGTCCCGTCCCCAGCTGCATGTTGATGTGGTCAACACCCGGCATCCTAGGAACGGTATGTTTCCCCGACGTGACGCCGGCGGCGGAGCCGACGATCCTGAGTCGGGAGGGGCGCAGTGGGAGACGACGGGGCTGGATGGCTGGACCGGCTCGCTGCTCCGGGGCCTGACCCGGGTGGAGGTGCGGCGGCGGCGGTGATGCTCGCCCTGGGGTCCGCGCTGACCCAGATGGTGGCCTCCTACCCGCCCCGGCCGGAGTCCTCCGCAGACCTGAGCCCGGCCGTCTCCGCGTGCGTCGAGCTGCGCCGTAGGGCACTGGTCCTGGTGGACTCCGATGCCGCCGCGTCGGTCCGGCTGGTCTCCGCCTGGCGGGCCGGCGGGCCCGACCTGCACGACGCTGCCGTGGCCGCCGCCCGGAGCAGCGCGGACATCATCGAAGTCGCCGCCGAGGCGGAGCCGCTGCTGGAGCTGCTGCTGAGTGACGGCAGCCGGCAGCCCCTCGCCGACGTCGCCGCCGCTGCGGTGGCGTACGCCGCGGCCGTGCGCACCGCGACCGTGAACCTCGTCGGCAACCTGCGCATCGCCGCGTCCTCCGGTGACACGGATGTCCGGGAAGCCGACCCGGTCGGCGGGATCACGGTGGTCGAGGCGGACGCCCTCGCGGGCCGGCTGGACGGCGTCTGTGCGCGGGTGCGGCGCGAGCTGGACTGAGATCGGCTGGGCACAGACCCTTTGCCAGTTCCCAGGCAACGCGAGCACAGGCGTTGTGTCCGACCGCTCGACGAGGTTTCGGCCGGTCGCGCATCTGCCTTTGCGGTGGGACGTGCCGGGAGCCCTGGAAGGTGCGGGGATGAGACAAGGTCTCGCCCTCTTGCTCATCGGTCCGTAGGTTCACGTGCGCGCCAGCGGTGGGACCGCATCTGACTACTCTTCGGGGACCATTCTCATGCTTGCTCCATTGCGCCTGCGGACGTCGTACGCCTCCGCTTCAGCCAGGTCGAAGTCGACGGCCAGGACCCGACGCTGGTACGCCGCGATTCCCGTGCTGCTCCTGGTCGTGCAGACGGGGTGCGGAAGTGGCGATCCGCAAGTGATGCCAGATGTCGGTGCTCGGCAGTTGGACATCGCCCTGAGTGACATCAAGCGGGCTGGCTTCGAGGACGAGGTCGAGGTCGTCGGGGGTGGCACGTTCGGGGTGCTGAACGAGTCTGCGTGGACGGTGTGCAAACAGGAGCCTGCTCCCGGAAAGACCATCGACTCGCCGCCGCGGCTCGTCGTGGACCGCACGTGTGAGAACGAGGGGCCGCCCGACGAGAACTCTGGGGAGGCCGAGCCGGAGGCGGACCCCACCCTTGAGTCCAGCAAGAGCCCGAACAACAAGCCGAAGGCGAACAGGTCACAGGCGGAAGTCGAGACGTTCGTGATGCCCGCATTGGTCGGGGCGAACCTGCAGGACGCCCAGGACATGCTCCAGGCGCTGGGTAGCTACCTGCTGACACAGACCGACGCGACTGGCCTGGGGCGGTTCCAGGTGCTCGACTCGGGCTGGAAGGTCTGTGGTCAGCGACCGGCGGTCGGGGCGAAGGTGCCCATCGACAAGTTGGTGGAGCTGCTTGCGGTGAAGCTGGACGAGGGGTGCCCGTGACCTTCCGGGCTTGGCGCTGTCTCCGGAGCGGTGCTCAGGGTGACCGGGAGTGGTCCCGCCTGGGCCAGCGGCAGGTTGCCACAACCGCTTGAACCCACCCCCTTGCCGGTTCCCGCCTGCGCCTGTAGAATCGAACATAAGTTCGATCCAATAGTGATGCTGAGGGATCGGCCCGGACTCTCCCGATGAGGGTCCGCCTGCTCACGGGCGTGCTGCATCGACGTGTGAGACCAGTCAGTCATGGTCACGAGTCGGTGCGGGAGGTGCGCGATGAGCTCGACGTTCGATCGGCCCGCGCTGCATCCGGTGCTGGAGTGTGCGGACGCCGTGGAGGCGGCATTGAAGGACACCGCAGATGTGGCGGTGGAGTTCATGGCCCCGGCCGAGAAACGCGCTGCGTTGGTGCAGCTGAGTCGGGTGGAGGCGCAGCTCGCTTCCCTGCGGATGCGGGTGCTGGCCGCCTCGGACGATCTCGCAGTGGCCGAGGGCGCCCGGGACGCGGCGGCGCTGGTCACGCACCACACGCGTGGTGATGCGGGTGCGAACCGACGCGATCTCGCGTTGGGGCTGGCACTGGACCGGCGCTGGCAGCACCTGGGTTCCGCCCTTGAAGCCGGGGAGGTGAACGTCGCGCAGGCGCGGGTGATCGCGCACGCGCTTGAGGAGCTGCCCGCCAACGAGCTCGGGACCCAGATCATGGCCGCCGCCGAGACCCATCTGGTGGCACAGGCGGCGTACTTCGGGCCACGCGAGCTGCGACACCTCGGTCGGCGGATCCTGGACCACGTGGCACCGGAGGTCGCCGAGGAGCAGGAGGCCAAGGCGCTCGCCGCTGAGGAGTCCCGCGCCTGGCGCCGCACCTCGCTGGCGACGACCAGGCTGGGTGACGGGTCGACCCGGATCACCATCCATGTTCCGGACAGCGTGGCCGCCCGGCTGTACACCTACCTGGAGGCGTTCACCTCACCTCGACACCACGGCGTCGAAGGCTTCACTGCCGGCACGACCGAGCGCGTCCCGGCCGACGTACGCCGCGGCCAGGCGTTCTGCGCGCTGCTGGAGGCGGTCGACGCGAAGCGGCTGCCGGTCCACGGTGGGGATGCCACCACGGTGATCGTCACGATCCCGCTCGCGGACCTGCGCCGTGACCTCGGCGTCGGCGAACTGGGGCCGACCGACCGGCTCACCGCCGGGGAGGTCCGGCGCCTCGCCTGCACCGCGAAGATCATCCCCGCCGTGCTGAACGGGAAGTCCGAGGTGCTCGACCTGGGTCGGTCCTCGCGGTTCTTCAAGCCTGCGCAGCGCAAGGCGATGGTCGTGCGTGACAAGGAGTGCCGCGCCGAAGGCTGCACCATCCCCGCCGCCTGGTGCGAGGCCCATCACTGGGGCAGAGCCTGGGCCAAGGGCGGCCGCACCGACCTCAAGGACGGGGTCCTGCTCTGCAATTGGCACCACCACCGAGTCCATGACGAGGCATATGACGCCAGCCGGTTGCCGAATGGCGACGTCCGGTTCAGCAGACGATGCTAGGCCGCGCAAGTGCAGCGTCAGGTGCCGTCGGATTGCTGCGGCAGTGGTGTGGTCGAAGCCGGACGCCAGTCAGGGTTCCAGTCGTTCCAGGCCTCGATGTCCTCGGCGAACGGAGTCCTCCAGGCCAGGGTGCCGAGCAGGGCGACGATGAACTGGGCATCGCTCATTCCGTAGTGCTGCGCTCGCGCCGTCAGCTCGATGTGCAGGCTGGCAGGGATCCCGTCCAGCCAGAAGCCGACGGTCTCGCACTGCTGGCTCACGGCCACCGAGCGCCAGTGGTCGAGGTCGACCTGTCGCTGCAGCGGGTTGTGCAGAAGCTCGTCCAGCGGCGGGTACGGCGCTGCGAACAGCTCAGGATCTTCGAGCAGGGCAAGGGAGATCATCCGCGCGACCTCGGCCGGACGGGTGGAGAAGTTGAGGTCCTGGCCACTGAAGAACTGTTCGCGGACATAGATCGAGGAGAGCATCTGTCGCACTCGCAGCTGTTCGGCAGGCGTGGGGAGATCGTCTTCCTGCACTGGCTGCACCACAAGGCGCTGCCCGACGATGCGAAGCCCGATGAGCTCCCAGCGCTCAACGTCGGGCAGCCATCCCGGCGGGCCCACGAGGGCGTCGAAGCCGGTCTCGGCGCGGCGTACCTCCCCGCTTCCGTCGGCCAGCTGCAGGGGACGAAACGCTGCCAAGTTGAGGAGCGGCTGCACACCAGCGCCGAGCCAGAGGTCGGTGCGACCGCGCAGTGGAGCACGCACCCGGTGGGTGAGCACGTTCCCCTCCAGGAGCGCGAGAGCGTGATCGATCTCCCCGGTCGGACGAGGTACCAGGATCGTCGACGGTTCGATCGCGTCGATCGCCGCCTGCTCGTCGATGCGAGCGTCGCGGAGCTCGAGTCGCGCACGGCGAACCAGCCACTCCAGGCGTTGGGGGCCCTGGTCGAGGACGAGCTCGACGAGCTGGTCGTGCAGACGGTGGTCGATCCTCGCCCGGAAAGCTTCGTCATGTGTCATGGGCCGATGATTGGCCGCGAAGCCGCAGTGCGCATCTCGTCATCCACAGGCACACCAGGGACTCCGCACCTCCCCGGGTTTTCCACAGGGCGAGGAATGCTGCTGGCAGGCGGCGGCGCCACGGACTTGGCTCCAGGTATGCCGAAGTCACGAGGTCGCAAGCGCAAGCCGCACCAGAAGCAGGCACACCAGAAGCAGTCGCATCGCAAGCAGGCGCAGCAGAACAGGTCGCGCCCGGGGAGTCATCCGCGGAGCATGGGTGAGCTGCGGGCGGGCGCGCTCGGTGGCCTCGGCGAGCTGGTGCACGCCACCGACCTCGCCGAGGCGCGCGGGGACGCCCTCACGGCCCTCGAGCTGATCATGAGGGACCTGGACACCGGTCGAGACGACCACTTCTGGCGTCCACTACGGGTGCAGCGACTGATCCAGCTCGTCGCCCTGCGGCCGCTGCTGCCCCGATGGGTGACCTCGCGCTGGATCCTGGACCAGGCGGCCCAATCGCTGCACGAGACGGTCCGCCCCCGTGCCCACAGGGCGATCGAGATCGCCGTCGAGACCAGGGGTGGGGAGGGGACCCTGGTCGGCGTCAACCGGCTCGACGCCCGCGCGAAGGTGATCGACCACGACTGGGTGCATCGGCAGGTCTTCCTCTACGAGCTCGGTGCTCTCCAGCACTTCCTGGCCCGGGTCGCGACGCCGGACCTGATCGCGGGAGCCGACCAGATCCACGACTGGGCCAGCGCAACCATGGGCGCGTTCAGGTTTCTGCACAGGTCTCCCCGAACGCTGACCTGGCTCGACCTGGGGGCGGGGGAGCAGGTCACCGTGCCCAACCTCGGAGGTGCCTCGCTGCTCCTGCCCGACGAGTGCGTGATCGGTCGGCTGGTGCCGATCGAGGGGGGAGCGATGTTCGAGACCGCACCCCTGTTCGTGCCCGACGACGTGGCCCACAGGGTGGCTGACGAACCGGACGGCTGGGTGGCGGCTGTCGCGGAGGCGTGTCGACGGCAGGCTCCGCCGGAGCAACGTGTGCGGACCAGCCCTCACGACTTCCGGATGCTGACCGACGTCCCCCTCGACCTCCAGTACGCCACCATCGGGGCCTTCGTGGAGCACGTCGGAGAGTCGAACCTCGGGGTGGACGCCGGGGACCTCGCCGCGGTGTCGACCGCCTTCGTACGGGCGGCGATCGAGGGGGAGGTGGAGGGGGTCGACTTCGTCGCGGAACCATGGCCCATCGTCGCCGCCACGCTCCTGCACTCGACGGTCATCCCTTCCCTTGCCGGGGGCGTGACCGACTCGGACGCACCCGAGCTGCGTCGGCTGGCCGAGCAGCTGGCGGCACCCGCCGACGCCGTCTGTCGGGTCCTGGCAGGCGAGCAGGGACAGGCCGGGTCCTGACCCGCTGAATCGGACGCGAGTGTTGCTCACTCGCAGCCGATGCCGTCGCCCTCCCGGTCGAGGTGCGAGCCGTAGCCGGGCTGGCCGCGGCGGAGGGGTGCGGCTCCGGCTACGCGGGCGGCGGTGCAGTTCTCGTAGTACACCGAGCCTCCGAGCGGAGGTGTGGCCTTCTCCGGGGCGGGTTCGGGCTCGGCGTCCGGGTCCGTGATGGCCTGGGTGACCGTGGTGGGAGCTCCGGAGTCTGCGGGCACGCGCTCGTCCGGGCAGCTGGTGAGCACCCGCGCGATCGCGGCCTGCTCCGGCGGCGTCACCCAGAGGCCGTACTTCGCCTTGACCGCCACCTGGCGGGCGACGTAGGCGCACCGGTAGCCCTTGTTCGGCGGGAGCCAGGAGGCGGCGTTGCTCGCGCCCTTGCTGCGGTTGGCCGAGGCGTCGACCGGCTCCAGGTTGAGCGGGTCGTTCGCCAGGGCGGCACGCTTCTTGATGTCCCAGCCGAAGGCGCCGGTGACCCACGCGTCCGCCAGCGCGACCACGTGGTCGATGTCGACCAGGGTGCCGTCGCCGCGGACGAACCTGATCGTGGTCGCGGTGTAGGTGTCGGCCAGGACGCCGCTGGTCACGACGCAGTCCTTCGTCCCCGGTCGGTGCACGATCTCGGTGAGGCGCACTCCGAGCATGTCGTTGCGGGTGTCGCAGCCGTTGCGGTCGGCGTCCAGCCAGGCCTGCCCGAACCGCGCCCGGTCGTAGCCGGTCATCGGGGCGCGGCCCTTCACCGGGAGCCGGTCGAGGACGTCACGGGCGCGGTCGGTGTCGCCGCTTTCGGTGTCGCCGGGCTCGGTCGGTGTAGGGGCTGGCGATGTGGCGGGGGTCCGGGACGGCGCCGGCTTGGCGGGGGACGAGGTAGCGGGCGCGCTGGTGTCGTGTGTCGGGCCCTCCTCGAGGGCAAGGCTGCTGCAGCCGGCCAGCAGCACAGCGGCTGCCAGAGCGGTCCCGAGTCCTGCGCTTCTCCGTGGCACGTGCGGACTCTAGGGCCCGTGGTGGCCGACTTGTCGGTGCTCCGCCGTAGGACTGATGTGTGTCTGAGGAGGATCGCCGTGGAAGAGATCACGATCGACCAGTACGCCGAACAGTTCGTGCGCTCCCGGGCCCGCGCACTCACCACTCCACGGAGCGGTGAGTGCCTGGTCTGCTACGTGCTGCGGATGCTCAACGAGTTCGGCTGCGACACCACCCTGCGGTTCGCTCGCGGCTATCGCGACCTGCGTGCACCGCGGGCAACTGCGCTGGAGCATCGGCTCGCGGGGATGGGTGGGTTCTGCGACTGCGAGATCTTCCTCAACGGGATGCGACGTGCACCCCACCTGCGGGACTACGACTCCTACGGTGACGAGGTGGCAGGAGCGGAGCCACCACCCTGTGCCGGGGTGCGCCGCGGTTCCACCCGGGCCTGCGCGAGCTGGGTGCGCCGGGGGCGGGGCTAGGGACCCCGGTGCGCGACCCAGCCACGCGGGTTGCCGGTTACCTGCCCTTCCTGGTGCAGGGATCCCCGACCCGGGCGGTCTGACCGCGGTCGACCACGACCTCCCGAGTGGCGAGCACGCGGCCGTTGCGGTTGCTGCAGGTGAGGTTCCATGCCTCCTTGAGCCCGGAGTAGGTGCCCGGGGTGGGGGAGGCGTAGTCGACCCGACCGGTCCAGTCGGAGGTGGCTCCTCCGCCGTAGTTGACCAACCGGACGGTGTAGGTGCCCGGCGCCGGGTCGATCAGCACTGCCTGCTCGGGGTCGGCCAGGGTGGCCGCAGTCGCGGCCGGCCGGCCCCGGGAGTCGTAGATCTCGACGTCCCAGTCGACCTGGGCGTCGGGCCACTGGATCACGACGGTGGCGGTGCCGTTGTCGTAGGACGGCTGACCCGCCACGGTGAAGGTCGCGGTCTCGTAGGTGCCCTCGGCCGGGGTGCCCGCCGGGTTCACGATCGCCTGGGTCGGCTGCGCGGGACCCTGCGGGTCACGGCCGTAACGTCCCACCACGAGCGGACGGGTGGACGGGTTCACCGCCCAGCGGAACTGCCCGCCCTTCGTCTCGAGGCTCGAGGTGAGGTTGTCGCGGTAGTAGCGCGGGGCAGCGGTAGTCCCGTCGGTTTGGATCACCGGCGAGGTGGCCGTGATGAACGACTTGCTCACGGTCAGCCTCCGGTTCGGACGAGTGCTGCCCACGATGGTGGAGTGCAGCCCGGCGTCCACCGTGGCCTCGGCCATCACGTAGTAGGCCTCGCGATTGCCGCCGTAGCCCGCACCCGCGGCCGGTGCCAGGCCGAGGTACTCGTTCACCACGCCCTGCTGGTACGGCGGGTGGAACTCGTCGGGTCCGATCTCGAAGGTGAACCCGAGCCCGCCGGTGTTCCAGTAGCTCCAGTCCTCGGTGGAGCCGGAGGTGTCATAGAGCTGGAACGAGGCCCAGTTGGCGTAGCCGTTGGCCTCGGTCATGTCCGCACCCAGCTGGCGGTAGACCGGCTCGTCGGGGCTGAACCCGGTCGAGCGGATCGACGGCGGACGCAGGACCAGGTTGGAGTAGGTGTGGTTGGTGATCAGGTTGGTGACCTGGCGCTCCGAGACCAGCTTTCGGACGTTGTCGGTCTCCGGCTCCGACCCGGGCCCGTCCCCGCGGAAGGTGTCCGAGGACCACAGCGGGCTCGCACCGGGGCCACCCCAGAAGCCGGGGTAGTTGCGGTTGAGGTCGGTGCCCCGCAGCCGCCCGGCCGGGTTGTCGGCGCAGGTGCCACCGCGCCGGTCCGCCGGGGTCTGGACCGAGATCGAGCAGTTCTTGCGCTTCATCTCGTAGTCGAACTCGCTGAAGTCGCCCAGGGGCGCGGCTGCACGGGAGATGACGAAGCCGTCGACGTTGACGACCGGAACCACGATGGTTCGCGAGCGCTGCACGATGCGGCGGGTGCGTGCGTCGGTGCGGTAGTTCTCGACCAGGTCGTAGGCGAACTCCATCGCGTGCTCCGCGGATGGCCACTCCCGCGCGTGGTGCGCACCGAGCATCAGGAACACCGGCTTGCCGTCGTTGACCTGACGGGCGTTGGCAGTGATCTCGATGCCACGGACGGCGCGGCCCTCGATCGAGCGGTTGCGCAGGGTCAACGGCTTCACCAGGTTGCGATAGCGGCGGGCCAGCTGGGTCATCTCGCGGTTGTAGTCGTCCAGGTTGCGGTAGGCGGTGCGTCCGCTCGGAAGCGGGGACTGCGCGGTTGCCGCGTCGTAGCGCCGGTCCTTGGCCTGGTTGGACTTCAACCGGGCCTGCAGGTCGGGGATCTTCACGGTCCAGTCGAAGCCGGCCCCGCGGAGACGGGCCGCGTCCTTGCGGCCGTGCAGCACGACCTCGACGCCGGTGGCGTCGCCGTGCTCGGTCATGTCCAGCCCGAGCTTGCTGACCTTGGTCCGCGCCGCCGGGGTTCGCGCCTCGACGTGGACGACCTGGACCTTGCCGGTCTGGTTGCGGCTGGAGCCGACCAGTGGGTCGTCCGGTGCCGCGCTCGCCTGCGTGGACGACAGCGCCGTCGCCACCAGGGTCAGGGCGCCGAGTCCGGCGACGGTCGCGAGACGGCCCCGACGAGGGGGACGTGCTGCGCGGGTGGGGCGGACGTGGTCACTGGACATGGCTGCCTCCCGAGGCGACGAGTGCCTCGAAGGTCCCAGTACCTGCGAGAACTCTCCTCGGCAACCTAGGACCGCTTCCGCGGGGTTGGCAAGAGTCTCGGCAGCGAGACCGGTACTCCTCGACTCCGCCACGAACGGCGAATGAGGCGTATAACGGAGAGCCAGGAGGGCCCATGGACTCGGAACCTGCGGCTGGGAGATCTCGCCGTCTCGGTGACGTGTTGCCCTACGTGCTCGCGGTGATGATGGCCGTGATCCTGGTCGTGGTGACGGTGAGTCGCGGAGGTCCCTCGGACGCGGCGAAGGACACCCTCGGCGGCAAGCAGCTGAAGATCATGGCTCCTGCGGATCCCGGCGGTGGCTGGGACTCCACCGCGCGGGCGATGCAGGCGGCGCTGGAGGGGATCGTCGGACGCAGCGAGGTCTACAACGTGACCGGTGCGGGCGGGACGATCGGCCTGAGCCAGCTGGTGAACTTCGACGGGCAGTCCAACCAGCTGATGGTGATGGGGCTGGTGATGGTCGGCGCGATCGCGGCCAACGACCCCAAGGTGCAGCTCGACGAGGTCACCCCGATCGCCGAGCTGGTCAACGAGGAGCAGCTGGTCGTCGTACCCACCGACTCGCCGATCAAGGACGTCGGCGACCTCGAGGCGGCGATGCGGCGCGACGTCACCAAGGTCGCCTGGGCCGGTGGCTCGGCCGGGGGAGCGGAGCAGATCCTCGCGGGGTTGATCGCCAAGGCGCTGGACCAGGAACCGGGGCAGGTGAACTACATCGCCCACGCCGGCGGCGGGGAAGCGATCGCGACCCTGCTGGCGCGCAAGGACACGGTGGGGGTCTCCAGCGTCTCGGAGTTCCGTCCGCAGATCGAGGCCGGCAAGCTCCGGCCGATCGCCGTAGCGAGCGCGGAGCGCGTCGACCAGCTCGCGGACACCCCCACGCTCAAGGAGAGCGGCATCGACGTGGAGGTGACCAACTGGCGCGGAGTGGTCGCACCGCCGGGGATCACCGACACCCAGCGTGAGGGCCTGCAGGAGATCGTCGAGGAGATGACCACCACGACCTCCTGGAAGGAGACGCTCGAGCGCGAGGGCTGGAAGTCGGTGGTGAAGATCGGACCGGACTTCGACGAGTTCCTCATCGACGAGGTGACGCGGGTCAACGCCGTGGTCGACGAGCTCGGGATCGGGAAGGTGTCGTGATGGCCCAGGAACACCACAGAGGACATGGGACAGAGCGAGCGCCGCTGAACGTCCGCGGCGACCTCGTCGGTCACGAGGGTGCGGAGGAGCTGCACATCGAGGACGAGCGGGCCACGGCGCTGGCGACCCTCGTCCTCGGCGGAGTCCTGGTGCTGGCCGCGATCGCGACGATCACCCAGGCGACCCGGCTGAGCAACAACGGCAACGCGGTCGGTCCGGCCACGGCACCGTGGGTGATCGGCGCGCTGATGCTCGTGGTCTCGGTCCTGATGTGCCTGCGCGGGTGGCGAGAGCTGGCGACGGCCACCCCCGAGGAGCCCGGTCACCAGACCGAGGTGCAGGACTGGAAGCGCCTCGGCGTCCTGCTGGCCGCGCTCGTGGTGTTCGCGCTGGTGAACTCCTTCCTTGGGTACGTCGTCTCGGGGACCCTGCTCTTCGGGGTGACGGCGATCGTGCTCGGCGCCCCGCACCGCGGCAAGGCGTTCGCCTACGGGTTCATCGTGGCCGCGGGCATCTACCTCGTCTTCGACGTGGTCATCGGGATCTCGCTGCCGGCCGCGGTCTGGGGGTTCTAGGGGATGGACTCCTTCTCCTTGCTGATGGACGGGTTCGGGGACGCGCTCACCCCGACCAACCTGCTGCTGGCGCTGGTCGGGGTCACGCTGGGCACACTGGTCGGGGTGCTTCCCGGCATCGGGCCCGCCCTGACCGTGGCGCTGCTGCTGCCGATCACGTTCACCCTGGAGCCGACCGGGGCGCTGATCCTGTTCGCGGGCGTCTACTACGGCGGGATGTACGGCGGCTCCACCACCGCGATCCTGCTGAACACCCCCGGGGAGAGCGCCTCGATGGTGGCGGCCCTGGAGGGCAACAAGATGGCGAAGTCGGGGCGCGCGGCCTCGGCCCTGGCCACCGCCGCCATCGGCTCGTTCGTGGCCGGCACCATCGCCACGATCCTGCTGACCTTCCTGGCCCAGCCCCTGGCCGACGTGGCGGTGAAGTTCACCGCGGCCGACTACGCGGCGCTGATGGCGATCGCCTTCGTCACGGTCGCGACCCTGCTGGGCACCTCGCCGCTCAAGGGCGCGGCCAGCCTGCTGATCGGGCTGACGATCGGGCTGGTCGGCATCGAGACCCAGAGCGGTCAGTCTCGGCTCACCTTCGGGATCCCGACCCTGCTCGACGGCATCGACGTCGTGATCGTCGTGGTCGCGCTGTTCGCGATCGGGGAGGTCTTCCAGCACGCGCTCAAGGGCGGTGGTGGCGGCACGGTGACCCCGCTGGAAGGACGGGCGGTGATGACCCGCGAGGACTGGCGACGCTCCTGGCCCGCGTGGCTGCGTGGGACCGCGTTCGGGTTCCCGATCGGTGCGCTGCCCGCAGGTGGCGCCGAGATCCCGACCTTCCTGTCCTACGCGGCCGAGCGGAAGCTCTCCAAGCACCCCGAGGAGTTCGGGCACGGCGCCATCGAGGGCGTCGCGGGGCCGGAGGCCGCCAACAACGCCGCTGCCGCCGGCGTGCTCGTCCCGCTGCTGACGATCGGCCTGCCCACCTCCGCCACCGCAGCGGTGATCCTGACCGCGTTCCAGTCCTACGGCCTGCAACCGGGTCCGCAGCTGTTCAGCGAGTCCGGGCCGCTCGTCTACGCGCTGCTGGCCAGCCTGTACGTCGGCAACGTGATGCTGCTCGTGCTCAACCTGCCGCTGGCGCGCGTGTGGGCCAAGCTGCTGCAGATCCCGGCCTACGGGATCTACGCGGGGATCATGGTGTTCGCGACGTTGGGCACGTTCGCGACCGGGGGCAACATCGCCGACCTGCTGCTCCTCTACGTGCTCAGCCTGCTGGGCGTGCTGATGGCGCTGGCCAAGGTGCCGGTCGCGCCCGCGATCGTGGGGCTGATCCTCGGCCCGATGTTCGAGGAGCAGGCGCTGCGCGCGGTGCTGCTCGACGGCGGCAGCGTGACCGGCCTGTTCTCGACCACGCTGAGCATCGTGCTGTGGGCGGTCGCCGCCCTCGCGCTGGTGGTGCCGATCGTGCTGGCGCTGCGTCGTCGGGAGTAGCTGCGGTCAAGCCTCAGCGACGGTGAACAGGTCGCCCGGACTGCAGTCCAGGGCATCGCACAGGGCCGTCAGTGTGGAGAACCGGACGGCCTTGGCGCGCTGGTTCTTCAGCACGCTGAGGTTCACGATCGAGACTCCGATGATCTCGGCCAGGGCCGTCAGGGTGAGTCCACGCTGCTCCAGCAGCTCGTCGAGGTGACACACCACTCGGTGTGGTTCCTCCACCGGCATCAGACAAGACCCTCGACATCGTGCTGCAGGCGCGATCCGTGCGCGAACGCCTCGGACAGGGCAGCCGCCAGCATCAGGCCGAGGAAGGTGAGCCCGGAGATGTCGAACGTCACGCTCGTGCTCCCTGCCTCGAGGGCACGTTGCGCCACGACGTCGTCGGCGAACCCCGAGACGAGGGCGAAGCCCACGCTGCCCAGCAGGATCACCACGGCGAGGACCCGCAGTGAGGCAGCGCTCGTGGCGACGAACGGCGTGCCCCGCTGGAGGTTGCGCAGGACCCGCAGCACCTGCCAGGTGGCGAGGCAGACCGCGATCGAGAGCAGTACGCCGGGCAGCAGGACGGCCAGCCAGGTGCCCGTGCCCGCGTCGGGGATCCGGACCGAGATCGCGTCGCCGCCTCTCAGCGAGACCCCGCCTGCGGGGCTCAGGCTTTCCGGCACGTCCGTGGGCCCGAGCCCGTCCAGCTCCCATCGAAGCGATCCTCCAGTCGCCCATCGGACGAGCGGGACGCCGACCGAGGAGACCGCCACCCCCGCGGCGATGAGGAGGAGCAGGGCCCTGGTCAGCCAGAAGTCCGCCCGGTCGTAGGTCGGTAGGCGCATCGGGGGCTCCCGTTCATCGTGAGGCAGTTCATCGAGTCCGAGCTCGCTGCGGCGAGCTCCGTAACGAAAAACGATAACAACGACTAACGATAAGTCAAGGTTTCGGGTGAGGCCTCAGGTCCCACGTGTAGCGACTGGTCGCCACGACGTCGAGGTCGCGGTCGGCGCCCATCGTGGCGACGCTGCCCATCAACCGGGTCAACCGCCGGTCGAGCTCGGCCTGGTCGCCGGCGCTGCCGTAGAAGGCGTGGATGTCGTGCATCGCCTCGGTCGGGAACAGCTCCTCGACGACGGCGTCGATGTCGGGGGTGTCCTCGGTGAGCCTGGTGAGCACTCGGTTCTGCACGTAGCCGAACGTCGCCTGGGTCTCGATCGCGATCTGGGTGTGCGGGCCGTGCCAGTGCGCCAGCCAATCGGCGTACGGCAGGTCGGCGGGGCGGCGCAGGAAGGCCACCTGCGCGAGGCCGTCGAGGCGGACGCCGTAAGGGACCGATGGTGGGTCCAGGGGCACTCGTTCCTCGACCTCCCACGCAGCCAGGCGGCCGGCGTACGGGCGCAGGAGGGAGACGACACCCGCCGGCTCTGCCACAGCCGACGTCCACACCGAGACCACGCACTCCAGCGGGGCATCGAAGTGCTGCAGCCGCAGCACGGTCTCCGGGACGTGGTCGTCGTCGAGGTTCAGCTGTAGCCGCGTGGCACCCGCGGCGTGGAGCCGCTCCCGCAGCTCGGCGCTCGCCAGCGCCGTCCGGTCCGCGTCCCACAGCGCCAGCACCACCTTCATGCGCGCACTCTAGGGCGACCGCGGGCGCTGCGGACCCATCTGGCGGAACCTCTTGTCAGATGGGGTGGCCCGTGCGTTGATGATCCACATGGCATTCGACGTGATCATCAAGGGTGGCCGCTGGTTCGACGGGACCGGCGGGCCGTCCGGCGTTCGCCACCTGGGGATCACCGACGGGCGCGTCGAGGTGGTCTCCGAGACGCCGCTCGACGAGACCGGGTGCGACCGCGTGGTCGACGCGGTCGGGCAGTGGGTGCTCCCGGGGATGGTCGACATCCACACGCACTACGACATCGAGGTGCTCGAGCACCCGGATCTCGTGGAGTCGCTGCGGCACGGGGTGACCACGATCCTGATCGGGTCCTGCTCGCTGTCGACCATCCACGTCGACCCAACGACCGCGGGGGACCTGTTCGGGCGGGTGGAGGCGATCCCGCGCCGGCACGTGATCGAGACGCTCGAGACCCACAAGAACTGGAGCAACGCTCGGGAGTACGTCGCGGCCCTGGAGGCCCTGCCGCTCGGTCCCAACCTCGCCGCGTTCATCGGGCACTCCGACCTGCGCGCCGCCGAGATGGGCCTGGACCGGGCCACCCGCGACGACGTGCGGCCGACCGGGTCGGAGCTGACCAACATGGCGGCGCACCTGAAGGAGGCGCTCGACGAGGGCTTCGTCGGGATGTCGGCGCAGGAGCTGATGTTCGACAAGCTCGACGGCGACACCTGTCGCTCGCGCACGCTGCCCTCGACGTACACCAAGGGCCGGGAGCGTCGCCGCCTGAACGCGCTGCTGCGCGAGCGCGGCCGGGTGCTCCAGGGCGGGCCGGACATCACCTCGGTGAAGAGCATCGCCACGATGACGCTGAACACCCTGCCCCTGGGCCGGGGCGGCTCGAAGCGGGGCCGTCGGAACCTCAAGACCAGCCTGCTCTCGGCGGCCGACATCAAGGCCAACCCCGCGCTGGTGCAGATCATGGGGCCGATCGCGGCGATCATGAACTCGCTCGGCGGGGACTTCAGGTGGCAGCACCTGCCGGTCCCGTTCGAGGTGTACGCCGACGGCATCGACCTGGTGATCTTCGAGGAGTTCGGCTCCGGCGCCGCTGCGCTGCACCTGGCCGACGCGGTGGAGCGCAACGCACTGCTCCAGGACGAGGCCTACCGGCGCCAGTTCCGCAAGGACTACGACGCGAAGTTCGGGATGCGGGTCTGGCACCGCGACTTCTTCGACGCCGAGATCGTGGACTGCCCCGACGACACCGTGATCGGCAAGACCTTCGGCCAGGTCGGCCTCGACCGCGGCGGGCTGCACCCCGTGGACGCGTTCCTCGACCTCGTGGTGGAGCACGGCACCAAGGTCCGCTGGCGTACGACGATCTCCAACCACCGGCCGAAGCTGCTGAAGAAGCTCGGCAAGAGCCCCGGTGTGCAGATCGGGTTCTCCGACGCGGGCGCCCACCTGCGCAACATGGCGTTCTACAACTTCGGGCTGCGATTCCTGCGGCACGTCCGGGACGCCGAGCGTGCCGGCCGCCCGTTCATGACGCTGGAGCACGCGGTGCACCGGCTCACCGGCGAGCTGGGGGAGTGGTACTCCATCGACGCGGGTCACCTGCGCGTGGGCGACCGCGCCGACCTCGTGGTGATCGACCCCGCACACCTCGACGAATCGCTCGACGCGTACGCCGAGGCGCCCGTCCCGGCCTACGACAACCTGCCCCGGATGGTGAACCGCAACGACGCCGCCGTGACCGCCGTGCTCGTCAACGGCCGGCACGTGTTCGGCAACGGGGAGGCCGCGGCGAGCCTGGGCCGGGAGCGGACCGGTCAGTTCCTGCGCGCCCGCTGAGGGGCTGGTGAAGGGCTCTCAGGCGAACGCAGGCATCACCCGGTCGTGGATCAGCTGCAGCTGGGTGTCGACGTCGGGCACGCCCTCGACCTCGCGGCCCATCAGCGCCTTGACCAGGGCCTTGTCGGTGATCGCCAGGATCAGGTGGTTGATGCCGGCGGAGGTGATCTCGCTCTTCAGCTTCTGGGCGCACTCCTCGGGGGTCCCGGCGATGGAGAGGCGCTCGGCGATCTCCGGGGTGGTGAGCTCGATGCCCTTAGCCATGTCCCCGGCGCCGATGGCCTCGATGATCGGAGCCATCTCCTCGGGGTCGACGCCGTTGCGGCGCAGCTGGTCGTGCGGCATCGAGGAGGCGTAGAGGCCGACCATGCTGCGGGCCGCGTCCTTGGCCTTGGCGGAGTCCTCGCCGCACGAGAACACCACCCAGGCACCGAGGTCGAGGTCCTGCACGTCCTTGCCGGCACGCTCGGCGCCGATGGCGCAGTGCTCCATCATGTAGTCGTAGGCCTCGCGGGTGTAGCTCAACGCGTGGTGGCACCCGTCGGAGAACTCCGCGGACACCTCGAACGACTTCGGTCCCTTCATGGCGCCCATCTTCACCGGCAGGTGCTCCTGCACCGGGCGCGCGAAGGTGAACAGGCCGGAGTAGTTGAAGAACTCGCCTTCGTGGGTGATCGTCCCGTCATCGAGAAACTTCCGGATCACCTCGACGCCCTCCTTCACGCGGGAGAGCGGCTTGGTCTGCGTCCAGTCGATGCCGTACTGCGCGAGCAGTCCGAAGTTGCCGCTGGAGAGCACCACCTCGGCACGGCCCCCGGTGAGCTCGTCGAGGGTGGCGGCGGCCTGGGCGATCAGCGTCGGCTCGCGCAGCACCACCCCGGACACACTGGGTCCCATCCGGATCTGGGAGGTCTGGGCCGCAGCGGCGGCGAAGAGCAGCCACAGGTCCTTGTGCCAGGTCTCGTCTGCGGCGTACACGGCGTGGAACCCGAGCTCGTCGGCCTTCTTGATCGATGCCAACGACTCCGTGAGCGGGTAGTCGGGGAGCATCACATAGCTGAACTTCATCTCTTCCTCCTTGTGGACATGCACTACTGGGCCTGACTACTGGGGAAGTCGGTCCGAGTCGGTGGGGATGGCGTCTGCCGTCACGGCGAGCCCTCCTGCGCCTCCACCTCGGCGAGCAGCTCCGAGCCGGTGACCACCTTCTCGGCGAAGTGACGGTGCATCCAGGTGAGGTGGTCGCCCCGGCTGTTCATGATCCGCAGCGAGTCCCAGTTGGGGAACTCCTGCTGGAGCACCCAGCGCTCCATCAGTCGTGGGTCGACCTCGTAGACGTGCTCGTGGGTGGTGATCGCGACGTCGGAGACCCGGGTGGGCTCGGGAGGCGCGAACTGCTCGGCGTAGCGGTAGCCGATCGGCCGGTTCGGGGGCCGGTCCTCATCGGCGGGGGACGAGTCGTTCATCGCGGGTCTCCTGACTCGTAGGCCCGGTCGAGGAGGTACTTCCCGGGGTTCATGATGTTGTTCGGGTCCAGCGTCCGTTTCAGGTCGAGCATCACGTCGTACCCCCGGCCGAGCTCGTCGGGGACGAGGTCGACCTCACCTGCGCGGCAGGACCCGTGGCAGGCGCTGATCGAGCCGTTGTGCGCCAGGGAAACGGCGGCGATGTCGCGCTTGGCCTTGGCCCACATCTCCCACGCGCGGTCGTCGAGCTGTTGCTCCCAGATGCCGACGTCGATCTCGGTCAGGTAGTCCACGCCGGTGTTGCCCGAGGTGTAGGCGAACATGCCCCAGTCGTCGAAGACGTCGGTACGACGACGCAGGTCCGCGACGATCTCGTGCCAGGCCTTCGAGACCGACGGCAGGTTCGTGTAGTTGATCGCGGCGTCCTCGCAGTGCCAGCTCATCGGCACCACCTGGCCGGCCTTGGTGCGGCCGTGCAGGGGAGTGGCGTAGCGGTCGTGGCGCGCGGCCCAGTCGCCCTCGGAGATCTCGTCGCCGAGGTAGCGCGCCCCATGCTCCTTCGCGATCCGGAAGAGCCGCTTGCCTGCGGGGCGCACCTCGTCCTCGTAGCCGTACATCACTGCGCACACCAGGGCGCGCACGTCGCCGGGCTGGGGGATGTAGGCCTCGTCGTCGCGGCGCAGGTAGGCGACCTTCCACTCGTCGAAGAGCACGGCGCCGGCGAAGGTCGCCACCCCTGCGCGGGCCAGCGCCCCGACGCACCGGTAGGCGTCGTCGTAGTTGTCGAACGCCCAGAACGGGGAGAGCTCCGCCTCCGGCTTGGGGAACAGCTTGAGGGTGGCTTCGGTGGCGATCCCGAGCGTGCCCTGGTGGCCCATGAACAGGTGCTTGAGCTGGTAGCCGCTGGAGGACTTGGTGACCTTGTGGCCGATGCCGTCCCCGACGTGCATCACCTCCCCGGTGGGCAGGACGTGGTCGAAGCTGAGCACCAGGTCGCGGGTGTGCCCGTAGCGCGAGCCGATCAACGACCACCCGCTGGTGCCGATCCGGCCACCGACCAGGGAGCAGGGGTACGACGCCGGGTCGTCGGGGTAGAACAAGCCGTGCCTCGCCAGCTCCTCGTTGAGCTTGAGCATGTTGATGCCGGTGCCGACGGTCACCGTGCGGTTCTCGAGATCGAGCTCGGTGATCGCGTTCATCCGCTTGACGTCGACCACGATCCCGCCGTGCAGGGGGACGGCGCCGTCGGTCAGGCCGGTGCCGCCGTCGCGGGGCACCACCGGCACGCGCAGGTCGTTGGCGATGCGTACGACGCCCGCGACCTCCGCGGTGCTCGTGGGCAGCACGGCGAGGTCGGGCAACCGCTCGGCCCAGCGGTGCACCGGGAACGGCGCCGGCACCCGCGCCCGGTTGTAGCGGTCGGGCTTGGAGGTGAGGATCTGCTCGTCACGCAGGACGGTGCGCAGCGCGGTGACCAGCTCGTCGAGACGCTCCACCGCGATGGTCATGACGCCCCGTCCCCGTCCCCGTCGAGTGTCCCGTCGAGTGTCCGGTCGACCGGCCCGTGGACCGTGCCGTCGGTGGAGCCGCCGACGGTGATGCCCAGCGACTCCGCGAGCAGCTCGTGGATGTCGACGACGTCGATGTTCGCTGCCTGCCCGGCCTCGGTCAGTGGCCGCTCTGACCAGGGGCAGGCGCTGACCAGGGTGTCCACCTCGAGGGCCGCTGCCTTCTCGACCCGGCCGGCCGAGATGGCCGCGGTGAGCTCGGGCTTCTCCACGGGGAGCCCGCCACCTCCGCCCGAGCAGTAGGACCACTGGGTCACCCGGTCGACGTCGGTGAAGTCGAGGCCCGGGATCGACCGGAGCACCTCCCGCGGCTCCTTCCAGATGCCCTTGCGCTTGTTGAGCCGACAGGGGTCGTGGTAGGTGATCGCCCGCTCGATCGGCACCGACGGCGTCAACCTGCCCTCCCGGATCAGCTCCGCGAACAGCTCCACGACGAGCACGACCTCGATGTCGAAGTCGGCCCCGAAGTACTTCGGGTAGTCCTCGGTGAACGAGATGTAGTCGTGCGGGTCGAGCACGAGCACCCGCCGGGTGCCGGTGGCGTGCCAGTTGTCCAGGTTGTGCTGGGCGAACCGCTTCGCCTGGTCGACGTACCCCATCTCGGCGGCGGGGCCGCCGCAGCACCACTGCTCGCCCATCAGCCCGAACTCGTACCCCGCCTGCTGCAGGATCTGGGCGACCGCGCGTGGCACCGAGGTGCGGTAGAAGGCCGCCTCGCAGTCCACGAACAGCACCGTCTCGCCACCGATCGGGAGGGCGAGGCCCTCGGACCAGTCCCGGACGTGCTCCTGGCTGACCGGGGTCTCGCCCAGACTCGACACACCCAGCACGGGTTCGTGGGTGAGCTCGTCGGTGCGTGCGTTCCACGACTTCCACCCCGGCTGGTGCACGCCGCTCTCCACGGCGAACGCGCGCACGGCCTTGACCACGTCGACCGTGCGGGTGCGGAAGCGGTAGAAGTCGCCGGTGAACAAGGTGTTGGGGCAGCGCAGCTCGCAGGCACCGCACTGGGTGCAGTTCACGTAGTCGGAGGCGACCTCCTCGATGGTCATCTCGCCCTTGTCCATCGCCACGACGTTGGCGTGGAAGGCGGTGGGGGTCCACGACTCGTTGCGGGTCACCTGAGTGACCGGGCAGACCTCGCGGCAGAACTTGTGGCCCGAGGAGAAGCAGTTGTAGGACGCGTTGCGCCACTGCTCGGTGAACTCCTCGGTGGGGGTTGGCTCGAGGGGGAGGAGGTGCTCGCGGGCGATCTCCTCCGGGATCACCTCGAGCTCGGCGGGGTTGTCGCGCATTCCGGGGGTGAAGGGCGCGGCGAGCGGGTCAGGAACAGGATCCGACGGACCGTGCCGGTCGAGCTGCGTCATGCGAGCCTCCTGCGGACTGTGTGATGTGGGTCACAGTCATGGCAAGATAAGACCGTAGAGAGCCCGGCACAAGGGAGCGCACGCGGGAGCGGGGCAGCAGTCAGCCGGCGTTCAGCCGGGGGTCACGTTCACCTGACGACGTCGTAGACCAGCTTCTGGATGCCGTTGCGGTAGGACTCGCTCTCGGCCAGCGACAGCAGCTGCTTGTCCTTGTCGGCGGTGCTGAACAGCCGCTTCCCGGCGCCGAGCAGGACCGGGAAGACCAGCAGGTGGTAGCGGTCGACCAGGCCGGCGTCGGCCAGGCTGGCGCCGAGCTTCGCGCTGCCGTGGATGCTGATCGGGCCGCCGTCGGTCTCCTTGACCGCGGCGACGTCGTCGGTCGAGCGCAGGATGGTGGTCTCGCCCCAGTTGGTGACCAGGTCCTCCTCGCGCAGGGTGGTGGACACGACGTACTTCGGCATCGCGTTGTACTGCGGGAAGTAGTCCAGCGAGGGCCACACCGGCGCGAACGCCTCGTAGCTGACCCGGCCCATCATCATCGCCGCGGCCTCGTCCTGCTCGCGGCCCTTGATCTCGTAGGCCTCGTCCACGTGCTCGATGTCGCGGAAGGTCCAGCCGGTGTTGCGGTAGCCCTCCTCGCCTCCGGGCGCCTCCATCACGCCGTCGAGGGAGATGAAGGCGGTGACGAAGATCTGGCGCACGATTTCCTCCTGAGCGGTGTCTGATGCCTGACTACACGACGAAGCGCGAGTCGTCGACAGTCAGACCGGCAGAAGTCGCGGAACTAAGCGGCGACGCTCAGCTCCCTTCGCGTCTTGATCCAGCCGTCGATGCTGTCCCACACCCAGATCCCGAGGGCCCCGACCACGACTCCGGCATTGACCAGGCCGGGGTCGAACTCGGGCCAGCTGCTCTGGACCTCGGCGACCATCGCCGGGTTCAGCAGCCGGTCGGTGGCCGCGAGGTAGACGAACGGGGCCGCGAAGACGGCGCCCAGCACGACGTTGACGGTCGCGAGCGCCGGGGACCAGCCGGAGAGGCGGTACTTCAGGACCTCGAAGACGGCCTCGGCAGCGAGGAGCACGAAGATCAACGGGAGCCAGAAGGTCCACAGGTCGGGATCGAGCACGGGGATGTCGTCGCCGATGTGCGACCCGAAGTGCTGCCAGACCAGTGCGGCTCCGAGGAGCCCGATCCACACCAGGGTGGAGACCAGCTCACCCAACGAGCCGTGCGCTCCGCGGGGGAGCTCGGGCAGCTGCTCGGGCTCCCAGTCGACCTTCATCGTGTCGCGCAGGTCGTCGGTCGAGATGCCTCGTTCGGTGAGCACGAAGGCCAGGGTGACCCAGAAGAAGACGTGCAGGGCGACAGTGAGGGACACCCAGACGGTTTCGCCGATGACCCCGCCGATGGAGCTGCCGTCGATGGTCGCGATGACCGCGATGACGACCGCCACGACGGGGACGATCGAGGAGAGCAGTGGCTTGAGCACCCGTACGTAGGCCGGGTAGAGCTCCGGCCCGATCAGGTACAGCCGCCTCCCGGTGTAGCCGGCCGTCAGCCGGTCAGGGTCGCCGAGCTCCTCGAGTGCGGCGTACTCCGCCCGGCTCGCCGGCAGTCCCGAGGTGAGCTGCAGCGACTCCACCCGGTCGGTGATGCTCGCGCGCAGCTCCTCGGCCACGTCGGCGCGCTGGTCCTCGGGCAGGGTGCGGGTGACGGCGTGGACGTACCTCTCGGTGAGGTCGGAACGCCCGGGGGACTGGTCCTGGGTCTGCATCTGGGTCACCTCAGCTTCTCGATCGATGTGTGCAGGGCCTGCCACTCGTCGAGTAGGTCCTGCAGCAGGGCCTCTCCCTCCGCGCTGACCCGGTAGAACTTGCGCGGCCGCGACTCCTCGGTGTTCCACTCACTGGTGAGCAGTCCCTGCTTCTCGAGGCGTCGCAGCAGCGGGTACAGCGTGTTCCCGTCCACCCCGAACCCCGCCTCGGCGAGGGACTCCAGCAGGGCATAGCCGTACGTCGGACGCCGCAGCGTCGCGAGTGCGGCCATCACCACGGTGCCGCGGCGCAGCTCCTGCAGGTGTGCGGCGAGGACGTCGTCTGGCATGTGCTGAACATTAGTGTGTCTCACACACCATTGTCCAGAGCGCTACACCAGACGACGTACTGACGATCGATCGAGCCGGTCCCGCCGGCTCAGCGCACCCCGATGCGCTTGGAGCAGGACGGCCAGGCGCGCCAGCCCTGGTTGTTCTTGATCCGCTTGGCGACGCGGACCTGCTGGCGCTTGGTGGCCTTGTGGGCGTTGGAGGCGTACTTCTTGCCGCCGTGCCCGCGCCAGGTGCGCGGGCTGATCTGGAGCCCGCCGTAGTAGCCGTTGCCGGTGTTGACGTGCCAGCGGCCGCCGGACTCGCACTTGGCCAGCCGGGTCCAGGTCTTCATCGTGGCGGCCTCGGCCGGCGCGACCAGGCTTCCCCCGATGAGGATGGCGGTGGTGAACGCGACCAGGAGGGTCGCTGAGAGCGTGCGCATGCGCATGGGTGGTTCCTCCGTGCGCCTGCGAGGTTAGCTGTCGGGTTCGGGCTGAAGGTGCCCGGCCAAAGGTGATGGCTTCACCCCAGAGGGTCGTGTCTCCACGACCCGGGAAAGTGGGTTCCCCGCTCTTGTCCGCTGATTGGTAGAGGGCCCTCCGCGCGGACAGGACTCGGCGACGACGGGGGCGTCCCGGTCCTCCGGGACGCGTCACCTTAGGCGCAGCCTCCTGAGGCGGGCAAGCCCACGGGGCGATCGGCGTTTCGGCAGTCTCCGAGCCACCCGTACAGTTCGAAGCGACCAAGAAGACTGTGCGAAGCGACCAGAAAGTCAGCCGCCGCCCGGGTGCGGCGCGACGCGAAGGGACCCGATGACGAACCTCAGCCGTGGGAAGACCGCACCAGCACCGCAGACCGAGGAGCACCTGCACCTCGCAGACCGCTTCGTCGCGCACAACTACTACCCCCTCCAGGTCGTGCTGGCCGAGGCGGAGGGTTCCTGGGTGACCGATGTCGACGGGCGCCGCTACCTCGACTGCCTGGCCGGTTACTCCGCGCTGAACTTCGGCCACCGCCACCCCGGCCTGATCCAGGCGGCGCGTGACCAGCTCGACCGGGTGACCCTGACCAGCCGGGCCTTCCACAACGACCAGCTCGGGCCGTTCTGCCGCGACCTCGCCGCTCTGGCCGGAATGGACCGGGTGCTGCCGATGAACACCGGCGCCGAGGCCGTGGAGACCGCGATCAAGGTCGCGCGCAAGTGGGGCTACGACCTCAAGGGGCTGCCCGCGAACCAGGCCAACATCGTCGTCGCCGGCGACAACTTCCACGGGCGCACCACCACGATCGTCAGCTTCTCCACCGACCCGCTGGCGCGGGAGGGCTTCGGCCCGTTCACCCCTGGCTTCCGGGTCGTCCCGTACGGCGACGCCGCCGCGATGCGCGACGCGATCGACGCCGAGACGGTCGCCGTGCTGATCGAGCCGATCCAGGGTGAGGCGGGCGTGATCATCCCCCCGGCCGGTTACCTGCAGGCCGTCCGGGACATGTGCACCGAGCTCGACGTGCTCTTCATCGCCGACGAGATCCAGTCCGGTCTCGGCCGCACCGGCACCACCTTCGCCTGCGAGGTCGAGGGCGTGGTCCCGGACATGTACGTGCTCGGCAAGGCTCTCGGCGGCGGGATCATTCCCGTCTCTGCGGTCGTCTCCTCCGACGAGGTCCTCGGTGTGCTCCACCCCGGCAACCACGGGTCCACCTTCGGCGGCAACCCGCTGGGAGCCGCCGTCGGCCACGCCGTGGTCAAGCTGCTCGAGACCGGCGAGATCCAGGAGCGCGTGCGCGAGCTGGCGGTGGTCCTCGAGACGGGCCTGGAGAAGCTGGTCGGCGACGGGATCGTCGCGGTGCGCACCCGGGGCCTGTGGGCCGGGGTCGACATCGAGCCCGGGCTGATGAGCGGCCGGGAGACCTCCGAGCGAATGCTGGCCAAGGGCGTGCTCGTCAAGGACACCCACGGGTCGACGATCCGGCTGGCGCCGCCGCTGACGATCGAGACCGAAGAGCTCGAGTGGATGATCGACCAGCTGCGCGATGTGGTGACCGAGGCCCATGGCTGACCTCCTCGACCCTGCTCTCAACGGGGGTCTCGCTCGGGGTCCGCTCGGGGTACGCCGGGCCGGAGTGCTGCTCCACATCACCTCGCTGACCTCGGGTGACCTCGGGCCGCAGGCCTACCGGTTCGTGGACTTCCTCGCCGCCGCAGGCTGCACGGTCTGGCAGGTGCTCCCGCTCGTGCCGACGCACCAGGGGGACGGCTCGCCGTACAACGCGATCTCGGCGATGGCCGGCAACCCCGACCTGCTCAGCCCCGAGCTGCGCGAGGAGCGCGGCCTGGTCTCGCCGGGCTCGATGACCGCCGAGCAGCGCCTGGCGTGCGCGCGATGGTGCGAGCAGAACGCCTCCTGGCTGGAGCCGTTCGTGCAGTTCACGGTGCTGCGCCAGGCGCTCGGTGGCATCCCGTGGACGACGTGGGAGCCGGGACTGCGCGACCGGGACCCCGTGCGGGTGGCCCAGGTGCTGGAGTCGCGGGCCTCCGACGTGGAGCGGCTGCGCTTCGAGCAGTGGGTCTTCGCGATCCAGTGGGCCGAGCTGCACGCCTACGCAGCCTCCAAGGGGGTGCTGCTGTTCGGTGACCTGCCGATCTTCGTCTCCCACGACAGCGCCGACGTCTGGGCCCATCGCGAGCTGTTCCTGCTCGACGAGGAGGGCAACCCGACGACGGTGACCGGCGTGCCGCCGGACTACTTCGCGGCGGACGGGCAGCGGTGGAACAACCCGCACTACGACTGGGCGGCGATGGCCGCGGACGGGTTCGCCTGGTGGCGGCAGCGGATCGCCCGCCAGCGGGAGCTCTTCGACCTGGTCCGGATCGACCACTTCCGCGGCTTCGAGGCCGCCTGGCACGTACCGGCCGAGGCGGAGACCGCCAAGGACGGCCACTGGGTCAAGGGTCCTGCCCGGGAGGTGCTCGCCGCGTTGGTGGAGGCCGCCGGTCCCGGCACCCTGGTCGCCGAGGACCTCGGCGTGATCACCGACGAGGTGAACGAGCTGCGGCTGGAGTTCGGGCTGCCAGGGATGAAGGTGCTCCAGTTCGCCTTCGACGGGGAGAGTGACAACCCCTACCTGCCGCACCTGCACGGTGAGGAGAGCGTCGTCTACACCGGCACCCACGACAACGACACGACGCTCGGGTGGTGGAGCGCGCTCGACGAGCCGACCCGTAGACGGGTGCTGGAGTCGGTGCAGGCCCAGGTGCCGGGGGATGAGGAGATGCCGTGGGCGCTGATCCGGCTGGCGCTGTCCTCCACGGCCCGGCTCGCGGTGGTGCCGGCCCAGGACCTGCTCGAGCTCGGCGCGGAGGCACGGATGAACACCCCGGGGACCGACGAGGGCAACTGGGCCTGGCGCGCCCCCAGGGGTGCGTTCAGCGATGCGATCGCCCAGCGGATGCGGGCGCTCGTGGTCGCGTCGGGACGGTTGCCAGCCGAAGCCGAGCAGCAGCTCACCGGATGAACCGCCTGAATATCTAACAAATCGGATGTTTCACCCATATCCTGATGCCCTATCAGGACAGGGGGGACGTCGATGCCGGTGCGCGTTGCGGTGTCCCGCGACAACGCGGGTCCCGAGGAGACCCTTCCCGAGGCCCTGACCCGGCTGTCGCATCGGTGGCACGTCTTCGCCGACGTCCCCCGGCCCGGACGCGGCAAGGAGAACATCGACCGGGTGCTGGTCGGTCCCCAGGGAGTCTTCGTGGTGGACACCCTGGAGGTCTTCGGCGAGGTGGGTGTCCGCGGGGGGATGGTGCTCAAGAACGGTCGCCGGCACCCCCGGGCCACCGCGAACGCCGTGCGGTCGGCGAAGGCGGTACGCGCGCTGGTGCCCTCGCTGGATGCGGGCCCGAGCAGCGGCAGGAACAGCGTGGTCGTGCCGGTGGTGTGCGTCACCGGTTCGCTGGCGTTCGCGGCCCGCGCCGGGACGGTGCTGGTCTGCTCGCCCGGGCACCTGGTGGAGGAGATCACCTCCGGCCCCGAGGTCCTGTCCGCGCAAGTGGTGCACCGGACCGCGTCGCTGCTCGGGCCGATGCCGCTGCCGCTGGTGGCCCTGCAACCCTCCCGGTGCGGGCACGACAAGTGCGCCCATGACATCTGTCAGTACTCAGCGGGCGGATCCTCGCCGGACCGGTGACATCACGCACTACTGGCCGTGCGCTGGATCGCTGATGCTGGAGGCATGAGCGAGCACACCATCACGGTCAGCGGCCTGCGGCGCCGCTACGGCACCGGCGACGATGCCTTCGAGGCGGTCCGCGGGATCGACCTGAACATCGGCCGCGGCACGATCCATGCCCTGCTCGGCGTCAACGGCGCCGGCAAGACCTCCACCCTGGAGGTGATCGAAGGGCTCGCCTCGCCCACCGCGGGGGAGGTGCGAGTGCTGGGCCTGGACCCGATCGCGGACCGGGCCGCCGTACGACGTCGTACCGGCGTGCTGCTCCAGCGCAGCGGCTTCGTCGCTGACCTCACCGTCGCCGAGACCGTGCGGATGTGGGCCGCCACCGTCACCGACGCCCGCCCGGTCGCTGAGTCGCTGGAGATGCTGGGCCTGGCGGACAAGGCCGGTACCCCGATGCGCGCGCTCTCCGGAGGTGAGCAGCGCCGGGTCGACCTGGCCTGCACGCTGTCGGGACGCCCGGACGTGGTGATGCTCGACGAGCCGACCACCGGGCTGGACCCCGAGAGCCGCCGGCAGGTGTGGCGGCTGGTGCAGGACCTCAAGGAGTCGGGGGCGACGGTGCTGCTCACCACGCACTACCTCGAGGAGGCCGAGACGCTGGCCGACGGGATCTCGATCATGCGCGCCGGCCGGATCGTCAAGGAGGGCACGGCCGACTCGATCGTCGCCGACCACCCGGCGACCATCTCCTTCGCGACTCCCGACCTCGCGACCCTTGACCTCGCGACCCTTGACCGGGCGCTCCCGGACCTCACCGACGTGCAGGTCTCCCGCCACGGTGACCTGACCACCATCGAGACCCACGACCTGCAGCGGGTGCTGACCGCGGTGCTGCTCTGGGCCGAGCGCGACGGCGTACGCCTCGAGCGGATCAGTGCCCGCAGCGCCAGCCTCGAGTCGGTCTTCCTGGCGATCGCCCAACACGGGGACGACCAGCACGGGGACGACCAGCACGGGGACGACCAGCACGAGTCGGCTGCCGCGGCACCGGACGACCATCTCCGCACCGTCACGGAAGGAAGCTCGCGATGAGCACCCTCGCCCCTGCTGCCCAGCGCGTCGCCGGGCTGGCGCGCACCAACGTCATCACGATCGTCCGCAACCGGCTGACCCTCGCCTACGCGTTCGTGATGCCCCTGCTCCCGCTGGCGCTGCTTTTCCTCGGCGACCGCGGCGACATGATGGCCGGGATGGCCGGGGTGAGCACGGTGCTGCTGATGGCGCTGCTGTTCCCGGTCTACTACAACCTGCTCTCGATGACGGTGACCCGGCGCGACGAGCTGGTGCTGAAGCGGTTGCGCACCGGTGAGGCGACCGACCCGGAGATCCTGGCGTCGCTGGCCCTGCCCGGCCTGGCGATCACCCTGGTGGTGACGCTGGTGACGGTGCCGATCTCGATGGCCTCCGGCCTGGACCTCCCGGCGAACCCGCTGCTCGTGCTCGTCGGGGTGCTCCTGGCGTGCGTCGCGTTCGCGGCGCTGGCGTTCTGGACCGCGGCGTGGACCCGTACGGCGGAGGCCGCCCAGCTGACCAGCCTGCCGGTGATCCTCCTGGCGACCGGGGGACTGCTCAAGCCGGCGCTTCCCGAGGCCGCTCACGCCTGGGTCGCGCTCACCCCCGGGGCAGCGGTCAACGACCTCGTCCGGGTCGCCTGGTTCGGGCGCACCACCGACATGGTCGACCCGGCCACCGTGAGCTTCGCGCAGACCTGGGTCGAGGCGGCTCCGGCCGTCGGGGCGCTCGTCGCGTGGACCGTCATCGCCGGAGTGCTGGCGCGGCGCTCGATGACGTGGGAGCCACGGTCCTGACCGACCTGACAGGATCTGCCCGTGGGCGGACGAGCGGACGAACGGGTGTCGCGATGACGGGCCGATCATCGGGCCGATCATCGGGCCGGTCATTGGGCCGGTCTCTTGGTCGGGCGATGGACCCGTGGGGGTGGGCCCGCCGCAGCGAGGTGCAGCGCGTCCGGCTCTACACCCTCGGCTCGCTCTACGTGATCTTGTGGTTCGTGCTGCTCAGCGGCGCCGTGAGTGCCCTGGCATACCCCATGGCGCGTGCTGAGGTGCTCGGGCTGGTCCTGGGCACCATCGTCCTCGGCGTCACCAGCACGCTGGCGATGCGAGCGGCGATCAGTCTCCACCCGGCCACCTCTCCCGTGCCCTGGTCCCGGCTGGTTCCGCTCGTCGCCGCGGCGCTCCTGGCCGAGGGGCTCGTCCTGCTGCTGCCGGAGAAGTCGCAGTTCGCGGGCGCGTTGATCGTGGTGATGGCACTGTCCTGGGGGATGGGTGGCTTGCGGGACCGAGCCTTCCAGTGGGGCCTGTTCCTGGCCTACCCGGCGTTGGTCCTGGTGCCCACCGGTCACCTCGGCCTCGCCATCGGCGGCGCGGTGGTCGGCCTGTTCTTCACGTTCACGGTGCAGAGCTCGCTGTGGCTGATGGGGGTGGTGATCGAGCTGGAACGGGCCCGCACCAATCAGGCGGCCCTGGCCGTGGCCGAGGAACGGCTCCGGTTCTCCCGGGACGTCCACGACGTGATGGGGCGACAGCTCTCCACGATCGCGGTCCAGGCCGAGCTCGCAGCGACGCTGGCAGCGCGGGGGGATGATCGCGCCGCCGACCGCATCCTGCAGGTGCGGGAGACCGCGCACGAGGCGCTGCGCGAGGCGCGCGAGCTGGCTCGTGGCTACCGGCCGCTGGACCTGAGTGCCGAGCTCGACGGCGCGGTCTCGCTGCTCAAGGCAGCCGGGATCGCCGCCACCGCCGATCTCGACGGCCTTCCCTCGGCCTGGCACGAGCCCGTGGCCAGGGTGGTCCGGGAGGCGGTCACCAACGTGCTGCGTCACTCCGGCGCGACCCGGGTGGAGATGTCCTACGTCGGCGGGGCGGTCGTGATCCGCAACGACGGGCTCGAGAACCCACCCGGCACCGAGCATCCGGGAAGCACCGCAGGAAGCGGACTGGCCGGTCTCACCGAGCAGCTGGCTCCGTCCGGCGCCGCGCTCCGCGCCGGGCGCGAAGGTGAGGAGTTCGTCGTACGGGTGGAGCTGCCCGCGACCGGCTCCCGTGCCGGGGTGGTCCCGTGATCCGGGTGCTGCTCGCCGACGACGAGAACCTCATCCGGAGCGCGCTGGCCCAGATGCTCTCCCTCGAGGACGACCTCGAGGTCGTCGCGGAGGCCGCCACCGGCGCCGAGGCGTTGGCGGCAGCACGAGCCACCGCGCCCGACGTGGCCGTCCTCGACCTGCAGATGCCCGACCAGGACGGGATCACGGTCGCCGAGGAGCTCGGGCGGGTGCTGCCGTCGTGCGGGTGCCTGATCGTCACCAGCCACGGCCGCCCCGGCTACCTGAAGCGGGCACTCGCCAGTGGGGTGAAGGGGTTCCTGCCGAAGACGACCTCGGCGGCGACGTTGGCCCAGGTGGTGCGGATCGTGCACGCCGGAGGACGCCACGTCGACGCGGAGCTCGCTGCCGAGGCGATCGCGGCGGGGGACTCGCCGCTGACCCCGCGGGAGGCCGACGTGCTGGAGGCGGCGGCGGGCGGGGCGCCGGTCGACGACATCGCCCGGCGGGTGCACCTGTCCCCGGGGACCGTGCGCAACTACCTCTCCAGCGCGGCGGCCAAGCTGGGTGCCGGCAACCGTCACGAGGCCGCGGCGACCGCTCGCCGGATGGGCTGGATCTGAGTGTCGCCGGCCTCGTGTGAGTCCCCTCACCCCGGCAGCGTGAGCGGTACGACGAGCCCTGCGACAAGCCTCAACATTCCCGTGTGATGACCGACTCCCGCGAGACCTACAAGGTCCTGGACCTCGCGCTCCGGGTCGGCGAGATCCTGCTCTCGTCCGGCGCCGGTGCCGCCGACGTGACCGCGACCATGCTTGCCATCACCCGTCACTACGGTCTGCGCAACGCCGACGTGGACGTCACGTTCACGATGCTGCGGATGGGCTACCAGAACGACCCGGACGAAGTGCCGGTGCTGCTGACGCGGACCATCAGCCAGCGCGAGATCGACTACGACGACCTGACCCGTACCCACCACCTCGTGCGGGACGTGCTGCTGGACCGGGTCACCCTGATCGAGGCGCGCGCCAAGGTGGCCCGGGTGAACTCCACGGGTCACTGGCTGCCGCGATGGGCGGTGGTGCTCGGCTCCGCTGCGGTGGGCGCCGGGATCGCGCTCGTCCTGGGCAGCGGTGTGGTGATCACCGTCGTCGCGGCGATCGCCGCGGCGCTGATCACCATGCTCACCCGGACGATGAACCGGCAGCGGTGGCCGATGTTCTACCAGCAGATCGCCGGCGGACTGCTGGCCACGCTGCTGGCAGTCGGCACCGGCGCCCTCGGCAGGGACTGGCTCGGGCTGGACGTGGACCCCTCGCTGGTGATCACCGCCAGCATCGTGCTGCTGCTGTCCGGGATCGGGTTCATGGGCGCGATCCAGGATGCCCTGTCCGGGTTCTACATCACCGCAGGAGCCCGGATCATCGAGGCGCTGCTCGCCACGGCCGGACTGATCGCCGGTGTCTCGGCAGGGCTGGCACTCGCCCAGACGCTCGGGCTCAGCCTGACCGACGTACGCCCGGGGGAGTCGGGCCTGGCCGAGACGCCGCTGGTGCTCATCGGCGCCATCGTCGCGGCCTGTGCGTTCGCGCTGACCAGCTATGCGCCCGTGCGGGCGCTACCGGCCGTGGCGATGACCACGCTGCTGGGGCACCTCGCGTTCCTGGCCGTGCGCGACCCGGCGGTGGCGATGCCGTGGGCGCCGGCCTGTGCCGCCGTCGTGATCGGCGTGGTCAGCTACACGGTCGCAGGCCGGGTCGGGGCACCCCCGCTGGTGGTGATCGTCCCGGCCCTGGTGCCGATGCTGCCCGGGCTGCTGATCTACCGCGGGTTGAGCTCGATGTCCGAGGGCAGCTCGCAGGGGATCCTGCAGATCTCCGCCGCGGCGGCGACGACGATCGCGCTCGCGGCCGGCGTGATCCTGGGGGAGTACATCGCCCAGCCGCTCAAGCGCAACGCCAGGCGCATCGAGGGGCGTCTCGCGGGTCCGCGCCTGGTGGGGGTCATGCACGGCCACCTGTCCCGGCGTAGCCGGAGCAAGACCGGCTGATCCCCGCCCGGCCAGCGGAGCCTCAGTGGCGCCGGGAACAGCGGAGCCTCAGTGGCGCCGGAACAGCGGAGCCTGGGTGTTGAACGACCACAGCGTGTGGCGGTTGAGGGTGTGAAGCGTGCGTTTCAGGATGCTCAAGGTTCCTCCTCGGGGGGTTGTGCGCGAGGGGTCGCGCCGGTTTCTGATGCTGATTGGATCGTTCCAATCATAAGTTCCAACGCTAGCGGGTGCCTGGTCATGCCCCGGATCTGTCACGGATGTCACGAGAGGTGAGTCACGAGACCTGGTCGCACTCGTGTTGGGGTCACCCTGAAGACTGTTCCGGTGATCCGTTCCCGTCTCCCGCTCCTGGCCGCCCTGGTGTCGGCTCCCACGCTGCTCACGGCGGCCCGGGGCGTACGCCGCTCGCTGGGCGCGGGCAACCGCCGCCTCGACTACGCCGACTCGCCCCAGTTCCGGGACGGGCTGTTCCACAACCGGCTGCCCGCGACCGAGGCGCCCGAGGGGGGCACGGCCGGGCTCGCTGCTGAGTTCGCCACCAAGGGCTCGCGCGGCAAGCCACGACGGCCGGTTCGGCTCGCGACCCCCGACCTCCCCGCCGAGGCCGCCGATCTCGCGGCGACCTGGCTGGGGCACGCCGGGGTGCTGCTGGAGATCGAGGGCCACTGGGTGCTCACCGACCCGGTGTGGAGCGACCGGGTCTCGCCCTCGCGCAAGGTCGGCCCCCGGCGCAACCACCCGGTGCCGATGGCCCTGGCGGACCTGCCCCGGCTGGACGCGGTGCTGATCTCCCACGACCACTACGACCACCTGGACACCGCCACGATCGACACCCTGGTCGCGAGCAGCGCGGCGGCGGGGAACCGCTTCCCCTTCGTGGTGCCGCTCGGGATCGGTGAGCACCTGCGCGGCTGGGGTGTCCCCGAGGACCGCATCGTCGAGCTCGACTGGGAGCAGTCCCACGAGGTGCGCGGGCTCACCTTCACCTGCACCGAGGCCCGGCACTTCTCCGGACGCAGCCTGGGCAGCAACACCACGCTCTGGGCCAGCTGGGTGCTGGCCGGGCAGCGGCAGCGGGTCTTCTTCGGCGGCGACACCGGCTACACGCCGGCGTTCGCCGAGATCGGCGAGCGGCACGGCCCGTTCGCCCTCACGATCATGCCGATCGGTGCCTACGACCCCCGCTGGCCCGACGTGCACATGAATCCCGCGGAGGCGGTCCGGGCCCACCGCGAGGTCGGCGGGGCGGCGCTGCTCCCGATCCACTGGGCCACCTTCGACCTCGCCTTCCACGAGTGGTCGGAGCCGGTCGAGCGGTTGCTCGAGGAGGCCGCGGGCGCGGGGGTCGCCTTGGCGCTGCCCGCGCCGGGCGGGCGGTTCGAGCTCGACGGCGCCCTGCCCACCGAGCCGTGGTGGCGCGCGTCGGTCTAGTTCTCGGGGCTCTGGTCTAGTTCTCGGGGCTGGGGGACGTGGGGTGCTCGAAGCGGACCGGTTCGCCGCGCTGCACGCGCTCGCGTTGGGGGACCACGGTGTACTTGGGGTCCTTCGCCGAGGCCTGGCCGGCCTCGAAGATCCCGAACCGGGTGCACGCCGAGCCGGCCAGCAGGGCTGCGCCGGAGAGCACCGCGACGGTGCGGCTGCGCCCCGCGAGCAGGGACCCCGCGGCGCCGGCGAGGGTCAGGTTCCTGGCAGCCGTCATCAGCCGCCCGGCCTTGCCCTGGTGCAGCGGCTCGGCCGTGATCCCCATCGTGTGTTCCATCCGGCGTTCCATCACCAGCTCGAGCACGGCGCCGCCGAGCGCCAGCCGACGCACGGGACCGGTCTCCTCCAGGGGAGCGGTGATCATCCCGAGGCCTGCCGAGGCGGCCGCCGCGGAACCCACGAAGACGAACGGCAGCTCCTTGTAGGCCGAGTGCCACGACGGCGTCGCGGTGTCGGCCAGCAGCACGGCGGTGTAGGACGCCACCGGAGGCGCGAACAGGGCGGCGAGCAGACCGGCGGGCCGGTCGGCGTACGCCGCGAGCCGCAGCGGTCCGACGCGGTAGCGCTCCGGGAGCATCCCGACGACCTCGGTAGCGGCCACCGCACCCGCGAACGGGCCGTAGATCGACAGGATCCAGGTGCCGACCGACATCGGGGAGGTGAGCTTCACGACCCGCAGCATGTTCAGGAACCGGGACGGCTTGCCCAGGTCGTGCACCAGGGCCACCATCGAGAACCCCAGGGCGCTGATGGCGCCGAGCCGGGCCGACCTGCGCAGCGTCGGGCGGCCGGTGAGGTCGGCGCCGGCGGCGATCAGCGAGGACCCGGCGGCGAGCCCGCCCGCGAAGAGGTACGCCGGGATGTCGGCCTCCCACGGCGAGGCCTTGACGATCGGCCGACCGTAGTAGGAGGTGAACGTCGGGTCCGGGACCATCGACTGCTCCGCCCCGCCCCCCTTGCGCCGACGGCGCCTACGCCCCCGGGATCCCGGGGTGGCCTGGTGGCCGACCGGCTCGACCAGCTCCTGCGGGGACCTGCTCCGGTCCGGGCCGGATTCGGGGTTCCCGTCCGGGGTCACTTTCGGGCTCCCACGAACGAGACCGCGGCGCCTGCGAGCAGGGCCACCGCCGCCATCCCCGCCTTGCGGAACATGTCCGGCAGGTCCTTGGTGGTGACTACCGGGTCCGGCGGGAACCCGTAGACCTCGGGCTCGTCCATCAACAGGAAGAACGCGCCGGTCCCACCGACGCCGTCGTCGGGGTCGTTGCCGTAGAGCCGGGCGTCCATGATCCCGGCCTCGTGCAGCATCTCCACGCGGGCGTTGGCCCGCTCGCGCAGCTCCTCGACGTCGCCGAACTGGATCGACTGGGTGGGGCAGGCCTGCGAGCACGCCGGCTGCTTGCCTGCGTCGAGGCGGTCGTAGCACAGCGTGCACTTCTGGGCGATGCCCACGTTCTTGGCGCCCTCGGGACCCTTGCGACGCTCGATCACGCCGTAGGGGCAGGCGGCGACGCAGTACCCGCACCCGTTGCAGATGTCGTCCTGGACGACCACGGTCCCGAACTCGGAGCGGAACAGCGAGCCGGTGGGGCACACGTCGAGGCACGCGGCGTGGGTGCAGTGCTTGCACACGTCGGAGGACATCAGCCAGCGGAAGTCCGGGCGGTCCACCGCGTCGGACTCGCCGGCCTGCACGTCGGTGCCCGAGTCGGGCAGCACCACCCCGTTCTCGCCTCGGGGCGGAGACATCGCGGGCATGCCGAGGTTCACCGCCTGCTGGTGCGCGTCCTCCTTGATCTGGCGACGCAGCCCCGACTCCTGCTGGCCGAGCTTCTTGGGCTGCTCGATGAAGGCGACGTGACGCCACTGGTTGGCGTTCAGCGAGAAGCTGTTGTCATAGGAGGAGCCGAGCATGTCGAAGTGGTCTGCGGGGACGTCGTTCCACTCCTTGCAGGCCACCTCGCAGGCCTTGCAGCCGATGCAGATGCTGGTGTCGGTGAAGAACCCCTTGCGTTTGGGGTTGTCCTCGTAGCCCGCGTCGGAGGCGGGGTCAACGGGACCGAACAGGCTGTGCGGGCCGGCCATCAGGATCCTTCGGTGGGCTCGGGTGTCTCAGTGGGCTCGGGTGTCTCGTCGCCGGCGTCGTCCACCTGCGCGCCGGGACCTGCGGTCACGATCGGTCTGCTCTGGTCGTGCAGCACGCCCGCGCGGCGCTGGTAGCCCTCGACGAAGATGAGGAGCTCGCGGCCGGAGGGGCGGCGTCCGGGCTGGACGTCACAGGTGCCCACCTTGCTCTCCTGGATGAGGACGTTGGGATCGAGGGCGATCCCGAACAGGTCGTTGGCCGAGTCGCCGGTCACCATCCCACCAGTGCCCCAGTGGTAGGGCAACCACACCTGGTGGATCGTGCGCCCCTCCACCCGGAGCGGCGAGAGCCGTTCGGTCACCAGCACCCGGCCTTCGACCGCGGAGCGGGCGGTGACCACGTGGCACCACTCGCCGTTCTCCAGGCCGCGCAGCGCTGCCAGCTCGGGGGAGACCTCGATGAACATCTCCGGCTGCAGCTCCGCGAGCCTCGCGACGTAGCGACTCATCCCGCCGGCGGTGTGGTGCTCGGTGAGCCGGCTGGTGGTGAACACGAACGGGAAGACCTCGCTGTGCTCCTCGGGCGGGCTCGGGTTGATCCGGTTCTCCGCGCGGCTGTACTCCTTGCGCGTGGGGTTGGCCTGCTGGGCGTAGATCTGGTTGCGGAACGGCGACTCCACCGGCTCGTAGTGGGTCGGCATCGGCCCGTCGATGAGCCCCTTCGGCACGTAGAGCGAGCCCTTCCCGTCGCCCTGCATGATGAACGGGTCGATGCCCTCGATGCCCGCGACGCCGTCGGCTCCCTCCGGCGCGCGGTACGACGGCGGCTTGGTGACCTCGAAGTCCGGCACGTCGTGCCCGGTCCACTCACCGGCCTCGCCCGCCTCGGGATCCCACCACACGTAGGCCTTGCGCTCGCTCCACGGCTTTCCCTCGGGGTCGGCGGAGGCGCGGTTGTAGAGCGTGCGGCGATTGGCCGGCCAGGCCCAGCCCCACTCGGGAGCCACGTAGTCCTGGTCCTTGCCGGGCTTGCGTCGCGCCGCCTGGTTCACCCCGTCCTTGTAGACACCGGTGTAGATCCAGCAGCCGCCCAGCGTGGAGCCGTCCTCCTTCATCTCGGTGAACGTCGAGAGGGGCCGCCCGGTCGCGACCTCGAAGCCGTTGATCTCCTTCAAGATGGCCTCGGCGTCGGGGTCGTCGGTCTGACCGATCATCGGGTAGTCCCACGCGAGGTCGAGCAGCGGACGGTCCTTCTCCGCGGTGGACGACTCGAGGCGCGATCGGATCATCCGGCCCAGGTGGTAGAAGAACCACAGCTCGGAGCGGCAGTCGCCCGGTGGCTCGACGGCCTTCTCGCGCCACTGCAGCATCCGGTGGGTCTGGGTGAAGGTGCCCTCCTTCTCCACGTGCGAGGCGGCCGGCATCAAGAAGACCTCGGTCCGGCACTCCTCCGTGACGATCTCCCCGGTCTCGATCTCGGGGGAGTTCTTCCAGAACGTCGCGCTCTCGATCTCGAAGAGGTCGCGCACCACCAGGAAGTCCAGGTTGGCCATCCCGAGTCGCTGCGCCTTGCCGTGCGCGGACCCGACTGCGGGGTTCTGGCCGAGCAGGAAGTAGCCCTTCACCTTGCCGTCGATCATGTCGAGCACGGTGCGGTAGGTGCCGTGGTCCCCGGTGATCTTGGGCAGGTAGTCGAAGCAGAAGTCGTTCTCGGCGGTGGCGGCCTCGCCCCAGTAGGCCTTGAGCAGGTTCACGCCGTAGGCACGCGCGTTGGCCCAGAACCCCTTGGAGCCGGGATGGCTCACGCCCTCGAGCCAGTCGTCGAGGGAGTCGTCCTTGCCCGCGGTCGGCATCGGGAGGTAGCCGGGGAGCAGGTTGAACAGGGTGGGGATGTCGGTGGACCCCTGGATGCTGGCGTGCCCGCGCAGGGCCATGATGCCGCCGCCGGGGCGGCCCATGTTGCCCAGCAGCAGCTGGAGGATGGCGCCGGTGCGGATGTACTGCACGCCCACGCTGTGCTGGGTCCAGCCGACGCTGTAGACCAGCGCGGTGGTGCGCTCGCGGCCGGAGTTCTCGGCGAACGCCCGGGCGACCTCGAGGAACGCCTCGGTCGAGACGCCGCAGGTCTGGGAGACCACCTCGGGGGTGTAGCGCGCGAAGTGCCGCTTGAGGATCTGGTAGACGCACCGCGGGTCCTGCAGCGTCTCGTCGCGCTGCGGGTCGCTCTGCATCCCGGCACCGTGGGTCTCGTGCTGGAGGCCGCTGGCGGTCTCGCGCTGGGTGACCGGGTCCTGCTCCTGGCTGTCGTCGCCCGAGGCACCCTCCCCGGCGTACTGCCAGCTGGTGGGGTCGTAGGTGCGGGTGTCGGCGTCGAACCCGGAGAACAGGCCGTCGAGGTCGTCGGTGTCCTGGAAGTCCTCGCCCACGATCACCGCGGCGTTGGTGTAGGCCACGACGTACTCGCGGAAGTCGAGCTCGTTCTCCAGCACATAGTTGATGACGCCACCGAGGAAGGCGATGTCGGTGCCGACGCGCAGCGGCACGAAGGTGTCCGCGAGCGCGCTGGTGCGGGTGAACCGGGGGTCCACGTGGATCACCTTGGCGCCGCGCGCCTTGGCCTCCATCACCCACTGGAAGCCCACGGGGTGGGCCTCGGCCATGTTGGAGCCCTGGATCACGATGCAGTCAGCGTTGGCCAGGTCCTGGAGGAACCCGGTGGCGCCGCCGCGCCCGAACGAGGTCCCCAGACCGGGGACCGTGGCGGAGTGTCAAATACGCGCCTGGTTCTCGATCTGGATGGCACCCATCGCGGTGAACAGCTTCTTGATGAGGTAGTTCTCCTCGTTGTCGAGGGTGGCCCCTCCGAGGCTGGCGATGCCCAACGTGCGGCGGACGGTCTTGTCGTCGTCGAGGTCCTGCCAGGAGTCGTCCCGGGCTTTGACCACCCGGTCGGCGATCATCTCCATCGCGACGTCGAGCTCGAGGTCCTCCCACTCGGTGCCGTAGGGACGGCGGTAGCGGACCTTGGTCTGGCGCATCGGGCTGGTGACGAGGTTCTTGCTGGCCGATCCCTTGGGGCACAGGCGCCCACGCGAGACCGGGCTGTCGGGGTCGCCTTCGATCTGGATGACCTTCTCGTCCTTGACGAACACGTTCTGGCCACAGCCGACCGCACAGTAGGGGCACACGCTCTTGGCGACCCGGTCCGCGGTCTCGGTGCGGGCGGTGATCTCCTCGGTGTGCTGCGACCGGGCGGCGACACCACGGCCCAGGAAGTCCGAGCCGCTGAGCTGGCGGACGACGGGCCAGGACAGGAAGGTCTTGCCGAGACGGGCGCCCAGACCGGATGCCAGACCAGATGCCGGACCAGAGTCCTGGCCAGATGCCTGGCTGTTCTCGCTGTGCTCGTCCGTCACCCCGTCTCCTTCCGTCTGGGCACGTGTACCCCGCAACCGGGGGGCCATGCTCTCAGGACCTCAGCGTACGACGAGAGGGAACTTGCCCGCCGGGATGATCTCACCGATGACCGGGTGCCCCGGGAGCTCGCCGGCCACGAGCAGGCCGCCGGAGGTCTGCGCGTCGGCGAGCAGGACCAGCTCGTCCTCGCCGACCCCGGCGTCGAGGTGGGGCCGCACCCAGTCGAGGTTGCGGCGGCTGCCCCCCGGGACGAACCCCTCGGCGTAGGACTCGCGGGCGCCCTCGAGGTAGGGGACCGCGGCGGAGTCCACGACCGCGGTCACGCCGCTGGCGCGGGCCATCTTGTAGAGGTGGCCCAGCAGCCCGAACCCGGTCACGTCGGTGGCCGCCCGGATCCCGGCCGCGACGGCCGCGCGTGAGGCCTCGCGGTTCAGCGTGGTCATCGCGCTGATCGCCTGCTCGAAGCGCTCCCCGGTGGCCTTGTGCCGGTTGTTCAGCACCCCCACCCCGATCGGCTTGGTCAGCGTCAGCGCGGAGCCGGGGCTCGCGGCGTCGTTGCGGAGCAGGCGGTCGGCGCGGGCGAAGCCGGTGACGGACAGGCCGTACTTCGGCTCCGGGTCGTCGATGCTGTGCCCGCCGGCGAGGTGGGTCCCGGCCTCCAGGCACACGTCCGCCCCGCCGCGGAGCACCTCGGCGGCGAGCTCGAACGGGATCCGGTCCCGCGGCCACCCGAGCAGGTTGATCGCCAGCAGGGGCTCGCCGCCCATCGCGTAGACGTCGGAGAGCGCGTTGGCCGCGGCGATCCGGCCCCAGTCGTAGGCGTCGTCGACCACGGGGGTGAAGAAGTCGGCGGTGACGATGACCGCTCGTCCGTCCGGCCCCTCATCGATGCGTACGGCGGCACCGTCGTCGCCGTGCTCGAGGCCGACGAGCAGCTCCCCGTAGCCGCCTGGGGTGCTGGTGCCGGCGCGTCCGCCGGGGAGGTCCGCGAGGACCCGTTCCAGCTCGCCCGGCGGGACCTTGCAGGCGCATCCGCCGCCGGCGGCGTACTGGGTGAGACGGACCTGGGTGGGCTGGGTGGTCATGGTCCCGAGGCTAGAGGCTCGCGTAACCGGTGTCTCGTCTCTCGGTCTCCCCTAGAGTGTCCGCGGAGGCGTTCCTCGTCTGGTGACGGGCGCGGTCCTCAAAACCGTAGTGGCCGAGCATCTCGGTCAGGCGGGTTCGATTCCCGTCCGCCTCCGCCACAGCTCACAGGTCGCCGTTCAGGGCCATCACCGCGAGCAGGATCGCGGTCGCGATGCCGCCCAGCACGAGTCCCACGAGCGTGAACACCGCGAAGTAGAGGCCGATGCGCTCGGACACACCGCGTTTCTCCGTCCAGCCCAGCTCACGGGCGGGTCCGCGGATGAGGTCGCGGCCCTCCGAAGGGTTGAACGAGATGTCCACGACCTTGGCGTACTTGCCCTGCTCATTGATGGCGTAGACCCTCCGGAAGGTCCTGCCCGAGGCGCGTCCCCTGAACACCGACCCGGCGCCGCTGAGCACGGGGGTCGGGATGCCGCCTCGGGCCTCGGCGCCCGCACGCCACGTCACGGCCTTCCCGACGTCGGTGATCGAGAGCGTCCTGGTCGCGGCGTCCACCTTCACCTCGTAGGTCCACGCCGTCGACAGGTGCTCCTTGTAGAGCGCGGCGTACCAGGAGGCGTCCTCGAGGTCGATGCGCACGTCGAAGCCGCCAGCGGTCTCGGTGAGGACGTACGGCGTGCCCTCGGTGCGCGCCCGGACGGCTGCGACCAGCTCCCGGTAAGACCCGGTCGGCCCGTTGTCGGGGTTGCTCATGCTGATCGCTCCTCGGTCCAAGTGGCGTCGTGTGGTCATCATCGGGCACCCGGGACCGCTCCGGCCTGCATACGATGGCTTGCCACTGTCGTTTCCTGCCGGGAGGTCGGAGTGCCGGACCCGAGAAGGGCCACCCCCCGCACCGACGCCGTGCTGGCCGACCCGCGGCTGGTCGCGGCGAGCGAGCGGCTCGGTGCCGGCCTGGTCAAGCAGGCGGTGGCGAGTGCCCTGGAGCGGTGCCGCGCCGGTGCGGTCGCACCCGAGGAGGTGGCCGACGCCGCGGTGGCCGCGCTGCCGGCATCGGCGTCGTCGCTGCGCCGGGTGCTGAACGCCACCGGCGTCGTGGTGCACACCAACCTCGGCCGGGCCCCGCTGTCGGCGGCGGCCGTGGAGGCGCTGCAGGTGGCTGCCGGTGCCACCGACGTGGAGCTCGACCTCGCCACCGGGCGCCGTGGACGCCGCGGCCGCACCGCGCTGGCCGCGCTCGCCGCAGCAGTCCCCGACGCCGGAGGGGTGCACGTGGTGAACAACGGGGCAGCGGCACTCGCCCTGGTCACCTGCGCGCTGGCGTCGGGCCGCGACGTCGTGGTCGCCCGCGGCGAGATGGTGGAGATCGGTGACGGCTTCCGGATCCACGAGCTGCTCGAGTCTGTCGGGGCGCGCCTGCGCGAGGTGGGTACGACGAACAAGGTGCGCCTGGCCGACTACGCCGACGCGATCGACGAGCGGACCGGCTTCGTGCTCAAGGTGCATCCCTCGAACTTCGTGGTCCGCGGGTTCACCGCCTCGGTCCCGGTCGAGCACCTGGCCACCCTGGACGCGACCGTCGTGGTCGACATCGGCTCGGGGCTGCTGGCCCCGCACCCGCGGCTGCCCGACGAGCCGAGCGCCTCGGCCGCGCTGCGGGCGGGCGCCGACCTGGTCACGGCCTCGGGGGACAAGCTCCTCGGCGGGCCGCAGTGCGGACTGATGCTCGGCCGCGCCGACCTGGTGGAGTCGTTGCGCCGACACCCGTTCGCCCGCGCGCTGCGGGTGGACAAGCTCACCCTGGCCGCGCTGGAGGCCACGCTCACCGGCCCGACGTCCCCGGTGGCGGCGGCGCTTGCGGCCACCCCGAGGGAGCTGCTGGAGCGGGCCGGCCGCGTCGCGGAGGAGATCGGCGTCCGCACCGACGGGGCGCTCACGGCCACCGCGGTCCGCTCGGCGGCAGCGGTGGGTGGCGGCGGAGCACCCGAGGTGCCCCTGGAGAGCGCGGCGGTGGCACTCCCGGCCGAGCTCGCCGAGCCGCTGCGGCTCGACGACGAGCTCCCGGTCGTCGGCCGGGTCGAGCGCGGTCAGCTGCTGCTCGACCTGGTCGCGGTGTCCCCCGAGGACGACCACCTCCTCGTCGAGGCGGTACGACGGTCCCTGAACACGCTCACGGGCCGCTAGTGCACGTCATCGCCACCGCGGGCCACGTGGACCACGGGAAGTCCGCGCTCGTCGAAGCGCTCACCGGCACCGACCCGGACCGGCTCGAGGAGGAGCATCGCCGCGGGCTCTCGATCCGGCTCGGCTATGCCTGGACCACCCTGCCCGGGCTGGACGGCTCCGGGCTGGACGGCTCCGGGCTGGACGGCTCCGGCGAGGTGGCCTTCGTCGACGTACCCGGTCACGAGCGGTTCGTCTCCACGATGCTGGCCGGCGTCGGCCCGGTGCCGGCCGTCCTGCTGGTCGTCGCCGCCGACGACCCGTGGATGCCGCAGGCGGCCGAGCACCTCGCGGCTCTCGACGCGCTCGGGGTGCGGCACGCGGTGGTGGCCGTGACCAGGAGCGACCTCGCCGACCCGGCTCCCGCTGCGGCCCGGGCGCACGCGGAGGTGGGCCGCACCGCGATGGCCGGCGCCCCGGTTGTGGCGGTGAGCAGCGTGACCGGCGCGGGACTCGAGGAGCTGCGTGCCCGGCTGGTCGAGATGGTGCGGGCGCTGCCGAGCCCCGACCCGGCTGCCGACGTGCGGCTGTGGGTGGACCGGCGGTTCACGATCCGGGGTGCGGGGACGGTCGTCACCGGCACCCTGCCGGCCGGGACCATCGCGCGCGGCGACACGTTGAGCACCGGGGCGGGCCTGGTCCGGGTGCGCGGCGTGCAGTCGCTGGGGGAGCCGGTCGCGTCCGCCTCCGGAGTCGCCCGGGTCGCGCTGAACCTCACCGGCGACCTCGAGGACACCGACCTCGGCACCCTGACCACCCCGGACGCCTACGAGTCGACCGAGGTCGTCGACGTGCGGGTGCTCGGCCCGGACGGACCGGAGACAGGCGGGTTCGAGGCGAGCACGCTGCCCACCCTGCCGATGCTGCACGTGGGGGCGCTGTCCATGACCGCCCGGTGCCGTCCACTGGCCGACGACCTCGTGCGGCTGACCCTGGAGCGACCGCTGCCGCTGCGGGTGGGAGACCGCGCGCTGCTGCGCGACCCCGGGAGCAGGCAGCTCTGGGGGATCCGGGTGCTCGACCCCCTGCCACCGGCGCTGCGGCGGCGCGGGGCGGCGCTGGCCCGCGCCGAGGCGCTGGCCGGCTCCAGCGGTGAGCCCGACCTGGCCGTCGAGGTGGAGCGGCGGGGGGTCGTCGACAACGCGACGCTGCGCCGGATCGGCGTCGCCACCTCACCGGTCCCGCCGGGGATCGTCTCCGCCGGGCCCTGGTTGATGAGCGCCGGACGGGCGCACGAGGCGGCACGCCGGGTCGCGGCGGAGGTCGCGGAGCACGAGCGGTCCCGGCCCCTGGACCGCGGCCTGCCGCTGACCACGCTGGCAGAACGGACCGGGTTGCCCAGCCCCGCTCTCGTGGCCGCAGTCGTGCCTGCGCCGCTTCGAGTCGTCGACGGTCGGGTGCATCCCTCGGCCGAGGCGGCGACGGCGCTTCCGGCTCCGCTGGAGCAGGCCCTTGCCGCGCTGGCGGAGGACCTGGCCGAGAACCCGTTCGCGGCACCGACGGCCGACCGGCTCCGCGAGCTCGGGCTCGACCAGGCACAGGTCGCGGCCGCCGCCAGGGCGGGCCGGCTGCTGCGCCTCGCCCCCGGCGTCGTGCTCCTCGCAGGGGCCGACCGAGCGGCGGTGGAGCGGCTCCAGGAGTTGGCCCAGCCGTTCACCGCCAGCGAGGCCAGGTCGCGTCTGGGCACCAGCCGGCGCGTCGTACTCCCGCTGCTGGAGCACCTCGACCGCACCGGCCGCACCCAGCGGCTGCCTGACGACCGCCGCCAGGTCGCCAACAGCTGAGTGGTTCCTCCAGCGGGCGGGTCCACCACTGCTCCCGCCGAGGTGGGGGATGTCCCCGCTCGCACGTAGGGTTGGGGACAAATGACGACGCAGTTTCCCCTCCCCGGTCTTCCTGCCGCCGACCCGACTCCGGAGGGCGAAGGGCGGCGCCCGGCGCGCCCCGGACGCCCCACCCGGGAGCAGCTGCTCGAGGGCCTCAACGAGCCACAGCGCGAGGCGGTGACCCACGAGGGCGCGCCCCTGCTCGTGGTCGCCGGCGCCGGCTCCGGCAAGACGCGGGTGCTCACCCGGCGGATCGCCTGGCTGATCTCCGAGCGCGGTGCCCACCCCGGGTCGATCCTGGCGATCACGTTCACCAACAAGGCCGCGGCGGAGATGCGCGAGCGCGTCGAGGAGCTGGTCGGTGGCCGTGCCCGGATCATGTGGGTGAGCACGTTCCACTCCGCCTGCGTGCGGATCCTGCGCAAGGAGATCGACAAATTCGGCTTCAAGTCCAGCTTCTCGATCTATGACGCCGCGGACTCCAAGCGACTGATGACCCAGGTCTGTCGTGACCTCGACCTCGACGTGAAGCGCTACCCGCCCCGGTCGATCCTCAACTGGGTCAGCAACGCCAAGAACGAGCTGCAGGACCACGAGGACGCCGCCCGCAACGCCGCCAACGGCCAGGAGGAGGTGTTCGCCTCGGCGTACGGCGAGTACCAGCGCCGCCTCCGCCAGGCCAACGCCCTCGACTTCGACGACCTGCTGATGCTCACCGTGCACCTGTTCCGGGCGTTCCCGGCGGTGCGGGAGAACTGGCGGCGCCGGTTCCGCCACGTGCTCGTCGACGAGTACCAGGACACCAACCACGCGCAGTACGCCCTGATCCACGAGCTGTGCGCGGACAGGCTGGAGGACACGTCGGCGTCGATGGTCTCGACAGGCTCGACCGACGAGGGCGGCTCAACCGGCGAGGCCGTGGCTCCCGCCGAGCTGATGGTCGTCGGTGACGCGGACCAGTCGATCTACGCGTTCCGCGGCGCGAACATCCGCAACATCATGGACTTCGAGCAGGACTTCCCGAACGCGCGCACGGTGCTGCTGGAGCAGAACTACCGCTCCACCCAGACCATCCTGACCGCGGCCAACGCCGTGATCAGCCGCAACGAGAGCCGCAAGCCGAAGAACCTCTGGTCCGACGCCGGCTCGGGGGAGCGGATCGTCGGCTACGTCGGTGACGACGAGCGCGACGAGGCCCGGTTCGTGGCCGAGGAGGTCGACAAGCTCACCGACGCGGGAGACGCGCGTGCGGGCGACGTCGCCGTGTTCTACCGGACCAACGCCCAGTCGCGCGTCTTCGAGGAGGTCTTCATCCGGGTAGGCCTGCCCTACCGCGTGGTCGGCGGCGTCCGGTTCTACGAGCGCCGCGAGGTGCGCGACGCCCTGGCCTACCTGCGGGTGCTCGCCAACCCGGCCGACTCGGTGTCCCTGCGCCGGGTGCTGAACACCCCCAAGCGCGGCATCGGCGAGCGGGCCGAGGCCTGCATCGGCGGGCTGGCACAGCGCGACGGCATCACGTTCTGGGAGGCGCTGCAGCGCGCCGAGGACGCTCCCGGCCTGGCCACCCGCTCGCTGAACGCGATCCGCGGGTTCGTTGAGCTGATCGAGCAGCTGCAGTCGATGGTCGCCGCCGGTGAGCGGGTCGACGTCGTGCTGGAGCAGGCGCTGACCCGCAGCGGCTACCTCAAGGAGCTCGAGGACCGGATCGCCGAGCTCAACGACCCCCAGGACGAGACCCGGGTGGAGAACCTCGCCGAGCTGGTGGCGGTGGCCCGCGAGTTCGCCGAGGACCCGCAGGCGGGGCCGTCCGCCGACCCTGCCGCGGTCTACGACGAGGAGGGCGACCCGGTCGAGGCCCCGGCCGATCCGCCCGGGCTGGTCGACTTCCTGGAGCGGGTCGCGCTGGTCGCCGACTCCGACCAGATCCCGGATGCTCCCGAGGAGGAGGACGGCGCCTCCCCGGGCGTGGTCACCCTGATGACGCTGCACACGGCGAAGGGCCTGGAGTTCCCGGTGGTGTTCCTCACCGGCCTCGAGGACGGCATCTTCCCGCACATGCGCTCGCTGGGTGACAAGCCCGAGCTCGAGGAGGAGCGTCGCCTCGCCTACGTCGGCCTCACCCGCGCCCGCGAGCGGCTCTACGTCTCCCGTGCCGTGGTGCGCTCGGCCTGGGGCGCGCCCCAGCACAACCCGGCGTCGCGGTTCCTCGACGAGCTCCCGGTCGACCTCGTCGACTGGCGGCGTACGGCGGACGCGATGACCTCCTGGAACCGGCCCTCCTTCGGCCAGTCCGGGGCAGCGGTCGGCTCGGGGTTCGCCTCCGGCATCCAGCGCCGGTTCGGTACGGCGGCCGCCCGCTCGGACGCCTCGAAGAAGGCCAAGGCCGGCCGTCCGATCCCGTCCCTGGACCCCGGCGACCGGGTGCAGCACGACAGCTTCGGGCTGGGCACGGTGGTGGCGCTGGAGGGCGTGGGGGACAACGCGGTCGCCTCGATCGACTTCGGCACCGACGGCGTCAAGCGGCTGCTGCTGCGCTACGCCCCGGTGGAAAAGCTCTAGCGGCTGGCCCGGCTGCGAACTACGGGCCTCCTGACTACGGGCCTACGAACTACGGGCCTTCTGACTACGGGGTGACGCCGTGGAAGGCCAGCGCCTGGGCCGGGTCGACCGGGTCGCCGCCGCCGGGGCGGACCTCGAGGTGCAGGTGAGGGCCGGTGCTGTTGCCGGTGGAGCCGACGGTGCCGATCTGGGCGCCGCCGACGACCTGCTGCCCCACGGTGACGCCGATGGTGGTCTGGTGGCAGTACCAGATCTCGGTGCCGTCGGCGAGGGTCTGGATGGTGCGGTTGCCGTAGGCGCCCGCCGACCCGGTCTCGGTGATCACGCCGTTGGCGACGGCCACGATGGGGGTCCCGGAGGCAGTGGCGAAGTCGAGGCCGGTGTGGTTGCTGGACCACAGGCTCCCGGAACTGCCGAACCGGCCGGTCAACCGGTAGCCGGTGGTGGGCAGCTGCCACTGGTTCTTCGCGATCTCGCCCGCACGGGCCTCGGCAGCCTTGCCGAGGGACTTCAGGGCGGCGTTGCGCTCGGCGGCGTCCTGCTCGGCGGCGGCCTCGAGGTCGGCCTGGGCGGCGTCCTGCATCGCCTGGCGCTCGGAGTCGCGGCTGATCGCCCGCTCGCGGGAACCGAGGTTCACCGAGACGGCGTCGGTGCCGGAGTGCTGGTGGCCGGCCGAGGACAGCTGGAAGGTGCGGGGCGCAGCGGGCTGCTCGTCGACGAGCACCGCGCCGGCGCCGGCTGCGACCAGGCTGATCAGTCCCACCACCGCAGGCACGGACGGCAGCTGCAGGGGGAGCGGGACGATCGTCGAGAGGAGCTTCGGCTTGTCGGCGCGACGGCGCCCGCCTGCTCCCGCGGATGCCACTTGGGGTCGCCCGGCTGCAGGTCGCGGCCGGTGGCTGCGGTCTGCGCGGTGATTAGCCATGTGATACCCGTCATTAGGCCTTGTGGGAGGCGACGAACACGATAACGGTCATGTCACGACATGCGAAATGCGGTTGCTTTTCACGCACGTCAACGATGAAGGCGCCCAGAGGCGACGCTGGTTCGCCTGTGGCCCCGCTCACGCGGCGGTGGTGACCCGCTAACCTGCAGCCATGTTGCGCATTGTGGTGGCCAAGCCCGGGCTCGACGGCCACGACCGGGGAGCCAAGGTCGTCGCTCGCGCCCTGCGCGACGCCGGTCACGAGGTCATCTACACGGGGCTGCACCAGACCCCCGAGCAGATCGTGGAGACCGCGATCCAGGAGGACGCCGACCTCGTCGGGCTCTCGGTGCTCTCCGGGGCGCACATGACGCTGTTCCGCAGGATCATCGAGCTGCTCAAGGAGCGCGACGCCGGCGACATCGCGGTCTTCGGCGGCGGGATCGTGCCCGAGGAGGACTTCCCCGCGCTGGAGGCGCTCGGCGTGGCCAAGATCTTCACCCCCGGCGCCACCACCGGCGAGATCACCGGCTGGGTGAGCCAGCGGTTCCCCGACTGAACTGAGCCCCAGACCGGCCGTCTCAGACGTCCGGGTGCGTCCGGCGCCGTACCAGCACCAGGCCCGACAGCAGCAGCATCAGACCCAGGGCCGCCACACCGGTGAGGCCCCGGGCGGCGCCGGTCTCTGCGAGCGCCGAGGCCCCGGAGCCACCGGTGCTGGGGAGCGCGCCGGCGGCTGCGACCGCAGCGCCCTGGGCGGCTTGTCCGTGCTGGCCCTGCTGCCCGCCCGGTTCCTCCGGGGCTGCCTGCCCGTGGCCACTGCTGGGGCCGGCAGGTTCGCCCGTTCCCGGCCCCGGAGTCTCTGGTCCCGGAGTCTCCGGTCCGGGATTGCCAGGCACCGCGCCGGGACCTGCTCCCACCAGCGGGAGCTCCAGGACCCCGGGGCTCTGCCGGCTCGTGCTGATCGTCACCGGCCCGGCGGTGAGGTTGTTGGCGTAGGCGCTGTCGCCGCCGGCGACCACGAGCTGGATCCGGTGGCCTGCCGGGAACCGCTGGGCCACCGCGGGGAGCTCGATCTGCACCGGTCGGGTGACGTCGCGGACCCGAGCAGGGGACACGAGCCGGTGCTGCAGGGTCCGGGTGCCGTCCGGGGCGAGGTCGTAGAGCTTGGCGAACACGACGAGCTTGCCGGCGGCTCCGCTTCCCTGGGCCGTGGCGGCGACGGGCGCGTCGATGCGCACTGTGAGCCGGGGGGAGCCGACGAGCACAGCGTCGCGCTGGAGCGGCGCGGTGGTGTACGCCGCGAAGGTGCCCGGCGTGTCCGAGGGGGGCGGCTCGCTGGGGAGCATCCCGCCGATCCCGGAGAGCTCGGAGTAGGAGCTGCCCACCGGCGAGACCGCGAACCTGGCGGTGCCGGTCCTCACCGCGGCCGGTGAGGAGGTCAAGGAGTTCGTGCCGTCGAGGTAGAGGGTCGAGGTCGGTGCGCCGGTGAACGTCTCCGCCTCGGCGTAGGCCCCGTCGACGCCCTTCTGGGTGCGGTCGACCCAGTCCCGGAAGTACTCGAACTCCGGGCCCGGGTCGGCGGAGTCGTCGCCACGGACGTAGCGGTCCATCCACTGGATCCAGCGGCGTCCCTGGTGGCTGCCCTCGACCCCGCCGGAGAGGTCCAGGTCGTCGGGCACCCCGTCGCCGGAGTGGCCGCCGGAGAACCACGACATCGCCACCGGGGTGCCCTGCTTCTTCAGGGCACGGTAGGTGGCCACGGCCTCCTGGAGGTTGAACAGGGTGTCGCGCTGCCCCTGGACCAGCAGGGTCGGGACCTTGATGTCGGCCAGGTAGTCGGACACCGACGCGCCCCGGGCCAGGTCCAGGGTCGGCTGGTCGGGGTAGCCCAGGGTCTGCAGCTGTGCGGCGGCCAGGCAGGCCTGGTCGGTGAAGTTGGGGCAGCCCACGTTGCGGGCCGGATCGGCGCCGCCGTACTCCAGCCCGGCCACGATCCCGAGGGCGAAGAACAGGCCGATCCACTGCTTCTTGGCCACGCCCGGGGTGGCGTAGCTGACGCCATCGGCCTGGTCGGTGTTGTTCGGGGCCAGGGAGTAGGAGAGGTCGTTCCAGGTGATCGTGGGGATCAGCGCGTCGATCCTGGGGTCGAGCGCGGCCACGGCGAACTGGATCTGGCCGCCGTAGGAGCCGCCGACCATCCCGACCTTCGGGTCGCCCTGCGCCTCGGTCTCCACGTAGTCGATCGTGCGCGGCTCGCTGCCGCCGTCCAGGGTGTAGGTCTTCTTCCCCGCGAGCACGTCGACGACCTGCTTGCCCGCCTGGCCGTCGTGGTCGCGGTCGTCGAGGGTGATCTTGCACTGGGACCCGCCGAAGCCGAGCCCGGAGTAGGAGATCACCACGTAGCCACGCTTCGCGAACGCGCTCGCGGCGCCCACCTGGCCGTCGTCGTCCTTGGTGCCGCCGAAGCCGTGGGTGGTCAGGATCGCCGGCGCCGGGTGGGCCGCGTCCACCCCCTCGGGGCGGTAGAGGTCGGCCTCCACGGTGCACGGGACGTCCGAGCCAGGACCGACCAGCGTCGAGATCTCGATCGCCTCGGTGGTGAAGGCGAGGTCCGTCCCGGTGGGGAGCGCGGCGGCTGCGGCAGTTGCGGGCCCGGGGACGCCCGCGACCAGCAGGAGGCTGCAGGTCAGGAGCGTGGCGAGCGCGGTGGGGCGAGGCATGCCCGGTCAACGAGCGGGGGAGCCGCCGGTCACGAGCGGCCGGCCGCCGGGGTCGCAGCCGCGTCATCAACGTGACCTGCGTCTCTATGGGTTCCACGCCCGCGCCCCGACGTGGCCGTGTGGCCTTCTCGGGGTCTAAGGTCGGGCGGAGCGGACGCCGGGTCGATCCCGGGCGCCCATCGAGTCTCAGCAAGACCCAATGCTCGATGCCAACGATGCCACAAAGGAGCGGTTGACCCGTGGACCTGATGGAGTACCAAGCGAAGGAACTCTTCGCCAAGCATGGTGTGAAGGCGACACTCGGCACGGTCGTGCAGACCGCCGAGGAGGCCAAGGCGGCCGCCGAGGAGATCGGTGGAGTCACCGTGATCAAGGCGCAGGTCAAGGCCGGTGGCCGCGGGAAGGCCGGCGGCGTCAAGATCGCCAAGACCCCCGACGAGGCGCAGCAGCACGCCGAGGCGATCCTCGCACTGACCATCAAGGACCTCCCGGTCAACCGGGTGCTGGTCACCCCGGCGACCCCGCCGGTGGAGGAGTACTACTTCTCCTTCCTGCTGGACCGCTCCAACAGGTCCTACCTGTGCATCGCCTCGGTCGAGGGTGGTGTGGAGATCGAGGAGGTCGCCAAGACCAACCCCGACGCGGTGAAGAAGATCCCGATCGACCCCGGCACCGGTGTCGACGAGGCCAAGGCCACCGCGATCGTCGAGGAGGTCGGCTTCCCCGCCGAGCTGCGTGACCAGGCGATCACCATGGTGCAGCAGCTGTGGACCGTCTTCGTCGAGGAGGACGCCACCCTGGTCGAGGTCAACCCGCTCGCGCGGCTCGAGGGCGACGTGCTCGAGGCGCTCGACGGCAAGGTCTCGCTCGACGAGAACGCCGACTTCCGCCACGAGGACCACGCTGCCTTCGAGGACAAGGACGCCGCCGACCCGCTCGAGGCCAAGGCCAAGGCGAAGGGGCTCAACTACGTCAAGCTCGACGGCTCGGTGGGCATCATCGGCAACGGCGCCGGCCTGGTCATGTCGACCCTGGACGTCGTCGCGTACGCCGGCGAGAAGCACGGCAACGTGAAGCCGGCCAACTTCCTCGACATCGGCGGCGGTGCCTCCGCGGAGGTGATGGCCAACGGTCTCGACGTGATCCTGGGCGACGAGCAGGTCAAGTCCGTCTTCGTGAACGTCTTCGGCGGGATCACCTCGTGCGACGCGGTCGCCAACGGCATCGTGAGCGCGCTGGAGATCCTCGGCGACGAGGCGAACAAGCCCCTCGTCGTACGCCTCGACGGCAACAACGTGGAGGAGGGCCGGCGGATCCTCGCCGAGGCCGACCACCCGCTGGTCGTCATCGAGGAGACCATGGACGGCGCGGCCGCCAAGGCGGCTGAGCTCGCACACGCAGCCACCAACGACGCGGCAGGGGCCTGAACATGTCGATCTTCCTGAACAAAGATTCCAAGGTCATCGTCCAGGGCATCACCGGCGGCGAGGGCACCAAGCACACCCGCTTGATGGTCAAGGCGGGCACCAACGTGGTCGGCGGGGTCAACGCCCGCAAGGCCGGCACCACGGTGACCCACCAGGACCCTGACGGCAACGACATCGAGCTGCCCGTGTTCGGCTCGGTCGCCGAGGCGATGAAGGAGACCGGCGCCGACGTGTCGGTGGCCTTCGTGCCCCCGGCGTTCACCAAGGACGCCGTGATCGAGGCGATCGACGCCGGCATCGGCCTGCTGGTGATCATCACCGAGGGCGTGCCGGTGCAGGACTCCGCGGAGTTCTGGGCCTACGCGCAGAAGAAGGCCGCCGAGGGCTCGACCACGCGGATCATCGGGCCGAACTGCCCCGGCATCATCACCCCGGGCGAGGCGCTCGCCGGCATCACGCCGGCCACGATCTCCGGCTCCGGCCCGGTCGGCCTGGTCTCCAAGTCGGGCACGCTGACCTACCAGATGATGTTCGAGCTCAAGGACTACGGCTTCTCGACCGCGATCGGCATCGGCGGTGACCCGATCATCGGGACCACCCACATCGACGCCCTCGAGGCGTTCGAGAACGACCCCGACACCAAGGCGATCGTGATGATCGGCGAGATCGGTGGCGACGCGGAGGAGAAGGCCGCGGCGTACATCAAGGAGCACGTGACCAAGCCGGTCGTGGGCTACGTCGCCGGTTTCACCGCACCCGAGGGCAAGACGATGGGCCACGCCGGCGCCATCGTCTCCGACGGAGCGGGCACCGCGCAGGGCAAGAAGGAGGCCCTCGAGGCCGCCGGGGTCAAGGTCGGCAAGACGCCGTCGGAGACCGCGGACCTGATGCGGGAGATCCTGAAGGGTCTCTAGGCCAGCCAGACACAGCACAGCGGGAGGAGCACGCCGGTCCGGCGTACTCCTCCCGCTGTCTTTTGCGCCCGGCTCAGCTGACCCCACCGCCGGATAGTCCGAGACGATTCCGTCCCCGATCGGGGGTTTTGACGACGGAAACGTCTCGGACTATCCGGAATCCGGCTGCTCAGGTCACGGCATTGCGAGAGGAGTACGCCGGGTCGGCGTACTCCTCTCGCTGCATCACCAGCTCGAGGCGCTCCACGGCGGTCCGCACGTCCTCGAGGGTGTTGTAGAGCGGGGCGAACCCGAACCGGGCGATGTCGGGGTCGCGGAAGTCGCCGATCACCTCGCGGGCGATCAGCGCCTGCACCACGCCGTAGGCGTGCGGGTGGCGCAGCGAGACCTGACTGCCACGGCGCTCGTGCTCGCGGGGGGTGGCGATCTCGAAGACCCCGGGCAGGCGCTCCTCGACGAGCGCGATGAACAGGTCGGTCAGCTCCAGCGACCGGGCCCGCAGGTCGCCGAGGTCGACGCCGTCGAAGGCCTCCAGCGCAGCGTCCAGGGCGGAGAGCGCCAGCACCGGCGGGGTGCCGGAGGCGAAGCTGCCGATGCCCGCGACCGGCTCGTAGTCGCGCGCCATCGCGAACGGGCTGGCGTGCCCCATCCAACCGGTGATCGGCTGCCGGGCGGCGGCCTGGTGCTCTGGGGCCACCCACAGGAACGCGGGGGCCCCGGGTCCGCCGTTGAGATACTTGTAGGTGCACCCCACGGCGAGGTCGGCGCCGGCGCCGGTGAGGTCGACCGGCACGGCGCCCGCGGAGTGGCACAGGTCCCACTGGACCAGGGCGCCACGGGCCTGGGCCTGCGCGGTGATCTCGGCCATGTCGAACATCGCGCCGGTGCGGAAGTCGACGTGGGTCAGGCTGAGCAGTGCGACGTCCTCGTCCACCGAGGCGAGCGGATCCGCCGGGTCGCACCAGCGCAGCTCGAGGCCCATCAACTCGGCCACCCCGGCGGTGATGTAGCCGTCGGTGGGGAAGGTGGAGGGCTCCACGACCAGCACGCGGCGGTCGGGACGCAGGCGCGCGGCGGCGACCGTGGTCTTGAACAGGCTCACGCTGGTGCTCTCGCCGAGGTGCACGTCGTCGGGCCCGACCCCGATCAGCGGGGCGATCCGGCCGGCGACCCGGCGCCGCAGCTCCATCCAGTGGGCGTCGTTCCAGGAGCGGATCAGGCCCTGTCCCCATTCGCGGCGTACGACGTCCTCGACCCGCTCGGCCACGCCGACGGGAAGGGCGCCGAGCGAGTTCCCGTCGAGGTAGACCAGCCCGGGGGGCAGCGAGAAGGCGCTCACCGGCTGGCCGGGAGCTCGAAGAGCCGGTCGCGTGCCCGGGTCATCAGCGTCTGGAACGCGAGCTCGTCGACGTCGTTCTTGCCGGTGGGGGTGAAGGTCACCTGGGCAACATAGCTGCCGACCCGGGCCACCCCCATCCAGAAGCCCACCGTGCTGCCCTTGTCGATCTCGCTGTCGAGGCGCCACAGCGCGTACTCCGACCCGCGGTAGCCCTTGGTGAGGGCGACCTCGCTGCTCACCTCGGCGCCGAGGTCGCGGTCCTCACACGTGCGCATGGCCTCGCTGACCTTCCGGACCAGGGCGGCCGCGCGCTGGGGGGTCGGGAAGCCGCCGTAGGTCTCGGTGATCCCGAACCGCCGGGGCAGGCCTGCCTTCGGGATCAGGAACGTGCGGGTCATCGCGGTGGGTGACCCGTTCCTGACGAAGTTGGTCCGGTCGCAGGTGGTGGCGGCGAGGTTGGGCCGGGCCGGTACCGGCCGGGTCCCCACCCAGGGGCGGTCGATGCTGCCCACCAGGGGGAGGTCACCCGCGGCGAGCGTGCCGGGGGTCTCCCCGGAGGGCGGGGGCAGCACCGGTGCCGCGGTCACCGTGACCGGGCACGGCCCGGACGGGCCGGCCGAGCACAGGTTGCGCAGCGCCGTGGTGAGCAGGCCCATCGCCGGCTTCAGGCGCACCTGCCGGCCACCGAGGCTCTCCAGCACCGTGGAGACGGTCAGCGACCCGGTGCGGGCCAGGCCGACGACGTAGGTCCGGCCGGTGGGTCCCGGGCTGCGCAGCTTCAGCATCTGCGCCTCCTCGCCGAGGCCGCGCACCTGGTAGGTGTTCAGCAGCTGCATCCGGACCCGGCCGCACCCCGCGAACCAGCCCAGGGTGGTCCGGTAGGCGGCGGCCGCCGCCGCGGGGGACCGGGAGATCTCCACGGTCTGGAGGTACTTGCCGTTCGACGGTTTCGCCGGGGAGCTCTGGGTGGCGAAGGTGCGCACGAACGTCCCGCGGCCCTCGGGGTCGGCGAACCGGGTCTCCTGGCAGACCGTGTTGATGCCGGACCCGGAGGTGTTGTCCGAGGTCTCCACGACCTGCCAGCGCTGCGGCGGCGCCAGGACCTGCACCTGCGCCGGGGTGATCAGCATGTCCTCGGTGACCGGGTCCACTGGCGCCTGTCCGGCGCTCGCGGAGGCCCTCTCCTGGCTGCCTCCGGTGACGAAGGTCCCGGTGGCCAGCGTCAGCGCCATCAGGATGACGACAGCGGTGACGAGCTGCAGCCGGCGGCGTTGCCGCCCTCCGCTCGCGATGGCCGGTGGCGGCGGGAGCGTCCTGGCCTCGGCGACCGGGACCAGGGACTCCAGGGCTGCGGGCACGTCACGGTCCAGGGCCTCGGTGGCGCTGTCGATCAGGTCCCGCACCGCGTCGGGCGACTCGCCGAGCTCGCGGCCGATCCGGTCGGCGGGGAGCTGTGCGAGGTGGGTCAGCAGCAGCACCTTGCGCTGCTGGACCGTGAGCCCGTGCAGGGCGTCGAGCACGCTCGTCTGCTCGGGGGTCAGGCCCCGGTCGCGACGCCACAGGCGGCCCACGTGCCGCCGCTGGGCCATCGCCCAGGCGCGGGGACGCACCCACTCCTCGGGGTCGGCGAAGGCGCTGACCTTGTCCCAGTGCTGGCTCGCGGCCACGAAGGCGTCGCGCACGGCGTTGCTAGCCGCCGAGATGTCGCCGGTCAGCGCGTAGGCCTCGAGGACCAGTCGGCGACGGCTCTCGAGGTAGAAGTCCTCGAAGTCGCGGGCTGGCGATCCGGGCGGGGTGGGCGTAGGCATGACAGGCCGAGGTTACCCGCGTGCCTCACGCGGCTCCCTGGAGTCCTGGGTCAGGATGGAGTGCGATGACTGACCTGCTGAACCGACCATCGGCCGCGAGCTCCTCCCGACGTACCGGGGGGCGTTCCCTCGGGGGACCTGCGGGGCGCCTGTACCGGGCGCTCACCGGTCGCCCCGCCGAGGGCAGCGGAGCGCCCGAGGGCCGGCCGCTGACGGTGTCGGCCGGACTGGCCGCCCTGGGCGCCGCGGCGACGACGATGGCGACCTGCATGGGCCTCGCGGTGATCGGCTGGTTCCTGGCCGACGCGGGCGCCCACGGGGAGACCACCGACGCGCTGCGCGTCGGCGCCGACGTGTGGCTGGTCGGGCACGGCTCCCAGCTCACGGTGGGCGGCACCCCCCTGGGGATCGTGCCGCTGGCCGTCACGGCGCTGATCGCGATGGTCGTCCTGCGTTGCGGCCGGTGGGCGGCCGCGACCTCGCAGCCGGTCGAGGACGACCGCACGCTGGCCGTCGCGGCGACGATCTTCACCGGCCTCTACGTCGTGGTCGCGGTGATCACCTGCGTGCTGGTGGCCAGCGAGGCCGCCAGCCCGGGACTGGGCCGCACGATCGTCGGCTCACTGCTGCTCTCCGGTCTCGTGGGCACCCTGGGGATGGCTGCCGGCACCGGCCGGTTGCGGGTCTGGGTGGACCTGGTCCCGGGCTGGGTCCGGTCGGTCCTCCACGGAGCCCTCATCTCCTTCCTGGTGCTGTGCGCGGCCGCGGCGCTGCTGGTCCTGGTCGCGCTCGCGCTGGGCCTCAGCGAGGCCGCCACGGTGATGTCCGGCCTGCAGCTGAGCCCGGGCGACTACGTGATGTACGCCGTGGTGATGCTCGCGGTCGCGCCGAACGCCGTCCTGCTCGGTGCGGCCTACCTGCTCGGGCCCGGGTTCGCCGTGGGCACCGGCACCGTGGTCTCGCCGTCGGTGGTGGCGCTGGGGCCGGTGCCGGCCTTCCCGCTCCTGGCCGCATTGCCCGAGAGCGGTCCGACGCCGCCCTGGATGATGGCGGTGCTGGCGGTGCCGGTGCTGGCCGCGGTGGTCGGCGCCTTCCGTGCCCAGCGCGCCTACGGCGTCGCGGCGTACGACTCCGCCGCCCTGCGCGGCTTCGGCGTCGGCACCGGGGCAGCCCTGCTGACGACCGTGGCGATCACCCTGGCCGGAGGGCCGATGGGCACCGGCCGGATGGCCGACATCGGAGCCCCGGCGGCGGAGGTACTGGTCGCCGCGTTGATGGCGATGGGCCTCGGCGGGCTCCTCGCCGGGTCGGCGACGGCCTGGTGGCAGCGCCGGGGAGCGGACTCGTGACCGGCCTCGGTAGCCTGTGCCGGTGCCTGTCACCCGCCTAGTCGTTCTCGTCTCCGGCGCCGGCACCAACCTCCAGGCGCTGCTGGACGCGACGCAGGACCCGGCGTACGGCGCTGAAGTGGTTGCCGTCGGCGCCGACCGCGGGGGCATCGAGGGCCTGGAGCGCGCCGACCGCGCCGGCGTACCCACCTTCGTGGCGAAGGTGGGCGACTTCGAGTCCCGTGAGCAGTGGGACACCGCCCTGAGCGAGACCGTGGCCGCCTACGAGCCGGACCTGGTGGTCCTGGCGGGGTTCATGAAGCTGGTCGGGCCGCAGTTCCTGCGCCGGTTCGCCGGCCGGGTGGTCAACACGCACCCGGCGCTGTGCCCCTCCTTCCCCGGTACGACGGGGCCGGCCGACGCGCTCGCCTATGGCGTGAAGGTCACCGGCGCCACCTTGTTCGTCGTCGACGAGGGCGTGGACACCGGACCGATCATCGCCCAGACGACCGTGCCCGTTGAGGACGGCGACGACGTCGAGTCCCTGCACGACCGGATCAAGGTCGCCGAGCGCACCATGCTCGTCGACAGCGTGGGGCGCATCGCCCGTGAAGGCATCACCATCACCGACAGGAAGGTGCGGATCGGCTCATGAGCCACCCCACACAGCCCGACACTCACAGCCCCCAGAACACCCCCGACCGGGTCGGGATCAGGCGTGCCCTGGTCTCGGTCTACGACAAGTCCGGGCTCGAGGAGCTCGTCCGCGGGCTGCACGACGCCGGTGTGGAGCTGGTCTCCACGGGCGGCTCGGCGAAGCTGATCGCCGACCTCGGGCTGCCGGTCACCAAGGTGGAGGACCTGACCGGGTTCCCCGAGTGCCTCGACGGGCGGGTCAAGACGCTGCACCCGCGGGTGCACGCCGGGATCCTCGCGGACCGGCGCCTGCCGGACCACGTCGCCCAGCTCACCGAGCTCGGCGTGGAGCCGTTCGACCTGGTGGTCTCCAACCTCTACCCGTTCACCGACACGGTGGCCTCGGGCGCGGGCCCGGACGAGTGCGTCGAGCAGATCGACATCGGCGGACCGTCGATGGTGCGCGCCGCCGCCAAGAACCACCCCTCGGTCGCCATCGTCACCTCGCCGCAGCGGTACGCCGACGTGCTCGCCGCTCTCGCCGAGGGCGGTTTCACCCTCGAGCAGCGCAAGCGGCTGGCCGCCGAGGCGTTCGCCCACACGGCCGCCTACGACGTGGCCGTGGCGAGCTGGATGGGCAGCGTGCTCACCGACACCAGCGACGGCACCGGCTTCCCGGAGTTCACCGGCGCGACCTGGGAGAAGGCGGCCGTGCTGCGCTACGGGGAGAACCCGCACCAGCCGGCCGCGCTCTACCGGCACTGGCGCGGCGGCCTCGCCTCGGCCGAGCAGCTGCACGGCAAGGAGATGTCCTACAACAACTACGTCGACACCGACGCGGCCCGCCGGGCCGCCGGTGACTTCGAGGCCCCGGCGGTCGCGATCATCAAGCACGCCAACCCGTGCGGCATCGCGGTCGGTGCCGACGTCGCCGAGGCGCACCGCCGGGCCCACGAGTGCGACCCGGTCTCCGCGTTCGGCGGCGTGATCGCGGTGAACCGTCCGGTCTCGGTGGAGATGGCGCGCCAGGTGGCCGAGGTGTTCACCGAGGTGATCGTGGCCCCCGACTACGAGGACGGCGCCGTGGAGGTGCTCCAGGGCAAGAAGAACATCCGGATCCTGCGCTGCCCGGTGGACCAGAACCCGGACCCGGTCGAGTTCCGCGCGATCAGCGGCGGGGTGCTCGTCCAGCGTGTCGACCACGTCGACGCCGAGGGCGACGACCCGGCGAACTGGACGCTGGCCACCGGCGAGGCCGCCTCCCCGGAGGTGCTCGCCGACCTCGCGTTCGCGTGGAAGGCGTGCCGCTACGTCAAGTCCAACGCGATCCTGCTGGCCTCCGGTGGCGCCTCGGTCGGCATCGGCATGGGCCAGGTCAACCGGGTGGACTCCTGCCGGCTCGCGGTCACCCGCGCCGGCGACCGGGCCGCCGGCTCCGTGGCCGCCTCGGACGCGTTCTTCCCGTTCGAGGACGGCCCGCAGATCCTCATCGACGCCGGTGTCTCCGCGATCGTGCAGCCGGGCGGCTCGGTGCGCGACGAGCTCACCATCGAGGCAGCCAAGAAGGCCGGCGTGACGATGTACTTCACCGCCACGCGCCATTTCGCGCACTGATCAGGGACGCGCCAGCGGACCTGATGAGGGTGGTGGAGCGTGTCGAGACACCGCTGAGGCGCAAAGCAGAGGGCGCCACAGCCGGCACGGCGACGGACAAGCAGAGGCGACAACGAACACGCACGACGCGCACAACCTCCCGATGACAGGATGACCACATGACTGCACAGAGGCTCGACGGGACCGCCACCGCCAAGGCGATCAAGGCAGAGCTGACCGAGCGCGTGGCCAAGCTGCGCGAGCGCGGTGTCACTCCCGGGCTGGGCACCGTGCTGGTGGGGGAGGACCCGGGCTCGACCTGGTACGTCAACGGCAAGCACAAGGACTGCGCCGAGGTCGGCATCGAGTCCATCCGCGAGGACCTGCCCGCCACCGCGACCCAGGACGAGATCCTGGCCGCCGTACGACGCCTCAACGAGAACCCTGCCTGCACCGGCTACATCGTGCAGCTGCCGTTGCCGAAGGGGATCGACGAGAACGCCGTCCTGGGTGAGATCGACCCGGAAAAGGACGCCGACGGGCTGCACCCGACCAACCTCGGCTGGCTGGTGCTGGGCAAGCCGGCGCCGCTGCCGTGCACGCCGTTCGGCATCGTGACGCTGCTGCGTCGTCACGGCGTGGAGCTGGGCGGCGCCGAGGTCGTGGTCGTGGGACGTGGCGTCACCGTGGGGCGGCCCCTCGGGCTGCTGCTCACCCGGCGTTCGGAGAACGCCACTGTGACCCTGTGCCACACCGGCACCCGTGACCTCGCCGCGCACGTGCGCCAGGCCGACATCGTGGTCGCCGCGGCCGGGGTGCCCGGCATCATCACCGGCGACATGGTCAAGCCCGGTGCGGCCGTGCTCGACGTCGGTGTCTCCCGGGTCGACGGCAAGCTCGCCGGCGACGTGGACGCCTCGGTGTGGGACGTCGCGGACTGGGTGTCCCCGAACCCCGGCGGCGTCGGCCCGATGACCCGCGCGATGCTGCTCTCCAACGTGGTCGAGCGTGCCGAGGCCGGCCTGAAGCTCGATGACGGCCAGACCAGTGACGGGCAGCGCGTCGGCTCGTGACCCCCTCGCAGGAACCGCGCCAGATCCCGTCCACGCCGGGTGGCCTCGTCTACCTGATCGTGGTCGCGGTCAGCGCGTTGGGCGTGCTGGTGGTGGCGCTGGGCCCGTGGCGGCGCGGCGTGCTGCTGATCGGTGCGGCCCTGCTGCTCGGGGCGGTGATGCGGGCGGTGCTCTCCGACCGTGACGCCGGGATGCTGCGCGTGCGCCGCAACCGGTGGGTCGACGTGATCATGCTCGGTGGGGTGGGTACGACGCTGATCGTGCTGGCCAGCGTGATCCCAAACCAGCCAGCGTGATCCCGAACCAGCCAGCCTGACCCCTCAGTCCAGGGCGGGGTCGGGTTGGGCGCCGTGGTGGCGGACGGCTCTCGCGCCTGCCTGTAGTGCCGAGGCGAGCGCCTGCTCGCGGTCCTCGCCGCGCGCGAGGGCGGCGGCCAGCGCTCCGCAGAACGCGTCCCCGGCACCGGTGGTGTCGAGCACCTCGGCGTCCGGGACCTCGACGGCCGGCAGCCGTCGCCCGTCCCAGTCGGCGCCCTGGGCGCCCAGGGTGACGAGCAGCGAGCCGGGGGTCGCTCCGGTCGCTGCCAGCAGGGCGGCCTCGTGCTCGTTGGCGATCACCGGGTCGCAGAGCGCGACCAGGCCGGCCGGGAGGTCGGCGTACGGCGCGATGTTCAGCACCACCCGAGCGCCCCGCTCCCGGGCCAGCGAGCACGCGGCGGCAACGGTGTCGACCGGCACCTCGAGCTGGGTGAGCAGCACGTCACCGGGGGCGATCGTGTCGATCAGGGCCAGGGCATCCGACCCGACGTGGGCGTTGGCGCCAGGGGCCACCACGATCGTGTTCTCGCCCGCCTCGTCGACCACGATCAGGGCGGTGCCCGTCGGCGAGTCCGGGAGTACGCCGACCCCGGTGACGTCCACGCCACGGTCCCGCAACCGGGCGAGGTAGGAGCGGCCCGCCTCGTCGTCGCCCACGGCGCCGACCATCACCACCTCGGCGCCCGCGGCAGCGGCGGCCACGGCCTGGTTGGCGCCCTTGCCCCCGGCCAGCCGGTCGAGTCCCCGGCCGAGCACGGTCTCGCCGGGCGCGGGGTGTCGCTCCACGTGGGTGACGAGGTCGACGTTGAGCGAGCCGAGCACCAGCACCCGTCCCATCAGGCGTCCCCGCGCAGGTCCGTCATCGGGACGCGCTGACCGTGTCCAGCCACAGCCGCGCGTAGCGCTCGCCGTCGACCTCGAGGGCGACCTCGATCGTCGTGGGCGCCTGGCCGTGCGGGTCGTGCGCGAGGTCGCCGTCCCAGTCGCGGCGGTCCACGATCGTGCGTCCCCGCGACCAGGTGCCGGCCAGCTCGACGCGTACGGGCAGCCGCTGGGTCTCCAGGCCGCCGGGGTCGATCACGGCGCACACCGCGCCGGCGTCGCCGATGGTGGCGGACCTCGTCCCGAAGCGGCCGCACTGGAAGGAGATCAGCCGGCCGCCCAGTCCCGCCGGCCCGGTGTCGTGGGCGGCGACGAGCGCCTCGGCGTCCTCGAGGTGGACCCGGGGACCGTAGAACACGTCGAGGCCGTACATCACCAGCTCGATGTCCAGGTCGGCGCACGCGTCCAGGGTGATCGCGGCCGCCTCCGGGTCGTGGAAGACGTTGAACTCCGCGGAGGCGGTGGCGTTGCCGACGTTGGCGGCACCGCCCATGAACAGGATCCGCTCGATCCCGGGCGCCACCTCGGGGTAGGTGCGCAGGAGCAGCGCGATGTTGGTCATCGGTGCGAGCGGCACCAGCGTGACGGGTGCGCCGGCCTCGGCCGCCTGCAGGAGCACGTCGCGGAGCAGCTCCACGGCGTGCCGCGGGTCCGGCGTACGCACCGACACCGGCCAGTCGAGGTCGCCCATCCCGTCGTCGCCGTGCACGTGGCGAGCATCGGACGGCTCCTCGAGCAGGGGCCGGGCCGCCCCCGCGCCGACCGGCACGTCGGCGCGGCCGCACGTGTCCAGCACGGTCAGGGTGTTGCGGACCACGTCGGGCAGGGGAGCGTTGCCGCCCACGCAGGTGACGGCCTTGAGGTCGAGCTCCGGGTGCAGCGCTGCGAGCAGGAGCGCGCAGGCGTCGTCCACCCCGGTGTCGACGTCGAGGACGATCGGCGTGGGCGGCATCGCTGGGTGCCTGTTGCCGGGCCGGGTCAGATCAGACCGAGCTCCTTGACGGCGTCGCGCTCCTCGGCGAGCTCCTTGGTGGAGGCGTCGATGCGGCCGCGCGAGAAGTCGTTGATCTCCAGGCCCTGGACGATCTCCCAGTCACCGTTCTTCGTGGTGACGGGGAAGGAGGAGATCAGGCCCTCCGGGACGCCGTAGGAGCCGTCGGAGCGCACGGCCATGGAGACCCAGTCGCCCTCGGCGGAGCCGGCGAGCCAGTCGTGGGCGGCGTCGATCGTCGCCGAGGCCGCGGAGGCGGCCGAGGAGGACCCGCGGGCCTCGATGATCGCGGCACCGCGCTTGGCCACGGTCGGGATGAAGTCGTTCTCCAGCCAGCCCTGGTCGTTGACGGTCTCGGCGGCGTTCTTGCCGGCGATCTCGGCGTGGAAGATGTCGGGGTACTGGGTGGCGGAGTGGTTGCCCCAGATCGTCATCTTCTTGATGTCGGTCACCGAGGCGCCGGTCTTCGCCGCGAGCTGGGAGATCGCCCGGTTGTGGTCGAGGCGGGTGAGCGCGGAGAACCGCTCCTGGGGGATGTCGGGCGCGTTGGTCATCGCGATCAGCGCGTTGGTGTTCGCGGGGTTGCCGGTCACGCCGATGCGTACGTCGTCGGCCGCCACGTCGTTGAGCGCCTTGCCCTGGGCGGTGAAGATCGCGCCGTTGGCCTCGAGGAGGTCACCGCGCTCCATGCCGGGGCCGCGGGGGCGGGCGCCGACGAGCAGGGCGAGGTTGACGCCGTCGAAGACCTTGGTGGCGTCAGCGCCGATCTGGACGCCGGCGAGCGTCGGGAACGCGCAGTCGTCGAGCTCCATCACGACGCCCTCGAGCGTCTTGAGCGCGGGCTCGATCTCGAGGAGCCGCAGCTCGATCGGCTGGTTGGGCCCGAACAGGCCTCCGCTCGCGAGGCGGAACAGCAGGCTGTAGCCGATCTGGCCGGCGGCGCCGGTGACGGCGACCTTCAGAGGGGGCTGGGTGCTCACGAGATCTCCTGAGTTGCGACGTGACGGACGCCTCGAAACTAGCAGCGCCCCAGCTCCCTGGTAAGCGCGGCCCGGTTCTGCGGACCGCTACCCGGACGGTTACTCCGCCCGGATCAGCTCGGGGCGGATGCGCGGCGCGGAGGCGATCACGGTGATGCCGGCGAGCAGTACGCCCCCGGCGCACCCCAGGGCCGCCAGCAGCAGCACCGCGTTCCACGGGAGATCCCGGGACTCGTCAAGGGTGAGGTAGGTGGCCCCCGCCGCGAGGCCAGCCCCGATCGCGAGCAACGAACCGATCACCAGGGGGGCTGCGACCTCGATCCACTGGCCTTTGCGCAGCACCGAGGCGGGCACGCCCACGAGCTGCAGCGCGGTGACCTCGCGCCGTCGTTCCACCGCACGGTCGATCGCCGCGATGCCGAAGGACAGCAGACCCAGGGAGATCACCAGCGCCCCCATCGACCACACCAGGGCCCGCAGCGTCGCGACGTAGTCGTAGTCCTCCACGCCGAAGCCACTCACTCCGTCCTCGGCGAGGCCGGACCTCAGCAGGACCTCGATGAGGTCGCGCCCGGGATCGGCGAGCACGATCATCGTGACGGTCTCGTCGGTGAGCCGCTCCACCCCGGGAAGGCCCGGAGGCAGCAGGATCTCGCCACTGAGGCTGCCGTAGTCGGCGTCGGTGAGCCCGGCGACCTGGCGCGTGGGCGCCGGCAGCCGCAGGGTGCCACGGTCCGCTGCGTTCCAGGCCAGCTCGTCCGGTGCCTCGAGGGGCCTGCCCAGCCACATCGGCTCGTCGTCGCGGCAGCCCTGCGCGGACGGTGCGAGCCGGGCGAGGTCGCCGCACGACAGCACCTGCCCTTGGAAGCAGGTGGGACCGGTCTGGCAGTCGCCGGCTTCGGCGACGTACGTCGCGATGGCCGCGCGCACGCCCGGCAGGTCTTCGATCCGCTGCCGCACCGCTGCGCGGTCGGCTCCGTCGACCGGGAGGCTGGCGACCTGCTGGAACTGGATGTTCTTCTCGGCGGCCTGGTACTGCGGCGTCGACTCGAAAGCCACCACCACGCACCGCGCGCCGGTCACCACGAACAGCCCGATCAGCAGCCCGGAGACCACCCGCGTCATCGTCGCCGGCTGTGCCTGGATGCGGCGCGCCGCCAGCAACACCGCCGGGGACCGACCGAACAGATGCAGGACGTCGCCGACCAGGCGGACGGCGACCGGCACCACGAGCAGCACCCCGAGGCCCAGCGTCGTGATCGAGCCGATCAGGTTCACCGACAGCCAGGCGTCGCTCTCGATGCCCGTCAACCGGAGCAGCCACGAGAACCCGGCGCACCAGGCGATCCCGGCTGTCAGTGGCAGCAGCCGCCACAATGAAGGTCGCCGCGCTTCGGCCCGGCGTACGCCGGCCAACAGCTGTGCGCGTCCCAGCCGCTCGGGCAGCGCGGCGACCGCCACCACCACGAGGGGGACGCCGAGCACGATCGTGGCGGTGACGGCCGCCGGGGGAGCGATCGCCCCTGCTGGGTAGGACGCACCCCACACCGGCACCAGCGTCAGCAGTGGTCTCAGCGCGACGGAGACGACCAAGGCGGCCAAGGATCCTGCGAGGGCCGCGACCCCGGTCTCGGCCGTGGCGACCGCGCGAGTCTGCGCGGGGGAGAGACCGAGCAGGCGGAGGTTGGCCAGGCGTCGGCCGCGCAACCCGGCGGACAGCCGCCCGACGGTGGCGGCCAGCACCAGCACCGGCACCCCGACCCCCATCACCAGGGCCGCGGCCAGCCAGATCATCCCGCGGTCGGAGTAGCGGTACGGGTTGGCGGCCACGTCCGCGGCGGTGAGCCCGGCCGCGCTGAGCAGCACCGTCGCTCCGACCAGCGCCGCGAACGCCACCAGCACCGAGCGCAGCCGGGAGGCCCGGTTGCCGTGCCAGGCCAGCCGCAGGCCCAGGCCGAGCGCCGACCTCATGGCGCGACGCCGGCGGGCTCCTGGACGCGCCCGTCGCGCACCAGCACCAGCCGGTCGAGGTGCGAGGCGACCACGTGGTCGTGGGTGACCACGAGCAGAGCCGCCCCGATCGCACTGGTCAGCGAGACCATCGCGTCCAGCACCGTCTCCGAGGTGAGGGAGTCCAGGGCACCCGTGGGCTCGTCGGCGAGCACGACGGCTGGCCGGTGCACCAAGGACCGCGCCACCGCGGCCCGCTGGGCCTGGCCACCGGAGACCGCTCCGGCGCGATGGTCCGCGAGGTCACCGATCCCGAGCTGGTCGAGCAGCTCGGCGGAGGCAGCGCGCGCGTCGGCCCGCCTGGTCCCGGTCAGCTGGAGGGGCAGCATCACGTTCTCGACCAGGGTGAGCTCAGGGACGAGGCCCCCGAACTGGAAGACCACCCCCATCCGTCGCAGCCGCTTGGCCGAGCGTGCGGATTCCGAGACGGTGTCGAGCCTGCTGCCCTCGAAGTGGACCGCGCCCTCGTCGGGGCGCACCACCCCGGCCAGGCAGTGCAGCAGGGTCGACTTGCCGGAGCCCGACTGCCCCATCAGTGCGACTCGCTCGCCCGCCGCCAGTGCCAGGCTCGCCCCGTCCAGGGCGGTGGTCTCGCCGTAGCGGACGACGAGGTCGCGGGCGGAGAGCAGGTGTGGGTCGTCCATCTGGGGGCTCATCGACCGCTTCCCTGCGTCGCCATCCGCTGGGCGGCCTCGTCGATCCAGCGCACGTCGGCGTCGAGGTGGGCGAGCTCGTAGGTGATCGCGAGCAGCGACTCGGGGTCCGCCGTACGCCGTGCCTCGGTCAGCTCGCGCATCCGGGCGACGTGGGCCGCACGCTGCGCGTCGATGACCCGGCTCACGTCGCGCCCGGAGAGCAGCGCGAGCGAGAGGCGGTTCAGCAGCGTGCGGGACGCCGTGTCCTGTGGTGGCTGTGCGTTGTAGACGAACTCGTCCACGATCCCGACCCCTTCCTCGGTGATCCGGTAGAGCTTGCGCTCGGGGCCCTCGCCCGACTCCGTACCCGCGACGTCGGCCCAGCCGTGCCGTTCGAACCGGGCCAGGCTCGCGTACACCTGCCCGAAGGCCAGCGGCTTTGCCGGCGCGAGGTGCTGGTCGTAGAGCTGCTTGAGCGTGTACCCGTGGGCGGGGCGGGGCTCGAGGAGGGCGAGAAGGGCGGGGGCGGTGCTCATGAGCGGACTATACGCACGGTGTATTCACGTTGTGAATAGTCAAATCGGAAGTGCGGTTGTGCCTGCGCGCGAGCGCTGAGAGGCTGGCTGACGCAGTGACCGCCGAGGCCGTGCGGTATCTTGACGTGAAGATAAATCCCCGAGCAGACGCATCAGGAGTCACACGTGACCGAGTCGAGCATCATCTACACCCACACCGACGAGGCGCCTCTCCTGGCGACGTACTCGTTCCTCCCGATCATCGAGGCGTACGCCGAGAAGGCCGATGTCTCGGTCCAGACCCGCGACATCTCGCTCGCGGCCCGGATCCTGGCCAGCTTCGCCGACCTGCTCCCCGAGGACCAGAAGGTCTCCGACGACCTCGCCGAGCTCGGCGACCTCGCGAAGACGCCCGAGGCGAACATCGTCAAGCTGCCCAACATCAGCGCCTCCATCCCGCAGCTCAAGGCGGCCATCGCCGAGCTCCAGGAGCAGGGCTTCGCGCTCCCCGACTACCCCGACAACCCGCAGTCCGACGAGGACAAGGACGCCCGCGCCCGCTACGACAAGGTCAAGGGCAGCGCCGTGAACCCGGTGCTCCGCGAGGGCAACTCCGACCGGCGCGCGCCGGAGTCGGTGAAGAACTACGCCCGCAAGCACCCGCACTCGATGGGCGAGTGGAGCTCGGACTCCAAGACGAACGTCGCGCACATGACCTCCGACGACTTCCGCTCCAACGAGAAGTCCGTGGTGATCGACAAGGAAGGGACCCTCCGCGTCGAGCTCGTCACCGATGACGGCACCGAGGTGCTCAAGGAGTCGATCCCGGTCGAGGCCGGTGAGGTCGTCGACGCCACGTTCATGAACACCGCAGCGCTCCAGTCGTTCCTCAAGGAGCAGATCGCGAAGGCCAAGGCCGACGAGGTGCTGTTCTCGATCCACCTCAAGGCCACGATGATGAAGGTCTCCGACCCGATCATCTTCGGCCACGCCGTACAGGCGTTCCTGCCTGAGCTGTTCGCCGAGCACGGCGACGTGCTCCTCGAGGCCGGCCTGGACCCCAGCAACGGCCTCGCGAGCATCATCTCCGGCGCCGAGAAGCTCGGCGGCGAGAAGGGCCAGGCGATCCTCGACTCCATCAAGAAGGGCCTCGCCGAGGGCCCCGAGCTGGCGATGGTCGACGACCGCAAGGGCATCACCAACCTGCACGTGCCCAGCGACGTGATCGTGGACGCGAGCATGCCCGCGATGATCCGCACCTCCGGCCACATGTGGGACCCGAAGGGCGAGGAGGCCGACACCCTGGCCGTCATCCCCGACAGCAGCTACGCCGGCATCTACCAGGTCGTGATCGACGACTGCCGCGCGAACGGCGCCTACGACCCCGCCACGATGGGCTCGGTGGCCAACGTCGGCCTGATGGCCCGCGCCGCCGAGGAGTACGGCAGCCACGACAAGACCTTCGAGATCGCCAAGGCCGGCACCGTGCGCGTGGTCGACCAGGACGACAACGTGCTGATGGAGCACCAGGTCTCGCCCGGCGACATCTGGCGTGCCTGCCAGACCAAGGACGTCCCGATCCGCGACTGGGTCAAGCTGGCCGTCACCCGCGCCCGCGCCACCGGCGCCCCGACGATCTTCTGGCTCGACGAGACCCGGGCGCACGACGCCAACCTGATCGCGAAGGTCAACGAGTACCTCCCGCAGGCCGACCTCGTCGGTGACGCCGAGGGCCTTGACATCTCGATCAAGAAGCCCGAGGAGGCCATCAAGGTCTCGATCGACCGGATCCGCAAGGGCGAGGACACCATCTCGGTCACCGGCAACGTGCTTCGCGACTACCTCACCGACCTGTTCCCGATCCTCGAGCTCGGCACCAGCGCGAAGATGCTCTCGGTGGTGCCGCTGATCAACGGCGGCGGCCTGTTCGAGACCGGCGCCGGCGGCTCGGCGCCCAAGCACGTGCAGCAGCTGCTCAAGGAGAACTACCTGCGCTGGGACAGCCTCGGTGAGTTCCTCGCGCTGGCGGAGAGCTTCGTGAAGTACGGCGAGGTCACCGACAACGCGCACGCGAAGGTGCTCGGGCAGACGCTGGACCGGGCGACCGGGACCTTCCTGGACGAGAACAGGTCGCCGGGCCGCAAGCTGGGCACGATCGACAACCGGGGCAGCCACTTCTACCTCGCGCTCTACTGGGCCCAGGAGATCGCGAAGCAGACCGACGACCCCACCCTCGCCGAGGCGTTCGCCCCGCTCGCGGAGCAGCTCTCCGAGGCGCAGGAGAAGATCGCCGAGGAGCTGATCGCGGTCCAGGGCTCGCCGGCCGACGTCGGCGGCTACTACCGCCCCGACGAGGAGAAGGCCTCGCAGGTGATGCGTCCCTCCAAGACGTTCAACGACCTGCTCGCCTCGCTGAACTGAGACCCATTCCACACACGCACACACGCCACCCGGGAATCCGGGTGGCGTGTGTGCGTTGAGGCAGGGGTGACCCCGACCACGGAGACCCTCGGCCAAGGCCCCGACCTGTCCTCGGACGCCGCCATCTCCCGGCGGGCACGACGGCACGCCGCGGCGCGGCAGGGGTCGCCGGTCCAGGTGGGCCTGGCGCTGCTCGCGCTCGCGATGGGCGGGTTCGCCATCGGCACTGCCGAGTTCGTCTCGATGGGGCTGCTGCCCCAGCTCGCCGCAGGAGTCGGGGTCTCGATCCCGACGGCCGGGCACGTGATCTCGGCGTACGCCATCGGGGTGGTGGTGGGTGCCCCCGTGATCGCGGTCTTCGGGGCCAGGCTGCCGCGCCGCGAGCTGTTGCTCGGCCTGATGGTGGTCTTCCTGGTCGGCAACGCGATGAGCGCTCTCGCCACCGGCTACACCTCGCTCACGCTGGCCCGGTTCTTCGCCGGACTGCCGCACGGCGCCTACTTCGGGGTGGCCTCGCTCGTCGCCGCGGACCTGGTCAGCCCCGAGCGCCGGGGCCGCGCGGTGAGCCGCGTGATGCTCGGGCTCGCGTTCGCCAACCTCGCCGGCGTTCCCGCGGCGACCTGGCTGGGCCAGGCGGCGGGCTGGCGCTCGGCGTACTGGATGGTGGCGGGGATGGCCGTCGTGACCGCGGTGCTGGTGCTGTGGCTGGTGCCCCACGTCGCCGCGAACCGGGAGGCGTCCGGGCGCACCGAGATGCGCGCGTTCAAGAACCCCCAGGTGCTGCTCACCCTGCTGGCCGGCGCCGTCGGGTTCGGTGGCATGTTCGCCGTCTACACCTACATCGCCCCCACCGTCACCGACGTGGCCGGCCTCGGCGAGGGCCGCGTGCCCCTCTACCTGCTGGCGCTCGGTCTCGGCATGGTCGTCGGTACGCCGCTCGGCGGCCGGCTCGCGGACTGGTCGATCTTCCGGTCGCTGCTGGTCGCCTCCGTGGCGATGACCGGCACCCTGGTGGCGTTCACCGTCACCGCCCAGTGGTTCATCCCGGGCCTGCTCACGGCGTTCGCACTCACGGTCTTCGGGTCGGTGCTGGTCACCAACCTGCAGATGCGGCTGATGCAGGTCGCCGGCGACGCCCAGACCATCGGCGCCGCGATGAACCACGCCTCGCTCAACGTCGCCAACGCTCTCGGTGCCTGGCTCGGCGGGGTCGTGGTGGCGGCCGGGTTCGGCTACACCTCGACCAGCTGGGTCGGGGCCGCGCTCTCGGTCGCCGGCCTGGCGGTCCTGCTGGCCTCGGCCGGCCTGCACCGCCGTACGGCCTAGCTGTCCTCGGCCATGCGGGGCCTGCCTAGCGGGGCCGGAGGTCCTCGGCGAGCTGGTCGAAGACCGCGGTGTCCACGTGGCTCCCGTCCGGCAGCGAGGTGCTGCGCCGTTCCGTGCCGACCCGGGTGAACCCGCTCCGCTCCAGGACGCGCAGCGAGGCGTGGTTGTCCACGGACGCGTAGGCCACCAGCCGGCGCAGGCCGAGCCCGCCGTCCTCCTGGTCCACGAAGGCGTGGCGTACGGCGAGTCGGCAGGCCTCGGTTGCCACGCCACGCCCCCGGGCGTCGGGGTGGGTCCAGTAGCCGATCTCCGCCTCGCCACCGGGACCGATCCCGTAGACCAGCACCGAGCCCAGGAAGGCGTCGGACTCGGGGTCCGCGACCGTCCAGTCGAGCAGCGACCCTGCGGCAGCCTCCTCGCCGTGGACCAGCTCGCGCTCCCGGGCAGTGGATTCGTCGTGCGGGGCGTGGTCGCGCATGCGCTGGCTGTAACGCTGCAGCCCGGGGTCGTTGAGGGCCTCCACGGTCCGGGCCAGGTCGCTGTCCTGCGGCGCGCGCAGGACGACGGTGCCGCCCGTGATCCGGGGAGGGCGCAGCCAGACCGAGCGGGGGGTCATCGGCTCGTCGCGGCGCAGGGTGCCGGCCCAGGTGTCGACGAGCTCGTCACGGTCGTCCAGCCAGGACCGCAGCGTCCCGTCGAAGCTGAACCCCACGCGCCAGGCCAGGCGCCGCGAGGCCCAGTTGCCCCGGTTCGCCAACCAGAGCACGGTCCGCAGGTCGCGTTCCGCGAACCCCCACTCGAGCAGCAGCCGCAGCGCCCGCTCCATCACCCCCCGGCCCCGCACCCAGGGGTGGGAGCCGTAGGCGATCTCGGCGCGTCCGAGGCCCTTGTTGCGCAACGAGACCGTGCCGCAGAAGCGCGCGTTGCCCGAGTCGTCGGCCGCCTCGACCACGAACGCCCACTCCTGGTCGGTCTCCCAGCCACCCGGGATGACGTGGCGCAGGAACGCCTTGGCATCGTCGCGTGAGTAGGGGACCGGGATCGAGGTCCACTGCTGCATCTGCGGGTCCTGGCACTGCTCGTAGACCCCGAGGACGTCGTCCTCGGTCGGTGCACGCAGCGTCACCACTGCATCGGTGAGCGTGGGGACCATGCGGTGTGCCGCGGCCATGCTGGAACAATGTCAGACATGTCCCAGCAGACCCCGCCTGACGTGCCGGCGCTCCCACGCGTCCTGTCCGGAATCCAGCCCACCAGCGACTCGTTCCACTTCGGGAACTACCTCGGTGCGCTGCGGCAGTGGGTCGACCTCCAGGACGGGCACGAGGCGTTCTTCTTCATCGCAGACATGCACGCGATCACCCTCGAGCACGACCCCAAGAAGCTGCGTGAGCGCTGCTTCGTCGCCGCCGCCCAGCTGATCGCGATGGGCATCGACCCGGCCCGCTCGGCCATCTTCGTGCAGTCGCAGGTCCCCGAGCACGCGCAGCTGAGCTGGGTGCTGCAGTGCCTGACCGGCTTCGGCGAGGCCCGCCGGATGACGCAGTTCAAGGACAAGTCCGCCAAGGGCGGCGAGGGCACCGCGTCCGTGGGCCTGTTCACCTACCCGATCCTGCAGGCGGCCGACATCCTGCTCTACCGGCCGGCGTTCGTCCCGGTGGGGGAGGACCAGCGCCAGCACCTCGAGCTGACCCGTGACCTCGCGCAGCGGTTCAACCACCGCTACAAGAAGACCTTCCGCGTCCCCGAGCCCTACATCCTCAAGGACACCGCGAAGATCACCGACCTGCAGCACCCCGAGGCGAAGATGTCGAAGTCCGCCTCCAGCGCGGCCGGGATCATCGACCTGCTCGACGAGCCCAGGTCCTCGGCGAAGAAGATCCGCTCGGCGGTGACCGACTCCGGGTCCGAGATCCGCTTCGACCCCGAGGAGAAGGCCGGTGTCTCCAACCTGCTCACGATCTACTCGGCGCTGACCGGCCGCACCGTGGACGACCTCGTCGCCTCCTACGACGGCCAGGGCTACGGCGCGCTCAAGGGCGACCTGGCCGAGGTGGTCGCGGAGTTCGTGACCCCGTTCCGGAACCGGACCCTGTCGCTGCTCGACGACCGGGCCGAGCTCCAGCGGGTGCTCGACAACGGCGCGGAGACGGCGGGAGCGGTGGCCTCGCGCACGCTGGCCGACGTGCACGAGCGCGTCGGTTTCGCTCCCTGGCCGCGTCGGTAGGGTCTGCGGGTGCCCACCATCGGAGTCTCCGTCGCCGTGCCCGAACCGTGGGGCCTCGAGCTGCAGCAGTACCGGATCGACGCCGGTGACGACGCGGCCCGGCACATCCCGACCCACATCACGTTGCTGCCGCCGCACGAGGTGGCCGCGGACGACCTCGACGACGTGGTCACGCACCTCGGGCTGGTGGCGGCAGCGAGCCTGCCGTTCCGGGTGCACCTGCGCGGCACCGGCACCTTCGAGCCGATCTCACCGGTGGTGTTCATCGGGGTGGTCGAGGGGATCAGCCAGTTCGAGCAGCTCGCGCTGCAGGTCCGTCAGGGGCCGCTGGCCTTCGACTCGGCCTTCCCATACCACCCGCACGTGACGGTCGCCCACGACCTGGCCCCGGAGCGGCTCGAGCAGGCGTTCACCGACCTCGACGGATTCGACGCCAGCTTCGACGTCGACGAGATGTGGATGTACTTCCACGACGACGAGACCGGCTGGCACCCCACCCGGGCGTTCCCGCTCGGGGGCTGATCGGGGGCCGGCCGGTCTGGTCGTGGTGCTGCTCTGTCGTGGTGCCGGTGGGGGCTAGCGCGGGGCGAACATGTTCACGGCGTACGACGTGGAGAACCGCTTGCGGCCGACCTTGACGCCCTTGACGACCACCCGGAAGTTGCCCGACTTGGCCTGGCTGGCGGGGATGTGCCAGACCAGGGTCGGCTGGGCGTACCCGTTCTCCACACGCAGCTTGACCGTGCGGACCGGGCGGCCGTTGCGGAAGACCTGCACCCGGGCCTTGCGGAAGTTCGCCGCCCGGTTGCCCGAGGACAGCGACCAGCGGCCGTTGGGCTCCAGGGTGTTGGGGAAGTAGCCGGGGCTCGGCCAGGCCACCCAGGTCGGGTTCGGCCGGTACCGCGACTGCGGGCCGATCACGGTGATCGCGTTGGCCTCCTTGGTGGAGCCCGAGCCCATCGCGGTAGCGAACGGGTTCAGCAGCCAGCGGCGGTGCCCCACGGCACCGTTGGTGGCGCCGGGGTCGGTGGTGTAGAGCCGGACCAGGCCGGCTGCGGTGAGGTGGGGGTAGGAGAGCACCAGGTTCGCGCGTCCGGCGTTGGCGGCTCCGGCGCCGGTGTAGCACCGCCAGTCCCGCGAGGGGGAGTGGCTGAGCCGGCCGTTGGCGGCCATCATCATCGCGGTGAGCTGGGACCGGTTGTTCAGGTCCGCCGAGAAGGAGACGGGCGCCAGCCCGGCCAGGGACCGGACGAAGTTCAGTGCCCGCTGGGTGGCGGCCCGGGAGGCAGCGGAGCTGGTCCCGGGGATGCACCGGCTCGCGTCGCCGGTGTAGTCGGTGGGGACGCTGAGCCCGGAGGCGAACTGTGCCTTGTAGGCGGCGTTGACCGCGGCCGCGCTGTGGATGTTGACCGCGCGGGAGTAGCGCCCCGTGACCTGGACGCTCGCCATCCGGACGGACCGCTTCTTTTTCTTCTTCTTGCGGCCGAGCACCTCGGTGCCCTGGACCAGGTCGCCCTGCTTCTCGACGCCCTGCTTCTGGACGGCCGACTGGTCACTGACCTGCTGGGTCGGCTCCTGCCGCGCTTTGGTGGACCCGGAGGACAGATCGGCCGAGGCGGTGCCAAGGACGGGGGCAGCGCCCCCTCCGAACATGATCATCAGCGCGGCGCCGGTGGTGACGAGCGCCCGAACGGGGGTCTTGGGCTCCATAGCTAAGGAGCATATATAACTAAATGTCCGTTTCGCACCGAAATGGGCAAATAATGCAGAACCTGGGTATTAGTGACCGTGTCGAATGGCGGTGCGCAGATCCTTGTTCAGCTGCGAGATCACGTCGAGGGGAATTCCCTTGGGGCAGGCCGCGGTGCACTCGCCGATGTTGGTGCAGCCACCGAAGCCCTCGTGGTCGTGCTGGCCGATCATGTTGACCACCCGGGTGTCCCGCTCGGCCTGGCCCTGGGGGAGCTCACCGAGGTGGGTGATCTTCGCACCGAGGAACAGCGAGGCGGAGCCGTTGGGGCAGGCAGCCACGCACGCGCCGCAGCCGATGCAGGTGGCCATGTCGAACGCCCGGTCGGCGTTCTCCTTGGGCACCGGCGTGGCGTGGGCGTCGGGAGCGGCACCGGTGTTCACCGAGATGTAGCCGCCCTCGGCGATCATCCGGTCCAGGGCCCCGCGGTCCACGCACAGGTCGCGGATCACCGGGAAGGGGTCGGCACGCCAGGGCTCGATGGTGATCGTCTCGCCGTCGGTGAACGAGCGCATGTGCAGCTGGCAGGTGGTGGTGACCACGGGGCCGTGGGCCTCGCCGTTGATCATCAGCCCGCACATTCCGCAGATGCCCTCGCGGCAGTCGGAGTCGAACGCGACCGGCTCCTCGCCCGCGGCGTTGAGCTGCTCGTTGAGCACGTCGAGCATCTCGAGGAACGACATGTCGCCGGAGATCTCGTCGACCTCGTAGGTGTGCATCGCGCCCTGCGCCGCAGCGTTGGGCTGACGCCAGATCTTGAGGGTGAGTTTCACTTGTAGCTCCGCTGCTTCATCTCGACGAACTCATAGGTCAGGTTCTCCTTGTGCAGGACCGGCTTGCCCATCTCGTGGTCGGCTGCCGCCCCGCCCCACTCCCAGGCCGCCACGTAGGCGAACTCGTCGTCGTGGCGCAGCGCCTCGCCGTCCTCGGTCTGGGACTCGGCCCGGAAGTGGCCGCCGCACGACTCGCGCCGGTTCAGGGCGTCGATGCACATCAGCTCACCGAGCTCGAAGAAGTCGGCCACGCGGCCGGCACGCTCGAGGGACTGGTTGAGCCCCTCCGCGGTGCCGAGCACCTTCACGTTGCGCCAGAAGTCGTCGCGCAGCGAGCGGATCAGGTCGATGGCCTTCTTCAGGCCGTCCTCGCTGCGCTCCATCCCGCAGTACTCCCACATGATGTTGCCGAGCTCGCGGTGGTAGGAGTCGACGCTGCGGGTGCCGTTGTTGCTTAGGAAGTGGTTCACGCGGGCCTGCACGGCCTCCTGCGCCTCGACGACCGCCGGGTGGTCCTCGGGGATCTTCTCGAACGGGCTGTCGGCGAGGTAGTCGCGCACCGTGTTCGGCAACACGAAGTACCCGTCGGCCAGGCCCTGCATCAGCGCCGAGGCGCCGAGCCGGTTGGCGCCGTGGTCGGAGAAGTTGGCCTCACCGGTGACGAACAGGCCGGGGATCGTGGACTGCAGGTCGTAGTCGACCCACAGGCCGCCCATCACGTAGTGCACCGCCGGGTAGATCCGCATCGGGGAGTCGTAGGGGTCCTCGCCGGTGATCTGGGCGTACATGTCGAACAGGTTGCCGTACTTGTCCTCGATCGCCTTGCGGCCGAGACGCCCGATGGCCTCGGCGAAGTCGAGGTAGACACCACGTCGTACGCCGTCGACCTCGGGGCCCACGCCGCGGCCCTCGTCGCACATGTTCTTGGCCTGTCGCGAGGCGATGTCGCGGGGGACCAGGTTGCCGAAGGAGGGGTAGATCCGCTCCAGGTAGTAGTCGCGGTCCTCCTCGGGGATGTCCCGGGGGTCCTTGTCGGCGTCCTTGGCGTCCTTGGGCACCCAGATGCGGCCGTCGTTGCGCAGCGACTCGCTCATCAGGGTCAGCTTGGACTGGTGGGTGCCGGAGACCGGGATGCAGGTCGGGTGGATCTGGGTGTAGCAGGGGTTGGCCATGTAGGCGCCCTTGCGGTGGGCCCGCCAGCTCGCGGTGACGTTGGAGCCCATCGCGTTGGTGGAGAGGAAGAAGACGTTGCCGTAGCCGCCGTTGGCCAGCACGACCACGTCGGCGAGGTGGGTCTGTACGTCGCCGGTGACCAGGTCGCGCACGATGATGCCGCGGGCGCGGCCGTCGACGACGATCAGCTCGAGCATCTCGTGGCGGGTGTAGGTGGTCACGGTGCCGGCGGCGACCTGGCGCTCGAGGGCCTGGTAGGCGCCGAGCAGCAGCTGCTGGCCGGTCTGGCCGCGGGCGTAGAAGGTGCGGGAGACCTGGACGCCGCCGAAGGAGCGGTTGTCGAGCAGGCCGCCGTACTCGCGGGCGAAGGGGACGCCCTGGGCGACGCACTGGTCGATGATGTTGCGGCTCACCTGGGCGAGCCGGTAGACGTTCGACTCCCGCGAGCGGTAGTCACCGCCCTTGATGGTGTCGTAGAAGAGCCGGAAGACCGAGTCGCCGTCGCCCTTGTAGTTCTTCGCGGCGTTGATGCCGCCCTGGGCGGCGATCGAGTGGGCCCGGCGGGGGGAGTCCTGGTAGCAGAAGGACTTCACCTGGTAGCCCGCCTCGCCCAGCGTCGCCGCCGCGGCGCCACCGGCGAGGCCGGTGCCCACGACGATGACCGAGACCTTGCGGCGGTTGGCCGGGTTGACGATGCGGGCGTCGAACTGGCGGGTGTCCCACCGCTCCTCGATCGGGCCCTTGGGTGCCTTGGTGTCGGCGATCGGCTCACCGGGGACGTAGTACCCGGCCGCGTCGTCGCTGGACTGGTTGCCTTCTCGGGAGCCTGCGCTCGCCTCGACGGTCGCGTTCGCGCTGAGTTCGTTCTCGGGGTTGTCGCTCATGGGGGAGTCCCTCTACTTGGTGATGACGCCGGCCAGGACGAAGATCGGCACCAGCGAGAAGCCGCCGGCGACGATCACCGCGATCACCACGCCGAGCCGCTTGGCCCGGACGCGGGAGGTGGCGTGGTTGGTGAGTCCCAGGGTCTGCATCGCGCTCCAGACACCGTGGTGGATGTGCATGCCGAGGAGGAACATCGCGACGAGGTAGATCAGGGTCAGCCACCAGGTCTCGAAGGACTCGACCAGGAGGTTGTAGGGGTCGTTGGTCGGTCCGCCGGTGACGTTGATCTTGACGATCGTGAAGTTCAGCAGGTGCCAGATGATGAACACCAGCAAGGTGAGCCCGCCCCAGCGCATGGTGCGCGAGCTGAGCGTCGAGTGCCGGTTCTTCTTCACGGCGTACTTCGCGGACCGGGCCTCGCGGGCGCGGCGCCACAGCGCGGCGGCGGCAGCGACGTGCACCAGCAGCGAGACGATCAGCACGATGCGCAGGATCCACAGGAACCCCGAGTGCGGGAGCATCGGCTCACCGATCTCGCGCAGGTGGTGGGCGTAGTCGTTGAAGGTGTCGTGCCCACCGAACGCCATCAGGTTGCCGTACATGTGCGCGAGCACGAAGAGCAGGAAGATGATCCCGCTGGCAGCCATGGTGATCTTCAGCGCGATGGTCGATCGTGTCGACCTGGGGTTCTTGACGAGAGTCGCAGTTGCCACGAAGTTCACCGTATATCCCCGGAGCCGCGCATGCTGCGACTGGGTGACCCGACCCGCCCCCAGGAGGCCTTCAGGGACCTCTCAGGCGGGCGAAACGGGGGTGGTGTTCATCACACCGTGCTGTTGTGGCCCGGCTGGGACCCGGCTGCGACCCGCCTCGCGGGGGCGTCGGCGTCGCTCATGCCGGTCGCCGGCAGGTGCTCGATGATCAGCAGCGCGCGGTCGTCGTTGCCCTGCGAGACCTTGGCGATGATCCGGTCGGCGGCGCCGTCGAACCCGCGGGCCACCGCCTTCTCGGCGACGTCCTGGAGCCACGCCACTCCTACGTCGAGGTGCTCGGACCGCGACTCCACCACCCCGTCGGTGTAGAACATCAAGGCGTCCCCGGGGAGCAGCTTCCCGCTGCTCATCACCATCTCGGGTCGCGGCACGATCCCCAGGGCGGTACCGCGCGCCGGGTCGATCCGCCAGGCGCGCTCCTCGCCGGACCACACCAGCGCCGGCGGGTGGCCCGCGCTGCTGAGCTGGTAGCTGCCGGTCTCGAGGTCGAGCAGCACGTGCACCGCCGTGGCGAACGTGTCGTCGGAGTTCTGCCGGAGCAGGAAGTCGTTGGCGGCGGCGAAGAGCCCCTGGGGCGGGAGCGCTCCGATCAGCCCGCCGAGGGCGCCGCCGAACTGCAGCGCGCGAGAGGCCGCCTTGACGCCCTTGCCGGTGACGTCGACCAGGATCAGCTCCAGCTGCCTGGCCTCGTCGCTGCAGTGCGCCACCAGGAAGTCGCCGCCGTAGCCCACGTCGTCGGCCGCGATCATCGCCGAGTGCGAGCGCCAGCCCTCGGGGAGGTCCGGGATCTTGCCCTGGGACTGCAACCGGTCGCGCAGGTCGTTGAGCATCGCGTCGCTGACCGGACCCGGCAGGCCGGTCCGGCGACGGCCGGAGGCGAACAGGATCAGGAGCACGCACACGAGCAGCGTGATCAGTCCGGTGATCCGCGGCAAGCTCATCGGCGGGTGGAGCAGCACGGCGCCCACTGCCGCGCTGACGGTGACCAGGGTCAGGAAGATCAGCGGGACGAAGCGCAGCAGCATCATGCCGAGCAGCAGCCAGATGAAGTACGTCGTCAACGGCATCACCGAGTACTCGACGATCGAGACGCCGAAGCACAGCACCACGCCGGCGAGCAGAGCGACCAAGGTCATCGCCTGGCTCTGCGAGCTGCCCGTGCGCCAGGTGGCCACGGGGTCGACAAGATAACGCCGGAGCCCGTCCATCACCGGATGAGGGTAGGGGGCTGGTGGGGACGGGGGCGCGCACGACTCGCCCCGGGTTGCAGCAGCACTGCGACGCCTCGCCACCTGCGCATGCTCGACCCTTCCTCCGACCGGTGCCAGAACCGTAGTCGGCCCACCGCCGCACGGCGCCCGAGCAGGACAAGTGGTCTAGCCGCGAGGCCGGCGGTGTCTCACTCCGTGGCTCACTCGGCGGCCGGGCGGCCGTGCAGGCAGACGTCGTGGCGCCGTACGCCGCCCGGGGCAGCCGGGTCCGGTAGCGGGAGGTAGCCCCGGCGTACCCCCTCCTCGGCGAGGCCCGCGGCCGTCGCGACCCGGCACGAGGCGAGGTTCTCGACACTGTGGTCGAGCTGGACCCGCGCCTGGCGGGGCCCGTCCCGGTCCAGGGTCAGCCACCGGGCGAAGGCCGCCACCGCCCGGCGGCCCAGGCCGCGCCCACGGGCATCGGGATGGATGGAGTACCCGATCTCGCAGACCCGCAGGGGAGCCGGGGCGTGCCGTCGCCAGTCGACGATCCCCACCAGCGCCGGGTCGTCGCCCTCCACGACGGTGAGGGTGGACGGCTCACCGGCAGCGAACTGCCGGGTCGCCTGGGCGATCCGCGCATCGAGGTCCTCGACCGAGCTCGGCGGCCTGATGAAGCAGGGCGTCGCGAACCTCGTCTGCTCCGGGTCCTCCAACAGCTCGAGCCAGCGCTGCCGGTCGGCGGCGACCGGTGGCCGCAGTCCGATGCCGTCCCCGCTGATCATGCGACTGGTCATCTGCACCTCGCGAGGCTGGGCCGGGTCATGCCCGCGAGGACCGGGTCGGCGCGGGTCGGGAGAGGCCATTGTCACAGTGGGTGGTGGGTTCGGGAGGGCAGTTCGTATCCTTCGCCCATGAGCAGCTCTTCCGGGCCGGCCGAGGCCGACGGTTCCCATCTCGCCCTGGCCCAGGGCCAGGAGCACGACGTCAGCGAGTGGGAGCAGGCGGCCGCGGCAGTGCTGCGCAAGGCCCGCCGGCTCAGTGACGACGACCCCGACGACGCCGTGTGGGCCGCGCTCACCCGCTCCACGCTCGACGGGATCGCGGTCACCCCGCTGGGGACCCCGGCGCTGGTCGCCGACCTCCCCGAGCCCGTCCGCCCCCCGGAGCGCGGTGACGGCTGGGACGTCCGTGCCCTGCTCGCTGACCCGGACGCCGGAGCGGCCCACGCGGCCGGGCTGACCGACCTGGAGAACGGCGCGACGTCGCTGTGGCTCCAGCTCGGCGCCACCGGCATCGACGTCTCCGACCTCCCCGCCGTGCTCTCGGGAGTCCTGCTCGACGCGGCCCCGGTGGTCCTCGACGCACCCTCCGACCCCCTCGCCGCGGCAGAGGCCTTCGCCGCCCTGGCCGAGGGCACCACCCTGGCCCCCGGGACGAACCTCGGCGTCGACCCCGTCGGCGCGGCCGTGCGCGGCGTACCCGGCGCCGATGCCTCCCAGGTCACCGAGGCAGCGACGCTGGCCCGACGGCTGGGGTGCAGGGCGCTCGTCGTCGACGGCACCGCCGTGCACGACCTGGGCGGGTCCGACGTGCAGGAGCTCGGCTACGTGCTGGCCGTGGGCGCCCACTACCTGCGGGTCCTGTCCACCGCCGGGATCGAGGTCGACGACGCCGCGCAGCTGGTGGAGTTCCGGCTCGCCGCGACCGACGAGCAGTTCGAGACCATCGCCAAGCTGCGTGCCGTACGCCGGCTCTGGGCCCGGATGCTCGAGCTCAGCGGCGCCTCGCCGACCAGCAGGAACATGACGCTGCACGCGGTCACGTCCCGGCCGATGATGACCAGGTACGACCCCTGGGTGAACATGCTGCGCACCTGTGTGGCCGCCTTCGCTGCCGGGGTGGGCGGGGCCGACGCGGTCACCGTGCTGCCCTTCGACGCGCGGCTCGGCCTGCCGGACGCCTTCGCGCGCCGGATCGCCCGGAACACCTCGACCCTGCTGGTCGAGGAGTCGCACGTGGCCAAGGTCGCGGACCCGGCCGGTGGCTCGTTCGCGGTGGAGAAGCTCACCGACGACCTCGCGGTCGCGGGCTGGGAGGAGCTCGGCCGGATCGAGTCGGCCGGTGGCGTGCTCGCTGCCCTCGAGGACGGCTCCCTGAAGGCGCGCATCGACGAGGTGGTCACCGTGCGCGACCAGCAGATCGCGCAGCGCAAGCGACCGATCACCGGTCTCAGCGAGTTCCCCAACCTGCACGAGACGCTGCCGCAGCGGGCGCCGTACGCCGAGGAGGCGCTGCCGGTCCGTGCCTACGGTGCGGCCTTCGAGGCGCTGCGTGACGAGCCCGCCCCCGACAAGGTGTTCCTGGCGACGATGGGCACCATCGCCGCCCACACCGCCCGGGCGAGCTTCGCCACCAACCTGTTCGCCGCCGGTGGCATCGACGTGGTCAACGCCGGTCGCCACGACGACGTGGCCGCCGTGATCGAGGACTTCGCCGGCCCCGAGGGGGCCAGTCCGTGGTCTGCCTGGTGGGCCACGACAAGGCGTACGCCGAGTGGGGCGCCGAGCTCGCGAGCGCGCTGCGCGAGGCCGGGGCCGACTGGGTCATCCTGGCCGGGAGGCCCGTCGAGGGCGTGGACACCGACGACACGTGTGCGACAGGGGTCGACGCGCTCGACTTCTTGACCCGCACCAGAGAGAAGCTGACGCGATGAGCATCCCCGAGAGCTTCGCCGGCCTGCCGCTCGCCGGCGAGGTGGCCGCGCAGGACACCGCCCCGGCCCAGGACGCCCCGGCTCAGGACTCAGCCCGGACCCAGGGCGACGCCTGGGAGTCGCCCGAGGGGATCGGCATCCTGCCGGTCTACGGTCCCGAGCACCTCGAGGGCCTCGACGCGCTGGACACCTACCCCGGTCTCGCGCCGTTCCTGCGCGGTCCCTATCCCACGATGTACACCACCCAGCCGTGGACCGTGCGCCAGTACGCCGGGTTCTCCACCGCCGAGGAGTCCAACGCCTTCTACCGCCGCAACCTCGCGGCCGGCCAGAAGGGCCTCTCGGTCGCCTTCGACCTCGCGACCCACCGCGGCTACGACTCCGACCACCCGCGGGTGCGCGGCGACGTGGGCATGGCCGGCGTGGCGATCGACTCGATCTACGACGCCCGCACGCTCTTCGAGGGCATTCCCCTCGACGAGATGAGCGTCAGCATGACGATGAACGGTGCGGTGCTGCCGGTACTGGCGCTCTACATCGCCGCGGCCGAGGAGCAGGGGGTGAAGCCGGAGCAGCTCACGGGGACGATCCAGAACGACATCCTCAAGGAGTTCATGGTCCGCAACACCTACATCTACCCGCCGCAGCCGAGCATGCGGATCATCAGCGACATCTTCGGCTACACCTCGCAGAAGATGCCGCGCTACAACTCGATCTCGATCTCCGGCTACCACATTCAGGAGGCCGGGGCGACGGCCGACCTCGAGCTCGCCTACACCCTCGCCGACGGCGTGGAGTACATCCGCGCGGGGCTGGAGGCGGGGCTCACGATCGACCAGTTCGCCCCACGGCTGAGCTTCTTCTGGGCCATCGGGATGAACTTCTTCATGGAGGTCGCCAAGATGCGCGCCGCCCGGGCCCTGTGGGCCCGGCTGGTGAGCCAGTTCGAGCCGCAGAACGCCAAGTCGCTCTCGCTGCGCACGCACAGCCAGACCTCGGGCTGGTCGCTCACCGCCCAGGACGTGTTCAACAACGTGCAGCGGACCTGCATCGAGGCGATGGCCGCGACCCAGGGGCACACCCAGTCGCTGCACACCAACGCCCTCGACGAGGCGATCGCCCTGCCGACGGACTTCTCGGCCCGGATCGCGCGCAACACCCAGCTGCTGCTGCAGCAGGAGTCCGGGACCACCGGGATCATCGACCCCTGGGCCGGCTCCTACTACGTGGAGCGGCTCACCCACGACCTCGCCGAGCGGGCCTGGGCGCACATCAGCGAGGTCGAGAAGGCCGGCGGGATGGCCAAGGCCATCGAGGAGGGCCTGCCGAAGATGCGTATCGAGGAGGCCGCCGCCCGTACCCAGGCGCGACTGGACTCCGGCGCGCAGAAGCTGGTCGGGGTGAACACCTACCGGCTCGCCGACGAGGACAAGCTCGATGTGTTGAAGGTCGACAACGCCAGCGTCTACCGCCAGCAGCTCGCCAAGCTCGAGCGGCTGCGCGAGGAGCGCGACCCCGAGGCGGTCGAGCGCACCCTGAACGCGCTCACCCGCTCCGCCGAGGACGGCCACGTCCACGGCTCGCTCGACGGCAACCTGCTCGCGCTCGCCGTGGAGGCCGCGCACGCCAAGGCCACGGTCGGTGAGATCTCCGAGGCGCTGGAGAAGGTGTACGGCCGCCACCGCGCCGTGATCCGTACCATCTCGGGTGTGTACAAGCGCGAGTCCGGCACCAACGAGTCGATGCAGAAGGTCCTCGCCGCGACCGAGAAGTTCGCCGAGGACGAGGGCCGGCGGCCCCGGATCCTGGTCGCCAAGATGGGCCAGGACGGCCACGACCGCGGCCAGAAGGTCATCGTCACCGCGTTCGCCGACATGGGCTTCGACGTCGACGTGGGCCCGCTGTTCTCCACCCCCGAGGAGGTCGCCCAGCAGGCGGTCGACGCCGACGTGCACATCGTCGGCGTCAACTCGCTGGCCGCGGGCCACCTCACGCTGGTGCCTGCGCTCAAGGAGGCCCTCGCGGACCTCGGTGGCGAGGACGTGATGGTCGTCGTGGGTGGCGTGATCCCGCCTGACGACGTCCCGACGCTCCAGGAGATGGGCGCCGCGGCGGTGTTCGGTCCGGGCACCGTGATCAGCGAGGCCGCCCTCGACCTGCTGGAGCGGCTCGCCGCCCAGCTGGGCCACCAGCCGGTGACCGAGGGTGTCGAGAGCAGCTGAGGCTGCTGCCGTGGACGTCGCCGCCCTGGTGCAGGGGGTCAGGGCGGGGAAGCGAGCGGCGGTCTCCCGGGCGATCACGCTGGTGGAGTCCGCGCGCCAGGACCACCAGCAGGCCGCCAGGGAGCTGCTCACCGAGCTGACCGACCCGGTCGGTGCCGAGCGGCCGCCGGCGATCCGGGTGGGGATCTCCGGGGTCCCCGGTGTCGGCAAGTCCACCTTCATCGAGACCCTCGGCAAGCACCTGATCGCCGACCTCGGCCTCACGGTCGGGGTTCTGGCGGTGGACCCGTCCTCGACCCGCACCGGCGGCTCCGTGCTCGGCGACAAGACCCGGATGCCCGAGCTCGCGGCCAGCCCTGCCGCCTACATCCGGCCCTCGCCCACGGCCGGGACCCTCGGTGGCGTCGCCCGCGCCACCACCCAGGCCATGGTGGTGCTCGAGGCCGCCGGGTACGACGTCGTCCTCGTGGAGACCGTGGGCGTCGGGCAGTCGGAGGTGACGGTCGCGGGGATGGTGGACACCTTCTTGTTCCTGACCATCGCGCGCACCGGCGACCAGCTCCAGGGCATCAAGAAGGGGATCCTCGAGATCGCCGACGTGATCGCCGTGAACAAGGCCGACCCCGGCACCAACCCGGGGGAGGACGGCGACCGGGCCGTCGAGGCGCGCTCCGCGGCCAAGGAGCTGGCCGGCGCGCTGCGGCTGGTGCACTCCTCGGGAGACGGCTGGGTGCCGCCGGTGCTCACCTGCTCCGGCCTGCACGGCACCGACGTGGACACGGTGTGGTCGCGGGTGCTGGCGCACCGGGAGGCGCTGGGGGAGCAGGGGATCGCCGACAAGCGGGCCGAGCAGCAGCTGGAGTTCACCTGGGCCCTGGTGCGCGACGAGCTCGCGCAGCGGCTGCGCCGCTCGCCGGGGGTGCGGGCGATCCGCGACGACGTACGCCGCGCGTTGCTGGCCGGGGAGCTGACCGCTCCGCTGGCCGCGGACCGGCTGGTGGCCGCCTACGACGCGGACCGTGGCTGAGCCGGTCCTGCTTTGTCGCTATTATGCGCTTCCACCGCTTACCAGACCGGGGAGGACCCATGCGCCGTACGCCGTTGGCGGCCCTGTCCGTGGTGCTCGGCCTCTCCCTGACCCTGGCTGGATGCGGGGACTCGGAGGACAAGAGCTCCCTGGGGCCGGTGAGCGACGAGGGCCCGAGCACGTCGCAGAAGCCCCCGGCCGACGAGCCCGGCGGTGAGGACACCCGCCCCTTCGACGACGAGGGCAACGAGGCCATCCGGGGGAGCGTCAAGGCCACCACCCCCGAGGAGGAGGCCGTCGCGCAGGCCTGGTTCGCCTACTGGGACGCACGCTCGAGCAGCTACCACCAGGCCGAGGTGGACCCGGCGCTCGGGTCGGTGGCAGCGGGCAAGGCCGCCACCGACGTGGTGCGCTACGTCGCCCACCTCAAGGCCAAGAAGCTGCGCACCGTCGGGGACACCAAGTTCGGCGTCAGCGACATCAAGATCGAGGGCAACAGTGCGACCCTGAACAGCTGCGGGGAGAACAAGTCGATCGACCGTGACGCCGAGGGGCGTCCGGCCGAGCAGCTCACGCCGTTCTACAACTTCGCCGGCATCCTGGCCAAGGCCGGGGGCAGCTGGCGGGTGGTGTCGGCGGAGGTCGTGGGGGAGAACGGGTGCCAGGCATGAGGAGTGCGATGACGACGAGACGTCCCACCAGGTTCCTGGCCGGCGCCGCTGCCGGCGTCGCGGCTCTGGTCGCGGCGGCGCTGGGCTCCGCGCCCGCGTACGCCGGCAACGGCGGCACCGCGACCGAGGACGGCTATGGCGCCAAGGTGCAGGTCAGCCTGTCCGGCGACGTGAGCCAGTCGCTCGTGGGCTCGGTGCCCGGCCCGCCCCCGATGTGCTGGTGGGAGGACCTGTCCACCACGCTGCTCGACCCGGGCTCGGTCGACACCAGCGACCCGGAGGCAGTGCAGAAGTACTACACCGAGAAGGTCCGGCCCTGGCTCACCGGGCACGCGGCCACCGGCACGCTCGCGATGCCCTCCGAGGCGTACTTCAAGGACATCATCCGCCGCGCCGCTGACGGCGAGGAACTCACGTTCTACAGCCTCCAGGTGCGCGACGGCGCCGTGGGCGGCAAGCCGGGCGACGACAACTACGCCGCCGACACCGGCAAGGTCGCCCAGGCCTGCGGAACCCCGGTCGCCGAGGGCCCGTTCGGACCCGTGCTGATGAGCTGGCGGGCGTTCCCCACCGGCCAGCAGCCACCGCCCGCGGTCTCCGACGAGGACCTGGCCGCCTACGCCTACGAGGTGATGGACCTCAAGCAGCCGGCGCTGGAGTGGAACCCCCACCTCGCCGCGGCCGACGACGCGACGCTGGTCAACCTGCCCACCTGGCTGTGGACCCGGGACCCGGCGGCCGTCGAGGTGCGCGAGGTCACCGCGGAAGCGGCGGGAGTCAGCGTCACGGTCACCGCGCGGCCCGGCGGGATGACCGTGAGCAGCCCCGTCGTGACCGGTGGCTGCACCGCGGCCCAGGCGCGCACGGCCTATGCCCCCGGCGTCGACCCGGCGTCGGCTTGCGTGCTCGTCTTCCCGTCCAGCTCCTTCGCCTACCCGGGCGGGTTCCCGGTGCAGGCCACCACGGGCTGGGGCGCCACGTGGACCAGCAACGCCGGTCCCGGTGGGGAGCTGGAGGCCAAGACGATGTCCGCGGTCACCGAGATCCCGGTGATCGAGGTCCAGTCTCGCGTCAGCGGAGTCTCCTGAGCGTTGCCCGTCGGGGGCCGATAGGCTTGACCGTCGTGACCTCCGCTCCCAACGCTGACGTGTCCAGGCTGCTGCGCACGGTGCTCGACGGGGTCGAGGCCCAGTCCGAGTCCCTGATCGAGTTCCGTCGCGACCTGCACGCCCACCCGGAGCTGTCGTGGGCCGAGGAACGTACGACGGCCGTGATCGCCAAGCGGCTCGACGAGGCCGGGCTCGTGCCCCGGCCGCTGCCCCGCAACGGGCTCGTCGTCGACATCGGCTCGGGGACCGGTCCCGTCGTCGCCCTGCGCGCCGACCTGGACGCCCTGCCGGTCGAGGACCTGACCTCCGACCCGTGGCGGAGCACCGTCTCCGGGGTCGCCCACGCCTGCGGGCACGACGTGCACGCAGCCGCGCTCCTCGGAGCCGGGCTGGCCATGGCCGCTGTGCGCGACGAGCTGCCGGGCAGGGTGCGACTGGTCTTCCAGCCGGCCGAGGAGATCATGCCGGGCGGAGCCCTGATGTCGATCGAGGCGGGTGCCCTCGACGGGGTGGACCGCATCTTCGGCCTCCATGCCGATCCCGGCCTCGACGTCGGCACCGTGGGCCTGCGTGAGGGTCCGCTCACCGGCGCCGCCGACTCGCTCGACGTGCTCCTCTCCGGGAAGGGCGGTCACACCTCGCGTCCGCACCTGACCGAGGACCTGACCTTCGCCCTCGGCAAGCTGGTCACCGAGCTGCCCGCCGTACTGTCCCGGCGCCTGGACCCACGTGCCGGCGTCAGCGTCGTGTGGGGGATCGTGCGGTCGGGCTCGGCGGTCAACGTGATCCCGGCGACCGGCCGCGCGGGCGGCACCGTCCGGATGCTCGACGCGGTCGCCTGGGCCGACGCGGAGAAGCTGATCCGCGACACGATCGACCAGATCGTGGAGCCGTACGGCGTGGACGCGGTGGTCACCTACGTGCGGGGCGTGCCCCCGGTGGTCAACGAGCACCGCTCGACCCTGCTGCTCGGTCGCGCGATCGACGTCGTCCTCGGCTCCAGTGCACACGTCGCCACCTCGCAGAGCCTCGGCGGCGAGGACTTCGCGTGGTACCTCGAGAGCGTGCCCGGGGCGATGGCCCGGCTGGGCACCCGGACACCGGGTGGACCCACCTACGACCTGCACCAGGGAGACCTGCGCGTGGACGAACGGGCCATTTCGGTCGGTGCCGGCGTGCTCGCGGCCGCCGCCCTCAACTCCATGGTCACCGACGCATAACGGTTCCCCCGTTCGGTGTGCGCCAAGTAGGAGCGACCCGGCCTGCTCGCATATGGTGCCGCCATCCCGTGCCGCCGAGGCACACCAAGATCAAGGAGGCATCTTGCGTAGGTTCAGCAAGATCGCGGCAGTAGCAATGGTGAGCGCACTGACCCTCGCCGGTTGTGGCAGCAGTGGCAACGAGTCCGGGAACAGCGGTTCCAAGGCCGCTGCCGACGTCTGCAAGGCGGCCAAGGGCGACGGACCCAAGATCGGGCTGGCCTACGACGTCGGCGGTCGCGGCGACCAGTCGTTCAACGACTCCGCCTACAAGGGCGTGGAGAAGGCCGTCGACGACCTCGGCGCCACCTGCACCGAGGCCAAGGCTGCGCCCAAGGAGAACGACACCATTCGCGCCGAGCGTCTCCGGACCCTGGCCGAGGGCGGCTACAACCCCATCGTCGCGGTCGGGTTCATCTACTCGCCTGCTGCCGCCACCGTGGCCGCGGAGTACCCCGACACCAAGTTCTCGGTGATCGACGGCTACAGCACCACGTTGCCGAAGAAGCCCCTGGCGAACCTGACCGACCTGGTCTTCGCCGAGGAGCAGGGTTCCTACCTGGTCGGTGTGGCCGCGGCGCTGAAGTCGAAGGCCAAGCACGTCGGCTTCGTCGGCGGCACGCACGGCGACCTGATCAAGAAGTTCGAGGCCGGCTACGCCGCGGGTGTGAAGTCCGTGGACCCGGCCATCAAGATCGACGTCCAGTACCTCACCGAGGACCCGAACGACGGCGAGACCGGCTACGAGAACCCGACCGGCGGCAAGGACGCGGCGACCGCCATGTACGAGTCCGGCGCGGACATCGTCTACCACGCTGCCGGCAAGTCCGGCCTCGGTGTCTTCGACGCGGTCGAGGCCGCGGGCGAGGGCAACTGGGCCATCGGCGTCGACTCCGACCAGTACCTCACCGTCGACGAGTCGCAGAAGAAGCACATGCTCACCTCGATGCTCAAGCGCATCGACACGGCGGTCTTCGACTACGTCAAGGCGAACGCTGACGAGGACGTGCAGCCCGGCTTCAAGAACTACGACCTGAAGATCGACGGTGTCGGCTACTCCAAGTCCGGTGGCTTCGTCGACGACGTCTCGGAGCAGATAGACGCCGCCGCGGAGAAGATCAAGAGCGGCGAGATCGTCGTCCCGACCGACCCCGCCAAGGTCAAGTGACCTGACCGGCAACCACCGTTGAAGCAGGGCCCGGGCGACAGGCTAGGTTGTCGCCCGGGCACCTGTGCGTCAGGCGCAGCACCTAGGGAGGGAACCGTGTCGAGCAGCGCTTCGAGCCTCACGGCAGAGGCGATCGAGCTGCGGGGGATCGGCAAGCGCTTCCCCGGCGTCATCGCCAACCACGACGTCGACATCACCATCAAGACGGGCACGATCCATGCCCTGGTCGGGGAGAACGGCGCGGGCAAGTCCACGCTGATGAAGATCCTGTACGGCGTGCAGAAGCCCGACGACGGCACCATCAGCGTCAACGGCAAGCAGGTCACCTTCTCCACCCCGGCCGACGCCATCGCCGAGGGGATCGGGATGGTCTTCCAGCACTTCATGCTGGCCGACAACCTGACCGTGCTCGAGAACGTCACGCTGGGGGCCGAGAAGCTCCACGGCATCGGTGAGGCCGCCCGCCAGTCGATCCTGGAGATCTCCGACCGCTACGGGTTCGGACTCGATCCCGACGAGCTGGTCGAGACGCTCGGCGTCGGCGAGCGCCAGCGCGTCGAGATCCTCAAGGTGCTGTACCGGGGCGCGCGGATCATCATCCTCGACGAGCCCACCGCCGTCCTCGTGCCGCAGGAGGTCGACGCGCTGTTCGCCAACCTGCGCCAGCTCAAGGAGCAGGGGCACACGCTGATCTTCATCTCGCACAAGCTCGACGAGGTCCTCGCGGTCGCCGACGAGATCACGGTGATCCGCCGCGGCACCACCGTGGCGTCGGTCAAGCCCGCCGACGTGTCCTCGCGCAAGCTGGCCGAGCTGATGGTCGGCAGCGAGCTCCCCTCACCCAGCACCGAGGAGTCCACGGTCACCGACCGGGTCCTGCTCTCGGTCCGCGACATCGAGCTGCGCGACGCCAACGGCCGCACCGAGCTCGCCGACATCGGCTTCGACATCCACGCCGGGGAGGTCCTGGGCATCGCCGGAGTCGAGGGCAACGGGCAGACCGAGCTCGTCGAGACCCTGGTCGGCATGCGGCACCCGCTGAGCGGCACGGTCCGCCTCGGCGAGGAGGACATCAGCGGCTGGTCCACCGGAGAGCGTCGCGCCGCCGGCATCGGCTACATCCCCGAGGACCGCCAGCGTCACGGCCTGCTGCTCGACTCGCCGCTGTGGGAGAACCGCATCCTGGGCCACCAGACCCGTGAGCCTTCGGTGAAGGGGCCGTGGCTGAACCCCCGGGGTGCCCGCACCGACGCCGCCCGCATCGTGGAGCAGTACGACGTCCGCACCCCCAGCATCGAGACCACGGCCCGGGCGCTCTCCGGCGGCAACCAGCAGAAGTTCATCGTCGGGCGCGAGATGAGTGGCGACCCGGTGCTGCTGATCGCCTCGCACCCCACCCGGGGCGTCGACGTCGGCGCGCAGGCCCAGATCTGGGGCCACATCAAGGACGCGCGTCGCGAAGGCCTCGCCGTCCTCCTGATCTCCGCGGACCTCGACGAGCTGATCGGCCTCTCCGACACCATCCAGGTGCTGCTGCGCGGCCGGCTCGTGGGCACCTTCGACCCCCAGGACGTCACCCCGCAGGAGCTCGGCTCGGCGATGACCGGAGCAGAGGCGGACCGATGAGCCTGTTCAAGCGAGCGGCACTGGGGCTGGCCGCCCCCGTGCTGGCCCTGATCGTCGCGGCCCTGATCTCCAGCCTGGTTCTGCTGGTCAGCGGGGACGACGTGCCCGGCTTCTGGAGCACGCTGCTCACCTGGCCCGCGGGCCGCAACATCGTGAACATCCTCAACGCCTCCGCGATCCTCTACATCTCCGGCGTCGCCGCGGCCATCGGCTTCCGGATGAACCTGTTCAACATCGGCGTGGAGGGCCAGTACCGCGTCGCGGCGTTCGCCGCGGCGGCCTTCGCCGGCGCGAGCTGGCTGCCCGGCAAGCTGAACACCGTCGTGGCGGTCCTGGTCGCGATGCTCGCGGGCGCCCTCTGGGCCGGGATCGCCGGCCTGCTGCGCGCGACGCGCGGCGTCAGCGAGGTGATCGCCACGATCATGCTCAACGCCATCGCGCTCTCGGTGGTGGCCTACGGCCTGAGCAAGGTCGGGTCGACGACGGGCAACTCCCGCTCCACCAAGACGATCGAGCAGGAGAGCTGGGTCGGCGGCATCACGATCTTCGGCGACAGCCCCACCAAGCTCTTCGGGCTCTCCCTGCTGGCCGTGGTGGTCGGGGTGCTCTTCTGGGTGCTGCTCAACCGCACCCGGTTCGGGTTCAACCTGCGGGCCGCCGGCGCCTCGGAGAGCGCGGCCGTCGCCAGTGGGGTGAACGTCAAGAAGATGATCGTGATCTCGATGCTGATCTCCGGAGCCGTGGCGGGCCTGATCGGGATGCCGACCCTGTTCAGCGACGCGCACAACTACGGGTCCTCGTTCCAGGCAGGCATCGGGTTCTCCGGCATCGCGGTGGCCCTGCTCGGTCGCAACCACCCCGTCGGGATCGCCTTCGGGGCGCTGATCTTCGCCTTCCTCAGCGAGCAGGCCAACCTGCTCAACATCCTGGTCGGCGTGTCGCCGGACATCGTGGCCGTCACCCAGGGCGTGATCGTGATCGCGGTGGTGATCGCCTACGAGGTCGTACGCCGCTACCGGGTCCGGCACGAGCAGGCCTCGGTTGCCGCGCAGCTGGCCTCCGGTGACACCACCGCCAAGCCCAAGGAGCCCGTGTCATGAGCGCCGCCACGGCTGCCCCGCTGCCCCCGGTCCGGACCCCGGAGGCGAAGAAGCAGCGCCGACGCTGGATCTATCTCTACGTCCTCGCCGGCTTCGCCCTGCTCTCCCTGGTGCGTGTGATCAGCGGCGCCGACGAGCTGACCTCGTCCGGGACGCTGACCGTGACCCTGACCGCGGCGATGCCGATCGCCCTGGCGGGCCTCGGTGGGTTGTGGGCCGAGCGCGCGGGCGTGGTCAACATCGGCCTCGAGGGGATGATGATCGTCGGCACCATCGGAGCCGGCTACTTCACCTACCACTACGGCATCGTGGCCGGCGTGCTGGGCGCGGTGCTGTTCGGCGTCCTCGGCGGGGCGCTGCACGCCCTGGCCACGGTCGTGTTCGGCGTCGACCACATCGTCTCGGGCGTCGCCATCAACATCATCGCGGCGGGCCTGACCGGGTTCATGGCCGAGACCTTCTTCGCCGCGCTCCCCGGAGGAGGCCCGACCCAGTCACCGTCGCTGGCGACCCCTCCGAGGATCAACATCTCCTTCATCTCCGACCCGATGAACACCATCGAGGAGAAGCACTGGTTCCTGGTCAGTGACCTGGCCAGCGTCGTGGAGATGCTGACCAAGAACCTCTCGGTGCTCACGCTGCTCGGGCTGGTGCTGATCTTCGGGAGCATCTACGTGCTCTGGCACACCCGCTTCGGTCTTCGGCTGCGCTCCTGCGGAGAGGCCCCGGCCGCCGCGGAGTCGCTGGGCGTCAACGTCTACCGCTACAAGTTCATCGCGGTGCTCATCTCCGGCGGGCTCGCCGGGCTCGGCGGGGCCTACCTGGCGCTGGTGTCCTCCTCCGGCTTCCAGGTCGGACAGACCGGTGGGCGCGGCTACATCGGCCTCGCGGCGATGATCTTCGGCAACTGGCGCCCGACCGGCCTGTTCATGGGCTCGACGCTGTTCGGCTACACCCAGGCGCTCCCGTTCCGCCAGGGGACGGTGTCGGTGCACGCGCTGCTGCTGGTGCTGGCGCTGCTGCTCGTGGCGTTCGCGATCTACCAGCTCGTGCGCGGCTCGCGCCGCTCCGCGGTCACCACGCTGGTCTTCGGTGCCGTCTTCGGCGCGTGGTACCTCCTCACCGACGTGGTGCCCAGCGAGTTCACCACGATGGCGCCCTACCTGACCACGCTGCTCGTGCTGGCGTTCTTCTCCCAGCGACTACGCATGCCCGCGGCGGACGGAGTCGTCTACCGGAAGGGGTCGGCGGGATGAGCGCGGTCGGCCAGGAGCTCGGCGAGGAGTTCGACTGGGACTCCCTCAAGGCCCGCGCGGTGGAGGCGGCGACGCACGCCTACGCGCCGTACTCCCGCTACCGCGTCGGCGCCGCAGCGCTCGTCGACGACGGCCGCGTGGTGGTCGGCTGCAACGTGGAGAACGCGGCCTACGGCGTCGCCCTGTGCGCGGAGTGCGGGATGGTCTCCCAGCTGCACGTCACCGGCGGCGGGCGGCTCACCCACGCGGTGTGCGTCAACGGGCTCGACGACGTGATCATGCCCTGCGGGCGGTGCCGGCAGCTGCTGATGGAGAGCGGCGGCCCGGACCTGCTGCTGCTCACCGTCTCCGGTGTACGACGAATGGATGAGGTACTTCCCGATGCTTTCGGTCCCCACGACCTCGCTTGACCTCGGCTCCGCCGACCTCGTCGCGGACCCGTACCCGTACTTCGCCGCCGAGCGCGAGCTGCACGAGGTGGCCTGGCACGAACCGAGCAACGCCTGGCTGACGTTCTCCCACGCCACCGCCGGAGCCGTGCTGCGCAACCGCCGGCTGGGACGGATCTGGCGCGACCGCGAGCCGGCCGCCTACCTGGAGCCGTTCAACCTGCTCCACCGCAACCAGATGATGGAGAACGAGCCGCCCGAGCACACCCGCTTGCGGCGTGCCGTGGCCGGCGCGTTCAACCGCGGGCACGTGGAACGGCTGCGGCCGCGCGTGCAGTCGCTGGCGGCGTCGCTGCTCGACGACGTGGACCCGGCCGGCTTCGACGTGATCGGGGAGTACGCCGAGCCGCTGCCCGTGCTGGTCATCGCCGAGCTGATCGGACTCTCGGTCACCGATGTGCCCGCGCTCAGGGCGTGGTCGCAGGCGATCGTGCGGATGTACGAGCCCGACCCGGCGGCCGCCGTGGTGGACGCCGCCGTGCTCGCGGCAGGCGAGTTCGCCGACCACGTGCGTGAGCACCTCGCCCGCCGGCGCGCCGAGCCGGGCGACGACCTCACCACCGACCTGCTCGCGGCGGGGCTGAGCGACGACGAGCTGGTCGCCGCGGTCGTGCTGCTGCTCAACGCCGGGCACGAGGCCTCGGTCAACGTCTTCGGCAACGGGCTGGTCGCGCTGCTCTCCCGCGGGCTGCGCCCGGCGGCCGACACCGCGCTGACGGTCGAGGAGATGCTGCGCTTCGACTCCGCCCTGCAGCTGTTCGTGCGCACGGCCACCGAGAGGGTGGAGCTCGGCGGAGTGGTGGTCGAGGAGGGCCAGCAGATCGCCGCTCTCCTGGGAGCGGCCAACCGGGACCCGGCCGTCTTCGAGGACGCCGACACCTTCGACCCGGCGCGCGACCCGAACCCGCACCTCGCCTTCGGTGCCGGCCTGCACTTCTGCCTCGGCGCACCGCTGGCGCGGATGGAGCTCGTGGAGTCGCTGGAGGCGCTGTTCACCAGGTTCCCCGACCTGGGCCTGGCCGGTGAGCCCCGCAGCCGTGGGACCTTCGTGCTGCGCGGCTTCCACGAGGTGACGGTCAGCGGTTCCCCGGGCTGACCGTCCGGGGGGCCACCACGGCCCCGGTCGCCGCCAGCGCCACCAGCACGACGAGGAGCAGCGTGAGCGCGCTCGCGGGGGTGACGAAGGCGACCAGCAGGGCTCCGCCGAGGCCGACGAAGACCGCCTGGGAGAGCTGGTCGGAGAGCTGGGCCGAGGAGGAGTTGAACCCGACCTCCCCGGGGCCGGACTCCTGGAGCACCAGGAAGGACAGCGCCGAGAACCCGAGGCCCATCCCGATGCCCGCCAGTCCCACGGTGGGCAGCGCCAGCCAGGTCAGCCCCCACGCCGGAGCCACGAGCAGCAGCCCGCCGAGCCCGACCGAGAGGGCGACGAACCCCACCTGCAGCAGTCGTGGACGGGACAGCTGCGGGTGCCGTGCCTGCCACGCGGAGGCAGCCGACCAGCCCAGCGAGCCGACGATGAGCGGGGTGCCGGCGGCGGTGAGGGACCACCCGTGGGTGGAGGTGAGGATCAGCGGCAGGTAGGCGGTGGCGGTGAAGAAGGCCCCCGCGATCAGGGCGCGGCCGGCCACCACGGCGGCGATCCCCGGGCGGGCGGCGAACGAGCCCGGCGGGAGCAGCCGACGCAGGGAGGGGACCAGGGCCGCGATCGCCGCCAGGGCCACGATCAGGCCGGGGACCGTCGTGTGCTGGCCCGACCAGCTCAGCGCGGCCACGGCCACCGCTGCGAGGACCGCGGCGGGGACCAGGCCGGGCCGCACGGGTGGCGGCTCGGCGGGTGCCCCGAGCCCCCGGGACGCCGGGACCACGAGCACCACCGCGAGCACGACGAGGGGGAGCAGGCCCAGGAACACCCAGTGCCAGGAGAGCCGCTCGGTGACCACCGCGGAGACGGGAGGGCCGACCAGGGAGGGCACCACCCACGCGGAGGAGGTCAGCCCGAAGACCGCCGGACGGGCGTGCGGGCGGTAGACCAGCGCGATCAGCACGTAGACCGCGACTCCGAGTGCTCCGGCGCCGAGTCCCTGGAGCACCCGGCCCGCGAGGAGCTGGGCCATCGTGCTCGCGGTGCCGGCCACCAGCAGGCCGAGACCGAACACGGCCGGCGCGCCGATCAGCATGGCGGCGGGTCCGCGGGCGTCGCACCACCGGCCACCGAGGACGGTCCCGACCACGTTGGTCGCGATGAACGCGACGAACGGCCAGGCGTACGACGAGACCGAGCCGAGGTCCGCCACGAGTGCGGGCATCGCGGTGCCGACGCCCATGTTCTCGAACGCGACCATGCTGATCAGCAGCACGATCCCGATCGTGACGGCGCGCTGGCCGGGGCCGAACAGGTCTTCGCGCACGCTCCCCGGCTCGACCGTCATGGGAGCAGCCTGCCGGGTGGCCGGGGCGGGTCGGCCACCGACCTCCCCGCGATAGGTTCGGGGCTCGGCGTACGCCGGTGGACGCCTAGGAGGCAGCAGTGGCAACGCACGACGCGATCGAGGTGATCACGGCAAAGCGGGACCGGCGCGAGCTCAGCGAGAGCCAGATCGACTGGGTGGTCGACGCCTACACCCGCGGGGACGTGGCCGACGAGCAGATGTCGGCGCTGGCGATGGCGATCCTGCTCAACGGGATGAGCCGTCGGGAGATCTCGCGGTGGACGCACGCGATGATCGCCAGCGGCGAGCGGATGGACTTCTCCTCGCTCTCGCGACCCACCGCCGACAAGCACTCCACCGGAGGCGTCGGCGACAAGATCACGCTGCCCCTCGCGCCGCTGGTGGCGGCGTGCGGCGTGGCCGTGCCCCAGCTCTCGGGCCGTGGGCTGGGCCACACCGGCGGCACCCTGGACAAGCTCGAGTCGATCCCGGGCTGGGAGGCGGCGCTGTCCAACGAGGCGATGCTGCGCCAGCTCGAGGAGGTGGGCGCCGTCATCTGCGCCGCCGGCTCCGGGCTGGCGCCGGCCGACAAGAAGCTCTACGCGCTGCGCGACGTGACGGGCACCGTCGAGGCGATCCCGCTGATCGCCTCCTCGATCATGAGCAAGAAGATCGCCGAGGGCACCGGTGCGCTGGTGCTGGACGTCAAGGTCGGCACCGGTGCGTTCATGAAGGACCTCGAGCGCGCCCGCGAGCTGGCCTCGACGATGGTCGAGCTCGGCCAGGACGCCGGCGTGCACACCGTCGCGCTGCTCACCGACATGTCCACCCCGCTCGGGCTCACCGCGGGCAACGCCCTCGAGGTGCGCGAGTCGGTCGACGTGCTCCAGGGCGGTGGCCCGGCCGACGTCGTCGAGCTCACCGTCGCGCTGGCGCGGGAGATGCTCGCCGGTGCCGGCGTGGACGACGTGGACCCGGCCGAGGTGCTCGCCTCCGGCAGGGCGATGGACACCTGGAGCCGGATGATCTCCGCGCAGGGCGGCGACCCCTCCGCGCCGCTGCCCGCGGCCCGGGAGACCCACGTGGTGCCGGTCCCCGCGAGCGGGGTGCTCACCCGCCTTGACGCGATGGCGGTCGGCATGGCCGCCTGGCGCCTCGGCGCGGGCCGGGCCAGGCAGGGCGCCTCCGTCCAGGCGGGCGCCGGGGTGGAGTGGCACGCGAGGCCGGGGGACCAGGTCACCGAGGGCCAGCCGCTGCTCACCCTGCACACCGACGAGCCGGAGCGCTTCGACCGGGCCCTGGCCTCGCTGGAGGGCGGCTACGAGGTCGCGCCCGCCGGGTCGGCGTACGAATCCGGGCCGATCGTGCTCGACCGGATCGGCTGAGCGCGCTACAAGCGGAGCAGTGCCGCGGTGAGGGCGGCGACGAAGACCACCACGATGAACGGCGCGCGCAGGAGCAGGGCGACGAGGGCCGCGCCGAGGCCGGCGAGGCGGGCGTCGACCGCGAGGACCTGTCCCTCGGGGGCCGGGGTGGCGAACACCTGTACGGCGACCAGCGCAGCCAGCAGCACGACCGGGAGCAGGTCGGCCGTACGCCGCAGCACCGGGTGCTCCAGCACGCGCTCGGGCACCGACATCCCGGCCAGCTTGAGCAGGTAGCAGCCCACGGCGCAGACCAAGACCGCCGCCCAGATCACGGCCGCCCCCCGGGGTCGGGCTCGGGGTCGGGCTCGGCCTCGCTCCCACCGGTGTCGTGGCCGATCAGGCCCAGGCCGAGGGCGACCACCCCCGCCGCCAGCACGGGCACGCCGGCCGGGGCCACCGGGACCAGGGACAGCGCGAGGGCGGCGCCGAGCGCGGCGGCGACCCGGTTGCGGGTGGTGGCCAGCCGCGGCCACAACAACCCGAGGAACGCCCCGCCCACGGCGGCGTCGAGGCCGAACCGGCGCGGGTCGCCGAGCTCGTCGCCGGCCAGCGCGCCCACCAGGGTGGCCAGGTTCCACAGCACGAACACCGACAGACCGGCCGAGAGGAACCCGGCCCGGGCGTGCTCGCGGCTGGTGCGGGTCACGGTCATCGCGGTGGACTCGTCGATCAGCACGTGCGCCGCGGCCGCCCGCCGCCAGCCGCGCCAGCCCAGCAGCGGCGAGACCTTCAGTCCGTAGAGGGTGTTCCGGGTGCCGAGGAGCAGCCCCGAGAGCGCGCCGAGGAACGGGTTCCCGCCGGATCCCACGACGCCGACGAGGGCGAACTGGGAGGCGCCGGTGAACACCAGCAGGGACAGCGCGCACGACTGCCACACGTCGAGGCCGCTCGCCACGGAGATGGCGCCGAACGAGATGCCGTAGGCCCCGGTCGCGACACCGACCGCGACGCCGTCACGCACGATCGTGCGCGTCGCGACGTCGAGTGCCATCGGCTGTGTCCGGGGTGGGCTCAGCCCTGGTCGACCAGGGCGGTGTGCAGGCGCACCTGCTTGACGGTGGTGCTCCCGTCGCCCATCAGGTCGAGCGTCCGGTGGGCGCCGTCGGGTCCCCAGCCGGCGCTGGTCAGGAAGGTGCGGGTGGTGTCGTCGACCGCCTGGAGCCAGGTCACCGCGAGCTGGAACCGGTCCGCGACCAGGGTGTCGATCCCGGCCTGGAGCAGCCGTGACCCGTGGCCGGCGCGCCGCTTGTGCGGGTCGACCGTGAGGTCGCTCAGCTCGCCCACGCTGATCGGGTCGCAGTCGGGGTCGGCGGCCGGGCTGGTGACCACGAAGCCGGTGACCAGGTTGCGCTCCAGGGAGACCAGCACCCGGTTGCGGGCGTCGGCGGGCCGGCCCAGTGCGCCGCGCCAGCCCTCGGCGAGCTCCTCGGGGTCGAGCGAGGCGAGGACCTCGGCCGGCAGCAGGTCGGCGTACGACTCACGCCAGGCGCGTACCTGCACGGCCGCGATGGCGGGGGCGTCCTCGGCCCAGGCGATTCGGGCGGAGACGTCGGCGCTGGTCATGGTGACCATCCAACCACCGGTGCTCAGCCCGCCAGCCGGTCGGTCGGGCGTACGCCGCGCAGGCCGGTGACCTCGTCGAGCCGGGCCTCGGCGTCGCTGAGCACCAGGGCTGCCGCGGTGCTCGCCAGGAACCCGCCCACGGCGACGACCGCCCATCCCGGCCGGAAGGAGTCGCCGAGCGCCAGCACGCCGGCCAGCGCCGGCAGCACGGTCTGCAGCAGCACGAGCGGGGCGCTGGCGGCGATCACCGAGGTGCGCCGCATCGCCACCGAGTAGAGCCAGAACCCGAGCAGCCCGAACAGGCCGATGCTCAGCACCGGGGCGAGGGTGAGCCAGCTCCAGCTGGGGTCGACGAGGGCGCGGGTGCCGACGGGGGAACCGGCGTAGGCGACCCCGCCCAGGCACCCCAGCCAATAGCCGGCGCGCGGACCGTGCAGCCGCAGCGCCACGACCGAGAGCAGCAGGGTCAGGGCCAGCACGGCGTAGAGCACCCCGATGTCGCCCGGACCGAACCGGTGGTTGCCCACGGGACCGGAGGCCACCGCGAGCAGCGCCAACCCGCCCACGAGCACGCCGATCGCGACCCGGTGCCGCGTGGCCAACGGCTCCCCGAGGGCGCGGGTCGAGACCACGGCGGTGACCGCGAGCGAGGTCGAGATGCCCACCTGGGCGAGGTACAGCGGCACCGTCGCGATGGAGACCGCGTGCAGCAGCCAGCCCGCGACGTAGACCAGCGCGACAACGCCCGTCCGGACCGAGATCAGCGGGCCGGATCGAGCCGCGACCGCCTGCATCACCGCGCCCACGCCGAACAGCAGCGCGGCGAGCAACGCCGCGACCAGTCCGACCACCATGTCGGCCAGCCTCGCACGTACCCCGCGGCGGTAGGTTGTCCGCATGCAGGCCTACCTCGACCTCCTCCGCCGGATCCTCGACGAGGGCGTCGAGAAGTCCGACCGCACCGGCACCGGGACCCGCAGCGTCTTCGGCCACCAGATGCGCTTCGACCTCTCCGAGGGCTTCCCGCTGCTGACCACCAAGAAGGTGCACACCCGCTCGGTCTTCGGCGAGCTGCTGTGGTTCATGCGCGGCGACACCAACGTGAAGTGGCTCCAGGACCGCGGCATCAGCATCTGGGACGAGTGGGCCGACGCCAACGGCGACCTGGGCCCGATCTACGGCTACCAGTGGCGCTCGTGGCCGGCGCCCGACGGTCGGCACATCGACCAGCTCGCCCAGGTGGTGGAGCAGATCCGCAGCAACCCCGACTCGCGGCGCCACATCGTCTCGGCGTGGAACGTCGCTGACATCCCGGAGATGGCGCTGGCCCCGTGCCACACCATGTTCCAGTTCTACGTCGCGCCCTCGGAGGGCGGCGGGAAGCTCAGCTGCCAGCTCTACCAGCGATCGGCCGACGTGTTCCTCGGCGTGCCGTTCAACATCGCGTCGTACGCCCTGCTCACGCACATGGTCGCCCAGGTCACCGGCCTCGAGGTCGGCGACTTCGTGCACACCTTCGGCGACGCCCACCTCTACCTCAACCACCTCGAGCAGGCCGAGCTGCAGCTCACCCGGGAGCCCCGCCCGCTGCCCACGCTGCACCTCGACCCGTCGGTCACCGCTCTCGACGGCTTCGACCTCGAGCACATCAGCATCGAGGGCTACGACCCCCACCCGGTCATCAAGGCCCCGATCTCCGTATGACGCGCCCCGCAGAGCCAGGGCAGCCCGTGCGGCCCGGCGAGGTCCGCGTGGTGCTGGTCGCCGCCCGGGCGAGGAACGGCGTCATCGGCCGCGACGGCGGCATCCCGTGGAGGATCCCGGCTGACTTCGCGCACTTCAAGCGCGTCACCGTCGGACACCCGCTCGTCCTGGGACGGACCACGTTCGAGGGGATCGGCAAGCCGCTGCCCGACCGGCAGAGCATCGTGGTCACCCGCAACCCCGACTGGTCGTACGACGGGGTGCTGGTCGCGCGATCGGTCGAGGAGGCGATCGCGATCGGCGCGGACCTCGACGACGTGGTGAACATCGGTGGGGGAGCGGGCGTCTACCGCGACGCGCTGCCCCTGGCCACCGACCAGATCCTCACCGAGGTCGACCTCGAGCCGGACGGCGACATCCGCTACCCGGACTTCACCGAGCTGGAGTGGCACGAGACCCGGCGCGAGCGCCACCACGACAACGACCCGCCCTACGAGATCCGCTGGCTGGAGCGAGCCCTCTAGAACCCGCCCCCTACGGTGGGCGCATGGAACTGCGTGTGTTCACCGAGCCCCAGCAGGGCGCCACCTACGACCAGCTCCTCCGGGTCGCACGAGCAGCCGAGGACCTCGGCTTCGGGGCGTTCTTCCGCTCCGACCACTACCTGGCGATGGGCGGGGACGGTGGTCCCGGCCCGACGGACGCGTGGACGACGCTGGCCGGCCTCGCTCGAGAGACAAGCACGATCCGGCTCGGCACGCTGATGTCCTCGGCGACCTTCCGGTTCCCGGGCCCGCTCGCGATCCAGGTCGCCCAGGTCGACCAGATGAGCGGCGGCCGGGTGGAGCTCGGCCTCGGCGCCGGCTGGTTCGCCGAGGAGCACGCGGCCTACGGCATCCCGTTCCCCGACACGCGCGAGCGCTTCGACCGGTTCGAGGAGCAGCTCGCGCTGATCACCGGTCTCTGGGCCACCCCGGAGGGGGACCGGTTCTCCCACTCGGGGGAGCACTACACGCTGACCGACTCGCCCGCGCTGCCCAAGCCGGTGCAGCGGCCCGGCCCGCCGGTGCTCATCGGCGGGACCGGGAAGCGGCGTACGCCGGCCCTCGCGGCCCGGTTCGCGGCGGAGTTCAACCTGCCGTTCGCCTCGGAGGAGGTGACCCGGGCCCAGTTCGCCCGGGTGCGGGCCGCCTGCGAGGAGATCGGGCGCGCTCCCGAGGAGCTGGTGTACTCCAACGCCCTGGTGCTGTGCTGCGGCGCGACGGATGCCGACGTACGCCGGCGTGCCGAGGCGATCGGCCGCGACGTCGACGAGCTGCGCGAGACCGGGCTGGCCGGCACGCCGGCCGAGGTGGTCGACCGGATCGGTGTGTTCGCCGAGCTGGGCGCCCAGCGGATGTATCTCCAGACCCTCGACCTCGACGACCTCGACCACCTCGAGCTCGTGGCCGCGGAGGTCCTGCCCCAGCTGTGATCAGCGTGAGCACCTGGGACAGGACTCCGGGCGAGGGCTAGGAGGGTCAGACCGGGCTAGGCGAGCGGGCGGCCCTCGGAGTCGGGGATCTTGCGGAGCAGGATCAGGACGAAGTCGATCAGCTGCCACACGCCGCAGCCGCCGAACGTGAGCAGCTTGAGGACCCCGAGGCCGGTGTAGCCGAGGAAGAACCGGTCGATGCCGAACATGCCGAGGAACCACGAGAGCAGCACGGTGACCAGCCACTCGCGGTGGGAGAACAGCCCGGGGAGCTGCCTGGCGGGGAACCAGCCGCCCGCGGACTGCTCGCGGACCTGCGCGTCGCTCTTGAGCTGACCGGTCAGCGCCATCTGGCGCAGCTGCTCGAAGCCGTAGGGGCCGTACTCCTGACCGAGGTGGGCGAGCATGAACGCGCCGCTGACCGCGGGGGCCTGGCCGTACTGCTGCTGGCCGTACTGCTGGCCGTAGCCCTGGTCGTAGCCGGAGCCCTGCCCGTACTGCTGGCCGTACTGCTGGGTCTGGTCGGGCTGCCCGTACTGCTGGGTCTGGTCGGGCTGGCCGTAGGGCTGGCTCTGGTCGGGCTGGCCGTACTGCGGGGCAGGGTCGGGCCGCTGCTGGTCGTCACTCATGGCGAGGAATATATGTCGGACGGCGGCCTGCGAGCGCCGCCACCACGCGGGCTCACCGCGCCGGATAACCTGTGGACATGAGTCTGCCTGCTGCGCCCTACGGGCGCCTGCTCACTGCCATGGCGACGGCGTTCACCGACGACGGTGCGGTCGACCTGGACGGGACCGGTGCGATCGCGGACCACCTCATCCGGCACGGCAACGACGGAGTGGTCGTCAGCGGAACGACCGGGGAGTCGCCCACGACCACGGTGCCCGAGGACGGCGACATCCTGCGAGCCGTCAAGGACGCCGTGGGCGACCGCGGCCGGGTGATCGCCGGGGTCGGGACCAACTCCACCTCCCACTCGGTCGAGCTCGCCGTCCAGGCCGAGAAGGTCGGGGTGGACGCGGTGCTGCTGGTGGCGCCGTACTACAACAAGCCGGGCCCGGCCGGGATCCTGCACCACTTCACCGAGGTCGCCCGCGCGACCAGCCTGCCGGTGATGCTCTACGACGTGCCCGGACGCACCGGCCAGGCGATCGCGATGGAGACCTACGAGGCCGCCGCGAAGCTGGAGACCGTCACCAGCGTCAAGCACGCGACCGGCAACCCGGTTGACACGATCGTCCTGCGCCAGCTCGGTCTCGACGTCTACGCCGGCGACGACGGCCTGCTGCTGGGCTACCTCGCGCACGGCGGCTGCGGGCTGGTCTCGGTGGCCGGCCACGTCGCGGGGGACCTGCTGCGCCAGGTGATCGAGCAGTACGACGCGGGCGACCACGAGTCCTCCCTGGACACGTTCACCCGGCTGCTGCCGGTCTTCGCCGCCGTCATGGGCGTGCCCAACTACGGCGCCACCACCGCCAAGGCAGCTCTCCAGCTGCTCGGCGTGATCGAGAACCGCAACGTGCGGGGCCCCCTGGTCCCACTCGACGACAACGAGGTCGCGGCCCTGCGTGCCGCGCTCCTAGGAGCAAACCTGCTGTGAGCCATCCCCACCCCGAACTGTCCGCACCCCCGGCACTGGCGAAGGGCGGGCTGAGGGTCATCGCCCTCGGCGGCCTGGGCGAGGTCGGCCGCAACATGACCGTCTTCGAGTACGACGGGCGCCTGCTGATCGTCGACTGCGGGGTGCTCTTCCCCGAGGAGAACCACCCGGGCGTCGACCTGATCCTGCCCGACTTCGACGCGATCCGGAGCCGGCTCGACGCAGTGGACGCGCTCGTGCTGACCCACGGCCACGAGGACCACATCGGTGCCGTCCCCTACCTGTTGCGTGAGCGCAACGACATCCCGCTGGTGGGCTCCCAGCTGACGCTGGCCCTGCTGGGGCCGAAGCTGCGCGAGCACCGCATCAAGGACGTCCAGCAGTCGATCGTCGCCGAGGGGGACCGGATCAGCTTCGGCCCGTTCGACCTCGAGTTCGTCGCGGTCAACCACTCGATCCCCGACGCGCTCGCCGTGGCGATCCGCACGCCTGCCGGCATGGTGCTGCACACCGGCGACTTCAAGATGGACCAGCTGCCGCTCGACGGCCGGATCACCGACCTCCGTGCGTTCGCGCGCCTGGGCGAGGAGGGCGTGGACCTGTTCCTGACCGACTCGACCAACGCCGAGGTGCCGGGCTTCACCACCTCGGAGAAGGACATCGCACCGGTGTTGGACCGGGTCTTCCACACGAGCGAGAAGCGGATCATCGTGGCCTGCTTCGCCTCGCACGTGCACCGCGTCCAGCAGGTGATGGACGCCGCTGCCGAGCACGGCCGCAAGGTCGCCTACGTCGGGCGCTCGATGGTGCGCAACATGGGCATCGCCCGTGACCTGGGCTACCTCGAGGTGCCGCCCGGGCTGCTGATCGACGCGAAGGCGACGGCTGACATGCCGCCGGAGAAGGTGGTGCTGCTCTCCACGGGCTCGCAGGGTGAGCCGCTCTCTGCGCTGGCCCGGATCGCCCAGCGCAACCACCACTTCGTGAACCTCGAGAAGGGCGACACCGTGGTGCTGGCCTCCTCGCTGATCCCCGGCAACGAGAACGCGGTCTACCGGGTGATCAACGGGCTGGCCCGCGGCGGCGCGAACGTGGTGCACAAGGGCAACGCGCTGGTCCACGTGAGTGGTCACGCCAGCGCCGGTGAGCTCCTCTACTGCTACAACATCGTCAAGCCCCGCAACGTGATGCCGGTGCACGGCGAGATCCGGCACATGCTGGCCAACGCCGAGCTCGCGCGGGCCACGGGGATCGACCCCAAGCGGGTCGTCATCGCCGAGGACGGCGTGGTGGTCGACCTGGTCAAGGGCAAGGCCGCGATCACCGGCAAGGTCGACTGCGGCTACGTCTTCGTCGACGGCAGCTCCGTGGGGAACCTGACCGAGAGCTCCCTGAAGGACCGCCGGATCCTCGGTGAGGAGGGTTTCATCTCGGTGATCGTGGTGATCGACTCCCAGACCGGCAAGGTGATCAGCGGGCCCGAGATCCACGCCCGCGGCTTCGCCGAGGACGACACCACCTTCGACGAGATCAAGGACCCGATCATCGCCGCGCTCGACAAGGCGGTGGCCGAGGGGGTCAACGACGCCTACCAGCTCCAGCAGACCGTCAGGCGGGTCGTGGGGCGCTGGGTGGGCGGCAGGCTCCGTCGCCGGCCGATGATCATCCCGGTCGTCCTGGAGGCGTAGCCGGCGATCCCGACGCCCCCTTCCGGGACAGGTTTTCGGACGGAGAAGCCGATCCGGGGTCCGGACAGGGGGCGGCCGACCCGCCATGTGGGATAAAGCACCGACGGAAACGGGCGAATCGCCCTAGAATCGCGTGAGACCAAACAACTGGTCCCACCTGAACTGTGTCCACGGGGGCCCGCCCGATGCAATTGACAGAGTCTCCTCGCGCAGAGGGGATCCGCCGACTCTATGAGCTGATGCTGCGCGTCAACTCTTCGACGGACCTGTCAGAAGTGCTGGACGAGATCGCGCGCGGGGTCGTAGAGGTGCTCGGCTACGGCATCGCGGCGATCGCCCGGCTCGAGGGCGACACCTTCGTGATGACCACGGTGGCCGGTCCGGAGGAGGTCCGCGAGCAGATCATCGGGCGGCGTACGCCGGTGGCCTCGATCTTCAACGAGTTCGCCCAGGCCGACGAGTGGGGGGTGCTCCGCTTCGTCCCGCACGACCGGATGCCCGACGCGCTCGAGGAGTCCGCGTGGGTGCCCGACTTCGAGCCCGGGGCCAGCGCCGACGCCTGGCACCCCCTCGACGCCCTCTACGCCCCGCTCTACTCCGCGACCGGGCAGCTGCTCGGCAACATGTCGGTCGACCTGCCTCCCGGCAACAGGGTCCCCAATCGCGAGGAGCGCGAGCTCCTCGAGATGTTCGTGGTCCAGGCGGGGCTGGCGATGTACAACGCCCAGCAGCGCGAGCGCCTCGGCGACCAGGTCCGGATGGGCGACATGCTGCGTGCGGTCTCCTCGGCCGGCCAGCTCGCGGAGCTCGACCTCTCCCTGCGCGAGGCCGCCCAGGCGATCGCCAAGCACCTGCAGACCGAGCGCCTGTGGATCCGGTGCTTCCCCTCCGGCGACCTCGGCCAGGTCGAGCAGTCCGCGGCGTACCCGCCCGACGACCACGAGTCCAGCCGCGAGCTCGTGGCGGTCAAGAGTCTCCTGGCCAAGCGCGCCTGGGAGCTGGGCCGGCCCGTGGTGATCGAGTCCAGCGACACCTGCCAGCTCGACGAGAGCCTGCAGGACGACCAGCGTCGCCTGGTCCGGGCCCTGGTGGAGGAGAACGAGGGCTACAGCCTGATGTTCGCGCCCGTGGCCGTGGGCCGCGAGCTGCTGGGCTACGTGCTGCTGACCCGGGACCTGATGCTGAGCACCTGGACCCAGGAGCAGCAGGAGGCGGTGATGGAGGTCGGCCGAGCCCTGGGCCGGGTGGTCCTCAACGCGCGCCTCTACGACCGGGAGCGGCACCTGGTGGGGGAGCTGCAGGAGCTCGACCGCTACAAGGGCGAGCTGATCGCCACGATCTCCCACGAGCTGAAGACCCCGCTGACCTCGATCATGGGCCACATCGAGCTCCTCGACGACCTGGACACCGGGATCGGGTCCGTGGAGGCCATCTCGCGCAACGCCGACCGGCTCGACCGGCTGGTGCAGAACCTCCTGAACTACTCCCAGATCCAGGACAAGCGCGAGACCGTCCGAGTGCCGGTGGACCTGCGCACCCTGGCGGAGGAGAGCGCCGAGCTGATGGCGCTCCAGGCCGAGCGCGGCCGCGTCACGCTGAGCCTCGAGCTCCCCGACGAGCCGGTGATGGTCACCGCCGACCCCGACGACCTGGGCAAGGTCGTGGACAACCTGGTCAGCAACGCGGTGAAGTACAGCCGCCCCGGTGGCTGCGTCGACCTCGCCGTGGGCCGCGACGACCGGCACGCGTGGCTGCGCTGCGCCGACACCGGGCTGGGCATCTCCGCGGCCGACCAGGTGCACCTGTTCTCGGCCTTCCACCGCTCCAGCAACCCCGAGGCGTTGTCCATCCCCGGCACGGGCCTGGGGCTGGCGATCTCGCGCCGGGTCGCGCACATGCACGGCGGTGAGATCCAGGTCTCCTCCGAGCTCGGCGTCGGGAGCACCTTCCGGCTCCGGCTGCCCCTGCTCGGCGAGAGCCCCGCGAGCTGAGACACCGCCGTCGGCGCCGTGGAGGGCGGGACGGCTCGAGTGACACCGGTCGCTGTGCGGCGTGTGACGCAAGGGACGGATGAGGTGTTCGGGGTAGATTCGCACCATGGCGACCCGTACGTCTTCCCCGCCGGCGTCGCGTAGCAAGAGCTCTCCAGCCCGCAAGTCGGCGCAGGGGAGCTCGACCTCGCGAACCCGGTCCACGGGAAGCAAGTCAGGGCGAAAGCCCGCAGCACGCTCCACCGCGTCCTCCAAGAAGGGGGCGCGGCCCGCGCCGCGTGCGGTCCGCAACGGGCCGGGACCGATCGCCCGGATCTTCATGGCGATCGCGCGGGTGCTGATGACGGGCTGGCTGGCGCTCGCCCACGCGGTCGGAGGCGGCGTACGCCGGATCGGGCACACCGCCGGCGAGCTCGAGCCCGAGCACCGCCGCGACGGGGCCGGCCTGTTCCTCCTCGGGGTGGCACTCGTGGTCGCCGCCTCGGTCTGGTGGCAGCTGCCCGGAGGGATCGGGGAGTTCACCCGGACCGTCGTGGCCGGCTCGGTCGGCCTGCTGGCGTGGTTCGTGCCGCTGCTGCTGTGCTTCGTCGCCTGGCGCAACCTGCGCGACCCCGAGACCAACGGACCCGCCGGCCGCCAGGCGATCGGCTGGACCGCGCTGCTGTTCGGCCTGCTGGGCATCGTGCACATCTCCAACGGTTCCCCGACCCCCAAGCTCGGCGACACCGCGCCGCTGCAGCAGGCGGGCGGAGCCATCGGGTTCGTCGTCTCGAAGCTGCTGATGGACCTGCTGCAGACCGCCTACGTGGTGGTCCCGCTGCTCGTGCTGCTGGCTGTGTTCGGGCTGCTGGTGGTCACGGCCACCCCCGTCTACCAGGTCCCCGCCCGGCTCCGTGAGCTCAGCGAGCGGATCATGGGCCACCACCCCTCCCAGGAGGAGGCCGACCTGGCGCCGGAGTCCAAGGCGGGCCGCCGCAAGCGGGTCGACGACGAGATCGACCCCGAGATGGGCGACCCGGCGTACGACTCGCCCGTGCTCGACCCGCAGAGCATCGAGAAGCGTGAGCTCGGCCGCCGCAGCCGCAAGAAGCAGGAGCCGGTCAGCGACCAGAGCAGGGACGAGGACATCGACCTCGACCTCACCGGCCCGGTGGAGGAGGTCGCCGGCCCCGCCGCGAAGGAGACCCTCGAGCCGCCGCCGCACAGCCCCCTGCCTGCCCGGGTCGAGCAGCTCTCGCTCTCCGGCGACATCGCCTACTCGCTGCCCGACAGCGAGGTGCTCAAGCCGGGCTCGGTGCACAAGGCCCGGTCGAAGGCGTCCGACGCCGTGGTCTCGCGCCTGACCCAGGTGCTCGAGGAGTTCGACATCGACGCCCAGGTCACCGGCTACACCCGGGGCCCGACCGTCACCCGCTACATCGTCGAGCTCGGTCCCGCGGTGAAGGTCGAGAAGATCACCGGCATCGCGAAGAACATCTCCTACGCGGTGGCCTCGGCCGACGTGCGGATCCTCAGCCCGATCCCGGGCAAGTCCGCGGTCGGCATCGAGATCCCGAACCTCGACAAGGAGGTCGTCTCCCTCGGCGACGTGCTCCGCTCCAACGTCGCGCGCAACGACCACCACCCGATGGTGGTCGGGCTCGGCAAGGACGTGGAGGGCGGCTTCGTGGTCGCCAACCTGGCCAAGATGCCGCACCTCCTGGTCGCCGGTGCCACCGGCTCCGGAAAGTCCAGCTTCATCAACTCGATGATCACCTCGCTGCTGATGCGCTCCACGCCCGACGAGGTGCGGATGATCATGGTCGACCCCAAGCGGGTCGAGCTGAACGCCTACGAGGGCATCCCGCACCTGATCACGCCGATCATCACCAACCCCAAGAAGGCGGCCGAGGCGCTGCAGTGGGTCGTGCGCGAGATGGACATGCGCTACGACGACCTGGCGAACTTCGGCTTCCGTCACGTCGACGACTTCAACAAGGCGGTCCGCGCCGGGAAGGTCGAGGTCCCCGCCGGGAGCGAGCGGGTGCTCGCGCCGTACCCCTACCTGTGCGTGATCGTCGACGAGCTCGCCGACCTGATGATGGTCTCGCCGCGTGACGTCGAGGACTCGATCGTCCGGATCACCCAGCTCGCGCGAGCGGCCGGCATCCACCTGATCCTCGCGACCCAGCGCCCCAGCGTGGACGTGGTCACCGGCCTGATCAAGGCCAACGTGCCCTCCCGCCTGGCGTTCGCGACCAGCTCGCTGGCCGACAGCCGCGTGATCCTCGACCAGCCGGGTGCGGAGAAGCTGGTCGGGCAGGGTGACGGCCTGTTCCTGCCGATGGGCACCTCCAAGGCGGTGCGCGTCCAGGGGTCCTGGGTCACCGAGGCCGAGATCGCGCTCGTGGTCAAGCAGTGCAAGGACCAGCTCCAGCCGAGCTACCGCGACGACGTGACGGCACCGGCCGCGGCCAAGCGCGACCTCGACGACGACATCGGCGACGACATGGAGCTGGTGGTGCAGGCGATCGAGCTGGTGGTCTCCACCCAGTTCGGCTCGACCTCGATGCTGCAGCGCAAGCTGCGGGTCGGGTTCGCGAAGGCCGGCCGGCTGATGGACATCCTGGAGAGCCGGGGGATCGTCGGTCCGAGCGAGGGATCCAAGGCACGCGACGTGATGATCAAGCCGGACGACCTCGATGACGTGATCTCGAACCTCCAGGGAGAGCAGTGATGGGCGTTTCGGTTCGGCACAATTCGAGGCTGGCCGCCCTGGTGGCACTGGCCGCCGCGGTGATGACCGTCGCGTGGTTCTCGCGTGCGTTGCAGACCAGCGCCTGGACCGACTGGCTGTGGTGCCTGCTGGTGGCGGCAGTGGCGCTGCTGCAGCTCTTCGTCGTCCGCGACGGGCGCGCGCCGCTGATGGTCGCCGACGAGCTCGGCGTCCGCGTACGCCGCGGGGAGACCTGGAGCGGGCTGCGCTGGCAGGACATCGAGCACGTGGACGTGCAGGCCCCCAAGTCCTGGCTGCGTGACGGCCGGGTCGTGGTGCACCCGCGCACTCTGAGCGCGGAGGAGTCCCTGCTGCGGCAGTCCCTGGCCGAGGAGCCTGCGGCCGACGTCGACGGCACCGAGGCGACCGCCACCCCGCGCAACGACCTGGCACAGGCCTACGTGCTCCCGCTGGCGCGCACCACCAAGGTGGACTTCGACGGGCTCAGCGGCGACCTCGCCGCTGACCTCGACTCCCTGGCCAGCGGCCGGGTGCCGGTCATGGTGCTCACCCGGATCGAGCCGGAGGCGCCCGCCGAGGAGGAGGTCGCCGACGCAGAGAGCGTCCCTGAGCGGGCCGGTTCCGCACGCGCCCGCTTCGCGACCCTGCGCGCCCGGGTCCAGAGTGCCGCCGCGAACAGGAACGCAACCAGCAGGTCCGTGGACGCCGAGACCGCGGATGCCGAGACTGTGGCCGCCGACCCGACCGACGTGCAGACCGCCGACCCCGAGACCACGACGCCGGAGCCGGCTGCGGCCGAGGTGGCCGACCCCGCTGCCAAGGCACCGCACACGGCAGCCGACGAGCACCAGGACGTGGAAGACGACCGGGAGCAGGAGGAGTTCACCCCGGTCGCGCCCGCCCGCGAGCCCCGGCCCGCAGCCCGGGTCGAGGTGGTCCTCGACTCGGTGCGGATGCTGCCGGACCCGCCGGCCATCCCCTCCCAGCGCTCCGCGCAGAGCCCCGTCGTGGTGGCGAAGGTGGACGACTACACCGCAGCCGCCGCCCCGCGGCCGGCCGAGAACGCGATGATCGGCCCGATCATCGCGGCCGCGCGCCACCGCACCCGGCTGAGCATCGACGGCCTCAGCGAGCGCACCAGGATCCGGCCGCACGTGCTGGAGTGCATCGAGATCGACGACTTCGAGGCCTGCGGCGGGGACTTCTACGCCCGCGGCCACCTGCGCACGCTCGCGCGGATCTTCGGTCTCGACCCGCAGCAGCTGCTCGACCTCTACGACGAGCACTACGCCCGTCCCGAGATCGAGGCCAAGCAGGTCTTCGAGGCGGAGCTGGCCACCGGCATCGGCGGCGGCGTACGCAGCACCTACACCGGACCGCGGTGGAGCCTGCTCGCCGCGAGCGTGCTGGCCCTGGCCAGCATCTGGGGGATGGCCCGGGTCTTCAACGACACCCCGCAGGAGCTCGTCAGCCCGGCGCCCAACGTCGTGGACGCGGCCGGCCTGGCCACGTCCGAGACGGAGAAGGCTCCGAAGATGACCCTGGCGACCCTCGAGGTCGCGGCCAAGGGCAAGAGCCCCCAGGTGGTGATCCGGGACCGTGACGGACGGATCCTGTGGGCCGGCAAGCTCGCCGACGGCCAGCGCCAGCAGGTCATCGGACTGGCTCCGTTCGACGTGACCGCAAGCGTGGGGGAGGCCGTGAAGGTGTCCTTCCTCGGCAAGCCGAAGGGTGCCGTCGGCGACTCGCAAGCGGCTGCGAGCAAGGAGTTCGGCTGAGCCGGTGCGCCGGGACGTTCGCTCCGAGCGACCCAGCCTGCGCTTTTCGTGATGTGGCGGCCTGTCCGTCATACTCGAACGGCCCATGAATGCATCTGCTGACTCCCTGACCAGTCCATCCCTGCCCCCGACCACCGTTGCGATGGTGACGTTGGGCTGCGCCCGCAACGAGGTGGACTCCGAGGAGCTCGCCGGACGTCTCGAGGCCGGGGGCTTCCTGCTCGTCGAGGACCCCGCGGACGCCGAGACGGTGGTGGTGAACACCTGCGGCTTCGTCGAGGCGGCCAAGAAGGACTCGGTGGACACGCTGCTCGCGGCCGCCGACCTCAAGGGCGCCGACGGGGAGGCGGCCACCACCAAGGCCGTCGTCGCGGTGGGCTGCCTGGCCGAGCGGTACGGCGCCGAGCTGGCCACCTCGCTGCCCGAGGCCGACGCGGTCCTGGGCTTCGACGCCTACCCCGACATCGCCGGGCGGCTGCGCTCGATCCTCGCAGGGGACACCCAGCACCCGCACACCCCGCAGGACCGCCGCAAGCTGCTGCCGATCTCCCCGGCCGAGCGCGCCGGAGCCGCGGCGTACCAGCCCGGTCACGGCGAGCGCAGGCGCCTGGACGCCGGCCCGATGGCCCCGCTGAAGCTCGCCTCGGGCTGCGACCGGCGGTGCACGTTCTGCGCCATCCCGATGTTCCGCGGCTCGTTCGTCTCCCGGCGTCCCTCCGACGTCCTCGCCGAGGGGCGCTGGCTGGCCGAGCAGGGCGCCCGCGAGCTGTTCCTGGTCAGCGAGAACTCCACGTCGTACGGCAAGGACCTCGGCGACCTCCGGCTGCTCGAGACGATGCTGCCCGAGCTGGCCGCGCTCGACGGGGTCGAGCGGGTGCGGGTCTCCTACCTCCAGCCCGCCGAGACCCGGCCGGGCCTGGTGACCGCGATCGCGAGCACCCCCGGGGTCGCCGCCTACTTCGACCTGTCCTTCCAGCACGCCTCCAACCCGGTGCTGCGGCGGATGCGCCGCTTCGGCGACTCCGAGCAGTTCCTCGGCCTCCTCGAGCAGGCCCGCGCGCAGGCGCCCGAGGCGGGAGCGCGCTCCAACTTCATCGTCGGGTTCCCCGGCGAGACCGAGCACGACCTCGAGGTCCTGTGCGACTTCCTCAGCGAGGCCCGGCTCGACGCGATCGGGATCTTCGGCTACTCCGACGAGGACGGGACCGAGGCGGAGGGCTTCGAGGGCAAGCTGGACGAGGACGAGATCGCCGAGCGGGTCGCCCACGTCACGGCGCTGGCCGAGGAGCTGACCGCCCAGCGGGCCGAGGAGCGCATCGGTGAGCAGGTGGTGGTGCTCGTGGAATCCCTGGACCACGACGAGGAGACCGGCGAGCTCGTCGCCGAGGGCCGCGCCGCGCACCAGGGGCCGGAGGTCGACGGGTCCACCACCCTGGAGTCCGTCTCTCCCCGGGTCCGGGTCGGTGACATGATCGCGGCGCGAGTCATCGCCTCCGACGGGGTCGACCTCGTCGCGATGGCTGAGGAGGTGTGATGAGCGAGCCGGCCCGGGTGAGCAACTGGAACGTCCCGAACGCCCTGACGACCCTGCGCATCGTGATGGTGCCCTTCTTCGGCTGGGCGCTGCTGCACGACGGCGGCGACAGCATGCTGTGGCGCTGGGTCGCCTTCGTGCTGTTCGTGGTCGCGATGATCACCGACAAGGTCGACGGGGACATCGCCCGCAAGCACAACCTGATCACCAACTTCGGCAAGATCGCGGACCCCATCGCCGACAAGGCGATGACCGGGATGGCCTTCATCGGCCTGGCCGTGATCCACGACTTCGGGCCGGCCTGGCTGTGGTGGACGATCACGGTGGTCGTGCTCACCCGCGAGTGGGCGGTCACCTTCGCCCGGCTCTCGATCGCCCGCGACGTGGTGATGCCGGCCAAGCAGAGCGGCAAGGTCAAGACCGTGATGCAGGTGGTCGCCCTGGCGGGGTTCGTGGCTCCCTTCGGACACCTGACCGGCGTGCTCGAGGTCCCCGGAGACCTGCTCTGGTGGGCCGCCGCGGTCGCGATGGCCATCGCCGTGGTGCTGACGATCACCTCCGGCGTCGAGTTCGCCCGCGACGCCGTCCGGCACCGGCGCGGGTCGCCGGCCGCCGCACCGCGTCAGTCGCCCTCGGCTCGCTGACGGTCTCGGTAGGCGCGGACGTTCTCGCGGTTGCCGCAGCCCGACTCGCAGAACCGGCGTGACCGGTTGCGCGAGAGGTCCACGACGAGGTCGTCGCAGTCGTCGGCCGCGCAGGTCTTCAGGCGGTCGAGTTCGTCGCTGCGGATCACGTCGATGAACGCCATCGCCGCCTCCACCAGCATCCGCGTGGCCAGCGGCGCGTCCTGCGGCACCGCGTGGATGTGCCAGCCGATGCCGTCGTGGTCGACGAGCTGGGGGAGCGCCTGCGCCTGGTCGAGGATCTCGTTGACCGCGGGCACCAGGGACGACTCCTCGAGCCCCCACAGCCCGCGCAGCCGTGGGCGCAGCCGGCGGACCTCGTCGAGCTCGGCGAGATCGCCGGCCCGACCGCCGGACCAGCCCTGCTCCTCGAGAAACCGCATCAGGTCCGCCGGGCTGCCGAGCGTGTCCTCGCCCGACCCGCGCCCGGGACCGGTGTTGACCAGGGCCGCGGCGGCCGAGAGCGCGATCTCGGTGTCATGGGCAAAAGTCACTTTGACTCCTGACGTCTCATCTCCCTAGAGTAGCGGTAACGAGTGTCCCCACGTTTTGGTCCTGACAGGCGGTCCCACATGTCCACGCGCAGTACCGGGGTCGGCATCGTGATCGCGCTGGTCTCCGCAGCCACCTTCGCCACCTCCGGCCCCTTCGCCAAGTCGCTCCTCGAAACCGGCTGGACGCCCGGCTCGGTGGTCTTCCTGCGCATCGCCGGTGCGGCGCTGCTGCTCCTGGTGCCGACGCTGTACGCGCTCGGCGGCCGCTGGCACCTGCTGCGCCGCGGCTGGAAGCAGCTGGTCGCGTTCGGGCTGGCCGGGGTCGCGGTCCCGCAGGTCGGGTTCTTCTACGCCGTCCAGCACCTCTCGGTCGGGGTGGCGCTGATGCTGGAGTACCTCGGCCTGGTGCTGGTCGTGGCCTGGCAGTGCCTGGTGGCGCGGCGGCTGCCGGGGAAGGCCACGCTGATGGGCATCGTCCTGGCGCTGGTGGGCCTCGCCCTGGTGCTCGACGTGTTCGGCGGCGTCCGGGTGCACCCGGTCGGGGTGGCCTGGGGCCTGTTCGCGGCGATGGGGCTGGCGTCGTACTTCCTGCTGTCGAGCCACACTGCCGCGCAGCCGTTCCCGCCGATCGTGCTGGCCGGTGGCGGGATGGTCGTCGCGACGCTCGCCTTCGCCGTGCTCGGGCTGACCGGGGTGCTGCCGATGACCTTCGGGAGCGCCCCCGCGCAGTTCTCCGGCTGGTCGCTGCCCTGGTGGGCCTCGGTGGTGGAGCTGGCCGCCGTGGCCACGGTGACGCCGTACCTCACCGGGATCGTCGCGAACCGGCTGCTCGGCGCCAAGCTCGCCTCGTTCGTGGGCCTCTCGGAGGTCATGTTCACCGTGCTGTGCGCCTGGCTGCTGCTCTCGGAGCTGCCCCGGCCGGTCCAGCTGGTCGGCGGCCTGTTCATCCTGGCCGGCGTGGTGGTGGTGCGCTCCGAGGAGCAGGGGAGTCCCGGCGGCCGCGGGACCGAGCCGCCGCTAGCGGTTGAACCGGGCCTGACGCTCGGCGAAACGACGGTCGGCGACCATGCGGTAGTGCCGGACGATCGGGTCGAGCTCGGTCGCGACGACGTCGTTGTGCCGTAGCACCAGGGTCGTCCCGTTCGCCCGGTGGAGCAGGACGGCCCAGTACGACGTGCGCGGGTTGCCCACGACGTCGACCGCCTGGAGCGCGTCGGCGAGGTCGAAGCGCTCGAGCCCGCTGAGGTTGTGGATCGTGAGCACGGATCCGTCGAGGCTGACGGCCTGAGGGGTGCTCGCGATCAGCACGCCCCACAGGACCACGACCACGGCCAGGCCGACGACCAGCGAGACCAGGTGGTCGGGGGTGCTGGTCTGGGCGTACCGGACGCCGAGCGCGGCAGTGCCGAGCACCGAGAACCCCAGTGCGACCGCGGCCAGGGTCCGCGGCAGGTGGCTGGCCCTCCACTGACCCGACTGCGGGACCGCCGGCTGCGTCTCCTGCCGCTCGGCGGCGTGCTGGCCGACGTGGCTACCGAAAGCCTGCGCCGAAGCCCGCGCCGAATCCCGGGCCGAATCCTGGCCCGAATCCTGGGCGGGCGCCTGCTGGGGCGCCGGGGTCGGTGCGAACTGCCTCGGTGCGGACGGCGTCGGTGCGATCGGGGCCGGGATGATCGGGGCCGGGGCGACCGGGGCCGGCGCGAACGAGGCCGGTGTGGGTGCGAACGAGGCCGGTGCCGCCGGTGCGGCCGGGGCCGTCGGCTCGGCAGTCACGTCGTTGGCGGGACGCTTCTGGAACGGGATCAGCGGCAGCGGTGCTCCCGGGGCGCGGTGCTTGCCCGGTCCGCTCGGCGCCGGCAGGCCCGGGCGGGTACGCCGGATGAGGGTGCTGCCCTCGGCGCTCGCCACGTCGGCCTGGCGGTCCTGCTCCTGCTCGTTGCGGTGTCGCATTCTCGTCCCCCGGTTTGCTTGAAAGGCGGTGCGCGGCGGGTGGTCTCGCCGCGGGAACAGTTTGCTGCGGACAGCCGTACTTGTGGCTATTCGACCGATAAATCGTCTCTGTCGGACTAGACCACTCTTCAGAGGTTTGTCGGTCCGGGAACTCGCGCGAGGGCCCAGCGCGAGCCGCTAGCGTCAGCCCATGACCACGCCCGAGCCGCCCGACCTCGCCGAGGTCGCCGACCGGCTCTACGCCGCCTCGCCGGACCGGTTCACCGAGGCACGCAACGCCGAGGCGAAGGCGTGCGGGGACAAGGCGCTGGCCGCGCAGGTCAAGAAGCTGCGCAAGCCCTCGGTGGCGGCCTGGGCGATCAACCTCCTCGTACGCCGGGAGAGCGCCCAGATCGGCCACGTGCTCGAGCTCGCCGACTCCCTGCGGGCCGCGGCGCAGGCACTCGACGGTGACGAGCTGCGTGCCCTGACCCGGCAGCGTCGCCAGCTGACCACCGCGCTCGCCTCGACCGCGCGGTCGCTCGCACGCGAGGCCGGGGTGCGACTGACCGCACCGGTGGTCGATCAGGTCGAGGGGATGCTGAACGCGGCCATGCTCGACCCGGAGGCGGCCCGGGTGGTGCGCACCGGGCGGGTGCTGACCGCGTTCACCTCCACGGGGGTCTCCGATCTCGACGTGGACTCGGTGGTCGCCCTGCCGGACCGGCTCGAGGTCGAGGCCGTTCCGCTCGAGGGAGGCGACGAGGAGGAGGGGTCGGCGACGCCGGTGGCGCTGCGCGTCGTACCCGACGACGGCGTCAGGCTGGCCGCCGCGCAGGAGGCGCTCGAGGAGGCCGAGGAGCAGGTGCGGGCAGCCGAGCACGAGCTGGCCGAGATCGACGAGTCGGTCGAGGCGCTGAACGCCCGTCGCCTGCAGCTGCAGGGCGAGGCCGAGGAGCTCCGTCGCAAGCTCGCCGAGCTCGAGGACGGCGTCGACCAGGTCGACGACGAGCTGGAGGAGGCGGGGGAGGCGCGCCAGGACGCGCGCGACGTGCTCGAGGAGGCTCAGCGGACGCGGGACGCTGCCCAGGCCGAGCTCGCCCGCCTGGAGGCGAAGCGATGACGCCCGCAACCCCGGAGAGCGAGGAACATGTCTTTTACGAATAAGTCTAGTGAATAACTTGACTTACATGTCTTGAGTTGGCAAGGTCGGGTCATGACCTCCCCGGTGCCCACCCCGCAGCTCGCGGCCTCCGCACTCTCGAGGGCGCAGATCCTGTCCGGGCCGGATTCGGGGCCGGATTCGGGGCCGAGTCCCCGCCCGAAGCCCCGGCCCCATCCGGGACGCGACCGGGTCTCGTGGCTGCGGCGCTGGGTGAGCCCGGCCGTGATCCTGCTGACCTGGCAGGCCCTCTCCAGCGCAGGAACCATCCCCGAGCAGAAGATCGCCTCCCCGGCACAGATCGCCACCCGAGCCGCCGAGCTCACCCTCGACGGGACCCTCGGCGCCGCCACGGCGACCTCGGTGCAACGCGTGCTGGCCGGGTTCGCCATCGGGGCCGCCATCGGGCTGGTGCTCGCGGTGATCGCCGGGCTCAGCCGGATGGGGGAGGACGCCGTCGACCCACCGATGCAGATGCTGCGCACCCTTCCGCACTTCGGCCTGATCCCGCTGTTCATCGTCTGGATGGGGATCGGCGAGGCGCCGAAGATCGCGCTGATCGCCATGGGGGTCGCGTTCCCGCTCTACCTGAACACGTTCGCCGGCATCCGGAGCATCGACCGCAAGATGGTCGAGGCCGCCGTGACCATGGGCCTCAGCCACGCCCAGCGGCTGCGCCACGTGGTCATCCCCGGCGCGCTCCCGCAGGCCCTGGTCGGGCTGCGGCAGAGCCTGGGAGTCGCCTGGCTCTCCCTGATCGTGGCGGAGACGGTCAGTGCCGACTCCGGCCTCGGCTACATGATCAACCACGCCCGCGAGTTCCTCCAGACCGACGTGATCGTGGTGGGCCTGGCCGTGTACAGCGTGCTGGGCCTGGCCACCGACTCCCTTGTCCGACTCATCGAGAGGAAGGCGCTGGCATGGCGCTCCTGACCGGCAACACCGTCGCCGAGGTCCGCGGTCACCACCGCTCCTTCGGCACCACCACTGTGCTGCGCGGGGTCGACCTCACCGTGCGCCGCGGCGAGTTCGTCGCGCTCCTCGGCCGCAGTGGCTCCGGCAAGTCCACGCTGCTGCGCAGCCTGGCGGGACTCGACCGGAGCCCGCGTGAGGAGGTGTCGGTCACCGGGCGCGCGACCGTGTCCTTCCAGGAGCCCCGGCTGCTGCCCTGGCGCAAGGTGCAGGAGAACGTCGGGCTGGCCGTGCTGAACACGGTCACCAGCCAGGACCGGCCGGGCCGGGTCCGCGATGCGCTCGCGGAGGTCAGCCTCTCCGAGAAGGCCGACGCCTGGCCGGGCCAGCTCTCCGGCGGGCAGGCGCAGCGGGTCTCGCTGGCACGCGCCCTGGTCAGCGAGCCCGACCTCCTGCTGCTCGACGAGCCGTTCAGCGCTCTCGACGCCCTCACCCGGATGGAGATGCACACCCTGGTCACCGCGCTGTGGGAACGCCACCGGCCCGCGATCCTGCTGGTCACCCACGACGTGGACGAGGCGCTGGCGCTGGCCGACCGGGTGCTGGTGCTCGACTCCGGCACCATCGCCCGCGAGTGGCAGGTCGCCCTCCCGCGCTCCGCCCGCACGCCCGAGCACCACCTGATCGCGACCCTGCGCGAGGAGGTGCTCGGCGCGCTCGGCGTCACGGCCACCCGCGAGCCGCGGCACCGCGAGGACCACGACGTCGCCCACCACTTCGACACGAGCGGAGCAGCATGAGGAACCCGACCCCACCCGCCACCAGCGGCCGCACCGGCCGTTTCACCGGGGCCCTGACACTGGCCCTGGTCGCCACGCTCGCGCTCGCCGGCTGCGGCTCGGGCAACGCGAACGAGGAGGCGGTCCGGGACGACGGCAGCGTCGATCTCGCCAAGGTGACCCTGACAGTGGGGGACCAGAAGGGCGGTTCCGAGGCGCTGCTCACCGCAGCCGGCGCGCTCGACGACCTTCCCTACGAGATCGAGTGGAAGTCCTTCACCTCGGGCCCGCCGCTGCTGGAGGCGCTCAACGCGGGCGCCATCGACGTCGGCGCCGTGGGCAACACGCCGCCGCTGTTCGCGGCGGCGGCCAAGAGCAAGATCTCGGTGGTCTACGCAGCGACGATGGGAGCCGAGGGGGACGCGATCGTGGTCCGCAAGGACTCCCCGATCAAGAGCATCGCGGATCTCAAGGGCAAGAAGGTCGCCGTGGCCGAGGGCAGCTCGGCCAACTTCAACCTCCTCGCCCAGCTCGACAAGGCAGGACTGGCCTACGACGACATCGAGGTCAAGGCGCTCCAGCCCGCCGACGCACTGGCCGCGTTCAGCAACCGGCACGTGGACGCGTGGGCGATCTGGGACCCCTACACCTCGCAGGCCGAGCTGGAGTCCGACGCCCGGGTCCTCGTCGACGGCGGCGGGCTGGTCAACGGGCTGGCGTTCCAGGCTGCCAACCCCGACGCACTGGAGGACAAGGCGACCAGCAAGGCGCTCGAGGACTACCTGGGGCGGATCGCGAAGGCGCAGGTGTGGAGCAACACGAACCGCGACGCGTGGGCGAAGGTCTGGGCGGAGGAGACCGGCCTGTCCCAGGCGGTCACCCGCCGGGCGGTGGACCGTCGTACGGCGGAGCCCACCCCCATCGACGACGCAGTCATCGCCTCGGAGCAGGAGATGGCCGACGCCTTCGTCGAGGCAGGCCTGCTCCCCAGCAAGTTCGACGTCGGGGACTTCTTCTCCGACGACTTCAACAGCGCAGCAGTCCCCGCGGCCTGAGCGCCCACTTCAACCGGAGGTCACACATGAGCATCAAGCTGCACTGGTTCCTGCCCACGACCGGAGACGCCCGCAGCCTCGTCGGCGGCGGCCACAGCGTTCCCCAGGGCGTGGGTCTCCCCGTCGACGGACTCGGCACCGCCAACGTCTTCCGCGAGCCCGACATCGAATACCTCGCCTCGGTCGCGCGCACCGCCGACCAGCTGGGCTACGAGGGGGTGCTCACCCCGACCGGCACGTGGTGCGAGGACGCCTGGCTGGTCACCTCGGCCCTGATCCGCGAGACCCGCAACCTGAAGTTCCTGGTCGCGTTCCGGCCCGGGGTGACCTCGCCGACCCTGTCCGCGCAGATGGCCGCGACGTTCCAGCGGATCTCCGGTGGCAGGCTGCTGCTCAACGTGGTCACCGGCGGTGAGCCGGTGGAGCAGAAGCGGTTCGGTGACCACCTCTCAAAGGCCGAGCGCTACGCCCGTACCGACGAGTTCCTCTCCGTGGTCAAGGGTGCGTGGACCCAGGGGCCCTTCGACTTCTCCGGCGAGCACTACGACATCGAGGCCGCCGAGGTCCGCGGCAGCCTCGACCCGGTGCCCGAGATCTACTTCGGCGGGTCCTCCGCGCCGGCGGGACCGGTCGCGGCGAAGCACGCGGACGTCTACCTGACCTGGGGAGAGCCGCTCGAGCAGGTCGAGGAGAAGGTGCGCTGGATCCGCGGGCTGGCCGCCGAGCAGGGGCGCGAGATCCGCTTCGGGCTGCGGATCCACACGCTGTCGCGCGACACCAGCGAGCGCGCCTGGCAGGAGGCGCAGTGGCTCCTCGACGGGATCGACCCGGCCACCATCGAGCAGGCGCAGGCGGCCCTGGCCGCGAGCGAGTCCACCGGCCAGCAGCGGATGCGCTCCCTGCACGGCGGGCGCAGCACGTTCGCCTCGGTCCACGACCTGGAGATCGCCCCGAACCTGTGGTCCGGCGTGGGCCTGGTCCGTGGTGGAGCAGGTACGGCGCTCGTGGGCTCGCACCAGGAGGTCGCGGACCGGCTCGAGGAGTACCACCGGATCGGCATCGACGAGTTCATCCTGTCCGGCTACCCGCACGTCGAGGAGGCGTACTGGTTCGCCGAGGGGGTCAAGCCGATCCTGCGCGCCAAGGGGATCTACGGCGACGACGTGGCTCCCGGGCGGCGACTGGCCTCTGCCTAGGTGTGATGCCCAGGTGTGATGCCCAGGTGTGATGCCCGGGCCGGCCCCGTGACCGCCTCCGTCACGGGGCCGCCACCGCGACGTGGTCGCCGGCCGGGGTGCGGTCGTTGCTCTGGAACAGCCGGCGCATGAGCATCGCGGCCGCCCACCCCACCACGATCGTCCCGGTCGCCACGGCCACGTCGGGCAGGGACAGCGCCTCGGTCCCCAGGAAGGTCTGGAAGACCGGCACGTAGAGGCCGACGAAGGCCAGCACCAGCGACCCGGCCACGGTGACCGGCAGCAGCGGGTTCTCGCGGGTCAGCTGCTTGGGTCGCAGCCCCATCGCCACCCCCAGCTGGACGGCGACCAGCGACAGGAACACCATCGACTGCCAGGGCTTGTCGGCCTCCCGCGCCCAGACCCCCACCGCCAGGCTGGTCACCGACAAGATGACCGCCAGGGCCAGGACGCGCTGCCACAGTCCATCGCCGAGCACGCTCTGGTCGGGTGGGCGCGGGGGACGCGCCATCAGGTCGGGCTCGGCGGGCTCGGCCCCCATGGCGACTCCGGTGACCCCGTGGGTGAGCAGGTTGATCCACAGGATCTGCGCCGCGAGCAGCGGCACCCCGAGGCCCACGGCCGGTCCCAGGAGCATCACCAGGATCTCCGCCGCGCCGCCCGAGAGCCCGAAGACGAGGAAGCCCCGGATGTTGGCGTAGACCCGGCGTCCCTCCTCGACGGCTGCCACCACGGTGCTGAGGTCGTCGTCGGCCAGGACCAGGTCGGCGGCCTGCCGGGCCACCTCGGTGCCGCGGTGCCCCATCGCGACGCCGATGTCCGAGCGGCGCAGCGCGGGACCGTCGTTGACCCCGTCCCCGGTCATCGCCACGATGGCCCCGCGGTCGCGCCAGGCCTGGACGATGTCGAGCTTCTGCTCGGGGTTGGTCCGGGCGAAGACCCGCACGGCGGTGAGGTCGGGGACCTCGCCCGCCGCGATCTGGGCACCGGTCACCACCGCGTCGTGCTGGGCCGCCTCCGCCTCGCTCAGCACACCGACCTGGCGTGCGACCGCACCTGCGGTCGCGGGGTGGTCGCCGGTGATCAGGACCGGCAGGATGCCGGCCGCCCGGCAGGCCGCGATCGTGGAGCGTGCGGCCGGCTTCGGGGGGTCCTCCATCGCCACCAGGCCCAGCAGCCGGTGCTCGGCGTCCTCCCAGGAGGCGTCGGCGCTCTCCGCGGAGGTCAGGGCGAGCACCCGGAAGCCCTGCGACGAGAGCTCCGCGGCCCGGGCCAGGGCGCTGCTCCACTCGTCTCCGCGACCGAACCGGCCGTGGCGCTCGTGGAGTGCCTCGACCGATCCCTTGGTGACCACGAGGAGGCGGTCGCCGGGGGTGCGGTGGACGGTGGTCATCTGCTGGGTCGCGCTGTCGAACGGGACCTCCGCCTCCCGCGGGTACTCCGCCTCGGCCTGCGCCTTGTCGATCCCGGCCTTGGCGCCGGCGGTGACCAGCGCGACCTCGGTGGGGTCGCCCAACCCGGACCACTGGCCGCCGGGTTCGGCCGGCGGAACGAGGGCGGCGTCGTTGCACAGGGTGCCGGCCAGGAGCAGGTCGCGTACGTCGGCGAGGTCGGCCGGGTCCTGCGTCGTCCCCTCGGGGCGCAGCTCCCCGACCGGTGCGTACCCGTCCCCGGTGACGCGCACGGTGTGCTCGGGGGTCCACAGCTGCTCGACCACCATTACCGCCTGCGTCAGCGTGCCGGTCTTGTCGGTGCTGAGCACGGTGACCGACCCGAGGGTCTCGACGGCCGGGAGCCGGCGTACCACCGCGCTGCGTGCCGCCATCCGGCTCGCCCCCAGCGCGAGGCTCAGCGTGACGACCGCCGGCAGCGACTCCGGGACCGCGGCGACCGCGAGGCTGACGGCGGTGACGAGCATCAGCTCCAGCGACCGGTCGTTGAGCACGCCGATCACCAGGACGACCCCGCACAGCGCCACGGCGGTGATCGCCAGGACGCGCCCCAGCCCGGCGAGCCGCTGCTGGAGCGGCGTCACCTGGACCCGGGAGTCCATCAGCGCGGCGATCCTGCCCATCGCGCTGGAGGGACCGGTCGCGGTGACGTGTGCCGAGACCCGCCCCTTGACCACCACGGTGCCCGAGGAGAGGGGGTCGCCGACGCCCTTGCCCACCGCGACCGACTCGCCGGTCAGCGCCGCCTCGTCGATGAGTAGCGACGAGGCCTCGAGCACCTCGCAGTCCGCCGGCACGATGTCTCCCTCGCCCAGGGCGATCACGTCACCGGGGACGAGGTCGGCGCTGGGCAGCGAGACCTCCACCCCGTCGCGGCGTACCCGGACCGAGGGGGCCGACATGGCCGCCAGTGCGGTGATCGCGCGGTCGGCCTTGAGCTCCTGGTAGACGCCCACGGTGGTGTTCACCACGACCACGACCACGATGACGGCCGCGTCGGTGAGGTCCCCGATGAACACGGTCAGCACGCAGGCCCCGAGGAGCACCAGGATCAGCGGGTCGCGGAGCTGGACGCCGATGCTGGACCACACCGAGACCCGTCCCCGCTGGGCGACCTCGTTGGGCCCGACCTCGCTCAGCAGCCGGGTGGCCTCGGCGGTGGACAAGCCGGAGGGTGCCATGTCACCAACCCATACGGGTCAGCCCACCGACAGCGGGACGACCCCGACGGGGCAGCGGGCGTGCTCGACCAGCCACACCGAGACGGAGCCGAACATGAACTGCTCCGCGCGGCTGCCGTGGTGGGCGCCGACGATCAGCATGTCCATGCTCTCGGCGAGCCCCAGCAGGAACCGCTCCGGCATCCCCTGGTCGATCTCGGTGTAGACGCTCACGTCCGGGTACCTCTCCCCGAACCCCGCCAGCGACTCCGCCAGCGCCCGACGCCGCTGCCCCACGACCGAGGAGTCGTCGCCGAGCGCGGTGGGTGCTGCCTCGAAGTACCAGAAGCTGTGCACGACGGTCAGGGGCAGCTTCTCGATGGAGGCCTCGCGGAAGGCGAACTCCAGCACGGGCAGGGAGTCCGGTGTGGCGTCGGCGCCCACGGCGATCCCGTGGCGCTGGGTCGCGGTGCCCGGGGGGCGGGGGCGGTGCACGATCACCGGGCACCTCGCATGGCGTACGACGGCCACGGCCGTGGAACCGAGGAGCAGGCTCTTCATCCGCCCCCGCCCGCGCGACCCGAGCACCATGGTCCGGGCCGTGGCTGAGATCTCGACCAGCGCCTCGCGGGGGTCGTCGACCAGGCACAGCTCCTCGACGGTGACGTCGGGCGCCACCTGGAACACCTGCTCACGGGCGGCGGCGAGGACCCCCTGGCCCTTCTGCCGCAGGGACAGGTCGCGGGCCTCCCGCGGGTTGTGGCCGGCCGGATCGAGCAGCACCGGCGTGGTCGGCGGCACGGCGTGCACCACCGACAGGACCCGGTTCTCGGCGCCGGCCCGCCTGGCGGCCCAGGCGAGGGCCTGGTCGGAGGCACTGGAGCCGTCAACGCCGACGACGATGGATCCCGCAGTGAGGCTCATGCTCGCTCCAGCTCTGTGAGGGACCCGTGCGACTCAGTTCCACTCTCGCCCCGGAGGACGCGGCGGGAGTAGGGCGGAATGCAGTGGCGTGCCGGGACCAAAGGCCCTAGGCCCGCACTGCCGGGTCGCCGTTCCATGGAGCCGGCGCAGTGGAGCGCGCGAGTGGCTACTGCGCCCAGTCCTTGGCGCGTTCCACGCCCTTGCGCCACAGGGCGTAGGAGGCGTCGGTGCGCTCCCGGGCCTCCGCGGACTCGTCGGGGCCGAACTCCCGGTCCAGGTGCCAGGTCTCGCGCAGGTCCTCGGTCGAGTCCCAGACCCCGGTGCCGAGCCCGGCCATGAAGGCGGCGCCGAGAGCGGTGGTGTCGACGATCTCCGGCCGCTGCACGGGTACGCCGAGCAGGTCGGCCTGGAACTGGCAGAGCAGGTCGTTCGCGGCGGCGCCGCCGTCCACCATCAGCGAGGTCAGCTTCGTCGGCATCGTGTCGGTGACGTCGCGCACCTCGAAGGCGATCGCCTCCAGCGTGGCCCGGACCAGGTGCGCGCGCGTCGTACCCCGGGTGATGCCCAGGATCGTGCCTCGCGCGTGCGGGTCCCAGTGGGGCGCGCCCAGCCCGGTCAGCGCCGGGACGAACACCACGCCGTCGGTGGTCTCCACCGTGGAGGCGATCGCGGCAGTCTCGGCCGCGGACCCGACGATCTGGAGGCCGTCGCGCAGCCACTGCACCGCCGCGCCGGTGACGAAGATCGCCCCCTCCAGCGCGTAGGTGGTCTCACCGGCGGGGGAGCGCCACGCCGCGGTGGAGAGCAGCCCCGCGTCGGAGCGGATCACCTCGGTCCCGGTGTTGGTCAGGATGAACGAACCGGTGCCGTAGGTGCACTTGGAGTCGCCCACGTCGAAGCAGGTCTGGCCGAACAGCGCCGACTGCTGGTCGCCGGCGATGCCGGAGATGGGCAGGTCGAGGTCGAGGTAGCTCTTCGGGTCGGTGCGTGCCAGCTCGCCCCAGTTGGGCACGATCTCGGGCAGCGCGTCCATCGGGACGCCGAAGAGCCGGCACAGCTCCTCGGACCAGTCCCCGGTCTCGAGGTCGAACAGCAGCGTGCGGCAGGCGTTGGAGACGTCGGTGACGTGCCAGGTGCCGCGGGTCATCCGGGCGATCAGGTAGGAGTCGATGGTGCCGATCGCGTAGCGGCCGTCGCCGACCAGGGCCCAGGTGTTCGGCTCGTTCTCGGCGAGCCAGACCAGCTTGGTGCCGGAGAAGTAGGGGTCCAGGCGCAGGCCGGTGAGCTCGGTGACGCGCTCCTCGTGGCCCTCCTCGCGCAACCGGCGGCAGATGTCGGCGGTACGCCGGTCCTGCCACACGATCGCGCGCCGCGGGGAGCCCAGGGTCTCGCGGTCCCAGAGCAGCACGGTCTCGCGCTGGTTGGTGATCCCGATGCCGGAGAGGTCGCTCGGGGTCCCGTCCCACGCCTTGAGGCAGTCCCGGGTGGCCTCCAGGGTCGCCTGCCAGATCTCCTCGGGTGCGTGCTCGACCCAGCCCGGGCGGGGGAAGTGCTGCCGGAACTCCTGGTAGCCGCGGGCCACGATCCGCCCGTCCGCGGTGACCACGAGGACGGTCACCCCGGTGGTGCCGGCATCGATGGCGAGGACGGCTGTGGCACTGTTCGTTCCGCTCATGGACCCTGACATTAGGGGGACCCGGTGCCGGGGTGGACGACCGAGCCGGATAGAGGTTGGATGTTGAACGATCCAATTCCAGCAGAGGGAGAGAACATGCGCGTCGGAGTGCTCACAGGTGGGGGCGACTGCCCCGGACTGAACGCTGTGATCCGGGCCATCGTCCGCAAGGGCGTCAAGGAGTACGGCTTCGAGTTCGTCGGCTTCCTCGACGGGTGGCGTGGTCCGCTGGAGAACCTCACCACCGAGCTCGGGGTCGACCAGGTGCGCGGTGTGCTGCCCCGCGGCGGGACCATCTTGAAGTCCTCGCGCACCAACCCGTTCAAGATCGACGGCGGGGTGGAGAAGATCAAGGACAACCTCGCCGCCAACGGCGTGGACGCCCTGATCGCCATCGGCGGCGAGGACACGCTCGGCGTGGCCACCAAGCTCGCCGACCTCGGCGTCAACGTCGTCGGGGTGCCCAAGACGATCGACAACGACCTCTCCGGGACCGACTTCACCTTCGGCTTCGACACGGCCGTGAACATCGCGATGGAGGCGATCGACCGGCTGCACACCACCGCGGAGTCGCACCACCGCGTCCTGGTCGTCGAGGTGATGGGCCGGCACGCGGGCTGGATCGCGCTGCACGCCGGCATCGCGGGAGGGGCGAACGTCGTACTCATCCCCGAGCAGCCCTTCGACATCGAGAAGGTGTGCGGGTACGTCGAGAAGCGGTTCGAGTCGCACTACGCGCCGATCATCGTCGTCTCCGAGGGGGCGACGCCGGTCGAGGGCGGCGACATGACCCTGATCAGCGGCGAGAAGGACGCGTTCGGCCACGTCCGGCTCGGCGGCATCGGCGACCGGCTCGCCAAGGAGATCGAGGACCGCACCGGCAAGGAGGCCCGCGCCGTGGTCCTGGGCCACGTGCAGCGCGGCGGCACCCCGACCGCGTTCGACCGGTGGCTGGCCACCCGCTTCGGCCTCCAGGCGGTCACCGCCGTCGCCGACCAGGACTACGGCAAGATGATGGCCCTGCGAGGCACCGACATTGTGCGGGTGCCGCTCGCCGAGGGCACCGCCGAGCTCAAGCTGGTCAAGCCCGAGGAGTACGCCGAGGCCGAGGTCTTCTTCGGCTGAGGCGCGCCACGCTCGCAGTGAGGCCGGGCGTGGTCCACGATTGGGCGAAGGAACTCCCCACCCTGGAGGAAGCAATGTCGCCAAGCACCTCGGAGCACGACGACCTCACCGAGCAGGACGAGGGCCTCAAGCGGGTGATGGGCCCCAAGCTCCTGCTGCTGTTCATCGTCGGCGACATCCTGGGCGCGGGCATCTACGCGGTGACCGGGGAGATGGCGCTCGAGGTGGGCGGCATCGTGTGGGTGCCGTTCCTGGTGGCGTTCGGGGTGGCCACCCTGACCGCGCTGTCCTACCTGGAGCTGGTCACCAACCATCCCCAGGCCGCCGGCGCGGCGCTGTACGCGCACAAGGCCTTCGGTCTGCACTTCGTGACGTTCCTGGTGGCCTTCGGGGTGATCTGCTCGGGCATCACCAGCGCGTCGACCTCCTCCAACCTGCTGGCGACCAACCTGCTCGCGGGCTTGGAGGGCATCGGGATGGATGTGCCGGGAGGCACCACGCCCGTCCTGGTGGTCGCGCTGCTGTTCATGCTGGTCCTCGCGGTGATCAACCTGCGCGGGGTCGGCGAGAGCGTGAAGTTCAACGTGCTGCTGACCCTGATCGAGATCATCGCGCTGGCGATCGTGATCGGGGTCGGCTTCTACGTGATGGCCCAGGGCAATGCCGACCTCGGCCGGATCGTGGTGTTCAACTCCGGCAGCGAGCGCGGGATGTTCCTGGCCGTGACGGTCGCCACGGCCGTCGCCTTCTTCGCGATGGTGGGCTTCGAGGACTCGGTCAACATGGTCGAGGAGACCAAGGACCCGGTGAAGGTCTTCCCCAAGATCATGCTCACCGCGCTGGGGATCGCGGTGGTCTGCTACATCCTCGTCGCGATCTCGGTGATCGCCGTGATCCCCGAGGGCCGGATCGAGAGCGTGGTCAACGACGAGGGCAAGGTGCTGCTCGAGGTCGTCAAGACCGGGGCGCCGAACTTCCCGATCGACAAGGTCTTCCCGTTCCTGACCGTGTTCGCCGTGGCCAACACCGCCCTGATCAACATGCTGATGGCGAGCCGGCTGCTCTACGGGATGGCCAACCAGCGGGTGCTGCCCCGGGTGCTGGGCAAGGTCCTCCCCGGGCGGCGTACGCCGTGGGCCGGGATCGCGTTCTCCACGGTGCTCGCGCTGTGCGTGATCGTGGTGGTGACGCTGATGGCTGAGAACGACGTGATCGCCTCGCTGGCCGGCACCACCGGCCTGCTGCTGCTGTGCGTGTTCGCCGTGGTGAACATCGCCTGCCTGGTGCTGCGGCGCGAGCCGGGTGCCGAGGGCGCCTTCCGCGCGCCCGGGCCGACGCCGCTCGTCGCCGCGGTCGCCTGCCTGTTCCTGGTCGGCCCCTGGGCGCGTGACCGCGACGACTGGATCCAGTACCAGATCGCCGGCGGGCTGCTCGTCCTCGGAGTGGTGCTGTGGCTGGTGACCCTGGGGCTCAACCGCGCCTCGGGCCAGGGCGGCGGCGAGTTCAAGGACGTCGGCAAGCTGGAGGGGTGACCGCGGTTCGGACCGGAGCCCACAGGCCACGTAGTCTGGCGTGGTGTCCGAATCAGTTCCCGACCTGGCGACGCTGCACGCCATGGGTCCCGCTCAGCAGCCCACCTACGCCGACCCCGCAGCGGTCGAGGCAGCCGTCACGCGGCTGCGCAGCATGCCCCCGCTCGTGTTCGCGGGAGAGTGCGACGCGCTGAAGGAGAAGCTCGCCGCGGTCACCCGCGGCGAGGCGTTCCTGCTCCAGGGTGGTGACTGCGCCGAGACCTTCGCCGGAGTGACCGCCGACAACACCCGCAACAAGCTGCGCGTCCTGCTCCAGATGGCCGTCGTGCTCACCTACGCCGCGTCGGTGCCGGTCGTGAAGCTCGGACGGCTGGCCGGCCAGTACGCCAAGCCGCGCTCCTCGGACTTCGAGACCCGCGACGGCGTGACGCTGCCGGCGTACCGCGGTGACGCCGTCAACGGCTTCGCGTTCACCGAGGAGTCCCGCCGCCACGACCCGCAGCGCCTCGTCGAGGTCTACCACGCCTCCGCGGCGACCCTGAACCTCGTTCGCGCCTTCACCACCGGTGGGTACGCCGACCTGCGCCAGGTGCACACCTGGAACACCGACTTCGTCCGCGGCTCCGAGGCGGGCCGCAAGTACGAGCAGGTGGCCGCCGAGATCGACCGCGCGCTGAACTTCATGTCGGCCATCGGCGCCGACCCCGACGAGTTCCACCGCGTCGACTTCCACTCCAGCCACGAGGCGCTGGTGCTGGAGTACGAGCACGCCCTGACCCGCACCGACAGCCGCACCCAGCTGCCCTACGACGTCTCCAGCCACTTCGTGTGGATCGGTGAGCGCACCCGCCAGCTCGACGGCGCCCACGTGGAGCTGCTCAGCCACATCCAGAACCCGATCGGGGTCAAGCTCGGTCCCACCACGAGCGCCGACGACGCGATCGCGCTGGCCGCCAAGCTCAACCCGGCCAACGAGCCCGGGCGGCTCACGTTCATCACCCGGATGGGTGCGGGCAAGATCCGCACCCACCTGCCTCCGCTGCTGGAGAAGGTGCACGCGGCCGGCGTCGAGGTGGCCTGGGTCTGCGACCCGATGCACGGCAACACCTTCGAGGCGTCCTCGGGCTACAAGACCCGCGCGTTCGACGACGTGATCGAGGAGGTCCAGGGCTTCTTCGACGTGCACCGCGCGGTCGGCACGTGGCCCGGCGGCCTGCACGTCGAGCTCACCGGTGACGACGTCACCGAGTGCGTCGGCGGTGGCGAGGAGCTGCTCGAGGTCGACCTGGGCAACCGCTACGAGTCGGTCTGCGACCCCCGCCTGAACCGGGTCCAGTCCCTCGAGCTGTCGTTCCTGGTCGCCGAGATGCTCCGCAAGGCCTGAGCCGCGTGCCCCGGGTCCGCGAGCTCGCCGGGGACCACCTGGCGTTCTGGCGGGAGCGGCACCTGTGCACCGTGACCACCCTGCGCCGTGACGGGTCCCCGCACGTCGTACCGATGGGCGTAGTGGTGGACGTGGAGGCCGGTGTCGCCTGGGCGATCACCTCGGGGACCTCGCAGAAGGTCGCCAACCTCCGCGCCGGGAGCGACCCCCGGGTCGCGGCGTGCCAGGTCGACGGCGGGCGGTGGTCCACGATCGAGGGCACGGCCGAGGTCCTCGACGACCCGGGCTCCGTCGCCGAGGCCGTACGCCGCTACGCCGAGCGCTACCGCCAGCCACGGGAGAACCCCGACCGGGTGGCCCTGCGGATCACGATCACCAGCGCCATCGGCAACGTGTGATCCGTCGGTGGTCGAGTGGTCGGGACCGCCGGTCGAGCATCGAGGTACGCGAGCGGTCAGTCGAGACCATCTGGTGAGGTGCGCGCCGTGGTGAACGGCCCCGTGCGGGCCTCGGCGCCACGGATACCGCCCCCGACGAGGACGCGGGGGCCGGGAACGGTGATGTCCACTCGTCGCACGCTAGCGCGGCTGGTCGCCAGGGCACCCCGGGTCACAGCTGGTCCCAGAATCCCTGCAGTAGTGCGGCCAACGCCTCCGGCTGCTCGAGCGGGATCAGGGTGCGGGCTCCGGTGACCGTTGCAACTCGAGCGTCCGGGGCGCGGTCGGCGGCTGCCGCGGCGTCCTGAGGGCTCCAGTCCCCGCGGTCGTCCGAGGCGACGAACAGGCTCGGGACGCAGATGTCGCCGAGCTCGTCCGTGACGTCGACGCGGTTGAGGATGAAGGAGCCGAGCGCTCTCGACATGCTGGCGCGGGTCGGGCGCCCCAGGCTGTCCACGACCGTGCGCCGGAGGGCGTCGTCCGCCTGCGAGGTCTCGGTGAGCATCGCGTCCAGGACCGCGCTCCGGACGGGACCAACGGCGCCGACCGTCCGCAAGAGGGGGCGAAGCAGGAGGATGCGGCGGCGGAGCGCGGCAGTGATCGGCTCCGTGGGGGAACTGACCGCCACCAGGCTGCGCAGCAGGCCGGGTCGGGTCGCGAGCTTGAAACCGACGTGTCCTCCGAAGGCGTTGCCCACCCAGTCGACGGGCTCGGTGATCGACAGGCCGGCCAAGAGGTCGACCGCCGCGTCAGCCGCCTCGGCGATGTCGCTCTCGCGGCTCAGCGGCTCGCTCAGACCCAGGCCGGGCCCGTCCACCAGTAGGTAGCGCCGATCGGGAGCCAGGTGCGGCAGCATCAGGTCCCAGGTGTGGCTGTCGACGAACATCGACGGCCACAGGACGGTTGTCCGGCCCGTGCCGAGCGTGCGGACGTGCAGGGCACCGAGACGGGTCGAGACGGCGACCGTCCGCTCGGAGGGCGAAGTGGTGGTCATGTCGTGCCTTTCGTTTCGTGGAGTCCAGAATAATTGGTGTTAGTCTAACTAACATGAAAGATCGGGTCTATACCATGACGGCGCGCGCCGCTGCCGCCGAGGAGACGGGTACGCGCATCGTCGACGCGATGCTGCGGCGGTTCGGCCGGCTGCCGTACGACGAGGTGCGCCTCGACGACGTCGCGGCCGACGCCGGCGTGACTACCCAGACCGTGATCCGCCGGTTCGGGAGCAAGGCGGGTCTGATGCGCGCCACCGTCGAGCGTGAGCTGGCGCGCATTGTGGCCTCGCGTGAGGCCGGCGCCTCGGAGGACCCAGCCGGGATCGTTGCGGACCTGGTCACGCACTACGAGACCTACGGAGCGCTCATCCTCAAGGTCTACGCGGAGGCCGGCATGATCGAGGGCCTGGCCCAGGCGGTGGCGGACGGCCGCGCCTACCATCTGTCCTGGTGCCGCCGCACCTTCGAGCGGCACCTCGACGACGATGGGGACGCGCTCACCCGTGATCGCCGACTGGCGCAGGTCACGGCGGCGTGTGACGCGACCACGTGGCGGATCCTGCGCCTCGACGCTCGTCTGGACCCCGAACAGACGCGGTTGGCGCTCGTCGAGCTGATCAGCCCGCTGCTGGCGCCTCGACCACCACGTCCTCAGCAGGGTCCGGACGACACCGGATCTGCTCCGGAGGCCCCAGGCAGCCGCCCGCCTTCTAGGCTCGACCCATGATCGACCTGCGCTCGGACACCGTCACCCGCCCCAGCGAGGGCATGCGCCGCGCCATGGCCGAGGCCGAGGTGGGCGACGACGTCTACGGCGAGGACCCCACGGTGGGGCTGCTCCAGGAGCGGGTCGCGGAGCTGTTCGGCCACGAGGCCGCGCTGTTCACCCCCACCGGCTCGATGGCGAACGTGATCGCGCTCGCGCTCCTGGTCGGCCCCGGCCAGGAGGTGCTGTGCGAGTCCCGGGCGCACATCCTGCGCGCCGAGCTCGGCGCGCACGGTGCGTTCACCGGGCTGACCAGCCGGACCTGGGTCCACCCCGAGGGGCAGATCGACCTGGACACGATCCGGTCGATGTACGCCCCCGACATGGGGTCGTTCTTCGTGCGCACCACCGCGATCTCCGTGGAGAACACCCACAACTTCGCCGGCGGCACCGTGCTGCCGATCGAGGACCTCGAGGCGCTGCGCTCCTTCGCCGACGAGGCCGGTTGCGCGGTGCACATGGACGGTGCCCGGATCTGGAACGCCCATGTGGCCCACGGCGTCCCGCTGGCGGCGTACGGCGCGATCACGGACACGATGGCGGTGTGCCTCTCGAAGGGGCTCGGCGCGCCGATCGGCTCCCTGGTGCTGGGCAGCGCCGACCAGATCGCCGAGGCGCGCGTGCTGCGCAAGCGGATGGGCGGCGGCATGCGCCAGGTCGGCGTGCTCGCCGCGGCCGGTCTCTACGCGCTGGACCACAACCTCGAGCGCATGGCCGAGGACCACGAGCACGCCCGCCTCCTCGCCGAGGCGTGCGGCGGCGACCCGGCCCTGACCGAGACCAACATCGTGGTCGTGGACGTCCCCGACGCGATCCAGCTGGTCGCCGCGGCCCGCGAGGAGGGCGTCCTGATCGGAGCCGTCGGCCCTCGCCGCGTCCGGATGCTCACCCACCTCGACGTCGACCGCGCCGCCGTGGAACAGGCCGCCAAGGTGCTCACTCGCCTGATCGCCGCCATTTCCGGATAGTCCGCGACCTTTCCGTCGTCGAAACGGACATCTGGCAACGGAAACGTCTCGGACTATCCCGGTGGGCGGTCCCTACGCGGGGCTGCCGGTCCGGGTGATCTGGCGCTCGTGGGCGCGCACCGACTTCACGTAGGCGACGGTGTCGTCGAAGAGGCCGATGCGGCGTACGGCGCCGAGGCCCTGGTAGTACGCCGCGATCGCGTTGTTGTTGCGCTTGGTGGAGTCGCGGAGCACGCGCAGGGCGGTCACCCCCGCGAGCACGTTGTCGTGGGTGTCGCGCAGCCGCAGGGGCCGGCCGACGTACCAGCGCATCCAGCGGCCGGTGTCCGGCATCACCTGCATCACGCCCAGCGCGCCGGCGCTGGAGACCCGGTGTTGCTGCCAGCCCGACTCCTGCCAGGCGACGGCGAGCGCGAGCTTGGGGGGCACACCCTGCTGCCGGGCCGTGCGTACGACGAGCCGGCGGACCTGCTGGCGCGACAGGTCGGCGTGCAACCAGCCCCGCCCGGCCGGCCGGGCTTGGTGCATCTGGAGCCAGGCGGGGTTCGGCTTCGCCTTCTTGCGCGGCTTGCCGGTGGACGCGGCTCCGCCGTCACGGCGTACGGCGGAGAGCACCACCGGGATCTTCAGGACCTGGCCCTGCCTGAGCACCCCGCGGGGCCCGAGGCCGTTCAACCGGATCAGCTCGGCGGTCCAGGCTCGGTAGCGCACCGCGAGGCCGGTCGCCGTGTCGCCGGGACCCACCACGTGCCGCCTGATCGCACGGTCGGGGTGGCCGGGCCAGGGCTGCCACTGGGGCAGTGCCGCGGGTGCCTGCGCCGAGGCGCGGGCCTGCGTCATCGGCTGGGCCTGGGCAGGCGCCGCGGGAAGCAGCGCGGCTGCCGTCACGGTGCCGGCCAGCGTGGCCATCAGGGATCGTGCTCTGCGTCGGGGAAGTGACATGTTTCCTCCGTCTGCGGGCGAAGCCAAGCACGTTACCAGTGTGACGGAAGTGACTGAAGTTGCTGATGTTGCAGGCGTGGCGGCGCGCCGGGTGAGCCGCTGTGGAGATCCGGCTCAGACGATGCTGACCACGACGACGCTGCCCTTGGGCGCCATCGTCCCGGGCGCGGGATCGGTGGCCACGACGTACCTGACCCCGATGTAGAGGCTCGCCTCGCGCGAGGTCACCTTGAAGCCGGCCGCCTCCAGGCGCTGCTTGGCGGCCTCGAAGCCCATCGAGACCACGTCGGGCACCTGCACCATCACCGGGCCCTTGGAGACCACCAACGAGATCGTGTCGCCCTTCTTTCCGGTGCCCTCGGCGGGGTTCTGCGAGATGATCCGGCCGGCGGGGACGGTGTCGTCGTTGGCCTCGGAGGCGCCCACCTTGAAGCCCAGCTTCTCCAGGGCGGTCTTCGCGGCGGGGAGGGGCTTGCCCACCATGCTCGGGATCGTGATCGGCCGCGGGCCCTTGCTCATGATCACGTCGACGGCGGCGTTGCGCCGCAACGACGTGCCGCTCTCGGGGTCGGTCCCGATCGCCCGGCCTGCGGGGACCTTCTCGTGGAAGCGCTCGATCGAGTCGCCGTACTGGAGCTTCGAGTCGTCCAGGGCGCGCTGCGCCTCGTCGAGGCTCTTCCCGGCGACGTCGGGCACGTCGTGGCGCTCGGGGCCCAGCGAGATGACCGCACCCACGGTGCCGTCCTTGCGGACGCGCTCGCCCGGGTCGGGGTCGGTGGAGATCACCGCGCCCTTGGCGACGGTCTCGTGGAAGGCCTCGTCGGTGACCTCCATCGAGAGCCCGGCCTGGTGGAGCTTGACCCGGGCGGCGGCCTCGCTGGTGTTCACCACACCGGGGGTGGAGGTGTAGCGGGCGACCCCGAGGTACCACCCGCCCAGGGCCGCGAGGACCGCGAGCGTGACCACGACCGCGAGCAGCGCCGGCCCGCGGCGGGAGCGCTGCGCGGGGCGTACGGGGGCAGGGTCGCTGCGCACGGGGCGCTGGTTGCCGGGGGGAGCCGTGGCGAGGAGCAGCGCGTCGCGGTCGTCGTCCTCGTCGTCCTGCAGGCTGCTCAGGTCGTGCGCCTCGATGATCTGCGCCGGGAGCTCGCCGGTGGGGGTGCGGATGCCGCCCACGGGCACCGTCGGGACGAGGTCGTCCACCAGGTCGGGATCCTCGACGACGCCGTGGTCGAGCGCGTTCCGGACGCGGCGTACCTGGTGCAGCAGCACGCGTGCGTCGGCGGGCCGCAGGGCGGTGTCGCGGGCCGTGGCCCGGGCGACCAGCGCGTCGACGTACGGCGGGATGCCGGGCGTGGAGGCCGACGGCGCGGGGATGTCCTCGTGGACGTGCTTGTAGGCGACCTGGATCGGGCTGGCCGCCTGGTGGGGCTTGTGCCCGGTGAGCATCTCGTAGATGAGCACCCCGGCGGCGTAGACGTCGGCGCGGGCGTCGGCCTTGCCGTTGACCACCAGCTCGGGGGAGAGGTAGGACACGGTGCCGATCAGCACCCCGCCCGTGGCCGTGTGCTGGGTCTCGGAGTTGATCGCGCGAGCGAGGCCGAAGTCGGCGACCTTGACCCGGCCGTCGTCGGCCAGCAGCACGTTCTCGGGCTTGACGTCGCGGTGCAGGATGCCGGCGTCGTGGGCGGCGGCGAGCGCGGCCAGCACGGGCTCGATCACGGCCAGGGCCCTGCCCGGCGACATCGGCGCCTCGGTGCGGATCAGGTCGCGCATGGTCCGGCCGGGGACGTACTCCATCACCAGGAACAAGGTGCCGTTGTCGTCGCCGGTGTCGAAGACGGCGACCACGTTGTGGTGGGACAGGCGGGCCGCGGAGCGCGCCTCGCGCTGGAAGCGTCGTACGAACTCGTCGTCGTCGGCCAGCCCCTCGTGCATCACCTTGACCGCCACCGTGCGGTCCAGGCGCAGGTCGGTGGCCTCGTAGACGGTGGCCATCCCGCCGCGGGCGATCCGGGGGCCGACGCGGTACCGGCCGTCCAGGACGCGCCCGGTCAAGGCATCGGCGCTGCGGTCCACGGTCTCCTCCTGCGCCGGGCTGGGGAAGAGACCCGACTGCCCCGGGAGTTTAGGCGCTCCGGGCGCCCAGACCCGGTAGGTGGGCCGGGTGATTGGGCGTGATGGGAGCATGTGCAGGTGAGTGACAACACCCCCGAGGACGACCTGGCAACGCTGATCACCGACTGGCTCGACTGGAAGGCGGCCGCCGCCGAGCTGCACGTGAGCGTGAGCAAGATCCGGCAGTGGATCCGCGAGCACCAGCTCGCTGCCGCCGTACCGACCCCTGGCGCGGGCCAGCAGATCCCCGCCGAGCTGATCATGGACGGCGAGATCGTCAAGGGCGTGCCGGGCCTGCTGACCCTGTTCTCCGACGGCGGCTGGGACGACCGCGAGAAGCTGACCTGGCTGTTCACCCCCGACGAGACCCTCCCCGGCCGCCCCATCGACGCCCTCCGCGAGAACCGCGGCTCCGAGGTCAAGCGCCGCGCCCAGGCCCTCGCGCTCTAGCGCTCGGCGCCACGGTGGGTCGTGGGTGCCCGCTCAGCGGACCACGGCTGGGTCAGACGGCGCGCTGGGTGGCGTCGGCGGCCAGGCCGGCGAGTACGCCGCGGGCGCGCTCGGTGATGTCGGCTGCGGCGAGGGCGGAGAGTGACCGCTCGGTGAGCTGGGTGATCACGGCCTCGACCTGCTCCCGGGCCCCGGACTGGTCGATCAGGCGGCACAGGTGCTCCACCTGGCCCGGGTCGAGGGCGGTGCCCAGGCCGGCGTCGAGGACCTTCGCGTCGGCGGCCGGCAGCGTGTCGAGCGCGAGCGCGATCAGCACGGTGCGCTTGCCCTCGATCAGGTCGTCGCCGGCGGGCTTGCCGGTGAGCTCGGGGTCGCCGAACACGCCGAGCAGGTCGTCGCGGAGCTGGAACGCCTCGCCGAGGGGCAGGCCGAACCGGGTGAGCTGGGTGATCATCTCCGGGCTGGCCCCGGCCAGGGCGGCACCGATGTGCAGCGGCCGCTCGATGGAGTACTTCGCCGACTTGTAGCGCAGCACCGTCATCGCGGTCTCCACGTCGGCCGACCCCCGCGCCTGCGCGGAGACGTCGAGGAACTGCCCGGTGACGACCTCGCTGCGGGTGAGGTCGAAGTAGCCCAGCGCGTCCAGCACCCGGTCGGCGGGCAGGCCGCAGGTGCGCAGCAGCTCGTCGGACCAGCTGAGCAGCAGGTCGCCCATCAGGATCGCGGCGGAGGCGCCGTACTGCTCGGGGCTGGTCGCCCACCCCTGGTCGCGGTGGAGCTGCTCGAAGGCGCGGTGGGTCGCGGGCCGGCCACGGCGTACGTCGGAGGCGTCCATGTAGTCGTCGTGGACCAGCGCGCTCGCGTGGAGCAGCTCGAGGGACGCGCACGCGCGCACCAGGGCGGCGCGGTCCTCCGGCTCCCGGACGGCCTGGTGCCCCCACCAGCAGAACGCGGCCCGGAGCCGCTTCCCGCCCGAGACGCTGACCCGCGCGTGCTCGACCAGCCGCTGGGCGTCCGGGCCCAGGCGGTCCAGCCAGGCAGCACGGGTGCTGACGAACTCCTGGAGGGTGGACTCGACGTCGTCGCGGAAGCGGGCGGAGTCCCAGCGGGCGTCCCACGGTTGGTGATGCAAGGTCACCCGGCGAGCGTAGACCCGTATTCTCGAACCCATGAATGAGGGCTCTGGACGCATCGGGAACCTGCTCCGGCAGGACGGGCGCTCCTTCTCCTTCGAGTTCTTCCCGCCCAAGGACGAGGCCGGCGAAGAGGTGCTGTGGCGCTCGATCAGCGAGCTGGAGCCGCTGCGGCCGACGTTCGTCTCGGTCACCTACGGCGCCGGAGGTACGACGCGCGACCGGACCGTCGCGATCACCCGCCGGATCGCCCACGAGACCTCGATGCTGCCGATGGCCCACCTGACCTGCGTGGGGCACACCACCGAGGAGCTCGACCGGATCGTGCAGGCGCTGGTCGACTCCGGGGTGCGCAACGTGCTCGCCCTGCGCGGCGACCCGCCCGGTGGTCCCGGGTCGGACTGGGTCTCCACCGAGGGCGGCATCGAGTACGCCTCCGACCTCGTCGCGCACCTGCGCCGGGTCAGCGACCTCTCCATCGGGGTCGCGGCGTTCCCGGAGGGCCACCGCGACGCCGCGTCTCTGGACGACGACGTGGCCGTGCTCAAGGCCAAGCGCGACGCCGGCGCCGAGTTCGCCGTGACCGAGATGGTGCTGCGCGCCTCGGACTACCTCGGGCTGGTCGAGCGGGCCCGGGCGGTCGGCGTCGACTTCCCGATCGTGCCCGGCATCATGCCGATCCTGAACTTCCGCTCGATGGCGAAGATGGTGGAGCTCTCGGGTCGGGAGATCCCCGACGAGGTGATGTCCCGGCTGGAGCCGCTCAAGGACGACCCGGCCGCCGTACGCGCCGAAGGCATCGCCATCGCCACCGAGCTGTGCGACACGCTGCTCGAGCAGGGCGCGCCCGGCCTGCACTTCTACACGCTGAACCGCTCCAAGGCCACGCGCGAGATCTTCGCCGCGCTGTCCGTCCAGGCCTGACGCCCGGGGAGTGGACTCGGGTCAGGCGGGCCCGATCACCTGGGAGACCAGGGCCGCGGAGAGCCCGACCGAGGGCAGACCCGCTCCCGGCGTCGCGTGGGCTCCAGCCATCAGCAGCCCCGGGATCGGGGTGGTGGGGCCGAGACGACGGGTGACGGTGTTGCGGCCCTGCCAGAGCACGCCGTACGGCGAGCCGTGCCACTGCTCGACCAGTTGGCGCGGCGAGAGGTCGACGCGGGTCTCGACCTGGTCGCGGACCCGCAGGCCCGCCCGGTGCATGGCGGTGACGATGTCCTCGGCAAGCTGACCGCGGCCGAGCAGGGTCCACGCGTGCGCGCCCGCGGGTGCCTGGCCGCCGGTACGCACCACCACCATCGGGTCGCCGTGCAGCACCACCTCGGCGGGCAGGTCCGGCACCTCGCCGACCAGCCCGATGTGGCAGGTCACCGGCGGGATCACCGGCATCGTGCGCTGCACCAGCGGCGCCACCGAGGGGAGCCGGCGCGGGTCGATCGCGCAGACCACGTGGTCGGCCGTGAGGATTCCCTGAGGCGTGCGGACCCCCACGGCACGGCCGCCGGCGAGCTCCAGGTCGAGGGCGGGGGAGTCGAGGAGGACCGTGACCCCGCGGGTCCGCAGGCGGGAGGCGAGCGCGTCGGCCAGGGAGCCCATCCCGCCCGGGACGGTCCAGGCGCCGAAGTTCTGCTCGACGTAGGTCCACATCCCCATCCACGCGGGGACATTGCGCAGGTCGTGGCCCTCGAGCGTCATCGGGTACGCCGCCACCTGGCGCAGCCGCTCGTCCTTGAACGCCTTCTGGACCAGCTTGTGCAGGCTCATCCTGGTGGTGAGCAGTGCCTTGGCCTGCTTGCTGGCGAGGTCGGCGGAGTAGGGCCGCTCGAGCCAGTCGCGGCGCAGCGTCTCCCAGTCGTCGGCGAACGCGTCGACGTAGGCCGCCCACTGCGCTCCGGCTCCGTCGCCGAGGGCCTTCTCGACGGCCTCCATCTGGGCGGCGCGGCTGCCTCCGGGAAGGTCGAGGACGGTGTCGTCGTCGTCGTCGAACATGTGCCGGGCCACCGGCTCGACGGGGACGAGCTCGATCTCCTTCTCCAGCGCCCGACCCGACTTGCGGAACAGGTCGCGCAGCACGGCCGGCAGCAGCGTGTGCGTGGGCCCGGAGTCCCAGCGGAACCCGTCCTGCTCGACGTAGCCCAGGGCGCCGCCGAGCTTGCCGGAGGCCTCGACCAGGGTGACCTGGTGGCCGATCTTGGCCAGTCGTGCGGCGCTCGCCATCCCGCCGAACCCGCCTCCGACCACCACGACTGCTGACATGGCGGTCACCCTACGGGCCGGGTCAGCCCCCGGCGCGCCGGACGACCTCGGCCAGGGTCTCGGTGTCCCGGGCGACCACCGTCGTCCCGTCGTCGAGGGTGATGATCGGGCGCTGGATCGTGCGTGGGTTCGCCACCATCGCCGCGATCCAGTCGTCGCGGTGGGAGGCGTCGCGGGGGAGGTCGATGCCGGCCTCCTTGGTCTCCTTGGGCCGGGCGAGGTCCCAGGGCTCCAGTCCCATCCGGGACAGCACGTCGGCGAGCTCGGCCGGGGTCGGCAGGTCCTCGAGGTAGCGCCGCTCGGTGTAGTCCAGTCCGGCCGTGTCCAGCTCGGACTTGGCGACCCGGCACTTGGTGCAGGCCGGGTTGATCCAGATCTCCATCACTCCACCTCCAGCTCGTCGGCACCGGTCAGCTGCTGCAGCTCCTCGAAGGTGGTGGAGAACACCGCGGCGGGGTGGCCCGCGGCCGCCCAGATCTCCTCGTGCCGGCGCAGCCAGGGGTCGAGGTAGGTGCGCACCGGCGCGGGATGGTCGAAGGGGGAGACGCCGCCGATGACCTGGCCGGTGTGCCGGCGGACGAAGTCGGGCTTGGCACGCCGCAGCGCGGGCAGGCCGAGCTCGGCGGCGACCTTGTCGGTGTCGACGCGGTGCGCCCCGCTGGTCAGGAGCAGCAGCGGCTCGTCCTCGCCCTCAGCGCCGTCAGGCACCGCGAACAGCAGGCTGTTGGCGATCGCCCCGACCTCGCAGCCGAGGGCGTCGGCGGCGAGCTGGGCGGTGTGCACGGAGTCGGGGAGCACGACGATCCGCCCGCGCCCGCCGCGGCGGGCGAGCTCGGCGCGGAACCTGGTGATGGCGGCGTGCTCGCCCACGGGCCGGCCCTGTTCGCCGGGGATCTCGGCCGGGAGCTCGACTGGTCGTTCGGTCATGGGGGCAACGTACCGGCCCGGTCGTGGGGCGCCGCCACGGATCGGCTCTTGACGGGTTGTCGGAGGGGAGGTGTACCTTTGGACTTGTTCGAACATCTGTTCGAACAAGTCCTGGCGGAGGGTGACCTCGACCCCCATCCTCCGCCAGGGCACTGACAGCGGGTCGAACAGCTGCGGACAGTGAGGAGCAGACGGTGCGGCGTTACGACGACCCGGTTGAGGTGCACAAGGGCGCAGACGAGGACCCCGACCAGTTCCTGTGGCGGGGGCGGCTGTGGCAAGTGCGCGAGGTGGTGGCGCACTGGGTGGAGACCGGTGCCTGGTGGGCCAGCCGCCCGGCGACCTCCGGCCCGACTTCTGGCCCGACTTCCGGCCCGACTTCTGGCCCGACTTCTGGCCCGACTTCTGGGGCACTCGACACCGACCTCCTCCGGGAGCGCGAGGTGTGGCGGGTGGCAGCAGCCAGGGGGAGGGTCGCCGCCCAGCACTCACCCGGACAGCCTCCTGGGCAGGACCCCGGCTTCGGCGTCTTCGACCTGGTCTTCAGCTGGTCCGAGGGCAGCTGGCAGCTCGTCCGGGCCATGGACTGACGGATCGACGGATCGAGAGGACAACGAGATGACCCAGCAGATGACCGCTCCGAGAGCCACCCCGGCAACCCACCCCGCAGCCCACCCAGGGCACGCGGCGCCGCCCCACTTCCTGAGCGCCGCCACGCACTCCTACCTGGAGCGGGCAGCGGAGTCGCTGCGCGAGGCGATCGCCAGCACCGACGTGCCGGAGCGCTACGCCCTGGCCCACGTCTCCGCGCTGCGTGCCACCGCCGCCCTCCTGGCCGCCCGCGCCCAGCCCGCGATCTCGTCGCGGCGACGCCCGCAGAAGAACGCGTGGGTCCTGCTCGCGGAGGTTGCTCCCGAGCTCGCCGAGTGGGCCGCCTTCTTCGCCGCGGGTGCCGGCAAGCGCGCCGCTGCCGAAGCCGGCTCGCGCCGGGCGGTCACCGAGCGTGAGGCCGACGACCTGGTCCGTGACGCCGACCGGTTCCTGGCCCTGGTGGAGACCTCGCTGGGACTGACCGAGCACGCCCCGATCCGGGTCGCCTGAGAGCGCTTCGTGGCTGATCCCTTCGTTCACCTCCACGTCGCCTCGGGCTACTCCCTGCAGTACGGCGCCTCGCACCCCCACGTCCTGGTGGAACGGGCGGCCGAGCAGGAGATGGACACGCTCGCGCTGACCGACCGCGACGGCACCTACGGCGCGGTCCGGTTCGTCAAGGCCGCGGTCGCGGCGGGGATCCGGCCGGTCCTCGGCGTCGACCTGGCCTTCTCCCCGAGCACACCTGACCCGACCGGCAGGCCGGCCCCGGCCCGGATCCCCACCCGGACCCCGACCCGCGGTGGTGCGTTCCGCGACGCCCGGCTGCCCCGGGTCACCTTCCTGGCCGGTGGCAGGAGCGGCTGGGCGGCGCTGTGCCGGCTGGTCTCGGCGACCCACCAGTCAGGTGAGCGCGGGACCCCGGTGTGCACCCCCGAGCTGGTGGCCGAGCACGTCGCAGGTCGTGACGTGCGGGTGCTGCTCGGACCGGCCTCGGAGCTGGGGCGGGCGGCCACGCTGCGTCGCGACGACCTCGGCAGTGCCGTGCTGCGCCACTGGCTCGACCTGGTCGGCACCGAGCAGGTCGTGGTCGAGGTCGTCTCCCACCGGATCCAGGGGTCCGGTCCCGGCTCCTCCCCGCACGCCGCCCGGATGGCCGGCCTGGCCGGCGCGGCCCGGGTCCCGGCCGTGCTCTCCAACGCGGTCCGCTACGCCGATCGGCTCGACGCCCCCACGATCGACGTGCTCGACGCCGCGCGCCGGCTGGTGCCGATGGACGTCCGTCATCTCGACCGCGCCAACGCCGAGGGCTTCTTGAAGTCGGGCAAGCAGATGCACGAGGTGGCCGAGGAGATCTGCCGCTTCGCCGGGCTGGGGGAGCACGGCTCCCGCGGCGCCACCGAGCTGCTCGCCCGGACCCGCGCGCTCGCCGACCAGTGCGTGCTCGACCCGCGCGACGACCTCGGGATCGGGGAGGTGCACTTCCCCGAGTTCGAGGTCGCCGCAGGCAGCGGCGGTGGCAGTGGTGGCGCGGCTTCCGTCGACCTCGAGCTGCGGGCCCGGTGCGAGGCCGCGGTCGGGTGGCGCTACGGCTCGGCACCGCGGCAGCGGATCTGGAAGCGGCTCGACGACGAGCTGCAGACGATCGGCCAGCTGGGCTTCGCGTCGTACTTCCTCACCGTCGGGGACGTGACCACGATGATCCGCGAGCTCGGCATCCGGAGCGCGGCGCGCGGCTCGGGCGCGGGCAGCCTGGTCAACTACCTGCTCGGCATCTCCGGGGTGGACCCGATCCGGCACGGCCTGCTGATGGAGCGGTTCCTCTCCCCGCTGCGCCGCTCGCTGCCCGACATCGACATCGACGTGGAGTCGGCCCGCCGGCTCGAGGTCTATGACGCGATCCTCGAGCGCTTCGGCACCGACCGGTGCGCGACCGTCTCGATGATGGACACCTACAAGGTGCGGCACGCGATCCGCGACGTGGGGGCGGCGCTGGGCATGCCGATGGGGGAGATCGACGCCATCGCCAAGGCGTTCCCGCACATCCGCGCACGTGACGCGCGGATGGCGCTGCGCGACCTGCCCGAGCTGCGCTCCACCGGGATGGCGCGGGAGGCGGCGGCCGGGGAGTGGGGCACCTTCGACATGTTCTTCCGGCTGGTGGAGAGCCTCGACGGGCTGCCCCGGCACATCGCGATGCACCCGTGCGGGGTGCTGCTCTCCGACCGCACCCTGCTGGACCGCACCCCGGTGGAGCAGAGCTCCCTGGGCTACCCGATGAGCCAGTTCGACAAGGAGGACGTCGAGGACCTCGGGCTGCTCAAGCTCGACGTGCTCGGCATCCGGATGCAGTCGGCGATGGCGCACGCGGTGGGAGAGATCGAGCGGACCTCGGGCCGCGCCATCGATCTCGACGACGAGGTGCAGGTGCCCTTCGACGACCCCACCACCTACTCGCTGATCTCCTCGGCCAAGACCCTGGGCGTCTTCCAGATCGAGTCGCCCGGGCAGCGCGAGCTGGTCGGCAAGTCCGGGATCGAGAAGTTCTCCGACATCATCGCCGACATCTCGCTGTTCCGGCCGGGACCGGTCAAGAGCGACATGATCACGCCCTACCTCGAGGTCAAGAACGGCTGGCGGAGCGCCAGCTACCTCCACGACGACCTGCGCCCGATCCTGGAGGGCACCCGCGGCGTGGTGGTCTACCACGAGCAGGTGATCGAGATCATCGCCGAGTTCGCGGGCTGCAGCTACGCCGAGGGCGACGAGTGGCGCCGTGCCCTCGGCGACCGGGACGGCATGGCCGAGACGAAGACCTGGTTCTACCCGCGGGCGCTCGGCCGCGGCTACCCGCTGCCGGTGGTGGAGGAGATCTGGAAGGTGATCGAGGCGTTCGCCTCGTTCGGGTTCTGCAAGGCCCACGCCGCCGCGTTCGCGCTGCCGACCTACCAGTCGGCCTGGCTCAAGGCGCACTACCCGGCCCACTTCCTCTCCGGTGTCCTGACCCACGACCCCGGGATGTACCCCAAGCGGCTGATCCTCGACGACGCCCGCCAGCTCGGCATCGCCGTGCTCGGCCTCGACGTCAACGCCAGCGAGGCGGCGTACGTCGTGGAGGAGACCGGCGAGGGGTGGGGCATCCGGATCGCCCTCGAGGAGGTGCGGGGCATCAACGACGGCGAGGTGAGCCGGGTCGTCGCCGCCCGGGAGGGGGCGCCGTACGCCTCGCTGACCGACTTCTGGCAACGCACCCACGTCGCGCGGCCGGTCGTCGAGCGCCTGGTGCAGGCCGGCGCCTTCGACAGCATCTACGGCATCGGCGGGAGCGGGGCCGGCCGTCGCGGCCGGCTGACCAGGCGTGACCTGCTGCTCGAGGTCAGCGACCTCGACCGGCTGCGGCGTGCCTCCGACCGGGCGGGCACGAAGCGGGCCCGCGGACTGTCCCGGCCCGGGGCCCGAGGCGGGTCCCCGGACTGGGCACAGAACCGGGCACAGAACGGGGCACAGAACGGGGCACAGAACGGCGCCGCACGCGAGGGCGACGCCTCCTTCCAGCTGACCCTCGACCTCGGGGACGAGGTCTCCGGCGCCGGCATCCCCAGCGGACTGCCGGAGATGACCGAGGGGGACCGGGTCCGGGCCGAGCTCGACATCCTCGGCCTCGATGCCAGCAAGCACGTGATCGACTTCCACGCCGAGTTCCTCGACCGGCTGGGCATCACCCGCTCCTCCGGCCTGCTCTCCGCCCGCAGCCGCAGCGAGCTGCTGGTCGCCGGGGTGAAGGTGGCCACCCAGACCCCGCCGATCCGCTCGGGCCGCCGGGTCATCTTCCTGACCCTCGACGACGCCACCGGCCCGGTGGACGCGACCTTCTTCGAGGACGCCCAGGGGCCCTACGCCGCCACCGTCTTCGGCTCCTGGCTGCTCGTGGTCCGTGGAGAGCTGCGCCGCACGGGCCGGCGGGGCGTCTCGCTGCGGGCGACCGGTGCCTGGGACCTCGGGAAGCTGCACGACCTGTGGCTCGCCGAGGGGATGGCGGCCGTCCACGCCGAGATCGACCGGGTGCCCGCCGGGTTCGGCGCCGGGTCCGCTGGGTCCACCCAGGGCCCGAGCCGGGTGATGGTGCACACCAGCGGTTTCCGGATGTCGCCGTACGCCGACATCAAGCCCGCCGGTACCGACATCAAGACCGGCATCAAGACCGGTACCCAGACCGGGGCCCCGGGCACCCTCACCGGTGACGTGGCCCGCAAGCTGTGGCACCGCAGCCCGGGGAGCGCCGGATGACCTCCCGGCCTCCAGGACCTCACCCCCTAGGCTGGCGCTCATGGAACGCCCCCTCGAACGACGTACCGCTGCCCGCACCGCGGTGGTCTGGGACGCCGTCCACGCCCTCCTCGAGGGCACCGGCGAGCAGCAGGTCCTCGACATCGGAGGTGGCACCGGCGGGTTCGCGGTCCGGGTTGCCGCCCAGGGCAACCGGGTCACCGTCATCGACCCCAGCCCCGACGCCCTCGCTGCGCTGGCTCGTCGCGCCGACGAGCAGGACGTCGCCGACCGGGTCACCGGTCTCCAGGGAGACCTGGGCACCCTGCGCGAGCTCGCGCCCGAGGGCGGCGTCGACCTGGTGCTGTGCCACGGTGTGCTGGGCCTGCTCGAGGACCCCGAGACCGGGCTGCGGGAGATCGCCTCGGTGCTGCGCCCCGGCGGATCCCTCTCCCTGGTGGTCAGCCAGCGGCACGCCGCCGTGCTGGCCCGCGCGATGGCCGGCCACTTCACCCAGGCCATGCGCCTGCTCGAGGGCGATCCCGACCGCCCGGCCGGTGACGCCCGCGCCAACGAGCACCGCTTCACCGTCGAGGAGATCACCAGCCTCCTCGAAGGTGCCGGCTTCGGCATCCGCAGCAGCCACGGCATCCGCGTCTTCACCGACCTGGTCCCCTCCACCCTCCTGGACCTCGAGCCCGGCGCCAGCGCAGCCCTGCTCGAGCTCGAGCGCGCAGTCTCCGAACGCCCCGAGTACCTCACCCTGGCCAGCCAGCTCCACCTCGTCGCCACCCGCTGACCCCCGCCGGGGGCCCTCATGACCCGAGACCCCTCCCTCGACTGCCCGATCCTCCACGTCGACATGGACGCCTTCTACGCCTCGGTGGCGATCCGGGACCGCCCCGAGCTGGCCGACCTGCCGGTGATCGTGGGCGGAGGACACCGCGGGGTGGTGCTGGCCGCGAACTACCCGGCCCGCAGGTACGGCGTCCACTCGGCGCTCCCGATGACCCGGGCCCGGCGGATGTGTCCCGACGCGGTGGTGATCGCCCCCGACTACGCCGACTTCGAAGCGGTCTCCGCCTCGGTGATGGAGATCTTCCGGCAGGTCACCCCGGTGGTGGAGGCGATCTCCATGGACGAGGCGTTCCTCGACGTCTCCGGATCGGTGCGCAGGCTGGGCAGTCCCGTGCAGATCGCCGAGCACATCCGGGCCCGGGTGGCCGACGAGCAGCGGATCACCTGCTCGGTCGGCCTCGCCGGTTCGGTCTCGGTGGCCAAGCTGGCCAGCCGCCGTGCCAAGCCGGACGGGGTGCTGGTGGTCCCGCCGCGCCAGGTCACCCGGTTCCTGCACCCCCTCGACGTGGGCGAGCTCTACGGGGTGGGGGAGAAGACCCGCGAGCAGCTGTACCGCCTCGGCCTGCGCACCGTCGGCGACGTCGCCCACACGCCGTTGACCACCCTGCAGCGCGGCATCGGCGTGGCGGCCGGCACCCAGATCCACCACCTGGCGTGGGGCACCGACCGGCGCACGCTCACCCCGCGCCGGGTGACCCAGGACCCCGACAAGAGCATGGGGGCGGACGAGACCTTCGGCCGGGACACCGACGACCGGGCCGTGGTGCTGCGCGAGCTCCTGCGGCTGGCGACCAAGGTGACGTCCAGGATGCGGGCCGCCGGGGTCGCGGGGCGCACGGTCACGTTGAAGGTGCGGTTCGCCGACTTCACCACGATCACCCGCTCCCGGACGTTGGCCGATGCCACCGACGGCACCGGTGAGATCCATGCCACCGCGGCGGCGCTGTTCGACGCACTCGGCCTGCAGCGTGCCCGGATCCGCCTGGTGGGCGTACGCGTCGAGGGCCTGGTCCCACGCGATCAGGTGCAGCGCCAGCTCGTCCTCGGCGCGAGGGAGCGCGGCTGGGAGGAGGCCGACCGGGCGGCCGACGCGGCTGCGCTCCGCTTCGGTGGCGGCGCCGTACGCCGGGCCACGCTCCTGCTCGGTGACCGGCCCTGAGACCGGGCACTGGACCGGGCCCTGAGACCGCCCTCGAAGGTGCCCCGGACAGTGCTCGGGCAGCGGCCCCAGCGCCGGTCGGCAATCCCGCGACGACGAAATCGCGATCAACATTTTCCGAACCCGGCTACCGAGTTGTGGGGAGCCTGCCTAGACTCAAAGCAGGGACCAGATCAGTTCGGGAGGAAGCCGTGCCGCTCTCCGAAGAGGAGCTCCGCCTGCTTGAGCAGATGGAGCATGCGCTCGCGCAGGAGGACCCCAAGTTCGCCTCGACGTTGAGGGGCAGCACCCTCCAGCGAGTCGCGCGAATGCGCACCGCCGCAGCCGGCGGTGTTTTCGTGCTCGGTGTCGCGATGATGATGGGCGGCACCATCAGTGCACAGATCTGGCTGGGGGTGCTCGGCTTCGTGGTGATGCTCGCCTCCGCCACCATCGGCCTGGCCACCTGGCGCGGGCGACACGCAGTGCCGGCGCAGGCCCAGACCGGTGAGGACCAGCTCTTCGACTTCGACGACAACCCGCACCGCTTCGAGGTGATCGAGGGTGGCCGCTCCCGCAAGATGCGTCCCACCAAGCAGCGCCGCGGCGGTGGTCGGGGACCCAAGCACGGCACCTTCATGCAGCGCATGGAGCAGCGCTGGGAGCGCCGGCGGCACGAGGGCTACTGAGCCCGATCCGATCATCCTTGGCCCCCGACCATGAGGGGCCCAACCAGGTCCCCGCGACCATGACAGCAGCGTCCCGGGCCTGAGCACGTGGGGCCGACATCACGGCCCGATCAGGACGAGCCCGTCCCGACGCCGAGCCCCTGAGCCCCTGAGCCCCTGAGCCCGGAACGTGAACCACCCCTGAGTCCGGAAGCCGGAGCATCAGCACGGCGCCATCAGCCCGGTCGATCAGCGCTCGCGCCGCAGCAGGGAGCTGGGCCAGAGCCGGCCACGCCAGCCGCGCCGCCGGTCGACGCTGCTCACCATCGCCCGTCGCCACGAACCCACCGTCTCCACGGTGTGGTCGCGCAGCTGCGCATCGACGCTCCCGCCGGACCCCCCGCCGGATCCCCCGCCCGATCCCGGGGCCCCGCCGCGGTCGTAGCGTCCCCGCTCCACCCGGACCAGCAGGTCCTCCAGGGCGTGCCGATCCTCGTCGCGGACGGGGACCTGTCCGGCCACGCTGCGCGCCTGCTCCCGGGGCGATCGCTGCTCGGGCCACTCCAGGCCCAGGTCGAGAGCCGTTGCCCGCAGCTCGGACCAGGCCCCCTCGGCCAGGTGCGTCGGGTCCGAGGCGCCGAGCCGGCGGGTCCGCTGGACTCGGCGTGCCAGGCCCGGCCCCAGGCCCAGGACCACCACGACGGCCAGGGCCACCAGCGGCCACACCGGCAGGCTGCGTCCCTTCCCATCGCTCGCAGAGTCCTCGTCTGCCGCCTGCGCGGGGGCAGGTGCCTGGTTCCGCGGAGCCTGGTCGCCGGGGGCGACCGAGGGCGCGACCGCCGGGAGGGCCTGCCGGGTCCACGACGGGGTGGCGCCGGCGCGCTGGCTGGGCGTCGGCTCGAACCGGACCCACCCGGCCCCGGAGAAGTACATCTCCGGCCACGCATGCCGGTCGTCACTGGTGTAGAGGATGCGCCCGTCCGGCTCGGTGGTGCCGTCCAGGAACCCGACCACGACCCGGCTTGGGATCCCCAGGGTGCGCCCCATCGCGGCCATCGCCGCGGCGAACTGCTCGCAGTACCCGACCCGGTCGTTGGTGACGAAGGCAGCCAGCAGGTCCATCCCCGAGCCGCTCCGCTGCTCGAGGGAGTAGCGGAAGCCCCCGCCCTCGCGGAACCAGTCCTGCAGCGCCACCGCCTTGGCGAAGTCGCCCTCGGCCCCACGGGTCACCTCACGAGCCCGCTCGGCGATCACGTCGGGGAGGTCCTCGGGCACCTCGGTCATCGGCTCCCGGACGCTGTTCGGCGCACTGCCTCCCGCGTCGAGCAGCTCGGCGGTGATGGTGGGGGTGAAGGCGGTGGCGCGGTACTCCAGCTGCGAGGTGCTGCCGCGGCTGAGGAAGGCGACGTCGAGGGTGCGGTCGTCGTAGCGCCACAGCCCGGGCACGTCCAGGTTGCGGATCGGGTAGGGCAGCGGGAGCCACATCGTGCTGAACCGGGGCGCGAGCTGGAGCTTCCACTCGTCCTCGACCCCGTCGACGGAGGGAGCGAGCCCGGGCGGGTTCGGGAAGGTGCCGTCGGCGTCGTTCTCGCTGGGGAGCTCGCGGGGCGAGGGCCGCCAGGCGCTGCTGGTGAAGTCGTCGAGCACGGTCGTGCGCAGGTAGCCGGTCGTCCGCGACTTCGTCTCGGCATAGACCAGGGGCGTGTTCGTCTTCACCACGAGGTCGCGCCGCATCCGGATGAACGGGTTCACCGCCAGCTGGTAGCCGCGTCCGTCGCCGAGCCCGTTCCCGAGGCTGTCGGCGGGCGTGCGGCTGAGCAGGTCGGCGACGGGGACGAGCGGGGCGGCGAACAGGGCGAGCAGGACGGCGGCGGCCGAGACCTGCCACAGCGTCGCCGTGCCGGTGCCGGTGCGGACCTCCGCCCGGCTGCTCACCGGGGCCGGGCCGTCCGGCACCCGGGCCGACCCGCCGTTGCCCCACCTGCGCAGGCGGTCGGGGAACTGCGCGGCGAGCAGCCACAGGAACAGCACCGCCACGGCGACGAAGACCGGCACCGCCAGGGCGTCGGTCATGATCGTCACGGGCACGCTCAGGGCCGCCAGCAGCGGCAGCGCGACCAGCGCCGGACGGTGCAGGCTCATCGCCAGCACGTCGATGGAGAAGATCACGGCCAGGCCGCACGCGGTGAGCATCGCAGCGGTGGCGATCGGGTTGACCTCCACCGGGGCGCCGTAGGTGTTCAACGTCGCGGCACCGTTGTAGACGGCGTACGACGTGCTCCGCACGGACCTCTCGGTCGGGATCAGGCCGAGCACCGACTGGCCGGACGCGACCGCCACGTTGAGCGAGACCAGCGCCAGCACCAGCTGGGCCATCACGACGGCGTAGGCGGCCACGCCCAGCGCGCGCAGGACGCTTCCCGCCAGTGCCAGCACCAGGCCCGCGAACAGCGTCGGCACCAGGAACCGGGACGGCTCGCTCACCATCCCGCTCCAGGACAGCAGCGCCGTCCAGCCGGCCAGCAGCCCCAGCACCGGGGGACCGATGACCCAGCGCCTGGTGAAGGGGGAGCGGCTCATCGCGCCAGCTCCAGCCAGGAGGCGGCCAGTGGCGCGCCGCGCTCCAGCGTGGTGGCCTTCCAGCCCGTCTCACGCAGGGCAGCGGTCGCCGGCGGCCCGCTGCTGCTCCCGCCGCCCCAGGTGGAGACATCCAGCACCACGGCGTACGCCGGGGAGGAACCCGTCCGGGCCAGGCCGGAGAGGAGCTCGCGGTCCGCGTCGCCGAGGTCACCGAGCACGGCGAGCACCATCCCGCCCTGGCGCGACTCATCGGCCCACCCGGTGGACAGCCGCTCGGCGCGAGCCGGGCCGAGCAGCGCGAGCCGCTCGAGCTGCTGGGGGAGCGTGGCACCGCGGGCCCCCTGGTGCCACCCGCGGTAGGCGGGCTCGTCGCTCGCGGTGACCAGCCGGACCTCGAAGTCCATCCCGACCAGATGACGCACGATCGAGGCCGCCGTACCGACCGCCGTCTCCAGCGAGGAGGCAGCCCCCTGGCCCCGGTGCGAGCTCCGCCTGTTGTCGATCAGCAGCGTGCACCGCGACTGCCACTGCTGCTCCTCGCGGCGCACCATCAGCTGGTCGGTGCGCGCGCTCGTCGGCCAGTGGATCCGGCGCAGGTCGTCGCCGAGCCGGTACTCCCGGGTGGTCACGTCGGGGCTGCCGCCCCCGACGAGGTCGCGCGTCCGGTTCTCACCGGCCCCGGCCCAGGCGCCGGTCAGCGGCACGCGCGGCAGCGGCTCGGTGTGGGGGGTGACCAGGAGGGAGGCGGTGGAGGGAAGGGTCTGGCCGAGGTCGACCATCCCGATCGGGTCGGCCACCCGCACCCGCAGCGGCCCGAGCAGGTAGCGGCCGCGCTGGTCGGTGTTCACCTGGTAGCGCAGCGTGGTGTGTTCGCCTGCTCCCAGCGGGTCGACCAGGAACCGCTGCGGCCCGCCCAGCGCGGCGGGGAGCTCCTCCTCGACGAGGAGCAGTCCGGTGCGTCGGCCGGTGGTGCCCACCTCCACCTCGACGTGGGCGGTGGTGCCGGCCTCGACCTGGAGGGCGCTGAGCGCGCGGCGTACCCACAGCCGGCGCTCGCGGTGCCGCAGGAGCAGCCAGGTCAGGACGGGGACGAGCAGGGCGAGCAGGCCGATCCGGACGAAGTCACGCTCGCCGATCTGGATGCCGCACACGACCGCGGCGGCGCCGGCTGCGAGGAAGCACCGTCCCTGCACGGTCAGGTTGCGCAACGCCGCTGCTCCTCGGACTCGTCAGGGCCGGACGCTGTCCGGCGTGACCCGGCCGGAGGCGTTGGGGACCGGAACCTGTGCGAGCACCTGCTCGACGACCTCGGTGGTACGCCGCCCGCTCATCGTGGCCTCCAGGGTGGGGACCAGCCGGTGCGGCAGCACCTGCGGGGCGAGGTCGCGCACGTCGTCGGGCAGCACGTACTGGCGACCCTGCATCGCTGCCCACGCCTTCGAGGCGCGGACCAGGTGCAGGGTGGCCCGCGGCGAGGCGCCGAGCCGGAGGTGGGGGGAGCGCCGGGTCGCGGTGCTCAGGGCGACCGCGTAGCGCTGGACGGTCTCGGAGACGTGCACGCTGCTGGCGACCTCGATGAGCTTGCGCACCTCGGCGGCGTCGGTGACGGGCTCGAGGTCCTCGAGGGGACTGGTCCCGTCACGCGCGGAGAGCATCGCGATCTCCGCGGACTCCACCGGGTAGCCCATGGAGAGCCGCACCATGAACCGGTCGCGCTGGGCCTCCGGGAGGGCGTAGGTCCCCTCCATCTCGATCGGGTTCTGGGTGGCGATGACCATGAACGGGGACTCGAGGGAGTAGGTGGTCCCATCCACGGTGACCTGGGCCTCCTCCATGCACTCCAGCATCGCTGCCTGCGTCTTGGGGCTGGCCCGGTTGATCTCGTCGCCGACCACCACGTTGGCGAAGATCCCGCCCGGTCGGAACTCGAACTGCCGGGTGTCCTGGTTGAAGACCGAGACGCCGGTGACGTCGGAGGGCAGCAGGTCGGGGGTGAACTGGATCCGGCGGACGCTGCAGTCGATGGAGCGGGCCAGGGCCTTGCTCAGCATTGTCTTGCCGACGCCGGGGACGTCCTCGATCAGCAGGTGGCCGCCGGCGAGCAGCACCACCAGTGCCGACCGGGCGATCTCGGGCTTGCCCTCGATGACGCGAGCGACGTTGTCCGAGATGCGCTCGGCGACCGTGCGCACCTCATCGATCTCGGCGCCGCCCGACGCGTCCTGCCCTGCCTGCGCAGGGCTCTGCGTTCCCGCTCCGAACACGTCTGGCTCCACCTCTCACCACTTCGCCCCACCACCGCCTGAGGGACGCCTCTCCCAAGTGAAGCCCATAGCACCACACAAGCGCGGCGGGCGGGTACGACGAGCGGCTCCCCGTTTCGGGCCGGTGGCGCCGGCGCCCCGGCCCGGGCGCGGTGACGGTGGGGCGCATTTGCTGGCGAAAAGGGGAGGCAAGTGGCGGGAAAGTGGTTGCATGTGGAGGGATGTGGAGTAAAGTGGTGCGAAGTGGAGGGACCTGGCGGTCAACGGGTTCACAGAGCAGGGGTGAGGGGAGCAGCAGATGTTCTCCGGCACCTACACCCCGAAGCTCGACGACAAGGGCCGCGTGATCCTCCCGGCGAAGTTCCGAGACGAGATGAAGGAGGGCCTGGTGATCACCAGAGGTCAAGAACGCGCCCTCGACATCCGCACCAAGGCCGACTTCGACGCGTTCAGCGAGAAGTTCCGCAACGCCTCGCAGACCGACGCCCGCCTGCGCGCCTACGGCCGGATGCTCTTCGCACTGGCCTCCGAGCAGGTCCCCGACAAGCAGGGCCGGGTCACCATCACCCCCGAGCTGCGGCAGTACGCCGGCCTCGACCGTGACGCCGTGGTGATCGGGGTCTTCGACCGCATCGAGGTCTGGGAGCCGAGCTCGTGGGCCACCTACACGGCCGACCAGGAACAGGCCTTCGCCAACCTCCAGGAAGAGATCTTCCCCGGCTTCTAGAGGAAGGGACCCCGGTCCCGACGCACAGCACGGACAACTCAACAACGGTGATCGCAGGGCGAGGCTCGCGTCCGCTCCTCCCACTGACCCCTCTGACGCACCTTCCCCGGTGTCAGATGGGTCGCCCCTCCAACCGGGGGTCGAGCGGACGGGAACCTGGCCCTGCGATCCCCGAAGCACCACCGCATCCAGCAGTCACGCAGCACGAGCAGGGCAACCTAGGGGTCGAATCTCATGAGCAGCACCGTCACACCCTCCCGTCGGGTCAGGCACGAGGTGCGCGACTCGCTCGCCGTGATGCTCTTCTCCGCCGTCGCCTCCTGCGGCCTCGCACTGCTCCTGATGCTCGTCGTCCGGCTCGGGAACTAGAGCCCCTCGCCATGACCACTCCCGCCCACGTCCCGGTGCTCCTCGACCGGGTCGTCGCCCTGCTGGCGCCCGCGCTCCAGCACCCGGGCGCCGTCTTCGTCGACGCGACGCTCGGCCTCGGCGGCCACTCCGAGGCGGTGCTCGACCGGTGCCCCGAGGCACGCCTGGTCGGCATCGACCGCGACGAGCACGCCCTCGAGCTCGCCGGCGGCCGCCTCGCCCGGTTCGAGGGCCGGACCACCCTGGTGCACGCGGTGTACGACGAGATCCCCGACGTGCTCGAGGAGCTGGGGATCCCCGCCGCCGACGGCATCCTGTTCGACCTCGGCGTCTCCTCGATGCAGCTCGACGTCCGTGAGCGCGGCTTCGCCTACGCCGAGGACGCGCCGCTGGACATGCGGATGGACGACACCCAGGGCCCCACGGCCGCCGACGTGCTGAACACCTACCCCGCCAAGGAGCTCGCCCGGATCCTGCGCAGCTACGGCGAGGAGAAGTTCTCCCGCCAGATCGCCCGCGCGATCGTGCAGGCCCGCGAGACCGAGCCGTTCACCCGCTCCGCGCGGCTCGTCGAGCTGCTCCGCGACACGATCCCGGCCCCGGCCCGGCGTACGGGCGGGCACCCGGCGAAGCGCACCTTCCAGGCGCTGCGGATCGAGGTCAACGACGAGCTCGGCACCCTGCGGCGCGCGATCCCCGCAGCGATCGCCTCCGTCGGCGTCGGCGGGCGCGTCGTGGTGGAGAGCTACCAGTCGCTCGAGGACCGCCTGGTCAAGCAGGCCTTCGCAGCGGGCACCACCTCGCGGGTGCCCCACGACCTGCCCGTCGTACCGGCCGGCCACGAGCCGCCCCTGCGCAACCTCACCCGCGGGGCCGAGAAGGCCTCCGCCACCGAGATCGAGGACAACCCGCGCGCAGCCTCCGTCCGGCTGCGCGCCGTCGAACGCGTCAACAACAACCCGGGGGTCACCGCCGCATGAGCACCTTGATCAACTCTGCCAGGGCCGGCGCCCGCAACCGGGTCCCGCGCTTCGCCGAGGCGGCCGTGGAGCGGGCCCGCCTGACCGTGGTGCCGCCGCGCCGCCAGCTCGGCCGCAGCCAGGCCGCTCGTACGCCGTTCGCCGTGCTCGTGCTGCTGATGCTGGCCGGGGGAGTGGTCGGCCTGCTGATGTTCAACACCCACATGCAGCAGTCCTCCTTCAAGGCCACCGCCCTGCAGAACCAGGTCAACGAGCTCACCGCCAAGAAGCAGTCGCTGGACATGGAGCTCGACGGGCTGCGCGACCCGCAGAGCCTCGCCGTGTCCGCGAAGCGCCTCGGGATGGTGGCTCCGGCCCAGCCCGCGTTCGTGCAGCTCTCCGACGGCCGCGTGCTCGGCACCCCGACCCCGGCGACCCTCGACGGAGCGGTGCGGGTGAACCCGATGCCCGCGGAGCTGCCCGACTCCCTGAAGCCGAGGAAGATCTTCGTCCGGCCCGAGGTGGCCCAGCCCGTCCAGGCAGGCGCTGCGGGCACTTCGCGGGGCGACACCCCTCGCGCCTCCACCAACGAGACCCGCGAGAACGATAGGAAGAAGGCCAACAACCAGGCCAACTCCGGAGCATCTCGTTGACACCTCCCCAGCGCGCTCGGTCGGCCAACCAGCGTGGCGAGACCCGACTGCGGCTGAGGGTCGGGATGGTGCTGATCGCCATGCTGCTCTCGCTGTTCGGGGCACGCCTGTTCCAGCTCCAGGGCATCGACTCCAAGGCCTACGCGGCGCGTGCGGCCGAGTCCGGGGTGGTCACCATCGACCTGCCTGCCAAGCGCGGACGGATCCTGGACCGCAACGGCGTCCCGCTCGCGGAGTCGGTGGCCGGGATGATGATCGTCGCGGACCCCACGCGCACCACCCCGAACGCCGAGGCGATCGCCAAGATCCTCGCTGAGCGGCTCGACCTCGACTACTTCGACCTGCTCGCCAAGCTGACCAAGACCGACGACAAGACCCGGTTCGTCTACGTGGCCCGGCGGATCCCCTCCACCCTGGCCAGCAGCGTGATGGAGGAGCTGCGCAAGCACGAGTACGCCGGCGTCGACACCCGTTCCGACCCGCTGCGCACCTACCCGGCGGGCGACGTGGCGGCGAACCTCGTCGGCCTCGTCGGCGACGGTGGCGTCCCGCTGGCCGGGTTCGAGCTCAACTTCGACAAGCTGCTCGCCGGCAAGGACGGCAAGGAGACCTACGAGGTCGGCGGCGGCAACCGCCTCCCGCTGGGTGAGAACAGCCAGGTCAAGCCGGTCGACGGCCAGGACCTCGCGCTGACCATCGACCGCGACGTGCAGTGGTACAGCCAGCGGCTGATCCGCCAGGCCGTCGAGCAGGCCCAGGCCAAGTCCGGCGCCGCCGTGGTGATGGACTCGCGCACCGGCGAGGTGCTCGCCCTGGCCGACTACCCGACCTACGACCCCAACAAGCCGGCGAAGGTGGGCAAGGGACTGCTCACCAGCAAGGCGCTCGGCGACGTCTACGAGCCGGGCTCGGTGGAGAAGGTGCTCACGGCCGCGGCCCTGATCGACGCGGGCAAGCTGAGCCCCACGACCAAGATCAAGGTGCCCAAGGAGCTCCCGGTCCTCGACCGCACGATCGGCGACTGGTTCGACCACGGCCAGCTCAACCTCACTCTCGCCGGGGTGATCGCCCGCAGCTCCAACATCGGCACGGCACTCGCCGCGATGGAGTTCACGCCCCAGGAGATGCACTCCTACCTCGACAAGTTCGGCCTCGGGCGGCGTACCGGCGTCGGCATCCCGTTCGAGAGCCGCGCGCTGCTCCCGGCCGCCGAGAACTGGTCCGAGCTCACCCGCGCCCAGATCGCGTTCGGGCAGGGCCTCTCGGTCAACGTCCTGCAGATGGCCTCGGCCGTCAACGCCCTGGCCAACGGCGGCGAGCTGGTCTCGCCCAGCCTGGTCGAGGGGCAGGCGTCCACGGCCAACGGGGAGTCGGTCGGCACGGCCACCACCACCCGCAGCCGCGTGGTGAGCCCGCAGGCCGCCCGCCAGACGGCCGAGATGATGGAGCTCGTCACCACCCCGGAGGTCGGCACCGCGCCGGGCGCCGGGATCGAGGGCTACCGCGTCGCAGGCAAGACCGGCACCGCCCAGCAGGCCGGGGGCGAGTGCAACTGCTACCGCGACGGCGGCACGGCGGTCTCCTTCGGCGGCTTCGCCCCGGCGGACAAGCCCCGCTTCACCGTCTACGTCGTGATCAAGGGCCCCCGGGCCGGCGCCAGCGGCGGCGGCACGGCCGGCCCCGTGTTCCGCAAGCTGCTCACCTACGTCCTGCAGAAGTACGCCGTACCTCCGACCGCGACGCCACCCTCGACGCTGCCCACCATGTGGGGTCGTCAGGCCGTGCTGGCCGAACGGGCCGCACAGGCCGGTCGATAGCCTCGAGTGGTGGCAGAACCCCATGACGCGCGACACCACGTCGTGAGTCCGACCGATCTCACCCGCCCGACGCGTCCTCCGCGGACCTCGTTGCGCCAGGTCAGCGACTGGGTCGGCGGCGAGCTCCGCACCGGTGGCGACGACAGTGCGAACCCCGGCGCGGACACCGTGGTGACCGGCCTGTGCCTGAGCTCGCAGCGGGTCCGGCCCGGTGATCTCTACGCCGCGCTCCCGGGCAGCCGGGCCCACGGCGCGCGGTTCGCCGCGGACGCGGTGGCCGCCGGGGCGGTCGCCGTGCTCACCGACGCCGAGGGCGCCGCGCTCATCGGGGACGCCGGCGTGCCCCTGGTGGTGCTCGAGGACCCCCGCTCGGTCCTCGGGGTGCTGGGGGCCCACCTCTACGCCGACCCGGCCCGGTCGCTGACGATGCTGGCGGTCACGGGCACCCAGGGCAAGACCACCACCACCCGGCTCCTCGAGGGCGGGCTGGGCGCCGCCGGGATCCCCGCGGCCGTGATCGGCACCGTGGGCACCCGCATCGGTGGCCGCGACGTGAAGACCGCCCTGACCACCCCGGAGGCACCGGACCTGCACGCCCTGTTCGCCGTGATGGTCGAGCAGGGGGTCGGCGTGTGCACCATGGAGGTCTCCAGCCACGCGCTGGTGATGGGCCGGGTCGCCGGAGTGGTCTTCGACGTCTCCGCGTTCCTCAACCTCGGCCGCGACCACCTCGACTTCCACGCCGACGTCGAGGAGTACTTCGCCGCGAAGGCCTCGCTGTTCACCCCCGCCCGGACCCGTCGCGGGCTGACCAACGTCGACGACGCCTTCGGTCGCCGGCTTCTGGAGGAGGCCACCGTGCCGATGGCCACGTTCTCGCCTTCCGGGGCGCCCGCGGACTGGCGCGCGGAGGAGGTCGAGCTCGGCCGGGCGGGTTCACGGTTCACCGTGGTCACCCCCGACGGCGACCGGGTCGAGGCCGCGGTGCCGTTGCCCGGTGACTTCAACGTGGCCAACGCGCTGTGCGCGATCGCGCTCGCCGGCGAGGCCGGCCTGGACCCACGGCTGGTCGCGGACGGGATCGCCCGCAGCGGCGGGGTCCCGGGCCGGCTGGAGCCGGTCGACGCGGGCCAGGACTTCCTCGCGGTCGTCGACTACGCGCACAAGCCGGACGCGGTGGAGGCCGCGCTGAACGCGCTGCGGCCGCTGACCGCAGGCCGGCTGGTGCTGGTGATCGGCGCCGGGGGCGACCGGGACACGGGCAAGCGCCCCCTGATGGGCGAGATCGGTGCCCGGTTGGCCGACGTGCTCGTCGTCACCGACGACAACCCCCGCAGCGAGGACCCCGCCGCCATCCGGGCCGCCGTGCTCGCCGGTGTCGACCGCGACAGCACCACCGCCGAGATCCTCGAGATCGGCGACCGTCGTACGGCGATCCGGCAGGCCGTCTCGATGGCCTCCGCGGGCGACACCGTCGTGATCGCGGGCAAGGGGCACGAGACCGGGCAGGAGATCGACGGCGTGGTGCACCCCTTCGACGACCGTGCCGAGCTGCTCTCCGAGCTGCAGGCCCTCGCGCACGCCGGGGGAGAGCGATGATCCGGCTCACCCTGGGGGAGATCGCCCGGATCGTCGGCGGCGAGGTCGTCGACGGTCCCGAGGACCTCGAGGTCACCGGCCCCGCCTTCCTGGACAGCCGGACCCCCGAGCCCGGCGGCCTGTTCGTCGCCTTCGCCGGCGAGCACGTGGACGGCCACGACTACGCGCCCGGCGCCGTCCAGGGCGGTGCCGCGGCCGTGCTCGGCACCGGGGCGACCGGCGTGCCGACGGTGCTCGTCACCGACGCGCAGCACGCGCTCCAGGCGCTGGCCCGGGAGGTGCTGGTGCGGCTGCGCCGGGCCGGTCCGCAGCTGTTGGTGATCGCGCTCACCGGATCCCAGGGCAAGACGACCGTCAAGGACATGCTGGCCCGGGTGCTCGCGGCCGCCGGTGCCACGGTGGCCACCACGGGCTCGTTCAACAACGAGCTGGGCCTCCCGCTGACCGTGCTCCGCGCCGACGAGCACACCCGCTTCCTCGTCCTCGAGATGGGCGCGCGCGGAGTGGGCCACCTCGCCGAGCTGTGCTCGATCGCCCCACCCGACATCTCGATGGTGCTCAACGTTGGCAAGGCCCACATCGGCGAGTTCGGCTCCCAGGAGCGGATCGCCCTGGCCAAGGGCGAGGTGGTGGAGGCGCTGCCGCCCACCGGGGCAGCGGTGCTCAACCTCGACGACCCGTTCGTGTCCGCGATGACCTCGCGCACCCGGGCCACGGTGTGGACCTTCGGGCGCTCCGAGGGGGCCGACGTCAGGCTCGCCGGCGTCGAGGTCGACGACCTGGGCCGGGCGTCCTTCGACCTGGTCCATGCAGGAGACTCCGAGCACGTCTCGCTGCGCCTGCTCGGCGAGCACCAGGCGATGAACGCGGCCGCAGCGGCTGCCGCTGCGCTCGCGGCCGGTCTCACGCTCGCGGAGGTGGCGACCACCCTGCGCGCCGTCGAGCGGCTCTCGAGGTGGCGGATGGAGCTGCACGAGCGGGCCGACGGCCTGGCCGTGCTCAACGACGCCTACAACGCCAACCCCGACTCGATGCGTGCCGCGCTGGAGACCCTGGCCCGGATGGGCCGCGGGGCCGGGCGCCGCACGGTCGCGGTGCTGGGGGAGATGCGCGAGCTCGGCGGCGACGCCGAGGAGGAGCACCGGCAGGTCGGCCTGCTCGCCGACAGGCTCGGCATCGACGTCGTCGTCGTGGTCGGAGCCGGCGCCGGAGGCATCCACGAAGCGCTCGTCGAGGCCCGTGGCGAGGGGGAGGCGACGCGCCAGGTGGAGACCACGGCACAGGCCGCGGAGTGGCTGCGCGAGAATGTGGCGGGTCCCGACGTCGTCCTCGTGAAGGCGTCGCGGGGCGAGCGGCTGGAACGGGTCGCGGACATGCTCATCGAGGCGGAAGGGGGGTCGGTGAGTTGAGAGCGATCCTGCTGGCCGGCGGCCTGTCCCTGGTGCTCACCCTGATCGGGACCAGGTACGCCATCCGGGTCCTCTCCGAGCGGGGCTACGGCCAGCTGATCCGCGACGACGGTCCGACCACGCACCACACCAAGCGCGGCACGCCCACCACGGGCGGGCTGGTGATCATCCTCGCCTCGGTGGCCAGCTACTTCATCGCGACCTTCGTCACCGGGAACAGGCCCAGCGCCTCGGCGCTGCTGCTGCTCTTCCTGTTCGTGGGGCTGGGCACGGTCGGCTTCCTCGACGACTACATCAAGATCTCGCGGCAGCGCAGCCTCGGCCTGCGCAGCCGGGCCAAGTTCATCGGACAGACGTTCGTGGCCCTGGTCTTCGGCGCCCTCGCGATCTCACCCTGGCTCGAGGACGACCGGTTCCGGACGCCCGCCGGGCACGCGATCTCGTTCATCCGGGAGCCGCGTGACCTGGTCCTGCCCTCGGTCGTGCTGGTGCTGTTCATCTGGGTGATGATCGCCGGTGCCAGCAACGCGGTGAACCTCACCGACGGGCTCGACGGGCTGGCCGCCGGGGCGTCGGTGATGACCTTCGGGGCCTACACGATCGTCAACATCTGGCAGAACAACCAGTGGTGCGGGCGCGACGCCGGGCCCAAGTGCTACGACGTGCGCGACCCGCTCGACCTCGCCGTGGTCGCGGCGGCCATCACCGGGGCGTGTTTCGGCTTCCTGTGGTGGAACGCGTCCCCGGCCAAGATCTTCATGGGCGACACCGGCTCGCTCGCCCTGGGCGGGGCGCTCGCGGGCTTCGCCGTGCTCACCCGCACCGAGCTCCTCCTGGTCCTGCTCGGCGGGCTGTTCGTGATCCAGACGCTCTCGGTGATCCTCCAGGTGGGCTACTTCAAGGCCACCAAGGGCAAACGGCTGTTCCGGATGGCACCACTGCACCACCACTTCGAGATGCTCGGGTGGGAGGAGATCACCGTGGTGATCCGGTTCTGGCTGATTGCCGGCATCTTCGTCGCCGCCGGGCTCGGGGTCTTCTACGGGGAGTGGGTCGCCGGGGTATGACCACGGTGATCGACTCCCTGGGCCGCACCAGCGACTGGAGCGGCGTCCGGGTCGTGGTGGCCGGCTTCGGGGTCTCCGGGTACGCCGCCGCGGACAACCTGACCTTCCTGGGTGCCCAGGTGACCGCGCTCGACGAGTCCGAGGCAGGGGACCGGCGCGAGCGCGCCGACCTGCTCAACAGCCTGGGAGCCACCGTGCTGCTGGGACCCGGGTCGACTGCGACCCTGCCCGACGAGGTGGACCTGGTGGTCACCTCACCCGGCTGGTCACCCTCGGCCCCGCTGCTCGCGCAGGCGCGGGAGCGCGAGATCCCGGTCTGGGGCGAGGTCGAGCTGGCCTGGCGGCTGCGCGACCCGGCCCGTCCGGCGCCGTGGCTGGCCGTGACCGGCACCAACGGCAAGACCACGACCGTGCAGATGCTCGAGGCGATGCTGCGCGCGGACGGCCTGCGCACCGTGGCGTGCGGCAACGTCGGCCTGCCGATCGTGGAGGCCGTGATGGACCCGGAGCCCTACGACGTCCTCGCCGTGGAGCTCTCCAGCTTCCAGCTGCACTACACCTCCTCGATGAAGGCGCAGTCCGCCGCCGTGCTCAACGTCGCGGAGGACCACCTCGACTGGTACCCCGGCGAGGACGGCATGACGGCGTACGCCGCCGACAAGGGCCGGATCTACGAAGGCGTCGAGCGCGCCTGCGTCTACAACGTCGCCGACCCGGTCACCGAGCAGCTGGTCCGGGACGCGGACGTGACCGAGGGGGCCCGGGCGATCGGGTTCACCCTGGGCACCCCCACGGTCGGGATGGTGGGCCTGGTCGACGACGTGCTCGCGGACCGCGCGTTCGTGGAGGACCGCGAGAACTCCGCGGCCGAGCTCGCCACGCTCGCGGACCTCGCCAGCAACGCCCCCCACTACGTGGCCAACGCGCTGGCAGCCGCCGCGCTCGCCCGCTCCCACGGGGTCTCCGCCGCCGCCGTGCGCCGCGCGCTGCGGGAGTTCCGCCCCGACGGCCACCGCATCGCCGAGGTGGCCGTGCTCGACGAGGTCACCTGGGTCGACGACTCCAAGGCCACCAACCCGCACGCGGCCCTGGCCTCGCTCCAGGCCTACGAGCACGTGGTCTGGATCGCGGGGGGACTGGCCAAGGGAGCGAGCTTCGACGACCTGGTCGTCCGCGTCCGCGACCGGCTGCGCGGAGTGGTGCTGCTCGGTCGCGACGCCGGTGTGATCCGGGCGGCGCTTTCGCGACACGCGCCCGATGTGCCCGTGATCGAAGTGACCGACGGCGAGACTGAACACGGAGAACCCATGGACCGCGTCGTCGCCGGGGCGGCGAGCCTGGCTCGTCCCGGAGACACGGTGCTGCTGGCACCGGGATGCGCCTCCATGGACATGTTCGCCAATTACGGCGCCCGCGGTGATGCCTTCGTGGCGGCGGTGCAACGCAGGCAGGACTGACGGCGAGGAGGAGGAACTGTGAGCGTCACGAGTCAGACGCGGAACACCTCCGGGACCGGGTGGATCGGCCAGAAGGTCGCTGCGCTGCGCGCCAACATGGAACGGCCGCTGACGTCGTACTACCTGCTGCTCGGCGGCGCCACGATGCTGCTCGCGATCGGGCTGATGATGGTGCTCAGCTCCTCCAGTGTCTACTCCTACCGGGTCCACGACAGCAGCTACCACATCTTCCTCAAGCAGCTGACCTGGGTGATGATCGGCCTGCCCGCGGCCTGGGTCGCCAGCCGGATGAACCGCCGGTTGCTGCGCCTGCTGGCCTGGCCCTCGGTGCTGCTGGCGGTGGTGCTGCTCGCGCTGACCCAGACCAGCCTCGGCTTCGAGGTCAACGGCAACCGCAACTGGCTCGCGCTCGGCCCGTTGACGATCCAGCCCTCCGAGGTCGCCAAGCTCTCCATCATCTTGTGGTCGGCCGACGTCTACGCCAAGAAGGAGCGGCTGCTCGCCAAGCCGGTGCACGCGCTGCTCCCGGTGGCGCCCGTCGTCGCGATGATCTCGCTGCTCGTGGTCGTGCAGCGCGACCTCGGCACGGCGCTGGTGCTGTTCGCGCTGCTGCTCGGGCTGCTGTGGGTGGTCGGCCTCCCTGCCCGGCTGTTCGGCATCGCGCTCTCGCTGGTGGGGGTGGTCGCGTTCTACCTCGCGGCCTCCAACCCCGAGCGGCGCGAGCGGCTGCTGAGCTTCATCGATCCGTTCAAGGACTTCCAGGGCTCGGGCTGGCAGGCCGGGCACGGCCTGCTCGGGATGGCCAGCGGCGGCATCTTCGGCAAGGGCCTCTCCGCCAGCCAGCAGAAGTGGGGCAGCCTCCCCGAGGCGCACACCGACTTCATCTTCGCGGTGCTGGGCGAGGAGCTCGGGCTGGTCGGCACCCTGCTGGTGCTGGTCCTGTTCGGGGCGATCGCGTACGCCGCGATCCGGCTGGCGATCAACACCGAGGACCCCTTCGTCCGCTACTTCACCGCGGGTGTCACCATCTGGCTGATGTCCCAGATGCTCATCAACGTCGGCATGGTGCTCACGTTGCTCCCCGTGATCGGCATTCCGCTCCCGCTCGTCTCCTACGGCGGCTCCGCGCTGGTGCCCTCGCTGGTGGCGCTCGGCCTGCTCGTCGGGTTCGCGCGTGCGGAGCCGGAGGCGGCCGCCGCTCTCCAGGCCCGGCACGGGGCCCGCAGGGGCAAGGGCCGCCCCGGCGGCACGTTCCCGGGTGCGACCTCTGCGGGCAGCGCCCGCTCGAGGCGTCCTTGATGGTTCCCCACCAGTCTCCGCCGCGGGTCCTGCTGGCCGGCGGCGGCAGTGCCGGCCACACCTCGCCGCTGCTCGCCACCGCCGACGCCCTGCGCCGGATCCACCCCGACATCGAGATCACCGCCCTCGGCACCGCCCGAGGGCTCGAGACCCGCGTGGTCCCCGAGGCGGGCTACGCCCTCGAGCTGATCCCCCCGGTGCCGCTGCCCCGGCGGCTCAACCGCGACCTGCTCTCGACCCCGAACCGGCTGCGCGCAGCGCGGCTGGCGGCGCTGGAGGTCGTCGACCGGCTCCGTCCCGACGTGGTGGTCGGGTTCGGCGGCTACGTCTCGGTGCCGGCCTACCTCGCCGCCCGCAAGCGCAGGCTCCCGCTCGTGGTCCACGAGGGCAACGCGCTCCCCGGGATCGCCAACAAGCTCGGGGCCCGGTTCACCGAGCACGTCGCGACCAGCTTCCCCGGCACCGACCTCCCGCACGCCCGCTACCTCGGGCTGCCCGTACGCCGGATGATCAGCACCCTGGACCGGGCTGCCCTGCGCGACCAGGCCCGTGAGTTCTTCGGCCTCGACCCCGACCGGCCGACGCTGCTGGTCACCGGCGGCTCCCAGGGGGCCCGCCGGCTGAACCAGTCGGTGGCCGCGGCCGCGCCCGCGTTCGCCGCCGCCGGGGTGCAGGTGCTGCACATCGTGGGGCCGAAGGGCGAGGCGTCCCCCGAGGTCACGGCCGGCGGCCCGGCGTACGTCATCGAGGCGTTCGTGAGCCGGATGGACCTGGCCTACGCCGCTGCCGACGCGGTGCTGTGCCGCTCGGGGAGCAACACCGTGACCGAGGTCTCCGGGGTGGGCCTGCCCGCGATCTACGTCCCGCTGCCGATCGGCAACGGCGAGCAGGCGCTCAACGCCCGCCCGGTGGTCGACGCCGGCGGCGGGCTGCTGGTCTCCGACGCCGCCCTGACGCCCGAGTGGGTCCGCAGCGAGGTCCCCGGCCTGCTCACCGACCCCGCCCGGCTGGCAGCGATGTCGGCCGCCGCCCGCGACGTGATCCCGCTCGACGCCGACGACAAGCTGGCCGAGATGATCCTGCAGGCCGCCGCCGAGCGGGGGCCGAACAGATGAGGGTCCCCGTCCCCGACGTCCTGCTGCCCGCCGACCAGCTCGGCAGGGTCCACTTCGTCGGCATCGGCGGCGCCGGGCTCTCCGGCATCGCCCGGATCATGCTCGCCCGGGGCATCGAGGTCTCGGGCAGCGACGCCAAGGAGTCCCGCACGCTGGAGGCCCTGCGCGCGCTCGGGGCCACCTGTCACGTGGGCCACGACGCGGCCAACCTCGGCTCCGCCGAGACCGTCGTGGTCTCCACCGCGGTGCGGGAGACGAACCCGGAGGTGGTCGAGGCCACCCGCCGCGGGCTCCGGCTGCTGCCGCGCTCGGCCGCCCTGGAGTCGGTGATGCAGGGACGCACGGTGGTGGCGGTCGCGGGCACCCACGGCAAGACCACGACCACCTCGCTGCTCACCGTGGCGCTGCAGCACTGCGGCGCGGACCCCTCGTTCGCGATCGGCGGGGACCTGAACGAGACCGGCTCCAACGCCCACGACGGCAGCGGTGACCTGTTCGTCGCCGAGGCCGACGAGAGCGACGGCGCCTTCCTCGTCTACTCGCCGTACGCGGCCCTGGTCACCAACGTCGAGGCCGACCACCTCGACAACTACGGCACCGAGGAGAACTACCGGGCCGCGTTCGACACCTTCGTCGACCGGGTCTCGCCCGAGGGGTTCATGGTCGTGTGCGCCGACGACCCCGGCGCCGACGCGCTGGGCCGCACCGCGGTGGCCCGTGGGCGCACGGTCGTCCGCGTGGGCGAGAGCGCCGACGCCGAGGTCCGCGCCGAGGGCGTGCGCTTCGAGGGCGCCACGTCGACGTTCACCGTGGTGGACCGCGGCGTACGCCTTGGCGACATCACCCTGCAGATCCCCGGTCGCCACTACGTGCTGGACGCACTCGCCGCCCTGGCCTGCGGCCTGCGCCTCGGTTTCGACTTCGCCGACCTGGCCCGCGGACTGGCCGCGTTCAGCGGCACCCGGCGGCGGATGGAGCTCAAGGGCGAGGCCGGCGGCGTACGCGTCTACGACAGCTATGCCCACCACCCCAACGAGATCCGCGGGGACCTCCAGGCGGCTCGCTCGCTGGCGGGGGAGGGCCGCGTGGTGGTGGCCTTCCAGCCGCACATGGTCTCGCGGACCCGCATCTTCGGCCACGACATGGGGGTGGCGCTCGGGGCCGCGGACGAGGTCGTGGTGATGGACGTCTACGTCGCGCGAGAGGAGCCCGAGCCGGGGGTGAGCGGCGCCCTGGTGGCGGCCGCCGTACCCCTCGCGCCGGAGCACGTTGTCTTCGAGCCCTCCTGGTCGGCCACGGCCGGCCACCTGGTCGCCCGCTCCCGCCCGGGCGACGTGGTGCTCACCCTCGGTGCCGGCGACGTCACCCTGCTCGGTCCCGAGGTGCTGGGGCTCCTCACGGAGCGGGGCGCACAGGACGACGATGTCTGACCGGTCCAGCCGGCTCAAGCGCCGCGGTCGCACCGCACCCCCGCCGTCGGCGGGTCCCGACGAGGAGACGGTGCGGATCGCCAGCAAGGACTTCCGCAGGCGCCGGCGTGCCGGCCTGTGGCGCCGGGTGCGGATGGTCCTGATCGCGCTGGTCGTGGTCGGTCTCGTCTCGGGAGCCGTCTGGGTGGTGTTCTTCTCCAGCCACCTCACCGCTCGCACCGTGGAGGTCAGCGGCACCAGGACCCTGGGCGACGCCCGGATCGAGCGCAGCGCCGAGGTGCCGATCGGGACGCCGCTCGCGCGCGTGGACCTCGACGCGGTCCGCGCCCGGGTGGAGTCGCTGGCCGCCGTACGCCGCGCCGAGGTGTCCCGCAGCTGGCCCGACGCCGTGCACATCGAGGTCACCGAGCGGACCCCGGTCGCGGTGATCGACCGCGGCAGCGGGCTGAGGTCCATGGACGCCGAGGGCGTGGTCTTCGGCGCGCACACCCGGCGCCCGGCCGACCTGCCGCTGGTCCGTACCGAGCCGGACACCGAGGGCGAGGCCCTCGCCGAGGCGGGCCTGGTGATCGAGGCGCTGCCGGCCTCGGTCGCCCAGCGCGTCGACGTCGTCGAGGTGTCCTCGGTGGACGAGATCGGGCTGGTGCTGGGCAACGGTCGCCGCGTGGTGTGGGGGAGTGCCGAGCAGTCGGAGCAGAAGGCCGAGGTGCTCGCCGTGCTCCTGGAGCGACCCAGTCGGCAGATCGACGTCTCGGTCCCCGGGCGGCCCACCACCCGCTGACCGACGCCACCGGAATTCTTTTTTCTGGTGGCGCGTCCGCGTGTTGCGCGGGTCCGCGGGACCCGTCCACCTACCTTGTTCTAACTACCTCAGGTTGACATAACATTAACCCTCTACTTCAGGGTTAGGGTTTTTCAGGCCAGAGCACTTCCCCAGATACATCCGTCGCCGCTCTGCAGTCGGGCAGGGTGGCAAGCACATGAGAGGCAACGCCGTGGCAGCACCCCAGAACTACCTGGCCGTCATCAAGGTCGTGGGTATTGGTGGAGGTGGAGTCAACGCCGTCAACCGGATGATCGAGGTCGGGCTGAAGGGCGTCGAGTTCATCGCCATCAACACAGATGCACAGGCCCTGTTGATGAGCGACGCCGATGTCAAGCTCGACATCGGTCGAGAGCTGACCCGTGGGCTCGGTGCCGGCGCGAACCCCGACGTGGGTGCGCAGGCCGCCGAGGACCACGGTGAGGAGATCGAAGAGGTGCTCAAGGGCGCCGACATGGTCTTCGTGACCGCGGGCGAGGGCGGCGGCACGGGCACCGGTGGCGCCCCGGTCGTGGCCAAGATCGCCCGGTCGCTGGGAGCGCTGACGATCGGTGTCGTGACCCGGCCGTTCGCCTTCGAGGGCCGCCGTCGCGCCACCTCCGCGGAGGAGGGGATCGCCTCGCTCCGCGAGGAGGTCGACACCCTGATCGTGATCCCCAACGACAAGCTGTTGATGATCTCGGACCGCAACGTGAGCATGCTGGACGCCTTCAAGCAGGCCGACCAGGTCCTGCTGCAGGGTGTCTCCGGCATCACCGACCTGATCACCACCCCCGGCCTGATCAACCTCGACTTCGCCGACGTCAAGTCGGTGATGTCCAACGCCGGCTCGGCGCTGATGGGCATCGGCTCCGCGCGTGGTGAGAACCGCGCGGTGGAGGCCGCGGAGCTGGCCGTGTCCAGCCCGCTGCTCGAGGAGTCGATCGACGGCGCCCAGGGTGTCCTGCTCTCGATCGCCGGTGGCTCCGACCTCGGCCTGTTCGAGATCAACGAGGCGGCCGCCATGGTCGCCGACGCGGTGCACGTCGACGCCAACATCATCTTCGGCGCGACGATCGACGACGCGCTCGGTGACGAGGTGCGGGTGACCGTGATCGCTGCCGGGTTCGAGGGTGGCCGGCCCAAGCGCCGCGACGAGGGGCAGTCCCTGCGGCCGCGTCCGGCCCAGACCCCGAAGCCGCAGAGCCAGGAGGAGACCCGGGCAGCCGCCCGGGCCATCGCCGAGCAGCGCCGGACCAGCGAGCCGGCGGCCCCCCGCCGGGAGCCGGTCACGGTGGGGGCGCCCTCCGGCCAGTCGGCGAGCCCGTCGGGGAGCGGGAGCCAGCAGGGAAGCCAGTTCGGCGGCCAGCGTGCCCCCGAGTCGGCTGCCGGGTCCGCGCCGCAGCGGCCCGCACAGTCGTCGCGTCCCACCTTCGACGACGACGAGCTCGACGTCCCCGACTTCTTGAAGTAGGGAACAGCCCGCTCGGATGTACTCCCACCGCAGCAGCACCGGCCCCGTCGACCTGGCGTTCACCGACAGGTACGACGGGGTCAGTGCTGTGCCCTTCGACAGCCTGAACCTCGCCATCACCGGCGACGACGACCCGCAGGCCAGGCAGCGCAACACCGACCTGCTCGTCGGCGACTTCGCCCCCGGGGCCGAGCTCGCCGACATGGACCAGGTGCACGGCAACACCGTGGTGGAGGCCGCCGGTCCCCAGTCGCAAGCCCAGTCGCAACCCCAGTCGCAGCCCCAGTCACGGCCCCAGTGCGACGCCCTGGTCACCGGCCGGGCCGACACCGTCCTGATGGTGCGCGTCGCCGACTGCGTGCCGGTGCTGCTCGCCGATCCGGAAGCGGGCGTGATCGGGGCCGCGCACGCCGGTCGCCAGGGCGTGGCGGCGGGCGTGGTGGCCGCCTGCGTGGAGCAGATGTGGGTGCTCGGCGCCCGCGAGGTGCAGGCGTGGGTGGGGCCGCACATCTGCGGCCGCTGCTACGAGGTGCCGGCCGACCTGCAGGCCGAGGTCGCCGCCATCGAGCCGGCCACCGCCTCCACGACGTCGTGGGGCACGCCCGCGCTCGACCTCGGTGCGGGGGTGCGGGCCCAGCTGGAACGGCTCGAGGTGACGGTCCGTGACCTCTCCCGGTGCACCCTGGAGTCACCGGACCTCTACTCCTACCGTCGCGACGGCAGGAGCTCGGGCCGGATGGCCGGCCTGATCCGGAGGAGAGCATGAGCAACGAAGGCAACGAAGGCAACGTGCAGCGCCGCGAGGAGCTCGCGCAACGTCTGGGCGTGGTCCGGGAGCGGATCGAGCAGGCGTGCGCCGACGCCGGGCGCAGGCCTGCGGAGACCACCCTGGTGGTGGTGACCAAGTTCTTCCCCGCCTCCGACGTCGCCCTGCTGGCCGATCTCGGGGTGCGGCACGTCGGTGAGAATCGTCACCAGGAGGCCGTCGAGAAGGCGGCTCAGTGTGCCGGGGTCGACGTGCGCTGGCACTTCATCGGCGGGCTGCAGAGCAACAAGGCGGCCGCGGTGGCCGGCTACGCCGACGTCGTCGAGTCGGTGGACCGCGCCAAGCTCATCAGCGGCCTCGGCCGGGGTGCCCGCGAACGCGGCTCCGACCTCGACTGCCTGGTCCAGGTCAGCCTGGACCCGCCCGAGGCGCAGGGGCGTGCCGGCGCGCCGGTCGCCGAGGTTCCCGCGCTGGTGGAGCGGATCCTGGGCACCGAGGGCCTCCGGCTGCGCGGTGTGATGGGGGTCGCACCGCTGGACGGCGACCCCCGCGAGGCGTTCGCCAGGCTGCGCGAGACCGCCGACGTCGTACGCCGGGAAGCGCCGGAGGCGACGTGGATCTCCGCGGGGATGAGCGGCGACTTCGAGCAGGCGATCGCGGAGGGTGCGACACACCTGCGGATCGGCTCTGCGGTGCTCGGTCCGCGCCCCACGGTCAAGTAGTGTCCGAAGTGCCGTCAGAACAGTGACGACGGCACACAGCTCCACGAGAAGCAGAGGAAACCAAACGAATGAGCGCGATGCGGAAGATGGGCGTCTACCTCGGACTCCTCGAGGACGCGGACGGTACCTACGCCGACGCCGACAGCGAGTACGACGAGCCCGCGCGTCGCACCGAGCCCCGTGCCGAGTCCCGCCCCGAGCGTGAGCCGGCGCGTCCGGTCGCCAACCTCTCCGAGCGTCGCCGCCCGGTGCGCGAGGCCGAGGTCGCGCAGCCGACGAGCACGGTCTCGCCGCTGTCCCGGATCACCACGCTGCACCCGCGCACCTACAACGAGGCGCGCGTGATCGGCGAGAACTTCCGCGACGGTGTCCCGGTGATCATGAACCTCTCCGAGATGGACGACACCGACGCCAAGCGGCTCGTGGACTTCGCCGCCGGCCTGGTCTTCTCGGTCCGCGGCACGATCGAGCGCGTCACCAACAAGGTGTTCCTGCTCTCCCCGCCCAACGTCTCGGTGACGGCGGAGGACAAGCAGCGCATCGCCGAAGGCGGATTCTTCAACCAGAGCTGACCTAGGCTCCTCACGTGGTCATCATCGGCACGGTCATCGACACGATCCTGTTCGTGTTCATCGCTCTGCTCTTCGTGCGTCTCATCGTGGACTGGATCCAGATGTTCGCGCGCTCATGGACTCCGCACGGCCCGGTCCTGGTGGCGCTCGAGGGCGTCTACTCGGTCACGGACCCACCCGTGAAGGCACTGCGCAAGGTGCTCCCGCCGCTGCGCCTCGGCGGCGTGGCGATCGACCTGAGCTTCCTCGCCGTGCTGCTGATCTGCTACATCCTCAAGGCCCTCAACAGCGCCATCCTGCTGAGCTGAGCAGGCACTGCAAGGGCACCGGAAAGTGGGCCCAGCGGGGTCGCACCCGGTCCCCGGCTGCCTCGGCGGTGACCACCGGAACAGGTGCTCGGACTCGGATCGGTGCCGGACAAGTTATGGTTCAGGCGCAACAAACCGATGGCCCGACGAACGAGGATCAGGTGAGTTCATGCCGTTGACGCCCGAGGACGTGAGCAACAAGCGTTTTACCCCCGTGCGGCTCCGCGAGGGTTACGACATGAGCGAGGTCGACCAGTTCCTCGACGAGGTCGAGGCCGAGCTGGAGCGTCTGCTCAAGGAGAGCGCCGACCTCCGGTCCCAGCTCGTCGCCGCAGGAGTCGAGGTCACGGACCCGGTCGAGGCCGCCCCGGCCGACGACGCAGCGGCCGAGAAGCCGGCGATCGCCGTGGTGCCCGAGACCCCCGAGACCCCCGAGCCCGCCGTCGCGGCCGCGGAGGAGCCCCCCGCCGAGACGATCAAGGTCGTCACCGCCGCCGAGGCGTCCTCGGCCGCGCTGCGCCTCCTCGAGCTCGCCACCCGCAACGCCGACGAGGTGGTGGCCGAGGCCAAGGAGGAGGCCTCCCAGATCCTGGTCGCCGCCCGGGGCCAGGCCGACCAGCTCGAGCAGGAGGCCCGTGCCCGGGCCCAGAACCTCGACTCCGAGACCGAGACCCGCCGGGTGACCCTGCTCGGGGAGCTCGAGCAGGAGAAGGTGCACCTCGACGAGGAGGTCGACACCCTGCGCGCCTTCGAGCGCGAGTACCGCAGCCGGCTGAAGAGCTACTTCACCGAGCAGCTCCAGGCCCTCGACGCGAGTGGCAGCGACGACCTCGGTGGTGGCGCGGCCCCGCCGCGCCGGCTGAGCTCGCTGCTGGACAAGGACAAGGACGGGTCCACGACGAAGGTCGACGCCGACCTCGACGGAGACCCCGTCGCGGGCGGCCCGGGGCCCAAGGGCGACCAGGGCTGAATCGGCCCCACCTGCACCACGGCCGCAGCTGCAGCCGAGCAAGTCCGTACGAGGGGCGTCGCGCCTGCGACGCCCCTCGTCGCGTCCTCAGACGCGCTGGACGCTGAAGGCCAGTCCGAGCTCGGCGTCGCGGTGCTCGAGGGCCTCGGGATCCGAGCTCTCCAGGATCCCCGAGGCCAGCACCTCCTCGGCGATCAGGTCGCCGTGCTCGGCCATGGCCGCGGCGAGCTCCGCGTCCCCGGAGTCGAGCGCCGCCCAGGAGACGGTGATCCGGTCGGAGACCTCGAACCCGGTCCCCTTGCGGGCCTCCTGGATCATCCGCACCACCTCACGGGCCAGTCCGGCCCGGCGCAGCTCCGCGGTGATCTCGAGGTCGAGGGCCACGGTCTCACCCTGCTCGTTGACCACCGACCAGCCCTCGCGGGGGCGTTCGGAGACGATCACCTCGTCGCTGGTCACCTCCACCGGCGCACCGTCGAGGTCGACGGTGGCCACGCCGTCGGCGGCGAGCGCTGCAGCCAGCGCCTCGGCGTCGGCGGCCGCGATCGCGGCCGCCACCCGCGGGGTGTCCTTGGCGAACCGCTTGCCCAGGGCGCGGAAGTTGCCCTTCGCCGTGTGGTCGACCAGGTCGGCGCCGGCGGCCGAGAGCGGCTCCAGGCCGCCGATGTTCAGCTCCTCGGCCACCTCGGCGCGCAGCTCGGGGCTGAGCCGGTCGTAGGCAGCTGATGCGACCAGGGCGCGCCGCAGCGGCTGCCGGGTCTTCATCTTGGCCTCCGCGCGTGCGGCCCGACCGAGCTCGACCAGTCGCCGCACCAGCTTCATCGAGCCGGTCAGCTCGGCGTCCACGAGTGCGGGGTCCTGGGTGGGCCACTGGGAGAGGTGCACCGAGACCGGCAGGTCCGACTCGGTCGTTGCGAACATGTCGCCCCACACCCGCTCGGTGATGAACGGCGCCATCGGCGACATCAGCTGGGTGGTGATCCGCAGGCACTCGTGCAGCGTCGCGAAGGCTGCGGGGTCGCCGTTCCAGAACCGCCGGCGGGAGCGCCGTACGTACCAGTTCGACAGGTCGTCGACGTACGCCGAGAGCAGCGACCCGGCGCGCTGGGTGTCGAAGTTCTCCATCGCGGTGGTCACCTCGCCCACCAGGCGGTGGGCCTCCGAGAGCGCCCACCGGTCCAGCACGGGCCGCTCCGCGGGCGGGGGCACCGTCCCGCCGGGCGTCCAGTCGGCGAGGTTGGCGTAGAGCACGTGGAAGGCCACGGTGTTCCAGTAGGTCAGCAGCACCTTGCGGACCGTCTCCTGGATCGTGGTGTGCCCGACGCGACGCGCCGCCCACGGGGAGCCTCCGGCCGCCATGAACCAGCGGACCGCGTCTGCTCCGTGCTCCTCCATCAGCGGGATCGGCTCGAGGATGTTGCCGAGGTGCTTGGACATCTTGCGCCCGTCCTCGGCCAGGATGTGGCCCAGGCAGAGCACGTTGCGGTACGACGACTCGTCGAAGACCAGCGTCCCGACGGCCATCAGGGTGTAGAACCAGCCGCGGGTCTGGTCGATCGCCTCGCAGATGAAGTCGGCGGGGTAGGCCTGCTCGAGCATCTGCTCCGAGCCCTCGACGTGGGGGTAGCCCCACTGCGCGAACGGCATCGACCCGGAGTCGAACCACGCGTCGATCACCTCGGGCACCCGTCGGGCCTGCTGGCCGCAGGTCGGGCACGCGAAGACGACCTCGTCGATGAACGGCCGGTGCGGGTCGAGCCCGGACTGGTCGGTGCCGGTCAGGCCGGAGAGCTCCTCGAGCGAGCCGATGCAGGTCTGGTGCCCCTCCTCGCAGCGCCAGATCGGCAGCGGCGTACCCCAGTAGCGGCTTCGCGAGAGCGCCCAGTCGATGTTGTTCTCCAGCCAGTCGCCGTAGCGGCCGTGCTTGATCGTCGAGGGGTACCAGCTGGTCTTCTCGTTCTCCCGGAGCAGGGCGTCCTTGATCTGGGTGGTGCGGACGTACCAGGAGGGCTGGGCGTAGTACATCAGCGCGGTGTGGCAGCGCCAGCAGTGCGGATAGCTGTGCTCGTAAGGCACGTGCCGGAACATCAGGCCACGCGACTCGAGGTCGCGCACCAGGTCGGCGTCCGCGTGCTTGAAGAACTGGCCGCCGACCAGGGGGATGTCCTGGGCGAAGTGGCCGTCGGAGCCGACGGGTACGACGATCGGCAGCCCGTAGGAGCGGCACACCTCCATGTCGTCGGCGCCGAAGGCGGGGGACTGGTGCACCAGGCCGGTGCCGTCCTCGGTGGTGACGTAGTCGGCCAGCACGACCAGGTGGGGCGCGGTGGCGCCCTCCTCGACCGCCGGGAACTCGACCAGCTCGAAGGGCCGCTGGTAGGTCCAGCGCTCCATCTCCGCACCGGTCACCGTGGCCTCCACGGTCCAGCCTTCGCCCAGAGCGGCCCCGACGAGGGGCTCGGCCACCACGAGGCGCTCGGTGCCGTCGGTGGCCAGGACGTAGGTGACGTCGGGCCGCACCGCCACGGCGGTGTTCGACACCAGGGTCCAGGGGGTGGTGGTCCACACCAGCAGGGCGGCGCCGCGCTCGGCCCACGGACCGGAGGTCAGCGGGAACCGGACGTAGACGCTGGGGTCGGTGACGGTCTCGTAGCCCTGGGCGACCTCGTGGTCGGAGAGGCCGGTCTCGTCGCGCGGGCAGTACGGCGCCACGCGGTAGTCCTCGACCAGCAGCCCCTTGCCGTGGATCTGCTTCAGGGCCCACCACACCGACTGGACGTACTCGGAGTCCATCGTCCGGTAGGGCTGGCGCATGTCGAGCCAGCAGCCCATCCGGTCGGTCATCTGCTCCCAGAGGTCGACATGGCGCTGAACCGACTCGCGGCAGCGTTCGTTGAACTCCGCGATGCCGAACGCCTCGATGTCGGCCTTGCCGGAGAAGCCGAGCTCCTTCTCCACGGCGAGCTCGACGGGCAGGCCGTGGCAGTCCCAGCCGCCCTTGCGGTTCACCTGGTAGCCCTGCATCGTCTTGAAGCGGGGGAAGACGTCCTTGAACGTGCGGGACTCGATGTGGTGGGTGCCGGGGCGGCCGTTGGCCGTGGGCGGGCCCTCGTAGAAGGTCCAGGTCTCCGCGCCGGCGTTGCGCGCCACGGACTTCTCGAAGACCTGTTCCTGGTTCCAGAAGTCCAGCACGCCGGACTCGAGCTCAGGCAGGTCGACCTGCGGGGGGACGGGGCGGTACGCGCTCACGGCTGTCCTTCGTCTTCGGGTCGGTGCTCTCGTATCGAACCGAAGGGACGAGGAGCGGCGTACGCCGTGCCCCGCGGTACCACCCTCCTTGGCCGGCGCCACCTGCTCGCCGACCCACTTCATGGGCGACCCGGCTGGGTCTCACCGCAGCTGGTTCTAGTCCGGGACGACCCGAGCAGCCGTCCGCGTTTCTTCCAGCGGCTCCGGGGTGATGTCACCGGCTGCCGTGCCACCGGGCTCACACCATCCCCGGCTCGCTCGTGGCCGTGCAACCGGGTCCTTGGTCCCTTCCACGCCTTGCGGTGGGTCCAGTGTGCCAGAACTGTGGGAGAGTTCTACGACCCTGGTGGCCGGCGCTGCCGGACGACCAGGTTGAAGGGCTTGAACCAGCAACATATCCTCTGCCAGCACGTATGACGCAGCTCATATCCATCACCCGGTAGGGGGCAGGTCGAGCCATGGCACCAGCGAGCAGGAAGTCCCTGACCCGGCTCGCGGGCGCCGCAGCGCGCAAGGTGGTGGGTCGTGGAGCCGCGGCAGCGGAGGCCGCGGCACCGGCGGTCTCGACGGCGAAGAACGGCACGGCGAAGAAGGCCGCCAAGAAGAACGGCACGACGAAGAAGTCCCCCACGAAGACCAGCGCGGCGACGAACGGCACGGCCAAGAAGGCCGTCGCCAAGAAGGCCCCCGCGAAGAAGAGCCCGGTCGAGAAGCGGCCAGTCAAGAAGAGCACCGTGAGCAAGAGCCCGACGAAGAAGGCCCCGGCCAAGAAGATGCCGGCGAAGAAGCTGTCGGCGAAGACGAAAGTGGAGAAGGCCGTGACCCCTAAGAGCGCAGCGCGTACGACGGCGCCGGCGACCACAGGATCGGCGATGCCGACCGACCTGGTGGTCCTCGAGCAGGAGGACCCCTGGACCAAGACCGAGCTCAAGGAGGTCCGCGTCCAGCTCGACGACGACGTGAAGCGGCTCACCAGCGAGCTCGCCGAGGTCGAGGAAGACCTCGCCGGCATGATCGCGAACTCCGGCGAGGGCGCCGGCAACGACCAGGCAGACGTCGGCTCGGCCTCCTTCGAGCGTGACCAGGAGATGGTCATCGTCAACAACGCCCGCGACATGCTCGAGCAGTCCCAGCACGCCCTGCACCGGATCACCGACGGCAGCTACGGACAGTGCGAGGACTGCGGGAACGCGATCGGCAAGAACCGGTTGATGGCCTTCCCGCGCGCCACCCTGTGCCTGAGCTGCAAGCAGCGCGAGGAGCGTCGCTGAGCACCGAGGAGGACCCCCGCACGCCCACCATGCCCACCGGACCCACCGGCTCTGACGGGTCCGATGCACCCAGCGGCTCGGGCCGTCCGGGCCGCTCGGCCACCGGTCTCGCCCTGGCCGTCGCGGTGATCGCCCTGGCCGCCGACCTGCTCACCAAGCAGCTCGCGGTGCGGGAGCTGACCGGTCGGGCACCGGTGGAGGTGCTGGGCTCGTTCCTGCAGCTGCGACTGGTGCGCAACCCGGGGGCCGCCTTCAGCGCCGGCGCCTCGTTCACGCCCGTGATCACGGGTGTGGCCATCGTGGCGACGGTGGTGGTGGGCTACTACCTCCTGCGGGTCAGGTACCGGCCCTGGGCGATCGCGCTCGGGCTCCTGTTCGCAGGGGTCGTCGGCAACCTCATCGACCGGATGTTCCGGGCCCCGGGCCCGTTCCACGGCCATGTGGTCGACTTCTTCGCGCTGCCCAACTGGCCGGTGTTCAACATCGCCGACATCTGCATCAACGCCGCCGGGGTCCTGCTCGTGATCCTGCTCGTCCGCGGCATCGACCTCGACGGCAACCGCATCCCCCACGAACCACGGAAGAAGAAGCGATGACCGCCCGGAGTGGAGAGCATCGCACCGTCCACGTCCCCGAGGGGCTCGGCGGCGAGCGCGTCGACGTGGCCCTCGCCCGCATGTTCGGCATCTCCCGGAGCAAGGCGGCCGAGCTGGTCGCCCAGGCCCTCGTGCAGCTCGACGGGCACCCTGCCGCCAAGTCCGACCGGCTCGTGCCCGGCACGATGCTCGAGGTGACCTTCCCCCGCGAGGAGGACCCCCTCGACGTGGTCGCCGAGGTGGTCGAGGGGATCCGGATCATCCACGACGACGACGAGATCGTGGTCATCGACAAGCCGGTCGGGGTCGCCGTACACCCCTCGATGGGGTGGACCGGGCCGACCGTCGTGGGGCACCTGCGCGGTGCCGGCTACCAGATCGCCACCAGCGGTGCCCCCGAGCGGCAGGGGATCGTGCAGCGCCTCGACGTCGGCACCTCGGGAGTGATGGTGATCGCGAAGAGCGAGCGCGCCTACTCGGTGCTGAAGAACGCCTTCCGTCACCGGCAGGTCGACAAGACCTACCACGCCCTGGTGCAGGGGCATCCTGACCCGCTCGAGGGCACCATCGACGCGCCCATCGGGCGGCACACCAAGTCGGACTGGAAGTTCGCGGTGCGCGAGGACGGCAAGCACAGCGTCACCCACTACTCCACGCTCGAGGCGCACCGGTTCGCCAGCCTGCTGGAGGTCCACCTCGAGACCGGCCGCACCCACCAGATCCGGGTGCACATGGCCGCCCTGAAGCACCCGTGCGTCGCCGACCTGACCTACGGCGCCGACCCCACGCTCGCCCAGCGGGTCGGCCTGGAGCGGCAGTGGCTGCACGCGGTCGGGCTCGGCTTCGAGCACCCCGGCACGGGGGAGCAGGTGCACTACTCCTCGCCGTACCCCGACGACCTGGCGCAAGCCCTGGACATCCTGCGCGATGAGCGCTGAGGACCGGCCGGCGCAGCCGGCTGGGGAGGCCGTCGACGCCGACCTCGAGGACTTCGAGGACTTCGCGCTGCGTCCGGGACACCTCGAGGACCTGGACGAGCTCTGCGAGGTCTACCGCGCCTCCGCAGGCGGACCCGGCCTGCCGGAGGACGTGCGCTCCGCGGAGGAGGTCCGTGCCTGGCTCCTGGCCCTGCTCGACCTGCCCGGCCGGGAGCTGTGGGTCGCCGCACGTGAGGAGGTCCTCCTCGGGTTCGTGCTGATCGAGGACGAGTGGATCGACCTGCTCTACGTCCATCCCGAGCGCCCGGCGGCCGGCGTGGGCGCCGCCCTCCTGGACCTGGTCAAGGGCCTGCGACCGCGCGGCTTCGGGCTCAGGGTGCACCGGGCCAACACCCGCGCCCGGGCCTTCTACGCCAGGCGCGGGCTGGTCGAGCTCGAGCACACCGACGGCAGCAGCTACCCCGACGGCACTCCCGACGTGGCCATGGCCTGGCCGGGCGAGGAGCCGCTGGCCTACCTGCGCGGCCGCATCGACCTCGTCGACGACGAGCTCGCCGTGCTCCTGGCCCGGCGTACGGCGCTCACGGCCGCGGTGCAGGACCACAAGCTGAGCAGTGGCGCGGCCGCGGGGGAGCAGGGCCGTGACGCCGGCCGCGAGGCCGAGATCGTGGCCCGGATGGCCCGGCACGTGCCCGGGCTGGGGGCCGACCGGATCGCCCGGGTGATGCACACGATCATCGAGGAGAGCCTGGCCGCCTGGGAGGCCGGCGACCGACCCGGTGACCGGCCCGGCGAGGGGTCCCGTGACGGGTCTCACGACGGGTCCCCGGAGGCCTCCGGACCCCCCTGACCGACGCCCGTGTCCTGTCAGGGGGGCCTGTCAGGCTGACGTACGCTGACCTTCTTCCCCGCACGACCGGGCGCCGACCACTGGCCGCGCCCGTGCTGAAGACGGGTATCGAACGACTGAGCTCCGGGAAGGGCTGATCGCGCTCCATGTCGAGCAAAGATGGATTCGTCCACCTGCACGTCCACACCGAGTACTCCATGCTCGACGGGGCCGCCCGGCTCGGCGACATGTTCGCGCGCACGGCCGAGCTCGGCATGGACGCCATCGCGATGACCGACCACGGCAACGTGTTCGGGGCCTACGACTTCTGGTCCAAGGCGCGCTCGGCGGGGGTCAAGCCCATCATCGGGATGGAGGCCTACTTCACCCCGAACACCTCGCGCTTCGACAAGAAGCGGGTGCGGTGGAACGACGGCGGCAACGACGACGTCTCCGGTTCGGGCGCCTACACCCACATGACGCTCCTCGCCGAGACCACCGCGGGGATGCACAACCTGTTCCGGCTCTCCTCCAGGGCCTCGATGGAGGGGTTCTTCTACCAGCCGCGCGCGGACCGCGAGCTGCTCACCGAGTACGCCGATGGCCTGATCGCCACCACCGGGTGCCCCTCGGGCGAGGTGCAGACCTGGCTGCGGATCGGTGACTACGAGAAGGCCCGCCAGGCCGCCGGGGACTTCCAGGACATCCTGGGCAAGGACAACTACTTCCTCGAGCTGATGGACCACGGTCTCGACATCGAGACCCGGGTCCGTGACGGGCTGCTGCGGCTGAGCAAGGACCTCGCGATCCCGCCGGTCGCCACCAACGACTCCCACTACGTGCACCAGCGCGACGCGCCCTCCCACGAGCACCTGCTCTGCGTCTCCTCGGGCAGCGTGATGAGCGACCCGAAGCGGTTCCGGTTCAACGGCGACGGCTACTACATCAAGTCACCGGCCGAGATGCGCGACCTGTGGGCGGTGCGCAACGGCCTGCCCGAGGCGTGCGACAACACGCTGCTGATCGCTGAGCGCTGCGACGTGGAGTTCACCGAGGGCAACGGCACCTACATGCCCCGGTTCCCGGTCCCCGAGGGCGAGGACGAGAACTCCTGGCTGGTCAAGGAGGTGGAGAAGGGACTCCGGTTCCGCTACCCCCAGGGCATCCCCGACGAGGTCCGCAAGCGTGCCGACTACGAGGTCGGCGTGATCATCGCGATGGGCTTCCCGGGCTACTTCCTCGTCGTCGCCGACTTCATCAACTGGGCCAAGGACAACGGCATCCGGGTGGGGCCGGGCCGCGGCTCCGGCGCGGGGTCGATGGTGGCCTACGCGATGCGGATCACCGACCTCGACCCGATCGTGCACGGCCTGATCTTCGAGCGGTTCCTCAACCCCGACCGCGTCTCCATGCCCGACTTCGACATCGACTTCGACGAGCGTCGCCGCGGCGAGGTGATCCGCTACGTCTCCGACAAGTACGGCGACGACCGGGTCTCGATGATCGTCACCTACGGCACCATCAAGGCCAAGCAGGCGGTCAAGGACTCCTCGCGGATCCTGGGCTACCCCTTCGCGATGGGCGACCGGATCACCAAGGCGATGCCCGCCTCGGTGATGGGCAAGGACGTGCCGCTCAAGGAGATCTTCGACCCGGCCCACAAGCGCTTCGGCGAGGGTGGTGAGTTCCGGGCGCTCTACGAGGGCGACCAGGACGTCAAGACCGTGGTCGACACCGCGATCGGCCTCGAGGGCCTCAAGCGCCAGTGGGGCGTGCACGCCGCAGGCGTGATCATGTCCAGCCAGCCGCTCCTCGACGTGATCCCCGTGATGCGGCGGCCCGCCGACGGCGCCAAGATCACGCAGTTCGACTACCCGACCTGCGAGAAGCTCGGCCTGATCAAGATGGACTTCCTCGGGTTGCGCAACCTGACGGTCCTCGACGACGCCCTGATCAGCATCGAGTCCAACCGCGGCGAGAAGATCGTGCTCGAGGAGCTCGAGCTCACCGACCCGGCGACGTACGCGCTGATGCAGAAGGGCGACACCCTCGGTGTCTTCCAGCTCGACGGCGGCCCGATGCGCGCGCTGCTGCGCAGCATGCAGCCCGACACCTTCGAGGACATCTCCGCGGTCGGCGCGCTCTACCGTCCCGGTCCGATGGGCGCGGACTCGCACAACAAGTACGCCCGCCGCAAGACCGGCCGCGAGCCGGTCGAGCCGCTGCACCCGGAGCTGGCCGAGGCACTCGAGGAGGTGCTGGGCGAGACCTACGGCCTGATCGTCTACCAGGAGCAGGTGATGGCGATCGCCCAGCAGCTGGCGGGCTACACGCTCGGCCAGGCGGACCTGCTGCGCCGGGCGATGGGCAAGAAGAAGAAGGAGGAGCTGGACAAGCAGTTCGCGACCTTCTCCGCAGGCATGACCGAGCGGGGGTTCTCCTTCGCCGCGATCAAGGCGCTGTGGGACACGCTGCTGCCGTTCTCCGACTACGCGTTCAACAAGGCGCACTCCGCGGCGTACGGCCTGGTGTCGTACTGGACCGCGTTCCTCAAGGCCAACTACCCGGCCGAGTACATGTCCGCGCTCCTCACCTCGGTGAAGGACGACAAGGACAAGATGGCGATCTACCTCAACGAGTGCCGCCGGATGAAGATCAAGGTGCTGCCGCCCGACGTGAACGAGTCGGAGGCCAACTTCACCCCGGTCGGCACCGACATCCGCTTCGGCCTGACCGCGATCCGCAACGTCGGCTGGAACGTCGTCGAGCAGATCGTCGAGGCGCGGCGGGAGAAGGGCCGCTACGTCGACTTCAACGACTTCATGGCCAAGGTCCCCGTGCTGGTGTGCAACAAGCGGCTGATCGACTCGCTCGCCCGGGCCGGGGCGTTCGACGACATGAAGCACAAGCGTCGCGCCATCGTGGCGATCCACGAGGAGGCGGTCGACAAGTACATCGACGCGAAGCGCAACGACGAGGGCGGGCAGGGCTCGCTGATGGAGATGCTCGGCGTCGAGGAGGTCGGAGGTGCGAGCACCGAGGTCGTCGTACCCGACCACATGGACGAGTGGGACAAGAGCACCCTGCTCGGCCACGAGCGGGAGATGCTCGGCCTCTACGTCTCCGACCACCCGCTGACCGGGCTCGAGCACGTCCTCTCCGCGGCGGCCGACTGCACCATCGGCCAGCTCGTCACCGACGAGGACCGCCCCGACGGGTCCTTCGCGACCATCTGCGGCCTGATCACCTCGGTGACCCGCAAGATGACCAAGACCGGCAACGCCTGGGCCATCGTGACCGTCGAGGACCTCGAGGGTGCCATCGACGTGCTGCTGTTCCCCAGCGACTACCAGTTGGCAAGCACCCTGCTCGTCGAGGACACCGTGGTCACCGTGCAGGGCCGCCTGGACCGCAGCAAGGACCAGGCCGAGCTCCGCGGCAAGACCGTCTCCGCCCCGGTGATGGACGACCGGGGGAGCGGCGGGCCGGTGGTGATCACGCTGCCCTCCACCCGCTGCACCCCGCCGGTGGTGGAGCAGCTCAAGGAGGTGCTGCACACGCACCCGGGCACGACCGAGGTACGGCTCAAGCTCGTCTCGCGCAGCGGCACCCGGGTGCTCAAGCTCGACGACCGGCTGCGGGTCTTCGCCTCGCCGGCGCTCTACGGAGACCTCAAGCACCTGCTCGGCCCTGGGTGCCTGGGATGACCCGCCCCTCGCCGCCCGACTCGGAGCCGGTGCTCACCTCGGGCCCGGCCGGGAGGCCGTCGACCCGGCGGGGCGTGGCCGCCGACGTGCTGGTGGTGGCGGTGTGGTTCGCGCTCCTCGGCCTCCTCGGTGCGGTCGTGTGGTGGCAGGTGACCCCGTTGCCGACCGTGGTGAAGACCGGGGCGGGAGCGACCCTGGCGCCCGAGGAGCTGGTCAAGCAGGCCGGCATCGACGGGTGGTTCTTCGTGATCGCGGCGGTCGCCGGCGTGGTCAGCGGCGCGGTGCTGCTCGCCTGGCGGCGGCGCGACCCGCTGCTGATGGTGCTGCTGGTCACCCTGGGGGCAGGCCTGGCGTCGTGGCTGATGATCAAGGTGGGCCTCGCCCTGGGCCCGGAACGGGAGCTGTCCGCGCTCAAGGGGCTCTCCGACGGCGCCGAGGTGAGGATGCAGCTCAAGCTGCACGCCCCCGGAGTGGCCTGGACGTGGCCGATCGCCGCGGCGCTGGGTGCCCTGGTCTACCTGTGGGTGCTGCGTCGCCCCGACCGGCCGCAGCCGGCCCCCGAGCAGACAGCCCCCGAGCAGCCCGGCCCTGATCAGAACGAGCCCGAACAGGGCCGGCCCCGGTTGGGGTGACCCCCTCGGTGGGTACGACGGCAGGTATGGACTTCGACCTCGAGCGTTTCGTCACGGCGCAGGACTCCGGCGGCACCTACGAGCAGGCGGTGGCCGAGCTGCGCCGCGGACGCAAGACCAGCCACTGGATGTGGTTCGTCTTCCCGCAGGTGGCCGGCCTGGGGCGCAGTGCCACGGCGCAGCAGTACGCCGTCTCGGGCCTGGCCGAGGCCCGCGCCTACCTGGCCCACCCGCTGCTCGGCCCCCGGCTCCGCGAGGCAGCCGCCGCGCTCCTGGAGTCCGGGGAGACCCGGGCCGAGGACGTGCTCGGGTCCACCGACGCGATGAAGCTGCGCTCCTCGATGACCCTCTTCGACCGCGCGCAGCCCGACGAGCCCGTCTTCACGGGGGTGCTGGAGCGGTTCTTCGACGGCACCCCGGACCCCCGGACCCTCGAGCTCCTCGGCTGAACAGTCCCTTGTGACGCGGGGGTACGACGGCTCAGTGGCGCCCGATGTCGGCCACGGTCGCGTCCAGCAGGGCGACCAGGTCCGCGGGAGCCAGGCCGAGGTCGAGGCCGCGCCTGCCTGCGCTGACGTAGACGGTCGGCCGGTCGAGCGCGGAGCGGTCCACGACGGTGGGCAGCTGCCGGCGCTGGCCGAGGGGGGAGATCCCGCCGACCACGTAGCCGGTCGTCCGCTCCGCGGCGGCGGGGTCGGCCAGGGCGGCCTTCTTGCCGCCGACCGCGGCTGCGAGCGCCTTCAGGTCGAGCTGGCCCGAGACCGGGACCACGGCGACGGTCAGCTGCCCGTCGACCTCGCTCACCAGCGTCTTGAGCACCGCAGTCGGATCCAGCCCCAGCTGCTCGGCGGCCTCCAGGCCGTAGGAGGCGGCCGCGCGGTCGTGGGTGTAGGGGTGCAGCGTGAAGGGCACCCCGGCACGTTCGAGCGCCAGCGTGGCCGGCGTACCGCCGGATCTGGAGGCGGGGGACCGCCGGGCCATCAGTTGGGGGACCACCGGGTCCGGGCGACCTCGGTGGCCGGCAGGGAGGGCAGGGCGCGCATCGCCCGCATCTCCTCGTGCAGGGTGCGCCGGATCATCCCCAGGCGCACCTGGGCGCTGTCGGCCTCCAGCAGCGCCTGCCGCTGCGGCAGGGTGAGCAGGCAGGTGCTCGCGAGCGCGTAGGAGAGGTACGCCGGGTCGGTGGGGAGCTCGCCGGTGAGCACCGGACCGCCGCGCAGGTCCGAGAGCTGGTGCCGGTAGGACTCGAACGCCGAGCGCGCCGCCTCTGCCTCGACGACGGCCTCCGGCTCGTCCTGGTCCGGCATCAGCTCGATCTCGCCCCGCAGGAACGGTCCCGAGCTGTCGGAGTTGAGCACCCGCAGCCGCTGCCGGCCGACGACCTCGATGTCGTAGCGACCGTCGTCGTAGGCCTCGACCTCGGTGAGCTGGACCAGGGTGCCGACCCGGTGGGCCGACTGCATCCCGTGCTCGCCGACCTCGTAGCCCTCGCGGATCGCGAGGATGCCGAAGACCTGGTCGGCGGCGTCCTCGACCTCGATCAGCTCGCGCACCAGCACGCGGTAGCGCTCCTCGAAGATGTGCAGCGGGGTGGCGACACCGGGGAAGACCACCGCGTTGAGGGGGAAGAGCGGGACCATGGGCACGAGGCCAATCTAGGGGCAAGCCCCCGTCGTCGGGGGTTCCCGCCACCGAGGGGTACGTTTTCGGACGTGTCCCACGAACTGACCCCCGAGGAGCTGGCGTTCGTCACCTCCGCCTTCGACCACGCCCGCAACGGTGACCTGGTCGGCCTCACCGAGGTCCTCGATGCGGGCGTGCCGGTCAACCTGACCAACAGCAAGGGGGACACGCTGCTCATCCTCGCGGCCTACCACGTGCAGCCCGACGTCGTGCGTGCGCTGATCGCTCGCGGCGCCGACCACAGCCGGGTCAACGACATGGGGCAGACCGCGCTCGCCGCGGCCGCGTTCCGGCAGAGCGCCGAGATCGTCACCGATCTGCTCGACGCCGGTGCCGACCCCGACCTCGGCCCGAAGTCGGCCGTGGCCATCGCGACCTTCTTCGACCTCCCCGAGATGCTGGGGCTGCTGCGGCGCTGACGCCGCCTCTCCGGAGCGGTGGGGCCACGCCCGGTCCGCCTCCGGGGCCGTGGTCGGAGCCGCCTCGGCTGCCCACCTAGAATGGGCGGCATGATACGCCGGATCGACCTCCGGGACGGCAGCGCCGGCGCTGCTCCCGACTACCGCACCCTGGTGCCGCGCGCCGACTTCGACGTCGAGGCCGCGCAGCACGTGGTGCGCCCGATCTGCGACGGTGTCCGCGACCGGGGCGTGGAGGCGATCCTGGAGTACGCCGCACAGTTCGACGGCGTCACGCAGACCGACATCCGGGTGCCGCGTGAGGCGCTCCGCGAGGCACTGGCCGACCTCGACCCCCAGGTGCGCGCCGGTCTCGAGGAGTCCGTGCGTCGTCTGAGGATCACCTGCCTGGCCGAGCTCGGCACCGAGGTGGTCACCGACCTCGGCCCGGGCGCCCGCGTGATCCAGCGGCTGATCCCGGTCGACCGGGTGGGCCTCTACGTGCCGGGCGGCGTCGCCCCGCTGGTCTCCAGCGTGGTGATGAACGTCGTACCCGCGCAGGTCGCGGAGGTCGGCTCCATCGCGCTGAGCAGCTCGCCGCAGAAGACGTCGTTCAAGAGCTACGGCCCCGGGCTCCCGCACCCGACGATCATGGCGGCCTGCGAGCTCCTCGGCATCGACGAGGTGTACGCCGTCGGCGGCGCCCAGGCGATCGCGATGTTCGCCCACGGCGCCGGCCCGTGCCGCCGCGTCGACCTGGTCACCGGTCCGGGGAACATCTACACCGTCAGCGCCAAGCGGCTGCTCAAGGGCGTCGTGGGGATCGACTCCGAGGCCGGGCCGACCGAGATCGCCATCCTGGCCGACGACACCGCCGACGCGGCGTTCGTGGCCGCCGACCTGCTCAGCCAGGCCGAGCACGACCCGATGGCCGCCTCGGTGCTGGTCACCGACTCGGTCCGGCTCGCCGACGAGGTCGAGGTCGAGCTGGACAAGCAGGTGGCCGCGACCCGCCACACCGACCGCGTGCGCACCGCCCTGTCCGGCGTGCAGTCGGGAATCGTCCTGGTCGACGACGTCACCCAGGGCCTCGAGGTGATCAACGCCTACGCCGCCGAGCACACCGAGATCCACACCGCCGACGCGGAGGCGGTCGCCGCGCGGGTGCGCAACGCGGGCGCCGTCTTCGTGGGCCCGTGGGCGCCGGTGTCGCTGGGCGACTACTGCGCCGGCTCCAACCACGTGCTGCCCACGGCCGGCTGCGCCTGCCACTCCTCGGGTCTCTCGGTGCGCTCGTTCCTGCGGGCGGTGCACGTCGTGGAGTACTCCCGCGACGCGCTCGCCGAGGTCGCGGACCACGTCGTCACCCTCGCCGACGCCGAGGACCTCCCCGGTCACGGAGCCGCGGTCAACGTGCGCTTCGGGCGCCGGTGAGGCCCGCCCCGGACGCAGCGGTCGGAGCGTCCAGCTGGCCGCCCCTGCGTGAGGAGCTCCAGGGCGTGGAGCCGTACGGCGCACCCCAGCTCGACGTGCCGGTGCAGCTCAACGTCAACGAGAACCCCTACGGTCCCTCCCAAGCTGTCGTCGACGACGTCGCCGAGGCAGTGACCCTGGCCGCCGCCACGCTCAACCGCTACCCCGACCGCGAGTTCACCGAGCTGCGCAGCGGGCTGGCGGCGTACCTCAGCGTCGAGGCCGGGACCACGATCGCCCCCTCCCAGGTCTGGGCCGCGAACGGCTCCAACGAGGTGATGTTGCAGATCCTGCAGGCCTTCGGCGGCCCCGGGCGTACGGCGATCTCGTTCGCGCCGACGTACTCGATGTATCCCGAGTACGCCCGCGACGCGATGACCAACTGGGTGGCCGGCCGCCGGCACGAGGACTTCAGCTTCGACCTCGACGAGGCCCGCCGGCTCATCGACGAGCACCAGCCCAGCGTGATCCTGCTGCCGTCCCCGAACAACCCGACCGGGACGGCGCTGCCGCACGAGGTGATCAGCGAGCTCTGCGAGCTGGCCGAGGACCAGCCAGTGCCCGGCGTCGTGGTGATCGACGAGGCCTACGCCGAGTTCCGGCGCGCCGGCACCCCCTCGGCGCTGGAGCTGCTGCCCGAGCACCGCAACCTGATGGTGAGCCGCACGATGAGCAAGGCCTTCGCGCTGGCCGGGGCCCGGCTCGGCTACCTCGCGGCCGCCCCGGAGCTGTGCGACGCGCTCCGGGTGGTGCGGTTGCCCTACCACCTCTCGGCGGTCACCCAGGCGGTGGCGAACGCGGCCCTGCGCCACGCCGACGAGCTGCTCGGAAAGGTCGCGGAGCTGCGCGAGGAGCGCGACCGGACCGTGGAGTGGCTGCTGGCCGAGGGCTACGAGGTCGCGCCGAGCGACGCGAACTTCGTATTGTTCGGTCGGTTCGCGGATCGTGCGGCAGTGTGGCAGCAGCTGCTCGACCGCGGCGTGCTGATCCGGGTGACCGGACCGGAGGGCTGGCTGCGGGTCTCGATCGGCACTCCAGCAGAGATGAAGGCGTTCAAGGACGCCATGAGAGAGGTGACAGCATGACTCCGAGCACGAACCGGATCGCACGCATCGAGCGGGAGACCAAGGAGTCGAAGGTGCTCGTCGAGCTCGACCTCGACGGGTCCGGCCGCACGGACGTCTCCACCGGCGTCGGGTTCTACGACCACATGCTCACCGCCTTCGGGCGTCACGCCCTGTTCGACCTCACCGTCCAGACCGAGGGCGACACCCACATCGACGCGCACCACACCGTCGAGGACACCGCGATCGCGCTCGGCGACGCGCTGCTGCTCGCGCTCGGGCCCAAGTCCGGCATCCGCCGCTTCGGCGACTCGCTGGTGCCGCTCGACGAGGCCCTGGTGCAGTGCGCCGTGGACGTCTCGGGCCGGCCGTACTGCGTGCACCTCGGCGAGCCCGAGGGCCAGCAGTTCGTCACCATCGGCAACGCCTACCTCGGCTCGCTGACCCGGCACGTCTTCGAGACCCTCGCGCACCACGCCCAGATCGCCCTGCACGTGCGGGTGCTGTCGGGCCGCGACCCGCACCACCTCGTCGAGTCGCAGTTCAAGGCGGTCGCCCGCGCCCTGCGCGACGCCGTGGCCTACGACCCCCGCGAGACCGGGGTCCCCTCCACGAAGGGAACGCTCTGAGCACCGACGCCCCCACCCCCGAGGACACCGCAGGCACCGCCCCGAAGGTGGTGGTCCTCGACTACGGCTCCGGCAACCTGCGCTCGGTCGTGCGCGCCCTGGAGCGGGCCGGTGCCGAGGTCACGCTGACCGCGGACCGTGACGCCGCGATGGCCGCCGACGGACTGGTCGTGCCCGGGGTGGGCGCCTTCGCCGCGTGCATGGAGGGGCTGCGTGCCGTCTTCGGCCACGAGATCATCGGGCGCCGCCTAGCCGGCGGGCGCCCGGTCCTCGGCATCTGCGTCGGGATGCAGATCCTCTTCGAGCGCGGGGTCGAGCACGGCGTCGAGACCGCCGGCTGCGACGAGTGGCCCGGCGTCGTGGAGCGGCTGCAGGCGCCCGTCGTACCCCACATGGGGTGGAACACCGTGGAGCCGCCCGCCGGGTCCACGCTGTTCGCCGGGGTCGAGGACGAGCGGTTCTACTTCGTGCACTCCTACGGTGTCCGCGACTGGTCGCTGGTCACGAACGGCCGCACCCGGGCGCCGCTGGTCACCTGGGCCTCCCACGGAGGCGACCGGTTCGTGGCCGCGGTCGAGAACGGTCCGCTCACCGCGACCCAGTTCCACCCCGAGAAGTCCGGCGACGCCGGTGCGCGTCTGCTGGCGAACTGGGTGCGGAGCCTGCGCCGCCCCGGCACGTCCTGATGCCCGCACGATGAGCCCCCGATGAGCCCGCGATGAGCAAGGAACGCGCCCGGCGACGCGAGGCCCGGGAGAAGGAGGCCGCGATCGTGACCGCCGCGCGCGCCTCCGAGGCCGAGCGCCGTGAGCGCCGTGCCGCTCGTCGGCGCGCCTTCGGGTCGTGGCTGCCCCGGCGTCGTTCGCGTCCGACCGGGATCCTGGCCGCCCGCCGTCGCCGGGAGACCGGTGCCACGCTTGCCCTCCTGCTCGTCGTGAACGTGGTCGTCTGGGTGCTCTTCCCCGGCTGGCCCGCACGGGCGATGGCCCTGATCGTGAGCCTGCTCGCTGCCCCTGTCCTGCACACCATGCTGTTCCGCCGACGTTGAGAACCGGAGACCATCCAATGACCGCCGCCCCCATCCCCACCGGCCAGGGAACCCACCTCGAGCTGCTCCCAGCCGTCGACATCGCCGGCGGGAACGCCGTACAGCTCGTCCAGGGGGTCGCCGGCTCCGAGAAGCGGTTCGGCGACCCCGTCGAGGCCGCCCTGCGCTGGCAGGACGCCGGGGCGGAGTGGATCCACCTCGTCGACCTCGACGCCGCCTTCGGCCGGGGCCACAACCGTGAGCTCCTCGCCAGGATCGTCGGCACCCTGGACATCGACGTGGAGATGAGCGGCGGGATCCGCGACGACGACTCCCTCGAGGCCGCCATGACCGCGGGCTGCCGCCGCGTGAACATCGGCACCGCCGCGCTGGAGTCGCCCGACTGGTGCGCGCGCGTCATCGAGAAGTACGGCGACCGGATCGCGATCGGGCTCGACGTGCGCGGGGAGACGCTCGCCGCCCGGGGCTGGACCCGTGAGGGCGGCAACCTGTACGAGGTGCTCGAGCGCCTCGACGAGCAGGGCTGTGCGCGCTACGTGGTCACCGACGTGAACAAGGACGGGATGCTCCAGGGCCCGAACCTCGAGCTGCTGCGCAGCGTGTGTGCCCGCACCGACCGTCCCGTGGTCGCCTCCGGTGGCATCACCGAGCTGGCCGACCTCGAGGCCCTGATGGCCCTGGTCACGCCGGCGGACCAGCCCGGCGGCGTGGAGGGAGCGATCATCGGCACCGCGCTCTACGAGGGCCGGTTCACCCTGACCGAGGCGCTCGACCTCACCCGGGGCACGACGGGGTCCGGACAGGCATGAGCCTCGCCGTACGCGTGATCCCGTGCCTGGACGTCGACGGCGGACGGGTGGTCAAGGGGATCAACTTCCAGAACCTCCGCGATGCCGGCGACCCGGTCGAGCTCGCCAAGGTGTACGACGCCGAGGGGGCCGACGAGCTCACGTTCCTCGACATCTCGGCCTCCCACGAAGGTCGCGCGACCACGATGGAGATCGTCTCGCGCACGGCCGAGCAGGTGTTCATCCCGCTGACCGTCGGCGGGGGAGTCGGGTCGGTCGAGGACGTCGACCGACTGCTGCGAGCAGGTGCGGACAAGATCGCCGTGAACACCGCGGCGATCCGGCGACCCGAGCTGGTCGCCGAGATCGCCGACCGGTTCGGCAACCAGGTGCTGGTGCTCTCGGTGGACGCGCGACGGGTCCCCGCGGGGTCGCCGGACGCCACCGACTCGGGGTTCGAGGTGACCACCCACGGCGGGCGGAAGTCGGCCGGTCTCGACGCGATCGAGTGGGCTGCCCGGGCGGCCGAGCTGGGCGCGGGCGAGATCCTGCTCAACTCGATGGACGCCGACGGCACCCGCGACGGCTTCGACCTCGAGCTGCTCCGCCTGATCCGCAGGGAGGTGTCGATCCCCGTGATCGCCAGCGGGGGAGCGGGTTCCCTCGAGCACTTCCCCCCGGCGGTGGACGCGGGCGCGGACGCCGTGCTGGCGGCGACGGTGTTCCACTTCGGCACCCTGCGGATCGCCGAGGTCAAGCAGACCCTGGAACGGGCCGGGCACCCGGTCCGCTGACCCGACGCAGGGGCCGCTCAGCGGTCGGTCTTGGCCCAGCAGATGCTGCGCCGGTTCCCGGCCTTCCACTCCGCCTCGTGGAACCGGGTGTAGCCGAAGTCGTACTCGACCGGGTAGTTCATCCAGGCGCCGACCGAGTCGGAGCAGAAGTCGCGCGAGCGCACCTCGGCCAGCCGGTCGCCGGGGTAGGGGTCCTGGGGCTGACCCAGCTTGATCGTGGTGACCGCGCGCCAGTTGTGCTTCTCGCTGCAGCTGACCTTCTTCGAGCCCGCCAGCGTGTCCCCGAGTGCGCAGCGGAGCCACTGCTCGGGGGGCTTCGCGCGGAACAGCCCCTTGGCCGTGGTGGGCAGGGCGGCGTACTTCTCGGCGTCGGCCGGGCCGCCGACCAGGTCGCAGCGGTACCAGCGGGCGCCCTTGTCCCAGCCGCGTTCGGAGGGCCGGAACCAGGCCCAGCTCAGCTGGATCCTCATCGCGAGACTCTCGTCGACGCCGAGGAAGCGCTCGAAGGCACGCTCACACGTGGGGTAGATCCAGGTGCCGTGCCCCGGTGCGTCGTACGCCTTGCCGGTCGACCCCGGCAGCGTGCCGACGGCGAAGGTCTGGGAGGTGTGCGGCTCGGTGCACGGGACCTCCTCCGAGGTGTTGCTCGGCTTCTCGGTGTCGGTGGGGGTGAGCACGTAGCAGGCCCCGAGCTTGGGGGTCGTGGTCCGGTCCGCGACCGTCTGGGGCCGCAACGGTGCCGAGCAGGCGGCGAGCGAGCCCGCGAGGAGCAGCGCCAGCAGTCCGGCGGCGACGCGGGTCCACGCGGTACGGCCAGGCACGTGCGGTTCCTCCAGGCTTCCGGGTCCTCGGCCAGCACGTGACGAGAGTCACGGGGCGAGCAGTGCCGCGATGGTACCGCCCAGCTCGTACGCCGAGGCGGTGTCCGCGCCGGTCGTCTCACCCATCACCTCGAGCACGTCGTACCCGCGCCGCCAGCCCAGTGCCCCGGTGATCGAGAGCACCGAGCGCACCGCGCCCGTGGTGTCGTAGCGGCCGTGCACGTAGAGCCCGAACGGCCGCCCGGCCGTCGTCCCGCTCGACTCCTGGGCCGACTCCTGCCCGCTGCCGTCCTCGGAGAGGGCGCCACCGATCTGCAGGAAGGTCGAGTCGAAGACGTGCTTGAGCGCGCCGGACATGTAGCCGAAGTTCGCGGGCGTGCCGAGCAGGTAGCCGTCGGCCTCGAGGAGGTCCCGGGCACCCGCGGCGCCGCGGGCGAAGTCCAGCGCCTCGGTGACCACCACCTCCACGCCCTCGATCGCGTCGTCGTGGGCGCCGGCGACCACGGCCTCGGTGAGCGAGCGCAGTGACGCGGTGGGGGAGTGGTGGACGACCAGCAGGCGGCTCATGGGCCCGAGTCTCCCAAGTGCCGGGCCGGCAGCGGGGGCGCGGGGCCGCTGCTAGGGTGGTCAGGTCATGACGCGCCTTCCAGCACTCCTCAGCCCACTCGGCGGCCTTCTTCGGTGCCGCCGCGAGGTCAGCCCGCACATCTAGCGGAGCCGGACCCCTCGCGGCGGAGCGTGTGTGTCCCCGGCGCCCGTCACTTCAGCAAGCGAGAAGACCCATGACCCTGCAGAAATCCGGATTCGTCAACACCCAGCGTGCCAGCGGCATGCCCGTCGAGCGGTACCGGCCGTTCCCCCCGATCGACCTGCCCGACCGGACCTGGCCCTCGGCCCAGATCACCCAGGCGCCCCGGTGGCTCTCCACCGACCTGCGCGACGGCAACCAGGCCCTGATCGACCCGATGTCCCCTGAGCGCAAGCACAAGATGTTCGACCTCCTGGTCAAGATGGGCTACAAGGAGATCGAGGTCGGCTTCCCCTCGGCCAGCGAGACCGACTTCGCCTTCGTGCGCCAGCTGATCGAGCGCGACAAGGTCCCCGAGGACGTCACCATCTCGGTGCTGACCCAGGCCCGCGAGGACCTGATCGAGCGCACCACCGAGTCCCTGGTGGGTGTGCACCACGCCAACATCCACCTCTACAACGCCCTGGCGCCGATGTTCCGGCGCGTGGTCTTCCGCGCCAGCACCGACGAGGTCAAGGACATCGCGGTGCGCGGCACCGAGCTGTTCATGAAGTACGCCGAGCAGAACCTGTCCAAGACCGTGATCGGCTACGAGTACTCCCCGGAGATCTTCACCAGCACCGAGCTGCCGTTCTCCCTCGAGGTGTGCGAGGCCGTCTCCGACGTGTGGCAGCCCGAGGACGGTCGCGAGATCATCCTGAACCTGCCGGCCACGATCGAGGTCGCGACCCCGAATGTCTACGCCGACCAGATCGAGTGGTTCTCCCGGCAGCTGACCCGCCGCGAGCACACGACGATCAGCCTGCACCCGCACAACGACCGCGGCACCGCGGTCGCGGCGACCGAGCTGGCCATGATGGCGGGGGCGGACCGCGTCGAGGGCTGCCTGTTCGGCCACGGCGAGCGCACCGGCAACGTGTGCCTGGTGACCCTGGGGATGAACCTGTTCAGCCAGGGCATCGAGCCCCAGATCGACTTCTCCGACATCGACGAGATCCGTCGCACGGTGGAGTACTGCACCCAGCTGCCGGTCCACCCGCGCCACCCCTACGCGGGCGACCTCGTCTACACCGCCTTCTCCGGCTCCCACCAGGACGCCATCAAGAAGGGCCTCGAGGCGCTGGAGAAGGAGGCCGAGGAGGCCGGCCACCCCGTGGGCGAGCACCCCTGGGAGGCGCCGTACCTGCCGATCGACCCCAAGGACGTCGGCCGCAGCTACGAGGCCGTGATCCGGGTGAACAGCCAGTCGGGCAAGGGCGGTGTCGCCTACGTGATGAAGTCCGAGCACAAGCTCGACCTGCCGCGGCGCCTGCAGATCGAGTTCAGCCGCGTCGTGCAGGAGCAGACGGACGGCGAGGGCGGCGAGATGACCTCGGCCGCGATCTGGGACGCGTTCCGCAGCGAGTACCTCGACCGGGAGACGCCCCTGAAGCTGAACTCGGTGCACACTTCCTCGGCCGCCGGTGAGAAGGACCAGCTCGACGTCAACGTCTACGTCGACGGCCAGATCCGAGAGCTGCACGGGTCGGGCAACGGGCCGATCGCGGCGTTCGTGGACGCGATCAACGGGCTGCCCGACAACTTCGACGTGCGGGTGCTCGACTACGCCGAGCACGCGCTGTCCTCGGGGGGCGACGCCCTCGCGGCGGCGTACGTCGAGTGCGCCGTCGGCGACCAGCTGCTCTGGGGTGTCGGGGTGGACGCGAACATCGTCACCGCCTCGCTGAAGGCCGTGATCTCCGCGGTCAACCGCAGGTAGCCGACTCAGCCGGTGTGGACGGTTGACCGCACCAGGGGCAGCGTCACCGTGAACGTGGTGCCGCTGCCCGCCTCGGACTGCACGTCGATGCGGCCCTCGTGGTTCTCCACGATGGTCTTCACGATCGCGAGACCGAGGCCGGAGCCCTGGATCGCCCGCTCCTGGGCGTCCGCGGAGCGGTAGAACCGGCCGAAGACGTGCTCGAGGTCCGCGGCCGGGATGCCGAGGCCGGTGTCGGTGACGGTCAGCACGGCGACGCGTGCGCGGCGGTTCTCGTGGGCCTCGACGGTGATCTTGCCGCCGTCGGGGGTGAACTTCACCGCGTTGGTGAGCAGGTTGGTCAGCGCGCGCTCGAGGTGGCTGGAGTCGCCGCGGACGAGCACCTGCTCCTCGGGGAGCACGAAGCTCACGTCCAGCCTGCGGGTGGCGAGCACGGTCGAGACGGCGCTCGCGCTCTCGTGGACCACGTCGCGCAGGTCCACGTCCCCGGTCTGGTCGGGCGGCGCGCTCTGGTCGAAGGTGGCGAGCAGCAGCAGGTCGTCGGCCAGGGAGAGCAGCCGGTCCCCGTTGCGGGTGATCACCTCGACCATCCTGAGCTGGTCGGGGCTGAGCTCGCCGACCATCCCGTCGGCGAGCATCTCGGCGCTGCCGATGATGCTGCTCATCGGGGTGCGCAGCTCGTGGCTGACCGTGGTCACGAAGTCGTCCTTGACGTTGTCGAGGTCCTTGAGCCGGGTGACCACGTCCCGCTCGCGTTGCAGCGCCCGGACCAGGATGTCCTGGCTGCGGCGGGTGTCGGTGATGTCGCTGGCCACGAACAGGTAGCCGAAGAGGTCGCCGAAGGTGTCGGTGACCGGGTTCGTCGTCATCGAGACCCGCAGCGGAGCCCGCCCGGCCGGCAGCCACGTCCAGTCGCGGGTCTCGGGGGCGAGGTCGCCTGCGGAGTGGCCCACGATGGCCTGGAAGGTGCTGGTGCCGTCCTCCCGCGAGGAGTAGGGGGCCAGGTCCTCCGGAGAGAGGAACTCGACGAGCTCCCGTCCGTTCGCCGAGTCCGCGTCGATGCCGAGCATCTGCTCGGCGCCGGTGTTGAACAGGGTGATCCGGCCCTTGAGGTCGGTGCCGACGAAGGCGATGGTCCGCGCCGAGCGGAGCAGGTGGTTCACCATGCCCGCGTTCTGCCTGGCGTCGGTCACGTCGGTCGCGGAGATCACGATCGTCACCGGTGCGTCGGCGCTGGCGCGGTGCGTGGCGCTGGAGAAGATCACCGCCATCCGGCGGCCGTCCTTGGTGCGCAGCTGTGCCTCGCCCGTCATCGGCAGGCGCTGCCGGGCGAACAGGGCCACGGCACCGTCGCGCTGCTGGCCTGACATCAGCAGCTCCCACATCGGGAGACCGATGAGCTCCTCCTCGGTGTAGCCGGTGAGCCGGCAGGTGGCCGGGTTCGCCGCGATCACCGAGCCGTCGATGCGCGTCAGCAGGATCATGCTGCTGGCGGTGTCGATGACCGCGCGGGTGTAGTTGCGCTCCGCCTCGAGCCGTTCGGCCATCTCGTGCGGGGCGGTGACGTCGACGAGGTTGAGGGAGAACAGGGAGCCGCCCTCGCGCTGCTCGATCAGGGACAAGGTGGCGTCCAGGCGGGTGCGCGGCGACCCCACCACCCCGATCGGGCCCGACCAGCCGGCCGCCTCTCCGTCGACGATCCGGCGAGCCGCGGTGTCGAGCTCGGGAGCGGTGAGCAGGTCGGTCAGCCGGGTGCCGGCGATCTCCGCCGAGGACAGCCCGAGGAGGCCGCTGGTGGCCTCGTTGCACTCGCGGAAGAACAGGTCGTCGCCCTCCCGGCGGATGATCGCCACCGGGACCCGGGACTCGGTGAAGTTGCGCCGGAAGGTGCGCTCGCTCGCCAGCACCTGGGTCATCGCCTCGTCGCGCTGCCGCATCGCCTGGACCAGGGGCAGCCCGACCAGGACGAGGCAGATCAGGTACAGCTGCGCGTGCTGGGTGCTGTTGCTGGCGTTGGCGCTGTTCTCCGGTGAGAAGGGTCCCCACCCGAACGTGGTGAACAGGGTCACGACTGTGGCGTAGGAGACCTGCTCGATCACCACCACGCGCGGGGAGAACCGCACCGCGGCCCACACGATCACCGGCAGCGGCGCGAAGCCCAGGGTCAGCTGGGCGTCGCTGAAGGTGATCAGCGTGGCCGTGACCAGGAGCAGCACCTGCGCCGCGAGCTCGACGTACGACGTGGACCCCCGCGGCCGTGAACCGCCGCGCCCGAGCAGCGCCAGGGGGGCGATGAGCATCAACGACGCGGCGTGCGAGGGCAGGATCAGGCTCGCTGTCGGCCAGAACGGCTGGTCGAGGAAGGCCGTCAGGACCGCCGCGATGCCCACGGCGGCGACGAGCCCACCGGTGCCGGCGATCAGGAACAGCTTCCACACGTCCAGCACGTCGCGCATCTGGCGACCGACGTGGGCGAGCAGCAGCAGCACCACCACCACGGTCTCGGCGAGGTCCACCACCCCGATCAGCGTCGCGACCAGCAGGGACCGGCCCAGGGTGAGGTTGGCCAGGGTGTAGGCCAGGAACAGCCCGGTGAGGACGACCGGCCACTGCCGCCGAGGGGCCAGCATCATCGCGACGACGCCGATCCCGGCGGCGGGCCACCAGGCCGCAGTGCTGTCGGAGCGCTCCGCGAGTGCGAGGGCGCTGATGCCGGCGAGGTAGGCAGCGACCACCAGGCACCCGACCAGCAGGCCCCCTGAGGTCAGCCATCCTCTCCGCACCGCCCGATTGTCCCGCATGGCGAGACGTTTTGATGGGTTTTGCGAACCCTCGTTGCGTGCGGTCGTACGCCGTGTGGCACACGCGTGCCAAAGTGGCGCCATGACCTTGGTTTCGGAGCGGATCGGGCAGTTCTTCCACGACGGTCACCGGCTCGAGTACACCGAGTACGGCAGCGGCGAGCGCTGGGTCGTCCTGGTGCACGGCCAGCTGATGCCGCGGCGGATGCACCAGCCGCTCGCCCGCCACCTGGCGGCGCAGGGGGCGCACGTGCTGACCGTCGACCTGCTCGGCCACGGGCGCTCGGACCGCCCCGAGGACCCGCTGGAGTACTCCATGACCGCATTCGGGGAGCAGATCATCGCGCTCCTCGACGACCGCGAGATCGAGAGCGCCGTCATCGGCGGCACGTCGCTGGGCGCGAACTCCTCCCTCGAGGCAGCGGTGCTCGCCCCCGAGCGCGTGCGCGGGCTGCTGCTGGAGATGCCGGTGCTCGACAACGCCCTCGAGGCCGGCATGCTCGCCTTCGCGCCGCTGCTGTTCCTCTCGCGCTTCATGCCGGCGACGGTGGCCGGCGTACGCCTCGTCACCCGGGCCGTGCCCCGCGGCGTCGTGCCCTTCTGGACCGGGATCGTGCTGGACACCCTCGACCAGCGGCCCGCACCGATGGCCGCGGCCATCCACGGGATCTTCTTCGGCCGGATCGCGCCCTCCTCGCGGATGCGCAGGAGCATCGAGACCCCGGCCCTGGTGGTGGGGCACCGACGCGACCCGGTGCACCCGGCGGCCGACGCCGCGATGCTGGCCGAGGAGCTCCCCGACTCCACCTTCGTCGAGGCGCACAACATCCTGGAGTGGCGGCTGCGGCCCCAGCGGCTGAACCAGATCGCCGCCGGGTTCGTGGAGCGGTGCTTCGACGAGCAGGCCAGCGCCCGCAGGCTCCGCGGCTGAGCCCTCTCCGGGCCCTGGGCGGGCAGTGCCGGGGCCTTGTGCGAGCCGGGCGGCGGGTCGTTCTCGGTTGTCCGCGCGGCAGGGGACAATGGCCCCATGCCCCTGTACAGCGACGAAGCCATCGTGCTGCGCACGCACAAGCTCGCAGAGGCCGACCGGATCATCACGCTGCTCACCCGCGAGCACGGCGTCGTCCGTGCGGTCGCCAAGGGAGTACGCCGGACCTCCTCCCGGTTCGGGTCGCGGCTCGAGCCGTTCACCCATGTCGACCTGCAGCTCGCCGTGGGCCGCAACCTCGACACGATCACCCAGGCCGAGACGCGGTCGCCGTACGGCAACGCCATCTCGGCCGACTACGACCGCTACACCGCCGCGAGCGTGATGGTCGAGACCGCCGAGCGCCTCGTCTCGGAGGAGCGCCAGCCCTCGGTGCAGCAGTACCTCCTGCTCGTCGGGGCGCTGCGGGCGATGACGGCCGGCGAGCACCGCTCCGGTGACGTGCTCGACTCCTTCCTGCTGAGGTCGCTCTCGGTGGCCGGCTACGCGCCCTCGTTCGCGGGCTGCGCCAACTGCGGGCTCGAGGGGCCGCACCGCGCGTTCAGCCCCGCAGCCGGCGGCACCCTGTGCCCGGACTGCCGGGTGCCCGGCTCTGCCAGCCCGGCGCCGGAGACCCTGCTCCTGCTCGGCGCGCTCCTGGCCGGCGACTGGGCGGTCGTCGACGGAGCCCAGCAGCGCAACCGTCGCGAGGCCCGCGGGCTGGTGTCGGCGTTCGTGGCCTGGCACCTCGAACGTGGTCTGCGCTCGATGCCCTACGTCAGCGAGGGATGAGCCGTGCGCAGGTCCCCGCGGCGTCCCGTGCGCCCACCGACACCCCACCCCTCCGGTGCCACTGCGCCCGCGATCCCGCTGGACCAGGTCCCCGGCCACGTGGCGATCATCATGGACGGCAACGGCCGGTGGGCCAAGCAGCGTGGGCTGCCGCGCACGGCCGGCCACGAGCAGGGGGAGTCCTCGCTGTTCGACGTGGTCGAGGGCGCGATCGAGATCGGCGTGAAGGCCATCTCGGCCTACGCGTTCTCGACCGAGAACTGGTCGAGGTCGGCCGATGAGGTGAAGTTCCTGATGGGCTTCAACCGTGACGTGATCCGCCGCCGGCGCGACGAGATGCACGAGCTCGGCGTACGCGTGCGTTGGGCCGGTCGCCGCCCGCGGCTGTGGCGCTCGGTGATCAAGGAGCTCCAGGTCGCCGAGGACCTCACCCGGGACAACGACGTGCTCACCTTGACGATGTGCGTCAACTACGGCGGTCGCGCCGAGCTCGCCGACGCGGCCGCGGCGATGGGCCGCGACGTGGCGTCCGGGCGGCTGAACCCTGAGCGGATCGACGAGCGCACCTTCGCCAAGTACCTCTACGTCCCCGAGCTCCCCGACGCCGACATGGTCTGGCGGACCTCCGGCGAGCAGCGCCTGTCCAACTTCATGCTGTGGCAGGCGGCGTACTCCGAGATGGTCTTCAGCGACGTCCTCTGGCCCGACATCGACCGCCGCCACCTCTGGGCCGCCATCGAGACCTACGCCACCCGCAACCGCCGCTACGGCACCGCCTGACCCCCCGCCCCCAACCTCCCGCCCCCACCCTCCCGCCGAGACGTCGCATCTGAAAGCCCAAACCCCGCCGAGACGTCCCATCTGAAAGCCCAAACCCCGCCGAGACGTCCTATCTGAAAGCCGGCTGGGATGGCCTGTGGATAACAGGAACCAGCCTCCGCCGTTTCGGTCGAGGCTCAGGTCATGATGAGACCGTTCCTCGCACCAGGTGCCGTGCTTCTCGACGAGCGCTTCCCGCTGCCGCTGGAGCGACCGTTCACCGCTGCGGACGCGCGCAGCGCGGGGATCTGCTCATCCGAGCTGAGCGTGCTGTGCGCGGAGGGGTATCTGCGACGACTGGTCAAGGGCGTGTACGTCGCCATGCAGGTGCCCGACTCCCTCGAGCTGCGTGCGGCGGCGCTACGGCTGGTGGTCCCGCCCGATGCCGTGGTGACCGACCGGACCGCCGGCTGGCTGCTCGGCGCACCCATGGTGCTCGCGCCCGGCGACCACCTGGTCGTCCCGGCCGTGTCGATCTTCGTGAACCGCACGGGTGCCCGCCTGCGCAACGACCTCAGCGCGAGCGGCCAGCGAACCCTCCGGCCCGAGGACATCGTGGAAATTCTCGGCCTGCGGGTGACGACGCCGCTGCGCACGGCCTGCGACCTCGGTCGGCTCCTGCCGCGAGATCGGGCGTTCGCGGCGCTGGACGCGATGCTGCGCCTCGGCGCATTCACCCGGGAGGAGCTGTGCGAGGCGGTGGAGCTGTTCCGCGGGATGCGCGGCGTGCGTCAGCTGCGTGGGTTCGCCCCGCTGGCCGACGGACGTGCGGAGTCGCCCGGTGAGTCGATTCTCCGGCTCCGTTGGCTCGACCTCCTCATCCTGCCGCGGCCCGACCTGCAGATCGAGATCACTCGCCCGGGCGGGTTCTCCTACTGGCTGGACCTCGGGGTGGAGCAGCTTCGCTTCGCTGCCGAGTACGACGGGGAGGAGTGGCATCGCCGTACACCGGAGCAGCGCGAGCGTGATCTCAAGCGACGTACCTGGCTGCGCGAGGAACGTGGCTGGATCATCGAGCCGGTGACCAAGGAGAACGTTTTCGGAAACGACCGCGACATCGAGAGCATCCTGCTCGACGGGGTACGGCGGGCGCGGCGTCGGCTGTGAAGGCCAACGCCGGACGACGCCCCTAGATGAACAGGCCCGTGGTCCGCAGCATGAACTCCGTGTCGCGGTCGTGCTCGCCCTTCTCGGTCGGCTGCTGACGCACCTCGTGGGTGGCCACCATGTCCTCGAACCTGACCTGTTCGGGCAGCTTGGCGTACTTGTTCTGGCGAGGGGCGCTCTCGACCTGCTCCGGCATGACGACCTCCAGGGTTGCCTCCGAGCGTACGGCCAGTTCTTTCAGTTGTGACGTCTCGGCGACGTCTGGGGTTTCAGTTGCGACGTGTCGGCGGGGCGGGGGAGAGGTGGGTGTTCTGTTATTCGGAACGCTGCGGCTTCGGTTGGGTGGGGTAGGAACAGAGGCGTCGGGAGGGAGATTTGCGCTCTAAGCGTAGGTGATGGAGCGCACATGTGACCGTTGACACGCAGCGGAGCGTCTCGTAGGTTGGGCCACCAGTCCAGCAGCGTTCCGAATAACAGGAGAGTTAATGCCCCCCATCAGTGCGGATCTCGACGCCAAGCGCTCTGTGCTTGGTCGGGCGTTCGACATCCTCGACTGCTTCTCGGGCTCCGAACCCGAGCAGACGATCTCGCGGCTCTGTGACAAGACCGGGCTTCCCCCGGCGACCGTGCACCGGATGCTGGCGAGCCTCGTGGAGTGGGGAGCGGTCGAGCGGACCACGCGCGGTCGCTACCAGCTCGGCATGCGGCTGTGGCGCCTGGGCTGGGGTGTGCCGGGAGCCCGGCAGGTGCGCGACGTGGCACGTCCGCACATGGTCGACCTCTACTCCGCGACACGTGAGGTCGTGGTGCTCGGCTCCCGGGACGAGGACGACCTGCTGCTGGTGGACCAGATCGCCGGCCGGTCGTGCGACCTCACCTGGCAGTCCACCCGACGCTTCCCGCTCGGCACGGTTGCCCCGGGCCTGGTCTTCCTCGCCCACCTGCCGATCGCCCAGCTGCGCAGCATGGCCGCCGAGCGCGCCGTCCGGCTGCCCCAGGAGCTGCTGCGCAAGGAGTTCCTCCTGCTGCGCAGCATGGCCGAGATCCGTGCCCACGGGCTGGCCACCACGCGGGACCGTGCGGGCACCAGGTCCTGGATCGCCGCTCCCGTCTTCGACGCCGCCGGCGCCATGCGCACCACGCTCTCGGTGGTGGTTCCCACCGAGCGCCTGACCCGGGCCCACGGCGAGGCCGTCCGGCAGGCGGCCCGTGCCGTGTCCGAGGAGCTCGGGGCCACCCGTTCCTTCTTCGGTCGAACCGCTGCACCCGTCTGATCCGCCAAAGAAAGGTCTGAACATGCGACGCACGATCGAGGTGGCCGGTCTGGGCCACGGCAACCAGCCCATCCCGCTTGCAACGGTCCTCGGCGGCCTGCTGTTCACCGGCGGCGTCAGCGGACGCGACCCGAAGTCGGGGGAGCTTCCCGAGGACCCGGCAGCCGAGGTCGCCCAGGCCTTCGCCAACCTGAGATCCATCCTTGACGCTGCCGGTGCGAGCCCTGATGATGTCGCGAAAGTGACAGTCTTCGTCAACGACCGCGACATCCGCGCACACGTCAACCCGGTGTGGATCGAGATGTTTCCCGACGCTGATAGCCGGCCCGTCCGGCACACACTGAAGACCGAGCTCACCGGCATGCGGATCCAGCTAGAGTGCTTGGCCGTCGTCGGTAGTTGACCCCCGGGGTGGTGCCCGACCGCGTCGAGAGTGAGGATCGCCATGTCGGTGCTGCAGAGGACGAGCCAGACGCTCGACTACCTGTGCGCGGCCGAGTCGCCCGCCCGTCTGGGTGAGGTGGCGGCAGCGGTCGGGTTGCCGAAGTCGTCCACTCACCGCCTGCTCGCGGAGATGATCTCGCTCGGGATCGTGCGCCGGGAGGCCGACGGCTACTCCCTGGGCTCGCGACTCCTCTACTGGGGTGCTGTCGCCATCGCGGGGTTCAACCTCCGGGCATATGCAGAGGCTCCGATGCGCAGGCTCCGGGATCGCCTCGGCGAGAGTGTCCACCTCTACGTCGTGGACAGCGGCGCCCGCGTCTGCATCGCCTCGGTCGAGTCCCGCTACTCGCTGCGCCCGATCGTGTCGCTCGGCCGGCACGCGGAGCTCGGGGTGGGGGCGAGCGGCAGGTTGCTGCTGGCCTTCGAGCCGGCACCGCGCCGCGGAGCCGTCCTGGCCGAGCTGGAGCGCCCCCGGGGCGGGTTCGTCCCCACGCCTGCAGACCTGGAGAGGCTCCGCGAGGCCCACTGGGAGGTGTCGTACGGCGAGCGCACGGACGGCGTGGTGGCTGCGGCGACCACCGTGCGCAGCCCGGGAGGGCGAGTCATCGCGGCGATGACCGTCTCCGGTCCCTCGACCCGGCTCACCCCCCAGGACCTCGACGACTTCCGTGAGCCGATGACCGCGTGCAGCAACGAGATCACCGAGCTCCTCATCGCCGACCAGGGCAGGCCCCCCGCCGACGCGCGCTGAGATTCGGTGATCGGCCAGGAGACGTTCCGGTAGGTGCGAGCACCTCTGGCTCCGACGCGTAGGTACCTCGACAGTGGTACTCGTCCGATGACGCGTGGAGAGGAACTTCGATGGCCGAGATCGTAGTGGGCGTAGCTGCGTCCCACACCCCCCAACTCAGTTCAGGTGTGGAGTGGTGGGCAAACCACGGTGAGCGTGACCGCGGGAACCCGAGGCTGCTGGGCAAGGACGGCGAGTTCCACACCTACGACGAGCTGCCGACCGCTCCGCAGGAGGTGCTCGACCAGCTCGACCCCGAGATCTACCGGGCCAAGTACGAGCGTGCGCAGAAGGGCATCGAGGTGCTCTCCGCCAAGCTGGCCGAGGCGAAGCCCGACGTCGTGCTCGTGATCGGCGACGACCAGTGGGAGCTGTTCAAGGACGAGGGTGTCCCCGCCTTCGCGCTCTACCACGGTGACAAGCTCTTCGACGAGAACCAGCGCGACCTCTCCAAGCTCCCCGCTGGGATCCAGGCCGCGTCGTGGGCCGCCCACGCCGGTGACCGTGCCTGGCACAAGACGGACGGCGAGCTGGCCGCGCACATCACCGGGCAGCTCACCGACCGCGACTTCGACGTGCACTGGTTCAAGGAGCAGCGCGAGGACCGCACCCTGGGCCACGCGTTCACGTTCCCGCGCTACCGGCTCGGTCTCGACCCCGAGATCCCGATGGTGCCGCTGTTCATCAACTGCTACTTCCCGCCCAACACCCCCAAGCCCGCGCGCACCTTCGCCTTCGGGCAGGCGATCCGGGAGGCGGTCGAGTCGTGGGAGGCCGACGTACGTGTCGGCGTGATCACCTCGGGTGGTCTCTCCCACTTCGTGGTCAACGAGGAGCTCGACCAGAAGGTGCTCGACGGCCTGGTGTCGGGCGACGGGGCGGCCTTCGCCGACATCCCGCGCAAGCACCTTCGTTCGGGAAGCGCCGAGATCCTCAACTGGGTCGCCGCCGCGGGAGTCCTGGAGAAGCAGACCGCCACCATCGTCGACTACGTCCCCGGCTACCGCAGCCCGGCGGGCACCGGCACCGGCATGGCCTTCGCCTACTGGCAGTAGCAGCCGAGCCCCCCACCCCTGAACCAAAGGAACACCACATGACCTACAACGATTACCTGGTTCTAGACGTGCATGGCCACGTCACGGTCCCGCCGGCCGCCAACAACCGAGTCGTCGCGATGCTCGGCTCCAACCAGCCGATGCCGAGCAACATCGGGCAGAAGGCGATCACCTCGAGGGGCGTCAGCGAGGACGAGTTCCGCGCCGCGGCGCAGACCCACGTCGACTACATCGACGCCCGGAACATCGACGTGCAGGTGCTCGGTCCGCGTCCCTTCCTCCAGTTCGGCTGGATGGAGCCGCACATCCAGCCGGGGTGGACGGAGTACGTCAACGACATGATCGCCCAGCAGGTCGGCTTCTTCCCCGACCGGTTCGTCGGGGCGGCCCAGCTTCCGCTGCACGCCTCGCACCCCGACACCAAGCACGTCCTGAAGGAGCTGGACCGCAGCGTCAACCAGCTGGGCTTCGTGGCGGCGTACCTCTCGCCCGACATCACCGGGAACCGGAGCGGACACGGACTCGACCACGAGTGGTACTTCGACCTCTACGAGGCCGCGGAGGGGTACGACATCCCGCTGATCGTGCACGGGACGAACACCCTCGACCCGAGGTTCCGCACCAACAACGTGCCGATGAACTACCAGATGCACTTCCTCACCGAGCAGTACCTGGCCGGGCAGTTCCTCAGCCACGGCCCGGTCTTCGACCGCTTCCCCAAGCTGCGGGTGATCATCTGCCACTGCGGCGGTGCCCTCGACCGCTTCATCGACACCGACAAGCACCTGGCGCAGAAGGACCTGTCGAACAACCTGTTCTACGACAGCTGCGGCTACGACCTGAACTTCCTCGAGGCGGCGATCAAGCAGCGCGGCGTGAACCGGATGGTCTTCGGCACCGAGGCTCCGGGCTCCGGTGGGGCCGTGCGGGCCGATACCGGCCGCACCTCGGACGACCTGGTGCCGGTGCTCGACTCCCTCGACTTCCTCACCGACGAGGACCGTCGAGCGATCTTCCACGACAACCCGCTCCGGGTTGTCCCTGGCTTCGCTCGCAGCGGCCGGATCGCCCAGCCGGCGCTCGCCGCGACCAACTGAAACGAACAGCAGAGGAAAGGGAAAGACCATGCTCAGTGTCGAAGACAACGAACTTCTCACCAAGACGGGGAGAGGCACGCCCATGGGCGAGGTCTTCCGTCGCTTCTGGATCCCGGCGATGCTCTCCACCGAGCTGCCGAAGCAGGGCGGCCCCGCGGTCAAGGTGGCCCTGCTGGGCGAGAAGCTGATCGCCTTCCGCGGAAAGGACGGCAAGGTCGGCCTGCTGGAGTCGCGGTGCCCGCACCGGCACGCGAACCTCTACTGGGGTCGCAACGAGGAGGACGGCCTGCGCTGCGTCTACCACGGCTGGAAGTTCGGCTTCGACGGTCAGTGCATGGAGATGCCGGCCGAGCCGGACGACTCGGACTACCGGTCACGGGTGAAGGCGGTTGCCTACCCCACCCACGAGGCCGGGGGCATCATCTGGACCTACATGGGACCGGCGGACCTGCAGCCGGAGTTCCCGGAGCACGACTGGACCCTGCTCCCCGAGGACCACTACTTCGTCTCCAAGCGGCACCAGCGCAACAACTTCTTCCAGAGCATCGAGGGTGAGCTCGACACCGCGCACGTGCAGTTCCTGCACAAGGAGCTCAAGTCCGAGCACGGGTTCGTGGCACAGAAGATGTTCGAGACCGCGGGCAACCCGGAGTACACCATCGCCGAGACCCCGGTCGGACTGCTCGCGATCGCCGCTCGGCCCCGGAGCGATGCCAGCAACTACTTCCGGATCACGCCCTTCCTGATGCCTTCCTCGACGATCGTCCCCACCAACCGTGACGGCAAGTACACCTTCACAGCGGCGGTCCCGATCGACGACGAGAGCATGTGGGGCTTCACCGTGTCGTGGACGGCCAACGCACCGATGAACGAGGAGCAGCTGGAGGCCGACATGTCGGGTACCCGGCTGCACGTCCACACCGATGCCAACTTCGTCCCGATCGCCAACATGGACAACGACTACCTGCGCGACTTCGAGGTGATGGCGAACGACAACTTCACCGGCATCACCGGCATCCGCAGCCAGGACATGCCGGTGCAGGAGGACCAGGACGGTCCGATCTGCCAGCGGGAGAGCGAGCACCTCGGTACGACGGACCGGGCGATCGTCGCGGCCCGGCGCCTGATGCTGCGCACGGCCAAGGCGCTGCGCGACGGCACCGAGCCCACCCAGGCGCAGCACTCGAAGGCCTTCCGGCAGCGCTCGTTCGCCGGGGTCGGCACCCCTGAGGAGACGTGGGCGGACCTGTTCAACGGCGTACAGGCGAGCGAGAGCCTCGAGGCCGGCGTCCGCGGCTAGCTCCAGCCTTCCTCACCGGGTCCCGCGGTCTCCGCGGGACCCGGTGAGCACTCATCCCCAACCACCACAGGCAAAGGCGGCCGATGAACGCGCCACTGGACACCCACGACGTCGACGCCCGGATCGCGGCGCTTGACGTCTGCACCCTCTCCGATGCCATCGACGCGCTCGGCCTCGTCGGCGTCGTCGACGGGCTGCACCCACTCTGGGAGGGGGCCAAGGTCGCGGGCCGCGCGGTCACGATGAAGCTGGCGGAGGGGCCCGCACCCGCCGACGCGGCTCCGGTCCATCTCGGAGCGAGGGCAGTCGGGCTGGCGGGGCCTGGCCGGGTCATCGTCGTCGACAACGACGGTCGCGACACGATGGGCTCGTGGGGCGGACTGCTCAGCGCCGCGGCCGTCGCCCAGGGAGTCGCGGGGGTCGTCGCCGACGGCGCCTGCCGCGACGTGGACGAGGCACGTGAGATGCGGTTCCCCGTGTTCGCACGCGGCGGCGCCGTGCGTACGGCGCGTGCACGGGTGCACGAGGTCAGCACCAACGAGCCGGTGAGCCTGGCCGGTGTGCGTGTCGACCCCGGCGACTTCGTGGTCGCCGACGGCAGCGGGATCGTCGTGTTCGCCCCCGAAGACGCAGAGGCCGTGCTGGCCAAGGCCGAGCAGCTCGTCGCCCGGGAGCGCAGGATGCTGCAGGCGCTGCAGGCCGGGGTGGCTGCCGTGGAAGTGCTCGACGGCACCTACGAGAACGCGTTGAAGCCGGACGCCCAGGGCTGAGGGCTCTCGTCCGCCGACCAGGGCGGGACGGCGTGGTTTCGACAGCCTCACCCACCCGGGAACCACCGGGTTCGCGAACAGGTATTCCGCGCGGTGATCGGAGCGCTCCGGACGGTCGCCACTCCTCAATAGCCTCGGTCGCACCGCGGTGGACCAACGCCGCGGATGACGACAATCCCCAACGAGAGAAGGGCAAACCACGATGAACCTCGACGTGGAACGACTCAAGGACCTGGGGACCGCGACCATCTCCGACGCACTCGACCGCCTCGGCCTCCCCGGCAGCGTGCACGGCGTCGCGCCGCTGCAGAACGGGACCCGGATGGCCGGACCCGCGTACACGGTGCGGTACGTGCCGGCGGGTGACCCGGTCGGCACCGTCGGCGACTTCATCGACGACATCCCCGAGGGCGGTGTCGCGGTGCTCGACAACCAGGGCCGCACCGACTGCACGGTGTGGGGCGACATCCTCACGACGTACGCGAACCTCCACAAGCTCGCCGGCACCGCCATCTGGGGCGTGTGCCGAGACACCCGGGTGCCGTTGGGCCTGGGCTACCCGATGTTCAGCGCCGGACGCTTCATGCGCACCGGCAAGGACCGCGTCGAGGTGGCCGACGTGCAGGTGCCCGTCGCGCTCGGTGACGTGCAGGTGCGTCCCGGCGACATCGTCGTCGGCGACGACGACGGGGTCGTGGTGATCCCGTCCCACCGCGCCGAAGAGGTCTTCCGGCTCGCCGACGAGGTGGGTAGGACCGAGGACGAGATCATGAGCGCGGTCGAGGGCGGCGCCACGATCGCCGGTGCTCGTGCCGAGTTCGGCTACCACGTGCTCCAGCGGCAGGAGTCCTGACATGGGGGTCACCGACGCGCAGATCAAGGCGCTGGCGGACTTCGGCGCCGCGACGGTCTACGAGGCCTCTGGTGTCGACGCAGCGCTCGACCCGGCCATCCGGCCGATCTACAAGGGCGCCAGGATCGCCGGCCGGGCCCTGCCCGTGCGCACGCACCCGGCCGACAACCTGCCGCTGCACCTCGCACTCGTGCAGGCCCGGCCCGGTGACGTGCTCGTCGTGGACGGCCGCGAGGAGCTGTGCGGCTACTGGGGCGAGGTGCTCGCGGTGGCCGCGCAGACCCGCGGGGTCGTGGGCCTGGTGATGGACGGCGGCGTGCGCGACATCGTCGAGCAGGAGCAGATGGGCTTCCCGGCCTTCTCCCGCGGAGTGTGCGTACGGCGTACCGGCAAGAACTTCCCCGGCATCGTCAACGAGCCGGTCACCGTGGGCGGGGTGCTCGTCAACCCCGGGGACGCCGTGATCGCCGACGCCGACGGTGTCGTCGTGCTGTCCCCGGAGAAGGTCGAGGCCACCCTGGCCGCGTCGCAGGAGCGCATCGAGAAGGAGACCGCCTTCATGGAGCGCATCCGGGCCGGTGAGTTGACGCTGGACATCTATGGCTTCCGCACCGTCTGACGGTGGACACGAGAGGTACGCATGACTGAGGACACCGGGCGCTTCGCGCTGCGTGACATGCTCGTCAAGCAGGTGCGCTGGGAGGCCGAGGGCATCATCTCGATCGCCCTGGCCCATCCCGAGGGTGAGGACGTCCCCGACTGGACGCCCGGGTCCCACGTGGACCTGGTGCTGCCCTCAGGCCTGGTGCGCCAGTACTCGTTGTGCGGCCGGACCCAGGACCGCAGGGAGCTGCGCGTGGCGGTGCTGCGCGACATCCACGGCCGGGGCGGTTCGAAGGAGCTGCACGACACCCAGCTGGTGGGGAAGACGATCGCCGTGCGCGGCCCGCGCAACCACTTCAAGGTGCGCGAGGCGGGGGAGTACCTCCTCGTCGCGGGCGGCATCGGCATCACGCCGATCCTCACCATGGTGCGCCACCTCGACAGCGAGGGCCTGCCCTGGCGGCTCCTGTACGGCGGACGATCCCGCCGGACGATGGCGTTCCTCGAGGAGCTCGAGGCCTACGGCAGCTCGGTGACGGTCGTTCCCGAGGACGAGCACGGCCTTCCCGACCTGCGTGCCTTCTTCGAGCAGGGCGCGATGGACGCCGCCATCTACTGCTGTGGTCCCGAGGGACTCCTGCGGGCGGTGGAGCAGACGGGGGCGGATCTCAAGATCCCGGTTCACGTGGAGCGCTTCGCGGCCGGGCCGAAGGCCACTCCCGCGTCCCGGCCGGTTCCCGGCTCGACTCAGGCACCGGTGTCGCCGGTGCCCGCGGCTGCCTCGGTCGAGGGGGGCGCGGGCGAGGACGGCGGGGAGCACACCCCCGACGGGCCGTTCCAGGTCGAGCTGAAGAGGACGGGCATCACCTTGACGGTCGAGTCCGACCGCACCGTCCTGGAGACGGTCAGGGAGCACCTGCCGCAGACCATCTCCTCGTGTGAGGAGGGGTTCTGCGGCGCCTGCGAGACCCCGGTGATCGAGGGAGTCCCCGACCACCGCGACGAGGTGCTGGACCCGATCGAACGGGCCGCCGGCCAGACGATGATGATCTGCGTCAGCCGCGCCTGCACCAAGAAGCTGGTGCTGGACCTGTAGGACCGGACCGGCTGCCGCGGGCCGCCGTCCGATGGACGGGCGACCCGCGGGCAGCCCGTCAGAGCATCGTGGTCAGGCTGCGGAGGATCTCCGAGGACTCGACGACCTTGCCCTCGGGGATCAGGTCGTGCGCCTCCCACAGGCGCTCGCGGAGCCGGACCCACTTGTCCAGCTCGGGCGAGCCGTTGAGCTCGGCCTGCCGGACCTGGATGTCGACCAGTGACCACATCGCGTCCACCTCGGACTCCCGGTAGATGAGGTCCTCGAAGGTGGTCGCGACCGCGGTGCGGTCGGCGACGCCGTGGATGGTCTCGGGCTCCAGGTCCGTGACCTGGTGGATGCGGTTGCGTTCGGAGTTGACCTGGATGTCCATGGCCTCACTATGGGCGCCGGCCGCGGGCGGTTCGAGTCGAGTTCCACTGGATGCGAGGTCCACTGCGGTCCTCTCCGCACTCGCTGAGAGTAGCGACATGGCAACGGTCCGCGATCAGCTCTTCGAGGTGCTGCGCCATCTCGGCCTGACGAAGGTCTTCGCCAATCCGGGGTCCACCGAGGTGGCGCTGCTCACCGACCTGCCCGAGGACATCGACTTCGTCCTGGCACTGCACGAGAACTCCGTCGTCGCGATGGCAGCCGGCCACGCGCTGGCGTCGGGCAGCCCCGCGCTGGTGCTGCTGCACACGACTGCCGGCCTGGGCAACGGCGTCGGCGCGATCGCGACCGCCCGGACCAACCGGGCCCCGATGGTGGTGCTGGTCGGGCAGCAGGACCGCCGGCACCTGGCGTCGGAGCCCTTCCTCGCAGGCCACCTCGCGGGCCTGGCAGGTGACTACCCCGTGGCCGTGCACTCACCGGAGCACCCGCAGGCGGTCCCCGGTGCCGTGATGCGCGCCCACCACGACGCCTGCCTGCACCGTGGGCCCGCCGTGGTGATCGTGCCGATGAGCGACTGGCTCGAGCCTGCGGATGCGGAGGCGCTGCCCGCGGCCCCACGCACACTGGTGCGCAGTGCCGCTGCGGACCCTGTCGTCGGGCAGCAGCTGGCGGACGCGCTCAGCGCCGCGGACTCACCCGCGATCGTGGTCGGCCCCGGGGCCGACGACCCGGAGACCTGGGCTGCGCTGACCACCCTCGCCGACCGCCTCGACGTACCCGTCTGGCAGTCGTCGGCCGCCTCGCAGGCCGGCTTCCCGGGAGACCACCCGCGCTTCCAGGGACACCTGACCCAGTTCAGGGACGAGCTGCGGGCCACGCTGGCAGCCCACGACACCGTGGTCGTCGTCGGTGCGCCCGCCTTCCGGCAGGGCGGCTACCGTCCCGGTCCGTTCGTGGAGCCGGGCACGTCGGTCCTCGTGATCACCGACGATCCCGACGAGGCCGGTTACAGCGCCGCCGACATCGCCGTGGTCGGGGACGTCCGGGCCGTGGTCACCGACCTCGTCGCCCGCGTCCCGGAGCTGCCGCGACGTGCCGTGCCCGTCCCCATCCGCGACGTGTCCGGTCTCGTGCCCGCGGCAACCGACCCGCTCCGCGCCGAGCACGTGTACGCCGAGGTCGCGGCCCGCCTCCCGGCGGCCTCGACCGTCCTCGAGGAGAGCCCCTCGACCCGCGCCCGGCTCCTGGACCTGATGCCGGCGCGAGCTCCGTTCGGGTTCGTGACCGTGGCCCAGGGCGGTCTCGGCTTCGCGATCCCCGCCGCGACGGGCATCAGGATGGCGCGGCCCGACCGTCCCGTCGTGGCGATGGTCGGCGACGGCGCCAGCCTCTACGGCATCCAGGCGCTCTGGAGCGCGGTCCACTACCGGGTCGGCGCTCTCTTCGTGATCCTCAACAACGGTCACTACGCCGTGATGGACCGGTTGGCGGCTGCCCGGGGCGGCCGGGGTCCGTGGCCGAGCCTCGAGGAGATCGACCCCGCCACCCTGGCGCTCGGCTTCGGCTGCCCGTCGCTTCGCATCACCGACCACCACGAGCTGGTGACGGTTCTCGACCAGGTCATACCGACTCTCGGTGAGCGCACCGAGCCCCTGCTCCTCGACGTACACGTCAAGGCGCCTCTCCCGTGAACGAGGAAGGAACACCCCATGGCTAAGGACTGGCTGGCCGATGATCTGCTCACCGAGGAGCAGGAGGCCATCCGTGACTCGGTATCCGACTTCGCCCTGAAGTACCCGGTGGAGTACTGGAACGAGATCGCCGACGCCGGCGTCTACCCCGACGAGTGGGTCAAGGCGCTCGCCGACGCGGGCTGGCTCTCGATGCTCATCCCCGAGGAGTACGGCGGCGGTGGCGCCACCATCACCGACTCGTGCGTCGTCCTCGAGACGCTCAACCGCTGGGGCAACCCCGCCGGGTCGATCCACGGGCAGATGTACCAGATGGGCGCCCTCCTGCGACACGGCAGCGAGGAGCAGAAGCAGAAGTGGCTGCCGAAGATCGCGAACGAGGGCCTGCGCCTGCAGTCCTTCGGCGTGACCGAGGCCGACGCCGGCACCGACACCACCCGGATCCGGACCTTCGCCGAGCGCCGGGGCGACAAGTACATCGTCAACGGCGGCAAGATCTTCACCTCGCGGTTCATGCAGACCGACCTGATGCTGCTGCTGGTGCGCACCAAGCGGTACGAGGACGTCGCGGTGAAGACGGACGGCATCTCGGTGCTCCTCGTCGACACCCGCGAGGCCCGGCACACCGGCCAGATCGACGCACAGCCGATCAAGGTGATGAGTGGTCACCACACGAACCAGCTGACCTTCACCGACCTCGAGGTGCCGGTGGAGAACCTGATCGGCGAGGAGAACAAGGGCTTCAAGGTGATCATGTCGGGGATGAACTCCGAGCGGATCAGCGTGGCCTCGGAGTACATCGGGGCCGGCCTGTACTTCATCGACCGGGCCGTTCAGTACTCCAAGGAGCGCGTCGTCTTCGGCAAGCCCATCGGTGCGAACCAGGGCATCCAGTTCCCGCTCGCCAGCGCGTACGCCCACCTCAAGGCTGCCAGCGTGACGCGATGGGAGGCCGCGCGGCAGTTCGCCAACGGCAGCCGCGACGGGATGTACGCCAACACCTCGAAGTTCCTCGCCGCCGATGCCCAGTGGGAGGCGGCCAACGCGGCCATGGACACCTTCGGGGGCATGGGCCTGACCGAGGAGTTCGGCATCGCGCGCAAGTTCCAGGGAGCTCGCGGCTCGTTGATCGCCCCGATCAGCCGCAACCTCATCCTCGCCGGCATCGCCCAGCGTGACCTGGGCATGCCGCGTTCCTACTGATCAGTCCCAGAGAGCAGCCATCGCAGTGAGCAGCAGTACACCGGGGGCCACCCGGGCCGTCGCGGAGTTCGCGAGCAGGGTCCGGCCCGAGGCCCCGCACGCGCAGGCCGTCGGCCGCGTCCTCGTGGACACGGTCGCGGTCGCGGTGGCCGGCGCCCGCACCGAGGTGGCTGCGCGGGCCCTTGACTGGGTGACCTCGGAACCGGCCGAGGGCCCGGCCACCGTCTGGGGGACCGACCTGTCCCTGGCCCCTTCGCAGGCCGCCCTGCTCAACGGCACCTTCGCGCACGCGCTGGACTGGGACGACGCGGTCCCGAGCATGCCGTTCCATCCCGGGACGGTGCTGGTCCCGGCGTTGCTGGCGAGGCTCGCGCACACCGAGGCCAGCGGCGCCCGGCTGGTGGCGGCGTACGACGTCGGCTCCGCGGTGGCGCGTGCGATCTCTGAGGTCCTCCCGGTCGGGCACCACTCGGCGCGGGGGTTTCACAACACCGCCACGACGGGACGGCTCGCCGCCACGGCCGCGCTCGCCCACCTGGTCGGTCTCGACCCGGACCGGACGAGCCACGCCCTGGGGATCGCGGCCTCGACCGCGGCGGGCAGCCTCGCGAACTTCGGCACGATGACCAAGCCGTTGCACGCGGGCCTCGCCGCCCGGGACTCGCTGATGGCCGTGGCCCTGGCGGAGAGGGACTTCACCGCCAACGCCGCCGTCCTGGAGGACCGCCGCGGGTTCTTCGCGATGTACGGCGCGGGCACCCCCGCCGGCATCGAGAGCCTGGCCGAGCGGCTGGACGCGTGGGAGCGCGACTGGGTGCAGGACTGGGTCCTCAAGCAGTACCCGTCCTGCTACGCGACCCACCGCGCCATCGACGCCGCCATCGACCTGCACCAGCAGCTCGGCGGCGCCGACCGGGTTGCCGCGATCGAGGTCTCCGTGCCCGACAGCGAGGGGAGCCCGCTGATCGACCGGCTGCCGACCACCGGGCTGGAGGGGAAGTTCAGCCTCGAGTACTGCGTGGCGCAGGCGCTATTTGCCGGTCATGTCGAGCTGGCCGACTTCACCGACGAGCGAGTCCTCGACGCCGACGTACGCCGCCTGACGGGGCTGTGCCGGATCGTGCGGCGACCCGCCGATCAGCGCGGACCGGACGGTCACCACACCTCGGTGGCAGTGCGGCTCGCCGGCGGGGGAGAGCTGCGCCAGGGCGTGGACCTGACCCACGGTGACGCGCGCGATCCGCTGTCGGACGAGGAGCTGGTCGCCAAGGCCACGGGCGCGTTCGCCGCAGGCGGGTGGACTTCGGCCGAGAGCGCGGAGCTCATCGGCCGGTTGGCATCGGCACCGGCCGAGACCTCGCTGGGCTGGGTCCAGCACGCCCTGAGGAGGCGGGCATGAGCGCCGCGAGCGTGGAGATCCGTGAGGAGGGCATGCGCGAGGGCATGCAGATCGAGAGCGCCGAGATCTCGGTCGATGACAAGCTGCGGTTGCTCGACGCGCTGGGGCGCACCGGGCTCCGCACCATCAACGTGGGGTCGTTCGTGAGCCCCAGGTGGGTGCCGCAGATGGCACACATCGACGAGCTGGTGGAACGCTTCGAGCCTGTCCCCGGCGTGCAGTACTTCGCGCTGGCCCTCAACCAGCGGGGCATCGACCGGCGTGCGCCGTACCTCGGGACCAAGCTCGTCCCGGAGTACGAGCCGATGGGCGCGACCAGCGTCCACCTGTGCGACGTGTTCGTGCAGCGCAACACCGGCAAGACCCGCGCCGACGAGCTGGCTCGGATCCCCGACCGGGTGGCTGCGGCCCGGGAGCAAGGCCTCGCCCGGGCCTCGGTCAGGATCAACGCGGCCTGGGGCTCCAACTGGCTGGGCGGGTTCACCACCGGGCAACGGCTGGACGACCTGCGACTACAGGTCCGGGCCTGGGAGGCCGCGGGGATACCGGTCACGCACGCCTGGATCGGCGACCCGATGAGCTGGAACACGCCGGCGGCGGTCGACGAGACCATCGAGGCGATGGTTGCGGAGTTCCCCGACATCACGACCTACCACCTCCACCTGCACGACGGCCGGGGGACGGCCCTGCTCTCCGCCTACCAGGCCTACCGGGCGCTCGGGCCCGAGCACACTCTGGTGATCGACTCGAGTGTCGGCGGCATGGGCGGTTGCCCGTACGGCGGCAACGGCCGCGCCACCAGGATGATCCCGACCGAGGACCTCGTGCACCTCCTCGAGGCCGAGGGCGTCGAGACCGGCGTGGACCTGCCTGCCCTCGTCGAGGCGGCACTCCTCGCGGAGGAGGTCGTCGGCCACGAGCTGTACGGGCGGGTGAGCAAGGCGGGCCCGCGGCCCGGACCCGACTCGCTGTACCCGATGGACATGCCGTTCGTGGAGACGGTGGAGCAGGCCCAGCACTTCAGGCTCGGTCCCGTCGCCTACGAGGGCTGCCCGAGCCCCTGGAAGCAGCCGATCAGCTCTGCTGATCGCGACGCGGTCGAGCGAATCCGCACCATCGAGAAGGCGAGCCGGCGATGAGCCAGATACCGACGTCCGAGCACCCGGGGTCCCTGCACGGGCTGCGCGTGATCGAGATCAGCACGAGTGTCGCCGGGCCGATGGCCGCGATGATCCTCGGCGACCTCGGCGCCGAGGTGATCAAGGTCGAACGCGTGGGCCACGGTGACGACACCCGCGCGTGGAACCCGCCGGCTTGGAACGGGGTCAGCACCGCCTTCCTCGGGCTGAACCGGGGCAAGCGCAGTCTCGAGCTGAACTACAAGGACCCGCGCGGCCGGGCGATCCTGGAGGACCTGGTCCGCTCTGCTGACGTGCTGGTCCAGAACCTCCGCCCGGGCGCGCTCGCCGCCGCCGGGTTCTCCTGGTCCCGCCTGCGCGAGCTGAACCCCCGCCTGGTCTACGTGGAGATGACGGGCTACGGCGCGGTCGGGCCCAAGGCCGCGGAACCGGCGTACGACCCCGTCCTGCAGGCCTACTCCGGCATCGTCGCGATGATGCCCCACACGGCGGCCGGCCCGGCGCGGGTCCCGCTCTCGGTCCTCGACAAGGGGACCGGCATGTGGGCCGCGATCGGGGTGCTGGACGCGTTGCGGCGGCGCGAGGCGACCGGCGTCGGCAGCGTGGTCGACGTGTCCCTGCTGAGCACCGCGCTCGACTGGGTCGGCGGCACGATCATGAACGCGAACGCCGGCAACAAGCGCGAGAACCTCGGGTCCGGGTTCCCCGGGATGGTCCCCTACGGTGCGTTCCCGGCCAGCGACGGACTTGTGTTCATCGCCGCCGGCAACCAGAAGCTGTGGCTCCAGCTGATCGCGGCCCTGGGCGTGCCCGAGCTCGACGAGCAGCCGGGCTTCGGCAGCAACGGTGACCGTTCCACGAACCGGGCCGAGGTGGAGACCACCCTCTCCGGGGTGACCCGGGGTTTCAACCGCAGCGAGCTGTGCGAGCTGCTGTCCGCGGCGAAGGTGCCGCACGCACCGATCCGTGCGGCAGACGAGCTGCCGGACGACCCGCAGGTGCAGGCCATCGGCGGGATCCGCGAGCTCCCGCATCCGCAGGTCCCTGACCTGAAGGTGGTCGCGCTGCCGATCCAGGTGGACGGCGCCCACCTCCCGGCGCCCACCGCCCCGCCGATGCTCGGCGCCGACACGGCCGCCATCCTCGGCTCCCTGGGGTACGACGAGTCCGCCGTGCAGGCCCTGGTCAGCGACGGTGTCGTGGGCGAGACCGAGGCCGGCGTCCCCGGGCCGGTCGCGTGATGAGTCTGCTGGAGCCCCGCGTCTGGGAGCGGGCGATCTACTCCTCGGGCTGGCGTGCAGTCCCGCAGGCACTCGCGGTGATCGAGCCCGCGACCGGCGACAAGCTGGGGGAGATCGGTCAGGCCACGCCCGTGGACGTCGATCGCGCCGTTGCCGCCGCCGTACGCGCGCAGGGGGACTGGGCGAGGGCCGGCCACCAGGTCCGGGCGCAGGTGCTGCGCCGGGCCGCTGAGCTCTTCGTCGAGCACGCCGAGGAGATCGGCGGGTGGGCCGTCCGCGAGGCGGGCTGGAACCGTCCCGGCGCGATGATGCAGGGGCCGAGCGCCGCGGAGGAGTGCCACGAGGCTGCCTCCCTGTCCGCAGCCCCCTACGGCGAGCTGCTCCGCTCCACCCAGCCGCGGCTCTCCTTCACCCAGCAGCGGCCGGTCGGGGTGGTGGGCGTGATCGCGCCGTACAACGCCCCGATCGCGCTGGCGATCCGCTCGGTGGCGCCGGCACTCGCCCTGGGCAACGCCGTGGTCCTGAAGCCCGACCCGCGCACCTCGGTGGTCGGCGGTGCCGTCCTCGCCCGTGTCTTCGAGGAGGCCGGGCTGCCGGAGGGCCTGCTGCACGTGCTGCCGGGCGGGGCCGACGTCGGTGAGGCGCTGGTGCGTCACCGCGACGTGCCCGTCATCGCCTTCACCGGTTCGACCGGGGCCGGGCGGGCGATCGCAACCCTGGCCGCGCAGCAGCTCAAGCGGGTGCACCTCGAGCTCGGTGGCAACTCCGCCCTGGTCGTCCTCGACGACGTCGACCTCGACCTTGCGGTGGCCACTGCGGCCCGAGGCGCCTTCCGTCACCAGGGCCAGATCTGCATGGCCACCGGGCGCCATCTGGTGCACGAGCGGATCGCGGACGAGTACGCCGCACGGCTGGCCGAGCACGCCGCCCGACTGCCCGTCGGCGATCCCACCGATCCCACCGTGATGATCGGTCCGATCATCGACGAGGGTCAACGCGACCGCATCCACGCCCTGGTGACCGCGAGCGTCGCCGACGGTGCCACGGTCGCGACCGGCGGGAGCTTCGAGGGGCTCTTCTACCGGCCCACGGTGCTCACCGACGTCACGCCGACCACGCCCGCCTACGTCCAGGAGGTCTTCGGGCCGGTGGCGCCCGTGCTCGCGTTCGGCGACCTCGACGAAGCCGCTAGGCTCGCGGCCGATTCACCGTACGGGCTGTCGCTCGGAATCCTCACGCGTGACGTGATGAAAGGCCTCGCTCTGGCGGAGCGGGTGCCGAGCGGATTGGTGCACATCAACGACCAGACGATCAACGACGAACCGACGGTGCCCTTCGGTGGTGTCCGGGACTCGGGGAACGGCGCCCGGCACGGCGGCCACCGCACGAACCTGGCGGCCTTCACCGACACCCAGTGGGTGACGGTCCGCGCCGACCCACCCAGCTGAACTTCGGAACCACATTCCCCGAACACATTCCCGGGCACCCCAGCCCACCTGGCAGACGATGGAGGAGAACATGACCGAACCGGTGCTCGACGTCGTGGACCACGGACACGTGCGGCTGATGACGCTCAACCGGCCCACCGTCCGCAATGCGTTGAACCACGAGCTCAACGAGGCGCTGATGGCTGCCCTGGTCGAGGCCGACCACGACCCGGGCGTCTATGCCGTGGCGATCACCGGGAGCGGTACGGCGTTCTGCGCCGGCGCCGACCTCAAGGATGCCCGCGACCTCGCGGCCAAGGGCCTCCCGTTCCGGGGGCCGCTGCACAACGGCCGGCGCAGCCTGATGGAGGTCATGATCGAGACGCGCAAGCCGACCATCGCGGTGGTCAACGGACCTGCGATGGCCGGCGGCTGCGAGCTCGCGCTCTCCTGCGACCTGCGGCTGGTCGCGCCCACTGCCTTCTTCGGTCTCCCGGAGGCCAAGCGCGGCCGCGGCGCGCACTTCGCCTCGGTGATGCTGCCCGTGACCGTGCCACCGGGCATCGCCATGGAGTGGCTCTACACCGGTCGGCGGATCCCGGTGACCGAGGCGGAGCGGTGGGGGCTCGTCAACGCCATCCTTCCCGGCGAGGACCTGGTGGCGGAGGCGATGGAGTGGCTCGACGATGTCGTGTCCTCGGCTCCGTTGTCGCTGCAGCGCCTGAAGCTGACCTATCGCAAGACCGCCGGCATGGCGCCGCACACCGCGATCCGGCTCGACGCCGGTCCGGACGTGTACGCCTCGGAGGACCAGATCGAGGGCGCACGCGCCTTCCTCGAGCGCCGGGAGCCCCAGTGGCAAGCCCGTTGAGCGTCCTACGCGCGTCCATCGGCCCGTACGCCGGGCCCTGCCGCACACCTGGAGGCAAGTGATGCGGATCCTGACCATTCGGCTGGTCCACCTGATCGGTGTGCTGCTGGGCGTGACCTTCTTCGTCTACGTCCTGATGGACCTGATGCCCGGTGACACCGCCGAGGTCATCGTGGCTGCCACGGACTCGCCCTCGGCAGGTGCGGTGGAGGCGATTCGCCAGCAGCTCGGCCTCGACCAGCCGCTCATCCAGCGCTACTTCTCCTGGCTCGGAGGACTTTTCCAAGGCGACCTGGGAGAGTCCTACCGCACCGGGCAGACGGTGCTCGCGGCGATCGTCGAGCGGACGCCGGTCACCCTCCAGCTCCTGGTGATGGCCGAGATCGTCTCTCTCGCCGTCGCGATCCCGCTGGCCACGATCGCGGCCAGCCGCCGCGATTCGGTGCTCGACAAGACGGTCGCCGTGTTCACCTTCGGCAGCCAGTCGGTGCCGAACTTCATGGTCGCGATTCTCTTGGTCTTCCTCTTCGCGGTCCAGCTCAAGCTGCTGCCGGCCATCGGGTACGTTCCTCTGTCCGAGGGAGTGTGGGCGAGCGTGAAGTCGCTGACCATCCCGACGCTGGCGCTCGCCTCGGGGTTGATCCCGGTCTACCTGCGCATCCTGCGCAGCGAGATGGTCCGCACCCTCCAGGAGGACTACATCCTGTTGGCTCGGTCGGTCGGCATCAGCCGCCCCAACATCCTGGTGCGGTACGCCCTCAAGCCCTCCATGCCGACGCTGATCACCGTCGTGGGCGTCAATGTCGGCCACCTCGTCGGCGGCTCCATCGTCATCGAGCTGATCTCCGGTCTGCCGGGGATCGGCACGCTGCTCTACAGCAGCATCAACGCCCGGGACTACGTGATGGTCCAGGGGATCATCCTCCTCGTTGCCACGACGTACGTCGTCGTCAACTTCCTCGTCGACATGTTCCACACGATGCTTGACCCGAGGGTGCGCGCATGAGTATCGAGACCAGCACGACCACCGCTCTGGTGTCGCCGCCCACGGGAGCGCCCACCGCCCGCGGCCGGAAGCGTCACTGGATGGGCAAGCGCACGATGCGCGTGGGCACGGCGCTCGCCGCCCTGTGGCTCACCCTCCTCGTGGTCGGCGCTGTCGCCTTCCCGCTGCTGCCGCTGCCCGACCCCACGAGGAGCGACTACCTCGCCATCGCCGTGGAGCCAGGGAGCCCTGGCCACATCCTGGGCACCGACATGGTGGGCCGCGACATGTTCAGCCGACTTGTCATCGGAGCGCGGGTCAGCCTGGCAGTCGGCATCGGCGGCACCTTGATCGCGTTGCTGATCGGCTCCGTGCTCGGTCTGCTCGCCGGGTTCTACGGCGGGTTCGTGGCGCGTCCCATCAACGCGTTGATGGACATCCTGCTGGCGTTCCCCTCCCTGGTGGCGCTGATCGCACTGAGCGTCTTCATGGGCAGCGGGCTGTGGACGCTCATCATCGGCATCGGCCTGGTCAGCTCGCCCGGCATCGCTCGCGTGACGCGGGCTGCGACTCTCGGGTTCGCCCAGCGTGAGTTCGTCACCGCAGCCCGGGGCATGGGGGCCGGGAGCCTGCGGATCCTGAGGCGGGAGATCGTGCCGAACGTCGTAGGTCCGGTGATCGCCTTCGCGACCGTGATGGTCGCCGTGGCGATCGTCGCCGAGGGCTCGCTCTCCTTCCTCGGGCTCGGCGTGCCGCCGCCGACCTCGAGCTGGGGCACGATGATCGCCGCTGGGCGCACGGAGATCGAGGAGACCCCGCACATCGCGCTGCTCCCCGCCGCCGCCATGTTCATCACGCTGCTCTCGATCTACTTCCTGGCCGAGGCGCTCAACCGCAAGTTCGACGTGAAGGAGGCTGCGCTGTGAGCGCCATCCAGCAGGGAGCTGCCGGCCTGGGAGGACCCGGGGAGCCGGCGCTGCTCGAGATCGAGGATCTCCACCTGCGCTTCCACACGGCTCGCGGCATCGCCAACGTCATCAACGGCGTCGACCTGCGGATCGAGGCCGGGAAGGTCCACGGGCTGGTCGGCGAGAGCGGCTCGGGGAAGTCGGTGACCGCCCGCTCGATCCTCGGCATCCTGCCGCGCCGCAGCGTCGCGCACCTGGGTGGCTCGATCCGCTACCGCGGCCAAGAGCTCACCACGCTCTCGGAGAAGGAGATGCGCACCTCGATCCGGGGTCAGCAGATCGCCATGATCTTCCAGGACCCCATGACCGCGCTCAATCCCGTCATGCGCATCGGGCAGCAGCTCGCGATGCCCATCCGGCTCCATCAGGGGCTGAGCAAGAAGCAGGCGCGCGCCAAGGCCGCCGACCTGCTCGGCCAGGTGGGGATCCCCGATCCCACTCATCGGCTCTCCGCCTTCCCCCACGAGCTCTCCGGTGGGCAGAGGCAGCGGGTGATGATCGCCATGGCCCTCGCCTGCGACCCGCAGCTGCTGATCGCGGATGAGCCGACCACGGCGCTGGACGTCACGGTGCAGGCTCAGGTGCTCGATCTCTTCGACGAGCTGCGCGAGCAGCGGGGGCTGGCGATCCTGCTCGTCTCCCACGATCTCGGTCTGCTCACCGAACGGTGCGACAAGGTCTCGGTGATGTACGCCGGCGAGGTGATCGAGCACGGCGCCTCGGCCGACGTGTTCGCCAACCCTCGGCACCCCTACACCCGCCTCCTCGAGATGGCCCGCCCCCGGCTCGAGGAGCCCCCGCACACCCGGCTGCACACGATCTCCGGCCGGCCGCCCAACCTGCTCGACCGACCGGACGGCTGCGCGTTCCGTGCCCGGTGCCCGCGGGCCCTCGACATCTGCGCCACCGTCCATCCGAGCCTGGTACCGATGGGCCCGGTCTCCGCTGCCTGTCACAACCCCGAGGAGCCGGCCTTCGGCAGCACCGAGGCCGGCGAGGCTCCTGTCGTCGAAGGGACCCGCGCATGACCACCCAGCCGATCCAGTCCATCACGCAGACGGGGCCACCTGAGTCCGGTGTGCAGAGCGCCCTGTCGGCGCGCGACATCGTGGTGGAGTACCGCGTCCCCGGCCGACCGTCGCTGCAGGCGGTTCGCGGACTCAGCATCGACCTGCTCCGGGGCGAGACGCTCGGTTTCGTGGGGGAGTCCGGGTGCGGCAAGTCATCGCTGGGACGCTCGCTGGTGCAGCTGCCGCCGCCCACCTCGGGTGAGATCCACCTGGGGGAGACCCGCCTCACCGGCCTGAGCCAACGGCAGCTGCGCCCACTGCGGCGCCGCATCCAGCTGGTCTTCCAGGACCCGATCTCCTCGCTGAATCCCCGTCGTACCGCGCTTGAGATCGTGGCCGATCCGCTCCGCCTGGCCAAGCACCCTGACCCCCGGGAGACCGCGCTCGCAGCGCTCGAGGAGGTCGGGGTCGACGAGCGGATGGCGGACCGGCGGCCCCATGAGCTTTCCGGTGGTCAGTGCCAGCGGGTCTCGATCGCTCGCGCCATCGTGCAGAGGCCGGAGGTGCTCATCTGTGACGAGCCGGTCTCCGCCCTGGACGTGTCCGTCCAGGCGGCCGTGCTGAACCTGCTCGAGAAGATGAAGGCCGAGCACCAGCTCTCCATGGTGTTCATCTCCCACGACTTGGCGGTGGTGAAGAACATCAGCGACCGGATCGCGGTGATGTACCTCGGCAAGATCTGCGAGATCGCGCCGGCGACCGAGCTGTACGAACGGCCCCTGCACCACTACACCAACCTGTTGCTCGACTCGGTCCCGAACCCGAAGGGCGGGCGCCGCCGGCAGACGGTGATGAGCGAGGTGTCCAGGCGTGCTCCCGAGACGGGATGCCCGTTCGCCCCGAGGTGCCCGGCCGCGACGGACCTGTGCCGCTCGACGATGCCGCCGCTGACCGAGCTCGCACCGCAGCACGTCGTGGCGTGCCACCACCCGCTCAGTGCGCCCGACCAGTCGAAAGCTGCCGCTGAGCTCGCCTGACCCCCTCGGTGGATGCTCGCCGCGGGCGAGAACGTGGTTTTCCACTAAGTGATAGGTGGTCGCGCCGCGGGCTCACCTGCTCTCCACACTCTGGGGGTGAGGTACCTCACACCGCGATTCACCGAAGAGGAGACACCGTGACGACCATCCCCCGACGCGCGCGACTGGCGACCAGCCTGGTCGCCGTGCTCGCGCTGGCCAGCGCCTGCGGCGGCACCGAGACGAACACCGATGCGGCCGGGGCCGGCAAGCCCGGTGAGGTCCAGATCAAGGGTGAGGGCGTCACCCGGAACGAGTACGGCGGTGCCCAGCTCGCGCTGGGGAAGCCGAAGCGGGGTGGGGAGCTGAAGGTCGGGATCGTCGCACCGATCAACACCCTCGACCCGACGGCGGGCCTCTCGACCTCGGCCAACTCGGCGGCGCTCAACATCTACGAGCCGCTGATGCGGGTGGAGCCCACCGGAGTGGTGGTGCCTGAGCTCGCCCGGTCGCTCGAGTCCGAGGACGGCAAGCGCTGGACCTTGAAGCTGCGCGAGGGGATCACGTTCACAGACGGCACGCCGTACAACGCCGACGCCGTCGTCGCCCACGTCAAGCGCTACCAGTCGCCCGGCGCCACCGCCCGCGACGCCGGGAGCACCAAGCAGATCACCAGTACCGACAAGGTGGACGATCTCACCGTCGAGTTCGTGCTGGCCGCGTCCAACCTGGACTTCCCCCTGATGCTCTCCGGAAGCCTCGGCATGGTGCCTTCCCCGACGGCGGTGCAGAAGGACCCCAAGCGCTTCGGTCTGAAGCCGGTTGGGGCCGGGCCGTTCAAGGTCGCGTCCTTCCAGCCGGGCGGCGACCTGGTGCTGGAGCGCAACCCGGACTACTTCGACGAGAAGTACCCCTACCTCGACAAGGTCACCATGGTGACAGCCTCCGACCCTCAGGCGGGGCTGGCTGCGCTGGAGTCGGGGAGCCTGGACCTCGCCACCACGACATCGCCGGCTGACATGGAAAAGGCCGAGGCGGCGGGGCTGAAGGTGCTCGAGCAGCCGCTCTTCACCTACTACTACCTGGCCCTGAACCTGTCCAAGCCGCCGTTCGATGACGCCGCGATGCGCAAGGCCGTCATCCAGGCGATCGACACCAAGGCCCTCTCCAAGGTCGTCTTCGCCAACCGGGCGACGCCGATGAAGGGCTGGTTCACCCCCAACCACCCCGACTACAGCGAGGTCGACTACCCCGCCTTCGATCCCGACGCGGCCAAGTCGGCCGTCAAGGAGTACCAGGCGAAGGGCAGCCCGGTGACCCTGGAGGTGCAGGTGACTCCCAGCCCGGAGAGCACCCGGGCGGTCGAGATCATCCAGCAGATGCTCTCCGACGTCGGCATCAAGGTCACGGTGGCGCCCCTGGACCAGCCGACCTCGATCCTGAACGGTGCACAGGGCAACTACCAGGCGATCTACCGCTACATCGGGTTCACCCTCCTGGCCGCCAACGACCTGCGCAACAGGTTGAAGACCGGCGCCTCCGGGACCATCGCTCACGCCGGCAACCCAGAGCTGGACACGTTGCTCGACGAGATGTCGCAGACGCCGGTGGCCGAGCGCGGCGACCTCTACGACCGGGCCCAGCAGGAGCTGGCCGACTGGATGCCGAGCGTGCCACTGGTCCAGCAGGTCGGCGGGTGGATCGCCGGCGACGCGGTGGCCGGCTTCCCCGGCAGTCGCGGAGAGCAGACGGTGGACGTGCTCCGGATGAAGTACGTCTGGGCCAAGTAGCCGATCGACCGTGGGGCGCGCACCGAGTCATCGGTGCGCGCCCTTCGTCTGTCCGAGGAGGCCACCGGGCCACCGGACGCGTGCCACCGGGCTGGGCGTCAGCGGAACACGTCGAGGTTCCGGCGAGCGTTGATCTGGGAACCCGAGATCGCGCGCCGGTCGAGCAGGTCGGCGGCCACGTTGCCCAGCGCGCCGTTGCGGATCGGCTGGGCGCCGGCGTACCCGACGCGGGCGGTCCCGGGATTGCGGTAGTCGCGGTTCAGCGCGTAGAGGTCGGACTTCGCGATGCCCTTGCCCCACACCATGAACGGGACCGTGTAGTTGACCCGCGAGGTGATCAGCGAGTGCGACCTGCCGTACCCGCCGTGGTCGGAGGTGAGCACGATCGCGGTGTGCGCCCTGAGCTGCGCCTTGCGCGAGATCGTGTTCATGATGACCCCGATCCGCGCATCCACCGCACGGACCGCAGCCAGGTACTTCGCTGACATGTAGCCGGACGCGTGCCCGACCTTGTCGGTCTGGGAGAGGTGCACGAACGTGAACGCGTTGGGGGAGGAGAGCAGGTCCTTGCGCACCGCGGAGACCAGGCGGTTCTCGTTCTTGCGGTAGACGAAGGCGCCGATCTTGTCGCGACCGTTGTTGGCGCCGGTCCGGTCCACCACGCCGTTCTTGCGGTTCCAGGTCCGGTTGAACAGTGCGAACTTGTCCTTGGAGGTGTAGAGCGCGGTGGCGCCGCCCGCGTCATGGACGACGTCGAAGACCGACGGCACGTAACGACCCGCGGCCTTGTGCACGGTCACCTTCCTGCGGTTGTCGTTGAACAGCACCCCGTGCCCCGCAGCGCTGCGTGCGACCTTGCGGCTGGTGAGCATCGAGGTGTGGTTCGGCAGCGTGCTCGTCGACTCCACTGCGGTTCGCGCGTTCAGGGTGGTCGCGCCACCGTTGATCATCCGGTGCAGATACGGCGCTCGCGACGGGCCCAGCCTGCGAATCGCATCGGGGTTCAGCCCGTCGACGGAGATGGCGACGACGTGGTTGATGTGGTCGTCCGCGCTCGCCGCGGCCAACGCTGCCTGCGGCGGGTCGGCCGGCCCGTCCGGCGCCATCGCCGTAGCCACCGCTGCGGCGGATCCGGCTACGAGTGCGGCTGTGGTCACAGCGGCGAGGCGCCGGCGGGTGCGGTGGGAAATGTCCAGGGAGGTCACGATGCTCCTTCTGGGCCGGGAGTCGGCCGGGTTCCTGACCGCGTGGGCGGAGTGCGCCCAGTCTGGGCCATCGTCCTCGTTTCTGCGCCTCGTTTCACCTCAACCGCTCGGTGGTGGACCTTCAGGCGGGGGAGCTGCTGACGAGTGCAGGCCCGATCCAACGGCGAACCAGATCGCGCAGCTCGTCCTCGGTACGCGGCGGTGCCGTCGGGAACTGGAGCAACGAGATGAACAGGCGCATCAGGATCTCTGCGAGACCTGCGAAGTCCGCGTCGCTGCGGATGCCCACCTCGTCCCAGTCAGCGGGCACGCTTCGCAGGATGTTCGCACCGACCTGGAATGCGGCAGACGAGGTCGCACCAGCGGTGAAGAACTCCGTCTCGCTCGCCTGGACCAGCAGGCTGAGGTACTTCTCGTCCGGGATGGAGCGGACCGCGAAGACGACCGACTCGACGGCCACCTCCTGCGCGGTCGTGCACGTGGCCAGATGCTCCTGCATGCGCGCGGCGAAGTCCTCGACACCGGCCTGCGCGACCGCGCCCAGGATCTCGTTCAGGCTCGGGTAGTAGCGGTACACCGTCTGCCGGGTGACGCCGAGCTCATGGGCGACGTCGGAGAGAGTGGTCTTGGCCAGGCCGGTCCGATCGATGCAGGCGGTCGCCGCCTCGACGATCCGCCGACGCGCAGCCTCTTCCGTGCCGGGAGGGTTCCCCTGCCAACCGTGATGTCCCATGGCGCAATGGTGACCGATCGGGTCCGCGCTGCGTCAGCGCAGGGCCGGGGTGCGACTGTGTGCCCGGTACATCGCCGCCAGCAGCAGGCCGGCACCCGCGAAGCAGACGAGGGCGTAGGCGCCGCTCCCGGTCGGGGTCCCACCAGCAGTGACCCCGTCGGTCGCCCCGACGTACGCCGGAAGCGCGGTGAGCCAGAACAGGGCCATCGCGCCCAGGTACAGAGCCGGGTAGTAGCGCGTGAAGGGCGACAGTGGCTCCAGCGCGGGAGTCCCGGCACGCCACTCGCGCACGATGATGAACGCCCCTGCCATCCACACGATGGCCAGCTCCGCGCCGAGGACCCACGCCTGAGCCGTCACGTTGGGAGTCTCGCCGCCGAAGAAGCCCGACGGAATGCCGGCGATCGCCATGCTGGGCGGCGTCAGCACCCCCGCCACCAGGATGCGAAGGGCAAGCGAGGCGCCCCGTCGTGGCCCGCCGTCGCCGTGGGATCCCCCCGTGAGCTTCACGACCAGGAACGTCATCGCTCCCATCGAGACCGACGCGAACAGCAGCACGCTGTTCATCGGGACCGACGCCATCATCGGATGGTTCACGAGCATGTTGTCCGGGTTCCACGCCCACCACTTCAGCTGGGGGCCGATCTGGTCGAAGACCTCGTAGAACACCTGGCACACGAAGGCCACCGCGACCGCTCCGGTAGCGGCACCGCGCGACCTGAAGATCCCCAGCGTGCGGACCAGCTCGTAGGCCAGCTGACTGATGACCGGGTAGAACGCGACAATGTACAGCGGCAGCCGGTCCCACATGAACTGAACCGTGAACTGGTTGTGGGCGAAGATGAACCCGTACTGCCCGTCGAGGCCGAACCACTCCGGGAAGTACAACGGTGGCTCGATGACGAACAGGTACACCAGGGACGTGCACCACAGCGCGAGGTTCACCGGGTCGCCCTGCTGGTAGCGCCTCCAGGCGTGCACGAGGGCGAAGACGGCTCCTCCCACGACGAGCAGCTCGAGGAACGGCATCGACCAGTGCGCCAGGTCCCACGGAGCCCGCACCGAGGCCACGGTCGACACGTCGTGGCAGTCGAACCCGAGCCCGCGGGTGACCTGTTCTGCTGCTGCCTCGCAGGTCGCGCTCATCGTGTGCTCGCTGCCTCGTGGACGGCGCCGTCATCGAGCTCGGAGTAGTCCGTTGCCGGGGGATCGGCCTGCGAGTCGAAGCCGAAGGGGACTCGGTGAAGGCCGAGAGCCGAGCGCACGCGGTAGCGGACCAGGCCCGCGATGACCCGAGGGCTCTTCAACATCTCGCCCAGTGGCTCGTCGAGGTTGAAGACCTTGCTGAAGTGCTCATCGACCACGGCGTCCTCGCGAGCAGCGCCGACGATGAAGCGGAAGGCGGGCTCGCTCACTGCCGCGATGATGCGCCGTCGCCATTCAGGCAGCCGCTCGGTGCCGACCGCGCACGCGTAGCCCTGGTCGCGCGCCATCGCCAGTCCCCACGGCACCTCGAGACGCTTGCGCTGGGCCGCCAGGAACTCGGCATGGAAGGCAGAGTCCGGGGCTCTGCTCTCCCGTGCTGCCGAGGCGAGCGTCTCCTTGAGGAGCACCGCGGAGCTGGACGCCGAGCTGATGCCTTGCGCGTAGAAGGGGTTGAAGGCGCAGATCGAGTCGCCCACGAAGACGAGGCCACCCGGTGCGTGCTCCCAGCGGTCGTAGCGGCGCCACTTGTTGCCGGTGGACCGGGTGAGGTGGACCTCGGAGGTCGGGGTGCTCTTCTCCATTGCCGCCGCGAACAACGGAGCACGCACGCGACGTGCCGACTCCACGAAGGTCTCGGGGGTGCGGGGCATGTCGTGTCCCCAGGAACCCATGCACGCGATCGCACGGTTGCCTTCGATGGGGAAGAAGTTCACCAGGTACTCGTGCTCGGCGGGGTGCTCACCCTTGTCGTCGGTCGGCATGATCACCAGGTGCTGCCACCACCAGGAGGCTGGCCGGTCCGCGGCATCCGGCAGGTCGTACCAGCGCGAGGTGTAGGTCACCTTGGCGTCCAGCGTCTGCACGGGCACCTCGGGCCAGCCTGCGGCCACGAGCCAGTCGCCCACGGAGGAACCCCGACCGAGCGCGTCGACGACGAGGTCTGCTTGCACCTCGTCATCGCCCTCCGCCGTTGCGAAGCGCACCCCGGTGACCTCGCCGCTCGCGGTGCCGCCCGCCCGGGTGGCCAGTCCCTGGACGGTGACCCCCTCCCGGATGGTGACGTTCTCCAGGCGACGGACCTGGTCTCGCAGGACCCGCTCGATCAGGATCCGGGAGCTGTAAACCATGGTCATCGAGCTGCGCTTCCTGGCCGACCAGCCGTCGCCCTGGAGGTAACCGGCGTCCATGGAGGGCATCAGGTGCAACCCGCCGGCCGCCATCAGCTCCTCCTCGAAGCCCGGGAACAGCTCGCCGATGGCACGGCGGCCCGAGTTGAGCAGGAAGTGGGGGTGCTTGCTCTGAGGGACGCCCCGCCGGTGCTCTGCCTCGGCGGGAAGCTCGTCGCGCTCCAGGATCAGCACCCGCTCGAAGTACGGCGCCACGGCGCCGGCCGCGCACAGTCCAGCAGCACTTCCACCCAGCACGACGGCAGTGGTTCCAACCTTCACACGCAGACCCCATTCATACGTTTATGCAGAAGATGTATGAATGTATGAATGGGGCGAGATCAAGTCAAGGCCTCGGTGTCAGGTGAGTGAGCCGACCCGATCCAGGATCGCCGCGGCAAGCTCCTCGGGCCGCTCGTCGGGAAGCCAGTGCGAGGCGCCCTCGATCACCTCGAACCGGTAGGGGCCGTCGACGTACTTCTCGCACAGCTCGGCGCCCACGCGGCCCAGGGCGGCGTCGCCATCGCTCCAGACGTAGGTGGTGGGCACCTGCACGTGCTTGTTGAACGTGCCGGGGCTGGACAGGGCCAGGGCGCGGTACCAGCCCAGGGCGCCGGGCAGCGCCCCGCTCTCCACGATGTCGCGTTGGTAGGCGGCCAGCATCGCCTCCGTCATCCCGCTGCCGCCCAGGAACCGGGCGGCGGCACGCCGGTCCGAGAGCACCCGCTCGGGCAGCCAGGGAAGGTTGAAGAACGCCATGTACCAGGAGTGCAGCGCCTGGCCGCGCGGCATCGCTGCCATGAAGGCGCCCGGGTGCGGGACCGAGACTGCTGTCAGTGTGCGCACCTTCTCCGGTGCGAGAAGTGCCGTCCCCCAGGCGACCGCGGCACCCCAGTCGTGGCCGACCAGGTGCACCGGCCCGCCGGTGAGGTCGGCGAGTGCGAGCACGTCCTTGACCAGCTCCGAGGTCCGGTAGGACCGGCGCCCGTCGGGGCGAGCACCGGGGGAGTAGCCGCGCTGGTTGGGTGCAAGGGTCCGCAGCCCCTGGGCGTGCAACAGCGGCACCACCTGGTCCCAGCAGGTGTTCAGCTGGGGGAAGCCGTGCAGCAGCACCACCACGTCCCCCTCGAGCGGCCCCTCGTCGCGGACCTCGAAGGTGAGCCCGTCCCGGGAGTACGACGTGATCCGGTCAGCAGTCATGGAGAGAGAGCGTAGTGATCCGGTCGGTGGGCATCCACCCACCGCGAACGGACTTGGCGCGGCCCACCATGATGGGCGCCAACGCGGCCGCCCGGCCACCCACACCCCTACCGAGGAGCTGCATGTCGTTGCTGCCAGCCAATGTCCGTCGAGAGCTCGTGATCGCGGGTGCCACTGGCGCGTTGGGACTGATCAGCCCCGCAGCCCTGCCGCCGCGTGCGTTGCTGGCCTACCGGGTGGTCAGCGCCGGTCTGTCCGGCGTCTACACCTACGACACGCTCCGCAAGGAGGACACCTTCGGTGACCAGCCCGCCGCTCGGTTCGCGCTCGCCGCCGGAGCGACCGGTGCGATGTTCGGGACGATGGGCCTGTGGGAGCGGTGTGACAGTGCGGCGCACCGGTGGCTGGTCGCCCGTGGGGTGAAGCACCCCCGCCTGGTGATCGCGGCCGGCACAGCGGTGACGTCGCTGGTCACGGGTCTCCTGGGATCCGCGATGGAGGACGAGGAGGAGAACGAGGAAGGGGACCGGGACACCGCTCCCGAGCTGGTGGACCTCGACCCGCGGCTGCGCGCCCTCGTCGCCGCGATCCTCGCCGCGACCAACGACTTCAGCGCCCCGGTGCTGCGGGAGCAGCTGACGCTGACACAGGCAGAGGTGTGGGACCCCGAGGAAGGCCCGGACGACGAGCTGCCCGGTTTCGTGGGGCTCGCGGTCGCCGGCGCCCACGACGTGGCCCGTGCGGTGCCGCACTCGTTCGCCTTCCCGGTCCGCGCGGAGTTCCAGCACGCCGGCGCGACCTTCGAGGTGGAGCTCGACATCCAGCAAGGACGCCTCAGCAGCGTCTCCCTCACCCCCGCCGCCGCCCTCGCCCCGGAAGATGCGGCCGAGCCGGCCTGGCCCACCACCTGGCCCACCGTCGACGACATCTCGCTGCGACACGAGTCGGCGACCGACTGACCCGACGACGCCACCGGGGAAGTCGCCCTCGAGCCGGTTGACGGCGACCCAGTGCTCGTCGTCGACGAACTCGGCGCCGATCAGCTCGGTGGTGTGGGTGAACTCACTGCCCGCACCGCGCAGGAAACCACGCTGAGCCGGTCCGGACGGGTCCCGGGCCGGCGAGCCTGACCGCCGTCCCGGAGGGCGTACGACGGCGGCTGAACGGGTATGGGCCAGCCATGACGACCACACCGAACGAACCCGAGCAGGACCCGACCGTCGTGCCCTCCGGCGACCCCGCCTCCCCGGCGGAGCCGTCCGAGTTCCCGGCCACGGACCCCGAGAGCGAGCCGGACCCGGACGCCCAGCCCGGGCAGATGCCGGACTCCGCCGACCCGGAGATCAACGCTTGAGCGCACAACCGGGGACCAGCAGCAGCTGACCCCCCAGCTGCCGTTCACCCAGATGCTGGAGCCGATCTACCAGCGGATGGTCACCGAGCCCGACCACCACTTCGCCTCGCTCGCCGAGCTCGCAGCCGCCACCCGCGGCTGAGCCGCGCTCGCTCACCCCGGACGCGCGGACGCCCGGGAAACGAGGTCGGACCTCGTGCCCCGGGCGTCGCTGCGTGACTCAGCGGCAGGTGCGGATGGAGGCCGCCGTGGCCGTGGTGCCGTTGCCCATGGCGCCGGTGCCGAGACCGGCGCTCAGTGCGTAGCCCGCACCCCGGGGGATCTTGACCGTCCCGACCTTGCTGACCTTGCCCTTCTTCACCCAGCCCGACTTCCAGTTCTTGCCCACCGAGATGTCCTTGCGGGTCGGCTGCGCGATGCCGTTGACCCGCGACTTCGCCTTGGTGGCGTTGATCCGGACCTTGATCTTGACCGGCTGCGTGGCCTTGGTCGGGATCCGGCACGCCTGCATCTTGGCGCCGTTGATGCTCGCCAGGGTCTCGAAGCGCAGCGGCTTGGCGGCCTCCGCGTGGACGGCAGGCACGGCGAGGACGATGGCGAAGCTGGCGACGGCGGTCGCTGCGGTACGACGGAGGACAGTCATGGGGTTCCTTAGGTGCTGGGGAGATCCACACCCGGCGGTGCGGTCGGCACAAGGTAGTGGCCGCCGCGGTGCTGGCGGAGCAAAATGGACAATTCTCCGGACGCCCGACCGTCGTGGTCCCTAGATGATGCCCTGCGCCAGCATCGCGTCGGCGACGCGCATGAAGCCCGCGATGTTCGCGCCCGCGACGTAGTTCCCGGGGCTGCCGTACTCCTCGGCGGTCTCCAGGCACCGCTGGTGGATCCCGCGCATGATCTCGGCGAGACGCTCCTCGGTGTGCTCGAAGGTCCAGGAGTCGCGTGAGGCGTTCTGCTGCATCTCCAGCGCGCTCGTCGCCACCCCGCCCGCGTTGGCGGCCTTGGCCGGTGCGAACTTCACCCCGGCCTCGACGAAGGCACGTACGGCGTCGGGGGTGCAGGGCATGTTCGCGCCCTCGGCCACCACCGTGCAGCCGCCCTTGATCAGCGCTGCCGCGCCGTCCTCGTCGAGCTCGTTCTGGGTGGCGCACGGCAGCGCGACGTCGCACGGCACGTCCCATACCGAGCCGTCGGTGATGTGGCGCACGGACCCGGACTTCGCGTCGGCGTACTCCGAGATCCGCCCCCGGCGCCCTTCCTTGATCTCGCGGAGGAGGTCGAGGTCGATGCCGTCCTCGTCGACGACGTAGCCGCCGGAGTCGGAGCACGCGACCACCTTGCCGCCGAGCTGGTGCACCTTCTCGATCGCGTAGATCGCGACGTTGCCGGATCCGGAGACCACGACCGACTTGCCCTCGAAGGAGTCACCGGTCGCCTTGAGGATCTCGTCGACGAAGTAGACGGTGCCGTAGCCCGTGGCCTCGGTGCGGACCTGGGACCCGCCCCAGGTCAGTCCCTTGCCGGTGAGTACGCCGGACTCGTAGCGGTTGGTGATCCGCTTGTACTGGCCGAAGAGGAAGCCGATCTCGCGGCCGCCGACGCCGATGTCGCCGGCCGGGACGTCGGTGTACTCGCCGATGTGGCGGTAGAGCTCGGTCATGAAGCCCTGGCAGAACCGCATCACCTCGGCGTCCGAGCGTCCCTTGGGGTCGAAGTCGGACCCGCCCTTGCCGCCGCCGATCGGCATGCCGGTCAGGGAGTTCTTGAAGATCTGCTCGAAGCCGAGGAACTTCACGATGCCGAGGTAGACCGAGGGGTGGAAGCGCAGGCCACCCTTGTAGGGGCCGAGCGCGGAGCTGAACTCCACCCTGAAACCGCGGTTGATGTGCACCGAACCCTGGTCGTCGACCCACGGGACGCGGAAGATGATCTGTCGCTCCGGCTCGCACATCCGCCGGATGACGGCGGTGTCGAGGTACTCCGGGTGCTTGGTCACCACGGGACCGAGACTGTCCAGGACCTCGTGCACGGCCTGGTGGAACTCGTTCTCGCCGGGGTTGCGGCGCAGCACCTCGTCGTAGACGTCGTGCAGCTTCTCGTCGAGGGTGGGCACGCAGTGGCTCCTTTGTTCAGGTGCTGAGGGTGAGTTCAGTGGCGGTCCCGGACCGGCGCACCAGCTCCCCGAGTGTCTCAGTGATCCCCTCGGCGAGCACGTCCAGGTCCCCGGCGGACCCGTAGTCGCCGGTGATCCCGAAGGTCAAGGCGTCGCGGTAGGACAACATCGCCACCCCGATCCGCACCCGGTCCGCGATCGGGACGTAGGGCAGCAGCTCCTGCAGCTCGCGCCCCAGGGCGTACAGCGTGTCCCGCGGCCCGGGCACGTTGGTGGTCACGGTGGACACCTGGCGTTGCGGGAACCGCATGCCGGCCCGGATCGCCCAGCTCACCGCAGCGAACGGGCCGTACTCAGCCAGGGTGGTGACGCTCGCGCCGCCCTCCGGCTCGTGACCCGTCTTGAGCGCGGCGACACGTGCGTGCACGGCGGCCAGCACCTCCACGGGGTCCTCGAGGTCCACCGGCAGGTAGGGGAGCATCATCGAGACCCGGTTGTCCGGGATCGACTCCTCGCCCGGTGCCCGCATGGAGACCGGCACCAGCGAGCGCAGTGCACGGGCGTCCGGCGTCTCCCCGCGGGAGAGGAGCAGGCGACGGAAGCCACCGGTGATGGCGGCCAGCGCCACGTCGTTGACGGTCACCGAGTGGGCCGCCCGGACCGTGCGGATGTCGCTGAGCGTGGCCTGCGCCCAGGCGTAGCGCCGGCTCCCGTCGAGAGAGCCGGTCAACGAGGTCGGGTGCACTGGGCGGGCCGCCTCGGCGAGCCTGAGCAGGCCGGCAGTCGAGGCGACGGTGCGGGCGAGCAGCAGCCGGGGCGCCGACAGGGCGCCGACCGCGGCACTCACGGTGCGGGCGGGGGAGGAGGCCAGGTCGAGAACCGCCCGACCCGTGAAGGCCCACTCGCTCTCCGGACGGGGCGGCTGCCAGGTGTCTGCCTCCGGCTCGCGCGGGACCGGCGTCGGGTCCAGCAGCAGCCGGTAGAGGTCGGTGCCGGAGACCCCGTCGACCATGCAGTGGTGCACCTTGGACAGCAGCGCCCAGCGGCCGCCCTCGAGCCCCTCGCAGACCCAGTACTCCCACAGCGGCCGGCTGCGGTCCATCCGGCGCGACATCACCCGGCTGAGCAGCCGCGCCAGCTCGGGTCGACCCCCGGGGGCCGGCAACGCGGTGCTGCGGATGTGCCAGCCCAGGTCGAAGTCGGGGTCCTCCACCCAGACGGGGGCGGTCAGGCCCAGCGCCACCCGGCGTACCTTCTGGCGGTAGCGGGGGACCAGCGGCAGCCGGCCGGCGATGGTGGCCACGAAGTCGTCGATGTCGGGCAGGGGACCCTCGAAGATCGCCACCGAGCCGATGGCCAGCGAGGCGGTCCCGTCGACGTCCTCGGCCTCGAGGAAGCTTGCTGCGAGCGGGGTGAGTCTGTCCATGTGCCCAGCGTGGTCCGCGAGGTTTGTCCGTCCCAGAGTCGAAGGTCCCCGCCGCGGACTGCCGGGTGGCAGTGATCGGCTGCGGCCCGGCGGAGCACCCGGTTAGCGTTCGGCCATGTCGACCCCGGACCGGCCCACGGCCAGCTTCGCGCTCCTGGACGCAGGTCAGGGGGTGCGGCTGCTCGCCGCCGTGCCGGGACCGCCGTTGGCTCCGGCCGGGTACGGCGAGCAGGAGCTCCTGGCCCGCGGGGAGGCCGCATCCTTCGAGGCGCTCGAGTGGGGGCCCGAGGGAAGGTTCGTGCTGCGGGAGCGGGACCGTGCGGAGTTCGCGACCCGGGTGCTCGTACGGCGGCCCCTGGACCCCGCCGCTTTCAACGGCACGCTCGTCGTCGAGTGGCTCAACGTCAGCAGCGGTGAGGACGCGGCGCCCGACTACACCTACCTCGCGGACGAGCTGCTCCGCCGCGGCTACGCCTGGGCCGGGGTGTCGGCGCAGCTCACCGGGGTCGAGGGCGGTCGCGCCGTGGTGGACCTGCCGCAGGGGTCCGAGACGCCTCGCAACGGGCTGCGCCACCTCGACCCGGACAGGTACGGCGCCCTGCACCACCCCGGTGACGCCTACTGCTACGACATCTTCACCCAGGTCGCCCTCGGGCTGGTCGCCGCGCGGCCCGGGGACCCGCTCGACGGGCTGGAGGTCACCGCCACGCTGGCGGTCGGGGAGTCCCAGTCCGCGTTCGCGCTGACCACCTACGTCAACGGGGTGCAGCCGGTAGCTGGTGCCTTCGACGGGTTCCTGGTGCACAGCCGGGCCAGGTACGCCGCCCCGCTCGGCGAGCCCGGTCGCCCGCTCGACGTGCGCCGGCTGGTGTCCGAGCCGGTGCGGATCAGGGAGGACCTCGGCGTGCCCGTCGTGATGGTGCAGACCGAGACCGACGTGCTGGGCTCCCTGGGCTACCTGGCCGCGCGCCAGCCCGACTCCGAGCACCTCCGGCTGTGGGAGGTGGCGGGGGCCGCGCACGCGGACCGGTTCGTGATCGGCGAGGCCGAGCCGTTCCTCGGCTGCTCCGAGCCGATCAACCGGGGACAGCAGGGCTTCGTGGTCCGGGCCGCGCTCAGGCACCTCGACACCTGGGCGCGCGGAGGCCCGCCGGCTCCCCGCGCCGACCGGCTCGAGGTGGAGCAGGGGACGGTCCCCGAGTCGTTCGTCCTCGACGGGCTCGGCAACGTCCGGGGCGGCGTACGGACTCCCGCCGTGGACGTGCCCGTGGAGGTGCACTCCGGGCTGGCCGCGCCCGGCGCCTCCCACCTGTGCCAGCTGTTCGGGCGCTCGCTGCCGCTGGAGCCGGACGTGCTCGCGCGGGTGTACGGGTCTCCCGAGACCTACCTCAAGCGCTACCGCGACGCGGTCGAGCAGGCCGTGGCGGCCCGGTTCGTGCTCGCCGAGGATCAGGAGGCGCTGCTGGCCGAGGCCCGGCCCGAGCGCGTTCCCGGCTGATCGCGCCCCAGGTCGACCACGCGGTCCACGAGGTCGAGGCCCACGGGAGCGTGCGTGATCCAGACGATGCTGCGATCACGGGGGCCGGTGAGGACCTCGGTGGCCAGCTGCGTCGCCGTCGCGTGGTCGAGGTGGGCGATCGGCTCGTCGAGCACCAGCACGCGCTGCGAGGACAGGAGCGCGCGGGCGATGCCGAGCCGTGCCCGCTCACCGCCGGAGACCTGGGCGTGCCCGTCCCCGAGCCAGGTGTCCAGGCCGTCGGGCAGGGTGGCCAGCCAGTCGCCCAGCCGTGCCTGCCGCAGCGCCTGCGCCACCTCCTCGTCGGTGGCGTCGGGCCGAGCGAGCCGGACGTTCTCCGCCAGGTTGGTGCCGAACACGTGCGGGTCGTCGTCGACCAGCCCCACCACGCTGCGCAGGTCGTCGAGGCCGAGCAGGTGGATCGGCGTACCCCCCAGGGTGATCTCGCCCGCGGAGGGGTCCAGGAAGCGGAGCATCAGCCCGGCCAGGGTGGTCTTGCCGCTGCCCGAGGGCCCGACGACCCCGACTCGTGCGCCGAGCGGCACCGGGAGCGAGAGGTGCTGCAGGGTGTCGGCGTCCCCCCACCCCGCGGAGACGTCGGTGAGGACGACGTTGCTGGAGTCGGGGAGGGGGCGTCGCGGGGTGTCCTCCACGAGTGGAGCGGTGTGCTCGAGCGCGGAGAGCCGGTCGGCGGCGGAGGCGGTGCGGGCGGCCAGCGCGGCTGCGTCCGCCAGCGGTACGGCGAGGTCCGCGAGGGCCAGCGGCAGCAGCACCAACAGGGCCATCATCGGCCCGGACAGCTCGCCCGACGAGACCAGCGGCTCGGTGAGCAGGGCCATTGCCGCGACTCCCGCGCCGGAGGCGAGCAGCGCCAGCCCCCGCGCGGCACCGGTCCAGCGGGCGGCGGAGACGAGCGCCGCGCCGGTCCGGTCGCTGGCGGTGGCCACCCGGTCCAGCGCCCGGTCACCCGCCTGCCACATCACCAGCTCGGTCGCGGTCTGGAGGACCTCCACCACCTCGGTGGAGAGCGCCGCCCGGCGCTCGATGCCGGCGGCCTCGGCCCGGCCGGCGCCGATGCGGGCGACGCCGTAGGCGAGGGCACCGGCCACGGCAGTGGTGAGGCCGACCACCAGTGCTGCGGGCGGCGCCAGCACCCAGGCCACAGCGACGGCGAGGGCACCGACGAGCAGGAAGACCCGCACCGGCATCCGCACCCGCAGCTCGCGGTCGACCACGCTGTCCACGTCGTCGACGATCGCGGCCAGGACGTCCCCGCGACGGTTCCCGAGCCGTCCGGGCGTGAGCGGCACCAGGGCGTCGTACACCTCGACGCGGCGCTTGGCCAGCAGGCGCAGTGCCACGTCGTGGGACTTCAGCCGCTCGACGTAGCGCAGCGCCGGACGCGCGAGCCCGAACGTGCGCACCCCGACGATCGCGACCATCAGCGTCAGCACCGGTGGGTGGGTCGACGCCTGCACGATCAGCCACCCCGCCGTGGCGGTCAGCGCCACCCCCGACGCCGAGGCGAGCGCACCGAGCAGCGTGCCCGGCCACATGCTCGTCGTACGGGGTGGAGCGGGAGTTCCGGGTAGTCCGAGACGTTCCCGTCGTACAAACCGGTCATCCGCGACGGTTGCGTCTCGGACTATCGGGTTGGGGGCGGGCTCGGGGGCGGAGAGCTCCACCAGGGTGTCGGCGATCGAGAGGATCGCGGGGCGGTGGGCCACGACGACGACTGCGCTGGTCCGGCCGAGCTCGGTGACGGTGTCGAGGATGACCTGCTCGGTGAGGTCGTCGAGGTGGGCGGTGGGCTCGTCGAGGAGCACCCAGGGGCGCTCGGCCAGTACGACGCGGGCCAGGGCGAGGCGGGCGCGCTCGCCGGCGGAGAAGTTGGCGCCGTCCTCGCTCACCCCGGTCTCCAGACCGTGGGGGAGGTCGCGGACGCGCTCCTCGAGCGCGACCCGGCGCAACGCCGCCCATAGCCGGGAGTCCTCGGCGCCGGGGTCGGCCAGGCGGAGGTTGTCCGCGACGCTGCCGGCCACGAAGACCGGGCGCTGGGGGAGCCACGCGATCGGGCCGGGGACGCTGACGGCGCCGCGCTCGGCGGGCACCAGGCCGGCGATCGCGGAGAGCAGCGTGGTCTTGCCGCAACCGGAGGGTCCGGTGATCACCGTGACGCCGCGGGGCGGGATGCTCAGGTCGAGGTCGTCCACGGCGGGGGTGGGTCGTCCGGGGTAGCGCACGGTGAGGCCGCTCACGACCAGCGGCCGGTCCGGGGGTCCTGCGGTCGTGGCCTGCTCCTCAGGGGTCGCCTCGCCGGAGTCGTCCAGCTCGTCGACGGCCTCGAACGTGGCGACGCCCTCGGCGGCGGCGTGGAACTCCGCGCCCACCCGGCGCAGCGGCCAGTAGGCCTCCGGCGCCAGCAGCAGTACGACGATCGCGGTCTGCAGCTCGAGGCCGCCGGAGGCGAGGCGCAGGCCGACGCTCACGGCGACCAGCGCCACCGAGAGGGTGGCGACCAGCTCCAGCACCGCGGAGGACGCGAAGGCCAGCCGGAGCGTCCGCAGGGTGGCCTGCCGGTAGCGGTCGGTGATGGTGGCGATGGTCTGTGACTGCGCGCGTGCGCGGCGGTGCACCACCAGCGTGGGCAGGCCGCGGACGACGTCGAGGAAGTGGCTCGACAGCGAGGCCATCGACCGCCACTGCTCCTCGGCGCGGTCGCGTGTGGCCAGCCCGACCAGGGCCCCGAAGACGGGGACGAGGGGGAGGGTGCACACCACGATGAGCGCGCTGAGCAGGTCCTGGGTGGCGATGGCCACCACCGTCAGCACCGGGAGCACGCCAGCCAGTGCGAAGGCCGGGACGTAGCGGGTCAGGTAGGGCTCGGCCGAGGCGACGCCGCGGGTGGCCAGCGCCGCGGTCTCGCCCGACGCCGGGGAGGGCTTCCCCTCCGCGATCCGCTGCAGCACCACGGACAGGATCCGCTGCCGCAGGGCTGTCCCGACCAGCACCGCCGAGCGCGCCGACCAGATGTCACTCACCCATCCCAGGGCGCCGCGGCAGGCGAAGACCGCCGCCACGGCGAGGCCCCAGGCGACGACGTCCCCGCCCCTGAGCGCCGCGACCACCAGGCCTGCGACCACCCAGGCCTGGGCGATGACCAGGACGCTGGTCCCGACTCCGGCGACGAGCACCCCCGCCAGCGGTCTCCGCGCGGGCGAGAGCTGCCGGCGGATCCTCGGGTCGTTCGGCTTCACTGCGAGGCTGCGGGGTCCGCGGCGGGCACGGTGACTGACTCGGGGATGTGGTGCACCGAGATCCGCTTGCGGAAGACCCAGTAGGTCCAGCTCTGGTAGAGCAGCACGATCGGGGTGAAGATCACCGCGACCACGGTCATGATCTTCAGTGTGTACGTCGTCGCGGCGGCGTTCGTCGTCGTCAGGTCGATCCCCGACGCCAGGCTGGTGGGCATCACGTTGGGGAACAGGGCGAGGAACAGCCCTGCGATACCGGCGGTGATCGCGATGAAGGTGCCGGTGAAGGCCCAGCCCTCGCGCATCGCCCGGATCGCCCCGAGGCCCGCGAGCAGGGCCACGGCCGCGACCACGAAGGCGACCGCCGAGGCCACGGAGCCTGTCTGCGCCTGGGTCCAGCCCAGGAAGGCCACGGCCACCACGGCCGCCGCCAGGCCCACCTTGACCGCGAGCGCCCGGGCGGCCACGCGGATGGGGCCCTCGGTCTTGAGCGCGATGAACATCGCCCCGTGGGTGAGGAACAGCAGCAGCGTCATCGCGCCACCGAGCAGCGCGTAGGGGTTGAGCAGGTTGAAGAAGCCGCCGACGTACTCCCCGTCACCGTCGATCGGCACACCGCGCAGGATGTTGGCGAACGCCACGCCCCACAGCACCGCCGGCACGAAGGAGCCCACCGTCGCGGCCAGGTCCCAGCGACGCCGCCAGCCGGCGTCGTCGCGCTTGGCGCGGTACTCGAAGGCGAGGCCTCGCACGATCAGTGCGGCGAGGATCAGCAGCAGCGGCAGGTAGAACCCGCTGAACAGGGTGGCGTACCACTCCGGGAAGGCGGCGAACGTGGCGCCGCCGGCCACCAGCACCCAGACCTCGTTGCCGTCCCACACGGGGCCGATCGTGTTGATCAGCACCCGTCGTTCCTTCTCGCTCTTGCCCAGCACGGGGAGCAGCATGCCGACGCCGAAGTCGAAGCCCTCGAGAGCGAAGTAGCCCATCCACAGCACGGCGATGAGGGCGAACCAGATGGTCGTCAGTTCCATGATCGGAGGTCTCCTGGGGCGTTCAGTAGGCGAAGGCGAGAGGACGGTCTTCGTCGTCCTTGTCGGCCGGGTCCGGGGGCGGGGGCAGCTCGTCCGCGCCGCGGTCGATGTAGGTGAGCATCAGCTTGACCTCGATCACGGCGAGCACGCCGTACAGCAGGGTCAGGGTGACCAGCGAGATCATCGCCTCGGTCGGGCTGACGCTCGGCGAGGCCGACTGCGCCGTGGTGAGCAGACCGAACACGGACCACGGCTGGCGGCCCATCTCGGTGAAGATCCAGCCGAACGAGTTCGCGAACAGCGGCAGGAGCGGCAGCGAGATCGCGGCCCACAGGATCGGTCGCCCGGTCGGGGTGCGCCCGCGCCTGGTCGCCCACAGGATCCATCCGGCGAACGCCGCGGCAGCGATGCCCAGGCCCATCATCAGCCGGAAGGTCCAGTACGCGATCGGGATGTTGGGGACGTAGTTCGCCGAGTAGTAGCTCGCGCCGGGGTCCTCGCCGTACTTCTTCTCGTACTTCTCGCGCAGCTCGTTGATCCCCTCGACCTTGCCGTTCGGGTTACCGGTCGCCAGGAACGACAGCACCTTCGGGATCGTGACCGAGAACAGCTCCGACTCACCGTCGAGGGTGCCGAGGGTGAAGATCGAGAAAGAAGCCGGCTGCTCGGTCTCGTAGAGCGCCTCCGCGGCAGCCATCTTCATCGGCTGCACGTCGGTCATGATCTTGCCCTGCACGTCACCCGAGATCGCCACGCCCAGTCCCGCGACCAGCACGATGGCGGCCGAGGTGCGCAGCGCGCTGCGGTACATCGGGGCGTCGGCGGGCTTCGCGGCCCGGCGGCGCATCTGCCAGAACGAGACCCCCACGACGAACGCCGCTCCGGTCATGTACGCCGCGAGGATCGTGTGCGGGAACGTCACCAGCTGCACCTTGTTCAGCATCACGGCGACGAAGTCGGTGAGCTCGGCACGTCCGGTGTCCGGGTTGAACCGGTAGCCCACCGGGTGCTGCATGAACGAGTTGGCCGCCAGGATGAAGTACGCCGACAGCACCGTGCCGATGTGCACGATCCACATGCAGGCGGCGTGCAGCCTCGGGGAGAGCCGGTCCCACCCGAAGATCCACAGGCCCAGGAACGTGGACTCGAGGAAGAAGGCGAGCAGGCCCTCGATCGCGAGCGGGGCGCCGAAGATGTCGCCCACGAAGCGCGAGTAGTCGCTCCAGTTCATCCCGAACTGGAACTCCTGCACGATTCCGGTCACCACGCCGATAGCGAAGTTGATCAGGAAGAGCTTGCCGAAGAACTTGGTGAGCCGTAACCACTTCTCGTTGCCGGTCCGCAGCCAGGCTGTCTCGTAACCGGCCACGATCGCGGAGAGCCCGATCGTGATCGGTACGAACAGGAAGTGGTAAACGGTGGTGATGGCGAACTGCCATCGGGCAATGTCAACGGTGTCCACAGACGCTCCTGGTCGAAGGTTCACCCGAGACTAGAAACGCGACCCCCGACGGCACAGGTGGCGCTCGGCCCCGAGGTGTGGGACCAAGGTCCTCAGCTGGTTGTGAGCAGGATCACCGGGGCGCGGGACCGGCCCCGGCGGCCACGACGCGACGGGTCTCCCGGGCGATCTCGGTGCCCTCTGACGCGGCGACCACGACGGTGCGCGCGGTGGCGGTGAGCGCGCTGATCTCGCCGTCGCCGGTGACGGCCAGGTTGGCCTGCTCGTTGAGGGCGACACCGAGGTGCTCGAGGCCACGTGCCGCGGCGGCCCTGACCTCGGGGGAGTGCTCACCGATCCCGCCGGTCATCACGAGGAGGTCCATCCCTCCGGCGCTGGCGGCCATCGCGCCGATCTCGCGGCGCAGCCGGTGGACGAACACCTCGAAGGCCAAGGTGGCGTCCGCGTCGCCGCGCTCCCGGGCCGCCAGTACCTCGCGGATGTCGCCGCTCGTGCCGGAGAGCCCCTTGAGGCCGGCTCCGTGCTCGATCACGTCGGTCAGGCCCTCGGGGGTCTGCTCGCCGTGCACCAGCAGCCACATCAGCAGGCCGGGGTCTACCGAGCCGGAGCGGGTGGCCATCACCAGGCCCTCGGTCGGGGTGAAGCCCATCGTGGTGTCGACCGAGGTCCCGTCGCGGACGGCGGCCAGCGATGCGCCCGCGCCGAGGTGGCAGGACACCACGCGCAGGTCGTGCAGGTCGGCATCGATCAGCTCGGCGCCCCGTCGTACGGCGTAGGCGTGGCTGAGCCCGTGGAAGCCGTAGCGCCGCAGCCGCAGCCGCTGGTTCCACTCCCGGGGCAGCGCGTAGGTCTGCGCGGGCAGCGGCATCCGGGCGTGGAAGGCGGTGTCGAAGCACACCACCTCGGGCGCGCGCGGGAGCAGCTCGCGGACCGCGCGGATGCCGGCGATCGCGCGCGGGTTGTGCAGCGGGGCGAGGTCCTCGATGGAGTCCAGGTAGGCAAGTACGTCGTCGTCGACGAGCGTCGGCTCGCTCATCTCCGGGCCACCGTGCACCACCCGGTGCCCGACGGCCTCCACGGCGTCCATGCCGTGCGTGGCCTCGATGAACTCCCTGATCGGCTCGAGGTGCGCCTCGCCCTCCCAGCGCTCCACCGTGGCGGCAGCGACCTGGCTGTCGCCCTCGAACAGCGCCACCTTGAGGCTGCTCGAACCGGCGTTGACCACGAGGACGCGCACGTCCCTCAGGCCTCGGGGGTGTTCAGCTCGGGGGACTCGGTGGTGAACTTCGGCCCGGGATCGGAGGACCACCGCCAGTCCCGGATCTCGGGCAGGTCCACGCCGTGGGTGCGCACGTAGATCTTGTGCTCGATCAGCTTGTTCTTCAGGGTCTCGCGGGCCGAGCCCGACGTCGCCTGGAGCCGCGGGACCCGGTCGATGACGTCCATCGCGAGGTTGAACCGGTCGAGCTGGTTCATCACCGTCATGTCGAAGGGGGTGGTCGTGGTCCCTTCCTCCTTGTAGCCACGGACGTGGAAGTTGCCGTGGTTGTGGCGCTTGTAGGTCAACCGGTGGATCAGCCAGGGATAGCCGTGGTAGGCGAAGATCACCGGCTTGTCGCGGGTGAACAGCGAGTCGAAGTCGGCCTCGGAGAGCCCGTGCGGGTGCTCGTCCTCGTGCTGGAGGCGCATCAGGTCGACCACGTTGACGAACCTGATCCGCAGGTCGGGGAAGAACTCCCGCAGCAGCATCACGGCGCCCAGTGCCTCCATCGTCGGCACGTCGCCCGCGCAGCCGATCACCACGTCCGGCTCGGTGCCGATGTCGCTGCTCGCCCAGTCCCAGATGCCGATGCCCTTGGTGCAGTGGACGATCGCCTGGTCCATCGTGAGGTACTGCGGCGCGGGCTGCTTGCCGGCGACGATGACGTTGACGTACTGCTTGCTCCGCAGGCAGTGGTCACCCACCGAGAGCAGGGTGTTGGCGTCCGGCGGCAGGTAGACGCGCACCACCGAGGCCTTCTTGTTCATCGCGTGGTCGATGAACCCGGGGTCCTGGTGGGAGAACCCGTTGTGGTCCTGGCGCCACACGTGCGAGGTGAGCAGGTAGTTCAGCGAGGCGATCGGGCGTCGCCACGCGATCTCGTCGGTGACCTTGAGCCACTTGGCGTGCTGGTTGAACATCGAGTCGACGACGTGGATGAACGCCTCGTAGCAGGAGAACAGGCCGTGCCGGCCGGTGAGCAGGTAGCCCTCCAGCCACCCCTCACAGGTGTGCTCGGAGAGGATCTCCATCACCCGGCCGTCGACGGCCAGGTGGTCGTCGTAGGGGAGGGTCTCCGCGTTCCAGGCCCGGTTCGTCACCTCCAGCACGTCCTGCATCCGGTTGGAGTTGTTCTCGTCGGGGGAGAACATCCGGAAGTTCTCCATGTTCTTGGCCATCACGTCGCGCAGGAACGTGCCGAGGACGCGGGTCGACTCCACCGCACCCGTGCCGGGGGCCTCGACCTCGACGGCGTAGTCGCGGAAGTCGGGCATCCTCAGGTCCTTGAGCAGGATGCCGCCGTTGGCGTGGGGATTGTCGCTCATCCGGCGCGTGCCGGCCGGGTGCAGGTCGGCGATCTCCGGGACCGGTGCTCCCTCGGTGTCGAAGAGCTGGTCGGGGCGGTAGCTGCGCATCCACTCCTCGAGCACCTCGCGGTGCGCGTCGTCCTCGCGGGCTGCCGCGAACGGCACCTGGTGCGAGCGCCAGAACCCCTCGACCCGCTTGCCCTCGACCTCCTTGGGGCCGGTCCAGCCCTTGGGGGAGCGCAGCACGATCATCGGCCAGGGTCGGCGTACGGGCTGCTTGCGCTTGCGGGTGGAGCGGGCCTCCTCCTGGATGTCGGCGATCTCGTCGAGGCAGTGGTCCAGCGTGGCTGCGAACGCCTGGTGCATCTCCTCGGGGTCCGAGCCGGAGACGATGTACGGCGTGTGCCCGTAGCCCCGCATCAGCGCGACCAGCTCCTCCTCGGGGATGCGCGCGAGCAGGGTGGGGTTGGCGATCTTGTAGCCGTTCAGGTGCAGGATCGGCAGCACGGCCCCGTCGTTGGCGGGGTCGATGAACTTGTTGGAGTGCCAGCTGGTGGCGAGCGGACCGGTCTCGGCCTCGCCGTCGCCGACGATCGCCGCGACGACCAGGTCGGGGTTGTCGAAGGCGGCCCCGTAGGCGTGCGAGAGGGAGTAGCCGAGCTCGCCGCCCTCATGGATCGACCCGGGGGTCTCCGGGGCCACGTGGCTGGGGATCCCGCCCGGGAACGAGAACTGCCGGAACAGCGCCCGCATCCCCTCGGCGTCGCGGGTGATGCCGGGGTAGACCTCGGTGTAGGTCCCCTCCAGCCAGGCGGAGGCGACCAGGCCGGGCCCGCCGTGACCGGGCCCGATGATGTAGATCATGTCCGTGTCGCGGGCCATGATCGCCCGGTTCAGGTGGGCGTACATGAAGTTCAGCCCCGGGGTCGTGCCCCAGTGCCCCAGCAGCCGCGGCTTCACGTGCTCGGGCCGCAGCGGCTCGCGCAGCAGCGGGTTGTCCATCAGGTAGATCTGCCCGACGGAGAGGTAGTTGGCCGCTCGCCACCAGGCGTCGATCCGCCCGAGCTCGGACTTGCCGAGGGGGCGTCCCTGGACGGTGCTCTTCGTGGGCTCGTTTCGGCTCATACCCCATCGTTTCCGCTGCCGTCTCTGTTGGAAAGGGCCGATCGTCATCTTGAACGCGCCCCAGCGGTGGGGTAGGCAGTGCGAATGTCCCGATCTGCCGGTCCTGCCGAGCCTTCCGCCGCCTGCCTGTTCTGCTCGATCGCCGCCGGCGACACGGACGCTTCGCTGGTGTGGGGTGACGACGACTTCGCCGCGTTCCTCGACATCCGGCCGCTGTTCAAGGGGCACGTCCTGCTCGTGCCGCGCGAGCACGTGGTGACCCTGCCCGACCTGCCCGCCTCCCTGCGGGACCCGTTCCTGGCGGCCGCGCAACGGCTGGCCGCCGCCATGGTCGACGGCCTGGGGGCGCAGGGGTCGTTCGTGGCGATGAACAACGTCGTCTCGCAGTCGGTGCCGCACCTGCACTGCCACGTGGTGCCCCGCACCAAGGGGGACGGGCTGCGCGGGTTCTTCTGGCCGCGCACGAAGTACGAGAGCACCGCGGACAGGGACGCCTGGGCGGCCCGGATCTCGGCTGCCCTAGAGTGACCGCGGCCCCAGAGAGGGCCCAGCAGTCACGACGAGAGGACGAGGACACATGGGTAGGTACGACGGACGGGTAGCAATCGTCACCGGGTCCGCACGGGGCATCGGAGCGGGCACCGCCAGGCGTTTCGCCGAGGAAGGTGCCTCGGTCGCCGTACTCGACCTCGACCTCGAGCAGGCCCAGGCCACCGCTGAAGGCCTCGGCGGGACCGCCAAGGCGATCGGCGTGGCGTGCAACGTCACCGACGCCGCCTCGGTCGACGCAGCCGTCGAGCAGGTGCTGAGCGAGCTCGGTGGCCTGCACGTGCTGGTGAACAACGCCGGGATCACCCGCGACAACCTCCTCTTCAAGCTCACCGAGGACGACTGGGACGCGGTCATGAACGTCCACCTCAAGGGTGCGTTCCTGATGAGCAAGGCGGCCCAGAAGACCTTCGTCGCGCAGAAGTACGGCAAGATCCTGAACCTCTCCAGCGTCTCGGCGAACGGCAACCGTGGCCAGGCCAACTACTCGGCGGCCAAGGCCGGCGTGCAGGGCTTCACCCGCACCCTGGCGCTCGAGCTCGGCCCCTTCGGCGTCAACGTCAACGCGATCGCTCCGGGCTTCATCGCGACCGAGATGACCGACGACACGGCTCGCCGGCTCAAGCTCGACGTGGAGGAGTTCCGCAAGCTGAACGCGGAGGCCAACCCGGTCAAGCGGGTGGGGCAGCCCGAGGACATCGCCGCCGCCGCCGCGTTCCTGTGCAGCGACGAGGCGTCCTACATCACCGGTCAGACCCTCTACGTCGACGGCGGCGCCAAGATCTGAGCCGAGTTAAATCTGCTACAACACGGGCGGGCCCTGCGGCAAAGCAGGGCCCGCTTTGTCATGCTGAAGACATGACTTCACGTGCCAGCGCCAGCCGCGGACCGGTCCGCGGCCCCGCTCGTCTCGTCGCCGCGTTCACGGCAGTCGCCCTGAGCCTGACGATGGCGGCCTGCGGTGGGCAGGACGACGAGGCGAAGAAGCCCAGCTCGCAGCCCATCCAGGGAGGCGCGGAGCTGGCGGCCCTGTGGCCCCTCACCGGCGAGCCGGTCACCGGGGCCACCCCCGACCACCCGGTGCTGGTCACCAAGATCGACAACACCGGCAACTCCCAGCCGCAGGTGGGGCTGAACAAGGCGGACCTCGTCACCGAGCAGCTGGTCGAGGGTGGCAGCACCAGGCTGGCGGTCTTCTTCTACTCGAAACTCCCCAAGACGGTCGGTCCGGTGCGCTCGATGCGCGCCTCCGACATCGGGATCGTCCAACCCGCCCACGGCGTCCTCGTGGCCAGCGGGGCAGCCCCGCCCACGAACGCGCGGATGAGGAAGGCCAAGATCACCTTCTTCAGCGAGGGCGGTCCCGGCTACTTCCGCGACAGCGGGCGGCGGGCGCCGTACAACCTGATGGTGGACCTGCCCAAGCTGGCCAAGACCGTGCGGAAGAAGGCCATCGTCCCCGCCAGCTACCTGCCGTGGGGCAAGGAGGCCGACTTCGCAGGCGGCCAGCCCGCCAAGAGCATCCAGGCCGTCTTCAGCAAGTCGCACACCACCTCGTGGAAGTACCAGGGCGGCAAGTACCGCAACCAGAACAGCCACGCCGAGCCGGGCCAGCGCTTCGTGCCCGACAGCGTCCTGGTGGTGCGGGTGCGTCAGGGCGACGCCGGCTACCGGGACCCCGCCGGGAACCCCGTGCCCGAGACGATCTATGTGGGCAAGGGCGAGATGATGCTCTTCCACAAGGGTGAGGTCGTCCGCGGCACCTGGACCAAGAGGTCGCGGCAGACTCCGATCCAGCTCAGCACCGAGGCCGGCCCGGTGAAGGTCCCGGCCGGGCACGTGTGGGTGGAGCTGGTGCCAAACGACCGTGCCGGTGGCCGGGTGGCCTACGCTCCCTGAGCCTGCCCGGTCACTGCTGCCCGGTCACTCCTGCTCGGTCACTCCTGCTCGGTCACTCCTGCTCGAGCGCCGGGTCGGTGAGCACGATGCCCTGGTCGGCCAGCGACCTGAGGCCCTCGAGGATGAACAGGATGGCCGCCTCGAGGCGCAGCACCGCCTGCCGGGGGTCCTCGGCGGTGATCACGCTCTCACCGGCCGCCGACATGGCACCGAAGAAGATCCGGCTGAAGGTCTGCTTCATCGGCTCGTCGAGCTCGTAGGTGGAGGCCTCGAGCACCGAGCTGACGATGTCCTGGACGATCCCGTAGCTGGACCGCTCCTCCTGCTCGCGGAAGCGCTCATAGCCCAGGATCGCGGGGCCGTCCTGGATCACCACGCGCTGGTAGACCGGTTCCTGGACGACGGCGAGGAAGGCGCGGAGTCCGGCGCGGGCCTTCTCCCACGGGTCGTTGGTGCCGCGCAGGGCGGACTTGATGCTCTTGGTGGCGTCCTCCTCGACCTTGGCGAAGACCGCCTCGAAGACGCCCTGCTTGCCGCTGAAGTGGTGGTAGAGCGCGCCCTTGGTCACGCGGGCGCCGGCGACGATGGCGTCGAGGCTGGTTCCGCCGTACCCGTGCTCGCCGAACTGGACGGTGGCCACGTCGATCAGCGCCCGCTTCGTGGACGCGGAGTACTGGGCGCGCCGTGAGCCACCGGTGACCTTGGGGAGACCGGTGAGAAGTCTTTCGGCAGGCGAACGGGTCATCCGGGCAGTCTAGGTCGGTGGGCGGGCCGCGCCACGGCATCGGTGTGGGTGAGGTCACGCGCGTCGTGACTGGTGCTGCGAGGAGCACTCACATACCTTGAGTACGTACTTCCGGTATGTGATTGCTCCATGAAGGGAAGACACGATGGGTTGGAACACCTTCCACAACCGCGGGGACACCCTGCGCACCGTGGTCAGCACGGCGAACGAGCGTTGCGACGGAGTGCTCCCGATGGACGTGGTCGGCGTGGCCGAGCACTTCCGCGACGAGCTGGACCTGATCGGCGCGCTGCTGCTCAAGTGGCACGCCCGGCTTTCCGGCAACATCGAGCGGGCCCTGATGCTGGAGCCGCTGGACCTCGAGTCCGGCGTGGCCACGGCCTGGCAGGCGACCGCCGAGGAGCTGCCCGGTGTCCGGATGATCATCGACCGGTACACCGATTCCCCCCGGAGCCCCGAGATGGCCACGGCGATGAACCGGGCCCGGGAACGCGAGCAGGCCCGGCTGGCGACCGCCGCCGGACTCGCCAGCAGGCCCGACGCGGCGGCGGTCCCGGTTGGCCGGCGCGTCGAGGACCAGGCCCGCCTCCAGCTGAGCTCGAACGCCCGTGTGGGGGAGCCCCCCACGGCCTCCGGCGCCGCCGGGACCGCGCCCGGCAGCTCGCTCGTCGACCGGATCAAGGCGGTCCTCGCCGCCTGATCCGCCCAGCTGCCCGGCCCCCTGAACTGGCGAAACCCCAGGCCCCCCGGTGCGCGGCCCTCCCTCCGCGCCACCCGGTCCCCCCCGGCCTGGGGTTTCGCCGTGTCTCGCCGGTCCGGCGTACGATGCTGTGGTGAGCACCCAGACACCGGGCGTCGGGACCGATGTCCTCGAGGACACACGTCTCGACGAACGCACCCAGACGACCGACAACGGCGACCACGAGCGGCTGTCCCATTACGTACCCAAGGACAAGTTGATGGACGCGATGATCAACGGGACGCCGGTGGTCGCGTTGTGCGGCAAGGTGTGGATCCCCAGCCGTGACCCGCAGAAGTTCCCGGTCTGCCCTGACTGCAAGGAGATCTGGGACGGAATGCGGGACGGGGACAAGCCCGAGTGAGGGTCCTCAGCAGGACCGTCGTCCCCGTGTTCGTCGCCGCCGCCGTGGCCGTGCTGCCACTCCTGGTCAGCGCTCCCTCCTCGGCCGCCACCCGAGCGCACACCGGCTCGTATGCCGGGTCACAGCCTGAGTCGCGTCCGGGGTCACACCCCGGGGCACACACCGACTCACACACCGGCTCACACCGGGGGCACGCGGACCCGTGCGAGACCGAGGCCTCCGCGACCCGTCAGGCCGGCGGTTCCGGAGTGCCCCAGTGGCGCAAGGGCGCCGACACCCGCCAGGTGACCCGTCAGGACGTGCAGGCGCTGCCGGCCCGGGAGACCCGCGCGGGCATCGTGGCCCGCCAGGTGGAGCCCCGCCTGCCGAACTACGTGGTGATCCCGGTCCACGCCCACGTGATCAAGGGCAAGCACCGCGGTGAGCGCCCGAAGCTGCGCCCCAAGCGCATCCGCAACATGCTCCAGATCATGAACAACGCCATGGCCAGGAAGCAGAGCTCCCACAGCGCGTGGAGCCGCTACCGGTTCGTGCTCAAGAAGGTCACCACCACCCGCAACGACCGCTGGTTCCACGCGGCGCCGAACAGCGCCGTGGAGCGCAAGATGCGCCGCAAGCTGCACCGCGGCAACGCCCGCACCCTGAACATCTACTTCGGCGGGACCGGGGCGAAGAACAACCCGCTCCTCGGTTGGGCCCGCTTCCCGTGGCAGGCCGCCTACGCCCCCAAGCAGGACGGCCTCGCCGTGAGCCTGAAGGCCATCCCCGGTGGAGGTGCCAGGGGCTACAACCTCGGCGACACCCTGATCCACGAGACCGGTCACTGGCTCGGTCTGTTCCACACCTTCCAGGGCGGCTGCGAGGGCAGCGGGGACTCGGTGGCCGACACCCCGGCCGAGGCCGAGCCCAGCTACTACTGCCCGACCACCCGGGACACCTGTCCGGCGCCGGGGCTCGATCCGGTCCGCAACTTCATGGACTTCTCGCTCGACTCCTGCATGAACATGTTCACCCGCGGCCAGGTGCTACGGATGGACGCTGCGTTCGCGAAGTACCGGTACTGACGCCCTGTGACTGACGGACACCCTCCGACCGAACCCGCACCGCCAGCCCCGCTCGATCTCCCACCCGCCTACCCGGCACGCGCTGCCTGGGGGACGGCGACGAGGCTGCGAGCCTGGCAGACGGCTGCGCTGACGGCGTACTTCGAGAAGGCCCCGCGCGACTTCCTCGCGGTCGCGACCCCGGGCGCCGGCAAGACCACCTTCGCGCTCACGGTCGCCGCCGAGCTGCTCTCGCGACGCATCGTGGACCGGGTCACGGTGGTCGCGCCGACCGAGCACCTGAAGACCCAGTGGGCCGAGGCGGCTGCCAAGGTCGGGATCGCGCTCGATCCGGCGTACGCCGGGCGCAAGGGCAAGGCCAGCAGCGACTACGTCGGGATCGCGGTGACGTACGCCGGCGTGGCGGCCAACCCGCTGGCCCACCGGATCCGCACCGAGCGGTTCAACACCCTGGTGATCCTCGACGAGGTGCACCACGCGGGTGACGCCAAGGCCTGGGGTGACGCGATCCGCGAGGCCTTCGAGCCGGCCCGGCGCCGGCTCGCCCTGACCGGAACCCCGTTCCGCTCCGACATCAACCCGATCCCGTTCGTGACCTACGCCCCGGACGAGGACGGGGTGGCGAGGTCGGTCTCGGACTACACCTACGGGTACGCGCAGGCCCTCGCCGACCACGTGGTCCGCCCGGTGCTCTTCATGGCCTACAGCGGCACGCTGCAGTGGCGCACCCGCGCCGGCGACGAGATCGCGGCCCGCCTGGGGGAGCCGCTCACCAAGGACCTGACGGCGCAGGCGCTGCGGACTGCGCTCGATCCCAAGGGTTCCTGGATCCCTTCCGTGCTCGAGGCCGCGGACCGGCGCCTCTCCGAGGTGCGCCGCCACGTGCCGGACGCCGGGGGACTGGTGATCGCGACCGACCAGGACTCCGCGCGCGCCTACGCCGCGGTGCTGGCGTCGGTGACCGGCGAGAAGCCGACGGTCGTGCTCTCCGACGAGAAGGCCGCGTCGAAGAAGATCGCGAAGTTCACCGAGGACGGGTCGCGCTGGATGGTGGCGGTCCGGATGGTCTCCGAGGGCGTGGACGTCCCGCGCCTGGCGGTGGGCGTCTATGCGACGACCACCTCGACCCCGCTGTTCTTCGCCCAGGCCATCGGGCGCTTCGTGCGTGCCCGCAAGCGCGGGGAGACCGCGTCGATCTTCGTGCCGTCGGTGCCGATGCTGCTCTCGCACGCCTCGGCGATGGAGGTCGAGCGCGACCACGTGCTCCAGCGCAAGATCACCGAGGAGGGTGACATCTTCGCGGCCGAGGACGCGCTGATGCAGGCGGCACAGCAGGCCGAGAGTGCGTCCGGCGACGAGGCCCTGGTGCCGTTCGAGGCGCTCGGCTCCCAGGCCACGTTCGACCGGGTGCTCTACGACGGCGCCGAGTTCGGCCACGAGGGCGAGGTGCACGTGGGCTCCGAGGAGGAGATGGATTTCCTCGGCATCCCGGGGCTGCTCGAGGCCGACCAGGTGCGCGACCTGCTCCGCACCCGGCAGAGCGCGCGCCGGCGTACGCCGGTGGTCGAGGCGGACCGGCCCGCGGCGCGGGAGGTTGCCACCCACGAGCGCCTCGCGGTGCTCCGGCGCGAGCTCAACGGGCTCGTCGCCGCATGGTTCCACCGCACCGGCCAGCCGCACGGGGTCACCCACACGGCACTGCGCAAGGCGTGCGGAGGACCGGCTGCTGCTGCCGCGAGCGCCGATGAGCTGACGAAGAGGATCGACCTGCTCCGGGAGTGGGCGACCAAGGGCTGAGGCCCGCCCCTCAGTCGCCCACCACGGTGCTCAGCAGTGGCAGCACCCGGTGCGGCACCTGGGTGGCCAGCGCGATCACCGTCGAGCAGCGCACGATCGCCTCGTGGGCCAGCACCTGGTCGATCACCCGCTGCAGGTCGGTGTTGGACCGCGCCACCACCCGGCACCACATGTCTCCGGGGCCGGTGATGGTGCAGGCCTCGAGCAGCTCGGGGATGGTGGCGAGGTGTCGCCCGACCGCGTCGTGGCCACCGGCACCCGCCTGCCGCAGCTCCAGGGTCAGGAACGCCGTCACCGGGTGCTCCAGCGCGGCCGGCTCGAGCTGCGGCCCCCAGCCGGACACGATCCCGTCGCGCTGCAGCCGGTCGAGCCGGGCCTGGACGGTGCCCCGCGCGACGCCGAGGCGCCGGGAGGCCTCCAGGACACCGACCCGGGGCTCGGCGGCGAACAGCTCGATCAGGGTGCGGTCGAGAAGGTCCACGAGATGGCTCCTTGCTGTACAGGTTGTGCAGTGTGTCGGGTGAGCGTTGCACAAGTTGTCGTCCGTGGCGACGCTTGGGTGCATGAGCTCGCTGACGCCCGAAGAGATCCGCGCCGACCTGACCCTCGACCAGCTCAAGCAGTTGGTCGGCCTCGTGGAGTACGACGAGGAGCGTGACGTGTTCCCCGTGACCGGGTGGGACGCGATCGTGTTCGTGGTGGGCAACGCGACCCAGGCCGCGCACTACTACCAGTCCGCGTGGGGGATGGAGCTGGTCGCCTACTCCGGTCCCGAGCACGGCAACCGGGACCACAAGTCGTTCGTGCTGCGCTCCGGGTCGATCCGGTTCGTGCTCAACGGGGCGGTGGACCCCGCCAGCGAGCTGGCCGACCACCACCGCCGCCACGGGGACGGCGTGGTCGACATCGCCCTCGAGGTGCCCGACGTCGACCGCTGCATCGCCCAGGCGCGCCGGGCCGGCGCCCGGGTCGTCCGCGAGCCGGAGGACGTCACCGACGAGCACGGCACCATCCGGACGGCCGCCATCGCCACGTACGGCGAGACGCGGCACACCCTCGTCGACCGTTCCGGGTACGACGGGCCCTACCTCCCCGGCTACGTCGCCGCCGAGTCCACCTGGGTGAAGCGCGACGGCGAGCCGAAGCGACTCTTTCAGGCGCTGGACCACATCGTCGGCAACGTCGAGCTGGGGCGGATGGACGAGTGGGTGGGGTTCTACAACCGGGTGATGGGCTTCACCAACCTGGCCGAGTTCATCGGAGACGACATCGCCACCGACTACTCCGCGCTGATGAGCAAGGTCGTCGCGAGCGGCAACCACCGGGTGAAGTTCCCGCTCAACGAGCCGGCCGTCGCCCGGAAGCGCTCTCAGATCGACGAGTACCTCGAGTTCTACCGCGGTGCCGGTGCCCAGCACCTCGCCCTCGCGACCAACGACATCCTCGGCTCGGTCGACGCGCTGCGTGCCAACGGCGTGGAGTTCCTCAGCACGCCTGCCTCCTACTACGAGGACCCCGAGCTGCGTGCCCGGATCGGCCACGTGCGCGTGCCGATCGAGGAGCTGCAGCGCCGCGGGATCCTGGTGGACCGCGACGAGGACGGCTACCTGCTGCAGATCTTCACCAAGCCGCTGGGGGACCGGCCCACGGTGTTCTTCGAGCTGATCGAGCGACACGGCTCGCTCGGCTTCGGCAAGGGCAACTTCAAGGCGCTCTTCGAGGCGATCGAGCGCGAGCAGGACGCGCGCGGCAACCTCTGAGTCCGGCCGCCTTCCGGGTCAGTCCAGGTCGCCGACCAGGACCGCATCGGCGTCGTCCTCGGTCGTCTCCTCGGACCCGAAGAGCTTCAGCGCGACGTACGGGGCGACGGCGCCGCCGCAGAACCGCACGAAGGAGTACGCCGCGGACGCGACCGGGCGCTCCACGGGAGCGCCCTCAGAAGGGTGGTCGGCCAGTCCCGGTGATCCGGAAGCGTCCCCACGGGTCGACGTCGGAGAGCCGGCCCTCGGCCCGGCCGTGGGGGGTTGCGACCGTGACCGTGGCGCCCGAGGCGTGCGGCAGGATTGCCTCCCGGTCGACGCGGCCCCACCAGTGGAACCGCCCGTCGATCGGCTGGAAGCAGCCGCGCAGGCGCACCTCCACCTCCAGGTCGTCGAGGGTCGCCGGCCCGTCGTAGGACTCGCGGGGCTCGTGGCTGCTCACGGAGTCGCCTCGCCCACGAGTCGCAGCCGGCCCCGGCTGTCGACCTTGACGCCGTGCTCGGCGGCGATGCCCTCGAAGGCGTGCCACACGAACGAGCTCAGGTACCGCGAGACCGCCGCCCGGCTCATCGTCCTGCGTCGCAGCCACCACTCGCCGGTGGAGAGCCCGAGCCCGACCAGGCCGTGCGCCCACGGCTCGGCCCCGGCAGCGTCGACGCCGAGGTCCCGCAGGGCGTCCCCGAGGGTGCGGCTGATCGTGGCCGCGACCATCTCCCTGCCGTCCGCGAGGGGGTCGTCGCTGGTCGGGTGCTCGACCAGCAGGAAGAACACGTGCGGGTGCGCGGCGATCAGGGTGAGGTACGCCGAGCAGGCCTTCTCCACGCGCGAGCGGACGGGAGTGTCGCTGAGCAGCACGGGCAGCAGCCCGTCGATCACCTGCTGGGCGCCCCACGCCCCGACGGCGCGGTAGAGGTCGTCCTTGTCGGAGAAGTAGCGGTAGAGCACCGGCTTGCTCACCCCGGCCGACGCGGCGATCTCCGCGATGCTGGCGCCGGGACCGTGCTCGTCGATCGCGGCCACCGCCGCCTCGACCAGGTCGGCGCGCCGGGTCTCGCGGTGGTCGTCCCACCGGGTGCTGCGGCGGTCGTCGTGCGCCGGGCCGGTGTCGGCAGAGTCCTTGACGTGGCGGGCCATGTGACCGACAGTAGCCGATATCTGTTACTGGAAGTAACGGTTACTGCGATTCAGGAGGCGTCAATGTCCGCCACGTCCGTCCCCGAGCGGCTGCTGAGGTCCTCGGCCCGGCACTCCTACGACCCCGACGTCGACATCGACTGGGAGGCGCCCATCGACCCCGACCTGTGGGGGATGCAGCCGGAGCGGATGTCGCTGTTCGGCACCGAGCTGTGGGACCGGCTGACCCACGAGCAGCGACTCGAGCTGTCGCGGCACGAGGTCGCCTCCATCGCCAGCGTGGGGCTGTGGTTCGAGCTCCTGCTGATGCAGATGATGCTCCGGGACGCGTACGACGACGACCCCACGTCCGCGCACATGCACTACGCCCTGACCGAGGTGGCCGACGAGTGCCGGCACTCCACGATGTTCGGCAAGTCGATCGCGCACTTCGGCGTCCCGGCGTACGGCCCGCCCGCGTCGGTGCACCGCCTCGGGCGGCTCTTCAACGCCGTCGTGCGCGGGCCGAGCGCCTACGCCTCGATCCTGGTGGCCGAGGAGATCCTCGACACCTGGCAGCGCGACCTGATGAACGACGAGCGGGTGCAGCCGGTGACGCGGATGGTGGCGCGGATCCACGTCCTCGAGGAGGCCCGGCACATGACGTTCGCCCGCGACGAGGTCCGCAAGCAGATGGCGGGCCAGTCCGGAGCCGGGCTGCTGCGCCAGCAGGTGCTCACCGCGCAGACCTGCTTCATGGTGGCCCGCTCGCTGGTCAACCCCGAGATCTACCGCAGCGTCGGGATCGAACCGCGGGTCGGCCGCCGGGCGGCCCTGGGCAACCCGCACTACCGCGCGACGATGCAGTGGATGGGGGAGAAGCCGCTGGCGTTCCTCAAGCAGAACCGGCTGCTGCCCGGACACCAGGAGAAGGTCTGGCGCGGGTCGCTGCTCCTGGGGTGACCGGGGCGGGATGACGGCATTCCCCGGGGCTCTGCCGCGTCCTAGGGTGGCCCGATGGCGTGGCTGCACACGGTGATCGACGTCCCGGCCGACTCGCACGCGGCGACAGCGGGATTCTGGGGTGAGGTGCTCGGCTGGCCGGCCGGCGAGTCGTGGCCGGGGCATCCCGAGCTGCGCAGCTTCGAGCCCCCGCAGGGCGAGGCCTACGTCCATCTCCAGCAGGTGGACGGGCCGCCGCGGATCCATCTCGACGTCGAGTCCGCGCACCCCGATGCGACTGTGGCGACAGCGATCGCGCTGGGTGCGGAAGCGCTGGGTGCGAACGGGGAGTGGCAGACGCTGCGCTCGCCCGGGGGCCTGCCGTTCTGCGTCCTCGGCCAGCCCGGCCGCACCCCGCCGGAACCGGTGACCTGGCCCGATGGGCACCGCTCCCGGCTGGTGCAGGTGTGCATCGACTCGCCGGTCGCGAAGCACGACGCCGAGGTCGGGTTCTGGCGAGCGCTGCTCGGCGGCCACTGGTTCGGGTCCTCGGCCAGGGAGTTCGCCGGCAAGTGGCACGACGACGCCGGATCGCCGCTGCAGCTGCTGTTCCAGCGCCTGGACGAGCCGGACGGCGAGGTGCGCGCGCATCTCGACCACGGCACCGACGACCTCGAGGCGGAGGTACGCCGGCTGGTCGCCCTCGGCGCTGCCGACCTCGGCAGGGGGCACGGTGGGTGGCACGTGCTGCGGGACCCGGCCGGGCAGGCCTTCTGCGTCACGGTGAACTCACCGGAGCAGACCCAGCGGCGCGGGCTCAGCTGACGACGGTGCCGGTCACCTCGCCCAGCGCGATCCGGCCACCGAGGGCACCGGGCGCGGTGGCGCGCAGGGTCACGGTCTCGCCGTCCTCGAGGAAGGTGTGCCCACCGGCGAACGGCTCCCGGCCGCCCCAGCTGAGCTCGAGGAAGGAGCCCCGCTGGCCCGGCTCGTCACCTGACACCGTGCCGCTCCCGTAGAGGTCGCCGGTGCGCAGCGACGCCCCGTTGACGGTGATGTGGGCGAGCATCTGCGCGGGCGACCAGTACATCGAGGCGTACGGCGGCCGGCTGACCACCTCGCCGCCGAGGTCGATCTCGATGTCGATGTCGTAGCCGGCCGGCTCCTGCACCCGGAGGTACTCCAGCGGCTCGGGGTCCTGCCCCGGCAGCGGCACCCGCGCGGACTCCAGGGCGGCGAGCGGAGTGATCCACGGGCTGATCGAGGTGGCGAACGACTTGCCGAGGAACGGCCCCAGCGGCACCGACTCCCAGGCCTGGATGTCGCGCGCCGACCAGTCGTTGAGCAGCGTGACGCCGAAGACGTGGTCGGCGAACGCGTCCGTGGGCACCTGCTCTCCCATCCGGGAGGGGGTGCCCACGACGAAGCCGAGCTCGGCCTCGATGTCGAGGCGGCGGGTCGGGCCGAAGGCGGGTGAGCCGCTGCGGGAGCGACGCTGGCCCCGGGGGCGGCGTACGTCGGTGCCGGAGATGACGACGGTGCCCGCACGCCCGTGGTAGCCGATCGGCAGGTGCCGCCACTGCGGGCTCAGCGGCTCTGCGTCCGGACGGAAGATCCGGCCCACGTTGGTCGCGTGCTGCACGGAGCAGTAGAAGTCGACGTAGTCCGCGACGGTGAACGGCGGGTGCATCGTGACCTCGTCCAGCGGGACCAGCGCCGGCTCCACCCGGGCGCGGTGCTGCTCGTGGCCGAGCAGGCCGACCAGCCACGCGCGCGTGGCCGTCCAGACCTCCCGCCCGGCGGCCAGGAAGGCGTCCAGGGACCCCTGGGCCAGGACGGGGTCCCCGCCGGCCGCGGCGACGTCGAGGACGTGGTCGCCGATGCGGACCCCCATACGGGCCGCGGTCCCGGGGGTGGAGAACACGCCGTACGGCAGGTTGTCCACGTCGTACGCCGACCCGGCCGCACCTGCGACCCAGGAGGTCACCGGCCGGCCCACTCGTCGGGCAGCTCGGTGAGGTCGTGCAGCGAGGCCTCCACGTCGTCGGAGGCGAACGTGGTGAACCACCGCCGGGCACGCTCGAGGTCCTCCGGGGTCGTCCGGGCGAGCAGTGCCGTCGCGTCGGTCTCGGCCAGCGCCCCGACCGGGTCGCTGCCGCCGTCGAAGAGGAGCTGGGTGGCGACGAGCACGTTCAGGAAGCCGGGGACGGGCGCTGCCGTGGGCAGGGCGCGGGCCAGCCCGTGCACCGTGAAGGGCGTCTCGCGGTCCAGGGACGCGTCGATCCACGACACCAGCGTGTCCGCGGGCACGGGGGTGTCCCCGGTGGCGAGGCGCAGCGCGAGCAGGTGCTCGGCCGCCGCGACCTCGTCCGCGGCCGCGAGCCAGCCCGATTCCGACCCGGAGGGCGGGACCTCGATGCAGACCTCGGTGCTGTCGTCGAGGTCCCCCGCGGCCAGAGCGTCGTCGACCGCGGCGAGCACCCGTCTCGCGTTGCCCCGCAGGTCGCCGGGGTCGCGCAGCGTGACGTGCAGCCGGGTGAGGTGCAGGCCCAGTCGCTTGCACAGCCCCGCGGGGCCGGCGAGGTGTCCCGCACCACCGGTGGTCACGACCGTCACCGGGCCCTGGAACCCCCGCAGGTGCGGCAGGTCGGTGTCGCGCACCACGAAGCTGCCCTGGCGGGAGTCCTCGGTCCGGGTGCCGTAGGCGGACATCGCCTCTGCCAGGGAGACGGGCTCGTCGGGGAGCAGTGCGCTCGCGTCGTCGACGAAGGCAGCGAAGGTGGCGTCGGTGGTGCTCACGGTTGCCACGCTAGAGGACGAGGGGACAGGCTGCGGGTGTGGCTTACTACCGATCCGTGGGCGAGGTTCCTCGCACCCGGCACACCGCCTTCCGAGACGACCACGGCGCACTCCGCCACGAGGAGCTGATGGGGGAGGAGGGATTCTCCTCGGACTCCTCGCTGCTCTACCACCGTGGTGTCCCGTCGGCCATCGTGGACAGCCAGGTGTGGGAGCTGCCCGACCAGGCCACCACGCCCAACCATCCACTCAAGCCGCGGCACCTGAAGCTGCATGACCTGGCCGTGGGCGGTGACGCCGCGGGGGTGGACGCCGTGACCGGGCGCAGGCTGGTGTTGGGCAACGCCGACGTGCGGATCAGCTACGTCGTCACCGACGAGCCATCGCCGCTCTACCGCAACGCGGTAGGCGACGAGTGCGTCTTCGTGGAGCGCGGGAGCGGCACCGTCGAGACCGTCTTCGGGGTGGTGGCCTACCGCACCGGTGACTACGTCGTGATCCCTCGGGCGACCACGCACCGGTGGGTCCCGGCCGAGCAGAGCCGGCTCTACGCCATCGAGGCGGAGAGCCACATCGCGCCGCCGAAGCGCTACCTCTCCAAGTACGGCCAGCTCCTCGAGCACGCGCCGTACTGCGAGCGCGACCTGTACGGCCCCACCGACCCGCTGCTCGTGGAGGGCACGGACGTCGAGGTGCTCGTCAAGCACCGTGGCAGGTCGGCAGGCGGGGCCGGGCTGGTCGGCTCGCGGATCACCTGTGCGACGCATCCCTTCGACGTGGTCGGCTGGGACGGCTGCCTCTACCCGTGGACCTTCAACGTCGAGGACTTCATGCCGATCACCGGCAAGATCCACCAGCCGCCACCGGTGCACCAGGTCTTCGAGGGCCACAACTTCGTGATCTGCAACTTCTGTCCCCGCAAGGTCGACTACCACGAGCAGTCGATCCCGGTGCCGTACTACCACTCCAACGTCGACTCCGACGAGGTGATGTTCTACGTCGACGGCGACTACGAGGCCCGCAAGGGATCCGGCATCGGGATCGGCTCGATCTCGCTGCACCCGGGCGGTCACGCGCACGGTCCGCAGCCGAGCACGATCGAGGCCTCCATCGGGGTGGAGTACTTCGACGAGCTGGCCGTCATGGTGGACACCTTCCGGCCCCTCGAGCTGGGTGAGGCCGGGCTGGCGGTCGAGGACCCGGCGTACGCCTGGACCTGGGCGCGGGACTGACGCCGTGCCGACCTTCATCGCGTTCCTGCGTGCCATCAACGTGGGCAAGCGGCAGTACCCGATGGCCGAGCTGCGCAGTGCCCTGACGGCTGCGGGCTTCGAGGACGTGCAGACCCACATCCAGACGGGCAACGTGCTGCTGCGCACGGGGATGCGGTCCCCGGCCAAGGTGACCGCCGCCGTGGAGAAGACGGTGCTCGAGGACCGCGGGTTCGCCGTGCCGGTGGTGCTGATGACACCGGCCGAGCTGGCCGAGACGCACGCGGAGGCACTCGCGTTCCGTGCGGAGTACGACGACGCGCACGGCGATCTCACCGGGCACCACCTGACCCTGCTCGCGACTCCACCGGACGCCGGTCTCGCCGCCGAGGTGGAGGCGCAGTCGCTCCCGGGCGCGCAGCTGCGGGTCGGCCGGCGGGCGGTGCACCTGCTGATCGCCAAGCCCTACAACGAGGTGGCGTCGTCCAGCAACTCCGCGCTGGAGCGTCGTCTCGGCGTCGCCACCACCCGTAGCCTGACGGTGATAGCCAAGCTGACCGAGAAGTGGGGCCAATGACCAAGCAGCAGTGGTGGCGTGACGCCGTCATCTACCAGATCTACCCGCGCTCGTGGGCGGACTCCGACGGCGACGGACTCGGTGACCTGCCCGGCATCACGGCCCGGCTGCCCTACCTGGTCGAGCTCGGTGTGGACGCGGTGTGGCTCTCGCCGTTCTACACCTCGCCCCAGCACGACGCGGGCTACGACGTCGCCGACTACCGCGACGTCGATCCCCGGTTCGGCACGCTCGCCGACGCCGACGCCCTGATCGAGCGTGCCCACGAGCTCGGCCTGCGGGTGATGGTCGACATCGTCCCGAACCACTCCTCCAGCGAGCACCCGTGGTTCCAGGAGGCGCTCGCCTCCCCGCCCGGTAGCGCGGCCCGGGCGCGCTACGTGTTCCGCGACGGCAGGGGCACCGACGGGGACGAAGCCCCGAACAACTGGGTCAGCAACTTCGGTGGTCCCGCGTGGGAGCGGGTGACCGAGCCCGACGGCTCCCCGGGGCAGTGGTACCTCCACCTCTTCGACGTCACCCAGCCCGACTTCGACTGGGACAACCCCGAGGTGGGCGACGAGATGGAGTCGGTGCTCAGGTTCTGGCTCGACCGCGGGGCGGACGGCTTCCGGATCGACGTGGCCCACGGCCTGGTCAAGGCCCAGGGGCTGCCCGACGCTCCTCCCGGTCACGAGATCGAGGGGACCGACCGCACCTCCGACCTGCCGATGTGGGACCAGCCCGGCGTGCACGACATCTACCGCCGCTGGCGCAAGGTCACCGACTCCTACGCCGTCGAGGGTGCGGACTCCGATCGCATCCTGTGCGCGGAGGCGTGGGTGGTGCCGGCGGACGCGCTGGCGGCGTACGTCCGCCCCGGCGAGCTGCACCAGTCCTTCAACTTCGCCTTCCTGATGAGCCCGTGGATCGCCGGTGCCCTCAAGCAGGAGATCCAGGCCTCGTTGGAGGCCGTCGCGGACAGCGGCTCCCCGCAGACCTGGGTGCTGTCCAACCACGACGTGGTGCGGCACGCCAGCAGGCTGGGCTACGAGGCGGTGCCGGGCCGGGTCCGGATGGCGGGCATCGGCGCCGACGACCCGCAGCCGGACGCCGTGCTCGGGCTGCGTCGCGCCCGGGCCGCCACCACGGTGATGCTGGCGCTGCCGGGTTGCTCCTACCTCTACCAGGGCGAGGAGCTGGGCCTTCCCGAGGCGACCGAGCTGCCCGACGAGGTCCGCGAGGACCCGACCTGGGAGAAGTCCGGCCACACCTCGCGTGGTCGCGACGGTTGCCGCGTCCCGATCCCCTGGGAGGGTGACGCCCCGGCGTACGGCTTCGGTCCCTCGGGCCGCTCGTGGCTGCCGCAGCCCAAGGAGTACGGCGAGCTCGCCGTCGACCGGCAGACCGGGGTCGCGGGATCCACGCTGGAGCTCTACCGCACCCTGCTCCGGCTGCGTCGTGAGCACCGGCCCGGCCGGGGAGAGCTCAGCTGGGTCGATGCAGGGCCCGACGCCCTCGCCTTCGACGTCAGTACGGCGGACGCGACCCTGCGCGTGATCGCCAACCTGGGTGAGGCGAGCGTGCCCCTGCCCGACGGCGCCGAGGTGCTCGTGGCCAGTGAGGACTTCGACTCCTCGCAGGGTGTCCCGACCGACACCGCGGTCTGGTTGCTGATCGGTAACTGAATCCCGGCGGTCCTTGCGCCTCCGATCCCCGAGCACTAGGTTCAGTGCCGTATGTGACCCAGGTCACACGACTGTCGGGAGTCGGAGGGAGCAAGCTGATGAGTGCGCGACCCAGGTTCCAGAAGTTGGCGGCGTCGGTCTGCGCGGGTGTCACCGCCAGCGCGTTGCTGGCGGCGTGCGGCAGCTCCGACAGCGGGGTGCCCGTGATCAACCTGTACGGCGGCGCGTCCGCCGCGGGCTTCGAGAAGATCCTCGACGACTGCAACACCAAGGCCGAGGGCAAGTACAAGATCGTCGGCAACCTGCTGCCCAGCGACGCCGACGGCCAGCGCGAGCAGTTCGTCCGGCGGCTCGCCGCCAAGGACGACAGCCTCGACCTGCTGGGCATGGACGTGACCTGGACGGCGGAGTTCGCCGAGGCCGGCTGGATCCGCGAGCTCACCGCGGCGCAGAAGGCCGAGGCCACCAAGGACACGCTCGAGGCGACGATCGACACCGCCATGTGGAAGGACAAGCTCTACGGCATCCCGAAGCACACCAACGTCCAGCTGCTCTGGTACCGCAAGTCGCTGGTGCCCGAGGCCCCCAAGACCTGGGACGACGTGATCGCGGCGGCGAAGAAGCTGAAGTCGGAGGGCAAGCCCTACGTCATCGGGATCACCGCAGCGCAGTACGAAGGCTTCGTGGTGGCGTTCAACACCGTGCTGTCCTCGATGGGCGGCACGTTGGTCAACGAGGACAGCACCAAGGTGACGGTCAACGAGGAGACGGTCGACGCGCTCAAGATCATCCGCGACCTGGCGCGCGACGGGCTGGCCAGCAAGTCCCTGTCCAACAGCCAGGAGCCCGAGCTGTTCGCCCAGCTGCAGAACGGCGAGGCGGCGTTCATCGTGAACTGGCCCTACGTGCTCTCCGCGATGAAGGGCGCCAACGAGAAGGTCGCCGAAGACCTCGGGTTCGCGCCGCTCCCGGAGTTCAAGCCCGGTACGCCGGCCAAGGCCACGCTGGGCGGGATGAACTTCGCGGTCAGCGAGTTCTCCAAGCACCCGAAGGAGGCGTTCGACGCGGCGATGTGCCTGCGTTCGCCGGAGAACCAGCTGCGCACGTCTCTTGACGCGGGTGAGCCTCCGGTGGCGCCGAGCGTCTACGAGATGCCGGAGTTCAAGGAGGCCTACCCGATGGGCGACGTCCTCCTGGAGTCCCTGAAGACCGCAGTCCCGCGGCCGATCACCCCGCTCTACCAGAACGTCTCGACGATCGTGTCGACCACGTTGTCCCCGCCGAGCGCCATCGATCCGAAGAAGACGGCCGCGGAGCTCGAGGACAAGATCCAGCAGGCGATCGACGGAAAGGGGATCCTGCCGTGAGCGCGACCATCACCCGCACCGACCAGGACGACGAGGGCGTCGAGATCGCCAGGACCCGCGCCAGCGAGGGCAAGCGGGCCGAGCAGCGGCTGGGGATGCTGCTCTGCGCGCCCGCCGTGTTCGTGATGCTCCTGGTGACCGCCTACCCGATCCTCTACGCGATCTACCTCTCGTTCTTCCGCGCCGACCTGCGCACCCCGGACGCCAACGAGTTCATCGGGTTCGACAACTACGTCACCGTGCTGAGCAGCTCGATCTGGTGGACCGCCTTCGGCGTCACCATGTTCCTGACCGTGCTGGGTGCCACCCTCGAGCTCATCCTCGGCATGGCCCTCGCGGTGGTGATGCACCGCACCATCGTGGGCCGCGGGCTGGTGCGCACCTCGGCGCTGGTGCCCTACGCGATCGTGACCGTGGTGGCGGCGTTCTCCTGGCGGTTCGCGTGGACCCAGGGACTCGGCTGGCTCGCCGGTGACTCCGCGCCGCTGACCGAGCGATGGCCCTCCTTGTGGATCATCCTGCTCGCCGAGGTCTGGAAGACGGTGCCGTTCATGGCACTGCTGCTGATGGCCGGCCTGGCCCTCGTGCCCGAGGACCTCCTCAAGGCAGCCTCGATGGACGGGGCCACGCCGTGGCAGCGGTTCTGGAAGATCACCATCCCGCTGATCAAGCCCTCCATCCTGGTGGCGCTGCTGTTCCGCACCCTGGACGCGTTCCGAATATTCGACAACATCTTCGTGCTCACCAACGGCGCCAACGACACCTCGTCGGTCTCCATCGTCGCCTACAACAACCTGATCAGAGGTCTCAACCTCGGCATCGGATCCACGATGTCGGTGCTCATCTTCATCACGATCGCGATCATCGCGTTCCTGTTCATCAAGCTCTTCGGGGCCGCGGCGCCCGGGCAGGGGGAGACCCGATGAGTGCGCAGACCGAGACCACCGGCAAGAAGTACGGCTGGGCAGCGATCAACACCATCGTCCTGCTCTACGCCTTCATCCCGATCGTGTGGATCATCTCGCTGTCCCTCAAGGGCGGCGACACCATCAACGACGGCAACTTCATCGCCACCAAGCCCACCACCGAGGCCTACTCCGAGATCTTCAGCAACGACACGTTCCTGCGAGCGCTGATCAACTCGATCGGCATCTGCCTGATCTCGACGTTCGTCGCGCTCATCCTGGGCACCATGGCGGCGTACGCCATCGCGCGGCTGGACTTCCCGGGCAAGCAGGCGATCGTGGCGATGTCGCTGCTGATCTCGATGTTCCCGCAGATCGCCCTGGTGACCCCGCTGTTCAAGATCGAGACCGCCGTGGGGATCTTCGACACCTGGCCCGGCCTGATCCTGCCCTACATCACCTTCGCGTTGCCGCTGGGCATCTACACCCTCTCGGCGTTCTTCCGGGAGATCCCCTGGGAGCTGGAGAAGGCAGCGAAGATGGACGGCGCGACGCCGTACCAGGCGTTCCGCAAGGTGATCGCGCCGCTGGCCATGCCGGGTGTCTTCACCACCGCGATCCTGGTGTTCATCGCCTGCTGGAACGACTTCCTGTTCGCGATCTCGCTGACCTCGACCAACAACGCGCGCACGGTGCCGGCGGCGATGTCCTACTTCACCGGCGCCACGACGTTCGAGAAGCCCACCGCGGCGATCGCCGCCGCGGGCGTGATCATCACGATCCCGATCGTTCTCTTCGTCCTGTTCTTCCAGCGTCGCATCGTCGCTGGCCTCACGTCGGGCGCGGTCAAGGGCTGAGGCCCGCGACCTCGAGCAAAGGAGCACCTCGTGGCAGAAATCGTTTTGGACCACGTCGTCAAGCGCTACCCGGACGGGGCTCTGGCGGTCGACGACTTCAGCCTGAGCATCGCCGACGGCGAGTTCATCATCCTGGTGGGGCCCTCGGGCTGCGGCAAGTCGACGCTGCTCAACATGGTGGCCGGCCTCGAGGACATCACCCAGGGGACGCTGAGCATCGACGGCGTCGTGGTCAACGACAAGGCCCCCAAGGACCGCGACATCGCGATGGTCTTCCAGTCCTACGCGCTCTACCCGCACATGACGGTGGGAGAGAACATGGCGTTCCCGCTCACCCTGGCAGGCGTCGACAAGGCGACGATCAAGGCCAAGGTCGACGAGGCGGCGGAGATGCTGGAGCTGACCGCGCACCTGGACCGCAAGCCCGCCAACCTCTCCGGCGGCCAGCGGCAGCGCGTCGCCATGGGGCGCGCGATCGTCCGCAACCCCAAGGCGTTCCTGATGGACGAGCCGCTGTCCAACCTCGATGCCAAGCTGCGGGTGCAGATGCGCACGCAGGTCGCGCGGATCCAGAAGACCCTGGGCACCACGACGCTCTACGTCACCCACGACCAGACCGAGGCGATGACGCTGGGTGACCGGGTGGTGGTGCTGCGCGGTGGCGTGATGCAGCAGGTCGGCTCCCCGACCGACCTCTACCAGAACCCGACGAACCTCTTCGTCGCCGGCTTCATCGGCAGCCCTGCGATGAACTTCCTGCCCGCCACGATCGAGGGGGACAGCCTGCGCTGTGGCCTGGGCACCCTGCCGATGTCGGACCGCGTGCGCCGCGCGAGCGAGCAGAGCAAGGGCCGTGAGGTGATCCTCGGCCTGCGTCCGGAGCACTTCGAGGACGCAGCCCTGGTGGGGGATGCGCCCGGCGCGACCGTGACCGTGCCGGTCGACCTCGTCGAGTCCATGGGCTCCGACGTCTACGCCTACTTCACCGTGCGTGGCGAGGCGGCCTCCCGCGACCTGCAGGACCTGGCGGCGGACGCCGGCCAGGACATGCACGGCGAGGGCACCCAGGTGAACGCCCGGCTGGACGCGGCCGCGAAGGTCCGGGCCGGTACCGAGGCCACGCTGTGGGTCGACACGGAGAAGATGTCGATCTTCGACGCCGAGAGCGGGGCGAACCTGACCGCCCAGCCCGTGGGAGCTCACGCAGCGCACAGCTGAGACCTCGACCATCTGAGGATCTGGGGGAGGGCGGTTCACCGACGCCGTGAGCGGCCCTTCTCCGCGAGCCGCTGCATCACCTCGCGGTTCCACTCGTGCTCGCGGATCAGCCGGTAGCGCTCACCGGCCACGCGCACGTAGGCGTCGGCCCCGGACTCGTCGGGACCGCGTACGCCGGCCTCGTCGATCATCGCCAGGACGGGCTTGTACTCCTCGTCGAACCACCGCCGCGCCATCGTCGCCTTGTCGAAGTAGGCGCCCTCGGAGTGCATCAGCCGGCAGGCCCAGGCCTCGACCATCTCGGCGAGCTGGTGGTAGGTCGCCGGGTCGGAGCAGTTGATCTCCGTGCGCCGCGTGGCGTCGAGGGGCACCCGCTGCAGGAAGCGGAGCCCCCAGCTCTTGGCGTCGAGGTCGCGGCTGCCACCGATCCCCTCGGTGTCGATCACGGTGTCGATCTCGGTCACGTAGGCCTCGATCTCGCGGGTTCCCATGGCGCGTGCGATGGAGACGCGGTGGTGGCCGTCGCGGACGAAGTAGAGGTGGCCGAGCTTGTAGACGTCGATCGGCGGGAACGCGTGCCCCTGGCGCGTCTTGAGCGCCATCCGCTCCCACCGCTGCCGGCTCCGGTCGGAGGTGGGCCGGAAGCGGCGGTCGAAGTCGCGCACCTTGTCCACCGACCCGACGATGGAGTCCACCGGGATCACCTGGAGGCCGAGCGAACGCTCACCGCGTCGCCCGAGTGCGTCCACGACCTCGGTGAACGACAGTGTCCGGCCGCTGTCCTTGGCGGCGTCCGAGCGCATCCACGCCGCCAGCGAGGACAGCACCTGGTGCCGGCGGGCGCGCAGGAAGTCGTTCTCGGCGTCGGCGCGCGGCGACCCGGTGCTCCTCATCGGGCGCCGGGCCGGGGCTCGATCTCGATCAGCTTCCAGGGGATCACGTTGCGGATCGTCGTCGGGCCGACCTGCCGGTCGGGCATCGGTTGGCCGTAGGGGTGGACGTGACCGTGCAGGTGCCAGGTCGGCTCGATCCGGGCGAGCACGTGGTGCAGCGCGCGGATGCCCTCGTGGGCCTTGTCCTCGCCGTCACCCAGGCCCAGGGGCGGCGCGTGCGTGAGCAGCACGTCGACCGGCCCGGCCCTCCTCGCCCGGCGCAGCAGGCGGCGGGCACGCCGGTCGTACTCGCCCTGGGTGTACTGGTTGGGCCCGGGCCGGTAGCGCACGCAGCCGCCCAGCCCGGCGATGCGCAGCCCCGCGACCTGCAGCACCAGCTGGTCGGCGTTGGTCGCGCCCTGGGGCCGCGGCCCGTCGCAGTGAAGGCCGGCCACGGTGTAGCTGCCGTTGAGCCCGCGCCTGGGACGGTCCGGCTCGGGGTCGTGGTTGCCGGGCACGAACACCATCGGCACGTCGGTCGCGGAGGCGACGTACTCGAGGTAGTCCCAGGACAGGTCGCCGGCCGCGAGGACGACATCGGGCGCGAGGTCGCGCAGCGTCTCGGGTCGGAGGGGTGGAGCCTCCTCGTCGGCAATCACCAGGCCGCGGACCATGCCTCGACACTAGCCGGGGGAGACATGGGCCGCACCCGTCGTTGACAGTAAAAGTGTCAACCTCTTGGATGAGTCCATGTTTCCGGGAACCTGGGCGCGCGAGACGCCTGAGAAGCCAGCACTGATCATCGCCGAGACCGGGCAGGTCACGACGTACGCCGAGCTGGATGAACGCAGCCTTCGACTGGCGCACGTCTTCGCGGACGCCGGGCTGGTGACCGGGGACGTGATCGCGATGGTCAGCGACAACGCGCCCCAGGCCTACGAGGTCTACTGGGCCGCGCTGCGCTCGGGGCTCTACATCACCGCGGTGAACCACCACCTCGCCCCGGCCGAGGCGGCGTACATCGTCAACGACTGCGGGGCGAAGGCGCTGGTGGTCTCCGCCGCCCGCTCCGAGCTGGTCGAGGCGATGGCCGGCCAGATCGACGTGCCGGTCCGGCTGGCCTTCGGTGGACCGGTCGCGGGGTACGCCTCCTACGACGAGGCGCTGGCGGGGGCGAGCACCGAGCCGCTGGTCGACCAACCGCACGGCGACGACTTCCTCTACTCCTCGGGCACCACCGGGCGGCCCAAGGGAATCAAGATCCCGCTGCTGCCGATCCAGGTCGACGAGCCGGGCTACCCCTACGTGATGATCTTCGGCGCGCTGTTCTCCTACGGCCCCGAGACCGTCTACCTCTCGCCGGCGCCGGTGTACCACGCGGCACCGCTGCGCTACACGGGCGTGGTCCAGGCTCTCGGCGGGACTGTCGTACTGATGCAGCGCTTCGACGCCGAGAACTTCCTCGAGGCCGTCCAGCGCTACGGCGTGACCGACACCCAGTGCGTCCCGACGATGTTCGTGCGGATGCTGAAGCTGCCCGAGGACGTGCGCAGCTCCTACGACACCAGCACCCTGAAGACCGTGGTGCACGCGGCGGCGCCGTGCCCCGTGAAGGTCAAGCAGCAGATGATCGAGTGGCTGGGTCCGATCGTGCACGAGTACTACGCGAGCACGGAGGCCAACGGTGCGACGTACGTCGGTCCGGAGGACTGGCTCGCCCACCCCGGAACCGTGGGCCGGCCGCTGCTCGGCACGCCGAGGATCTGCGACGCGGAGGGCCGCGAGGTCCAGGCCGGGCAGGTCGGCACGATCTACTTCGAGCGCGACGAGATGCCGTTCAGCTACCACGGCGATCCCGCGAAGACGGCGTCCACCCAGCACCCCGAGCACCCGGGCTGGTCCACGGTCGGCGACCTCGGTTACCTCGACGACGAGGGCTACCTCTTCCTCACCGACCGGCAGGCCTTCATGATCATCAGCGGCGGGGTGAACATCTATCCGCAGGAGATCGAGGACCTGTTCAGCCTGCACCCGTCGGTGCTGGACATCGCGGTGATCGGCGTGCCCGACGACGAGATGGGGGAGCGGGTGGTCGCGTTCGTGCAGCCCGCCGAGGGCGCTCCGGACGACCTGGCCGGCGAGCTGACGGCGTACGCCCGCGAGCGGATCGCGCGGTTCAAGGTGCCCGCGGAGTTCATCGTCACCGAGGACCTGCCGCGCACGCCGACCGGGAAGCTGGTCAAGCAGAAGCTGCGCGACCGCTACTCCGAGGCGGCTCCGGCATGAGCGACGTGGAGGTCCACCTCGAGGACGGTGCCTTGTGGCTGCGGCTGAACCGGCCTGAGCAGTTCAACGCGTTCACCGGGGAGATGGTGATCGAGACGATCACCCGGTTGCGTGAGGTCACTACCCGCGACGACGTCCGGGTGGTGGTGCTCACCGGGACGGGCGGTGCGTTCTCGGCCGGCGCCGACCTGAGCGGCGATGCCCCGCAGGACAACTACGACGCCGACTCGGTCGACGGCGCGAACCTCCTGATCCGCGCGATCACCGAGCTCGACCGGCCCGTGGTGTGCGGGCTGAACGGGATCGCGGCAGGCGTGGGCATGTCGGTGGCGCTCGCGTGCGACCTGGTCGTCGCCACGGAGTCTGCCGCCCTGACGCTGGCGTTCTCCAAGATCGGGCTGATGCCGGACGGCGGCGCGACGTACACGGTGGCCGCCTCGGTGGGCCGGGCCCGCGCGATGCGCCTCGCTCTGCTCTCCGACGTGATCTCGGCCCAGGAGGCCTACGCGGCCGGCCTGGTCTCGCACGTCTTCCCCGACGACGACTACGCGGCCGCCCTGGACAAGATCGTGCGCCGCCTCGCCACGGGCGCCCCGCTCGCGTTCGCCGCGACCAAGAAGGCCGTCAACGCCGCCACCCTCGGCGGCCTCGAGGACGCCTTCGCCCGCGAACGCACCGGCCAGTCCCTCCTCCTGCGCAGCCAGGACGTCATCGAAGGCATGAAGGCCTTCAACGAGAAGCGCCGCCCCACCTTCCGCGGCGAGTAGCAGGCCAGGTGGTCGAGCAGCGAGCGCCAGCCTTGCGTCGAGCAGCGAGCGTCAGCGAGTGGTCAGTCGAGACGAGCGGAAAGTCGAGACCACACAGGCGACCCGGGGAGCCAGACGTACGACGGCAACGAGTTCTCGCACTCGGACGTACGACGGGGCACGCGACCCCAAGGTGGTCGAGCAGCGAACGCAGTGAGCGGACAGCCGAGACCACTCCAGGTGAGGCAGCAGGCAGACGTACGCCGATAGCGAACTCCGATCCATCCGTACGCCGGGGCACACGACCACTAGGTGGTCGAGCAGCGAACGCAGTGAGCGGACAGTCGAGACCACTCAGGTGAGCCCGCAGGCAGACCCAGGCCACGCAGAGAGGGCGGAGTCAGCAGAAGTGCGGTGGCGCGTCCGGCTGTGGCGGCGGCCGGTCCGCGGTGACATCAACCGTCCCGTGCTCATCCCGCAAGAACCGGAGCCCGTGCGGGCTGGTCCACAAGAAGGTCCCGGGCCCCAACGTCATATAGCCCCAGGTCGAGTGCGTCTTCAACCGATGGTGCTTCCGGCACATCGGCGCCACATTGCAACTGCAGGTCGTGCCGCCACGGTCATGTGGCACGCAATGCTCGGAGTCGCACTTGCGCGCCGGCCGGGTGCACCACGGGAACACGCAGGTGTGGTCGCGTAGCTGGGTCTGCTCAGCGAGCCGGTCCGGGACCTCGTAGGCGTTCACGCCGATGTGGTCATTGAGGTCGATCACCGGCTTCACGGTCACCACTGTGTCGGGGTTAGCGCACCAGGTGCGGACGTGTTCCGCAGTCACCCCGGTGCGGGTGTTCTCCACCCGGGCCAGGTGGAGGCCGTCCTCGCCGCGGAGTGCGGCTTCGGAGAGGTGCACGTAGAGGACCACCTGGCGGGGCTTGGGTGCCACGCCCGGCTTGCGTTGTGTGGTCTCGACTGTCCGCTCGTCTCGGCTGACCACTCGTCTCGACTGACCACTCGCTGACGCTCGCTGCTCGACGCAAGGCTGGCGCTCGCTGCTCGACGGCCCTGGGGTCGCCTCCGCGTCGGTCTGGAGGTCGAAGGCGAGCTGCCTGCGGGCGAGCTCACCGGCGGCCATCGCGCGGCGGACGTCGAGGGACTCGGTGGCTCCGCACAGCGCGAGCTGTTCCGCACCCTGGGCGAGTGCGGCGTCGAAGTCGAGGGCGTCGCCGAGGTCGAGCTCACCCTCGATCCTCGTGGTGCCGTTGAAGGAGACCTGGTCGTGGTGGAACGTCACGTGCCGACCGTCAGCTGACTTCTCCGCCCGCTCGACCGCGAGGTCGGGCATGAACCGGTCCACTGCTTCGGCGACCAGACGCTCCAACGCTGCGTAACCGATCTTGTGAGCGAACGGCGCCACCTGGGCGTCCACGAACCTCGCCGCATCCTGCGACAGGGCGAGGGTGGCCTCGGCGACGCGGCGGGCGCGCCACACCGGGAGTGCTCCGTTCTGGATCCGTGCCCAGAGCCTGGGCAGGCGGTACTTCAGCTCCAGGCCGTGCGCGATCAGTGCTTTGCCGGCGTCGGTGGTCTTCCCCATGGCTGCGGCGAACTCCGCGATCGCGAACTCCGCGACCAGCGGAGCACCGGGGCCGGCGAGGAGGAGGCCGGTCTCGCCGCCGCCGATCCAGGTGGCGGCTTCGTGGATCGACTCGGGCGGGTGCTGCTCGGCCCAGAGGACAGCGGCGGTCAGGACATCAGCCTCCGCACGGTCCGCGTCGGCGCGCCGTTGCCGGGCGAACGACAGCACGTCGGAGGTGCTGTCGAGCTCCTCGATGCTGGTCGCGACGGTTGCTGTCATGGATCAATCCAAGCAGCGAGCACTGACAGTTTCCGCCGAGAATCCCCTTGTTTCACGGGGGATCAGGGAAATAGTTGGAAAATTTTTTCGTCTCGCTGTCCTGCGGTTGGCGCGGACTCTTTGCGGGGTCGGGTCTGCTTCGCGGCTCGCCCGGTGTGGTCTCGACTATCCGCTCGCTTCGCTCGCTGCTCGACCACCTTGTGGTTGCCTGCCCCCCGGCGCGCCTGGGTCGCGGGCCTCGGGCCAACCACCCGGCGTACTTCAGCCTTCCGGCTTCCCCGCGTGGTCTCGACTATCCACTCGTCTCGACTGACCACTCGCTGACGCTCGCTGCTCGACGCAAGGCTCCGCTCGCTGCTCGACCACCATGGGGTCGCGTGCGCCGGCGTACCCCGGGCCCGCCCCCGGCGTACCTCTGGCTCCCGGGTCACCCAGCGTGGTCTCGACTGTCCGCTCGCTTCGCTCGCTGCTCGACCACCTTGGGGGTCGCGCGCCCCGGCGTACGTCTGCGAGCAGGGGACCCTTCTGCCGGCGTACTTCAGCTTCCCGGCTCACCCAGCGTGGTCTCGACTATCCACTCGCTTCGCTCGCTGCTCGACCACCTTGTGGTCGCGTGCAGCGGCGTACGCCCGGTCCACCAGCTGGGCGTACCTCTGGCTCCCGGCTCACCCCGCGTGGTCTCGACTGTCCGCTCGTCTCGACTGACCACTCGCTGACGCTCGCTGCTCGACGCAAGGCTTCGCTCGCTGCTCGACCACCTGGGTGGCGCCAACCTCAGGACAAACGGACGCCGGCTGCGCGCATCTCGATCAGGGCCTTCTCGGTGGAGGCGGGGGCTACGCCGGCGGAGAGGTCCAGGAGGACGCGGGTGCTGAAGCCGTTGGCGACGGCGTCGAGGGCGGTGGCGCGGACGCAGTGGTCGGTGGCCAGGCCGCACACGTCGACGTGCTCGACGCCGCGGGTGCGCAGCCACTCGGCGAGCGAGGCGCCGTCGGCGTCGCGGCCCTCGAAGCCGGAGTAGGCGGCCTCGTGCTCGCCCTTGAGGAACACCGCGTCGAACGGCTGGGGGTCCAGGTTGGGGTGGAACGCCTCGCCGTCGGTGCCGACCTCGCAGTGCACCGGCCACGAATCCACGAAGTCAGGAGTCTCCGACCAGTGGGCGCCCGGGTCGATGTGGTGGTCCTTGGTCGCCACCACCACGTCGTACGCCGGCGCCTTGGGGTCCTTGCGCGTCCAGTGGTGCAGCAGCTCCGCGATGTCGCTCGCGACCCGTGCCCCTCCGGAGACGGGCAGCGAGCCTCCTTCGCAGAAGTCGTTCTGCACGTCCACGACGATGAGTGCCTGCTTCATGACAGGGAGGCTACTCATCGCGGGCCGGACGCGACAGCAGGGGACCGGCTACTCGTAGCCCTCGAAGACCGTCTCGATCACCGGCTCGCCCTTGGAGAGCTGGCGAGCCATCAGCGGCAGCTCGTTGCGGGACCGGAGGTGCCGCTCCCGGGACGCCTCGAGCGACTCGCGGCCGACCACCTCGCCAGCACGGACGAGCGGGACGAGCAGCGAGCGGTCGTCGCCGTCGTTGTGCGACGGGCCCCCGATGCCGATCACCTCCGCCATCGCCACGCCGTCGGGGGAGAGACGGCGCAGGGCGTACTTGCGCCCCCCGATGGAGATCTTGTCCTTGCTCTTCTTCGCCACCCCGACGACCTTGCCCGACTCGTCCTCGCGCGCCACGAGCTTGTAGACGAAGCCGCAGGTGGGGTGGCCGCTGCCGACGACGAGCTGGGTGCCGACGCCGTACCCGTCGACGGGGGCTGCGGCCAGGCCGGCGATCGCGAACTCGTCGAGGTCGGAGGTCACGATGATCTTCGTGTCCGGTGCGTCGAGCTCGTCGAGCTGGTCGCGCACCCGCTGGGCGAGCACGCCGAGGTCGCCGGAGTCGATCCGTACCGCCCCGAGCTCGGGCCCGGCGATCTCGACACCGAGACGGACCGCCTCGGCGATGTCGTAGGTGTCGACCAGCAGCGTCGTGCCCCTGCCCAGCGAGTCGACCTGCGCGCGGAACGCGTCGGCCTCGGTGTCGTGCAGCAGCGTGAACGAGTGCGCGCTGGTGCCGGTGCTGGGTACGCCGTACGCCTGGTGGGCGCGCAGGTTCGAGGTGGCCGTGAACCCCGCGATGTACGCCGCCCGGGCACTCGCGACCGCAGCACCCTCGTGCGTACGCCGCGAACCCATCTCGATGCACGGCCGCGGGCCCGCCGCCCAGGTCATCCGCGAGGCGGCGGAGGCGATCGCGGCGTCGTGGTTGTAGATCGAGAGCAGCACGGTCTCGAGCAGCACCGCCTCCGCGAAGCTCGCCTCGACGACCAGCAGGGGGGAGTAGGGGAAGTAGGTCTCGCCCTCGGGGTAGCCCCAGATGTCGCCGGTGAACCGGTAGCCGGCGAGGAACTCCAGCGTGGCCTCGTCGACGATCTGCTTCTCGCGCAGGAAGTCGATCTCGGATTCGGCGAACCGGAAGTCCTCGACCGCGTCGAGGGCGCGCCCGACACCGGCCACGACGCCGTACCTGCGGCCGGTGGGGAGACGCCGGGGGAACAGCTCGAAGACCGAGCGGCGATGGGCGGCGCCGGAGGCGATCGCCGACTGGAGCATGGTCAGCTCGTAGTGGTCGGTGAGCAGGGCCGTGGAGGGCCGAGAGGGGGTGCGCACCGGAACACCCTAATGACCGCTGTGCACAATGTGCGTGTGTCCACTTCACCGGTTGAGCTCGATGAGCCCGAGGTAGCCGAGGTCACGGACCTCGACACCCCGTGGGTCACCATCGTGTGGAACGACCCGGTCAATTTGATGTCCTACGTCACCTTCGTCTTCCAGAAGTACTTCGGGTACGGCAAGAAGAAGGCGGAGAAGCTGATGATGGAGGTCCACCAGGACGGGCGCTCGGTCGTCTCGACCGGCACCCGCGAGGCGATGGAGCGCGACGTGCAGGCGATGCACGAGTACGGCCTGTGGGCCACGATGCAGAGGTCCGACGCCCCGTGAGCGGGTTCAAGCGTCATCGCCGCAGCGGCGCCAGCGTGGCCACGTTCACGGTCTTCGAGGCCGACCTGCTGCGCTCCCTGGCCGCCCAGCTGATCGAGCTGCTGCGCAACGAGTCCGCGCTCGCGCCGGTGGAGAGCGACCCGCTGGAGCAGCTGCTCGACTTCTCCGGCCCCACCACCGCTCCGGAGGACCCGGTGCTGGCCCGGTTCTTCCCCACGGCGTACCCCGACGACGAGGAGGCGGCAGGCGACTTCCGCCGGTTCACCGAGAACGCGCTGCGCGACGGCAAGGCGACCGCGGCCGCCGCGGTGATCGACACGCTCGAGGAGGCCGGGCTGCCGAGCGAGCCCGAGGACGGGATCTTCATCGACGTCGAGCTCGACGAGGGGGAGGCGATGACCTGGATGAAGTCCTTCACCGACATGCGCCTCGCGATCGGCACGCGCCTCGGGGTCGAGGAGGGTGACGAGGAGTACTGGCACTCGCTGCCCGACGACGACCCCCGCGCCCAGGTCCACGACATCTACGACTGGCTCGGCTACCTGCAGGAGACCCTGGTCCACTCGCTGCGCTGACCGGACCTTGATCCGGGGGGAGCCGCGCGCCGCGGTGAACGTAGGCTGGCCCGGTGCTGCAGATCTCCCGTGCCATCCATGACGCGATCGTCGCGCACGCCAGGCGGGACCACCCCGACGAGGCGTGCGGGATCGTCGCCGGCCCCGAGGGCAGCGACCGCGCGGTGCGCATCGTCGAGATGACCAACGCCGCGAGCTCGCCCACGTTCTACGAGTTCGACTCCGGTGAGCTGCTCGCGCTCTACAAGCAGATGTGGGACCAGGACGAGGAGCCGGTGGTGATCTACCACTCGCACACCGCCACCGAGGCCTACCCGAGCCGCACCGACATCGACCTCGCGAGCGAGCCCGGCGCCCACTATGTGCTGGTCAGCACACGCGAGGACGGGAATAGTGACGGGCCTGTGGAGTTCAGGTCCTACAGGATCATCGACGGCGTCGTCACCGAGGAAGAGGTCCGCGTGACCGACACCCCCGCCGACGAGCCGTCGACCAGCAGCTGAACCACACGACGCTGAACCACGACTGAGAGCGAGTAGCACCCATGGCCATCGAGGTCCGCATCCCGACCATCCTGCGCACCTACACAGGAGGCGAGAAGTCGGTCGATGCTTCGGGCGCCACGCTGATCGAGTTGATCGACGACCTCGAGGCCAAGCACCCCGGTCTCAAGGACCGGCTGATCGAGGACAAGGACGGCCGGGGCGACCTGCGCCGCTTCGTCAACCTCTACGTCAACGACGAGGACGTCCGGTTCACCGGCGGCCTCGAGACCGCGCTCTCCGACGGTGACCAGGTCGTGGTGCTCCCGGCCGTCGCCGGCGGCAGCGCCGCCTGAGTCCCGGTGCGTTTCGACAGCCTCCTCGACTCGGTCGGCGGCACCCCGCTGGTCGGGCTGCCGAAGCTGTCCCCGTCCCCGGACGTGCGGCTGTGGGCCAAGCTCGAGGACCGCAACCCGACCGGCTCGATCAAGGACCGCCCGGCCCTGCGGATGATCGAGCAGGCCGAGAAGGACGGCACGCTGCGTCCCGGCTGCACGATCCTCGAGCCGACGAGCGGCAACACCGGCATCTCGCTGGCGATGGCCGCGAAGCTCAAGGGCTACCGCCTTGTCTGCGTGATGCCGGAGAACACCTCGCAGGAGCGCCGCCAGCTGCTGCGCATGTGGGGCGCGGAGATCGTGTCCTCGCCGGCCGCGGGCGGCTCCAACGAGGCGGTCCGCAAGGCCAAGGGCATCGCTGAGGAGCACCCCGACTGGGTGATGCTCTACCAGTACGGCAACGAGGCCAACGCGCTCTCCCACGAGGAGGGCACCGGCCCCGAGATCCTCGCCGACCTGCCCGAGGTCACCCACTTCGTCGGCGGGCTCGGCACCACCGGCACGCTGATGGGCGTCAGCCGGTTCTTCCGGGCGCACAAGCCCGGCGTGAAGATCGTGGCCGCGGAGCCCCGCTACGGCGAGCTCGTCTACGGGTTGCGCAACATGGACGAGGGCTTCGTGCCCGAGCTGTACGACGAGTCACTGATCGACTCGCGGTTCTCGGTGGGTCCACGTGACGCCGTACGCCGCGTCCGGGAGCTGCTCGAGGCCGAGGGCATCTTCGCCGGCATCTCCACCGGCGCGATCCTGCACGCCGCGCTCGGCCAGGCGGCCAAGGCCGTCAAGGCGGGGGAGTCGGCCGAGATCGTGTTCGTGGTCTGCGACGGCGGCTGGAAGTACCTGTCCACCGGTGCCTACGAGGGCACGGTCGACGAGGCCGAGGAGAAGCTCGAAGGGCAGCTCTGGGCGTGACGGTGATCCAGGGGGTGATCACCGCGGCGTGCCTGCTCAGCGCGCTGTGGATCGTGGTCCTCATCATCCGCGACCGCACGCCGGAGCGCTGGCTGCTCAACGTGATGCTCGGCATCGAGGTGCTCCTCGTCGTCCACCTGGTGCTCGGCATCGTCAAGGTCGCCGGCGCCCCGAGCGGCGTCTCGGTGTGGGAGTACGTCGGCTACCTGGTCGGCTCGCTGCTGATCGTCCCCGCGGGTGTCATCTGGTCCTCCGGCGAGCAGTCGCGCGGTGGGACCGCAGTGCTGCTGGTCGCAGTGCTGGTGGTGCCGTTCATGTTCATCCGGCTCGCGGACGTCTGGGCCCTCGGTGCCTGAGGTGGCCCACGGGAGCACCAGCACCGGTTTCGGCCGGGTCCTGGTCTTCGTGTACGGCGTGTTCGCGCTCGCCGCGACCGGGCGCTCCACCCTCCAGCTCACCACCCAGGCCTCGGAGGCGCCGCTGGCCTACAGCCTGAGCGCGTTCGCCGCCGTGGTCTACCTGGTGGCCACGTTCGCGCTGGCCACCGGCCGCCGCGCGCTGGGCCTGGTGACCGTCGGCATCGAGCTCGTCGGCGTCCTGGCCGTGGGGCTGACCAGCGAGCTGTTCGCGGCCGACTACCAGGACAGCACCGTCTGGTCGGACTTCGGCGCCGGCTACGGCTACGTGCCCCTGGTCCTCCCGGTGGTCGGCCTGTGGTGGTTGCTGCGCGGACGCCGCGCGCGTGCGTGAGCCTGCGAACAGGTGACCTGAGTCGCTTAACCACCTCATCGTCGGCGTTGCGCACTAGCCTTGCTCCTTGTGACTGACGCACCGATCGGCATCTTCGACTCGGGCTTCGGTGGGCTCACCGTCGCTCGCGCCGTGATGGACCAGCTGCCCCACGAGGCGGTGGTCTACCTCGGTGACACCGCACGCCAGCCCTACGGACCCAAGCCGATCCCCGAGGTGCGCGAGTACGCCCTCGAGTGTCTCGACCACCTCGTCGCCGAGGGCGTCAAGGCGCTGGTGATCGCGTGCAACTCCGCCAGCGCCGCCATGCTGCGCGATGCCCGGGAGCGCTACGACGTGCCCGTGGTCGAGGTGATCCTGCCTGCGACCCGCCGCGCGGTCGCGGCCACCCGCAGTGGCCGCATCGGGGTGATCTGCACCCGGGCCACCGCCGAGTCGCTGGCCTACGACGACGCGTTCGCCGCGGCCCCCCAGGTGACCCTGACGACCCAGGCCTGTCCCCGGTTCGTGGACTTCGTCGAGCAGGGCATCACCAGCGGGCCCGAGCTGCTCGCGGCCGCCCACGAGTACCTCGACCCGCTGCTCGCTGCCGAGGTGGACACCGTGATCCTCGGGTGCACCCACTACCCGCTCCTCACCGGCGTGATCTCCATGGTGATGGGCGACGGGGTCACCCTGGTCAGCAGCGCCGAGGAGTGCGGCAAGGACGTCTACCGGATGCTGGTGCGTCACGGGATCGAGCGCTCCCCGGCCGACGGGGAGAGCCACCCGCCCCGGCACCGGTTCCTGACCACCGGCCAGCCCGAGGAGTTCGAGACCACCGGACGTCGTTTCCTGGGGCCCGAGCTCGAGAGCGTCAGCCAGTTCGCGGGTGGCGTCACGGCCGTGGGGGCGCGATGATCAGCGGGACCGCTCCTCACCGAAGGGGACGTGACACCCCATGGACTCGGGACCCAGCATGCGACTGACCGTGATCGGCAACTCCGGGTCCTACCCCGGACCGCAGTCCTCGGCGAGCTGCTACCTGCTGGAGGCCGAGCTCGACGGACGCACCTGGCGGATCCTCCTCGACCTCGGGAACGGCGCCCTGGGTTCCCTGCAGCGGTATGCCGACGCGACCGCCATCGACGGCGTGTTCCTCTCCCACCTGCACGCCGACCACTGCCTCGACCTGTGCGGCTACTACGTGATGCGCAAGTACCACCCCGACGGTGCCCTGCCGCGGATCCCGGTCTGGGGTCCGGCCGACACGGCGCTGCGGATGGCCAAGGCCTACGACCTCGACGAGGACCCCGGGATGAGGGAGGAGTTCGACTTCATCGACTACACCCCCGACTCGGTGCAGTACGGACCGTTCACCGTCACCGTGCGACGAGTGGTGCACCCGGTCACGGCGTACGCACTGCGGGTGGAGGCCAACGGACGCGTGCTGGCCTACTCCGGTGACAGCGGCAGCTGCCACGGGCTCGAGGACACGGCCCGCGAGGCCGACCTGTTCCTGTGCGAGGCGTCGTTCATGGAGGGCGCCCCGAACCCGCCCGACCTGCACCTCACGGGGGCCGAGGCCGGCCGGACGGCGACGGTCTCGGCGGCCCGCCGGCTCGTGCTCACCCACATCCCGCCGTGGCACGACCCGCAGAAGGTGCTCGCCGAGGCAGTCGGGACCTACGACGGCCCCGTGGAGCTCGCGATGCCCGGTGTGACCTACGACGTGTGACCTACGACGTGTGACCTACGTCGGGTGACGGGCCCAGGCGAGTCGGGCCGCCGGATCATTGCCGCCGTTCGGCATAGTGGGGCCCATGATCTCGCTTGAAAACGTGACGAAACGCTACGGCCAGTTCACGGCGGTCGATGACGTCTCCTTCGTCGCCAAGTCAGGGAAGGTCACCGGGTTCCTCGGACCCAACGGCGCCGGGAAGTCCACCAGCATGCGGATCATGGTCGGGCTGACCCTGCAGGACAGCGGGGAGACGTTCATCGGCGGGCACCGGTTCGCCGACATCCCCAACCCCTCACGCCATGTCGGCGTGCTGCTCGACGCCTCCGCCCAGCACGGCGGCCGCACCGGCCGCGAGGTGCTCCGGATCTCGGCCGACACGATGGGCATGGGCAAGAAGCGCGTCGAGGAGATGCTGGCGCTGGTCGGCCTCTCCGGCTCCGAGGCCAAGCGCCGGGTGCGCAACTACTCGCTCGGGATGCGCCAGCGCCTCGGCATCGCCAACGCCCTGATGGGGGACCCGTCGGTCCTGATCCTCGACGAGCCCGTGAACGGCCTCGACCCCGCCGGCATCCACTGGATGCGAGGCCTGCTCCGGCACTTCGCGGGCCAGGGCGGAACCGTCCTGCTGTCCTCCCACCTCTTGCACGAGGTGGAGATGATCGCCGACGAGATGGTGCTGATCGGCCGCGGCAAGATCGTGGCGCAGGGCACCAAGGACCAGCTGTTGAACACCGCCGGCACCTACGTGAAGCCGGAGGACCCGGCCGCGCTGCAACGTGCTCTGCAGGCCGCGAACATCACCGCGCTGCCCTCGGGGGACGGCGGCTTCCGGGCCGAGTGCGAGCCCGTGGACGTCGGCCGCGCCGCCGCTGCCGGTGGAGTGGTCCTGACCGAGCTCAAGCGCGCCGAGGGGGCGGGGCTCGAGGAGATGTTCCTGCAGCTCACCTCCGCGGACGCCCGAGAGACCATCACCTCCGAAGGAGCGCAGGTATGAGCACCGCCACGCCCGTGAAGACCATCGACATCTCGGGCACCCCCCGGACGAGCTTCGCCACCCTCACCAGGGTGGAGCTGCGCAAGAGCTACGACACCCGGGCCGGCCAGTGGCTGCTCGGGATCACCGCAGGGCTCACCACCCTGGTGATGGTGGTGGTCCTCATCGTCGTGGTGAGGCAGGACGTGATGACCTCGCTGTCCGACTTCGTGTCCACGACCGTCTACACCTCCTCGTTCCTGCTGCCGGTCCTGGGCATCCTCCTGGTCACCAGTGAGTGGACGCAGCGCACCGCGATGGTGACGTTCACCCTGGAGCCAAACCGGGGACGGGTGGTCGGGGCGAAGATGGTGGCGGGCCTGCTGCTCGCCGCCGCCGTGGCGCTGGTCGCCATCGCGGCCGCGTTGGTGGCCAACCTGCTGTACGCCGCCCTCGAGGGCTCCTCCGACTGGAGCTTCGGCTTCGTGCCCTTCCTGGGGTTCCTGGCCTCCCAGGGGATCGCGATGCTGACCGGTTTCGCGTTCGCGGCGCTGTTCCTCAACACCGCCATCGCCATCGTCGTGTACTTCGCGTACGCGTTCATCCTCCCGTCGATCTTCGCGATCGCTTCGGCGTTCCTCGGCTGGTTCGCCGACCTGCAGCCCTGGATCGACTTCACCAGTGCCCAGGTGCCGCTGCTGGAGGGCGACATGCAGGGTCAGGACTGGGCGCACTTCGTGGTCTCCGGACTCATCTGGTTCGTCCTCCCGCTCGGCCTGGGCGTGTGGCGGATCCTGCGCGCCGAGGTCAAGTAACCGCTGTCGTCGTCGCCCTCCCGACGTCGGTAGGGTCGGGCGCATGACTTCCTCACGCGCTGACGGCCGCGCCGACGACGAGCTCCGCCCGGTCAAGATCACCCGCCACTGGCAGGACCACCCGGCCGGGTCGGTGCTGGTGGAGTTCGGCCGCACCCGCGTGCTGTGCGCCGCGTCCGCCTCCGAGGGGGTGCCGCGCTGGCGCAAGGGATCCGGCCTGGGCTGGGTCACCGCGGAGTACGCCATGCTCCCTTCGGCGACCAACACTCGCTCGGACCGCGAGTCGGTCAAGGGCCGCATCGGCGGGCGCACCCACGAGATCTCCCGGCTGATCGGGCGGTCGCTGCGCTCGGTGATCGACTACAAGGCGCTCGGCGAGAACACGATCGTGCTCGACTGCGACGTGCTCCAGGCCGATGGCGGCACCCGCACGGCTGCGATCACCGGCGCCTACGTGGCGCTGGCCGACGCGGTCGCGCACCTCAAGGCCAACGGCGCCCTCGCCGGCGAGCCCCTGATGGGTTCTGTCGCGGCGATCTCGGTCGGCATCATCGACGGGGTCCCCAGGCTCGACCTGCCCTATGAGGAGGACGTGCGCGCAGAGACCGACATGAACGTCGTGATGACCGGGGACGGAAAGTTCGTCGAGGTGCAGGGCACCGCCGAGGGCGTCGCGTTCGACCGCTCGGAGCTCGACGCGCTGCTCTCCCTTGCCGAGAAGGGCTGTGTCGACCTGACCAGGATCCAGCAGGAGGCGCTGGCGAACGATGGCTGAGCCAGCACCGGAGGTGGTGGTCGAGCCTGCCGAGACCCCCCAGGTCTTCCTGGCCTCGCGCAACACCAAGAAGATCGAGGAGCTGCGCCGGATCCTGGGCGAGGTGCTCGGTGCCCAGGGCGGTCCCGGCATCGAGGTGCTCGGGCTCGACGACGTGGCGGCGTACGACGAGCCGGTGGAGGACCAGCCCACCTTCGAGGGCAACGCCCTGCTCAAGGCGCGGGCCGGTGTCCGCGCGACCGGGCTGCCGTCGCTGGCCGACGACAGCGGCCTGTGCGTGGACGCACTCAACGGGATGCCCGGTGTCCTGTCCGCGCGCTGGTCAGGGGTGCCCAAGGACGACCACCGCAACAACGTCCTGCTGCTCGACCAGCTGGCCGACGTGCCCGACGAACGGCGCGGGGCGCAGTTCCGGTGTGCCGTGGCCTTCTGCCACCCCGACGGGTCCCAGAAGGTGACCGCGGGGGAGATGGGTGGCCGGGTGATCCGGGAGCTGCGCGGCGACGGCGGGTTCGGCTACGACGTGCTCTTCGTCCCCGACGAGCAGGACGGTGCCCTCACCTCGGCCGAGCTGTCGGCCGCGGAGAAGGACCGGATCAGCCACCGGGGTCACGCCCTGCGGGCGATCGCCCCGGTGGTGGCCGAGCTGGTGACCGGCACGCTCAGATCGTGACGAGGATCTTCCCGCGCGGGTGACCGTCGGCGAGGAACTGGTGCGCCTCGACGATCTGGTCCAGCGTGAAGGTCTTCGCGACGCTGAGCGTGAGCGCCCCGGAGTCGACCAGGTCGACGAGAGCGTTCAGGTTCGCCCGGTCGGGCCGGACGAAGACGTAGTGGCCGCCCAGGCCGAGCACGGTCTCCGGGTCCACGACCGAGACGATGCGGGTGCCGCTGCGGACCTGGTTGGGGGCGTCCTGGAGCGCCTCGCCGCCGATCAGGTCGACGACCGCGTCCGCCTTCCCGCCGACCGAGTCCAGCTGCTCGCTGATCGTCCCGGCGGAGTAGTCGAGCACTTCGTCGGCGCCGAGCCCGCGCAGCCAGTCGTGCGAGCCGGGGCTGCCGGTGGCGATCACGGTGGCGCCCAGCGACTTCGCGATCTGGACCGCGAGGTGGCCGACCCCGCCGGAGGCGGCATGGATCAGCACCCGGTCACCCTGGGTGACCTGGAGCTCCTCGACCAGGCACTGGTAGGCGGTCATCCCCGCGAGCGGCAGCCCGGCCGCCTCCTCGAGGCTGATCGAGGCGGGCTTGAGCGCCACCGTCCGCTCGGGAGCAGGCACCAGCTCGGCGGTGGTCCCGAAGCAGACGTCGTCGCGCCGGATGTAGCCGAAGACCTCGTCGCCGACCTTGAGGCCGGTGCGGACCGCGGGCCCGACGGCCTCGACCACGCCGGAGAGGTCCCAGCCGGGGATGATCGGGAAGTGGTGGGGGTAGGCGCCGCTGAGGCTGCCCTGGCGGATCAGGCTGTCCACCGGGTTCAGGCTGGTGGCCTTCGCCCGGACGAGCACGGTGTCCGGACCGACGGGCGGGTCGTCGACCTCGCGCACCTGGAGGACGTCTGGGTCGCCGTACTGGTCGTAGGTCGCTGCGCGCATGCGGTTGCCTCTCGTCGTCGGACGTTCCCTGTTCCCAACAAGGCCCCCGCAGACGTATTCCGAGCGGGCTGCCTCAGCGTGCCGCCACCCTCGCGCGGGAGCGGCGGGCGACGAAGGAGCCCCAGAGGCCGGCGAATACGAACATGAAGATGGAGTAGACCGCCGCCGGGATCGAGATCTCGGTCTCGTCGAGCACCTCGACCGCCACGAAGATGGCCAGGGTGGCGTTGTGCACGCCGATCTCCATCGAGGAGGCGATCGCCTGGTCCTCCTGGACCCCGGCGGCCCGGGGTACGACGTACCCCAGCACCAGGCTGATCGCGCAGAAGAGACCGGCCGCGAGCCCGATGTCGGCGAAGTACTCGCCGACGTTCTCGCTCTGGTCGAGCAGGATGCCGAGGACGAGGACCGCCAGGATCACCGCGGAGCCGATCCGCACTGGGCGGTCCATCCGCGCGGCGAAGCCGGGTGCGCGCGCACGCACCACCATGCCGATGACCACCGGGACCAGCACCACGGCGAAGACCTGGACGACCTCGCCGAACGGCAGCTGCACGTCCCCGCCGCGGTCGTAGTAGCCGATCGCGAGCCCGGCGATGAGCGGCAGCGTGAACAGGGCGATCACCGAGTTGATCGCGGTCAGGGTGATGTTGAGTGCCACGTCGCCGCGGAACAGGTGGCTGTAGAGGTTCGCGCTCGTCCCGCCCGGTGAGGCGGCGAGCAGCATCATCCCGATGCCGAGCAGTGCCGGGAGGTCGAGCAGCACCACCAGGCCGAAGCAGATCGCCGGCAGCAGCAGGAGCTGGCACCCCAGGGCGACGGCCACGGCCCGTGGGTGCCGGCCGACCCGCCGGAAGTCGTCCACGGTGAGCCCCAGGCCCAGCCCGAGCATGATGATCGCCAGGGCGGCAGGCAGGCCGATGGTGGTGAGCGGTGAGTCCATCGTCGGACTGTAGGGGGTCGCGACGCCCGTGTGTGGGAAAACTGGTGCCGAAGGGGGGACTTGAACCCCCACGCCCGAAGGCACAGGTACCTAAAACCTGCGTGTCTGCCGATTCCACCACTTCGGCCCTGCACGACGCAGTCTAGGGATCACTGCGCCGGCCACCCCCGACCAGGTCGGGGCGATGATCAGCCCAGACCGAGGTCCCGGCGCAGCTTGGCGACGTGGCCGGTGGCCTTGACGTTGTACTGCGCCACGGCGACCTTGCCGTCCTCGTCGACGACGATCGTGGACCGGATGACGCCCTGCACGACCTTGCCGTAGAGCTTCTTCTCCCCGAACGCGCCGTAGGCGGTCATCACCGACCTGTCCTCGTCCGAGGCCAGGGTGATCGAGAGCGAGTCCTTCTCGCGGAACTTCGCCAGCTTCGCGGGCTTGTCGGGTGAGATGCCGACCACCTCGTAGCCGGCTGCCTGCAGCGACTCCAGGGAGTCGGTGAAGTCGCAGGCCTGGGTGGTGCACCCCGGCGTCATCGCCGCGGGGTAGAAGTACACGATCACCTTGCGGCCGCGCAGGGACGACAGGGAGACCTCTTCGCCGGAGTCGGTCGGCAGGGTGAAGTCCGGCGCGGCGTCGCCGGGGGAGAGCCGGCTCGGGGCCGGTGCCGGGGGCTGGGACGTGGCAGTCACGGAGTAGGGCTCCTTGGTTGCGGCTTGTTGCGAACTGTTTGCAATAACGTACGCTGGAAGTCATGCATGTTCCCGACGGCTTCCTCGATGCCCCCACCTCGGTCGCGACCGGGGTCATCGCCGTCGGGGGTGTGGCACTGGCACTGCGCGGCGCGCGGCGGGAGCTCGATGACCGTACCGCGCCGATGGCGGGGCTCGTCGCCACCTTCGTCTTCGCCGGCCAGATGATGAACTTCCCCGTCGGCGCGGGCACCAGCGGCCACCTCCTCGGCGGTGCGATGGCCGCGGTACTCGCAGGCCCGTGGACCGCGGTGCTGTGCATCAGCACGGTCCTGCTGGTCCAGGCGCTGTTCATGGCCGACGGCGGCATCACCGCGCTCGGCACCAACATCACCCTGCTCGCGCTGGTGGGCGTGGGCGTGGGGTGGTTGGTGTTCAAGGGCGTCCGGGCTGTGCTGCCGAACCGCCTCGGAGCGGTCGCCCCGGCCGCTGCCATCGGCGCGCTGGTCAGCGTGCCGGTCGCGGCCACCGTGTTCACGCTGCTGTTCGCCGTCGGCGGCACCGCCCCCGTCGCGACCGGCAAGGTCTTCGTCGCGATGGTCACCTGGCACACGGTGATCGGCGTCGGCGAGGCGCTGATCACCTTCCTGGTGGTGGGTTCGGTGGTCGCCGTACGCCCTGACCTGGTCTACGGCGCCCGGTCCGCCCTGCGCGCCCGGACGCTGGAGATCAAGAAGCCGGTGGAGATGCCCTCGCGGCCCACCTCGTCGGGAGGCACGTCATGAGCTCTCGGACGCACGGCACCAGGACCCGCAGGTTCTTCGTGGTGTCCCTGCTGGCCGCCCTGCTCGTCGCGGGCGTGGCGAGCTTCTACGCCAGCTCGCACCCCGACGGCCTGGAGTTCGTTGCCGAGAAGACCGGGTTCATCGAGCACGCCGAGGACTCGCCCACCGCTTCGAGCCCGTTCGCGGACTACTCCACCAAGGGCGTCGAGAACGGCCGCATCAGCGGTGGCATCGCCGGTGTCGCGGGATCGCTGATCGTGCTCTCCCTCGCCGGAGGACTCTTCTGGGTGCTGCGCCGTCGTGGGCACCCGGACGACCGGGACGAGGCAGACACGGACACCGACACCGGGTCCGACGTCACCACCACCTCGGGTCGCTGACCGGCGTGGGTGCTGGTCACGGCCACCGGCTCCACTACCACGGCCACAGCCGGGTCCACCGGGCCCCGGCGCACCTCAAGCTGGTCGCGCTGGTGAGCTTCATGCTGGTCGTGGTCGCGACCCCACGGGACTGGTACCCGCTCTACGCCGTCCACCTGGGCATCTTGGTCACCGTGGTCGCCATCAGCGGCGTGCCCGCCGGCTACCTGGCCAAGCGGATGCTGATCGAGACCCCGTTCGTGGTGTTCGCGATCCTGGTGCCGTTCATCGCCGAGGGGCCACGGGTCGAGGTGCTCGGGGTCTCGGTCTCCGAGCCGGGCCTGTGGGCGGCCGGGGCGCTGATCGCGAAGGGCACCCTGGGCGTCCTCGCGGCGCTGACGCTCGCGGCGACGACCGACCCGCAGGCCGTCCTGGCCGGGCTGACCCGGCTGCGGATGCCCGAGCTGATCGTGCAGATCATGGGCTTCATGCTGCGCTACCTCGACGTGGTCACCGCCGAGATGGCCCGGATGATCACCTCGATGCGGTCGCGGGGCTGCGACCCCCGCTCACCACGACACTGGCCGGTGCTCGCGCGCACGCTCGGCGCGCTGTTCATCCGGTCCTACGAGCGAGGGGAGCGGGTGCACCTCGCGATGCTCTCGCGCGGGTACACCGGCACGCTGCCGAGCACGTCGCCCGCGACCTCGACCCAGGAGCACGTCCACGAACACCAGGTCACCGAGGGGAGGGCAGCCTGATGGCGGTCCCCGTGCTCGACGTACGTGGCCTGGCGCACGCCTACCCCGACGGGACGCAGGCGCTCTTCGGCGTCGACCTGCACATCCACGAGGGGGAGCGGGTCGCGCTGCTGGGCCCCAACGGCGCCGGCAAGACCACCCTGGTGCTGCACCTCAACGGCATCCTGACCGCCGGCGCGGGCACGGTCTCGGTCTCGGGGATGCCGGTGGAGAAGAAGAACTTCCCGGAGATCCGTCGCCGGGTCGGCATCGTCTTCCAGGACCCCGACGACCAGCTGTTCATGGCCTCGGTGCGCCAGGACGTCGCCTTCGGCCCCGCCAACCAAGGGATCCGCGGCGCGGAGCTCGACCGGCGCGTGATGGCGGCCCTCGAGCAGGTCGGGATGGCGGAGTACGCCGACCGGCCGCCGCACCACCTCTCCTACGGCCAGCGCCGCCGGGTGGCAGTCGCGACCGTGCTTGTGATGGAGCCCGAGATCCTCGTCCTGGACGAGCCCTCCTCCAACCTCGACCCCGCCTCGCGGCGGGAGCTGGCAGACATCCTGCGCTCCCTGGCCGTGACCGTGCTGATGGTCACCCACGACCTGCCCTATGCGCTCGAGCTGTGTCCGCGGTCCGTGGTGCTCGCCGACGGGCAGGTGGTGGCGGACGGGACGACCTACGACCTGCTCACCGATCCCGAGCTGATGCGCCGGCACCGCCTCGAGCTGCCGTTCGGGTTCGATCCGAGGACGATCCCAGGCATTGGTAGCCTTCCTGCTTGAACCGCCCCAGCCCCCTCCCGGGGGTGGGGCAGCCGTGCGTGACGCGAAGGAGCCAAGGACTGTGTCCGACCAGGTGTCGTCCCTCGAGGACCAGATCGAGCAGACTCGCGAGCGCCTCGGCGCCACCATCGACCAGCTCGTCCACCGGGCCAGCCCGAAGACGATCGCGCGCCGCGAGGTCGCCTCGGTGAGGGCCTACTTCGTGGACCCCACCGGCGCCCCCCGCCAGGACAACATCGTCAAGGTCGTCGGCGGCGTCGTCGGGGTGATCGCGCTGTTCGCGCTCGTGCGCAAGGTCGTCAGCTGACCCTCAGGTGACCGACCGCCGGGACCTGGCCGGCTCGTGCTGCTCGGCGGTCACCGTCTCCGGCAGGCCACGCGCGTCCAGCAGCGGTACGACGAACACGAATGTCGTGCCCACGCCCGGCGTCGACTCGAAGTCGATCCGGCCGTTGTGGGCCTCGGCGATGGACTGGACGATGTGCAGCCCGAGACCGGTGCCCTGGATCGCGTGCTCGCTGGCCAGCGAGGAGCGGAAGAACCGCTGGAACAGCCGGCCCTGCTCCTCGGGTGGGATCCCCATCCCGGTGTCCGCGACGCGCAGCGAGGCGACATCGCCCTCCACCTCGACGCCGACCTCGACGGAGCCGCCGGCGCTGGTGAACTTCACCGCGTTGCTGACCAGGTTGAGCGCCAGCCGCTCGAGGTACTCCGGGTCGCCCTGGAGCATCACGGGCATGGCCGGGAGGTTCACCTCCAGTGAGACCCGGGCCTTGTGCGCCGCGTGCGAGACCTCGTCGGCCGCCGCCTGGACGGCCGTGCGCAGGTCGGTCTCGACCCGGTCCAGGGAGAGGTCGTCGTCCTCCATCCGCGCCAGGGTGAGGAGGTCCTCGACCAGGTGCAGCAGCCGCTCGGCGTTGCGGTCGATCCGCTCGACCAGCTCGTGCTGCTCCCCGCTGAGGTTCTCGGACAGGTCGTCGGCGAGCAGCTCGGTGTAGCCGACGATGCTCGTCAGGGGCGTGCGCAGCTCGTGGCTCACGGTCGAGACGAACTCGCCCTTGGCCCGATCGAGGTCCAGCATCCGCCGGTTGGTCTCGCGCTCCTTGTCCAGGGCGAAGACCAGTGCCTGCTCGGCGGCACGCCGGTCGGTCACGTCCCGGATCACGCTGAGGTAGCTCTGCGGGCGGCCGTCGTCGTCGCGCACGGCGGTGACGCTCAGCGACACCGTCAGCCGGCTGCCGTCACGGCGTACGAACGTCCAGTCACGGGTGTCCTGCTCGGTGCCGTTGGCGACCGCATGGGTGACGACGCCGTACCCGCCCGGGATCCCCAGCTCCCGGGCCCGGGCCGCGAGCTCGCGGCTCTCGTGGAACGGGGCGGGGGTCAGCCGCCCCACCACCTGCTCTCCCGAGTAGCCGAGCAGCTGTTCGGCCCCGGGGCTGAACCACGTGATCAGCCCGTCGAGGTCGGTGGCGATGAACGCCGTACCGCTCGCGGAGTCCAGCAGCTGGCCCAGCTGGACCTCGTTCTCCCGGATCCGGCGCAGCGAGTCGTGCAGGTTGCCCATGGCGACCGAGAACGCCACCGAGGTCACGGCGCCGACGGCCACGAAGATCTGGGCGCTGGCCGCGATCGCCAGCGCGGGGGAGCTGTCGGTGATCTCCACGAACGGACCCCGATCCAGGGCGGAGAGCAGCGCCATCCCGATCGCGACACCAGCCAGCTCGATGTTTGCCCAGGTGGAGGTGAACCGCGCCGCCGCCCACATCAGCAGGGGCAGGAGCAGGAACGCGACCGGTTCGGTGGCGTCGGCGCCGAAGCACATGAACGCGCCCAGGGTGAGCAGGGAGAGGTGGCTCAGGATCTCCACGGCCGAGACCCGCACCTTGCGCCGCGGCTGGCGCATCACCAGGGGCAGGACCACCGCCTGGGCACCGAAGTGAGTGACCGCGATCCACATCATCGGCCGCCACAGGTCGGTGCCGCCGGTGAGACCGATCGTGAGGGCGGTGATGGCGCCGGCGGCGCAGCTGCCGACGGTGATGCCGAGAAGCCAGCGGCGGTAGTCGAGCCAGCCGCGCAACTGGGGCCGGTCCACCTCGAACCCGGTGAGCCAGCGCAGGATGAGCAGCGCCTCCACGGCGTTGGCGATCCCGAAGCCGGTCGCGAAGACGATCCCGCGCCCCGCGACCAGGCTGGCGGCGAGCGCGAGGAGGCCACCGAGGCCCACGATCAGGCGCACGTGGCGCGGGGGAGACAGGATGAGCACGGCCGTCACCAGGGCGGTCGCCGGCCACCAGGGGGCGATCAGGTCCGACTCGGGGGTGGTGCGCATTCCGCGCACCGCCAGCAGCAGGGCGGCCACCAAAAGGCAGGTCGCCAGCAGGCGGTTCGCTCGGGAGCCGTGCAACGCACCCGTCCTTCGTGTCTCGCGCCGATGGGCCAATCGGTCTACCAGAGTCGGGTACACCGCATTTGTACGGTAAAGGAGGCGCGACCCAATTGCGGGCCTTCTAGGATTTTCGTGGGATCGGACTCGGTCTCAGGTGGGTGCGCGAGGGGTGGGCACGCCTTTCGGCGACTCGCCGAAGGTCACCCGGAACACCGATCCGCGTCCGGGTGCGGAGGTGGCGCTGATCTGGGCGCCGTGGCGCTGGGCGATGCTGCGGGCGATGGACAGGCCGAGCCCGCTGCCCCGGATCGCCTCGGTCTGGGCGTAGCTGGAGCGGTAGAACCGGTTGAACAGCATGGCCTGCTCCTCGGGAGGGATCCCGACCCCGGTGTCCTGAACCTCGATGGCAGGTCCCGCCCCGTCGGTCCGCAGCCGGAGCACGATGGTGCCGCCGTCGGGGGTGAACTTGACCGCGTTGGTGGCCAGGTTGGAGACCATCCGCTCGAGGTGCCCCTCGTCGCCGAGCACGACCACGGGCTCGCTCGGCAGCTGCAGGTCCAGCCGCTGCCCGCGGTCGCTGAGGTCGCTGCCGACCTTGGTGCCGGTACGCCGGATGACGTCTCGCAGGTCCACCGGCTCCTGGGTGAGGTCCGCGTCGAGGGACTCGATCCTGGAGAGGGTGAGCAAGTCGTCGATGAGCTCGAGCAGGCGGTGGCTGTTGGTGTCGATGCGCTCCAGCGCCCGGGTCTGGGGCTCAGTCGGCTCGCCGTACGCCCCGTCGATGAGGAGCTCGAGGTAGCCGACGATGTTGGTGATCGGCGTACGCAGCTCGTGGCTGACGCTGGAGACGAAGGCGTCCTTGGTCCGGTCGACCTCGGTGAGCCGGGCGACCGCGCGCCTCTCGGTGACCAGCGCGGCCTCAAGGGCGTCCTGGGTCCGGACCCGCTCGGTGGTGTCCTCGGAGGTGATCAGGTGGCCCACGACCGACCCGCGGTGGTCCTCGATGGGGACCACGGACATCGACATCGACCGGACCGCCCCGTCCTTGCGGACGTAGCTCCAGTCGCGAGGGCCGGTGCCGGTGGCGGCATGGGCCAGCCCCACGTGGATCGGGTCGGCGGGCACCCCGAGCGCCCGGGCCTGCCGGGCGATGTCCTCGGCGGGATGGAACATCGCCGGGAGCCTGCCGAGGACCTCCGCCTCGGAGTAGCCGAGGATCGCCTCAGCCCCGGGGTTGAACAAGGTGATCCGGCCGTGGACGTCGGTCTCGATGATCGCCATCGCCGTGGCTCCCTCGACGATACGGCGCAGGCGCTCGCGCTCGTGCGCCTTCTCCATCGCGGTGTGGCGCTGGCGGTTCACGGCCATGGCGAACGGCAGGCACACCAGCGCGCAGCTGAGCAGGAAGGTCTGGTGGGGGATCACGTCGAGCTCCGCGGGGCGGAGGCCCAACGTCTCGAACCCCACGAACGGACCACGTCCGGCACCGACCAGCGTGCTGGTGATGACCCCCACCATCAGCAGCTGCCACAGCGCCTCGCGCATGGAGCCCCGCAGGGCCGTCCAGCCCAGCAGGGGCAGCAGGAAGAACAGGGCCCCGGAGAGCGTGGTGGGAGCGAAGGCCAGCACGGTGGCGAGGACGGTGAGGGTCCAGCGGGTCACCCGCTCCACGCGGCCGCTCACGCCCGGGAGGCGAACCTCCTCCATGAAGAAGGCCAGGAGGGTCAGCTGCGAAGCCAGGTGGACGGTGAAGGCGGCCACTCCCACCGCCCAGGGCACCCCGAAGCCGGTGGCCAGGGAGACGAGCGCGAACAGGGCCGAGCCGGTGGCTGCCCCGACCACCGCAGCGACGGTGTAGCGACCCATGTCGAGGTCGTCGTCGAGCCGGCGCCGCTCACCCCACCTCATCCCGAGGAGGTGCTGGGTGAGGAGTCCCTCGACCAGGATGCTCACGGCGTACCCGGCCGCCACGACCGAGGGATACCCGCCGAGGTCGATGCTGGCGAAAGCCAGGACGAGCACGGCTGCCGAGGCCCACGGCAGCCTGGCGCTGGAGACGTAGACGAACAAACCCGAGGCGAGGCCGACCGGCCACATCCCCGCCACGTGCGTGTCCGGGTCCGAGAACTTCACGGCGAAGTAGCCGAGGACGCCGATCAGGACCAGGAGCAGGCCTACGACGCGCGTGCGGGGGGACCTGGACACGTGGCCTCCCGTCCTCGGCCACGGGCACTTCCCGGGGCGCGAACCAGCGCGCTGTCGACATCGCTGCCGGGCTGCGCGAGGTTCCGAGAGTCACTAGACCAGCATTTTCTCCCTGCCGTGGCCGCTTCGCAGATTCAGGTTGCGCCTGGGAAACCGCTCAGATCTGGTCGCGACGGCCCTGCTCGTCCTCGGGCACGATCGTCTCCGGGCCGGGCGGCACCGGGTTGGCCGGCCCCGCGGAGTGCCGGCGCGATCCGCCTCCGGGCTGGTCCACCGGCTCGTCACGCGACCAGTCGGGCTCCTGACCTGGGTGGTCGCCGCGGTGGGTCGGGGAGCCGTTGAGGCCCGGGTCGCGGCCGGTCTCGCGGCCCGTCTCGCGGCCGGTCTCGTCGCCGGTCTCGTTGTGGCCGGGCCGGTACTCGGGATCACGGTGGTCCACGTCGGGGTCGAGCCGGTCCGCCTCGCGCAGGGAGTGCTCCTCCTGGGCACGGGTCTGGTCGTAGCCGGTGCGCTCCTCCTGGGCGCGCACCTCGAGCTGGTCGGCCTGGGCGCGGACCCGCTCGGCCTCGGCCTCGGCCTCCCGGGCGCGAGCCTCCCGCTCGCGTTTCTCGGCGGCGACTCCCGCGGCCTCCGAGCGCAGCTCGCCGGCGCGCTGGCGACCGACCTGGTCCTTCTTCCGCTTCATCGCGGTCCAGATCAGTGCTGCCGCCAGCAGGACGGCAAGCACGACCAGGATGATGATGACCGTTTTCATGTTCGCTCCCTGGTTGTGACACCGGCTCTCCACCGGCGTCTCTCCTCCGGTCGAGGGGTACCCGGCCCATTCGTCGCGCAAACTGCGCCCGTGGTCCGGTGGGCCGGGGCGGGTCGCGCACGGGCGGAGGACGACCCCGTTTTGGAGGTGACGGCATCGCCTTGTTAAGGTTCTGACGCTTCAAGCGCCAGTAGCTCAATTGGCAGAGCAGCTGACTCTTAATCAGCGGGTTCGGGGTTCAAGTCCCTGCTGGCGCACCGCAGGTCACACAGGTAGAGGTCCTTCTCAGCAGCATCGGGAAGGGCCTCTTCCCGTTCCGGGACGGCCCTCCTGTGTCGGCCTAGCGTGCGGCGAGCACCGCCTGCGCCGCGTTGTGGCCGCCGAGCCCGCTCACGGCACCACCGCGCCGGGCGCCCGAGCCGCACACCAGCACGGAGTCGAGCGCCGTGGCCACGCCCCACTCCCGGGCCGGGGTGTCCAGCGCCTCGTCGTCGGGGGCCCACGGCCAGCTGAGGTCGCCGTGGAAGATGTGCCCGCCGGGCATCGCGAGGTCGTCCTCCACGTCCTGGGGCACCTTCGCCTCCAGGCACGGTCGCCCGTCGGGGCCGACCAGGAGGCAGTCCATCAGCGGCTCCTCCAGGTGTACGTCGACGGCGGCGATCGCCCGTCGTACGGCCTCGTCACGCTGCGCCTCGCGGTCGCCGGAGAAGAGCTCGGCGGGCATGTGCAGCCCGAAGTAGGTCAACGTGTGCACGCCCTGCGCCGCCAGCGGGCCCAGGATCGAGGGGTCGGTCAGGGAGTGGCAGTAGAACTCACCGGGAGGCGTGGCTGGGATCGAGCCGGATGCCGCCTGCGCGTGGGCACGCGACAGCGCGGAGTACTCCTCGGCCACGTGGAAGGTCCCTCCGAACGCGTCCGCCGCGTCGTGCCCGGACCTGAGCCGCGGCAGCCGGGAGAGCAGGAAGTTGACCTTCAGCTGGGAGCCGGACGGGCGGGGCCCGCGGGTCGGCTCGTCCCCGAGGAGGCCCTGCAGGGTCCAGGGGGCCACGTTGGAGAGCACGTGCCGGGCCCGTACGGAGTGGCTGCCGCCGCCGTCCTCCCAGGTGACCTCGGTCCCGTCGGCGTCGCCCCGGATCGCGCTCACCCGGGCGCTCGTGAGCACCTCGGTGCCCCGGACGGTGGCGCTGCGCAGCATCGCCGTGGTGACTGCACCCATCCCGCCGACCGGCACCCGCCACTCGCCGGTCCCGTTGCCGATCAGGTGGTAGAGGAAGCACCGGTTCTGCACCAGCGACGGGTCGTGGAGGTCGGCGAAGGTGCCGATCAGGGCGTCGGTCGCGACCACCCCGCGCACGAGGTCGTCGCGGAAGCGTTGCTCGATCACCTCGCCGAGCGGCCGCTCCACGACTGCCTCCCACAGGGAGGGCCCGACCAGGTCACGCACCTCCCCGGCGGTGGGCAGCGGACGCACCAGCGTGGGCGCCACGCCCTCGGCCAGCCGGGAGACCTCGCCGTAGAAGGTGCGCCAGGCGTCGTACTCCTCGTCGCTGCCGGTGAGCGCGCGGAAGGACGCGCGGGTGGCCTCGCCCTCCTCGTGCTCCACGAGGAGCCCGAGGGGCCGGCCGTCGCGCACCGTGGGGGAGTACGACGCCGTACGCCGAGACCGCAGCTCCACGCCGAGGTCGAGGTCGCGGGCGACCTGCTCGGGGAGCATCGAGACGAGGTAGGAGTACCGCGAGAGCCGCGCGCCGAGACCGGGGAAGGCCTCGGTGCTGATCGCCGCGCCCCCGGTGTGGTCGAGCCGTTCCAGCAGGAGCACGGAGAGACCGGCTCCAGCGAGGTACGCCGCCGCGACCAGCCCGTTGTGCCCGCCACCGACGACCACCACGTCGTAGCTCGAACGCCTCGGCGCGCTCATCTCAGTGTGCCCGCGGTGTGCATGCTCGCGAGAATAGGGCAGGTCGTGCAGCCGATTGCTATGGTCGCCAGCATGGGCATCCAGGCAGCGATGGGGACGACGGCGTCAGCCGACTCGACCCATCTGCCTGCGCACGTGCCCTCCGGTGCCGCGCTGCTCGCTGTCCAGCTGAGCGAGGAGGCCCGCGGCATCCGCGGGCTCGACGTGCTGCGCCGCAGCGTCGACCGCGCCCCGCCCGTTCGTCCCTGACCTTCGACGGCCACTGCCGGCCCGGCCGGACCTGATCCGACCGGGTGCTCCTCCCTCCCTGCGCGCCTGCGACCTCGCCGCGCGCCCTCGAAAGCCAAGGACACGAACATGACCACCTCCAGCGTTTCTCCGCGCCTCTCTCCGGGCCACCTCACCCACGACGAACTCGACGCGCAGCTCGAACGGTTCGAGACCTCCCGCCAGGAGCACCTCGACTCGTTGCCGAGCCACGACCTCGACGTCGTGGCCGCCGCTCACCGCGCCAGCGTCGAGCGCATCCTCGACGAGGTGCGCACCGCGCGCCAGCGCCTCGCGGCCGGGCGCTACGGCACCTGCATGAGCTGTGCGGACCCGATCTCGGTGGGCCGGCTGGAGCTGCGCCCCTGGGCCACGCGCTGCACGCGCTGCACCGAGCAGCCCCGGTGGTGAGTCAAGGCGGCCTCGCCGCCCCTCCGCGCCACGTCGTCGTCGTGGGGGCCGGGATGGTCGGCCTGTCCACCGCCTGGTTCCTCCAGGAGCGTGGGGTCGAGGTCACTCTGCTCGACCGGGCGCACGTGGCGGCCGGCTCCTCGTGGGGCAACGCGGGCTGGCTGACCCCGGGGATCACCACCCCGTTGCCGGAGCCGGCGGTGCTGACCTACGGCGTGCGCGCGGTGCTCAGCCCCTCCTCGCCGGTCTACGTCCCGCTCCGCCCGCAGCCGAAGCTCCTCCGCTTCCTGGCCGGGTTCGCCCGGCACAGCACCGAGCGCAGGTGGGGGCTCGGGATGCGCGCCTACGCGCCGGTCAACGCGCTCGCGCTCGACGGGTTCGACCGACTGGCCGAGGGCGGGGTCACGGCCCGCACCCACGCGGCCGACCCGTTCCTGGCCTGCTTTCGCAGCGAGGCCGAGCGGGCGACCCTGCTCGAGGAGCTGGGGCACATCCACGCCGCCGGCCAGGACGTGAAGTTCGAGGCCGTCTCCGGTGAGGAGGCACGGCGCGACGAGCCCGCCCTCTCCGGCGAGGTGGGCGCCGCGATCCGGATCCACGGCCAGCGCTACCTCAACCCGCCCGAGTTCATGGACGCCCTCGCCGCATCGGTGCGGGCGCGGGGCGGCGTGATCCGCGAGGGGGTGGATGTCGAGCAGGTCCGAGACGAGCACGGGGGAGTGACGGTGGTCGCCTCCACGGGGGAGGAGCACCGCTTCGACGCCGCGGTCCTGGCGAACGGGGCCTGGCTCGACGAGCTGGCCGCCCGGTTCGGCGTACGACGTGGGGTGCAGGCGGGTCGCGGCTACAGCTTCAGCGTCGCGATGGACCGCCCCGTGGGCGGGCCGGTGTACTTCCCGGCCCAGCGGGTCGCCTGCACGCCGCTGCACTCCGAGGAGCGGCCCCGACTCCGCGTCGCGGGGATGATGGAGTTCCGCCCACCGAACGCACCGCTGGACCCGCGCCGGGTGGAGGCCATCGTCGCGGCGGCCGGACCGCTGCTGGAGGGCCTGGACCTCGACACCCGTGAGGACGAGTGGGTGGGGTCGCGTCCGTGCACGGCTGACGGGCTGCCACTCGTTGGGGCCACCACGTCACCGCGGGTGTTCGCCGCTGGTGGTCACGGCATGTGGGGCATCGTCCTGGGGCCCGTGACGGGCCGGCTGCTGGCCGAGCGGATCTGCACTGGGGTCAACCCCGCCGAGCTCACCGCGTTCGACCCCCTGCGCTGAACCTGACTCGCCCACCTCTTGTGTGGGCCACTGCCGAGTGCTATTTATATACACCGTACATAAATAGGAGCGGCATGACTGAGTCCATCATGGAGCCCGAGGCGGCGACCGGTTTCGAGCAGGAGACGCGCGAGGTGCTCGCGTGGTTCGCCCACTACGACGCGCTGGTGGAGGCCGGCGACCTGGACGCGATGGCGGACCAGGCGGCGTTCCCGATCAACGAGGTGACCGACGACGCCGAGGGCCACGGGGTCGTCGGCACGTGCGACCGGGAGCGGTTCCTGGCGCAGATGCGCGACGTCGTGGCGGGCGCGGGCGAGGTGGAGATGACCTCGGTCCGGCACCCGACCTTCCTGAGCCGCGCGCTGTGCTTCGTGGTGACCGACGCGACGATGCGGGTCGGCGAGCACGAGCAGCACATGCGGTACGGCGACCTGCTGATCAAGACGCCGGAGGGCTGGCGGTTCCAGACCATGGTCGCCGGTGGCTGGGCTGACCAGATGGACCAGCGGGGGGAGTGAGAGCCTGCGGCAGTGACCGGTGATCGGACCTCCGCGGACGTGTCCCTGCAGACGCTGCGCCTGCTGTGGCGCGCGCAGCTGGCGCAGGGCTCGCCGGGAGGTGGTCTGGGACGGCCCCGTGCTTTGAGCGTGGACCGCGTCGTGGAGGCGGCCGTGGCGGTGAGCGACGCCGCCGGTCTCGAGGCCCTGACGATGCGTCGACTGGCCGGCGACCTCGGCGTGACGGCGATGACGCTCTACACCTACGTGCCCAACCGGACCGTGCTGCTCGACCTGATGCTCGACACCGTCTACGGCGCCATGTACGCGACCGGTGCGCCGCGGCCGGACCCGGAACAGCCGTGGCAGCACCGGGTCCGCCAGGTTGCGGACGCGAACCGGACGATGCTCGTTGACCACCCGTGGGCTGCCGCGGTGTCCACGGCGCGGCCGCCGCTGGGGCCGGGGCAGACGGCGAAGTACGACCGGGAGCTGCGCGCCTTCGACGGCTCCGGCCTTACCGACCTCGAGGTCGACGACTCGCTGAGCTGCCTGCTGTCGTTCGTGTGTGCCAACGCGCTCGAGCGGCAGGCAGCCCACCGGGCCCAGCTGGAGGACGGCCGCTCCGACGCCGAGTGGTGGGCCGCGGTCGAGCCACTGCTGGGCGGGTTCCTGGACCCGGCCACCTACCCGTACGCCGCGCGGATCGGGTCCGTCGCCGGTGCCGCCCGAGGCAGCGCCTACGACCCCGAGCACGCCTACCGGTTCGGACTCGAGCGCCTCGTCGCGTCCTTCGCCCTGCTCGCCCGCACCCACTCCCGCTGAGGCCGGGGGAGGGCACGCAGCGGCACTGTGACTGGAGCCTCACCGGCTCAGGCAGCGTCGGTGACCTCACCCACGAGCACCTCGATGGCGTCCTCGAGGAACAGCACTCCTACGGGGTCGCCCAGCTCGTCGACCGTCACCGCGAGGTGGGCGCCGTTGTGCCGCAGGTGGGCGAGGGCGTCCTCGAGCGCGATGGTTCGCGGTACGGCGACCAGGCGCCTGATCCGCTTCTCCGGCACCGGTGTGGCGAACTCGTCGGCGGACAGGTCCATCACGTCCTTCATGTGCAGGTAGCCCGACGGTGCGCCGTTCTCATCGGTGACCACGTAGCGGGAGTGGTTGTGCTCCACCACGGCCCGCTGGACCTGCGCCGGGCTGGCCGTCTCCGGCAGCGTGAAGACCTGGTCCAGCGGAACCTCCACCTCACCGACGGTCTTGTCGGTGAACTCGAACGCACCCGCCAGGGTGCCGGAGTGGTCCTCGAGGAGTCCCTCTCGCTGCGACTGCTCGATGATGCCGGCCACCTGCTCCAGGGTGAAGGTGCTGTTCGCCTCGTCCTTCGGCTCGACCTTGAACAGGCGCAGGACCCCGTTCGCCACGGCGTTGAGCGACGCGATCACGGGCCGCACCGCGCGGGAGACCAGGACGAGCGGCGGGGCGAGCAGCAGTGCCGCGCGGTCGGGGATGGAGAAGGCCAGGTTCTTGGGCACCATCTCTCCGAGCACGACGTGCAGGAACGTCACCAGGACCAGCGCCACGACGAACGCGAGCACGCTGATCGACTCCGCCGAGAGCGAGGTGAGGCCCAGCGGGTACTCGAGCAGGTGGTGGATCGCCGGCTCGGAGACGTTCAGGATCAGCAGCGAGCACACCGTGATGCCGAGCTGGGAGGTCGCCAGCATCAGCGTGGCGTGCTCCATCGCCCACAGCGTCGTCTTCGCGGCCCGGCTGCCCTCTGCCGCCTTGGGCTCGATCTGGCTGCGTCGGGCGGAGATCACGGCGAACTCGGCGCCGACGAAGAAGGCGTTCCCCGCGAGCAGCACCACCAGCCACGCGATGCCGGGCAGGTACTCACTCATCGGAGGCTCTCCTGGGTAGAGGGGGAGGTGGCGGAGACGGTGGCCTCGAGCGGGACGAACCGCAACCGGACGATGCGGGGTCCGTCGAGGCGCTCGACGCGCAGGATGCCGGTCTCGACCGGGACCTCGTCGCCGAGCTCGGGGATCCGTTCGAGGGTGTCGACGACGTACCCGGCGACGGTGTCCCAGTCCTCGCCGTCAGGGACCGGTACGCCGGTCCGCTCGCGGACCTCGTCGGGACGCCAGCTGGCGTCGAAGGAAACGGACCGGCCGCGGCGAGTCATCGCGGAGCGGATGTGGTCGTGCTCGTCCTCGAGCTCGCCGACGAGCTCCTCGACCAGGTCCTCGAGGGTGACGATGCCGGCGGTGCCGCCGTGTTCGTCGGTGACCACGGCGATCTGCAGCCCGCGGGTGCGCAGCTCGGCCAGCAGCTTGGAGGCCGGCATCGTCTCGGGCACCCGGGTCGGCGGGAACATCAGCGCGGCCGCGGAGACCTGCTCACGCTCCTCCAGGGGCACCGCGAACGCGCTCTTCACGTGCACGAAGCCCTCGATGTCGTCGGGGCCGTCGTCGAGCACGGGCATCCGGGAGTGACCCGTCCTGGCGGAGAGGGCGATCACGTCGGCAGCGGTGTCGGTCACCTTGACCGCGGTCATCTGGACCCGGGGGGTCATCAGGTCGCCCGCGTCGTACGCCGAGAACCGCAGGGTCCGGTCGAGCAGGGTCGCCTCGTCGGCCTCGAGGAGGCCCGCGGTCGCGGAGTGCCGGATCAGGTAGGTCAGCTCGTCAGCGCTGCGAGCGCCGCTGAGCTCCTCCTTCGGCTCGATCCCCATGGACCGGATCAGGCTGTTGGCGGTGTTGTTCAGCAGCAACACCACCGGCTTGAACACGGTGGTGAACCCGGCCTGGAACGGCACCACGAGCTTCGCGGTCGCCAGCGGCAGCGCCAGGGCGAAGTTCTTCGGGACCAGCTCGCCGATCACCATCGAGAACAGCGTCGCCAGCAGGACGCCGATCACGCCCCCGACCACAGTGATGGCGCCGTCGGGAAGGCCGAGCCCGCCGAGCGGGCTCTCGAGCAGGGAGCTGACCGCGGGCTCGAACGTGTACCCGGTCAGCAGGGTCGTCAAGGTGATGCCCAGCTGGGCGCTCGAGAGGTGCGTGGAGGTGATCCGCAGGGCCTTGATCGTGGCCCCGAGCCCCTTCTCGCCCTGCTTCTCGCGGCCCTCGAGCTCGTGGCGGTCCAGGTTCACGAGCGCGAACTCGGAGGCAACGAAGAGCCCGGTCCCCACAGTGAGAACCAGGCCGATGCCCAACATGATCCACTCGTTCACGAGCTCAACCCCCTGACCGTCCCTGGGCTGGGGACTGCTGGGTCAGAGGGGCACGGACTTCGGGGAGGGTCATCCACGCGGAAAGAATAGCCAGCGGGGACAAGGCAAATCCGGGGGTGTGGGGTCCCGGGAAGCGATCGAGCCCCTGCCCTGCATCACTGCAGGTCAGGGGCTCGATCTCTCTTGGGGTGAGTAACGGGACTTGAACCCGCGACATCCGCCACCACAAGGCGGCGCTCTACCAGCTGAGCTATACCCACCATGGGATCTTGCGAGGCAAGAGTGTAGCGGTTCCTCAGCCCTCCTCCGACACCGGGCGGGCGCCGGTCAGGGCGGCCTGGTGCTTCGCGGCGATCTGCTTGGCGGTCGCGGAGTCCGGTCCGGGGGAGGGGACGAAGACCGCCTCGCGGTAGTAGCGCAGCTCCTCGATGCTCTCCTGGATGTCCGCGAGGGCACGGTGGTTGCCGCCCTTGGCCGGGGCGCTGTAGTAGGCGCGGGGGAACCAGCGGCGGGAGAGCTCCTTGATCGAGGACACGTCCACGATCCGGTAGTGCAGGAACTGCTCCAGGCTCGGCATGTCGCGGGCGAGGAACATCCGGTCCGTCGCGACGGTGTTGCCGGCCAGTGGCGGCCGACTCCCGTCGGGGCAGAACTCCTTGACGTAGGCGAGCACCTGCTCCTCGGCCTCCTCCATGGTCGCGCCCGCGTCGAGCTCGTCGAGCAGCCCGGAGGAGACGTGCATGTTGCGCACGAACTCCACCATCTGGTCGAGCGCCTCCGGCGGGGGCTTGATCACGATGTCGACGCCCTCGCCGAGGACGTTGAGGTCGAAGTCGGTGACGAGCGCCGCCACCTCGATCAGGGCATCTGCCTCGATCGAGAGGCCGGTCATCTCACAGTCGATCCAGACGAGTCGGTCATTCACGGTCCCGACCCTACTCACTCGCTCCCGAGCGGCCTTCTACTGTGTAGCCATGTGGGGGTGGGCGGGACTCGTGGCTCGCCTCGTCGTCGGGGGCGTCTGGATCTGGGCGGGCGCGATCAAGCTGCCCCATCCGGAGGCGAGCGTCAGCGCCGTACGCGCCTACCAGCTGCTGCCCCTGGGGATCGCCGACACGGTCGGCCGGGTGCTGCCCATGTTCGAGGTCGTGATCGGGGTCTGCCTCGTGATCGGGCTCCTCCGCCGTGCCAGCGGGGTCCTCTCGGCCGCACTGCTGGTCGCTTTCATCGTCGGCATAATCTCTGTATGGAGTCGCGGGATCGCGATCGACTGTGGCTGCTTCGGTGACGGCGGGCCGGATCCGGACGCCTTCAGCAAGTACCCGTGGGAGATCGCCCGCGACATCGGGCTCATCCTGCTCTCAGGGCTCGTCGTCATGCTGCGACGTACGCCGTTGGCAGTGGACAACGTGCTCTTCCCCCCACGACCGGAGAAGGTGTGATGTCGAAGAAGAACCGTCTGAGCGAACGAAGCGAGCGTGCCGCCAGGATCCAGGCGGAGGCCGCGAGGAAGGAACGCAACCGCCGGGTGCTGATCGCCGCAGCCGTGGTCGTGGTGCTCTCCGCGATCGTCGCCGCGGGCGTGATCTTCTCCGGCGGTGACGACAGCTCCAAGCCGGGCGCCAGCACCGGGGCCACCCCGAAGGCGGTGGCCAGCGGGACCACCCTCGTGGTCGGCAACAACCCCGATGCCACCAAGGTGGTCATCTACGAGGACTTCCTGTGCCCGGCGTGCCGCCAGTTCGAGACGGCGACGCGTGACTTCCTGCACACCGACGCCGAGGCCGGGCGCGCGCTGGTGGAGTACCGGCCGTTCAAGCTGCTGTCGCAGGAGTACTCGACCCTGGCCCTGACCGCCTGGGGTGCGGTCCTCGAGGGCGGCACCGGTGAGCAGGCGCTGAGGTACCACGACCTGCTCTTCGAGAACCAGCCCTACGAGTCGGGCGGGGACCAGCCGGACGTCGAGGACCTCAAGAAGCTCGCCGAGGAGGCCGGTGTCACGGACAAGGCCGTCCTGGACAAGATCGACGAGCCGAACCCCGAGTTCGTCAAGGCGGCGACGGACGCGGCGACCAAGGCCGGCATCCAGGGGACGCCGACGGTCCTGGTCGACGGCAAGCCGCTCGAGGGCGACTCGCTGACGGAGATGGCGGATCGCCTGGAGAAGATGCTCGCCGAAGGCTGACATGCTCGGCGCATGTCTGCGCACAGCGAGTTCATCTCCCGCCTGCCCAAGGCCGAGCTGCACGTGCACCACGTCGGGTCGGCGTCGCCACGAATCGTCTCCGAGCTCGCCGAGCGCCACCCCGGCGTGGTGCCCAGCGACCCGGAGCGGCTCGCGGACTTCTTCGCCTTCCGGGACTTCGCGCACTTCATCGAGGTCTACCTCGCGGTGGTCGACCTCGTCCGCACCCCCGCGGACGTGCGGCTGCTGACCTACGAGGTCGCCCGTGAGATGGCGCAGGGCCAGCAGGTGAGGTACGCCGAGCTGACCTGCACGCCGTTCACCTCCGTCGCGGTGGGCATCCCGATCGAGGGCTACACCGAGGCGATCGAGGACGCCCGGGTCGCCGCGGAGCGTGACTTCGGGATCGTGCTGCGCTGGATCTACGACATCCCGGGGGAGAGCGGGCTCCCGGCCGCCGACGCCACGCTCGAGTACGCCCTCGAGCACGGTCCAGACGGGCTGATCGGCTTCGGGTTGGGCGGGCCGGAAATCGGCGTACCCAGGCCGCAGTTCGAGCGGCACTTCGCCGCCGCCCGGGCTGCCGGCCTGCGCAGCCTGCCGCACGCGGGGGAGACGACCGGGCCCGAGACGGTGTGGGACGCCTTGCGGGTGCTGGGCGCGGAGAGGATCGGGCACGGCACCTCCGCGGCCCGGGACCCGGAGCTGCTGGCCCACCTCGCGGAGACCGGGATCGCGCTCGAGGTGTGCCCGTCCTCGAACCTCGCCACCCGCGCCGTGGCGTCGCTGGCCGAGCACCCGCTGCCCGCCTTCGTCGACGCGGGGGTGGTGGTCACGATCAACAGCGACGACCCGCCGATGTTCGGCACCACGCTGAACCGCGAGTACGACATCGCCGCCGACCTGCTCGACCTCGACGAGGAGGGGCTCGCCTCCCTCTCCCGTACGGCGGTGCGGGCGTCGTACGCGCCGCAGGAAGTGAAGGACCGGATCCTGGGGGAGATCGACAAGGCGGTCGCGGGCTGAGGCGCACCGGCTCCGGCTGAGGGCCCCGGGAAAGGCTGAGGCCCTGGAAGCTCATACCTTCCAGGGCCGGTCCCTTTCTACGACGCCTCGTCCGGTGGCCCTGACCCGACACGCACGGAGTGTGAACGAGATCACCCGAGGTGCCCGCGATCCGGGCGCCCTAGGCTCAGCCCATGAGCCGTCGCCCCGAGCCCCTTGCCCGCTGGCACGATGTCGTGGACACCGGTGACCCGGCCCGGCTCGACGCGCTGCTCGCCGAGGAGTGCGTGTTCCGCTCACCGGCGGTGCACACGCCCCAGGAGGGCAAGGCGCTGACCACGGCGTACCTCACCGCAGCGCTGGCCGTGCTCGGCCCGACACTGCGCTACGAGCACGAGTGGTGGGACGAGGACTCGGCGGTTCTCGAGTTCATCGCCGACCTCGACGGCCTCACCGTGCACGGCATCGACATGTTGCGCTGGGACGCGGACGGCCGCCTGACCGAGTTCACCGTGATGGTGCGCCCGTTCAAGGGGCTCACCCAGCTGATGACCCTGATGGGCGCCGAGCTGGAGCAGTCCGCCGGCTGACCGGCGCTGTGGCGCCCCTGGCAGGAGTCGAACCTGCGACCTAGAGATTAGAAGGCTCTTGCTCTATCCAGCTGAGCTACAGGGGCCGGATGGGACGTGCAGTCGGACCCACCGGGGAACGAGTATGCCGTAGTCGCTGTTGTTCCCGGTCGTCCCCGGCCGTAGGGGTCAGCCGGTCAGGAACCGCCGCAGCCGACCCCGAGTGGCGGGCTCGGGTTCGGGTTCCGGCGGCTCGAACAGCTCCCGCAGCAGGTGCCGCGCGTCCGCCGCGTCGCCGAACCCCATGACCGAGTCGAGCATCAGGTTGAGCAGGCCGATGAGGACCAACGCAGGTCCGCCGGTCAGGGTGATCCAGGTCCCCGGGTGTGCCGCCCCCTCCGCGGAGGCGATCCCGGCCCCGGCCGCGGTCAGGAGCACACCGACCACGATGAGCCACCACCAGGAGAGGACCGCGACGGTCCGGCGCATGGTCCCCGTGACGACGACGCCGTAGGACCGCTCCTCGAGGCGGGCCACGAGCCGCCACGCCGAGCGGGTGTAACCGCTACCGGCGTACCGGAGCTTGAGCCTGTCGCCGTCGATCCGGACCCGGTAGCCGGGGTGGCGCAGCCGCTGTTCCTTCCGGGTGCCGGCAGCGGCCCGCTGCATGTCGGCAACCGTGGTACGCCGCACGGTCAGCCGGAATGAGTCACTCATCCGCCGGAGGGTAGCGGTGGGTCTGTGCGCGGAGGTGAGTGGACTCAGCCGCGGAGCTCGCCCATCCAGGCCTCGATCTCGTATGGGTCGCGGGGGAGCGCCGCGGAGAGGTTGCGGGCTCCGTCGGCGGTGACCAGCACGTCGTCCTCGATCCGGATGCCGATGCCGCGCAGCTCCTCGGGGACGAGCAGGTCGTCCTCCTGGAAGTAGAGTCCCGGCTCGACCGTGAGCACCATTCCCTCGGCGAGGTCGCCGCCGGGGTAGATGTCGGTGTCGGCGGCCGCGCAGTCGTGCACGTCCATCCCGAGCATGTGGCTGGTGCCGTGCAGGGTCCACCGTGCGTAGACACGGCTGTCGGGGGAGAGCGCCTCCTCCGCGGACACCGGCAGCAGCCCGAGGTCCTCGAGCCCGTGGGCGAGCACGGACATGGCGGCCTCGTGGGGGGCCCGGAACGCCGCTCCGGGACGTACGGCGTCCAGGCCGGCCTGCTGGGCCTGCAGCACCAGGGAGTACAGGTCGCGCTGCACCCCGGTGAACCGCCCGTCGACCGGCAGCGTCCGGGTCACGTCCGCGGTGTAGAGCGAGGACGCCTCCGCCCCCATGTCCAGCAGCACCAGCTCGCCCGGAGTGATCGGGCCGGTGTTCTCGATCCAGTGCAGCGTGGTCGCGTGCCGTCCGCCGCCGACGATCGAGTCGTAGCCGATGTCGTTGCCCATCGCGCGGGCACGACGGAAGAAGGTGCCCTCGATCCAGCGCTCACCGTGCTCGATCGCCCGGTCCCACTCCCGCACGGAGTCCTCGAAGCCGAGCGTCGTGATGTCGCAGGCGTGCTGCAGCTCCGCGACCTCCCACTCGTCCTTGACCAGGCGCAGCTCGGAAAGGACGCGCGCGAGCTCCTGGTCGCGGGGTCGGTCGCCGGACAGCTGGCCGTCGACGCGGGCGTCCACCCCGCGCAGGACTCGGGTCTTGTCCGGGCCGGCGAGGTGCTCGGCGAGGTCGTCGATGTGGCGGGTGGGTACGTCGAGCGAGGCCGAGATCTCGGGCAGCGAGGGGCGGCGACCGGCCCAGAGGGCGCCGTACTGCCTGTCGCGGAAGAACTCGTCGGTCTCACGGGAGCTGCGCGGCCGTGCGAACAGCACGACCTCGTCGTCCCGGAGCACGAGCACGGCGTCGCTGGTCTGGTTGCCGCACAGGTGGGTGTGCGCGGTCTCGGAGCGGAACCGGTAGTCGGTGTCGTTGGATCGCACCTTGAAGCCGCCCGCCGGGATCACCAGGCGCTCGCCGGGGAACTGCTCGGTCAGCCGCTGCCGGCGAGCGGGCGTCCAGTCGGCGACCGGGTGCCGCGGCACGTCGCGCTCGAGCTCGGCCCAACCGTTGCGCATGAACGCCGCGTAGGCCGGCGGAACGGCCGGGTCGTGGCTCTCGGTGTGGTCCTCGGTGCTCGTGTCCGTCGCATCAGTCACGATGCCACTCTACGTTCGGCCGGTCGTTACGCTACCGCCATGCAGACCCGTCGCAGCTCCGCAGCTTTCACCATCACCGTGTCGGCGATCATGGTGGTCGGGGCTGCGGTGATCGGCCTGGTGCTCCTGCTGTCCGGAGCGCCGGGCGCGCTGGTGGTCGGCCTGATCCTCGCCGCGCTGCCCCTGGGGCCCCTGGTCGCCGCCTACATGTGGCTGGACCGCTACGAGCCGGAGCCGCGGTCGCTGCTGCTGATGGGGTTGGGCTGGGGAGCCTTCGTGGCCACGACCGGCGCCCTGCTGCTCCAGACCTTCGACGCGCTGATCTTCGAGTCCGGTGAGTCCTTCGGCGCCACGGTGATCGCCCCGTTCACCGAGGAGGCCTCCAAGGGCCTGTTCATCCTGCTGCTGCTGTGGTTCCGGCGCCAGGAGCTGGACGGGGTCCTCGACGGCATCGTTTACGCGGGCATGGTCGGCATCGGGTTCGCCTTCACCGAGAACATCCTCTACCTGATGGCGGCGTACATGGGCGAGGACGGGCAGGCCGGAGGCATCGGCAGCGCCGTCGGGCTGTTCATCGTCCGGTGCATCTTCAGCCCGTTCGCGCACCCGTTCTTCACCGCGTTCATCGGGATCGGGATCGGGCTCGCGGTGACCAGCCGCAGCAAGCCCGTGCGGGTGATCGCCCCTGTCGTCGGCTACCTGCTGGCCGTCGCGGCCCACGCCGCCTGGAACGGCTCGCTGAGCCTCGACGACGGCCGCAACGCGATCGCGACCTACGTCTTCTTGATGGTGCCGGCGTTCCTGCTGCTGAGCGGGTTCGCGATCTGGTCGCGACGCCGTGAGGGCGCCGTACTGACCGCGGCGCTCAGCGACTGTGCCCAGCGCGGGTTCCTGCACCCGGCCGAGATCCCCTGGCTCTCGCGGATCCCGGCGCGACGCTTCGCCCGGCGGTACGCCGAGAAGGTCGGCGGAAAGCCGGCACGGCGGACGATGGTGGCCTACCAGAACGAGGCAGTGGAGCTCGGCTTCCTGCACAGCCGCTACCTGCGCGGAGTGGCGCCGCCGGACTTCGCCGCGGTCGGCCAGCAGCACGTCGACCGGATGCGCGCCCTGCGCCCCGGGTTGATCTGGCCGCAGCCGGCCGGTGGGCGCCAGCCCGCCCAGCTGCCCGTGGTCACCCAGACCCGGGGCCCCGGACCGGGGGAGGGGACGCGGCAGTGAGCCCCGCCGGGCCCTCCTCGGGGGGACCGCACGAGCCCGCCACGGGGAGCTCCGAGCCCTCCGCGCAGATGCTGAGCACCCTCACGGCCCTGCGCGACGCCCTCCAGCGGGCGCGGCTGCCGCTGGAGGTCCCCGGAGTGGCGCAGAGCCGTGCCGTCCTCGCCGAGACGGTCGACCAGCTCGACGACTACGTGCTGCCCCGGCTGGTGCAGACCGACGCCCCGCTGCTCACGGTGGTGGGCGGTTCCACCGGCGCCGGCAAGTCGACGCTGGTCAACTCCCTCGTGGGCCAGCCGGTGAGCGAGCCCGGCGTACTCCGGCCCACGACGCGCTCGCCCGTGCTCGTGCACCACCCCGAGGACGTGAGCTGGTTCGACCAGCCGCGCATCCTGCCCGAGCTCGAGCGCACCACCCGGGCGACCACCGACCCCGATGCCCTGCGGCTGGTCTCCTCGACGGCGATCCCGCGCGGGCTGGCCCTGCTGGACGCGCCGGACATCGACTCGGTCGAGGAGCACAACCGCAGCCTCGCCGCCCAGCTCCTGGCCGCGGCCGACCTCTGGCTGTTCGTCACCTCGGCGGCGCGCTACGCCGACCAGGTCCCCTGGGGGTTCCTCAAGCAGGCGGCCGAGCGCAGCGCCGCCGTGGCGATCGTGCTCGACCGGACCGCGGACGAGGCGATGCCCGTGGTCAGCGGTCACCTTGCGAGAATGCTGACCTCCCGCGGACTCAGGGACTCCCCGCTGTTCACGGTCGCCGAGGGCCCGCTCGACGAGCACGGGCTGCTCGCCCCCGCTGCCGTCAGCGACATCCGCGAGTGGCTCGCGGCCCTCGGCGCTGACGTGGAGGCCCGCAACGCCGTCGTCCGACAGACCCTCGAAGGAGCAGTGCGCACCATCGCCCGCCGTACCCATGACCTCGCCGACGCCTGCCAGGTCCAGACCGACATCCGCGCGCGGCTCGAGCGCGACGTGGACGCCTCCTACGACCAGGCCCTGGCCGACATCGACGAGGCCTCGGCCGACGGCACCCTGCTGCGGGGCGAGGTGCTCGCGAGGTGGCAGGAGTTCGTGGGGACCGGTGAGCTGCTCCGCAACCTGCAGTCGCGGATCGGCTGGCTGCGCGACCGGGTCACCAACGCGGTGAAGGGCAAGCCGCAGGAGGTCGAGCGGGTGGCCGTGGCGGTCGAGTCGGGTCTGCAGACGCTGATCCTCGAGCACGCCGAGGCCGCGGCCGAGCGCACGGACGCCTCCTGGCGCTCGGTGGACGCGGGCCTCCAGGTGCTCCAGGACGGTGGCGTCGACCTCTCCCGGGCCTCCCGCGACCTGCGTGAGCGCAGCGAGCGGATGGTCCGCGACTGGCAGACCGCCGTGCTCGACCTGGTCCGCAGCGAGGGTGCGGACAAGCGCACGACGGCTCGCTTCCTCGCCTACGGGTTCAACGGCCTCGCGGTGGCGCTGATGGTCGTGGTCTTCGCCTCGACCGGTGGAGTCACCGGGGCCGAGGTCGGGATCGCGGGCGGTTCCGCCGTACTCGGCCAGAAGCTGCTGGAGGCGGTCTTCGGGGACCAGGCCGTACGCCGCCTGGCGTCGAACGCCCGCAAGGATCTGCGGCAGCGGGTCGAGGCCCTGATGGAACAGGAGAAGCAGCGCTACGTGGACCGGCTCGACGCCCTCGGGGTCTCCGCCGATGCCGGCGAGCAGCTGCGGACGCTGGCGCGCAAGGTGGACGACCTGCGCTTCGCCGCGAGGGACAACGCGTCGTGAGCGGGCTCCTCGCCGGGGCCCGGAAGGTGTTCGGCCGCTCCGCGCCGCTCGACACCCGGCTCGACGGTCTCCAGCGCGCGGTCGAGGCCGGTCGCGGACGTCTCGACGACTCCGTCGTGGAACCCGTCTCCCAAGTCGTCGATCGCGCCGCAGCCCGGTTGCGGATGTCCGCCGACCACACGGTGGTCGCCCTGGCCGGGGCCACGGGGTCCGGCAAGTCCTCCACGTTCAACGCCCTGACCGGTCATCAGCTCGCCGAGGTCGGCGTACGCCGTCCGACGACGTCCTCGGCCACCGCGTGCATCTGGGGCGCGGACGGGGCCGACGGGCTGCTCGACTGGCTGGAGATCCCGCCGCGTCACCGGGTGCTCCACGACTCGATGCTCGACCGCGGGCAGCAGGACGCCTCGCTCGAAGGGCTGGTGCTGCTCGACCTGCCCGACCACGACTCCACCGAGGTGGCCCACCACCTCGAGGTGGAGCGGTTGATCGGGCTGACCGACCTGATGGTCTGGGTGCTCGACCCGCAGAAGTACGCCGACGCGGCGATCCACGAGCGGTTCCTGGCGCCGCTGGCCACGCACCAGGACGTGATGCTGGTCGTCCTCAACCACATCGACGAGGTGCCGGCCGACCGTCGTGACGCCGTGCTCGACGACGTACGGCGGCTGCTCGCCGCGGACGGCCTCGACGGCGTCCCGGTGCTCGGCACCTCGGCGCGGACGGGGGAGGGGATCCCCGAGCTGCGGCGCGCGATCGCTCAGCGGGTCGCCGACAAGGCCTCGATCCGCAAGCGCCTGGCCGGCGATCTCGACGCGGCCTCTGCGCGGCTCGCCGACCACAACGGTGACGCAGCCCCCCGCGAGCTGGGGCCCAAGGACCAGCGCGAGCTCGTGGACGCGCTCGCCGACGCTGCGGGCGTCCCCACCGTCGCCGATGCCGTACGCCGGGCCACGACCGTGCGTGCGCGCAGGGCCACGGGCTGGCCGGTCACCGCCTGGGTCTCCAGGCTGAAGCCCGATCCGCTCAGGAGGCTGCACCTCGACCGCCACACCTCCGGCCGGGACCTGGTCGCCGCCGCCCGGTCCTCCCTGCCCACAGTCGGCCAGGTGCAGCAGGCCCGGGTGGACAGCGCCGTCCGCGACCTGTGCGACCGGACGTCCACCGGCCTCGCCCAGCCCTGGGTCCGCTCGGTGAGGCGGGCCTCCACCTCCCGGTTCGCCGACCTGGGTGACCGGCTGGACCGGGTGGTCACCACGACCGACCTCGGCGTCTCCGAGATCCCCCTGTGGTGCCGGGTGGTGCGGGTGCTGCAGTGGGTGCTCTTCGCGACGGCGCTGGTCGGGGGGCTGTGGCTCACCGGCCTCGCCGCGTTCTCCTACCTGCAGCTCTCGGCTCCGGGCACACCGGACTACCTGGGCCTGCCGGTGCCCTCGCTGATGCTGGTTCTCGGCGCGGGCGCTGGTGTCGGGCTCGCGCTGCTCTCGCGACTGCTGATCTCCTACTCCGCCGGGTCGCGGGCGCGACGGGCCGACAAACGCTTGCGCGCGGGAGTGGCCGAGGTGGCCGAGGAGCTGGTGATCGACCCGGTGGCGGCCGAGCTTGCGGCGTACCGCGAGACCTGGGAGGGCCTGCGCGCCGCGCGCGGCTGACCACTTCGCGTCCACAGCCGGCCCCGTGCGGTGACGGGTCCACAGCGTCGCCCGGCGCCTGCCCCGGTGTCGTCACGGGCAGGTGAACTGCCTTGCATCGACGACGAGGAGGCAGAAGATGAACGAACCGTTCGTGACCTTGCAGGGCTGGGTCGGCGGAGACGTGGACGTGCGCGACGTGGGCGACACCCAGTGCGCGTCCTTCCGCGTGGGCGCGACGCCGCGCTACAACAAGGCCGGGACCTGGGTGGACGGGCAGACGTCCTGGTTCACCGTGAACTGCTGGCGAGGACTGGGCAAGAACGTCAGCGAGAGCATCAAGCGTGGAGACGCGGTGGTGGTGCACGGCCGCGTCCGGGTCGATGTCTGGGAGCGCGAGGGCCAGCCGAGCTCGGTCACCTGGGTCGTGGACGCCACCTTCGTGGGGCACGACCTGAACCGGGGGACCAGCACCTTCGAGAAGACGGTGCGTGCCGCGCCCCGCGACCCCCGCGAGAGCGAGGAGGTCCGCGAGATGGTCCACGCCTACGGGGCCGACGGCCCGCAGCTCGACGCCACGGGGCAACCGGTCACCCCGGCGGCCTGAGGACGCTCACGCACGCGGCCGGGGGTCGCTCCGGCGGCTGTCCGGGCCCGGATCGGCCCGGATCGGCCCGGATCGGCCCGAATCGGCTCGGAGGGGGTTCTCCCCTTAGGCTGGTCCAATCATGGCTGACTACGTCTACACGCTGCACAACGTCCGCAAGGCCCACGGCGACAAGGTGGTGCTCGACAACGTCACGTTGTCGTTCCTGCCCGACGCCAAGATCGGCGTCGTGGGCCCCAACGGCACCGGCAAGTCGACCCTGCTCAAGATCATGGCCGGGCTGGAGCGGCCCAACAACGGCGACGCGTCCCTGGCGCCGGCGGCCACGGTCGGGATGCTCCAGCAGGAGCCGCCCCTGACCGAGGGCAAGACCGTGCTGGAGAACGTCGAGGAGGCCGTCGGCGAGATCAAGGGCAAGCTCGACCGCTACAACGCGATCTCCGAGGAGCTCGCGGATCCCGACGCCGACTACGACAAGCTCCTCGCCGAGATGGGCGACCTGCAGACCGACCTGGACCACGCCAACGCGTGGGACCTCGACAGCCGGCTCGACCAGGCGATGGACGCGCTGCGCTGCCCGCCGCCGGACGCGATCGTCGACCACCTCTCCGGTGGTGAGCGTCGCCGGGTCGCGCTGTGCAAGCTGCTCCTGCAGCAGCCCGACCTGCTCCTGCTCGACGAGCCCACCAACCACCTCGACGCCGAGTCCGTGCAGTGGCTCGAGGGACACCTCGCCACCTACCCGGGCGCCGTCCTGGCGGTGACCCACGACCGGTACTTCCTCGACAACGTCGCGACCTGGATCCTCGAGCTCGACCGGGGCCAGGCGCACCCCTATGAGGGCAACTACACGACCTATCTGGAGACCAAGAAGGACCGGCTCAAGATCGAGGGCCAGAAGGACGCCAAGCGCGCCAAGATGCTCGAGCGCGAGCTCGAGTGGGTGCGCTCGAACGCCAAGGCCCGCCAGACCAAGAGCAGGTCGCGGTTGGCTCGTTACGAGGAGATGGCCGCCGAGGCCGACCGGATGCGCAAGATCGACACCTCGGAGATCAACATCCCCGCCGGTCCGCGCCTGGGCGACATCGTCCTGGAGGCACACGGGCTGACCAAGGGCTTCGACGGGCGCACCCTGATCCACGACCTGTCCTTCAGCCTGCCCCGCGCGGGCATCGTCGGCGTGATCGGCCCCAACGGCGTCGGCAAGACCACCCTGTTCCGGATGATCACCGGCCAGGAGCAGCCCGACAAGGGCGAGCTCAAGGTCGGCACCACGGTGAAGATCTCCTACGTCGACCAGAGCCGCGGGGGACTCGACCCCACGAAGAACGTCTGGGAGGTCGTCTCCGACGGCCTGGACTTCATCAAGGTCGCCAACTTCGAGATGAACTCGCGCGCCTACGTCGCCTCCTTCGGCTTCAAGGGTCCCGACCAGCAGAAGAAGGCCAACGTGCTCTCCGGTGGTGAGCGCAACCGGTTGAACCTGGCGCTGACCCTGAAGATGGGCGGCAACCTGCTGCTCCTCGACGAGCCCACCAACGACCTCGACGTCGAGACGCTGTCCTCGCTCGAGGACGCGCTGCTGGAGTACCCCGGGTGCGCCGTGGTCACCTCGCACGACCGGTGGTTCCTGGACCGCGTCGCGACCCACATCCTCGCCTGGGAGGGCGACGACACGGACTCCGGCAAGTGGTTCTGGTTCGAGGGCAACTTCGCCTCCTACGAGGAGAACAAGATCGAGCGCCTCGGTCCCGACGCCGCCCGCCCGCACCGCGTCACCCACCGGCGCCTCACCCGCGACTGAGACCGGGCCTGAGGCTGGGCCGCCCCTGGGGGCCGGCTCGGATCAGCGGATGTCGGCGTCGTCGGGCATGCCCTGCATCAGTCGATCGCTGACCTCGTTGAAGATCCGGCCCAGGGCGGCGAAGTCGTCGCTGGAGGCGACGTCGACGAGGTGGGTCCGCACGCCCCGGACATGGGTCGGTGCCGCCTCGACGAGCTTGCGGCGACCGGTGTCGGTCATCACGGCCTCGACACCGCGCCCGTCGCACTGAGCCGCGTCCCGGCGTACGAGATCGGCCTTCTCCATCCGGGCGATGGTGTGGGTCACCCGACTGCGGGAGTGCGACATCGCATCGGCGAGCAGCGCCATCCGCATCCGGCCGTCCTCGGCCTCGGAGAGGCGCACGAGGATCTCGTACTCGCTGAACGAGATCTGGTGCTCCTCGCGCAGTTCGCGGTCCAGCTGGTGCTGGAGCAGCTCGGTTCCCATGATGTAGGCGCGCCACGAACGCTGCTGATCGGCGTCGAGCCAGCGAACCTCGCTCCCGTTTCCCATGCCGGGGAGTTTAGGTGGCCCCCGTCCAGATGTCGTGAATCGGTTCGGGAATATCCCCGGACCAGATTGGTTGAAGATTCTACTACTGACTGTGCGGCGAGCGCACGTCACAGACCACGAGGACTGATGAGTATGAGCATTGACACCGAATTCGGCACCGACATCGTCGCCGGCACCTGGACCATCGACGCCAGCCACTCCGAGGTGGGCTTCACCGTTCGCCACCTGATGAGCAAGGTGCGCGGCCAGTTCACCAAGTTCGAGGGCAGCCTCACCACGGGCACCACGCTTGCCGAGACCCGCGCCACCGCGACCATCGACCTGAACTCCATCGACACCCGCGACGGGAACCGCGACGGTCACCTGCGCTCGGCCGACTTCTTCGACGTGGAGAACCACGGCGGCATGAGCTTCGTGACGACCTCCTTCGACGGCAGCACCGCCGTCGGCGAGCTCACCATCAAGGGCGTCACCCGGCCCGTCGAGCTCGACGTCGAGTTCCTCGGCGCCGGCAAGGACCCCTGGGGCGGCTCGCGTCTCGGCTTCGAGGCCACCGCCGAGCTCAGCCGCAAGGACTTCGGCATCGACTTCAACATCCCGCTCGACGGCGGCAAGCTCCTCATCGGTGACAAGGTGAACATCCACCTCGCCGTGGAGGCCGTCCTCGACCAGGCCTGAGCCTCCCAGCAAAACCGCGAGACGTCGCATCTGAAAGTCCGCAGAACCCCGAGACGTCGCATCTGAAAGAGACTGACTTTTCAGATGCGACGTCTCGGCGGTTTCTGGTCTTTCAGTTGCGACGTCTCGGCGGGTTTGGGGTCCAGGTCAGGAGAGGCGCTCCAGGATCATCGCCATGCCCTGGCCGCCGCCGACGCACATGGTGATCAGGCCGGTCTGCTTGTCGTGCCACTTCAGCGAGTTCAGCATCGTGTTCTGGAGACGGGCGCCGGTCATGCCGAAGGGGTGGCCGACCGCGATCGCACCGCCGTTGACGTTGAGGCGGTCGAGGTCGATGCCGAGGTCCTGGTACGACGGGACGACCTGCGCGGCGAAGGCCTCGTTGATCTCGACGAGGTCGATGTCGTCGATCGACATGTTCGCGTTGGCCAGGGCACGCTTGCTCGCCTCGACCGGACCGAGGCCCATGATCTCGGGGGAGAGGCCGCTGAGCCCGGTGGAGACGATCCGGGCGAGCGGGGTCAGGCCGAGCTCGGCCGCCTTGGTGTCGGACATCACGATGACCGCGGCCGCACCGTCGTTGAGTGGGCAGCAGTTCCCGGCCGTGACCACGCCGTCAGGGCGGAAGACCGGCTTCAGGCCGGCGATCGCCTCGTAGGTGACCCCGGCGCGCGGGCCGTCGTCGGCCGTGACCTCGGTGCCGTCGGGGGCGGTGACCGGGGTGATCTCGTTGGCCCAGAAGCCGCTGGCGATCGCCTGCTCGGTGAGGTTCTGGCTGCGCACGGCGAACTCGTCGAGCTCCTTGCGGTCCAGGCCGCGGAGCCGGGCGACGTTCTCGGCCGTCTGTCCCATCGCGATGTAGATGTCGGGGAGCAGCCCGTCCTCGCGCGGGTCGTGCCAGTCCTGGCCACCCTTGGCCAGCTCCTCGGTGCGCTTGGCGGCGTCCTCGAACAGCGGGTTGCGGGTGTCGGGGATGTGGTCGGAGGTGCCCTTGGCGAACCGGGACACCGTCTCCACGCCGGCGGAGATGAACGCATCGCCCTCGCCGGCCTTGATCGCGTGGAAGGCCATCCGTGAGGTCTGCACCGAGGAGGAGCAGTAGCGGGTCACGGTGGTTCCGGGGATCTCGTAGCCGAGCAGCGCGGAGACCACGCGGCCCATGTTGTTGCCGGCCTCGCCGCCGGGCAGGCCGCAGCCCAGGATCAGGTCGTCGATGGTGGCGGGGTCCAGGTCCGGGATCTTGTCCAGCGCGGCCTTGATGACCAGGGCGCTGAGGTCGTCGGGCCGGAAGTCCTTGAGGGAACCCTTGTTCGCGCGTCCGATGGGGGTTCGGGCGGCCGAAACGATCACTGCCTCGGGCATGTGCACTCCGTCGTGTTGATGAGGGCGGCGCCAACCGCGCCGCGCAGGGCGGGGTCAGCCTAGACGGTCGTCGGCAGGCTCATCCATGAGCGCTCCCATCAGCAGCTCCAGGCTCTGCCGCATGTACGCCGCCCGGTCGGCCGGTTCCTGACGCAGCGCGTGCAGCAGCACCCCGTCGACCGCCGCGATCAGCGCCGTGGCGCGGGTGCGCCCCTCCTTGCGGCCCCCGGCGGCCATCGCCTGCTCGACGACGCAGACGAGCTGGAGCGAGACCGCCTGGCTGATCCGGGCCACCTCCTCCTGCCGGGATCCCTCGATGCTGAGCTCCATCCGGGTCAGCAGCAGCTCGGGGCGGAGCAGCCAGGACTGGAGCATCTCGGCGGTCTGCTGCACGGCGTACCGCTCGAAGTCGTCGCGCCCGGCGTGCTGCTCGACCCGGAGGGTGAGTGCTCGCAGGTCGCTCTCGAAGAAGGCCATCACGAACTCGGTCAGCCGGGTGACCAGCGCCAGCCGGGTGCGCATGTAGGCCGAGCAGCTGCCCTCGGGCAGGCCCGCCTCGGCGTCGACGGCCCGGTGCGTCAGGCCGCGCAGCCCCGCGCGGGCGACCACGCCGACAGCCGCGCGCAGCAGGTCCTGCTCGCGCTGGCTGAACACACCCGGGACCGAGTTCACGGGGTTCCTCCTGTCGTGACATCGCACAGTACTCCGCGCGTTGCCAAGGTTCATCTACATCTGTAGATTCTACAGATGTAGAAACTCTCGGAAAGGACGCTCCCCACCGAGGGAGCCACCAGCCGCTGCAGCCGGCCGGGGGAGGCCCTGAGACGATCTGCGCGTGCCGCACCACACCTTCGAGTGCCCGCTGCGCTGGGCCGACATGGACCTGCTGGGTCACGTCAACAACGTCACCTACCTCGACTACGTGAGCGAGGCCCGGCAGGCGTTCTTCGCCGGCCTGCCCGCCGGGAGGGCGCCGGTGACCTGTCACCAGGTGGAGTTCGTCCTGCCGCTGGTGTTCCGGCGTACGCCGGTCCTGGTCGACACCTGGGTCACCGAGCTGACCGAGGACCGGATCACCCTCGCCCAGGAGGTGTACGACGCCCCGGTGGACGGGTCGAGCGAGCGGACCACCTACCTGCGTGCGACCACCGTGCTCGACCACCGGCCCGACGAGGCCGAGCGGGCCCTCGCCCAGGACGCCCGGGGACCCGCTCTCCAGTGGCGACCGGTGGCCCGGGAGGCCCGCGACTTCCGCGACGAGTGGGACCTCGTCGTACGCCGCTCGGACCTCGACGAGACCGGAGCGGCACGTCCGGGTGTGTACTTCGAGTACTTCCAGGAGGCCCGGATCCGCTACCTGATGAACCTGCACACGCGCGGGGAGAAGTGGAGCGAGCACGTCGTGGCGCGTACCGACGTCGAGTACCTCGCGCCGGTCACCTACCGCCCGGAGCCGTACACGGTGCGCTCCTGGGTGGCCCACCTCGGGAGCAGGTCGTTCACCCTGTGCTCCACGCTCTGCGACGGCGACCGGGTGCTGGCGAGAGCGGCGGTGGTGATGGTCACCTACGACCTCGAGACCCAGGGCACCACCGAGATGGCGCCGGCCCAGCGGGCGCGGCTGCAGCGGGAGATCAGCGCCGGCTGAGGCTCAGCTCTCCTCGAGCGTGTTCACCATGAACTGCGCGGCGTGGGTGACGTAGTCCCAGAACTGGGCGTCCTGCTCGGGCGTGAGGTCGGCCTCGTCGAGGGCGGCCCGGAAGTTCTTCAGCCAGTGGTCCTTGGCCGTGGGGGTCACCCGGAACGGCGCGTGCCGCATCCGCAGCCGGGGGTGGCCGCGCTGCTCGGAGTACGTCGTGGGCCCGCCCCAGTACTGCTCGAGGAACATCGCGAACCGCACCTCGGCGGCCTTGAGGTCCTCCTCGGGGTACATCGGACGCAGGACCTCGTCGTCCCGGACCCCCGCGTAGAACCGCTTGACGATCCCGCGGATCGTGGGACTGCCACCGATGTCTTCGTAGAACGTGCTCACGACGTGCATTGTGGCAACCGGGTCCTCAGCGCAGGGCGGCGAGGTAGCGCTGGGCGGTCTCCAGGTCGCGGCGCCGGGCCTCCCAGGTCACCCCGACCAGCAGCAGGACCACGCCCACACCGCCCAGCGAGACCCAGCGGGGCACCGCCTCGGCCACGGGCTCCAGGTGCCTGATCGCCAGCGCGCCGGTGGCCAGGGCCCCCAGGACGAAGGGTGCGGCGAGGCGTAGCCGGAGCCCGGCCGCGAGGGTCAGCACCGACGCCGCCCCGACCAGCGCGCCGCGCACCGAGACCGGCTCGTCCAGGGCCAGCAGCAGGCTCGGCAGCAGCGCCAGGGTGAGCCCGCTGCCGAGCGCCGCGACGCTGGTGGTCGTGGGGTCCCGGTACAGCCGCCAGGCGCCCGCAGTCACGAGCAGCAGGGCGGCCGGGAGCGTGTACAGCTCCGGCGCACTCACTGCGGCGTCCACCCGCAGCACCGTGGCGATGCCGAGGACGACGGCCCCGGCCCAGCCGAGGTGCAGCCGGTCCCGCGTGCTCACGGTGATCGCGCACAGGCCCGTCCCGACGACGGTGAGCACCATCGCGGCGGTCCGCTCGTCGCCCGACGCGGCGAGCGCGAGCACGGCGAGCACGGCGGCGGACGCTTCCAGGGCGACCCGGGTGCTGGGCTGACGGGTGGCCGGGGCGGCGAGCAGGCCGACCGCGGCGGCGTACACCGCCAGGAGCAGCGCGCGCGTGCTCGGCTCGAGCCCGGCCTCCAGGCCCCAGGAGACCAGCGCCCAGCCGCCGAGCAGCGCGGAGACCGCGCCCAGCACCGCCGGGGCCAGGGCGGCGCGCTCGCGCTCACGCACCGCCCCGCCCAGCGCCGCGACCAGGGCGATCGCCGTGGCCGTCAGCGCGCTGAGCAGGTGGGCGGCAGCGGCGGCGTACAACGTCAGGGCCGCGAGGTACGCCGTGGCGGTGCTCCCGGCTACGGCGGCGACCAGACGATCGCGAGACCACCAGGCCGCTCCCGCGCCGGCCGTGGTCGCGAGTGCGGCGGCGAGCACGCCCGTCCACAGCGGCGGCGCGAGCTCCAGGACCAGGGCGAGCAGGCCGAGCGCGAGCGTGACCGGCGTCAGGGTGGCGACCACCCGGCTCGCGGTGGTGGCGTGCCGCGCCGGAAACCGGCGGACCAGGCAGTACGCCGCGAGCACCAGCGCTGTCGCGGCCACCGGGAACGTCCACCAGGCGGGGTGGCCTCCCTGCGTCGGCAGGAGCACGTCGGTCGCGGTGACGCCGTCGGGGTCGAGCTCGGCCACCACGTCGAACGGCACGGCGGCCAGCCACACGCCCAGACCGGCGATCCCTAGCCCGGTGAGCACTGCCGCACCGCGGGCCCAGACCTCGCCCCCCAGGGCGGTCAGCGCGCCGAGCACGGCGAGGGTGGCGCACACGAGGAGGAGCTGCTGGGTGGCCGGTGCCCCGGTCTCCGGACCGTTGCCGAGCAGCACCAGCGGCACCAGCGCCAGCCCGGCGACCACCGAGCGGAGCTGGTCGGGCCGGACGAGCTGCGCTGCCACGGCGGCGAGCACGAACGCGGCCAGCAGCGGCCAGCCGCGGCCCTGGCTCCACCAGCCGGCGAGCGTGGCGCTCTCCAGCACTCGCGCCCACCCTTCGCCCAGGAGCACGAACCAGGTCACCGCCCCCACCCCGCCCAGCCCGTACGCCGCCACGGGGACCCTGCGGCGCAGCAGCGCGCAGCCACCGCCGAGCAGCGGGACGGCGATGGTGGTGCCGAGCTCAGGGTTCTCGGCGAACCACGCGTTGCTCGCGCACACCAGGAGCGCGCCGAGCACGGCCACCGCCTCGGCGCCGAGCAGCCGCCCGACGGGCTGGCTCCGGGCCCAGGCGCCTGCCGCCACACCCAGGGCCAGCAGCGGCACACCCACCAGGGCGCTCGTCCCGCGCCAGGAGAGGGCGTCCAGGCCCAGCAGGCCGGCGGATTGGGCGCCGAGCAGGTCCACGGTGAGCATTCCCGCGACCACCAACCAGAACGTCTCGGCGGCTCCGCGCAGGCCCTTGCGGGTCAGGACCGTGGCCACCGCGGCGAAGGCAGCGGTCACCGCGAGCAGGACCAGCGTGCGCCCGGTCAGGCCGAGCAGGCTCCAGGTCACCGCCACGAAGACCACCGCGGCCACCAGCAGGCACAGCGCGCCCAGCGAGAGCAGCACCACGGGCACCGAGGCCGAGGGCAGCCGACGGGGCCTCGGAGCGGCCGGGGTGGCGGTGCCGGGGTGGCGGGGCAGGGCTGCCGCCGGTCCCGGGACCACCGGCGTGGGTCCGCCCGTGACAGCGCTGGTCCCCGGGGCGCTCTCCGGGGCACTCTCCGGGGCCAGTCGGAGCTGCTCCACCAGCCCGTCGGCGGTGACCATCACCGCCCACAGCTGGCCGGCGAGCGGGCCCCGGATCCGCAGGCCACACTGCGTGCACGTGGCGTCGGGGTCGAGGCTGCCGCGGCAGTCGGGGCAGATGGTCGGGTCCGCGAGTCTGCTCATGGAGCGATCGTCGCGGTCCGGGGTCGGCTCGCGCGCCCGGTGCGCGACTCAACCGGACTGAGTAGGACTACTCAGGTGCGGGGGCGGCCGGCCGGTCCGCGGCCGGGCCGCTCTGCCACACGACCCGCTGGGGGAGCGGCATCACAATGCCCTCGTGGTCGAAGCGCGACTTGATCCGCTCGCGCATCTCACGCGCCACCGCCCACTGCTGCATCGGCGCGGTCTTCAGCGTGACCCGCACGATCACCGCGTCGGGAGCGAGGTTCTGCACGCCCCAGACCTCGGGCTCCTCGATGATGATGTTCTTGAAGTCCTCGTCCTCCCACAGGCCGTGGGCGACGTCGGTGAGCACCCGGCGTACCCGGGAGAGGTCCTCGGAGTAGCTCACGCCGACGTCGAGGACCGTCCGGGCCCAGTTCTGGCTCTGGTTGCCGACCCGCAGGATCTCGCCGTTGCGCACGTACCAGACGGTGCCGTCCACGTCGCGCACGCGGGTGACCCGCAGGCCCACCGCCTCGACGGTCCCGACCGCCTCACCGAGGTCGACGGCGTCACCGACGCCGTACTGGTCCTCGATCATCATCATCACCCCGGACAGGAAGTCCTTGACGAGGTTCTGGGCGCCGAAGCCGATGGCGAGGCCGAGCACACCCGCGCTGGCGAGGATGGGGGCGACGTTGATGCCGAGCTCGGAGAGCGCCATCACGAAGGCGATGCCGAACACCATCGTGGTGGTGATGCTCTTCAGCAGCGTGCCCAGGCTCTTCGCCCGCTGCGCCCTGCGGTTGAAGGCGGTGCGTGCTCCCAGGGGAGCAGACTCGGCGCGCTGGACCACGCGGTCGATCGCCTTGGTGGCGACCCAGCGGAGCACGACCGCGGTCACGAAGATCACCAGGATGGCGAGCGGCTTGCCGATCAGCCAGGTGGCCGCACCGGCCAGGTCCTCGTTGCCCCCGGTCCAGTCGTAGACGGCCGCGCAGGTCCAGCTGTCGCTCTCCTCGCAGGCAGCAGGCATCTCGAACAGGCCGAACGGTGGTGTCGCAGAAAGCATGTGAGGGAGGCTACGAGGGATGGGGGAAGGCATCCAGCCCGACGCGGCTATCCTTCGTGTGTGTTCACTCACCGAGGCATGCGCCCCTTCCGCCGTTCACTGCTGGCCCTTCCGGTTGCGTTCTCGCTCGTGCTGGGAGCGGGGATGCTCAGCCCCGCCGCCGCACTGGAGCCCGAGGGATGGGACAGCGGCGATCCCGTCTCGGCCTTCAACTACCTGCTCCTGCTGGTGATCATCCCGCTCGGGCTCGCGATCGTGATCACCCTGCTGACGATCCTGCCGTCACTGGCCTCGAAGAAGGGCTACGAGCCCGGACAGACCTGGCGAGGCGAGACCGAGTGGTTCGGCGGCCCCACAAAGGGCGCGCAGGCTGCTGACGAGGTCACGCCGGAACAGGTCGAGGCGCGCTCCAAGGACACCGGCGGCGCCAGTGCCGGCTGGTGACGCCTTCTCCTCGGCCCAGCAGGCCGAGATCGACCGGGCGATCCGTGCGGCGGAGACGTCGTGCCGGTTCGAGTTCTCCGTCTTCGTGGGCGCCGTGGACGGCGACCACCACTCCTACGCCCAGCGGCTGCACGCCTCGCTGGCATCCCCGGACCGAAGCGTCCTGATCCTGGTCGACCCGTCGGCCCGGGCGATCGAGGTGGTCACCGGCTCGGTCGTGCGTCGCTCGCTGAGCAACGGTGCCGTCGAGCTGGCCGTCGTCGGGATGCAGTCCGCGTTCGCCAACGGCGACCTGGTCGGCGGCATCAAGCACGGCGTGCTGCAGCTGGCCGAGAGTGCCCGGCAGCCCGAAACGCTGCACGGCTGAGCTCCGGCTGACCTACTGGGCGTCCTTCGCCTGCCCGGCGAGGTAGCGCTCCACGTCCGCGGCACCCTCGCGCACGTAGCGCTTGGCCGCCGAGTTTGCCGGCGACTCCTGCAGCCACCTGCTCACCCGCTCCAGCAGCTCGGGTGAGGCCAGGGGCCGGGGGAACATCAGCTCCAGGACGGTGGAGGCGCGCTGGGTGCCCTTGTCCTCCCACAGCGTGTCGGCTGCCTGGAGGTACTTCTCCACGTAGGGCTCGAGCACGTCGGCCTGTCCGGGCTGCATGAACGCGCCCACCACGCTGCGCTGGGTCTCGTTGGGCACGTCGTCACGGACGATAGCGATCTCCCACGCCTCGGCCTTGGCCTCGGCCGTCGGCCGGCTGGCGCAGGCACCTGCCGCGCGCTCCCGGCCAGAGATGGTGTTGTCCCTGGCCTTCTCCGCCTCGATCTGGTCCTCGTCGGCCCGGCCGGCGCGCGCCAGCCCGGTGAGCAGTGCCCAGCGCAGGTCGGTGTCCACGGTGAGGCCTTCGAGGACGAGAGAGCCCTCGAGCAGCGCCTTCAGGTCGGCCAGCCCCTCGTCGCTGTGCGCGGCGGCGGCGTAGCTGCGGGCGAAGGTCAGCTGGTGGTCGCTGCCCGGCTCCGCCTCCTCCAGCAGCCTGCGCAGCCCCTTCTCCCAGGTCTCCTGCAGTGCCGCACGGTTGCCGGGAGCGGAGAAGTTGTTGATCGCCTGGGCGGCGTAGCCGGGGATCCGCGAGGAGCCGAACGCGTCGGTCTCGCTGGCGATGTTGCCCAGCACCAGGGTGACGAGGTCGGTCGCGCTCAGCTCGGCGTCGCGGGTCATGTCCCACGCGGCGCCCCAGCACAGGGCGCGAGCCAGCGAGTCGTCGAGCCGGGAGAGACCGTCGACGACGGTTGCCAGCGAGCGCTCGTCGAGTCGGATCTTGGCGTAGGTCAGGTCACCGTCGTTGAGGAGCAGCAGGTCGGGCTGGGTGGCGCCGACCAGCGCGGGGATCGGCGTGGTCTCGCCGTCTACGTCCACCTCGATCGAGGTACGCCGGACCAGGTGCTCGGTCCCGTCGGGACGCGACTCGAGGTCGTAGAGCCCGATCGCGAGACGGTGGCGGCGCAGGGTCGGGTGCTCGCCGGTGGCCGTCTGCCGCACCTCGAACGAGGCGTAGCTCCCGTCCTCGTCGAGCTCGAAGCGCGGTGAGAGCGTGTTCACGCCGCTGGTCTGCAGCCACTCCTTGGCCCAGGGCTCCAGCTCGCGCCCGGAAGCCTCCTCGAGGGCGGTGAGCAGGTCGCTGAACTCGGAGTTCCCGAAGGCGTGCCGCTTGAAGTAGGAGCGCAGGCCCACCAGGAAGTTGTCCAGGCCCACCCAGGCCACCAGCTGCTTGAGCACCGAGGCGCCCTTGGCGTAGGTGATCCCGTCGAAGTTGACCTCGACCGCCTGGAGGTCGTGGTTGTCGGCGGCGATGGGGTGCGTGCTGGGCAGCTGGTCCTGGCGCAGCGCCCAGTTCTTGCGGGCGTTGGTGAAGCCGGTCCAGGACTCGTCGTACTCCGTGGCCTCGACGGCCGCGTGGTAGCAGGCCCACTCGGCGAAGGACTCGTTGAGCCAGAGGTCGTCCCACCAGCGCATCGTGACCAGGTTGCCGAACCACATGTGGGCCATCTCGTGCAGGATCACCGAGCAGCGGAACTCGTAGAACGAGGCGTCCTGGCGGCTGCGCGGGAGGTACTCGTCGCGCAGGGTCACCGCGCCCGCGTTCTCCATCGCGCCCATGTTGTACTCCGGCACGTAGAGCTGGTCGTACTTGTGGAACGGGTAGGGGTAGTCGAAGGCGTCCTCGAAGAACTCGAAGCCCTGGCTGGTCAGCTTCACCAGCTCCGCGGTGTCCATGTGCTCCACGAGCGACTGCCGGCAGAAGTGCCCGAGCGGGATCTCGCCGAACTTGCCGCGGTAGGTGTCGTACTCCGCGTGGTACTCACCGGCGATCACGGCCGTGATGTACGTCGACATCCGCTCGGTCGGGGGGAACTGCCACAGCGCCTTGCCCTCGCCCAGCGGCTTCGGCTCGGGGGTGGGGGAGTTGGAGACCACGACCCAGTCCTCGGGGGCGGTGACGTGGAAGGTGAAGACGCTCTTGAGGTCGGGCTGCTCGAAGGTGGCGAAGACGCGCCGGGCGTCCGGAACCTCGAACTGGGTGTAGGTGTAGACCCGGTCGTCGGCGGGGTCCACGAACCGGTGCAGGCCCTCGCCGGTGCGCGAGTAGGGGCACTCGGCCCGGACCACCAGCACGTTGGTCGGCTGCAGGTCGGTGAGCTGGATCCGGCTGTCGACGTAGACCTCGGCCGGGTCGAGCGCGACCCCGTTGAGGGTCACCTCGCCGACCGTGGCACCGACGAGGTCGACGAAGGTCTCGGCGCCTGTCTCCACGCTGGTGAACTCGATGGTCGTGGTGGTCGCGAACGTCGTCTCGCTGGTCGTCAGGTCGAGCTCCACGGTGTAGGAGTCGACCGCGAGCAACCGGGCACGGGTCTGTGCCTCATCGCGAGTCAGGTTGGTTCCAGGCATGTTTTCCATCATTGCACCCGGGGGCGACATGCTCCGAACCCGCGTGAGACGCCCAGAGCGGACGGCTGCAAGACGTCGGGAATGTATCGACCTGCCGGGTGCGTTCGACTGTGCATGACGACTTCCCAGACCGGTTCGCAGGCAGATTTCTGGTTCGACCCGCGCTGCCCGTTCGCGTGGATCACCTCTCGGTGGATTCTCGAGGTCGAGAAGGTGCGCGACATCAACGTGCGCTGGCACGTGATGAGCCTGGCCTATCTCAACCAGGACAAGGACATCCCCGAGGACTACCGGGAGATGCTGAAGAGCGCCTGGGGCCCGGTACGCGTGCTGGTCGCGGCGGAGCAGAAGTACGGCAACGAGGTGCTCCTTCCGCTGTACACCGCGATGGGCACCCGCATCCACCTCCAGGAGCAGGACATCTCCCGCGAGCTGATCGAGGAGTCCCTGAAGGAGGCGGACCTCCCGGTCGAGCTGGCCGACGCGATGGACGACACCGGCCTCGACGAGGCGGTGGCGCGGTCCCACCACGAGGGCATGGACGCGGTGGGCGACGACGTCGGCACCCCGACGATCCACATCAACGGCGTGGCCTTCTTCGGGCCGGTGCTGACCAAGGCGCCGCGCGGCGAGGAGGCCGGCGCTCTGTGGGACGGGTGCGTGGCGGTCGCGTCGTACCCCTACTTCTTCGAGCTCAAGCGCAGCCGCACTGCCGAGCTCGACTTCAGCTGAGCCAGCACGCCTCCGGCTAGCTGCTCGTGGTGGCCGCGGTCGTGGCCACCGTGATGCTGGCCAGGATCGCGGCCTGAGCGGCGCTCACGGCGTCGCGCACGGCCTTGGCGGCCCAGTCGCCGGCGGCGATCTGCTTGGCGCGCTTGCGGACCTCGCGGGCCGGCAGGCCGCCGGTGTCGACGACCTTGTGGGCGAGATCGAGCGCGGAGAGCAGGGCCACCAGGGCAGCGACCCGCTCGCTGGGCGCAATGCCGTGGACCAGCGCGTCCGTGAGCTGTCGGCGCACCTCGGCCTCGTGGCCGCTGTCGGCGGCGGGCCATCGGGTGGTCGGGAACAGGCCCATGATCCTGCCCTCCTCGCGGCGCAGGATCCCCTCGCGCTCCAGCCTGAGAAGGAGAGGCTCGCGCCGCTTCCGGCCCAGACGGCCGACCAGGTCGTCGGCGGAGCGCTCCTTCTCGGCGATGATGCCGAGGGCCTCGACCAGCACCGGATCCGCCGGCTGCGCCGTGCCGGTCGAGTGCACCTTGGCGCGGGTCCACCTGCTCTCGCTCTTGACCACCTCCACGTGCCCGCCGAGCGCCAGCTCCACGAGCAGTGCGCCCCCGATGCCGGTGTCGAGGTAGCTGGCGTTCGTGAGCTTCCCGGAGTCGTCCTCGAGCAGCAGGAGCAGCAGGTCCTCGGCGATCAACCTCGTCATGCCAGCAGACTAGGAGACCGGACAACCGGCCGCCCGCACCCGGTCGGTGGCGTTGCCCACTCGCGCCTAGGATCACCCGCATGAGCAAAGTGCTGTCCGCAGTCGCCTGGCCCTACGCCAACGGCCCCCGCCACATCGGCCACGTCGCCGGTTTCGGGGTGCCCTCGGACGTGTTCAGCCGCTACATGCGGATGGCCGGCCACGACGTGCTGATGGTCTCCGGCACCGACGAGCACGGCACCCCGATCCTGATCGCCGCGGACGAGGCCGGCGTCACCCCGCAGGAGCTCGCCGACCGCAACCACCGGGTGATCGCCGAGGACCTCGCCGCGCTCGGCATCTCCTACGACCTCTACACGCGCACCACCACCCGCAACCACACCGCGGTGGTCCAGGAGCTGTTCACCGGGGTCTACGACAACGGCTACTTCATCGAGAAGACGACGTACGGGGCGATCAGCCCGTCCACCGGTCGCACGCTGCCCGACCGCTACATCGAGGGCACCTGCCCGATCTGCGGCTACGACAAGGCCCGCGGCGACCAGTGCGACAACTGCGGCAACCAGCTCGACCCGGCCGACCTGCGGGACCCCAGGTCGCGGATCAACGGCGAGACGCCGGAGTTCGTGGAGACCCAGCATTTCTTCCTCGACCTCCCGGCGCTGGCCGATGCGCTCAAGGAGTGGCTCGACGGCCGGGAGGCGACGGGGCTGTGGCGGCCCAACGTGATCCGGTTCAGCCAGAACATCCTCGAGGACATCCGCCCGCGGGCGATGACCCGCGACATCGACTGGGGCATCCCGGTGCCACTGGAGGGCTGGGCCGAGAACCCGACCAAGCGGCTGTACGTGTGGTTCGACGCGGTGATCGGCTACCTGTCGGCGAGCGTGGAGTGGGCCCGTCGTACCGGTGATGAGGACCGCTGGCGCGAGTGGTGGAACGACCCCGAGGCGCTGAGCTACTACTTCATGGGCAAGGACAACATCACCTTCCACAGCCAGATCTGGCCGGCGGAGCTGCTGGCCTACGACGGCAAGGGCGACAAGGGTGGCCAGCCGGGCCAGTTCGGCGCGCTGAACCTGCCCACCGAGGTGGTCTCCTCCGAGTTCCTGACGATGGAGGGCAAGAAGTTCAGCTCCTCGCAGCGCGTCGTGATCTACGTCCGCGACCTGCTCAGCCGCTACCAGCCGGACGCGTTCCGCTACTTCGTCGCCGCCGCCGGGCCGGAGAACCAGGACTCCGACTTCACCTGGTCCGAGTTCGTACGCCGCACCAACGACGAGCTCGTCGCCGGCTGGGGCAACCTGGTCAACCGCACCGCGAACATGATCGCCAAGAGCTTCGGCGAGATCCCGGCCGCCGGGCCGCTCGAGGAGACCGACCAGGCGCTGCTGGACCTGGTGGGGTCCACCTTCGACACGGTCGGCGACCTGATCGCCCGGCACCGCCAGAAGGCGGCGATCAACGAGGCCATGCGGGTGGTCTCGGAGGTGAACAAGTACGTCTCGGACTCCGCGCCGTGGAAGCTCAAGGGCGACGACGAGCGCGAGCGTCTCGGCACCATCCTCAACGTGGTGGCCCAGTGCGTCGCCGACCTGAACACGATCCTCTCCCCGTTCCTGCCGTTCTCCGCGAACGCCGTCGACCAGGCCCTCGGCGGAGACGGGGACGTGCAGCCGATGCCGCAGCTGGTCGAGGCGGAGGACCTGGACGGTGGAGCGGGCTACCCGATCCTCACCGGCGACTACACCTCGGTACGCCGCTGGGAGCGCCGCGTGCTCGTGCCCGGAACCCCGATCGAGAAGCCCACCCCGGTGTTCACCAAGCTCGACCCCGTAATCGTCGACGAGGAGCTCGCTCGACTCAGCACCGGAGAGGACGGCCGATGACGGCTCAGATGTACCTGCCGAAGTTCTACGTCAAGCAGAAGCTGACGATGATGGTCAACCGCTACGAGATCAACGAGGCCAACCCCGACGGCTCCGTCGGCCGGCTGATGGCCGTGGCGCAGCAGAAGCGGATGGCGTTCAAGGAGCAGGTCACCTTCTTCCGTGACGACCAGCGCACCCAGCCGGTGTTCTCCTTCCAGGCTCGCCAGGTGATGGACCTGAACGCGGGCTACGACGTCCGTGACGCCGACGGGGCGCCGTTGGGGATGTTCCGCAAGGATTTCGGGCAGAGCCTGCTCCGCTCCACCTTCCACCTCAGTGGACCGGGGCTGGAGGCCACCGGACGGGAGCGCAACCAGGTGGTCGCCCTGCTGCGCCGGTTCGTGGACTTCCCGTTCTCCTTCCACTTCGACTTCGTCGACCAGGGCACCGGTGCGGTGGTGATGACCTCGGAGCGCCAGATGTCGCTGCGCGACCGCTACACCGTCACCGTCCCCGACCCCCGTCTCGACTTCCGCCTCGCGGCCTCGATGGCCGTGGGCCTCGACGCGCTGATGGCCCGCTGAGCCGTGCTCTACCCGCAGGCGAGGAAGGCCGTCGAGGAGGCCGCCGGCGAACCGTTGGTCTGGGAGACCGACATCGACGAGGCACGCCGCGCGGCGCGCGAGGAGGCCGCCGCTGCCCCGCGCGAGGACGTGGCCGAGGTGACCGGCCTCGACGCGGACGGGGTGCCGTGCCGGCTCTACCGCCCCGAGGGCGCGCGACCCGGGCTGCTGGTCCACCTGCACGGCGGGGGGTTCGTGTTCCACGACGTCGAGGTCCACGACGCTGCTGCACGCCGGGTGGCGAACCGCTGCGGGATCGCGGTGCTCAGCGTGGACTACCGGCGTCCCCCCGAGCACCGGTTCCCGGCCGCTCCCGAAGACGTGGACACCGTCCTGGCCTGGCTGGTCCGCGAGCGCCGGACCCGGGGCCTCGAGGGTCCGGTGTTCCTGCACGGTGACAGCGCGGGCGCCAACCTCGCCCTCGTCGCCGCGCTGCGCAACCCGGGGATCGCGGCAGGGCTGGTGCTGATCTACCCGTTCCTGGACCCGACCGCCTCGTTCGAGTCCTACACGACGGCGGCCGACGGCTTCGACCCCCGCGAGGGCGCGTGGTACTGGCAGCAGTACGCCGCCTCGCCCGAGGACCTCGCGCATCCCGACCTCGCCCCGCTCGGGGCCGACCTCGCCGGGCAGGACCGGTTCGCGACGCTGCCGCCCACCCTGGTGGTCACCGCCGGGCAGGACCCCCTCCGCGACGAGGGCGAGCACCTCGCCCAGCTGCTGGCCGAGGCCGGGGTCGAGGTCACCGCGACGCGCTACCTCGGACAGGTGCACGGCTTCTGGCGTCACCCCGACGTCTACGACCCTGCCGAGCCCCTCAACCGCCAGGTCGCCGGCTTCGTCCAGCTGGTCCTGGACCGCTGACCGGGCGGTGAGCCTCGGCGAGGTCCTCGAGCGGGTCCGCGAGAGCGCGTTCGGGACCCAGCCGCCCCCGTCACTGGGCGTGGTGGTGGCGACCGCCGTCCTGGCGATGCTGCTGATGACGCCACCGCTCTGGCCTCGTGCCCGGCACCTGGTCACCATCGCCCACGAGGGGGCGCACGGAGTGGTGGCGCTGCTCACCGGGCGCCGGCTCTCCGGCATCCGGCTGCACTCCGACACCTCTGGGCTGACCCTGTCGAGCGGCCGGCCGACCGGTCTCGGGATGGTGCTCACCAGTGCTGCGGGCTACGTGGGCCCGGGGTTGATGGGGTTGGGGGCGGCGTACCTGCTCAAGGAGGGGCACGCCGTCGGGATGCTCTGGCTGGCGCTGGTGCTCCTCGCCCTGCTCCTGCTCCAGATCCGCAACTTCTACGGCCTCTACGCGGTGCTCGTGGTCGGCCTCGGCGTGTTCGCGCTGTCCTGGTGGGGGAGCCCGCCCGTGCAGGTCGTCCTTGCCCACGTGGGGACCTGGTTCGTGCTCCTGGCAGCGCCCCGCGCCGTGCTAGAGCTGCACGCCCACCGTCGCGGCGGCGGTGCCCGCACCTCGGATGCCGACGTGCTGGCCAGGCTGACGAGAGTCCCCGGCATCGTCTGGGAGGCGGTGTTCTGGCTGGTGAACGTGGCGGCGCTCGTCGTCGGGGGGAGCTGGCTGCTCGCCGCCTCCAGGTGAGCGGGAGGGGTCTGCCAGAATCGCACCATGCGCGTCCACCTGGGTTCTGACCACGCCGGCCTCGAGCTGAAGGACCACCTGGTCGACTGGCTGCGCGAGCAGGGCCACGAGCCCGTGGACCACGGGCCGTTCGTCTACGACGCCCTCGACGACTACCCGGTGTTCTGCCTGCGTGCCGCGGAGGCCGTGGTGGCCGACGAGGGCAGCCTCGGCGTGGTGATCGGCGGCTCGGGCAACGGCGAGCAGATCGCGGCCAACAAGGTCCGTGGAGTCCGCGCGGCCCTCGCCTGGAGCGACGAGACCGCCTCGCTGGCGCGGGAGCACAACGACGCCAACGTCATCTCGGTCGGCGGCCGGATGCACACGCTGGAGGAGATGACGCGGTTCATCGGGATCTTCCTGACCACCGCGTTCACCGGCGAGGAACGGCACTCCCGGCGTATCGCCATGCTCGCGGAGTACGAGTCGAGCGGGGTGCTGCCCCCGCTGCCGGACTCCGCCGTCGGCCTCGGACCCGATGCCTGAGGGGCACACCCTCCGGCGCCTCGCGAACGACCTCTCGGCCGCGTTCGCCGGCCGTCCGGCCCGGGTGAGCAGCCCCCAGGGACGGTTCGCCGCCGACGCTGCCGTCCTCGACGGACAGCCGGTGCTCGGCGCCGACTCCGCGGGCAAGCACCTGTTCGTGGAGTTCCCCGGTGAGCGCTACATCCACGTCCACCTCGGGCTGATCGGCAAGTTCGAGCTGCACCCTGTCCAGGCGGGGGCCCCGGTGCGCGCTCCGGTCGGCCAGGTCCGGCTGCGCCTGCAGAACGACACGACGTACGCCGACCTGCGGGGCGCCATCCTGTGCGACCTGATCGGCAAGGAGAAGCAGGAGTCGGTGATCGCCGCGCTCGGCGCCGACCCGTTGCGGGCCGACGCGGACCCGATGGCGGCCTGGGCGCGGATCAGCAGGAGCCAGCGGCCGATCGGGGACCTGCTGATGGACCAATCCGTGCTCGCGGGCATCGGGAACGTCTACCGCGCGGAGGTGCTCTTCCGGAACCGGATCCATCCGCTGCGACCGGGCAGCACCCTGCGGGTGAGCCAGTTCCGTGCGATCTGGGACGACCTCGTGGAGCTGATGCAGCTCGGCGTGGAGACCGGCCGGATCGACACCGTGCGTCCGGAGCACACCCCCGAGGCGATGGGTCGGCCCGCACGCGTGGACGACCACGGTGGCGAGGTCTACGTCTACCGGCGCACCGGGGCACCGTGCCTGGTGTGCGGCACGGCTGTGCGCACCCAGACGCTGGCCGGACGGAACTCGTTCTGGTGCCCGCGTTGCCAGCCCGTGTTCCGCTCCCGGGCCCAGCGCTGAGATGACCGATCTCGGCAAATCGCTCAAAACGTTACGAAGGACCGACATACTGAGGGGTCCGGTGCCGGGCGTTCGAGGAGGACCCGTCGACACCGTCCGACTCGGCCGAGGGAGGGAACCATGTTGACCGGTTCGCCCACCCGGCACGAGCGTCCCTGGAGCGGACTGTCGTTGCGGGTCCGGCGCGAGATGTCGGTCTCCGACCGGCCGGCGCTCGTGTTCCTGGTCCTGCTCACGGTCGCGTGCACGCTGGTCGGCCTGCTGTCACCGGAGGTCGCCCCCTCCACGGTGCTCCTGCTGCCGATGTTCATCGGAAGCCTGTGGCTCGGCCCCCGGACGCTGCCGTGGTTCGTGGTGTTCGTGTGCGCGTGCTTCTGCGTGCTCCTCGTGGACCAGCCCGTGGTGAGCCTGCGCGCGATCGCCCGGGCGGCGGTCACGTTCGTGATCGCGTTCCTGATCATGCTGGCCTCCTTCCGCAGCGGCCGGCTCGGGGTCTCCGCGCCGCGCAGCGAGGCGATCTTCGTCGACCTCCGCGACCGGATCTCCAAGCAGGGCAACCTGCCGGAGCTGCCCGACTCCTGGCTCGTGGAGTCGGTCGTCAAGTCGGCGGGGGGCACCTCGTTCGCGGGTGACTTCATCGTGGCCCGCCGGTCCGATGGCGACCTGCTGGACCTCGTGGTGGTCGATGTCTCGGGGAAGGGGGTGGAGGCCGGCTCCCAGGCCCTGTTCCTCTCGGGTGCGTTCAACGGCATCGTCTCCGCCGTGCCCGGGGACCAGTTCCTCACCGCGGCCAACCACTACCTGAGCGGCCAGGACTGGGACGAGGGGTTCGCGACCGCGATCCACCTGCACGTCGACCTGGAGAACGGTGACTTCGAGCTGCGCAAGGCCGGGCACCCGCCGGGCATGTGGCTGCACGCGGGGTCAGGGCGGTGGAACGTGGTCAGCTCCGACGGACCGATCCTGGGACTGATCGAGGATGCGGAGTTCGAGTGCGTCCGCGGCACCCTGGCGAGCGGGGACGCGATGCTGCTGTTCACCGACGGACTCGTCGAGACGGCCCGGCGCGACATCTCCCTGGGGATGGACAAGCTGGCCGGGCTGGGGGAGCGGCTGTTCCAGGGCGGCTTCGAGGGCGGCGCGCAGATGCTGGTCGACTCCATGGAGCAGACCGACGACGACCGGGCGCTGGTTCTGGTGCACCGCCGCTGACCCAGCGACCGACGGGGCGACCAGGCGACCGACCAACAGGGCGACCCAGTAGGCGGCCGGTTCGTGCAGTGGAGACCCGCTGTGGCACGATGGAGCCCGCCCTCGCGAGGGGGCGTTCGCGGATGTAGCTCAATGGTAGAGCCTCAGTCTTCCAAACTGACTACGCGGGTTCGATTCCCGTCATCCGCTCTCAGGAGCCTTCGAGACGCGTGGAGACACGCTCGGAGGGCCTTCTGGCGGGGCGTAGCGTAGTGGCTAGCGCGCCTGCTTTGGGAGCAGGAGACCGCAGGTTCGAGTCCTGTCGCCCCGACTCCGCATTCGCTCGTGAACGACCACCACAACAGCCCCGAACCCCCGATACCAAGGAGACACCCTGTGAAGAGCGCCGTCGAGACGTTGAGCCCCACCCGGGCCAAGATCACCGTCGAGGTGCCCTTCGAGGAGCTCAAGCCGAGCCTCGACGCGGCGTACCAGGCCATTGCCAAGCAGATCAACATCCCCGGCTTCCGCAAGGGCAAGGTTCCGCCGCCGGTCATCGACCGCCAGGTCGGCCGCGGCGCCGTCCTCGACGAGGCGATCAACGACGCCCTGCCGAAGCTCTACGTCCAGGCGCTCCAGGAGAACGACCTCCAGCCGCTCGCGCAGCCGGAGATCGACGTCACCAAGCTCGAGGACAACACGCTGCTCGAGTTCACCGCCGAGGTCGACGTACGCCCCAGCATCGACGTGCCTGCCTATGACGCGCTCAGCGTGCAGGTCGACGACCTCAAGGTCACCGACGAGGACGTCGCCGAGCAGCTCGACGCGCTCCGCGAGCGGTTCGCCACCCTGCAGGACGTGGACCGCCCGGCGCAGGACGGCGACCTGGTCACCATCGACCTCAAGGCCACCCGTGACGGCGAGGACGTCGAGGGCGGCGAGGTCGCCGGGTACTCCTACAAGGTCGGCTCCGGCGACATGCTCGAGGGCATCGACGACGCGCTCCGCGGCCTCAGCGCCGGCGAGCAGGCCACCTTCACCTCGCAGCTGCTCGGTGGGGACCTGTCCGGCCAGGACGTGGAGGTCTCCGTCACGCTCGGTGCGGTCAAGGAGCAGGAGCTGCCCGAGCTCGACGACGACTTCGCCCAGACCGCCTCGGAGTTCGACACCATCGAGGAGCTGCGTGCGGACGTCGCGGCCCGGCTCGAGCGCGGCAAGCGCCTCGAGCAGGCTGCTGCCGCCCGTGACGCCGTCCTCGAGCAGCTGCTCGACTCCGCTGAGATCCCCCTCCCCGAGGGTGTCGTCGCCGAGGAGCTCGCCGGTCGCCGCCAGGAGATCGACCAGCAGCTGGCCCAGATCGGCATGACGATGGACGCCTACCTCGAGAGCGAGAAGCAGACCATCGACGAGTTCGAGGCCGAGCTCGAGAAGCGGGTCCGCGACGCGATGGCCTCGCAGTTCCTGCTCGATGAGATCGCGCGCACCGAGGAGATCGGTGTCGAGCAGGACGAGCTGTCCCAGCACCTGTTCCGTCGCTCGCAGCAGTCGGGCCAGAACCCGGACGAGTTCATCAAGCACATGGTCGAGCACAACCACATCCCCGAGATGGTCTCCGAGGTCGTGCGCGGCAAGGCCCTGGCGCGGATCGTCGAGGGCGCGACCGTCACCGACGAGTCGGGCAACGTGGTGGACCTGAAGAACCTCCGGCCCGACGGCAGCCTGGGTGACCCCGAGGCCGAGCAGGCAGCCGAGGACGCGGCGCAGGACGCGGGCGAGACTGAGACGGAGACCGAGGCCGCTCCCGAGGCCGCGGAGACGTCCAAGGACTGATTCCCGGCGGGTCGCGGTGGCCCATTCGCGAGTTTCAGTGAACACTTGTGCACTGTGACGACGAATGACGCCAACGTGCTCGACGCAGCGGCTCTTGCCACGGAGTTCGCCGAAGACCTGATCCTGGGCACCGTCCGAGACGTCCACGGCGCCGTGGCCAAGCGCGTCCACGGCGTCGCAGAGCTCGTGGGCGGCCCGACCGTGACCCGTCGGATCCACGACGGTGTCGCCGGCCTCGTCTACGGCAGCATCAGCGCCAGCCTGAAGCTCTCCGCGAAGGGACTCAGTGTCGCGGGCGAGGCCGGTCTCGCCCCCGAGCTCGAGGCGACCTCGAAGGGCCGGTTCGTCCGGGCAGCGGTGAACGGGCTGATCGGTGACCGGCTGCGCGACGAGGGCTCCCGGTTCAGCTTCGACATGGGGGTCCGTGTCGAGGGCCGCGACGTCGTGCTGGACCGGCCCGGGCTCGCTGCGGCGTACCCGGACGCGAGCGAGGAGCTCGTGGTCTTCGTGCACGGCCTCAGCGAGAACGAGGCCTACTGGAACCGGGCGGCCCGGCCCCGGACCGAGGCGCGCCGTGAGACCCCCGACCGGCGCAGCTACGGCACGCGGATCGCCGAGGAGGGGTGGACCCCGGTGTTCCTCCGGGTGAACACCGGCCTCCCGATCGCGGAGAACGGCGTGGCGATGGCGGCCCTGCTCGACCGCCTCGTCGCCTCCTGGCCTACCGACGTACGCCGGATCGCGCTCGTGGGTCACTCCATGGGCGGGCTGATCCTGCGCGCGGCCTGTGCCGTCACCACCGACAGCGACCTGCCCTGGACCGACCTGGTCACCGACGTGGTGTGCCTGGGGACCCCGCACCTCGGCGCGCCGCTGGAGCGCGTCGTGAACAAGGGGGTCGGCGTGATCGGGCGCGTCCCGGAGGCGGCCCCGTTCGGGCGCATCCTGGAGTACCGCTCGACCGGCATCCTGGACCTGCGGCACGGCCTGGCGGAGGACGTCCAGAACCTCCCGAACGCTCGTTACCGGCTGGTGGCGGCCACCTTGACCAGATCCCCACGCTCGGTCACCGCGCACACCATCGGGGACTACCTGGTGCCCTACTCCTCCGCACTGGGGATGCGCCGCAACGGCGAGGAGATGTTCCCGGGGGCCGAGACCCTGCACGTGCCCCTGGCCGACCACTTCGACCTGCTCAACCACGACGATGTCTACGCAGCGGTCCGGGCGTGGCTGCTGGACCGCTCCGACGCCCCGACCAAGGACGAGAGCCCCGCCCGGTGAGCCCCTACGAGCCCCGATGAGTCTGCTGTGGGCGAACAACGGGATTTGCCCGTGGAAATGTCCCCGGGGGCGTCTAGGGTCGGTCCCGTGACTGAGAACTCCATGCACGGCCTGACCACTCCGCGGATGGACGGCGGGGGAGGGTCCTACGGCCTCGACGACCACATCTACCAGCGTCTCCTGCGAGAGCGCATCGTCTTCCTCGGTTCGGAGGTGCGCGACCAGAACGCCAACGCGATCTGCGCCCAGCTCCTGCTGCTGAGCGCCGAGGACCCCGAGGCCGACATCTTCCTGCACATCAACAGCCCCGGTGGCTCGGTCGATGCCGGGATGGCGATCTACGACACGATGAACTACATCCCCAACGACGTCGCCACCGTCGGCATGGGCCTCGCGGCCTCCATGGGCCAGTTCCTGCTGTGCGCCGGCGAGAAGGGCAAGCGCTACGCCCTCCCGCACGCGCGGATCATGATGCACCAGCCCTCGGGCGGCATGGGCGGTTCCGCGTCCGACATCAAGATCCAGGCGCAGCAGTCGCTGCACATCAAGAAGGTGCTCTTCGAGCTGATCAGCAAGCACACGGGCCAGCCGCTGGAGCAGGTCGAGACCGACGCCGACCGCGACCGGTGGTTCACCGCCGCACAGGCCAAGGACTACGGCTTCATCGACCACGTGATCACCAGCGCACGGGACGCGGTCGACGAGGGCCGTCCCGCCCGCTCCAAGTGATCCTCCGCTGCCACCAGAATCGAGAGCATTGATGAACTACTACATCCCCCAGTGGGAAGAGCGGACCTCCTACGGAGTTCGCCGGATCGACCCCTACGCCAAGCTCTTCGAGGACCGGATCATCTTCCTCGGGACCCCGATCAGCGACGACATCGCCAACGCGGTGATGGCCCAGCTGCTGTGCCTGGAGTCGATGGACCCCTCGCGCGACATCCAGATCTACATCAACAGCCCCGGTGGCTCGTTCACCGCGATGACCGCGATCTACGACACGATGCAGTTCATCCAGCCCGACGTGCAGACCGTGTGCCTGGGCCAGGCCGCCTCGGCGGCCGCCGTCCTGCTGGCGGCCGGTGCCCCGGGCAAGCGCCTGGCGCTGCCGAACAGCCGGATCCTCATCCACCAGCCCTACACCGAGGGCACCTACGGCCAGTCCTCGGACATCGAGATCCAGGCCAACGAGATCCTGCGGATGCGTGAGCTGCTCGAGAAGCTGATCGCCCAGCACTCCGGCAAGACCCCGGAGGAGGTCAACCTCGACATCGAGCGCGACAAGATCCTCACCTCCGACGCTGCTCTCGAGTACGGCCTGATCGACTCCATCCTGGAATCGCGCAAGGCCGTGGCGGCACTCGGGGCCGGTCGCTAGTTTCAACAGTCGTGTCCTCCACCGAGGAGCACGATCTCGGAGTACGGTCATGGGACGCCTTGTCTGGACGTTGTCGGGCGAGAAACGTGGTCGGGCGAGACATGAAGGCGGGCTCCGGCCCGATCGAGAGGATGAGGTTGGATGGCACGGATCGGTGACGGCGGGGACCTCCTGAAGTGCTCCTTCTGCGGAAAGAGCCAGAAGCAGGTCAAGAAGTTGATCGCCGGTCCAGGCGTCTACATCTGCGACGAGTGCATCGACCTGTGCAACGAGATCATCGAGGAGGAGCTCAACGAGACGGCCGAGGTCGGTCTCGAGGAGCTGCCGAAGCCGCGTGAGATCTTCGAGTTCCTCAACTCCTACGTGATCGGCCAGGAGAACGCCAAGAAGTCGCTCGCGGTTGCGGTCTACAACCACTACAAGCGGGTGCAGTCCGGCGTCGCGGTCAACCCGGCCAAGCAGTCCAAGGAAGACGCGGTCGAGGTGGCCAAGTCCAACATCCTGGTCATCGGTCCCACCGGCTGCGGCAAGACCTACCTGGCGCAGACGCTGGCCCGGATGCTCAACGTGCCGTTCGCGATCGCCGATGCCACCGCCCTCACCGAGGCCGGCTACGTCGGCGAGGACGTGGAGAACATCCTGCTCAAGCTGATCCAGGCGGCCGACTACGACGTGAAGAAGGCCGAGACCGGGATCATCTACATCGACGAGATCGACAAGGTGGCCCGCAAGGCCGAGAACCCGTCGATCACGCGCGACGTCTCCGGCGAGGGCGTGCAGCAGGCCCTGCTGAAGATCCTGGAGGGCACCACGGCCTCGGTGCCGCCCCAGGGTGGTCGCAAGCACCCCCACCAGGAGTTCATCCAGATCGACACCACGAACATCCTGTTCGTGGTGGGTGGGGCCTTCGCCGGGCTCGAGCACATCGTCGAGCAGCGGGTGGGCAAGAAGACCCTGGGCTTCACCGCCGAGATGCGCAGCTCCAACGAGACCGAGTCCGACGCGATGTTCGCCCAGGTCCGCCCCGAGGACCTGGTCAAGTTCGGCCTGATCCCGGAGTTCATCGGCCGGCTGCCCCTGATCGCCAGCGTGAACAAGCTCGACCAGGCTGCCCTGGTGCAGATCCTCACCGAGCCCCGCAACGCGCTGATCAAGCAGTACCAGAAGCTCTTCGAGATCGACGGCGTCGAGCTCGAGTTCACCGACGACGCGGTCGAGGCGATCGCCGACAAGGCGATGGAACGCGGCACCGGTGCTCGCGGCCTGCGCGCGATCATCGAGGAGGTGCTCCTCAACGTGATGTACGACGTGCCCTCCCGCGAGGACATCGGCAAGGTCGTGGTGACCGGTGAGGCCGTCTCGGACAACGTGAACCCGACGCTGGTCCCGCGCGAGGCCGAGCCCCGCAAGAAGAAGTCCGCCTGAGCTGACAGGGTCCCCTTTCGGGGGGACCGGGGCGTGCTTCTTGCCCGTACAGTGCCCGTTTAGGCCATTTCGTCGTATCCTCGACGAGCGTGGTGGCGAATGCCCGACGCGTGGCATCCGGGGGGATCCTAGGAATGAGCTCTGAGCAGCGCCGGCCGTTGGTGGCCTTCCTGGTCGTGCTCGTCGCGGCCGGCCTGATCATGGTCCAGGGTCTGCGCACCCAGATGTTCGAGGTCCTGGTCGAGGCAGGTGCCCCGCGAGGAGTGGTCGCCGCGGTGGCGCCGGACATGGTGCTGCGCCAGGCCCTGGACAGGGCGCCGGTGGAACGCGCCCCGGCCGCGGACCGGGCCCGCACCGTCGACGCTGCTCCCGACCGCTCGTCGGGGGCGGCCCCCGGCCCCGAGCGCCCCTCGACCGAGCCGGGCGCCCGCGCACAGGGCCGGAACGGCAACGGCACCGATCGACCCCGCCGATCCTCGGTGCACGTGCCCGGACCCTCCGCGGGTGCGCCTGCCGCCGCTCCGCTCGCCCCGGCACCGCCGGCGGCCGTCCCCGCACCCGCCCAGCAGCCGGGCCAGGCGCCGGGCCAGCAGCAGGGACAGGGCCCGGGCCCGCGGCCGGTGCCGACCGTGCGGGACGAGGGTCCGAGCAAGGACAAGCCGGGGCGCGGCGAGGGCCGGAACCGTCCGCACTGGTTTGGTGAGCGTGGCAAGACCACTCGCGGTCCCGACCACAGCGACCGCAGGGATCGCAGCGACCGTGACCGGCGCACCCACAAGGCGCCACGGCCGGGGTTCCCGGGGAAGGCGTTCGGCCGCCACGGTCACGGTGAGTCCGGCCCTGAGAAGCGGGCCGAGAAGCGGGCCTGGAAGCACAGCGGCAAGCACACCTGGAAGCGCGGGCCCAAGGCCACCAGCCCGGGCAGGCTCGACCACAGGCGGCACGACGGCCGGCACACGGGATCCCGGGGCCAGCACGACCGTCACCAGCACGGCCTGCACCAGCGCCTCGGTCGCTGACCCCCGGCCGAGGAGCCTCCCGGCCCCTCGGACGTCACCGCTTGGGCGGCGGTTCCCCCAGCACGGCCTCGACGCGGATCTCGGGACCGTCCTCGGAGGCCACCAGCTGCAGCTCCCCGGTGATCGAGCCCACGGCACGCAGGTCGCTCTCCGCGCTCCGGATCGCCTCCAGCGCCGCAGCGGGCCCGGTCACGGTGGCGTGCTCGACCGGGGTGCGCATGCCCACCTTGGCCGTCGACTTCGCGCCGCGGACGCCGGCCAGCACGGCGGCCACCGCGTCCAGCACCGCGGCGTCGTAGCCGGCGGTCTCGCCGAGCTCCTCGGCGGTGGGCCACGCCGAGGTGTGCACCGAGCCCTGCTGCCACCACGACCACACCTCTTCGGTGGCGTAGGGCAGGAACGGGGCGAAGAGCCGCAGCTGGACGTGCAGCGCGGTGGCGAGGGCGGCCTTAGCCGAGCCGGTGACCGGGTCCTCGGCGTCCCCGTCGCCGTAGGCACGTTCCTTGACCAGCTCGACGTAGTCGTCGCAGAAGTCCCAGAAGAACTTCTCGGTCTCCTCCAGCGCGGTGGTGTAGTCGTAGTCCGCGAACGCCCGGGTGGCCGCGGTGACGGTGCGGGCCAGCTTGCCCAGCAGCGCCCGGTCCACGGGCTCGGTGACCAGGGCGGGGTCGACGGTGGTGGCGCCGACGCTGCCGAGGACGAACTTGGACACGTTGAGCACCTTCATCGCCAGCCGGCGACCGACCTTCATCTGGGTCTCGTCGAAGGGGGAGTCCAGGCCCGGTCGCGCCATTGCGGCCCGCCAGCGAACGGCGTCGGCGCCGTACTTGTCGAGGACCTCGTTGGGCACGACGACGTTGCCCTTGGACTTGGACATCTTCTTGCGGTCGGGGTCGACGATGAAGCCCGAGATCACCGCGTGCGACCAGGGGGCGGTGTGGTTCTCGAAGTGCGCCCGGACGATGCGCGAGAACAGCCAGGTGCGGATGATGTCGTGCGCGTTGGTGCACAGGTCCATCGGGAAGACGCGCTCGAAGAGGTCGGGGTCCTCCTCCCAGCCGCCGGCGATGTGCGGGGTCAGCGAGGAGGTGGCCCAGGTGTCCATCACATCGGGGTCGCCCATGAACCCGCCCGGCTTGCCGCGCTGGTCCTCGGAGTAGCCCGACGGCGCCTGGGTCGAGGGGTCGATCGGGAGCTGGTCCTCGCTCGGGAGCAGCGGGTGCTGGTAGTCGGGCTCACCGGCGTCGTCGAGGGTGTACCAGACCGGGAACGGGATCCCGAAGAACCGCTGGCGCGAGACCAGCCAGTCGCCGTTCAGGCCGCCGACCCAGTTGTCGAAGCGGTGCTTCATGTGCGGCGGCACCCACTGGACCTCGGCGCCGCGCTCGAGCATCTCCGTGCGCAGCTGCGGGTCCCGGCCGCCGTTGGTGATGTACCACTGGCGGGTGGCGACGATCTCGAGCGGCTTGTCGCCCTTCTCGTAGAAGTTCGCCATCCGCTGGGTCGGCTTCGGCTCGCCGTCGAGGTCGCCGCTCTCTCGCAGCAGGGCGACCATCGCCTCCCGGGCGCCGAAGGCGGTCTTGCCCTTGAGCTCCTCGTACGCCGCAGCGGCAGCCGGGCTGGAGAGCCACTCGGGGGTGTCGCGGGAGAGGCGGCCGTCGCGGCCGATCAGCGTGCGCACCGGCAGCTGCAGCTCGCGCCACCAGGTGACGTCGGTCAGGTCGCCGAAGGTGCAGGACATCGCGATGCCGGCACCCTTGTCGGGCTCGGCCAGCGGGTGCGCCAGCACCGGGATCTCCACGCCGAAGACCGGCGAGGTCACGGTGGTGCCGAACAGGGGCTGGTAGCGCTCGTCGTCGGGGTGCGCGACCAGCGCGACGACCGACGGGATCAGCTCGGGGCGGGTGGTCTCGATGTAGACCGGCTCGTCACCGGCGTGGAAGGCGACCCGGTGGTAGTGCCCGGCGTACTCGCGCGCCTCGAGCTCCGCCTGGGCCACCGCGGTCTGGAAGGTGACGTCCCACAGGGTCGGCGCCTCCTGGAGGTAGGCCTCGCCGCGGGCGAAGTTGCGCAGGAACGCGCGCTGGCTGACCTTCTGCGCCTTGGGGCCGATCGTCGTGTAGTGCTGGCTCCAGTCGACCGAGAGCCCCAGGGTGCGCCACAGGTCCTCGAAGACCTGCTCGTCCTGCTCGACGAGCTGCTCGCACAGCTCGATGAAGTTGGGCCGGCTGATCGGGACCTGGCGCTTGGGGTCAGGCTTGGCGGGCGGGGTGAAGTCGGCGTCGTAGGGCAGCGAGGGGTCGCAACGCACCCCGTAGTAGTTCTGCACCCGGCGCTCGGTGGGCAGGCCGTTGTCGTCCCAGCCCATCGGGTAGAACACCGACTTGCCCTGCATCCGCTGGAACCGCGCGACCAGGTCGGTGTGGGTGTAGGAGAAGACGTGGCCCACGTGCAGCGACCCGGAGACGGTCGGCGGGGGAGTGTCGATCGAGTAGACCTCGCTGCGCGGGCGGGTCCGGTCGAAGGCGTAGGTGTCGTCGGCCTTCCACTGCGCGGACCACTTGGCCTCCAGGCCCTCGAGCGCGGCGCGGTCCGGTACGACGGCAGCGGCGGCCGTCTCGCGGGGTGCGGTGTTCTCGGGGGAGTCAGTCATGATGCGAATCCTACGGAGATGCAGGTCCCCACTCGTCACGACCTAGACTTCCACTCGATGGACACCACCCCCTTCCCCGATGCCTCCGCTCCTGATGCGGCCCCCGAAGCACGTCTCGCCGAGTCCTACGACGAGGTCGCCGATGCCTTGCTGAGCCGTTGGCCCGAGAGCCGGCTCGACCCGACCCTGGACCGCATCTCGGACTTCATGGAGCTGCTCGGCGACCCCCAGCGCACCTACCCGGTGGTCCACATCACCGGCACCAACGGCAAGACCTCCACCGCCCGGATGATCGAGACCCTGATCGCGACGGCCGGGCTCCGGGTCGGGAGGTTCACCAGCCCCCACCTGGAGTCGATGACCGAGCGGATCAGCCTCGACGGCGAGCCGATCAGCGAGGAGGACTTCGTCCGCGCGTTCAACGACGTGGCGCCGTACACCCACCTCGTCGACGCCGACCACGACCACCCGCTGTCCTTCTTCGAGACCATCGTCGCCATGGCGTACGCCGCCTTCGCCGACGCCCCCGTCGACGCGGCCGTCGTCGAGGTCGGGATGGGCGGCACCTGGGACGCCACCAACGTGATGGACGCCAAGGTCGCCGTGCTCACGCCGATCGCGGTCGACCACGCGAGCTACCTCGGCTCGACGCCGGCCACGATCGCGCGGGAGAAGGTCGGGGTCATCAAGCCCGGCACCGTGGTGGTCTCGGCCGTGCAGTCCGAGGAGGTCGCCCAGGTGATCGTGGAGCAGTGCACCGAGGTGGGCGCCACGCTCCTGCGTGAGGGCCTCGACTTCGGGGTGACCAGCAGGGTGCCCGCCGTCGGTGGGCAGGTGCTCGGCCTGCAGGGGCTGCGCGGTGCCTACGAGGAGGTGTTCCTCCCGCTCTACGGCGCCCACCAGGCACAGAACGCCGTACTGGCGCTCGCGGCGGTCGAGGCGCTGCTCGGTGACGAGGTGCTGGAGGCCGGCCTGGTGCTGGAGGCGTTCGCCGAGGTGACCTCTCCCGGTCGGCTCGAGGTGATCCGCCGCTCGCCCACGATCGTGCTCGACGCGGCGCACAACCCGCACGGTGCGACGGCGCTGGTCGCCGCCATCGAGGACTCGTTCCAGTTCTCGCCGCTGATCGGCGTGGTCGCGGTGATGGCCGACAAGGACTACGAGGGCCTGCTCTCCGAGCTCGAGCCGGTGCTGTCCCACATCGTGTGCACCCAGAACTCCACCTCGCGCTCGATGCCGGCCTCCGAGCTGGCCGAGGCGGCGCTGGGGATCTTCGGGCAGGACCGGGTCAGCGAGACCCCCTCGCTGGCCGACGCCCTGGACCAGGCCGCGGCACTGGCCGAGGCAGGCGGTGCCTTCGGCGACGCGATCGGCTCCGGTGGGGTGCTGGTCACGGGATCCGTGGTCACTGTTGGCGAGGCACGCAGCATGCTGCGCTCGCGGCGCAACCCCGACGGCAGCCGCAGCCGGGAACAGGACCAGGGCTGATGCAGCGACGACTCTGCGCCGCGATCCTCGCGCTGGAGGCGATCGCGTTCGGCCTGGCCACGCCGGTGCTGATCTCGGTGGCCGGCGTCTCCACCGCGCTGGCGCTGTGGGTGGGCCTCGGGCTCACCCTCGCCTGCGTCGTGGCGGCCGGGACCCTGCGCTTCGCCTGGGCCTACTGGCTGGGCTGGGTGATCCAGGTGGCTGCGATCGCCCTCGGCTTCGCGGTCCCGACGATGTTCTTCCTCGGCGCGGTCTTCCTCGCGCTGTGGGCCACGGCGTACTTTCTCGGCCGCAAGATCGAGGCCGAGCGGGCGGAGTGGGAGCGCACCGGGAACTACCCCGGGAAGGCGGCCGGGCAGGCCCAGGCCGATCCGGCTGGCCACCCGCACTAGGCTGGTGGGTATGACCGACGGCACAGCACAGCGCACCCTGGTTCTGCTCAAGCCCGACACCGTACGCCGGGGGCTGGTGGGCCAGGTCCTGTCCCGGTTCGAGGCCAAGGGCCTGGGCATCGTCGCGATGGAGCAGCGACACATCGACGCGGCCCAGGCCGACGCGCACTACGCCGAGCACGTGGAGAAGGACTTCTACCCCCCGCTGCGCGACTTCGTGACGAGCGGCCCGCTCGTCGCGGCGGTCCTCGAGGGCGAGCAGGCGATCGAGGTCGTGCGCGCACTCAACGGCGCCACCGACGGCCGCAAGGCCGCCCCGGGCACGATCCGCGGCGACCTGTCGCTGTCCAACCGGGAGAACCTCGTGCACGGCTCGGACAGCCCCGAGTCCGCCGCCCGCGAGATCGCCCTGTGGTTCCCCGAGCTCGCCTGACCGCCTGACCGCCTGCCCCTGACCGCCTGACCGCCCGCTCGGGCGACAAGCTCACACCGTGGGGCCGCGTGTCCTCCCGAGAAGTCGTCGGGTCGCCTCTTAGGCTTCGATGACGGTGGGGCGCGTGTCGTGCCACACCGCTTCCCCACCACTGCAGCTTCGAGGCGGAACCGATGGCCAACAGTCTGATCGGCCGCGACATGGCGGTCGACCTCGGTACGGCGAACACGCTCGTCTACGTGCGGGGCAAGGGCGTCCTGGTCGACGAGCCCTCCGTGGTGGCGATGAACAGCCAGACCCACGAGATCCTCGCCGTGGGCCACGAGGCCAAGCGGATGATCGGCCGTACGCCGGACGGGATCACCGCGATCCGGCCGCTGAAGGACGGCGTGATCGCCGACCTGGACGCGACCGAGGAGATGCTGCGCTACTTCATCCAGCAGGTGCACAAGCGCCGCTACTTCACCAAGCCCCGGATGATCATCTGCGTGCCCAGCGGCGTCACCGCCGTTGAGCAGCGCGCCGTCAAGGAGGCCGGCTACCAGGCCGGCGCCCGCCGGGTCTACATCATCGAGGAGCCGATGGCGGCTGCCATCGGTGCCGGGCTCCCGGTGCACGAGGCCACCGGCAACATGGTCGTCGATGTCGGCGGTGGCACCACCGGCGTGGCGGTCATCTCCCTGGGCGGCCTGGTCACCACGCTCTCGGTGCGTACGGCGGGCAACGAGCTCGACCACGCGATCGTGACCTGGATGAAGAAGGAGCACTCCCTGATGCTGGGGGAGCGCACCGCCGAGGAGATCAAGATGACCCTCGGCTCCGCCTTCCCGCTGCCGCAGGAGCGTCAGGCCGAGGTCCGCGGGCGCGACATGGTCTCCGGCCTCCCACGCACCGTCACCGTAGGCAGCCCCGAGATCCGCAAGGCGCTCGAGGAGCAGCTGCACGCCATCGTCGACGCGGTGCGCACCACCCTCGACCAGACGCCCCCCGAGCTGGCCGGCGACATCATGGACCGCGGGATCGTCCTCACCGGCGGAGGCGCCCTCCTGATGGGCCTCGACGAACGCATCCGTCACGAGACCGGGATGCCGGTGCACATCGCCAGCCACCCGCTCACCTCGGTGGCCCTCGGCGCCGGCAAGTGCGTCGAGGAGTTCGAGGCGCTGCAGCAGGTGCTCGTCTCGGACCACAGGCGGTAACGGGTGGACAGGAAGCGTCTTCGCCCAAGGACGGGCAACGTCCGCGGGCCCGCACTCGGGCGCGCGGTCAACGACGACGTCCGGACCGGCTTCGGCCGCCAGCGCGGTGGATCCTCGCGCCTGGTCGTCGGGCTGCTCGTCGCCACCTCGCTGACCGTGATCACCGTGGATGCCGCCAGCGACGACGGCTCGCCGCTCGACCCGGCGCGTACGGCGGTGGGCAACGTGATCGGTCCGATCGAGGCCACTGCCGCGACCGTCGCACGTCCGGTGCGGGACACGCTGGCCTACTTCAGCTCCAACCACGACCTGCGCGCCGACGTGGCCCGCCTCTCGGCCCAGAACTCCCAGCTGCGCTCCGAGGTCGAGCAGGCACCGCTGGACCGCAACCGGCTGCGCGAGCTCGACGGGCTCACCGCGACCGCCAACGAGACCGGCTACGCCCTCGTCGCCGCCCGGGTGGTGGGGATGGGCCCGATGCAGTCGTTCTCCCGCACGGTCACGATCGACGCCGGGACGTCCTCGGGCATCCGCCCGGACATGACCGTGCTCAACAACGACGGGCTCGTCGGCCGCGTGATCAGCGCCACCCGGCGCACCGCCGTCGTGCTGCTCGTCCTCGACACCGACTCCGTGGTCGGTGGCCGGCTCGGGTCCAACATGGAGATCGGCTTCCTGCGGGGCCGGGGGGTCACGGGCAACCGCGGCCGCCTCGACCTGGACCTGGTGGACAACTCGGTCTCCCCGGCCAAGGGCGACGTGGTGGTGACCTGGGGGAGCCAGAACGGCGTTCCCTACGTCGCCGGGATCCCTATCGGCAAGGTCGAGTCGGTGTACTCCACGCCGCGCGAGCTGGCCAAGCACGCCGTGATCGACCCTTTCGTGAACTTCACCGCCCTCGACGTGGTCGGGGTCGTCGTACCCCGTGCCACCAAGGGTGACCGCCTCGTGATCAACGGCGGCACCGCGGAAGCCGGCAAGAGCAAGGACGACCGATGAGCCTCGCCCGCGCCGGTCTCGTCGGCGGAGTCGTCGTGCTGGCGGTCATCCTCCAGGTGGCCGTGTTCAGCCTGTTCTCGGTCAACGGGGTGGTGCCCAACCTGGCGCTCGTGGTCGTGGTCGCGGCCACGGTCGCGCGCGGCCCGCAGTTCGGCGCCACCGTCGGGCTCGTCGCGGGTCTGCTGCTCGACCTCGCCCCGCCGGCCGACCACGTCGCCGGCCGCTGGGCGCTCGCACTCGTGCTGGCGGCGATCCTGGCCGGCCGCGTGCGCGCCGACGCCCAGCGCAGCCCGCTCGCGGCCCTGGCCACGGTCGCGGTGTGCTCGTTCGTCGCCACGTCGGTCTTCGCGCTCAGCGGGGTCGTCCTCGGCGACCACGCCCTGCCCGTCTCGGAGATGCTCCAGGTGATCGGGATCGCGCTGCTCTGGGACATCGTGGTGGCCCCGCTCCTGCTCCCCGGGCTGATGGCGCTCTTCGAGCGCTCCCGGACCGCCGAGCTGGCGTACCGAGGATGACTCGTCTGATGGCCGCTGCGCGGATCCGTCCCAACGCCTCGCAGAAGAGCCGGTTGCGGCTCTTCGTCGTCCAGGCGCTGGTGCTCTCGCTGTTCCTGACGCTGTTCGCGCGGCTGTGGTACATGCAGGTGCTCACCGGCGACGCCTACCGCGTGCAGGCCGCCCAGCAGTCTGTGCGCGACGTGGTGGTGCAGCCCGCGCGCGGCCTGATCGTCGACGCCATGGGCCGTCCGCTCGTCGCCAACCGCAGCAGCTGGGTGGTCAGCGTCGACCGCACCCTGCTCGGCAAGCTGCCCGAGGACGTGCGCGCGCAGACGCTGGACAAGCTCGCCGGGGTCGTCGGGGTCGAGGTCGACGCCATCGAGGCCCGGATGCTGCTGTGCGGCCAGCCCGACTCCAAGCGCGGGACCTGTTGGAACGGCTCGCCGTACCAACCGGTGCCGGTGGCCCGTGACGTGCCGCAGAAGATCGCGGTCAAGGTGCTCGAGAAGTCCGAGGACTACCCCGGGGTGCTCGCCCAGCAGGAGAGCGTGCGCGCCTACCCCGCGCCGTACGGCGTGAACGCCGCCCACCTCCTCGGCTACCTCAGCCCGATCACCGAGGGCGAGCTCGACGAGGCCGGCAAGGACGACGACACCTCGGTCAACGGTGCCTCGGTGGTCGGCCGGGCGGGCGTGGAGAAGGCCTACGACACGTGGCTGCGTGGTGAGCCCGGCTACAAGAAGGTCGCTGTGGACTCGATGGGCCGCGTGCTCGGCGACTCCGGCGAGACCGACTCCACCCCCGGAAACACGCTGGTCACCTCGATCGACTCCAAGGTGCAGTCGTTCGTGGAGAAGCAGCTCAACGAGACGATCAAGACCGCCCGGGCCACCACCGACACCGTGACCGGCCGCAAGTACGCCGCGGACAGCGGCGCCGCGGTCGTGCTCGACGCGAAGACCGGCCGCGTGGTCGCGATGGCCAGCCAGCCCACCTACGACCCGGAGGTCTGGGCGGGCGGCATCAGCAGCAAGGAGCTCGAGCGGCTCTACTCGGAGTCGACCGGCACTCCATTGCTCTCGCGCGCCACCCAGGGACAGTTCGCCCCCGGGTCCACGTGGAAGCCGATGATGACCGCCGGTGCGCTGGAGAACGGCTACTCCAAGAGCTCAACCCTGGCGTGCTCCTCGGGCTTCCAGGTCGGCAACCGCGTGTTCAAGAACTACGAGTCCGGCGCCTACGGCTCGATCGGGTTCGCCAAGGCCCTCGAGGTCTCCTGCAACACGTTCTTCTACCGGATCGGCTACGACTACTGGCGCAAGTACGGCACCGACGTCGCCGACGTCGACGCCAAGGACCCCCTGGTCGCGATGGCGAAGAAGTTCGGCTTCGGGAAGGTCACCGGGATCGACGTACCGGGGGAGGCCAGCGGCCGCATCGCCGACCGGAAGTGGAAGCTCGCCTACTGGGAGTCGATGAAGAAGTACTACTGCAAGGTCGGCAAGGAGGACGGCAACGACTTCCTGCACCGGTTCGCGCGCGAGTTCTGCCTCGAGGGGTTCGCCTACCGGGCCGGTGACGCGGTCAACTTCGCCATCGGTCAGGGCGACACCGTGGTGACCCCGCTCCAGCTCGCCCGCGCCTACGGGGCGATCGCCAACGGCGGCACGCTCTACGAGCCCCGCGTGGCCAAGGCCATCGTCAGCCCGGAGGGCAAGCTGATCAAGGCGTTCCCGCCCAAGGTCCAGGCGAAGGTCCCGGTCAAGAAGGAGTACCTCAAGTTCATCGACGACGCGCTCAAGGGCGTCTCGACGACCGGCACCATGGCCTGGCGCCTGACCGAGTTCCCGCTGGACAAGGTCAAGGTGCGGGCCAAGACCGGTTCGGCCGAGGTCTACGGCAAGCAGTCCACCTCCTGGGTGGCCTCCTACACCGAGGACTACGTCGTGGTGATGATGGTCAGCCAGGGCGGCACCGGTTCCGGCACGTCGGGCCCGGCGATCCGCAAGATCTGGGAGCACCTGTACGGCGTCAAGGGCACCGCCGTGAAGCCGTCCAAGGCAGCGATCCCGGGGACCACGAGCCCGCGTGAGCTGCCGACCTTCGCCCAGGACGGCTCGATCCTGCCGCCCTCGCCGAAGGGGGGACAGTGACCACTCTCCTGCCACCCGGCCGCACCACGGTCAGCCGCAGCCGCGTCGTCGTACCCCGCCTGGACTGGATCCTGGTCGGGGCGGCAGCCGCGATCGTGGCGATCGGGACCCTGTTGGTGTGGTCGGCGACCGCCAACAACGAGTCGCTGACCGGCGGGGACCCCACGGCCTACCTGCACAAGCACCTGGTCAACCTGATGATCGGCCTCGTGCTCGCGGCCGCGGTGATGGCCACCGACCACCGGTGGGTGCGCATCGTCACCCCGTTGGTCTACGTCGGCTCGATCATCGGCCTGCTGCTCGTCCTCGCGATGGGTACGACGATCAACGGGTCGCGCTCCTGGCTGATGATCGGGGGACTGTCCATCCAGCCCGCGGAGTTCGCCAAGCTCGCGGTGGTGATCGCGATGGCGATGGTGATCGCCGAGCGCACCGAGAACTCCCGCAGCCGCCAGATCGGGTCGGTCGACATCGCCCTGCTGGGCACGATCGCCGGCATCCCCGCCGTGCTGATCATCCTGCAGCCGGACCTCGGCACGATGCTGGTGCTCACGGCCACGGTCTTCGGGGTGCTCGCGGTCGCGGGCGTGCCGCGCCGCTGGCTGGTCTCGCTGTTCACCGCGGGCGTGGCCGTCGCCGTGCTCGCGATCTCGCTGGGCCTGCTCAAGCAGTACCAGATCAACCGGTTCATGGCGTTCACCGATCCCGGGCTCGACCCCCGCGGGGCCGGCTACAACACCACCCAGGCGCGCATCGCCATCGGCAACGGCGGCCTGTTCGGCCAGGGCCTCTTCGAGGGGTCCCAGACCCGGTCCCGGTTCGTGCCCGAGCAGCACACCGACTTCATCTTCACCGTCGCGGGGGAGGAGCTCGGCCTGATCGGCGCCGGGGCCCTGATCCTGCTGTTCGCGGTGCTGCTGTGGCGCGCGCTGCACATCTCGATGCACGCCGACGACATGTTCGGCCGGGTCGCCGCCGCCGGGATCGCCTGCTGGTTCGCCTTCCAGACCTTCCAGAACGTCGGGATGTGCCTGGGGATCATGCCCGTCACCGGGGTGCCGTTGCCGCTGGTCTCCTACGGAGGATCCTCCATGTTCGCCTCGATGATGGCGGTCGGGCTGCTGCTCAACATCGCGATGCGCGGCAGCGCGGGGTCCAGGCCGCGCTAGCCGCCTCGGGTCAGTGGGGGATCACTGGGCTCTGGATCACTGGGCTCCCGATCACTGGGCCTCGGGCAGGGTGAAGCTGAACCTCGCACCGCCGTCGGCCTCGGTGCTGGCCGAGATCTCGCCGCCGTGCAGCTCGACGATGCGCCGGGTCAGGGCCAGGCCCAGCCCGGTGCCCGCCGAACGTCCCTCGACCGCGCCGCGGTGGAACTCCTGGAAGATGTTCTCCTCCTGGCCCTCCGGGATGCCGATCCCGCGGTCGACGATGTTGACCCTGATCCAGCCGGACTCGTCGTCGGGGGCGGAGCTGATCTCGATCCACGGGGCCCGGTCGGCCGGCGTGTACTTGATGGCGTTGCCGACGAGGTTGTCCAGGAGCTGGCGCAGCAGCCCGGGGTCGGCCGCGACCTGGTGGGACAGGGCGACCACGAAGCGCGGTTCGTCGGCCTCCACCCAGTGCGCCCGCCTGCTTGCGATCACCTCGGTGGTGACGTCCTCCAGCTTGACCGCCTCGGGACGCAGCTGGCCGTTCTGCACGACGGTGTAGTTCAGCCAGTCCTCGATCACCTGGCGCATCCGCCTGCTCGCGTCCCGCGCCTTGGCGACCGCGTTGTCGACGACGTCGCGCTGGTCCTCCTCGGTCCCGCAGTCCTGGACGACCTCGAGCCACCCGTCGAGGACCGTCAGCGGGCCGCGCAGGTCATGGGCGACCATGCCGGCGAAGTTGCTCAGCTCGCGCAGGCGGGCCCGCTGGGCGGTGACCTCGTGCAGCAGCAGGATGCTGGAGCGATCCGGTGCCTGCCCGAGTGGCTGCGCGGTCACCTCCAGGATCCGGGGGGCGGCGTCGGTCCCCACCCGCACCTCGACCGGCCTGGACTGGCCCTGCGCCCGGTGGTTCTCGAACAGGTGCCTGGTCAGGATGGCGTCGTCGAGCGGTCCGCCGTCAGGGCTGCTGAGGCCGAACGTGCCGGTCCACGACTCGGGGGTCTGGGCCGGCAGGGGCCGGCCCAGGAGCTGGCGGGCAGCCTGGTTGAACATCGAGACCTTGGAGTCCCCGACGATGATCACGCCGTCGGTCATGGAGTTGAACACCGTCTCGAGGACCTGCCGCTGCTTCTCCGACTCCTTGCCGTTGCGGTCGAGCTGGTCGATCAGGATGCCGCGCTGCTCACGCATCAGGGTCAGCAGCAGCAGGAAGCCGGTGCTGGCGATGATCAGCAGGTCGACGATCGAGGAGGCGGGCAGTACGCCGTCGTACCCGAACCGGGCGTTCTGGGGGAGGTAGGTCATCACCGCGGAGAGCAGCGCCACGGTGATGGCGAGGTAGCCCGTGCCTCGGACCGTGAGGGTGAGGCCGCCCCAGACGCTCGGGACGATCAGCAGCCAGGACAGCGGCAGCGACGGGTCGTAGTAGGTGCCGTAGACGCACACCACCGAGGTGACCGCGAGCGCGACCCGGTTCAGCACCGAGCTGGCCGGGAGGATCGTGGAGCGCCGGCCGTAGAACATCACCATGAACGTGACGCCGCCCACGAAGCAGAACACGGTGTTGCGCAGCACCCACCACAGCAGCACCTCCGAGGGCAGCTCGGTGGGGGAGAGGAGCGGGAAGCCGCCCAGCAGCCCGAGCAGCAGCGAGGTGCCGACCGAGGCGTAGAGCAGGGCTGCGACCTCGCCGGGGTTCTCGGGCGCCCACCCGGGGTGGCTGAGGCGGCGGCGGTACCACCAGGTCATCAGCAGTGGCTGGCCGACACCGGTCAACGCGAGCCAGACCGCCATCGGCGGGGAGTAGCCCATCGCGGCAGCCGTGCTCGCGAAGATGGCGAACATGGCGGTGAGCGTGGCGACGACCACCCCTCTGCCTGCGAACCAGATGGTGCTCAGCAGCACGAAGCCGACGCCCCCCGGGGGCCACACCTCGGCGATCCGGGGGTCGACGTCGCGGCTGTCCAGGCCCAGGAACGGGGCCACGCAGTAGCACGCGAACGCGAACCCGAAGTAGGGAGCGGCTTGGCGAAACGACATGGCCGAGTGTGCGTGCGCACCAGTGTGCGGACGCTCCACAGGATCTTCCAGGTCGTCGCGTACCATTTGCCCTTTTCTGTCCGGACTCAGTCTAGGCTGCCAGTCGGTGCCCTCGTCCGGTTATCAAGGATCAGGGGATCGATCGACTCGGCGTCCCTGGACCAGCACCGGTCGCATCGGATCCGCCCCGGCTCGGACGGGCGTGGTCAGCCACGGGGGAGCGTGACCGTGATCGTGGTGCCCGGCCCCTCGTTGCGGGCCGCGCTGATCTGGCCACCGTGCCGGCGCACGATGCGCTTGCACAGGGCGAGCCCGAGTCCGGAGCCCTCGTAGGTGCCGACCACGCTCGACGCGCGCCGGAAGGGCTCGAAGACCGCGACCTCCTCGCCCTCGGGGATCCCGATGCCGGCATCGACGACGTAGAGCCGGACGCAGTTCTGGTCGTCGCCGCCGGCGAAGCTGCGCACGGTGACCGCGGGTCGTTCCCCCGGAGCGGTGTACTTCACCGCGTTCCCGATCAGGTTCGCCAGCAGGTGCCGCAGCAGGGTCGGGTCCACCAGCACGGTGTGCGGGGTCCGTACGACGAAGTCGACCCCCGGGAACGTGGCGGCGATCGAGTCCACGCAGGGCTGGAGCGGGATCGACTCCGGCTGCACGACCCCTTCGCGGGCGACGTTGTAGGTCAGCCAGTCCTCGATCTCGCGCGACATCCGGTCGGTGGCGTGCCGGCCGCGCTGCAGTGCTTGCAGGGCCAGCTCCGGGTCGCCGTCGAGCGCGTCCTCGGCCACCTCCATCCAGCCGGTGACCGCGGCGAGCGGGCTCTTCAGGTCGTGCGCGGCGACGGCGGCGAAGCTGGCCAGCTCCTCGATGCGCTGCTGCTCGGTGGTGACGTCCCGGACGATCGCGACCACGCTGTCGGACCCGGCGTACTGCACCGGGGCCAGCTGTACGGCGAGGATGCGCACGCCGTCCTCGGAGCCGTCACGGTGGAAGGAGTAGGTGAACGCCGGGTCGGCCTCCTTGCGGTCCAGCCAGCGGCCGGGCTCCGCGGTGAGCTTCTCGCGCCCGAGGATCTGCAGGGCGGCCGAGTTGTGCAGCTGAACGACGCCGTGGGTGTCCATCAGGACCAGGGCCTCGTTGATGGACTCGAACACGGTCCCGAGCAGGCCGGCCTGGTCGAGCGCCTCCTGGCGACGGCGCACCACCTCGCCGGCGAGGTGGGCACGCTGGTCGCGCACCAGCGAGAGGAGCAGCACCACGAACACGAAGGCGGCCATCAGGCTGTCGAGCAGGAGCACGTTGGGCAGGTCGGAGGTGCCGTAGGTGTCCTTTGCCGCCGGGATCGCCTGGGCGATCACCACCGCGGAGGCACCGGTGAGGCTGTACGCCGCTGAGGTCCACGGCCCCAGGCTCAGCCCGGCCCAGATGGCCGGCAGCATCACGATCCAGGTCAGCGGGTACTGGTCGAAGGTGAACACCGCGCCGATGCACAGGGCGGTGACCACCAGCTGCAGATAGACGTCCATCAGCCGGGTGGGGATCGCCTCGGTCCGTGGGCGGCGCTGGATCAGGAGCATCACGCAGGCACTGCCGACGAAGACGTACGCCGTGCTCAGCGCCGTCCACCAGAACAGGTCGAAGGCGGAGCTGTTCAGCCAGACCTCGGGGGTCGGGCCGAGGGGGATGACCACCACGGCGCCCACGGCGCTCGCGAGGAGCAGGTCGACGATGTCGCTGGGGCGGTGCGGGGTGAGGTTGTCGTCGCCGATGCGCCACCGGTAGAACGCCAGCGTGGCCCCGGCCTGCGCCACAGTGGCGACCGCCACCCGTGCCGAGATCAGGCCGTCGCCCTCGAGGGCGACACCGGTCCACAGGTGGACCAGCAGGGCCAGCCCCACGGTGAGGCCCAGCATCTGGTTGCGCTGGACCCGGACGGGCCAGAGCCAGGCGAGCGCCAGCCACAGGAACGTGATCAGCCCAGCGGCGTGGATCGAGGTGATCGAGGCGACCTGCAGCGCGGGTAGTTGCTGCAGTACGAGCGACCCAGGAGTGAGCACCAGGCACACCAGCCACAGTGACCACATCGCCCGTACCGAGAGGCGTCTCGAAGGACGCCAGGCAAGGGCATGGTCAGCCACCCGGTTCCCCCTTCGGCTTTGGGTTGGGAAGGTACACCGGTCGGGACGTAGTCTTGTTACCTCCCCCTCAAGTGGAAGGTTCAACCATGCCCGTCCCACCTGGTGAATCTGTCTTCGCCACCCTCGAGCCGCACCTGGCTCGGGTGCAGAAGCCGATCCAGTACGTCGGTGGCGAGCTGAACTCGGTCTCGAAGTCCTGGGCCGAGACCGACGTCCGCTGGGCCCTGATGTACCCCGACGCCTACGAGGTCGGACTGCCCAACCAGGGCGTCCAGATCCTCTACGAGGTCCTCAACGAGGCCGAGGGCGTGCTCGCGGAGCGCACCTACTCGGTGTGGCCCGACATGGAGGCGGTGATGCGCGAGCAGGGCATCCCGCAGTTCACCGTCGACGGCCACCGCCCGGTGCGCGGCTTCGACCTGTTCGGGATCTCGTTCTCCACCGAGCTCGGCTACACCAACATGCTCACCGCCCTCGACCTAGCAGGTATCCCGCTGCACGCGGTCGACCGCACCGAGGACGACCCGGTCGTGCTCGCCGGTGGTCACTCGGCGTTCAACCCCGAGCCGGTCGCGGACTTCCTCGACGCCGTCGTGCTCGGGGACGGCGAGGAGATCGTCCTCGCGATCACCGAGGTCTTCCGGGAGTGGAAGGCCGAGGGGCGTCCGGGCGGCCGCGACGGGGTCCTGCTCCGCCTGGCTGCCAGCGGCGGCGTATACGTCCCGAAGTTCTACGACGTGAGCTACGCCGACGACGGGTCCCTGCTCGGGACCCGGCCCAACCGGCCCGGCGTACCCGACCGCGTGCGCAAGCACACCTTGATGGACCTCGATTCCTGGCCCTACCCGCGCAACCCCCTGGTGCCCCTGGCCGAGACGGTGCACGAGCGGTTCAGTGTCGAGATCTTCCGCGGCTGCACCCGTGGCTGCCGGTTCTGCCAGGCGGGGATGATCACCCGCCCCGTCCGCGAGCGCTCGATCACCACGATCGCGGAGATGGTGGAGAACGGCGTCCGCAAGTCCGGCTTCGAGGAGGTCGGCCTGTTGTCGCTCTCCAGCGCGGACCACTCCGAGATCGGGGAGGTGGCCAAGGGGCTGGCCGACCGCTACGAGGGCACCAACGTCTCCCTGTCGCTGCCGAGCACGCGCGTGGACGCGTTCAACATCACCCTGGCCAACGAGTTCTCCCGCAACGGGCGCCGCTCCGGGCTGACGTTCGCGCCCGAGGGCGGGTCGGAGCGGATGCGCAAGGTGATCAACAAGATGGTCACCGAGGACGACCTGATCCGCACGGTCTCCGCGGCGTACTCCCACGGCTGGCGGCAGGTGAAGCTGTACTTCATGTGCGGCCTGCCCACCGAGACCGACGAGGACGTCCTGGCCATCGCGGACCTGGCGAAGCGGGTGATCGCCGAGGGCCGCAGGGTCGCCGGGCACAACGACATCCGGTGCACGGTCTCGATCGGCGGGTTCGTGCCCAAGCCGCACACGCCCTTCCAGTGGGCCTCGCAGCTCGACGTGGAGACCACCGACGACCGGCTGCGCAAGCTGCGCGAGCTGGTCCGCGCGGACAAGAAGTACGCCCGGGCCATCGGGTTCCGCTACCACGACGGCAAGCCCGGGATCATCGAAGGGCTGCTGTCCCGCGGCGACCGGCGCGTGGGCCGGGTCGTGGAGCAGGTGTGGCGTGACGGTGCCCGCTTCGACGGCTGGAGCGAGCACTTCTCCTACGACCGCTGGATCTCGGCGGCCCAGACCGGCCTGGCCGGCACCGGCGTGGACCTCGACTGGTTCACCACCCGTGAGCGGACCTACGGCGAGGTGCTCCCGTGGGACCACCTCGACTCGGGTCTCGACAAGGACTGGCTGTGGCAGGACTGGGAGGACGCGCTCGACTCGGACTCCGTCGACGTCGAGGACTGCCGGTGGACGCCCTGCTACGACTGTGGCGTGTGTCCTGAGATGGGCACCGACATCCAGATCGGGCCCACGGGGCAGACCCTGCTGCCGCTCAGCGTGGTCTGAGCGCAGCTCCCGTTCTCGCAGGCGACCCCTCCGCGTCAAGGGTCGATTCTGGGCGGGATAGACCGGAAACCGGACAATACGGTTCGTGGATTCCGGGCGAGTCCGTTATCAGTAGCGTCTGCTCCACCGGCGTTTCCCCCCTGGCCGTCAATCGGGCCGTGCGTCCGCCGGTCCGGCGCCTCGATAGGGAGTCTGCTCGTGCACACGCTCAACCGAACCCTGTTCATCCTCACTGCCGCCGGAAGCGCTCTCGCAGCGACCGCCGGCACCATGGCGGTGGCCACCCCGGCCGCACGTCCTGCTGACAACGCCCCCGGCCAGCGGGTCCTGGCCTCCGGCGTGGGAGCCCCGTTCCAGATCGCCCGCCGCGGGAAGACGGTGTTCTACGCCGACGGCATGGCCGGCAAGATCATGAAGGTCACCAAGCGAGGGCCCAAGCCGGTGCGCAACGTGCCCAACGTCTCGGGGGTGGAGTTCTCGAAGAACCGCAAGGTGATGGCCGTCGCGCACGGTGGCGGTGGCCCGGCGACGCCCACGGCGCGCGTGAGCCTGTTCCGTCGTGGCAAGGCTCCCGTCGTGGCAGAGGTCGGCCGCTACGAGCTGAACGTGAACCCCGACAAGTCCGTGACCTACGGGGTCCGGGGCGCTGCCAGTGCCGCGTGCCGGACCCAGGTCGAGTCCCTGAGCGGTGGGCCGGCGACGTACACCGGCATCAAGGACGCGCACCCCTACCAGCTGGCGGCGCTGCCCGGCGGCGCGTTCGCCGTGGCCGAGTCCGGTGGCAACGCCATCCTGCGGGTGGGGGCCAAGGGACGCATCTCCACGATCGCGGTGCTGCCGCCGCAGCCGATCACCCTCACGGCTGCCCAGGCCGGCGCCCTCGGTGCGCCCGCCTGTGCCGGGGTGACCTACGCGTTCGAGTCGGTCCCCACCGACGTGGAGCGGGTCGGCAAGGCGCTGTGGGTGACCACCCTGCCCGGTGGTCCGGAGAGCCCGGCCCTCGGCGCTCGGGGATCGCTCTACCGGATCAAGGGCGGCTCGGTCACCAAGATGGCGACCGGGTTCCTGGGGGCGACCAACCTCGCCTCGGTCCGTGGGCGCTTCTACGTGACCGAGCTGTTCAGCGGCAAGGTCACCAAGCTGGGCAAGGGCGGCCGCTTCACCAGGTACACCGTCCCCGGGGCCGTCTCGGTGGAGGCCACGCGCAAGCACCTCTACATCGGCGCCATGGGATCGGGCCCGTCGGCACCGGGCAAGGTCGTCCGGCTTCCGCGCTGACCGGCTGACTCACACGCGGTCGCGTCCGGCTGCGTCGAGCTCGTCCTCGACGTACGCCGGACGCGACACGGCCAGGGCAACCCCCAGCTGGGGGATGTTGAGCGCCAGCAGCACGATCAGCGGCACGGTCCAGCCGCCGGAGGCGTCGTGCAGCACCCCGACGGCCAAGGGCCCCGCGGCAGCGATCAGGTAGCCGGCGGCCTGGGTGAAGCCCGAGAGCGCCGCCGTGCCGCCGGGCGTCCGTGCCCGCAGGCCGATCAGGGTGAGGATCAACGGGAACGTGGTGGTGCCGACCCCCACGAGGACCGCCCACAGCACCGCTCCGGCGTGCGGTGCGAAGACCAGGCCCAGGTAGCCGACCGGGAAGCAGACCATCACCGCGCAGATGAGCGCGGTCTGGTTGTAGGAACGGGCCACCAGCGTCGGGATGATGAACGACAGCGGGATGCTCACCCCGGTGATCACGCCGAGCAGCAGTCCCGCGTCGTGGGCCGAGAAGCCGGCGTCGCGGTAGAGCTCCGCGAACCAGCCGAAGATCGAGTAGGCCTGCAGTGACTGCAGGCCGAAGAAGATCGCCATCAGCCAGCCCAGGCGCGTCCTGGCCACGTCCAGGAGCCCGATCCGGCTGGGGACCTCCTCCGGCTTGCGGTCGTGGGCGATCAGCGCGAGCCAGGGGAGTACGGCGATCGCGGCGGTGAGCGACCACACCAGCAGCCCCGTGCGCCAGCCGTCCCCGGCCTCGCTGGCCGGGACCGTGAGCACGGAGGCGGCGGTGAGGCCGATCGCGAGCGCGGTCGAGTAGATCGAGGTGAACAGCCCGATCCGGTGGGGGAAGTGCAGCTTGACCAGGGACGGCAGCAGCACGTTGGCCGCGGCCATCCCGGCCAGGGCGAGCAGCGAGAGGGCCAGGAACGGCCACGGTGAGGACACCGTGGCCCGGCCGAGCAGGCCGCCGACGAGGCACAGCAGCGCCACCAGGGTGAGCCGGTGCACCCCGATCAGCCTGGCGCCGCGGGGAGCCAGTGCACCGAAGATCGCGAAGGCGAGGACCGGCAACGAGGTGAGCAACCCGGTCTGGGTCGCCGACATCCGCAGGCCGGCGCTGATCTCGCCGAGGATCGGCCCCACGCTGACCGCCGCTGGGCGCAGGTTGAACGCGAGGGCGACGACGCCGATGACCACGAGCGCCGACTGCGCCTTGCCGCGAGAGGTGAGGCTCACGTCATCATCGTGCCCCAGCGCTCCCTCGCCGGGCGCACAGGCCTCGCCCGGGCGGGGCGACTGGCAGGATCGTCCCCATGCTCGAAGTCACCGACGACCAGCGGCGCGCCCGGCTGGGGACCCGGCACGGCCTCGCCCAACGGGCCACCTCGGTCGAGCAGGCGGTGGAGCAGATGACCTGCCTGCATGCCACCGAGCCGGCCAGCGTCTACCTCTCCGCCTTCGCCCGGGCCGAGACGACCCGGGCCGACATCGACCGTGCCCTCTACGAGGACCGCACGGTGGTCAAGCAGCTCGGGATGCGGCGCACCCTGTTCGCCTTCCCCCGTGCCCTGCTGCCTGCGGTCTGGGGGAGTGCCGCCGACCGGGTCTGCTCCCAGATCCTCGCCCGGCTGGCCAAGGAGGTGGAGCAGAACGACATCGCACCCGATGGCGCTGCCTGGGTGGCGCTACGGATCGAGGAGGTGCTCACCTGCCTCGCGGAGCACGGACCGGCCACGACCGCCGAGCTGCGTGAGCGCCTGCCACCCCTCTCGCTGCGGCTGGAGACGAGCCCCGGCAAGAAGTACGGCGGTCACTTCCCGATCGCCCCGAGGCTGCTGGGCGCGGTCGCCGCCAGCGGCCGGATCCTGCGAGGAGTCAACGAGGCAGGCTGGAACGTCAACCGGCCGCGCTGGTCGCTCACCGAGCAGTGGCTGGGCGAGCCGCCGCAGCGCCTGGACCCGGCGGCGGGGTACCGCGTCCTGGTCGAGCGCTGGCTGCGCACGTTCGGGCCCGGGACCGAGGCGGACCTGGTCTGGTGGCTGGGTGCGACCAAGGGCGCCGTACGCCGGGCGCTCGCCGACCTCGGCGCCGTGGAGGTCTCGCTCGTCGAGGGGGTGGGCTACCTGCTGCCCGACGACCTGGACGACGTCGCGCCGCAGGAGCCGTGGGCGGCCCTGCTGCCGGTGCTGGACCCGACGACGATGGGGTGGAGGCAGCGTGGCTTCTACCTCGACGACGCCGACGTGGAGCACCTCTTCGACACGAACGGCAACGCGGGCACGACCGCCTGGTGGAACGGCCGCATCGTCGGCTGCTGGGTGCAGGACCCCGACGGGGTGGTCTCCGTCCTGCTGTCCCACGACGTCGGCTCCGAGGGCGTGCGCGCCCTCGAAGCGGAGGCGGAGCGGCTGACCCGGTGGCTGGAGGGCCAACGCGTCGGCACCGTCTACCCGTCCGCGCTGATGAGGTCCGCGGCGGCCACGTAGGGTTCTGCGTGTGCGTGAACAGCCAGAGCAACAGGCCCCTCCGGTGCAGCGGCTGAGGATCCACTACGCCAAGCGCGGACGCCTGCGCTTCACCAGCCACCGCGACTTCAGCCGCGCCTTCGAGCGTGCCGTCTTCCGTGCCCGGGTGCCGATGGCGTACTCGTCGGGCTTCAACCCGCACCCGCGCATCTCCTACATGGGTGCGGCGCCGATGGGCTCGGCCAGCGAGGCCGAGTACGTCGAGATCGCGCTCGCCGAGGTGGTCGACCCGGCCCGGGCCCACGCCGACATCGACGAGGCGCTGCCCGACGGGCTCGACGTGCTCGAGGTCGTGCCCAGTGCCGGGGGCTCGCTGGCGGACCTCCTCGAGGGCTCCTGGTGGCGGCTCTCGCTGCTCGACACGCCCGTGGAGGAGGCGCGTGCAGCGGTCGAGGCGCTGCTGGCCACCGACGAGGTGATCGTGGAGCGGATGACCAAGAAAGGCCTGCGCAGCTTCGACGCGCGCGAGGCGATCCTGTCGCTGTCGGTCTCAGATGAGGTCTCGGCAGAGCGGTCGTGTGCGATACTCGACGTGGTCTTGCGTCACGGCTCGCCGTCCGTGAGACCCGACGACGTTCTCGCCGCTCTTCGTGAGACGTCCGGTCTTCGTGTCACCGCCGCCCTCCAGCAGCGGTTGGCGCAGGGGCCGGTCGATCATGAGGACGGCACGGTGGGTGATCCATTGACACCCGACCGCGACGCGGCTGGTCAGTGAAGGTGACAGCTTCACAGACGTGACGGCCCTGCGACCGCGGTTGGTGGCTCAGGGCAGCCCAGCGACGCGATGGCGCGGAGGGGTCGCCGCCGACCGAAGGCTTTGGAGTACACCGCAGCGAGAAGCTCGTCGCGGCGTACCCCCGACCAGCACCGTTGCCAGGGTGGGAGCCCACAGCAACGTGCACGAGGAGCTCACCAGTGCTCGACAACGAGAACACCACCCCCTCCGGCGAATCGGCACCAGCCGGGATGCCGGTCCAGGACCCCGGTCCGGCCGCTGAGGCGCACGACACGCCCGAGGTGACCGGCACCGCCGACTCCGGCGGCCAGTGGGAGACCCCGGCCGAGACGCAGCCGGAGGCCCCGGCGAAGAAGGCCGCTGCCAAGCGGACCACAAGGGCGCCGGCAAAGAAGGCGACCGCGAAGAAGGCGGCCGCCAAGAAGCCCGCCAAGGCCGTCGCGCAGGACACCCCGGAGCAGGCCGACACCGGTGCGGCCGACGAGACCGCCGACGTGGCGGTGGACGCGCCGCTCGACGTGCCGATCGAGGCGCCGGCCGAGAAGCCGAAGAAGAAGGCCGCGGCCCCGCGGAAGCGGGCGGCCGCCAAGCGATCCGCACCGGTGGACGAGGGCGCGCCCGAGACGACGGACGCCCCGGTCGCTGCGGCAGCCGACCAGGACACCAGCTCCGACGCGGCCGAGACGAACCAGGCTGCCCCCGCGGTGGCCCCGGTGCTGTTCAAGGCTCCGGAGCCCACGACCGCGCCGGCCCGCAAGCGCACCACCCGGAAGGTCTCCGCCGCGCGCCCTGCGCAGGAGACCACCGCCGAGGAGACCAGCCCCGGCACCAGTCCCGGGACCACCGAGGACGAGACCGGCGCGCAGTCCGCCGACGACACCGACGCTGTCGACCCGGCCGCGACCGCGGCCGAGTCGACCGGCGAGGAGTCGGCCAAGGACTCCGACGAGGGTCAGCGCCGGGGACGTGGCCGCGGCCGCGGCCAGGGCGGCAACCGAGGCCGGGCCGGACAGGGCGCTGCGAACGCCGAGGCCGCCGAGAGCCAGGGCGACCAGAGGGACCAGTCCGACGAGGGCGACCAGGCCGGCCAGGGTGACCAGAAGGGCAAGTCCGACCAGAACGGCGAGTCGGGCCAGGACGACCAGGACGAGCGCGACGACGACTCGGGTGACGGCGAGGGCGGCGCACGTCGTCGTCGCCGCCGTGGCGGCCGTCGCCGTCGCAAGCCGTCCGACGGGGACAACGCCGAGAACGGCGAGGACCAGTCCGACGACTCCGACTCCGACTCCTCCGACTCCTCCGGCGACGCCGGGGACTCGGACTCGGACTCCGACTCCGAGTCGGGCAACGGCTCGCGTCGTCGTCGCCGTCGCCGCCGTACCGGCGAGGACGGGGACGGCTCGGAGGACACCGAGAACACCTCCCCGAGGGCGCGCAAGCAGCGCAACCCCGAGGACGAGATCACCAGCATCGGCGGCTCCACCCGTCTCGAGGCCAAGAAGCAGCGCCGCCGCGAGGGCCGCGAGGCCGGGCGCCGACGTGCCCCGATCGTCAGCGAGGCCGAGTTCCTCGCCCGGCGCGAGGCCGTGGACCGGGTGATGGTGATCCGGCAGAAGGACGACCTGACCCAGATCGGCGTGCTCGAGGACAAGGTGCTCGTCGAGCACTACGTCGCCCGCGAGTCGCAGACCTCGCTGATCGGCAACGTCTACCTCGGCCGCGTGCAGAACGTGCTGCCCTCGATGGAGGCGGCGTTCGTCGACATCGGCCAGGGCCGCAACGCGGTGCTCTACGCCGGCGAGGTCAACTGGTCGGCGGTCGGTCACAAGGACGGCCAGCAGCGCAAGATCGAGTCGGTGCTCTCCTCCGGGCAGACGATCCTCGTCCAGGTCAGCAAGGACCCGGTCGGCCACAAGGGCGCCCGGCTCACCGGCCAGGTCAGCCTTCCCGGCCGCTTCCTGGTCTACGTCCCGGACGGCAACACCTCCGGGATCTCCCGCAAGCTCCCCGACACCGAGCGCAACCGGCTCAAGTCCCTGCTCAAGGAGATCGTGCCCAACAGCGCGGGCGTCATCGTCCGCACCGCCGCGGAGGGCGCCTCGGAGGAGGAGCTCACCCTCGACGTGGAGCGGCTCACCGCTCGCTGGGCCGACATCGAGGAGAAGGTCAAGGCCGGGAAGTCGCCGCAGCTGCTGTACGGCGAGCCCGACCTCACCCTCAAGGTCGTCCGCGACCTGTTCACCGAGGACTTCACCAAGCTGGTCGTCCAGGGCGACGACGCCTGGGACCTGGTCAGCAACTACGTCTCGCACGTGGCCCCGGACCTGCAGGACCGGCTCGAGCGCTTCGAGCCGCCGGCGGACGCCTCGGAGAAGCAGTCCGACCTGTTCTCGGCCTACCGGGTCGACGAGCAGATCGCCAAGGGCCTGGACCGCAAGGTCTGGCTGCCCTCCGGCGGTTCGCTGGTGATCGACCGCACCGAGGCGATGACGGTCGTCGACGTGAACACCGGCAAGTTCACCGGTTCGGGCGGGAACCTCGAGGAGACGGTCACCAAGAACAACCTCGAGGCAGCCGAGGAGATGGTCCGCCAGCTCCGGCTGCGCGACATCGGCGGCATCATCGTCATCGACTTCATCGACATGGTCCTGGAGTCCAACCGTGACCTGGTCCTGCGCCGGCTGGTCGAGTGCCTGGGTCGTGACCGGACCCGGCACCAGGTGGCCGAGGTGACCTCGCTGGGGCTCGTGCAGATGACGCGCAAGCGGATCGGTACCGGCCTCGTCGAGGCGTTCAGCACCGAGTGCGAGCACTGCAAGGGCCGCGGCCTGGTGCTGCACGACCACCCGGTCGCCTCCGGCACGCGCGCCGACGACGACGAGCGTGGTCGTGGGCGTGGCCGAGGTGGCCGCAACCGCGGACGCGGCGACTCCGGCTCGGGTGGGAACAGCGGGCCAGGTGGCAACGGGTCCGGCAACAGCTCGGGCAAGGGCAGTGAGAACGGTGGCGGCACCCCCGCCATCCCCGTCACCCCGACGCCCGCGGACCTCGCGCGGTCGCGGCCCCCGGAGAAGACGGAGTCGGGCCCGGAGTCGAGCCCAGAGTCAGGCCCGGAGTCGAGCCCGGAGTCGAGCCCAGAGTCGAGCCCAGCGTCGAGCACTGCCGACGGGTCCTCCGCGGACGCCCCGGTGGCGCCCGCCAAGGTCGACACGGACGCCAAGGTCGACACGGACGCCAAGGTCGACACGGGGGCCGACTCGCACGCCGCCCCCGCCGTGGAGCAGCCCCAGAAGCGCGAGAAGCAGGCACCGGCGACGCCCGCGGCACCTGAGAAGGTGACCGAGCCGGTCGCCGAGAACGTGACCGAGCCGGTCGCCGAGAAGGTGACCGAGCCGGTCGCCGAGAAGGCCGCTGACAAGGTGGCGGAGCCGGTCGCCGAGGAGGCTGCCGAACCGGCTTCCGAGACAGCACCGACGCCCGCGGTCCGGGTGGTGACGAGCACGCGCCGTCGTACGGCACGTCGTCCCGCCGGCCCGCCCAGCCCCGTGGGTGAGACCACCCCCGGGTCCGGTGCCGGTCAGGAGCCGGCTCCGGCGGCGCCGCACGCCGGCAGTGACCAGGGTCACGAGGGTGACGATGGACACCAGGGCGAGGCGGAGAACGGCGAGCAGGAGGGCGACGAGGGGGAGTCCGGCACCGGGATCTCGCTCTCGCACGTGCCGATCAAGCGCAAGGGATCGCGCAAACGCTGAGGTGATCGAGCCGCGAACCGCGGGGGGAGAGCGTGGACCAGCCGATCTGGCGGGCCCGTTTTGACCGTGCGGCCAGCGAGCCCGTAATGTTGACCCTCGGTGTGCTCGTGCGCACCCCAACCCTCTGCGCGGATCGCGCCCCCGGCTAGACCCGGGTGGCTCGTGCGCGGAGGCAGACCAGGATTTTTTCCAGACGTTGAAGACCCGAGGAAAGTGAGAACGCCGTGTACGCAGTTGTGCGCGCTGGCAGCAAGCAGCAGAAGGTTGCTGTGGGCGATGTCATCGAGATCGACAAGATCGACACCGGTGTGGGCGAGTCGCTGACGCTTCCCGTGGTCATGGTCGTGGACGGGGACCAGGTCACCGCCACCGGGCTGGACAAGGCCGGCGTGACCGTCGAGGTCCTCGGCGCCGCCAAGGGTCCCAAGATCGTGATCCAGAAGTTCAAGAACAAGACCGGCTACAAGAAGCGCCAGGGGCACCGCCAGAAGTACACCCAGGTCAAGGTCACCGACATCAGCGTCTGACTCCCGCATCGCCCATCAGCTAAAGGACAGAACACATGGCTCACAAAAAGGGTGCAGCGTCGACCAAGAACGGTCGCGACTCCAACTCCCAGCGTCTCGGTGTCAAGCGCTACGGCGGTCAGCTCGTCAACGCCGGCGAGATCATCGTGCGCCAGCGCGGCACGCACTTCCACCCCGGCTCCGGCGTCGGCCGCGGCGGCGACGACACGCTGTTCGCGCTGGTCGCGGGTGCTGTCGAGTTCGGCACCAAGCGCGGCCGCCGCGTCGTGAACATCGCCCCCGCAGGGGAGTGACGCTCGCGCGGGGAGGGCGCTGAGCGCTCACCTCGCGACGAGCACCGCGACACCGATCCACCCACGAGGGCGTTCCTGAGACCATCGGGAGCGTCCTTGTGTCTTTTCACCGACCCCTGATCCACCTGTATCGAGAGGAGCCGACGATGGCAGTGCCGACGTTCATCGACCGCGTGACGCTGCACATCGTCGCGGGGCGCGGAGGAAACGGAGTGGCCTCCGTCCACCGGGAGAAGTTCAAGCCGTTGGGTGGTCCCGACGGCGGGAACGGTGGGCCGGGCGGCTCGGTGATCCTGCGGGTCGACCCCGACGTCACCACGCTGATCGACTACCACCACAGCGCCAAGCGCGTCGCCCAGCACGGCGGTCACGGCGCCGGCGGGCACCGCAACGGCCACCACGGCGAGGACCTGGTCCTGCCCGTCCCCGACGGCACCGTGGTCACCGACGAGTCCGGCACTGTCCTGGCCGACCTGGTCGGCCCCGGCACCGAGATGGTGATCGCCGAGGGTGGTCGCGGCGGACTGGGCAACGCCGCGCTCGCCTCGGCCAAGCGCAAGGCACCCGGGTTCGCCCTGCTCGGGGAGCCGGGCCAGGAGCTCGTCGTCCGGTTCGAGCTCAAGGTCGTCGCGGACGTGGGCCTGGTCGGGTTCCCCAGCGCCGGCAAGTCGAGCCTGATCGCCGCGCTGTCCCGGGCCCGTCCCAAGATCGCGGACTACCCGTTCACCACGCTGGTCCCCAACCTGGGCGTGGTCAAGGCCGGTGACACCACGTTCACCGTGGCCGACGTACCCGGGCTGATCGAGGGCGCCAGCGAGGGCCGCGGCCTGGGACACGACTTCCTGCGGCACATCGAGCGCTGCGCCGCGATCGTGCACGTGGTCGACCTGGCCACGATGGAGCCGGGCCGCAACCCCTTGGGCGACGTCCAGGTCATCGAGCAGGAGCTCCAGCGGTACGGCGGTCTCGAGGACCGTCCCCGCCTGGTCGCGCTGAACAAGGTCGACGTCCCCGACGGTCGCGACATGGCCGAGATGGTCGCCGACGACGTCCGCGCACTGGGGTGGCAGGTCTTCGCGGTGAGCGCGTCGAGCCACGAGGGCCTGCGCGAGCTGATGTTCGCGATGGCCGGCGTCGTGGCAGCGCGTCGTGCCGAGGAGCCGGTCAAGGAGACCACCCGGATCGTGATCCGGCCCAAGTCGGTCACCGGAGCCACCGAGTTCACCGTCAAGCCGGTCAAGACCGAGGACGGCGCCGACGGCTGGCGGGTCCGCGGCGAGAAGCCCGAGCGCTGGATCCGCCAGACCGACTTCGGCAACGAGGAGGCGGTGGGCTTCCTGGCCGACCGCCTCAACCGCCTCGGCGTGGAGGACAAGCTGATCGCGCTCGGAGCGGTCGAGGGTGACGCGGTGCTCATCGGGGACCCGTCCAACGCGGTGGTCTTCGACTTCAAGCCCAGCGTCGACGCCGGAGCGCAGATGCTCGGGCGCCGCGGCGAGGACCAGCGCCTGCGCGAGGACCGGCCGGCGGCCGGACGACGTCGCGCGATCGACGAGCTGATGCCCGAGCGCGGTGAGTCCGAGGTCCGTGCCGACGTCGCCCGACGCCTCGACCAGTCCTCGACGAGCGAGAGCGAGGACGAGGAAGAGGGTCACGCGTGACGCGTGAGCGCGTGACCAGTGCGGCCAGGGTCGTGGTGAAGGTCGGGTCGTCCTCGTTGACCACCGCTGCCGGCGGGATCGACGTCGCCCGGGTCCGCCACCTGGTGGACAGCCTGATCGGCGTCCGTGAGCGTGGGGCCGACCTGGTCCTGGTGTCCTCGGGAGCCATCGCGGCCGGCCTGTCGCCCCTGGCCTTCAAGCGACGCCCCCGCGACCTGGCTCGCCAGCAGGCGGCCGCGTCGGTGGGGCAGGGACTCCTGGTCCACCACTACACCGTGGAGTTCGCCCGTCACGGCCAGGTCACCGGCCAGGTGCTGCTCACCCTGGACGACGTGACCCGGCGCAGCCACTACCGCAACGCCCAGCGCACCTTCGAGAAGCTGCTCGAGCTCGGTGTCGTCCCGATCGTGAACGAGAACGACACCGTGGCCACCTCCGAGATCCGGTTCGGCGACAACGACCGGCTCGCGGCGCTCACCGCCCACCTCGTCCACGCCGACCTGCTGGTGCTGCTCTCCGACGTCGACGGGCTCTACGACGCGCCCCCGTCCCTGGCCAGCAGCCGCCGTATCGACGAGGTCACCGACTGGAGCGAGCTCGAGGGCGTCCGGGTGGGTCGTGCGGGCTCCGGAGTCGGGACCGGCGGGATGAACACCAAGCTCGAGGCCGCCCGGATCGCCACCGGCGCCGACATCCCCGTGGTGCTCACCGACATGGCGCACGCCCGCGAGGCCGTGGCCGGCGAGACCACCGGCACGTTCTTCCATCCCACCGGGCGCCGGCGCCCGAGCCGGCTGCTCTGGCTGGCGCACGCCACCGAGGCCAAGGGACGGGTGGTCCTCGACGAGGGAGCCGTCCGTGCGCTCACCGAGCGGCGGGCCTCGCTCCTGCCTGCGGGCATCACCGGGGTCGCGGGCGGGTTCGTGGCCGGTGATCCGATCGACCTCGTCGACGAGCGCGGCCGGGTGGTGGCCCGCGGGCTGGTCAACTACGACGCCAAGGAGCTTCCCGGGCTGCTGGGCCGCTCCACCCGTGACCTCGCACGCGAGCTCGGTGCGGCGTACGAGCGTGAGGTCGTCCACCGTGACGACCTGATCGTGCTGTGAGCGCGCCGAATTCCCGGTTTCCCTCCACGCGCTGTCCAGGTGGTGGACACTTGAGGTGCCGGGCAGCTGCACGGCAGGTTCGCGGGGGAGCTGAGTGATCAAGGCCGTACGCCACTGGCACGTGACGCTGACGCTTGCCGGCGCGCCCGCAGAACCACTCCTGGTCCGGAGCGCGATGCAGCGACTCAGCGACGAGCACCAGTTCCTCGACTCCGTGCAGTCCACGGGGCACTCGGTCGAGATCCAGTTCTGGGACGAGGGCGAGACCATGCTCGACGTCGCCTCGCTGGCGATGCGGCTGTGGACCGACCACCGTGACTCGGCCCGGCTCCCGGACTGGGAGATCGTCGGCCTGGAGATCGTGGAGAAGGACGTTCGCGAGAAGCGCAGCGCCCTGGGGCGACGCGCCTGACCCGTACCGGTCACTGCTCGATATCCTTGCACCATGCCCACTTCCGCGTTCACCACCGTCGCCACGCGTGCCCGGGCAGCCGCCAACGACCTCGCGCTGGCGACCCGCGCCACCAAGGACGCCGCCCTCGAGGCGATGGCAGTGGCGTTGCTCGACGACGCCGAGAGACTGCTGGCCGCCAACGCCGCCGACCTCGAGTCGGCGGCCGCGTCGGGCACCCCCGAGCACCTTCTCGACCGGCTCCGCCTCGATCCCGACCGCCTGGCAGCGATGGCCCAGGGGCTGCGCGACGTGGCCGCGCTGCCCGACCCCGTAGGTGAGGTGCTGCGCGGCTCCACCCTCGCCAACGGCCTCCAGCTGCGCCAGGTCAGGGTGCCGTTCGGGGTCGTCGGGATCATCTACGAGGCTCGCCCCAACGTCACCGCGGACGCCGCCGGCATCTGCCTCAAGAGCGGCAACGCCGTGCTCCTGCGCGGCTCCTCCAGCGCGGCACGGTCCAACGCCGCGATCGTGGACACCCTGCGGCGTGCGGCACAGGAGTCGGGGCTGTCCCCGGACGTGGTCCAGGTCGTCCCGGGGGAGGGGCACGAGTCGGTCAAGGAGCTGATGCGCGCCCGTGGCCTGGTCGACGTGCTGATCCCGCGAGGCGGCGCCGGACTGATCGCCTCGGTGGTCGAGGAGTCCACCGTCCCGGTGATCGAGACCGGCGTCGGCAACTGCCACGTGTACGTCGACTCCGCCGCCGACCTCGACATGGCCGAGCGGATCGTGCTGAACGCCAAGACCCAGCGCACCTCGGTGTGCAACGCCGCGGAGTCGCTGCTGGTGCACGCGGACGTGGCCGCCGAGTTCGTACCGCGGATCGTGCGCGCGCTCCAGGACGCCGGAGTCACCGTGCACGGCGACGACGTGTTCGCCGAGGAGGCGGACGTGGTGCCCGCCACCGAGGAGGACTGGGGCACCGAGTACCTCGCGCTGGAGATCTCGGCTGCCGTCGTACCCTCGCTCGATGCCGCGATCGCGCACATCCGCGAGCACTCCTCGGGCCACTCCGAGGCGATCGTCACCGACTCGCAGTCCAGCGCGCAGCGCTTCGTCGCGGCCGTGGACTCCGCTGCGGTGCTGGTGAACGCCTCCACCCGGTTCACCGACGGTGGCGAGTTCGGATTCGGCGCCGAGATCGGCATCTCCACCCAGAAGCTGCACGCGCGTGGGCCGATGGGCCTGCCCGAGATGACGTCGAGCAAGTACGTCGTCACGGGCGACGGCCACGTCCGGTGAGGTTGATCTGGCTCACCTTCGGGTTCGGCGCCGTCTCCGCAGTCATCCCGATCTTCAACATGGAGGCGTACATCTCGGTGATGTACGCGAACAACCCGGAGCGCTCCGCGCTGGCGCTGGCCTTCGTCGGCTCGCTGGGACAGAACATCGGCAAGCTGGTCTGGTACTACCTGTCCCTCGGAGCCCTGGACATCCCTTGGCTGAAGAAGCGGATGGACACCCCCAAGCGGCAGGCAAGCTTCAACAAGTGGCGCAGCTACGTCCAGGGCCGACCGGCGATGAGCGGCCTGCTGACGTTCGTCTCCGCGGCCGTGGGCTTCCCGCCGTTCTTCGCGATGGCGATGGTGGCCGGCACGTTGCGGATGAACGTGGTGGTCTTCTTCTTCGCCGGCCTGGCCGGCCGGACGCTGTTCTTCTGGGCCTGGTTGGTGGGCGTGGGACTCATCTTCAACTGAGGCTCCGGACCGCGTCCTCGAACCGGCGCCGCGGCCGCGCAGGCGGCTCCGCGAGCAGCCCCTCAGCCTCTGCGATGCCGCGGGCGCCACGGGGAGCCGGTGCCGTTAGGCTGTGCCCATGCTGAATCTCCTACTGCTGCCGCTGCAAGCCGAGGAAGGCGCCGGACTGGCGCCGTTCGCCATCGGTATCGGCGCCCTGCTGGTCCTGCTGGCCATGCTCTTCGCGCTGCTGGCCTTCGGCAAGGGACGCGAGCACTCCTGAGCGCCGCCACCTCCTCCGTCTCGCCGGACCCGATCGTGGACGAGCCCGCACCCGCGCCGCCACGTCGCCGTGTCGGCGTGATGGGTGGCACCTTCGATCCGATCCACCACGGCCACCTCGTGGCCGCGAGCGAGGTGCAGGCGTGGTTCGACCTCGACGAGGTCGTCTTCGTCCCGACGGGGGAGCCCTGGCAGAAGTCGGACCGCGAGGTCTCCACGGCCGAGCACCGCTACCTGATGACGGTCATCGCGACCGCCTCCAACCCGCGGTTCACCGTCTCCCGCGTCGACATCGACCGCGGTGGCCCGACGTACACGATCGACACGCTGCGCGACCTCACCGAGGCGCTGCCCGGCTCGGATCTGTACTTCATCACCGGTGCGGACGCGCTCGCCGAGATCTTCACCTGGCGTGACGCCGAGGAGCTGTTCGGCCTGGCCCGGTTCGTGGGCTGTACCCGCCCGGGCTACGAGATGCTGCCGAGCACGCTGCACGGGATCCCTGCGGACCGGGTCACGATCCTGGAGATCCCCGCGCTGGCGATCTCCTCCTCCGAGTGCCGCGAGCGTCGCGCGAAGGGCGAGCCCGTCTGGTACCTCGTGCCCGACGGCGTGGTCCAGTACATCGCCAAGCACGACCTCTACTCCATGAAGGTGCAGACCTGATGACCGCAACAGAGCGCGCCGTCGAGCTGGTGCACGCGGCCGCACGTGCGGCCTCGGACAAGCTGGCCGAGAACATCCTCGCCTTCGACGTCAGCGACCAGCTGGTGATCACCGACGCGTTCCTGATCGCCTCGGGTGGCAACGAGCGGCAGGTCCGGTCCATCGTCGACGAGATCGAGGACAAGCTCCGCGAGCACGGCGCGAAGCCGGTACGCCGCGAGGGTGAGCGTGACGGCCGCTGGGTGCTGATCGACTACGCCGAGATCGTGGTGCACGTGCAGCACACCGAGGAGCGCGAGTTCTACGCCCTCGAGCGGCTCTGGCGCGACTGCCCGGTGATCGCACTGCCCAAGGACGTGACCTCCGGCCGTGGCCGCTGACGCGTCGCCGCCGGTGCTCGACCCGGGCGGGCGCGGACGCCGGGTGATCCTGGTCCGGCACGGGCAGACCGCCTGGAACGCCGAGGGGCGTGCCCAGGGCCACCTGGACGTCGGCCTCGACGACACCGGGCGGCAGCAGGCCGAGGCGATGGCGCTCGCCCTGGCCGACATCGAACCGACCCTGCTCGTCTCCAGCGACCTCACGCGGGCCCGCGAGACCGCGGCTTTCCTGGAGAAGCAGACCGGCCTCACCGCCATTGAGGACCCGCGGTGGCGGGAATACGACCTCGGCGAGCGAGCCGGGCTGACCCTCGCCGAGTTCGGGGAGCGCATCGGCGTGCAGTTCGAGGGGTGGTGGGACGTGCACGCGCACGTCGAGGTGCCCGGAGCGGAGTCCCCCGAGGAGCTCGCGGCCCGGGTGCTCCCTGCGTTCGAGGAGGTCCTGGACTCCTTGGGGGAGGAGCAGACGGCGATCGTGGTGACCCACGGCGCCTCGCTGCGGGTGGCGATCGCCGGCATCCTGGGCTGGCCGCTGTCGGCAGCCGACGGCATGGAGGCGATGCAGAACTGCGCCTGGGCGACGTTGGCGGAGACCGGTCCCGGGCGGCTCCGGCTCTCCTCCTACAACCGGACGGCGACGCAGCCACCCCCCGATTAGCGTCACCGGAGGACGTTGGATAAGATTCCCGACGTTGCCCGGACGAGGGCAATGGGGGGCTGTGGCGCAGCTGGTAGCGCACTTGCATGGCATGCAAGGGGTCAGGGGTTCGAATCCCCTCAGCTCCACCCTGTATCAAGAAACAAGGCTCCTCTCGCCGAATGCGAGAGGAGCCTTGCTGCTTTCCGTGGCCAGGCCTGGTCACCGATCGCTGGGATCACGTTCCACCGGGTCCACCACCGGTGCGGTGGCCCTGTGATGATCCGATCAGGAGTTGATCGCGGTCGCCTCCTGCTCGGGTGCCTGCTGGATGTGGATCTTGCGGGGCTTGGCCTTCTCCGCGACCGGCACCACGAGGCGTACGACGCCGTCCTTGTAGCCGGCCTCGATGTGGTCGAGGTCGAGGTTGTCTCCGAGCACGAGCTGGCGGCTGAACCGGCCTCGCGGACGCTCCGAGGCGAGCATCTCCCAGTCCCCGTTGCGGGCCACGCGCTCGGCGCTCACCGTGAGCACGTTGCGCTCGACGTCGAGGTCGATGCTCTCGGGGCGGACGCCGGGGAGGTCGAACTCGATCACGAAGCGATCGCCCTCGCGCCAGGCGTCCATCGGCATCACCATGGGCCGGTTCGTGGTCCCCAGCAGCTGCTGGGTGAGCCGGTCGAAGTCACGGAACGGGTCGGTGTTGCGCAGCAGCATGGTGTCCTCCTGGTCATCTCGTCGGGCTCGACGGCTGGTGGCCGGAACCCGGAATCTGTATTGAGAGTTATAGGCTTTATATACTCAGCAGCACGGCTACGGTCAAGCCCCACCTACGAACTTTCTTGGAGGAGCCGATGGCGGATCGCACTACGGGCGTCTATGCCATCTCGGTCGCGGCACAGATGCTCTCCATGCAGGTGCAGAACCTGCGGGTCTACGAACGCCACGGCCTGGTTGAACCGGAACGTACGCCGGGAGGGACCCGGCTCTACAGCAACGAGGACCTCGATCAGCTGGCCCGGATCCGGGACCTCCTGGCCGAGGGGCTCAACCTGGCCGGCATCTCGCGCGTGCTGGCGCTGGAGGAGGAGGTGCGCCGCCTCGAGCGGGCCAACGCGAGGCTGCGGCGAGGTGCGGCCAGGGGCTGAGGCGGCCCGCCCCGCGAGCCGAACCGGGTGCTGCCCAGCGCGACCCCGCCCACCACGGCGACGGCGCCGGCGATCTCCGGGAGACTTCTGGCTTCGCCGAGCAGCAGCCACGCGGTGCTCATCCCCACGACCGGCACCAGCATCGAGAACGGTGCGACCATCCCGGCCGGGTGGCGCGCCATCAGCCAGCTCCAGATCCCGGAGCCCAGCAGGGTGCCGACCAGGATCGTGTAGGCGAGCCCCACCAGGGCCAGCAGGGCGGTCGAGTCGTTCCAGCCGGTCAGGGACCGGCCCACCCGCCCTGGCCCTTCGATCGCCAGGGCGACCGCGAGCATCGGGGCGGGCGGCACCACCGACATCCACAGCACCAGGTGCAGCGGCTTGGCGGCCTTGGCTCGGGCGGCGCAGACGTTGCCGATCGCCCACCCGAACCCGCCGGCCACCACGAGCAGGAACGGCACCAGGGTGGCGGTCCCGGTCTGGGCCCACCCCACGACCGTCATGCCCCCGCACGCGAGCAGCAGCCCGGCGAGCTGCCGTCCGGTGACCCGGTCGCGGAACACGGTGGCCCCCAGCAGCACCGTGAACGGGGCCGAGGACTGCAGGACCAGTGACGCCAGGCCGGGCGGCATCCCGGCATCCATGCCGAGGTAGAGGAAGAGGAACTGCAGGATCCCGAAGCCGACGCCGTACCCAACCAGCCAGCGCAGCGGCACGTCGGGCCGCGGGATCAGGAGCAGGGTGGGGATGGCGATCAGTCCGAACCTGAGGGCGACCAGGAAGATCGGTGGGAACTGCTGCAGCGACGCGTCGATGGCCAGGAAGTTGAGTCCCCACATCACGGCGACCGAGGCTGCGAGCAGGCGATGGGTCACGGGCACAGTCCCATCGTGGTGCGTCTGAGCATTAAGCACCAGCGAATACTGCTACCAAGATCTTGTAGGTTGCCTACATGGACGTTCGTCACCTCACGCTGCTGCGAGAGTTGGCGGAGCGCGGGTCGATCACCGCCGTGGCACGAGCCACGCACCGCACCCCCTCGGCGGTCTCGCAGCAGCTGAAGACCGCCGAGCGGCAGCTGGGCACGCCGCTGGTCGAGCCGGCAGGTCGGGGGATCCGGCTGACCGATGCCGGGCGGCTCCTGGCCGCGGGTGGCGGCGAGGTCTCCGCGGCCCTGGAACGCGTGCAGGCCCGCTGGGACGAGTTCCACGGCCAGCCCGCGGGGACGGTGAGCGTGGCCGCCCTGCCGAGCGCGGCAACCTTCCTCCTGCCGGGGGTCTACCGAGCTCTCGCGGGGCTGCCGATCGAGCTGGACTGCCGCGACGTGGACCTCTCCGAGGACGCCTACCCGGCCCTCGCAGCCGACCACGACCTCGTGGTGGGGCACAGCACCTCGCGGGCCCTGCCGACCGGCGCATCGCTGCTGGTCCGCGAGCCGCTGGACGTCGCGCTCGCCGCGGGCCATCCGCTGGCCGCCCGGGACGTGCTCACGGCCGCGGACCTCGCCGACGAGGAGTGGATCGGGGTGCCGATCGGGTTCCCCTTCGACGCGGTCCGGCTCGCGGTCGAGGAGTCGGTCGGCCGCCCCGTCGCGGTGGGCCTGCGGCTGCGCGACAACCGGTTGATCGAGGCGCTGGTCGCGGACAGCCGCCGGGTCGCCGTACTCCCGCGGTTCACGACTCCCTCCGGTCCCGTCGTCCTCCGCCCCCTGGTCGGCGTCCTCGCCGCCCGCCACATCTACGCCCTGATGCGCCCCGACCGCGCCGAACGCCTCGCAGTCCGCCGCGTCCTGGCGGCCTTCCGCGACGTCGCCGACGCCGTAGCGGAAGGCGCCAGGACTGGGCGGGCGGGTCGGTGGCCCGGAGAACCAGCCCCAACGGGTGAATCGGCAAAGTGAGTCACACCACGCACGGAGCTCGGGGTGTGAGGGTCGTCGCCGCAATGGGTAGAAGGTCCGACGGCGTCGGAGTCCCGACCCCTCTCTTCCCTGACCCCCAACCGAGTGGAGCGTGACCCATGAGCATCGACCCTGACCGCATCGAGCGCATCGCCGATCTCGCAGCAGCGAGGAAGGTGCGCGTGGTGACCTCGGAGTCGCTGACGAGCGGCAATGTCGCGGCGACGCTGGGGGCGGGCCCGAACGCGGCCGAGTGGTTCGGGGGCGGCATCGTGGCCTACCAGGAGCCGATCAAGTTCGATGTCCTCGGTGTTCCGGAGGGTCCGGTGGTCACTCGCGAGTGCGCCGAGCAGATGGCCCGTGGTGCGCGAGAGCTGCTCATGGCCGATGTCGCGGTCTCCTGCACCGGCGTCGGCGGTCCCGACCCGAGCGAGGGCAAGCCGGCCGGCACCGTGATCGTCGCGGTGGCCACCGTCGACGGGGTGGACGTGCGTGAGCTCTCCCTCGAGGGGAAGCCCGACGAGGTGCTCGAGCAGACCACCTCGCAGTGCCTGAGCCTCCTCGAGGAGGTGCTCGGCGCCGACTGAACTGTCCGGGGCCGAGCGCCGCTCAGTCCCGGGGATCGAGGCGCAGCAGTACGCCGCGCTCGCCGAACTCGCGCACCTCGCCCGCCACCAGACGGGTGCCCTCGAGGTGCTGGGCGACCGCGGCGGCCTGCTCGCGCGGTCCGAGCTGGAGCAGCGCGACGCCTCCGGGGGCGAGGTGCTCCACGATCGCCGCGAGGCACACCCGGACCACGCTGAGCCCGTCGTCCCCGCCGTCGATGGCCAGCAGTGGGTCCTCGGGGAAGCGCTGCGTCTCGGCCCGGGGTACCCACGGTGGGTCGGCGATGATCAGCGGGAAGCTCTCGCCGGGGGAGAGCACCTCCTCGATGGGTCCATGACGCATCTCCAGGCGCTCGCTGATCCCTGCGGCCTTCGCGTTGGCCACGGTGAGCTCGGCCGCGACCGGGTTCACGTCCACGCACACCAGCCGTCGGCGTGACTCCGCCACGGCGAGGAGCCCGATCTGCCCGGCCCCCGAGCACAGCTCGAGCACGTCGCCTGCAGGCAGGTCCGGGAGCAGCTCTGCGGCCCACAGCGACTGCTGAGCGGTCCAGGTCCGGGGACGCAGGACGCGGTCGTCGAAGGCGATCGTGAGACCGCCGAAGTCCATCGTCTCGGTCATGCCGGGATGGACTTGTGCGTGCTGTCGCACCACGGCTTGCGGTTCGACTTGCCGCAGGCGCACACGGCCACGACAGGACGGGTGACCTCGTGCTCGACACCGTCGTCGTCGCTCACCGTGTCGGCGCCGCGGACCAGCAGCGGCCCGCCCGGGCACAGCCGCACGGAGACGTCGCCGTTCATGCCGGCACCCCCACTTCGGCGGTCCAGCGGTCGAGCAGCTCGCCGGCGGCCGCACCGTCGACGTAGAGGCACGCTGCGGCGCCGAACAGGATGTCCTCGCGCAGCGTGGGGTCCTCGGCCACCATCGAGCCGCAGATGTCGTGCGCGGCCACGTGCTCGTGCACCGCGTCCGCCTCGACGTGCTCGTGGAAGTACACCGCCACGGCGTCCGGCAGCTCGACGCGTTCGAGCCCGCCGGCGATCTTGCGGCACGGCACCGAGCTCGACGCCTCGAACGCGGCCAGGTGCCCCATGGCCGCGCCCCGCAGGCGACGGTTGAGCCCGAACATCGTCATCAGGTTCGTGCAGGCGAGGCTCAGCGCCGAGATGTCGTTGATGTAGGCGCCGTAGGTCCGGTCGAGACCGGCTGCCTCGAGCGCGTCGGCGTACAGCGTCGCGTGCAGCCGCTCGGCGCGGCCACCGCCGTACTCGTCGTACTGGAGCTCGGCCAGCGCGGCCTTGGCGGCGCCGGCCAGCCGGGGGAGGACGAAGGACTGGGCGTCGGACTCCTTGAGCTGCTGCACGCTGCGCTCGCGCAGGTAGTCCACCAGCTGCTCGCGGGTGGCCTTGCGCTGCATGTACGCGGCGGCGGCGGGACCGTCGTCGGCGGCCACGAGGGCCAGCAGCAGCGCCCCGAGGTCACCGTCGGTGGGCACGGCCTGCACCGTCTCGCGGGTCGCCTCCCGCAGCTCGCGCTCGAAGCGCCGCTCGAGGTCGAGGCGCAGCGAGAGCAGCCCGAGGTCCCACTCGCGGTCGTCGGCGACACCCTCGAAGCCCCGGTAGTGGAGCTCGTAGATGATCCACAGCGCGAGCTGGGCGTCCTCGTCGGTCATGATCGGACCGGGGCCGAGCGCAAGCGTGGTCTGCTCGCGCGCGATCGTCAGCGTCTCGATGACGTGCCGGCTGATGGGTCCCCGTTCCTGGGGAAGGCGCATGCGTCGTACCTCCATGATGGTGAGTGCTGGTCCATTACCCCGTGGACCGCTTGCGTCACACCTAGGTGATGCAGATCTCCCGGACCACCCACCATCTCAGGTCGTCACAAAGTCATCCACATCGATCTCCGCGCAGCGACGCTGGTACTCCACCACGAGGCCCGGCCAGTTCGTGCTGATCCGGCCGCCGTCCCGGTACCAGTTGTCGCAGCTGGCCCAGACGCTGTCGCCCAGGCGCTGCTGGATCTCCTCGTCGAACCGGTCCTCGGCCTCGCGGCGTACGACGATCGAGCTGGCCCCCTTCGCCTCCGTGTGCTGCAGCAGCCTGACGATGGCCCCCGAGGCGGCCTCGAGCATGTTGATGATCGAGCTGCCGCCGAGGTTCGTGTTCGGGCCGTAGACCACGAACAGGTTCGGGAAGTCCGGCACGCACATCCCGAGGTAGGCGTGCGCGCCCTTCGCCCATCGTTCGTGCAGGTCCGCGCCGTCGAGGCCGGTGACCGTGATGGGGGCGAGGAAGTCGGTGGCCGCGAAGCCGGTGCCATAGATGATCACGTCGACCTCGTGCACCTGGCCGTCCGCGCTGCGCACGCCCTCGGGGAGGACCTCGAGGACAGGCTCGTTGACGACGTCGACGTTGGGGGCCGCGAGCGCGGGGTACCACGCGTTGGAGAACAGCACCCGCTTGCAGCCGAACTCGTAGTCGGGCACCAGCTTGGCGCGCAGCTCGGGGTCGCGGACCTGGAGGTGCAGCTGCGCCCGCCAGTACAGCTTCACGGCCTTCTTCAGCCAGTCGTCCTCGAGGAGCGCCTTGTTGAACCGCTCCGTGATCACCCAGGTCAGCTGGCGGCCGAACGCCTGCGTGCGCGGGAACCTCTTGAACAGCCAGCGGTGCAGCGAGGTGTACTCCCGGTCCAGCTTCGGCGCCACGTAGGGGGCCGACCGCTGGAAGACGGTCACGTGCCCGGCGTCGGGCTGGATGCCGGGGACGAACTGGATCGCGCTGGCGCCGGTGCCGAGCACCGCGATGCGCTGGTCGCGCAGGTCGACGTCGTGGCGCCACTCAGCGGAGTGGAACGAGGGACCGGTGAAGGTGTCGATGCCGGGCAGCGGCGGGATCGCGGGCCGGGACAGCTGCCCGGTCGCGGTGACCAGCACGTCGGTCTCCAGGTGCTCGCCGGCGGCAGTGGTGAGGTGCCAGGAGCTGGTGGACTCGTCGTACGCCGCGGCGGTGACCTCCACGCCGGTGCGCACGAGCTCGAGGACTCCCTGATCGGCGGCGGTGCGCTCGATGTAGGCGAGGATCTCGTCCTGCCGGGAGTATCGGTGCGGCCAGCGCGGGTTCGGGGCGAACGACCAGGAGTAGAGCGAGGACGGGACGTCGCACGCGGCGTTGGGGTAGCTGTTCTCCCGCCACACGCCGCCCACACCGGCGGCCTTCTCGAGGATGGTGACGTCGGTGTAGCCGGCTCGGGTGAGCTCGACGGCCGCGCCGAGACCGCCGAAACCGGCGCCGATGATCGTGATTGAGGGCTGCTGCATGGCAGCACCCTAGGGGATCTGACAGGAAGCCCTGTCAGGAGTCGTTCAGGCCTGCTGCGTCGCGCCCGGCATGGTGGCGAGCAGCTGGCGTCCCTGGTCGGCGAACTTGTGCTCGACGAGGACCTCGTAGCGGGTCGCGACGACCTGGGACACGGAGGTGAAGTCGCGCGCACCGCGGCTCACGGCGTACCCCACCAGGGCGAAGACGAGCCCGAACAGCGCACCGAAGAGCACCGTGGACAAGATGATCGCCAGCGCGGTGCTGGCCGTGCTGAACAGCGAGACCACCAGGCCCACGAACAGGCCCATCCAGATGCCCGAGGCGAGGCCCCCCAGGGCCACCTTGCCGGTGGTGAGCCGCCCGGTGACGCGTTCGACCTGCTTGAGGTCGGTGCCGACGATCATGCAGTTCTCCACGGGGAACTCGTGGTCGGCGAGGAAGTCGACCGCCTCCTGGGCCTTCGCGTAGTGCTCGTAGACCCCGAGGGACATCGGGAACTCCAGGCTGAGTGCCGACGTGGGAAACCTGGCGCTTCGCTGCTGGCTCATGTTTCAGAGTCTTCCACCGCAGTGGTGAGCGTCACCGGGACGCAAAGGCGCAGGTCAGGTGATCGTCATGCCCCCGTCGACCGCCAGTGTCTGGCCGGTGATGTAGCCCGCCGCGTCCGAGGCGAGGAACACCGCGGTGGCCGCGAGCTCGCGCGGGTCGCCCTTGCGCCCCACCGGGATGCGGGACTGCTGGCTCTCCAGGTAGCCCTCGGGGTAGGAGTCGGTCATCTCCGAGGTGAAGAAGCCCGGTGCGATGGCGTTGACCCGGATCCCCTTGCGGCCGGTCCACTGCTGGGCGAGGTCGCGGGTCAGCCCGATCAGGCCGGCCTTGGAGGCGGCGTACGCCGCCTGGGGGAGCCCGGCGGTGGTGATGCCGAGGACCGAGGAGATGTTGATGATCGAGGAGCCGGGCTCCATCACCCGTCCGCACGACTGCGCCATCCAGTAGCAGCCGTTGAGGTTGACGTCGATCACCTGCCGGAACTCCTCGGGCGTCTCCCGGGTGGCCGGGACCGCGGTGCCGATGCCGGCGTTGTTGATCAGTACGTCGACGCGGCCGAACTCCTGCATCGCCGCCTCGACCAGCGCGGCACACGACTCGGGGGAGGAGACGTCGGTCGCGACGCTGACGGCGCTGCGGCCGGCCGCCTCGACGAGGTCAGCGGTCGCTCCGAGCCGGTCCACCCGCCGGGCGCCGAGCGCGACGTTGGCGCCGGCCTCCGCGAAGGCCTGGGCGAAGGCCACTCCGAGGCCGGAGGAGGCCCCGGTGACGACGGCGACCTTGCCGTCGAGTGAGAACAGGTCGGTGATCGGGCTGTGGGAAGTCATGGGCAGATCATGCCCGTTCCGGGCCCGCTCATGCGCTGGTCGCGCGCCCGTCGTGCCGGAGGGCGCCGCTCAGTGCGAGCTGCGGGCCCTCCAGGCGCTGCGGACCATCTCCTCCAGCGGGTGCCGGTTGGCCCAGTCCAGGTCGCGGGCCGCGGCCTCGCCGGTGGCCACGATCCGGTCGGGGTCCCCGGGCCGGCGGGGGCCGATCTCGGGCGTGAAGTCGATCCCGGTCACCGCGGCGATCGCGTCCATGATCTCGCGCACCGAGGAGCCCGTCCCGCTGCCGAGGTTGTAGACCGGGTCGAGGTCGTCCCCGGCGGCCAGTCGCCGCGCTGCCACCACGTGGGCCGCGGCGAGGTCGCTGACGTGGACGTAGTCACGCACGCAGGTCCCGTCGGGGGTGTCGTAGTCGTCGCCGTTGATCCGCGGCGTCTTCCCCGCGAGCAGCATGTCGAAGACGATCGGGAACAGGTTGTGCGGGCTGGTGTCGTAGAGGTCGTCGCTGCCCGAGCCGACCACGTTGAAGTAGCGCAGGGAGGTGTGCCGCAGGCCGGTGGCGCGGGCCTGGTCGCGGATCACCCACTCGCCGATGAGCTTGGTCTCGCCGTACGGCGACTCCGGGTGCGTGGGCGTCTGCTCGGTGACCAGGTCGGTGTCGGGGGTCCCGAAGGTGGCGGCGCTGGAGGAGAACACCATCGACTGCACCCCGGTGCGCTCCATGGCCTCGAGCAGGTTCACGGTGCCGGTCACGTTCTGGGTGTAGGTGTGCAGCGGCCGATCGACCGAGACGCCGGCGTACTTGAACCCGGCGAGGTGGACCACGCCCTCGACGGCGTGATCGCGCATGGTCTGCTCCATCAGCGCGGTGTCCACGATGCTGCCGTCGACGAAGGGCACGTCGGGGGCGACGAACTCACGGTGGCCGCTGGAGAGGTCGTCGACGACGACGACGTCGATGCCGACTTCCTGGAACGACCGCACCACGTGCGCGCCGATGTAGCCGGCACCTCCGGTCACCAACCAGGACATGTTTTCCTCCAGGACGAGAAGTGCTTCATGGCGGGCGAGCCCACGGCGATCGGGAAGGTAACGTGCTGTAGTCGGGTTGGATCCGACGTCCGATCTCCGGGAGGCTCGATGGTACTGGCAGCAGACGCACAGCTCCGGCTGGACGCGAACTGGATCGACTACCTGATCGTCGCGCTCTACTTCGCGTTCGTGATCGGCATCGGCGTCATGGCGAAGCGCTCGGTCTCCTCGAGCATCGACTTCTTCCTCTCGGGCCGCTCGCTGCCCGCCTGGGTCACGGGGCTGGCGTTCATCTCCGCCAACCTCGGCGCGGTCGAGATCATGGGCATGTCCGCGAACGGGGCCCAGTTCGGCATCCCGACGGTGCACTACTTCTGGATCGGCGCCGTCCCGGCGATGCTGTTCCTCGGCGTCGTGATGATGCCGTTCTACTACGGCTCGAAGGTGCGCTCGGTCCCGGAGTACATGCGCAAGCGGTTCGGCACCGGGGCGCACCTGGTGAACGCGCTGAGCTTCGCGACCGCGCAGCTGCTCATCGCGGGCATCAACCTGTTCCTGCTGGCGAAGATCGTGAACATCCTGCTCGGCTGGAACCTCTACCTCTCACTGGTCGTCGCAGCGATCGTCGTCCTGTCCTACATCACCCTCGGTGGCCTCTCCGCGGCGATCTACAACGAGGTGCTGCAGTTCTTCGTGATCGTCGCGGCGCTGCTGCCGCTCACCCTGGTGGGGCTGCACAAGGTGGGCTGGTACGGCGGGCTGAAGGAGAAGATCATCGCCGCCGGCGACGGGACCGCGCAGCTGTCCTCCTGGCCGGGCACGAACCTCACCGGCATCGACAGCCCGCTGCTGTCGGTGATCGGTCTCGTCTTCGGTCTCGGGTTCGTGCTCTCGTTCGGCTACTGGACCACCAACTTCGTCGAGGTCCAGCGCGCGATGGCCTCGAGCTCGATCTCCGCGGCCCAGCGCGCGCCGATCATCGGCGCCTTCCCGAAGATGTTCATCCCGTTCATCGTGATCTTCCCGGGCATGATCGCCGCGGTCGTCGCCTCCGAGGTGGCCAACGCCAAGGCGTCGGGGGACCCGAACTTCGACTACAACAACTCGCTGCTCTACCTGATCCGCGACCTGCTGCCCAACGGGATGCTGGGCATCGCGATCGCGGGTCTGCTGGCCTCGTTCATGGCCGGTATGGCGGCCAACATCTCGGCGTTCAACACGGTCTTCTCCTACGACCTGTGGCAGACCTACGTGGTCAAGGACCGCGACGACGACTACTACCTGCGCATCGGGCGGGTGGCCACGGTCGGGGCCACGGTGGTCGCGATCGGGACCGCGCTGATCGCCAGGAACTACCAGAACATCATGGACTACCTGCAGACGCTGTTCGGGTTCTTCAACGCCCCGCTGTTCGCCACCTTCATCCTCGGCATGTTCTGGAAGCGGATGTCGCCGACCGCTGCCTGGGTGGGGCTGGTCAGCGGCACGCTCGCCGCCATCGTGGTCGGCGTGATCGGCACCGACGTGCTCGGGCCGATGTCGCTGAACCTGATCTCGCTCAGCGGCCAGGGCGCAAGCTTCGTGGCGGCCGGTGCGGCGTTCGTGACCGACATCGTGGTCAGCGTCGTGGTCACCTTGATGACCCGGCCGAAGCCGGAGTCCGAGCTCAGGGGGCTGGTCTACTCGCTCACGCCGAGGTCGGACTTCCACGACGAGAACGAAGGTGTCCTCGCGTGGTACCAGCAGCCGACCAAGCTCGCGGGCGTCGGCCTCGTCATGGTCATCATCCTCAACATCGTGTTCTGGTAAGGAGCGCCCACATGGCTGAGAACGAAGCACCGCACCGCGCCGGACTCTTCGACATCCGCGTCATCATCGGGTCGCTGATCGGGATCTACGGCCTGATCCTCATCGTGGCCGGCCTGTTCACCAGCGACTCCCAGATGGCCAAGGCCGACGACCTGAACATCAACCTGTGGGCCGGTATCGGCATGCTCGTCGCCGGGATCGTCTTCGGCACCTGGGCGAGGCTGCGGCCGATCGTGGTGCCTCCCGAGCCCGAGGGGGAGGCGTCCCAGGAGGCCCCTCAGGCCGATGGGCCGGCGCACTGAGGAGCCGGGACCGAGGGCCGTGGGCGCCCGTGAACGGCGGGGATAGGATGGTCCCATGAAGCGCGCCCCGCTCCTCGACTAGCCGCGTCGTACCTCCGAGGCGGCTGCCCCTCTTCCCGAGGGGCATTTTTGTGCCCGCTGCAGGCGCCCTTCCCGAGCACGACGAACCAGGAAGTTGTCAGAGACGATGAGCGAGCAGGACCAGACCCGAGCCCCGATCGAGGGCTACGACGTCCACGCCACCGAGGCCAAGTGGCTTCCGGTGTGGGACGAGCTGGACCCGTTCCGGGCCGACGACGACAGCCCGCGTGAGAAGCGCTACGCGCTGACGATGTTCCCCTACCCGAGCGGCGACCTGCACATGGGGCACGCCGAGGTCACCGCCCTGCACGACGTGATCGCCCGCTACTGGTGGCAGCGCGGCTACGAGGTGATGAACCCGATCGGCTGGGACTCCTTCGGCCTGCCGGCCGAGAACGCCGCGATCAAGCGCAACGAGCACCCGGCGACGTACACCTACGCCAACATCGAGACCCAGGCGGCGTCGTTCCGCCGCTACGGCATCAGCTTCGACTGGTCGCGGCGGCTGCACACCTCCGATCCGGAGTACTACCGCTGGACCCAGTGGCTGTTCCTCCAGCTGCGCAAGCGTGGGCTGGCCTACCGCAAGTCCAGCCCGGTGAACTGGTGCCCCAACGACCAGACCGTGCTGGCCAACGAGCAGGTCGTGGACGGCGCCTGCGAGCGCTGCGGTGCCGAGGTCACCAAGCGTGAGCTGACCCAGTGGTACTTCAAGGTCACCGACTACGCCCAGCGGCTGCTCGACGACATGGAGACCCTGGACTGGCCCGACCGCGTCCTGACGCTGCAGCGCAACTGGATCGGTCGCTCCGAGGGCGCGCACGTCGACTTCGAGGTCACCACTGAGGGCACCGGTGCGACCCGAACGGTCAGCGTCTACACCACCCGCCCGGACACGCTTTTCGGTGCCACGTTCATGGTGGTCGCCGCCGACGCGAAGCTGGCCGAGGAGATCGTCGCGCCGGAGCAGCGGGCGGCGTACGACGACTATCTCGCCGAGACCCGCAAGGCCTCCGACATCGACCGGATGGCCACCGACCGCCCCAAGACCGGGGTGTTCCTGGGCGCCTACGCGCTCAACCCGGTCAACGGCGAGCGGGTGCCGGTGTGGGCCTCGGACTACGTGCTGGCCGACTACGGCACCGGCGCGATCATGGCGGTGCCCGCGCAGGACCAGCGCGACTGGGCGTTCGCGACGAAGTTCGGCCTGCCGATCGTGCGCACCGTGCAGCCTCCCGAGGGTTGGGAGGGTGAGGCGTTCACCGGCAACGGCCCCGCGATCAACTCCTCGAACGAGTCCGTGTCGCTGGACGGCATGGACGTCGACGAGGCCAAGCGCACCATCATCGGCTACCTCGAGGAGCGCGGCGCCGGGCGCGGCGCTGTGAACTTCCGGCTGCGCGACTGGCTGCTCTCCCGCCAGCGGTTCTGGGGCTGCCCCATCCCGGTGGTGCACTGCCCGGCCTGCGGCGAGGTCGACGTACCCGAGGACCAGCTGCCGGTGGTGCTGCCCGAGCTCAAGGGCGCCGACCTCAAGCCCAAGGGCGTCTCGCCGCTGGCCGCGGCCGAGGACTGGGTCAACGTGGACTGCCCGAAGTGCGGGGGACCCGCCAAGCGCGACTCCGACACGATGGACACCTTCGTCGACTCGAGCTGGTACTTCCTGCGCTACGCCTCGCCCAACGACGACACCCAGGCCTTCGACCCCGACCTGGTCAAGCAGTGGCTGCCGGTCAACCAGTACGTCGGCGGTGTCGAGCACGCGGTGCTGCACCTGCTCTACAGCCGGTTCTTCACCAAGGTGCTCTTCGACATGGACCTGGTGGACTTCGAGGAGCCGTTCACCGCGCTGCTCAACCAGGGCGTGGTGATCAACCAGGGCAAGAAGATGAGCAAGTCGCTGGGCAACGGCGTCGACCTCGGTGCCCAGCTCGAGGAGTTCGGCGTGGACGCCGTCCGGCTCACCCTGGTCTTCGCGGGTCCGCCGGAGGACAACATCGACTGGGCCGACATGTCGCCTGCCGGGTCGCTGCGGTTCCTGCAGCGCGCCTGGCGACTGTCCGGCGACGTGACCAGCCCGGCGGGGACCTCGCCGGACGCAGGCGACGTCGCCCTGCGCCGGGTGACCCACCGGACGCTGCACGACGCCGCCGAGCTGATCGAGTCGCACCGGTTCAACGTGATGGTCGCCCGGATGATGGAGCTGGTGAACGCCACCCGCAAGGCGATCGATTCCGGCTGCGGCCCCGAGGACCCCGCCGTGCGCGAGGCCACGGAGGCGGTGGCGATCCTGCTGTCCCTCGTGGCGCCGTACACCGCGGAGGAGATGTGGGAGCGCCTCGGCCACCAGCCCACGGTCGCGAAGGCCGGCTGGCCGGTGGTCGACGAGGCCCTGCTGGTCGAGGAGTCGGTCACGGCCGTGGTCCAGGTCCAGGGCAAGCTCCGCGCCCGCCTGGAGGTCTCGCCCGACATCACCGAGGCCGACCTCGAGGCCGCAGCCCTGGCCGACCCGTCGGTCCAGCGAGCCATCGAGGGCAAGACAGTCCGCAAGGTCATCGTCCGCGCCCCCAAGCTGGTCAACCTCGTAGTCAGCTGACGGCCGCGCAGACGTACGACGGCGCACCCGACCCGTAGGTGGTCGAGCAGCGAGCGAAGCGAGCGGTCAGTCGAGACCACGCTGGGTGAGGCGAGAGCCAGACGTACGACGGCAGAGGCTCCGTGCCCGCAGACGTACGACGGGGCACGCAACCCCACGGTGGTCGAGCAGCGAGCGAAGCCTTGCGTCGAGCAGCGAGCGTCAGCGAGTGGTCAGTCGAGACGAGCGGATAGTCGAGACCACGCTGGGTGAGGCGGAAAGCAGACCCGAGGCACGCAAAGGACCCGGCCGGCCCGGGGGCAGGAACTCGAAAATCTCTCCAACTATTTTCCCGATCCCCAGTGAAACAAGGGGATTCTCGCCGGAAACTGGACCAACCCGCACGGGCTCCAGTTCCTGCGGGATCACCACGGGACGGTTGATGTCACCGCGGATCGGCCGCCGCCGCGGCCGGACGCGCCGCCGCACTTCTGTTGACTCCGCCCTCTCTGCGTGGGGTGGGTCTGACTGCGGGCTCACCTGGAGTGGTCTCGACTGTCCGCTCGCTGGCGCTCGCTGCTCGACCACCTTGGGTGGGCTGTCCCGTCGTACGTCCGAGTGGGGCCCTCGTGCCGTCGTACGTCTGGCTCCCGGCTCACCTGAGTGGTCTCGACTATCCGCTCGTCTCGACTATCCGCTCGTCTCGGCTGTCCGCTCGCTGGCGCTCGCTGCTCGACGCGAGGCTTCGCTCGCTGCTCGACCACCTGAGGGGTGGCCTGCCCCGGCGTACGCCTGGGGCGGAGCCCGCGCCGTCGTACGTCCCGCTCCGAGCTCACCTTAGTGGTCTCGACTATCCGCTCGCTTCGCTCGCTGCTCGACCACCTTGTGGTCGCGCGCGCCCGGCTACGCACCCTTGGGTCGGAGCCGCGCCGGCGCTCGCTGGCGCTCGCTGCTCGACCACCTTGGGAGGGCCGTCGGGGCTCGGCGATCTAGGCTGCCGGGGTGCTGAGCCTTCGCGACCTGAACCGCACGCTGTTGCTGCGGCAGCACCTGCTGGAGCGGGTGGAGATGCCGGCGCTGGGGATGGTGAGGCACCTGATCGGGTTGCAGGCGCAGGACAACCTGCCGCCGTACCTGTCGCTGGCGGCGCGGATCGAGGGGTTCGACCCGCTGGAGCTCTCCGCGGCGCTGGAGAGCCGGGAGGCCGTGCGGCTGCTGACCATGCGCGGGACCATCCACGTGCTGCTGCCCGACGACGCGCTCACGCTGCGGCCGTGGGTGCAGCGGACGCTGGACCAGCAGAGCTCCTCCAACCAGATGAACCGGGCTGCCCGCGGCGTACCGGTCGAGGACGTCGTCGCCGAGGTACGACGGGTGCTCGCCACCGCGGGCCCGCTCCCGGTCAAGCAGCTGGGGGAGCGCCTGGCCGAGACCTTCACCGGGGTGCCGCCCGGCGCGCTCGCCCACGTGGCGCGGGAGCGGGTGCCCCTGGTGCAGCTGCCCCCGCGGGGACTCTGGAAGCGCTCCGGTGGGGTCGTCTACGACACCGTGGAGAACTACCTGGGCAGCCCCAAGCAGGTCGACCTCCCGGAGCTGGTGCGTCGCTACCTGCGGGCGTTCGGTCCCGGCACCGCCGCCGACATGACGGCGTGGTCACGGGTGACCAGGCTCGGGCCGGTGTTCGCGTCCATGCAGGACGAGCTGGTCGTGGTGGAGTGCGAGGACGGGCGGAGGCGCTACGACGTCCCGGACGCGCCGTACGCCGACGGGGACACCCCGGCGCCGGTGAGGCTGCTGGGCACCTACGACAACGTCTGGCTCTCCACGGCGAGCCGTGACCACATCGTCCCGGCGGAGGTTCGCCCGCGCTGGGCGGGGACGAACGGGGGAGTCGGGCACACGATCTTCGTGGACGGCTTCATGGCCGGGCTGTGGTGGTTCCGCGACGGCCGCGTGGTCACGGACCTGTTCGTGAAGCCGACCCGGAGCCAGGCGGCCGAGCTCGACGACGAGGTCCAGCGGGTCACCGAGCTCCTGTCCCGCTGAGCCCTTTGGAGCCTGCATGGGCGAGACGTGGCATTGGTTCACGAGACCGAAACACCGCCGACTCGTGCAGTGCGGAAGCGCTCCTAGGTTGGATGAGTCAGCTTCTCCGTCGCCGCCCAGCGGACTCATCAAGGGATGTCATCAGTGAGTGGAAACAACGTTCGCCTCGAAGCGATCAAGGCCGTCGAGGCCCATGTTCCTCCCGCAACCACGTTCGCGCTCACCGAGACTCCCGGCGAGATCTTCGGTGAGAACGTCTTCAGCAAGACCGTGATGCAGAAGCGGCTGCCCAAGTCGGTCTTCAAGTCCGTCCTCGCCACGATCGAGCACGCCGCTCCTCTCGACCCGACCATGGCCGACGCCGTCGCGTCGGCGATGAAGGACTGGGCGATGGAGAAGGGGGCGACCCACTACGCCCACGTGTTCTACCCGTTGACCGGGTTCACCGCGGAGAAGCACGACAGCTTCCTCGAGCCGGCCGGTGACGGCTCCGCCCTCGCGGAGTTCTCCGGCAAGACCCTGGTCCAGGGCGAGCCCGACGCCTCCAGCTTCCCGCACGGCGGGCTGCGCAACACCTTCGAGGCCCGTGGGTACACCGGCTGGGACGCCACCAGCCCGGCGTACGTCCTGGAGAACCCGCACGGCAACACCCTGTGCATCCCGACGGTGTTCGTGTCGATGACCGGTGAGGCCCTCGACCACAAGACGCCGCTGCTGCGCTCGCAGCAGGCGATGGCCGACCACGCCGAGCGCATCCTGCGGCTTTTCGGGCACGAGCCGGACCGCGTGGTCTCCTACTGCGGCGCCGAGCAGGAGTACTTCCTCGTCGACCGGCACTTCTTCCTGGCCCGCCCGGACCTGCTGAACTCCGGGCGCACCCTGTTCGGCACCAAGCCGCCCAAGGGCCAGGAGTTCGACGACCACTACTTCGGCGCCATCCCCGAGCGCGTGCTGGGCTTCATGATGGACACCGAGCGAGAGCTGTTCAAGCTCGGTATCCCGGCCAAGACCAGGCACAACGAGGTCGCTCCCGGGCAGTTCGAGATCGCCCCGATGTTCGAGCGTGCGAACGTCGCGGCCGACCACCAGCAGCTGCTGATGACGACGTTCAAGACCGTCGCGAAGAAGCACGGGATGGAGTGCCTGTTCCACGAGAAGCCCTTCGAGGGCGTCAACGGCTCCGGCAAGCACGTCAACTTCTCGCTGGGCAACGCCACCGAGGGCAACCTGCTGCTGCCGGGTGACAACCCGCACGACAACGCGCAGTTCCTCGTGTTCTGCGCCGCGGTGATCCGAGCGGTGCACAAGTTCGGTGGGTTGCTGCGCGCGTCGGTGGCCTCGGCCTCCAACGACCACCGGCTCGGGGCGAACGAGGCGCCTCCCGCGATCATCTCGATCTTCCTCGGTGCTCAGCTCGCCGACGTCTTCGACCAGATCGCGAAGGGGGGCGCCACCTCCTCGAAGGACAACGGCACCCTGATGGTGGGGGTGGACACGATCCCCGTCCTCCCGACCGACCCGGGTGACCGCAACCGGACCAGCCCGTTCGCCTTCACCGGCAACCGCTTCGAGTTCCGCGCACCGGGATCGATGCAGACGGTCGCCGGCCCGATGGTCACGCTGAACACGATCATGGCCGAGGCCCTGGACCACATCGCCACCAACCTGGAGGCGGCCCAGGCCGAGGGCACCGACTTCAACACCTCGGTGCAGAACGTCCTCGCCGAGATCATCGCCAACCACGGCGCAGCCGTGTTCAACGGCGACGGGTACTCCGAGGAGTGGGAGGCCGAAGCCGAGGCGCGTGGGTTGCCGAACCTGCGTACGACGCTCGACGCGTTGCCCGAGCTGATCACCGAGGAGGCGATGGAGCTCTTCGAGCACTACAAGGTCTTCAACCACCGCGAGATGCACAGCCGCTACGAGATCGGGCTGGAGCACTACGCCCTCAGCATCGGGGTGGAGGCGAGGTCCACGCTGGAGATCGGCAACACCGCCGTGCTCCCGGCCGCCATGCGCTACCAGACCGAGGTGGCGCTCAACCTCGGAGCGCTGAAGGCTGCCGGCGTGGACGCAGACACCTCGGCCCTGGACGCGATCTCCGTGCCACTGGCCGACCTCCGCGCGGCCCTCGCCACCCTGGGGGAGGCGCTCGCGGACGAGTCGGCGAGCACTCCCGTCGCGGAGGCGGAGCACGCGAGGGACGCGCTGCTGCCCGCGATGGCGGCGGTGCGAGCCGCCGGTGACCTGATCGAGGGCGTCGTGGCCGACGACCTGTGGCCGCTGCCCACCTACCAGGAGATGCTCTACATCCTCTGAGGCCGGGTCAGGGGCCGCTGCGCAGCCTGACGGGCTCGGCGTCCGGTGAGCCCGCTTCGCCGTACCAGACGCCGAGCCGCCCGGAGGCACCGATCGCCCGCAACCGGTGCTCGGTCTCGGCCCGTGCGGAGTCGGAGACGGCGAGCAGGAGATGGTCGCCCACCCGCAGGGACGTGTGCTCGTCGGGCACGAAGATCTGGCCCTCGCGGTGCACCAGGGCGAGCGCTGCGTTCCGGGGCAGCCGCAGGTCGATGACGTAGAGGCCGGCCAGCCGTGAGCCCGGTGGGATCTGCAGCTGCAGCAGGCTGGCGTGGATCTCCTCCAACGGCGCCGACTCGACGGTCAGCTCGTTCGGGGTGCCCTCGAGGGCGACCCCGGTACGTCGCGCGAGCCAGGGCAGCGTCGGTGCCTGCACCAGCGTGAAGCCGACCACCAGCAGGAACACCACGTCGAAGATCCGGTCGGCCGAGGGCAGGCCGCGCCCGATCGGGATGGTCGCCAGCACGATCGGTACGGCGCCCCGCAGACCGGCCCATGACATGAAGAGCTGGTGCCGCCACGGCACCCGGAACCACCGGGCACACAGGGCCACCGAGGCCGGCCGGGCGACGAAGGTGAGGGCCACCCCCACGATCAGGGCGGGCACCAGCGCCTCGGGCAGCCGGCTCGGCGAGGCGAGCAGCCCCAGCATCACGAACAGCCCGATCTGGGCGAGCCAGGCCAACCCGTCGGCGAAGCCCGCGGTCGCCTGCCGGTGGGGGAGCCGGGCGTTGCCCAGCCACATCCCGGCCACGTAGATCGCCATCAGGCCGCTGGCCTGCGCCGTGCCCGCCAGGGCGAAGGCCAGGAACAGGATCGCCATCGTGGCCAGGGGGTAGAGCCCCGCCGCCGGCAGCGCGCTGCGCTGCAGCAGCCACTGGCCGGCGCGCGCGACCGCCAACCCGATCAGCAGGCCGCCGAGCAACTGGTAGACGAGCAGTCCGCCGATCTGCAGCGGGTCGGCCGACGACCACGCGTCGCTGGCGACCAGGGTCACCAGGATGATCACCGGGGGGTCGTTGAACCCGGACTCGGCCTCCAGGGTGGCGCGCACCCGGGCGTTGATCGGCAGCCGGCGCATGATGGAGAAGGTCGCCGCGGCGTCCGTGGAGCCCACCACCGCGCCGAGCAGCAACGCGGTCCGCAGGTCCACGTCGAGCACCGCGTAGGTGATGCCCGCCGTGATCGCCACGCTGACCGCCACCCCGAGCGTCGCGAGCAGCCCGGCCAGCGACGCCACGGGCCGGATCACCTCGGCCTTGGTGCTCAGCCCACCCTCGGCGAGGATGACCGCCAGCGCGAGGGTGCCGAGGACCATCGTCAGGTCGACGTCCTCGAAGCCGAGGCCGAGACCGGACTCTCCCAGCGCCAGCCCGATCGTGAGGTACAGCAGCAGGCTGGGCAGGCCGGCGCGCGCCGAGACGCGGACGGCAGCGACACCGACCAGGAGCACCAGCGCACCGAGCAGGATCGCGAGGTTGAGGTCCATCCTCAGGTGGTCAGGGAACCTGCGAGGAGTCGCTGCAGCTCAGGGGTGACCTCGATGTCGGACCCCAGGACGTGCACTGCCTCGATCACTGCTCCGGGCACCAGGTCCACCGGGACCCAGTCCACCGCGGACCCCACGGACGGCAGCTCGGTGGCGGTCCGGCTCCCGATCTCTCGCCGGAGCACGCGCTCGACTGCGTCCATGGCGAGGTCCGCGAGGTCCACGGAGACTGCAGAGTCCCCGGCCGTCCCCCCGAGCGGCCGCATCGTGAACTCCGTCTGGAGGTGGGCGGTGACTCCGTCCGCGGTCATTGCCGTCACCGTCGCCCACAGGTGCAGTGGTGCGCGCGAACGACGGGAACGTTGTCCCGGCGCGAGGAGCCGGTGGAGTGCACGTCGCAGGAACGACATCTCGACCTCCTCAAGGCTGGTGCGGTGACCCGCCCCCCAGGTATGTGGTTCGGGCCCCGCACCGTCAGTGTTGTCGAGGGGGACACCGGATCACATGGGGCCTTGTCCCCACTTCCGCGGGCGTGAGGTGGGCCGCGTGGACACGGCGTACGCCGTCGGCAAGGGTGACCAGATGATGTCCATGCCCGATCTCTCGCTGACCACGCGAGTGGTGCTGACCAACGGGCTGCTGTTCGCCCTCGGGACGGCGCTGCTGGCGTTCTCGCCGGCGACCGTCTCCTCCGACCCGCTGCTGTCCGAGGTCGCGGTGCTGGTGGTGGGGCTGGGCGTGATGATCGCGGCGAACGCCCTCCTGGTCGCGGCCGCCCTGCGCCCGCTCGACCGGCTGGTCAGGCAGCTCGACCGGGCCCGCAGCACCGAGCCCATCGAGCGCCTCCCGGTGCCGTCCTCGGGGATCGCGGCCCGGCTGGCCACGTCGGTCAACGACCTGCTCGACCGGATCGAGGCAGGCCGGCGGCAGAGCAACATCGCCGCGCTCGCCGCCCAGGAGGCCGAGCGCTCGCGCATCGCCCAGGAGCTGCACGACGGCGTCGGCCAGTCACTGACCGCGCTCCTGCTCGAGACCGGGATGCTCGTGGAGACCCAGCCGACCAGGGAGGCGCTGGAGCGACTGCGCGAGGGCACCCGGTCCGGCCTCGACGAGGTCCGCGAGGTCGCCCGGCGACTACGGCCGCACGTGCTCGAGGACCTCGGGCTGCGCAGCGCGCTCGCCGCGCTCACCACCGACCTGTTCACCCACGTCGACACCCACGTACGCCGCGGGATCAACCCCGGCCTCCCGCCGCTGGACGACGCCGTCGAGCTGGTCGTGTTCCGGGTCGCCCAGGAGGCGATGACCAACGTCGCTCGCCATGCGCAGGCCCGTACCGTGGAGCTGACGCTGGGCGTGGTGGGCAACGAGGTGGAGCTGGTGGTCAGCGACGACGGCGTGGGCATCGGTCACCGGGCCGACGGCACCGGCCTGCGCGGCATGCGCGAGCGGGCGCTGCTCGTCGGCGGCACGCTGGAGGTCCGGCGCCGCGACGGTGGTGGAACCGTGGTGCGGTTGCGCGTGCCGCTGCCCGAGGCAAGCCGGTGAGCGCGCCCGCCCGGATCCTGCTGGCCGACGACCACGGGCTGGTACGCCGCGGCGTACGGATGATCCTGGAGACGCAGCCGGACCTCGAGGTCGTCGCCGAGGCCGAGGACGGCATGGAGGCCGTCCAGCTGGTCCGGGAGACCGAGGTGGACCTCGCGATCCTGGACGTCGCCATGCCGCGGCTCACCGGGCTCCAGGCGGCCCGGGAGATCTCACGGCTGCCGAACCCGCCCAAGATCCTGATGCTCTCCATGCACGACAACGAGCAGTACTTCTTCGAGTCGCTGCGCGTCGGGGCCTCCGGCTACGTGCTGAAGTCGGTGGCCGACCGCGACCTCGTGAACGCCTGCAGGGCCGCGCTGCGCGGGGCGTCGTTCCTCTACCCGGGGGCGGAGAGCGCGCTGGTGAAGGACTACCTCGAGCGGATGCGGCGCGGGGAACGGCTCCCAAGGGCGGTGCTCACCCCGCGCGAGGACGAGGTGGTCAAGCTGATCGCGGAGGGCTGGTCCTCGCGTGAGATCGCCAAGGAGCTGACCATCAGCGTCAAGACCGTGGAACGGCACCGGGAGAACATCCTGCAGAAGCTCGGGATGCGCGACCGCACCGAGCTGACCCGCTACGCGATCCGCGTCGGCCTGATCGAGCCGTGAGCCGGTCCTAGGCGTAGTAGCGCAGCCAGACGTAGGGCCACGCGACGACGAGCGTGGTGCTGGTGACGATCAGGCCGTACTTGGTGAAGGTCCAGAAGCTGATCGGCTCGCCCTTCGTCGCGGCGATCCCGAGGATGACCACGTTCGCGCCCGCCGCGACGGCAGTGGTGTTGCCGCCGAGGTCGGCACCGAGGGCGAAGGCCCACCACAGCCCCTGTCCCTGGCTCCCCGGGGCGGCGGCCACGAGGTCCTGGACGATCGGCACCATCGCGGCGGTGTAGGGGATGTTGTCGACGAACGCGCCGAGCACGGCCGAGCCGAAGAGCAGCGCGGTGGCGGCGCCGAGCCAGTTCTCACCGGTGGCCTCGATGGCGCGCTCGCCGAGCCAGCCGATCACGCCGACCTCGACCAGTCCGCCGACGAGGACGAACAGCGCCATGAAGAACACCAGCGTCGGCCACTCCACCGAGGCCAGGAACTTCTGCGGGGTGGCCCTGGAGATCAGGATCAGCACCCACGCCCCCAGCAGCGCGACCTGGGAGGGCTCGATGTGCAGGGCGCTGTGCAGGCCGAAGCCGACCGTGACCAGGGCGACGACGGCGAGGCTGCGCCGCAGCAGCACCGGGTCGGTGATCGCGTCGCGTGGCCGCAGCCCCATCACCTCCGCAGCCCGCGCAGGATTGCCGACGAGGTGCTTGCGGAACATCACCCGGCACAGCAGGACCAGGACCCCCACGAGCACGACCACGAGCGGTGCCAGGTGGATGAGGAAGTCGTTGAAGCTGAGCCCAGCCCGGCTCGCGATGATGATGTTGGGCGGGTCACCGATCAGGGTCGCGGTGCCGCCGATGTTGGAGGCGAACGCCAGCGTCATCAGGTACGGCGCGCTCCGCAGCCCCAGGCGCCGGCAGGTCGTCAGGGTGACCGGTGCCATCAGCAGCACCGTGGTGACGTTGTCGAGCAGCGCGCTCGCCGCCGCGGTCAGCACGATGAGCAGCACCATCAGGCGGAACGGTCGGCCCCGCGACTTCTGCGCGGCCCAGATGGCGAGGAACTCGAAGAGGCCGGTCATCTCCAGCACGCCGACGATGAGCATCATCGCGAACAGCAGGAAGATGACGTTCCAGTCGACACCGCTCTCGGGGGAGCCGAAGGCCGTCTCCGTGTCGGTCACCCCGACGAACATCATCAGCGCCACGCCGCCGATCGCGGCGGTCACCCGGTGGATGCGTTCCGTGGCGATCAGTGCATAGGTAACGAGGAAGATGGCGCAGGCCAGGAAGACATCCACCCGGGAGAGGTTGGCGGTCGGGGGCAGACCCCGCCATTGGGTCTGCTCCCCATCCTGGAGGCGCCAGCGAGGCACTCAGGGAAGCGTCAGGGGCGCAGCGAGGCGATCGCGTCGTCCACCGACTTGTCGCCGTTGATCACGTCGAAGGTCATCCCGATGGTGTGCTCGCGCTCGAGGGTCACGGCCAGCACGTGCGCCACGTCCCCCCGGGTGACCGAGCCGTAGTCGAGCCGGCCGACCTCGACCCGTCCGGTCGGGACGTCGTTGGTCAGGGCCCCCGGACGCACGATCGTCCAGTCCAGGCTCCGGCCCCGCACGTAGTCGTCCGCCTCCTGCTTGGCCCGCAGGTAGACCTGCATCACGTCCTCCTCCGAGCCGTCGGCGGGCGGGGGAGCGGCCTGCTCGGTCCCCATCGCGGACACCATCAGGTAGCGGCGTACGCCGGTCAGCTCGGCGGCGTCGGCGAGCATGATCGCGGCGCCCTTGTCCACGGTCTCCTTGCGCTGGGCGTTGCCGTCGGGGCCGCCACCCGCGGCGAAGACGACGGCGTCGGCGCCGCGCATGATGTCGGACATCGCGACGACGTCGGTGTCCTCCAGGTCGATCATCGCCGGCTCGATCCCGTACTTCTCCAGGTCACCGACCTGTTCGGCCTTGCGGATCATCCCGACCGGGTGATGGCCGGCGGCGGCGACCAGCTTCCCGAACTGCCGGGCGATCTGCCCGTGGCCGCCTGCGATCACGATGCGCATGGATCTCCTGTCCTGGTTCTGCTCGGTCTGTGCCGTGGACGAGGCCACGGCTCCTGCGTCATGTGTACCCACCCCAGCCGAACTCCACGCCGCCAGGGGCGGCCCGGCACGCTGGGGTGGGGCCTCGCGAGGTCGCGGCGATAGCCTCTGCCCATGCCTGTCGCCCTGGTCACCGACTCGACCGCCTCGCTCTCGGCCGGGACGGCCGCTGCGCACGGCGTCACCGTGGTCCCGCTGCAGGTCATCATCGGTGCCACGTCCTACGACGAGTCCGGGGAGGACGGCTCCGTCACCCCGCAGATGCTCGCCGAGGCACTCAAGGCGTGGACCCCGGTGAGCACCTCGCGACCCAACCCCGAGGTGATCCTGGAGACCTACGAGAAGCTGGCGGCCGACGGGTTCGACTCGATCGTCTCGGTGCACATCTCGGCCGAGCTGAGCGGGACGTTCGAGTCCGCGCAGCTCGCTGCGAAGCGGTCACCGGTGCCGGTGACGCTGGTCGACTCCCGGCAGGTGGGCATGGGCACCGGGTACGCCGTGCTGGCCGCCGCGGAGGCGATCGCCGCCGGAGCCGACGCCGAGACCGCCGGCGCCGCAGCGCGCCACCGGGCAGCCGAGACCACCTCGCTGTTCTACGTCGACACCCTGGAGTACCTGCGCCGCGGCGGCCGGATGGGCGCTGCTGCGGCGCTGCTCGGCTCCGCCCTGGCGGTCAAGCCGATCCTCAAGGTCGACGACGGCCGGATCGGTCCCTTCGAGAGGGTCCGCACCGCAGGCAAGGCCCTCTCGCGCCTGGAGGAGCTGATCGTGGAGGCGGCCGGCGACGCGGAGGTCGACGTCGCGGTGGCCCACCTCGCCAGCCCCGACCGGGCCGCGGCCCTGGCCGAGCGGCTCGGCAACCGGCTGGCCGACGGCCTGGGGGACCGTGAGGTGTCGCTGGGTGAGATCGGGGCGGTCCTCGGCGCCCACGTGGGCCCCGGGATGGTCGCGGTCGCGATGTCCCGGCGTACCTGAGCCCGCACAGCCTGCTGCCGGACGGCAGTTGTCCACAGGTCGCCCGAACGGCCTTCCGCCGGGGTGGCTGCGGTTCCTAGCGTCGGGGCATGCACAGGCAGTCACAGGAGGAGGTCTCGGCCGCGGCGCGTCGCCGCCTCGACCTGCTGGGCCAGGAGCTCGACCGCGCGGGGCTGCGACGTCTCGAGGAGGAACCCGAGGAGCAGCCGGAGCTTCCGCCCGCATCCGCGGTGGCGCCCGCCGGACGACACCTGAGACCTGGCCGGCCCGGGGTGGTGCGCCGGCTGCGGGGATGGCTCGGCGACCAGGTGCCGGACACGCTGCGCGGGCGCGTCGGGCTGGAGTCGGGGTCGGTGCTCCTTGTCGCAGCGCTGGCCGCTGTCGCGGTGCTCGCTGCGGCCGTGGTGGTGTGGCGCACCGGCGGGGACGCGGAGCCGGTCACGCGGCCCACGGCCCTCGGTGCTCCCTCGGGGTCGGCGTCGCCGCTGGTGCCGGTGCCCACGCCCGGCGGGGCGACCTCGGCGGCTGCTGGCGCGGGTGGCACGGCAGGCACCGGCAGCGTGACGGTCGACGTCGCGGGCAAGGTGCGCCGGCCCGGGGTGACCACGCTGCCGGCCGGTTCCCGGGTCGTCGACGCGCTGCGACGGGCCGGAGGGCCCCGGGGACGGGTCGACCTCAGTGCGCTCAACCTCGCGCGCGTCCTGGTCGACGGTGAGCAGATCCTGGTCGGGCGCGCCGTCCAGCCCGGGGGGATCGCCGCGAGCGCCAGCACGGCCGCGCCGGACGCGACCGGAGCCCTGGTCAACCTGAACACCGCCACCTCCGAGCAGCTCGACACCCTCCCCGGCGTCGGCCCGGTCACGGCCCAGAAGATCCTGGACTGGCGCGGTGCCCACGGGGCCTTCTCCTCGGTCGACGAGCTGCTCGAGGTGGACGGGATCGGGGAGAAGACGCTGGCCGAGCTGGCGCCACACGTCACCCTGTGAAAGCACCCGCTCCATCCGCGGGTCGCGCCCGGATCGACCTGCGCGCACCGGTGCTGGCCGCGGTCGCCTGGGCGTCCGCACTGACCGCGCTGCTGGCCCCTGCCTGGGTGGTCGGTACGGCGCTCGCGCTGGCGCTCCTGCACTTGGCGCAGCGACGCCGCCGCGGCCGCGAGGTGCTCAGCCACGTGGCCTGGGTGGTCGCCGCCTGCGGTGTCGCCGTGTCCGCGCTGCTGCGCGCCGACGCCGTCCAGGACAACGCTGTGCAGGGGCTGGCCCGGGAGCACGCGTCGGTGCTCACCCGGCTGGTGGTGACCTCCGACCCGGTGGTCCGCGAGGGGCGCTTCGGCGACTACGTCGTGCTGCGGGCCCGGACCGAGTCCGTGACCGGGCGAGGAATCCGGCACCGGGTGCGAGCGCCGGTGCTGGTCCTCGCCGACCGAAGCTGGTCCGGGCTGACACCCGGCTCGCGGGTGGAGGCGTCCGGGGGACTGCAGGTGGCGAGCACCCGCGAGCTCGCCGGGGTGCTGAGCACCCGCGGGCCGCCGGTCCTCGTCTCGCGGCCGGCGCCGTGGATGCGTGCCGCCGACGGGTTGCGCTCCTCCATCAGGGAAGCGGTCTCGCACCAGCCGACCGGGCCGCGGGTGCTCGTGCCCGCCTTGGTCGACGGCGACGACGGCGGTATGCCCGAGGAGCTCACCGAGGACTTCCGGACCGCGGGGCTCACCCACCTGCTGGCCGTCTCCGGCACCAATCTCACCCTGGTCGTGGGCTGCCTGCTGCTCCTGGCCCGGTGGGCGGGCGTACGCGCACGTGGGCTGATGGTGGTCGGTGCCCTCGGCGTGGTCGGCTTCGTGCTGCTGGCCCGCACCGAGCCCAGCGTCGTCCGGGCAGCCGCGATGGGCACCGTCGGGCTCCTCGGCATGGGCCAGCACGGCCGCCGCCGCGGCACGCGTGCCCTCGGGGCCGCGGTGCTCCTGCTGCTCCTGCTCGACCCGTGGCTGGCGCTGTCGCTGGGGTTCGCACTCTCCGCCCTGGCCACCGCGGGGATCCTGTGGCTGGCCCCGGGGTGGCGGGACCGGCTGATGAGGTGGATGCCGCGCTGGCTCGCCGAGGTGATCTCGGTCCCGCTGGCCGCGCAGCTCGCGTGCACCCCGCTCGTCGCGGCCCTCTCCGGACAGGTCAGCCTGGTCGCGGTGGTGGCCAACCTCCTGGCCGCCCCGGCGGTCGGGCCGGCCACCGTTCTCGGGCTCGCCGGCGGGGTGCTGGGCCTGCTCTCCGAGCCGCTCGGGCGGGTGACCGCAACGCCCGCGGCCTGGTGCGCGCGGTGGATCATCGCCGTGGCCGAGCGCAGCGCCGAGCTGCCCGTGGCCGCGGTCGGGTGGTCCGCCGGTCTGCTCGGCATCGCCACCCTGACCCTGGTGTGCGGCGGGCTCGCGCTGCTGCTGGGCTCCCTGCTGGCCAGGCGGGGCGCGACCCTGTGCCTCGGCGTGGTGATGGTGGGTGTTCTGCTGGTGCCGCTGCCGACCCTGGGCTGGCCGCCACGGGGGTGGGTGCTGGTCGCGTGCGACGTCGAGCAGGGTGACGGGCTCGTGCTGAACGCGGGTGCCGGCAGCGCGGTGGTGGTGGACGCCGGCCCGGACCCCACCGCGATGGACCGGTGCCTGGACCGGCTCGGCATCGACCGTGTCCCGCTGGTGGTGCTCACGCACTTCCACGCCGACCACGTGGACGGCCTGGCCGGGGTGCTCGCGGGGCGGCAGGTGGGTGCGGTCGAGGTGACCACGCTGGCCGATCCGCTCTCCGGGGTGCGCCTGGTGGAGGCGGTGGCGGCACGTGCCGGGGTGCCGGTGCAGCGGGCGGCGTACGGCGTGAGCAGGCGGGTGGGTCCGCTGCGCTGGCAGGTGCTGGCCCCCTCGCGCCCGCCCCCGACCGGGTCGGAGTCCCCGGCCAACGACGCCAGCCTGGTCCTGCTCGTGGAGGTGGCCGGGACGAGGGTGCTGCTGATGGGCGACCAGGAGGACGCCTCCCAGGCGCAGCTGCGACGGGACACGGGCCGGGCGCTGCGCGTCGACGTCGTGAAGGTGGCCCACCACGGCAGTGCCCGTCAGGACCCTGCCCTGCTCCGGGGACTGGGGGCGCGGTTGGCGGTGATCAGCGTGGGCGCCGAGAACGACTACGGCCACCCGGCGCCGTCACTGCTGGCGCTGCTGCGCGACGCGCGGATGCGGGTCGTGCGCACCGACCAGGAGGGCGACGTCGCGGTCACCTCGACCGAGGGACGGCTGGGAGTACGCGGACGGGGCCGAGCTCCCTGACCGGGTCAGCTCGCCGGCTCGTCGGACTCCAGCAGGTAGCCGTCGTCGGTCGGGGTCAGGGTCTCGATCTTGCGCTCGGTGCTGGTCGCGCCCTTGGTGTTGCGGTAGACGAGGGTGACCTCGACCGTGTCCTCCTCGGGAAGGGCCTCGGCCTCCCGGACCTCGACCGACTCGATCGTGCTCCAGAAGCCGTCGTAGGGAGCGCGGCCCTGCTCCTTGAGCCCGGGCCCGAGCATCTCCCACGCCTCGTCGCTGCCACCGGGCGCCGCTTCGTAGTAGTCGCGGACGAACTGCTCCTTGGCCTCCTCGGCGGAGCTCTCGTTGCCGGAGCCGCTGGCGTCGGTGCTGCCCTTGTCCGGGTTCGCCGGCTTCGAGTTCTCCGAGCTGCCCGCCTCGTTGCCGCCGTCGGGACGGTTGACCAGGAGGACCGCGCCGCCGACGACCAGGAGCAGCACCACCAGGGCGAGCAGGACGCGGCCGGACCTGCCACCCGAGCTGCGAGCGGGCTTGCGAGCGGCGGTTCGGCCGCGGCTGGGGAGCCTCGGCGGAGCAGGTGTCGGGGTGCCGACCGAGGTCGGCTCCGGGTCCGGGTCGGGCACCTGGGCGGGCGCCGGGGAGGGGGCCAGCTCCACCTGGCGCAGCGTGGCCTCCAGGGTCGAGTCGGACCGGTGGGAGTCGGCGAGCTGGCGCAGGACGTGGCCTGCGTCGAGCATCGACCACCGGGAAGCGGGGTCGCGGTCCATCATCCGCAGCAGCGCCGGGCCGAGGAACTCCGCCCGCTCCGGTGCCGACGGCTGGTTCGAGGCGATGTCGTGCAGCACCGCGACCGGGTTGCTCTGCTTCTCGTACGGCGCCCGGCCCTCGACCGCGGCGTACAGCGTCGCGCCGAGCGCCCAGACGTCGTCGGCGGTGCCCGGCTCGGCACCGCGTGCCAGAGCGGGGGAGAAGTAGCTGGGAGTGCCGGTCAGGAAGCCCGACTGGGTCAGGGAGGGGTCGCCTGCCGTCCGCGAGATGCCGAAGTCGCTGATCTTGGCGACGCCGTCCTCGCGGACGAGCACGTTGCCGGGCTTCACGTCGCGGTGGACGGTGCCGGCTGCGTGCAGTGCCGCCAGTCCGTCGGCGACCTGCGCGCCGATGTCGGCCACGACCTCCGGAGGCAGCGGGCCGTCCTGCTTGATGATCTGGGAGAGCGAGCGTCCGGGCACGTGCTCCATCACCAGCCAGATGTGGCCGGACTCCTCGACGACGTCGAAGATCGTCACCACGTTGCGGTGGTTAAGGCCCGCCGACGACCTGGCCTCCCGGAACGCGCGGGTCGAGTCGGTGACCGACTCACCCGGCAGCAGCCCGACCTGCTTGACCGCAACCTCGCGGTGCAGGGTCTCGTCGCGACACAGCCAGACGGTCCCCATGCCTCCCTGGCCGATGGCGTACTGCACGCGGTAGCGGCCGCCGATCAGCTCCGGCTGCATGGGTTCCTCTCACGGGTGGTCTCGGTTGCTTCCAACTCTCTAGGCATACCCGCCGCACGCGCCCCTACGCGTGTCGCGGGCCACAGGAGGTGGCAGGGTGGGCCGGTGTCTTCGTACGCCTTCACCCAGGTCGACGTGTTCGCGCCCCGCCCGCTGGCAGGCAACCCGGTGGCGGTGGTGCACGACGCGACCGGGCTCGACGACGCGACCATGGCGGCGTTCGCACGCTGGACCAACCTCTCCGAGACCACGTTCCTGCTGCCCGCGACCGATCCTGCCGCTGACTACCGGCTGAGGATCTTCACTCCCGGTGGGGAGCTGCCCTTCGCCGGCCACCCGACGCTCGGCAGCGCGCACGCCTGGCTGGCCGCCGGCGGAGTGCCGACAGCCCCCGGACGCCTCGTCCAGGAGTGCGGTGTCGGTCTCGTCGAGCTGCGCGCCGAGGACCAGGCGATGGCCTTCCGCGCGCCCGGACTGCTGCGCAGTGGGAGCGTCGGGGAGGAGGACCTGGCCCAGGCCGTCGCGTCCCTCGGAATCGCCCGGGAGCGGGTGCTGCGTGCCGCCTGGGTGGACAACGGGCCCGGCTGGATCGGCCTGCAGCTGCGCAGCGCCGACGACGTCCTCGGCCTGAGGCCCGACTTCGCTGCCATGGGAGAGCTGAAGCTCGGGGTGGTCGGGGCCCTGGACGAGCAGCAGCGCGAGGCGGTCGGGGCCGACCACGAGGTGCGTGCGTTCTGCCCGGGGTACTCGGTGCCCGAGGACCCGGTCACCGGGAGCCTGAACGCCGGGCTGGCCCTGTGGCTGACCGGGGAGGGGCACCTGCCGCCGGCGTACGTCGTCCGGCAGGGGACGGCGATCGACCGTGACGGCCGGGTGCTGGTGAGCACCGACGACGCCGGCCAGGTGTGGGTCGGCGGGTCCTGCCGCACCGTGGTGAGCGGGACGCTGACCCTCTGACCCAGCGGTGTCACCGCCGCGTGAGAGGCTGCGCTCATGGTCAACCCGCAGCCGCAGGACGTGCTCGGCAAGGTCACCCTGGTGACCGGGCCCGAGGAGTTCCTCGGCGAGCGAGCGGTGGCCGACGTCCGCTCCGCCGTACGCCGCCACGACGTCGAGGCCGAGTTCTCCGAGACCTCCGCGGGCTCGCTGACGATGGCCACCCTCGGCGAGCTGGCCGCGCCCTCGCTGTTCTCGACGACCCGCTGCGTCGTCGTACGCCGCCTCGAGGACCTGCCCGAGGAGTCCGCGGCCGGTCTCCTCGACTACGCGGCGGCTCCGGCCGAGGACGTGGCCCTCGTGTTGGCCCACAGCGGCGGCCAGAAGGGGAGCGGCCTGCTCACCAAGCTGCGCAAGCTGCCGGCGGTCACCGAGGTCAAGTCCGCGCCGTTGACCAACCGGGAGTTCCCCGGCTTCGTGGTCAACCAGCTGCGGGCGCGCAAGGTGCGGATCGACCCCGACGCCGCCGACTTCCTGATCCAGGCGGTCGGGCAGGACCTGCGATCACTGGCCGGCGCGGCCGGTCAGCTCGCCGACGACTTCGAGGGCAAGCCGATCACCGTGGAGATGGTCAAGCAGTACTTCGGTGGCCGGGCGGAGGCGAAGTCGTTCGCCGTCGCCGACCACACCCTCTACGGACAGACCGCACGGGCGCTGGAGGAGCTGCGCTGGGCGCTGGACCGCGGCACCGCTGCGGTGCTGGTCACCAGCGCGATGGCTGGCGGGCTGCGCAGCCTGGCGAAGTTCATGGCGGCGCCCCGGGGGATGCGCAACAACGACCTGATGCGCGAGGTCGGCGTGCCCGCGTGGAAGCTCGACGCCCTGCGGCGTCAGTCGCACGGCTGGGACGAGGACGGGGTCGGCCGAGCGATCCGTGTGGTGGCCCGTGCCGATGCCGACATCAAGGGACGCGCCAGCGACCCGGCGTACGCGCTGGAGAAGATGGTTCTCGACATCGTCCGCGCGCGCCCCAGCAGGTAGCCGGGCCCGGTCTGCTCTGCGGGCCGCACGGGGACAGCAAGAAGGCGCCGTCCCCCCGAGGGGAGGCGACGCCTGTTGCGAGGGGCTGGTCAGCCCCTGGACTCGCTGGAGGTGGTGGACCTCAGAGCGAGGAGACCTGCTTGTGGATGGCCGACTTGCGGTTCGCGGCCTGGTTCTTGTGGATGACGCCCTTGGAGGCGGCCTTGTCGAGGCGCTTGGCGGCGTCGAGAGCAGCCGTCCTCGCCTCGTCGGCGTTGCCGCCGGCAACGGCCTCACGGAACTTGCGCACGGAGGTCTTCAGTGCGGACTTCACAGCCTTGTTGCGCTCGTGCGCCTTCTCGGTCTGCTTGTTGCGCTTGATCTGGGACTTGATGTTCGCCACTACAGGCTCGCCTCGTTTGCTGAGAATAGGTTCGGGGGGTGTCTGGCCAAGTGTCCACACACGAAGAGAAACGATATCAGCGCGCAGCGGGCGTGCCCAAATCGGCGGCCCACCTGATTCGTGCCGGATCGACTCTCAGTGTGCCGGTCGGGGGATCTGGGCGGCGGACACGGTGCGTACGCCGGGATCCAGTCGCTCCGCCTCACGGATCATCGCCGTGGCGATGTCCTCGGCGCGCGTGGGCCGGAACCGGCCGAGGACGGGGGCGAGCGCCCGCATCACGACCAGTCCGACCTGCTCGGCGGGACGCGACTCGCCTCGCTCGCCGTCGATGATCGAGGGCCGGAACGCCACGGTCGTGGTGATCCCGGCCGCGGCGACGTCGCGCTCGGTCTCGCCCTTGACCCGGCTGTAGAACACGCGTGAGCCGGCGTCGGCGCCCATCGAGGTCACGTGCAGGAAGCTGGATGCCTCGCCCTTTGCGGCTGCGCGAGCGAGCGCGACCACAGCGTCGTGGTCGATGGACCGGAACGCCGCCCGGCTGCCTGCCTTCTTGATGGTGGTGCCCAGTGCGCAGAAGACGTCGTCGCACACCGGCAGCTCCCCGACGTCGGGCAGGGCGGTGACGCGCTGCTCGAGCTTGTCGTGGCGCAGGTCGATCTCGCGCCGGCCGATGCTGACGACGCGATCCCAGCGCGGGTGCTCGAGGAGCTGTCGCAGCAGGTGTCCCCCGACCAGTCCGGTCCCGCCTGCCAGTACCGCGACTCGTCCCTGTGCGTCCACGCGGTCAGCCTAGGGGCGGGCGAGGCGGCGGGCTCGCGGAGGCGGCCGCCGGCCGTCGTACTCCACGCCTCGGACTCCACACAGCAGACTGCCTCTTCACACACGGCGTGGGGTGTGTGAAGAGGCAGTTCGGGTTCATCACCTGGGAAACCGGACCGGGGTCGGCGGGGCGCGGTCGGGCTCCGCCGATATGGGAGAATGAGGGCGTCCCCTGCTCATCAACGAGAGTCGTCTGTGCCCTAGTGCCCCCGAACAGCGCTGCGCCCGTCCCGGGCAAGACCGACCCCGCGATCATCCGCAACTTCTGCATCATCGCGCACATCGACCACGGCAAGTCCACGCTGGCCGACCGGATGCTGCAGCTGACCGGCGTGGTCAGCGAGCGGGCTGCGCGCGCGCAGTACCTCGACCGGATGGACATCGAGCGCGAGCGCGGCATCACGATCAAGAGCCAGGCGGTCCGGATGCCCTGGACCGTGGCCCCGGACAACGACGCGCTGGCCGAGCCGGGCACCTACGTGCTGAACATGATCGACACCCCCGGCCACGTCGACTTCACCTACGAGGTCTCGCGATCCCTGGAGGCGTGCGAGGCGGCCGTGCTGCTCGTCGACGCCGCCCAGGGCATCGAGGCGCAGACGCTGGCCAACCTCTACCTCGCCCTGGCCGCGGACCTGCACGTGATCCCGGTGCTCAACAAGATCGACCTGCCCAACGCCCAGCCGGAGAAGTACGCCACGGAGCTGGCCGGCATCATCGGCTGCGAGCCCTCCGACGTGCTGCACGTCTCGGCGAAGACCGGGATGGGCGTGGAGCACCTGCTCAACGAGATCGTCGCCCAGACCCCCGCCCCGGTGGGGGACCCCGACGCCCCGCCGCGCGCGCTGATCTTCGACTCCGTCTACGACACCTACCGCGGCGTGGTCACCTACGTGCGCGTGGTCGACGGCAAGCTGACCCACCGCGACCGGATCAAGATGATGTCCAACGGCGTGGTCCACGAGATGCTCGAGGTCGGGGTGATCAGCCCCGAGCCGGTGAAGGCCGGCGACCTCGGTGTGGGCGAGGTCGGCTACCTGATCACCGGCGTGAAGGACGTGCGCCAGTCCCGGGTCGGTGACACCGTCACCAGCCAGCACCACGGCGCCGAGACGCCCCTCGGCGGCTACAGCCACCCGAACCCGATGGTGTACTCCGGGCTCTACCCGATCGACGGCGACGACTACCCGACGCTGCGTGACGCGCTGGAGCGGCTGCAGCTCAACGACGCCGCGCTCGCCTACGAGCCGGAGACCTCCGGTGCGCTGGGCTTCGGCTTCCGCTGCGGGTTCCTGGGGCTGCTGCACATGGAGATCGTGCGCGAGCGGCTCGAGCGTGAGTTCAACCTCGACCTGATCTCCACCGCGCCGAACGTCGTCTACACCGTGGTGATGGAGGACGGCAGCGAGCAGCTGGTGACCAACCCGAGCGAGTACCCCAACGCCGGGAAGATCGAGAAGGTCCTCGAGCCGGTGGTCAAGGCCACGATCCTGAGCCCGAGCGACTACATCGGCGTGATCATGGAGCTGTGCCAGTCCAAGCGCGGGCAGCTCGAGGGGATGGACTACCTCTCCGAGGACCGGGTCGAGATGCGCTACACGCTGCCGATGGGCGAGATCGTGTTCGACTTCTTCGACCAGCTGAAGTCGAAGACCAAGGGCTACGCCTCCCTGGACTACGAACCCACCGGGCAGCAGGCAGCCGACCTGGTCAAGGTCGACATCCTGCTCCAGGGCGAGACCGTCGACGCGTTCAGCGCGATCGTGCACCGCGACGCGGCGTACAGCTACGGCGTGATGCTCGCGGGCAAGCTCCGCGAGCTGATTCCGCGCCAGCAGTTCGAGGTGCCGATCCAGGCTGCGATCGGGGCTCGGGTGATCGCGCGCGAGACCATCCGCGCGATCCGCAAGGACGTGCTCGCCAAGTGCTACGGCGGTGACATCACCCGCAAGCGCAAGCTCCTGGAGAAGCAGAAGGAGGGCAAGAAGCGGATGAAGATGGTGGGCCGTGTCGAGGTCCCCCAGGAAGCCTTCATCGCAGCCCTCTCCACCAGCGGTGCGCCCGGGGACAAGCCCAAGAAGTAGCGCCTCAGATCGGGGGCTCGGCAGCGGCTTCTGCGGCCGCTTCCTCCTCAGCTGCCGCGGTCCTGGCCGAGGTCTTGCGCAGCGTGATCGGGGGCAGCAGCAGCAGGATCAGGAACCCGAGGGCCATCATCAGGCCGCCACCGAGGAGCACCGTGCCCATCGAGTCGGCGAAGCCGACCTTGAACGGGTGCGCGATCACCGGGCTCATGTCGTTGATGATCGAGGTGTCGTTCTGGATCCGGGCGAACACGCCACCGCCGCCCTGGGACTTGCCGCTCAGGCCGGCCAGCACCTCGTCGTTCAGGGGCGTGTGCGGGACCTGGCCCGCGGCCGCGGCCCGCTGGATCTCCGGCGCCGCCGACTTGAACGCATCCTGCACGTTGGTGCCCAGGGTGCTGAACAGCAGGGAGAGGAAGACCGCGACCCCCAGGGTGCCGCCGAGCTGACGGAAGAAGGTCGCGGAGCTCGTCGCGACCCCGATCTCGCGAGGGGGCACGGCGTTCTGCACGATGATCGTCAGCGGCTGCATGCACTGGCCGAGCCCGAGCCCGAGCGCGAGCATCCCGGCCATCACCCACACCAGGCTGGTGTCGGCTCCCACGAAGGACAGGGCGATCATCGACGCGGAGGCGATGGCGGAACCGAAGATCGGGAAGATCCGGATCCGGCCGGTGCGCGACGTCACCTGGCCGACGGCCACGCCGGCGGTCATCATCCCGAGGACCATCGGGAGCATCATCAGCCCGGCTTCCTCGGGGGAGGCTCCGTGCACGATCTGCATGTACTGCGGCAGCACCGTGATCGCCCCGAACATCCCGGCGCCCACGATCACGCTGGAGCCGATCACCACGGCCGCGGCCCGCAGCCGGAAGATCCGCAGGGGGATCAGTGCGTCGTTGTGCATCAGCCGCTCCGCGCCCACGAAGGCGGCTGCGCCGATCAGGCCCACGACGTAGCACCCGATCGAGCGCGGGGAGCCCCATCCCCAGGTCCGGCCCTGCTCGGCGACGGTGAGCAGCGGGACCAGCGCGACCACCAGGCACACGGCGCCCCACCAGTCGATGCGGGCCTTGCGCCGCACCTGGTTCAGGTGCAGGTTGCGCGTCACCACGAAGAGCGCCGCGATGCCGATCGGGACGTTCACCAGGAAGACCCAGCGCCACCCGGTGATCCCGAGGATCGAGGCCTGCCCGGCGAACTGGCCGCCGAGGACCGGGCCGAGCACGCTCGAGGTGGCGAAGACGGCCATGAAGTAGCCGGTGTACTTCGCGCGCTCCCGCGGCGAGACGATGTCGCCGATGATCGCCAGCACCAGGGTGAACAGGCCGCCGGCACCGAGGCCCTGGAGGGCACGCAGTGCAGCCAGCTGGTACATCGAATCAGCGAACGAGCATGCCGCCGAGCCCAGCACGAACACGCTGATCGCGAACAGGAACAGCTTCTTGCGCCCGTAGATGTCGCCGAGCTTTCCGTAGATCGGGGTGGTGATCGTCGAGGTGATCAGGTAGGCCGTGGTCACCCAGGCCTGGGCCGAGTAGTCGTTCAGGTCGTCGGCGATGGTGCGGATCGAGGTGGCGACGATCGACTGGTCCAGCGCTGCGAGGAACATCCCGAGCAGTAGCCCGGAGAGGATGGTGAGGATCTGGGCGTGGGTGAACTCACCGGGTGCGTCCCCGGTCGCCTCCCCGCCCTGGCCCGGCTTCCGGGCCCCGGGTTCCTCCGGCGGTCCTGCCGGTGGCTGCTGCCGTGCCTGCTCCGGGGCCGGCTCCGGGGCCTGCCCGTCGGCCTGTGCCTGGCTTCTGGGGCCGACCGAGCCGTCCCCGTTGGGTGTGGTGGAGGTCACCTGACCAATCCTCTCCCTCAACCGGTTGCCTGACCAGATGGTTGTGGCGCACAAGCGTCTGGGCGGGGTGGGATCCGGGTGGTGGGATCATCGGTCCGTGAAGGCGTCACAGCTGCCCGACGGGGTGCTCGGCATGGCCCGGCGGGGACCGGAGTGGGCCGCCTGGGTGGACCGGCTGCCCGGCCTGCTCACCACGGTGGTGGAGGAGTGGCAGCTGACCCCCGACGGCCTGATGATGCACGGCTTCGTCGCGCTCGTCGTACCCGTGCGCACGGCGGGCGGACGGGCCGCCGTCCTCAAGATCAGCTTCGCCGACGAGGAGACCCGGCACGAGCACCTGGCGCTACAGCACTGGGGCGGCCGGGGTGCGGTGAAGCTGCTGCGCGCTGACCCGCACCGGCGCGCGATGCTGCTCGAGCGCCTGCACCAGGAGCGGCTCGACCAGATGTGGGACCTCGAGGCGTGCGAGGTCGTCGCCGGTCTCTACCGCCTGCTGCACGTGCCTGCGCTGCCGCAGCTGCGCACGCTCACGTCGTACGCCGCCCGGGTGGCCGACTCGCTGGGGCAGCTGCCGCGCAACGCCCCGCTGCCGCGACGGCTCGTCGAGCAGGCCATTTCCTTGTCGCGCGACTTCGCCTCCGACCCCGCCACCACCGGGACGATGGTGCACGGGGACCTGCACTACGAGAACGTGATGGCCTCGGACCGGGAGCCCTGGCTGGCGATCGACCCCAAGCCGGTGAACGGGGACCCGCACTACGAGCCGGCGCCGATGCTGTGGAACAGGTTCGAGGAGCTCTCCGCGCCCACCGCCGTGGGGACCGTGCGGGACGGGATCAGGATGCGGTTCCACGCCCTGGTCGACCACGCCGAGCTCGACGAGCAGCGCGCCCGGGACTGGGTCGTCGTACGCATGCTCGCCAACGCCTGCGACCGGCTCCAGGACCCTCCCGAGGCGCAACGGCAGATCGGCACCGAGGACTACCTGACGATGTGCATCGCGGTGGCGAAGGCCGTTCAGGACTGAGCCGCTGCGCCGGACTGACACACTTGCCCGCATGGCACAGGTGATCTCCGTCAACGTCGGCAGGGTGCGCGAGGCCGCGTGGGCCGGCATCGGCCGCACCGCGATGGACAAGCAGCCGGTGCACGGACCGGTGGCGGTGCACCGGCTCGGGCTGGAGGGTGACCAGGTCGGTGACACCAAGTACCACGGTGGCGTGGACCAGGCGGTCTACGCCTTCACCCGCGAGGACCTCGACTGGTGGCAGCAGGAGCTCGGCCAGGAGATCCGCGACGGCCAGTTCGCCGAGAACCTCACCACCCGCGGACTCGACGTCAACGAGTCCGAGGTGGGGGAGCGCTGGCGCATCGGCACCGCCACGTTCGAGGTGGCGATGGTGCGGATCCCGTGCAACGACTTCAAGAGCTGGCAGGACCTCAGCGGCTACGACAGCCGGGCCTGGGTGAAGCGGTTCGCCCAGCGGGCGCGTCCCGGCCCCTACCTGCGCGTGGTCCAGGAGGGCGAGATCCAGGCTGGGGACGACCTCGAGGTCGTGCACCAGCCCGGTCACGGGGTGACCGTCTCGATGATGTTCCGGGCGCTGACCAGCGAGCGGTTCCTGCTCCCTGAGCTGCGCAAGGTCGACAACCTCGCCCGAGAGGCCCGGTCCAGGCTCGAGGCCTTCGTGGATTCGTTCTAACCGCGCTCGTCCGGAACGGTCTCGCCGACGATCGCCCGCAGCGCCGACACGTGCTTGCGGAACGCGGCGCTGCCCTGCCGGGTGATCCGGTAGGACGTCACGCCACCGCGTCCGCGCGACTTGGTCACCGTGACGTAGCCGGCGGCCTCGAGCGCGGACATCTGCTTGGACAGGTCGGAGTCGCTCACCGAGAGGTGCTCGCGCAGGAACCCGAAGTCGGTGGAGGTCGTGGTGGCGAGCACCGACATGATCGCCAGTCGCTTGGGCGCGTGGATGACCGGGTCCAGGTCGGCGAAGCTCATCCCAGCCGGGCCCGCGTGGCCGTGGCCGCGCGCTGGTAGGCGACCTCGTAGGCCTGCAGCCCACCGGTGGCCAGCACGAAGCAGATCGCCACGGCTGCCGCTGCCGGGAGTGTGGCCACGCACAGGGCCACCGCGGCGACGACCACGGCGAGACCCACGAAGTACGCCGTGGTGGCGGATCGGAACTCGCGTGGGGCACGACGCAGCGAAGGCCACGTGCCCCGCTTGCGTCGGTACCAGCCGAAGAAGGCCCCCTCGAGGCCCACGAGCACGATCACCGCCGCGACGAACCATGGGTTGCGCCACAGGTACAGGTAGGTGGCGAGCATCGCGGTCCACCACAGTCCCCCGGCGAGCGGGAACCAGGGGGTCCGCGGGTACTCGAGCCACGGAAGGGCGGCCGCCCGCTCCTGCTCGTGCAGCTGGGTGGCGGGGTCGAGGGGAGTTTCCATGATGGAAAGTATGCAGTGAACTTTCCAGGGTGGCAAGTACTTCTGGGGCATCGCCCAATCGCCACAATGTCGATAGACTTATGCGATGAGTCGTCCGCCTGACTTCTTCCTGATCGGTGCCCCCAAGGCAGGGACGAGCGCGCTGCACTCGGCCCTGGCGGCGCACCCGGGCCTGTTCATGAGTCCGGTCAAGGAGCCGAAGTACTACATGTGCGGCGACTCCCCGCCGCCGGCGTACAAGGGTCCGGGCGACGCGCACAGCAACCAGGAGTGGATCTGGCAGCGGCAGCGCTACCTCGACCTCTTCGACGCGGCACCCCCCGGCATGCTGCGCGGGGAGAGCACGCCGTTCTACCTCTACAACCGCGACGCCCGCCGACGGATCGCGGCGGACCGTCCGGACGCGAAGCTGATCGCCGTGCTGCGCGACCCGGTGGACCGCGCGTACTCCAACTGGATGCACCTGTGGATGGACGGACTGGAGCCGGAGTCCGACGTGGTGGAGGCCGTCGCGCGCGAGCCGCAGCGTGTGGAGGCCGGGTGGGCGCCGTTCTGGCACTACTCCCGGCTGGGGATGTACGGCCGTCAGCTGGCGGACCTCTACGACCACTTCCCACGGCGACAGGTGCTGCTGCTGCGCTACCGCGAGCTCGTCGACGAGCCCGACCAGACGCTGAACCGGGTCTTCGGCTTCCTCGGCGTCGACGGGGCGGAGGTCGACTCGATCCCCTCGGACAACTCGCGGGTCTTCGTTCGCGACGGCGTCCGGGCCCGCACCGTGGGGCCGGTGATCCGTGCGGGGGCGGCCGTGGGGCAGTTCCTGCCGCCGCAGGTCTGGCGCACGGTGAGCAAGCCGCTGATCAGCCAGCTGCACAAGGGCGGCGACCCGTCCCGGCCGCGGCTCACGCCCGAGCAGCGCGAGCGGCTGCTCGCCCCGCACCTCGAGGACATCGCGGTCCTCGAGCAGATCACCGGGGAGTCCTTCGAGCAGTGGCGGACCTACCGCGACGGCGGCTCGTTCCACACCAGGCGCACGGTCACGCAGGACTCAGCGTCGTGACCAGGTCGTGCGCGCCGTCGGGGCGGGCGAGCTCGAAGTAGAACCGCGTGCTCCCGTCCGGCTGGGGCACGGCGCAGGCGTAGCGCAGGGCGCCGTCGGAGTCCGGTGAGCGCAGCACCGGCGCCTCCGGGTCGGCCTGGAGCAGGCCGGTGGCGTCGGCGCGGGCGACCGACGTCGTCTCGTGCCAGTTGTCCTCGGCGGTGGGGCGGCCGTCGTACAGCACCACGAGCGGGTCGTGGCTGAGCACGGTCGTCACCCGGGCGCCGCGGGAGTCCCACGCCCCGGGGCGCGGGGCGAGCACGGTGCCGTGACGAGTCCACTCCAGCCCGTCGGTGCTGGTGAGGTACGACGTGGACATGCGGTCCTCGTGCCCGGGGTCGGTGAGCGGGTGCTCGCACAGCCACATCTCCCACTTCCCCTCGTGCAGGGTGATCACGGGGTCCTTGACCGCCACCTGCGCACTCCCGGGCAGCACCACCGTGCGACGGCCGGAAGGCAGGTCCTCGGGCCGGTCCGCGTCCAGGGCCTCGATCCACCAGTGCTTGCTGCCCGGGGTCGCGCAGGAGAGGTAGAGCCGCCAGCCCCCGTCGGGGCGCCGCAGCACCACCGGGCGCTCGAAGGACTCCGCGCCGAAGTCGTCGCGGTAGACCTCGCAGACCGGCTCGAAGATGAGCCCGTCGGTGGACCGCGCCACCACCGTGGCGACTCCGCGGCCCTGGGTCAGGGGGCGCCGCAACCGGTAGGTGAGATAGGTGACCCCGTCAACCAGTACTGCCGAGGCGGCGCCGGCCCAGTTGCCGGGGCCCGATCCCGGTGCGGGTACGACGACGCGGGGATCGTCCAGCGTGGGAAGGGGGACCGCGACGAGTTCCATCGGTTTAGTCTACTAAAAGAGTCGAATTAAGGGGGTCGCCGGGACGCGGTTCGGGGCGGAATTTTTTGGCGCGACCGAGTGCCTGTGGGGGGTGCGGACTTGACCTGTGATCTAGGTTACTCACAAGTCACCCACCCTTGGTCCGCCCGGCGGGCCTGTTCAGCCACCCCAGGAGCACCCCATGTCGCCCGTCGCAACTGACACGTCGTTCATCGAGAACCGGTCGCCGAACGTGGCCGCCCAGTTCCGTGAACGCGTTGCCAAGACCCCCGACCTGGTGGCCTACAGCCGCCCCGGCGCCGAGGGGGAGCCCTGGCCGTCGTACACCTGGAAGGAGACCCAGGACGCGGTCGACCGGATCGCCGCAGGCCTGCTCTCACTGGGTCTCGAGCCGCAGCAGCGGGTCGGGATCGCCTCCAACACCCGGGTGGAGTGGATCTTCGCCGACCTCGCGATCATGTGTGCGGGGGGTGCGACGACCACCGTCTACCCCACGACCCACGCCGAGGACGTCTCCTACATCCTCGCCGACTCCGAGTGCCGCGTGGTCTTCGCCGAGGACGCCAGCCAGGTCGAGAAGCTCACGAAGTACAAGTCCGAGCTGCCGCATCTGTCCAAGGTCGTCCTGATCGACGGCGAGGGCGACGGTGACTGGGTGATCAGCCTCGAGGAGCTGAGCGTGCTGGGTGACGCCCACCTCGCGGCGAACGCCGATGCGGTGGAGAACGCGACGGCGGCCATCGAGCCGGAGCACCTCGCCACGTTGATCTACACCTCCGGCACGACCGGCAAGCCCAAGGGCGTTCGCCTGCGGCACTCCTCGTGGACCTACGAGGGTGCGGCGATCCAGGCCCAGCAGATCCTCGACGAGAGCGACGTGCAGTTCCTGTGGCTGCCGATGGCGCACTCCTTCGGCAAGGTGCTGCTCTCCACCCAGCTCGCCTGTGGCTTCGCCACCGCGGTGGACGGCCGCGTCGACAAGATCATCGAGAACCTCGCGGTCGTCAAGCCGACCTTCATGGGTGCGGCGCCGCGGATCTTCGAGAAGGCGCACGCGCGCATCGTCACGATGCAGGCCGCCGAGGGCGGCGCCAAGGAGAAGATCTTCCTCAAGGCGTTCGAGGTCGGTCGCAAGGTGGACGCGCTCAAGCGGGACGGCAAGTCGGTCCCGCTGCCGCTGAAGGTGCAGCACGCACTCTTCGACCGGCTGGTGTTCTCCAAGATCCGCGACCGCTTCGGTGGACGCGTCCGGTTCTTCATCTCCGGCGCCGCTGCGCTCAACCAGGACATCGCTGAGTGGTTCCACGCCGCGGGCATCCTGATCCTCGAGGGCTACGGCCTCACCGAGACCTCGGCCGGCGCATTCGTCAACCACCCCGACTCCTACAAGTTCGGCACCGTCGGCTCGGTCTTCCCCGGCAGCCGGGTCCGTCTCGGCGAGGGTGACGAGATCCAGATCAACGGCCCCAACGTGATGGACGGCTACCACAACCTGCCCGACGAGACCGCGAGGACGCTGACCGAGGACGGCTGGCTGCGCACCGGTGACAAGGGATCGCTCGACTCCGAGGGGTTCCTGACGATCACCGGCCGGATCAAGGAGCTGTTCAAGACCTCCGGCGGCAAGTACATCGCGCCGCCGGCGATCGAGGCGAAGTTCAAGGCCGTGTGCCCCTACGCCAGCCAGTTCATGGTGTTCGGCAACGACCGCAACTACTGCGTCGCGCTGGTCACCCTCGACCCCGACGCCGCGGCCGACTGGGCCAAGGAGAACGGCCTCGGCGGGAAGTCCTACGCGGAGATCGTTGCCGCCCCGAAGACCCGCGAGATGGTCCAGGGGTACGTCGACACGCTCAACTCCCAGCTCAACCGGTGGGAGACGGTCAAGAAGTTCCAGCTGCTCGACCACGACCTCTCGGTCGAGTCCGGTGAGCTGACCCCCTCGATGAAGGTCAAGCGCAACGTCGTCGAGAGCAACTACGCCGCGGAGATCGACAAGCTCTACACCTGAGCAGTCGCTCGCCGATCGGATCGCTCCGTGCCCGGTCCCAGCCGACGCTGGCGCCGGGCACGGTCGCGTCCGGGGGAGCTCAGCGCCCCAGCCGGGTGATCCAGTACGGCGTCGTCGGTGTCTCCGGCGTCCCGAACCGGGCGTTGGGCAGGTAGAGCCGGTTGCGGTACCGGGCGATGGTGGTGGGGACGTCGAAGTCGCCGGAGGTGCGGGTCCGGACCAGCCGGGCGGCCTTCCCGCGCTTGCCGAGCTCGAGCACCGCGACCTTGTTGAGCCGGTTCTGGACGACGTACAGGGTGCGGCCGCGGCGCAGCATGCCGTCGCCGTTGGTCAGGGTGGCCGACCCCAGGGCCACCCGGGTGGCGACGCCGGTGCGGGGGTTCACGCGGAACAGGTAGCCGGTGGGCGACTGCACCACCAGCAGGGCGCGGCCGTCGGGGGTGGTGCTGATCCCGTTGGCGTTGATCACCCCGGGCTGCTGCTGCCAGGCGCCGCGCAGCGCGACGGTGCGCACCGCTGCCTGGGAGGGCTGGCCGTTGCGCGGGGTCACCCGGTAGAGGACCGCCCGGGAGGAGTCGGTGAACCAGGCGGACCTCCCGCGCAGCACGACGTCGTTGACGAAGGAGTCGCCGCTCGCCAGGTCGATCTGCGCCAGCACGCGTCCCGTGCGGGCGCTGACCACCTTGGCGTCACCGTCGTCGCCGCCGGCCACCCAGAGCCGGCCGCGGCCGTCGAGCTTGAGGCCGACCGCGGGGGTGCCGTCGCCCCTGCTGATCACCCGGCCCTTGCCCGTGCGCAGGTTCGCGGCGTAGATGCTGCCGTCGGCGCGGGAGCCGAGGTAGGCCGTGGGGCCGCCACGGATGGTGATGCCCTCGGGCTGGAACCCGGCGGGGAGGTTGATCCGCGTGGGTGCCGGTCGCGCCGAGTCGGCCTGGGCCGGGGCGGCGGTGAGCCCGACCGTGAGGCCGGTGGCGACGACGGTCGCCAAGCCACTGGTCAGGGCCGGGGTGAGGGTGCGGGCGAGGCGTCCGAGAGTCATCTGGGGATCCCTTCGACTTTTCGTCACGCTACCTCCGTCGGTGCGGCCCCGTCACGGCTCGTTTTCTCTCCGGGTGGCAGCCGGTGTGACACTGGGGCGGTGTCTCCCCAAGCTCCACCCGGCGTGCCGTTCGGTGTCTACGTGCACGTGCCGTTCTGTGCGGTCCGGTGCGGCTACTGCGACTTCAACACCTACACCGCGACCGAGCTCGGCGGGGGCGGGTCGCAGGCGGCGTACGCCGGGCACGCGGTCGCGGAGGTGGAGTACGCCGGACGGGTGCTCGGGCCGGACCGGCCGCCCGTGGAGACGGTGTTCTTCGGTGGCGGCACCCCGACGCTGCTGCCGGCCGCCGACCTGGTCGCCGTCCTGGCCGCGATCGACACGACCTTCGGGCTGGTGCCCGGAGCCGAGGTGACCACCGAGGCGAACCCCGACAGCGTCACCCCCGAGAGCCTCGCCGCCCTGCGTGCGGGCGGCTTCAACCGGATCTCCTTCGGGATGCAGTCGGCGGTGCCGCACGTGCTGCGGGTGCTCGAGCGCACCCACGACCCGGCCAACGTCGCCCGCGCGGTGGCGTGGGCGCGCGAGGCGGGGTTCGAGCAGGTCAGCCTCGACCTGATCTACGGCACGCCGGGGGAGTCGGTCGCGGACTGGCAGCGCTCGGTGGACGCTGCGCTGGCCTGCGGGCCCGACCACGTCTCGGCGTACTCCCTGATCGTCGAGGACGGCACCCGCCTCGCGCGGCAGGTGCGCACCGGGGTGATCCCTTCGCCCGACGACGACGACCTGGCGCAGAAGTACGTCCTGGCCGACGAGGCGTTCGGCGCGGCGGGCCTGGAGTGGTACGAGGTGTCCAACTGGGCCCGCAGCGAGGCCGCGCGGTGCCGGCACAACGAGCTCTACTGGACCAGCGCGAGCTGGTGGGGGATCGGTCCCGGCGCGCACTCCCACGTCGGCGGCGAGCGCTGGTGGAACGTCAAGCACCCCAGCGCCTACGCCGCCCGGATCGCCGCGGGGGAGTCTCCGGCCCTCGACGGTGAGCTGCTCGACGAGGACACCCGTCACCTGGAGCGGGTGCTCCTCGAGGTGCGCCTGCGCGACGGCCTCCCCCTCGATCTCGTCGACCGTTCCCGCGCCGAGACCGTGGTGGAGGACGGGCTCGCCGTACTCGGAGGGGAGCGGCTCGTCCTCACCCGCCGCGGCCGCCTCCTCGCCGACGCCGTGGTCCGCGACCTCGTCGACTAGCTCCCCGACGTACCTGGGAGCGCCCCTCCTCTCGCAGACGCGCGGACAGAAGTACCGGTCGAGCGGCCCGGCTGAGCGTGAAGCGGTGCGCGATTCCGAACTTGTGTCCGCGCGTGTGCGAGATCTGGACCGGGACTCAGTGGACGGCAGGGATCAGGTGCCGGGCTGGGTGACGAAGTCGATGAGCTCCTCGACGCGGCCGAGCAGGGCGGGGTCGAGGTCCTGGAAGCCGCGTACGCCGCCGAGGATGTGCTTCCAGGCGCGGGCGATGTCGGCCTGCTCGCGGTGCGGCCAGCCGAAGCTCTGGCACACGCCGTGCTTCCACTCCACGTTGCGCGGGATCTGCGGCCAGGCCTTCTTGCCCAGGCGCTCGGGCTTGACCGCGGCCCAGATGTCGATGAACGGGTGGCCCACGATCAGCACGTGCTTGCCGACGGCCGACTTGCGCACCGACGCGGCGATCCGGCTCTCCTTGGAGCCGGGCACGAGGTGGTCCACGAGTACGCCGACCCGCCGCTCGGGCCCGGGGCCGAAGTCGCGCAGCTTCTCGCCGAGGTCGTCGATGCCCTCGAGGTACTCCACGACGACGCCCTCGATCCTCAGGTCGTCGCCCCACACCTTCTCCACGAGCTCGGCGTCGTGGCGCCCCTCGACGAAGATCCGGCTGCCGCGGGCGACTCGGGCCTTGACGCCCTGCACCGCCACCGAGCCCGACGCCGTCCGGGTCGGGGCCTCGGGTCCCTTGCGGGTCGGCGGGACCAGGATCACCGGGCGCCCCTCCAGCAGGAAACCGGTCCCGAGCGGGAACGTGCGGCGCTTGCGTCGCCGGTCCTCGATCGTGACCGTGCCGAGGTCGCGCTCGACCTTGACGATCTCGCCGCACCAGTCGGTGGTCACCTCCTCGACCACGAGTCCGAGGTCGGCGTCGATCTCGACGGCCCGGCCCTTCTTCGGCGTACGCCAGTCGGTGGCGAGGACGTCGGAGCCGTAGCGGTCGTGCGGGGAAGGAGTCACCGGGAAACGCTACGACGCCGGCCCACCGGGCGCTGACCGGCTCGCCCGAGATCCGGGTAGTCCCGTTCGATCGGCCGGTCCACGGGGTCGATCAGGGTGCCAAATGATCGGGACTACCCGGAGATCCGGTCTTGCCTCACGAACACTCGCGATATATCGTCAACATATCGAGACAGTGTCGTTGTCACCCGAGGAGCACCACCGGGACCGGCACGCCGACGAAAGGAGCTCTCGACATGGGACACCCGATGTGGACACCAGACTTCGAACCGACCCGGCGCCAGCGCGGCGGGCGTGGAGGCGGCCGGCACGGCGCGCACGGCGGCTGGGGCGGCCCCTGGGCCGGCCCGATGGGCGGACCGCCGCCCTGGGTCGCGCAGATGTTCGGCCCCGGCTTCGGAGGTGACTTCTCCGGAGGACGCGGCGGCGGCCGCGGCCGCCCCCGGGTACGCCGCGGCGACGTCCGTTCCGCGATCCTCGACGTGCTGCACACCTCGAACGAGCCGGTGAACGGCTACCAGGTGATCCAGCAGATCGCCGAGCGCACCGACGGGGTGTGGAAGCCGAGCCCCGGCTCGGTCTACCCGACCATCGCCCAGCTCGAGGACGAGGGCCTCGTCGAGGACGCGCCCACCGGCCGCAAGGCGATCCGGCTCACCGCCGAGGGCACGGCGTACGTCGAGGCGCACCCCGAGGAGATGGCAGCGGTCTGGGCGCCGTTCGTGACCGAGGCCGACGACGAGGAGGCCGTGAACTTCAAGCAGGTGATCGGCCAGACCGTCGGCGCCATCGTGCAGGTGGCGACCACCGGCACGCCGGACCAGCGCGAGAAGGCGATCGAGATCCTCGGCGACACCCGCAGGCGGCTCTACGGCCTGCTCGCCGAGGGCCCTGACGGAACCGAGCCGGACGACGCCTTCGAGGAGGAGTGATGGACACGCTGCGGATCGGCGACGCGGAACGTGCGGAGGCCGTCGGACTCCTGGGCGACCAGTACTCCGAGGGCCGGCTGACCAAGGACGAGTTCGACGAACGCAGCGATGCCGTGTGGTCGGCGCGAACGCGGGGCGACCTCGTCCCGCTCTTCGCCGACCTGCCGGTGCGCTCGTCCTCGATGGCGCCAGCGGGAACGGCGGGCGCCGTCACCTCGGCCACCCGGGCATGGCGACGCCCGCCGTTCCCACTGGCGCCGGTGCTGTTCGTGCTGATCGCCCTGACCGTGCTCACCCACCTCCCGATCGTGCTGGTCGGGCTGCTGATCTGGTTCGTGCTCTCGCGCCGGTTCGGCATCGCGACCCCGTCGTGGAGCAGGTGCCGAACGAGCAGGCACTAGCCGCGGAGCGATCCCGGGCCTAGGTTGATCCCATCCTTTCGGGAAGGGACGCCATGGCGACCACCTCATCGACCGCAGAGGTCCAGGAACGCGGACTGGCGCGGTTCGCACAGCGACTCGCCGGGTGGACCGAGAAGTGGTTCCCCGACGCCTACGTCTTCGCCCTCGGCGGCGTCGTGGTGGTGACCCTCGCCGCGCTCGTCAACGGCTCCAGCCCCAAGGTGGTGGCGGAGTCCTTCGGCGGCGGCTTCTGGGGCCTGGCCGAGTTCACCCTGCAGATGGCGATGGTCGTGCTCAGCGGCTACGTCGTCGCGACCTCCCCGCCGGCGGCGAAGGCGATCGTGCGGATCGCGCGGGTGCCGTCCACGCCGCGGGGAGCGGTCGCCTTCGTCTCGCTGATCTCGTGCACGGTCTCCATGCTCAACTGGGGGCTGAGCCTGGTCTTCTGTGGGCTCCTCGCCCGGGCCATCGCTCGGCGAGACGACCTCACGGTGGACTACCGGGCGATAGGCGCGGCGGCGTACATGGGACTCGGTGCGGTCTGGGCGCTGGGGCTCTCCTCCTCCGCGGCGCAGCTCCAGGCCACCGCGTCATCGCTGCCTCCCGACCTGCTCAAGATCACCGGCGTGCTCGACTTCGGCGACACGATCCTCACCTGGCAGTCGCTGACCATGGCCGGCATCCTGATCGTGCTCACCGTGGTGATCGCGTGGCTCTCCGCGCCGCAGGGCGGGGCGATCAAGACCGCCGACGACCTCGGCGTCGACCTCGACGACACCGTCGACCCGCCCCCGCCGAGCACCCGCCCGGGGGAGTGGCTGGAGCGGTCGATGATCCTGCCGCTGTTCATCGGGGCCCTGGCGCTGCTGTGGCTGGTCTACCAGCTCCTGGACAACCCGTTCCTGAGCGTGATCAGCAGCCTGGACACCTACCTGCTCGTCTTCGTCGTGCTCGGGCTGGTGCTGCACGGCACCCCGCGGGGCTTCCTGGACGCGACCGCGAAGGCGGTGCCCACCACGGCGGGCGTCCTGGTGCAGTACCCCCTCTACGCCGCGATGGCCGCGGTCCTCACCGGCGCCGCGGGACGTGGCGGGCTCTCGGTCTCCGAGCACCTCGCCGAGTTGTTCACCGACCTCGGCGGCGGTGGCGGGTTCGCGATCGTGATCGCCATCTACACCGCGATCCTGGGGATCCTGGTGCCCTCCGGTGGGGGCAAGTGGCTGGTCGAGGCGCCGTACGTGATGCAGTCGGCCACCGACGTGGGGATGAACCTCGGCTGGACCGTGCAGATCTACAACGCGGCCGAGGCCCTGCCCAACCTGGTCAACCCGTTCTTCATGCTGCCGCTGCTGGCGGTCCTGGGGCTGCGCGCCCGGGACCTGATCGGGTTCACGTTCGTGCAGTTCCTCTTCCACCTGCCGGTGGTGCTCCTGCTGCTGTGGCTCCTCGGGATGACCTTCGAGTTCGTGCCCCCGAAGGTGCCCTGACGCCGCCGGCGGCCACTCAGATCAGCGGCAGTCGCTTCGCGTCGCGGGGCAGCTGCTCGTAGGCACGTCGTACGGCGTCGCCCAGCCGCTCGCTCGGGTAGGGCCAGGCCGCTGCCTCCAGTGCGTCGCGCAGCGGTACGCCGCGCCCGGCGAGGTCGCGGATGGTCTCGGCGACCACGCCGATCGCCGAGCGCTGCTCCTCCACGAACTCCTTGTCGACCGGGGCGCCGTGCCCGGGCACGACCACGGTGGCCGGCCCGATCAGCTGCAGCACGAGGTCGAGGGAGAGCGGCCACTCCAGCGGGAAGCAGTCCTCACCGTACGACGGCATGTCGGACTCCTCGACGAGGTCGCCGGCCAGCAGCACGTCCGCGTCGTCGATGCGTACGACGAGGTCCCCGGCGGTGTGCCCGCGTCCGGGGTGCACCAGCTCGACCGAGCGGTCGCCGAGGTCGATCGCCGCGACCGAGGAGAACGTCGTGTCGGCCGGGACGACCGGCGTCTCGAGCACCTCGGCGGCGCGGTCGTCGCCGGCCTCGCGCAGCTGCTCCTTGGCCCGCTCGCCGGTGGCCACGGTGGTCTGGGCGGTGGCCTCGTGGGCCGTGATCGGCACCGCGCCCCAGGCCTCTCGGAAGGCGCTGTTGCCGAAGGTGTGGTCGAAGTGGTCGTGGGTGTTCACGATCCCGACCACCGGACGCGAGGAGAGTCGCCGCAGGTCGGCGATCACCTCGCCCGCGGCCCTGCTCGAGGCGTGCGTGTCCACGACGAGGAGGCCCGCCTCGCCCTCGACGACGGTGACGTTCACGTCGTACCACTCGTAGCGCGCCACCCAGATCCGCTGGCCAATCTCCGTGAAGTCCGACACGAACGAGACCCTACGTTTGCCTAGTAGGATTGGCACTCCGGCGCGACGAGTGCTAGACCGGTCGGCACGGGTCAGGGACAGCGCCGGACAGGACACTGGAGGAGCGACATGCAGGACGACCGCAGGCTTGCCGTGCTCCGGGCGATCGTCGAGGACTACGTCTCGACCCGGGAGCCGGTCGGCAGCAAGGCGCTCGTGGAGCGGCACCAGCTCGGCGTCTCACCGGCCACCGTGCGCAACGACATGGCCACCCTCGAGGAGGAGGGGCTGATCGCCCAGCCGCACACCAGCGCGGGCCGGATCCCCACCGACAAGGGCTACCGGTTCTTCGTGGACCGGCTGACCCAGATCAAGCCGATGTCGGCGGCCGAGCGCCGCGCGATCTCGACGTTCCTCGAGGGCGCCTACGACCTCGACGACGTGATCCAGCGCTCCGTGCGGGTGCTCGCCCAGCTGACCCGGCAGATCGCTATCGTGCAGTACCCATCGCTGGCCCGGTCCACCGTGCGGCACGTCGAGCTCGTCGCGCTGACCCCGTCCCGGCTGCTGGCCGTGCTGATCCTGTCCACCGGCCGGGTCGAGCAGCGGGTCGTGGAGCTGCCCGTCGAGCTCGAGACCGACGCCCTCGCAGACCTCCGCTCCCGGGTGCTGCTCGCGTGCGTGGGCAAGTCGATCGCCGATGCCTCCAACGCCCTCGGCGCGCTCACCGACCAGACCGACCACCTCGACCGCACGCACGTGGCGGTGATCACCACCGCCCTGGTCGAGGCGATGTCCAGCGAGCGGCAGACCGAGCGGGTGGTGGTCGGTGGGACCGCGAACCTCGCCCGCTTCGGGGAGAGCTTCGACCAGTCGATCAAGCCGATGCTGGAGGCGCTCGAGGAGCACGTCGTGCTGCTCAAGCTGCTCGGCGAGGCGACCTCCTCTGACTCCCTGACCGTGAGGATCGGGCACGAGGGGCCCTTCCAGGAGCTCTCGGGGACCTCTGTGGTCGCCACGGGCTACGGTCCAGGGGAGGAGCCCGTGGGGTCGCTCGGCATCGTGGGGCCGACCCGGATGGACTACCCGGGCTCGATGGCCGCCGTACGCGCGGTCGCCCGCTACGTCTCCACCCTCCTCGACCAGGCCTGACCCGCGCCTGCCGCAGACCAGCACCACCCGCAAGTGACCCAAGATTCCGCCCAGAGATTCAGCCCAGAGATTCCGCCCAGAGATTCCGCCCAGCCGAAAGATGACACGTGAGCCAGGACCCCTACGAGATCCTCGGCGTCTCCCGGGACGCCGAGGCCGACGAGATCAAGAAGGCCTACCGGCGTCTTGCCCGTCAGCTCCACCCCGACGTCAACCCCGACCCGGAGACCCAGGAGCGGTTCAAGGAGGTGTCGGCCGCCTACGAGGTGCTCGCCGACCCCGAGAAGCGCCGGATGTACGACCTCGGTGGTGACCCCTTCGGTCGCGGCGGCGGCGGTCCCGGCCAGGGTGCCGGGTTCTCCTTCACCGACATCATGGACGCCTTCTTCGGCGGCCAGGCCGGTGGCGCGGCCGGCGGACAGGGCCGCGGCCCGCGTCCGCGGATGCGCCGCGGGCAGGACGCCCTGGTCCGCATCGAGATCGAGCTCGCCGAGGCGGCGTTCGGCGTCACCCGCGACCTCAAGGTGGACACGGCCGTGCTGTGCACGGTGTGCGAGGGCAGCGGCGCTGCGCCCGGCTCCAAGCCGGTGACCTGTGAGACCTGCCACGGCCGCGGCGAGGTCCAGCAGGTGCAGCGCTCCTTCCTCGGCGAGATCCGCACCGTGCGTCCCTGTGCCGCCTGCCGGGGCTTCGGCGAGATCATTCCCGAGCCGTGCCGCGAGTGCTCCGGGGACGGCCGGGTCCGCTCGCGCCGCTCGATCACCGTGAAGATCCCCCCGGGCGTCGACACCGGCACCCGTGTCCAGCTCGCCCAGCAGGGCGAGGTCGGCCCCGGCGGTGGTCCCGCCGGCGACCTCTACGTCGAGATCCAGGTGGTGCCGCACCCGGTGTTCACCCGCGACGGCACCGACCTGCGCTGTCGCGTGACGGTGCCGATGACCGCCGCGGCACTCGGTACGACGATCCAGCTGCCCCTGCTCGAGGCCGACGTGGCCGAGGGCGACTCCGACATGGAGCTGTGGGTGGACCTCGAGGTCCGGCCCGGGACCCAGTCCGGCACCGAGACGGTGCTGCGCGGGCGCGGCGTCCCGCACCTGCGCTCCCAGGTCCGCGGTGACGTGGTGGTCACGGTCGACGTGGAGACCCCCGGTCGTCTCGACGAACAGCAGGAGGAGCTGCTGCGCGAGCTGGCCCGGCTCCGGCACGAGGAGACGCCCGACGGGCAGCTCCACTCGCCGCACAAGTCGGTGTTCGGGCGCCTGAAGAACGCCTTCAAGTGAGCGCCGTCCGGGTCGCCCGGTGACGCTGCCGGTCTTCCTGGGACCCGTCACGGGGACGGCCTCGGGGGACTCCGTGGTCCTCGAGGGCGACGAGGCCCGGCATGCCGTCGTGGTGCGCCGGATCCGGGTGGGGGAGCAGGTCGTGCTCACCGACGGCCGCGGCACCGCCGCCACGTGCGTGGTGGAGGCGACCTCGAAGTCGTCGATGACCGCCACGGTCACCTCGGTGGCCCTGGCGCCGGCGCCGGTGCCCCACGTGACCGTGGTGCAGGCGATCCCCAAGGGCGAGCGGGCCGAGCTCGCCGTCGAGGTGCTCACCGAGGTGGGCGTCGACCGGATCGTTCCGTGGGCCGCGGCCCGCTCGGTCGGCGTGTGGCGCGGCGAGCGGGCCCAGAAGTCGCTGGCCAAGTGGCGTTCGGCCGCCCGCGAGTCCGGCAAGCAGTCGCGGCGGTCCTGGCTGCCCGAGGTCACCGAGATGGCCACGACGGCCGAGGTCGCCGCCCTCGTGGACGCCGCCGGCCTGGCCGTGGTGCTCCACGAGGCGGCGTCGGCCCCGCTCTCGGCGCTCTCCCTGGAGGGCGTGGAGTCCATCGTGGTGGTGGTCGGCCCCGAGGGCGGGATCAGCGACGAGGAGCTCGAGGTCCTCGGCGCGGCTCACGTCGTACGCCTGGGGGAGTCGGTGCTGCGGACCTCCACCGCCGGGCTCGCCGCCGTGGCAGCGCTGCTGTCCCGGACCCCGCGCTGGGGCTGAACGCCCCTACTCGACGGTGATCTCCTTGGTGTCCTGGCTGACGCCGACACCCTCTCCGTCGGACTCGTCGGTGTCGCGCACCACGAGCGTGTAGTCGCCGGGCTCGGCGGTCACCGTGAACTCGTACGGCGAGAGCGTGCAGCACTCCTTCGCGGTGGCGAAGCCGGTGCGGACGACCCGGTCGCCCTGCCTGAGCTCCCAGACCACGTTGGCCTCGAAGGCCGATGCCTGGCCGGTGACCTCGAACTCGGTGCCCACCGTCGCGCCCTGCGTCGGCGTGGCGATCGAGACCGGGGCCAGCATGGTGTCGGCACCGGTGGGCTGCAGGGGCTCGAGGGTGTCGACCCCGAAGAGGTCCCCGGGGCTCCCGTCCACCGTGATCAGCACGGGCAGCTTGGTGCCGGTCGCGTCCTGGGCGGTGCGCACGAGCGCCTCGACGAGTCGCTCGGGGTCGGCCGGCATCGCGACGGTGGCGGCTGCCGGGAAGGCGAGGTCGATGGTGATCCGGTCGCTGCCGAGGCTGGCCGTGGGCGTCACCGGAAACCGCCACGCGGTGTAGTCGGGATCCAGGGGACGCCCCGAGATCGTCTGCTCCACCGCGGCCTGCAGCTCCGAGTCGGCGCCGTCGGGGAGTGCGTGCGTCTCCTTGAACAGTCGCTGGCCCGCCGCCGTCGCGCCGAGGTAGTAGGCGGGCACCTCGACGTCGGTCGGCGCAGGATCCGCCTCGGCAGTGCCCGGCGACGCCGCCGGGGCCGAGGGGTCGCGCTGTGCCAGCCAGGAGGTCCCGCCGATCACCAGCACGGTCGCCACGGCGGCCGCCACCGTGACCGGCAGCCAGCCGCGGGCAGCCGAGGGCCGCTTCACGCGGGCACGGATGTCGTCGCTGGTGCCGGTGGGGTGCACGTCGGAGACGGCGTCGCCGAGCAGCGCGCGCATTTCCGGCTCGTCGTTGGTCGGGCCGTCGTTGTTCGGAGTGGTCATGAGGTCTCCTCGAGGAAGGCTGAGAGGTGGAGACGCAGGGCGGCTGCCCCACGCGATGCGTGGCTCTTCACGGCCCCGGCGCTGATGCCCAGGGTCTCGGCGATCTCCCGCTCGGAGAGGTCGAGGTAGTAGCGCAGCGCGAGCACCTCACGCTGCCGGCGCGGCAGCCGCGCCATCGCTTCCAGCACCGCCTGGCGGCGTACGGCGTGCAGCGCGTCGTGGTCCGCCCCGGGATGATCGCGGTCGGGCGAGAGCGACTCGGCGGGGTGCCGCGAGACCACCGCGAGGTGGCGCAGCACCGAGCGCGACCGGTTGACCACCGCCTGACGCAGGTACGCCGGCGCGTCGTCGGGCATCGCGGCGGAGCCGGATCGTTGCGACCGCTGGTACATCGCCACGAACGTGTCCTGCACCACCTCCTCGGCGCGGCCCGCGTCGCGGAGCAGCAGCACGGCGAGCCGCACGAGTCGGACGTAGTGCTCGTCGTAGAGCCGCTCCAGGGCCGCGTCGGCCCACGGATCTGCGTGGATGGGCACCCCCTGGGTTGGGCCGGGCTGCTGCGCCGGCAAGACGATGGTCACGCTAGTGGGACGCGGGGGTGGATGGATCGGTTTACCCGCCGACCCGGCAAATCGGGCGAGATCGATCCCGGGCGCCCGATCGGGCATGCTGGGGCGATGAGCACAGATGGTGTGACCGAGGACAACCCGGCCGAGGATTGCCTGTTCTGCAAGATCGTGGCCGGCGAGATCGAGGCGGACGTGGTGCACGAGACGCCCACTACCGTGGCGTTCCGGGACCTGAGCCCCCAGGCGCCGACCCACGTGCTGGTGATCCCGCGCAGCCACTACCCGAACGCCGCGGCGCTCGCGGCGGGGGAGCCCACGACCGCGGCGGACCTGTTCGCCGCAGCCGGGGCGATCGCGCAGAGCGAGGGGCTCGGGGACGGGTACCGGCTGGTGTTCAACACCGGGCCCGCGGCGAACCAGACCGTGTTCCACGTGCACATGCACCTCATCGGCGGCCGCACCATGGGCTGGCCCCCCGGCTGAGCGGGCCTGATCCGGGCCGATCCGGGCTGGGTGTTGCCCACGATCCACAACCCGGGTGCGCCCCGTGCGCGGGCTGCGTAGCATTGACCCGTCAGTACTTCCGAACGAAGGGCCGCCCCCCACCGGGCATCCATGTCTGAGACCAGCAAGGCCGACACAGTCGGCACCGGCACGCAACCCGCCTCCGGTCCCGGAGGCCCCGACGAGACCCAGCACCTCGTGGTGGTGCCCACCAGCATCAACATGGTCTCGCTCCTGGGCCCCGCCGACGAGCACCTCGCCTCGATGGAGAAGGCCTTCGAAGCCGACCTCCACGTGCGCGGCAACGAGATCACGCTGCGCGGCGCGCCCTCGGAGATCGCGCTCGCCGAGCGGATGCTCGACGAGCTCGTCACGATCATCCGTACCGGGCAGGGAATGACCACCGAGACGGTCGAGCGGGTGATCACGATGCTGCGCGCCGAGACCTCCGAGCGTCCCGCCGACGTGCTCTCCCTCAACATCTTGTCCAACCGCGGCCGGACGATCCGCCCCAAGACGCTGAACCAGAAGCGCTACGTCGACGCGATCGACAAGAACACGATCGTGTTCGGGATCGGCCCCGCGGGCACCGGCAAGACCTACCTCGCGATGGCCAAGGCCGTGCAGGCGCTCCAGGCCAAGAAGGTCAACCGGATCATCCTGACCCGCCCGGCCGTGGAGGCAGGGGAGCGCCTCGGGTTCCTGCCCGGCACGCTGAGCGAGAAGATCGACCCCTACCTGCGCCCGCTGTACGACGCGCTGCACGACATGCTCGACCCGGAGACCGTCCCCAAGCTCCTCGCGGCCGGGACGATCGAGGTCGCGCCGCTGGCCTACATGCGCGGACGCACGCTCAACGACGCGTTCATCATCCTCGACGAGGCGCAGAACACCTCCCCGGAGCAGATGAAGATGTTCCTGACCCGGCTCGGGTTCGGGTCCAAGATCGTGGTCACCGGTGACGTCACCCAGGTCGACCTCCCCTCGGGCATCCGGAGCGGGCTGCGAGTCGTCGAGGACATCCTCGGCGGCATCGAGGACGTCTCGTTCAACCGCCTCACGGCCCACGACGTCGTCCGGCACCGCCTGGTCGGGCAGATCGTCGCGGCGTACGAGGCCCACGACGAGCGCCGTCCTGACGGCCGCCGCGACCACGAACGCCGGTGAGCGGACGATGACCATCGAGGTCCTCAACGAGTCCGGCGTCGAGATCGACGAGCTCCGGACCCAGCGGCTGGCCCGGTTCGTGATGGACCGGATGCGCGTGCACCCGCTCGCCGAGCTGTGCGTCACCGCGGTCGACCGGGACACGATCTCCCAGCTCAACGAGAAGTGGATGGAGAAGGAAGGCCCCACCGACGTGCTCGCGTTCCCGATGGACGAGCTGCGTCCCGGGATGGTCAACGAGGAGCCCGAGGAGGGTGTGCTCGGTGACCTGGTGCTGTGCCCCAGCATCGCGGCCGAGCAGGCCCGGACCGCTGGGCACTCCACGGTCGAGGAGCTCGACCTGCTCACCGTGCACGGGATCCTGCACCTGCTCGGCTACGACCACGCGGAGCCCGAGGAGCACCGGGAGATGTTCGGCCTCCAGGCCCAGCTCCTCCAGGAGTGGCTGGCCCGGGAAGCCGAGGGGGCCGCGGCGTCCGACGTACCTGATGTGCCCGACCCCGGCTCCGACCCCGACCAGGGCTGAGGCCCAGAGATGAGTGGAGACAGTCCGGGCCTGATCGTGGTGGTCGTGGGCCTCGTCCTGCTGGCCGGAGTCATCACCAGTGTCGAGGCCGCGCTGTCGGGGTTCTCCCGGGCCCGCGCCCTCGAGCTCGAGCAGGAGCAGCGCCCCGGCGCCCGCCAGCTGCTGCGGATGCTCGAGGACGCACCGCGCTACCTCAACGCGGTCCTCGTGGTCCGGCTGCTGACCGAGACCTCGGCGGTCGTGCTCGCCACCGCGGTGGTGCTCGACCTGCTCGGCCCCGGCCGGTGGACCTCGGTGCTCGTCGCGATCGGGGTGATGTTCCTGGTCCTGTTCGTGCTGATCGGCGTGGGACCGCGCACGGTCGGGCGGCAGCGCAGCGAGGCCATCGCCCTGGCCTCGGCCGGCCTGGTGGTCGCGGTGGGCCGGGTCCTGGGCCCGCTGCCCCGGCTGCTGATCCTGCTGGGCAACGCGCTGACCCCGGGCAAGGGATTCTCCGAGGGGCCGTTCTCCTCGGAGGTCGAGCTGCGCGAGATGGTCGACCTGGCCGAGGCGTCCAGCCTGATCGAGTCGGGCGAGAGCAAGATGATCCACTCGGTCTTCGAGCTCGGCGACACCTTCGTGCGCGAGGTGATGGTGCCCCGCACCGACGTGGTCTACATCGAGAGCGGCAAGACCCTGCGCCAGGCGATGTCGCTGTTCCTGCGCAGCGGCTTCTCCCGCGTCCCTGTCGTGGGGGAGGACCTCGACGACATCCTCGGGTTCGTCTACCTCAAGGACGTGAGCAAGCGCGTCTTCGACCGGCAGGCCGCCCAGACGACCGAGCACGTCGAGTCGATGATGCGCCCGGTCTTCCACGTCCCCGACTCCAAGCCGGTCGACGACCTGCTGCGCGAGATGCAGGCCCAACGGCGCCACATCGCCGTGGTCGTCGACGAGTACGGCGGCACGGCGGGCATCGTGACCATCGAGGACATCCTCGAGGAGATCGTCGGCGAGATCACCGACGAGTTCGACGCCGAGGCGGAGTCCGTCGAGGAGCTCGAGGACGGCTCGCGCCGGGTCCCGGCGCGGTTCCCCGTGGACGACCTCGACGAGATCCTCGGCATCTCGATCGACGACGACGAGGTCGACTCCGTGGGCGGCCTGATGGGCAAGCACCTCGGCAAGGTCCCGATCCCCGGCTCCACCGTCGAGGTGGCCGGGCTCCGGTTCACCGCCGAGGAGGCCAAGGGCCGGCGCAACCGGGTCGGGACGGTGCTGATCACGCCGCTGGCGAAGTCCACGGCCCTCACCGGCCCGGCCGACCACGAGTCCGAGCGCGGCTCCCACGCCCGCGCACAGCGCTGAGGCCCGCGGCCACCGCTCCGGAGAGGGCCATAGACTCAGCGACGTGATCTCGCTGCCTCCCGAGGACAACAAGCTGGTCGTGCTGGCCCGGGCGACCCGGGCCCGCGTGGGTGCTGCCGAGGGCGCCGCACTGCGTGACCTCGACGGTCGCACCTACGCCGCCGCCACCGTCGACCTCCCCTCCCTCCAGGTCTCCGCCGTTGGCGTCGCGGTGTCGATGGCCGTGGCCAGCGGCGCCAGGGGCGCGGAAGCGGTCGTGGTGCTCACCGAGACCGGGATCAGCGAGGCGGATCTCGACGTCGTCCGCGACTTCGCCGGCCCTGGGACCCCGGTCCACCGGGGGACCCCTGCGGGCCAGGTCGAGGAAACTCGCTGGTCCTGATTTTGGGGATCCTGAGAGGATCCTTAAGCAACGACGCGATTCGGGTTGCATCTGGCAACCAAAAGCCGGAGGGTGCCGATGTGGACTCGCTGACGCAGCACCATGACGCCGTACGCCGGCTGACGAGCTCCTACGACGCGCTGGCGCCCGACTCCCCGGTCCGGCTGGCGAAGCGCACCTCCAACCTGTTCCGCCCCCGTGAGGCCGCTGCCGGCTCCGGTCTCGACGTGTCCGGGCTCGACGGGGTGATCGGCATCGACGTCGCGGGCCGCACGGCCGACGTGCAGGGGATGTGCACCTACGAGGACCTCGTCGACGCCACCCTGCCGCACGGCCTGATCCCGCTCGTGGTGCCCCAGCTGCGCACGATCACGCTGGGCGGCGCGGTCACCGGGCTCGGCATCGAGTCCACGTCGTTCCGCAACGGCTTGCCGCACGAGTCCGTGCTCGAGATGGACATCTTCACCGGCGCCGGCGAGGTCGTCACCGCCCGGCGTCCGGCTCCGGGGGTCCCCGACGAGCACTCCGAGCTGTTCGTCACCTTCCCCAACTCCTACGGCTCCCTCGGCTACGCCACCCGGCTGCGGATCGAGCTCGAGCCGGTCAGGTCACACGTCGCGCTGCGCCACGTGCGGTTCAGCGACACCGAGTCCCTGCAGCGGGCGATCGCCACGATCACCGAGACCGGCGAGTGGCACGGCGAGCGCATCGACGCGATGGACGGCACCGCCTTCGAACCGGGGGAGTACTACCTCACCCTCGGCACCTGGACCGACGCCCCCGACGGCGACGGGTCCGACTACGCGGGCCAGCAGATCTACTGGCGCTCGATCCAGCAGCGCGAGATCGACCTGCTCACCACCTACGACTACCTGTGGCGGTGGGACACCGACTGGTTCTGGTGCTCCCGGGCCTTCGGCGCCCAGAACCCGTGGGTACGCCGGGTCTGGCCGCGCCGGCTGCGCCGCTCGGACACGTACCAGCGCCTCGTCGGCCTGGACCGTCGGTTCTCGATCATGGACCGGCTCGACCGCAGGGCGGGGCGCCCCCAGCGGGAGCGGGTGATCCAGGACGTGGAGGTCCCGGTCGAGCGGCTCGGGGAGTTCCTCGCCTGGTTCGACGGATGCGTCGGGATGCGGCCGGTGTGGCTGTGCCCGCTGCGGCTGCGCTCGCCGGCGGATCCGGCGGACCCGGTGGCCGGGCAGGCGGGACCCACCTGGCCGTCGTACCCCCTGGAGCCGGGACGGACCTACGTCAACGTCGGGTTCTGGGGCGCGGTGCCGGTGGGCGAGGACGCCCCGAACAGCCCGCTGAACCGCGCGATCGAGGACAAGGTCGCCGAGCTCGACGGGCACAAGTCGCTGTACTCGGAGTCGTTCTACGACCGCGGGACCTTCGACCGGCTCTACGACGGCGCCAACCTCGCAGCAGTGAAGAAACGCTATGACCCCGACGACAGGCTGACCAGTCTCTACGACAAGGCGGTGCGACGACAGTGACGCAGATCAAGGACCAGGCCTCCGCGCTGAACAGCCCGAAGCTGTCCCTGGCGCAGGTCTTCGAGACCCTCCTGGCCGGGCCGGCGCCGGTCCGGTTCACCGCCTACGACGGCAGCACCTACGGCCCCGAGGATGCCCCGGTGGGGCTGAACCTCAAGAACGAGCGCGGACTCGCCTACATGGTGACGGCGCCCGGAGACCTCGGGATGGCCCGTGCCTACGTGTCCGGCGACCTCGACGTGATCGGGGTGCACCCCGGTGACCCCTACGCGGGTGCGGTGATGCTGCTGCGGTCGATGCGTTTCCGCCGTCCCTCGCCCAGCGACGTGCTCACCCTGCTGAGGTCGGTGGGGCTGAGCCACCTCGTGCCCCCGCCGCCCCCGCCGCAGGAGCACCTGCCCCGGTGGCGACGCGTGGTCGAGGGGTTCCGGCACTCTCAGGAGCGCGACGGCAAGGCCATCCAGCACCACTACGACGTCTCGAACCGGTTCTACGAGATGGTGCTCGGCCCCTCGATGACCTACACCTGCGCGCTCTTCGAGACCGAGTCGAAGACCCTCGAGGAGGCGCAGTTCGCCAAGCACGACCTGGTGGCCCGCAAGCTCGACCTCAAGCCCGGTCAGCGGCTGCTCGACGTCGGCTGCGGGTGGGGCGCCATGGCACGCCACGCGGCCCGGGAGTACGGCGTCAGCGTGCTCGGCGTGACGCTCTCGCGCGAGCAGGCGGAGTGGGCCCGGGCGAAGAACATCGAGGAGGGCCTCGACCACCTCGTCGAGGTGCGTCACCTCGACTACCGCGACGTGCAGGAGACCGGGTTCGACGCGGTCAGCTCCATCGGGCTGACCGAGCACGTCGGGGTGGACCAGTACCCGGCGTACTTCGGCTTCCTGCGCGACAAGCTCGTCCCGGGCGGCCGGCTGCTCAACCACTGCATCACCCGGCCCGACAACCAGCCCAAGCAGACCGGCGCGTTCATCGACCGCTACGTGTTCCCCGACGGTGAGCTGACCGGCTCCGGGCGGATCATCACCGAGGCCCAGAACGCCGGGCTGGAGGTCCACCACGAGGAGAACCTGCGCGAGCACTACGCACTGACGCTCGCCGGCTGGAGCGCCAACCTGGAACGCCACTGGGACGAGGCGGTCGCCGAGGTCGGGGAAGGCACCGCGCGCGTGTGGGGGCTCTACATGGCGGGCTCGCGGATGAGCTTCGACCGCAACGAGATCCAGCTGCACCAGGTGCTCGCCGGACGCACCCGCGACGACGGCCGGAGCGGGTTCCCGCTGCGGCCCACCTGGTGAGCCGCGCCGAGACGTTTTCCCGTTGCGGGTGCGCACCGGCCGGGCCCGGGAGATAGTGCGCGAGCACACGTTCGCCTACATCCCGGGAGCCCGTCGATGGCCACCAGAGCCCAACGTGCCGTCCGGTGCCTGCTGGTGGGTGGGGTGCTGGCCGCCCTGCTCGTCTCGGGGCAGGTCGTCGCCGACGCCGAGACCCAGGCTCCGGCGCCGAACGGCAGCGACCCGTTCAGACCCGGCGCGGCCTACCGTGGCGACTTCCCGGACCCGACCGTGATCCGGGTGGGTGCGCGCTACTACGCCGCCTCCACCACGGTGGCGGGCCTGAGCCTGCCGCTGATGACCTCGAGGAACCTGCGCACCTGGACCACCCGGGCGGCACCCGACCGGGCCAGGCCCGGACGCAACGACGGCCTGCCGACGCCGCCGCCGTGGGCGCAGGTGCGCACGACCCAGGGTGGCCGCACGTTCATGGCCACGTGGGCGCCCTCGGTGGCGCGTACCCGAGTCGGCTACCTGGCGGCGTACTCCGTGCCGCGCGCGAGCGACGGGCGCCGGTGCATCTCGCTGGCACGCAGCGCCTCGCCGATGGGGCCGTTCGTGGACTCCTCGCGCACCGCGCTGCTCTGCGGTCCCGGGGTGATCGACCCGCAGGTCTTCGTCGACCGCGGGGCGACCTGGCTGCTGTTCAAGGTGGTCGGGTACGGCGGCGGCACGTTCGTGCGGCAGCTGAACTCCAACCTCACCGGCTTCGCGCTCGGCACCCGGCACTACCCGCTGCTGAAGCCCAAGCCGAGGTGGGAGGGAGGCGTGGTGGAGAACGCGGCGATGATCCGGTTCCGCAAGAAGCTCTACCTGTTCTACTCGGGCAACAACTGGACCACCTCGCGCTACGCCACCGGGTACGCCGTCTGCAAGCGCGTCACCGGCCCCTGCAAGCGCAAGGGGCTGCTGCTGGCCACCGGCCGCTACGTCGCGGGGCCGGGCGGGGCCACTCCGTTCCTGGACACGGCCGGGCGGCTGAGGCTGGCCTTCCACGCCTGGCAGGCGGGCAACGTCGGCTACGCCTCGGACACCAGCTGTCGTGCCGCCACCCGCGGGTGTGCGCAGCGGCGGCTGCACCTGGCCCACCTGGTCCCCGCGAAGCGTGGTCGGCTCCGGCTCTCCAGCTGGTTCTGAGGGGTCCGCGCGGCGGATAGCCTTGGTCGGTGACCTCCCGGACCCCCCTCGACGCTGTCGTGCGCCGTCGTGACGTGCTCGGACCCCACCTGGTGCGCCTGGAGCTCGAGACCCCCGAGGGGTTCACCTCCACCGGTGTCCCCGACGAGTGGGTGGCGTTGACCGTGCCCGGCCAGTTCCAGACCCGCTACTACACGGTTCGCTCGGTCGCGGGCGGCGTACTGACCCTCGACGTGGTGGTGCACGAGCACGGCCTGGTCACGGAGTGGGCCCAGACCGACTGCGTGGGACAGACAGTGGGGATCTCCGCCCCGAAGGGGTCCTTCGAGCTGCCGGCCGACGCTCGCTGGGTGGTGCTGGCCGGGGACCTGACCGCGCTGCCGGCGATGGCCCGGATCGCGGAGAGCCTCGACCCGGAGACGGTCCCGGTGCAGATCCACGCGGAGGTGCCGGACGGGGAGATGCCCGGGTACGTCGACGCGCCGGTGCAGTGGCACGACGCCGCTTCCGGGACCAGCAAGCTCGCGGAGATCGTCCGGGGGATCCAGTGGCCCGAGGGGCCCGGCTACTTCTGGATGGCCGGTGAGTCCGCGCAGATGCGCGACATCCGCCGGCACGCGCGCCACGACCTCGGCTGGGACACCCGGCACTACGACGTGATGGGCTACTGGAGCGGCAGCCGGGGACGACAGGCACGGCAGGTCGACCCGGGCCCGATCGTCGCCCGCGGGCGCGCGCTCGGCCGCACCAACGAACAGATCTGGGCGGACTACGATGCCGCCGCCACGGAACCTGGGGTCGAGCAGCGGCCCCCGGGAAGGGAAGACACATGAGCTCCGACAGCTCGACGAAGGCCCCGGCTCACCGCTCAGGGTTCGCCTGCTTCGTGGGGCGGCCGAACGCCGGCAAGTCCACGCTGACCAACGCGCTGGTGGGCAGCAAGGTGGTGATCACCAGCTCCAAGCCGCAGACCACGCGGACGGTGGTGCGCGGGATCGTGCACCGCCCCGACGCCCAGCTGATCCTGGTCGACACCCCAGGGCTGCACCGGCCACGCACCCTGCTCGGCGAGCGGCTCAACGACCTGGTCACCAGCACGTGGTCCGAGGTCGACGTCGTGGGGGTGTGCTTCCCGGCGAACGAGAAGATCGGGCCGGGCGACCGGTTCATCGTCAACGAGCTGAGCAAGGTCCGTCGTACGGTCAAGGTGGCGATCGCCACCAAGACCGACCTCGCCACCCCGGACCAGATCGCCCAGCACCTGATGGACATCGCCGCCCTCGGCCAGGAGACCGGCACGGAGTGGGCCGAGATCGTCCCGGTCTCGGCTGTGGAAGGGGACCAGGTCGGGCTGCTGGAGCGGCTGCTGATCGGGCTGCTCCCGGAGGGCCCGCCGCTCTACCCCGACGGGGAGCTCAGCGACTCGCCTGAGGAGGTGATCGTCGCCGAGCTGATCCGCGAGGCCGCCCTCGAGGGCGTGCACGACGAGCTGCCGCACTCGATCGCCGTGCTCGTGGAGGAGATGGCGCTCAAGGAGGGCCGTCCCGCGGACAAGCCCCTGCTGATCGTGCACGCCAGCCTGTTCGTGGAGCGCGACTCCCAGAAGGGCATCGTGATCGGGCACAAGGGCAAGCGGCTGCGCGAGGTCGGCACCGCCGCCCGCAAGCAGATCGAGGCGATGCTCGGTACGCCGGTCTACCTCGACCTGCACGTGAAGATCGCCAAGGAGTGGCAGCGCGACCCCCGTCAGCTGCGCAAGCTCGGCTTCTAGGCCCTGCTGCCCAGGCACCCTGCTCTGGCATCCTGCTCCGGGTGACCGCCTCCGCCCCGCAGCCGACTGCGGCCGTGCCCGGGCGCCGGCGACCAACGGCGCGTAGCGGCTCCTGAGGTGGTCTCCTGGCCGGCTTGGCCGCCCGGTCGGCGTGCTGGGTGGTCGGGGCGGGGAAGGCGGGCGGTAGCGTCGGGGCGTGACCTGGGACGAGCTGTACGACGAGGCGTCGCGTGAGCGCCTGGTCGACGAGCCCGCCAAGCGGGTGGACGCGCCCGAGCGCACCCCGTTCGAGCGCGACCGGGCCCGCGTGGTGCACTCCGCGTCGCTGCGCCGGCTGGCCGCCAAGACCCAGGTGCTCGGTCCCCAGTCCGACGACTTCGTCCGCAACCGGCTCACCCACAGCCTGGAGGTCGCGCAGATCGCGCGCGACCTGGCGCACCCGCTCGGCTGCCACCCGGACCTCGCCGAGACCGCGGCGCTCGCCCACGACCTGGGGCACCCGCCGTTCGGGCACAACGGCGAGGTCGCCCTGGACCAGCTCGGCGCCGAGTGCGGCGGCTTCGAGGGCAACGCCCAGACGCTGCGCATCCTCACCCGGCTGGAGGCCAAGTCCACCGACCGCGACGGCCGCTCGGTGGGGCTCAACCTGACCCGGGCCACGCTGGACGCCTGCACGAAGTACCCCTGGCCGCGGGTCTCGACAAGCTCGACCGACTGGGACAGCTCGGCCGACGGGGACGGCTCGACCGACGGGGACGGCTCGACCTCCGCGGCGAGGGCCCAGGGGAAGTTCGGGGTCTACGACGACGACCGCGAGGTCTTCGTCTGGCTGCGGGCCGGGCTGGTGGGGGACCGGCGCTGTGTGGAGGCGCAGGTGATGGACGTCGCGGACGACGTCGCCTACTCGGTGCACGACCTCGAGGACGGCATCGTGGGTGGCCGCATCGACCTGGGCCTGCTCGACGACTCCGAGGAGCGCGCTGCGACCTGGCAGACCGTGCGGGAGTGGTACCTCCCCGACGCCACCGACGAGCTGCTCGACGAGGCGCTGGGCCGGGTGCGTGCGGTGACCTCGTGGCCCGAGCGGCCCTACGACGGCACCAGGCGGGGCCTGGCCGCGCTGAAGAACCTGACCAGCGACCTGATCGGGATCTTCTGCGGCAGCGTGCAGCGCGCCACCCGCCTGGAGTACGGCGAGCAGCCGCTGGTGCGTCACCAGGCGAACCTCGTCGTGCCCGACACGACGCTGCAGGAGATCTCGGTGCTCAAGGGCATCGCCGCGCACTACGTGATGCGCGCCCAGGACCGGATCGACCTGATGGAGCGCCAGCGCAGCCTGCTGGTGGAGCTGTTCGAGGAGCTGTGGAAGCGGGGGAGCGAGGGCCTCGACGCGGCCCTGCGCGGGGACTTCGAGGAGGCCGCGGACGACGCCGGTCGCACCCGCGTGGTGATCGACCAGATCGCCAGCCTCACCGACGCCTCGGCCCTCACCTGGCACGCCAGGCTGGTCGGCGGCCGGTCACCAATGCACGGGAGAGGCGAGTGATGGAGACGTCGGCGTACGCACCTGGAGACGGACCCCTGGTCTGGTTGCCCTTCGACCCCGAGGTGCTCGGCGACCTCCCCGAGGGCCTGCGCTACCAGGAGATCGATCCCGACGACCTGCCGGACACCACGGGCGACGTGGAGCTCTACGTGCTGCCCTACCGGTTCCGCCCCGCGGACGGGGAGGTGCTGGCGCGGCTGCCGAAGCTCAGGGTGGTGCAGACGATGTCGGCCGGCGTGGAGCACATCCGGGACTACGTCCCTGACGGGGTCGAGCTGTGCAACGGCCGCGGCATCCACGACACCTCCACCGCGGAGCTGGCGCTGACGCTGATCCTCGCCAGCCTGCGCGGCATCCCGGACTTCGTCCGCGCCCAGGACAGCGGTCAGTGGAAGCCCGACCTGCGGCCCTCGCTGGCCGACAGGTCGGTGCTGATCGTCGGCTACGGCCAGATCGGCGAGGCGATCGAGGCGCGGGTGAGGCCGTTCGAGGCCGAGGTCACCCGGGTCGCCCGCAGCGCCCGCGACGGCGTGCACGCGATCGACGAGCTGCCCGAGCTGCTGCCGCACGCCGACGTGGTGGTGCTGATCGTGCCCGGCACCGAGGAGACCAAGGGGCTCTTCGACGCGGAGATGCTCGCCCACCTCAAGGACGGCGCCCTGCTGGTGAACATGGCGCGCGGACCGGTGGTGGACACCGATGCGCTGGTCGCCGAGCTCGGCAAGGGCCGGATCCACGCGGCGCTCGACGTCGTCGACCCGGAGCCGCTGCCCGAGGAGCATCCGCTGTGGTCGGCGCCCAACGTGCTGATCTCACCGCACGTGGGGGGCAACAGCACGGCGATGGAGCCGCGGGCGCACAAGCTCGTTCGCGAGCAGCTCCACCGCTTTGCTGCGGGGGAGCCGCTCGCGAACGTGATGACCGGCGACTACTAGGCCCGGCCCCGCAGGACCGGGCCCAGGTCAGCCGAGCGTCGGGCCCAGAATCAGGGAAGCGGGCCCTGCGGCCCGGGGTTGTCCTGGAAGACCGTGCTCTCCGGGTTGAGCTTGGCGGCCGGCTCGTCGGAGCCGATCCCGTTGCTGCCGGACGGCTTGACCTTGTCGTTCCCGGAACTGCCAGATCCGGTCACCTTGCCGGTCGCGGAGCTGGCGACACCGCTGACCTTGTCCTTGAGGCCCGGGGCCTTGTCCTTGGCCATGTCTGCTGCCTGGTGGGCCTTCTCCTGCACCCGGGGGTCGTCCTTGACCTTGTTGAAGGTCTGGGTGAGCTGTTCGTAGCGCTCACGGCCCGCCCTGGTCCCCAGCACGTAGCCGATGCCGCCTGCGATCAGCAGCGGGAGCCTCTTGATGATCATTGTTCCTCCTTCTGGGAGCCCTGCTCCCGATCATTGGTTTTTGCCGCCTGACGGCGGATCCTGCGACCCAGAGCGGCGTCCTTGTCCCGCTTCTTCTTGGCCTTCTTGATGTTCCGGGTGTCGCGGGCCGGGAGCTGGATCTCCTCCTCGGCCGCGATGCCCGCCTGGAGCTGACGTCCGCGTTCGAGCTCTGCGTCGAGCTCACCCCCGAACAGCAGGGCCAGGTTGGTGATCCACAGGAACAGCAGCGTGACGATGACGCCCGCCAGTGATCCGTAGGTCTTGTTGTAGCTGGAGAAGTTCGCGACGTAGAACGCGAACGCCACCGAGGCCAGCACCCAGGTCACGATGGCCACGCCGGCACCGACCGAGACCCACCGGAACTTCGGCTGCTGCACGTTGGGGGTCGCGTAGTAGAGCAGGGCGACGACCACGATCACGATCACGGCCAGGACCGGCCACTTGGCGATCGACCACACCGTCAGCGCGGTGCCCCCGAGGCCGATCACGTTGCCGATGGACTCCGCGACCGGGCCGGACACGATCAGCAGCAGCAGCGCGACCGCGGCCAGCGTCACCGCGATCAGGGTGAGCAGCAGCATGATCGGGCGGAGCTTCCAGAACGGTCGCCCCTCCTCGATCTCGTAGATCCTGTTCATCGCGCGGCCGAAGGCCCCGACGTACCCCGACGCCGACCACAGCGCCGCCACCAGACCGATCACCAGCGCGAGGCCCGCTCCCTGCGAGTTCACGACCTGGTCCAGGGCCTTGGTGATGGTGTCGAGCACCTGGTCGGAGACAAGCGGGCGCAGGGTGTCCTCGATGGTGCGGACGGCCTCCCCGGCCTGGCCCAGCACGCCGAGCACGGAGATCAGCGCGAGCAGCGCCGGGAAGATCGCGAGCACCGCGTAGTAGGTCAGCGCCGCTGCGAGGTCGGTGCACTGGTCCTCGCTGAACTCGTGCATGGTCTTGCGCAGCACGTAGAACCAGGACCGCTTGTCGAGGTCCCCCGGACCGTCGGGCTTGCGGCTGTCGTCGGGGTCGGGCATCTCCTGCTGGGCGCGGTCCTCCTCGCTGGCTGCGTCCTGCTTGACCTCGGGACGACTCATCGGCGCTTCCTGAGCCAGATGAGGAGCGCGACGCCGAGTACGACGGCGGCAGCCGCGCCGAGCACCTCGGGGCGGGGCTTGCCGTCGTCGGTGGTGCTCATCTCCTTGACCTCGGTGAGCCGGACCTGCGCCTGGGACTTCACGTCGTCGACCTTGGCCTTGGTCTGCGCCTTGACGTCGAGCTTGTGGGTCAGCTGGTCGACGGTCTCGGCAAGCTGCTCGCGCTGCTTCTCGATGTCGGCCTGGATGTCCTCGGGGGTGCTCATGAGTGCTGTCCCTTCACGGTCGCGATGTCTTCCTTGACGCCTTCCACGGCGCGCTCGGGCTGGAGCGGCGTACCGTCCTGGACCTTGTTCTTGCCCAAGAGGCCCAAGATCGCCGCCACGATGAACAGCACGACGGTCACGATCAGCGCCGCCAGCCACGCGTCCATCACCAGGGACAGCGCCAGGATGATCGTCGCGAGCAGTGTGCCGAAGCCGAAGAAGGCCATCAGGCCGGCGCCGCTGAACATGCCGATGCCCATGCCGACGCGCTTGCCCTTCTCGGTGACCTCGGCCTGGGCGAGGCGGATCTCGGAGCGGATCAGCTCGGGGACCTGGGTGGTGAGCTGGTTCACGATGGCGCCCAGCGGCGGCTCCGATCCCGTGCCGGGGGAGCGGGAGTCCTGGGGTGACGGTGAGGCGCCAGCTCCGGTGTGGGTCACGGTTGGTTCAGTCATGCCTAACCCGGTAGCCATTCAGGGCCGATTTAAACCCTCTGGCCGAGAGGACTTACGTGATAAGTCCATCACGGCCTGTGCAGCACCGGCGGCGGCGGACCGGCTGCCCGTAGACTCCGCAGCGTGGCGGGCAGGATCAGGGAAGAAGACATCGCGGAGGTTCGCGAGAAGGCACGCATCGATGATGTCGTCTCCTCCTACGTGACCCTGCGCAATGCCGGCGGTGGCTCGATGAAGGGCTTGTGCCCCTTCCACGACGAGAAGTCCGCCTCCTTCCACGTGACCCCGTCCCGCGGCTTTTACCACTGCTTCGGCTGCCAGGCCGGTGGCGACGTGATCAAGTTCGTGATGGAGATGGACGGCCTCGGCTTCACCGAGACCGTCGAGCGGCTGGCCGAGAAGGTCGGTGTCCAGCTGCGCTACGAGGAGGGCGGGGCCCCCCGGCAGCGCAGCGGCCCGCACCGGCCGCGGCTGGTCGAGGCGCACAAGCACGCCGCCGAGTGGTACGCCGACCGGCTGGCCACCCCCGAGGCGCTCACCGCGCGCCAGTTCCTCGACTCCAGGGGCTTCGACGCCGACGCCGCGACCACCTTCGGGGTCGGCTTCTCTCCGCGCGGGGGAGAGGACCTGCTCAAGCACCTGCGCCAGAAGGGCTTCACCGACGAGGAGCTCGTCACCAGCGGGCTCATCGGCGAAGGCCGCGGTCTCTACGACCGGTTCCGCGGCCGGCTGATGTGGCCGATCCGGGACAGCAGCGGCGACACCATCGGGTTCGGCGCGCGGCGGATCTTCGACGACGACCGGATCGACGCGAAGTACCTCAACACCCCCGAGACGCCGATCTACCACAAGAGCCAGGTGCTCTACGGAATCGACCTGGCCCGCCGCGAGATCGCCCGTGCCAGCCAGGCGGTGATCGTGGAGGGCTACACCGACGTGATGGCCTGCCACCTCGCCGGGGTGAAGACGGCGGTCGCGACCTGCGGCACTGCCTTCGGTGACGACCACGCCCGGGTGATCCGCCGGCTGCTGCACGACCACGACGAGTTCCGGGGCGAGGTGATCTTCACCTTCGACGGCGACGAGGCGGGCCAGAAGGCCGCGCTGCGGGCATTCGAGGGCGACCAGATCTTCGCCGGCCAGACCTACGTGGCCGTCGAGCCGACCGGGATGGACCCCTGCGACCTGCGGCTGAAGTCCGGTGACGCCGAGGTGCGCGAGCTCGTGGCCCGCCGGGTGCCGCTCTACCGCTTCGTGCTGGCCAACGTCGTGAAGCGCTACGACCTCGACCGGGCCGACGGCCGGGTGGACGCGATGCGTGAGGCGGCCAAGCTGGTCACCGCCATCCGCGACCGCTCCAAGGTGGACGCGTTCTCCCGCGAGCTGGCCGGGATGATCGGGGTGGAGCCCGCCGACGTGCAGCGTGAGGTGCGCCGGGCCGCCCAGCGCGTCTCCGGCCCCGGTCCGGCCGGCGCCCACGGTCCGGTCAGGCGGGCCGCCGAGCTCCCGGACCCGCGCGACCCGAGGCTGCTGCTGGAGCGCGAGACGCTCAAGCTGGTGGTGCAGTACCCCCAGGTGGTCGGCCGCACCGCCCGGGACGTGGCCCCCGAGGACTTCACCCACGGCGCCTACCGGGCCCTGTGGACCGGCATCCAGGCAGCGGGCGGCCCGACCGCCGCGGACGCGCACTGGGCCTCCACCCTGCGCGACGCCCAGACCGACGAGCGACTGCAGTCCCTGATCAGCGCGCTCACCGTGGAGCCGCTGCTCTCGGACAAGCAGCCCGACGACGCGTACGTCGCCCAGCACGTCTACCGGCTCCGGGAGGTCACCGCCATGCGCCGGATCGCCGACCTCAAGTCGCGCCTGCAGCGCACCAACCCGGTGGAGCAGGCGACCGAGTACAACCGGATGTTCGGCGAGCTGGTCGCGCTCGAGCAGCACCGGCGCAGCCTGCGCGAGCGCGCGCTGGAGAGCCAGTGAGGACGTTCCGGCGAGGCGAGCGGGTGCCCCCCGAGGTGCTGGCACGCATCGAGCTGCCACGCGGCGAGAAGCTGCTCGCCCACGCCTGTGCGGCCGACGGGACCTGGTTGCTGGGCGGCAGACGGTCGCTGTTCATCCTGCCGGTCGACGCCCCGGTCCGCCGGCTGCCCTGGGAGCAGGTCGAGGACGCCACCTGGGACCAGGACACCGACCGGTTGCAGGTCACCGAGATCGGCACGTACGGCGAGCAGCGGCCGGCGTACGTCTTCGAGCTCGACGACCCCGAGCTGCTGCTCCAGCTGGTCCGCGAGCGGGTGACCGCCAGCATCGTCCTGCAGCGCCGCGTGCCCGTGCGGGGGAAGCTGGCGGTGACCGTGATCGGCCGCCGCAGCCCGGTGGGTGGTCCGGTCGCCTGGATGCACGCCTACGACCGCGGCCTGGACCCCGATGACCCCGAGGTGGCGGCGGTGGCGGACGCGGCCCTGGCCGGTGCCCGCAGCGAGATCGGCGAGGACTTCAGCGGGCCGATTTAGCAACTCCGGACTCAGTTGCTAGGGTTTGCGAGCGCGATCCCCTGTAGCTCAATTGGCAGAGCATTCGACTGTTAATCGGAGGGTTGTTGGTTCGAGTCCAACCGGGGGAGCACACAAGACGAAGGCCCTGATCCTTGCGGATCAGGGCCTTCGCTGTTTCCCGGGGTAGGTCATGCGCTGTGGGGTCCGCGACGGTGCCGGCGCACCTCGGTGACCAGCAGCGCCACGTGCAGGGAGACGTTCGACTCCGCGTCCTCGAGGTCGACGCCCAGCACCTGCTCGATCCTCGCCAGCCGGGCGTAGAGCGCGGGCCGGCTCAGGTGGCTGCGCCGGGCCAGCTCGCTCTTGTTGCCCCGAGCGGCCAGGAAGGCGTGCAGGGTCGCCGTGAGGTCGGAGTCGTGGCGCCGGTCGTGCGCCCGCAGCCGGCCCAGCTCCGACTCCGCGAACGAGACCAGGCGGGGGTCGTCGCCCAGCGCGCTGATCAGCCCGCGGACCCGCAGGTCGGCGCTGACGTAGTACGAGCGGCGGGTGCCGGGAAGTGCGGAGGCCACCTGCGCGACGTGCGCCGCGAGCACCAGGGAGGAGCCGGTCTCGGCCATGGTGCCGACCGGGTCGCCCACCCCGACGGTGTGCGGCGCCGACCACCCGGCGCTGCGCAGCTCCTCCTCGACCGCGGTCGAGAGTCGTCGCGCGGCCCGGGTGAGGTCGGCAGTGGGACGCGCGGGCAGGGAGCACAGCACGAGCACCTGGCCCGACGCGACGGTCGCGACCAGGGTTGCGACCCGGCCCCGCCGAGCGGCCCGGGCGACGATCTCGGCCAGGGAGCGGTCCCGGCGCTCGAGGGCGATCGGGTCCAGGGCCACGGGGGAGGGGGACCAGACGGCGACCGCCACGAAGGCGCGGTCCTCGACCGGCAGCCCCAGCGCCCGGACCCGTGCCCGGGCCGCCTCCTCGTCGGTGGTGCGCCCCTCCTCGTGCTCCGAGAGCAGGTCCTCGAGGACCGCTCGGTGGGCCTGCTGCTCGAGGCTGACCTCGTCCTGCTCCAGCAGGCGGTGCAGGGCCAGGGCCTCGGTGGCGCGCTCCAGCACGATCGCGAGGTGCAGGTCGTCGGGTGTTGCCTCCGGGGCGACCAGGGTGGCCCACTGCTGGGACCGGGGCCCCACGGGGACGCTCACCCAGGTGCCGTCGGCGGGGGGCTGGTCCCGGTTCGCCCGGGAGCGGCTCTCCCAGTCGACGAGCAGTGCCGGGGTGGAGGACGGCCCGGGGTCGCTGGCCACCGCCCGGTGCGACAGGTCCTCCAGCACCAGGGCGTGCCCGCTCATCTGGGCCGCGCGCGAGACGATGTCGGCCACGGAGGACCCCTCCACCGACAAGGTAGTGAACGCGCGGTGTGCCGCCTCGGACTGCTGCAGCAGCTCGTACTGCGCGTTGATGATCCGGGCGTGCACCGCCTCGGTGACCGCGACGAAGGGCACCGGTGACTCCAACGTGACCAGGGGCAGGTCGTGCTCCTCGGCGGCGTTCACCAGGGCTGCCGGGAGCCGGGCCCAGCGCCGCCCGAGCTCCACGACCACCCCGTGCGCGCCGGCGTTGCTGAGCTCCTCGACGTACGCACGCTGGCCGGCGGCCCGTGCCGGGAGCGCGATCCCGGTGGTGAGGATCAGCTCGCCGCCGCGCAGCAGCGAGGCGATGTCGGCCAGCTCGCTCACGTGCACCCACCGGACGGGGGCGTCGAGGCCGGCGGCGCCGGCGGCGACCGTGGGGCCGCCCTCACGCAGTACGGGCAGGGCCAGGATCTCGCGGACCGAGGGCAGCATTTACACACTGTAAGACTTCTTGTTCATCTCTGACCAGGTTGTCCCTTGTGTGCGCACCCCCGGTCCCGGCAGGCTCGGACACCTACCCCCATGACGCGACGGCTGCGGAGGCTCGGATGACTCGACGGATCACCCACTGGATCGACGGCAAGCCGTTCGGCGGCACCACGGAACGGTCCGGGGACGTCTTCGACCCCGCCACCGGCAAGGTGGCCGCCCAGGTCGACCTGGCCGACCGGGAGACCGCGGACCTGGCCATCGCAGGAGCCTCCAGCGCCGCGCGCGCCTGGGGCCAGTCCTCGCTGTCGGTGCGCACCAAGGTGCTGTTCAAGTTCCGCGACCTGCTCGACCAGCGCAAGGAGGACGTCGCCGCGGCCATCACGGCCGAGCACGGCAAGGTCCTCTCCGACGCGCTCGGCGAGGTGACCCGCGGCCTCGAGGTCGTCGAGTTCGCGTGCGGCGCCCCGCACCTGCTCAAGGGCGGGTTCAGCGAGAACGTCTCCACCAAGGTCGACGTCTACTCGATCCGGCAGGCCCTCGGGGTGGTCGCGGTGATCTCCCCGTTCAACTTCCCCGCGATGGTGCCGCTGTGGTTCGTCCCGATCGCGATCGCCTGCGGCAACGCCGTCGTGCTCAAGCCGAGCGAGAAGGACCCCTCCGCCTCGATGCTGCTGGCCGAGATGTGGGAGGAAGCGGGCCTGCCCGCCGGGGTCTTCTCGGTCCTCCACGGTGACAAGGTCGCCGTGGACCGGCTGCTCACCCACCCCGACGTCGCCGCTGTGTCCTTCGTCGGCTCCACCCCGATCGCGCGCTACGTCTACGAGACCGGGACCTCGCACGGCAAGCGGGTGCAGGCCCTGGGCGGTGCCAAGAACCACATGGTCGTCCTCCCGGACGCCGACCTCGACCTCGCGGCGGATGCAGCGGTCAACGCCGGCTTCGGGTCGGCCGGTGAGCGGTGCATGGCGATCTCGGCACTGGTCGTCGTCGACCCCGTCGGCGACGAGCTGGTCGAGAAGATCGTGGAGCGGGTCTCCACCCTGCGCACCGGCGACGGCCGCCGCGGCACCGACATGGGGCCGCTGGTGACCGGGGAGCACCGCGACAAGGTGGTCTCCTACGTCGCCGCGGGCGAGGAGGCGGGCGCCACGCTGGTGGTGGACGGCCGCACCCAGGAGTTCGACGGGGACGAGGGCGGCTTCTGGCTCGGCCCCACCCTGTTCGACCACGTGTCGCCGGAGATGAGCATCTACACCGACGAGATCTTCGGCCCGGTGCTCTCGGTCATCCGCGCGACGTCGTACGACGAGGCACTCGACCTGGTCAACGCCAACCGCTACGGCAACGGCACGGCCATCTTCACCAACGACGGCGGCGCCGCCCGCCGGTTCCAGAACGAGGTCCAGGTCGGCATGGTCGGGGTCAACGTCCCGATCCCGGTCCCGATGGCGTACTACTCCTTCGGGGGCTGGAAGGACAGCCTGTTCGGTGACACACACGCGCACGGGACCGACGGCGTCTCGTTCTACACCCGTGGCAAGGTCATCACCTCGCGGTGGCTCGACCCGGGCCACGGAGGCCTGAACCTCGGCTTCCCGCAGAACACCTGAGGAGCTCTCGATGTCGAACCTGCCGCACGACCCGGTCGGAGCACGCGCCTACGAGCTCGACCGTGCCCACGTCTTCCACTCCTGGTCGGCCCAGGAGCAGCTGGACCCGATGACGATCGCGGGTGCCGAGGGGTCCTACATCTGGGACTACGACGGCAACCGGTTCCTCGACTTCTCCTCCCAGCTGGTCAACACCAACATCGGTCACCAGCACCCCAAGGTCGTCGCCGCGATCCAGGCCCAGGCGGCCAAGCTGTGCACGATCGCCCCCCAGCACGCGAACGCCGAGCGGTCCGAGGCCGCGAGGCTGATCGCCGAGCTGGCGCCGGGGGACCTGAACAAGGTGTTCTTCACCAACGGCGGAGCGGACGCCATCGAGCACGCCGTGCGGATGGCGCGGCTGCACACCGGACGGCACAAGGTGCTGACGACCTACCGCAGCTACCACGGCGGCACCTCGGTCGCGGTGCAGATGACCGGCGACCCCCGCCGGTGGCCCAACGACGGGGGCGCCACGGGCGTGGTGCACTTCTTCGGTCCCTACCCCTACCGCTCGCCGTTCTGGTCCGACGACAGCGAGCAGGAGTGCCAGCGCGCCCTGGAGCACCTCGAGCAGGTGATCGCCTTCGAAGGACCGGCGACGATCGGGGCCGTGGTCCTGGAGAGCATCCCGGGCACCGCCGGTGTCCTCGTCCCGCCGGACGGCTACCTGGCCGGCGTGCGCGAGATCTGCGACCGGCACGGCATCGTCTACGTCGCGGACGAGGTGATGGCCGGGTTCGGCCGGGCCGGTGAGTGGTTCGCGGTGGACCACTGGGACATCACCCCCGACCTGATCACCTTCGCCAAGGGCTCCAACTCCGGCTACGTGCCCCTGGGTGGAGTGGTCGTCTCCGAGCGGATCGCGGCCTCCTTCGCCGACCGGGTCTACCCCGGCGGCCTCACCTACTCCGGCCACCCGCTGGCGTGTGCCGCAGCCGTGGCCAGTATCGGCGCCATGAAGGACGAGGGCATCGTGGAGAACGCGGCGCGGGTGGGCCGCGACGTGATCGGCCCCGGGCTGCGCGACCTCGCGGAGCGTCACCCCAGCGTGGGCGAGGTCCGCGGCATGGGCGTCTTCTGGGCGGTGGAGCTGGTCCGGGACCCGGCGACGCGCGAGCCGCTGGCGCCGTACGGCGGCACCTCGCCGGCGATGCAGGCGGTCGTGGCGGCGTGCAAGGACGGGGGACTGCTCCCGTTCGTGAACTTCAACCGCATCCACGTGGTGCCGCCGTGCACGGTCACCGACACCGAGGTGAAGGACGGGCTCTCCATCCTGGACCGGGCGCTGAGTGTCGCGGACACGCACGTCCAGGGGTCCGCCGGCTGAGAGAACTGACCCACCCAGGGGAGGTTTCGGGATTCTTCGGACAACGGGCCGCTGGGCCGATGTAATTTCGCGGTGTCTCGGACCGGATCCACCTCCCTCGTGCTCGCCGTCGTGGCCCTGCTCGGGGCCCTGCTGCCGACCGAGACAACCCACGCCGTCACCGGAGCAGGCAGCCCGGCAGCAGCGGTGCTGGCGGCGGCCCCGGCAGCGGCGCGCGCAGTCACTCCCGCGACCAGCCGGGGACCGCTGCGGATCCTGATGACCGGGGACTCGATCACCCACGGCTTCCACGGGGACTACTCCTGGCGCTACCGGCTGTGGGGGGAGTTCCGTCGGCAGCGGGTCGCGGTCGACTTCGTCGGTTCCCGTTCCGCGCCGTACGTCTCGCCCGGCTACCCCGGCTCGTCGTACCTCGCCCCGGGGTTCGACCGCAACCACTTCGCGCAGGGTGGCTCGCTGCTGGCATGGCACGCCGGGCAGATCGAGCGGGAGGTCCGGTCGCAGCGCCCGGACATCGTGCTGCTGGCAGCCGGGATCAACGACCTGCGCCGGGGCGCTTCTCCTGCGCAGACGGCGCAACGGCTGCGTGCCTGGGTCCACGCCGCGAGGCAGGCGAGGCCCGACGTACGCCTGGTCCTCTCGCCGGTGCTGGGGTCCTCGATGCCCACGCGCCCGTCGCTGGGGCGGAGGATCTCGGAGTACAACGGGCTGCTGCGGTCCGCGGCGGTGGAGCTGAGCACGCCGGTCTCGCCGATCACCGTGGCCGACACGGCTCGCGGGTGGTCGGCGGCGGCACACACCTACGACAACCTGCACCCGAACCCGACGGGGGAGACCCTGATCGCGCAGCGGCTGGCAGAGACCTTCCACCGGATCGGCGTGCTTCCCCGGACCTCGGCGCTGTTCCGCACCACCGGTTGGAACCGTCAGCCGCGCGTCCGGGTGGTCCTCCAGGGGCGTCGAGCGGTGCTCACCTGGGACGGGCAGACGATCGACGGCGTCCGGGTCTGGACCCGTCGCAAGGGACGCAAGGCGTCGTTCCCGGTCGCCGTGCGACCGAGGTCGACGCTGCGCACCGGGCTCCTGGCCCGTCGGGCGACCTACGAGTTCCGGATCCAGATGGTCCGGGGCAGGCTGGCCACGCCGCTCGGGCCGGTCACCCGGGTCCGGGTCCCCGGCCGGAAGGCGCCGATCAGCAAGGCCCGGTGACCGGCTAGTCGCCCCACCCCATCGGGATCACCTCGAAGGGCGCGGCGAAGGCGACCCCGAGGCGTTGCCCCGCTGCCCGCGCAGCGCCCTCGAGGAACTCGCGCGGGTCCCAGTTGTCCCAGCCGAGCCCGTCGATGTAGGCGCGGTGCGCCTCGAGCGACTGCACCCCGGCGTCGAAGGTGTCGGTGGTGTCGACCGCGTGCTGGGCCTGGGGTGAGCCGAAGGCCCAGACCTCACGCACGCCGCCCCACGGCTCGGTGCCGTCGGTCAGCTGCTCGGGGAAGATCCAGCGGTTCCCGGCGTCGCGGACCGCGTCGAGCACCGCCTTGCCGACAGCGATGTGGTCGGCCTGGTTGAGGTTGCGCCCGCCCCACGTGTCGCGGAAGTTGCCGGTCACGACGACGTCGGGTCGGTGGCGGCGTACCTCGGCACAGATCCGGCGGCGCAGCGGCACGCCGTACTCCAGGATGCCGTCGGGCTCGCGCAGGAAGTCGACCGTGTCCACGCCCACGATGCGCGCGGAGTCGACCTGCTCGGCCTCGCGCACGACGCGGCACGTGTCGGGGTGGACCGAGTCGATCCCGGCCTCGCCGCTGGTGACCATGGTGTAGCCGACCCACTTGCCCTGTCCGGTCCACCTCGCGACCGCCGCGGCTGCGCCGAACTCCATGTCGTCGGGGTGGGCGACGACGCACAGGGCGCGGCGCCAGGTCTCGTCGAGGGGCTCCAGCGGCTCAGGTGCGTCCATGGGCCGAACCTACGCCCGCGCTGCACGGCGGGGGAGCGCCACCGGAGCCGAATAGGTCCGAGCGTTTCGCGGCCCTACCATTGTCCGGTGAGTGAGAGCAATGAATCAGCCCCCCGTTTCGACGAACTAGGACTTGACCCCAAGGTGGAGAGGGTCTTGCGTGACGTCGGTTACGAGACTCCCTCACCGATCCAGGCCGAGGCCATCCCGCCCCTGCTGGCCGGCCAGCACGTCGTCGGGCTGGCGCAGACCGGCACCGGCAAGACCGCTGCCTTCGCTCTCCCGATCCTCTCTCGCATCGACCTCTCCCAGACCAAGCCGCAGGTCCTCGTCCTCGCGCCGACCCGTGAGCTGGCGCTGCAGGTCTCCGAGGCGTTCGGCCGCTACGCCGCGCACCTCAAGGGACTGCACGTGCTCCCCGTCTACGGCGGCCAGGGGTACGGCGTCCAGCTGAGCGCACTGCGGCGCGGCGTGCACGTCGTCGTCGGCACACCGGGCCGCGTGATGGACCACATCGAGAAGGGCACGCTGGACCTCAGCGAGATCCGCTTCGTGGTGCTCGACGAGGCCGACGAGATGCTGAACATGGGCTTCGCCGAGGACGTCGAGACGATCCTGGCCGGGACCCCGGACAGCAAGCAGCTGGCGCTGTTCAGCGCGACGATGCCGGCGCAGATCAGGCGCATCATCAAGAAGTACGCGCCCGGTGCCACCGAGATCACCGTGAAGTCCAAGTCGGGCACGGCCACCAACGTCACCCAGCGCTACCTCAAGGTCGCGCACCACCAGAAGCTGGACGCGCTCACCCGCATCCTCGAGGTGGAGAACTTCGACGGGATGATCGTCTTCGTGCGCACCAAGCACGCCACCGAGGAGCTCGCGGAACGCCTGCGCGCCCGCGGGTTCGCGGCGGCGGCGATCAACGGTGACGTGGCCCAGGACAAGCGGGAGCGGACGATCGACCAGCTCCGCAAGGGCAAGCTCGACATCCTGGTCGCTACCGACGTGGCCGCCCGTGGCCTCGACGTGGAGCGGATCAGCCACGTGATCAACCACGACATCCCCACGGACACCGAGTCCTACGTGCACCGCATCGGCCGCACCGGCCGCGCGGGCCGCAGCGGCGAGGCGATCTCGTTCGTCACCCCGCGGGAGAACTACCTGCTCCGCGCGATCGAGAAGGCCAACCGCACCACGCTGCAGCCGATGAGCCTGCCGACCGTCGAGGACGTGAACGCCTTCCGCGTCGCCAAGTTCACCGAGGCGATCGGCCAGGCCCTCACCGACCCGCAGGTCGGGATGTTCCGCGAGCTGGTCCAGGCCTACGAGCAGGAGCACGACGTCCCTGCCCAGGACATCGCGGCCGCGATCGCCGTACTCGCCCAGGACGGGGAGCCCCTGTTCCTCGAGGACATGCCCGAGCCCGCCGCCCAGGAGCGTCGCGAGCGGCGCGAGCCCGCGACCGGCCTGGTCCGCTGGCGGATCTCGGTCGGCAAGCGGCACCATGTCGAGCCGCGGCAGATCGTGGGTGCACTGGCCAACGAGGGCGGCCTCAAGCGCTCGGACTTCGGCCGGATCGACATCAAGCCCGGCTTCTCGCTCGTCGAGCTCCCGCCGGAGCTCCCCGCCGACACCCTGGACCGGCTCTCGTCGACCCGCATCTCCGGTGTCCTGATCGACCTGCAGCGCGACAAGGGACCGGCCCCGCGGTCGGGCCCCAAGCGCTTCAACGACGACGGACCGGCACATCACGGCGGCAAGAAGCCTCGCCACAAGCACCGGGACAGCTGAGCCGTAGCCCCACGGCGTGCGTGCCGCCGACCGGCGGCGCGCCCGCCTCGGTAGGCTCAGCCGCCTCGGGGAGGTAGCTCAGTCGGTTAGAGCAAAGGACTCATAATCCTTGGGTCGTGGGTTCGAGCCCCACCCTCCCTACCAAGGTGGTCGAGCAGCGAACGCTGGCGACCCCAAGGTGGTCGAGCAACGCGCGCAGTGGCGACCCCAAGGTGGTCGAGCAGTGACCACTGCGGCGACCCCGCGGTGGTCGAGCAGCGAACGCAGTGAGCGGACAGTCGAGACCACTCCCGTGACCCCGGGCGCAGACCTCACCCGTCAGGCGGCTCCCGTCCAGCCGGGGTCATCCGGCGTACGCCGGGTGGTGGGGTGAACGCGAACTCGTTGGGTCTGGTAGGCACGATCTGCCAGGGCCCCGAGTGCACGAGGCGGTGGTGGTGGCCGCAGAGCAGGAGCGTGTTCGCCAGCGACGTCGGCCCGCCGTCTGCCCAGTGGATGAGGTGGTGGGCGTGGCACATCACCGGTGGCCGGGTGCAGTTGGGGAATCGGCAGTGCTTGTCCCGGGCGACGAGGGCCTTCCAGATCGCGGCGGTGACCAGCCGCAGCTGGCGGCCGACGTCGAGGACCTCGCCGTCGGTGCCGAGGACGATCGGGATGACGTGGGCGTCGCATGCCATCCGGCGTACGGCGGCGACGTAGATGTCCTCGCCGGTCTCCGTGGTCCCGAACCCGGTCTGCTGCTGGAGGTCGGCCAGGGTGATGGTGACCGAGACCCGCGGGGACGCGCTGTGGCACTCGGGGAGGAGCTCGGCGGTGGCGGCGCGGTCGCAGAGCTCGACCAGGGCGTCGAGCATCCGGGCGCCGTGGTCGCGGGGGTCGCGGCCGTCGTGGCCGCAGCCGGGGATCTCGCAGGTGTCGGGGTCGCACACGGGACCGTTGGCGGGGACCGGTTTCGCGAGCGGGAGGAGGGTGGCGCGGAGCTTGGCGCCGTCCTCGGCGGAGCAGCGGCCCTTGATCCAGCAGCCTCCGGCGGTGTCGAAGCGGACGTTGAGGTCGCGGTCGAGGTGGGCGGCGCGGTCCTCACGCTCCATCTCGCGCTCGGCACGGCGCTCCTGGCCGTCGGGGTCCACCAGGGTGACCAGGATCCGGCCGACCTTGGCGAGGTCGGTGGCATCGAGCGCTTTGGCCTCGGCGAGCATTGCCTGGCACCCACGGACGCGGAGGTCGGGGTTGCTGGGCAGGTCCTCGACGGCGCGTTCGATCACCTGCGCCTTGGCGGTGGAGAGCCAGCCGTCGGCGAGGGCCTCGCCGACCAGGGCGAGCGCTGGGGTCTGCACCGCCGCCGCGAGCCGCACGGTGGCGGGGCCGGTGCCCTTGCGGCCGCCGGTGATCGAGGTGAGGAAGTCCTGGGTGGAGGCCCACCCGACCGGCTTCACGGCGTTGGTGACCTCGAGCTCGTGCACGACCTCGAGCTCGACGGCATCGAGGGTGGACTTCAGCGCCTCGATCTCGGCGACGGTGTCCATCAGCTCCTCGCCGCGACCGGCCGCCCACAACGTGTCCTGCAGCCCCTGGACCTCGCGACGGATCCGGGCCAGCTCGGCCGCGACCCGACCGGCGCACGAGGCGCCCGACGGGGTGTCCGGAGGAGTGTCCGGCTGGCTGGTCATGGATCAATCCAAGCAGCGACCACCGACAAGAACTGGCGAGATTCCCCTTGTTCTACAGGGGATTCTCGAACTTTCTGGGCAGTTTCCTGTGTGAAGTCGTCGCGTTCGGGTCACCTGGCGTGGTCTCGACTGTCCGCTCGTCTCGACTGTCCGCTCGCTGGCGCTCGCTGCTCAACGCAAGGCTGCGCTCGCTGCCCGACCACCCTGGGGTCGCGTGCTCCGGCGTAGGCCTGGTGCTTGGCGCACCTGGCGTGGTCTCGACTTTCCGCTCGCTGCGCTCGCTGCTCGACCACCCTAGGGTCGCCTGCTCCGGCGTACGTCTGGTTGTCGGCTCACCCGACTGGCCGCTCGCTGCTCGACCGCCATGTCGCGGTTCGGTCGGGCCCTGTCTCAGCGGATCTTGATCCGGCGCTGGAGGAGGCCGGGGTCCACCGTCGCGGTGCCGACGTAGCGGAAGCGGAACATCCGCTTGCCGCGAGGCACCTTGGTCACGGTGGCCCGCGCAGCGCCGTTGCGCAACGGGAGTGCGGCGAGCACCTTGCCGCGCGACCTGACCTGGATGACTCCGGACGCCGGGCCGATGCCGCTGCCGACGACCGAGGCGTTGACCCACAGGATGCGCTTGCCGGGCGCGCTGACGACCTTGATCACTGGCTTGGCCCGAATCACCGAGGACGGGGTCGTCCGGGTGGTGAGGGGCTCGTAGCCGGCACGGGTCACCCGCACCTGCGCCAGGACACGTGACCCGGCATCGGCGGCGCTGAGCCGGTAGGTGGCGGCGGTCGCTCCGGAGATCGGTTGCGAGCCGCGGATCCACTGCACCGCGACGCCGGACTGCGGCGGCAGGGCAGGGAGCTTGACCGTCACCGTGGAGCCGGGGCGCGCTGTGCCCGTGAGCTTGGGCGCCGAGGGAAGCTTCAGGGCAGGCCTCCCGGCAGGTGCCTCGCCTGCGACTGCTGCCGTGGCTGCCGACCAGGCCGGGGTGTTCGGGAAGCCGGCCTTCACCACGGTCACCCGCACGGCGATCGCCTTGCCCAGCTGTGCCGCCTGCGGGGTGAACGTGATCTTCGCTGCGCCGGAGATGGGCGCACCGTCTGCCATCCACTGGTAGTGCGGAGTGGTGCCGGGCTGGCTCCAGGTGCCGGGGGAGGCGGTCAGGACCGAGCCGACCTTGGCCACCCCGGTGATCGTGGGGAGCTTGGTGGCGACGAGCTTGGGGGCAGGGGCCACGGGTGCGACTGGGCCGGCGACGTCGCGGAAGTGGATGAACCCGCTGGGCCACCCGGTCCCGGTGCGGACGATCCGGGTCCACGAGAAGTCACCGTTCCAGCTGTCCTGCGACACGATGATCTCGTTGGCGGAGACCACGCGCTCGACATAGGCGACGTGACCCGCGGAGCCTGCGGGCTTGACCCCGGCCCGCCACCAGGCCACGGACCCGACCGTGGGGGTGGAGTTGGTGATGCGGGCCATCTGGGTGCCCCAGTTGGTGGCGTTGCCGTTCCCGGTCCAGGGCCGGGTGGCCGAGTGTCCGTTGCGGATCATCCGGTAGGCGGCGTAGTTGGTGCAGTTGTGCCCGGCGTACATCCGCCAGTACATCGTCTTCGAGACCGCCGAGTAGCCGCCGTCGCCCATCCCGGCCTTCGCGCACCCGGCGTACCCCTTGCACAGGGTGGTGATGGTCGCGGACGCGGGAGCGGCCCCCGCAGTGACGCCGAGCCCCCCGATCAGCAACAGGCTGACTCCGAATGAGGCAAAACGCCCAGATCTGGTCACGAGGTGTGAGTGTAGTGACAGAAAGTGCTCTGAGTGAAGGATTTTGCCAAAGGTCAAGCCGACACGCCGCGCGTCACGCGTAAACTACAACCGTGTGATGCGCCTCGCTCCTGCGGGGCCGTCTCCGGAACGCCGGAAGCGCGGAACAGGGCGTGGGAGCATGGATGACCATGGAGAACGTGCGCCCGATCGAGACCTGGCTGACCGACATGGACGGCGTCCTGGTGCACGAGGAGGAGCCGGTCCCGGGGGCCAAGGAGTTCGTCGAGGCGCTCAAGCTCTCCGGCAAGAAGTTCCTCGTCCTGACGAACAACTCGATCTTCACCCCGCGCGACCTGCGTGCCCGCCTGCTCACCAGCGGGATCGACGTCCCGGAGAGCGCCATCTGGACCTCCGCGCTGGCCACGGCCGGGTTCCTCGCCGACCAGCGCCCGGGCGGCAGCGCCTACGTGGTGGGGGAGGCCGGGCTCACCAACGCGCTCCACGAGGTCGGCTACGTGATGACCGACCGGGATCCCGACTACGTGGTGCTCGGGGAGACGCGCACCTACTCCTTCGAGTCGATCACCCGCGCCGTGCGGCTGATCGAGGGCGGCGCCCGGTTCATCGCGACGAACCCCGACCCCAGCGGGCCGAGCATGCAGGGCACGCTGCCGGCCACGGGTGCGGTGGCGGCCCTGATCAGCAAGGCGACCGGCCGGACGCCGTACTTCGTCGGCAAGCCGAACCCGCTGATGATGCGCAGCGCGCTGAACCGGCTCGAGGCCCACTCCGAGAGCACCGTGATGGTCGGGGACCGGATGGACACCGACATCATCAGCGGCCTCGAGGCCGGGATCAGGACCGTTCTGGTCTCCACCGGCTCGACCCGGCCGCACCAAGTCGAACTCTTCCCCTACCGGCCCACGCGGGTCGTCGAGTCCGTGGCAGACCTGGTCGAGCTCGCCCAGCAGCCCGCCGGTGAGATGTGAGGCTCAGGCGACCTCAGGTGGTGGCGTTGCGGTACGACGGGGCGGTGGAGGAGCCCCACCACGCCTCACCGGCGTCGTTCCACTGCTCGCCGTCCTCGGCCTCAGGCGACTCCTGCACCGCGGCCAGCAGGGCGGTGGGGGAGCTGGCGTAACCGGGGGTGGTCGCCGCGTTCAGGGCCTCCTCGCCCTTGCCGCGCGAGAGCTCCGGCGGCACGACCAGGACGCAGTGCTCGGTGCGCTCCGAGGTGGTCACCACCAGCACGTGCGTGTCGTCGTCGGCGTCGAAGCCGACCTTGACGTAGCCCCGCTTGGTCGGGACGCGGCGCGGGGCGTCGTCCCAGTCGGGCGGGGAGATCATGACCTTGACGATCCGGCCGAGCTCGGCGGGGAAGTTGTCGACCAGGTCCGCGAGCTCGACGGTGAGGTCGCGGCTCTGCGGCCACCACCCTCCGTCCAGGGGCTGCTTGCCGGGGGTCTCCACCATGCGCAGCCTCAGCGGCTGGCGCGCGTGGGTGGCGCTGTTCGACGTACTCATCACTCTCGCCTCTCACTCCGTCCCGATGGCCTTCCCGGGTGGAGGCTGCCTCGGAACCGAGTAGCACCATTCTACAGGTGTTGAAGGTCACGCGGCGCCGCCTGCGTCCGTCCGCGTGACGAGTCGCCCGCACAGGCCCACCTCAGCGCCCTAACATGCCGAGGGTGATCAAGTACCTGGGCTCGAAGCGGCTGCTCGTGCCCGTGCTCGGCGAGATCGCCACCGCGGTCGCGGCGGCCACCGCAGTGGACATGTTCACCGGCACCACCCGGGTGGCACAGGAGTTCAAGCGGCGTGGGGTCGAGGTGACCGCCACTGACGCCGCCTCCTACAGCGAGGTGCTCAGCGACTGCTACATCGCCACCGACGCGCGCACGGTCGATGTCGAGGCGCTCGTCTCGGAGCTGCGGCAGCTGAACGCCCTGCCGGGGACGCCGGGCTACGTCACCCGCACCTTCTGCGAGGAGTCGCGCTACTTCCAGCCACGCAACGGCGCCCGCATCGACGCCATCCGTGCCGCCATCGAGCGCGACCATCCCGCCGGGTCGGACGGGACCCAGGGGGCGGTCCGTGCGATCCTGCTGACGGCCCTGCTGATCGCCGCTGACCGGGTGGACTCCACGCTGGGGCTCCAGATGGCCTACCTCAAGGAGTGGTCGCCGCGGTCCCACCGCGACCTCGAGCTCCGGGTGCCCGAGCTGCTCCCGGGCGCCGGCCACACCGTGCGGGGCGACGTGATGGGGTCGGTGGACGGCCTCGACCGCGTGGACCTGATGTACCTCGACCCGCCGTACAACCAGCACCGCTACTTCACCAACTACCACGTCTGGGAGACCTTGGTGCGCGGCGACGAGCCCGAGCACTACGGGGTCGCGTGCAAGCGGGTCGACGCGCGCGAGGACCACACCCGCAGCGTGTTCAACCGCAAGCGGTCGATGCCCGTCGCCCTCGCCGACCTGATCCGCCGGGCCCGGGCCGAGGTGGTCGTGGTCTCCTACAACGATGAGTCCTGGATCACCCCGGAGGAGATGACGATCGCCCTGCGGGACGCCGGACACGAGTGTGTGCAGGTGCTCGCGTTCGACTCCAAGCGGTACGTCGGGGCGCAGATCGGCATCCACGGGCCGACGGGGGAGAAGGTGGGGACGGTCAAGCGGCTGCGCAACGTGGAATACCTGTTCCTGGCCGGTGCCAGGGATCGGGTGGCGGCGGCTGCCGCCGCCGGCAGCACGGACCACCCTGCGCCCGATACTTCCGAAAAAAGTTATAAGACTTGAATGCCTGAAACGTCTTTTATGAGTACTCTCTAGGCACGGCCGGGAGACCCTTTCCCAACCACGGCGCTGGTCTCCCGGCCGCTCACTCTTCTCGGATCGCGGCGCCGGATCGCGGCGCCGGATCGCGATGCCGGCTGCTCAGCGGCCGTCGGCGTGCGCGGCGTCGCGGATCTCGCCGACCAGCTCCTCGATGACGTCCTCGAGCGTCGCAACGCCGACCACCGCCCCGGCGTCGTCGAAGACCCGCCCCATGTGGGCGCCCTTGACCTGCAGGGTCTGCAGGGCAGCGACCAGGGTGTCCGAGGTGCGTACGCCGGCCAGCGGCCGGATCCACTTGTCCTCCACGACTCGCGCGCGACCGTGGGGATCGGACTGGAGCACGTCCTTGATGTGCAGGTAGCCCACGAGCTCACCATCGGTCCCGACGACGGGGAACCGTGAGAAGCCGGTGTTGGCGCAGACGACCTCGACGTCGGAGGCGCGGGCGCCCCGGGTGACGGTCTCGATCTGGTCGAGCGGCAGCAGCACGTCGGCAACGGTGCGCGAGGTGAAGCCCAAGGCGCCGGAGAGGCGCTCGTACTCGCCCTGTTCGAGCATCCCCTCGTGCCGGGACTCGGTCACCATCGCCTCGACCTGCTCGCGGGTGAACGAGGAGGAGACCTCGTCACGGGGCTCGACGTGGACCAGCCGCAGGATGGCGTTCGCCACGGCGTTCAGCAGCCACACCACCGGCTTGAGCACCGTCACGACCACCATCATCGGCGGGCCGAACAGCAGTGCTGCGCGCTCGGGACCGGCCAGGGCGAGGTTCTTGGGCACCATCTCCCCGAGCACGACGTGCAGGTAGACCACGCAGATCATCGCGATCGTGAAGGCCACCGGGTGCAGCCAGGCGTCCGGCAGGTGGGCGGCGTGGGCGACCGGCTCGATCAGGTGCGCCAGGGCAGGCTCCGCGACGGCGCCCAGGCCCAGCGAGCACACCGTGATCCCGAACTGGGCCCCGGCCATCACCAGCGAGACGTTCTCCATCGCCCGCAGCGTGGTGCGCGCGATCCGGGAGCCGGCCATGGCGCGCGGCTCGATCTGCGTACGCCGCGCCGAGACCAGCGCGAACTCAGCCCCCACGAAGAACGCGTTGCCGAGCAGGAGGACCAGCCCGAGCCACAGGGCACCCTGGGTGCTCATGAGCGTCTCCCCGTCTCGCGCTTCGTCGGGTCAGCGACGAGGCGACCCGAGTCGTCATCGGCCTCGGGGACCAGCCGGCGGATCGAGATCCGGTCCACGCGCAGCCCGTCCATCCGTTCGACCCGCATCAGCGCATGCTCCTGCACGGGCTCCTCGTCGTCGTCCTCGGGGATGACCAGCGGCAAGGGCACCAGCACGCTGTCCCCGCGTGCGGGGATCCGGCCGAGCTCGCGGACCAGGAGGCCGGCGACGGTGTCGTAGCTCTCGTCCTCGGGCAGCTGCATCCCGGTGGTGCCCACGACCTCGTCGGGCCGCAGCAGCCCGGAGAGGATCCAGGAGCCGTCCGGGCGCTGGCGCATCCGGGACCCGTAGCGGTCGTGCTCGTCGGCGATGTCGCCCACGATCTCCTCGACCACGTCCTCGAGGGTGACCACGCCCGCCGTGCCGCCGTACTCGTCAGAGACGATGGCCATCTGGAAGCCCTCGGCGCGCAGCAGGGAGAGCAGCGGGTCCAGGCGCAGGGACTCCGGCACCACCGTCGCCTCCACCATCACCTCACGGATCAAGGTGTCGTCCCGCTCGGAGCGGGGCACGGCCACGGCCTGCTTGACGTGGACCGAGCCGACGATGTTGTCGGTGGTGCCCTTGATGACCGGGAACTTGGAGAACCCGGTGACCCCGGAGAGCTCGATGATCTCGCTGACGGGATCGGTGGCGTCGACACAGGCCATCTGGACGCGTGGGGTCATGATCTCGCCGGCGGTCCGGGGGCCGAAGGCGAGCGAGCGCTGCACGAGGTGGGCGGTCTCGGAGTCCAGCGTGCCCTCGCTGGCCGATCGGCCGGCCAGCGAGGCCAGCTCCTCGGAGGTCCGGGCCGAGCGGAGCTCCTCCTGTGGTTCCACGCCGAGGGCACGCAGGAGTGCGTTGGCGGAGCCGTTGAGCACGCGGATGGGGTACTTCATCGCCGTGGTGAAGCCGCGCTGGAAGCCCTGGGTCGCCTTGGCGGTCTCCAGGGGGAGCGCGATCGCGATGTTCTTGGGCACGAGCTCACCGAAGATCATCGTGGCGGCGGTGGAGATCAGCAGGCCGAGGGTGAGTGCCGTCGGCTTCACCGCGCCCTCGGCCAGGCCCAGCGCGGTGAGCGGCTCCTGGATCAGCGCGGAGATGGCCGGCTCCGCGAGCAACCCGATCGCGAGGTTGGTCAGGGTGATCCCGACCTGGGCGCCGGAGAGCTGGGTGGACAGGGAGCGCAGCGCGCTCTGGACCCCCACTGCGGCCGGGTCTCCCGAGCTGGCCGCGTTGTCGACCTCCGCGCGGTCCACGGTGACCAGGGAGAACTCGGCGGCCACGAACCCGCCGCACGCGAGCACGAGGCCCACCGAGATCGCGAGCAGCAACCATTCCATGGGGACCATTGTGGGGTGTCCCCGGCGCTCGTGGGCGCGCACCTGTCGGCGGCGGGATCGAACCGCCTGACCGCAGGCCTCTCGCGTGCAAGAATCCGCGGATGAGCGAGGTGGACCGCCCCCGGCTCGAGGGGTCCGTGGCCGTACGCGATGGCCGCAGGCTGTCGTTCGCAGAGTTCGGGGTGCCGCGAGGCCGGGCGATCGTGTGGATGCACGGCACTCCCGGCGCCCGCCGCCAGGTCCCGATCGAGGCGCGCGAGTACGCCGAGGAGAACGGCATCCGGATCATCGGAGTCGACCGACCCGGCATCGGGTCCTCCACACCGCACCTCTACGAGAACATCCTCGACTGGACCGGCGACCTCGTCGAGCTCTGCGACGTGCTCGACATCGACAAGCTCCACGTGATCGGGCTCTCCGGCGGTGGTCCCTACGCGCTGGCCGCCGGGGCCGCCCTGCCCGACCGGGTGCACGGGGTCGGGGTCCTCGGCGGCGTCGCGCCGACCAAGGGGCCAGACGCCATCTCCGGAGGACTGGTCAGCCTGGCGCCGTACGCCGCCCCGGTGCTGTCCTTGACCAGGGTGCCGCTCGGGATCGCGCTCGCGCAGTTCATCCGGCTGGTCCGGCCGGTCGCGGGGGCCATCATCGACGGCTACGCCTCGGTGCAGCCGCGCGGGGACAAGGAGATGCTGGCGCGCCCGGAGTTCCGGGCGATGTTCCTCGACGACCTGCTCAACGGCTCGCGGTTCCAGGTCAGCGCGCCCCTGTCCGACATCATCCTGTTCACCCGGCACTGGGGCTTCGAGGGGGCCGACGTACAGGTCCCGGTGCACTGGTGGCACGGCGACTCCGACCACATCATCCCGCACGCCCACGGCGTGCACGTGGCCGCGCGACTGCCGCACGCCACGTTCACCACGGTCGACGGGGAGTCGCACCTCGGCGGGTTCGGCGTGGTCAGCAAGGTGCTCACTGAGCTGATGGAGCTGGGACCCCGCTCGACAACCCAGTCATCTGCGACATAAGCGACACGCCGGGGCGGTTTTGGTGGGATCTGCTGGTCTCCAGCCCTCCCATCGGTCACAATGGGCGCACAAGTTCACACGTTCAACACAGAGTCGCACGGACGCTGCTGCTTCAAGATCGAGACCGCTGGGGAAGGCGTATCTCGCGCCGGAGCAGAGGAGGTCAGTCGTGACTCGTTCAGCGACCCGTGGAGTTGTCTACATCCACTCGGCGCCGTCCGCGTTGTGCCCGCACGTCGAGTGGGCCATCGGTGGAGTGCTGGGCGTTGCCCCGCAGGTCGAGTGGACGCCGCAGCCTGCCCAGGTGGGCACCTACCGCACGGAGTACTCGTGGGTGGGTGACCAGGGCACGGGTGCCGCGATCACCTCGGCCCTGCGCGGCTGGAACCACCTGCGCTTCGAGGTGACCGAGGAGGCGACCTCGAGCACCGAGGGGGCGCGCTACTGCGCCACGCCGACCCTCGGCGTCTTCCATGCCGTCACCGGGCTGCACGGCGACATCATGATCCCCGAGGACCGGCTCAAGGCCGCCGTCGTCAAGGCGAGCCTGGGGGAGACCACCCTCGAGCTCGAGGTCGCCAAGCTGCTGGGCAAGCCCTGGGACGACGAGCTGGAGACCTTCCGGCACGCCGGCGACGGCGTCCCGGTCCGCTGGCTGCACCAGGTCGTCTGAGTCGGCGGGGGTTTCGACAGGCTCAACCACCAGCGCGCCGGCTCAACCACCGGCAGCCGGCTCCCCAACGCGGCCCGGCGGTCAGGTTCGCGTCGCGAGCCGGGTGTCGAGGTAGTCGACGAGGTCGCCCACGTGCACGAAGGCCTTGGCGTCCTCGTCGTCGATGCGCACGGCGAAGTGCTGCGCGCACCCCTCGAGGATCTCCACCATCGACAGCGAGTCGATCCGGAGGTCGTCGACGAAGCGCTGGTCGGGGCGCAATTCCAGCTCCGGGCGCTCGGTCACCAGCTGCACGATTCTGGCCAGCTGGGACAGCGTGGTCGCCGCGTCGGGGCTGGGTCCGGGGCGTCCTGGCATGGGTGAGACTCTAGTCAGTGAGGCGACATGCCCACGATGCGGCTACGGAGCATCCATCTGGAACAGGTTCTGGTTGACTCTGACTTCGTTGTCTCAGACCACAATCAGGAGCGCGGCATGGACCAGGTTCCCCAACCGGCTGTCGAGCTCCAGCGCCTGACCATCCACGGCCACGAGCGGGCGTTCGTGAAGATGGGCGAGGGCCCGGTGCTGCTGCTCCTGCACGGGCTCGGCTGCGACCACTCGACCTGGTCGCCCGTGATCCGCGACCTCGCCAAGAACTTCACGGTGATCGCCCCCGACCTGCTCGGCCACGGGGTCAGCGGCAAGCCCCGGGCCGACTACTCGGTGGGTGGCTACGCCAACGGGATGCGTGACCTGCTCACCGTGCTCAACATCGACAAGGTCACTGTGGTCGGGCACAGCTTCGGCGGCGGCATCGCGATGCAGTTCGGCTACCAGTTCCCCGAGCGCACCCAGCGGATGATCCTGGTCGCCCCCGGTGGCATGGGCCCCGAGGTCAGCCCGATGATCCGTGCGGTCACGCTGCCGGGCTTCCACCAGGTGATGGGTCTCGCGACCCTGCCCGGTGTCCGGCACGTCGGCAAGGCCGGCCTGCGGGCGCTCTCGCGGACCGGGGTCACGGCCGCGCGCGACCTGGCCGAGGTCGCCGAGATCTACGAGTCGTTCAAGGACCCGCACGCGCGGGCCGCGATCCGGCACGTGGTCCGGGCGGTCGTCGACCTGAAGGGCCAGATCGTCACGATGGTCGACCGCGCCTACCTCACCCAGGCGATGCCCATGCTCGTGGTCTGGGGGTCCGACGACATGGTGATCCCCGCCAAGCACGCCGAGAACGTCGCCGGCATCGCTCCCGGCGCCGTCGTCGAGGTCCTGCCCAACAGCGGGCACTTCCCGCACAAGGACCACCCGGAACGCTTCGTGAAGATCGTGCAGGACTTCGTCCGGGCCTACCCGCCGGCGACGTACCACCGCGGGCGCTGGCGCCAGCTGCTCCGCAACGGCCCGATGGAGCCGGTGAACCGCGCGGAGGCCGGCGACCGGCCGCTGGCCCCGGTGGCCCAGCTGCCCCGGCGCGGCGCCTGAGCTCTCTGGACCACCGGGGTCGCTGGCAGGCCAGCGCTCAGGGTGCGCCGATGCGGCGGTACTCCGCGCCCAGCGTGCGTGCCGTGGTCACGACGATCACCAGTCCCAGGACGACCAGGACCGCCCCCAGCCCCTTCAGCAGCGGGTCGAGGTCCTGGGTCGCCGGCCAGGAGAGCGCGAGGCAGAGCACGCCTCCGGCGATCGGGATGACTCCCCGCCTGCCGGCGTCGAGCCAGGCGCGCTGCTGGGCCTCGCTCACGCGTCCCCGCCCTCCTGCTTGACGTCGGCCACGGCGGTGGGGTCGTCCACGCGGTACTTGCGGAACGCCTCGCCCACGATCTCGGGCTTGACCTCACCGCGAGCGGCGAGCGCCTGCAGGGCAGCGACGGTCACGCTCTCCGCGTCGACCTGGAAGAAGCGTCGTGCTGCGGGCCGGGTGTCGGCGAAGCCGAACCCGTCGGTGCCCAGCGCGTGGAAGTCGGTGCCCACCCAGGGCGCGATCTGCTGGGGCACCGCGCGCATGTAGTCGCTGACGGCCACCACGGGACCGCTGGCGTCCGCCAGCTTGTTCGTGATGTAGGGGACCCTGGCCTCCTCGTCGGGGTGGTTGAACGACCACTTCTCCGCAGCGATGGCCTCGCGGGCCAGCTCGTTCCACGAGGTCACCGACCACAGCTCGGCGGCCACGCCCCAGTCCTCGGCCAGCAGCTGCTGGGCCTTCTGGATCCACGGGAACCCGACTCCCGAGGCGAGCAGCTGGACGCGAGGCGCGTCTCCGTTGCCGTCCACCTCGAGGGCGTCGGCGTAGTGGTAGATGCCCTTGAGCAGGCCCTCCGCGTCGATGTTCTCCGGCTCTGCGGGCATCGAGATCGGCTCGTTGTACACCGTGACGTAGAAGATGACGTCCTCACCCTGAGGGTGCTCCTCGGTGACGGTGTACATCCGGCGCAGGCCCTCCTGCATGATGTGCGCGACCTCGTGGGCGAACGCCGGGTCGTAGTGCACCACCGCGGGGTTGGTCGCGGCGAGCAGCGGTGAGTGGCCGTCCGCGTGCTGGAGCCCCTCGCCGGTCAGGGTCGTGCGGCCAGCGGTGGCGCCGATCAGGAAGCCGCGCGCGAGCTGGTCGGCCATCGCCCAGATGGAGTCGCCGGTGCGCTGGAACCCGAACATCGAGTAGAAGATGTAGAACGGGATCATCACCTCGCCGTGGGTGCTGTACGACGAGCCGGCGGCCGTGGCCGACGCCATCGCCCCTGCCTCGGAGATGCCCTCGTGGAGGAGCTGGCCCTTGGTGTCCTCACGCCACTTCAGCAGCAGCTTGCGGTCCACCGACTCGTAGCGCTGACCGCCGGGGTTGTAGACCTTGGCGCTGGGGAACATCGAGTCCATCCCGAACGTGCGGTACTCGTCGGGAGCGATCGGCACCAGGCGGTGGCCGATGTTCTTGTCCTTCATCCAGTCGCGGAGCAGTCGCACGACCGCCATCGTGGTGGCGATCTTGGCCTTGCCCGAGCCCTGCTTGAGCTCGGCGTAGAGCTCGTCGCCGGGGACCTTCAGCGGCTTGGCGCGGACCACGCGCTTGGGCAGCGAGCCGCCGAGCTGGCGGCGCCGCTCCATCATGTACTCCATCTCGGGCGAGTCCTTGCCCGGGTGGAAGAACGGGGCGCCGCCGGTCTCCTCGTAGGCGTCGTCGATGTCCTTGTCGCTCATCGGCAGGTAGAGCCGGTCGCGGAACTTCTTGAAGTCGGCGGTCTTGAGCTTCTTCATCTGGTGGGTGGCGTTCTTGCCCTCGAGGGACTCGATCGTCCAGCCCTTGATGGTGTGCGCCAGGATCACGGTCGGCTGGCCGACGTGCTTGGTGGCAGCGTCGAAGGCGGCGTACACCTTGCGGTAGTCGTGACCGCCGCGCGGCAGCTTCTCGATCTGCTTGTCGGTCATGTGCTCGACCATCTTGCGCAGCCGCGGGTCGGGACCGAAGAAGTGCTCGCGGTTGTAGGCACCGTCCTCGACCGAGTAGGTCTGGAACTGGCCGTCGGGGGTGGCGTTCATCTGGTTGACCAGGACGCCGTCGACGTCACGCGCCAGCAGCGCGTCCCACTCGCGACCCCAGATCACCTTGATCACGTTCCAGCCGGCGCCACGGAAGGTCGACTCCAGCTCCTGGATGATCTTGCCGTTGCCGCGTACCGGGCCGTCGAGCTGCTGCAGGTTGCAGTTGATCACCCAGGTGAGGTTGTCGAGCTCCTCGCGAGCCGCGACACCGATCGCGCCCAGCGACTCCGGCTCCGCCATCTCGCCGTCACCGAGGAAGGCCCACACGTGCTGCTTCGAGGTGTCCTTGATCTCGCGGTTCTGCAGGTAGCGGTTGAACCGGGCCTGGTAGATCGAGTTGATCGCCGTCAGGCCCATCGAGACCGTGGGGAACTCCCAGAACTCCGGCATCAGGCGGGGGTGGGGGTACGACGGGAGCCCCTTGCCCACGCCGTGCTGCACCTCCTGGCGGAAGCGGAGCAGCTGCTCCTCGGTGAGCCGACCCTCGAGGTAGGCCCGGGCGTAGATGCCGGGGGAGGCGTGGCCCTGGATGTAGACCTGGTCGCCACCACCGGCGGCGTCCTTGCCCTTGAAGAAGTGGTTGAAGCCGACCTCGTAGAGGCTCGCTGCGGACTGGTACGTCGCGATGTGCCCGCCCACCTCGAGGCCGGGACGGTTCGCGTCGGAGACCATCACCGCGGCGTTCCAGCGGATGAAGGCGCGGATCCGGCGCTCGACGTCCTCGTCACCGGGGAACCACGGCTCGCGCTCCGGGGGGATCGTGTTGATGTAGTCCGTGCTGCGCAGCGCCGGGACGCCCACCGACTGCTCGCGCGCACGCTCGAGCAGTCGCAGCATCAGGTAGCGCGCGCGGTCGCGACCGCGGTCGTCCACCATCGCGTCGAACGACGCGAGCCAGTCCTGGGTCTCGTCGGGATCGATGTCGGGAAGCTGGGTCGGCAGGCCCTCGTGGATCACCGAGGCGCGCCGAGCCTCGACTGGCTCTTGGGTGTTGTCGGAGTCGTTCACCGGTTCATCGTGTCACTTCTCGTAAGCAGAGAAAATCTACTGACGAGTACGGGCATCCGGCGCCCTCGTCTCAGGCGTCGGACGCGCCGGTGGGGACGATCCCGGCACCGTTCGTGGCACCGTCGACCGCACGCTTGATCAGTCCTTCGAGGTCGAGCCCGGTGGTGGTCTTCAGCATCGAGAGCGTCTGGACGACGTTGTCCGTGACCTGCTTGGGCATGGCGCCGGCCCCGTCGGTCGAGACGATCGTGAGCTGGTCGATGGCGGCGATGGGGGCGGCCACCTCGCGTGCGATCTGGGGCAGCACCTCGATCAGCATCTGGAGCACCGCGGCGTCGTTGTAGTGGGCGAACGCCTCGGCACGCTTGTCCATCGCCTCGGCCTCGGCCTGGCCCACGGCCAGGGTGGCGGCAGCGGTCGCCTCGCCCTCGGCGCGGGTCGCCTCCGCCTCCGCGACGCGACGGGACCGCTCTGCCTCGCCGCGCTTCTGGCCCTCGATCGCCTCGGCCTCGGCGAGTGCCGCACGCCTCGACTTCTCCGACTCACCACTGAGCCGGGTCTCCTCGGCCTTGGCCTGGGCGTTCGCGATCGAGGCGGCCTTGCGGGCCTCGGCCGCGAAGATCTCCGCGGTGCGGTTCGCCTCCGCCTCCTGCTCGACCTTGTACCGCGCGGCGTCGGCCGGCTTGCGGACCTCGGTCTCGAGCTGACGCTCGGTCAGGGCTGCCTGTCGCACCGCCACCTTCTCCTGCTCGAGGAGGATGGACTGGTCCCGGTCCGCCTGCGCCAACGGTCCCGCAGCGGCTGCGTTGGCCGAGGCCGCGTCGGTCTCGGCCTTGATCTCGGCCTGCTTGAGGGCGAGCGCCCGCTGGGCGACCGCGATCTCCTCCTCGGCCTTGATCCGCGCCTGCTCGGCTGCCTGGCGTGCGTTCGCCTCGGCGATCGAGGCGGCCTGGCCGATCCGTGCGGCCTCGGGACGGCCGAGGTCGGCGAGGTAGCTGCCGTCGTCGGTGACGTCCTGGATCTGGAAGGTGTCCAGGATCAGGCCCTGGCCGGTGAGGGAGTTCTCCGACTCGTCGGCCACCCGCTGCGCGAACGCGGCGCGGTCACGGATGATCTGCTCCACCGTCAGCCCGCCCACGATCGAGCGCAGGGCGCCGGCCAGCACCTCCTGGGTGAAGGCCTCCACGTCCTGCTGCTGGCTCAGGAAGCGCTGGGCCGCGAGCCGGATCTGGTCGGCGTTGCCCCCGACCTTGACGATCGCCACACCCTCGACGTTGAGCTTGATGCCCTGCCCCGAGACCGCGCCCCTGATCTGGACCGAGATCCGGCGGCTGGAGAGGTCGAGGGTGGCGAGCTTCTGCACGAAGGGGATCACGAACGTGCCGCCGCCGAGGATCACCTTCTGCCCCGACAGGTCGGTGGTCAGGGCGCCGGTCTCGGGGTTGAGCACCGCCTTCCCCTTGCGGCCGGTGACGATGTACGCCTGGTTCGGGCCGGCCACCTTGTAGCGGCTGGTGACCAGCAGCAGGAGCAGCACGAAGAGGGCGACGAAGCCGAGTACGGGGACGATCACCGGGCTCATGGGGGAGTCCTTTCAGGGTTACCGCGAGGTGGCACGCCCAGCCCAGGTGGCTGGGAGCCGGGGCTAGTGGGCGGGAGGGATCTCGAGGTCGTCCCAGAGCGGGGCGACGCTGACGGCGGTGGGGGAGAGGACCGCGGTGACGTGGATCCCCGTGCCGGCGGGCACCGGGCGCTCCGCACGGGCGTTGAGGCGTACGACGTGCCCCCCGAGCAGCACCCTGACGGTGCCGAACCCGCCCTCGGGAATGTCTGTGAGCACGGTGCCCTCGCGGCCCAGGGAGTCCTCCGCGACGGGCGTGGCGTCGCTGTTCCCGTCACGCAGCAACCGGGTGAGCCAGGCCGCGAACCAGCCGAACCCGGCTCCGGCGACGACGCCGACCGGAACGCTGACCAGCACCGGGACACCGGCGGCCTGGGCCGCCGCGCCCCCGAACCCGAAGGCGGCCACGAACCCACCGATCACCGCGCTCGAGAAGACGTCACCGGTCAGGGCGTCGAGGGCGCCGTCGAGCACGTCCCCGATCACCAGCGAGACCAGGAGGAGCGCCAGCCCGACGAGGCCGATGACCATGAAGGTCGTCAACGGAACCCCCCGCGCTCGCCCACCTGACCAGGTCCTGGCAGGAACCGGAGCGTATCGGCAAATCGGGCACGGCCGGGTGTGATTGGGGCTTCCTGCAGCACCTCGGATGCTGGACATGGAGCGTCCGGGCTTGCGCCTGACCCCTGGGTCTAGTGGACTACGGGCACCGGGACCCCGAATTCGTGTGGGTGATTCCGACCTAGAGATCAGTGAGTGGAGGCAACAGGTGAGCCCGAGCGCAGACCGCGCGGATGTCCAGCTGGGGGAACGGTTGGGGTTGAAGCCCGGCACGGTCGTGCAGGAGCTCGGCTGGGACGACGACGTCGACGACTCGATCCGTGCCGCGATCGAGGAGTCCATCGACTCCGACCTCGTCGACGGCAACCACGGTGACGTCGTGGACGTCGTACTCCTGTGGTGGCGCAACGACGACGGGGACCTCGTCGACGCGCTCGTCGACAGCCTGACCGACCTCGTCCGGGGTGGAGCGATCTGGCTGCTGACCCCCAAGGTGGGCAGGCCCGGAGCCGTGGACGCGGCCGATGTCGCCGAAGCCGCGCCAATTGCGGGACTTTCTACGACGACGACCGTTGCAGTGGGTAAGGAGTGGACCGGCACCCGTCTGGTCGCTCCCAAGAACTGAACCCACAGCTCAGGAGGTCCTCACCCGATGTTCCCGCAGATGCAGAGAACAGCGCTTCGTCACGCCCGGATGGTCAAGGTCATGGCGCAGTCGGGGGTGATCCGGCCCTACGGCCCTCGCAAGCTGGTGGGGATCGGCCGCACGGTGATGGACTGGGGCATCGGGTTCGCCGGTGGGATGAGGGCGCTGGCGGTCCGGTCACCCCAGGAGCTCGGCCTCATCGACGAGCTCGGTGAGCTGACCTGGGCCGAGGTCGACGAGCGCGCCACCCGGCTGGCGCACGGGCTCAAGGAGCTCGGCGTGGAGCAGGGAGACAGCGTGGCCGTGCTGTGCCGCAACCACCGGTACTTCGTCGACGCCTCGACCGCCCTGTCCAAGCTCGGGGCGGACATCCTCTACCTGAACACCGCCTTCTCCGCCCCGCAGCTGGGGGAGGTGTGCGAGCGCGAGAAGCCCGCGGCGATCGTCTACGACGAAGAGTTCACCGAGCTGGTGGACAAGTCCGGCATCGACATGCCCCGGGTGATCGCGTGGCACGACGGCGAGCCCGGCAAGGTGCCGCTGGTGGAGGACCTGATCGAGAAGGGCTCCACCGAGGCGCACCCCGTGCCCGACCACACGACGCGTCCGGTGATCCTCACCTCGGGCACGACCGGGACGCCCAAGGGCGCACCCCGTGGCGAGTCCGGCATCGACGGCGCGGTCGCGCTGCTGTCCAAGATCCCGTTCAAGACCGGCGGCCGGACCTACATCGCCGCCCCGCTGTTCCACACCTGGGGCTGGGCCCACCTGAACCTCGCGATGCTGCTCGGCTCCACGGTGGTGCTGCGCCGCAGGTTCGATCCCGCGGACTGTCTCGAGACCCTGCAGAAGCACGACTGCGACGCGATGATCGTGATCCCGGTGATGATGCAGCGGATCCTCAAGCTCAGCGAGGACGAGCGCTCCGGCGACTGGTCCCGGCTCCGCGTGGTGGCCGCCTCCGGGTCGGCGCTGCCCGGGGACCTCGCCACGAAGTGGATGGATGCGTTCGGCGAGAACCTCTACAACACCTACGGCTCGACCGAGGTGGCCTGGGCGACGATCGCCCAGCCCGACGACATGCGCGCCGCCCCCGGTACGGCGGGCAAGGTTCCCTACAACACCGTCGTGAAGATCTACGACGACGAGGGCAACGAGCAGACGCCGGGGGAGTCGGGCCGGATCTTCGTCGGCAACACCATGCTCTTCGGTGGCTACACCGGTGACGAGGACGAGGGCAAGGAGATGATCGACGGGCTCATGTCCAGCGGCGACATCGGGCGCATCGACGAGGAGGGCCGCCTGTTCGTCGACGGTCGCGACGACGAGATGATCGTCTCCGGCGGGGAGAACGTGTTCCCCAAGGAGGTCGAGGACTGCCTGTCGCGCCACGAGAGCGTCGAGGACGTCGCCGCCGTCGGGGTCGACGACGAGGAGTACGGCAAGCGCCTGCGTGCTTTCGTGGTGATCAGCGGCGACGTCGATCCCGACGACCTGCGCGAGACCCTGAAGTCCCACGTCAAGGAGAACCTCGCCGGCTACAAGGTGCCGCGTGAGTTCGTGTTCCTCGACGAGCTTCCCCGGAACTCCACCGGCAAGGTCCTGAAGAAGGACCTCAAGCACTACGACGAGGACGGCAACCCCGGCGACGACGGCGACTCCGGTGAGGACGAGGCTTCGGACGCAGCCGGGGGCGCAGAGGACTCGGGGGACTGACGTCGAGGTTGTGCCCGGTGGCTGGCACGATGGCCGGCATGACTCTGGCCATCGGCGCAGCGGCGCCTGACTTCACCCTCAGGGACCAGCACGGCCAGGCCGTCACGCTCACCACCCAGGCCCGCGGGAAGGCCGCCCTGCTCGTGTTCTACCCGTTCGCGTTCAGCGGGGTGTGCACCGGCGAGCTCACCGGCCTGCGCGACCGGCTCGGCGACTTCGAGACCGAGTGCTCGACGCTGATCGCGATCAGCTGCGACCCGATCTTCACCCAGCGTGCGGTGGCCGACCGCGACGGGATCTTCTTCCCGCTGCTCAGCGACTTCTGGCCGCACGGCGCCACGGCGAAGGCGTACGGCGTCTTCGACGAGCGCTCGGGGGGACCGACCAGGTCCTCCTACATCGTCGACCGGAACGGGCAGATCGCCTGGGCGGCGCACAACGCTAGCGGCCAGGCGCGCGATCTGGACGAACATGCCGCTGTCCTGGCCGCCCTGGTCTAGTTGTCTCGGCCATTTTCCGCGAAGCCCTTGGAAGCTGGCCCGTCTTGGGGCACTCTTTGCCTTGTCGCGCCGCTGGTGACCCGAGACGCCAGCGGCGCGACTTCTTTGTGTCCTGACGGGCTCGTCGCGAATCCGGATACACCGGGCGAGTTGGGCGCCACCGCCCACCTCCCGTAGTCTTTGGCCGCGTGGTCGGGGCCTGATCCATCGGGCCGGAGACCCTGGGGCGTATAGCTCAGCGGTAGAGCACCTCGCTTACAACGAGGTGGTCGCAGGTTCGATCCCTGCTGCGCCCACCACCCGTCCGCGACCTCCCGGCTCAGCCGAGGTCGTCGGTGCCGCGGAGCAGCCCTCTGAGCGCTGTGAACGCGAGCTTGGGGCTGCCGTCGAAGCGGAGCAGCCCGAACCCGTGCTCCACGTCGACGTCGCCAGGCCCCTGGTCGAAGAGCTCGTAGACGAAGACGCGGGGGGCGCCGGCCTCGAGGTGGGCGTTGACGAGGCTGGCCATGTGGCCGCCCGCGACCTCCTCGGTGACCGGGTGGTGCCACCTGACGTCGGAGTCGCGCAGGACGTTGGTGTAGCCGGTCTCGGTCACGACGACGCGCTTGCCTGCGACCGCCGCCGCGGCCGTCAGCGGGACCGTGAGCCACGCCCCCGGGGCGCCGTCGGGGTAGGCATGGGCGTTGCCGAACTCGCAGGGCACCGGGCCGAGCGTCTTCGCCTGGGCAGGGTCCGAGACCGAGGGTGCGAGCACCGGCATCTGCGGCATCGCGCGCTTCACGGCGGCGTACAGCTCCGTGTGGTGCGCGCGCACCTCGGCGGCCCAGTCGGGACGGCCGGTGTTGTCCCACTCGTTGACCCCCTCGACGGCGACCACGCAATCGCCGAGGGCGGCGACCCCCTCGACGAAGCCGTCGATGGGGTCGCTCATCCTGGCGGTCAGGGTGAACTTCACCTCGCACTCGTCCGCGACGGTTCTGATCTGTGCGTTCTGGGTCGGCCAGCCGACGTTGAACGAGTCCCGCACGTGTCCCGCGCCGAGGTCCCGCAGGGCTGCGATCACCTGCTCGAGGTCGTAGTACGGCGTCCCCTCCCAGCGGAGGTGCAGCTGTACGCCGATCTGGTCCCGGAGGGCGGCCGAGAGGGCTGGGTCGGACTTGCGTGAGTCGGCGGCCAGCGCCGCCGCCGCGGTGGCGGCCCCGGCGGTGAGCAGGGCACGGCGGGTCCACGGGGACTCGGGCTCGGGTGCCTGGCTCACAGGCACATTGTGGGCCGGGCACCCCAACCCGCCGGCATCTGTCCAGACGGCATTTGACTCCGGGCCCCGTCAACGAGCACAGTCCGTCAAACGGGCATCGCTTCGCGGCGAGGACTCGCAGGGGAGTCCTGCTGCCCAATCCGGTCAGGCCCCAGAGACGCGGGCCCTCTGTTCGTCTTGTTGCGTTCGGAAGGTGGGCCCCGTGTCCAGCGCCCTGTATCTCGTCGCGGGTTTCGCGATCCTGCTGGCGGCCGTGCTGCCGTCGACCCTGAGCCGGTTCGCCGTCTCCCCGCCGATGGTGCTGCTCGCAGCCGGCATCGGCATGGGGTTCCTGCCGGTCGGCACGGACGCGTTCTTCGACCCGGTCAAGAACCACACCACCGTCGAGCAGGTCACCCAGTTCACCGTGCTCCTGGCGCTGATGGGGGTGGGGCTGGCCCTGGACCGTCCGCTCCGCCTGCGTCATCCGCGCGACTGGCGGCGCTGGTCCGCGACCTGGCGGCTGCTGCTGGCGGCGATGCCGCTGAGCATCGCCGCGGTGTGGTTGCTGGGGTGGTGGGGCCTGGGCCTGGCCCCGGCCACTGCGCTGCTGCTGGGCGCGGTGCTGGCCCCCACCGACCCGGTGCTCGCCGGTGACGTCCAGGTGGGTGGCCCGGACGTCGAGACCGAGAACCAGGACGAGAGCGACGAGCGGCACGAGGTCAGGTTCGCGCTCACCTCGGAGGCCGGCCTCAACGACGGCCTCGCCTTCCCCTTCGTCTACGGGGCCATCTACCTGGTGGAGAAGGGCACCACCTGGTCCTGGGTGGGGAAGTGGTTCCTGTGGGACCTGCTCGGCAAGGTGGTGCTGGGCGTGCTGGTGGGCGCCCTGGTGGGTTACCTCCTGGCCAAGCTGGCATTCCGGGCGCGCAGGGCCTCGCTGCGGCTGGCCGAGCAGGGTGAGCCGCTGCTGGCGCTGGCGGCACTGGCGTTGTCCTTCGGCGCCGCCGAGCTCGTCGGCGGGTACGGCTTCATCGCGGTGTTCTGCTGCGGCATGGCGATGCGCAACGCCGAGCGCAGCCACGACTACCAGGAGGCGATGCACGGCGTCGTGGAGCGTCTGGAGCGGCTGCTGACCCTGCTCGTGCTGCTGTGCCTGGGCATCGCGATGAGTCGCGGAATCCTGGAGGCGCTGGACTGGCGGGGCGTGCTGGCCGGGGTGGCGCTGGTCTTTGTCCTGCGTCCCCTGGCCGGCGTGGCCAGCCTGGTGCCGTTCGCGAGGAGCGGCCACGGCATGGACCGCAGGGAACGCCTCGTCACGGCCTTCTTCGGTGTGCGTGGCGTCGGGTCGCTGTTCTACCTGGCGTACGCCGCCGGGCACGCCCACTTCGAGGAGCTCCGGTGGCTGTGGGCCACCGTCGCGTTCACGATCGGGCTCTCGGTCCTGGTCCACGGGGTGCTGGCGAAACCGGCGATGAGGTGGATTGAGGCCCACCACGAGGTCAAGGAAGATCCAGTCGGAACCGCGAGCCCGAAGGAAGCGCCGGAGCGTACGTGAGCTCGCAGCCGTTGGCCTCGGCCAGCCGGCGCACGATGTAGAGGCCGAAGCCGCTGCCCCGGTGCCGGGTGGCGACCCCGGTCGTGGCGCGGGTGAACCGCTCGAACAGGTGCGGGACGAAGTCCGCCGGGACGCCCTCCCCCCGGTCGGTGACCTCGATCCGTGCCGAGCCGCCCGTCTCGCTGATCGTCACGACCACCGGGGGAGCGCCGTACCGCAGCGCGTTGGTGACCAGGTTGGCCACGATCTGGCGCACGTGGAAGGGGTCGACGACGCTGACGGGGCAGCCCTCGACCCGGACCTCCACCTCCGTGGCCCCGTGCACGCCCGCCAGGGCCTCGTTGACGACCTCGCCCAGCTCGACGCGCAGCGGCCGGGTGGCGACCGTGCCGGAGTCGAAGCTGGCCATCGCGAGGACGTCCTCGACCAGGGCGGCAAGGCGCAGCGACGCGGCGTACGCCTTGTCGACGCGAGCGAGCTTGGTGTCCTCGTCGCTGCTGCCCCAGGTCGCCGAGAGCTCCTCGAGGTGTCCCAGGACGAGCGAGAGCGGTGTGCGCAGGTCGTGACCGACCACCCCGAGCACGTCGGCGTTGAGCTGGTTGACCTGCCGCAGCTCCTCGTTGACCCGGCTCAGCTCACGGGTGAGCGAGTTGGACTCGGTGAGGTCCTGCATCACGCCGGTGAGCCCGGTGACCTCACCCTCGGGCGACCACTCGGCGCGGACCCGGCTGAGCACCTCACGGACCTCTCCGTCGGGGCGGACGAGGCGGTAGCTCATCTCGTAGTCCACGCCGGACTCACGTGCCCGGGTGATCATGACCATCAGGTCGTCCTGGTCCTCGGGGTGCACCTGCGGCATCCAGGTCTCGCTCACGGGGACGAAGTCGTCGGGGTCCTGGCCCATCAGCCGGTACATGTGCCGCGACCACGTCACGTCGCGGGTGGCGACGTCGTAGCGCCAGCTCCCGAGCTGGGAGATCTCCTGCGCCTCGTCGAGCTGGCGCTGGGTCTCCACGGTCTGGGTGATGTCGGTGACGAGCGCGAAGAGCCCGACCACCTCGCCGTCCACGAGGTCGGGCACGTAGGAGATCTGGGCGTGCCGGGTGCGGCGGTCGGGCATCGCGGAGGTCATGGTGCGCTGGAAGACCTGTTGCTCACCGGCGAGGGCGCGCTCCATGTGGGGTCGGTTCTTGGCGTAGAGCTCGGGACCGAGGATCTCGCTGATGTGCTTCCCGGTCATGTCCGCCGGCTCGTTCCCGAACCACTCGACGTGTGCCGCGTTGGCCATCACGTTGCGGAGGTCCCTGTCCCAGTAGCCGATCAGCGCGGGCACCCGGTCGAACAGCACGCGCAGGCGACGGGCCTCGGGCGCGAGCCATGACTCGTCCACGAGGTCCGAGTCGTTGGCCTGCACGTTCACGAGTGTGCCCCTCACCTATGCCCGGTTCAAGGGAGTCTGACCGGGTGGCATGGCAGTTAGGGTGGTTCCATCCACAGTGAGGGGAGTCACAACCGTGATCGTGCCGTTCTCAGCGTCCGACTTTCTCGACCGCGCCCTGGCGGTGTACGCCGACCGCATCGGGATCGTCGACGAGCCGGACCAGCCTGCGCCGTCGCTGGGCGAGATGACCTACGCGCGGGTGGGCGAGCTGGCCCGGGCCCAGGCCGCCAAGCTCGACGAGCTCGGCATCGGGTTCGGGGAGCGGGTGGCCTACCTCTCGCACAACAGCGCCCGGCTGTACACCGCGTTCTTCGGGGTGGCCGGGCACGGCCGGGTGCTGGTGCCGATCAACTTCAGGCTCTCCGTCGACGAGGTCAAGTACATCGTCGAGCACTCCGGTGCGCGGGTGCTCTACGTGGATCCCGAGCTCGAGGAGTCGATGGCGAGCGTGGAGTGCGAGCACAAGTTCGTGATCGGCCGCGACGAGGACATGTACTCCGAGGGGACGCAGCCGGAGCCTTGGGAGCACGACGAGAACGCCACCGCCACGATCAACTACACCTCGGGGACCACGGCCCGCCCCAAGGGCGTGCAGATCACTCACCGCAACGTCTGGACCAACGCGGTCACCTTCGCGCTGCATGCCGGGGTGACCGACCGCGACGTCTACCTGCACACGCTGCCGATGTTCCACGCCAACGGGTGGGGGATGCCGTTCGCGATGACCGGCATGGGCGTCGAGCAGGTGGTGATCCGCAAGATCGACGGGGCCGAGATCCTGCGGCGCGTGGAGAAGTACGGCGTCACGGTGATGTGCGCTGCGCCGGCCGTCGTCGCTTCGGTGCTCGAGGCCGCCGAGAGCTGGCAGGGCGAGATCCCCGGGCGGGACAAGGTCCGGATCATCGTCGCGGGAGCGCCGCCGCCGACGAAGACCGTCGCCCGCGTCGAGTCCGAGCTCGGCTGGGAGTTCATCCAGATCTACGGCCTCACCGAGACCTCTCCGCTGCTGACGGTCAACCGCACCCGGGCGGAGTGGGACGAACTGTCCGGGGAGGAGCGTGCCGCCAAGCTGGTCCGTGCCGGGCAGCCGGCCATCGGGGTGACGCTGAAGATCGACGAGGGCGGCGAGGTGCTGGCCCGGTCCAACGTGATCCTGGAGGGCTACTGGGACCAGCCGGAGGAGACCGAGGCTGCGCTGCGGGACGGCTGGTTCCACACCGGGGACGGGGGTGTCATCGGTGAAGACGGCTACCTGACGATCCAGGACCGCAAGAAGGACGTGATCATCACCGGTGGCGAGAACGTCTCCTCGATCGAGGTCGAGGACGCGATCTTCTCCCACCCCGACGTGGCCGAGGTCGCCGTGATCGGCGTACCCGACGAGAAGTGGGGCGAGACGATCAAGGCCCTGGTGGTCAAGAACGAGGGCTCCGAGCTCACCGAGCAGGAGCTGATCGACTACTGCAAGTCCAAGGTGGCGCGCTACAAGGCGCCGTCCTCGGTGGAGTTCCGCGAGGTGCTCGCCCGCACCGCCACCGGCAAGCTGCAGAAGTTCAAGCTGCGCCAGGAGTACTGGAAGGACCGCGAGCGGCAGGTCAACTAGCCTGCACCCGTGCCCACGCTCGCAGAGATCACCGCCCTGCTCGATGACTGGTACCCACCCCACCACGCGGACAGCTGGGACGCGGTGGGACTGGTGTGCGGGGACCCGGCGGCCGAGGTGCGCCGGATCCTGCTGGCCGTCGACCCGGTCGCCGCGGTGGCCGACGAGGCGATCGCCCTCGGCGCCCAGCTCCTCGTCTGCCACCACCCGCTGCTGCTCAAGGCGGTCCACGGCGTCGCGGCCACCGGTCCCAAGGGCCGCGTGGTGCACAACCTGCTGACCTCGGGCTGCGGGCTGTTCACCGCGCACACGAACGCGGACTCCCCGGCGGGAGGGGTCTCCGAGGCCCTGGGCCTGGCCCTGGGGCTGGTGGACGTACGCCCCCTGGACCCGGACCCCGCGCCGCCGCTGGACAAGCTGGTGGTGTTCGCCCCGGTGGCTGCGGCCGACGGGATCCGGGCGGCGCTCACCGAGGCCGGCGCGGGCAGGATCGGTGACTACGACTCGGCCAGCTTCACCTCGCTCGGCGAGGGGCGCTTCCGGCCGCTGGAGGGCTCCCGGCCGGCGATCGGGGAGGTCGGCCGCCCCGAGCAGGTCGAGGAAGTGCGCATCGAGACCGTGTGCCCCCGGCACCTGCGCAGCGCGGCGGTGGCGGCGATGCTGGCGGCGCACCCCTACGAGGAGCCGGCGTACGACGTGATCGAGCTCGCCCAGCTGCCCCAGCCCGACCGTGGCTCCGGGAGGCGCGGCCGGCTGCCCTCCCCGATGTCGCTCGCGGAGTTCGCGGCCCACGTCTCCGCGACGCTGAGCCCGACGGCCCACGGCGTACGCGTCGCGGGGGACCCCGACCGGGTGGTCGAGCACGTCGCGCTGTGCGGCGGTGCCGGGGACTTCCTGCTCGACCGGGCGCGGGCTGCCGGCGTCGACGTGTACCTCACCTCCGACCTTCGCCACCACCCCGCGTCGGAGCTGCGCGAGCAGCGCGATGCCCCGGCGCTGGTGGACGTGGCCCACTGGGCCGCCGAGGCGACCTGGCTCCCGGTGCTCCGCCGTCGGCTGGTGGAGGCACTGGGCGATACGGTGGAGGTCCGCGTCAGCACGACGAACACGGACCCGTGGACCTTCCGGGTCTGAGGACCACAACTACATCAGGAGAATCCTCTGAAAGCCGACCCGTTCGTCCAGCTCAGGCTGCTCGACGTCCAGGAGCTCGACTCCCGGATCGACGCCCTGAACCACCAGCTCCAGTCGATCCCCGAGGCTGCGCAACTACGCGAGCTCGCGGCCCGGCGTACGGCCATGGCCAACTCGGTGCGCGACCTGCGGATCCAGGTCGACGACCTGACCCGGGAGCAGAAGCGCGCCGACGCCGACGTGGAGCAGGTCAAGACCCGTCGTGAGCGCGACCAGTCGATGATCGACGCCGGCCAGGTCAAGGACCCCAAGGCGCTCGAGCGGATGCTGGGGGAGCTGGAGTCCCTGCACCGGCGGATCACCTCTCTGGAGGACACCGAGCTGGAGATCATGGAGCAGCTCGAGACCGCCCAGACCGCGCTGGACGGGCGGTCGGCCGAGCTCGCCGAGCTGGAGCTCGAGGAGGGCAGGCTCAAGGAGGCGCTGGACGAGCGCGCCAAGGTGCTGCGTGACGACCTGGCCTCGGTGCAGGCGGAGCGCAAGACCACGGCCTCCGGGATGCCGGAGGACCTGATGGCGCTCTACGAGAAGCTGCGGGCCCAGAAGGGCGGGGTCGGTGCGGCTGCGCTGCGCCGTCGCGCCTGCGAGGGCTGCCGCCTGACCCTGAACGCCTCGGACCTCGGGATCATCGCCAAGCAGCCCACCGACACGGTGGTCCGCTGCGAGGAGTGCGACCGGATCCTGGTGCGTACGGGGGAGTCCGGCACTTGAGCCTGGACGCCGAGCAGGAGCAGGCGCCCAAACGCGGCTGGGGACCCTCGGAGGTCGAGGTCACCACGCTGGTCCTGGTCCGTCACGGTGTCACCGACCACACCGTGGGCAAGCTCTTCTCCGGTGGGATGAACAGCAGCAACCCGCCCCTGAACGAGACCGGCCGCGAGCAGGCGCGGGCCACCGGCGAGTGGCTCACCCCGCTGGCCGGGACGCTGGACGTGCTGGTCAGCTCGCCCGTGCGGCGCACCCGCGACACAGCCGAGATCCTCGGCGAGATCCTCGGCCTGGAGGTCGAGGAGGAGGCCGGCATCGCCGAGATGGAGTTCGGGACCTGGGACGGGCTGAGCTTCACCGAGGTCCACGAGAAGTTCCCCGACGAGATGACCGCCTGGCTCGGCGACCTGGAGTCGGCTCCCCACGGCGGGGAGAGCTTCCGTGCCGTCGAGACGCGGGTCCTGGAGGGACGCGACCAGATCGTGTCGTCGTACGCCGGGCAGACGGTCGTCGCGGTCAGCCACGTGACCCCGATCAAGGTGCTGGTCGCCGAGGCGCTGGGTGCTCCCCTCGATGCGGTCTACCGGATGGAGCTCGCCCCGGCCTCGGTCACGGTGATCTCCTACTTCAGCGGCGGGCCGGGCCAGGACGAGCCGATGGCCAACCTGCGCCTCTTCAACGCGCGCCCCACCGAGATCTTCGGCTGACCCGGGCCGCTCAGAGGTCGTCGACCACGACGTCGAGCTGCTGGCTGGTCTTCCCGGGCGGGAGCAGCTCGACCTTCCAGCCGAGGGCCGAGATGTCGTCGGCGAGCGCTGCCGGGGTCACCGGTGTCGCTCCGGCCTGGAGCAGGGCCCGGACCAGCCGGCCCTTGGTCGCCTTGTTGAAGTGGCTGACGACCTTGCGCTCGCTGCCGACCTGCTGCAGCACCCGCACGGTGGCGACCTGGTGTGCGAGGTCGGGGGCCGGGCGCCAGAACGCCCCGTAGGTGCTCGAGCGGAGGTCCACCACGAGGCCGGAACCGGCCGCCTCCCGGACGACCGGGTCGAGCACACCGCGCCAGTGGCCCGAGACCACGCCGAGGCCGGGCAGGTTGACGCCACCGGCGAGCCGGTAGGACGGGATCCGGTCGCCGGGGCGGACCAGCCCGAACAGCGACGAGGTGGTCGCCAGCGACCGCGAGGCACGCCTGCGTGCGGCCGGGTCCAGGGACGCGAGGTCGAGGGACTCGTAGAGCACGCCGGTGTAGATCGCGTCGGCGCGTGCCGTCGGGGCGGTCAGCAGATGCTGGTTGCGGCGTACCTCCTCGACCTGGGTGGGGCCGAGGCCGAGGATCTTCGCGGCCTCCTCGGGGTCCCCGCCGCACAGCTGCGCCAGCGCCTCCAGGGCCCGCTCGCGCGGCCCGGTGAGTGCGGTGAAGCTCAGCGAATCGAGGTCGAGCGGCTTGCTCCGCGACGGTCGGGCCTTGCCCTCGGAGGGCGGTAGCAGGATCAGCACCGCGCCAGCCTAGGTCGGTGCTCCGGCGCCGGACGCAGCGGGCGGGCGGTCCGACCCCGGTCCCCGAACGCGGGTGGGAGGGTGTCAGCGGGCTGCCGGGAGGACCACGGTGAAGGTGCTGCCGTGGCCCAGCCGCGACTCCACCTCGACCGTGCCGCGGTGTCGTTCGACGATGCGCTTGACGATCGCCAGGCCCAGCCCGGTGCCCGGCTGCTCGACGGCACGCGGGTTGGTGGAGCGGAAGAACTCGGTGAACAGCTGCGCCTGGTCCTGCTCGGAGATGCCCAGTCCCTCGTCCTCGACGCGGAGGGCCACGGTGCCGGCCCGCGACTCCAGGCTGATGCGTACGGCGCGCCCGCCGGGGGTGTACTTCACGGCGTTGCTGACGATGTTGAGCACGACCTTGTCGAGCTCGTCGACCTCGCCCAGCGCCAGCACGGGGTGCTCGGGAACGCGGGCCCGGACGTCCAGGTCCTTGCTCTCCGCGATCAGGGCGGTCATCGTGACGGCTTCGTGGACGAGGTCGACCAGGTTGACCGCCTCCTGGCCCAGCGGCTTCTCCTTCTCGCCGATCTCCCGGAGCAGGAGCAGGTCCTCGATCACCCGCGACATCCGCGACGAGGCCCGGCCGATCGCGGCCAGCGAGGAACGGGCGAGATCGCCCACGCCCAGGGCGTCGGACTCGAGGATCTCGAGGTGACCGGTGACGGCGGTCAGCGGGTTCTTCAGCTCGTGGGAGACGGTGGCGATGAGTTGGCTCTTGTAGGTGTCGAGCGCCTGCAGCTCGGTCACCAGGGCGTGCTCACGCTCGAAGGTGCGTGCGTTCAGGGTGGCTCGGCCGAGGTCGTGACCGATGTCGAGGAGGGCCGAGCGCTCGATCTCGGACCACTCGTCCTGCGCCTGGCGGCGGGTGAGCACCAGGCTGCCCATGTGCTCGGTGCCGGCGCCCAGCGGGACGAAGATCAGCGCCGACATCGAGATGCCCCGGAGCAGCTCCACGATCTCGTGGTGCTGACGCGGGTCCATCATCGGCGGGACCGGGTGGTCCTCGCCGATCGTGACCACGAGCTGGTGGTGCCAGCAGTAGCTCGCCGAGGCGGCCGCGAACTCGACGATGGCCGGCGGCAGGACCACGTCGACGCCCTCGGGGGTGTACAGCAGCCCGCCCCGGTCCTCCTCCACGACCGTCTGGATCCACAGCCCGTCGGCCCGGAACCCCTCGACGAGGGTCTGCTCGCAGGAGGCGAGCAGGCCTTCGAGGCTGAGCTGGGCGCTGGTGGTCCGGACGACCTCCTTGACCATGTTGGCCATCGCCACCTGCTCGGCGAGCGACTCCCGCTCCACCGCGGAGAGCACGGCCCGGCTGGCCAGGCCAGCGAACCGCTCGAGCACCCGCCGGCGGGCGACTCCGGGTCGGCGCCCGTCGAGCGGCTCGTCGATGGCCAGCGTCCCGCGCAGCTCGCCCTGCTCGTCGTACAGCGGGGCGACGAGCATGTCGAGGGGGTGCCAGGCGTCGGGTCCATCGGTGACGGTCACGTCCGGCACGATCCAGCCACCGGTGCTGGGGCCGGCAGTGCCGCGCTCGTGCGGCACGAACTGGAGGATGCCCCAGTCGTCGGCCAGCGCGAGCTCGTCCTGCATCAGCCGGAGCGGGATGCGCGTCCCGACCTCCTCGGGCAGGCCCGTGTCCACAACCAGCACCAGCTCGTCGCCGCTGCGGATCCGGATCGCTGCCACGCCGAAGCCTGCGACCGCGACCACCCCGTCGGCGATCAGCTGCAGGTGGGCGACGAGCGTGTCGGTCAGCAACCAGCTGGTGGGCGGGACCGGGGAGTGCGGCAGCGTCGCGACGTGCTCTGCCTCGGCCGCTGTGGTCATGACCCCCCCTTGACCCAAGGGTAGGGCTCGGGCGGGCAGAACGTCCCAGAAACACCACAGGAGAAGGGCGCCGAGGCAGAAGTCGGCAATCCGCGTGAGCCCGGGACGCTTCCGGGCTCCGGTGCCCTATCCTTGGCCTGCGGACGGGCTGGCCGGGCGATCGCGTCGTTCTCGGATTCGTCCGAGGATGTCGAGGAAGGTCCGGGCTCCACAGGACGAGGTGGTGGGTAACGCCCACCCGGGGTGACCCGCGGGATCAGTGCCACAGAAAACAGACCGCCACGGCTCTCGAGCCGGGGTAAGGGTGAAACGGTGGTGCAAGAGACCACCAGCGCGGCGGGAGACCGTCGTGGCTAGGCAAACCCCACCTGGAGCAAGACCGAACAGCGAGTGCTCGAGGGTGGTCCGCCCGAGCTCGCGGGTAGGTCGCTGGAGGGTGTCGGCAACGGCACCCGGAGATGGATGGTCGCCAACCGTGCCGTCGTGAGGCGGTACGGCGAACAGAACCCGGCCTATGAGCCAGCCCGTCCGCACCACCCCCTCTGACCTGCAAAGAAGCGGAATTAGAGGGGCTGCAGTCCGCGAACAGTCCGCAGGAGCCCGAGAATGACTGTCCGCCCGCGCCCAAGGTCTGGGGCAGAAGAGCCAAGGACCGAGTCGATTGCTTCACGGGTTCGATCGTCAGAATCTGGCCAGAGATGGCTGTAGGTGCCGAGAGTCTCGACGGCGCTTGCGTGCCCCAGACGCGCCTGCACCGTCTTCACTGATTCGCCGAGGCGGATGGGCAGAGAGGCGTAGTAGTGCCGCAAGGTCCACCATCAGGTTGCTGCCACGAGACCTGACCGCAGCTCGTTCACCGAGGTTTCGGGCTCCGTAGTCCACCTCTCGGACGACTTGGGGCAGTCCGACGCTCGGTAACGAGGTGCGCCAGCCAATCAGGCTTAATCGATCCCCTTGGGCGTAATGGTGTCGGCAGCGCACGAACCCCCGTCGTCAGTCAGTCGGTAGGCTTGGACTCGGTCGTGTCTTGGGCCGTCGCGGGGCGCGCTTGAGAAGATCGGGTCGCCGAGACGAGGTAGCCGCCACTGATTACGCAGCGGAGATCCCCAAGGGCGTATATGGCCTTGGAGCCGCTCTCGCTCTGTTCGATCGTCAGACGGTGACCGCTGTCGGTTAAACACGCGACGACCTGCGCCACGGTAATGCCGTCCTTGGTTAGCAATTTCCGCACTTGGCTGCGCATCCGTATGCCATCGACGACCTCGGGAGCGAGTTGCTGAAGCGACCCCTGCGGTCGTCGGCGCTTCTGCTGACCCGCTGTGCTTCGACCGCCTTTGCGCTGGCCTGACGCCGACGAGCCCTCGTGGCCGCTCTTGTCGTCCTGGACATCGCGAGGCTTGCCCGGGGGGCGGTCCCTATCCGGAGCCCCGTTCGCCTGGCTGTTCGTTTGGCGCCGCGGACGCGGAGCGCCTCCCTCGGGGATCGCGTGGTGCACGTCAACTTTCACCCAGGAACCCGTCGCGATGTGACGATCTATGTCCCACGGCGGAAGGATGCCAATGATCGTCCCGTCCGCGTCACTGCGTACCACACCAAACCCGTCCCCAAGGTAGACCATCTCGCCGCGGCCGGGGGCGCGGTAGCGACGTTTGGATTCGCGGACTACGTCGACCAACTGCTGTTCCAGAATTCGCTGCTTCGAGGCCGCGAACAATGCGCTTCCGTTGATCCGTAGGCCGTCGAGGGTCGTGCCGTCTCGGTACTTCAGTGCGCTGGAGCGAGGCGTGGTGGCCACAACCGCGCCGTCGCGCCGGTCAACAATCAACGCGAAGTCGGGGCCGAGTCGCACTTCGGTGGCCTTCTCGTTCCCGGGCCAGACTTTTTCTGGGGATACGGCGACCCGCACGATCTCTTCTACCGACAAGGTCTTCGCTTTTACCCGGGCCAGGGCGCCACCGCGGATGACTATGCCGTCGGACTCAATGTAGGTCACCTCGGCGGACACAACAGGACCGGTGTCCTCCCTCAGCGCGTTGTGCATTGCCGAGATCCGCTGCGTCACTGACAAGATCGTTTTATCCCCGACGCTGCACGTGGCCGCGTAGTCACACCGGGCCCGAACCACGTTACTGACGCCTTCTTGGGTCGCCCACTCGTCTTCGGGTTGTTCTGCGATGCGCACGACGGCGTCAAGGGGCAGCCCGAGAATGAACGCTCCCTTGACGGCGCGGGCACTGATCTTCCATTCGCCTATTGTCGCTCCATTGCGACGGCGCTCGTAGGAGAGCGTGTCATCGAAGCTAAGGACCAGACCGTCGAGCCTGCGCGTCACCACAACGTGTTCCTCCCCGAAGCTGTAGACGACCGCGCCTTCATCGCCTTCCCGTACAGCGATCGGGTTGTTGACGATGTCGGCGAGCGACACGATGCCCACCCGTTCGCCGACTGACTTCGCGAAGGCGTCGCGGGAAAAGGCGACGCCGGCGACGATCTCGACCACCTCGGTTAGGTCCCGGTCGGTGGCACGGGAAGCCTCGAACCTATCCCGGTCAGCGGCAGGACGCTCTGCGACTGTTTGCGACGGCTTCGACTTCGTCGGTGGCGTCATCGACGCGAGCGCGCCATCGGCAGATTGCGCCTCTTCCTGCTCGGCGTAGACGACGGCAGCCAACTGGTCCTCGGTAAGGAACCCTTCGCCTGCCAACACGTCGCGAGTCGGGGTCGCCTGGACACCGCCCAGGACCCGCAGGATCCGCTCGACGGAATTGATGCTGATGCGTCGTCTCGGGAACTCACCGTGGACCTCAGCGTCGATCACCGCGCCAACACCCGGCCGAGAAATCACGACGTGGGCCTTCTCGACGAAGTGAACCGAAGCGTTCGAGGGCAGCGTGACGTCACGGCCGACGATCGCGACGATCCCGTTGACCAGGCCCACCGCCATCCGGTTGGCCTGGAAGAGCGAAGCAAGGATCTTGGCTTGGGTCACCGCCTGCTTACCGGGGCGTCCGTGAAACGCGGACAGGTCTCCGCCGACGGACCATCCGTCAATCCCAGGTGTGTGCAGTTCCCCCCGGGCGCCCGTGCCCTTCACCTCAACCGTGAATATCCCGGTCGGAAGTATCAGAACGCCGTCGAACTCGCGGGTGGTGTTATAGCGCTTGCGGTCCGGAATCTCAGGGTTGACGACAAGTACACCGCCGGTGTGGTCGATGTGTTTAAGGAATTTTTTCTCCGAGGAGACGAGGGAACTGCCCCCGACCGGATAGATAACCTTCACGTTGCCCCCGTTGCCTTCCCCTGACGGCCTCGCCACGGGTCCCGACCTCGGTGGGAGATCGGTGTCTTAGGTTACGAAGCAGACGGCGAGCGCGAGGGCTTTTGCGTGAAGAGGCGCGGCGAGCACCCGCACTGCTGACACTTAGGAGCGGCCTGCAGATGCTGGCGGCGTACAAGGCTCACTTCCGGACCGCCGGCACCTCGTCCAGAGCGGACCAGCCTTCGTCCCCTCGCCGCTTAGCCAGGAGACAGCCCGCCGGGACCGCCACCGCGCCGTTGTCGAGAACTGCGAGTCAGGGAAGTCGGTGGTCGCGCCGCAACACGAGTGGTGGCCAGCAAAACGAGGACGTGATCGGATAACGAATCCGGTCACCGCCGGCCCGAGGTTAGACGCCTCGACTCCACTTGCTGGCGGGTGAGTGTTGCCTCCTTTACCACCTGTCGCCTGCAGGTGCGCGAGAGGCGCTCAGCGCTGGCACAGGCGGCGCGACACCGTCCCAATGAACTAAGTAAAGGGGTAATTCCGCAACCTCAGTGCACAAGGGGCATTTGACTTACGCCCTTTCGGGAAAATTCACGCAAACGCTGAGTAGACGCCTGCCCACGTGTTCGCCAGAAGGTATAAGAGCATCATGTCCCCCCGAAGCGCCAAGAAATCCCGCCGGCGACCCAAGCTCACTGCGCGGGGTAACGATTCCGCCGAGACAAGACACGCGCAGCAGCACAGTATTTACGCGTTGGTTGTACACGGTATCGGCGTTAGAAATAGCGAAGTCTTCGCGCAGAGCACGCTGCGAGCGATTGTCGGAGGACTCCTGGACGAGTCGCCGGCTGGTTGGCGAAACGTGGTCTGCTCGGCCCGATGTGCGTACGCACCTGGCCATGAGCATCTGGAGGCGGTGCGGGCCCAAATGCAGGTGTCGCTCGTGATCGATCCTCTGTATTGGGGCAACTCGGCGCCGCGGGTATCACGCCGAAGAGTCGCCTGGTGGACTGCGCGTGCCGCGTTCGCGCTGCTACTCCTGCAACTCATCACTCCGTTCGCCGGAGCCCTCGTCCTCTGGGAAGGGAAAAGCGAAGGAAGAAGGCGCCAACTCGCATACGCACTTACCGTGGGCCCGCTGTGGCTAGTAGTTCGCACAGGCTTGTTGATTCTGGCAGTCCCAATCGTTGCCACTGCGGTACTTCTGTCCGGACGAATAGCGGATCTGGTCAATGATGCCCTTGCTTGGTGCTCCGACGACGACTTCCGCCAGCGAATTAAGGAGTCGTGCGCACGGCGTGTGGTTGCCGCCGGTGCCGACTCCACAATCTTGATTGGCCATTCACAAGGGGGGTCGATCCTTACGGAGTTAGTGCAAGACGAGCAGGTGCGCTCTAGACAACCCAGCCTCATCACTCTAGGAAGCGGACACGCTCTCCTAGCGACACTGTATGAAGTTCGGGAGCACCGGATCTGGATGATCTTCGCCGCTCTCACCCTCACACTCTCCTACTTGGCGGGGTTTGGTCTGGTTCTTGGTTTCGTCCTGGACGAGTGGATTCCGCGACTCCTTTCTCAGGCGAGCGACCTCCTACTTTGGCTTCAGGCCATTTGGACGTTACCGGTCGCCGACGTGTCCAAACTCGAGGTGCTTCTGCAAGGCATGAATGAGAGGTCTCTTCTCGGCGCATATGAGGCTCTGACTCAGGAAACCCCTGCGATCCCCCAAGGCCTCTGGATTCGCTTCTCCATCCTCAACGGAGCAATGTTCGTCTTCCTCTCGTTCTTTTTCATCCCCACGGGTCAAGCCATCATTGGCCGAACTCGCTGCTCGGCTGACGGCTTGGACATAATCGCGACCCACGACCCCGTCTCAAGAGCGCTTGGCGTGCTGGGTAGCAGCCAGCGCGTAACGAAGGTGCCCCAGACGGCATCACTCTTTCTGGATCACACGTCCTACTACGGGAACGGCGTTGGCGTAATACCTGCCATCACCAGTCAAATCGAGAGAGACGCTGCCATCGCCACCGCAGTGGCGCCGCCAGCCCTCCTGTCGGCCGGCAACCAGGCCGCCGTGTACGAACATCAGTCACAACTCGACGCATTGGTTGCGATCAGGCCACCACTTGCGGTGATCGTTTCGGCCACCATGGGGCTCGGGGTACAACAAACTACGACTTCTGGCATAGCGCAGAACGTAATCCTCGCCATCGGGTTCACGGTCACATACAGCGCCGCGAGGACATGGGCGAGGTACGTTCTTGCCCGCAACTCCGCACTGAACGTGTCGACACGGACAAGCGCCCTGTCACTCGCGGGTGTAAGTCGCCAAGTTCGTCGGAGTCGCGGGCGTTCTTCACTCCTAGTCGCAGCCTCATTGCCCCTGATCGGCGCCAGCGCGAAGCCGTGGGGTGGCACGTGGGAGAGTTTCGCGCCCGCGTCGCAGGTCGCAAAGCTCGAGGCTTTGGCGGACATCGCTTTTTGGGTGGTGGTGTTACTTCTCTGCGGCGCAGTGTTGTTCTGGCGCGGCTCACAACTGGCCCGCCCAGTGGGCCTAATCAGCCTTTGGTCAGCGGCGTGCACATGGATCGGCCTCGGCGTCCCTGGTGCCTATTGGATCGGCCTCTTCGTTCTGGCACTTTCCGTTGTGGCCGCCTGGCCACCTCGCAAAACATGCCTACCTCCACCGCCTGTGCCAATCGCTTGAGCCGGGGGGAACCCCTGGGCGAACCGGGTGGGCCCAGCGTGTACAAAGTCATTAGCCGAATCTGGAGGATGCCCCTCAGGGCACCACAGAGGGCGCGGAGTTGCGGAAGGTACCCACGACATCTGCGCGCAGCTCACCCGGATCAGCAGCTACTCAACAGGATTCTGATGCCTGGGGAGGGGATCACGGGACCCCAGACAACCTTGGCGCCGATTGACAAATCGGTCTCACAAGAGGCAGAACGCCACCGTCCCGCCGAAGACTCAACGACCGTGTGCTCCGCCCATCTGCGGCTGAATCCAAAGCACGAACGACCGGCACGGGTAAGGGCATCCGGGCCGGCAGCCCACCCTTTCCGAGGAACTCGATGACGCGGTGGCCGCGAATCGTGCGCTGATAGTCCTCGATCTGCAGCGAGCCGGTTTCAGTTGCGCGCAGCGCCATGCACACCGTCAGATGTGCAACCGCGTGAGACCGCCCGCCGAGGCTCTGACCCGCCTCCAGGAAGGCCCGAATCTGCGGTCGGTCGAGTCCAACGGGTGTCGACTGGGCCGCGCGGGTATCGCGGACGTCTAGCAAGCACCGCGTGGTCGCGATCGATAGGCGAAGCGATAGAACCCGCGAACCGGAGTCAGAGCCGTGCTGACGCTCGAAGCCTTCTGGCCCGGGCCCAGAGGCAGGTGCTAAATGTAGAGTTCTACGTCGTTGCGTCGCGCTCGCAATGGTTCGATCGCTTGCGCCTCGCACTAGCCCAGCCATCGGTCCAGTCGGTAGACGTAGACGTCGCGAGTGCACCCCCGATAGGGGAGGAGATAAGCGTTACGGACAGAAGCCAGGTCGGAGAGGTCATCCACGCGTAAAGGGAATCCCTCTCGAACCGCATTGTGAAAGTGATAGCCGGCGTCGATTCGGTGACGCGTGCGGGCTCTACTCGTCGTCCTCCGTGAAAGGATGCTCGTCGATCCACCGCTCCGTCTCGGCGTAGGCCAAATTGATGTACGCCTCAGGTCGTCCCGGCCAATGCGCCAGGCGCCGCGGCCACCGATCTTCATGGCCTGGAGGCCGCCGCGGCGGATCAGGGCGTACACCTGGCCTGGCTGATCGTGAGCTCTTCGGCGACCTGTTCGCGGGTGAGGAACCGAGGCGAGTTTGCTCTGCGGTTCGAGTGTCTATTGGTCTTGACGGTTGGAGGTAACGAAGACACTCGCAAGGGCTACGAGATCGACCGTGCCGAGAACGGTTCCGCTGACTTCGTTTCCGTCGCTGATAAGCCATGCGGAGACAATGAGGAATGCTACTGAGATCAAAAAGCCCGTGGCGAGGCCCAGCACATTGAGCCAGAACCCCTGGCGGGCCAAGGTGTACTCCCGCGCCATGATCAGCCGGATGATCTTGCGAGTGTCCTCGCCTGCGTCTTGGTAAAGGTCCAATTCGCTCCGGTCGCCTGTCCTCTGCGGAGGACTCATCTCGGTCACTACCTACTGCTTCCCTGAGCCCGCTCCTCGGCCAGCCTCAACGTCAGCCGAGCCTGCAGTAGAGCGGTTTCGACGTTGTGTGCTGCGCGAAGGTTCAATCTCCGTCGGCCGAAGGAGAACGTGTAACTCAGACCTTGTAGTAGTTCCTCGCTTACCGTCGAGCGGTGGCGAGGTGGCGTCTCGCTTGCTGGAAATTGGTCGAGTTCTGATGCATGGGCAAAGTCGCTTTCCACAACCGACTTTGCGGCGCGCGGCGAAGCCAGGTCGGGGTCGTTAACGACGCCGTGGTCGAGGGCGTTGCGGATCCGGCGTACCTGGTGGAGCAGCACGCGGGCGTCGGCCGGACGCAGGGCCATGTCGCGGGCGGTGGCCCGGGCGACCAGCGCGTCGACGTACGGCGGGATGCCGGGCGTGGAGGCCGAGGGTGCGGGGATGTCCTCGTGGACGTGCTTGTAGGCCACCTGGATCGGGGTGGCTGCCTGGTGGGGCTTGTGGCCGGTGAGCATCTCGTAGATGAGCACGCCGGCGGCGTAGACGTCCGCTCGAGCATCTGCCTTACCGTTGACCACGAGCTCGGGGGAGAGATAGGAGACCGTGCCGATCAGGACCCCGCCGGTGGCAGTGTGCTGGGTCTCGGAGTTGATCGCGCGGGCCAGGCCGAAGTCGGCGACCTTGACCCGCCCGTCGTCGGCCAGCAGGACGTTCTCCGGCTTGACGTCACGGTGCAATATGCCGGCGTCGTGGGCGGCGGCGAGCGCGGCGAGGACCGGGTCGATCACGGCCAGCGCCCGCGTCGGCGACATCGGAGCCTCCTTGCGGATCAGGTCGCGCATGGTCAGTCCCGGGACGTACTCCATCACCAGGAAGAGCGTGCCGTTGTCGACGCCGCTGTCGAAGACGGCCACCACGTTTTGGTGAGACAGCCCGGCGGCCGAGCGGGCCTCGCGCTGGAACCGTCGCACGAACTCGTCGTCGTCGGCCAGCCCCTCGTGCATCACCTTGAGCGCGACGGTGCGGTCCAGACGCAGGTCGGTCGCCTCGTAGACGGTCGCCATCCCGCCCTGGGCGAACTTGGACCCGACTAGGTACCGCTCGCCCAGGACACGCCCGATCATCGCGCGCGGTCTGGGTTGCATGCCTCAGTCTGACAGCAACGCACTGCCGCTTGGAAGGCGAGGAACGCCAGGCAAGACATGAAGCGTGCCCTGCGGGCGGCGCGTCCCACGTGCCAGGCGAGCCGCCTCAACCTGCTCGAGCAGGTCCCGCCAAACTCACCACCGGCCGCCGTTGTGGGTCGCCGGCATCTACTCCCGCTTAATGCGGTAAATGACCGGTGTCCGAGTGACGCCGAGGAGCTTCGCCACTTCGTTGATCCAGAGCCACTCGTGGTCGGTGTCGGGACGGTGGTCGACCCGTTGGTACCCGCTAGAGAGCCTGGGGGGCCGAGCGGTGTGTTCCGCGGCGCGACGCTCGGTCAGGGCCGCCACCTCGGCGCGGTCCAGGGAAGGGAGTCGGTGGACGCCTCGCGGAGTGAGGTGGCCCTTGGCGATCAGTTTGGGCACGTTGCTGACGTCACAGCTGAGGATGTCGGCCGCCTGCTGGTGGGTGACCCAGTCGGTCATTGGGGCGAGGGTGCCCCAGTTCGAAATCAAGAAAAACCAAAGGCGCTGCGGGACGCAGCGGATTCAGCCGAGCTCGCCACGCTCTACGACGACGAGCCCAGGCGCTCGAACTCCGCGGAGGCCGAGCGCCGCGACCTTGCAGATGCTGAATTGTGTGCCGCGGTCGCCGAGGAGCGCCATGCCGCGGCGCAGGAGGTCGTCGAGAACCTTTCGGGGCAGTCAAGACGCTGGAGGGCCGGCTTGCGTTGGCGCGGGCTGCCGCGGTCGTCCAGTTGCTGACCGCGCCCGTCCGCTACCGGCGCCCGGGGAGCCCTGGACGTTCGACGGCGACGGCCGCGAAGCCTTACGGGGACGAATACGCGTGTTGGCGGTCCGCACACAGTCCGCAAAAACGTCACCAACGGTCGCCAAGGGTCGCCCACCGCCACCGCCATCTGTGCAGGTCAGAGACACTTTCCACCAATGACCATTAATTGCGATTGACGCGGGGTCGAACCCCGGCCTATGAGCCAGCCCGTCCGCACACCGGGCGTTCGTCCGCACGATCAGGTCGTTGGTGTGGAGGTGGCGCCCGTTTGGCGTCCGGGTCGGGGGGTCAGCCCTTGGTCACGACGATGACCACGCGGCGGTTGGACCAGCGGTCGTCGTGGCCGCGGCCGCCGATGACCGCGGGCACCCGGTTGCCGAAGCCACTGCTGGTGGTGGTGACGTCGGCGCCGTACCTGACCAGCACGCGGCACGCCTTCTCGGCGCGCTGCTTGGCGAGGATGCGGGCCCAGCGCGCCCGGCCGCCGTGGTCGACGTGGCCCTCACAGCGGACGGCGTCGACGTAGGTCAGGCTGGCCGCCATGGCCCGCAGCTGTTGACGCCGTGCCGGGTGAGGGTCGCGCGGTTGAAGCGGAACATGTTGCGCTCGAACAGCGTGGCTGCCTGTCCGGACTGCAGCTGACGTCCCCGCAGCCGGTTCAGCGACATCGCCGGCGAACCGTCGGACGTGGTGCCCCAGGCGACCGTGCGATGCAGCGCACCGCGATCGCGCGCGGGTGCCTTCGGCACGGGGACCAGGCGTGCACGTTGCGCAGCCGTGAGGGGGTCGGCGAACCACTGACGTACGTCGACGCGCACCGCGGCGACCGGGCCGGGACCGCCGGCGTTGACCGCGCGGACCCGCACGGCGTAGGCGCGACCGTTGCGCACCCCGGTGAACATGGTGGACAGCCTGGTCGAGCCGGTGGGCCGCACCGTTCGCCAGGTCGATCCGGCGTCGATGCTGACCTGGTAGCCGCGCACGCTGGAGGTGCCCGGGTTGGTCGGTGCCTGCCACCGCACGGTCAGGACGCGGTCACCGGGGACACCGCTCACTGCGAGCGGGACACCGGGCTTCGCGGTCACGGTCGACTTGCCGCTCTGGGCAGCGGCACCGCGCCCGGTCCCGGGGAGTCCCGCAGTGCTGTTGAGCGCGACGACGGAGAACGTGTAGGCGGTGCCCACCCGGAGGCCCGTGATGTTGCAGGACCGGGCCGCAGCCACCGTGTTGCAGGGTGGCCGCCCGGCTGCGAGGTCACGGCGTACCCCGTGATCGGAGCGCCGCCGTCCTTGGCGGGGGCCGACCACGAGACCCTCGCGGTCTGGCCGTTGAGGCCGGCCGTCACCTGCCGGGGCGCGGAGGGCCGACCAGCCGGGGCCACGACCCTGGACTGGCTGGGGGCTCCGGTGCCGACGAGGCTGACTGCCGCGATCCGCAGCGAGTGCTTCTTCCCGTTGGTGAGTGCGCCGACAGTGGCCTGCAACCTGCCGCCGGCGACCGGGGTGGTGGTGAGCACCTGCCAGGGGCCACCGTCGACCGAGACGACATAGGAGGTGACGGGATGGCCGCCGGTGGAGGCGGGCGGGGCGAACTCGACCAGCGCCGAGCCGTCCAAGGAGGTCAGGGAGATGGCGCTGGGAGCGCTGGGGGTCGTCGCGGGCGTCGACCTGGTCGAGGTGCTGGCCACGGAGGCGCCGCGGTCGTTGTAGACGACCACACGCACGTCGTAGGCCACGCCGTTCTCCAGTCCGGTCACGGCGCATGCCGTCGCGGGTGCAGCACACTCCGCGGTGACGACGCTTCCGCCGCCGACCGGAGCGGCCTCGACGTACTTGGTCAGGGCGCTGCCGCCGTCGCCGGGTGCGACCAGGGTGGCGGTGAGTCGTCCGTCGCCAGCCTCCACCGCGGGCGCTACATGGGCCGCCGGCACGTCGGCGAGCGAGACGGTGCTCGAGGCCTAGTGGAAGTCGGCGAACGGGGTCTCGGTGCCCTGGGGCAGGTCGCCGTACTCCACGACGTAGCCGCTGATCTGACCGCTGTCCCCGGGCCGGAGGTCATTCCAGTGACCGATGGTCCCGTTCCAGTTCGTGACGGCCGCCGTCTCTCCGCCGGCATTGTTGGGCTCGTCGGCGGCCCAGCTGCTGTAACGGCCGGCTGCGTTGACGACCGAGCAGAGACCGGTGACGTTGGCGCACTCGGTGAACGGCTGGCCGCCAAGGGCGCCGTCCGCCCAGGTCCACCGGCGGACGATGCCCGGCTCGGGGTCGAACACCGCCAGGGCCCCGAACCAGAGGTTCCCGGCGCCTTCGATGCGCTGGGAGACGAAGTCGTTCAGCTGCTGGGTGGGCATGGTCGCCAGGTAGCCCTGCTGGCCCTTGTAGGACCGGGCTTTTGGCGTCCGTCCGTGCCTTGTCCCAGGAGATGCCCGGAGCACGCACGTACTCGTAGAAGTGCTGGTTCGGTGCCGCGTAGACGTAGCCGTCGTTCTTGCGCATCGAGGTGATGCTGACGGTCGCGGATCCCGCGGTGCCGCTGCCGACCAGCTTGGCGGCGGAAAGGGCTGCGTTGACATGGCTTTCCACACCGCTGAAGCTCACCGACCTGGTCCCGCTCCAGGAGTTGCCGAAGCCCAGGGTCAGCCCGGCCCGGGCGGGGAACGTGAGGGTGCCGAGGGTCATGGACACATCCACCTGCAGCTCCTGGCCCGGGTCGGCCTCGGTGACCGCCATGCCGGACAGCGTCGTCTCCGCCCCACTGCGCGAGCTGGCCGCCACTGTCGTCGTCGGTGTGACGGCGGCGGTGTCGGGGACGGCCGCGGCAGGGGCGCTCGTGACCGGGACGACGGCTGCGGCCACCAGGGCCGCGAGGGAAGCGGCCAGCAGCCGGGACCGGGAGGGCCTGGTGGACGTGGCGGGAGCAGGCAGGGGCATGTACGGCACCTTCGAGTGGGGAAGGACGGCCGACGGGCCGGGAGCCGGACGCTAAACGGCATAAAGGTCAGCGTTGGCAAAACGGGGACTGGTCTGGTCAGGGATGGCCCAGATCGCCGCGACAGCTCGAGGGCGGCGTCAGCGGCCGACGGGCCGTGCGGGGGCTAACGGGTCGTCCGGGCGACTGCCTTCACGACGTCGACCCGGGCGCTGTCGCCCACCCAGCTCCCACGGACCGTTGCAGGGTGCAGTGAGTGGCGCTTCGCCTTGCGCGGCGGCACGATCCGGACCTTGACGCTGCGGTAGCCGCCTGCGGGCACGGTGACCGGGTAGCCGGTCGCCGCCAGCATGGACCGGGTCACGTTGTTGGTCCCGTGCAGGTAGCTCACCGACCCGGCCACCGCCCGGCTGCCGGTGAGCCGGAACATGTTGGTGACGGCGCCGTCGTTCTGGATCCGCACGATGAAGTTGCGGGCCTTCCCACGGCGTACGTCGGCCGACTTCGCCTGCCTGGCGGCGGTGGTGTTGTAGACGTTGTTCCCCACGAAGCCGCTGGTGGCGGTCGTGCTCACCTGCAGGTCGGGCTGCTGGTCGCTCGCGGCGATCGTGACAGTGGAGGCGGCCGGCGAGTCCAGGGAGGTGCCTGCGCCTGGTTGGGTCAGGGAGATCCGGACGGTCTCGGCGCCCTCGCCGCGTGCGTCGTCCAGGATCCGCAGGGCCACTGTCCGGGTGACCTCCCCGGGGGCGAAGCTCACCGTCGCGGGGGGCAGGACGAAGTCGGAGCCGGGGGTGGCGGTGCCAGAGGTGCGGCTGAGGCGGACGCTCGCGGGGACACGGGTGTTTCCCTTGCGGGTCACGGTCAGCTGCACGGCGCCGGCACGTTCGGAGACGGTGCGCTGCGCCGGGGCGAGGGTGACCACGGCGTTCCCACCGGCCTTGGCGAGCTCCGCGCTCATCCAGGCGGCGCGGTCGGCCAGCCACCGCGCGAGCCGGTCGATCTCCCCGGTCCGGGAGGCGGCGTGCCTGGTCCCGGACACGAAATCGCCCCCGGACCGCCAGCGGGTCCAGTCCTGGAGCAGCGAGGGCTCGAGCACCCGTGCGGTGGCGGGGATCTGTGCGACCAGGGAGTCAACCATCGGGCGCAGCTGCCACCACCGGTTGGCCACCCGCACCAGGAACGCCGGGTCCTCGGACATCCTGGCCAGCCAGTGGGTGTCGTGTGCGGCATGCTCACTGGCGGCGCCCGCCCGGAGCCACCAGCCCCGGGGATCGGTCGCCGTCGGCGCGTGCCCGGGATCGAACCCCGAGCTCAGGTCGAAGTCCCACGGCGGTCCCATCGCGAACCGCCCGCCGGGGGTCCAGGTGACGAACACGCTGGAGAAGAAGTCCGCGTCGATGTTCTTGAACAGCTCGTTGAGGAGATACCAGTCCACGAACGAGGCGAGGTCGACGTGGGCGCCGTACCCGGTGACCGGGTTCTTGAAGTCCTTGCCGTAGAGGGCCTTCTCGAACGCGGACACGGCCCGGCGCACCTGCTGCTGCTGGGTGTCGTCGAGGTCGTCCGGGTCGTTGAAGGCGATCGGCAGGCCGCTGTCGGACCGGAATCCCGGGTCTCCGCTGGCCTCCATGCGCTGGTCCACCTCGAGCAGGAGACCCCCCTCGGGCAGGGCCACCCGGTCCTTGCCCTGCTCGACCTGCTCGGTCATCAGGTAGTTGCCGATCGCCTCCCCGTTGAGCACGACGTCGACGTAGCGCGCACGCGGCGTCCAGGGCAGCGTCGTCCGGCTGCCGAGGGCCAGCGCAAGGTGGTTGCGCAGGGAGGTGGGGTCACCGTAGTTCGCAAGCAGGGCCCAGTCCTTCTCGGCGGGCATCCCGAGCAGGCTCGCGGCCGTGTCGAGCTTGAGCCGGTAGGGCTTCTTCGGCCAGCCCCAGGTGGAGTTGCCGCGACCCCTGATCCGCAGCGGGTGCTCCACCCCCTGCAGCGACATGGTCCCGGGGACGTAGTCGGTCTTCGTGTCGACCGCCGCGCCGCCGGCGGTCGTGATCGTCAACGTCGCTGGAGCATCCGGTACGGCCCAGGTGTCGGCCGCCGCGGCGCTGCTCACGGCCGCGCCGGTCAGCGGAACGACGGACATCCCGAGGAGCAGGGCCAGGGCGCCGGCACGGCCGCGAAGTCTCCGATGGTGCATCACGTCGGTCCGATCCGTCGCCCGATTTTCGCGGAACGTTATCGGGATCGGGCCGAACGCGAGGACGATCGGAGTACTTCGCCTACTTCGACTTCTTGGACTTCGACTTCGACTTGGGCTTCTTGGCCTTGATGCCCTTCTCGGCGCGGTCGGCTGCCTTCCGTGCAGCCTTGCGGGCCCGCTTCGACTCATCCTCCAGGGTCGCGAGGGTGCGCTTCAGGTGCTCGGTGATGTCGCGCGACACCCGCTCCGCGGTCTCGCGCGCGATCCGCTCGACGGTCTCCACTGACAGCTCGGCCTGCTGGACGACGGACTTCTTCTGAGGAGCCTTCCGGGCAGTCTTCTGCGTTGTCCTCCGTGTTGTCGCGTCCCCGGCGCCCGCGCTCTTGGCCGTCTTCTTGCTGGCGGCCGTCTTCTTCGTCGTCGCCGAGCTCGCCGCCTTCTTCGGTGTCGGTGCCTGGCTCTTCTGGGTTGCCACTGGTGCTACCTCCCGCTCGATGGTGGCGTACGGCGCACGCCGCTACCAGCCTGCCCGAACCATGGGCGCCGGCGCACTACTGCAGCCGGGTGACCTGCACGTCCACGAACATCCGCGACGTCCCGGAGCCGGAGAAGATGCCGGCGAGCGGCTTCACGTCGTTGTAGTCGCGTCCCGCGGCCACGATCACGTGGCGGTCGCCGGGCTCGGTGTTGTGGGTGGGGTCGTAGCCGCGCCAGCCGTCGTCCCACCACTCGACCCAGGCGTGCGACTCCCCGTGCACGACCTCGCCGACCACGGGATCCTTCTTGGGGTGGAGGTAGCCCGAGACGTACCGGGTCGGGACACCGACGGAGCGCAGCGCCCCGATGGCGATGTGCGCCATGTCCTGGCACACCCCCGAGCGCTCTGCCCAGGCGTGCGCGGCCAGGGCGTCCACGGTGGTCGAGCCCGAGACGTACTTGACCTCGTCGTAGACCAGGGCGCAGATGCGGCGGGCGGCCTCGCTGGGAGTGGCGCTGTCGTCCGCGATCTCACGGGCGAGGGCGACGAGGTCCTCGGGAGCGGCGACGCGGACCGGCGAGGCGAGGAACTCGGTGTGCTGGTCGGCGGTTTCCGCGCTGCGCATCTCCTCCCACGTCATCACCGGTTCCCCGACGGGGGAGCGGTTCGTGTGCACGGTCGCGGAGGCGGTGACCGTCAGCGACGTGTGCGGGTCGAGCACCTCGAAGGCGGTGACCTGCGAGTCCCAGTAGTCCTTGTAGGTGTAGGCCCACGGCGTCGGGGAGACCTCCACCCGCGAGTGCACGACGATCTGGCCCGGCAGGGTCAGCGGAGTCAGACGGGCCTCGTTGAAGGAGGTGTTCGCCTTGCCGTCGTACTCGAAACCGGTCGTGTGCTGGATGCGCAGCTGCATCGTCATGCCCTCACTCCGTGCCACTCGGTTGCCTCGGCGCCCGCGAAGTAGCGCCGGGAGATCGCCTCGGTCGCCTGTGCGCAGGTGCGCTGCAGGCGTTCCATCTCGCTGGGCAGGTCGGCGACGAAGTCGCTCAGCGAGCGGTACTCCAGCTCGGCCCGGGTCCGCCCCAGGAGACGCTGGGCCTCGTTCTGGAAGCCGGCACGGGTGCCCGAGGACTGCAGCCGCTCCAGGCAGCGCTCGGCCTCGCTGAGCCCGAACACCACCGACCGTGGGAACAGGCGGTCCAGCAGCAGGAACTCCGCTGCGCCACGCTCGGTCTCCAGGCCCTTGTAGGTGCGCAGGAAGGCCTCGTAGGCGCCGCAGGCGCGGAGCGAGGTGCCCCACGCCGACCCGGAGGTGATCGCCGCGGTCGCGACCAGTCGCGAGGTCATGTCGGCGCGCTCGATCGAACGACCGAGCACCAGGAACTGGTAGCCCTCGTCGCGGGTCATCGTGGCCTCGGCGGTGCCGTTCACCTGGGCGGCGCGGTCACGCACCCAGCGCAGGGCCACCGGCGGGCGCATCGACCGGAAGTGCCCCGAGGGGATCGCCCGGTAGGTGGTGTTGATCGCCTCCCACATCGAGGTGGAGAGGGTCTCGCGTGCGCGCCGGGCGCTCTCCCGTGCCGCGGCCAGGGTCGCGGCGATCGAGGCGGAGGAGGTGGCGTCGTACGCGAGCAGCCGCATCACCTCGGTGCTGTTGATCGGGGCGTCCTCGGCGAGGTCGACGCCCATGATCGACAGCAGGCTGCGGCAGGTGGTCTCCTCGTCGACACCGGGGTCCTCGAGGATCAGCTGCATCTGTACGTCGAGGATGCGCGCGGTGTCCTCGGCCCGCTCGACGTAGCGGCCGATCCAGAACAGGGACTCGGCGATCCGGCTCAGCATGACGCCTCCTTCGGCGAGGTCTCGACTGATCGCTCGCTGGCGCTCGCTGCTCGACCGCCTTGTTGCTGTTGCTGCTGCTGGTCGTGCTGGGAGGAGAACGAGTCGAGTGCGGGCCCGACCACCTGGGGGGCGGAGTGGATCTCGATGGTCTCCGGCTCGGCGCGTACGACGGTGCGCCCGTGCCCGGCCAGCACCCAGGTGTCCTTGGAGCCGCCGCCGCGCGAGGAGTTCACGATCAGCTCGCCCTCGCCGAGGGCGACCCGGGTCAGGCCGCCCGGCAGCACCCACACGCGGTTGCCGTCGTTGACCGCGAACGGCCGCAGGTCGACGTGGCGGGGCCGCATCATCCCGTTGACGTACGTCGGGACGGTGCTCAGCTGGATCACCGGCTGGGCGATCCACGACCGCGGGTCGGCCATCACCTTGCCCCGCAGCTCGTCGAGCTCGGCCTTGGTGGCCTGCGGCCCGATCACGATGCCCTTGCCGCCGGAGCCGTCGACCGGCTTCAGGACGAGCTCGTCGAGCCGGTCCATCACCTCCTCGCGGTGGTCGGCGTCGCCGAGGCGCCAGGTGTCTACGTTGCGCAGGATCGGTTCCTCGCCGAGGTAGTAGCGCACCAGGTCGGGCAGGAAGGTGTAGATCAGCTTGTCGTCGGCGACCCCGTTGCCGACCGCGTTGGCGATCGTGACGTTCCCGGCCCGGGCGGCGTTGAGCAGGCCGGAGCAGCCGAGCAGCGACGTGCTGTGGAAGTGCACCGGGTCGAGGAACTCGTCGTCGACGCGGCGGTAGATCACGTGGACGGGCTCGAGCCCCTGCGTCGTACGCATCATCACGCGGCCGCGGCGGCACTCCAGGTCGCGGCCCTCGACGAGCTCGACGCCCATCGTCCGGGCCAGCAGCGCGTGCTCGAAGTAGGCGCCGTTGAACACGCCGGGGGTCAGGACGACCACGTTGGGGTCGGTGACACCGGCGGGTGCGGCGGCGCGGAGCGCGGTGAGCAGCTTCTGCGGGTAGCCCGCGACCGGGCGGATCCGGTGGTCGGCGAAGACCTCGGGCAGCGCGGCCGCGATCGCGCGGCGGTTGGTCATCACGTAGGAGACGCCGGAGGGGACGCGCACGTTGTCCTCGAGCACCCGGAACTCGCCGGTGTCGTCGCGGATCAGGTCGATCCCGCTCACGTGGACGCGGACGCCGTTGGGCGGCTCGATCCCCGCTGCGGCGCGGTGGAAGTGCGAGGAGGTGGTGACCACGCTGCGCGGCACGACCCCGTCGTCGAGGACCCGGCCCGCGTCGTAGACGTCGGCGAGGAACTTCTCCAGCGTGTGCACCCGCTGCTGCACGCCCGCCTCGACCTTGGCCCACTGGTCCATCTCGATGACGCGGGGGAGTACGTCGAGCGGGAACGCCCGCTCCTCTCCGCCGATGTCGAAGGTGACGCCCTGGTCCAGGTAGCTGGACTGCAGCGCCTCCACCCGGCTCTGCAGCTCGCTCTGGCCCATCTCCTGCAGCGACGGCTGCAGCTGGCTGTAGGGCGTCCTGAGCTCGCTGCCGACGCCGTACATCTCGTCGTAGGCGGAGCCCATGCCGGTCTCGTAGTCCTCGAACATGCTCGTCACGCCCGCGACCCTAGCGAGGACGTGTTTCGCCCGGTGTCCCGGTCAGGGCAGCGTGAGAATTTCCGCCCCCTCCGGGGTGACCAGCAGGGTGTGCTCGAACTGCGCGCTGACCCGCCTGTCCTTGGTCACCACGGTCCAGTTGTCGTCCCACATCTCCCACTCGTGGGTGCCCAGGTTGAGCATCGGCTCGATGGTGAACGTCATCCCGGGCCTGATCAGGTCGTCGTAGTGGGGGTCGTCGAAGTGGGGGACGACCAGGCCGGAGTGGAACGAGGTGCCGATGCCGTGGCCGGTGAACTCGCGTACGACGCCGTAGCCGAACCGCTTGGCGTAGGACTCGATCACCCGGCCGATCACGTTGATCCTGCGGCCGGGCTTGACCGCGTTGATCGCCCGGCGCAGCGCCTCGCGGGTGCGGTCCACCAGCTCGACCACCTCCGGGTCGACGCCGGGGGTCAGGAAGGTCGCGTTGGTGTCGCCGTGGACGCCGTCGAGGAAGGCGGTGATGTCGATGTTGACGATGTCGCCGTCCTGGACGACGGTGCTGTCCGGGATGCCGTGGCAGATCACCTCGTTGATGCTGCTGCACAGGGACTTCGGGAAGCCCTTGTAGCCCAGCGTGGACGGGTAGGCGCCGTGGTCGCAGAGGAACTCGTGGCCGATGCGGTCGAGCTCGTCGGTGGTCACGCCGGGCTGCACGTGCGAGCCGACCAGGTCGCGGGCCTGGGCGGCCAGCCTGCCCGCGATCCGCATCCGCTCGATCGTGTCGGAGTCCTTGACCTCGGATCCGGTGAACGGGGCGGGCGCCGGCTTGTCGACGTACTCGGGGCGAGCGATGTGCGCGGGCACCGGGCGCCGCGGGGAGATGCGTCCAGGAGCTATGGCAGTCACGGCGCCGAGTGTAGTTTCGCCGAACGCGGCCTCGCACGCTCGGGCGCGACCGCGTAGTTTCGGCGACATGAGCGAGTACTGGTACTGCCTCAAGCACCATGCGGTCGAGGGCAAGGACGGCTGCAAGAACGCGGACCGCCTCGGTCCCTACCCCTCCGCGGCCGAGGCCGAGCGCGCCCTGGAGAAGACCCAGGAGCGCAACGAGGAGTGGGACAACGACCCCAACTGGAACGACGACGCGCTCGAGGACTGACCACCCGGACCGACCGGCCAGGCGGGATAGTCCGAGACGTTTCCGTTCTCAGATGTCCGTTTCGACGACGGAAAGGTCTCGGACTATCCGGTTCAGCCGGTGAAGCTGCCGGCGATCGAGCCGGCACCGGGGGCCTTGCGGCCGTCCATGTGCTGGCTGTCGTTGTTGCCGTAGGTCCACCGGAACCCGTGCCGTCGCCAGATCTTCACCACCGGGTGCGAGCTCGACCGCCACGCCACGCGCGGGTGGCTGCGTGAGGCCCACCAGGAGTTCGGCACCAGGCCGGTGGCCGAGCGGTAGGGGTTCTCCCAGGTGTTCACGTCCACAGAACGCCCACGGGCGTGCGGGGAGCGCACCCGGGGCTTGTTCACCACCGAGCGGCAGTTGAACCCGGAGGTGTTGTCCGCGCGCATCGAGGCGTAGTCGTTCGCCCCGCGCAGCACCTTGCTCCAGCCGAAGCGGTCCACGCGGTACATGCGGCGGATCGGGTAGCGGGCGTCGTACATGTCGCGCAGGGCGGCGGCCGCACGACCGGCCACGCCCGCCCTGAGCACCATCTCGCCGCGGTAGCGGTAGCCGTCGAAGCCCCAGTAGTTCACCTGGATCAGGCGCAGACGGGCCCGGCCGACGGGGCAGCCGCGGTGCCAGCTCCGGCCCACCATCGAGCGCCACACGTTCGTCGGGATCCGGGTCACCCTCGCGTTTGCGCCGGCGCCCGTGGCGCGCGGTTGCGCCGGAGTCGCCGCGGGGCGGGGCGCGTTGGCCGGGAGCACCACCGGGGCCACCTGCGGAACGTTGTCGGTGAATTGGTCGTTGGAGGTGGTGGCCAGCCACCAGCTGCCCGCGGCGCCGGTCGCACGCCAGGTGGTGTCGGTCCGGGGCGCCACCGTGAGCGCGACCCGCCCGGTCGCGGACGTGCTCAGCCTGCGGTGCACCACCCACGGGCCGGTGCCGACGCGGCGGTGGATCGTGATCGCCCCGCGGACCGGGCTGCCGTCGGCAGCGGTCCACAGCACGCTCAGGGTGCCGGTGCGCTCGTCGACGATCCGGGGCGGCCCGGACAGCTTCAGGGTGGTGGTGAAGCGCTGGCCGAGGACCAGGGAGGTGGGGGAGACCGACGGTGCGTTCACTCCGTCCCCGGCGTACGTCGCCCGCCACGACGTCGTACCCGCTGGCAGGGCGGTGGTGACGACCGCGCGCCCGGTGCTGTCGGTGGTCGCGGACCCGGCGGCCGTCCACGCGGAGGTGAGCTGCTGCAGCGTGACCCTGGCGCCCACCACGGGAGCCCCGCCGGCGTCGGTCAGCGCGATCGTGAACCGGGCAGGCAGCCCGGCCTTGCCGGAGGCGGGAGCGCTCAGCGTGATCGTCGTCCCCAGTGCGGGTTCGGCGACGGCCGGCCCCGAGGGAGCCAGGAAACCGGTGACGGCCAGCAGGAGGGACACCAGCAGCACGGGTGCGGTACGGCGAGCGCGGTGCGCGGGCACGAACGATGGGTTCACGTTTTCCTCCGAGACGGCACCGGCGTGGTGCGTGAGGTCAAGGTAGGGCAAAAGGTGTTCTCACGTAGGGTTCCGCGGGTGGCGCGCTCGAAGATCTCTCCGTGGGGCTTTGTCGGCCTCGGCGCGATGGCGTGCCTGCTCTTCCTCAACCTGGGCACCGCGAACGTGGCGCCCTGGTGGGTGACAGTCCTGTTCGTCCTGCTGTGGCTGGTGCTGTTCGCGCTGGCCGTGCGCTGGTTCGTGCCGCACCCCGACCGGGTGCCCTGGCTGCCGCTGCTGGGCCTGGTGGTCTGGCTGCCCACGATCGTGATCGGCACCCGCTACCTCGGCTGGGGCGGCTGAGCCGGGCCCGTGTCGTAGGTTCGCGCCATGTCTCGGCTGATCCACCTCAACGGGCCCTCGTGTGTCGGCAGGTCGACCCTGGCCCGCCGCTATGCCGATGAGACGCACGCCTGCTGGAGGCGCTCGGCGAGGGTGTCAGCGCCGCCGCGGGCTGACCCGGAGGACGTAGTCCCGGGAGCCACCGTTGGCCGTGGTCACCAGCAGGTCGCCGTTGGGCGCGCGGGTCACTGAGCGCAGCCGGCCGTACTTGCGCAGTGCGGGCGGTGCCGCGAGGCTGCGGAACCTGCCCGCGGAGTCGAAGCGCATGAACATCAGGCGCTCGCCCTTCAGCGCCGCCACGGCGAGGGTGCCGTTGTACGCGCCCCACTTGCGCCCCAGCACCCAGGCCGCACCCGATGTGGCCAGGGTGGGTGAGCCCGAGCGCCAGCGGGCGTTGATCTGGGTCCCGGGGAGGCCCTGGTCGGTCATCGGGCGGCTCTCGTCGTAGCCCGGGACCGGGTTCCAGCCGTAGTCGCCGCCGTTGGCGAGCTGGTTGACCTCGTCGTCCCGGTTGGTCCCGTGCTCCACCGACCAGACCGCGCCCCCGGGCCGCTGGGCCAGGCCCTGCACGTTGCGGTGACCGTAGGTGAGCACGTAACGCGCGGCGCGTGAGGACGAGCGGACCCACCGGTTCGTCGGCCACGGCGCCCCGGTGAACCGGTTCAGCCGCAGCGTCTTGCCCCCCAGCGAGTTCAGGTTGCGGGCGTTGGTGCCGGTGACCGCGTCACCGGTGCCGACGATCATCGCGTTGCCGCTGATCAGCAGCCGGCAGCCGCCGTGGCGGCCCGAGGTGGCGGGGATGCCGGTGAGCAGCGGCTTGACCAGGGTGGCGGTGCGCGCGTTGCGCGAGAGTCGCCACTCCATCACCCGGACGTCGTGACGACCGCCGCCGAGGTAACCGCCCTGGCAGGTGTAGAACCGCCGGTTCTTCCCGAACCCGGGGTCCACGGCAAGGGACATCAGGCCGGTCTCGCCGCGGGCCCACACCGTGGAGGAGGCGTAGCCGACGCGGCGCACCTTGCCCTTGCGGACGGTCAGCAACCGCTTGGTGGCGCGCTCGGTGACCAGGAAGCGCCCCTTGCCGATCGGCTGGGCGTCCCAGGGCAGGTCGAGGCGTCGGGCGAGGACGGTGACCCGGAGCGCGGGCACCTTGGCGGCGCGCGCCTGGCTCCTCGTCTGGTCCTTCGTGCTGCCGGGCAGTCCCGCGGCCTGGCCGGCGTACGCCGTGCCGGTGAGGACGAGGAGCAGGCCGAGGGTCACCAGCAGGAGACGTCGCATCGTCTCAGGCTATGCCGGGAACGATGCTGAACCGAGGCACTCGGGCACCGTCACGCCATCATGTTCACGGGCTCGATGGCCAGGCCCGGGAACAGTGCGGGGACGGACCGGTCCGGGAAGCGCTTCTTGACGATCTCGGCGAGGACGTTGCGGTAGTCGGTGGTGACCTTGAGGTCGCCGTCGATCACCGAGCCGGTCTCGAGGCCGGGCCAGGTGCCGTAGTACTTGCCGCCCTTCACGCCGGCCCCGGCCACCAGCATCATGTTGCCCCAGCCGTGGTCGAAGCCCTGGCTGCCGTTCTCGGCGACGCGGCGGCCGAACTCCGAGATCGTGACCACCGTGACCCGTGAGCTGAGCGTCCCGAGGTCGGTCATGAAGGCGGCGAGGGCCTGGGCGAAGCCGGAGATGTTGCTCTGCATCGAACCCCAGGTGAGCGTCCCGTAGTTCGTGTGCAGGTCCCAGTTGCCGGCGTCGATGGCGATGACGTCGGTGCCGATGTTCGCGCGGATCAGCTTGGCCGCGTTCTTCAGCGGCTGGGCGAACGGGGTCGCGAACCACTCGGTCGGGTAGGCGGTGGAGCTGTTCGCCATCGACTTGAGCTTCTGCCCGGGCCCCTTGGAGATGGCCACCGCCTCGCGTGCGCCCGCGGCCAGTGGCCCGGTGGCGCCGGCCCACGCCGAGGTCAGCGAGGTGTAGCGCTGGGTGGCCCGGCCGTCGAGGCCGGGGACCAGCAGTCCGTCGAGGTCCTGGGTGGCCAGGGTGGGGTGCGGGCCGATCAGGGCGGTGGTCGGGAAGTTCATCCCGAGCTGCACCGCGTCCAGGGTCCCGTTCGCAGGACCGAGGCCGATCATCCGGTTGATCCAGCCGGTCCGCGCCGATGAGCCGGGCGCGGCGTCCTCGACCTCCTCGATGGCTGAGAAGTGCGAGCGGTTGGGTACGGCAAGCCCGGTGGCCTGGATCGCGGCGAGCTTCCCGCCCTTCCACAGGGGCTCGAGCGGCTTCATCGCCGGGTGCAGCCCGAACATGGAGTCCGCGCACAGCAGGGTGTTGGCCTTGACCGCGGTGGTGGGACGGGCCTTGTAGTAGCCGGGGTCGCCGTGGGGGACCACGACGCCCATCCCGTCGATGCCACCTCGCAGGCTGATCACGACCAGTGTGTTGCCGCCGGGGGTCCCCGCGAAGGTCGCCTGCATCATCGCGTCGCCGAACATCTGGGTCACGGCCATGCCGCCGCCCACGGCGGCGGCCCCCTGCAGCAGCGAACGCCGGGAGACCTGCGAGCGGGTGTGGTCGCTGCAGCAGGCGTTGTCCGGGGTGCTCGAGTGGCTCGAGTGGTTGGTCATGGCTTGCCTCACGTGGTCATGTGGTCGGGAGTGTCGAGAAGCGCGCAGACGAGTCGCGGGAACAGCCAGCTTCCGAGGTTGTGGTCCTTGGTGACGATGCTCGAGGCGGTCACGATCGCCCACTTCTCCGGACCCGTGACGGCCTGGGTGGCCACCTTCAGCAGGCGGGCATCGGCAGGCTTGCCCAGCCAGATCCGGCACAGGTGGTCGACGTAGGCGTCGAACCTCAGCGAGGACGCGGGCAGCCAGGAGGCCGCGGTGCGGTACTTCGCGCCCTCCTTGGGCCACCAGCCTCCGGCCTGGCTCTGGTGCATGTCGTAGCTCGCGAACAGGCGGGAGGCCGCCGACCACGAGCGGCCGGTGAGCGGGGGACCGTCGGGTCGGGGCCAGGCGAAGACCCGGTCTCCGCCGTGGACGTAGTTGGCCGCGTTCGCCCACGAGTTCCCCGACCCGGGGGCCTGGACGTCCACGGCGAGCACGCGAGCGGTCGCGACGAGGTCCGCCACCGGCGTACGCACCTTCTGGCCCGTGGAGGTGAGGAACTCCGGGTGCCGCGAGAGCGCGGTGAGCACCGCCGAGATGCTGGTCCCCGAGCTCGTGTAGACCGCGGCAAGGGAGTTGACCAGGGCGTCGGAGGGGGAGTCCGAGACGAACTGCGTGGCGAGCTTGGTGACCACGCGCCGGGCGGTGGCCGGGTGGTGCGCGAGGTACTTCAGGTAGGCGATGGTCACGGCCTGGCCGTCCTCGGACGCGTTGGCGCTGGAGAAGCCGAGGACCTTGACCGGCCCCATGGTGTGCGCCTTCGGGTCGTACCGCACCGCGTAGCTCTTGCCCCAGTCGACGGTGTACCCGGAGAGGATCACCGCCGACGACTTGACCATGTCCTCGGTGTAGCCGGCGCTGCGTCCCACGGAGTGAAGCTCGAGGAGCTCACGGCCCTGGTTCTCGTTGGGCTTGTTGCGCACCGACTTCCAGTTGTCGAGGTAGAGCCGCATCGCCGGGTGCAGCGAGCACGCGGTGAGCAGCTCCTCGAACGTGCCCAGGGCGTGCCGGCGGATCGTGGCGTCGTAGTCGTAGCGGAACGCCCAGGCCCGGTCGTGGCCGACCGGGATGTGCAGCAGGGCGGACCAGAGCTCGGTCATCGTCTCCAGCACGGACCGTTCGGAGTAGATCCGGCGCAGGATGCTCCAGTTGCCGAGGTCGTTGCCGTACTCCCAGGCCTGCTTGCCGGTCCCGGCGTTCGTCTCGGCCTTCTCGGCGGCCGAACGCCGCAGCGGTGAGAACCAGGAGTCGATGCTGGCGATCTTCGCTGCCTCTGGGATGCTCCCTGGGGACAGCTGCTTGGCCAGCCAGGCCTCGGGGGAGCCCGCAGCCCGGAGCTGGGCCAGCGACCTCGGGGTGAACCCGGTGCCGAACCGGTTCAGGTAGAGCCGCTCGCGAGCGGTCGGTGTCGGGGCCGGGGACCGCCACGCCTGGTTCGCCGGGGTGGCCGTGGGCTTCTTCACCGTGGCCGGCTTCTTGACGACCGGCTTGGGCTTCGGCTTGGGCTTGGGCTTCGGCTTCGGCTTCGGCTTCGGCTTCGGCTTGACGACGCGACGGCGCTTGACCTTGACGCGGAGGCGACGCTTCTTGCGCCGCTTGCGCTTCCTGGTGTCGAAGATTGCCATCTGCTGCCCCCGCCGAGCTGTCGAACACGTCCGTGAAGACATCGTCGCGGCTCAGCGTGGAAAATGCTGACGAATAACCAAAAACGGATCAAAACGGACAAGAGTCCGTCCCAGGGGAAGGTGCCCGGCTCAGAAGGTGTGCTCGGCTCCGGGGAACTCGCCGGCCCTGACCTCGGCGGCGTAGGCGCGGGCACCGTCGAGGAGTACGCCGCGCACGTCGGCGTACTGCTTGACGAACCGGGCCATCTTCCCGGCCCTGAGCCCGAATGCGTCCTGCCACACGAGCACCTGGCCGTCGCAGTCGGCGCCCGCGCCGATGCCGATCGTCGGGATCGACAGCTCCTCGGTGACCCGAGCGGCGACGTCTCCGGGAACCATCTCCATCACCACGGCGAAGGCTCCGGCCTCCTGGACCGCGCGCGCGTCGTCGAGGATGCGATCACCGGTCTCGCCCCGCCCCTGGACGCGGTAGCCGCCGAGGGCGTGCTCGCTCTGGGGGGTGAACCCGATGTGGGCCATCACGGGGACTCCGCCCCGGCTGAGCAGCTCGATCTGGGGAGCCATCTCCCGCCCGCCCTCGAGCTTGATCGCGTGGGCGCCGCCCTCCTTCATGAACCGCACCGCGGTGTCGTAGGCCTGCTCCGGCGACCGCTGGTAGGACCCGAAGGGGAGGTCGCCGACCACCAGGGACCTCGTCACCGAGCGGGAGACGGCCCGGGTGAGCGGGATCAGCTCGTCCACAGTCACCGGCAGCGAGCTCTCGTTGCCGTAGACGTTGTTGGAGGCACTGTCACCGACGAGCAGGACCTCGATGCCGGCCTCGTCGAAGATCTGCGCGGTGTACATGTCATAGGCGGTGAGCATCGCGAACCGCTCCCCGCGCTGCTTGAGCTCGCGCAGGTGCTGGGTGCGGATGCGCTTTCCCGGTCGGGGGGTCGAGGGCTGCGAGGCCCCGGCGCCGCCTGCTGACGAGCCGGTGCCGTAGGGCGCGGTTTCTTCGCTCATGCGAGGAACGCTAGACCCGCAACGGCGAGAACGCCCCTGTGTTGCTGCTCACGCCGGGTGCAAGACTGCGACCCGTGGACTTCAACTCGGCCTATGCCCACGGGTTCGCCCGGATCGCCGCCTGCACGGTGCCGGTGACGATCGCGGACCCAGCCACCAATGCCGCGACGGTGATCGAGCAGGCACGCGAGTGCCACGACGACGGTGTCGCCGTCGCGATCTTCCCCGAGCTGTGCCTGACGGGGTACTCCATCGAGGACCTCTTCCTCCAGGACACCCTGCTCGAGGCGGTCCGGGAGGCCATCGGGGAGATCTGCACGGCCAGCGAGGACCTGCGTCCAGTGCTGGTCGTCGGTGCTCCGCTGCGCAAGGGGAACCGGGTCTACAACTGCGCGGTGGTGATCCACCGGGGCGCCGTGCTCGGCGTGGCGCCGAAGTCGTTCCTGCCGACCTACCGCGAGTTCTACGAGGCCCGCTGGTTCGCCGCGGGCGAGGACCAGCGGGGGGAGTACATCGACCTGGCGGGCGCGACGGTGCCGTTCGGCCCCGACCTGATCTTCCGTGCCACCGACCTGCCCGACCTGAGCCTGTTCGTCGAGGTGTGCGAGGACATGTGGGTCCCGGTGCCGCCGAGCGCCCACGCCGCGCTGGCCGGGGCCACGGTGCTGGTCAACCTCTCCGGGTCCCCGATCACCATCGCCCGCGCCGAGGACCGCAAGCAGCTGGTCCGCTCGGCCAGCTCGCGCTGCTCGGCCGCCTACGCGTACGCCGCGGGGGGCCAGGGCGAGTCCACCACCGACCTGTCGTGGGACGGGCAGACGATGATCTACGAGTGCGGCGGCCTGCTCGCCGAGGGGGACCGGTTCCCCGACGGCCCGCGCCGCACGATCGCCGATGTCGACCTGGACCGGATCCGCCAGGAGCGGATGCGCCAGGGCACCTTCGACGACAACCGGCGATCGGAAGGCGTCGACGGCGGCGACTTCCGCGAGATCGCGCTGACCCTGGCGCCGCCGACCGGTGACATCGGATTGCGGCGCAAGGTCGACCGGTTCCCGTTCGTCCCCGACGACGCGGAGCGGCTGGCACTGGACTGCTTCGAGGCCTACAACATCCAGGTCTCCGGGCTTGAGCAGCGGCTGCGCGCGATCGGCCAGCCGAAGGTCGTCATCGGCGTCTCGGGCGGACTCGACTCGACCCATGCCCTGATCGTGGCCGCCAAGGCGATGGACCGGCTCGGGAGGCCACGCAGCGACATCCTCGCGTTCACGCTGCCGGGGTTCGCCACCGGCGACACCACCAAGTCCTACGCGACCCGGCTCTCGCACGCCCTCGGCACCACGTTCGAGGAGATCGACATCCAGCCTGCCGCCAGGCAGATGCTGACCGACATGGGCCACCCGTTCGCGAAGGGCGAGGAGGTCTACGACATCACCTTCGAGAACGTCCAGGCCGGCCTGCGCACGGACTACCTGTTCCGGATCGCCAACCAGCGTCGGGGCATCGTGCTCGGCACCGGTGACCTCTCCGAGCTCGCCCTGGGTTGGTGCACCTACGGCGTCGGCGACCAGATGTCCCACTACACGGTGAACTCCGGCGTGCCGAAGACGCTCGTGCAGCACCTGATCCGCTGGGTCGTCAGCAGCGAGCAGCTCGGGGACAGCGACGACGAGGTGAACCAGCTGCTCACCGACATCGTCGGCCAGGAGATCACTCCCGAGCTGATCCCGACCCGCGAGGGGGAGAAGGCGCAGTCGACCGAGGACTCGGTGGGGCCCTACGCCCTGCACGACTTCACGTTGTTCCACGTCCTCCGATTCGGGTTCCGGCCCAGCAAGATCGCCTTCCTCGCCGAGCACGCGTGGTCTGACGCCGAGGCGGGGGAATGGCCCCCGAACTACCCTGAGGAGAACCGGCCCGAGTACCACTTGGGCGACATCCGGGAGTGGCTCGAGGTGTTCATCAAGCGTTTCTTCGCCAGCCAGTTCAAGCGCTCCGCCCTGCCCAACGGCCCGAAGGTCAGCGCCGGCGGGACGATGTCGCCTCGCGGCGACTGGCGGATGCCCAGCGACGCGGGCGCGGCCGCCTGGTTGGCCGAGCTCGAGAACGTGCCACGGTCCTGATGGTCGAGCGCATCCTGGTCGTCCAGCACGAGGAGGACTGCCCGCCGGCGTGGGTGGGGGACTGGCTCGTCGAGCTGGGCTGCACCCTCGAGGTGCACCGCCCCTACACCGGGACGTCGCTGCCGCCAGGTCTCGACGGGTACGACGCGCTGCTGGTCCTCGGCGGCGCCATGGGTGCCAACGACGACGCCGCCCATCCGTGGCTGGCGCCGACCCGGGAGCTGGTCCGTGAGGCCGCCCGCCGTCGCGTGGCCACCCTGGGCATCTGCCTGGGGCACCAGCTGGTGGCGGTGGCGCTGGGTGGCGAGGCGGGGCCCAACCCGCGCGGCCAGCAGCTGGGGCTGCTGCGGATCGGCTGGACCGACGCCGCGGCCACCGACGACCTCACCGCGTCCCTGGTGGGCACCCGCTTCGGGGTGCACTGGAACAACGACCTGGTGCTGCGCGCGCCGGAGGGAACGGTGGTGCTGGCCGAGACCCCCGCAGGCGAGCTGCAGGCCGCCAGGTTCGCCCCGACGGTGTGGGGTGTGCAGCTGCACCCGGAGGTCGACGAGAGCATCCTGGCCACCTGGGCCGAGGACGATCGGGACCGCTACGACGAGGGTCACCTCGAGGAGGTCCTGCGCACCGTCGCCGCCGCGCGCAACGAGTTGGCAGCCGGTTGGCGCCCGCTCGCACGGGCCTTCGCGGCTCTGCCCTAGGCTCGACCCATGGGTAAGCAGGAAGACTTCGTACTGCGCGCACTCGAAGAGCGCGATGTCCGGTTCGTTCGACTCTGGTTCACCGACGTGCTCGGCTACCTCAAGTCGGTCTCGGTAGCGCCGGCGGAGCTGGAGAACGCCTTCTCCGAGGGCATCGGCTTCGACGGTTCCGCGATCCAGGGGTTCGCCCGGGTGACCGAGGCCGACATGCTGGCCCACCCCGACCCGGCCACCTTCCAGCTGCTGCCGTGGCGCGGCGAGACCCCGTCGACCGCGCGGATGTTCTGCGACATCTTCATGCCCGACGGCTCCCCGTCGTACGCCGATCCGCGCTACGTGCTCAAGCGGACGCTGCAGAAGGCGGCCGACAAGGGCTTCACGTTCTACACCCACCCCGAGATCGAGTTCTACCTCTTCCAGGGGCGCCCCGGCATGGGCGAGGAGCCGGTCCCGGTCGACCGCAGCGGGTACTTCGACCACACCGCGCAGTCACGCGGCTCGGACTTCCGCCGCGAGGCGATCAACATGCTCGAGTCGATGGGCATCTCGGTGGAGTTCAGCCACCACGAGGGCGGTCCCGGCCAGCAGGAGATCGACCTGCGCTACGCCGACGCGCTCTCCACGGCCGACAACATCATGACCTTCCGCACCGTCGTGCGCGAGGTCGCGCTGAGCCAGGGCATCTGGGCCAGCTTCATGCCCAAGCCGTTCACCACCCACCCCGGCTCCGGGATGCACACCCACGTCTCGCTCTTCGAGGGCGACACCAACGCCTTCTTCGAGGCCGGCGCGGAGTACCAGCTCTCGAAGACCGCCCGTCACTTCATCGCGGGCATCCTGCGGCACGCCAGCGAGATCACCTGCGTCACCAACCAGTGGGTGAACTCCTACAAGCGGCTGATCGGCGGCGGCGAGGCCCCGTCGTACAAGTCGTGGGGGCACAACAACCGCTCCGCGATGGTGCGGGTGCCGATGTACAAGCCCAACAAGGGCCAGTCGACGCGCATCGAGCTGCGCTCCATCGACGCCGCGTGCAACCCCTACCTCGCCTACGCGGTCGTGCTCGCTGCCGGCATGAAGGGGCTCGAGGAGGAGTACGAGCTCCCGCGTGAGGCCGAGGACGACGTCTGGTCGCTGACCGACCGCGAGCGCAAGGCGCTCGGGCTCGAGCAGCTGCCCAAGACCCTCTACGAGGCCATCAAGATCGCCGAGGACTCCGAGCTGCTGGCCGACACGCTGGGCGAGCACGTCTACGAGTTCTTCCTGCGCAACAAGCGGGCGGAGTGGGAGGACTACCGCGGCCAGGTCTCGGCCTACGAGCGCGACCGGATGCTTCCGGTCATCTGAGCACGGGTGCGGTGAGGATAGGTTCCCCGGATGACCCCTCGAGCCGACTTCACCCAGGGCCAGCTCGTCCGTCTCGGTTTCCTCGATCCCGACCGCGCCCGCACGCTGATCGGGCAGCTCGGCGAGGTGAGCGCCCCGATCATCCCGCTGATCGGGCGCAGTGCGGACCCTGACCAGGCGCTCGCCTCCCTGATCGACCTCGCCGACGCGGTCGAGGATCGCGACCGGCTGTTGGCGGAGGTGGCCGACGACGAGGGCACCTCGATGCGGCTGCTCTCGGTGCTCGGGGCCAGCCAGGCGCTCGCTGACCACCTGCGCCGTCATCCCGAGCACTGGCACGAGCTGTGCGACCCCTCGCTGGGGTCGACGCGTCCGGCGGCGTACGCGATGCGGGCCTCGCTGGTCCGGGCCGTGGGCGGGGACCCCGACGAGGCCGAACCGGTCGCGACCCTGCCCCACGCCGAGGCGATGGATGCCCTGCGGGTGGACTACCGGCGCCAGCTCCTGCGGCTCGCCTCCCGCGACCTGGCACACCACCTCCGCGTCGACGACGCGGCCGCCGAGCTGGCCGACCTCGCCGCCGGCACCCTCGAGGCCGCCCTCGCAGTGGCCCGCGCCAAGGTGGGCGAGGCGGCCGGGTCCTGCCGGTTCGCGGTGATCGCGATGGGCAAGTGCGGGGGGCACGAGCTCAACTACGTCAGCGACGTGGACGTGGTCTACGTCGCGGAGCCGGTCGAGGGCCACGACGATCACGTGGCGATGCGCGCGGCCACGCAGCTCGCCTCGGTGCTGATGCAGGTCTGCTCCGAGCACACCCGCGAGGGCACCATCTGGCCGGTCGACGCCAACCTGCGTCCCGAGGGCTCCTCGGGCCCGCTGGTGCGCACCCTGGCCAGCCACTGCGGCTACTACGAGCGCTGGGCCAAGACGTGGGAGTTCCAGGCCCTGCTCAAGGCACGCCCGGTGGCGGGCGACCACGCGCTGGGCCGGGAGTACGCCGAGGTGATCGGGCCCCTGGTCTGGTCGGCTGCGGAGCGTGACGGCTTCGTCGAGGAGGTCCAGGCGATGCGCCGCCGCGTCCTCGACCACATCCCGGCCAGCCACGCCGAGCGACAGCTCAAGCTCGGCTCCGGTGGCCTGCGAGACGTCGAGTTCGCCGTACAGCTGCTGCAGATGGTGCACGGCCGCACCGACGAGGAGGTGCGCCAGCCCGCCACCCTGAGCGCCCTGGCGAGCCTCACCGAACGCGGCTACGTCGGTCGCGAGGACGGCCGCTCGCTGCACGACGCCTACGCCTTCCTGCGCACCCTCGAGCACCGGATCCAGCTGTACAAGCTGCGCCGGACCCACGAGATGCCCGAGGACGAGAAGTCGCTGCGCCGCCTGGGTCGTTCGCTGGGCTACACCCGGGACCCGGTGCGTGAGCTGGACGACCAGTGGCACTTCCACCAGAGGGAGGTGCGCCGGCTGCACGAGAAGCTGTTCTACCGCCCGCTGCTCTCCGCGGTGGCCCGGATCAGCGGTGACGAGGTCAGGATGAGCCCCGGTGCCGCCCAGGCCCGGCTCGCGGCCTTGGGCTACCAGGACCCGAAGGCCGCCCTGCGCCACCTCGAGGCGTTGACCGCCGGGGTCTCGCGCACCGCGCAGATCCAGCGCACGCTGCTGCCGGTGATGCTGCGCTGGTTCGCCGATGCGCCCGACCCGGACGCCGGGCTGTTCGGCTTCCGCCGGATCTCCGAAGCGCTCGGGACCACCCCGTGGTACCTGCGGCTGCTGCGCGACGAGGGGGAGGCGGCCCAGCGGATGGCCACGGTGCTGGCGACGAGCCGCTACGCCACCGACCTGCTCCAGCGCGAGCCGCAGGGCGTGGCCATCCTCGGGGAGCAGGAGCGCCTCGAGCCGCTCTCCCGCGAGACGGTGCAGAAGGAGATGCAGGCCGCGGCCGCCCGCCGGGACAGCGCCGCGGACGCCGTGGTCGCCATCCGGGCGATCCGGCGGCGCGAGCTGCTCCGGATCAGCGTGGCCGACCTGTGCGTCCCCTTCGGGGTGGCCGAGGTGGGCTACGCGCTCACCGACATCACCAGCGCCACCCTCGAGGCCTCCCTGGCTGCGGTGATCCGGGGGGTCGAGCGCACGCGCGGGGTGTCGATGCCCACCCGGATGGCGATCATCGCCATGGGGCGCTACGGGGGCTACGAGCTCGGCTACGGCAGCGATGCGGACGTGATGTTCGTGCACGAGCCGCTGCCGGGCGCCGATCCCGAGCTGGCCGCGTCGATGGCGCAGTCGGTGGCCAACGAGGTGCGCTCCCTGCTCTCGGCGCAGGCCCGCGACCCGGCACTCGAGGTGGACACGGGGCTCCGGCCCGAAGGGCGGCAGGGGCCGCTGGTCCGGACCCTCGACTCCTACGCGGCGTACTACGCCAAGTGGTCGGCCGTATGGGAGGCCCAGGCGCTGCTGCGGGCGGCGCCGATCGTCGGCGACGCCGGGTTGTGCGAGCGCTTCCGCCAGCTGATCGACCCGTTGCGCTTCCCCGAGGGCGGGCTCAGCAGCGACGACGTCATCGAGGTACGGCGGATCAAGGCCCGGGTCGACGACGAGCGGCTGCCCCGCGGGGCCGACCCGGCGACCCACTTCAAGCTCGGCCGCGGGGGACTCTCCGACGTCGAGTGGACCGTGCAGCTGCTCCAGATGCGCCACGCGGGCCGGATTCCCGAGCTGCGCACCACCAAGACCCTCGAGGCGCTGGAGGTGGCCGTGGAGCACGACCTCCTCGAGGTGAGCGACGCCCACGGGCTCGCCGAGGCGTGGAGGTTCGCGAGCAGGGCTCGCAACGCGACGGTCCAGGTCCGTGGGAAGCCCGCCGACCAGCTGCCGCGCGATGCCCGGGAGCGGGCTGCGGTGGCCGCCATCCTCCAGTACGAGCCCGGTCAGTCCGACGAGATGGTCAACGACTACCTCCGCTCCGCGCGGCGGGCGCGCGGCATCGTGGACCGGGTGTTCTGGTCCTGAAGAGATGGCCTTCAGTTCAGCGAAAGTAAGTTAATATCTTCAGATGCAGGATCTGAAGCCCGGAACTTCACTGGCGGCCCTGATCGGTGACGTGGTGGGCTCGCGCGAGGTGACCGACCGCCCGCAGCTGCACGCCGGGCTCGTCTCGGTCCTGGACCAGGCGAACGCGGTCCTTGACCCGGCGGTGCCCCTGCGGATCACGGTCGGCGACGAGTACCAGGGATGCTTCGAGACCGTGGGGGAGGCGCTGCACGCCACCTTGTGGCTGCGGCTGCACCTGCCCTTCGACGTGCGCCACGGTGTGGGGTGGGGGCCGGTGGCGGTCCTCGCCGACTCGCCCCGGGTGGAGGATGGGCCGGGCTGGTGGGCCGCCCGCGGAGCCATCGACGAGGTCAGGACCGACGCCTCCAGGCCGGGTACCCGGTTGCTGCGTACGGCGTACCGCCGCGCCGACCGCACCGCGGGACCCGACCCCGATGCGGTGAACGCGGCCCTGATGTGTCAGGACCAGATGATTGGCTCCGTCTCGGAGCGATCGCTGCGGCTGCTCCGAGGAGCCCTCGAGGGGCACAGCCAGGCCGAGCTCGCCGACCTCGAGGGCATCTCCGCCTCGGCCGTGTCGCAGCGGGTGCGCAACGACGGGCTGGCCGTGATCCTCGCGGCCGGCCAGCTGCTGAGAGGTGTCACGTGAGCTGGATCGCGGTGCTGTTGATCGGGGTGGCCGTGTGCGACCTCGCCCGCTCGGTGCGTCCGGTCCCGGTGGTCAACGAGTGCGCCGCTGCCGCGGTGGCGGTGGGGGTCGGCCTCCTCGCCGGGCTCACCACTCCGGCCGACGTGGGCGCGCTGGTCGTGATCACGGCCCTGGTGGTGCTCTGGGGCCAGACCGTGGACCGGTCCCGCCACCGGGGGCGGGCGTGGGTCCCGCTGACGGTGCTCGGTGGCTCGCTGCTGCTCGGGTTGTTCACCTCGGCGTGGGCCGGCCAGGCCGGCGGCCTGCTGGGGGAGTGGCTGGCCCAGACCCAGCTGCCCGCCGTGCACGGGACCAGCGCCGACCGGGCGCTGCTCCTGACCGGGGCGTTCCTGGTGCAGCTGAGCACCGGCAACGTGGTGGTGCGACTGGTGCTGGCGGTCACCGGCACCGTGAACCCGGCCGTGCAGGACACGGTCGAGGACCCCGGGCAGCGGCTCAAGGGGGGACGCCTGCTCGGCCCGATGGAACGGCTGCTCATCCTCGGGCTGGGTCTCTCGGGCCAGCTGACCGCCGCCAGCATCGTGATCGCGGCCAAGGGGCTGCTGCGGTGGCCCGAGCTGCACTCCAGGTCCGAGCAGCAGTGGATCCACCGGCTCACGGAGTACTTCCTGGTGGGCAGCTTCGTCAGCTGGCTGGTGGGCCTGAGCGCCCTCGCGCTGCTCGCCCGCTAGCAGCGCGGCGCCGGGACGGTCACAGCACCAGCTCCGGCTGGAGGCGGTTCGGCGTCCACACCCGCTGGCGGCGGGCGGCGACGGCGGTCGCCAGCAGGGCGAGCAGGAACACGCCGAACAGCACTCCCAGGTCCCGTGCGACGGTCAGGGCCTGCCCGCCGTACAGGGTCTGGCGCAGCCCGTTGACCGCATAGCTCATCGGCAGGGCCCAGTGCAGTGATCGCAGCGGTTCGGGGATCGTCTCCCACGGGAAGGTGCCCCCTGCGGTGACCAGCTGGACCAGCATCAGGACCAGGCCCAGGAACTCCCCGACCGTGCCGAGCCAGGCGTTGAGCGCCTGCAGGATCGCCACGAACGTCGCCGAGGCCACCAGCAGGAGCAGCGCGGTCAACAGCTTGTCGACCGGGTCGATCCTGAGCGCGAACCCGACGATCGCGAACATGACCGCGACCTGGAGGATGCCGACGACCACCGGGGGGAGCAGGCCCCCCAGCGCCGTCCTGCCCGAGGGGCCGTTCGCCGCGAGGGCGCGCCTCGAGAGCGGGCGCACCAGCAGGAACAGCATGTAGGCGCCGATCCACGTGGCCAGAGACATGAAGAAGGGCGCGAGCCCGGCACCGTAGGAACCGGCGCGGGCGAGGGTGTCGTCGCGGACCCCGACGGGGTCGGCGATCGTGCGCGCCGTGGCGCGCTGGGTCGACGCGGAGAGGTCCGGCACCTTCTGCGCGCCCGCGCGGAGCCCGTTGCCGAGCTGAGTCATGCCGGCCTGCAGCCGGCGGCTGCCGTCGCGCAGGGCGATGCTCGACCCGGCGAGGCGACGCGCGCCCTCGGAGACCTGTGCCGTGCCGGAGGCGAGCCGGGCGCTGTCGCCGGCCAGGGTGCTCGCCCCGTTCGCCAGCTGTGAGCTGCCGGACGCGACCCGGGAGCCACCCGACGCAGCGGTGGCGACGCCCCGCGCGAGGGTCGGCGCAGCGTCGGCCAACCGGTCCGCGCCGCTGGCGACCTGCTGCGAGCCCGTGCTCAGCGCGCCGAGCTCGCTCGCCGCGCTGTCCGCGGTCCCCACCGCGTTTGCCGCGCCGGCGCGGGTGTCCTCGAAGAGCCGGGACAGCTCTGCCGCCTGGGCCTGGGTGAGGGCGCCCTGCCGGACCAGGAGCTGCAGCCCGGAGACCAGCTCGGCGATCGAGCCGTCGAGCTGGCCCACCACGGCGCGCACGGCGGCGGCGGACTGTCTCCCGATCGCGGCGACGCGGGCGTTGCCCGCGGCCACCTGTGCTGCTCCGTTGGCCAGCCGTCGCGTGTCGGAGGGCAGCACGGCGGTACGCCGCTGCAGGGTGTCGAGCCCGTCGGCCAGGGTCGCGGTGCCGTTGCTGAGCTCGTAGCTCGCGCCGGAGAGCCGGTCGGCCCCCGCCGCGAGGCCGCTCGCCCCGCTCGCCGTCTCACCGGCGCCGCTGGCCAGGCTGGCGGTCCCGCCCACGAGCTCGTCGGTCGCCCGAGTGAGCCGGACACTTCCTGCGACCAGCTGCTGCGCGCCTCTCGCCCCTCGTTGCAGATCGGTGTGGACCACGTCGAGCCCACGCAGGAAGGTGTCCGCCGACGTAGTGCCGACCTGACGCGCGATCGCGTTGCGCACGTCCTCGGCGGCCGTCTTGGCCAGGGTGGTGGCGAGGTAGTTGTTGGCGTCGTTGGTGATCAGCTCCAGGCTCGCCTGGTGGGGCTGGTAGCGCGCAACGGAGGTGAGGTCCTCGGAGAACTGGGGGCCGATGACGAGCACCGCGTCGTAGCGGCCCGTGCGCACCCCCGACTCGGCCTCCTGCTGCGAGGTCTCCTGCCAGCCGAATCCACCGTTGCCGTCGAGGAGGCGGTCGGCCACCTGCTGGCCGTAGTGCACCTCCTTGGAGGTCCGGGTGACGGGGTCGACCAGCGTGGCGCCCTGGTCCTGCATCACCAGCGCGGCCGGGACCCGGTCGAGCGAGCCGTAGGGATCCTCGTTGGCGAACACGTAGAGGCCGGCGTACAGCGTCGGGATCACGACCATGGCGAGGATCGCCAGCTTGGGCAGCGTCCCGGCGGTGATCCGCCGGAGCTCGGTGACAGCCAGACGGATCGCGATCATCGATCTTCCCTGCTCTCCTGCGGTGGGGGTGTTTGTCGCTGGTCGCCGGAGCCCAGCAGGTCCAGTCGGCGGGTCTCCTCGGACTGGTCCTGCGGAGGTGACACCGGGACGCCGAGGCTGGAGACGTCGATCGAGGGACGCACGCGCAGTGCCTCCTCCGGGGTGTATCGCGCCGCCGTACTCTCACGGGCCGGGGCGATGTCGGCGCCGAGGTCCCGGGCCGAGGACCGGCCGCACTGGACCAGCACGCCGTAACCCAGTGCGGCGTAGGACTGGGCGATGCCCCACCACCCGTACGGTTCCCCGCCGTGACGATCGGGAAGGGAGAGCACGAGGAAGCGCACGCCCCGGCGCTCCACCGCCAGGGCGGTGAGCAGGCTGGTGCGGACCGCGCCGGTGAGTGCGTCCACCCGGTGATCCCGGACCTGGCCCAGGGCGTGCCGCTCCAGCCACCGGGTGACCGCGGCAGGGGTCGCCCCCTTGCGGGCCAGTGCGAGGTCCTCGGCGGTGACCGTGCCGACCGGCATCGCGTCGTCGGGTGCGGACACCTCGGGCAGGTCCACCACGGCGGAGACCCTGCGCAGCTCCGCCATCACCTGGCGCTCGCTCCCGTCGTCGGCAACCAGCCTGATCCGTCCGGACTCGGGGCGGAGCCGTCCGGTCGCCGTCAGGGCCAGCGCCGAGTGACCGTGGCCGGGTTCGCCGGCCATGAGGACGCACTCGCCGGCGTCGAGGTCGAGGTGCTCGAGCTCGAGAAGTGGCCCCCGTCGGCCGATGACCCGCACGTCGTCGAGTACGAGCGGCACTACGTCACGTCTTGGCTGGCGTGGGAGCGGGTGGGCGCCGCAGGGCATGAGGTCGGGGGTGCACTCCGGGTGTCCTCATGCTGAGTCCGATCAGCTCTTCCGGACGAGGGGTGCCTCGTTGCCGGTCAGCAGAAGTCTCAGTGACTGCCAGGCCGCCGTCACCGCGTCCGTCACGGACCGGGTGTCGTCGCCGAGGAGTCTCACCCACACGCCGGAGTCAGCCGGTAGGGCGCTGAGTCCGAACACCACTCCGGTCTCGGCACAAGGTGTCAGCACTTCATGGAGCAGGTCCCTGACCTCGCGGACCGAGGTGGTCGTGGTCAGCACGAACATCCTGGAGATTACGTCGTGCTCGTCGAGGACGGCGAGGGCACTGTGACTCCCGTCGGCCGGGCTCAGGCGCATCCGGTCGATCGCTACCACGGAGCCGTCCGGCCGGCTCACCTCGATGTCGGAGGCAAGGACCGTGTACTGATGGCGCTCGTCCCGGGCCAGTCGCCCGGCGACCAGCGTCTCGGCGATGATCGCAGTAGCCGACGGAGGCAAGGTCAGGCACGTGCGCTGGTAGAGACGCGCGTCGGCGAAGAGCACCACGGGTTCAGGCAGGTACTCCACGTAGGCGTCCGCTCCGAGGGCAATGTTCGTCTGGGAGACGGCCAGGTCTCGCTCCATCCCGAGTACGTTCGTGCACGCCGAGGTCGTGATACTTCCCGACGAACCCGCGCCGAAGGCGATGTCGGTGCGCAGCCGGTCGCCCTGCATCATGCCGGCTCCTTTCAACATCAGGTAGGTGTAGGGCATGTCAGGTCGCGCCGGGTCGTAGTAGAGAGGCTGCATGATCTGCAAGGGGGCCTTCTGGTGGTGCTCGACAAGCTCGGTCCCGTGCGGAGTCCGGCCGAACTCCAGCTCGAGCAGTCCGACCTTTCCCGGGTTGCCGGCGGGAAGCGCGGCCGTGCCACCGACGTACCGCGCGACCTGGAGGGGAATCCGGTCCGGCTCGTAGTGCGTCGAGACGAGACGATGGCCGTCGTTCGGGGACACGTCCTCGGGGTCCTGCGCCGGAAGCTCGGGCGACTGGTCGGTCCCCGGGAACCGGTCGGTCCTCATCACGACCCCCGGCCCGCGGCCAGCCAGCGTGGCACCAGTGCCTAGGTCAACACGCTCTCGCGGGAGCTCATGGGGCCCCTGATGCCGATCCGCAACACGTTTCTCGCTCATTGGTCCACCTTGTCTTTCGTTGGGTTCCGACACCGGCGTGGTGGTTTCTCAGCTTGGGAAGAGCCGTGCCGGTGCGCGCTCGTGGTCGGCGGACATGACGTCGGCCATGGGGGCGAACCCGCCCATGTCTGCGAGGTTGCGGCCGACTGCTTCGGTGGTCGCTTGGGCAATGACCGGAGCCACGGCGTGCAGCACCACCTGCAGGTGCCGGTGTTCGGTCAACCCCAGTCGCAGTGCCGCACCGAGGAAGCTCGTGGCGAACGCGAACAGATCCGCGGCGACGGCGTGCTCGGTGCTCACTCCCGACGCCGCGTACGCCACCGCTGTCGCGACCGGCTGGCAGCCCGGCGTCTCCTTGCTCGTGATCGCGCGCTGCCACTCCTTGAGCTCCGGCCCACCGAATGCCGAGAGTGCGAACTCGGTGAGCTGGTGACCGCTGCGGACGGACGCACCACGCAGCTCGGCGTTCAGCTTCGTGGCGAACAGCATCTGGTCGGCGAGGCGCACGTTGGTCCAGTCGCCGCTCAGGACGGACTGATGAGCCCGGGCGAGCGCGGTGGCGTCGCCTGGACCCACTGAGTGCAGGAGCAGTCCGCACAGCAGCTCCTCGACACGGCCTTGGTCCACGGCGTGCGTCTGGCTGAACCCCTCGAGCCCGTGCGACATCCTGTAGGAGCCCCTGGGGAAGGCGGAGTCGGAGAGCTGGAGGCTCGCGAGCAACTCAAGTACCGGGGTCGTGGTGGGGGTGCCCCTCCCTCGACCGGCGTTGATCTCCATCTCCGCGTCGTCACGGTGGTGCTCGGGAGTCCCCAACATGTGTTCTGCCCTTCATCGGTGCGTGCGTGTGCGCGGGTGGACGCGGGTGTGCGTTCGCCCGGCACTGGGCGATCCGCCGGGCCGGCCGGCAGTGGACGACGCGCCCGCTCGGGGCGCTCGCCGTTCAGGCCTGGTGCTCCTCCGTGGCACCAGGAGACGTGCGCTGCTCGACGGCCGACCGTTCTAGCTCAGGTCTGGGCGGGTCGACGTGGTTGTGTGCGTGCCGGGAGTCGTGACGCAGGGCAACTGAACTCGGCGTGAACATCGGTCAGGCTGCCGCGACGTCGTGGCAGGAGACGAGTTTCTTGTCGATCTCACGTGGTGGTGTCAGTTGCATGTCTTGCAGACCTCCTGATGAAGGATCGGCCCCCGAGAAGCAAAACTGTGTCGTCTAAATCAGGCTACGCGGGCGGTTCCGATCGACAAGGACGCTCCAATCCGAGCGCTGCGCGGTCTAGAGCAGCAGCTGCACCAAGGCGTTCGCCACTGTTGTGAGGGTGAACCCGCGGGTACGGGCGCCGCTGCCCGCAACGGGATCGACCTGGAGAGAGAGCCGGGCTAGCCTGCCTCCGTGAGCGCCCGCCCCACGTACCTGCAGGCGGCCGCCATCGGTCTCGTCTTCGCAGGCGGCGTCGTCGGAGCCGCGGCCCGCGAGGGACTGAGGCTGGCGATCCCGAACGCCGACGGGATCCCGGTCGTCGTCCCGGTGATGAACTTGGTCGGCGCCTTCGTGCTGGGCTATCTCTTCGAGGCGCTCACCCGCAATAACCCGGCTCCTGCCACGACCTCCCGCATGAGGGCGCTCGTCGGCGCGGGCTTCTGCGGTGGCCTCACCACCTACAGCTCGCTGGCGACAGACACCGCCGTGCTCCTCTCGGACTCCCGCTTCGGCGTCGGTGCGGCATACGCCCTCGGGACGCTGTTGTTCGGCGTCCTGGCCACGATCGCGGGAATTGCCCTCGCGGCCAGGCAGGCTGCGGCTCGCGCGACCGCGGAGACCCGCGGATGATGCCCGCGCTCTTCGTCGCGCTGGTGCTGGCCGGTGGGGCCGGCGCCAGCGTGCGCTACGTCCTTGACGGGATGCTCAAGGCCAGGACCTCGGCGTCGTCCTTTCCCTGGTCGACCGCGATCATCAATCTCACCGGCTCGCCAGTGATGGGCTTCCTCACCGGCTTGGTCGCGAGCAGGATCGCCTCCACCGAGGTGAGCGTCGTGCTCGGGACCGGATTCCTGGGCGGTTACACGACCTTCAGCGCGGCCAGCTACGAGACCGTCCACCTCATCCGCCAGAATCGATACGGCCTCGCCACGCTCTACGGCGTCGGGGTCCTGGTGCTGGGCGTCGCCCTGGCGTTCCTCGGCTACCACTACGCGTCCGATCTCTGAGGTCTCCGCTCGGTGCTTCCCACCTGCCGCGGCACAGGCCGTGGTCCTTCGGCTCCCACCCGGTGGCGCGGGCCACGGCGTCGCGGGTGAGCACGAGGTCCTCGCCCCGGGGCTCGGCCTCGACGGTGGTGGTGCCGGCTGCCACGTGCACGGTCAGCTGCATCCAGGCAGAGTAGAACAGGTTCTCGTCGACCGGCCGATAGCCTCGGAGGATGGCCTCCACCTTCTCGATCCCCGGGCTCGTGCTGACCGACCATGTGCTCTCGCTGCCGCTCGACCACGCCCGCCCGGACGGCGAGCAGATCGAGGTGTTCGCCCGCGAGGTCGCGGCCCCCGACGGTGCGGACCGGCCGTTCCTGCTCTTCCTGCAGGGCGGTCCCGGGCAGGAGGCACCCCGGCCCGGCGGGAAGGGCAGCTCCCCGGTGTGGCTGGAGCGTGCGCTGCGCGACTTCCGGGTGCTGATGCTCGACCAGCGCGGCACCGGGCGCTCGACGCCGTACGGCGGACCGGGGGTCGGGCCGGACGACGCGCAGCGGCTGACCCACTTCCGGGCGGACTCGATCGTGCAGGACGCGGAGTGCTTCCGCGAGCACCTCGGGGTGGAGCGGTGGAGCCTGCTCGGACAGTCCTTCGGCGGCTTCTGCTCGCTGCACTACCTCACCGTTGCGTCGCAGAGCCTGCGCGAGGTGTTCTTCACCGGCGGGCTGCCGCCGGTGGGCCGGTCCGTGGACGAGGTCTACGCGGCGACGTACCGGACGATGCGCGAGCTGAACGCGCGCTACCACCGGCAGTTCCCCGCGGACCGGGACCGGCTGGCCCGCCTGCTCGAGCTCTGCGACGCGGGGGAGGTGCCGGGTCGCGACGGGGAGCCGGTCACCGCGCGGCTGGTGCGCACGATCGGCAACCAGCTCGGGATGGACGGCGGCGCGGAGGCGGTGCACTACCTGCTCGAGCGCGACCCGCGGTCACCGGCGTTCGCCCACGACCTGGCGTCGATGGTGCCGTTCAACGGGCGCAACCCGCTCTACGCGGTGATCCACGAGTCCTCCTACGCCGACGGCCGCGCCACGGCGTGGTCGGCCGAGCGGATGCAGCCGGAGGACTTCGGTGAGGGCTCGCTGCTGCTCACCGGGGAGCACGTCTTCAGGTGGCACTTCGAGGACTGCGCCGACCTGCGCCCCTACCGGGAGGTCGCGGCCACGATCGCCGACCACCCCTGGCCGCGGCTGTACGACGCCAAGGTGCTCGGCTCGGTCGAGGTTCCCTGCGCCGCGTCGATCTACGTCGACGACCCGTTCGTGGACCTGGAGCTGTCGCTGGAGACGGCCGCCCTGCTGCCCGGGATGCGCCGGTGGGTCACCGACGAGTACCTCCACAACGGGCTGCGCAGCGGTGGCGGGCAGGTGCTCGACCGGCTGATCGGGCTCACCCGCGGACGCCTCTAGTCCTGCTTGAACGCCGCGTCGAAGGAGGCCGTGGCGGGCGGGAAGTCCAGCTCCTTGAGGTAGGCGAGCGCGGCCGGGGCGCCGTGCAGCCGGTCCATCCCGGCGTCCTCCCACTCCACCGAGATCGGCCCGGCGTAGCCGATCGAGGCCAGCGCGCGGAAGCAGTCCTCCCACGGCACGTCACCGCGACCGGTGGAGACGAAGTCCCAGCCCCGGTGGGGATCGCCCCAGGGCAGGTGCGAGGAGAGGATGCCGTTGCGCCCGCCGCCCATCCGCATCCGGGTGTCCTTGCAGTCCACGTGGTAGATCCGGTCGGCGAAGTCGGTGATGAACGCGACCGGGTCCAGGCCCTGCCAGACCATGTGGCTGGGGTCCCAGTTCAGCCCGAAGGCCGGGCGGTGGTCGATCGCCTCCAGCGCCCGGACCGTCGACCAGTAGTCGTAGGCGATCTCCGAGGGGTGCACCTCGTGGGCGAAGCGGACGCCGCACTCGTCGAAGACGTCGAGGATCGGGTTCCAGCGGTCGGCGAAGTCCTGGTAGCCCGCCGCGATCCGGTCTGCGGAGACCGGCGGGAACATCGCGACGTAGGGCCAGATCGAGGAGCCGGTGAAGCCGACCACCGTGTCCACGCCGAGCCGCCTCGCCAGCCTGGCGGTGTGCTGCAGCTCCTCGGCGGCCCGCTGCCGCACCCCCTCGGGGTCGCCGTCGCCCCACACCCGGGAGCCGACCAGGTCGCGGTGGCGCTCGTCGATCGGGTCGTCGCAGACCGCCTGCCCCTTGAGGTGGTTCGAGATCGCCCACAGCTTCAGCCCGTGGCGCTCCAGGATCCCCAGCCGTTCCTCGATGTAGTCGTCGTCCTCCCAGCGCCAGGCGTCCAGGTGCTCCCCGGAGACAGCGATCTCCAGGCCGTCGTACCCCCAGCCGGCGGCGAGCCCGGCGACCTCCTCCAACGGCAGGTCGGCCCACTGGCCGGTGAAGAGTGTGAACGAGCGGGACATGGTGACCTCCTCGGGTCAGGCGGGCTCGTGGTCGGGGGAGTGTGGCACGGGGACGGTCCGGCCCTGCTCGGCTGCGCTCTCCTCGATGGCGGCGAGCACCCGCTGCACCGCCAGGCCGTCGGCGAAGGAGGGCCGCGGCTGGGTGCCGGTGGCGATCGCGGAGAGGAAGTCGGCGGCCTGGTTGGTGAACGTGTGGTCCCAGCCGAGCACGTGGCCCGGCGGCCACCACGCCCCGAGGTAGGGGTGCTCGGGCTCGGTCACGAGAACGGTGGCGTCCCCGGCGGTCACGGTGGTGCCGGCCCGGTCCGCTGCGTCGTACACCTGGAGCTCGTTGAGTCGCTGGAGGTCGAAGGACAGGGACCCCTGCGTGCCGAACAGGTCGAGCCGCAGTGCGTTCTTGCGCCCGGTCGCCATCCGGGAGACCTCGAGCGAGGCGACCACGCCGCCGTCGGTGCGCAGCGTCGCCCACGCGGCGTCCTCGACCGTCACCTGCTCCGGACCGGAGTCGCCGGGACGCTCGGGGACGAAGGTGGCGACGTGGCCGCTGACCGAGGTGATCTGCTGTCCGAGGAGGTGGCCGAGCTGGTCGACCGCGTGCGAGGCGAGGTCGCCGATCACGCCGGAGCCGGCGGTCTCGCGGCGCAGCCGCCAGCTCATCGGCGCCTCGGCGTCCGCGAGCCAGTCCTGGAGATAGCTGACGCGGGCCTGCCGGACCTCCCCGATGCGGCCCTGTGCGATGAGCCGCCGCGCGAGCGCGAGAGCGGGCACCCTGCGGTAGTTGAAGCCGACCATGGAGACCACGCCTCGCGATGCGGCCGCCTGCGCGGCGGCGGCCATCTCCTCGGCCTCGGCGACGCTGTTGGCCAGGGGCTTCTCGACCAGCACGTGCTTGCCCGCGGCCAGGGCCGCCAGCGCGATCTCGGCGTGCAGGTGACCGGGGGTGCAGATGTCGACGACGTCGACGTCCTCACGCTCCAGCACCGAGCGCCAGTCGGTGGAGGACTCCGCCCAGCCGTAGTGCTCGGCGGCGGCCGAGACGCGTTCCGGGTCGCGTCCGACCAGGACCCGGGGGACGACGACCGGAAGGCCCGGGTTGAACGCGTGCACGTTGCGCCAGGCGTTGGAGTGGGCCTTGCCCATGAAGGAGTGGCCCACGACGGCGACCCCCAGGGCACCAGTCGCCGTGCGGTCCTTCGGCACAACGGAGGAGGTCATCGGGTCTCCCGATTCACGGCAGCGGACAGGCTGCGCAGGTGGCGCAACCCGTCGACCGCGAGGTCGTCCTGGGTCGCGGCGAGGGGTCGCCAGATCGAGGCCGCGGTGGCGATCGAGGCGTTGTCCGCGGTGAAGCTCTCGATCACCAGCGGGCCGTCGTACGCCACCTCGTCGAGCGCCTTGACCAGCGCGACCCAGTCGGTCTGGTCGCCCCCCGGGGCACCACGGTCGTTGCCGCACACCTGGACGTGCACGAGGTGCTCCCCGGCGAGGCGTACGGCGTCGGCGCTGTTCCGCTCCTCGATGTTGAGGTGGTAGCTGTCCAGCGCCAGCCCGAGGTGCGGCTGGAGGAGGTCGCCGAGCAGGTCGAGTCCCTGGGCGACGGTGTTGACCAGCGAGGTCTCGTAGCGGTTCAGCGGCTCGATCCCGATGCGTACGCCGGCCGCGCGGGCGTGCTCCACCACGGGAGCGAGGTTCTCCCGCAGCTCGGCCCCCGCCGCGCGGCGCTCCGGGTCGTCGAGACGCCACACCCGCCCGGTCGCCGCGTAGAACGGGCCGCACACCGCGGCCGCTCCGATGTCGTGGGCCAGGTCGATGCAGGAACGCAGGTAGTCCTGGGTGGCCCGGACCTCAGCGGGCGGGGCACTGACCAGGTTGCGGCCGGGGGCCATCGCGCCCACCACGCAGGGCACCAGGCCGGTCGCCGCCAGCGCCGGACGCAGGGCGGCGGCGGTGAGGTCGCCGGCCTGCTCGAGGGGCAGCTCGACGGCGTCGAAGCCGAGCTCGGCCACGTGCTCGATCAGGCCTGGGGCGTTCGCGTCGGTGAGTGGGGAGGTCCACACCCAGGTGTTGACGCCGAGGGCTCGCATGCGACACCTCCTCTCGAAGCGGTTGTCGGGTCGGACCCGGTGACTGCGAGAAGTCACTGGAGGAACGGTTGCCTGCGCGGGGCCGGCCGGCTCCCTTCCGACCGGCCGGCCCCACGCGGTGGCCCTAGGGCATGACGCGCTTCTGCCACACCTCGGGGTAGCCGGGCAGGTCCTCGCCGCCGAACTTGGCGTAGTGGCCGTCGGGCATGCCGTCGTTCTCGCTGAGGTAGGTGTCGCGCTCGTCCTCGGTGATCGGCTTCTGCGGGAGCACCCACTCGACCGGGACCTCCTCGCCGGCGAAGATCTTCTGCGCGGCGAGGAGCGGCGTACGCCACTGGAAGTTCGAGTAGACCGGAGCCAGGCCGGTGAGGCCGGTGTCCTTCCACTTGCGCAGGAAGCTCATCTCGTCCTCGCCGGTCATCACCGGCAGGTCGACGCCAGCGTCCTCGAAGGCCTCGATCGCCGCGGACGCGCCGTCGCCGGCGTCCATCCAGACGCCCTTGACGTCACCCTTGGCCAGCTCGTCGGAGATCAGCTTCTTGATCTCCGCGGGGTCCGCGCCGGTGAAGTAGTCGACTGCCTCGATCCCCTTCTCCTCGAAGATCTTGTCGGCGGCGGCCCAGCGGTTCTCGAGGACGTCGACGCCCGGCAGGATCCGCAGCGCGACGACCCGGTCGCCCTTCTCGAGGTTGTCGGCGAGGAAGTTCGCGGTGTCGATGCCCCACGCGAACCCGCCGATGGGGTGGATGAACGTGGTGGCGCAGTCGGTCTCCACACCGCGGTCGAAGACGATCACCGGCTTGCCCGTCTTGCAGGCACGCTCAACGGCAGGGGTCATCGCCGCCGTCGAGTTGGGGGAGATGATGAAGACGTCGCACTTGCCCTCCTTGATGAAGTAGTCGATGTCGGCGATCTGCTTGTTGTCGTCGTCCTCGGCGTCGCGGGTCTCCATGCCGGAGAGCACCTTCTGGTCCACCAGCACCTTCAGCTGCTGGTTCATCGTGATCCAGCCGGTCTGGCGCCACGGGTTGCTGATCGAGGCGTTCGCGAAGCAGGCCTTCTTGGCGCCGGTGGACTTGAACTTCGAGGTGTCGCGCATCTCCCCGTCGATGTACTGCAGGTAGGGCTTCTCGGGATCACCCTCGAAGGTGGCGCTGCGCTGCTGGTCCTGCTCGTCGTAGACGGCCTGGTCGAACCACTTGGAGTCGGCTCCGGACTCGCCCTTCTTCTGGTCGGTCCCCGTGGCGCCCGAGCCGTCCGAGTCGACCTTGGCGGACTCGTCGGTCGACCCGCAGGCCGTGAGGGCCAGGCAGGCGACGGCCGCCGCTGCCAGTGGCGACAGGTAGGTGCGTATGGACATGTCAGTACTCCTGTTTCGTGCCCGGGCGGGCGGGTGGTTGAGATGGACGGGCCGTAACAGCTGTGGGGGCGGGCTCGGGATCGGCCTCGGGACGGCGCAGGATCCGGGGGAGCCGGTTGCCGGAGGTCCAGGCACGACCGGCCAGGGCGACGGCGACGATGATGATCACACCCTGCACGGAGTCGCGCCACGTGCTGGGGACGTCGTTGAAGTTCAGCAGCGTGAACAGCAGGTCGAGTGCGATCGCACCCGCGGCCGCGGAGAGCACCCAACCCCGGCCGCCGCCGAGGACGACGCCGCCGAGGACCACCGCGGTGATGGCGATGAACTCGTAGCCACGGCCCACCGAGGGGTGTACGCCGGCCTGGCCCACCAGGATGATGCCGGCGACGGTGGCCGACATCGACGACAGCATGAACGCCTGCGTCTTGACCCACCACACGGTGGTGCCGCTGCTCGCCGCGGCCGCGGGGTTGTCGCCGGTGGCGAGCAGGGTGCGGCCGAACGGGCGGCCCATCAGCCAGACCGAGAACGCGGCGATCGCGAGGAGGATCAGCAGCGGGTAGGGGAGCAGGCCGACGACCGGGACGCCCTCGATCCCGCCACGGCCGATGTCGCGGAAGCTGTCCGTGGGGTTGCCGGTGGCGGCGCCGCCGGTGAGGTAGAAGACCAGCCCGGACAGGCTGAGCATCGTCCCGAGCGTGACGATGAAGCTCGGGACGCCGAGCAGGGTCGTCGCCATCCCGTTGACCAGCCCGACGAGCGCGCCCACGGCCAGCATCGCCAGCGTGACCGGCAGGATCCGCCCGGGGTCGTCGCCGATCAGGTTCCCCGACATCACCACCTGGGTGGTGATCACGGCTCCGGTGGAGAGGTCGAACTCGCCCGAGACGATCACGAAGTACTGGCCCATGGCGACGATGGCGATCGGTGCGGAGCGGGCCAGGAACCGCACCAGCCGGTCGGGCTCACCGAAGCTCGGGTTCGACGCGACCACGGCGAGCAGCAGGCCCAGGGCGAGGACGAACACCGCGCCGCCGGGGGTGAGCACCCCGCCGAGGAAGCGGCGCAGCAGCGATCCGTGCCGCTCCGGCAGCGGGCCCCGGCGGGTGGGCGCGACGGCGCCCTGCGCGCTCACGGCGCCACCTCGAGCCGGGTGCCCTCCGCGAACCGGGTGGGCCTGCGCGGGATCGCCCGCCGGGCGTAGACCGCGACCGCCAGGACGATCACCAGGCCGCGGACGACGTCCTGGAGGAAGGAGTTGAGCCCGAGCCCGCTCATCACGTTGTCGAGCACCGCGAAGATCGCGACGCCGCCGATGGTCCCGACGATCGACCCCCGGCCCCCGGCCAGCAGGGTTCCGCCGAGGACCACGGCCGCGATCGACATCAGGTCGTAGCCGCCCTGGCTGCCGATCGTCGGGCTGCCCACGCTGGTGCGCGAGAGCAGCAGCAGTCCCGCGAAGCCGGCGAGCACGGAGCAGAGCACGTGGGCGAGCACGACCGGGACGTCCGCGCGCACGCCCGAGAGCCTGGAGACCTCGCGGCTGCCGCCCACGGCATAGAGGTGGTGGCCGAACCGGGTGCGGGTCAGCAGGAGCACGCCCAGTCCGGCGCAGGCGAGCATGATCAGCGTGCTCAGCGGGACCGGCCCGAACAAGGTGATGCCGACGGTCTGGAAGTCGCGCGGGGCCGAGCCGTAGTTGCCCTGGTAGTTCGTCGCGAGGTAGCCGCTGACGATCAGTCCCATCCCGAGGGTGGCGATGAACCCGTGCACGCCGAGACGGGTGACGATCAGCCCGATGACCAGCCCGATGGCCGCGCACACGCCGAGGGCCGCGAGCACCCCGGTGACGATGTTGCTGCTCTGCCCGGCCATCACGCCGCCGCCCACGATGCTGGCCAGGCTGATCACGTAGGGCACCGAGAGGTCCAGGCTGCCGGCGATCACCACCAGGGTCTGCCCGATGGCCACGAACCCCAGGGTGCTGGTCAGGGTGAGGATGGAGACGATGTTGCCGGTGCTGAAGAAGCTGCGCCCGGAGGTCTCGGTCAGCAGCGCGCCCACGACGACCACGCCCAGCAGGGCCAGGTAGACCAGGCCGGTCGTGCCGACCCGCCGGCCCGGGCGCGAGGCGTGCGCGGTGGTCCGGTCCTGGGCCCGGGTCGGGGCCGCGGCGCTCACGACTCCGCCTCCAGCGAGCCGGGGGAGCCGGATGGCTGGTCGGTTGCACGGCCGGGGGAGTGATCGTTGGACGTGGCCCCGGTGGCCAGGCTGAGGATCTCGACCTCGCCGGACCCGGCCGGGAGCTCGCCGGCGATGCGTCCGTCCCGCATCACCACGATGCGGTCGGCCAGGCCGATCACCTCGGGCAGCTCGCTGGAGACCATCAGCACCGCGAGCCCGCGGCCGGCGAGCTCGCGGACCACCTCGTAGATCGCGCGCTTCGCGCCGACATCGATGCCGCGCGTGGGCTCGTCGAGCAGCACCACGCGGGGATCGGTGCCCAGCCACCTGGCCAGCACCACCTTCTGCTGGTTGCCTCCCGAGAGGAACTGCACCTCCTGGTCCATGCTGCGGGCCGAGACCTCCAGCGAGGAGAGCAGGCTGGGCACGGCCGCCCGGGCCTGGGCGGTGCGCCGGGGGAAGACGGCCCGGACCACCCCGAGGGCGTTGGTCGCGACCGTCTGGTTCAGGGCGAGCCCGGTCGCCTTGCGGTCCTCGGTCACCATCGCGAGCCCGGCGCGTACGGCGGAACGCGGGCTGCGCACCCTCACCTGCTGGCCCTCGACCTCGACCTGTCCCCGCGAGAACGGGCGGACCCCGAAGATGCCCTCGAGGAGCTCGGTGCGGCCGGACCCCTGGAGCCCTGCGAGAGCGACCACCTCGCCGCTGCGCACGTCGAGGTCGATGCCGTCGACGTACCCGTTGCCGGCGCCGCGCAGCCGCAGGCGCACCTGCCCGACCTCGGTGCCGGGGAGCCGGTCGGGAAAGAACGCCGAGATCGTGCGGCCGACCATCAGCCGCACCAGCGTGGACTCGTCGAGCTCGGCGGCGGGCCGGGACGCGACCACCAGGCCGTCCTTGAGCACCGTGATGGTGTCGCAGAGGTCGAAGACCTCGCGCAGCCGGTGGGAGACGTAGAGGATCGCCACGCCGCGCTGGGTGAGGCGGCGAATGATGCTGTAGAGCAGGGCCACCTCGTGGTCGGCGAGTGCTGCTGTCGGCTCGTCCATCGAGATGACGCGCGCGTCGTAGCTGATCGCCTTGGCGATCTCCACGACCTGTTGCTCGGCGACCGTCAGGGTGCGCACGGGCTCGGCCGGGTCGAGGCCCTCCACTCCGAGGCCGGCGAGCAGGTCGGCGGTGTCGCGCTGCATGCGGGCGTTGTCCACGAACGGCCCGCGCCGCGGCTCGCGGCCGAGGTAGACGTTCTCGGCGATGGTGCGGTCGGGGAGCAGGTTGAACTCCTGGAACACCGTGGAGATGCCGACCTGCTGGGCCTGCAGCGGGTGCCCGAACGTGCGCTCCCGCCCGTCGACCTCGACGGTCCCGGCGTCGGGCGGGTAGACCCCGGCCAGCACCTTCATCAGCGTGGACTTGCCCGCGCCGTTCTCGCCGACCAGCCCGTGCACCTGGCCCGGCACCAGCTCGAGGTCGGCGTCGGCCAGCACGACGTTGCCGAAGAACGCCTTCGTCACCCCGCGCGCACGCAGTACCGGCGTCGCGGGGCCGTCCGTGGTGGACGGGGGGAGCGGGGCATCGGCGTGCACGCGGTCACTGTGGCATCGGTCACATACTTTTGTCGAGGACCAATCAAAAGTTGCTCAAGCCAGCGTCAAAGTGGTCTGGTCATGGTTGGATGTGCCGGTGCACGCTGCCACCGATGTCTTCGCCCTGCTGCGCGACGGGCGTCCGTGGACTCGGGCCGAGCTGGCCCAGACGACCGGCCTCGCCCGGTCCACCGTCGCCGCCCGGGTCGAGGAGCTGATGCGCCTGGGCCTGGTGGCTCCCGTGGGGGGCGGCACCTCGACGGGGGGACGGCCGCCGTCGCTGTTCTCGCTGAACCCGCAGGCGCGGGTGGTGGCCGGCGTCGACGTCGGCGCGACCCACGTCGCCGTCGTGCTGGCGGACCTGTCCGGGGAGGTCCTGGACACCGTGTCCACGGTGCTGGAGGTCGCCGAGGGCCCCGAGGCGGTGCTGTCGTGGGCCACGGCGAGCGTCACCCGCCTGCTCGAGAGGCAGCGTCGGTCCCCGGGCGAGCTCGCGGCGATCGGGATCGGCCTGCCCGGTCCGGTGCACCACGCGACCGGACGTCCGATCAATCCGCCGATCATGCCCGGGTGGGACCGGTACGACGTGCCGGGCCGGGTCCAGCGCGACCACCCGGTGCCGGTGCTGATCGACAACGACGTGAACATCATGGCGCTGGGGGAGCGCCGCGCGGCCTTCGAGTCGGTGCAGGACCTCGTGTTCGTCAAGGTCGCCACCGGCATCGGGTCGGGACTGATCTCGGGCGGCACCCTCCAGCGGGGAGCACAGGGGACGGCCGGCGACCTCGGGCACGTCCGCGTGCCGGGCGCGGACGACGTGCCCTGCCGGTGCGGCAACAGCGGCTGCCTCGAGGCCGTGGCCGCCGGGCCGGCGCTGGTGACCGCCCTCAACCTCGCCGGGGTCACGGCGCGGACGCCGCAGGACGTGGTCGACCAGGTCCGGGCCGGGAACCTCGCAGCCATCCAGGTCGTCCGCCAGGCGGGGCGGCACATCGGTGACGTCCTCGCGACCCTGGTCAACCTGACCAACCCCGCCGTCGTGGTGATCGGCGGCCGGATGGCCGGCGCGGGGGAGCACCTGCTGGCGGGGATCCGGGAAGTGGTCTACCAGCGCTCGATGCCGCTCGCGACCGAGCACCTGCGGATCGTCGCCTCCAGCACGGGCGGAGGCGCCGCGCTCGGCGGTGCGGTCGCGATGGCGGTCGAGCACGTGCTCTCGCCGGCCCAGATCGAGTCCGCCGTACGGCAGCTCGCCGCGATCTGAGCGACGGGTCGTCTGGGGAGAAGACTCGGTCCCGCGGGCGCTGATCTTGGCGTTCTCGATGCGGGACGAGGCGGAAGTGACTGCAGCCGTACCTCGGGTCGGGGCGCCCGCTCGTGGGCCAACCTGAGAACCCGCCAAGAAGTACCTTTCACACCAAATGGGCATAGCTCCGATACGCCCCGATTGCTCCTAAGGTGACCCCGTCAACTTCGACTACCTGAGGGAGATCCATGCGCAAGACCCGTACCCCTTCCGTCTCGGCCCGAGCCACGGTGGCCGGCATCGCCTCGTTCGCGTTGCTCGGCCTGACCGGCTGCGGGGAGGAGGAGAAGCAAGCGGACACCACCCCGCCGGCGTCCTCCTCGAGCGAGGAGACGGCACCGACGGAAGAGCCCACGCCGACCGAGGACGCGGCCCCGGCAGCAGGCGGTGACCAGCCGGAGTGGGCCAACCCGGTCACCACGCCCGGTGAGGAGATCGCCTCCATCAAGGCCGGCGACGTGACCGTGAAGGTCTACCAGGTGGGCACCGCGAAGGCGACGAAGACCGGCCAGTTCGTGGACCCCAAGAACAACAAGCCGATCATCGCCGAGGGTGACGAGATTGTCTTCGTCAACTACGTGGCCACCAACAACGGCGAGGCCATCGACCTCGGCTCCAGCGGTGTCGCGGTCGAGGCGCGTTACGACGACTGGCCCTACATGCAGGGCATGGACTCCATCGTGGACAAGGCGCTCTTCGAGCAGCAGAAGGTCAACGACAGCGCGTTCGCGCCGGGCTCCTACAAGGACCCGTCGGTCTACACCTTCGGCAAGGGCCAGTCGATCTCGTGGGGGCAGAACTTCCGCTACCAGAAGGACTCGGCGATCGAGTTCAAGGTGAGGATGACGCCGGTGGACGCCAAGGGCGACCTGCTGCACGACGGCCGGGTCGAGGCGGAGGGCACGGCCAAGATCAAGTGACCCCTGCATGAACCGCAGGCACACGGAGCAGCCGGTGGAGACTCGTGGCCAGCTGCTGGCCGAGCAGGACCGTCAGGTCACGGAGCTCAGTCGGCAGCTGGTGGCCGTACGTCGGCTGCTGCCGGGTGGTCTGCTCGTCGTACCGCCCTTCTTCGTCGGGCTCCTGGCCGCGGACGCCGTCGAGCGCGGTGACGGGGCGGCCACCGGTTGGCTGGTGGCGCTGGCGGTCTCGGTGGTGCTGGCGCTGCCCGAGGTGCTCCGCGACTGGGAGCTGCGCCGGTTGGTGGAGGTGCGGGACTGGCGACTGGTCCCCGCCCCAGGACCCGCCGAGACGTCGCATCTGAAACTCCTGAGGCCGCCGAGACGTCGCATCTGAAAAGTCTGCTCTTTCAGACGCGACGTCTCGGCGGGGTTTCGGGTTTCAGATGTGACGGGTCGGCGGGGTTTTTGGGGGGTACGGCGGGACGCCTCCGGTGGCATCATGACGGCGTGCCGCCCATCGAGCTCCGCGGGGTCGTGAAGACCTTCGGTTCTGTGCGGGCGCTCGACGGCCTCGACCTGAGCGTGGAGCAGGGCGAGGTGCACGGCTTCCTGGGTCCGAACGGCGCGGGGAAGTCGACCGCGATCCGGGTGCTCCTCGGCCTGCTGAGGGTCGACGCCGGCAGCGCCTCGCTGCTGGGCGGGGACCCGTGGCGCGAGGCCGCGCAGCTGCACCGGCGGATCGCCTACGTCCCCGGCGACGTGGCCCTGTGGCCGAACCTCACCGGTGGCGAGGTGATCGACCTGCTGGGGCGGATGCGCGGAGGGCTCGACGAAGCACGCCGTGCCGAGATGCTCGAGCGCTTCGAGCTCGATCCGCACAAGCGAGCCCGCACCTACTCCAAGGGCAACCGCCAGAAGGTCGCCCTGGTGGCCGCGCTCGCCAGCCGTGCGGAGCTGTACCTGTTCGACGAGCCGACCTCGGGACTCGACCCGCTGATGGAGGCCGAGTTCCAGCAGGCCGTCCTGGAGCTGAAGGACGCCGGTGCCACGGTGCTGCTGAGCTCGCACATCCTGGCCGAGGCGGAGGCCCTGGCGGACCGGGTCAGCATCATCAGGGCCGGCCGGGTGGTGCAGAGCGGGTCGTTGACCGACCTGCGTCACCTGACCCGCACCACGGTCGTGGCCGAGACAGTCGCGCCCGGAGCTGGTCTCCGCCAGGTCGAGGGGGTGCACGACGTCCGGGAGGTCGATGGCCGGGTCTCCTTCGAAGTCGACTCCGAGCACCTCGACTCCGTGCTCGGGGCGCTGGTCGCGCTCGGCGTACGGTCCCTGACCGCGCATCCACCGACGCTGGAGGAGCTGTTCCTGCGCCAGTACGGCGAAGAGGCCCCAGAAGGAACCCGGATGTGAGCAGGGTGAGCACGCCCGTGGTCGGCACGGCACACCTGGCGCGGCTGATCATGCGCCGGGACCGGGTGGTCCTCTCCCTGTGGTTGGTCGGGCTCGGGGGGACGATCGCGGCCAGCGCGCTGGCGGTGCCCTCGATCTACGACACTCCGGAGAAGGTCGCCGGGTACGCCCGCGTGGTCGGCAGCAGCCCGGTGATCTATCTGATGTCCGGGCGCCAGTCCGGCGTCGACACCCTGGGCGGGATCGTGGCCAACGAGCTCTCCCAGGTCGCGCAGCTGGGCACCTGCCTGATGGTGATGTTCCTGGTGGTCCGGCACACGCGCGCCGAGGAGGAGACCGGGCGGGCCGAGCTGCTGCGCTCCACCGTGCTCGGCCGCCATGCCGCGACCCTGGCCGCGTTGCTGTACGCGGTGCTGGCCAGCGTGGCGATCGGGCTGGTCACGACGGGCTCCATGCTGGTCGCCGGGACGGGCGCGACGGGTGCGGTGACGTACGGCGCCGGCCTGAGCCTTCTCGGACTCTGCTACGCGGCCGTCACCCTCGTCGCCGCCCAGCTCTCGGCCTCGGCGCGGGGCGCGCTCGGTCTCGCCGGCGCGGCCATCGCTCTGGGGTACCTGGTCCGAGGCCTGGGAGCGATGCAGGACAACGCGCTCGTCTGGGCATCGCCCTTCGGCTGGGCGCAGGCGATGGACGCATTCGGTGACGAGCGCTGGTGGCCCGCCCTGCTGCTCCTGGCGGCGATGCTCCTCCTGCTCGGGGTGGCCGCGTGGGTGGCTGCCCATCGGGACTTCGCCGGCGGTGTGCTGCACCCGCGCCCGGGCCGCGCCCGGTCCTCACCGCTGCTCGGCACGCCCATCGGTCTTGCGCTGCGCTTGCAGCGGGGGCTCCTGGTCGGCTGGACGATCGGGCTGACGGCCCTGGGCCTGCTCTACGGCTCGGTCATCCCCAGCGTCCCCGACATGGTCGCCTCGAACCCCGACATCGCGCAGGTCGTCGGTGCCCACGACCAGCTTGCCGACGCGGAGCAGACACTGATCGAGGCGTTCCTTCGCTACATCATGGTGTTCATGGCCGTGGTCTCGACCGGGTTCGCCGTGACCTCGGTACTGCGCCTGCGGGGCGAGGAGGAATCGGGCCGGGCCGAGGTGCTGCTGGCGACCAGGGTCACCCGGTTCTCCTGGGCCGGAGCCACCGTGGTGGTGGCCGCCGTTGGTTCCTCGTTGCTCTCGGTGGGGATGGGCCTGGGGCTGGCGGTGGGCTACGGACTGGGCATGGGGGAGTGGGGCCAGGCGCTTGCCCAGGTGGGCTGGCAGGTGAGCTACCTGCCCGGTGTGCTGCTCGTCGCCGCGGCGGGCGTGGCGCTGCACGGTCTCGCGCCACGGTGGTCCCAGCTGGCCTGGGCGGTCGTCGCCTTCGTGGCCGTGCAGGTCATCCTCGGTGAGACCCTGAGGCTGCCGTCCTGGGTCGACGACCTCTCTCCGTTCGCGCACCTGCCCGGCCTGCCGGTCGACGCCTTCACGCCGGTGCCTGCGCTGGTCGAGCTCGGCCTGGCGGCGGCCCTGGTCCTGCTCGGGCTCGGCGCCCTTCGCCGCCGCGACATCGGTACGGCGTAGGCAGCCACCATCTTCGCGACGGGCGGCCACCGATCAGTTGACCAGCTTGACCGCGAGCATCGCGTTGAACGCGCCCAGCTGGGCGGGTGTTTCGGGACCGTCGCTGCGGTACCACCGGACCAGGTCGATGCCCAGGGACAGCAGGGCGCGCGCGGTCCGGTTGACGTCGACGGCTGCGAACGTCCCGTCCTCGACGCCCCGTCGGACCGCCGTACGGAACACCGTGTTGGTCCGGTGCCGCAGCTCCAGGATCTCGTCGTAGTGCTCGACCGTGAGGGCTGCGAGGTCGTACTGGCACACCCGGGCGACCACGTGGTGACGGGCATGCCACTCGGTGTAGCCGGACACGATCGCCTCCAGCCCGCCGGTGGCGTCGGCGATGCCCGTGATCTCGGGCGTGGAGATGTGTTCGAGCACTCTCTCGTGCCCGGTCCGGATCACCTCGAAGAGGACCTGTTCCTTGGATGCGAAGTGCACGTAGAGGGCTGCGGGGCTCAGCCCGAGCATCGTGGAGATGTCTCGGGTGGTGGTGCCGTGGAAGCCGTTCGTGGCGAAGCAGCGCACGGCCGAGGTGAGCAGTCCGCGGGGGACGTCGCCCAGCTGTGGGTCCCACAGCTGGGAGGACTCATCGTCGAGGTCCGGGAGCAGGCGCACCTGCTCGGCGGTCAGTCGTGCCTGCCTGGGTTTGGCCACGAGGGGGTCACTTCCGGTCGGGGGGAGCGCAGGGTTGTGGACCGCTCTTGGTGACGCATGACACACTGCGGGCCTGCGGGTGACTATGCGCTTAGTTGACAACGCTACGCCAAGACCTCGGGTCCTCGCAGGCAACGTCCACAAGCCGCCCACTGAAGAGGAGCGACCTGAAGATGAAGGTGTCGTGCGCGTTTCCGACAGCCCTGGACTCACCCGCGCGGATGGCGGTGGCCGAACAGCTCGGCTATGAACGTGCCTGGGTCTATGACACTCCGCAGCAGAGCCCCGACGTCTGGATGACCCTGGCCCTGGCCGCGGAGCGGACCGAGCGGATCGAGATCGGGCCGGGGGTGCTGGTGCCGAGTCTGCGGCACCCGATGGTCAACGCCGCCGCCACGGCGACACTGTGCGCCCTCGCGCCCGGCCGGGTCGTGGTGGCCTTCGGGACCGGGTTCACCGGACGCCGTGCCATGGGCTACGGGGCCGTCACGTGGGCGTTCATGGAGTCCTACATCACCGCCTACCGCGGCCTGCTGCGCGGCGAGGTCATCGAGTGGGAGGGCGCACGGATGCGGATGCTGCACCCCGACGGGCATGCCCCGCAGCGACCGGTCGAGGTCCCGATGATCATCAGTGCGCTCGGCCCCAAGGGCAACAAGGTCACCGCCGCCCTCGCGGACGGGCTGTACTCCACGCTGCAGCTGCCCGAGTTCGCGAGCGACTACGACTGGTCGGCCTACCTGGCCTGGGGCACGGTGCTCGAGGACGATGAGAGCAACGACTCCGAGCACGCCCGGGAGGCCGGCGGTCCGGGGTGGGCGCTGTCGCTGCACGGCGCCTACGAGTTCGGTGGTCCCGAGGCGGTGCGTGAGCTCCCCGGTGGCGAGGCGTGGCTCGAGGTCGTCGAACGGATGCCGGCGGGGGAGCAGCACCTGGCCGTGCACGCCCAGCACTGCGTCGGCCTCAACGAGGCGGACCAGGCCGCCTGGGACGCCGGCGGGCACGTGACGCTGCGCGACGTGACGCTCAGCGGCAACCGCGCCGAGGTGCGCGACAAGCTCCAGGAGCTCAGCGCCAAGGGCGTCACCGAGATCGTCTTCCAGCCGTGCGGGTCCGAGGTCGAGCGCGAGCTCGAGCGGTTCCTCGAAGTCGCCCGCTGACAAGTGAGTACCGACCCATCCCATCCAGCAACGGAGTATCCATGAGCCTTGAGACCCGCACCCTGATCGAGAACCTGTCCTACCTGGAGTGCCCCCGCTGGCACGACGGCCGGATCTGGTTCTCCGACTTCTACACCTACGCGGTGTACTCCGCGGCCGCCGACGGCACTGACCTGCGGGTCGAGCTCGAGGTGCCCCAACAGCCCTCGGGCCTGGCCTGGCTGCCCGACGGCCGGATGCTCGTCGTCTCCATGCGCGACGCCCGGATCATGCGTGTCGAGACCGACGGGTCGCTGAGCGTCCACGCCGACCTCTCCGGTCACGTGGGCGGACACCCGAACGACATGGTGGTCGACTCGAGCGGTCGCGCGTACGTCGGTGAGTTCGGGTTCGACCTGATGGGCGGTGCCGCGCTGGAGCCGGCCCGGCTGCTGCGCGTCGACCCAGACGGGACCGTCACCGTCGCCGCCGAGGACATGCTGTTCCCCAATGGCAGCGTGATCACCGATGACGGCGTACTCCTCGTGTGCGAGACGTTCGGCAACAGGGTCACGGCCTTCGACATCGCCGAGGACGGCACCCTCGAGAACCGGCGCGTGTGGGCGGAGTTCGGCCCGGTTCCCACCGAGCGCGAGCTCGAGAAGCTGCTCGCACAGGTGGTCGTCGCGCCGGACGGCTGCGGGCTCGACGCCGAGGGTGCGCTGTGGGTCGCCGATGCGGTGGGCGGACAGGCGATCCGGGTCGTCGAGGGCGGCAGCATCAAGCAGAGCGTCCAGCCGGGCAGCGGGGTGTTCGCGTGCATGCTCGGTGGCGAGGACGGTCGCACGCTGTTCCTGTGCTCCGCGCCGGACTTCCACGAGGAGGCCCGCAAGAGCGAGCGTGAGGGCCGGTTGCTGGCCGTCGAGGTGGACGTGGCCCACGCAGGGCGCCCCTGAGGGGGGACGACTCGCCCGCGGCTGCGGCCGCGGGCGAGTCGTCGGCGGCCATCCCCGGTGGCGGCCATGATGGGGTCCGTGAGTGACCCGCTGAGCACGATCACCTGGCCGGTGCGGACCGAGCGGCTGGCGATCCGGCCTGCGAGCGCCGCCGACCTGGAGGACACCTGGGCCTTCCGCCGCCTCGATGACGTGAGCCGCTGGGTCACCCAGTCGCCCGGCACCCTGGCGGAGCACCTCGCCCACAACGGCGAGGAGTCCAGGCTGGCCCGGACCCTGGTGATCGAGCTCGACGGGGTGGTGATCGGCGAGCTGATGCTCCGGGTGGAGGACGGCTGGGCGCAGACGGAGGTCGCTGACCGGGCCCGGGCGGTCCAGGCCGAGCTCGGCTGGATCCTGCACCCCGACCACGCCGGGCACGGGTACGCCACCGAGGCAGTCCGCGCACTCGTCGAGGTGTGCTTCGAGGACCTCTGGCTGCGCCGGGTGACGGCGAACTGCTTCGCGGACAACGACGCCTCGTGGCGCCTGATGGAGCGCCTCGGCATGCGGCGCGAGGCGCACACCGTCCGCGACTCGCTCCACCGCAGCGGGGAGTGGCTCGACGGTCTCAGCTATGCGCTCCTGGCCGAGGAGTGGGAGGGCTAGCGGAAACCGCCACCGACTCCCAACGCCACCCTTGACGTACAGCACCCCGTCAGCACATGCTGACGAGATGAGGACTTCACTGGGCACCGACGACGGGGACGGGGTGACGGGGGAGCTGGCGGCGGTCCGGGAGCGGCGCCGCGAGCTGGCCCGCCGCGAGGAGGTCGCCGTACGCCGGGCCCGGCACTCGGGCCTGAGCTGGGCTGAGATCGGCACCCTGCTCGGGGTGACCAAGCAGACCATCCACCGCAAGTACCGCAAGGTCGGCTGAGGGCCGGACCGGACCCGACCTACCGGCTCACGTCGCGGGGCCGGAGGGAGCAGCCCCCGAGACGTACCCCCCGAGCAGGCGTCGCAGTCGGGCAAGCGCCAGGTCGGCACGGTTCGCCGGGGCTGCGCACGCCGGGTTGGTGGGCCCCTCGGTGCGCGACGCCTGCACGATCATGGAGTCGATCAGGCCGGCGACCGCGTCGACCTCCGGTTCCCCGAAGGCGGTGAGCGCCTCACGCAGAGGCTGTTGCAGCTCGGCATGGAACTGCTCCATCGGTCCCTGCAGGACTTGCGGGTCGACGACCCGGATCAGCGCCTGGGCCACGGCCTGCTCGGAGCTGGCGAACAGGTTGACGTTCGCCTCGATGTAGGCCCAGATCATCTCGCCCGGGGACGCGGCGGCGGCGACGTGCTCCCGGACCTGGCGGGTCCACTCGGGGAAGACGTCGGCGACCACCGCGCGCAGGAGGTCGTCGGTCGAGGTGAAGTACTGGTAGACGCTGCTCCGCGCCAGCCCGGCAGCCCGGCCCACGGCCGCGACCGAGGGTGCGCTGCCCGTCTCGGCGAGCAGCGCGCGCGCTGCGTCGAGAAGCGCACGGTGCTGCCGGGCACGGTGCTCGGCGACCGTGGGGGCATCGATCCGCGGCATCGGCGCAACCTCCTACCTTCACGGGGTCTGCATCAGGTCCCCGAGCAGCTCCAGCCTTCCGTCGACCATTTCATACACCCGGTCGCAGTGATGGAGAACTTCGTGGTCGTGCGTGACCATCACCGTGGCGACCTCGTGACCGTGGGTCTCGCGGGCGAGCAGCCCGACGATCTCCTGGCTCCGTCGCCGGTCGAGTGCCGCAGTGGGCTCGTCGACGAGCAGCAGCTCGGGCGCGGTGACGAGCGCCCGGGCGATACCGACCCGCTGCCGCTCCCCACCGGAGAGCTCGTGCGGGCGGCGCTTGGCCTTGTGGTCCATCCCGACCTCGGTGAGCAACTCCATCGGGTCGCGGTGGTTCTCCCGCCGGGCGAAGGTCAGCGGCAGGCGCACCTGGTCGAGGGCAGTCAGTGCCGGCACCAGGTTGCTGCTCTGGAAGACGAAGCCGATCCGCTCGCGGCGTACGGTGTCGCGCTCCCGGGGAGAGGCGGCGACGAGGTCGATGTCGCCGAGGCGAACCGCCCCGGAGGTCGGTGTCGTCAACGCGCCGGCCACGGCCAGCAGGCTGGACTTGCCCGACCCCGAGGGACCGACGATGGCCACGAGCTCGCCTCGCTCGACGCGCAGGCTGACGGTGTCGAGGGCCTTCACGGTCTCCTCGCCGTCCCCGTGCGTCAGGGTGACATCGGACAGTTCGAGTGCGGTGTTCATCGGCCTCCTCCCAGAGCAGTCAGTGGATCGACACGGGTGACACGCTGGACGGCCACGGCGGCGCCGCTGACCCCCAGGACCAGCAGCAGCATGGCGGCGCCCGCGATGGGTCCTGCCTCGAGCGCGAACGGCATCTCGGTGGCGTCGATGAGCACGCCCAGTCCGACGCCGACGCCGATTCCGATGCCCGCAGAGGCGACCAGCAGCACGATGGACTGCATCAGGCTGTCGCCCAGCAGGTAGCGCTTGCTGGCGCCGAGGGCGCGGAGCACTGCGATCTCGCCGCGGCGCTGGATGGTCAGGACGGTGAAGAACGCGCCGACCACGAGTGCGGAGATGACGTAGAGGAAGCCCTGGATGAGCTGCAGGGTCGAGGTCTCGGCCGAGTAGCCCGGCGAGGCCCCGAACGAGTCCTCGAGGGTCATCGACGTGGTGCCCGCGGCCTTGTCGCCGGCGGCGAGGTCGACCTTGTCACCGTCCTTGCCCTTGACCGCGACAGCGGTGAACTCCTCGTACACCCGCGGCGGCACGGCGTCACCCTGGCGGACGCCGGCCTTCGCCTCCTGCCAGCTGTGCATGGAGAGGTAGCCGATGTCGACGTGACCGAAGGTGTGCTGGTCGCCCAGGACGCCGACCACCTTCAGCTCCATGCCGCTCGGCTCGAGGATGACGGTGTCGCCGATGTCGATGCCTTCCTCGGCTGCGGTGCTGGAGACCACGATCTCCCCGTCCCCGGCGAGGTTCTTGCCCTCCTCGACGTCCGGGTCGATGAAGGATCCGAGCTCGACGCCGAACAGGGCGAGGTCGATCTCCACCCCGTTGTCGGTGCGGCCGTTGACGAGCGTGTTCCCGAACGGGGCCGCGTCGGCCACGTCGGGGCGCTCCGACCAGGCCTTCACGGCGTCGGGTCCCACGACGCTGCGTGAGTACGCCGAGCTCTTCTCGACGTCCTTCTGGAACGACACGGAGTCGACCGGCATCCGCTGGAGGCCGGAGACACCGTCATTGACCAGGCCCACGGACAGGCCGCTGAGCAGCACCATCAGGACCGCGATCAAGGCCACGACCGAGCCCATCAGGGCGAATCGGCCGCGGGCGAAGCTGAGCTCTCGGATGGCTAGGAAGGAGGACTTCATCGTTGTCCTGACGACATCGGAATCATGGTTTCAAAGATACCGACACCGCGTCGGCATGCAAGCCGATCGGGTGTGAGTCGCATCCCAGGTCGCGCCCGGGCGCAGCGGGCCAGGTGGCATCTGGCCGTGTTCTCCGGTGGGCCCCAGGACATCGAGTCAGGGCATCGAGTCAGGGCATGAAGTCAGGGCATGAAGCGGTAGCCCATGCCGGGTTCGGTCAGGAGGTGCCGGGGGCGGGTCGGATCGGGTTCCAGCTTCTTGCGCAGCTGTGCGAGGTACTGGCGAAGGTAGTGGGTCTCCTCGAGGTAGGTCGGTCCCCAGACGTCCTGCAGCAGCTGGCGTTGGCTGACGAGCTTGCCCGGGTTGCGCACCAGGATGGCGAGCAGGTCCCACTCCGTCCTGGTGAGGTGCACGAGCTCGCCATCGGCCCCCCGGACCCACTTCTCGGCGAGGCTCACCGTGTGCGTACCGATCTCGACGGGCTCGTCGTCGGTCGTCTCGGGCCGGAGCCGCCGGCTGACGGCCCTGATGCGGGCGAGGAGCTCCTCGACGCTGAAGGGCTTGGTGACGTAGTCGTCGGCACCCGTGTTGAGGGCGACGATCTTGTCGCTGCTCCCGGCCCGCCCCGAGAGCACGATGACCGGCACGTCGGTCCAGGTCCGCAGCGACCGGATGACGTCGACGCCGTCGAGGTCGGGCAGGCCGAGGTCGAGGATCACGAGGTCGGGCCGCTGGTTCCTGGCGGCCTCGAGCGCGGTGGCCCCGTCGGCCGCGGCGACGACGTCGAACTGGCGGGCCTGCAGGTTGATGCGCAGCGCCCTGAGGATCTGGGGTTCGTCATCGACGACCAGGACGCGCATCAGGTGGTCGCCTCCTCGCGCCGCTCGGGAGCCGGCTCGCGGCGCGGCGCGGCCGGAAGGGCGAGGTCCATGGTCAGGCCCCCGCCCGGGGTCTCGTCGGCGTCGAGGGCGCCGGCCATGGCCTCGGCGAGTCCTCGCGAGAGGGCGAGGCCGAGGCCGATACCAGGGGGGCCGTGCCGGTCACCGGAACGCTGGAAGGGCAGGAAGACCCGCTCCCGCTCACCCGTGGGAAGTCCCGGCCCGCGATCGATGACCCGAATGTGCACCCGGCCTCCGTGGGCACTGGCGGTGACCGTCGGCGACGTGCCGGCAGGGGAGAACTTCAGTGCGTTGGAGAGCAGGTTGGCGAGGATCCGCTGGACCAGGGCCGGGTCGGCCATCACCTCGGGCAGGTCCTGGGCCAGCTGGATCGAGACAGCGTCCGCGGCGCTGCCCAGTTCGTCGACGGCCAGCGGGACGACCTCGGCGACGCTGGTCGGCTCCGGGTGCACGCCGAGGGCACCGGCCTGGAGCCGGCTCATGTCGAGCAGGTTCTCGACAAGGTGGGTGAGGAGGTCCAGGGACTCGTCGGCGGTGGCCAGCAGCTCCTGGCGGTCGGTCTCGTCGAAGACCACGTCGGGGGTGCGCAGCCCCTGGACCGCTGCCTTCGCGGAGGCCAGGGGGGCACGCAGGTCGTGACTGACGGCGCGCAGCAGCGCGGTCCGCAGCCTGTCGGCCTCCGCGATCGGGACAGCCGCGGCCGCCTGTTCGGCGAGGCGCTGTTGGCGCAGCGCCAACGCGGCCTGGGAAGCGAACGCCTCGACCACGCGCTGGTCCGTGGCGTCCAGCGTGCGACCGACGAGAACCAGGGTGAGGTGGTCGTCGACGGGCACCTCGGTGTCGCCGTCGCCGGGGGTCGCGCAGGGGCGCGTGCCGACGCTCTCGGCCACGGTCCACAGGCGCGGGTTGCGGCGCTCGGTCGGCGTCTCCGGCAGGTCCGGGTCTCGCTCCAGGAGGGTGACCGATTCGAGCGCGAAGGACTCCTTGAGCTGCTCCAGGAGCGCAGGCAGGGGCCGGGAACCGCGCAGGACGCTGCCGGCGACCGCCGCCAGCGCGGTGGCCTCCCGACGTGCCCGCGCGGCCTGCTGGGTACGACGGGCCGCGAGGTCGACGATGAAGCTGACGGTGACGGCGACGAGCACGAAGACGACCAGGGCGAGGACGTTCTCCGACGCGGCGATCGTCCACGTGCCCACCGGTGGCGTGAAGAAGTAGTTGAGGAGCAGCGAACCGGCCACGGCTGCGGTCAGGGCGGCCCAGAGGCGCCCGACGAGTGAGATCGCGACGACGGCGACGAGGAAGAGCAGGATCAGGCTGGAGAACGCGAGGTCGTTCTTGAACGGGGTCATCGCGATCGTCAGGGCCGGCATCAGGATCGCCGTCAGGCCGAGTCCCCACCGCAGGCGCCGGGGCGACCCGTCGCGGCTCCTCGTCAGACCGCGCCCGAACACCGGCCGCCGGGTCTCCTCGTGGGTGACGAGGTGGACGTCGATGGTCCCGGACTCGGAGACCGTCGCCACGCCGATGCCGCGGGAGAACAGCTGGGTGAAGCGACCGTGCCGGCTGGCACCGAGGACGAGCTGGGTGGCGTTGACGCCACGGGCGAAGGACAGCAGCGACCCGGGGACGTCGTCACCGACGACCTGGTGGAACGAGCCCCCCATGCTCTCGACCAGGGTGCGCTGGCGAGCGAGGTGGACCGGGTCGGCGCCGGTGAGGCCCTCGGTCTGCATCACGTGCACGGCGAGCAGGTCCGCGCCGCGCGCCCGGTCGGCGATCCGGCCGGCGCGCCGTACGAGCGTGTCGCCCTCGGGGCCACCGGTCACTGCGACGACGACGCGTTCGCGGGTCTCCCAGGTGCCCTCGATGTGGTGGTCGCGTCGGTACCGGTCGAGCTGCTCGTCGACCTTGTCGGCCAGCCACAGCAGCGCCAGCTCCCGCAGGGCGGTGAGGTTGCCGACGCGGAAGTAGTTGCCCAGCGCGGCGTCGACCTTGTCCGGTCGGTAGACGTTGCCGTGTGCCATCCGTCGCCGCAGTGCCTCGGGGGTCATGTCGACCAGCTCGATCTGCTCCGCGCCGCGGACCACCGCATCGGGGATCTTCTCCCGCTGGACGATGCCCGTGATCTGCTCGACGACGTCGTTGAGGGATTCCAGGTGCTGGATGTTCACGGTGGTGATGACGTCGATCCCGGCGTCGAGCAGCTCCTCGATGTCCTGCCACCGCTTCTCGTGGCGGCAGCCCGGGACGTTGGTGTGGGCCATCTCGTCGACGAGCGCCACTGCCGGGCGCCGGGCGAGCACGGCGTCGAGATCCATCTCGCCGAACAGGGTGCCGCGATGGGTCAGGTGGCGTTGGGGGACCGTCTCCAGGCCCTGGCCCATCTCGAGCGTCAACGGTCGGTCGTGGGGCTCGACGTAGCCGATGACGACGTCGGTGCCGCGTGCCTTGCGCCGGTGTCCCTCCGCGAGCATGCGGTAGGTCTTGCCCACGCCCGGGGCGGCGCCGAGGTAGACGCGCAGCCTGCCGCGACTCATCGTGCCCACCTCCTCTCCACCATCGTCACGAGCTCACCCGCTGGGGTGGCGCCGGTCGAGCTCCAGGTTCAGCTCCAGGACGTTCACCCCCGGCTCCCCGAGGATCCCGAGGGTGCGGCCGTGCGTGTGGTCGTCGATCAACGATCGCACCTCGGCGAGGTCGATGCCGCGTTCCCGCGCCACTCGTGGGGCCTGGAGCCGGGCGTACGCCGGGGAGATGTGCGGGTCGAGGCCGGAGCCGCTCGCCGTGACCGCGTCTGCTGGCACGGCCGGGTCGGAGGGTGCCTCGCCCCGGATCGGGACCACCGTCGCTCCCGGGTAGTCCTCGCCCGGCACCGCGAGCTCCACCGGCACCCCTCGGTACTCGCTGCGGAACGGGGTGCCCTCGTGCTGGTTCAGGCTGACCACGCGGGTCACCTCTCCGGTCAGCCCATCGCTGTGGTGGACACCGAGGACGGCTCCCACGCCTCCGGCGCAGTAGGGGCGGCTGCCGTCGACGCCCTCGAGCTCACCCACGGCGCGGCTGCGGGCGCAGACCTGCGTGAGGAGGCTGGGTCGGTCGGAGGTGTCGACCACGTCCTCGGGTCCGAGGTTGCTGGCCGACGTGGAGGTCGGGTCGTAGCCGTCGCCTGCTGCGGAGGGCCGGGACTGGAAATAGGTCCGGACCGGGGCACCGTCGGCATCGGTGAACGACTGGCCGACCAGGCGGCTCCCCACCACGTCGCCGCCGGCGCGCACGAAAGAGCCGTCCGCCCGGGCATCGAGTCCGGGCAGCTGGGCCACCGCGACCATGGTGAGCGGGTACCCGAGCCCGAGCAGCGCGGTGAAGACGAGCACAGCGCGAACCGAGGCGAGATGACGGGCCGCGAACAGGTTGGAGGTACGCATCACGCCATCCCGGGGAGGAGTTGTACGAGCAGGTCGATGAGCTTGATCCCGATGAACGGCGCGACGACCCCGCCGGCGCCGTACACGAGCAGGTTGCGGCGCAGCAGTGCCGCCGCCCCGCCGGGGCGGTAGGACACCCCGCGCAACGCCAGCGGGATCAGCGCGACGATGACCAGGGCGTTGAAGACGACCGCGGACAGGATCGCCGACTGCGGGCTGGACAGCGCCATGACGTTGAGCCGGTCCAGGCTCGGGTACACGCCGGCGAACATCGCCGGGATGATCGCGAAGTACTTGGCGATGTCGTTGGAGATGGAGAACGTGGTGAGCGCGCCACGGGTGATCAGCAGCTGCTTGCCGATCTCGACGATCTCGATGAGCTTGGTCGGGTCGGAGTCGAGGTCGACCATGTTGCCGGCCTCCTTGGCCGCCGACGTGCCGGTGTTCATCGCGACGCCGACGTCGGCCTGCGCCAGGGCGGGGGCGTCGTTCGTGCCGTCGCCGGTCATCGCGACCAACCGCCCACCGGCCTGCTCGGCCTTGATCAGGGCCATCTTGTCCTCGGGGGTCGCCTCGGCGAGGAAGTCGTCGACCCCGGCCTCCTCGGCGATGGCCTTGGCGGTGAGTGGGTTGTCCCCGGTGATCATCACGGTCCTGATGCCCATCCGGCGCATCTCGTCGAACCGCTCGCGCATGCCCTCCTTGACCACGTCCTTGAGGTGGACGACGCCGAGTGCCCGGGCCGGCTGGTCACCGTCCTTCTCGGCGACGACGAGCGGTGTGCCACCGCTGGCGCTGACCGCGTCGACGATGGCGCCGGCCTCGAGGGTGGGGTGCCCGCCGTTCTCGCGGACCCAGTGCATCACCGCGGCCGCGGCGCCCTTGCGGATCTCCCGTCCGTCGAGGTCGACGCCGGACATCCGGGTCTGGGCGGTGAAGGGCACCCAGACCGCCTCGGAGAGCTCACCGGGTCGCCGCTCGCGCAGACCATGGGCCTGCTTGGCATGGATCACGATCGAGCGGCCCTCGGGGGTCTCGTCGGCCAGGCTGGAGAGCTGCGCCGCGTCCGCGAGGTCGGCGATGTCGACCCCCGGGACGGGCGTGAACTCCGTTGCCTGCCGGTTGCCGAGGGTGATGGTGCCGGTCTTGTCCAGCAGCAGGGTGTTCACGTCGCCGGCCGCCTCGACCGCGCGGCCGCTCATCGCCAGCACGTTGCGTTGCACCAGCCGGTCCATGCCGGCGATCCCGATCGCGGACAGCAGTGCGCCGATGGTGGTCGGGATCAGGCAGACCAGCAGTGCCACCAGGACCACGCCGGACACGCCGCTGCCGTCCAGGGCGGCGGTGTCGGGGGCGGCGGCGTTGACCTGCTTGGCGTAGATCGCCAGCGGCTGCACGGTCGCCACCGCCATCAAGAAGATGGCCGAGAGTGCCGCGAGCAGGATGTTCAGGGCGATCTCGTTGGGCGTCTTCTGCCGGTCGGCGCCCTCCACCAGGGAGATCATCCGGTCGACGAAGCTCGCTCCAGGGGTCTGGGTGATCCGGACGACGATGCGGTCCGACAGCACCTTGGTGCCCCCGGTGACTGCGCAGCGGTCCCCACCTGACTCGCGGATGACCGGCGCGGACTCACCGGTGATCGCGGACTCGTCGACGCTGGCAATGCCCTCCACGACGTCGCCGTCCCCGGGGACGATCTCGCCCGCTTCGATCACGACCACGTCGCCCTTGGCGAGGCCGGGGGCGGGCAGCTCCTCCAGGTCCGAGTCGGAGATCGCCATGCCCGGTCGCCAGCCGGTGACGCGGCGGGCGACCGTGCCCTGACGGGTCCTGCGCAGTGTCTCGGCCTGAGCCTTGCCGCGCCCCTCGGCCACGGCCTCGGCGAGGTTGGCGAAGACCACGGTCGCCCACAGCCAGGCGGTGATCAGCCACGCGAACACCGAGGGGTCGTGGACGGCGAGCACCGTGGTGAAGGCGGCGCCGACCTCGACGATCAGCATCACCGGGTTGCGCCACATCACCCTGGGGTCCAGCTTGCGTATCGCATCGGGCAGGGACCTGAGCAGCTGGCGGGGGTCGAACAGGCCGCCGGCGACCCTGGAAGCGGGCGGTGCCGGCGTGGGCGGGGGTGAGGTGGACGGAGCCGGGGTGGGCGGGGCCACGGATGCAGCCATCAGAGGAGTCCTTCCGCGATCGGGCCCAGGGCGAGGGCCGGGAGGAAGGTCAGGGCGACCAGGATCACGGTCACCGCGACCAGCATGGAGACGAACAAGGGGGTGTGGGTCGGCATCGTCCCGGCCGACGGAGGAGTGGGGGCCTGCCGCGCCAGGCTGCCGGCGAGGGCCAGCACGAGCACGATGGGCAGGAACCGGCCCAGCAGCATGCACAGTCCGAGGGCGACGTCGTACCACCAGAGGTTGACGGTCAGCCCGGCGAACGCGGAGCCGTTGTTGTTGCTGGCGGAGGTGAACGCGTAGAGGACCTCGGAGTAGCCGTGCATGCCGGTGTTCAGCATCGAGGCGCGCTGCTCGTCGTTCGCCATCGCCAGCGCGGTGCCGACCAGCACCAGGCAGGGGGTGACCAGGAAGTACAGCGAGGCCAGCTTGATCTCCCGGGCGCCGATCTTCTTGCCGAGGAACTCAGGGGTCCGTCCGACCATGAGCCCGGCGACGAAGACCGTGATCACCGCGAGGACGAGCATCCCGTACAGGCCGGAGCCGACACCGCCGGGTGCGACCTCCCCCAGCATCATGTTGAACATGGTGAGACCCCCGCCGAGACCGGAGTAGGAGTCGTGGAAGGAGTTCACCGCACCGGTCGAGGTGAGCGTGGTCATCGCTGCGAAGGTGGCGGAGTTGCCGGTGCCGAACCTGGTCTCCCGACCCTCCAGTGACGCACCGGCGGCGCCCGGCACCGTGCCCGGGTGCGTCAGCTCGACGACGTTGAGCAGGGTCACCGACACCAGGGCGATCAGTCCCATCGCGGCCACGATCGCCAGCCCCTGGCGCTTGTCGCCCGCCATCCGGCCGAAGACGCGCGGCAGCGCGAACGGGATGAGCCCGATCAGGAAGATCTGCAGCCAGTTCGTCCACGCCGTGGGGTTCTCGAACGGGTGGGCCGAGTTGGCGTTGTAGAAGCCGCCACCGTTGGTGCCGAGCTGCTTGATGACCTCCTGGCTCGCCACGGGGCCGCCGGTCACCGTCTGCGAGCCGCCGGTGAGGCCGGTGATCTCCGTGCCTGCGGTGAGGTTCTGCACCACGCCGGCCGCGATGAACACGATCGTGCCGAGCGCCGCGACCGGCAGGAGCACCCGCATCACCAGACGAGTGAGGTCGACCCAGAAGTTGCCCAGCAGGTTGCTGCGGCTGCGCGTGAGTCCACGGATCACCGCGACCGCGACGGCGATGCCCACGGCGGCAGAGAGGAAGTTCTGCACCGCGAGTCCGCTCATCTGGGTGAGGTGGGTCATCGTCGACTCACCGGAGTAGGCCTGCCAGTTGGTGTTCGTGACGAAGCTGACCGCCGTGTTCCAGGCGACGTGCGACTCCACCCCGGGCAGGCCGGCGCCGAGCCACAGATGGCCCTGGAGGCGCTGCAACCCGTAGAGGAGCACGGTGGAGACCGCCGAGAACGCCAGCACGCTGCGGGCGTAGGCGCCGGCCCTCTGCTCGGAGGTCGCATCGACACCGATCAGGCGATGGACGACCCGCTCGACCCGGTGGTGACGTTGTGAGGTCACCACACGGAACAGGTGGTCCCCGAAGAGCCGGTACGCCGCAGCCCAGGCGACGACCAGGGTCGCGATGAACAACCCGGCGGCCAGGGAGTCGCTCATCAGAATCGCTCCGCGAACAGCAGGGCAGCGAGGAGGAAGATCCCCAGGCCGACAGCCAGGACCAGGCCGACCAGGTTCACGGCGGTCACAGTCGCTCGACCCCCTTCAGGAAGAGGGCGAGCACACCGAACAGCAGGAGTGTCAGGACGAGGAGACCGAGGTCGGCCATGGACGGGGATCCTTCCGGGCTGGGAGCACGGCCGCCCTGACTCTTCGGGCGGGCCGAGAGCCCACTCAAGCCACGGTTCTGAGGCGCTGTCAGCCCAGACGGGGGATCCTGACGAAATCCCTACGCGTCCCGACGCCACGTTGACGCGTTGCCTACGCGGGCCGCCACGGCGCGGTGTGCGCGCTCAGCTCTCCTCGTGGACCAGCCCCGCGCGGTTGGCCGCGATCGCGAGCTGCACCCTGTTCGTGGCGCCGAGCTTGGTCAGGAGGTGGGTGACGTGGGCCTTCACCGTGGCCTCGCTGATGAAGAGGTCACGGCCGATCTCGGCGTTGGAGAGGCCCTGCCCGATCTGGGCGAGGACCGCTCGCTCGCGCTCGGACAGGCCGGCGATCTGGCGACTGAGCTCCGCGGGCACCTGGCGTGCGTAGGTCCGCGAGAGCCGACTGGTCAGGGAGGGCGAGAGGATGGCGTTGCCCGTGGCGACGGTCCGCAGCGCCTGGATCAGCCCCTGTGGCGGGGTGTCCTTGAGCAGGAACCCGGCCGCGCCGTTCTCCAGGGCCTCGTACACGTGCTCGTCGAGGTCGAACGTCGTGAGGATGACGACCTGGGGTGGCTGGGGGAGCGCACGCACGAGCGTGAGTGCCCGCAGCCCGTCCACCCTGGGCATCCGGATGTCCATCAGCACGATGTCTGGCTGAGCCGCGCGGACCTGGTCCACCACGTCGTCCCCGTCCGCGGCCTCCCCGACGACCTCCAGGTCCGGCGCCGAGGAGAGGATCATCCGCAGCCCGGTGCGCACGAGGACCTCGTCGTCGACCAGGAGGACGCGGATCCGGTCCTCCGGAACCGACCCGTCGTTCGTGCTCACTGCTCGCCGCCGCTCAGCGGCAGCAGCACCGAGACCCGGTAACCGCCGTCGCCGTCGGGGCCGGCCTCGAGGGAGCCTCTCACCTGTTCGACCCGCTCGCGCAGGCCGTGGAGGCCGGTGCCGGACCCGGTCGCGGCCCGGGAGGAGACCCGGGTCGGGGCGGTGTTGTGCACCACCAGGGACAGGCAGCCGTCGCGCTCGGCGACGGCCACCTCGACCCGCGACCCGGCTGCGTGCTTGCTGGCGTTGGTCAGCGCCTCCTCCACCACCCGGTACCCCGTGATCCCGACCTGCCTGGGCACGGTCTCCGGCAGGCGCGGCGGGATGTGGTCCAACAGGGTCACGTCCATCCCGGCGTCCCGCCACTGGGAGACCAGGGCCTCCAGCGCGTCGACGGACGGCTGAGGGGCTCGCTCAGCGGCGGTCTCGTCGGTGCGCAGCACACCGACGACGTTACGCAGTTCCTCGAGCGCCTGCCGGGCCGTCTCCCGGATCATCCGTGCGGAGTCCGCCTCCGGGGTCCCCTCGGCCGTGACCTCCAGGGCACCGGCCTGCAGCGCGATCAGGCTGACCTGGTGGGCGACGACGTCGTGCATCTCCCGGGCGATCCGGGTGCGCTCGTCGCGCCTCGCCGCCCGTGCGAGGACTTCCTGCGCGGCCGCAAGCTCCTCGGCCCGGGCGTTCGCCGCGTCCACGGCGCGGTGGCGGGAGTTGACGTAGAGGCCGACGGTCGCGGGAAGCATGACCAACGAGCCCCAGATCAGGGCCAGGCCCGCGGGTTGGTACCCCTCGATCCCGATCCCCAGGAGAACGGGCGCCGAAGCGATCGCAAGCGCGACCCAGGTCCGGGCTCGGTTGCCGTAGGCGGCGGCGAGATTGCCTGCGGTGAGCATCACCGGCGCGGGCTGCTCGAGCACCAGGAGCGCGGCCACGCTGATTCCGAGCGCCAGCTCGGGGAAGCGGTGGCGCTCCACGATGGCGAGGCAGGACAGGGCCACGAGGCCGAGGGTGAGCACGCCCGGCTCGAAGGGGTCCGCTCTCCGAATCGCGATGACGGTGATCCCGAGGGTGATCACGATGGCGACGACGTCGAGGAACCGGCTCGACGTGACGAACCTGGCCCACCTCGTTGCCATGCCTATCAGCCTAGGTGGCCGGTTCGAACGTGGCGACGACGTTGGAGTCCCACCCGCGCGTGGGGGAGTAGCGGCCACCGCAGGTCACGATGACCAGTCGCTCGGAGCCGTCCTGCCCGAACACCTTCTCTGACGGAAGGGCGTCCTTGCGGTAGGTCTTCAGGCTCTCCAGGCGGTAGGTGTGGCCGTCGAGGCTCACGCGGGTGCCCTCGGTCAGCTCCTCGAGCCTCGCGAACGGGCCGCGTCCCTGGGTGGCACTGTCCCGGTGGACGACGAGCACCACGGCGCCGCTGCCGTCCCCTGGCAGGGCCCCGCAGTTCCACCATCCCAGGGTGGACACGTCGTCGGGGGGAACCAGCGCCCCGCGGTCGTCTCGCCGCACGCCTTGGACCCCGAAGTCCTGGCCCCAGGCCGCGACGTGCAGGGTCGAGGGCGCGTCCCGGAGGTTCCTGTCGGTGCCGGTCGAGCCGGCGTCCGGAGCGTCCTGGCGTTGAGCAGTGGCCTGCTCGTCGTACGTCGCCGGTCCCCACCCCAGCGTGGCGCCGAGGCTGGCCCAGGGGACCTGGGACAGCACGCCGAAGAGCAGCGCGAGGCTGAGCAGGGTCCCGAGCACTGACTGGATCGGTGGCAGCTTCTTCATGCCTCGATCTTCACGCCGAGCGGGCCTTCGCCGCCTCGGCCGCAGGTCGCGAGTCGAGCGACGAAGGTCGATCCGTTGGTCGGGTCGCGGAGTCGACCAAGAGACCTGCGGACGCGACCTCGGACCGATGTCCGGCGGCCCCGGTTCCGCGACTCTGGAACTGGCTCCAGAAGGCGCCATCGAGTACCAGGAGGTAGCGAAGAACGTGTCAGGCTTCAGCTGCGCCGTGCGGCAGGTCGTGGCTCTGATCCCTGCTCACAACGAGGGCGAGACGATCGCCGAGGCCATCCTCGGGCTGCAGGCCCAGGACCCGGCCCCGGAGCGGATCGTCGTGGCTGCGGACAACTGCACGGACGACACCGCCCGGGTCGCGCGTGAGCATGGCGCGGAGGTCATCGAGACCGTCGGGAACAAGGCGAAGAAGGCCGGTGCGCTGAACCAGGCGCTCGCCGCGCTGCTGCCTTGCCTGCCGGACGATGTTGCAGTCCTGGTGCAGGATGCCGACAGCAGCCTCGACCAGGGTTTCCTGTCCGCCGCGGTGCGCTACCTGAACGAGGATCCGCGCCTGGGTGCCGTCGGTGGTACTTTCCGCGGCCGGGAGGACCGCACCTTCGTCGGTCACCTGCAGCGCAACGAGTACGCGCGCTACGCCCGCGACGTACGCCGCCTCAAGGGCAAGTGCCTGGTGGTGACCGGTACGGCCGCGGTCCTGCGGGTGCAGACGTTGCGCGAGGTGTCGCGGGCCCGGCTCGAGGGCCGGATCCCGCCCGGCGACGGGAGCGGTGGAATCTACGACACCACGGTGCTGACCGAGGACAACGAGCTCACCTTCGCCCTGAAGCACCTCGGTTACAAGGTGCTCTCGCCCAAGGAGTGCACGCTGACCACCGAGGTGATGCCGACCTGGCGGGCGTTGTGGAACCAGCGGCTGCGCTGGAAGCGGGGCGCCCTGGAGAACTGCGCGCAGTACGGCGTGACCAGGGTGACCTGGCGCTACTGGGGCCGTCAGCTCTTCACCGCGATCGGCATCGTGGTCACTGCCTGCTACCTGGGCAGCATCTTCTGGTCGCTCGCGGTGTACGGGGCGGTACACGTCCGGCCGTTCTGGCTGGCCGTCACCTTGATCTTCGTGGTCGAGCGGATCGTCACCGTCAAGGATCGTGGCCCGGGGCACATGCTGCTGGCGGGCACGATGTACGAGCTCGGCTACGACATATTCCTGCAGGTCGTGCACGCAAAGGCGTACGCGGATGCAGTTCTTCGTCGAGAGAGGAGGTGGTAGCTGATGTATGACACCCCGTCGACCCTGGTGCCGGGGACCGTCCCGGCCGGGATGGCTGGAGCTGGAGCGTTGGCTCTCTCCGGCGCGGAATGGGGCTGGATCGTGCTCGCGGTGTTCGCGCTGATCGCCGCAGCCACGGCGCTGTGGCGGGTGGTCCCGCGCAACGGCGAGTGGTGAGCGACAGCTCAGCTCCTGAGTTGGGGCACGGTCGGGAACGACGTTCTCGACCGTGCCCTTTCTGGTGCCCCGACACCGTGGAGAACGGCCCGCCGATGGATCGACTGGTGGGCGAGCACCTAGTGTCGGGGCGAGTCCAGCACCGCGGCCAGGTCCGCCGGTCGACTCACCATCGGCCAGTGCCAGGTCGGCAGCTCGACGTAGGTCCAGTCGCCCTCGAGCATCTCCGCGAGCACCGGCATGCGTGGTGCCAGCTGCCGCAGCTGCTCGAGGCTGAAGCTGCAGAGCACGCCCGTTCGCGGCAGCTGCTTCCAGGCGCCAGTGACCGCAGCCGGCTCGGTGGCGGTGAGCCACGGCTGGGGCCGGGAGTCCTCGACCAGCGCGGCGATCGCAGCGTCGTCGACCTCGGGCACGTCGGCGGCGAGCGCTGCCCACGGTGGCGGCGGCAGCTTCCAGCCCTCGCCGTGGGTGGCCACCAGTTCCTGGTTGGCGGCGCGCGCTTCGGGACCCTCGAAGTCGGCCTGCGCGACGCCGTTCGGCAGGGGGCCCGAGTCGACGTAGACCAGACGTGCGACCCGCGCGGGCACGAGATCCGCCGCGCCGGTCGCCACCAGGCCCCCGTAGCTGTGGCCGACGAGCACGACGTCGAGCAGCTCGTGCTCCTCGATCAGGTCCACGACGTCGTCGATGTGGGTGGTCAGATCGGTCTCGGGCGAGGCGAGGTGGGCGCGCTCGCCCATGCCGGGCAGGTCGACGGCGTACACGACGTGGCCGCGTTCCCTCAGCGAGTCCGCGACGGCGCGCCAGACCGAGCCGCCGAGCCAGAAGCCGGGGATCAGGACGTAGGTGGTGGTGTTCATGACCTCGACGCTAGGTTGTATTCCGGGCAGTCCCCGCCCGGTATTCAGAGAATGCTGGTCCAGAGTCTCCGGCGCACCGAGGAGGGTCCATGACGCGTCCGACCGTTCGCGTGCTGGCCATGCTCGAGCTGCTCCAGGCGGGCGGACAGCGCACGGTCGGTGAGCTCGCTGCCCGGCTCGGCGTCGACGAGCGCACGGTCCGCCGATATGCCGAGCACCTCGCTGACCTCGGCATCCCGGTCCAGTCGCAGCGGGGCAGGTACGGCGGCTACCGGCTCTCGGCGGGCTACAAGCTGCCGCCGCTGATGCTGACCGATGACGAGGCGGTCGCCGTCGTGCTCGGCCTGCGGGCCGCAGAACGGGCTGGCCTCGGCACCACCGAACAGGCAGCCACGGCGAGTGCGCTGGCGAAGGTGTCGCGCGTCCTGCCGCGGGCCCTCGGCCAACGGCTCGACAGTCTGCTGTCGACCGCGCAGTTCACGACCCCGGTGCGCGCCTCCGCTCCCGCTGGCGTCGACACGCTGCTCGATCTCGCCTCGGCCGCGCGAGCGCAGCGCACCGTCGTGATCACCTACACCGCCTGGGACGGGCGGGAATCGCGGCGTGAGCTCGATGTGTACGGCCTGGTCTTCCACTCCGGCCGGTGGTACGTCAGCGGACACGATCACGTCCGCGACGACGTGCGGACCTTCCGCCTGGACCGCATCGCGTCGGTCGAGCAGGGCGACGGCTCCTTCGTCGTACCTGCCGACTTCGATGCCACGGCACAGGTCGTGTCGGGCATCGCGGCGGTCCAGTGGGCGCACGAGGTCTCGGTCGTCCTGCGGACCACCCTCGCGGAGGCGGGGGAGCGGCTGCCCCGGACCATGGGCCGGCTGAGCGAGCACCCTGGCGGCGTACTCCTCGAGACGCGTGCCGAGCGCCTGGACGGGATGGCCCGCATGCTGGCCGGCCTCGGCTGGGACTTCGAGGTGATCACCCCGGCGGCCCTGCGCGACGAGGTGCTGGCCCTGTCCGACCGCCTCCGGCTCAGCGCCGAGCGCCGTACCGCCGACGAGGTCGCGGACTCGCAGTAGGCGCACGGGGACCCGGGCGCTGAGCGGCGCGGACACCCACGGGCTGCCGCCGGTCCCGGCCAGGAGGCGTGCGGTGCCTGCTGGGTCACGGGCTGCGCCCACTCTCTTGTCCAGCAGCGCCGTGGCGTACTCCTCGTCGAGCCCGGTCAGGACGAGGCCCACCAGCACCTTCTGACCGTGCACGCGGCGTCGGGCCACAGGCCTGGTTCTTGGAGGGCGGCACACGCGGGGCGGGTCGGCCCAGGCCGAGGGGTCCGCAGCACGTCAGGTCGTCGGTGCTCCATCCTCGAAGAGTCTCGGGATGGGGTGATTGGCGACGAAGACGGGGGTGGGGTCGATCGCGGACTTGATCCCCACGAGCTGGCGCCAGGTGAGTGGATCGAAGGCTTGCCGGACGTCGGTGGGGTTCTCGACGAAGTTCAGGTATGGCGCTCGCACACCGTGGCGCGACACCGCGTCCACGACCGCTCGAGCGTCTCTGCGCCCGGCGGCTGCCGCCTCGTCTGTCGGGACAACCGCCCCGGCCCACAGCAGGAACTCACCAGGCAGGTGGTTCAGCGCGCCGCCGCCGTCATGGGGGTGAGCAAGAGCGCCACCCAGCTGCCTGAGCTCGACGATCAGCAGGGCAGGCGGCGCGTCGGGTCCAGCGACGGCGAGCAGGTCATTGGCCGCGTCGTCGCCGAGCGATGCCAGGACGACTGAGTCGGAGACCACCGGAAGCGGGTCCTCTGGGTCCATGTGGAGGCGGACGAGGGCGTCCGTGGCGGTGATGGCGAACGTGTCGATCTCGGGCTGAAGGTCACGCAGCGGTGCGAACAGCTCGGAGCTGAGGGTCTCGTCGGTCTGTGCGGCGCCATCGACGATCACGACGCGACGCCCTCGGAGGAAGTCGGGGATGTCAGGGAGCGGCGGGAAGTTCATCAGACGAAAGGACGTGGTGACGCTCGCCGGTGCGGTGGCCGCCCAGTCCCGCCACGCTCGTAGGACCTGTTCGGCATGGACCTGGTCCCACAGCATCATGCCTGCATACACCGACTCCACCTCGATGAGCTCGATCTCGATGGAGGTGACGACGCCGAAGTTGCCACCCCCACCGCGCACCGCCCAGAACACTTCGACGTTGCTCTCGGTGTCTGCGCGCACGTGGCTGCCATCGGCCAGGACGATGTCGATCCCCACGATGTGATTGCTCGCCAGTCCGTGGGACCGGGCGAACCAGGAGAGTCCGCCACCGAGGAGGTAACCCGCGACACCGACGTTGGGTGATGACCCATGCAGTGCGGTCAGCCCCTGCTTGCCGGCTGCAGTCACTACGTCCTCCCACAGCACGCCAGCGCCGAGGGTCGCCGAACGACGCTCGGCGTCAACCACGATGTCCTGAAGCCTGTCGGTCTTGAGGAGGACGGCATCGTGTAGCGACTCCATGGGCGTGGCGTTGTGACCCGTGCTCTGTGGGGCCACTCGCAGACCGGCGGCGACGGCAGCGACCACCAGGCGCCGTACGTCCTCGGCATCTTCGGGGAGGGCGACGGCGGCCGGGAGCTGGTCGGCTCTCAGGTTCCAGGCCGTGCGGCCCTCCAGATAGGAGTGGTCGCCCGGGAAGGACACGGCCCCGGTATAGCCGACGCGCCGGAGCTGGTCGAGGAATCCGGGCAGGTGGTTGCTGGTCATGATCTTGCTCCTGTGTGGTGGTGCTCGGTGGCGGGGACGAACTCCGCAGCCTGGGGTTCGAGAACGACCTCCGTAGGCCATGAGCCTCTTCGACCAGGCCGCTGGTCGCCCCCGTGCACCCCCCGGTCCGCACCCGCGTGCCCTGGGGCGCACGGGGGTGGACTCGGGAGCCCCCTGGGCATGACCCGGATGCCGCGCCCGGCGACCAGCGCAACGCTCCTTACTGAGCCTGGGGCGCACCCAGCGCCTCTCAACGAAAGGAACGTGTCATGCACACCACCGCACAGAAGCAGACCATCGTCCTGGTCCACGGCGCCTACGCGGACTCCTCCAGCTGGAACGGGTCCATCAAGGCGCTGCGGGAGGCCGGGCACCCCGTGATCGCGGCGGCGAACCCGCTGCGCAGCATCGAGGGTGATGCCGCGTACGTACGCAGCGTCCTCGACAGCATCGAGGGCCCCATCGTCGTCGCGGGCCACTCGTACGGCGGTGTGGTGATGAGCCACGCGGCCGAGGGCCACCCGAACGTCACCGCTCTCGTCTACGTCGCGAGCTTCCTCGCCGAGCCGGGGGAGACCCTGGTCGACCTCGTCACCAAGTTCCCGGGCGCGCAGCTCGGCGACGCCGCGCAGCCGGTCCCCTACCCCACTCCGGACGGTGGGACGGCTCCTGATCTCTACATCGACCAGGAGCGGTTCCACGCGCTGTTCGGCGCCGACGTCGACGCCGATGTGGCTCAGCAGATGGCGGTCACCCAGAGGCCCCTCGCGCTGGCCGCGTTCGAGGCGCCCTCGACGCGGGCGGCGTGGAAGTCGATCGAGTCCTGGGTCCTGATGGCGGAGCAGGATCTCGCCGTGCCGGCGGAGCTGTCGCGCTTCATGGCCGACCGTGCGGGCGCCCACCTGGTCGAGGTCCAGGCGTCCCACGCGGTGACGGTCTCGCAGCCCCAGGTCGTCACCGACGTCATCCTCGAGGCCGCGGAGAAGACCGCTCGCTGACCGAGCTGGACCCGAGCAGGAGGAGAGACCGGATGGCCGAGATCATGCTGTTCGGAATCCCGCTGTGGGCCGAGCTGGCCGCAGCGGGACTCGGCGCGCTCCAGGGCGCGCTCTTCGCCGGCGCCGTCACCGACCGCAGGATCGACGTCCTCGGCGCCGTCCTGGTCGGCGTCGGGCTCGCCCTCGGCGGCAGCGTGCTGCGAGACCTCCTGCTCGGAGAGCCGCCGGTCGTCATCCGCGGCCACTGGTACGTCCTCGTCGCTGTCGTGGCGGCCCTACTAGGGATGTCACTGCAGCGGCTGTTCGCTCGCCTCGAGCCGGTCATCCTGCCGCTTGACGCTCTGACCATCGGACTCTTCGGCGCGATCGGCACATCGAAAGCTCTCACCCTGGAGGTGCCGGCCGTTCCCGCGGTGCTCGTGGGCGCCGTTGCGGCCGTCGGTGGCTCGGTGCTGCGTGACTTGATGCTCGGCCTGCCGGTTGCGCTGCTGCACGTCGGCTCCCTCTATGCGGTTGCTGCGGCAGCGGGCTCCGCACTGCTGGTCGGACTCGTGGCGGCTGGCGCCGCAGTGTCTGACGCGGCGATCGCGAGCGTCGTGCTGACCACCGTCATCCGGCTGCTCGCCGTACGGTTCGGCTGGAGCTTTCCCGAGCAACACGCTCTGGTCGTGGGAGCGCACTCGGTGCGCGTGCCGGGCCGTTGACCGGGCAGATCACCGGCCCGAACGTTCGTCGAGTGCGACGGCCAGCTTTCTGCGCGAGTTGACGCCTAGCTTCCGGTAGATCTTGCGGAGGTGGTAGTCGACGGTGCTCGCGCTCAGGAACAGGCTGGCGGCGATCTCCCGGTTGGTGGCCGAGCCGGCAGCGAGCTGCGCGATCGCTTCCTCCTGCGGCGTCAGCGGCTCGGTGCGCGCTGGTGAGGCCCGTCGCCGGACGGTGGCCCCGGTCGCCGCGAGCTCCCTGGCCGCGCGGTTGGCGAAGCGAGTCGTCCCCATCTCGGCGAACATGTCATGAGCCGCCGTGAGCTCCACCCTGGCGTCCTTGCGTCGGTTCTGCCGTCGCAGCCACTCGCCGTAGAGGAGTCGGCTCCTGGCGAGGTCGGGCCAGACCGGAGTGCTGCCGAGCTCCGCGATGGAGCGGGCGAAGTGCGGCTCTGCGTCGTCACCCGCCATGATCGCGGACCCACGGGCGTGGAGTCCGGCTGCCCAAGCGGTGCCGCAGGCTGCCGACATCCGCTCGAGCCGTTGGAGAGCCTCACTGGCAGCGTCTTCCCGGCCGCACCGGTGACCGGCCTCGACGATCTCGGCGAAGGAACGCAGGTCCACCACCGGGCCTCGTTCGAGGAGAGGCCACGCGGCCTCCAGCGCGGCCGCGTAGTTGCCCAGGCTGTTCTCGAGGAGGGTCAGGGTCAGGTGGGCGGCGTTGACCATGAGCCCGTTGCCCGTCGCCTCGACGGCGGGGGAGCGCATGAGCTCGATGATGGCTCGGCACTCTGCTTCGTCGGCACGCCAGGCCGAGGACTCCGCGCGGATGAGCTGTCGCCACACGATGTTGTCGTCACCCATGGCGCGGGAGATCTCGTCAGCCTCCGCCAACAGGAATTCAACCGTCCCGAACCTGCCGCACCACGTCTCGGACTGAACCTGTGCCTCCAACGTCGTGCGCAGAGGGCGGAGAGCCCCGCGAGACCTCTGGAGGGAAGCATTCTGGGCCATGAACTCGCGGTGCCCGTCGATGTCGAACAGCTCTGCAGCCAGGATGGCGGCGACCGACGTCCAGATGTGGAAGCTGCTGGGCGCATCGGATCGTCGCATTGGTCGCAGCGCCGTGCGCATTGATCGCAGCGCAGTGCGCATCAGGCCGGCCGCGTCGGTGTGGCCACCGACGAGACGCGCGGCCAGTGCCCGGATCAGGTCGGCGACGACCGAGGACGGGTCGCGTTCCAGGGATGCGAGCGCGGACGCCGTGAGCTGCTCGACCAGGGCACGGTCGACAAGGTGAGAGCTGATGGCGGCCTGATAGAGGCCCTCTGCGTAGGTCTCGAGCGCGAGCGGTGGGTCCACGGTCTCGAGCGATCGTGCGGCATCGAGCAGGATCGGCAGTGTGCCCACTGGCCGGGGGGCCGAGGTGAGCTTGGCCCGGAGCCGCTTGGCGTGGGCCTGGGTGAGTGGATCGCTGTGCTCGAGACGCACCGTCTCGAGGAGCATGCTGGCCTCGCCCGGCGCACCGGCGAGGGAGTGGGCGTTCGCCGCGGCGAGGGTGCGCCGCGCGCGAGTGCGTGCGTCGAGGGTGAGCTCAGCGGCGCGCGACAGTAGTGCGGCGTACGCCGAGTAGCGCCCGCGTCGCTCGGCCTCGCGGCTCCGGGCCTCCAAGGCGGCTGCCACGTCCTCGTCCGTGCCACTGACCGAGCGCGCCCGGTGCCACACCCATGAGTCGGGCTCGGCCTCCGGATCGGTCACTCCGGCCAGGAGAGCGTGGGCCCGCCGGCGATCGACCGGAGCCGCCCCTCGGTAGACGGCCGACCGCACGAGCGGGTGCCGGAACGTGATGGTGGCGCCGATGTCCACCAGACCCTTCACCTCCGCGGCGTCCAGGTCGTCGACGCTGAGACCCGCGACCGCACCTGCGGACAGCACCGTGGGCAAGCGTGCTCCGGCGTCGGCGGCGGCGATCAGCAGCAGCTGCTGCGTCGCGGTCGGGAGAGCACGGACGCGCTGGAGGTAGAGCTCCTCGAGCCGATCGCCGATCGGCAGCGGATCGGGAAGTCTGACGGTGCCGACGAGCTGGGCCGGAGAGAGGTCCGCGGCGAGCTCGATGACGGCCAAGGGACACCCCTGCGTGCTGGTCGCCACGCGACGACCGACCTCGGCGCCGACGGCCGTGCCGGAGGTGCGCGCGAGCAGCTCGCACGTCGCCTCCGTTGACAACCCGGCCAGCGCGACGGTCGGGATCCCGTCGAACCAGGGTGCACCCTCGGGGCGCGCGCCGAAGACGATCACCAGCGACTCCGCCTGGAGGCGGCGGGCGACGAAGACCATGGTGGCGACGGACTCTTGGTCGAGCCAGTGGGCGTCGTCGATCACGAACAGCTTGGGGCGCCCGGGCTCGGTCTCGGACAGCAGGGTGAGCGTGGCCAGACCGACCAGGAACCGGTCCGGTGTGCTCGAGGCCGTCAGCCCGATCGCCGCGCCGAGGGCCTCACGCTGTGGTCCCGGCAAGTCGCCGTACCCGTCCATGAAAGGGATGAGGAGCCGCTGCAACCCGGCGAACCCGAAGTCAGCCTCGCCGGCGACCCCCCGAACTTCCCGAGCGCGCATCCCTGCGGTCTCGGCGTGCTCCGTCACCGCCGCCAGGAGAGCCGACTTGCCCATGCCGGCCTCGCCACACACCAGCACCGCGCCGCTTCGACCCGCGCGGGCAGCCTCGAGAAGGTCCACGAGTGGCCCGAGCTCCGCGTCGCGGCCGAGCAGCTCCACGCGTCTACACCGCGGTTCGTCGCTCGAGTCGGCAGTCTTGTCTCATGTCCGGGGAGTGTACGCAACCGTGTGTACACGGGGAACGAGTCGTCCGACCCCCGTCCGGAGTCGCGCAGGGCGCCAGGTCGCGCGTACAGGTCGCGTAGTCAGCGGCCACGTGCACTCGCTCGCAGGACTACGCGAACACGGGACTCGGCCGGGCCGCGCAGGAACGCAGCATGGGGTGCACATCAGCTGCGGAGGCGAACCATGACCATGACCATGACGGCGAGTCCGACGACGGTACGACGCGGTCCCGAGACCCCCTCTGGGGCACGGCCGGCGAGGACGTACCGAGGGTGTCAGGTCGGGCACCAGGAACAACGAGCGGCATTGGCGGCGTTGATCGCCGGCGCCCGCGAGGGACGGGGGAGTGCGATCGTCGTCCGCGGCGCCCGTGGGAGCGGCAAGACCCACCTGCTCGACGACGCAGTCGCTGACGCGTCGGACTGCTTCGTGCTCCGCTCCACCGGGGTCGAGGTCGAGTCCGGTCTCTCCTTCGGCACGGTCCAGCAGCTCTGTGGTCCGTTGGTGGATCGAATCGCCGACCTGCCCCCGCCCCAGGCGGCCGCTCTCGCCGCAGCTCTCGGGCTGGCCCCGGGGCCGGCCGCTGATCCGGCACTTGTCGGTCTCGGTCTGGTCTCACTGCTCGCCGGGATGGCGTCGGAGTCCGGGCAACCGGTCCTGTGCGTCCTGGACGACGCCGAGTGGATCGACGAGAGCTCTGCGCAGGCGATCGGTGTCGCTGCTCGGCGCGTGGTCGGTGTCGGGGTTGCCTTCCTCCTCGCGTCCGGCGGGAACAAGCCGATCGCGGCTCTTGCGGGTCTCGACGAGGTGCGTCTGCACCCGCTGGCGCCGGGAGAGGCGCACCTCATGCTCGGCCGTGAGCTGCCGGCGCGGCTGGACGCCGAGGTGCGGCAGAGGATCTTCGCCGAGGCGCACGGCAACCCGCGTGTCCTCCGGGAGCTCGGCCAGGCCCTGACCGTCCCCGCGCTCGCCGGAGGGTTCCTCGTCGACAGCGTGACGGAGGTGGACGCGGACCTGGACCGCGATGTCAGTGCCTGCCTGGCGGGGTCGTCCGACGAGGTCGTGGCTGCGCTGTTGGTTGCTGCGGCGGAGCCGCTGGGCGACGTGTCGGCGTTTCGGAAGGGATGCTCGGTCGCGGGCCTGCGAGCGGGGGTGGAGCGTGCCGTCGAGGCGACGGGGTTGGTCGAGGTCGGCGACCGCGTGCTCTTCAGCCACCCGCTCGTGCGCCACCTCGTCTATCGCCGCGCGTCCGAGGGGCAGCGCCGCGAGGCCCACCGGGTGTTGGCGGAGTCGCTCGAGCCGAGCTCCAGGGGCGCTCACGTGATCTGGCACCGGGCACTCTCCTGCGCCGGCCCCGACGAGAAGGTCGCAGAGTCGATGGAGCGATGGAGCGTCTCGGTCGGGCGGACTGGCGGTGTCGCCGCGGCGGCCGTCTTCCTGGAACGAGCTGCCTTGCTGAGCGAGGATCCGTGCGAGCGGGACCGGCGCGCGCTCGGGGCGGCGCGTCTGTACAGCCGAAGCGGAGGATTCGACGATGCCCTCCGACTGGTCGCCGAGATCGAGCAGCGGGGCGCAGGCAGCGCCGCGCAGGCCCTCGCAGACCTCACGGCTGCGGAGATCCGCGCATGGACCGGCCACCCGGACGCAGCTGGTGAGCTCCTGGACGCCGCGGCACGGATCGATGTCGTGGAGCCGGAGCGCGCGGTGACGGCCGGACTGACAGCTTTCGACGCAGTGACGTCCGCCGGCCGGGTCGGTGCGGCCGGCGGCCTGCATCTCGTCGCCACCCGAGCCGGCTCACTGGCCACCTGTGCCGGCGGCAAGGCAGCCGAACGACTGCTCCAGGCATCAGTCACGCGGTGGGGGACCGGGGTGGGACCCGGTCGCGACACAGTCGCTCGTGCGCTCGACACATGGTGCGCCGATGAGTCGGCCGCACACCCGTTCGCGACCCGGATCGCCATGGACCTGCTGGACGAGAAGGCGTGGGCGACACTCGCACGGCGAGATGTCGACCACGCTCGGAAGACCGGTGCGTTGGCGAGCCTGCCGCGGGCGCTCGACCTGTTGGCCTGCCTCCATCTGTGGCGAGCAGAGACGGACAGTGCGGCAGCCGCATCGGAGGAGGGGGCGGATCTCGCCCGCCGGATCGGCACGGCCGCGCCGGCGCTGGCGCCGGCCATGCTCAGGGGCTGGCGAGGTGCAAGCGGCGATGCCGCTGCCGGTGCCGACGGGAGCGCGACGCCGGTCGTGGTCCTCGGCCGATCGCTCGTCCACATCGCCGCGGGTCGGTACGAACCGGCGCTTCGCGACGCCCAGCGTCTGCTCGACCTCGACGAGCCGCTCATCTCGTCGTGGGCGGCGCCTCAGGTGGTCGAGGCTGCTGTGCGGGCGGGCCGACCACACCAGGCGACGCCGGCGATCGAGCTGATCCGCGCCATCTGCCGCGCGACCGGATCGTCCTGGGCCCTGGGGATCGAGCATCGCTGTCTCGCCCTCCTCGCCGATGACCACTCGACGGAGGAGCACTTCCGCGAGTCCGCGCGACAGTTGGAGCTCTGCGGCATGAGGCTCGACCTCGCCCGGACTCACTTGCTGTACGGGGAATGGCTGCGTCGGCAGACCAGGCGAGTCGACTCGCGGAGACCCTTGCGCCAATCACTCGAGGTGTTCGACGCGGCCGGTGCCGTCGTGTTCGCGAAGCGAGCGTGGCTCGAGTTGCGCGCCTCGGGTGAGCAGGCTCGCCGCCGTACGCCGGACACGCTCGGCGCGCTCACCGAGCGCGAGTCCCAAGTGGTGGAGCTGGCCATCGAGGGGTACTCGAACCCGGCTATCGGGAAGCAGCTCTTCATCAGTCCCCGGACCGTCGAGTACCACCTGAACAAGGTGTTCTCGAAGGTGGGGATCACCTCCCGAGCGCAGCTCCGAGCAGCATTGAAGCGCTGAGCCGCACGTCCCGGCCGTGGCAGATGTCAATGACTCAGGGTGTCGGGGAAACTTCCTGGAGACTGTCACGGGTGAGCGCGAGCGCCTCGGTCATGCTGAGCCGACGACCCTGGGCAACCAGCTCGTCGAAGAGCTCCACTCCCGTTGCCGCGCGGACCTCGGCTGCCAGATCGTCGTCCTTGCGCATCGATGCGTAGGCCCGGAGACCCGATCGACGGCGTAGGCCTTGGGCGGCACCCGTCAGCAGGGTCGCTCGCTGGCTGCTCCCCGCGGCGAGGGACAGCGCGGCGGTCATCTCCAGCACCATGCAGAGGCAGTGGAGGCTCTGCCCGGACAGGTTGAGGTCCAACGCTTGTTCCAGCAGGTCCCTGGCCTGCTCGAGCTCGTCTTGCGCCAAGGCCGAGCCCGCGAGGATGACCCGCGAGACCGTGGCGAGCCAGGGGTTGTCGAACCGCCCTGCGAGTCGTTGCGCCTCCATGGCGTGACGTCGCGCGGTGTCATGGTGACCGAGGGCCGACTCGACCGATCCCGCTGTGATCGCGGCAAGGGCCGTCCACAGGGGCTCGTCGAGCGGCCGTAACCGTTCGAGCGCGGTGGTCAGGGCGGGACCAGCCGTGTCAGCGTCGTGCACCAACACCGGGACCCAGGCCATGAGCAGGCGCGACAACGCATCGAGGTAGGGATCGTCGACCTCGTCGAGCAGTGGCGCGAGGCACCTGCAGGCGGCACGGGCAGCCTCGACGTCCCCCGCCTCCAGCGCGGACACCAGCGACGCGGCGAGAACCGCCACCCGGTCGGCGGCCGGAAGGTCGTCGATCGTGGGCAGGAGCTCGGCGACCCAGGAACGTGCCTCACTGATGATGGCGTCCCCGAGGCCGAGGAACGGCCACAGCACCCGGAACGGCAACAGCACCCGCAACAATCGCGGGACGGGCTCCGGGTCACGGGAGAGGTGCCAGCGGACTGCGCTGGTGATGTTCTCGTTCTCCTGGGCGAGGAGAGCCGCGCACGAGCTCTGACGGAACCCGCGGAGGGCCTGATCGGCACTCTCGGCGAGCGCGCGGTAGTACTCGGCGTGCCGTCGGCGAATCTCGTCGACATCAGCGCGTGCCGCCAGCCGTTCTGCAGCGAAGGCGCGGACAGTGTGCAGCATCCGGGTCCGCGGACCCTTGGGGGAGCCCTCGAGGTAGAGCAGGCTGTGCCGGGCCAGGTTCTCAGTGAGGTCCAGGGCCTCGTCGTCATCGAGGCCGGCGACGTGAGCCGCCGCCTCCACGGTCCAGCCGCCGGAGAAGACCGAGAGCACCTCGGCGAGGGACTGCTCGGCTTCTCCCAGCATGTCAAAGCTCCACTCCACCGTGGCCCGGAGGGTTCGCTGTCGCGGCGGAAGGTCGACCAGGCCAGTGCCGAGGGCATCAAGGGACCGGGACAGTCGGTGCAAGACGCTGGCCGGGTCGAGGAGCCGGAGCCTGGCTGCGGCCAGCTCGATGGCCAGCGGAACACCCTCCAGTCGACGGCAGATCTCTGCGACGGCGAGGGTGTGGTCGTCCGTGAGCGCGATGTCCGGGCGGACGGCTCGGGCACGGTCCAGGAACATCTGGGCGGCAGGGCTTTGGAGCAGCTCGGGGAGCCCACTCACCTGCTGCTCCGGAACAGGAAGGGGACGGACCGGGTAGATCCGCTCCGCCCGCACCCCCAGGACCGTCGTGCTCGTCGCGAGCACGGAGACGTGGGGGTTCCGCGACAGCAGTGCGGCGATGTCCGGGGCTGTCTCCACCAGCCGGTCGAGGTTGTCCAGGACGAGTAGCCACCGGCCGTCACCGAGGACGTCGCTCAGGGCAGAAACCGGTGAGGCGCCGGCGAGATCGGCACCGATGGCCCAGGCGATGCGAGGTAGTACGCCGCCGGGGTCGGTCACGTCCTCGAGCGGCACGAACACCGCCTGACCGTCGAAGTTCTGGCTGAGCCGCTCGGCCACGGCTGTCGCGAGCCGGGTCTTGCCGATGCCGCTGGGGCCAGTGAGCGTGATCAACCGCTGTCCACCCTGCGAGTACAGATCTACCACCTCGTCGATGGCCTGCTCGCGGCCGATGAGCGGCGTCGTACTGACTGGCAGCGGTGCGGGAGACAGCGCTGCGGGCGCAGGGTGGATGGCCGGGGGCGCGGGACGCTTCGAGATTTCGGGTGCGCTGGTGGCGAATCGCTCACTCAAGAGGTGCGCGAGGTCGTCCCGGACCAGGCGGCTGAGCTCGGCGGAGGTACGGAAGCGGCGGTACGACGCCTCTCCCTGGATCCGCTGGACCAGCTCCGAGAGGCGGGGTTCTCGCTCGGGAGCGGGAGTCTTGAGGTAGAGGAGCCTCGGCATTCCTCGTGCGAGCTCGAACTCTTCCTCGATGCCGGACACGCCCTTCTCGGGAACCAGCTGGCCGTACTGCTGCCAGTACAGCCCGATGAAGACGTCGCTCTGTGCCAGGTACGCCCGATAGAGCTCGGCGGGAGGTTGCGGGCGGGCCCCCGCCTCGAACATGACGGGGGTGAGCCTCAGCGCCGACAGGGCGCGCGAGACCGTCTGTCGCTCCTTGGCCAGCTCTCCAAGCGTCGAGCTCACGAAGACGCGCAGTCGCTGGTCCGGTGTGCGGATCGTTGGCATCAGAACCCCCCGGATGACTCCCACGTGGTGCGGCCACACTCCTCGGATCGGGGGCCGCTCGCATCCGGGTGGCTCCGGGTGTCGGCACCCGGCGGGCCCCCGCACGGGACGTGCACCGACGTCGTCGCGACGATGTCCGGCACCTCGTCTCGAGCACTGCTGCCTCGGACTCATCGCCCAGGACCTTTGGACAGACCTGCGCCGAGAACGGCCTGGACGGCCGGGCGGACGACGGTGCCGTAGAGCTCGATCGCTGTGAGCAGCTCCTTCTGCGGGACGGCGCCCATGTCGAGGTGGATGAAGGAGCGAACCTGACCCCAGTGCTCGTGCATCAGCAGGATGCGCTCGACGATCTCCTCGGGGGAGCCGACGAGCAGCCCGCCCAGCGGACCGGTGTCGCGGTCGTAGGCGTCACGCCGGGGAGGCAGGAAGCCGCGCTGTTCACCCACGACCTTCATGAACTGGTGCCAGTGCGGCCACCAGAAGTCGCGCGCCTTCTTGCCGTCTGCCATGAGGAATCCCGGCGACCCGAGGGTGATGCGAGTCTGCTCAGGAGTGTTGCCGAACTGTTCGGCCGCCCGACGGTAGAGAGTCGCGATCCCGGCGTTGCGGATCGCGTTGCCTCCCAGCACGCCGGTGGCCATGGGAAGGCCGAGCTCCGCGGCGCGGATGGCTGACCTGGGGTCGCCGCCGACACCGAGCCAGATCGGGATGGGCCCGTGCTCGGCGCGAGGCGGGACGTACTCGCCGTTGAGGTCGGGGCGGGTCTCGCCTTTCCAGGTGACGCGCTCGTTGGTGTTGATCTCCAGGAGCAGGGCGAGCTTCTCGGCGAACAGCTCGTCGTAGTCGCGCAGGTCGTGGCCGAAGAGTGGGAAGGACTCGATCGACGATCCACGCCCGGCGATCAGCTCGACGCGACCGTGGGAGATCGCGTCCACCGTCGAGTACTGCTCGTAGACCCGCACCGGGTCGTCGGTGCTGAGCACTGTCACGGCAGTGGAGAGCTTGATCCTGGTTGTCTGCGCGGCGATGGCGGCGAGGATCGGGGCTCCGGCTGACGCGGGGAACTCCGGGGTGTGATGCTCGCCGATGCCGAACCAGTCCAGGCCCACCTGCTCGGCCAGCACGGCCGACTCGACGACGTTGCGGATCGCCTGGGCCTCCGAGATCCGGGTGCCTGTCCGGGGGTCCCAGTTGGCGTCACCGAAGGCGCCGATGCCGAGCTCCATTGCCACCTACTCCTTGCCCTGGCGCGCCTGCGCGACGTGGTCGCGGACGGCTGGGGCGATCTCGTTGCCGAAACGGGCCAGGGTCACGGGGTCGTCCCCGCCGATCAGGAAGGCGCTGATGCCGTGCTCCAGTGCCATGAGGGTGAGCCGGTCGACCCACGCCTCGGGCGGGCCGTCGAGGAACCCCCGCCCGGTCGGACTGAGGCTGGCGTGCATGAAGTTCATGAGTCGTCGTACCGAGGCCGGCTGTCGTCCCGCCTCATGGGCCGCGTCGTCGATGCGGGCGTTGGACTCCGCCAGACCCGCGAGGCCGCCTTCGACGTACTCGATGCTGGGCAGCCAGCCGTCAGCCAACGCGCCGGTGAGGGCGAGCATCCGGGGTTTGTAGGCGCCGACCCAGATCGGGATCGGGTGCTGGGGGAATGGCCCCCGGCGACCGTCGGTGACCCGGTAGAACTCTCCCTCGTGGGTGAAGGGCTCCGACGAGTCGGTGTCCCAGGCGTCGCGGATGATCCCGATCGCCTCGGCGAGGGCGGAGATGCCCTGTCCGGTGCTCAGCCTCCTGGCACCCATGGCCTCGATGCCGTCCCAGAACGCTCCGGCGCCGATCCCGAGACGGAACCTGCCACCCGAGAGCCGGTCGACGGTCGCCGCGGTGCGGGCGAGGCCGAGAGGGGGGCGCAGCGGCAGGCTGGTGACGTTGCCGCTGAGGGCGATCCGCTCGGTCTTCGAGGCGGCGAACGTCAACAGGGTGGACGTGTCGTGGAACTGGTGCTGATAGGGATGGTCCTGGAACGTGACCAGGTCCAGCCCCGCCTGCTCGGATGCGACTGCGAGATCCACGGCGCGTCGCGCGGGCCGGCCCACCGGGGTGACGAAGCTGCCGAACAGCAGGTCGTGGCCGTAGTCGTGGCTGGTCATGGGGTCTCCTCGTCGACGAGGCCGCTCGTGTCGACCACGGTGTGGCCTGCTGGTGGGATGTTGAAGTTGTCGCGGAACAGGTTGTCGGGGTCGTACTGCGCCTTGAGCCGGCGCAGCCGGTCGAAGACGCCGGGTGGGAAGGCGTCGAGCAGTCGCTCCGGGCGTCGATCGGTCTCGAAGCTGAGGTAGAGGCCGTCGAAGTGCGGCCGCAGCCGCTCCCACCGCGCAGAGAGCAGATCGTCGCTCGAGCTCATCGCGGCGAGCTGGAACATGGGGGCGCGGTGGGAGTAGGCCATGGCGTCCGGTGGGACGTCGGCGATCGCTCCGCCCATGGCGCGCAGCTCGAGGAAGTAGACGAGATCGCTGCTGAGCAGCTCGGCTGCGTCGTGTGCGAACTCGCGGGTCAGAGCAGGGATGAACGCCGAGCGCGAGACGGGCTCGCCGAAGCCCCGCTGACCGTCGGGTCCGATGTCGACGGCGTTGTCCATCACCCCGGAGTAGGGCGTCATCACGACCTGCTGGCGGGCCAGCTGTCCCAGCTCGAGGAACGGCGTCAGGCGTTCGACGACGATGTCGGGGTCGGGGTTGTCGACCACGACGAACAGCGACACCACCCACACCCCCTGGTGCCGCCGGCCGGTGACGAAGAAGGCGGTCGTGTCGCGAGGTGCGTTGCCGGCCAGCTGCCCGTATCGGTAGATGGACTCCTCGATGTCGTCGGTGACCAGGGTGAGCTGCGCCCACCCCACCTCGCCGACCACGGAGGCCTCGAACTCGAAGGCCGTGGCGATCCCGAAGTTCGCCCCGGCACCTCGCACCGCCCAGAACAGATCGGGGTTCTCGGTCTCGGACGCACGCACGGGCGTGCCGTCGGCCAGGACCAGCTCGACCGCGCGCAGGCGGTCGATCGTGAGGCCGTGCTTGCGGGAGAGCAGGCCGATCCCGCCGGCCGTCGCGAGCCCGCCGGCCCCCACGCCGCCGTAGTCGCCCGAGCCGAGCGCCCAGCCGTACGGGCGGAGGGAGTGCGCGATCCGCTTCCAGGTCCGGCCGGGACCGATGCGCACCAGCCGGCGCGCTTCGTCAAGCACCTCGATCCCGTCCAGCGCGCCGACGCTGATCACCAGGCCGTTCCGATTCGTGGAGCGGCCGCTGATCCCGTGACCTGCGCTCCGGATACCCAGGGGCACCTGGGGGTGGTCGCGGGCGAAGGCGATGGCATCGGCCACCTCAGCCACGGTCCTCGGCCGCAGGACCAGCCCCGGTGAGCCGGCGCGCAGGTAGGTCGAGGAGACCGACGCGTGCTCGGGGTCCCCGGGCTCGACCGCACCGTCGACCAGGCTGGCCGGTACGGCGTCGTAGTCGATGCCTGGCACCCGTTGCGCCAGCACCAGCGCGGACCGGTGCCGCCCGCCGCCTGGTGACAGCTCGTCGAGTGCTGCAGCCAAGGGAGCCAGGCGACCGATGTCCTCGGTGTCCCGGACGCGCACCAACGGGATCGTCGACCCCACGGCGTCTCGGATCGCCGTGGTGTCCGCGCCGGCGTCGACTGCGGTCCAGCGCGCGCCCGGAGGGAGATCCCGGTCGGGGGCCAGGGCGGCGAGGGTCGCCCGGGACTTGTCGGCAACCGCCGCCACCGACGAGTCTGGGTCGACGGGGTCGTAGGCGTCCGGGCGGGCAGGAACCCCGACACGGAGTCGCGAGGTCACTCCGACGACCCACGTCGCGAGCGCCCAGGGATCAGCCTGGCCGCGGCCCTCGATCACCGCGATGTCGATCCCGTGCTCCTCGGCCGCCCGGGCCAGTGCGACCAGCTCCTCCGGGCCGGCGCTGTCCGCGTCCAGCAATACGCCGATCTCCACATCAGACCCCTTTCCTTGGTGCCACAAGTAGTATGTGGTACATACGAACTAACAGAAGGGGTCGCCGATGCATTCCCACCTGATCGATCGTGCTGGGGACCACACCGTGGGGATCGTGGGGTTCGGCAGGGTCGGTACGGTCCTGGCCCGCCTCGCTCGCGACGCGGGCTACCGGGTGCTGGTGGCCGCTTCGGGTGATCCGGCGGCGATCGACCTGACTGCGGAAGTCCTCGCTCCGGGGGTCCGCACCGCATGGACCTCGGAGGCCGTCGAGACGGCAGACATCGTCATCCTGGCGATCCCGCTCCGCGCTCACGTCGACCTGCCCCCTGACCTCCTGGCCGGCAAGGTCGTCGTCGACGCTGTCAACCACTGGCTGGAGATCGACGGTCCTCGCGACATCTGGCTGGACCCCGCCGAGTCCTCCAGCGAGCACCTTCAGCGGGCGTTCCCGGAGGCACGACTGGTCAAGGGTTTCAACCATCTCGGCTACCACGACCTGGACGAGCGCGCCCTCCCGCCCGGCGCGCGGGAGCGGGTTGCGGTCGCGCTGGCCTCCGACGACCCCGCGGCGGTCGCGACCGTCGCAGAGCTCGTCGACGACCTGGGCTTCGACCCGCTCCGGATCGGTCCGTTGCGGGCGGGACGCGTCCTCGAGCCCGGGAGTCCCGCGTTCGGGGCTGTGCTGAGCGAGGAGGACCTCACGCAGCTGGTGACAGAGCTGCTCGCGAAACCTGGACGGATCTCTGCCTGAGCCGGCTGCTAGTGATCCGCGACCTCGTCGGTGAGGGCGTCCAGTACGGCAGCACAGGCATCGACGGAGTGATCGGCCTGGTGGATGCCCATGGCGAGCCTCGCGGCCTGCTCGACGAACTCGGTGCGGACCTGGGCCGGGACGCCCTCGAACACGGCCTCCTCGGCCGCTGCCACCTTGGCCTCGAGCTTGGCCAGCTGTCGACTCCCTCGTCGCGTGATCGCGATCCTGCGGACCCGACGATCCGACGGATCTGTCTGGCGCTCGACCAGGCCCGCCGCTTCGAGCGAGTCGATGATGTAGGGCATCACCGTCTTGTCGATGTTCAGGTGCTTGGCCAGACCGCTTTGCGCCGGAGCGCTGTTGTGCCCCACGAACGACAGGATCTGGTATCCGCGCGGCCCGTGCGGCACCCCGGACACCGCCTGCTCCACTTGTTCGTGCCATCGGCGCAGGATCACCCCCAGGTACCAGCCCAGGTCAGATCCCGGGATGCCCTCGGTCGGCGCGCTGCTGACATCTTCCACCCGATCGATGCTACCTCGGTCTGCTGGCACACATACTGTTGGTCCGACCATCTACTGCCCATGGGCAGTGGTGTCCGGGCGATGCCGCTTGCGGGCGGAAGCGGCATCACGGTGGACCCGGCCGTCACCGCTCCGACGACGCCGTAGTCGGTGGTGCGATCTGGATCCGTGGACATCGACTCGCCCTCGCTGCGGCTCAGGCGTGTGCGAAGGCCGTGCGCAGGGTCGATGTGGCCTGGTCGATCGCGGCCTGGGTGGCGTGGGTGCTGCGAAGGGCGTTGAGCATCACGAAGTCGTGGATGACGCCCTGGTAGCGGGTCGCGACGACCGGCACTCCGGCAGACCGCAACCTGCGCGCGTACGCCTCGCCCTCGTCGCGCAGCACGTCAGCCTCGGCGGTGATGACCAGGGCCGGGGGCAGGCCCGTCAGCTGGTCGGTCGTGGCCCGCAGTGGTGATGCGGTGATCTCGGCGCGTTCCCCGTCGTCGCTCGTGTACTGGTCCCAGAACCACTCCATCGCGTCGCGACGCAGGAAGTATCCCGTGGCGAACTCCTCGTAGGACGCGGTGTCGAAGGCCGCGTTCGTCACCGGGTAGAACAGCACCTGCTGGACGAGGGGGACGTCGCCGCGCTCCTTGGCCATCAACGTCAGCGCCGCCGCCATGTTGCCGCCGACCGAGTCGCCGGCCACGGCGATCCGGGTGGGGTCGAGCCCGCGCTCGGCACCGTGGTCAACCACCCAGCGCGCCGCGGCGTAGCTCTGCTCGATCGCGATCGGGTAGCGAGCCTCGGGGGACAGGTCGTACTCTGGGAAGACCACCGCGGCACCGGTGCCGACGGCGAGCTCGCGCACCAGGCGGTCGTGGGTGTGCGCGTTGCCGAAGACCCAGCCGGCGCCGTGCAGGTAGAGGATCACCGGCACCGGGCCATCGGCATCAAGGGGCCTGATGACCCGGACGTGGACCGATCCGGTAGGACCGCCCTCCACGGTGAGCCACTCATCGTGGACTTCGGGCTTGGTGATGTCGCCGGACTGCACCTCGTCCACTGTCTTGCGGCCCTCCACCGGTCCCAGGTCGAACAGGTACGGCGGGTCGGCGGTGGCGGCGGCGAACTCCGCAGCCTGGGGTTCGAGAACGACCTCGGATGTGGTCATGTCGTCGTCCTTTGCTCGGCTGCTCGCCGCCACCGGCGGTGTGCAGCTGTTGGTCGGTAGGCCATGAGCCTCTTCGACCAGGCCGCTGGTCGCCCCCGTGCACCCCCCGGTCCGCACCCGCGTCGGGCCCGTGTCACCCGGGCGCCCGCCCGTCCCCGGGCGCGCTGGGCCGAGCCCATGAGTCGAGCTCGACGACAGACTGACGGGCCCAGAAATGACGATGGCCCCCGGGGGACCGGGGGCCATCGGTGATCGAATGAGGAATTCGACCAGTTTGCGACTCAGATGTCGTAGTACAGCTCGAACTCGTGCGGGTGCGGGCGCAGCTGCACGGGGAGGATCTCCTGGGTGCGCTTGAAGTCGATCCACGTCTCGATCAGGTCCGGCGTGAAGACGTTGCCGGCCGTCAGGAACTCGTGGTCGCGCTCGAGGTTGTCCAGCACCGCGTTAAGCGACGTGGGCACCTGGTCGATGTCGGCCATCTCGTCCGGCGGCAGCTCGTAGATGTCCTTGTCGATCGGGTCGGACGGCTCGATCTTGTTCTGGATGCCGTCGATGCCGGCGAGCAGCAGCGCCGAGAAGGCGAGGTAGGGGTTCGCCGAGGGGTCGGGGCAGCGGAACTCGATGCGCTTGGCCTTCGGGTTGGCACCCGTGATCGGGATGCGGACGCAGGCCGACCGGTTGCGCTGGCTGTAGACCAGGCTGATCGGGGCCTCGAAGCCCGGCACCAGGCGGTGGTAGGAGTTCACCGTGGGGTTGGTGAACGCCAGCAGCGACGGCGCGTGCTTGAGGATGCCGCCGATGTAGTGGCGAGCCATGTCGGAGAGGCCGGCGTACCCGGTCTCGTCGTAGAACAGGGGCGAGCCCTCGTTCCAGATCGACTGGTGCACGTGCATGCCGGAACCGTTGTCACCGAAGATCGGCTTGGGCATGAAGGTGGCCGTCTTGCCGTTGCGCCAAGCGGTGTTCTTGATGATGTACTTGAACTTCATCACGTCGTCGGCGGCCTGGAGCAGCTCGGCGAACTTGTAGTTGATCTCGGCCTGGCCGGCGGTGCCGACCTCGTGGTGGGCACGCTCGACCTGCAGGCCGGCGGCCTCGAGCTCGATGACCATCTCGTCACGCAGCTCACCGAAGTGGTCGGTGGGCGCGACCGGGAAGTAGCCACCCTTGTACTTCACCTTGTAGCCGCGGTTGTCGTTCTCGAACGCGTCGCCGGTGTTCCAGGCGCCGGCCGAGGAGTTGATCTCGTAGAAGCCGGTGTTGGCCTTGGTCTCGAAGCGCACGTTGTCGAAGACGTAGAACTCGGCCTCGGGGGCGAAGAACGCGGTGTCGCCGATGCCGGTGCTGGCCAGGTAGGCCATCGCCTTGCGGGCGATGTTGCGCGGGTCGCGGGAGTAGGCCTCGCCGGTGATCGGGTCGTGGATGAAGAAGTTCACGGCCAGGGTCTTGGCGGTGCGGAAGGGGTCGATGTACGCCGTCGTGGGGTCCGGGAACAGCGACATGTCCGACTCGTGGATCGCCTGGAACCCGCGGATCGAGGACCCGTCGAAGCTGAGCCCGTCGTCGAAGACGGACTGGTCGAAGGACGAGACCGGCACCGTGAAGTGCTGCATGATGCCGGGCAGGTCACAGAACCGCACGTCGACCATCTCGACGCCTTCGTCCTTGATGTACTTGAGCAGCTCTTCGCTGTTCTGGAACATTCGTCCTCCTGTGGCCGCATCGCGGCCGGGTGAGTTTTTGGTGAGCTTGCGACGCCACACTGCGAGGCGCGACGGTCGTGAAACTACGGACAACCCGTTGCACGACCGTATCCACTTTGTTTCCGCGATGTAACAGCGGTCCCATGGCCCCGGCCCCTCGGACGGTCGCGGGCCGGATAGTGTCCGGGGGTGCCCGCCTACGCGTCGTGGCGGCGACGGATCGCCGCACTTGTCATCGACTGGGCCGCTTCCACCCTCGTGGTGGTGGGGATCTTCGGCTGGGGCTACTACCTCGACGACCGCAACTCCAGCTGGGTCGTCCTGGCGGTCTTTGCGACTGAAGTCTCGGTGCTGACGGCACTGACCGGAGGGTCCTTCGGTCAGCTGCTGACCAGGATCCGGGTGCTCACCATCGACGGTCGTCCGCTGAACCTGCTGATGGCCGTGGCCCGGACGCTGCTGATCTGCCTGGTGATCCCTCCGATGATCTTCAGGCCCGACAGCGGCCGCGGCCTGCACGACCTGTGGACGGGGTCCGCGGCGTACCTGCGCGAGTGACCTGTGGATTCCGGTTGCCGATAGGACGGGTGTCCTACTCTGGAATCGAACTCACACTCACCTGGGGGCAAGTCATGACAAGCAGCATCTTCCGCCGTCGCGCCACCGCCCTGAGCCTCGCCGCAGTGCTGACGCTCGGAGTGGCCGGTTGCGGGGACACCGAGGCCGCCTCCACGGGGGCCAAGGCCGCCACGTCCACGCAGGGCAAGGTGACGGCCGTCCAGGCCGCGGCGGTCGGTGAGCAGCTGCTGGTCGACGCCTACGAGGCTGCCGAGAAGGCAGGATCGGCCCACCTGTCGATGAAGGCGACCGGTCGCATGGAGGCGAGCGCCGAGGGTGACGTCTCCTACGGGGACGACGACCCCACGATGCAGATGACCGCGACGATGGGCCAGATGGGCGGCGGCAAGGCGGCGATCCGGCTCGTCGACGGCATCCTCTACGTGCAGGTCCCCGGGATGACCCCGGCCGGCAAGTTCCTGATGCTGGACACCAAGGACGAGAACTCGATGCTGGGCAAGATGCTGGCCGGAGTCACCGAGCAGCTCGACCCGCTGGAGGGCGTCCAGCAGCTGCAGGGCGCCGTCACCAGGTCCGAGCGCGTCGGCGAGGCGACGCTCGACGGCGTCGCGGTGGACGAGTACGACGTCACCGTGGACACCGAGAAGCTGATGGCGAAGCACGAGAAGTCGATGCCGAACATGGACGTCCCGAAGTCGGTGACCTACAAGCTCTGGCTCGACGACCAGTCACTGATCCGCAAGATGAGCTTCGACGTCGCGGGCGCCTCGGTCGAGATCCTCGTCTCGAATTGGGGCGAGCCGGTCAAGGTCGAGAAGCCGGCCCCCGGCGACATCGCCCGGCGGCCCATCTCCTGACAGGCCGCCTGACAGCTTCCTCGAGGGGCCGGTCGGTCAGCGTCCGCGCTGCTGGCCGCGCATCCCCTTCATGCTCGTGGGCATCGGCCCCTTGGGCATCGGGATGGCCGAACGGGTGGCGTCCAGGGCCCTGATCCGCGCGAGCACGTCGGTCATCTGAGCCGGCTTGACCTTCTTGCCGAGCTTCGTGACGGTGCGGGTCAGCTTGCCCAGCGGCACCTGGCCCTCGTCGTGGCCCACGATGAGCTCGTGGATCGGGATCTCGCTGGCCACGCGCTCGTGCTTGCGGCGCTCCGCGGTGAGCATCGGCCGCAACCGGTTCGGGTTGCCCTCACCGATCAGCACGATGCCGGGAGGGCCCACGACCCGGGTGACGACGTCCTGCTGCTTGTTGACCGCGATCGCCGGGTCGGTCTTCCAGCCGCGACGGAGCATCCCCAGCACCGCGGCCGCGGCGCCCGGCTTGCCCTCGATCTGGCTGGTCGCGGCGCTCTGGGCGCGGCGGCCGAAGATGATCAACGTGGCCAGGAGGCCGACGAGCACGCCGAAGGGAATCGCGAAGAGCAGGCTCTTGAAGATCAGCAGCATCACCGCGAAGCCGGCCAGCCCGGCGAGCAGGAAGACGCCAGCCAGGATGAGCCCGATCCGAGGATCGGACTTCTTGGTCATCTTGTAGCTCTGGCGGATCTGCTTGATCCGGCCCGGGTTGTTCGGGTCCTTGACCTTCTTCTGCTTGCGGGCCTTCTTGGTGACCGACTTGTCGGCCTTCGTGCTGGGCTTCTGGGCCATGCGTGATGCCTCTGCCTGTCTGCGACTGGGGGGTGAGCGGAACTCCCAGTCTAGGTGGTCGGGCACTGGGCCCCGCTGGTGGACAGGCGGGGGAGCGTCAGATCCGGACGGCCCCGGCAGTGGCCCCGGGAGTAGCGAGGTCGCGAGCCTCGATGGCCTGCTTGTAGAGCCGTCCGGCGCGGTACGACGAACGCACGAGCGGCCCGCTCAGGACCCCCGCGAAGCCGATCTCCTCGGCCTCGGCAGCCATCTCCACGAACTCCTCGGGCTTGACCCACCGCTCGACGGGGTGGTGGCGCGGGGAGGGTCGGAGGTACTGCGTGATCGTGATCAGCTCGCACCCGGCCGCGTGCAGGTCGACCAGGGCCTGGTGGATCTCCTCGCGGGTCTCGCCCATGCCGAGGATCAGGTTGGACTTGGTCACCAGCCCGAACTCGCGGGCCTGGGTGATCACGTCCAGCGAGCGCTCGTAGCGGAACGCAGGGCGGATCCGCTTGAAGATCCGCGGGACGGTCTCCACGTTGTGGGCCAGCACCTCGGGGCGGCTCTCGAAGACCTCGCGCAGCAGGTCGGGCTCCCCGTTGAAGTCGGGGATCAGGTTCTCCACGCCGGTGTCGGGGTTCAGCTCGTGGATCGCGCGCACCGTCTCGGCGTACAGCCACGCGCCGCCGTCGGGGAGGTCGTCGCGGGCGACACCGGTGATCGTGGCGTAGCGCAGGCCCATCGTCTGCACCGACTCCGCGACGCGACGGGGCTCGTCGCGGTCCAGCGGCTGCGGCTTGCCGGTGTCGATCTGGCAGAAGTCGCAGCGCCGGGTGCACTGGTCGCCACCGATCAGGAAGGTGGCCTCGCGGTCTTCCCAGCACTCGTAGATGTTGGGGCAGCCCGCCTCCTGGCACACCGTGTGCAGGCCCTCGGACTTCACCAGCTGCTTGAGCTCGGTGTACTGCGGGCCCATCTTGGCCCGGGTCTTGATCCACTCGGGCTTGCGCTCGATCGGGGTCTCCGCGTTGCGGACCTCGAGGCGGAGCAGCTTGCGTCCGGCCGGGACAGTGGGGGCTGCCGAGGAGGGCGCAGCCGAGGTCCCGGCGGCGGTGTGGGCGGCTTGTTCAGGCGCTTGAGTCACGGTTTCACTGTACGTGCGTACGCCGCAAAAGCCCCACCGGGCGGCCACGCCGAGATCGGACCCGTTGCGCATTGGTAACCCAGTGGTTACCTTTGATGACGTGGACGTGTTCGCAGCGCTGGCCGACCCGGTACGCCGGTCCCTGCTGCGCGCTATCGCGGCCGCGCCGTCACGCGTGGTCGACCTCGCTGCCGGCCGCCCGATCTCGCGCCCGGCGGTGAGCAAGCACCTGCGGGTCCTGAGCGAGGCCGGCCTGGTGCGGGCGACCGCGCAGGGCCGGGAGCGGAGGTACTCGCTGGACCGCGATGCACTGGCGCCGGTGGCGGACCTGCTGGCCGAGCTCGCGGGACCGCGCCAGCGGCTGGTGGGGGAGGCGGCACTGGACGCGCTCGACACCGAGGTCCGCCGTACCTCGCGCCAGCGCCGCGCGGACACCCGTCCCGCGAGCACCGAGCAACCGCACGAGGAGACCGGATGAGCCCTAAACCCACCGGCCACGTGGCCGCAGCCGGCGATCGCGTGGTGCTCACACTCTCCCGGGAGTTCCGGGCACCGATCGAGGACGTCTGGGCCGCGGTGACCGAGCCCGAGCGGCTGGCCCGCTGGATCGGCACCTTCACCGGCGACCCGCGGGCCGGCAGGGTGGCCTTCCGGATGACCGCCGAGGAGGGTGCGCCCCTCGAGGAGGTCGAGATCCGTGAGTGCGTCCCGCCGCGCGTCCTCCGGGTCGCCTGGACCGTGGGGGAGGACCCGTGGCTCCTCGACCTCGCCCTCGAGGAGCACGCCGGGATCACCACGCTGACCTTCGTCCAGACCGACATCGACCCGGTTGCTGCGGAGAGCGTCGGGCCCGGGTGGGAGTACTACCTCGACCGGCTGGTCGCGGCGCAGAGCAACGGGGACGTCGAGGCGATCGACTTCGACCGGGACTACTACCCGGCCATGCTCGAGCACTACCGGGTCGCGCGGGACTGAGACCGCTCACACGTCGCGGCGGCGGAACCAGACCAGGGAGACCGCGACGGCGATCACCAGCAGGACCCCGAGGAACGTGCCTGCCTCCGCATGGGTCATCACCTGCATCGAGCTGCACCGCTGCCCGGGCGTGCAGGTGATCGTGGCATCGAAGTAGCGGTGCACCGGCGCCAGCCAGCCCATCGCGTTGTTGCCGACGGCCCACCGCCCGGCGCCCTCGAAGGGCACCAGGTTGGCGACCAGCTCGCCGCCGACGGCGTAGACGAACAGCAGCGCCAGGGTGGCGACGGTGTGCCGGAAGATCATGGTCAGGGCGAACGCGCCCAGTCCGGCGCCCATGCCCAGCGCCACCGCGCGTACGACGTGCCGGGCGATCTCCTCGACGTCGCCGCCCGGCACGCTCACGTCCCGGGCCTGGGCGAGCAGCCCGAGCCCGAGCCAGAACCCGCCCAGCGCGACCAGGGCGAGCAACCCGCTGCCGATCGTCACCGCGGCGGCCTTGGCCAGCCACAGCCGCGTCCGCCGTGGCTCGAACAGGAGCTGGTTGGTCACCGAGCCCGAGGACCAGTCGGCCCCGGCGAAGGTGCAGCCGGCGATCACGATCAGGGCGACCACGATCAGGGCGAGCGAGACCCCCTGCTCCTGCAGCACCGTGCCGAGATCGAGCTGCTGGCGCGGGTAGTAGGTCTCGGGAGGTTCGACCAGGGCCGACGCACAGTCCTCCGCGCTCGCCTCCGGCCCGAGGTATGCCTGCGGATCAGCCTCGCAGGCGCGGACCTCCTGCTGGCGCTCCGGCTTCTGGCCCTCCAGCTCGGCCTGGGCCACGGCGTCGGTGCGGTCGCCCTGGGACAGCGGACGGGTGTTCCACGCCGTCGCGGCGACGAAGACCACGGCGACCAGGATCGCCGCCAGGGCCAGCAGGGCGATCGCCCTGCGGGAGCGGAACCGGTTGAGCTCGACGGCGAGCAGTCGCATCACGACGCCTCGTTCTCGCTCGGGGCGGCCGCCGACGCGTCGTCCGCGGCCGGACGGCGCCGGGTCAGCTCGAGGAAGAACGACTCCAGGGTCGGCCGCACGGCTGTGAGCTCCTGGACGTAGATGCCGTGCTCGGCCAGGACGCGGGTGATCTGCTCGGGGTGCTGGTGGCCCTCAACGGTGAGCTGGTCGCCGTCCTGGGTCACGGCGTACCCGGCGGAGCGCAGGAAGTGCCGCGCGCCCTGCGGGTCGGCCACGCCGACGCGGGTGCGGGACACGTTCTCGCCGAGCAGGTCCTCGACCTTGCCTGAGGCGAGGAGGCGGCCGTCGCCGACGATCGAGACCGAGTGGCACACCTGCTGGACCTCGGCGAGGATGTGCGAGCTCAGCAGCACCGTGACCCCGGACTCGCCCAGGCCCTGGATCAGGTTGCGGATCGACTGGATCCCCGCGGGGTCCAGGCCGTTGGTCGGCTCGTCGAGGATGAGCAGGTCGGGTCCCTTCAGCAGCGCGGCGGCGATCGCCAGCCGTTGCCGCATCCCCAGCGAGTAGGCCTGGTAGTCCTGGCGGGCGTGCTCGGTGAGCGAGACCTGCTGAAGAGCGCCGTCGACCGCCGAGCGCGGCAGCCCGATGGAGCGCGCCAGCAGGATGAGGTTCTTGCGCCCGGTGAAGGAGGGGACGAAGCGAGGCTCCTCGACCACGGCGCCGACCCGGTTGATCACGCGCGGCAGCTGCGCCGGCACCGGCTCGCCGAAGAGCCGCATCTCACCCTGGGAGGGACGGGACAGGCCGAGCAGCATCTTGATCGTCGAGGTCTTGCCGGACCCGTTGGGTCCCAGGAAGCCGTGCACCCCACCCGCCGGTACGGCGAGGTCGAGTCCGTCGACCGCGACGGTCCGCCGGCCTCGGGACCGATAGACCTTCCGGAGGTCGCGAGTCTCGATCACGAGATCGTTCATCGGTCCTGGACACACCCCTTCGCCAGCCAGCCCCCAGCATGGCCCATGGGGTCCTCAGGCGAGCGGATTGAGCACGGGGACACGCAGGTCCGCCGGGCGCCGGCCCGGTTCGGGGCGGGGCTCGTAGTCAGGGGTGGGGTCGTACGGCGCCCACGCCAGCAGGTCGCTCAGGTGGCGCTCGACCAGGGGCAGGGCCTCGGCGATCGTGACGGTGCGCCCCAGCTCCTCCGACAGCGAGGTGACCCCGGCGTCGGCGATGCCGCACGGCACGAATCGCTCGTACCAGGAGAGGTCGACGTCGCAGTTCAGCGCGAACCCGTGCATGGTCACGCCCCGGCTGACCCGGATCCCGATCGCGGCGATCTTGCGCTCGGGCCGGCCCGGTCCCGCGTCGGTCGCCGGGGTCGCCTGCAGCCACACGCCGCTGCGGCCGGGCACCCGCGCCGTGGTCACACCGAGGTCGGCGCACACCGCGATCAGGGCCTCCTCGAGGCGGCGTACGTAGTCGACGACCAGCACGTGGTCGGGGAGCCGCACGATCGGGTAGCCGACCAGCTGGCCGGGACCGTGGAAGGTGATCTTGCCGCCGCGGTCGACCTCGATGACCGGGGTGCCGTCGGTCGGCCGCTCGTGCGGTTCGGTGCGCTTCCCTGCGGTGTAGACGGGGGAGTGCTCCAGCAGCAGCACCGTGTCCGGCGCGCCGGACACCACCTCCGCGTGCACCTCCCGCTGGCGGTCCCACGCGAGGAGGTAGTCGGTCGGGCCGTCGGTGATCTCCTCGAAGACAAGCGGGTTCATCAGGTCAGGCTAACCCCGCGCGGTTCCCCTGTGGACAACCTCCTCGAGCACGCTGCGCCGGTGCAGGGTGGATCCATGAGCCCGTTCCCGGTCACGCTCCCGGTCCTGGTGCTGCTCGCGGGGCTGCTGGTCCCCGCTGCCGGTCCCGGGGATCGCGAGGAGGGGAGCGCGACCGGACCGCGCACCGAGCTCGCGGAGGCGCTCGGGGTGCTCCACGAGTGGGACGCACGACGGGCCCGCGCCTGGGCACGCGGGGACGTCCCCGCGCTGCGGTCGCTCTACGTCCCCGGTTCCGGTGCCGCGCGCGCCGACGTACGCCTGCTGGAGGAGTACGCCGCCCGCGGGATCGTCGTGCAGGAGCTGGTCACCCAGGTGTTCTCGGTCAGGCTCCTGGCCCGCACCCCCACCACGCTGCGGCTCAGCGTCTTCGACCGGGTGGCAGGTGGCGAGATGGTCCGCGCCGGGCGCCGGCTCACCGTCCCCAGCAGCCGGCCCGTCACCCGGACCGTCGCCTTCCGGCTGGTCGAGGACGGATGGCGGGTGGCGAGCGTCAGCGGCTCGGGTCGAGACCCTCGCGGAGCACGGCGCTGACGTCGGGGTCGCGGTGGGTGAACCCGCTCGCGAGCAGAGCGGCCGGGACGCAGTTCAGCGACCCGAGCAGCTCGTCGGACATCTGCCCGGCGGCCCGCCGGAGCACTGCGGAGGGCACCCGCAGGACCGCCGGGCGGTGCACCTGGTGGGCCAGCGCCCGGGTGAGCTCCGCGTTGGTGGGGGTCCGCTCGCTGCACAGGTTGACCGGCCCGGAGACGGACTCGGTCTCGGCGAGGTGGATGACGGCGTCGACCCAGTCGCGGGCCGAGATCATCGGCGCGTACTGGCTCCCGTCGCCCATCGGCCCACCGAGACCGGCCTTGAACAGCCGCCGGAGCATGCCGAGCGGCTGGCTGCGCCGGTCGTAGACCGGGGAGGTGCGCAGCACGACCACCCGGGCGCCGGCGTCGGCTGCCGGAGCGGCTGCCTCCTGCCAGGCCCGCGCCACCCGGGTGAGCAGCGCGTCGCCGCGGGAGTCCGCGGTCTCGGGGAGCGGCTCGCTGCCGTGGTCGCCGTAGTAGCTGATCCCGTTGCCGGCCAGGAACGCAGGCTTGCCCTCGCTGGCGGCGATCGCCTGGGCGAGCACCTGGGTCGTGGTGACGCGGCTGTTCATCAGGTCCTCGGCCCACTTCTTCGAGTGCGGGTTGCCGAGCGTGGGGGAGCCGGCCAGGTTGACCACGACGTCGTGGTACTCCACGACCTCGACACCCAGCGGGGCGGCGTACGGGTCCCAGCGGACCTCGCTGGAGCTCGATGGCGGGCGGCGTACCAGCGTGGAGACGTCGTGCCCACGCGTGCGGAGCGTCTCGGTGAGCCGGGCGCCGAGGAAGCCGGACGCGCCGGCGATCAGGAAACGCATGCCACCCACGGTCCCACGACGGTGCGCACGGTCAACCCGTTGCGAGGGACGCAGGGATGAGGAATAGGCTCGCCCCCGTGAGCGATTTCGATGTCCTAGTCCTCGGTGCCGGCCCCGGTGGGTACGTCGCCGCCATTCGCGCCTCCCAGCTCGGTCTCAAGGTGGGGGTGGTGGAGAAGAAGTACTGGGGAGGGGTGTGCCTCAACGTCGGCTGCATCCCGTCCAAGGCGCTGCTCCGCAACGCCGAGCTGTCCCACATCCTGACCCACGAGAAGGACAAGTTCGGGATCACCGGGGATGCCTCGATGGCCTACGAGCCGACCCACGCACGCAGCCGCGAGGTCTCCGACTCCATCGTCAAGGGCGTCCACTTCTTGATGAAGAAGAACAAGATCGAGGAGATCGACGGCTGGGGCACCTTCGTCGACGCCAAGACCATCGAGGTCGAGGGCGACGACGGCAAGACCCGGACCGTGACCGGCGACAACATCATCATCGCCACCGGCGCCACCACCCGTCTCGTGCCGGGCACCGAGCTCTCCGAGAACGTGGTGACCTACGAGGAGCAGATCCTCAACAACGAGCTGCCCAAGTCGGTCGTGATCGCCGGCTCCGGCGCCATCGGCGTGGAGTTCGCCTACGTGATGGCCAACTTCGGGGTGGACGTCACCATCGTGGAGTTCCTCGACCGGATGGTGCCGACCGAGGACGCGGAGATCTCCAAGGAGCTCGCCAAGCACTACAAGAAGCTCGGCGTGAAGGTCCTGCTGAAGACCAAGGTCGAGAAGATCGAGGACTCCGGCTCGAAGGTCAAGGTCACCGTCAGCAAGGACGGCAAGGAAGAGGTCATCGAGACCGACAAGGTGCTCCAGGCGATCGGGTTCGCCCCTCGCCTCGAGGGCTACGGCCTCGAGAAGACCGGCGTGGAGACCACCGACCGCGGTGCGATCGCCGTCGACGCGCGCGGCCGCACCAACGTCGAGGGCGTCTACGCGATCGGTGACGTCACCGGCAAGCTGATGCTCGCCCACACCGCCGAGGCGATGGGCATCGTCACCGCCGAGACGATCGCCGACCACGACACGATCGAGATCGACTTCGACATGATCCCGCGGGCGACGTACTGCCAGCCCCAGATCGCCTCCTTCGGCTACTCCGAGGCCCAGGCCGAGGAGAAGGGGTACGACGTCAAGGTCGCCAAGTTCCCGTTCTCGGCCAACGGCAAGGCCAAGGGCCTGGGGGACACCACCGGGTTCGTGAAGATCATCGCCGACGCCAAGCACAACGAGATCATCGGCGCCCACCTGATCGGCCCCGACGTGACCGAGCTGCTGCCGGCCCTGACCCTGGCCCAGAAGTGGGACCTGACCGCCGACGAGGTCGCCCGCAACATCTTCGCCCACCCGACCCTCTCCGAGGCCGTCAAGGAAGCCGTCGAGGGCCTCGCGGGCCACATGATCCACATGTAGTTCTGCTCGGGGTTCCGGTCGTCCGGTTTCCCAGGTGATGAACCCGAACTGCCTCTTCACACACCTCACGCGGTGTGTGAAGAGGCAGTTTCATGTGTGAGGTCCCGGACCGGTAGCGGCCTAGTCGCCCTTGACGTTGACGATCTGGCGCAGCGTGTGCCGGACCTCGACCAGGTCGGCCGCGTCGGCCATCACCTGGTCGATGTCCTTGTACGCCGCCGGGATCTCGTCGAGGAAGGCGTCGGTGTCGCGGTACTCGATCCCCGCCATCGCCGTGCGCAGCTGCTCCCGGGTGAACGTCTTGCGCGCCTTCGACCTGGAGTACTGCCGACCGGCACCGTGCGGAGCCGAGTTCAGCGACATCGCGTCACCCTTGCCCGCCACGACGTACGACGCCGTCCCCATCGATCCCGGGATCAGGCCCATCCGCCCCTGCTCCGCGTTGATCGCGCCCTTGCGGGAGAGCCAGACCGAGCGGCCGAAGTGCTCCTCCTGCTCGGTGTAGTTGTGGTGGCAGTTGATCTCCTCCTGCCGCACCACCTCGTCACCGACCCAGTCGGCGAAGCAGGCGAGCACCCGGTCCATCATCTCCTCGCGGTTGAGCAGCGCGTAGGTCTGCGCCCAGCGCATCTGCTCGATGTAGGACCAGAACTCGTCGGTCCCCTCGACGAGGTAGGCCAGGTCGCGGTGCGGCAGCTCGATCCGGTTCCGCTCGCAGTACGCCCGCGCCACCCCGATGTGGTGCTGCGCGATCTTGTTGCCGACGCCCCGGGACCCCGAGTGCAGGAACAGCCACACCCGGTCGAGCTCGTCGACCGTGATCTCGATGAAGTGGTTTCCCGAGCCCAGCGTGCCGAGCTGCAGCTTCCACCGCTTGGCGTACGACGCCGGGTCGAACCCTGCCTTCTGCGCCAGGGAGTCCAGCTGCTCGATCCGGTCGTGGGTGTGCTGGCGCGAGATGTCGCGGTTGGCGACACCGGCGCTCAGCGGGATCGCCTGCTCGATCGCCCGGCGCACCCTGGCGCGCTCCTGCGGCAGCTGCTTCGCGGAGTAGTTCGTGCGCACCGCGATCATGCCGCAGCCGATGTCCACACCCACCGCAGCAGGCATGATCGCCCCCAGGGTGGGGATCACCGACCCCACGGTCGCGCCGAGGCCCAGGTGGGCGTCGGGCATCAGCGCCACGTGCGGGTGGATGAAGGGCATCGTCGCCGCCGTCTCTGCCTGTTCCCGGGTGTTGTCCTCCAGGATCGAGGCCCAGTTGACCAGCCTCTTCGAGATCTTCTCCATCGTCCTTCCTCTGTCGGTGCCCCGCTCCCGGTGAGTGGGGCCGGGGAAGCCTCCCAGCCGGTGGGGGCGATGTCACCGGGTTATCGGTCGGGCGGGCGTCCGGTTTCCCAGGTGATGAACCCGAACTGCCTCTTCACACACCCCACGCCGTGTGGGAAGAGGCAGTTTCGTGTGCGAGGTGGCGGGTCCCGGGCCTGGCGCCGTACGCCGCAGGCCTGCGCTCAGGGCCGGACCATCGCACGCCCCCAGTTGACCGCTGCCTGCACCGGTTCGGGCACGGTGTCGGCCATCTCGCGGTCAGGTCGGGCACCGAGCGCGTCGTTGACGGTCGAGAACGCGAGCCGCAGCGACACGAACAGGGTCAGGGCCAGGACCTGGGCGTCGTCGAAGCCGGCCTCCCGCAGCGCGGCGACGTCGTCCGCGGTCGCGGCGTTGGGGTTCGCGCTGACGCGACGAGTCCAGGTCGCCAGCGCCTGCTCCCGCGCGGTGAGGGTCTCGTCCGAGCCGGTGAGCGCGCCGACGGCGACCTCCGCCCCGGCCGCGCCCGCGAGCTTGTGGCCCCACGCGAGCGCGCAGTAGGAGTCACCCAGGGTCGAGGCGGCGGCGGTGACCATCACGCCGCGCTCACGGAACGACAACCCCGCCGCGGCCGCCGCAGAGCCGATCAGCTCGAACAGAGCGTCATGCTGCGCCGGAAGGTGTCCCCACAACCGGGAGACGTTCATGACGAAGCCCATCTGCTCCACGTCCTCGTCGAAGAGGCGTTGCAGCTCGGGGCCCGGGTCCGGCGCGCGCAGGAAGCTGGCAGCACTCTGGGATGGCGACTGGTCCATCCCTGGACGATAGGCCAGACGGCGTACGCACCGCGATGATGCTGCGGCCAGCCCGCGTCCACAACGGCGTACGACGGCGGCGCCGTCCACAGCGCGACGCCGCGGCCCCGACGAACCATGCTCGCCGGGACCACCGTGGCCCGCATGGACGACCCACTGCGACTGATCGCCGAGCAGCACGGCGTGTTCCGCGGCGCGAGGCGCTGGACTGCGGATACGACGACAAGACCCTGGCGCGGATGCGGCGCAGCGGGACCCTTCACCGGGTCCGGCAGGGGGCCTACTGCTTCGGCGACGTCTGGGCGACGTACTCCGGCGAGGAGCGGCACCTCACGCTGGCTCGCGCCGTGCTCAGGACCACGCCGGGGCCGGTCGTGCTCAGTCACACCACGGCGCTGCTTGCCCATGGCATCGCCGTGTGGGGCGCCGAGCTCGGCCGGGTGCACGTGACCCGGCTCGATGACGGGGCGGCGCGGATCGAGCGCGACGTGGTGCACCACGTCGCCGCCTGTCCCCTCGAAGAGGTCGTCGAGGTCGGCGGGCTGCCCGTCGTGACCCCCGATCGCGCCGTGGTCGAGGCCGCCACGGTCCAGAGTCTCGAGTCCGCGCTGGTCTCGGCCGATCACGCCCTGCACCTCGAGCGGTGCACCCCGTCGGGGCTCTACGACATGTTCGGCACGATGCGGCACTGGCCGGGCTCGCAGAAGATCCACGTGCTGCTCAACCAGATGGACGGGCGCGTGGAGTCGGTGGGGGAGTCCCGGTCGCTGTACCTGTTCTGGCGCCAGGGCCTGCCGCGGCCCGAGCTCCAGTTCGAGGTGTACGACGACCGCGGGGTGCTGGTCGCAGTCCTCGACTTCGTCTGGCACCGGCAACGGGTCTTCGGCGAGTTCGACGGCCAGGTGAAGTACGGCCGGCTCCTTCGCGACGGCGAGGACCCGGGGACGGCGGTGTTCCGGGAGAAGCAGCGCGAGGACCTGGTCCGTTCGATCACCGGCTACCGCTGCGCGCGGCTCGTGTGGCGCGACCTCTCCACCCCGCGCGAGACGGGCGATCGGTTCCGCGCCGTGCTGGGTGCGGCCGCCTGATCGTCGTACGCCGCGCGCCTGCCTCCTGGTCGGGCTCGCCTGCCTCTCGGTCGGGCCCACCCCTCTTCACACGCGAAACTGCCTCTTCACACACGGCGTGACGTGTGTGAAGAGGCAGTTCGGGTTCATCACCTGGGAAACCGGACTACCGGCCCCCGGCCAACCCTCAGACGTCGAAGCTGCCCGACTCCAGGCGCGCCTTGACGTCCTGGAGGAAGCGGCCGGCGTTGGCGCCGTCGACCAGCTGGTGGTCGTAGGTCAGCGCGAGGTAGACCATGTGGCGCACGGCGATCGTCTCGCCCAGGTTGGGGTCGTCGATCACGACCGCGCGCTTGACCACGGTGCCCGGGCCGAGGATGGCGACCTGCGGCTTGTTGATGATCGGGGTGTCCCACAGGGCGCCCACGCTGCCGAGGTTCGTGATCGTGAAGGTGCCACCCGACAGGTCGTCGGGACCGATCTTGTTGGCGCGCGTGCGCTGCGCGACGTCGGCGATCTTCTTGGCCAGGCCCGCGATCGAGAGGTCGCCGGCCTCCTTGACGACCGGTGTCAGCAGGCCCTTCTCGGTGTCCACGGCGAACGCGACGTTCTCGCTGTCGTGGTAGGTCACCTCGCCCGCCTCCAGGTCGAAGGTGGCGTTCAGGGCCGGGTGGGCCTTGAGCGCCTCGACCGCAGCCTTGGCGAAGAACGGCAGGTAGGACAGCTTCACGCCCTCGCGGGCCAGGAAGTCGGCCTTCACGCTGTCGCGCAACCGGGCGATGTTGGTGACGTCGACCTCGACGACCTGGGTCAGTTGGGCAGTGGTCTGCAGCGAGTCCACCATCCGGGTCGCGATCACCTTGCGGAGGCGCGAGATCTTCTCGGTCTTGCCGCGCAGCGGGCTCGGCGCGGCCGCAGGTGCGCCCGCCGAGGACTTCTCCGCCGCTGCCGGTGCCTCCTGCGACTTCGAGGACTCGGCGGCCGCGAGCACGTCCTGCTTGCGGATCCGCCCGCCCACGCCGGTGCCCTTGATGCTGGACAGGTCGACGCCGTGCTCGGAGGCCATCTTGCGCACCAGCGGGGTGACGTAGGTGCCGCCGTCGGAGGAGGACTCCTTCTTCGCCGGCTCCTCCTTGGGCTTCTCCTCGGCCTTCGCCGGCTCGGGCTCGGGCTCAGGCTCGGGCTCGGGCTCAGGCTCCGGCTCGGGCTCCGGCTCGGGCTCCGGCTCGGGCTCAGGCTCCGGTTCGGGCTCGGGCTCCGGCTCGGGCTCCGGCTCGTCGTCCGAGTCGTCGGAGTCGTCGGCGGAAGCCGAGCCGTCGCCGATGATGCAGAGCTCGGCGCCGACCTCGACGGTGTCGTCCTCCTCGGCCTTGATCTCCAGCAGGGTGCCGGCGATCGGGGAGGGGATCTCGGTGTCGACCTTGTCGGTGGACACCTCCACGAGCGGCTCGTCGACCTCGACCTCGTCACCGACCGACTTCAGCCAGCGGGTGATGGTCCCCTCGGTCACGGACTCACCGAGCTCGGGGAGGGTCACGGCCTTCCCGCCGCCGCCACCCTTCTTCTTCGCTGCGGGCTTGGGCTCTTCCTCCTCCTCGTCCGCCATCGACTCATCCGAGTCCTCGGCGTCGGAGTCGGAGTCGCCCGAGGAGTCCCCGGAGTCGTCGGCGTCGTCGGCGTCTTCCTCGGGCTCCTCCGAGGAGTCGTCGGCCGAGTCCTCGGAGTCGGCGGAGCCGCCACCCTCACCCTCGTCGCCGATGATGCAGAGCTCGGCGCCGACCTCGACGGTCTCGTCCTCCTCGGCCTTGATCTCCAGCAGCGTGCCGGCCACCGGAGAGGGGATCTCCGTGTCGACCTTGTCGGTGGAGACCTCGAGCAAGGGCTCGTCGACCTCGACGGTGTCGCCCACCTGCTTGAGCCAGCGTGTGATGGTGCCTTCGGTGACGGACTCGCCAAGTTCGGGGAGCTTCACAGGTGTCGACATCGGGTTCCTTCGCTCGTTTCTTCAGTCCGGGTTGAGGCTAGTCCAGAGTCCAGCAGTTCAGGTATGTGCGTGCAACGGCTTGCCCGCTAGAGCGAGGTGTGCCTCGCCCAGCGCTTCGTTCTGGGTGGGGTGCGCATGCAGCAGGGGAGCGACGTCCTCAGGGTAGACATCCCAGCTGCAGATCAGCTGGGCCTCCCCGACGAGCTCGCCCACCCGGGCCCCCACCATGTGTACGCCGACCACGGGACCATCCGTGATCCGCACCAGCTTGACGAAGCCCTGGGTCGCGAGGATCTGGCTCTTGCCGTTCCCCCCGAGGTCGTAGGTGAGCGTCTCGACGCCGTCACCGTGCTGCTCGCGCGCCTGCGCCTCGGTCAGCCCGACCGAGGCGACCTCGGGGTCGCAGTAGGTGACGCGGGGGATGCTGCTCTCCGCGACAGGAGTGGGGGACAGGCCGGCGATCTCCTCGGCGACGAACACGCCCTGGGCGAAGCCGCGGTGCGCCAGCTGCAGGCCGGGGACGATGTCGCCGACGGCGTACACGCCCTCCAGCGAGGTGCGGCAGCGCTCGTCGGTCACCACGAAGCCGCGGTCCATCTCGACGCCCTGCTCCGCGTAGCCGAGCCCGTCGGTGCGGGGACCACGGCCCACCGCGACCAGGAGCAGCTCGGCGTCGTAGGTCTTGCCGCCCTCGACGGTGAGGGTGACCCCGGTGTCGGTGGTCTCCACCGACTCGAACCGGGTGCCGGTGGCGAACCCGATCCGGCGCTTGCGGAACGCGCGTTCCAGCGCCTTCGAGGACTGCTCGTCCTCGGCCGGGAGCAGCCGGGGGAGTGCCTCGACGATGGTGACCTCGGCGCCGAAGGAGCGCCACACGCTGGCGAACTCGCAACCGATCACCCCACCTCCGAGGACGATCACCGAGGACGGGACGCGCTCGAGGCGCAGTGCCTGGTCCGAGGTGATCACCCGGGTGCCGTCGATCTCGAGGCCGGGCAGCGACCGGGCGTAGGAGCCGGAGGCGAGCACGACGGCCTTCCCGGCGTACGACGTCTCGTCGACCTCGACCGTGTGCGTGCCGATGAGCGTCCCGGTGCCCTCGACCACTGTGATGCCACGTCCCCTGACGAGACCGGCGAGGCCCTTGAACAGCCGGCCGACGACGCCGTCCTTGTAGGCGTTCACGCCGTCCATGTCGATGCCCTCGAGGCTCGCGCGCACCCCGAACCTCTCCGAGTCGCGAGCAGCGTCGGCGACCTCGGCGGCGTGCAACAGCGCCTTGGTGGGGATGCAGCCGGAGTGCAGGCAGGTGCCGCCGAGCTTGTCTTCCTCGACCAGGGCCACGGTGAGCCCGAGCTGGGCAGCGCGGAGAGCGCACGCGTAGCCACCTGAGCCGGCGCCCAGGATGACGACGTCGAACTCACGGCGCTCCGGCACGCCTGCCTCCTCCCGTTCAGCGACCCGTTCCCGCGACACGGTGGTCCAGCTGTGCGCCGGGAACCGGGTTGTCGACCCTCATCCAATCATCACGCCTCCCGGCGGGCGATAAGGCCCGGTTCGTGCGTGCTGCGACCCCCCATGCGCCACACTGTCCCCATGGGTTTGCTTGATCGGTTCCGGCGCGGTGCTCGCCGCCATGGTGGTGGTGCGGGCGGAGGCGTGACCACCCGCGCCAACGACGACGCCGACCAGCGTCACCTGCTGGAGTTCGTCAGCTCACGCCGTGGCGTCGAGGGCTTCGTCGAGCCCCGCACCACGGTCACCGACGTGACGCTGCTGCTGGTCGCCCACGACGGCGAGTGGACCCGGCGCCGGGTGCCGTCGGTGCAGTGGGCCCACGACTTCTGCAACAAGCACGCGGTGCCGAGCTATGACGCGGGCCTGGTCGGGATCCCGGCGCGGATGCGGGAGTACAACCGGCGCGAGAAGGAGCGGCAGAAGCAGCAGCTGCGCCGCGACCTCGACGGCGGCGGGCACAGCTCCGACTAGTCGGAGTCGGTACCCGCCTCGGCTGCGTCCGCGAGGGACTCGGCGTACGCGAGCAGCGTGGTGATGCCGTAGCCCGTGGCGCCGGAGGGGAGGTGGCCCCAGGGGCCGCCCGTGTTCCAGGCCGGCCCCGCGATGTCGAGGTGGGCCCACGGGGTGGTGCCCACGAACTCGCGGAGGAAGGCCGCGGCGTACACCGAGGATCCCCACCGGATCCAGTTGTGCTGGAGCACGTCGGCGATCTTGGTGTCGAGCACCGCCTCCCGGCTCTCCTCGGGCAGGGGCAGGCGCCACACCAGCTCGCCACTCGCCTCGGCGGCAGCCGTGACGGCGGCGGTGGTCTCGTCGTCACCGAAGACGCCGGCGACCTTCTCGCCGAGCGCGACGATGCAGGCCCCGGTCAGGGTGGCGACGTCGATGACGGAGTCGGGCTCGTCCTCGACGGCCATCGCCAGGGCGTCGGCCAGGATCAGCCGGCCCTCGGCGTCGGTGTTGGTGACCTCGACGGTCTGGCCGTCGTGCATGGTGAGCACGTCACCGGGGCGCATCGCGGTGCCGGAGACCATGTTCTCGGCCATCGGCGCGTACGTCGTCACCGCGACCGGCACGCCGAGCTCGGCGATGGCGAACGTCGCGCCGATCACGGCGGCGGCACCGCCCATGTCGTACTTCATCGTCGCCATCGAGCCGCCCGGCTTGATGGTGAGGCCGCCGGAGTCGTAGGTGATCCCCTTGCCGACGAACGCGATGCTGCTGTGCGCCTCCTCGGGCCGGTAGGTGAGCCGGACCAGCCGAGGCGGGTTGGCGGAGCCGCCGCCGACGCCGAGGATGCCGCCGCAGGAGAGCTCCTCCAGCTCCTCGACCCCGAGGACCTCCACCTTCACCTTGCTGCGCTTGGCCCGGCCGGTGAGCTCCTTGTCGAGCGCCACCACGGCGTCGGCGAACAGCTCGGGGGTGAGGTCGTTCGGCGGCGTGTTCACCCAGTCCCGGGCCCGGTGCACGATGTGGCCGACAGAGCGTGCGGCCTCGAGCGCCGCGATCGCGTCGTTGCGTCGCGCGGCGTCGCTGAGGATCGAGACGTCGGCGAGCCCGGCCTCGTCGGACTTCGACTTGTAGCGCGTGAACGAGTAGCTCCCGGAGATGAACCCGTCGGCGACGGCGCGCACGTGCTCGGCGTCGTGGGCCGGCAGCGCCAGCGAGACGGAGGCGGCGTTGCCGATGCTGCGGGCAGCGACGCCGGCGGCACGGCGTACGCGCTCGGGGGTCACCTCGTCGGCGGCCCCGAGACCGATGACGAGCAGCTGGCCGGCCTTGATCGTCCCGGCCGTCGGCAGCCGCAGCGTCTCGCCGTGCTCACCGCGGAAGCCCATCGAGGTGAGCAGCGGGCGGAACCTGCGTCCGTAGGCCTCGGCCACCTCCTCGGATCCCGTGCAGGCGGTCAGGTCACCGTTGGGGGCCTTCACCACGCCGATCACGACGAGGTCGGTGCGGGTCTTGGCCGGGCTGCCCTTGCGCAGCGTGTACGTCGTCACGAGGTCATGCTAGGCCGTGGGCAGCACGCTCCCTCGCACCCGGCACGGGAGCGGCCGGGCCCGGATCGGCCCGGGGGAGACTGCGGTAACTTCGCGTCCATGTCGCTCATGCACTCGCCCCTCCACGACCGTCACGTCGCCGCCGGGGCCAAGCTGGCGGAGTTCGGCGGCTGGGAGATGCCGCTGGAGTACCCCACCGGGGTGCTCAAGGAGCACGCAGCGGTGCGCGAGCGCGTGGGGATCTTCGACGTCAGCCACCTCGGCAAGGTCGCCGTCAGCGGCGAGGGAGCGGCGGCGTACCTCAACCGGTGCCTGAGCAACGACCTCGACAGGATCGGGCCTGGACGCGCGCAGTACACCCTGGCGTGCGACCCCGACACGGGCGGCATCGTCGACGACCTGATCGCCTACCACCGTGCGGACGACGACGTCCTGCTCGTCCCCAACGCCGCGAACTCCGCGGGCCTGGTCAGCCGGCTCGAGGCCGGCAGCCCGGCCGGGGTGAGGATCACCGACCAGCACACGACCCGCGCGGTCCTGGCGGTGCAGGGCCCGAGGTCGGACGAGGTGCTCACCGCGCTCGGCCTGCCGGTGGGGCACGACTACATGTCCTTCGAGGTGGCCACCTTCGCGGGCGAGGAGGTCGTGGTGTGCCGCAGCGGCTACACCGGGGAGCGCGGCTACGAGCTGATCGCGGACAACGCGGTCGCGCCGACCCTGTGGGACGCCCTGGTCGAGGCGGGCGAGCCGCACGGCCTGATCCCCTGCGGCCTGGGTGCCCGGGACACGCTGCGCACCGAGATGGGCTATCCGCTCCACGGGCAGGACATCAGCCTCGAGGTCACGCCCGTCCAGGCCCGACTGGGCTGGGCCGTGGGGTGGTCGAAGCCGGAGTTCTGGGGCAAGGAGGCGCTCCTGGCCGAGAAGGAGGCGGGAGCCAAGGTGCTGCTGCGCGGCCTTGTCGCCCAGGGGCGTGGGATCGCCCGCCCGCAGATGAGCGTGAAGCTCACCCGCGACCTCCCGGTCGGCCACGTCACGTCGGGGACGTTCTCACCGACCCTGCGCAAGGGCCTGGCGCTCGCGCTGATCAACAACCAGGTCGAGCTGGGGGCCGAGGTGCTGGTCGACGTACGTGGTCGCTCCGAGGTCTTCGTCGTGACCAGGCCACCCTTCGTGGAGACCGACGTACGCGACTCCTGATCCCGTTTTGCCGACCACCCAGTGAAAGGTGTCCACCCGTGACCAACATCTCCGAGCCGGCCTTCGGCAGCACCGCCCGCAGGCAGGACCAGGTCCCCTGGTGGTGGCAGCTCGTCGACGCCGACGGCCGCGTGATCACCCCCGAGGAGCGGATCGACTTCCCCACCCGCAGCGACGCGGAGTCGTGGCTGGGGGAGGCCTACCCGGACCTGGCCGAGGACGGCGTCGAGTCGGTGACCCTGTTCGAGGGCGACCGCGAGGTCTACGGACCGATGTCGCTCTCGGCCGGATAGCCGGCCGGCGTCAGCGCGGTGCGCCGCCGATCTTGACGGTCGGCTTGGGCATCCGGAGCCAGCGCAGCTGGAGCACCCGCATGATCGTGTAGAACGTGGTGCCCCGCAGGCTCTCGTCGGGGAACTGCGCGCGCAGCGCCCGCTTGAGGCGGAACAGCAGCCAGGTCGTGTCGAGCGCGACCACCAGGATCGTGGTCGCCCAGAGCCGGCCGCTCGCCTCGACGAGGTTGGCGTTGCCGGAGTACTGCATCAGCATGATGACGACCAGCAGCGGCAGCAGGAACTCCGCGATCGAGATGCGGGCGTCGACGAAGTTGCGGATGAACCGCTTGACCGGCCCCTGGTCGCGCTTGGGCAGGTAGCGCTCGTCGCCGGTCCTCATCCCGTGGCGGGCCTTGGCGTTGGCCTCGGCACGGCGCTCGCGCTGGAGCTTCTGCGCGGCCTTCTTGTCCATGCCGGCCTTCGCGCGCTCACGGCGGGCAGCCTCGGCCTCCCGGCGGGTCGGCGTCGGGCGACCCTTGGCGCCGGGGCCCTTGGGCTCGAGCACGGTGGGCTGTTCGTCGGTTTTGCTGTTTCGGCGGAACACGGGGCCTTCCGGGGACATGACGGATCGATGGTGGAGGGGAGTGAATCGCCAGAGTACCGGGCCAGGGAAGCCAAGGAACACGGGTCGGCGGCGTGCTCCTCTCGTCCCACTGGGCGCGGCCCGGTAGGTTGACCGCATGAGCATGATGAAGCGGATCAGCACGATCTTCCGTGCGAAGGCCAACAGCGCCCTCGACAAGGCCGAGGACCCCCGGGAGACCCTTGACTACAGCTATCAGCGACAGCTCGAGATGCTGACCAAGGTACGCCGAGGCGTCGCGGACGTCGCGACCAGTCGCAAGCGCATCGAGCTGCAGCGCAACCAGCTCCAGACGCAGGCCGACAAGCTCACCGAGCAGGCGCAGAAGGCACTCTCGATGGGACGCGAGGACCTGGCCCGCGAGGCGCTCACGCGCAAGTCGGCGCTCACCGGGCAGATCGGCGACCTCGACGCCCAGCACCAGCAGCTGCAGGGCGAGGAGGAGAAGCTGACCCTCGCCTCCCAGCGGCTGCAGGCCAAGGTGGAGTCCTTCCGTACCCGCAAGGAGACGATCAAGGCCACCTACACCGCCGCCGAGGCGCAGACGCGCATCGGTGAGGCGTTCTCGGGCATCTCCGAGGAGATGGGCGACGTCGGTATGGCCGTCCAGCGCGCCGAGGACAAGACCCAGGCGATGCAGGCACGCGCCGGTGCCATCGACGAGCTGATCGCCTCGGGCGCGCTCGACGACGCCAGCTCGATCAACCGGGGCGACGACATCAGCCGTGAGCTGGAGTCGATGAGCGCACAGTCCGACGTGGAGGCCGAGCTCGCCGCGCTCAAGGGCAGCTCCGCTCCCGCCATCGACGCGCCGGAGCCCCGCTCGGCGCCGGAGAGCGTCGTCGAGGACACCGAGGTCCGCAAGGAGGAGCAGCCGTGATCGTGCGCATCCTCGGCGAGGGACAGCTCAAGCTGCCCGACGACCAGATGGACATGCTCAACGAGCTCGACCGGGCGGTCGAGGCGGCGGTCGAGGCCGGCGACGAGGCGACCTTCACCACCACGCTCGCGGCGCTGCTCGACGGCGTACGCCGGGTCGGTGCCCCGCTCCCGGAGGAGTCCCTCGAGGACTCCGACCTGATCCTGCCTCCCGCTGACGCCACGCTCGAGGAGGTCCGCGAGCTGCTGCTCGAGGGCGACGGACTGATCCCGGGTTGAGCGGACACCGCTGATGGCTCGTACCCGGTTCCTTCCCGACCGCGGCCTCACCGTCCGGATGACCACGGTGATGTTCCTGCTCGGTGCCCTGTTCGTCGCGCTCGTGGTGACCGCGATCTACTTCGCGGGCAGCGGGCTCGGCACCCTGATCGGCATCGCCGGCATCGGGGTCGCCTTCTTCCAGTGGTGGCGCTCGGACACCGTCGCGATGCGCGCGATGGGCGCCTACGAGGTCACCCCTGAGCAGGCCCCCGAGCTGCACGGGATGATCGACCGCCTGTGCGCGATGGCCGACATGCCCAAGCCGCGGGTCGCGATCGCGGACACCGCACTGCCGAACGCGTTCGCCACCGGGCGCTCCCCGAGCCGCTCGGTGGTGTGCGTGACCACCGGCATCCTGCGCACGCTCACGACCGAGGAGCTCGAGGGCGTGCTGGCGCACGAGCTCTCCCACGTCGCCCACCGCGACGTGCTGGTGATGACGGTCGCCGCGTCGGCGGGCATCACCGCCGGGATGGTCACCCGGGGCGCCCAGTTCGGCAGCCTGGGGCGCTCGCGCAGCAACAACAACGGGGGAGCGGCGGTCCTGGTGCTGATGCTGGTGGTGAGCCTGGTCGTCTACGCGATCAGCTTCCTGCTGCTGCGCCTGCTCTCCCGCTACCGCGAGCTGTGTGCCGACCGGGCCGGCGCCTACCTGACCCAGAAGCCCTCGGCCCTGGCCTCGGCGCTGACCAAGATCAGCGGGCAGATGAACGCGGTCCCCGAGCGCGACCTGCGCGCGGCGCAGCCGATGAACGCCTTCTTCATCACCCCCGCGGTCCGTGGCCTCGCGCTGGGGACGCTCACCTCCACCCACCCGCCGCTGGAGCAACGCCTCGACCAGCTGGCGAAGATCGCCGCCAAGCTCGGGCAGACGTACTAGCCATGGGCCTGTGGGACGCGATCAGGGGGCGCTCGCGCCCCCGTGAGGCCAACCTGGACGCACTCTTCGCGCTGCCTGCTGCCGCGATGACGCTCGAGGCCGCGATGGGGCTGCACCCGATGGGTGTGGGGTCCGTGTGCTTCCGGGCCGCCGAGGGGCAGGCGGCGCTGGTCAGCCAGCGCGAGGCATCGGCACTGATCGCCGTGGACGGCGGGCCGGCCACCGAGAGCCGGGTCGACGAGTACGGCTACACCTGGCTGACCGTGCGGGCCGCGCCCGAGGACACCAGCGGCCTGGTGACCGACCTGCACGCGGTCAACTCCGCACTCGAGGCGCAGGGCTTCGGTACCGGCCTGCTCTGCTCCGTGCTGGGGTTCACCTCCGAGACGACACCGCCGGTCTACCTGGTGTACCTGTACAAGCAGGGCACTTTCTATCCTTTTTGTCCTGTTGGGTCCGGAAATCGAGATACGCTCCTGGAGCGTCAGGTCCGTGACGCAGTCGGAGCGGACCTGCCCATCGAGCCAGACGTCAGCCGGTGGATGCCTATCTGGGGCATACCGGGCAGCTGAGACGCAGTCAGCGTCGCCGCACCTCACTCTCGGAGCAACAGGTAACGATGACCCCGCCCGCACCGCAGGACCTCGAGATCGCCGACTACCAGATCCTCGGGGGTGAGCAGCCGGAGCTCGACGACCTCGCCGCGGTCGCCGGGCGCCTCGTGCACGTCCCGGCGGTCGCGATCAACGTGATGAGCTCGCACACCCAGACGACGATCGCCTCCTATCACCTGGACCGACAGGCGTGCTCGCGCGACCAGTCGATGTGCGGTGCGCTGCCCGAGGCGACCAGCACGTTCCAGGTGGTGGACGCATCCGCCGACCCGCGCTGGGCCGATCACCCGTTCGTCAACGGCGAGCAGGAGTCCTTCCGGTTCTACGGCGTGGTGAGGCTCGTCTCCCCGCGGGGGGTCGCTGTGGGCACCCTGTGCGTCTTCGACCGCCAGCCGCGCCGGCTCACCGACGAGCAGCTGGGGCTGCTGGAACGGGTCGCCAAACGGGTCGTCGACCTGCTCGAGCTGCACCGGCGCACCCACGAGCTCGAGCAGACCGTCCTCGAGCTCACCGCGGCCCGCCAGGAGCTGCAGCGCTCGAACGAGATGCTGGACATGTTCACCGGCCAGATCGCGCACGACCTCCGGGGCCCGCTGACCGGCCTCTCGATGACGCTCGGCACGCTTCGCGAGGAGCTCGACGGAGACGAGAGCGGGGACCGGGCGTGGCTCCTGGACCGGTCCCTGAACAGCGTCGCGCGGATGAACACCCTGATCGGAGACATGCTCGACTTCGCGGCGCTGGGGTCCCGCCCCCAGGACGGGGAAGTGGACCTGCGTGCCGTGCTGGAGCTGGTCCGCGAGGACCTCGAGGCCGCGCTGGAGGGGGTCCTGCTCGTGGGAGAGCAGCTGCCCGTCATACGCGGTGGTGCCACGCACTGGCGGGTGGTGCTGCAGAACCTCGTCGCCAATGCGGCGAAGTTCACCCGGCACGTGGAGAGCCCGTTGGTCCGGGTCAGCGCCGGCACGGACCTCACGGGCTGGTGGCTCGAGGTGGCCGACAACGGCCCCGGTGTCCCGGTGGCCGATCGGGAACGCGTCTTCGGCCTGATGACCCAGGGAGACGCGACCAAGGGGGGCATCGGCCTCGGCCTGGCCACCTGCAGCCGGCTGGTGCAGGCGTACGGCGGCACCATCGCGATCGGCGACGCGCCCGAGGGCGGCGCGCTGGTCCGGATCACCGTCCCCGAGGCCGGGCCGGCACCGCAGGCACCCCGTGCGGACCGGCTCGCGGCGGTCACGCCGTGAGGGGCCGGCAGGTCCGGCGAGCGCGCACCGGCCCCGACACGGCAGGATGGCTGCGTGCGCGTCGTATTCGCCCCTGACAAGTTCGCCGGAACGCTGAGCGCCCGAGAGGCGGCAGCCGCGATGGCGCGTGGATGGGCGAAACGGGCTCCTGACGACGAACTGGTCCAGGTGCCGATGTCCGACGGGGGACCAGGCTTCCTCGACGGGCTGCAGGCCGCCCTCGGCGGCGAGCTGCACAACGTCACCGTCGGCGATCCCTACGGAGTGCCCGTCCCTGCCGGGATCCTGCGGGTCGGCGAGACGGCGTACGTCGAGAGCGCCCAGTCCGTCGGGCTGCACCTGACCGAGCCGGAGCAGCGCGAGCCGCGAGTCGGCACGACCCGTGGACTGGGGCAGGTGCTCGAGCACGCCCTGGACACCGGGGCGACGCGGATCGTCGTGGGGCTCGGAGGATCGGCCACCAACGACGCCGGTGCCGGCCTGCTCGCAGCCCTGGGGGCGACGGCCGAGGGCGGAACACTGGACGAGGGGCCGGCCGGGCTGTCGGCGCTCACCTCGGTGGACCTCGAGGCCGCCCGGGTCCGGTTCGAGGGGGTGGAGGTCGTCCTGGCCAGCGATGTGGACAACCCGCTGCTGGGCATCAACGGGGCCACCAAGATCTACGGCCCGCAGAAGGGCGTGACCGAGGAGCAGTTGGTCACGGTGGACGGGTGGCTGCAGCACTTCGCCGACCTGACAGACCGCAAGCTCGCTGCTCAGAAGGGTGCCGGCGCCGCGGGCGGGCTCGGGTTCGCGCTGATGCTGCTCGGCGGCACCCGCGCGCCGGGGGTGGAGCTGGTCGCCGAGGCGGTCGGGCTAGCGGACCTGGTCCGGGGCGCGGACCTGGTGGTGACCGGTGAGGGTGCCTTCGACTTCTCCTCACGCTCGGGCAAGGTGCCCTACGGCGTCGCGCAGGTGGCCGCCGAGCAGCTGGTCCCGTGCATCGCCCTCGCCGGGCAGGTGCTGATCGGCTCCCGCGAGATGCGGGCGCTGGGGGTGGAGTCGGCGTACTCGCTGGTCGACCTGGTGGGGGAGGAGCGCGCTCTCGGCGCTCCCGCTGAGGCGCTGGCTGAGCTCGCCGCGCGCACGGCCCGCACCTGGTCCCGTTGACCTCTGCACTGCCCTGGCCTCGCACGGACGCCTCACCGGCCGGTGGACTCGCGGATACGTGGAATAACCGGCGATGTGCGACCATTGACCAGTAACAAGCGCCTTTCCGATCAGTACTGGAGCATCGATGACCGAGCAGCTCGACACCGCAACCGAGACCCGCACCGACAGCATCAACGTCAGCGAGACCGCCTCCGCGAAGGTCAAGAGCCTGCTCGCGCAGGAAGGCCGCGACGACCTGCAGCTGCGGATCGCCGTGCAGCCCGGTGGCTGCTCGGGCCTGCGCTACCAGCTCTTCTTCGACGAGCGGAACCTCGACGGTGACGTAGTCACCGACTTCGACGGTGTCTCCGTGGTCGTCGACCGGATGAGCGTCCCCTACCTCAACGGCGCGACGATCGACTTCGTCGACTCCATCGAGAAGCAGGGCTTCACCATCGACAACCCCAACGCGACCGGCTCCTGCGCCTGCGGCGACTCGTTCCACTGATTCACGGCCGCGCCAGCGGACGTGAATGATGGTGGTCGAGCAGCGACCGCGACTGAGGAACGAAGTCGCGACGAGCGTGTCGAGACCGGGTGAGGCGAAAGCCAAGCCCCACCAAAGCAAAAACCAGAGGCGCTGTCCCCCTCAGGGGACAGCGCCTCTGGTGCGTCCGGGGCCCCTCAGTCGAGGTGCAGGTGCATCCGCGACGCAAGGTGGGCGGCGGCCCGGCTGACCTCGATCTCGGGCTTGCGGACCTCGCGCGGGTACTGGTCGTAGGCGAGCGAACGGGGCGCGGAGGTGAGTGCGGTGTTGTCGATGCGCTCGCGGGGCAGCATGATCGAACTGGCACAGGCGGTGCAGTCGAGGTGCATCTGGTTGGCGGAGTCCTGGTCGTCGTAGGCAAGGCGCTCGTAGGTCATGCCCCGACGCTAGGGGCTACCAACTGGTAGCCCCACGCTTACCCATCGGTAGTGTTCGTGTCTCCCCAGGTTTCACCAGGTCGTAACAAACGAGGACCCCTCATGTCGCTGCTCATTGCCGGATCGATCGCCACCGACCACCTGATGAGCTTCGGCGGGAAGTTCGCCGACTCGCTGGTGGTGGACCAGCTCGACAAGCTGTCCGTGTCCTTCCTCGTCGACGACCTCGAGATCCGGCGAGGAGGGTGCGCGGGCAACATCGCGTTCGGCCTGAGCCGGCTCGGCCTGCGACCGGTGATGGTGGGTGCCGCGGGCACGGACTTCGCCGACTACCGCTCCTGGCTGGAGCGCCACGGGGTCGACTGCGAGTCCGTGCGGATCTCCGAGGACCTCCACACCGCGCGCTTCGTGTGCACCACCGACGCCACGATGGCCCAGTTCGCCAGCTTCTACCCCGGCGCGATGAGCGAGGCCCGGCTGATCGAGCTCGAGCCGATCGTCCGGCGCGTGGGGGAGCCCTCCTACGTCCTGGTCGGCCCCGACGACCCCGAGGGGATGGTCCGGCACACCCAGGAGTGCCGTGAGCGTGGCTACGCCTTCGTCGCCGACCCGAGCCAGCAGCTCGCCTTCGGTGAGGGCGACATGATCCGTGAGCTCGTCGACGGCGCCGCCTACCTGTTCTCCAACGAGTACGAGTCGCACCTGATCGCGCAGAAGACCGGCTGGTCCGAGGAGGAGATCCTGTCCCGGGTGGGCACCCAGGTGATCACCCTCGGCCCGGCGGGCGTGCGGATCGTGGGCACCGACCAGGAGACCGTCGAGGTCGGCGCCGTCCCCGGCGTGGTGGCGGTGGAGCCGACCGGCGTGGGCGACGCCTTCCGGTCGGGCTTCCTCGCTGCGCTGGAGTGGCGCCTGCCGCACGAGCGGGCCGCCCAGGTCGGCTGCGTGCTCGCGGCGTACGTCGTGGAGCGCGTCGGCACCCAGGAGTACTCCTTCACCCACGAGGAGTTCCTCCAGCGCCTGGCGCAGGCCTACGGCGAGGCTGCTGCGGCCGACGTACGGCCCCACCTGGGGTGATCCCGCACCCTCTCGACCCGCTCAGCCCGGGGCAGCGCCGAAGCACACTGCGCGGGGCGACGCGCGCCCGCCCTGCCCGGGCCTTGGCCCCCGGCGAGTAGTAGGGTTTCCAGAGTCCCCAACAGGTCAGAAGTCCGCGTCAGCTTGGAGAAAGGGCTCGTCCGTGAGTCTGCTTTACCCCCCGCGCTTCCGGCGCGTAGCACTCGGAGGCCTGTCGGCCACGACGCTGCTGCTCCTCAGCGGTTGCTCGGCCGCGCAAGAAGGTGAGTGGGAGCGTCTCGCGATGCCCCTCCCGGCGAGCAAGGAAGCTCCCTACATCCTCGACCTGTGGATCGGGGCCTGGATCGCGGCCATGATCACCGGCGTCGTCGTGTGGGGCCTGATTCTCTTCGTCTCCGCGCGCTACCGGCGTCGCAGCGAGAGCGAGATCCCGGTGCAGACGCGCTACAACCTGCCGATCGAGATCTTCTACACCGTCGCTCCGATCATGATGGTGATCGTCTTCTTCTTCTTCACCCTGGAGACCCAGGACAAGGTGCTGAAGGTCTCGAAGGACCCCGACGAGGTCATCACGGTCGTCGGTCAGCAGTGGTCCTGGTCGTTCAACTACAACCTCGACTACGACGACGACACCAAGAAGTACGAGCCGGTCGCGGGCAAGGAGGTCGTCCACGAGGTCGGCACCACCGCGGACCGCCCCACGCTGTGGCTGGTCAAGGACAAGACCGTGACGCTCAACCTGGCCTCACCCGACGTGATCCACTCGTTCTGGGTCCCGGCCTTCCTGTTCAAGCTGGACGTGGTCCCCGGACTGCACAACGAGTTCACCGTGACGCCGACCCGCACGGGGACCTTCGTGGGACGGTGCGCCGAGCTCTGCGGCGTCTACCACTCGCGGATGCTCTTCGACGTCAAGGTCGTCGAACAGGCGGAGTACGACGCACATCTCGAGGAGCTCGCCGAGCGCGGCTCGACCGGCCCAGCCCTGGGGGGCGTTGACGCCCAGGAAACCGCGGGTCTGAAGACCGGCGACAGCGTAGGAGGAGAGTAGTGACTGCCGTCTCTGACGCGCCCACCAGCGCGATTGTCGACGCCCCGAACCCCAGCATGGGGCAGCAGGTGGTGCGGGTCCTGACGACCACCGACCACAAGCTGATCGGCAAGCTCTACCTGACCACGTCCTTCATCTGGTTCCTGATCGGCGGCCTGATGGCCCTGGTGATCAGGTCCGAGCTCGCCTTCCCGGGCCAGCAGGTCGTGAACGAAGAGCTGTACAACCAGATGTTCACGATGCACGGCACGATCATGCTGCTGATGTTCGCGACGCCGCTGTTCTTCGGCTTCGCCAACGTGCTGATGCCGCTGCAGATCGGTGCTCCCGACGTGGCGTTCCCGCGCCTGAACATGCTGAGCTACTGGTTCTACCTGTTCGGCTCCGTGATCACGATCTCGGGCTTCCTGACTCCTGGCGGCGCCGCGAGCTTCGGCTGGACCGGCTACACGCCGCTGTCGAACGCGATCCGGTCGCCCGGAGCCGGCGGGGACCTCTGGATCATGGGCCTGTACCTGATGGGTCTGGGCACCATCCTGGGCTCGGTCAACTTCGTCACCACGGTCATCTGCATGCGCGCGCCCGGCATGACGATGTTCCGGATGCCGCTGTTCACCTGGAACACGCTGATCACCAGCCTGCTCGCCCTGATCGCGTTCCCGATCCTCGGTGCGGCACTCCTGGCGCTGGAGGCAGATCGCCAGCTCGGCGCCCACGTGTTCGACCCAAGTCACGGCGGGCCGATCCTGTGGCAACACCTGTTCTGGTTCTTCGGACACCCAGAGGTGTACATCATCGCGCTGCCGTTCTTCGGCATCGTGACCGAGATCCTTCCGGTCTTCAGCCGCAAGCCGATCTTCGGCTACGTCGGCCTGGTCGGCGCGACCCTGGCGATCGCCATCCTCTCCGTCGCCGTGTGGGCGCACCACATGTTCGTCAGTGGCGCGGTCGATCTCGCGTTCTTCTCCGGGATGACCTTCCTGATCGCGGTGCCAACCGGAGTGAAGTTCTTCAACTGGATCGGGACGATGTGGGGCGGATCGATCTCCTTCGACACCCCGATGCTGTGGTCGATCGGCTTCCTGGTCACCTTCCTCTTCGGTGGCCTGACCGGCGTCATCCTGGCCTCGCCCCCGCTGGACTTCCACGTCTCGGACTCCTACTTCGTGGTGGCGCACTTCCACTACGTGGTCTTCGGCACCGTGGTGTTTGCGATGTTCGCGGGCTTCTACTTCTGGTGGCCGAAGATGACCGGCAGGATGCTCGACGAGCGGCTCGGCAAGATCCACTTCTGGCTGCTGTTCATCGGCTTCCACACCACGTTCCTGGTCCAGCACTGGCTCGGGGTCGAGGGGATGCCGCGTCGCTACGCCGACTACGCAGCCTCGGACGGGTTCACGCTGCTCAACCAGGTCTCGACCGTGGGAGCGTTCCTGCTGGCCTTCTCGACGCTGCCGTTCCTGCTCAACGTCTACCTGACCACCCGTGCGCCGAAGGTGACCGTGGACGACCCGTGGGGCTGGGGACGCTCGCTCGAGTGGGCGACCAGCTGCCCGCCGCCCCGGCACAACTTCCTCACCCTGCCCCGGATCCGCTCGGAATCGCCGGCCTTCGACCTCCACCACCCGGAGATCGCCGCGCTGGAGTACTCCGACAACGAGGGTCTCGGTGAGGACGGCAAGGTCTCCGACGCACCGGACATGGAAGGCCGCCCGGGACAGGTCGGCAAGGAAGGCGACGCCCGATGAAGAACGAGACCCTGATCTTCGTGATCTGTTCCATCTTCTTCTTCCTGGTCACTCCCGCCTACTGGTACATCAGCGGCGACTACACCGGCACCACCGCACTGGCGATGACCTTCCTGCTGGTGGCGCTGATCGCCTTCTACCTCGGCTTCCACGCCCGCAAGATGGGTCCTCGTCCCGAGGACCGCAAGGACGGGGAGATCGCGGAGGGGGCCGGCGAGCTCGGGTTCTTCCCGCCGTACAGCTGGTGGCCGCTGTGGTGCGCGCTGTGCGCGGCCGTGATGGTCCTCGGCATTGCACTGGGCTGGTGGCTGTTCATCATCGGGGCGGCGCTCGGCATCATTGCGCTGTGCGGTCTCGTCTTCGAGTACTACCGCGGAGAGCACGCCCACTAGTCGTTGCGGGGTCGTGACAAAGAAATACGAGACGGCGCGACGATTCTGGCGCCTTGCGTTGTTAGCCTGAGTCGTCGCTGTTTCGCTTTACGTCTCGTGGGGTTCCAGATGTCCGGTCGGCCGGTTCGTGTGCGCATGTCCCTGATCGCTGTCACCGTGGCCCTCGTGTCGCTGTCGGCCTGCTCAGGAGTCTCCGACGACGATGAGCCGGACGCGGCGCCGGCCGGGAAGCAGCAGGTCGACGAGCGTTCCGCGGCCACGATCTCGAGCAGCATCCGCCCGGGTGCCACCGGGGTCGGCCTCGAGCGCAAGGTACGACTGCGCGTGCAGGGCGGCACCCTGGAGCAGGTCGCGGTCACCGGACCCGGGGGAGCCTCGGTCCAAGGGCGACTGTCCGCCGACAAGACCCGCTGGGTCTCCCAGGCGACGCTCCTGCCAGCGTCGAGCTACCGGATCTCCAGCACCGCCCTCGACGCCGAGGGTCGCCAGAACACCTACCAGGCACAGTTCGCGACCCGCAAGCTCAGTCTGGACGAGCAGACCTTCCCCAGCTTCGTGCCCACGCAGGGCCAGACGGTCGGGGTCGGGATGCCGGTCATCATCCGTTTCGACGTGCCCGTCACCGACCAGGCCTCGATCGAGCGCCACCTCAAGGTGGTCAGCCAGCCCGCTCAGGCCGGCGCGTTCCACTGGATCAGCGACTCCGAGGTGCACTGGCGGCCCCGGACCTACTGGCGACCCGGCACCGACGTGGCCGTGACCGCCGACATCGGCGGCGTCCCGGCGGGCAACGGCATCTACGGACAGAAGGACCGTGCGGTCAAGTTCCACGTGGGCGACGCCATGGTCAGCAAGGTCGACATGAACACCCACCAGATGCGGGTCTTCCGCAACGGCAAGAAGATCCGCACCATCCCGATCACCACGGGGGAGCAGCCGAAGTTCACCACTCGCTCGGGCACCAAGGTGATCGTGGAGAAGTTCCGCCAGAAGCGGATGAACTCCGAGACGATCGGGATCGATCCCGCCAGCGCGGACGGCTACGACCTCGACAACGTCGAGTACGCCATGCGCGTCACCTACTCGGGTGAGTTCGTGCACGCGGCTCCCTGGTCGGTGGGCCAGCAGGGCCGCTCCAACGTGAGTCACGGGTGCACCGGGATGAGCACCGCCAACGCGCAGTGGCTCTACAGCAACTCCAATATCGGCGACGTGATCGAGTACGTCGGCACCGACCGCGGCACGGACCTGACCAACGGCTACGGGGACTGGAACGTGGGCTTCGACGAGTACCGCTCAGGCTCCGCCCTCAGCTGATCGCAGCACCCGGGGCTAGAGTGTGAGTGGCTCCACCGGGAGGCACCATGCACACCACAGCCACAGCACGCTCGGGCGGGCTCGTGCTCGCCACCATCCTGGTCGTCATGGCCCCCACGGTGGCCGTGGCCGACACCCACCGCGGATCCGACGCGGCCTCGGACGTCGTTGAGTTCCACGAGGACCAGACCACGACGCCACGGCCGGATCGCTCCGACGGAGACATCCTGCGGACCTCGGTCGTGCACGGGAAGCGCCGGGTGACGCTGGCCATCGACCACGCGGACCTGACACCGCCCGCCTCGGCCAACGAGTTCGCCCTGCACTACTTCCGCATCGTCACGAGCAAGCAGCGCATCCGTGAGATTCGCCTGGAGACCACGGCGACCCAACCCTACGGAACGCTGACCATGGAGACGCCACGCGGTGATGCCGTCAGGTGCCGAGGAAGAAGCTGGGCGATCAGCTATGCCAGGAGCTTCGTGAGGGTGTCGGTGCCGCGCCGCTGCCTCGGGCGCCCGAAATGGGTGCGCGTCGCCATGTCCACTTCGAAGGCCCATCCGGCCCGCTTCACCGGGTACACCGATGACGCCGCCTCATCCGGCTCGCCCGGCCCCCTACCGACGTTGGGCCCGCGCGTGTACCGGTAGATCGCCCGGACAAGAGCGAGGGCCCGGGGATGTCCCGGGCCCGTCGCTCTACTGAGGCGTCAGAGCTTGGAACTGAGCTCGTTGCCGCTCACGTCGTGCAGGCCGTCGAACTGGAGCGGGTTTCGACGAGTACCGCTCAGGCTCCGCCCTCAGCTCACCAAACCACCCCGGCGTCCTCCCGGTCGCCGCTAGGGTCAGCCTGTGCGAGTCCTGCTGATCCTCTTCCTGGTCCTGCTGGTGCCCTTCTGCCTGGCCCTGTGGGTCTCCGCGCGACGCCCGACCACTCACGAGGTCGACCACGCCGAGGAGCTCCGTGAGCTCGAGGCTGCTCGGGACCTGATCGACCGGTTGCTGGACGCTGCCGTCGACCGGCGAGACGTCGACTCGGTACTCGCGCCCCTGGTCATCGACGAGATCCGTACGCACCAACGCAGCCTGCGGCAGCGCCCCGACGACGACAAGGACAGCTGAGGTGGCACGTAAGGGCGAGTCGGCTCCCACGTCGCGACCGCGGATGAGCGCAATGGGGCTGCCGGTGGTGGCCGCGGTGGTGCTCCTGGCCGTTGCGGGACTGGTGGCGCTGGTGGCGGCGTCCTCGGTGAACACCGGCTCCAACATCACCGCGCTCCAGATCGGCGGCGGTCCGATCGAGGACAGCAAGATCAAGAGATGCATCCCGGCGGGCACCCACGAGAACTTCAACTCGCCGGGGGACAAGTACGCCTACTACCCGCTGTCGGAACGTGACTGGGACGCCACCGGGCAGCGGGGCTCGGACTCCGCGGCGATGCGGTCGGTCTCCAGCGACAACGTGGAGATGCAGGTGCCGATCGTCGTCCGGTTCTCGATGGTGACCGACTGCAAGACGCTGAAGAACTGGTACAACGAGCACGGGCAGCGCTACGGCGCCTCGCTGACCGAGGACGGTGCGATGACCAGCGGCTGGGACCTGGCGCTGCGCAAGCTGGTCGCGGACCCGTTGGACGCCCAGCTGGACCGGATCGTCCAGCGCTACCCGTGGCGCAAGGTCTGGAACGACCCCGCGATCAAGGCGGAGATCGAGAGCCAGGTCTCCGACCAGATGGAGACCCTGGTCGATCGCCAGGCACGCGGCCACTACTTCGAGGGCTTCACGGTGCTGGTCAAGAAGCCGTCTCCGATCGACAAGGAGCTGATCGCGTCGATCAACGAGTCGCAGAAGCTGCTCGCAGTCTCGGAGCAAGCGATCGCGCGGGCCCGGGCCGACGTCGCCCGTGCCGACGCCGAGGTCAAGGTCGCGCAGGCACAGGCGGCCAAGCGGCGCGCCGAGATCAACGGCTACGGCTCGACGGAGGCCTACCTCAAGGCGCAGGCCGTCGAGAAGGGGCTCAACCCCTGGCAGCCCACCACCTCGGGTGTCTTCACCAACCAGGGCGGGCAGGGGCAGTAACGCCCTGTGCGGCGCCCGCGGGCCGGTCTGGACGAGATCGAGCGCTTGCAGATCGACGAGGACAGGGCGGTACGCGCGGCCGAGCTGAACCAGGCACGCCATGGAGGAGGCGCCAACCCCTGCTGGGCCTCGGCGAGCTGGGCGTGGATGTACCCACAGGTCGTGCGCTCGTGCCAATGAGTGGGAGTTGAAAAGGCCGTGCCCCTGGCACGGTCGGCAAATACGCTCCCCTCATGTTCGGACGGAAGGCTCCATCCCCTCCCGAAGATCCGGCGGTTGGTCCGGTGGAGGCGCTTCTCAGCCGAGCCTTCGTTTTTCGTGAGACCGCCCGTCGCACGCGGAAGGGCCAACCAGTTCTATCGACGCACGCGCTGTGGATCTGCGCTTGCGAGACGATGGACGACGCCCCGACATGGCTGATCTACGAGGACATGAACCGCGAAGTGATGTGGTGTCGAGTCCCCGACAGGGCCGAGGTCTCCGACGTTGTCGATGCCGAGTCATCTGCTGGGGGTCATACCGACCCTGCCGCGGTGCTGGAATGGCTCAGAGGCGAGGCGCCCGGCCCTTTCGGTGGCGGTGACGACTGGGACGACGCCGGCGTGCTCGATCGGTTCGGGCGCAGACTTGGTCAGTAGACCCAGCGCCCGGGCCTGCCGCGATCGGCTCGGCCGGGCGGAGCAGGGGACGTGCCAGACGCGCCAGGCCATGAGCAGGCACGAGAAAGGCCGAGGGGCCCGGGGAGATCCCCGGGCCCCTCGGCCTTGTGGTGCTGCGTCAGTGCTTGGAGCTGAGCTCGTCGCCGCTCACGTCGTGCCGGCCGTCGAACTGGTGGCCGTCGGCCGCCTGGTCGAGACCTGCCTCGTGCTGGTGCTCGATCTCGACGTGGTGGTGCGCCTCCTCGAGCTCGGCCCTGGTGGGCTTCTGCACGTTGCTGCCGTACCAGTACCGCGACAGCGCTGCCCGGATCTTGTCCTTGCGGGCCGTGGGGGAGGGGATGCCGTTCTCGTCGGCCTCCCGCTCCGGCACGTACACCTCGTCGCGGTCCCGAGCCGTGAGCGTGTAGGCACGCTCCACGGGCAGCGGCAGGTGCTTCTCGCTGTAGCCGCCCTGGGCGTCGCGCATGATCACGCCGCTCTCGTAGCCGTGCAGCAGCATCTCGTTGTCGTGACGCTGCAGCGAGATGCACCAACGGCGGGTGATCAGGAACGCGACCACCGGCCCGATGAAGACCGCACCACGCATGAAGTAGGTGATCTGGTTGATGCTCAGGTCCAGCGTCAGCGCGATGATGTCGTTGCCGCCGGCAGCCCACATCAGACCGTAGAAGGTCATCAGCGCGACCATGACCGCGGTCCGGGTCGGGGCGTTGCGGGGGCGCTGGAGCAGGTGGTGCTCCCGCTTGTCACCGGTGATCCAGCCCTCGATGAACGGCAGGACCAGCAGGATCGTGAACATCAGGCCGGGCAGCACGATGATCGGCAGGAACACGTTCCACGACCAGGTGTGGCCCCAGAACACGCTCTCGATGCCCGGCATGATCCGCAGGGCGCCGTCGGGCCACCCCATGTACCAGTCCGGTTGCGAGCCTGCGGTCACCTCAGCCGGGTTGTACGGCCCCAACTGCCAGACCGGATTCACGGTCATGAACGCACCCATCAGGGTGAGCACGCCGAAGACGACGAAGAAGAAGCCGCCCGCCTTGGCCATGTAGACCGGGAGCATCGGGAAGCCCACGACGTTGTGCTCCGTGCGGCCGGGCCCGGGCCACTGGGTGTGCTTGTGGTAGACGAGCAGCAGCATGTGCGCCGCGATCAGCGCCAGGAGCAGGCCCGGGAGCAGCAGCACGTGCACCGTGTAGAGCCTGGGGATGATCGAGTCGCCCGGGAACTCCCCGCCGAAGAGGAAGAACGACATGTAGGTGCCGACGACGGGCATCGACTTCATGAAGCCGTCCGCGGCCCGGATACCGGTGCCGGAGAGCAGGTCGTCGGGAAGCGAGTAGCCGGTGAAGCCCTCCAGGGTGCCGAGCAGCAGCAGCAGGCAGCCGATCACCCAGTTGAGCTCACGGGGCTTCCGGAACGCGCCGGTGAAGTAGACGCGCAGCAGGTGGATCATCATCGAGGCGATGAAGATCGTGGCCGCCCAGTGGTGGATCTGCCGCATCAGCAGGCCGCCACGCACGTCGAAGGAGATGTTCAGCGTCGAGGCATAGGCCTCCGACATGTGCAGGCCGCGCAGCTGGTCGTAGGAGCCGTCGTAGATGACCTCGACCATGCTCGGGCGGAACCACAGGGTCAGGAACACACCCGTGAGCAGCAGGACGACGAAGCTCCACAGGGCGATCTCGCCCAGCATGAACGACCAGTGGTCCGGGAAGACCTTGCGGAGGTTCTTCTTGGCGAGCCCGGCGAGTCCGAGCCGATCGTCGGCCCACTCGGCGGCCTTGCCGGCCTTGGAGGGTTTTGTGGCCGTCGCCGGCTTCGTGCCATTCGTGTTGGCAATAGTGGTCATTGTCAGATCACCTACGTTCCCAGAAGCTCGGGCCAACCGGCTCGGTGAAATCGCTGCGAGCGATCAAGTAACCCTCGTCGTCCAGGTCCAACGGTAGCTGGGGCACTGCACGAGCGGCCGGGCCGAAGACCACCCTGCCGTTGTCCGCGAGGTCGAAGGTGGACTGGTGGCACGGGCAGAGCAGGTGATGGGTCTGCTGCTCCCACAAGGAGATGGGGCAACCGACGTGGGTGCAGATCTTGGAGTAGCACAAGATCCCGTCGATGCCCCAGTTCTCACGGCCCTTGGCCACCTTGATGTCGTCAGGGGGCATCCGGACGACGATGACGGCGGCCTTGGCCTTCTCCTGCATCAGCTCGACGCCCTCGATGACGTGCTCGCCCTCGGCGTTCTCTTCGAAGAACAGCGCAGGCTCGCCGTTCACCAACTGGCCGACCTCCATGTCCTGGGGCCGGATCGGGGTGCCGTCGACGTCCTGGACGACGCGCATGCCCTTCTTCCACACGGTGTGGAAGAGCTTGTCGCCGGGAAGGGGACCGAGGTCGCGCAGCGCCACGATCGGGGCGAGGAGCAGGATGCCGAGTGCGCCGAACAGGGAGTTGCGCACCAGCGGGCGGCGCCCGATGCCGGACTCCTCCGCGCCGACCGAGAGCGCCTCGAGGGCCTGCTCACGGTCTTCGGGGGAGGATGCGCCGGGGTGGCGCATCTCGATCATCTCCTGGTCGCTCATCAGCTTGCGGGCCCACTGGATGACACCGATGCCGATGCACAGCAGAGCCAGGCCGAGGGTCGTGCCCAGGGCAGGCGTGGAGAGCCCGAAGCCGAGGGCGTGGTCGGGGTCGTCGCCGATCTTGAAGACGAAGAACGAGACGAAGAACAGCACCGTGAACACGGCCGAGAGGAAGAACAGGGTGACGATCTGCCGCTCGGCGCGCTTCTCCGCCGCCGGATCGACGTCGGTGGGGCGCGGCTGGTGCTCGTGCATCCCTGGATCGGGGATCGGATCGCCCTCGACCGTGGAGAGCTCCTGGTTCTCGCTCATGCCTGGTTCTTCTTCCTCGAACGGGTGGAGTTGGCAGCGATCCACACTGCCGCGCCCACGAGGGTGCCGATGCCGACCAGCCAGCCGAAGAGGCCCTCGGAGACGGGTCCGAGGTTGCCGAGGCCGAAGCCGCCGTAGCTGGGCGTCTCCTCGCTCTTCTTCAGGTAGGCGATGACCTGACGCTTGTCATCGGGGGTCATCAGCTCGTCGGAGAACACCGGCATCTGCTGGGGGCCGGTGAGCATCGCCTCGTAGATGTACTTGGGGTCGACGCCCTGGATGTCCGGGGCGAACCGGCCGCGGGCGAGCGCGCCGCCCTTGCCGGCGAAGTTGTGGCACGCCGTGCAGTTGGTGCGGAAGAACTCGCCGCCGCGCACGATGTCCTCGTTGCTGGCGTCGTTCGGGTCGTAGTCGGCCTTGTTCGGCACGTCGGGACCCGGGGCGAGGGAGGCGACGTAAGCGGAGAGCGCCTCGATCTCGTCCTCGTCGTAGACCGGGGGCTTGCGCAGGGCCTGGGTGCCGGGCTGGGACATCGGCATCCGGCCGGTGCCGACCTGGAAGTCGACCGCGGCCGCGCCCACGCCCACGAGGGTGGGGCCGTACTGGTTGCCCTTGACCGTGGGAACGCCCTCGGCGTTCTTACCGTGACAAGAAGCACAACCGACCAGGAAGAGAGCGCGGCCCTTGGCCACCATCTCCTCGTCGGCGGCCTTCGTCTGGGCCGTCGCGGGGGAGAGCGCGGCGTACATGCCGCCGGTGAGCAGCAGGCCGAGCACCAGCACCAGGGGGGCGGCGAGCCGGGAGCGGCGACCGACGGAGAGTCGGCCGGCGATCCGGTGAAGCAACCCGTTGCTGGGTTTCTTGAAGAGTGGCACCTGTGGGTCCTTTGTGGTCAGTGCTACTTGATCAGGTAGACGGTCGCGAACAGGGCGATCCACACCACATCGACGAAGTGCCAGTAGTAGGACACGACGATCGCGGTGACAGCCTGCTCGTGGGTGAACTTGCGTGCGATGAGGGTGCGGCCGAGCACGAACAGGAACGCGATCAGTCCGCCGAGGACGTGGATGCCGTGGAAGCCCGTTGCGAGGTAGAACACGGTGCCGTACGCCGAGTCCTGGATGGTGAGGCCCTTGTGGACCAGCTCGGCGTACTCGAAGGCCTGCCCGGCGATGAAGATCGCGCCCATGATGTAGGTCAGGGCGAACCACTCGCGCAGGCCCCAGAGCTTGACCTGGAGGAGCTTGCCGGTGCGGCCCACGACGCCGTCCTCGGCCTTGAACACGCCGAGCTGGCAGGTCACCGAGGACAGCACCAGGATCAGGGTGTTCACGGTGGAGAACGGCACGGCGAGCTCCACCGTGTTCTGGGCCCACAGCTCAGGACTCACCGACCTGATCGTGAAGTAGGCCGCGAACAGCGCCGCGAAGAACATGAGCTCGCTCGCGAGCCACACGATGGTGCCTACGGCAACCATGCTCGGACGGTCGTCGTGAGCATGGAGCCGGGATGCTGGGATAGCCGTTGCGTTCGCCACGTCGTCATTATTGCCCGACGGTTCCGAGACAGCACCCCTACCCCCGGTGTTTCGCTGCGATCTTGGTTCTGCTGCGTGCGCAGGCACCGCCTAACCTGTGGGAGTGCCGCCCTTTTCCTTCTCGGCCGTCTTCACCCAGTGGGGACTGCCGCCGATCCTGTTCGTGCTCGTCGTCTGGGCCACTGGTCTGTACCTGCTCGGCGTGTACCGCCTGCACCAGCGCGGTGACCGGTGGCCGATCGGACGCACCCTGGCGTTCGTCGGCGGCGGGATGGGGTCGTTCCTGTTCGCCGCCAGCTCCGGTATCGCGGCGTACGACACCACGCTGCTGAGCGTGCACATGGTCCAGCACATGATCCTGTCGATGCTGGTGCCGGTGTTCTGCGCACTGGGCGCACCGGTGACCCTCGCGCTGCGGACCATGCCCCCGCGGCCGCGCCGTCTGCTCCTGAGCCTGCTGCACTCGCGCTTCGCCCGGGTGCTCACCTTCGCGCCGATCGCGTTCGCGCTCTACGTGCTCAGCCCGTGGGCGCTGTACTTCACCGGCTGGTACACCGCGACGCTGAACTCCGACCTGCTGCACGAGTTCATGCACCTGCACCTGGTGGCGACCGGGGCGCTGTTCTTCACGCCCATCCTGGGCGTCGACCCCGTCCCCGGGCGCGTGGCCTACCCGTTCCGGATGCTGACGCTGATGCTGTCGCTTCCCTTCCACGCCTTCCTCGGCGTCACGATCATGGGCCAGACCCAGCTGATCGGGGGAGACTGGTACCCCAAGCTGGGCGAGACGCTGTCGTGGCTCCCGGACCCCCGCGACGACCAGCACCTGGCCGGCGGCATCCTGTGGGCCTCGGGCGACCTGATCGCGCTGATCCTGTTCGGTGTGCTCTTCGCCCAGTGGGTGCGTTCGTCCATCCAGGAGGGGAAGCGGGAGGACCGGCGGCTGGACCGCCTGGAGCGGCTCCAATCCACCTCCTCCGCCGCCGAGTCCAACCGGTAGCATCGTCCGCGTGACCAGCCAGCCCGCGCCCTTGAAGGTGCTCGTCTACAGCGACGACCGCGACACTCGCCAGCAGGTGATCCTGGCCCTCGGCAAGCGTCCCCACCCCGACCTCCCTCAGCTGGAGTACGTCGAGGTGGCCACCGAGCCGGTCGTCATCCAGCAGATGGATGCCGGCGGGATCGACCTGGTGATCCTGGACGGCGAGGCGGTCCCCGCAGGCGGGCTCGGCATCGCCCGCCAGCTCAAGGAGGAGATCTACGAATGTCCTCCGGTCCTGGTGCTCACCGGCCGGGTGCAGGACAACTGGCTCGCGACCTGGTCGCGCGCCGAGGGCGCCGTCGCCCACCCGCTCGACCCCATCGAGCTCGCCGAGGCCGTGACCCGGCTGCTGCGCTCGCGGGTCGCGGCGCAGGCGTGACGGTCACCCGCTGATGGGCGCGATCACGTGGCCCGAGGTGCTCGGGTCACTGGTCGGGGGCGCCGACCTGAGCTCCGAGCAGACGGCGTGGGCGATGGGGGAGATCCTCTCCGGCCAGGCGACGCCGGTACAGATCGCGGGGTTCGCCGTGGCGCTGCGCGCCAAGGGCGAGACCGTCGATGAGCTGCAGGGACTCGTGGACGCGATGTACGTGCACGCGACGCCCCTGTTCGTGCCCGGACGCGTCCTGGACGTGGTCGGCACCGGGGGAGACCGCTCCTTCTCGGTGAACATCTCCACGATGTCGGCGATCGTGGCAGCGGGAGCAGGAGCCCCGGTCGTCAAGCACGGCAACCGCTCCGCCTCGAGCAAGGCGGGCAGCGCGGACGTGCTCGAGCAGCTCGGCATCCGCCTCGACCTCTCGGCCGACGAGGTCGCCCGCGTCGGAGCCGACGCCGGCATCACCTTCTGCTTCGCAGCGGCCTTCCACCCGGCACTGCGGCACGCCGCGACGGCTCGCAGCCAGCTCGGCATCGGCACCACCTTCAACTTCCTGGGCCCGATCGCGAACCCCGCGAAGCCCGAGGCACAGGCCATCGGGTGCGCCGACCGGGCGATGGCCCCGGTGATGGCGGGCGTGTTCGCCCGTCGCGGCGTGGACGCCTGGGTCTTCCGGGGCGACGACGGGCTGGACGAGCTCACCACGACCACCACGTCGAGCGTGTGGGCCGTCGAGGGGGGCGAGGTGGTCGAGCACACGCTGGACCCCGCCGAGCTCGGGATCCCCCGTGGCACCGCCGAGGGGCTGCGCGGCCAGGACGCGGTGTACAACGCCGGCGTGGTCCGCCGCGTGCTGGCGGGAGATACCGGCCCCGTCCGGGACGCCGTCCTGCTCAACGCCGGCGCCGCGCTCGCGGTGCACGCGGCGCAGGACGGATCGCTGGAGGAACGGCTCCTGGTGGGCATCGAGCGCGCCCGCGAGGCGATCGACTCCGGATCGGCTCAGGCCACCCTCGACCGCTGGGTCGCAGCGACCAGCTGACCGGCGCCCAGGCGTGCGTGCGGGCCCTAGATATCAGTCGAGCCCGAGGGAGAACGCAGACTCCAGGTCGTGGCGCGAGTAGCTGCGGAACGCGATGTGGGTCTCGGTCTCCATCACGCCGGGGACCTTGTTGATCTGGTCGGCCACCACGCGGGCGACGTCCTCGTGGTCGGTGACGCGCACGAGCGTGATCAGGTCGATCTGGCCGGTGACGCTGTAGACCTCACTGACCCCGGCCAGTGCCGCGATGGCCTCCGCGACCTCGGGGATGCGGGCGACGTCGGCCTTCACGAAGACGATGGCGGTGATCATGGGCCCAAGGTATCCCGTCGGGGCTCACGGTTCAGGGCTGGTGGACCGTGGCGAGGCTGCGGCGCTCGTCGAAGGGCTCCAGCGAGGCACGTGAGGTCTCCACGGCGTCGTGCAGGGCCAGGTGGCGGGTGGCGCCGCGGACCGGGCAGGTCCACTCGCCCTCGACGTGCACCAGGCGTACGCCGGGCTGCTCGAGCCAGCGCAGGATCTGCTCGGACTCCTCCGCGCTCGCCGACGGGGTCGGCCCGGGGCCGCCGAGCACGGTCTCGGCAGACCCGCGCAGCTGCGTGACCCACTCGCCGGCATGGGCATCGGCCGGGATCACCCCGGCAGCGGCCAGCCTGCCGTGGCGCACGACGTGCACCGCCCACCGGTGGTCGTCCTCGCGGCGCGCGGCCACGAGCTCGGCGCACGAGGACAGGGAACCCAGGCGCTGGGTGCGTGCGGCCGCCCTGAGGAACGCGGAGAGCCGGTCGCGATGGACTCCGGCCTCCTCGAACCTCTCGTCCTCGGCGAGGCGGTTCATCCGCGCCGTGAGCGAGTCCACCACTTCGTCGGCGCGGTGCAGCAGGTTCTCGCGCACCCGGGTGACGAGGTCGGCGTAGTGGTCCATCGAGATGCTGCCGTCGCACGGGGACAGGCACCGGCCCATCTCCGCCAGCACGCAGGCGGAGCGCGTCGGGGTGATCGGCAGGCGGTCGCTGCACTGCCGGATCGGGAAGGCCTCGTGCAGCGCGGACAGGCACTTCTCCGCGACCCGGCGCGAGCTGAACGGACCGAGGTAGTCGGCGCCGTCCTCGGCGATCTTGCGGACCAGTGAGAGCCGGGGCCACGGCTCCACGGTCAGCTTGAGCCAGTGCACCTTCTCCGGGTGCCGGCTGCGGCGGTTGTAGCGGGGCTTGTGGGCGGCGATCAGGCGCAGCTCGCGCACGCGGGCCTCGAGCGGGGTGGCGCACTCGATCCCGGTCACCGACGCCGACAGGTTGACCATCTCGCCCATCCGCGAGCGGCTCTCCGAGGCGGTGAAGTAGGAGCGCACCCGGGTGCGGAGGTCTCGTGAGGTGCCCACGTAGAGCACCCGCTCCTGCTCGTCGCGGAACAGGTAGACGCCGGGGGAGTGCGGCAGGTGCTCGGCGAGGTGGCGCTTGCGGCGTACGGCGGGACTGACCCGCGAGGTGTAGGTGGAGAGCTCCTCGAGCGTGTGCACGCCCAGCCCGCCGAGGCGCTCCATCAAGCCGTGCAGCACGTCGACGGTCGCCCGGGCGTCGGAGAGGGCCCGGTGGTTGGGGGTGGTCGTGGACCCGAACGCCACCGCGAGCGAGCTCAGCTTGCAGTTGGGGGCGTCGTCACGGGTGATCACGCGGCGGGCGAGCCGCGCCGTGTCGAGGACCTCGAACCCCGGCCAGGGGTGCCCCTGAGCGGCGGCGAAGTGCTTGAGGAAGCCGATGTCGAAGGGCGCGTTGTGGGCCACGAGGACGCTGCCCTGGGCGAACTCGAGGAAGGCGGGCAACGCCGACTCGATCGGAGGGGAGGAAGCCACCATCGAGTTGGTGATGCCGGTGAGCACGGCGATGAAGGGCGGGATCTGCGTGTGCGGGTTGACCAGTGTCTGGAACTCGCCGAGGACCTCGCCGCCGCGCACCTTGACCGCGCCGATCTCGGTGATCATCGCCCCGCCTCGCACCGAGGCGCCGGTGGTCTCGAGGTCCACCACGCAGAAGGTGACATCACGCAGGGGGCGCCCCAGCTCGTCGAAGCTCATCTGTGCGGACCACTTGCTCACGTGGACGACGCTAGGCAGCCGCACCGACAAAAGCCGCCAGGCAGGGCCGTGGACGTGGCGAAAGCAACACTGTCGGTGGCAGGTGGTGGAGTCCGGGTATCACTTCCCCAGCACCACCCCCGAGGAGCCCACAGATGAGCGTTCACATCGACTGCGACACCTGCCTGGTGCGTGGCCTGTCCTGCCACGACTGCGTGGTGACGGTCCTGCTCGGGCCGCCTCCCGAGCTCAGCTTCGACAGCGAGGAGCAGGAGGCTCTGGGCGTTCTCGCCCAGTCAGGACTGGTGCCGCCGCTGCGGATGGTGACACCGATGTCGGGCCCCGAGGTGGAGTCCGCGTGAACATGAACACAGCCCCTTGCGCCCCTCGCCGAGTTGGCCACCGTGCGGTTTCGTGCTTAGTGTGTTGAACCTAGGGCCCTCGGACCAGCACACCGACCAGGTGAGCTCGGGGGCCGCGCCGAGTCTGAATCAGTCACTCCCGAGTGTCTGTGCCGGAGCCGGGGACCCACGTTACTTGGGGTGAATCCGGCCAACGCGTCACTGAGGTGTCGCGGAGGCTGGTAGGGCGTCTTTGGGCCCGAATCCGTCAGCTGACCTGGTAGGCGTACAGACAAAGAGGAGACCGACCGATCTTGCTCGACGGCCGGAAAAAAACCCATGCCCGAATTGCCGCGGCGGTCACGACCACGGCACTGACCACCCTCGGACTCGGCGTCGTCGCGCCAGCGCCTGCCGCAGCCGCTCCGAACGGCATCGAAGCCGTGCAGGCGAGGGTCGACCGACTCTCGGACCGCGCCGAGGCCGCCGAGAAGCGGCACGACGCCGCCAGGTCGACCCTGGTGAAGAAGCGCACGACGCTCGCGCGGGTCCGTGCCGACATCCGCCACCATCGCCAGGTGCTGGACAGCCTGCGCGCCCAGGTGGCCAGCACGGTCTCCAGCGATTCGGTGAGTGCCGCCGGCGCCTCGATCCCGGCCAAGGACCTCTCGCGCAGCGCCGACGTGCTGCTGTCCAACGTCACCTTGACCACCGAGGAGGCGGGAGCCAGCGCACAGGCCCTGGCCGACTCGAACATCAAGCTGGCGCAGCTCCACGAGCGCCGGGTGGCCGTGCGCGGCCAGGTCGACGCCCAGGCGGGCCGCGAGAAGGCGCTGCTGGAGCGCAAGCGGAGCGAGGACGCGCGGGTGGCGAACGCCAACGCGCACCTGAAGCGGCTGGAGGCGCAGGCCGAGGCTGCCCGGGTCAAGGCCGCGGCCGAGCGGCTCAAGCGTCTCGGCGGCCCGGTGCTGGCCTACGCGAAGTCGAAGATCGGCAACTCCTACGTCTACGGCGCTGCCGGGCCGTCGTCCTTCGACTGCTCCGGCCTGACCATGATGGCCTGGGCGCAGGCGGGTGTGAGCCTGCCGCACAGCTCCTCGGCGCAGTACAATTCGGGAACCCGTGTCTCCGAGAGCGAGCTGCAGCCAGGTGATCTCGTCTTCTACTACAGCCCGATCAGCCACGTCGGCATCTACATCGGCGACGGCCAGATCGTGAACGCGCTGAACCCCGGTTCCGGGGTCAAGATCTCCGGCCTGCACGACATGCCCTACGTCGGCGCGGTCCGCCCTGGCTGACCGACCCGCCCGCAGAGCCGCTCGCCCTTTCGGGGCGGGCGGCTTCCTGCTTGTTGCGGGGCTGCTCGTGGCCCTGCTCGCCGGGGTGCTGGCCGGGTGCGACCGCGAGGTCGACGTGGCGCCGCCCAAGGCGCCCCCCGGGGCCGAGGCCCGCGATCCCGGGACCGCCCAGGCGGCTCTGGACGCGCTCGTCGCAGCCGTGCGCGAGCAGGACCGGGCAGCCGCGGGGGCCGTGGCCGCGCCCGGCGCCCGGGAGCTCCTGGAGGGGATCCTCCAGAACTCGGTCGACCTCCGGATCGGTGAGCTGTCGATGCGCTACGTCGAGGAAGCGGCACCGCTCGACGGGAAGGAGCAGGCGCGCTTCGGCGAGGGCTCCTGGCGCGGCACCGTCCAGCTCGCCTATCGCTACGACGGCCTCGACGAGTCGACCGCCAACCACGAGACCAGCGTGGTGTTCGTCCCGCGCCCCGACGGCGCCGCGATCGCGTCGATGGGCGGGGAGAACGACCGGAGTCCGCTGTGGCTGGCGGAGCGGCTGAGCGTCGTACGCACGCCGCAGTCGTTGCTGGCCGTGGCCGGTGACTCGGCGGGGCGCTATCCCGCCCTGGTCACCACCGCGCTGCGCCAGGTCCGGCAGGTGCTCCCGCAGTGGCGTGGTCCGCTGCTGGTGGAGGTTCCCCGCAGCAGGGCCCAGCTGGACCGGGCGCTGTCGGCGGAGTCCGGCAAGTACGACAACATCGCCGCCGTGACCACCACGGCCGACGGCTCGCTGCGTCCCGGAGCGCCGGTGCGGGTCTTCGTGAACCCGGGCGTCTTCGAGAAGCTGCAGGACCGGGGCGCACAGGTGGTGATGACCCACGAGGCCACCCACGTCGCGACCGACGCCACGTTCACCTCGATGCCCACCTGGCTCCTGGAGGGCTTCGCCGACTACGTCGCGCTCGAAGGTGTGGGCGTGCCGGTGGACGTGGCCGCCGGCCAGATCCTGGCCAAGGTCCGCAAGGAGGGGGCGCCTCGTGACCTGCCCAGCACCGAGGACCTCGACCCCACGGCGGCGGGACTCGGCGCCACCTACGAGGAGGCCTGGCTGGCCTGCCGCTTCCTGGCGCGCGAGTACGGCGCGGACCGCCTGCTCGCCTTCTACGAGGCGGTCGGCTCCGGCGCCTCGACGCAGGAGGCGTTCCGCACCCGGGTCGGCACCACGCAGCGAGAGTTCGTGATGCGCTGGCGCAGTGACCTGGTCCGCCTTGCCGGGGTGGCAGGCTGAGCGACGTGCCCCCCGGACAGCGACCCAGCGTGCGGCTGTGCCTGGGCCTCATCGGTGGATCAGTGCTGGTCCTGGTCGTGCTGGGCGTGCTGTTCGTCCCGTGGTCGTGGCTCCCGGGTGGCGAGCTGGTCGAGGTGCGGGGGAGCGAGGTGTTCTCCGCGGCGCACCTGCGCCGGGCCGAGGCCTACGCCACCGCGCAGCGTCACCTCAGCTGGGCAGCGCTGGCGGTGCAGCTCGTGCTGGCCCTGGTCCTGGGGCTGACCCCCCTGGGCGCGCGGCTGACGCGGCGCCTGCCGCGACCGTGGTGGCTGCGCGTCGCGCTGGCCACCTTCGTCCTGGTGCTGGTGGGCGAGGTGGCCGTGTCGCCGTTCTCGGTCGCCATCCGGCGCAACGCGCTCGAGGAGGGTCTCACCCGCCAGTCGCTGGCGGGCTGGCTTCGCGACCAGGGCACCTCGCTCCTGGTCGACTGGGTGCTCGCCGCCGTGGTGGTGCTGCTCGTCGTCGGCACCGCGAGACGCTCACCGCGGCACTGGCCCGCCTGGACCGCCCTGGCCGGTGCGGTGCTCACGGTGTTCGGCTCCTGGGTGTACCCGGTGGTGGTGGAGCCGCTGTTCAACAACTTCACCTCGCTGCCCGACGGCAAGCTGCGCTCCGAGGTGATGGCGCTGGCGCGCAAGGAGAAGGTGCCGGTCTCCGACGTGCTCGTGGCAGACGCGTCCCGGCGTACGACGACCCTGAACGCCTATGTCTCGGGTCTGGGGAACACCAAGCGCGTCGTGCTCTACGACAACCTGGTCGACGACGTCCCCCGGCGCGAGGCACTCTCGGTCGTGGCCCACGAGCTCGGCCACGCCCGCAACCACGACGTGCTCCTCGGCACGAGCCTGGGCGCCACCGGCGTGGTCGCGGCCAGCGGACTTCTCGGCCTGCTGCTCGGCCGTCGGCGCCTCCTCGCACGGGCCGGCGTCGAGGGAGCCGGCCAGCCGGAGGTGGCCGCGCTGCTGCTGGCGCTGGTCGCGGTCGGGTCGCTGCTGGTGAGCCCGGTCGAGAACACGATCAGCAGGGCGATGGAGGCGCGTGCGGATCGTGCCGCCCTGGAGGCGACAGGCGACGAGGCCGGGTTCGAGCAGATGCAGCTGCGGCTGGCCCGTCGCTCCCTGAGCGACGACGACCCACCGAAGCTGAGCCAGTTCTGGTTCGGCAGCCACCCGACCACCCTGCAGCGCCTGGGACTGGCCCGGGCACTGGAGCGGCAGAGGACGGGATGACCCGGCCCGTCACCCGGGGGTGACGGGCCAGGCTTCCCGCTCGCGGCTACCACCCCCGGTGCCGCGGACGTGCTGCTCAGACACGCCCGCCGGGGAGCCGCGGCGTGCCTGCACTGGTTCAGCGCAGGAGGTTCAGGTGGTTGGATCCGTGCCCGAGGCGGATCAGCAGGCGGTACCGGAAGTGGTGCCGCTGTTCTTGAAGCTCTTGCAGGTGCCCTGGAAGGCCGTCTTGATCACGCCGCCGAAGGCGAAGACGATGACCACGACGAGCGCGGCGATGCCGGCGACCAGCAGGCCGTACTCGACGGCGGAGGCGCCGTCCTGGCCGCGGCGCCGGGACTGGATGCTTCGAATGAGGTCGAGCATGGGTTTCTTCTCTCTTAGCGGGGGACCCCGGGGGCGCCCGGCCCGCCACACCAGTGGCGGACCGGGCGCTCGGGTGCTGCTGGTTCCACCACCCCCCGGTGCGCGGGCGTGATGCCGGCCCGCAGCGGAACCATCTGCACGGCTGCGCTCGTGGCGCAGACTTCTTCGACAAGCTGGGGGAGGCGGGTCGTGCGGCTCCCTCCCGAATGCCGCACGGCTCGTCTCCCGGTCTCGGGCGCGGCGCCCGGTGGAGTCAGCTGCCCTCCACCGGGCCCGGCGCCTGTTCCTGGGGCAGGGTCAGCAGGCCTGCGCGGAGCCGCTGCCGCTTCCCTTGACGGTCTTGCAGGTGCTCTCGAAGGCGCCCTTGATGACGCCGCCGAAGGCGAAGACGATGACCACGACGAGCGCGGCGATGCCGGCGACCAGCAGGCCGTACTCGACGGCGGAGGCACCGTCCTCGTTGCGGCGGCCGGTGATGGTGCGGATGAACTCGAGCATGAGTGTGTTCCCCTCTGGAACTAGGTGGATTTTCGGTCGGGCCGACCCACATGGCCCGGCGTACAGAAAGTATGGCAAAAACGGACAGATCATGACATTGGTCGTCCGGTTTGAACCTTCTGGCCTACTTGGCACTAGCGGACTAGTCCGTTTGGGTCATGCCGCCCGGAACCGCTTGACACCGCGGCCGGTTTGACTGCCGCGGAGCAGTTGAAAAGGGCTCAGCCGGGGGGTGTGGCGGCGCTGATCAGCCCGAGGCGCATCGCCGTGACCAGGGCCTGGGCGCGGTTGGCGGCGCCGAGCTTCTCGTAGATCCGGCCGATGTGGCTCTTGGCCGTGGACTCGCTGAGGAAGAGCCGTCCGGCGATCGCGGTGACGCCGAGGCCGTCGGCGAGCAGCTCGAGGACCTGGCGCTCCCGGTCGGAGAGCCGGGGGGCCCCCGAGCTCATCCGCCTGATCATCGCCTCGCCGAGGCCGGTGCAGGAGAAGGTGAGAGGGGAGACGATCGCCTGGCGTGCGGCACTGATCACCGTCGAGGTCGGGGCGTCCTTGCCCACGAACGCGGACGCTCCGGCGTCCATCGCCGCGAACAGCTGCTCGTCGCCGGCGTACATGGTGAGCACGACCAGTCCGATCTGGCGGCTCTCCTTGCGCAGCGTCCGGACCACGTCGAGACCGGAGCCGTCGGGGAGCCGGACGTCGGTCACCACCACGTCCGGGGCCACCTGCTGCGCGAGCGCGAGGCCGTCGGCGACGGAGCCTGCCTGGCCCGCGACGGCGAAGCCCTCGGCCTGCGTGAACGCTCCCGCCAGCCCCTGGCGGATCAGCTCGTGGTCGTCGATCAGCAGCACGGTCGTCATCAGGCACCCGGTGGTCGTCCGGCCTCCGCGTGCAGGCTAGCGGTTCGGGGACCCCACACGGACCAGGACGCGTGTTCCGGGGCTCTCGGGATCGGGTTCGCGCACGTGCAGCTCCGCGCCGATCATCCGGGAGCGCTCGCGCATGATCATCAGGCCCTGCGAGTCCGGCCTGGGGGCGTGGGGTGAGATGCCGTCGTCGCGCACCTCGATCTCGGCGAACGGGGACCGCACGGTGCACCGCAGCCACAGGTTCGCGGCTCCCGAGTGCTTGCGCGCGTTGGCCATCGCCTCCTGGGCGATGCGCAACAGCTCGTGCTCGACGTCGCTGGAGAGCCGTGGGCCCTTCTCGTCCAGCGTGACGTGCACCGTCATCGGGGAGCTCGCGCTCACCTGGTTGGCGTACGCCGAGAGGCTCTCGCCGAGGCCGGCGCCCGCGGCGATCTCGTGGCGCAGGTCGAAGATGGAGTGCCGCAGCTCGGTGACCACCCGGGTCACCTCCTGGCGCAGCTGGGCGATCTGCTGCTGCTGGACCGGGTCGGCCGAGGACTGGGCCAGGTTGTCCACGAGGTAGCCCAGCGAGGCGACGTCCTGGGCCACCCCGTCGTGGACCTCCCGGGCGATCCGCTGGCGCTCCTGGCTCATCGCGTTGTCGCGGACGCGGCCGAACAGCAGCGCAGCCTGGAGCTGTACGGCGTGCCGCGTCAGCCGGTTGCGCAGCCCGAGCGCCGCGTGGGAGTCGATCGGCTGGAGCGTCTCGAGCACGAGGACCGCGACGGTCTCCTCGCCGGCCACCAGGGGGATGGCCACGTGCCGGTCGCGGATCACCACCTCCTCCTCGTGGCGGGCCTGGGCGGCCAACGGCTCGGCCCAGGGCATCGAACCGGGCTGGGTGCCGACGGAGTAGCGCAGCGGGGACATCGACTTGTTCTGTGAGCGCACGAACACCCCGGCGCAGCGCACCGGCACCACCAGGTCCGCCTCCACCATGATCTGCTCGGCGATGTCGACCGAGTCCAGCCCGCCGCTGAGCTTGCCCGAGAGCGCCTCCAGGCGCCGGATCAGGCCGACCGCGCTGCGGTAGGAGGCGTCGGCGTCGGGGCTGGTCGCCGCACGACGCAGCGCGGAGCCCATCAGCCCGATGCCGACGGCGGTGGCCAGCCAGGTGAACCCGCTGGAGGCGAGCTCTCGGTCCCACTGCCGGATGACTCCGGCCCAGAGGACCGCGAGCAGCCCGAACTCGGCCGCGACGACGCTGAGCAGTCCGCGCAGGCCACGGTCGAGGGCGCCGATCAGCGCGGGGATGACCAGGTAGGGGGTGATGTTGGCGTGGTCGGGGTAGACCAGGACGGCCAGGGTCGCCACGGCCATGCCCTCGATGACCGCCACCGTGAGCTCGGAGAACCGGTGGGTCAGGGACAGCACGATCGCCAGGGCGGCCGCGAGCAGGACCAGCAGCGCGCCCTTGACGTACTCGCCGCCGGCCAGCGCGGCCAGGGGGGTCAGGGCCGCGATGGTGAACACTCGGGCGGCGAGTGCCACCCGGCCTACGTCAGTCACGCTCAGAGCTTGCCCTGGAAGCTGTCCATGATCGCCATCGCGGCGGGTCCCAGGACTGCGATGAACAGGCAGGGGAGGATGCAGAAGATCAGCGGGACCAGGATCTTGACCGGCACCTTCTGCGCGGCCTCCTCGGCCCACTGACGGCGCTTGACCCGGATCTCGGAGGACTGGACCCGCAGGACCTGGCCCACCGGGATGCCGAAGGCGTCGGCCTGCACCATGGCGCTGACGAACGCGCGCAGGTCGGGCAGGTTGGTGCGGTCGGCCAGCGACCGCAGCGCGTCGGAGCGGCCGAGACCGATCTGCATCTCCTGCAGCATCCGGGCGAACTCGTCGGCGAGCGGGCCGTCGGTGTTCCGGGCGACCTGGGCGCAGGCGGCGTCGAAGCCCAGGCCCGACTCCACGGAGATCGTCAGCAGGTCGATGGCGTCCGGGAGCGCCCGCTGGAGCTTCTCCGAACGGTCGTAGGTCTGCTGGTGCAGGTACATGTTCGGTGCCATGTAGCCGGCCAGCGAGGCGAGCAGGACGAACCCGAGCGTGGGCAGGAAGCCGAGGCCGAGGATCAGGGAGAGCACCAGCGAGGCCACCAGGGCGAAGGCGAACCCGACGACCTTTCCGGCCATCACCCGCTCCACGGTCCAGCCGAACGGGTTGCCGGCCAGCTCGAGCTTCTCGCGGATCCGCTCGCTGGCGTCCTCCGGGGTGAGCCGGCGACCCATGCGCTGGCTGCGCGCGAGCAACGGGAACAGCACCCGGTCGGCGAACGAGGGCTCGAGGTCGCCCTTCATCTCGTCGGGCGCGGAGGTGAGGGCCTCCAGCACCGCGATGGAGCGACCGACCCCGGCGCCCTCCTTGGTGGTTCCTCCCACCGAGGCGAGGGCGAGGAAGACGGCCCCGAAGATCATCACGCAGCCGACGAGCAGCACCATCCCCATCACACGTCCACCTTTGCGACCTTGGACATCCAGAACACGCCCACGCTGAGCAGGACACCCATCAGGATGCACAGGATCCACCCCATGGGGGTGGTGTACAGCGGCTTCACGTAGTCCGGCTTCGACAGCGTGAGGTAGAGCAGGAACCCGGGAGGCAGGCCGCCGAGGATGTAGGCGGACAGGCGGCCCTCCGCGGAGAGCGCCCGGACGTGGCGGCGCATGTACTCGCGCTCCCGCAGGGTGGCGGCCACCGTCAGCAGCAGCTCGGCCAGGTTGCCGCCGACCTCGCGCTGGATCCTGATGGCCATCACGACCCACTTGAAGTCGCGGCTCTCCATCCGGTCGGCCATGCCGTCCATCGCGTCCTCGAGGGTCACCCCGAGCCGGCTCTCGATCACCACGCGCCGGAACTCACCCGCGATGGGCTCGGAGCCCTCACGCACGATGGTGTCGATCGACTGGCCGAGCGAGAGGCCGGCCGACAGGCTCCCGGACATCAGCTGGAGCGTGTCCGCCAGCCCGAGGCCGAACGCCTTGAACCGCTTGGACCGCTTGTGCTTCAGATAGAACCAGGGGCCGACGATCGCGACCACGATGCACACGAAGCCCAGGACGACGTTGCCGGCGCCGAGCAGGAGCCCGAGGAGCCCGCCGCCGATGGCGATCGCCGCGTGCAGCAGCAGCCACTCCGCGGGACGCAGGGCGACGCCCGCGCCCTCGAGGCTGTGCGCGATCCGCGCCTCGAGGTTCTGGTTGTTCGCCAGGGCACGCTCGGCGGCCTGCTTGGCCTGGCCGGCGAACGGGTTCGCCGGCTCCGCGTCGCGGCGTGGCCCGGACTGGCCCGGGACGGCCATCACGCCGTACGCCCGGATCTGCTCGTTGAGGGTGAGGTCGTTGGAGGGCTTGCGGGACCCGGTGGCCATGGCGGCGACCAGCCCGAGCAGGCCGAGCCCGATGGCCGCTACCGCGCCGTACATCACCGTGGGGGAGAGGTCGAAGGGGCCGGCCTCGACCACCTGCGGTATGGCCGCCACGGCCTTGGCGGCCTCGATGTCGGCCTCGCGCTGCACCGGGACGTACGCCGCAGCGGTGTACGTCGAGGTGCCGGTGGGGACGGCGACCTCCACGTTCGCGCTCGTCTTGTCCATGCCCGCGGGGATCTCGGCGGTCACGACCACCTGGCGGGCGAGGTCGGCGGCCTCCTTGGCGAAGGCCGCGGTCAGCGCCGCCGGGTCGGCGGTCGTCAGCATGGTGCCCTTGCTGGCGGTGGCGATCGCGTTCAGCGGGCGGTTGGCGTCGTCGCCGGCCTGCAGCGACACGACGTCGACGACCGCACCGGACTTCTTCACCGCCGCGACCACGTCGTCCAGCCGGGTGCGGGTGGTGTCCTTGCCGTCCGAGAGGAGCAGGATCTTGCGCTGCCCGGAGGTCTGGGACTGGGGTCCGGCGGCCTTGAGGGCGCCGAGCACACCGTCGTACAGCGCCGTCTGCAAAGTGAGCTTCAGTCCGAGGATCGCGGCCCGGGCTGCGTCGCGGTCGAGGCTGGGCGGCACCACGAGCTTGACCGTGGAGTCGAAGCTCAGCACGCCCACCCGCACGTTGGCAGGCACCGCGGCCAGGTAGGCCAGCGCGGCCTTCTTGGCCTCGGCGATGCGCTGTCCCTTCATGCTCGCGCTGGTGTCGATCGCCAGGACCGAGGTCCGGGAGACCGCGCTGCTCTGCGAGGCGGCGCTGGCGGTGCCCTTCACCTCGGTGCCGTCGATGCTGACGGTGACCGAACCGAGGTCGACCGCGTCGCTGCCGGGCACCGAGACGAGGAGGCGCAGGTTGCCCTTCGACGGCAGGGCGTGGTCGATCGCCGCCTTCTCGCCAGCGGGGTCAGCGAGGGGGAGCGCCGCGTGGGCGGGGACCGACGCCGCGAGCGGCAGGAACAGCAGTGCGAGCAGGACTGCCGAGACCAGACGGCTCCGGGCACCGCGCAGGCGCACCAGCAGGTCGCTCATCGGTGGTAGTCCGAGGTGGCGAAGATGCGCGGGTCCACGGTCACGTTGTTGTGCAGCATCTTCTCGAGGAACTTGGGGCGCAGGCCGGTGGCCCTCAACGTCCCCAGCGAGCGTCCCTCGGAGTCGAAGCCTGCGGAGTTGTCGAACAGGAAGATGTCCTGGAGGGTGATCACGTCACCCTCCATCCGCTCCACCTCGGTGACGTGGGTGATCCGGCGGGTGCCGTCCTTGAGCCGGGCCTGGTGCACGATCAGGTCCACCGCGGAGGCCACCTGCTCGCGGATCGCGCGGATGGGGAGGTCCATGCCGGCCATCAGCACCAGCGTCTCCAGCCGGGAGCAGGTGTCGCGCGGCCCGTTGGAGTGGACGGTGCAGATGGAGCCGTCGTGGCCGGTGTTCATCGCCTGGAGCATGTCGAGGGCGGAGCTGTCGCGCACCTCACCGACCACGATACGGTCGGGCCGCATACGCAGGGAGTTGCGGACCAGGTCGCGGATCGTGACCGCGCCCTTGCCCTCGATGTTCGCGGGACGCGACTCCAGGCGCACGACGTGGTCCTGCTTGAGCTGGAGCTCGGCCGCGTCCTCGATGGTCACGATCCGCTCGTCGCTCGGGATGAAGGACGAGAGCACGTTCAGGGTGGTCGTCTTGCCGGCGCCGGTGCCCCCGGAGACGACGACGTTGAGCCGGCCGCGCACGCAGGCGTCGAGGAAGTCGGCGGTGCGGTCGCTGAGCGAGCCGAACTTGATCAGGTCGTTGACCGTCAGCGGGTCCGCTGCGAACTTACGGATGGTCAGGGTGCTGCCGTCGATCGCCAGCGGGGGTACGACGGCGTTGACCCGGCTGCCGTCGGGGAGCCGCGCGTCGACCATTGGGGAGGACTCGTCGACGCGCCGGCCGATGCGCGAGACGATCTTGTCGATCGTGCGCCGCAGGTGGGCCTCGTCCTTGAACTTGCCGTCGACCTTGACCAGCTTGCCCCGGCGCTCGAGGTAGATGTCGAAGGGCCCGTTGACCATCACCTCGGCGACGTCGATGTCGCGCAGGTAGGGCTCCAGCGGCCCGTAGCCGAGGATGTCGTCGGAGATGTCCTGGGTGATCCGCTCCCGGTCGGCGCGGGTCAGCGGGCGGTTGTTCCCGGCCAGGACGTCGCCGAGCACGGCCCGGACCTTGGACTCGAGCTCGGCGGCGTCGAGGTTGGCGTCGTAGAGCTGGGGGCCGAGCTGCTGGAGGAGCTCGCTGTGGACGTTCTCCTTGAGGTCCTCGAACCGGTCCTTGACCGCCTCCGCCCGGGCGGTCTTCGCGACCGAGCTCGTCTTCGTCGAGGTGCCCGGCTTGGCGCCGTTCGAGCTGGGGCTGTGGTAGCCGCCGGCCTCCGCCTCGCTGACGCTGCTGTCCGGCTGCGTGCCGGGGGTCACCGTGGGGATGTGCGGCGTCGCCTGGGCGACCCCGGTGGCCGGGGGAGCGTCGATGGGCACGTCCGCGCGGCGCTTGGGGACCGGGGCGGACGGGATGGCGCCGGCCGGGTCGGCCCCGTCGCCGGGGACCTGGGTCGCCCGGTTGAGGGCGGCGAGCCGGTCGCTGAGGCTGCTCACGGCGCCACCTGCTGCTTGCGCTGCCGGCCGAAGAAGCTGCGCTTGGCGGGCGCGGTGGCCGCCATCGCGGCCGCAGTGTTGCCGGCGAGCTTCTGCGCGAAGGCGTCGAGGGCCTTGGAGACCGGGTGACCGGGGTTCGAGAGGACGATCGGCCGCCCGTGGTTGGTCGCACTGGCCACGGCCGGCGTACTGGGCAGGGAGACCTCCACCGGCATCGAGAGGATCTCCTCGACGTTCGCCTGGGAGAGGCCGACCTCCTCGTCGGCCCGGTTCAGCACGAGGTGCCGGTTGTTCGGGATCAGGTGGAGAAGGTCGAGGGTCTCCATCGCGACCTTGGTGTTCTTGATCGTCGGTACGTCGAGGGTCGCCATCACCACGAGCTCGTCGGTCTCGTCGAAGGCACCCAGGACCTGGTCGTCGAAGCCGGGCGGGGTGTCGATGACGACGTAGTCGAAGTGGCGGCGCAGGGTCTGGATCACGCTTCGCGCCAGAGTGGCGGTGACCAGGTCACGGCCCTCGGGGTGGGTGGGGGCCGCGAGGATCGAGATGCCGCTCTCGTGTCGGGTCAGCAGCTGCTGCAGGAGCGAGTAGTCGAGGTCGGCCTCGGACTCCGCGGCGTCGGTGATCGTGCGCTCGGGGATGACCTGCATCGTGATGGCGACGTCGCCGAAGGCGAGGTCGAGGTCGACCACGCACACCTCCGCGCGGGTCCGGGCGAGGGCCACGCTGAGGTTGACCGACATCGTGGTCTTGCCGACCCCGCCCTTGGGGGAGAAGACCGTGAAGACGCGGCCGTCGCGCTCGCCCGGGTTGGTGGGGCCGTGGATGGCCTCCCAGGTGGTGCGGGCACGGCTCAGGGCGGTGTTCAGCGCCGGCTGGTCGTTGGCGGCGACGACGGCGATGATGCCCACCTGCATGGCCTGGGCGTAGATCTCGGGATGCAGGTCGTGGCGGATCAGCACCACGCTCGTGGCGGGGTAGCCGATCCGGGTGCGGTCGGCGAGCAGCGTCGCGGTGGCCATGTCCATCGTGGGGCCGATGACGACGGCCGAGTGGCCGCGTCCCGTCAGCAGCCCCTCCACGTCGTCGGGGCGCGAGACGACCGGGGACCCGGCGGGCAGGGCGTTGACCAGGACACCGGCGGTGGTGCTGTCAGCCTCGACGAGGATCGGCATCGGGGTCCTTCCTTTCAGCGGGGGCGGGGGGAGTCAGCGGGTCGGGGTCACTGGAACAGGTTCGACCCGGTGACGCCGCCGGAGGGAGCGACCTGGGAGTCCTTGTTCATCAGGCCGAAGGACAGCTCGCCGTTGCCGCTGCCGTAGAGCACCCGCTCCGCCTCCGCCTGGCTGACCGCGAGGGTGAGCAGGGTCTTGGGCAGCTGGTCGACGACCTGGGCGCCCGCGGCGTCCGTGGTGGTGGTGGGTACGACGGTCGTCGTACCCGCGCCGATGACCTGCACGTTGGGGAGCAGGAGCCTGGTGAAGGTGCCGGCGCCTGCGGTGCCGTTCATGAAGATGGCGACCTTGTCGCCGGGGTTCACGAAGCCCGCGACGCGCGCGGGGTCGGAGAGGTTGATCGAGACCGCGATCTTGCCCTTGGGGATCGTCAGGCTCGAGGCAGCGCCGGCGGCGCCGAACTTGGTGCTGATCAGCTGCTCGCCGGGGTAGATGTTGGTGACGGCGACCTGGCCCGCGACGGGCTCGGTGCCGGTGAGCGCACCGGGGAGCAGGTCCTGCTGGGAGACGGTCCCGGTCTCGACCTTGCCGGCGGCCTGGGCAGCCTCGATCGTCTCGCCCACGGGGATCTGCTTGACCACGCGCAGGACCTGGACGGCGGCGTAGCGCTGGTCGGCCCGGTTGTCAGCGGTGCGGACGTAGAGGAAGACGAGCAACGTACCCAAGGCTGCGATCACGGCCGCGACGACGAGGAGTACTTTTCTGCGATCCATGAACGGTTGACCTAACTAGTCCGTGGGGGGCAGGAGCGTTGCCGGTCCACGGCGGCTCCCGTTGGTGTCGGTGGACCACATGCGTCCACGACAGGGACAGGTTGCCGCACCGGAGTCCGTTTTGTACGCGAAATCCGATACTCAGTAGGACCAGTCGCCCGAAATGTCCCCCCAGCGGGGTCAGGGTCAGCCGCCGTAGAGCGCGTCCACGTCCTCGCTGTGCTCGCGCATCACCATGGCGCGCTTGAGCTTCATGCTCGGGGTGAGGTGTCCGCCCTCCTCGGTCCACAGGCTCGGCACGATCGCGAACCGGCGGATCGACTCGGCCTTGGACACGGCCTTGTTCGCCTCCTCGACGGCCTCCTCGATCTCGGCACGCAGCTCGGGGTCGTCGATGAGGCGGGCGATGTCCGCAGGCTTGCCGTGCTGCTCGGCCCAGCCGGGCAGCACCTCGGGGTCGATCGTGACGAGGGCCGCGATGAAAGGCTGCCCGTCGCCGACCACGATGCACTGGTCCACGAGGTAGTGGGCCCGGAGCCGGTCCTCCAGCACCGCCGGCGCCACGTTCTTGCCGCCGGCCGTGACCAGGATCTCCTTCTTGCGGCCGGTGATCCGGACGAATCCCTCGTCGTCGATCTCACCGACGTCGCCGGTGTGGAACCAGCCGTTGGCGTTCTTGGCCTCGGCGGTGGCCTCCTCGTTGTGCCAGTAGCCGGCGAACACCTGGCCACCGCGGAACAGCAGCTCGCCGTCGTCCGCGACCCGCACGCTGGTCCCCTGCAGGGGGCGGCCCACGGTGCCGACCTTCTGCGCCTCCGGGAGGTTGACGGTCACGGCGGCGGTGGTCTCGGTCAGTCCGTAGCCCTCGAGGACGTTGACCCCGATGCCGCGGTAGAAGTGACCCAGTCGCTCCCCGAGGGGGGCGCCGCCGGAGACGGCGTAGGTGCACTTCCCGCCCAGGGCGGTGCGCAGCTTGCCGTAGACGAGACGGTCGAAGACCTTGTGCTGGGCGCGCACGGCCAGCGGGGTCTTGCCGGACTCCAGGCCGCGCGACCAGGCGATGGCGACGTCGGCGGCGCGGCCGAAGATCTTCCCGCGCCCGTCGGCCACGGCACGCTGGGAGGCGGTGTTGAACACCTTCTCGAAGACCCGCGGCACCCCGAGGATGAACGTGGGCCGGAACGCGGCGAAGTCGTCGAGCAGGTTCTTGATGTCCGAGGAGTGCCCCATCCGCACGCGCGCCTTGACACAGCCGATCTGGATGATCCGCGCGAACACGTGCGCCAGCGGCAGGAACAGCAGGGTCGAGGGGGGCTCGTCACCCTCGCCGGGGGTGAACAGCTGGTCGAGCTCGTCGACGGCCACACCCAGCTCGAACATGAAGTTGCCGTGGGTGAGGATGCAGCCCTTCGGGCGGCCGGTGGTCCCGGAGGTGTAGAGCAGGGTCGCCAGGTCGTCGGGCCCGCTGCCGGTACGCCGCCCCTCCAGCTCCTCGTCGGACACGTCCTCGCCCAGCGTGCGCAGCACACCGAGACCGTTCCCGTCGATCGACCACATGTGGTGGAGCTCGGGCAGCTCACCGCGCACCGACTGGACCCGTGAGCTGTGCTCCTGGGTCTCGGTGAGCACGGCCCGGGCGCCGGAGTCGCTGAGGATCCACTCCACCTGGGAGGCGCTGGAGGTCTCGTAGACCGGCACGGTGGCGGCACCCGCGAACCAGATCGCGTAGTCGATCAGGGTCCACTCGTAGCGGGTCCGGGAGATCAGCGCCACCCGGTCGCCGGGCTCGATCCCCGCCGCGACCAGTCCCTTGGCCACCGAGCGCACGTCGCTGAGGAACTCCGCTGCGGTGACGTCACTCCAGCCGCCCTCGTGACGCCGGGAGAAGACGATCGCGTCGCCGTGCTCGGTGCCGTTGGTGACGACGTCGTCGGTCAGGTTGCCGGTCGACGGGACCTCGACCTGCAAGGCAGTGGAGTACTCGCGCAAGTTGCACCTCTCTTCAGCGCAGCACCGGTCTTCCGGGGTGCTGCATCGCAGGAGCACGTTACTCGCGCCCGGAGCGATCCCGAGCCGCAGGAGTGGCGGCCCCGGACCGAGAGGGTCCGTTAACCTTGTGCAGCCGGGCCTGGATCGGGGCCCGACGCGTGCGAGATGCGCCTTCAGCAGCTGTCGACGTCAGGACCGGAACCATGGCCGAGCAGACCACCTCCAGCATCGTCATCGACGCGCCCCAGGCGCAGGTGATGGAGGTCATCGCGGACTTCCCGGCGTACCCGGAATGGGCCCAGGGGATGAAGAAGGCCGAGGTCGTGGAGCAGGGCGCCGACGGTCGTGCCCGCAAGGTGCACTTCGACCTCGAGGCCGCACCGATCAAGGACTCCTACACCCTGGGATACGACTGGCAGGGTGACACCTCGGTGCGCTGGAACCTGGTCGAGGGCAAGATGCTCAAGGCGATGGAGGGTGCCTACGAGCTCCGCTCCAGCGGCCCGGGCACCGAGGTCACCTACCGGCTCGCCGTCGAGCTCAGCATCCCGATGATCGGCCTGCTGCGCCGCAAGGCCGAGAAGGTCATCATCGACACCGCGCTGAAGGGCTTGAAGAGGCGAGTCGAGTCGCTGGCCTGAGGTGAGCGTCCGCATCGTCTTGTTCACCGGCAAGGGGGGCGTCGGGAAGACGACCAGTGCCGCCGGAACCGCGACCCTCGCCGCCCGGGGAGGGCAGCGCACGCTGATCCTGTCCACGGACGCGGCCCACTCCCTCGGCGACGCGTTCGGGGTCGAGGTGGCCGGCTCGGAGCCCGTCGAGATCGAGCCGCGGCTGTGGGTCCAGCAGGTGGACGTGCAGCGGCGCTTCGAGCGGTCGTGGGGGGAGATCCAGGGCTACCTGGTCTCGGTGCTCGACGCCGCCGGGGTCGACTCCATCACCGCCGAGGAGCTCACCGTCATCCCCGGAGCCGAGGAGGTCCTCGCCCTGCTGGAGCTGCGCAACCACGCGATCAGCGACGCCTGGGACGTGATCATCGTGGACTGCGCACCCACCGCGGAGACGCTGCGCCTGCTCGCGCTGCCCGAGGCGCTCGGCTGGTACATGAACCGGCTCTTCGGGGTGCAGCGCCGCGTCGTCCGGGCCCTGCGGCCGGTGCTCACCCGGGCCGCGGGGGTCCCGATGCCCGAGGACTCCGTCTTCGAGGCGGTCGAGCGGCTGCATCGCGACCTCGAGCAGGTGCAGCAGATCCTGGGCGAGGACGGCTCCAGCATCCGGCTGGTGCTGACGCCCGAGTCCGTCGTGGTCGCCGAGGCGCGGCGCTCGCTGACCACGCTGTCGCTCTACGGCTACCGGGTGGACGGCGTGATCGCCAACCGGGTGTTCCCCGACGACGAGGGCGACCCCTGGCGGCAGGGCTGGGTCGAGGCCCAGCGCAAGGTGCTCGCGGAGGTGCGGCAGTCGTTCGCCGACCTCCCGATCTGGACCTCCGACTACCGCCCGGGGGAGCCGGTGGGCACCGATGCGCTCGCGAGCCTCGCGGAGGCGGCGTACGCCGGCGCGGACCCGCTCGCGGTGCCGAAGGGGGAGGGACCGATGACGATCACCCGCTCGCCCAGCGGCGCCGTGCTGCGCATCGCCCTCCCGTTCGCGCAGAAGGAGGACGTCGACCTCGCCCGGCACGGCGACGAGCTCGTCGTGACCGTGGGCTCCTACCGCCGGCTGCTGACGCTCCCGGCGGCGCTGCGGCGGCACACCGTGTCCGCGGCTCGCGTGGAGCAGGGGTCGCTGCAGGTACGGTTCCGGTTCGAGCAGGAGGAGCAGTCGTGAGCGACGCAGACGAGGACAGGAACGCCAGCCGCCCCGACGGCGGAGATTCCGACTCCGGCCACCAGCCCGGTGACCACCAGCCCGGCGGCGACGAGGCCGTGGGCAGCGTCGCCGACGAGGCGGCGAAGCTGTTCGGGGTGCTCTCCGACTGGGCCCGCGACCAGGGCGCAGAGCACGTGGACAACGCCACCGGCCTCGCAGGCGCGTTCGCGCGGGCGGTGGAGGACGTGAACGAGCACGTGGCCACCGGCGGCGAGGACTGCCGCTACTGCCCCGTGTGCCAGGTGATCCACGCGGTCCGGCGTACCAGCCCCGAGGTGCGCACGCACCTGTCCGCGGCCGCGAGCTCGCTGGTGCACGCTGCGGCCGGGCTCCTCGCCACGCACACCGACACCCGTCAGTCCTCCGCCCCGGTGGAGAAGATCGACCTCGACTCCGACGCGGACTGGGACGAGGACCGGTGAGCGTCGCCGTCGGAGTCGACGTGGGCGGCACGAAGATCGCCGCAGGCCTCGTGGACGAGGACGGGAAGCTGATCGCCCGCGACGTGCGGGTCTCGCCCGCCACGGACCCGGGGAAGATCGTGGAGACCATCGGCGAGCTGGTCGCCTCCCTGGTCGGTGCCGAGGAGGTCGAGGCCGTCGGCGTGTGCGCCGCCGGCTTCGTGGACAGCCGTCGCTCCACCGTGATCTTCGCCCCCAACCTCGCCTGGCGCGACGAGCCGCTCCAGGCGCGGTTGCAGGAGCGCCTCGGGCTGCCCGTCGTCGTGGAGAACGACGCCAACGCCGCCGCCTGGGGCGAGTTCAACTTCGGCGCCGGCGAGGACGTCGAGGACCTGCTGATGCTGACCATCGGCACCGGCGTCGGTGGGGGCGTGGTGATCGACGGCGAGCTCCTGCGCGGCGGGTTCGGGATCGGTGGCGAGGTCGGCCACATCCAGATGGTCCCGGGAGGCGTCCTGTGCGGCTGCGGCAACCTCGGCTGCCTGGAGTCCTACGGATCCGGGACCGCGCTGGTCCGGATGACCCGTGAGCACGCCGCGGAGATGCCGGAGCAGGCCGGCGGCATCCTCGCCCGCGCCGGGGGCGATCCGGCGAAGATCACCGGCCCGATGGTCACCGAGGCCGCCCGCGAGGGCGACCGGTTCGCGCTGGAGCGCCTGGCCGAGCTCGGCGACTGGATCGGGCAGGGGGTGGCGACCCTCACCGCCGTCCTCGACCCCAACGTCGTGGTGATCGGGGGCGGGGTCAGCGAGGCCGGCGAGCTCCTGCTGGAGCCGATCCGCGCCAGCTTCCTGGAGCACGTCACCGCTGTCCGGTACCGGCCGCTGCTCGAGGTGCGCGCCGCCGAGCTCGGCAACGCCGGCGGGATGGTCGGTGTGGCGGACCTGGCGCGACGTCGGTGACCACGTCGGTCACGCCGCCGGAAGTGGCTCCCGAGCCCTCCGCCGCCGGGAGCTCCCCGGTGACGCGGCTGATCACCTGGATGCCCTACGCCCTCCTCGCTGGGCTGCTGCTGGCCACGGTCCGGATCGTCACGGCGCCGATCTCCAACCCGGACACGTTCTTCCACCTGCGCTACGGCCACGAGTTCCTCACCAACTGGTCGCCGTGGAGCCCGGGGCACGTGTCCAGCTTCGGCCAGCGCGACTGGGTGCCGACCCAGTGGGCGAGCCAGGTGCTGATGGCGCTGACCGAGTCGGCATTCGGCCTGGCCGGGGTCGCCTGGCTCAGCGGCGTCGTCGTGATCGCCACCGTGGTGGCGGTCTTCCTCGTCGCCAGGCGGTACGCCGACCCGCTGCCCGCCACGGTCGTGACCCTGCTGGTCGTGCTGGCCACGAGCAACAACCTCACGCCGCGTCCCCAGGTGGTCAGCTACCTGCTGGTCCTGCTGGTCACCCACGCCTGGCTGCGGACCGCCCAGGACCTGCGGCCGCGCTGGTGGCTGGTGCCGGTGACCTGGGTATGGGCGATGCTGCACGGCATGTGGCCGGTCGGCGCCCTGATCGGGGTGGTCGCGGTGCTCGGCATCGTGGTCGACCAGCGGTCGCGGCTCCGTGAGCTGCGGCCGGTCCTGGTGCGGCTGCTCGCCGTACCCGCCCTGAGCCTGGTCGTGGCCGCCCTCACCCCGGCCGGCCCCCGGCTCTACTCCGCGGTCCTCCTGGTCGGAGGGCGGGCGAAGTTCCACGCGGAGTGGGCGGCGACCGACTTCCACATGCGCCAGGCGGCGGTCGTCGCGGCGATGATCTGCCTGACCCTGGTGATCTGGCTGCTCGGGCGCCAGGAGCGCCGGCCCGACGCGGTCTCGGTGTTCCTGCTCGTCCTGGCCGCCGGGTGGAGCGCCTACGCGGTGCGCACGGTCCCCCTCGCCGCGATGATGGCCGTGCCCTTCGTCGCCGCGGCGCTGCAGTCGGTGATCGGGCAGTCCCGGCCGGCCCCGGGACGCGAGCGCACGGTCGTGGCCGGGCTCGCCCTGGGTGCGGTCGCCCTGATCACCGCGCTGGTGCCGGTGACCGCGGACCGGCCGGCCTCGGTGCCCGGATGGCTCAACCCGGCACTGGACCGGCTCCCGGCCGGCACCTCGGTGCAGACCGCCGACGTGATGGGCGGCTACCTGATGTGGCGCCACCCCGAGCTGAACCCGGTGATCGACGGCTACTCCGACGCGTACACGGACAAGCACCTGCAACGACAGCTCGACCTGGCCGAGCTGGACCGCGGCTGGGACCGCACCCTGCGCGAGAGCGAGGTGGAGGTGGCGCTGCTCCCGACGAAGAGCAGGCTGGCCTACGCGCTGCGCCTCGAGGGGTGGGAGGTGCTGCACACCTCGCGCGACGTGGTGATGCTGCAGGCCGGGCCCGGGTGGACCCGATGAGCCTCTCGATCGGGGTCGACATCGGCGGCACCAAGGTGCTGGCCGCCGTCGTGGACACCTTCGGCCGCGTGCTGGACACCGAGGCGACCTCCACGCCCGGACCCGGCTCCGGCATCGACAACGCCACCGTGCAGGAGGTCGAGGACGCCCTCGTCGAGGTGGTGCAGCGGCTGATCGCCCAGCACGGGCGGCTCACGGTCGGGGTCGCGGCCGCCGGCTTCGTGGCCCGCGACGGCGAGCGGGTGCGGTTCGCGCCGCACCTGCCCTGGCGCGACGAACCCCTGGCCGAGCGCCTCGGCAAGCGCCTGGGCCACCGTGCCCTCGGTCGGGTGCTGGTCGACAACGACGCGTCGGCCGCGCTCTGGGCCGAGGCCCGCTTCGGGGCGGCCCAGGAGTCACCCGACGCGGTGATGGTGACGTTGGGCACCGGCATCGGCGGGTCCCTGGTCGTCAACGGACGGCTGGTGCGGGGCGTGAACGGCATGGCGGGGGAGTACGGCCACATGCAGGTGGTCCCGGACGGCCGGCCGTGCGAGTGCGGGCGCCGGGGGTGCTGGGAGCAGTACTGCTCGGGACGGGCGCTGGCCCGCGCCGCGGCCGACCACGGTTCGAGTCTCTCCGGCCCGGCGCTGACCACGGCGGCCCACGAGGGGGACCCGGTGGCGATGGCGGCGTACGCCGAGGTGGGGCGCTGGCTCGGAGTCGGGCTCGCGAACCTCGTGGCCGCGCTCGACCCGCCGCTGGTCGTGGTCGGCGGCGGCGTCATCGCCGGCGGCGACCTGCTGCTGGCCCCGGCCAGGCAGGCGCTGGGGGACAGCATCGTCGGGGCCGGCCACCGGGACCTGCCCCGCGTGGTTCGAGCCGTGCTCGGCCCGATGGCCGGGGTGGTCGGCGCAGCAGACCTCGCCCGCGTCGCCACCCGCCCCAGCCGCGTGGGCAGGCGCGGTCGCGCCCCCTCACGCGTCGCCCGGGGCCGGACCCGCCGCCGCTGACCCGGTCAGCGGTCAGCTCAGAGTCTGGCTCCGTCGTCGTGGTCGCGGCCGGTGTCGGGTCCCATGGAGACCACCAGGAAGACGAAGCCGCCCACGAACCAGAGCATCAGCAGCAGGCCCGCCCACCCGGGAAGGTCGATCCGGGCCACGAGGGCCAGCAGCACGAAGGCCGGGACGCCGAACAGGCCGAGCCAGGCGAGCAGCCGGGCCGGTGGCGGCTTGGGGAGCGGGGGCGGCTCCGGCGGCACGAAGTGGTCTTCGGGGTCCGGGGGTCGCAGCTCCTCGGGCTCGGGGCGCTCCTCGGAGCGGGACGCGGCAGGGGCGAGGTCGCGAGCGGGCGGCGGTACGCCGGTCTCCGGCTCGTCGAGCTGGGGACGGTCACCGTAGTTGTCCACGATGGACTGCCACAGCAGGTCCTCGGCGGACGCCTTGTCGGGGAGGTCGCCGGCTGTCGGCTCCTCCTCGGGCTCCGTGGGTGGTGGCATCGGTGCAGCCCGCTCAGTCGCCGCAGACCCGCTCGATGAACGCCGCGGACCCTTCGAAGATGCGCTCGGCGTCGTTGTCGAGCGTGGCGACGTGGTAGCTGTTCTCGAGGATCTCCTCGCGGGTGTCGCTCGAGGACACCCCGGCCAGGATCAGCCGGGCGGAGGACGGGTCGACGACGTGGTCCTCGGCGGAGCGGAACAGCAGCACCGGGCAGGTGATCCTGGACAGGTCGGCGCGGAGCGCCGTGAATCCCGCGAACATCGCCGCGGCCGCCCGGAGCGGGGTCCGCACGTAGCCGTGCTCCTCGACGCCGGGCTTCTTGATGTCGTTGGCGATCCCGGGCAGGGAGGGGATCACGTGCTTGAGCAGCGGCAGCAGCTTGACGTCCTTGCGGTCGCTCGCCACCGCGGGGTTGACCAGCACCAGCCCGGAGACCCGGTCGGGGTGGTCCGCGGCGAGCCGCAGGGCCAGCCCGCCACCCATGGACAGGCCGCAGACGAAGACCCGGTCCACGTCGGTGCCGAGCTTCTCGAAGGCACTCTCCACCTCGCCGTACCAGTCGGCCCAGGTGGTGGTGTTCGCCTCCTGCCAGGTGGTGCCGTGGCCGGGGAGCAGGGGCACCGACACGGCGTACCCGAGACCGGCCAGGTGCTCGGCCCAGTCCCTCATCGACGCCGGCGAGCCGGTGAATCCGTGGCTGAGCAGCACCCCGACGCGTCCGCGCCGTGAGGACACGTCGCCGGGCGAGTGGAACGGCTCGGCGAGAGGGTGCACGGTCACGGGCGGACTCCAGGCTGAGGGCGAGAGGGGGACGGGAGGAGGGGGCACGGCAATCGTGTCACGCGGCGCCCCGCCACACTAGTGACCCGCACCCGGGTCGCTGCCCGGTGAGGTCGCGGTGGACGTCGCGATGACGGCCACGTGCTGGTCGCAGCGCAGGTCGCGGGCCGGTCGCCGGACGGTCGCCGCGGGGAGACGCTGCCCGAGCCAGTCGGTGGGATGGCTCCGCGTGCCCTAGGGTTCGATGGGTGCGGAGAGGGAGGTGGCCAGCTTGTTCTACTGGTTCTTGAAGTGGATCGCCATCGGTCCGCTCCTGCGGGTGGTGTTCCGTCCCCGCGTCTCCGGCGCCGAGAACGTCCCTGAGGAGGGCCCGGCGATCCTGGCCAGCAACCACCTCTCCTACGCGGACTGGCTGTTCATGCCGATGACGGTGCCGCGCAAGGTCACGTTCGTGGCCAAGGCGGAGTACTTCAACGCTCCCGGCATCAAGGGCTGGTTCCAGAAGCTGTTCTTCTCCGGGGCCGGGCAGGTCCCGATCGACCGGACCAGCGGCAACGCGGCCGAGGGTGCGCTCTCGGCGGCGAAGAAGATCCTCGAGGACGGGGAGCTCTTCGGCATCTACCCCGAGGGCACCCGGTCGCACGACGGCAAGCTCTACCGCGGCAAGACCGGTGTGGCGCGGCTCGCGCTCGAGACCGGGGTGCCCGTCATCCCGATCGCCGTCGTGGGGACCGACGTCGTGGCGCCCCCCGGGAAGAAGTTCGGCCGGGTCACGCGCCCGGTGGTGCACTTCGGCAAGCCGCTCGACTTCAGCCGCTACGAGGGCATGGAGAACGACCGCTACATCCTGCGCTCGATCACCGACGAGATCATGTACGAGATCATGCGCCTCTCCGGCCAGGAGTACGTCGACAAGTACGCCGCCGTCGCCAAGGAGGAGCGCAAGCAGGCCGACAAGCAGGCCGAGAAGGAGAACGGGACCCGGACCGAGCCCGGCCCGGACGCGAAGGCCTCCTGATCCCGTGGCCGCCGCCACGCAGCCGGCCCTGGGCGTCGAGCCCCACGGCCCGGTGCAGGACACGATGTTCCGCGCCCTCGCGGTGCTGCGGATCGTCGTACTGCTGAACTCGCTGGGCATCTACCTGTGGCGCCACGAGGGCTACGACCACCCGGTCGCCGGCTTCGTGGTGATGGGCGCGCTGACGGCGTGGACCGGCTTCGCCGTGTGGGCCTACGGGGGCGCCTCGCGCCGCCGCCCGTGGCTGCTGGTCGCCGACCTCGCGGTGGCGGTCGCGGCGATCGCGGCCTCGCCGTACGTGAAGGGCGAGGGGCTCAACGCCACCCTCCCGGGCTTCTGGGTGATGGGCGTGGTGCTGGCCTGGGCGGTCCTGTGGCGATATGCGGGTGGCCTGGTGGCCGCCGCTGTGATCGTCGTGGCCGACCTCAGCATCCGCGACGACCTCACCCAGAAGGCCTACGGCAACATCTTCCTGCTGGTCCTCGGCGGCGCGATCGTGGGCTTCCTGTCCGGGCTGCTGCAGGAGATGGCCGCCCAGCGTGACCGTGCCGAGCGGGCGGCAGCAGCAGCGGCCGAGCGACAGCGGCTGAGCCGGGTGGTCCACGACGGGGCACTCCAGGCGCTGGCGCTGGTCCAGCGGCGGGCGCCCGAGCTGGGCCCCGGCGGGGTCGAGCTGGGGCAGCTCGCCGGCGAGCAGGAGGCCAGGCTGCGGGCACTGGTCCAGCAGGACTCGCGCGACCTGCTGGCACCGGCGGGCGACCTCGACCTGGCGCAGCTGCTGGCCGGACTGCAGACGCCGCAGGTGCAGGTGGCGCTGCCGGGGACCCCGGCGACCCTGCCCGCCGCCACGGCCCACGAGGTGCTGGCCGCGGTGCAGTCCTGCCTGAGCAACGTGCGGCACCACGTCGGCCCGGACGCCCCGGCCTGGGTGCTGCTCGAGGAGCTCGAGGACCGGTGGGTGGTCTCGGTGCGCGACGACGGTCCCGGCATCCCCGAGGGCCGGCTGGAGGCGGCGGTCGACGAGGGCCGGCTCGGGGTACGGCAGTCCATCGTCGGGCGGATCGAGGACCTGGGCGGCACCGCCACCGTTCGCTCCGGGCCGGGCACCGGCACCGAGTGGGAGCTCGAGGTCCCGCGCGGCGTCCGGGCGAGGTCGACCCGATGACGATCCACGACGAGCACCCGTTCCTGGACCCCTCCGACGCCGTACGCCGGTTCCGCGGCCGCCTCGGCGGGGCGGTGACCCTGTGGACCAGCGGGGGCAACGAGGGCGTCCCGCGGGCCGGCCTGACGGTGTCCTCGGTGATGGTGGCGGGCGGTGAGCCCGGCCGGCTGCTCGCCCTGGTCGACCCCGACAGCGACCTGCGCGACGTCCTCGAGCGCACCGGGCGCGGGGTGGTCCACCTGCTGCGGTGGGAGCACCGCGACCTCGCCGAGGTGTTCGCCGGCCAGATGCCGGCCCCCGGCGGCCAGTTCACCGTGGGGGAGTGGGACCAGACCGACCACGGTCCGCGACTGGTCACCGCGCCCAGCTTCGCCACCGTCGAGGTGGAGGAGCTGCAGGCCGTGGGGTGGTCCGCCCTGGTCGTCGCCCGGGTGGTCGACGTCGTCGTGGGCGAGGACGAGCACGCACTGGAGCACCGGCGCGGGCGCTACCTGCAGCCTCCGGAGCCGCGTGCGCCCCACTGATCCTCGCGGTCGGCCTCCTGGTGTCGGTCCGGTCGTCTAGGGTGCGGGCCGTGGAGGACAAGCTGCGGGTGATGGTGGTCGACGACCACCCCATGTGGCGTGAGGGCGTTGCCCGCGACCTCACCGAGGCCGGGTTCGACGTGGTGGCGACGGCCGCGGACGGCCGCGGTGCGATCAGCCGGTTCCCGGCGGCCCGTCCCGACGTGGTCGTGCTCGACCTGCAGATCCCCGAGCCGAACGGGGTCGCCGTCACCGCCGAGGTGGTGCGGCAGAACCCTGCGGTGCGCGTCCTGATCCTCTCCGCGAGCGGCGAGCAGCACGACGTGCTGGAGGCGGTCAAGGCAGGCGCGACCGGCTACCTGGTGAAGTCGGCCTCGCGCACCGAGCTGGTCGACGCCGTACGCCGGGTCGCGGTCGGTGACACCGTGTTCACCTCGGGTCTCGCGGGGCTGGTGCTGGGGGAGTACCGTCGTCTCTCCGACTCCTCCGTGACCGACCGTGACGACACGCCCCGCCTGACCGAGCGCGAGACCGAGGTGCTGCGGCTGGTGGCCAAGGGGCTGTCCTACAAGCAGATCGCCGAGCGCCTGTTCCTCTCCCACCGCACCGTGCAGAACCACGTGCAGAACACGCTGCGCAAGCTGCAGCTGCACAACCGGGTCCAGCTGGTCCGCTACGCGATCGAGCAGGGTCTCGACGAGGTCGACGACGACCGGTGAAGCGACGCTGACACGCGGGCGGCGGGACGCACCTGCAGGGAAGAACGACGGGTTCGGTAGCGTTGTGAAGGCACAGAAGACGATAAGGAGCACCACATGGGTCTGGGAACGCTGCTGTTCCGCGCATCGCTCGGTGAAGTGCTGCGAGCCGAGCGGATGCGTCAGGGGATGACCCTGCGCGAGCTGTCCTCCTCGGCCCGGGTGAGTCTCGGCTACATCTCCGAGATCGAACGTGGGCAGAAGGAGGCCTCCTCCGAGCTGCTCGCCGCGCTGTGCGAGGCCCTCGACATGCCGCTGTCCGGCGTGCTCCGCGAGGTCAGCGAGCACATCGAGCGCCAGGAGCTCGCGCTCGAGGTGGTCCAGGTCCCGACCCTGCCCGGCGACGTGGTGGCCTCCGCCGCCTGATTCGCGGCCGGCCCCTGCTCAGCTGACCCCGGCGGCCTTCTCGAGCGCGCCCAGCTCGTCGTCGAGGTGGGTGAGCAGCCGCTGCAGGTGTGGCACGCTGCGCCGGCAGCCGGTGAGCCCGAAGTCCATGTCGTCGGCGTAGCTGTTGCAGGTGATGTTCAGCGCCATCCCGTTGATCGGGATGGACAGCGGGTAGGTGCCGGTCATCTTGGCGCCGTTGAGGTACATCGTCTTCTTCGGTCCGGGCACGTTGCTGATGATCAGGTTGAACGGCGGCCGGACGATCCCGTGCATCCGCAGCATCGGGGTGATGATCGACGGGGCCATCCCCAGCGCGCTCATCGCCATGATCTGGAGCTGGCTCATCGAGCCCAGGGCCTGCTTGCCGGTCTGCATCGACTTGTGGATCGAGGACAGCCGGTCCGCGGGGTCGTCGAGGTCGGTGCCGAGCTGGACCATCACCGCGCCGACGGCGTTGCCGCCCTCGCCCTCGCCCTTGCCGGCACGCTTGGCGTCCAGGGCCACCGGCACCATCGAGACCAGGGGCAGGTCGGGCAGCGCCTCGTGCTCGATCAGGTAGGACCGGATTGCGCCGGAGCACATCGCCAGCACGACGTCGTTGAGCGTGGTCCCGCTGGCTGATCCGACGGCGCGCAGCCGCTCGATCGGCCAGCCCTGGGCTGCGAACCGCCGGGAGCCGGTGATCGTGGTGTTGAACATCGTGCGGGGCGCGTGCAGCGAGAGCGCGGAGGTCTCGTTGCGCAGCCCGTGCTTGAGCGTCTTGATCAGTGCGGCGGGCATCCCGGCGGCGTCGGCGGTGATGCCGAGCGCCGTACGCATCGCCTCGAGCGGGACCTGGGCCAGGCTGTTCTCGGCCTCGTCGCGGACCTTCGCCGAGCGCGAGCTGGGGCGGTCGGCCCACATCGGAGGCATCCCGCGCTCGTCCGGGTCCGTGCTCATCACGCTGCCCATCAGGCGCATGGCGGCGATGCCGTCGACCAGGGAGTGGTGGAGCTTGGTGTAGAGCGCCACGCGGCCGTCGCGCAGGCCCTCGATCAGGTGTGCCTCCCACAGCGGCCGCTCGCGGGCCAGCCGGGTGCCGTGCAGCCGGGAGCAGAGCTCGAGCAGCTCGCGCACCCGTCCGGGCTTGGGCAGCGCACTGTGCCGGAAGTGGTACTCGAGGTCGAACTGCTCGTCCTGGGTCCACACCCACTGGCCCGCGGTGCCGATGCCGCGCGTGGGGCGCTTGCGGAACAGCGGGGCGATCTCGCTGGTCTCTGACATCTGCTCGTAGAGCTTGCGGACGTAGTCGCGCGGGGCGTCCGCCGGCTTCTCGAAGAGCTGGAGGCCGCCCACGTGCATCGGCATCTGCCGGTTCTCCGCGAACAGGAATGCTGCTGACGTCGGATCGATCGGAGCAACCACGTGTCCACCTCTCTGTGGCCCGGTCCCGGGACCAGCCGATCCTCGCTGCTTTGTCCGCGATTGGCCACCCTGCTTCTCGGCCAGCGTCCCGGGAGGGATCGGCGCGCTCGACCCGGGTGAGCCTCGGCTTTGCGGGTATAGGTTCGGCGACAGTGATGTCGACGAGGTGGAGGTCCCTCATGTCGCGATCCAGCAGCGCATCCGGTGCGCATGACTACGTCATCGTGGGAGCCGGCAGCGCCGGCGCGGTGCTGGCGGCACGACTGAGCGAGGATCCCGGCGTCACCGTGCTGCTGCTGGAGGCAGGACCCGAGGCAGTCGGGGACGAGGTCTCCGTCCCGGCCGCCTTCCCGCAGCTGTTCAAGACCAAGTGGGACTGGAACTACGACACCACCGAGCAGAAGCAGTTGCACAACCGGCGGGCCTACTGGCCGCGGATGAAGGCGCTCGGGGGATGTTCCTCGATGAACGCGATGATCTACATCCGGGGCAACGCCGCCGACTACGACGCCTGGCGTGACGAGTACGGCGCCACCGGCTGGGGGTACGACGACGTCCTCCCGTACTTCAAGAAGGCCGAGGGCAACACCCGGCTCGGCGGGGAGTACCACGGCCAGGACGGGCCCCTGCACGTCGAGGACCGCCGCTACACCCACGAGCTGACCACCTCGTGGGTGGAGAGCGCGGTCAGCGCGGGCCTCAAGCGCAACGACGACTTCAACGGCGCCGAGCAGGAGGGCGCCGGGCTCTACCAGGTCACCTGCCGCAACGGTCGGCGCTGGTCGGTCGACGAGGCCTACCTGAAGCCGGCCCGCAAGCGGGAGAACCTCGACGTGGAGACGGGTGCGTTCGTCACCCGCATCGAGGTGGAGGGGGAGCGCGCCACCGGGGTGACCTACCGAATCGCCGGCAGGGAGATCACCGCGAGGGCCGAGCGGGAGGTCCTCCTGTGCGGGGGCGCGGTGAACAGCCCGCAGCTGCTGATGCTCTCCGGCATCGGCCCGGCGGCGCACCTGCGTGAGCACGGCGTCGACGTGGTCGCGGACCTGGCCGGGGTCGGCCAGCGGCTCCAGGACCACCCCGCGGTCCCGATGATCTGGTACACCCGCGACACCACCGATCTCGTGGAGTTCTCCACCGTGCCCAACCTGTTGCGCTGGAAGGTCCGCGGCACCGGTCCACTGACCTCCAACGTGGGCGAGGGCGGCGGGTTCATCAAGACGCGCGAGGACCTGCCGGCTCCCGACATGCAGTACCATGTGGCCCCCGCCGGGTTCTACGACAACGGCCTGCGCGAACCGACCCGCCGGATGTTCACCGCCGCGCCCACGCTCGTCTCGGTGCGCAGCCGGGGCTCGTTGCGGCTCCGGTCCGCGGACCCGGTGTGGCACCCCGAGATCGATGCCGCCTACTACGACGACGGCGCCGACCTCGACGCGATGCTGGCCGGGATGAAGCGGGTGTGGGAGATCTGCGGGCAGGGTCCGGTGGCGGCGTACCTCGCGTCACCGTGGGAGCTCTCGGAGAACCCGAGCGACGACGAGCTCGTCGAGCACATCCGTCAGTACACCCAGACGCTCTACCACCCCGTCGCGACCTGCTCGATGGGCAGCGGCGAGGACGCCGTGGTCGACCCCGAGCTGCGGGTCCGCGGCGTGGAGGGGTTGCGCGTCGTGGACGCCTCGGTGATGCCGGCCGTGCCACGAGGCAACACCAACGCACCCACCGTGATGGCGGCCGAGAAGGCCGCCGACCTGATCAGGAGCGCACGATGACCGCTGACGTAGAGGTTCCGACCGGCTCCGAGACCCCCGGGTCCGGGGACACCTTCGACTCGCTGAGCCCGATCACCGGCGACGTGGTCGGCACCTGGCCCATCCACACGCCCGAGGACGTCGGGGCCGTCGTACGACGAGCCCGCGACGGCGCCGAGTGGTGGTCCTCGCTCACCTTCGACGAGCGTGCCGAGCGGCTCACCGCGTGGGCCGGGGTGATGACGCGGCGCATCGCCCAGCTGGCCGACGTGGTGCACCAGGAGACCGGGAAGCCGCACAGCGACGCCACCCTCGAGATCGCCCTGGCGCTGGACCACGTGGCGTGGGCGGCGAAGAACGCGCGCAAGGTGCTCGGCCGGCACAAGGTGCCCTCGGGACTGCTGATGACCAACCAGGCGGCCACGGTCGAGTACCTGCCACTGGGCGTGGTCGGGGTAATCGGCCCGTGGAACTACCCGGTGTTCACGCCGATGGGCTCCATCGCCTACGCGCTGGCGGCGGGCAACGCCGTGGTGTTCAAGCCGAGCGAGCTCACTCCCGGCGTGGGCTACTGGCTCGCCGCCGCCTTCGGTGAGGTCGTCCCCGAGCACTCCGTCTTCCAGGTCGTGACCGGCCTCGGCGAGACCGGAGCCGCCCTGTGCCGCTCCGGGGTGGACAAGGTGGCGTTCACCGGGTCCACCGAGACCGGCAAGGTGGTGATGGCCACGTGCGCCGAGACGCTCACCCCGGTGGTGATCGAGGCGGGCGGCAAGGACGCCGTACTGGTCGACGAGGACGCCGACCTCGACGCCGCAGCCGAGGCCACCCTGTGGGGGGCGGCCAGCAACGCCGGCCAGACCTGCATCGGGGTGGAGCGCGTCTACGTCCACGACCGGGTCTACGACGAGTTCCTCTCCCGGCTGCTGGAGCTGGCCCGTGACCTGAAGGCCGAGGACGCGCCCGAGGCGAAGATCGGGCCGATGACCATGCCGGGCCAGGGCCGCATCATCGCGTCGCACATCCAGGACGCGCTGGACCGGGGCGGCCGGGCGCTGCTGGGCGGTCCCGGCGCCGTCGGGGAGCGCTTCGTGCAGCCGACCGTGCTGGTCGACGTCCCCGAGGACGCGCTGGCCGTGCAGGAGGAGACGTTCGGGCCCACGGTCACGATCACTCGGGTCAGGGACATGGACGAGGCGGTCGAGAGGACCAACGGGACCCGCTACGGGCTGGGCTCGACGGTGTTCTCCAAGGCGCGGGGGATGGAGCTCGCCCGGAGGATCCGGTCGGGCATGACCGCGGTGAACGGCATGATCACCTACGCGGCCATCCCCTCGCTGCCGTTCGGCGGGGTGGGCGACTCGGGCTTCGGCCGGATCCACGGGCCCGACGGGCTCCGGGAGTTCACCTATGCCAAGTCGATCGCCCGGCAGCGGTTCAAGCCGCTCCTCACCCTGACCAGCTTCGCCCGCACCGACAAGGCCGACAACCAGCTGGCCCAGGTCCTCACCCTCCTGCACGGCCGTGGATCCACGCTCCGGAAGTAGCGCCGGAGAGGAGATCGCGCGCCGGCCGGTCGTCGTCCCGCGCCTCGAGCTGGCCGTGAGCCGCAGCCGCACCTCCCTGCGCGCGCGGTGGGAACGGGTCAGCGCCAAGTCCTTCCAGATCGCGCAGTGCGCCATCGCGGCGGGAGTGGCCTGGACCCTGGCCAGCGACGTGTTGGGGCACCCGACGCCGTTCTTCGCCCCGATCGCCGCGGTGATCAGCCTCGGCACCTCCTACGGCCAGCGGCTCCGGCGGGTGGCCGAGGTGACCGTGGGGGTGGCGATCGGGGTGTTCGTCGGTGACGCGCTGACGCACTTCCTCGGCTCGGGAGGGTGGCAGATGGCGCTGATCGTCGCCCTGGCGATGACCATGGCCCTGCTGCTCGGGCAGGGAGTCTTGTTCGTGAACCAGGCGGCCGTCCAGGCCATCGTGGTGAGCACCCTGGTGCCGTCGGCGGGCGGCGCCTTCATCCGGTGGACGGACGCCCTCATCGGCGGCGGGGTCGCCCTGGTCGCCGCCGCGGTGGTGCCCCGGGCGCCGTTGCGACGACCGCGTGAGCAGGCCGCGGTCGTGGTGCGGCGGGTCTCGCTGCTGCTGCGCGCCGCCGCCCGGAGCATCCTCGACGGCGACGTGGAGCGCGCCCTGCAGGTGCTGCGGGACGCCCGCGCCACCGAGGACCTCGTCGTCGAGCTCCGCGCCGCGGCCAACGAGGGGCTCTCGGTGGTGCGCTCCTCACCGTTCCGGCGCCGCCATCGTGGGCGGGTGCAGGCCATGGCCGAGCTCGTGGAGCCGCTGGACTTCGCGCTGCGCAACACCCGGGTGCTGGTACGGCGCGTGGCGGTGGCCTCCTACCAACGCCAGGCGATCCCACCGGCGTACGCCACGCTGCTCGACGAGCTGGCTGCGTGCACCGACGCCGTCGCCGACGAGCTGGCAGCAGGCCGGGCGGCCACCGCCGTACGCGGGCGCCTGATCGAGCTGGCCCGAGCCACCACCGACGCCCAGCGCTCCCACGTCCTCTCCGCCGAGGTGGTCCTGGCCCAGGTCCGCTCCCTGATCGCCGACCTCCTCGCTGTCACCGGCGTCGACCCCCTCACCGCCACCGACATGATCCCCCCGATGAGCGTCTGACCCCTTTCCCTCCAGCACGCCGAGCGGGCAGAAACGTTCCGCGGTGGCACCCCGAGCGGGCAGAAACGTTCCCCTCCAGCGCGCCGAGCGGGCAGCTGTGGCCGCAGCAAAGGGTGCCTGACTGCCCGGTGGGCGTCGTACGGCGTGACGTTTGTGCCCGGTCGGCGTCGTACGGCGTGACGATTGTGCCCGGTCAGAGCTCGCGGACGACGGAGTCGACGACGGCGACGAGGTCGCCGTGGGTGCGGAGGGCGACTTCGCGCTGGCGTTGGTACGACGCGCCGCGCCTCGGGATCTCGGCGACGAGGTCGAGCTCCGCGGAGCAGCCGAGGCGCTCGGCCACCGGGGCGAGGTGCTCGAGGAGCTCGGCGAGGTCGTCCTGGAGCAGGCGTTCGTTGGAGTGCTCGTCCAGGATGATCCAGGCGTCGAGGCCGTAGCGGGCCGCGCGCCACTTGTTCTCCTGCACGTGCCACGGCGGCATCGTCGGGAGCGTCTCGCCGCGGTCGAGGCGGTCGGAGAGGTCCACGACCAGGCAGTGGGTCAGCGCCACCAGGCCGCGCATCTCGTCCAGGGTGGAGACGCCGTCGCAGATCCGCATCTCCACGGTCCCCAGGTGCGGGGCCGGGCGCACGTCCCAGCGGATCTCGTTGATCTCCTCGATCACCCCGGTGGTGATCAGGTCCTGGGCGTAGTGCTCGAAGTCGGACCACGCCTCGAACTGGAACGGCAGCCCCGCGGTCGGCAGCTGCTGGAACATCATCGCCCGGTTGCTGGCGTAGCCCGTGTCGGTGCCGGCCCAGATGGGCGAGGAGGCGGAGAGTGCCTGGAGGTGGGGGTACCACTTCAGCAGGGCGGAGACGATCGGCATCGCGTGCTCACGGCGTACGCCGACATGGACATGCACTCCCCAGATGAGCATCTGCCGGCCCCACCACTGGGTGCGGGCGATCAGCTCCTCGTAGCGGTGCCCCGGCGTGAGCAGCTGGTGGGACCACTCGGCGAACGGGTGCGTGCCCGCGCAGTAGAGCTCGACCCCGAGCTCCTCGGCGAGCGGGCGGACCAGGTCGATCATCGAGGAGAGCTCGTCGACGGCCTCGCCGACGGTGCGGCAGATGCCGGTGGTCAGCTCGACGGTGTTGCGCAGCAGCTCCTTGTGGATCCGCGGCTGCGGCCCGTGCCGCTCCGAGACGAGGTCGAACAGCTCGGAGGCGGCGTTGACCAGGTCACGGGTGTCCTTGTCGACGAGGGCGAACTCCCACTCGACGCCCAGGGTCGGCTCGGGGGAGTCGACGAACTCGATCGGCACGGACACATCGTTCCACGCCCGGGGACGCTCAGTGCGCAGAGGGCTCCGGCGTGCCGGAGGGGCCGGCGCTGTTCCGGTCACCAGGCTGCCCGGACGCACTCCCGGAAGGCTGCGAGCCCGGCTCCTCGCTGGCGAGCTCACTGGGCTGCTCACTGGGCAGCTCACTGGTCAGCTCACTGGGCGCGGAGCTCCGCTGCGAGCTGGGTCCGTCGCTGGCCAGGGCGCTCGGGCGGGCGAAGCTGCCGTCCCCGTTGCGCAGGCCCTTGCCGTTGATCAGCAGGACCACGGTCCCGCCGCCGGAGTACTCCACGGAGAGGGTCACCCGCTTGCCGATCAGGCCGGTGAACTCCACCCGGTTGGTCTTCACGGCACCGTCCCCGTCGAAGTCGGCGGCCGCAGGGGTGTCCAGCCGGTCCACCGGACCGAGGTCGAGCGCAGTGCCGGACACGCAGAACCCGGCGGGGCAGGCGTTCCAGGTGCCCCTGAGCTCGCCGCGCTTCGGAGCCGCCGGTGTCGGCTTCGGCGTCGGCTTGGGGGCCGGCTTCGGGGTCGTCGTACCCGGGGCGGGCGGCGGGGGAGTCGCCGGTGCCGGAGCGGGCTTGGGGAGCGGGGCCGGGGCAGGAACGCTGCCGGGCGGCACCAGGCTGGACCCACCCGGCCCACCTGTCCCACGAGGCCTGATCGGGCGCGGCTTCCCCGGGGTCTGCGGCTTGGCGGGCTTGCGCACCTTGGCGGGCGGAGGCGGCGGGGTGGGCGTGGCGAAGACACCGGTCTGGTAGCCGGCCTGCATCGCCAGCACCAGGTCCACGTAGTAGCTCGACGGGTTGTAGCGGAACGCGGCCCGGGCGGCCCCGGCCGGATCGGCGATGCTGCCGCCGACCCCGCACAGGTAGACGGCTGAGCCGAGCGCGGCGTCGTCGATGTCGTCGGGGTTCAACCGGCCGTCGCGGTCGCCGTCGCGCGCCACCGAGCTCCAGGTCTCGGGCAGGAACTGCATCGGGCCGACGGCTCGGTCCCACAGCGGGTCGCGGTCCAGGGTGCCTCCGTCGGTGTCCGCGATCGCGGCGAAGGGGCCGGCGCCGTCCAGGCGCGGGCCACGGATCTCGGGGCGGGAGACGCCGTCCGAGCCGATCTGGGCGCCGGCGAAGCGGCCGTGGTTGGACTCCACCCGGCCGATCGCGGCGAGCAACGTCCAGGAGATCCCGCAGCCCGGGTCGGCCAGGGCCATCGCCTGCTCCGCGTTCCGGTAGGCCCGCAGGGCCGCGTCCGGTACGTCGTTCCCGCCGGTGCTGCTGATCTCGAAGAACTGCCGGTCGCTCCGGGTGCCCAGCGGCCCGCCGGTCCCCGGCACCTGCCCGCGGCTCCTCAGGTGGACGCCGGCGACCACCGGCTGCGGGGCGGCGAGCTGCCAGAACAGGCTGTGAGCCGAGGGGGTGGCGGTCGCGCTGCTCAGTGCCGCGGACCTGGTCGTGGTCGTCTCGCCGAGACCGGGGACCGAGGTCTCGCCGGCCCAGGACGCAACGCCGGTGACGACGAGCGCGAGGGCGAGGGTCAGGGTGCTGGGGAGCGCCCAGAGGTGCTTCATGGAGGGGGGCCTTCATCCGAGAACGGTCGCGAGAAGACCAGCGTAGGCGGGCCGGACCCGTGCACACGCGGGAATTGGCTATTACCTACAAATAGGACGAAAAGAACTAGGCAGGACTAGACAGGTGGCGCCGTTCAGCGGGCGCGAAGGCGCTCGATCCAGGCCAGGTGCGTCCCGTCGAAGGGGGCGACGCGATCCGTCACCGCCCGCAGGATCGCCTGGCTGCTGGCAACGGCCTCGGTGACCAGCTCATCGGGATAGCCGAGCGAGACGCGGTGCTCGGCGAACTCGTCCTCGTCGTCGACCCAGACCCGGCCCGTCGTCCCCTTGATCACGTCGAGGTCGAGGTCGACCGCGCGCACCAGCTCGTCGCCGTGCCACACCGCGGGCGTGGCGATGTCGACGTAGGTGTCGAACGGCCGCCGGGGGTCGTCGGCGTAGAAGGTGCCCAGCCACCAGCCGTCGTGAGGGACCAGGGTCACGTGGTCGGCTGCCGCCTGGAACGCCCGGGTGGGGCTGGACAGCAGGGTGCCCTGGGTGATCCCGACCCAGGTGCCGTGACCGTCGACGCCGAGCCGGAGCCCGTCGTACTCCCAGTGCGGGGCGTCGGGCCACTTGCGGCACTCGACGCGGAGGGGTCGCAGCATGCCCGCGAGGATACGTGGGCCCGGGGCCGCCCCGCGGCGCGCCTCAGCGCGTGCCGGGATTCTTCCTCGGCCCCACCCTGGTCCACACCCGCGCGACGATGTCCTGGTAGCGCGACCCGGTGAGCTTGGCGAAGTGGTGCAGCGCGTGGGCGTCGGCGCCGACGAGCACGCGCGCCTTGCCGGACAGGGCGCCGTCGAGGATGACCTCGGCGGCCTTGGCCGCGGTGGTGCGGGCGAGCTTCTTCTCGAAGTAGCTGTCCAGGCCGGTGGAGTCCTGGCTCGCGGTCTTGCGGCCGTTGCGGGTGATCCCGGTCTTGATCCCGCCGGGGTGGATGCAGGTGACGGCGACGGGATGCTTGTTGACCAGCATCTCCTCGCGCAGCGCCTCGGTGAAGCCGCGGACGGCGTACTTCGTGGCGTTGTAGGCGGTCTGGCTGGGCATGCTCACCAGCCCGAACAGGCTGGAGACGTTGACCACATGGCCGTCGCCCGAGGCGATCAGGTGGGGCAGGAACTCCTTGGTCCCGTGCACCACGCCCATCAGGTTGACGCCCACGATCCAGTCGAAGTCGTCGTAGGAGATCTCCTCGAAGTCGCCGGTCAGGCTCACCCCGGCGTTGTTGACCACCATGTTGACCCGCCCGAACTGGCCGACCACCGCGGTGGCCCACTCGGCCACGGCAGCACGGTCGGAGACGTCGACCCGGTCGCTGCGCAGCTCGCGTACGCCGGCGTCCTTGACCAGCTCGACGGTCTCGGCCAGGCCCACCTCGTTCCAGTCGGAGATGGCCAGCAGCGCGCCACCGCGAGCCGCCCGCAGGGCCAGCTCGCGCCCGATCCCGGATCCGGCCCCGGTGATGACGACGACCTTGTTCTCGAGGGTCTTCATGCGACGTTCTCCTTCGTGGTGGGGCGGTCCTGGGGGGTGGTCACGGCGTACTGGTCGACGTCGAAGTCGCTGAGCAGCTCACGGAACTTGTAGGTGGTGCGCGGCCACAGCGTGGTGTTGCGCCCGTGCCGGTCGAGGTACCAGCTCGCGCACCCACCGGTGCTCCACACCGTGCTCTGCATCCGCTGCTGCAGGTCCTCGTTCCACCGCTGCTGCGCCTCGGGCCGCGGCTCCACGGTGACGAGGTCCCGCTCCCTCATCTTCCCCAGTGCGGAGACGATGTAGGCGATCTGGCTCTCGATGATGAACACCATCGAGGAGTGGCCCAGGCCGGTGTTGGGTCCGACGATCTGGAACAGGTTGGGGAAGCCCGCGATCGTGGTGCCCTTGTACGCCGCCATGCCCTCCTCGCGCCAGGCGGTGGCGAGGGTTCGGCCCCCGCGACCCTCGATGTGCTCGGAGATCGGCTGCTCGGTGGTGTGGAACCCGGTCGCCACGATGATGGCGTCGACCTCGCGACGGGTGCCGTCGGCGGTGACGATGCCGGTCGCGGTGATCTCCGCGATCCCGTCGGTGACGAGGTCCACGTGCTTCGAGTTCAGCGCGGGGTAGTAGTCGTTGGAGATCAGGATCCGCTTGCAGCCGATCTTGAAGTCGGGGGTGACCTTGGCGCGCAGCGCGGGGTCGGAGATGCCCCGGGCGATGTTGCCCTTCGCCAGCAGGAGCGCCGGCGTCGCCAGCTTGGAGTTGACCACGAATCCCGGGACCAGCGACTCCCGGCCGAGGTAGACCCCGGTGCGGTACATCCGCTGGAAGAGCGGGAGGTGGCGGAACGCGAGCCGCTCGGCGCGGGTGTACCTCCGGTCCAGCCGTGGGATCACCCACGGGGCGGTGCGCTGGTAGACGTCGAGGTGGGCGACCTGTTTGGCCACCTCGGGCACGATCTGGATCGCGGAGGCGCCGGTGCCGATCACGGCCACCCGCTTGCCGGTGAGGTCGTAGTCGTGGTTCCACCGCGCGGAGTGGAAGATCTCGCCCTCGAAGGAGTCGATCCCGGAGATCTCCGGCAGCTTGGGCTCGGAGAGGCCGCCGGAGCCGGTGATCACGACCTCGGCGGTGAGGGCGCCGTGGTCGGTGGTGACCAGCCAGTGCTGCTCCTCCTCGCGCCAGCTGAGGTCCTGCACGGTCACGCCGAAGTGGAACCGGTCGAGCACGCCGGCCTGCTCGGCCGTGCGCTGGAGGTAGGCGTGGATCTCGGGCTGGAAGGAGAACGACCTCGTCCAGTCGCGGTTGGGGGCGAAGCTGAACGAGTACAGCTGGCTCGGGACGTCACAGGCCGCGCCGGGGTAGGTGTTGTCGCGCCAGGTGCCGCCGACGGACTCGCCGCGGTCGAGCACGACGTAGTCCCGCAGGCCGGCCTCGTCGAGCTTGATCGCGGCACCGAGCCCGGCGAACCCGGCGCCCACGACGAGGGTGCGCACGTGCCCGGGGAGCGGGAGGCCCTGGGGGGCGGGGGTCGTGTCTGTCTGGGTCATGCATGGACTCTACAAAAAGTTGAACGTCCGTCAATAGAGGTATTGAAGGATGTTCAGTAAGATGAGACACATGTCCTCCCCCCGCACCCGGATGAGCAAGGACGGTCGCCGCGAGCAGCTGCTCGACCTCGGTGTCCAGCTGTTCGCCACGCGGTCGCTGGAGGACCTCTCCATCGAGGCGCTGGCCGTGGAGGCGGGGATCTCCCGCGGCCTGCTCTACCACTACTTCGGCAACAAGCAGGAGTTCCACACCGCCGTGGTGCAGCGGGCCGCCGACGAGCTGTTCGCGGTCACGGCGCCCACGGGGGAGGGCACCCCGCTGGAGCAGCTCGCCGGCTCCCTGGAGCGCTACGTCGACTACGTCACCGAGAACTACCAGGGCTACCTCTCGCTGCTGCGCGGCGCGGCGGGCGGCCACGAGGGCCTGCGGGAGATCTACGAGACCGCGCGCGCCGCGCTCACCGACCGGCTCTTCGAGGGCCCGGTCGCGCAGGAGGCAGCGGCCCTGGGCCTCACCGACACGCCCGGCGTACGCCTGCTGGTGCACGGCTGGGCCGCGTTCACCGAGGACGTCGTCCTGGAGTGGGTCCGCGACTCCCGGGGGATCACTCGCGAGGAGCTGCTGGTGACCCTGTCGGCGTCACTGCCGGGGATCCTGGCGCCGTTCCGCGCGCAGTGAGGTCCGCGCGCGCCCCGCTCCGGCGCGGGCGCTGCGCGAACACCCACACCCGCATCGCCACGAACCGCAGCACGGTCACGGCGAGGTTGGTCGCGGTGAGCACCACGACCTCGAGCCCGGCGCTGCGCGCACCCAGGGCCGCCATCACGCTCAGCGCCCCGGAGGTGGCCAGCAGACCGGCGCCGAAGATGAGCAGGCCCTGCACGTGGTGGCGTACGACGTCGCGCGGGCCGCGCACGCCGAAGGTGAACCGGCGGTTCGCCGCCGTGTTGGCGACAGCGGTGAGCAGCAGGGCGGTGAAGTTCGCAGTCCACGGCGACACCACCGGGCGCAGCCCGAGGTAGAGCAGCGCGTAGGCGAGCGTCGAGCACACACCGATCATCAAGAAGATCCCCAGCTGCATGCCGAGCCGGCCGCGGCCGGCCTCGGCGCTGGTCCGCCCGAGCCGTTCCCCGATCTCACGCAGCGGCAGCCTGCCCAGGACCAGTGAGCGACCCAGGCGGGCAACGCCCGCGAGGTCCTCGGCCGCGGTGCGAACGAGGTCCACGCTGCTGTCCGGGTCGTCGGTCCAGTCGACGGGGACCTCGTGGATCCGCAGGCCGGCCCGCTCCGCGACGACGAGCAGCTCGGTGTCGAAGAACCAGGAGTTGTCCTCCACCAGCGGGAGCAGCTCGCGGGCGGCGTCACGGCGGATCGCCTTGAACCCGCACTGGGCGTCGCTGAACCGGGCACGCAGCACCCGGCGCAGGATCTGGTTGTAGCTGCGCGAGATGAACTCCCGTTTGGCGCCCCGCCGTACCCGGGCCGCACGGTCGAGCCGCGAGCCGATCGCCAGGTCGGAGTGCCCACTGACCAGCGGCGCCACCAGGGGCAGCAGCGCCGCGAGGTCGGTGGAGAGGTCGACGTCCATGTAGACGAGAACCTCGCTGGCCGAGGCGGCCCACACCGCCTTCAGGGCACGCCCGCGCCCCTTCTGCGTCAGGCGCACCACGCTCACCTCGGGGTGGGTGTGGCTCAACCGGCGCGCGATCACCGGGGTGTGGTCGGTGCTCGCGTTGTCGGCGATGGTGATCCGGAAGCTCCACGGCATCGTCCGCAGGTGCTCGAGCACGCGCTCGACCGAGTCTTCGAGCTGGAGCTCCTCGTCGTGGACCGGGATCACCACGTCCAGGACTGTCGCCGTCGGGCCCTCATCTGGGCACTCGAGCGGGGGCATGGGCTGCATCAGGGCACTCACCGGATCCCTCCGGACAGGTCGTAGAGCGTGGTTCCGTCGACGGTGGTGGCGGTGAAGTTGGCCTCGACCCACTCGGTGATCTCGTTGCCCTCACCACCGGGCCCACCACGGGGCCCACCACCGGGCCCACCACCGTTGGCGATGAACCAGTGGATCCGGCCGTCGGCGACGTAGCGCTGGAACTGCTCCAGCGTCGGGCTCGGGTCACTGCCGTTGAAGCCGCCGATCGCCATCACCGGCTCCTGGCTGGCCAGCTGGTAGCCCGAGGCGTGGTTGGCCCCCACTGCCGCCGCGGCCCAGGTGTAGGCCTCCGCGTCGGTGCGCAGCAGCTCGGTCACCGCGGCGCTGGAGGTGCTGCCGTGCAGCAGCCCACCCATGCCACCGCCCTGACTGGGTGCCTGGCCCATAAAGCTGCTGGGCGGTCGGCCCATGGAGCCGTTCTGGGCCTGGCCGCCCGGTACCTGGCCGCCCGGTAGCTGGCCCGGCATCGCGCCGGGCATGCCGCCGGGGGCGCGCCCACCGGGTCCTCTGCCGGGGCCTCCGCCGGGACCGCCCTGCGACGCGGGTCCCGCACTGGGGATGGAGCCGGTGTGCGGGGTGGCCGCGGTGGTCACGGCGTACGCCGCCGGGCCCGCGAGCATGGCTACGACGGCGAGGCAGGCCGCGCCCAGGGCCACCGGGCGGGGTAGCTGTCCGGCGCCCGCGAGGGCGAGCGCGGAGAGCGCGCCGAGGACGAGCACGGCCCACTTCAGCCAGGGCAGGTAGTCGGGTGTCCGGTCGAGCAGGAACCACGCGAGCGCCGAGGTGAGTGCGACGGTGAAGCAGAGCACGCCGGTGGCGACGAGTGAGTCGCGGTGCTGCCAGAGGACCCAGGCGCCCATTGCGACCAGTGCGGCCACGGCCGGGGCCAGGGCCACGGTGTAGTAGGCGTGGAAGATGCCGGCCATCAGGCTGAACGTGAGGCCGGTGACCAGGAGCCAGGTGCCCCACAGGATCACCGCGGCCCGGAGGTTGACCTGGCGACGCCCGAACCACAGGGCTGCGATGCCCAGGACCAGCGCTGCCGGGAGCAGCCAGGCGATCTGGCCGCCGATCTCGCTGTCGAACATCCGCAGGAGGCCGGTCTCACCCCAGCCTCGACCCGGGCCACCGCCGACCGAGCCGACCTCGTTGCCGTTCAGCCGGCCGAACCCGTTGTAGCCGAGGGTCAGCTCGAGGATCGAGTTGTTCTGCGAGCCACCGATCCAGGGACGGCTCGCGGCTGGCCACAGCTCCACGACCGCGATCCACCAGCCACCGGCCAGCAGCATCGAGCCGAACGCCACCAGCAGGTGGCCGAGACGCTTGCCCCAGGAGGTGTGCGCGCACAGCAGGTAGGCCAGTGCCAGGGCCGGCAGCACCAGGAACGCCTGCAGCATCTTGGTGAGGAACGCGAGGCCGACCAGGGCGCCGGCCAGTGCGAGCCAGCGCAGCGGGTGACCGGTCGAGGCCCCGGGGCGGGTCGGACCGCGGGTGGCCTCGATCGCGCGCAGGGTCGCGGCGGCGGCAGCGACGAGGAGCAGGGTGAGCAGCGCGTCGGGGTTGTTGAACCGGAACATCAGCGCCGCCACCGGGGTCAGTGCCATCACGGTGCCGGCGAGCAGGCCCGCGGCTGCCGAGCCCGTCGTACGCCGGACGGTGTGGTGCAGCAGCGCCACCGTGGCGATCCCCGCAAGGGCCTGGGGGACGAGGATGCTCCAGCTGGAGAGCCCGAACAACCGCACCGACAGCGCCATCGGCCACAGGGCCAGCGGTGTCTTGTCCACGGTGATCGAGTTGGCGGCGTCGCTGGAGCCGAAGAAGAAGGCCTTCCACGACTCCGAGCCGGCCTGCACGGCGGCCGAGTAGAAGGAGTTCGCCCAGCCGCTCTCGCCCAGGCCCCACACGTAGAGCACGCCGGTGGCGAGCAGGAGGCCGAGCAGGGCCGGGCGGGCCCACGCCGGGTCGTCGGTGCGGCCGCGCCACAGCCTGCGGAGCAGGCCGGGGGTGGATCCGGAGCCTTGACTGGTGGGGGTGGCGTCCCCTCCGGTGGGCCGCGGCAGGATGCTCGTGGTGTCCATGGCGCCACTGTGCGATCCGGGCCTTCGGCTGCCGTGTGGCCGATCTGTGTCCTGGCTGTGAGCCTTCCCCTGGGGCGGCTCAGCGGGGGAGGAGCACACTGAAGGTGGTGCTGCCGGGCCGGGAGTCGACGTGGGCGCTCCCGCCGTGGGCCGCGACGATCGCCGCCACCAGCGAGAGCCCGAGACCGGCTCCGCCGGAGGCCCGCGTGCGCGAGGTGTCGCCGCGGGTGAACCGCTCGAAGGCGTGTGGGGCGAGGCCCTCGGGCAGTCCGGGACCGTCGTCGTGGACCAGGATCCGGACGCCGTCGTCGGCCACCTGTGCTGAGACCGTCACGGTCGTCCCCGGTGGTGTGTGGTGCCGGGCGTTGCCGAGCAGGTTGGTGACCACCTGGTGCAGGCGCCGCTCGTCACCGGTGACGGTCACCGGCTCCTCGGGGAGCTCGAGCTGCCACCGGTGGTCCGGGGACAGCACGCGGGCGTCGGCGACGGACTCGAGCAGGAGCCGGGTGAGGTCGACCTCGACGCGTTCCAGGGGGCGACCGGAGTCCAACCGCGCCAGGAGGAGCAGGTCCTCGACGAGGCTGCTCATCCGCTCCGTCTCCGTCTCGACCTTGGCCAGTGCCGCGGACAGGGCAGCCGGGTCGTCCGGCGTACGGCGGGACAGCTCGGCGTAGCCGTGGATCGTGGCGAGCGGGGTGCGCAGCTCGTGCGAGGCGTCCCCGACGAACTGGCGCACCTGCTGCTCGCTGCGCTGCCGCGCCTCCAGCGAGGACTCCACGTGGGCCAGCAGCAGGTTCAGCGCGGAGCCCACTCGCCCGACCTCGGTGCGCTCGTCGGTCAGCTCCGCCGGGACGCGTTCGGTCAGGTCGATCTCTCCGGAGGACAGCGGCAGCTGCGCCACGGTGTGGGCGGTCTCCGCTACCGCGTTGAGCGGACGCAGCTGGCGTCGTACGAGCAGCGTGCCGAGCCCGGCCGCGGCGAGCACCCCGAGCGTGATCAGCAGCAGCTCGTAGCCGATCAGCGCGTTCACGGTCTCGTCGACCTCCTTGGTCGGGAGGCCGCTGACCGTCCGGCTCCCTTGGGGACCCGGCGCGGCCGAGAGACGGTAGGAGCCCACCGCCGGGAGGTCGGCGCCGTGGACGTCGCCGTCCGCCGGGATGTGCTCGAGCCTCTTCAGCGTCGAGGTGGAGAGGACTCGCTCGCCTCCCCGGCGCTCGGTCAGCACGACACCGGCGGACCCTGCCGGCGAGTCCACGATCGCGATCAGCGTGCCCGGGCCCTGGTTGTTCGGGGCGGGCAACGGCCGGCCCCTGTCCGGCCCTCGCTCGTACCCCGGGTCCTCGCCGCTCAGCCGGCCGACCGAGGAGACGACCTGCTGATCGAGCCGCTCCATCAGCGAGGAGCGGATCGCCAGTGTGGTGACCGCGGCTACCAGCAGCGAGACGACCGCGACCAGCAGCACCGCCGTCGCCACGAGGCGGGCGCTGAGCGTCCTCGGGACGCGCACGGCTCAGCCGTCGTTGGCGCGCTGCGCCGGTTCGGCGGGCTTGAGGACGTAGCCCGCCCCGCGCATGGTGTGGATCATCGGTGCCCGGCCGGCGTCGATCTTCTTGCGCAGGTAGGAGATGTAGAGCTCGACCACGTTGGCCTGCCCGCCGAAGTCGTAGTTCCACACCCGGTCGAGGATCTGGGCCTTGCTCAGCACGCGCCGCGGGTTGCGCATCAGGAAGCGCAGCAGCTCGAACTCGGTCGCGGTCAGGGAGATCTCCTCCCCGCCGCGGGTCACCTCGTGGCTGTCCTCGTCGAGGGCGAGGTCACCGACGTGCAGGACCGAGTCGCTCTCCGCCTGGCGTGCGCCGGCGCGCCGCATCAGGGCCCGCAGCCGGGCGACGACCTCCTCGAGCGAGAACGGCTTGGTGACGTAGTCGTCGCCGCCCGCGGTCAGCCCGGCCACCCGGTCCTCGACCGAGTCGCGGGCGGTGAGGAACAGCACCGGTACGTCGGGCTGGTCGGTCCGGAGCCGGCGCAGCACCTCCATGCCGTCGAAGTCGGGCAGCATCATGTCGAGCACGACGGCGTCGGGACGCTGCCGCTTGGCGGTGCTGACGGCCTTGCTGCCGTTGAGCGCGACCTCGACGTCCCAGCCCTCGTAGCGCAGCGCCATCCGCAGCAGCTCGGCGATGTTCTCCTCGTCGTCGACCACCAGCACCCGCAGCGGGGTGCCGTCCGCGCGGGTCAGCTCGGCGGGCGTCCTCCTCATGCGTCAACTGTGCCTCCCCACGAAAGCAGGGACCCGTGAGTTGCCTGTGACTTCCCTGTGAACCCCGCGCGGGACGGGCTGTGCCGCACCGGATCGGGAAACAGGGACAATGGTGGGGCTGTGCGCATCCAATTCCCTCCCGACCTGCCGGTCTCGGCCCGTCGCGACGACATCGCCGAGGCGATCCGTGACCACCAGGTGGTGATCGTCGCGGGGGAGACGGGCTCGGGGAAGACCACCCAGCTGCCCAAGATGTGCCTCGCCCTCGGACGCGGGGACCCGACCGCTCCCGGCGGCGGGATGATCGGGCACACCCAGCCGCGCCGGATCGCTGCCCGCAGCGTCGCGGAGCGGATCGCCGAGGAACTCGGCGAAGAGCTCGGGGAGACCGTCGGCTACCAGGTCCGGTTCACCGACCGTACGTCGAAGCAGAGCCGGGTCAAGGTGATGACCGACGGGATCCTGCTCGCCGAGCTCCAGCACGACCGGATGCTGAAGCGCTACGACACCTTGATCATCGACGAGGCGCACGAGCGCAGCCTGAACATCGACTTCCTCCTCGGCTACCTGCGCCGCCTGCTGCCGCAGCGTCCCGACCTCAAGGTCGTGATCACCTCCGCGACCATCGACCCGGAGCGGTTCGCGCGCAACTTCGCCGACGCGGACGGCAAGCCGGCCCCGATCATCGAGGTCTCCGGGCGCACCTTCCCCGTCGAGGTCCGCTACCGGCCGCTGCTCGAGGAGTCCTACGACGACCCCGACAGCCCCGAGGGGGACCGCGTCTTCCGGGACCAGACCGAGGCGATCGAGGACGCCGTGGTCGAGCTGCTCGCCGACACACCCGGCGACATCCTGGTGTTCCTCCCCGGCGAGCGCGAGATCCGCGACACCGAGGACGTCCTCAAGCGCCGGGCGCAGGGACCCCGGGGCTTCGACATCGTGCCGCTGTACTCCCGCCTGTCCTCGGCCGAGCAGCACCGGGTCTTCGAGCGGCACACCCGCCGCCGCGTCATCCTGTCCACCAACGTCGCCGAGACCTCGCTGACCGTCCCCGGGATCACCGGCGTCATCGACACGGGCCTGGCCCGGATCAGCCGATGGTCCTCGCGGACCAAGGTGCAGCGGCTGCCGATCGAGCCGATCAGCCAGGCCTCGGCCCAGCAGCGCTCGGGACGTTCGGGACGGGTCGAGCCGGGCGTGGCGATCCGGCTCTACAGCGAGGAGGACTTCCTCGGCCGCTCGGAGTTCACCGAGCCGGAGATCCTGCGTACCTCCCTGGCCAGCGTCATCCTGCAGATGACCTCGCTCGGCCTGGGCCAGGTCGAGCAGTTCCCGTTCGTCGACCCGCCCGACAACCGCGCCGTACGCGCCGGCGTCCAGCTGCTCGAGGAGCTCGGCGCGCTGGTCCCCACGGCGCCCGCGTCCCGCAAGGGACCGCGGCTCACCGGCGTGGGCCGCAAGCTCGCTCGGCTGCCGATCGACCCCCGGCTGGCCCGGATGATCCTCGAGGCGGACCGGCTCGGGTGCCTGCCCGACGTACTCGTGATCACGGCGGCGCTCTCGATCCAGGACCCCCGCGAGCGCCCGGTGGAGAAGCGTGCCCGGGCCGACCAGCTGCACGCGCGCTTCCGCGACCCGCGCTCGGACTTCATGGCCTGGCTCAACCTGTGGCGCTACCTGCGCGAGAAGCAGCAGGAGATGGGCTCGAGCGCGTTCCGGCGGATGTGTCGCGAGGAGCACCTCAACTACCTGCGGATCCGGGAGTGGCAGGACTTCGAGTCCCAGCTGCGCCAGGTGGCCAGGCAGGTGGGCCTCACGACCGGCAGGTCCGCCAGCGACGGCGAGGCCCCCGACGGTGACGCGATCCACCAGGCGCTGCTGTCCGGGCTGCTGTCCCACATCGGCCTGCGCGACGTGGAGCGCCGCGACTACCTCGGCGCCCGTGGCACCCGGTTCGCGATCTTCCCCGGATCGGGCCTGTTCAAGTCGCAGCCCGACCTGGTGATGTCCGCCGAGCTGGTGGAGACCTCGCGGTTGTGGGGGCGGCAGAACGCGGCCATCGACCCCGCGTGGGCCGAACGCCTCGGCGGGGACCTGGTCAAGCGCACCTACTCCGAGCCGCACTGGTCGAAGAAGCGAGAGTCGGCGATGGCCCACGAGCGGGTCACCCTGTACGGCGTACCGCTGGTCGCCGACCGCTCGGTGCCCCTGGGGCGGCACCAGCCCGACGTCGCCCGCGAGCTGTTCATCCGGCACGCGTTGGTGCAGGGGGAGTGGCGTGCCCGGCACCGGTTCTTCGAGACCAACCGGCGCCTGCTGGAGGAGGCCGAGGAGCTCGAGCACCGCGCCCGCCGCCACGACATCGTGGTCGACGAGGAGACCCTGTTCGACTTCTACGACGCCAGGATCCCCGCCTCCGTCGTCTCCGGTGCCCACTTCGACACCTGGTGGAAGCAGGAGCGTCGTACCCGCCCCGACCTGCTCACCTTCGACCCCTCGATGCTGGTGCACGACCGCGCCGAGGAGGTGCGCGCCGGGGACTTCCCCGACGAGTGGCACGAGGGCGCGCTGACCCTGCCGCTGCGCTACCACTTCGAGCCGGGCCACGAGGCCGACGGCGTCACGATCGACGTCCCCGTGGCCACGCTGAACACCGTCGGGTCGGCGCCGTTCACCTGGAACGTCCCGGGCCTGCGCCAGGACCTGGTCACCGCGCTGATCCGTTCGCTGCCCAAGAAGCTGCGGGTGAACTTCGTCCCGGCACCCGACGTGGCGCGCCGCTTCCTCGAGGACGTCCCGCCGGGGGAGGAGCCGCTGCTCACCGCGCTGTCGCGCTACCTGCGCTCGCTGTCGGGGGTGCACGTCCCCGAGACCGCCTGGGACCCGGAGAAGGTGCCCGACCACCTGCGCCCGTCCTTCCGCGTGGTCGACGACACCGGCCAGGAGGTCGCGACCGGCAAGGACCTCGAGGCGCTCAAGCAGCCGCTGCGTCCCTCGTTCGACCGGGCGATGCGCCAGGTCGCCGAGGAGTCCGGGGTGACCGCGACCGGGCAGACCGAGTGGACCTTCGGCACGATCGCCCCCTCGTTCACCCAGACCCGCGCCGGGCACGAGGTCCGCGGCTACCCCGCCCTGGTCGACGAGGGCGCCACCGTGGGACTGCGGATCGCGGCGACGCCCGACGAGCAGGAGGCCTACCACCGGCTCGGTGTACGCCGCCTGGTGCTCCTGGCGGTGCGCTCACCGGCCGCCACGCTCATCGAGGTACTGGACAACACCGCCAAGCTCGGCCTGGCGGCCTCTCCCTACCCCAACGTCCGGGCGCTGGTCGAGGACTGCGTGAGCGCCGCCGTGGGCGACCTGGTGGACCGCAACCCCCCGGTCCGGGACCCCGAGGCCTTCTCCGCGCTGCTCGACCAGGCGCGGGCCACCCTGCCGGAGGCGGCCGCCACGGTGCTCCAGCTGGTGATCCGGGTGCTGGCCGAGTGGCGCCCGGTGGAGAAGTCGCTGCACGGACGGGTGGACATGGCGCTGCTGCCGGCGATGACCGACCTCCGGGGGCAGCTCGAGCGGCTGGTGCACCCCGGGTTCATCGCCGAGGCGGGGTCCGCGGCGCTGCGGGAGTACCCCCGCTACCTCAAGGCGATGGCCGCCCGGATCGAGCGGCTGCCGGAGCAGGCACGCGACCGTGAGCTGATGGACCGCGTCCAGGAGCTGCAGCGGCCCTGGCAGCACCGCGTCGACGCCCTCCCCGAGGGGCGTCCGATGGGCGCCGACCTGCGCCGGGTGCGCTGGATGCTCGAGGAGTACCGGGTCTCGCTGTGGGCGCAGAGCCTGGGCACCGCGCAGCCGGTCTCCGACGCGCGGATCCGGAAGGCGCTGGGGTGAGGCGCGGAGCCCCACGCCGGTTGAGCCTGTCGCAACCAGCCCTCACAGATAGGGGCGGGCGGCCTCGAGCACTGCTCGGAACAGGTCGCCGGGGATCGCGGCGCCCTCGCGGCGTACTGACTGCTCCTCGAGGTGCAGCACGCGGTTGAGCCGGACCTCGCTCGGGCGGCGGCGGGAGTCCCAGGTGCCGGTGCCGATGTCCATCCACTCCCGGCCGTCGCGTGACTCCTGGGCCGCGTCCACGTCGTGGTCGCGCGAGGTCATCGGCAGGGCGAGGAGCTGATCTCCGTCGCGAGCGATGACCAGCACCGGTCGGTCCTTGCCCCGTTGCGGGTCCTCCTCGTAGGGGACCCAGGCCCACACCACCTCGCCCGGGTCGGGCCGGCCGTCCTGGCGGGGTGCGTAGCCCGCTGCGGGGTCGGCGCGGGGCGCTGCCCGGCGGGTCTGCGTCCTGCGCAGGCTCGGCCCGATCGGGGGCACGATCGGGCGCACGGCGCGGATGCGGGGGAGGTGGAACCGCATCGCGAACCTCCACGTCGGGGAGAAGTAGAGCGCCGGACCGGGAGCGCCTCACGGCGCGTGGCCGCTCGTAGCGGCTTCATTTGGGACCCGGGGCTGCCACGGCCCGGCGCACGCCCGATGCTACAAGCCCGGACCACGTCGCGTGGAGTTCCGCTCAGGCCAGTTTGCCGGCGAGCTCGAGGTGAGCGGCCCGTTGCAGCTGGTCAGCCAGCGTGAGCAGGCGTGCCGCCGACACGTCGGAGGCGTGGGAGGCGTGGGAATGCTCACGCTCGGAGGTGCGCTGCACCCGGCCGGCGGCCGCGACCCTGGCGAAGGCGGCCGCCCGGAACAGGGTGTCGGCGAAGTCACCGACCACGACGCCGCTGAGCACCTCGTCGACCAGGGCCCGCACCTCGTCTGGACCGGGAGGCTCCACCACGCCGGAGATGACCTCCGCGACCGGGGCACTGGCCCGGCCCCGGTCGAACTCGCTGGCGGCGGTCGCCGGGTCGGCGTACACCCAGCTGCGGAGCAGGTAGAGGCGCCACAGGGATCCGGCCAGGGAGTCGGCAGGGGCGCCCGACCACAGCTCGGCCAGCGTCTCGAGGCCCTCGGAGTCGGCGAGGTGGATGACCCGGGCGACCAGCTCCTCGTCGACCTGGTCACGAGCGCCACGCACCAGCGCGCCGGCGGCCCGGTCCGCCGCCTCGCTGAGCGCGGCGGGGTCGACGTGGTCCTCGAGGGCCTCGAAGTGCTTGGCCCCCGGCAACCGGGGCCGGTGGTGGTGACGCTCCGAACTCATGTCAACCGAGTTTTGCAGAGACCGCCTTGACGGCCAGCTGCACCGGGTCCTTGCCGGGCCCGTAGTTGTGGTCCTGCCCGGCGTGGTCGATCCGGACCAGGCTCATCCGGGTCCCGGAGAGCACGGCTCCCAGGGAGTGGACCTGGCCGGCACCGGCGCGCTCGTAGGTGACCAGGTAGGACCAGCCCTTGCCGTGCGGGACGGCCACGTCGGTGATCGGCCGCACCTTCACGCCCTGACCCTTCACGCGGCCCGCGCAGTCGCGCTGCCAGGCCTCGACGACCTTGCTGGCGCGCATCGCGTTCTTGGCGTCCGGGAACTCCGCGACCTGCTGCCCGGCGGTGTCCTTGCCCGAGGCGTAGGTGCGCTCGACCGCGGTCAGGGCTCCGATGGTGAGGAGGTCGAACTTCTGGCACAGCCCGAAGGGCTCCTGGCCGGCCGGGCCGGTGCGCCGCTGGGTCCACTTCGAGCCCGGGTTCAGCCGGGGCATCTCCGCCGCGCTGAGCAGGGCCGCCTGGGGGGTGGCCGCGGGCGCCGGGGTCTTGGTGGCAGCGGGGGTCGGCTCGGCCGAAGGGGTCACGGTGACGGTCGCGGTCGGCTCCGGCGTCGCGTCGGCGGTCGGCTCCTCGGTGGCTGCCGGCTCCTCGGTACTGGTTCCGGGGGAGGCGTCGGGCTCGTCGCGCGAGATCGAGCAGCCGGTGAGGCTGCTGATCACAGCGCCGGTGGCGAGGGCGACGAGGGCGGTACGCATCCGAGTCTTTGACATGGCGTCAGCGTAGAGCCCTTGATGCCTTCTGCACGGCGGCTCACGACGGTGTGGCGCGTCCCGATATCGTGGCCGAGGCCAGTCGGCCCGGCAGCAGGCCGGACCAGGACGTGGAAGGACGATGGGGCGGACATGTCAGTCAGATCGACGGTGACCAACAAGGTGACCAGGTCGGTGACCGCTCTGCTGCTCCTCGGCCTCATCGGCGCCGGATGCTCCTCCGGTGGCGACGACGAGCAGCCGAAGGCGAAGCCGTCGGCCACGCCCGCGGGTCCGGTCGAGATCGACTTCGCCGTCTACGGCCCGGAGCCGGTGATCGCCGCCTACAAGGAGATCGCCGCCCGGTTCACCCTGGAGAACCCCGGCACCAAGGTCGTGGTCAAGCCCTACCCCGACCACGACCGCGCGATGGCCGCCGTCCGGCAGGGCACGGCCGACGGCGATCCCCCCGACGTGTTCCTCACCGATCGCGACGACCTCGCCACGCTCGCCGAGGACAAGGCCGTACGCCGCCTCGACGACCTGCTCGCTGCCCGGGAGGTGGACTTCGGCGACGGCTACACCCGCAACGGCCTGGAGGCGTTCAGCCTCGACTCCGCCCTGCAGTGCATGCCCTCGGACGTCTCGCCCCTGGTCGTCTACTTCAATCCCAAGCTGATCGAGCTCGACCAGATCGCCGAGCCCGGCCGCAACCCGGTCGACCAGGAGGCCGGCTGGTCGCTGGAGGAGTTCGGCAGGGCAGCGCTCCAGCCGCGCAGGCCCGGTGTCCGCGGCCTCTACGTCGCGCCCACGCTGGAGCAGGTCGCCCCCTTCATCTGGTCCGGCGGCGGCGAGGTGGTCGACGACCAGCAGGACCCGACCACGCTCACGCTCGCCGAGGGCGCCTCGGCCAGTGCCACCGAGAAGCTGCTCGAGCTGGTCCGCGACCCGGCCCTCACCTTCGGCCAGACCGCGCTGGAGCGTCGTTCGGCCCTGGACCGGTTCAAGGCCGGCAAGCTCGGGATGCTCCTGGGCTTCCGTGACCTGACCCCGGAGCTGCGGGCCAAGCAGGACCTCTCCTTCGACGTGATGCCACTGCCCAGGATCGGCAGCGGCGCCACCATCGCCACCATGTCCGGGGTGTGCATCTCCTCGGGCTCCAAGCACACCTCCGAGGCCGCGGACTTCCTCACCTCGGTGATCTCCGACGAGGGCGCGGGCACGCTGGCCAAGACCGGCTACGTGATGCCGGCCAACCTCGACGTGCTCAACAGCGACGAATTCCTGCAGTCCGGGCAGCGCCCCCTGAACGCGAGCGTCTTCTCCAAGGAGGTGCGTGACACCCGGCTGCTGCCCAGCACGCCCACCTGGCCGGAGGTGAGCAAGAACGCGTCGCAGGAGCTGACCAAGCTGTTCTACGAGCCGGTGATCCTGTCGCTGGAGGACAGCCTGAAGGCGATCGACGAGGCCTCGGTGCCGGTGCTCGATCCCGAGGCCGGTGACACCGGCGGCAGCCCGAGCCCGGCTCCCACCGCCACCCCGGGCGACGACTCCACTCCCTGAGGCAGCCCACGGGCGGCCCTGCTGGGTCGGCCCGGAGCAGCCGGTCGCGCCAGGCCGGCCACGTGAGGCCGTTCCGGTTCAGGTCAGGCCGGTCCAGGTCAGGCCGGTGCGTCCCCGCGCGGCTTCTCCGGCGGCTCGACCGGCTTCGGGTCCAGGATCGCCTGGGCCAGCATCGGGGCCATGATCTCCACCTGCCAGCGGCGGGCCCCGAGGGCGCGCAGCTCCTCGGCGACCGCGTCGACCATCTCGTCACGCTCGGCGGCCGGGGGCTTCCACAGCACCCGGCGCAGGTAGTCGGGCGTCAGCAGGTTCTCCACCGGCACCCCACGCTCCTCGGCGAAGGCGTTGACGAGCTCTCGGGCCGTGGCCAGCCGGGCGGCCGCGACCTGGTCGCGCTCGGCCCACACCCGCGGTGCCGGGGGGCCGTCGGAGCGGATGGTCACCGGGGGCAGCTCGCTGTCGCGCAGCTTGCGGGCCCGCTCGATCGCGGCGATCCACCGGTCGGCGTACCGGCGCGCGCCACGGCCGTGGAAGCCGGGGGTGTCCAGCAGGTCGGACGTGGTGGTCGGCATCGAGTTGGCCGCGACGAGGAGCGAGGAGTCGGGGACCAGGCGCCCGGGGGTGGTGTCCTGGCGCTGGGCGATCTCGTCGCGGGTCGTCCACAGCTCGCGGACGGCCGCGAGCGCGCGCCGTCCCTTTGCCTTGTGGATCCCGGAGGTACGCCGCCACGGGTCCTGTCGCGGCGCAGGGGCGAAGTGGATCAGGTGCTCGAACTCCTGCGCCGCCCACTCGGCCTTCCCGGACTCCTCGAGCTCGCGGCCGATCACCTCGCGCAGCTCGAGGAGAACCTCGACGTCGAGTGCGGCGTACTCCAGCCAGGGGCCGGGCAGCGGCCGGCGTGACCAGTCGACCGCGGAGTGCTCCTTGCGCATCGAGCGGCCCATGATCACCTCGACCAGCGTGGCGAGGCCGACACGGGGGTAGCCGAGCAGGCGAGCGGCGAGCTCGGTGTCGAAGAGCCGGGTCGGCACCAGGCCGACCTCGCGCAGGCAGGGGATGTCCTGGCTCGCGGCGTGCAGGATCCACTCCGCGCCGCCGAAGGCATCGTTGAGCGCGGTGAGGTCGCCGAACGCGATCGGGTCGATCAGCGCGGTCCCGGAGCCCTCGCGCCGCAGCTGGATCAGGTAGGCGCGGGGGGAGTAGCGGTAGCCCGAGGCACGCTCGGCGTCCAGGGCGATCGGGCCGGTGCCGGCCGCCACGCGGGCGATGACCTCGTCCAGCTGGGCCTGTGTCTCGGTGACCTCCGGGAGCCCGTCGCGCAGGGTGAGCAGCGGGGCGGGCGCGACCTCAGCAGGAGCGGTCTCGGGGTCGTCCGCTGGCGACTCGGCTGGGGGTCTCGGCTGGGTCTCGTCCTCCGCCATCAGCCGGGGCCACGTTGTCCGCGGCGGGAGGGCATCGTCGCCACTCCCTCGGGAACCGGCGGCAGTCCCACCGCCGTGCAGAGCAGCTCGCCCCAGGCCTCGACGTGCGGCGTGAGGTCGCCGATCGGGGACCAGGAGGCGCGGATCTCGAGCTGGGCCGTGGGTGCTTCCTCGGCCATCCCGCCGAAGCTCTCCGAGGCCACGCAGGTCACGCTGCCCGAGGGCACGGCGTACTCCGCACCGTGGGCGGACAGCGCCTCGGTCAGCCAGCTCCAGCCGACCCCGGCGAGCATCGGGTCGCTGACCAGCTCCGGGTCGATCTCGGCGCGGACGTAGGCCACGCACCGGAAGGTGCCGGCCCACGCGTCGTTGCCGGCGGGATCGTGCAGCACCACGATCCGGCCCGAGCCGACGTCATCGCCATCGATGGTCACGTCGGCCGAGAGCGCCGAGGCGAACGGCGCGATGCGCTGCGGTGCGGGCATCTCCTCGGCGAAGATCTCGGCGCGGAACTTCGCAGCTCTGAGCTGAGAGACGGCACGCCGAAACTCCAGCGGAGCCGTGGGAGGCTCGATGCGGGGTTTCTCTGGTGCCGCCATGTGGACAGATTAGGCCGAGAGGCCGGTCCCGGGGGCAGGACTCGCCGCCTGGCCTGCGAAGATCGGAGCATGCCCGCTGCATCGACTACCAACCCCGAACTGCACGAATCGGTCTTCTTGAAGACGGCTCGCGGTGAGCGCGCGGCGCACACCCCGGTGTGGTTCATGCGCCAGGCCGGGCGCTCGCTCCCGGAGTACCTCAAGGTGCGCGAGGGCGTGACCATGCTCGACTCGTGCATGCGCCCGGAGATGGTCGTCGAGATCACGATGCAGCCGGTGCGCAGGTACGGCGTCGACGCCGCCATCTTCTTCTCCGACATCGTGCTGCCGCTCAAGGCGATCGGGGTCGACCTCGACATCGTCCCCGGTGTGGGACCGGTCATCGCCGAGCCGGTGCGCACCCTCGCCGACGTCGACGCGATCCCCGACCTGACCCCCGACCACGTCGGCTTCGTCACCGAGGCGGTGCACGGGCTCGTCGGCGAGCTGGGCAACACCCCGCTGATCGGCTTCGCGGGCGCGCCGTTCACCGTGGCGTCGTACCTCGTGGAGGGCGGGCCGTCCAAGGACCACGCCAGGACCAAGGCGCTGATGTTCGGTGCGCCGGACGTGTGGGACGCGCTGATGCGCAAGATCTCAGACATCGCCGCGACCTACCTCGAGGTGCAGGTCGAGGCGGGCGCCTCGGCGGTGCAGCTCTTCGACTCCTGGGCCGGGGCACTGACCCGGCAGGACTACCTCACGCACGTGCTGCCGCACTCGGCCCGGGTGCTGGAGCGGATCGGGGCCACCGGGGTCCCCAGGATCCACTTCGGGGTCGGCACCGGCGAGATCCTCGACCTGATGGGCGAGGCCGGTGCCGATATCGTCGGGGTGGACTGGCGGGTGCCGCTGGCTGCGGGGATCGAGCGCGTCGGGGGCCGTGCCGTGCAGGGCAACCTCGACCCGACGCTGGTCTTCGCGCCGACCGAGGTGATGCTCCAGCGGGCCGCGGAGGTCCTGGAGGCGGGCGCCGCCGCCCCCGGTCACATCTTCAACCTCGGTCACGGCGTGATCCCCTCGACCGACCCCGACCAGCTGGCCCGCCTCACGCACTTCGTGCAGGAGCACTCCCGCCGCTGACCGGGCCACGGGCGGCGCGGCGTCGCAGCACCAGCCACACGGGTACGCCGAGCAGCGCCAGGACCAGTGCGAACGGGAGCACCGCGCCCACGACCGTCAGCAGCACCACGGTGGCGCCCTGCAACGCGTCCCAGCCGCCGGCCAGACCGGCGAGGAAGCCGCGGTCCTCGGGGTCGGCGGAGCCGGCTGGCGCGGTCCGCGAGAGGTAGACGTTGATCGTGCTCAGCGCGGTCTGGTCGGCCAGGTAGGACTGCTGCGACTTCAACGAGTCCAGGTCGGCCTGGCGCCGCGCCAGGTCGGCCTCGATCGCGATCACGTCACGCAGCTCCTCGGCCCGGCCCAGCAGGTTCTCGATCTGCCGGATGCTCCGCTCGGCCGCCCTGACCCGGGCGTCGTTGTCGATCACCTTGGTGGTGACGTCCTCTGCCTTGCGGCTCTGGTCGGCGACCTTGCCCAGCCCGGCGAAGGCGTTCATCGCCTCGTCGAACCTAGGGCTCGGGACGCGCAGGGTCAGCGCCGACTCGACCAGGCGCCCGCGCTCGTCGCTGGTGCTCTGCTCGTCGGCGACCGTGCCGCCCCAGGACGCCACCAGCCGCATCACCTCGGCGCGGGCGCGAGTGACCGACTCCGGACGCAGGGCGACCTGCCCGGTGGAGATGACCGCCCGGTTCATCGGCTGGGTGGACGCCGCACCCGTGGAGATCGTGTTCGGGGCGCCTCGGTCGGGCTTCGTCACGGACTCGGCGCGATCGGCGGTCCCGCCCGAGTCGTCGGTGGCCAGGCTGTCCGAGGCCGTGCCGATCTTGCTGTCGGAGGATGATCGGTCCTGGGTCCAGCCGAACGTCGCGACGGCGAGCACGCCGACGAGGAACAGCACCGGGACGGCGACCAGGACACGCTTCAGGTTGCTCATGCGGGTGTGACGCGGCCCACCCGCGATCGGTTCCCGGCCACCGGATCCGCTGTGCCACGCTGGTCGGGTGGACGGGCTGCCGAGGAAGACGCGTGTCGTGGTCGTGGGTGGCGGTGTCTCCGGTCTCTCGGCCGCGCACCGGGTGGTGCGCGACCTCCCGGAGGCCGAGGTGATCGTGCTCGAGGGGTCCCCCCGTCTCGGCGGGAGCCTGCACACCGCCGAGGTCGGTGGCATCACCGTCGACGTCGGCGCGGAGGCGATGCTCTACCGGCGTCCCGAGGGCGTCGCCCTGGCCACCGAGGTGGGACTGGAGCAGGACCTCGTGCACCCGGCCACGACCTCGGCGAACCTGTGGAACCGCGGCCGGCTGGTGCCGATGCCGCGCACGATGATGGGTGTCCCGCTCGATCTGCGCTCGCTCGAGGGGATCATCTCGGCCAAGGGGATCGCGCGGGCGGCGATGGACACCGTGCTCCCGCCCACCGACCTCGAGGGCCGCGACATCAGTGTCGGCGACCTGGTCCAGGAGCGGCTCGGCAAGGAGATCGTCGACCGGCTGGTCGAGCCCCTGCTCGGCGGCGTGTACGCCGGGCACGCCCGTGAGATCTCGGCACGGGCCGCGGTGCCCCAGCTCGTGGCGCTCCTGGACCGCGACCGCTCCCTGAGCCGCGCCGCGGCCGCAGCGACACCGCCCCCGGACCCGGCCGCCGCCGTACCGGTGTTCGCGGGCATCCGCGGGGGAGTGGGCCGCCTGCCCGGGGCCGTCGCCGCCGCGTCCGGCGCCACCGTGCGCACCAGGGCGACCGTGCGCGACCTCGCCCGCCGCCCGGACGGAGGGTGGAACCTGGTGGTCGGCTCGGCGCACGACCCCGAGGTGCTCCAGGCCGACGCCGTGGTCCTGGCGACCCCCGCACGCAGCACCGCGCGGCTGCTCAGCGACGTCGCTCCCTCGGCCGCGCTCACCCTGGCAAGGATCGAGTACGCCTCGATGGCCGTGGTGACCATGGCCGTGGCCGCCCGCGACTTCCCCGAGGTCGCCGGCTCCGGGTTCCTGGTGGCCCCCGTCGAGGGCCGGGCGATCAAGGCCTCGACGTTCTCCTTCGCCAAGTGGGCCTGGGTCCGCGAGGCCGGCGCCGCCGGCGGCTCGGGGACCGGCTCGGGGGAGGACCTGCTCGTGCTGCGCTGCTCCCTGGGCCGCCACCGCGAGGAACAGATCCTGCAGGTCTCCGACGAGGAGATCGTCTTGATCGCCCTCGCGGACCTCACCGAGGCGGTCGGGCGCCCCGTCCACCCGGTCGACACCCACGTCCAGCGCTGGGGCGGCGCCCTTCCGCAGTACGCCGTGGGCCACCTGGACCGGGTCGCCTCGATCCGCCACGAGCTCGTGGCCGTCCCCGGCCTCGCAGTCTGCGGTTCGGCCTACGACGGCGTAGGCATCCCCGCCTGCATCGCCTCCGCCCACCGCGCGGCCGAGAAGATAGCGACCGACCTGGCCCTGATCCCCTGAAACCCGCCGAGACGTCCCATCTGAAACCCCAGCCCCCGCCGAGACGTCCCATCTGAAACCCCAGCCCCCGCCGAGACGTCCCATCTGAAACCCCAGCTCCCGCCGAGACGTCCCATCTGAAACCCCAGCCCCCGCCGAGACGTCGCATCTGGAACCCGGGCCCGCGGCCTTCGGTGCCTGTTGCCAGAATGGGCCCATGACCGCCCCCGCGAAGAAGGCCCGAGAGCTCAACGACAGCATCCGCTACACGATGTGGTCGGTGTTCAGCCTGCGCGACGTGCTCGGTGAGGACGCCGACCGCGACGGCGAGGCGGCCGAGGTGGAGCAGCTGGTCGCAGAGCTCGAGGCCGGCGACGTCGTCGTCCGCGGCCTCTACGACCTCAGCGGGCTGCGCGCGGACGCCGACCTGATGGTCTGGTGGCACGCCGAGGAGATCGAGAGCCTCCAGGACGCCTACCACCGGCTGCGTCGTACGACGTTCGGGCGCCGCCTCGACCCGGTGTGGTCGCAGGTCGCCCTGCACCGGCCGGCGGAGTTCAACAAGAGCCACATCCCGGCCTTCCTCGCCGGGGAGGAGCCGCGGGACTACATCTGCGTCTACCCGTTCGTGCGCTCCTACGAGTGGTACCTCCTCGAGGACTCCGAGCGCCGCCGGATGCTCGCCGAGCACGGCCAGATGGCTCGTGACTACAAGGACGTGCGGGCGAACACCGTCGCCAGCTTCGCCCTCGGGGACTACGAGTGGATGCTCGCCTTCGAGGCCGACCAGCTGCACCGCATCGTCGACCTGATGCGCCACCTGCGCGCCTCGGACGCGCGGAGGCACGTCCGCGAGGAAGTGCCCTTCTACACCGGCCGCCGGCGTTCGCCGCGCGAGCTGGTCACCGCGCTGCCCTGATTCATGCGTCCTCGGGGTCAGGCGTCCTCGGGGCCGCCGACCGGCGTCAGCGTCATCGCGATCGAGTTGATGCAGTAGCGCTGGTCGGTCGGCGTGCCGTAGCCCTCGCCCTCGAAGACGTGGCCGAGGTGCGATCCGCAGTTCGCGCAGCGGACCTCCGTGCGCACGCTGCCGAACGAGCGGTCCTCGAGGTACTCGACCCGGTCCTCGGCCAGCGGCGCGTAGAACGACGGCCAGCCGCAGTGCGAGTCGAACTTGGTCTCCGAGCGGAACAGCTCGGTCCCGCAGGCGCGACAGTTGTACACGCCGACGGTCTTGGTGTCGGTGTACTCGCCCACGAACGGGGCCTCGGTCCCTGCCTGGCGCAGCACCTGGAACTCCTCGGGGGAGAGCTCCTCGCGCCACTGTGCGTCGCTCTTGTTCACCTGGTAGCTCATGCAAGTGATGTTAGTACCGTCCCAAGGCGAGATTTTGCGGGCGATGGCTTGACGTGCCGAGTGCACGACTGTTCACTGACAGACTCTGCTTGCTCACCATCGCAGGAGGCACGACGCATGGTCGCTGAACGAGTCTCGTGGGCCGGGGTCCGCAAGATCGGGGCTCGCCTCACCACGCCGCTCCACCCTGACGACTACCTCTCGTTGATCAACCCGCTCTGGACCGCGCGCGAGCTGCGCGGCCGGATCGAGAAGGTGATCCCCGAGACCGAGGACGCCGCGACCATCGTGATCCGCCCGGGGTGGGGGTGGCACTACGACCACAAGCCCGGGCAGTACGTCGGCATCGGGATCCAGGTCAAGGGCAAGTTCCACTGGCGCTCCTACTCGGTGTCCTCCCCGCCCACGCAGGAGGGCCGGCTGCTCTCCATCACCGTCCGGGCGATGCCGGAGGGGTTCCTCTCCGAGCACCTCGTCAAGGGCCTCGAGCCGGGCACGATCATCCGCCTGGCCGCGCCCAACGGTGACTTCGTCCTGCCTGAGCCGCCCCCGGAGAAGATCCTGTTCCTGGTCGCCGGCAGCGGCATCACCCCCGTGATGGCGATGCTGCGCACCCTGAACCGGCGCGACACGATGCCCGACGTCGTGGTCGCCTACAGCTCGCCGACCAAGGACCGGATGATCTTCCGCGACGAGATCGTCGAGCTCAGCGAGAAGCACGCCAAGCTCACGCTGCACGAGCAGCACACCGACGAGCACGGCATGCTCGAGATGGACGACCTCCACCGCGTCTGCCCGGACTGGAAGGAACGGCAGACGTGGGCCTGCGGCCCCGGGCCGATGCTCGACGCCGCCGAGGAGCACTGGGAGAAGGCCGGCATCGAGGACGCCCTGCACCTCGAGCGGTTCACCCTCGATCTCGGCGGTGAAGGCGGCGAGGGCGGCACGATCACCTTCCGCAACTCCAACAAGACCATCGAGGCAGACGGCGCCACCACGGTGATGGAGGCCGGCGAGGAAGCCGGCATCGGGATGCCCTACGGCTGCCGCATGGGCATCTGCCACACCTGCACGCTCACGCTGGTCGAGGGCACCGTCCGCGACCTGCGCAGCGGCGACGAGACCTCCGGCCCGAACGAGCCCATCCAGACCTGCGTCACTGCAGCAGCCGGTGACTGCACGCTCGACATCTGAAACAACACGAGGAGCAACATGGCAATCGCCGACGTCAAGGAGTACACCCACCTCTCGGCTGAGGAGGTGGACGAGCTCGGGCGTGAGCTCGACGCGATCCGCGCCGACATCGAGGAGTCCCGTGGGGACGCCGATGCGGCGTACATCAACCGGATGATCACCATCCAGCGCCGCCTCGCGGCCGCCGGCCGGATCACCCTGTTCGCCAGCAGGTGGAAGCCGGCGTTCTTCGCCGGCGCCGCGATGCTGGGTGCGGCCAAGATCCTGGAGAACATGGAGATCGGCCACAACGTGATGCACGGCCAGTGGGACTGGATGAACGACCCCGAGATCCACTCCAGCACCTGGGAGTGGGACACCGCGCAGCCGGCCGAGCAGTGGAAGCACTCGCACAACTACGTGCACCACCAGTTCACCAACGTGCTCGGCTTCGACAACGACATCGGCTACGGCATCCTGCGGATGGCGCGCGAGCAGCGGTGGAGCCCCTTCAACCTGGGGCAGCCGGTCTACAACGCGCTGCTGGCGACCCTGTTCCAGTGGGGCGTCGCGCTGCACGACCTCGACATCGAGGCCATCCGCAAGATGGAGAAGGACCCGGAGGTGATGAAGAAGCAGCTCCTCCAGATCTGGCGCAAGATCCGCAAGCAGATCGGCAAGGACTACATCTTCTTCCCCGCGCTGACCGGCCCTGCCTTCGTGCAGACCGCCGCGGCCAACGGTCTGGCCAACCTGACCCGCAACCTGTGGTCCTACATGATCATCTTCTGCGGGCACTTCCCCGACGGTGCGCTGCACTTCACCGAGGAGGAGGTCGAGGACGAGACCCGCGCCGAGTGGTACCTGCGGCAGATGCTCGGCTCGGCGAACTTCACCGGCAGTCCGCTGCTGCACATCATGTCGGGCAACCTGGGCTACCAGATCGAGCACCACCTGTTCCCCGACCTGCCGAGCAACCGCTACTCCGAGATCAGCGAGCGGGTGCGGCCGCTGTGCGACAAGTACGGCATCCCCTACACCACGGGTCCGCTGTACCGGCAGTACGGCCAGGCGCTGCGGACGATCATGAAGCTGTCGCTGCCGAACAAGTTCACCAAGCCGGACCGGCGTGACTACCCCGAGACCCCCGAGGTCCCGCGGGGACGCCGGCTTGACGACCGCCCCACGCGTCGTACCGAGACCGGTGGCTGGACCTCGAAGGCCTCCGCTTGATCGACATGCCTCGCGGTGGCCAGGACATGCACCGTGGTGACATCCCGTTCGCCAGCCGCGGTGACCTGGGGCTGGACAAGCGCAAGGTCACCCAGTGCGCGCTGAGCAGGATCTGCGGGGTGTGCGGGGACAGCCTCGCCCGCCCCGTGGCCTTCCTGGGCAGCGTGCAGGAGGCGGAGCGCAACGAGTTCCACTTCCCGCCCTCGCACGTCACCTGTGCGGAGGCAGCCCTGGCGGTGTGGGCCGACTCCTACAGCGTCGCCCTGGGGCAGGCCTCGCCGCCGGAGGGCGGCTGGGTGCTGGTCACCACGTCGGGCTTCGAGTTCATTCGCCCCACGGGCGAGAGCGACGAAACCAGTTCGGTGTTCGCACCGAACTCCGTGATCGAAACCAGGGCGATGTAGCAGCAAGGACTGCTCCGGGCGCGGGCTTGGCCGTAGATTGACGGCCATGCCTGCCAAAGCAGCCGAGGTCGAAGCGGACGGGCAGGCGGTCCGGGTCTCCAGCCCGGACCGCCTGATCTATCCCGCCACCGACGCGACCCCCGAGGTCAGCAAGCTCCAGGTCGTGGAGTACTACCTCAGCGTCGGCGAGGGGATCATGCGGGCGCTCCGCGACCGCCCCACGGCGCTCGAGCGGTGGACCAGCGGCGTCCACGAGGGGATCCAGCTGGCCACCGGCCGCGGCGACAAGAGCGACGCGTTCTACAGCAAGCGGGTGCCCAAGGGCGCGCCGGCGTACGTCGAGACCACGCAGATCACCTTCCCAAGCGGCCGCACCGCCGACGAGGTCTGCGTGCGCAACCTGGCCAGCGTCGCGTGGTGCGCGCAGATGGGCACGATCACCTTCCACCCGTGGCCGACGCGCAGCGCGGACAACGACCACCCCGACGAGCTGCGCATCGACCTCGACCCCCAGCCCGGGACGACCTTCCGCGACGCGGTCGAGGTCGCCGGGGTGGCCCGGGAGCTCCTCGAGGAGCTCGGGATCACCGGCTACCCCAAGACGAGCGGCAACCGCGGCGTGCACATCTACGTGCGCGCCGACCCCCGCTGGGACTTCGTGGACGTGCGGCACGCGGCGATCGGGTTCGGCCGCGAGCTGGAGAAGCGGGACGAGCGCGTGACCACGAAGTGGTGGAAGGAGGAGCGCGGCGAGCGCATCTTCGTCGACTTCAACCAGAACTGCCGCGACCGCACGATCGCCTCGGCGTACTCGCTGCGCCCGCTGCCGGGCGCACCCGTCTCCACCCCGGTGACCTGGGCCGAGCTCGCCGAGCTGACCTCCCCGGCGGGGTTCAACCTGTTCACCGTCCCCGACCGGATCGCCGACGGCGACCCGTGGGCCGGGATCGACGAGGTCGCGCACGACCTCGAGCCGCTGATCCGGCTCTACGAGGAGTCCGGGGAGGGGGAGGCCAACTACCCGCCGGACTACCCGAAGATGCCCGGCGAGCCGCCCCGGGTGCAGCCCTCGAAGAAGGTCGCCGCGCACTGGAACGAGGCGGGGGAGCGCATCGAGGACTGATCTCCTCAGGTGCGCAGGTGTGCGACCGCCGCCCACTCCGGGTCGAGCATCTCGTGCACCACGGCCTTGCCCTCGCGCCAGGACCGGGCGATCTCCTTGACCGTGGCAACGGCGTCGGTGGTGGAGTCGACGTAGAGGTGCAGCGTGCGGGTGCCGGCGGTGCTCAGGTGGGCGACCACCTTGCCGCTCACCCCCAGGGTGCGGTCCAGCCGGTCCTCGAGGTCACGCAGCGTCTGCAGCGACCCTCCGTCGGGCAGACCAGACTCGGTGCGGTCCGAGTAGGGCACGGCCACCTGCACGTAGGTGTCCAGCTGGGGTGCGGTCAGCGGGTGCAGCGGCGACTGCACCATCGCCAGCAGCGGCCCGCTGGGAGTCTCGCCGCGCAGCATCGCCCAGCGGGGGCGGCCGTCGGCGTCGAGGTTGTTGCTGCGGTGGTCGCGGATCAGGGCCCGCAACGCCATCAGTCCGAACCCGTCCAGCGGGGGGAACTCGATCGGCTGGATCTCGCCGAGCCACAGCTCCACGTCGTTCTCGCCGAGGGCGGCATCGAGGGCGAGGAAGGCGATCTGGCTGCGGTCCTCGGCCGAGAGGTCCGCGAAAGCCGGGTGGTGCACCTGTACGTCGAACCTGGTGCCGTTCTTGCGCGCGGACACCTGCACCCGCGACAGGGCGATCTCGGCTGCCGCGGGCGTGCTCAGCACCATCGACTCGAGGTCGACGGCAGCCGGCCTGGAGTCGACGTAGGACCAGGTCTCGTCGGCGTCGGGTGCCGCGAGGACGACCCGCCGCGCCAGCGCCCGGTCAGAGTGATCGCCCTCGGAGGTGATCACGAGGACGTGCTGGGAGGTCTCCCCGGGGGCGAGCTCCCAGCCGAGCTCGCCCACCGCGCGGACCCGTTCGGCCATGGTCGAGGCGAAGTCCGCCGAGGGCAGCTCGCCGGCGATGGTCTGCTCGGCCAGCGCGCGACCCTCGTCGCGCCACCACCGCCAGAACGCCGTGACGGGGGTGTCGGGTCCGGTGGAACGTCGTTTGAACAGCGCCACTAGAACCCCGAGATCCCTTCGCCCTCGCCGGCCTGCTCGTCGAAGTTCTCGTGCTCGAGCAGGTGCAGCACCGGGACGCCGAGCTTGCGCCGGGCACGAGAGGTCCAGTCGACGTGGAAGAACTCGCTCACGACGTGCGGGCGGGTCAGGATGATCACCTCGCGGGCGTCGACCTCGGTGACCTTCGCGATCAGGGCACGGACCGGGTCGTCGGTGACCGGCTCCCCGGTGGCGCGGCCGCCGGCGGCCTCGATCGCCTGCACGGTGGCGTCCACGCCGGCACGGCAGGTCGAGAGCAGTTCGGCGCGCAGGCCCTCGAGGTCCTCCTGGCCCATCGCGACCGGCGGGGTGGAGAGCATCTCGCCGGTGGCGAGGGAGCCCATCGCGGTCTCCACCCGGGCAGAGGCGTCCTCGACCGGCATCAGCACGTGGTAGCGGACCGGGTCCTCGATCTCCTCGTGCAGGCTGCGCACGTTCTTGGCATCGGTGGGGCTGAACGGCTGCTCGACGAGCAGCACGACGTCGTACTCGCTCATGCGGCACCTCCTGTGGGGTTCATACCCAGCACCCTAGTGAGGTCGTGGCTGATCGGTTCCTCGCCCTCGGGTGCGTCGCGCAACGGCTTCAGCTGATCCGCAGCACGCTGCCGAGGTCGTACTTCACCGGCTGCTCGAGCTGTTCGTAGGTGCAGGACTCGGGATCCCGGTCCGGACGCCAGCGCTTGAAGTGCGCCGTGTGCCTGAACCTCCGGCCCTCCATCGAGTCGTACTTCACCTCGAGCACCCGGTCGGGACGCAGTGGCGTGAACGAGAGGTCCTTGCCGCCGCTCCAGCGGCTCTGCGTGCCGGGCACCCGGTCGGGGTTGGCGATGGCCCAGGTGTCGCCGCCGTCGGACCTCCCCTTCGGGGCGGCCTCCATCCACCGGCCCCAGGGGTGGTCCGCGATGTCGCAGACCAGGGGCTGCAGCTCCTCGAGCAGCTCGGCGCGCCGCTTGGCGGTGAACGAGGCGGAGACACCGACGTGCTGGAGGTCGCCGTCGGCGTACAGGCCGAGCAGCAGCGAGCCCAGGAGCGGCTTGTCCGGGGTGGAGGTCTTGTGCAGCCGGTAGCCGGCGACCACGACGTCGGCGGTGCGCTCGTGCTTGATCTTCAGCATCGTGCGGGCGTTCTGGCGGTACGGCGATCCCAGCGGCTTGGCGATCACACCGTCGAGCCCGGCGCCCTCGAACTGCTCGAACCAGCCCTGCGCCTCCCCGACGTCGGTGGTCGTGCGGGTGAGGTAGGTCGGGCCGGTGAGTCCGCCGAGCTCGGCCTCCAGCAGCCGGCGGCGCTCCCCGAAGGGACGGTCGACCAGGGAGTCGTCGCCCATCGCCAGCGTGTCGAAGACGACCAGCGAGGCCGGGGTCGACTCCGCGAGCATCGTGATCCGCGAGGCGGCCGGGTGGATCCGCTCCTGCAGCACCTCGAATTCCATCCGGGGCCCGATCGCCACGAACAGCTCCCCGTCGAGCACGCAGCGCTCCGGGAGCTGCTCCCGCAACGCCTCCACGACCTCGGGGAAGTAGCGGGTCAGTGGCTTGGTGTTGCGCGAGGTGAGCTCGACCTCGTCGCCGTCCTTGAACACGATGCAACGGAAGCCGTCGAACTTGGGCTCGAAGGACAGGCCGTCGTCGAACTTCGCCGGATCGGGGATCGCCGGGACCGACTTGGCCAGCATCGGCTGCACGGGCGGCATCACGGGGAGGTCCATGGCTCGACCGTAGACCGGCGGGGAAGTGGCAGCCAGCACAGACGGGTCGTGCCGCGGGGAGACGGACACCGGCTTCACCCCGTCGCCGAGCACGGACATACTCGCTTCCATGAACTACACCGTCACCGACAGCCTCAGGCTGGCCCAGGGACCCGTGCGCCTCTCCGAGCACGACCCGGCCGCCACCCCCGGGGCGAAGGACACGAAGACGCTCGCGGACGAGCTCGCGGGCCTCGCCGACGAGCTCGCCGAGCTGCAGGAGAAGATGGCGGCCGAGGCGTACGTCGGTGGCCGCCGTCGGGTCCTCGTCGTCCTGCAGGGCATGGACACCTCGGGCAAGGGCGGCGTGATCGACCACGTCGCCGGCCTGCTGAGCCCCAACGGCCTGCGGGTGACCTCGTTCAAGAACCCGACCGAGGAAGAGCTGGCCCACGACTTCCTGTGGCGCATCGAGAAGGCACTGCCCGAGCCCGGCATGGTCGCGGTCTTCGACCGCTCCCACTACGAGGACGTCCTGGTCGGCCGGGTCGAGGAGCTGGCCGACGAGGCGGAGATCGAGCGCCGCTACCGGGCGATCAACGACTGGGAGAAGGCCCAGGTCGACGACGGCACCGTGATCATCAAGTGCATGCTGCACATCTCCGCCGACAAGCAGCGTGACCGGCTCCTCGACCGGCTCGCCGACCCCGACAAGCAGTGGAAGTTCAAGCCCGGGGACCTCGACGCGCGCGCCCGTTGGAGTGACTACGAGAAGGCCTACGAGGCCGTGCTGGAGCGCTGCAACACCGACTCCGCTCCCTGGTACGTCGTCCCCGGCGACCACAAGAAGTACCGCAACTGGGCCGTGGGGCAGCTGCTCCTCGAGGCGCTGCGCGGGATGCAGCTGAAGTGGCCCGAGCCCGACTACGACGTGGACGAGCAGCGGGCGCGACTCGAGGGCGAGGACACCGAGGACACCGAAGACAAGGACACCGGGGACACGGACACCGCAAACGGGGGCGGTCGTTGAGGCACGTCCGGGCGACCCGCTACGTGACGCCGCTGCGTGAGGGCGGCTCGCTGCCGGGCATCATCGAGGCCGACGACCTCGGCATCTACGTCTGCAAGTTCCGTGGCGCCGGGCAGGGGCTACGCGTGCTCGTCGCCGAGGTGGTCGTCGCCGAGATCGCCCGCGTCGTCGAGGTTCCGGTCCCCGACCTCGTCACCGTCGACCTCGCGCCCGAGATCGGCCGCTACGAGGCGGACCAGGAGGTCCAGGACCTGCTCAACAACAGCCTGGGCCTCAACCTCGGCGTCGACCTGCTCCCGGGGGCCTTCGGCTATGACAGCGCCTACGAGCCGGACCCGGACCTCGCCGGCCGCATCCTGTGGCTCGACGCCCTGTGCGCCAACGTCGACCGGTCGTGGCGCAACCCCAACCTGCTGGTCTGGCGCGGGGACCTGTTCGCGATCGACCACGGCGCGGCGCTGTACTTCCACCACGCCTGGCCCGGAGGCGGCGGCTCCCCGGAGCGGTTCGCGGCGCAGCCCTTCGACGTCAGCGAGCACATCATGCGGCGCTACGCGGCGCAGGCGCGCGCCCAGGACGCCGAGCTCGCGGCCAGGGTCACCGGCGAGGTGCTGCGGGAGGCGCTGGCGCAGGTGCCCGACGAGTGGCTTGAGCCGGTCCCGGGCGCGGAGACCCCGGAGGCCTTGCGGGAGCGGTACGTCGACTACCTCCTCGCCCGGGTCGCCGCTCCGCGGGCGTGGCTGCCCGCTGCCGAGGGGGCCGCGTGAACGGCTACCAGTACGTCACGCTGCGGTGCGTGCCCCGCGTGGAGCGCGAGGAGTTCGTCAACGTGGGCGTGGTGCTGTACTGCCAGGCCGCTGACTTCCTCGGCTCCGCGTTCAGCCTCGACGAGGACCGGCTGCGGGCGCTCGACCCCGGCCTCGACGTGTCGGCGGTGCGCGAGGCCCTCACCGCGGTGGAGCAGGTGTGCCGCGGGGAGGCCCACGTCGACTTCGGGGTCGGTCAGCGGGCCACGGCGTACGGCGTGCGCGAGGGCAAGGACGACCAGAGCACCAGGTTCGGGTTCCTGCGTGCTCCGCGCAGCACCGTCGTACAGCCCGGACCCGTGCACGGCGGCCTCACCGAGGACCCTGCCGCCGAGCTGCAGCGGCTGCTGGACGCGCTCGTCGGCTGAGGGGGGCTCAGACCGGTACGAGCTCCACGGCGCCCACGGCGTAGCGGGCCAGGATCGTGCGGGCGAGCTCGGGGTCGCAGCCCAGCGGGTCGGAGACCGCGACGGCGCCCGCCTCGACGGCCAGCTCCGCGGCCCGGTCGGGGAGGAACCCCGGAGCCAGGAACATCGAGGCGACCGCGACGTGCCGGCGACCCTCCGCGCGGAAGGCGCGGACGGCCTCACCGGTGGCCGGGGGAGTCGAGGACGCGAACGCCGCGGTGACGGGGAGCCGGTGCCGGGCACCCCACACGCGCGCCAGCCGGGCGATCGCCTGGTTGGCCATCGGGTCCGAGGACCCCGCGGCCGCGAGGACGAGCGCGTCGAGCTCGCGCACGCGGGCGTTGCTCAGGGCGTCGCGCAGACGTCGGTCGAGCACCTCGAGGAAGGTCGGCTCGAGCCCGAGGATGCCGCTCTGCCGGATCTGCACGGACGGGTGCCGCTCGCTGGCCTGCGCGATCGCACGGGGTACGTCGACCTTCGCGTGGTAGGCCTCGCTGAGCAGCAGCGGAACGACCACGATCTCCTCGTAGCCGGCCTTGACGAGCCGGTCGACGACCTTGCCGAAGTCGGGCTTGGTGAGCTCGAGGAACGCCGCCTCGATCCGGAGGTCGGGGCGCAGCTTGCGAGTCTCGGCCACCAGGGCGTTGATGGTGGCAGCAGAACGCGGGTCACGGCTGCCGTGGGCGAGGGTGATCAGTGCTGGAGCGGTCATGACGATCCGTCTCCCTTCGTGCTCGTGCCGCGAACTTCGTCGTCGTTGGCGGTGTGGTGGCGCGGATGGGCCGAGGTGGCGTGGGTCATTGGTGGATGCCGCACTCGGTCTTGTTGGTCCCCGCCCATCGGCCGGCGCGGGCGTCCTCGCCCTCCTCGACGCGACGGGTGCACGGCCAGCAGCCGATCGAGGGGTACCCGTCGTACTGGAGCGGGTTCACCAGGATCCCGTTCTCGGCGATGTACTTCTCGACGTCCTCGTCGGACCACCGGGCCATGGGGGAGACCTTGACCTTCTGCTTCTTCTCGTCCCAGCCCACGACGGGCGCGATCACCCGGTTGTGGGTCTCGGCACGCCGCAGTCCGGTCGCCCACGCGTCGTACTGCGAGAGGCCCTCGGCCAGCGGCTGCACCTTGCGCAGCTTGCAGCACAGGTCGGGGTCGGTCTTGTAGAGGTCCTTGCCGTACGTCGCGTCCTGCTCGGCCACCGACTGCACCGGGGTGATGCTGATCAGGTTGACCGGCATCGTCGCCTCGACGGCGTCGCGGGTCCCGATCGTCTCGGCGAAGTGGTAGCCGGTGTCGAGGAAGACCACGGCCACGCCGGGGGCGACCTTGGACGCGAGGTGGGAGAGGACCGCGTCGCTCATCGAGGAGGTCACGCAGAACCGGGAGCCGAAGGTGGCCACCGCCCACTCGATGATGTCCTCGGCGGGCGCCAGCTCGAGCTCGGCCCCGACGTGGGAGACGATCTCGCGCAGCTCGTCGGTGTTGCGGCCCTCCGTGGCGGAGCCGCGGCGGGCCCGGGCGGCGAGGGTGGTCAGGGCGGTCATCGCGCGGCCCCCCGTGTGGTGGCGGTCGACGGGGGCCGCAGGCGTCCGATCATGCTGACCTTGAACGCTCGCAGGCACGACCTGCATTCCCAGGCGCCGTGGGAGGACGCGTGCGCGGACCCGTCCTCGGCCAGCACCTCGTGCGGGAACAGGTTCTCGTCGCCGCAGTAGGGGCAGTGGAAAGGGACGGCGCGGCCGCTCATGCGATCGCCTTGTCGCCGCGGAGCAGGACCTCATCGGCACGGACGGTCCAGGCGGCGAAGGTCTCCGCGCCCTCCCGGTCGGCCAGGAAGTTGCCCACCACGGTGGTGATGTAGTCGTCGAGGCCCGCGCTGGTGACCTTGTGGGCGCGCAGCTTCTTGCCGAACCCGTTGGTCAGCCCGAGGCTGCCGCCGAGGTGGACCTGGAACCCCTCGACCTGGTTGCCGTCATCGTCGAGGACCAGCATCCCCTTCAGGCCGATGTCCGCGACCTGGGTGCGGGCGCAGGCGTTGGGGCACCCGTTGACGTTGACCGTGATCGGGGTGTCGATGGTGGGGAAGCGGCGCTCGAGCTCGGAGACCAGGTCGATCGCGCGCTGCTTGGTGTCGACGATCGCCAGCTTGCAGAACTCGATGCCGGTGCACGCCATCGTGGAGCGACGCCAGTTCGAGGGCCGGGCCTCCAGGTTGATCCCGGTGAGGTCTGCGATCAGGGGCTCCACGTCGGCCTCGTCCACGCCGAGCACGACCAGCTTCTGCTGGGCGGTCAGCCGGGCGCCGGCGGCGCCGTACTTCTCCACCAGGTCGCCGACCCCGGTGAGGGTGGCGCCGTTGATGCGGCCGGCGACGGGGGCGACGCCGATGTAGAACTTGCCGTCGCGCTGCGGGTGCACGCCGATGTGGTCACCGCCGTCAATGGTGGCCTCGGGGGAGGGGCCGTCGACCAGTTTGCGGTGGAGGTACTCGGTCTCGAGGACCTCGCGGAACTTCTCCACGCCCCAGTCGGCCACCAGGAACTTCAGCCGGGCACGGGCGCGCAGGCGGCGGTAGCCGTAGTCGCGGAAGACCGAGACGACGCCCTCCCAGGCGTCGGCCACCTCCTCGAGCGGGATCCACACGCCGAGCTTCTGAGCGAGCATCGGGTTCGTGGACAGCCCGCCGCCGACCCACAGGTCGAAGCCGGGGCCGTGCTCGGGGTGGACGGTCCCGACGAAGGAGACGTCGTTGACCGAGGGGACGCAGTCCAGGCTGGGGTGCCCGCTGGCGGAGGTCTTGAACTTGCGCGGGAGGTTGGAGTAGCGCGGGTCGCCGATGAAGCGGCGCTTGATCTCCTCCAGGGCGGGGGTCGCGTCGATGATCTCCTCCGAGGCGACGCCGGCCACCGGGGAGCCCAGGAACGGCCGCGGGGAGTCGCCACAGGCCTCGAGGCTGGTCATCCCGACCGCGTCGAGCCGGTCCCAGATCTCGGGGACGGACTCGATCTCGATCCAGTGGTACTGGATGTTCTGGCGGTCGGTGATGTCGGCCGTGCCGCGGGCGAAGTCGGTGGAGATGCTGCCCAGGGCGCGGAGCTTGGCCGCGTCGAGCAGGGCGCCGTCACTGCGGACGCGGAGCATGAAGAACTCGTCGTCGAGCTCCTCCTCCTCGAGCATCGCGGTCTTGCCGCCGTCGAAGCCGGGGGCCCGCTGGGTATAGAGACCCATCCACCGGAACCGGCCACGCAGGTCGGCGGGGTCGATCGAGGCGAATCCGCGCTTGGAGTAGATGTTCAGGATCCGCGCACGGACGTTGAGCGGGTTGTCGTCCTTCTTGGTCTGCTCGTTCTTGTTCAGCGGCTCGGTGTAGCCGAGTGCCCACTGGCCCTCGCCCTTCTTGGGGCGCGTGCGGCCGGATCGCCCGACCCGGCCCTCGGGGGCCGTCTGCGGGGCGGTGCTGGCAGTGGAGGTCACAGTGTCGAGTCCTTGGGGATCGTGGGCCCGGACGTCGTACGACGGCGCTGTCGTGACGGTCAACGGGGGTGCGGCGGGGAATCCTGTCGAGGTTCAGCGCGCGCAACGACACATGCTGCTGCGGGTACGACCGAGGTCCACGTGGCGGCGTGCCACGAGCCAGGTCGAGGTTGCAGAGCTGATCATGGGGTCGAGTCTCATCGTTCGGACGCCCTGACCACAAACTCAAATCTCATGTCGTGAGACGGGAGTCCACAATGTGGACCTCGAATCGCTCCCGAGGCGGTGCTCACCGGGGCGCGGGAGCCCGTCGCCTAGGCTGACCCCATGAGCGACATGACTGTCCCCGGGCCGGATCACACGGCGGCCGAGGTGCCTGCGGAGAACCTCGCGAAGACGGCCTCCCAGGCCTACAACGCCGCGCTCGAGGTGATCGCGGCGGTGGAGCCCCGGATCGCCCAGGCCACCCGGCAGGAGCTCACCGACCAGCGGTCCTCGCTGAAGCTGATCGCCTCGGAGAACTACGCCTCGCCGGCGGTGCTGCTGACCATGGGCACCTGGTTCTCCGACAAGTACGCCGAGGGCACGGTCGGCCACCGCTTCTACGCCGCGTGCCAGAACGTCGACACCGTCGAGTCGCTCGCGGCCGAGCACGCCCGCGAGCTGTTCGGGGCGCCGTACGCCTATGTCCAGCCGCACTCCGGCATCGACGCCAACCTGGTGGCGTTCTGGTCGATCCTCGCCAACCGTGTCGAGACGCCGACCCTGAAGAAGCTCGGTGCCAAGAACGTCAGCGAGCTCTCCGAGGCCGACTGGGAGACGCTGCGCCACGAGTTCGGCAACCAGCGCCTGCTCGGCATGTCCCTGGACGCGGGCGGGCACCTCACCCACGGGTTCCGCCCCAACATCAGCGGCAAGATGTTCCACCAGCAGCAGTACGGCACCGACCCGGAGACCGGGCTCCTCGACTACGACGTCGTGGCGGCCAAGGCCCGCGAGTTCAAGCCGCTGATCCTGGTCGCCGGCTACTCCGCCTACCCGCGCCGGGTGAACTTCGCGAAGATGCGCGAGATCGCCGACGAGGTCGGCGCAGTGCTGATGGTCGACATGGCCCACTTCGCTGGCCTCGTGGCCGGCAAGGTGTTCACCGGCGACGAGAACCCCGTGCCGTTCGCCCACGTCACCACCACCACCACGCACAAGTCGCTGCGCGGCCCGCGTGGCGGCATGGTGCTGGCCCAGGAGGAGTTCGCCGCCGACGTCGACCGCGGCTGCCCGATGGTGCTCGGCGGCCCGCTCTCGCACGTGATGGCCGCCAAGGCCGTCGCGCTGGCCGAGGCCCGGCAGCCGGCGTTCCAGACCTACGCCCAGAACATCGCCGACAACGCCAAGTCGCTCGCCGACGGCTTCCTCTCGCGCGGCGCGAAGCTGGTCACCGGGGGGACCGACAACCACCTGGTGCTGCTCGACGTCACCTCCTACGGCCTCACCGGGCGCCAGGCCGAGTCGGCCCTGCTCGACGCGGGCGTGGTCACGAACCGCAACTCGGTGCCGAGCGACCCCAACGGGGCCTGGTACACCAGCGGGATCCGGTTCGGGACGCCCGCACTGACCACCCGCGGGTTCGGGCACGACGAGTTCGACAACGTCGCCGACCTGGTCCACGAGGTGCTCTCGAACACCACGGCGGGCACCAACAAGGCAGGGGCGCCGTCGAAGGCGACGTACAGCACCGCCGACGGGGTGGCCGAGCGCGTGCAGGCCCGGGCCGACGAGATGCTCGACCGGCACCCGCTGTACCCGGGGCTCGAGCTCACCTGACCCCGGGCGCCCGTTCGTGGGCGCAGTATCGGTGGGCTCGATGGTGGACGTGCGGCAGGCCGAGGGATTTGATGTGAGGGTCCGGTAGGCCACGTCGTCGGGCTCTCGACGGCTCGCACCCCCGAAGGGTGAGTCCATCCATGACCGCTCCCGCGAACGAGACGCCCGCACCAGCGCCCGGCAAGAAGCAGGACCGAACCCACTACCTCTACGTCGCGGTGATCGTGGCCGTGGTCCTCGGCATCGCCGTCGGCTTCGCGGCACCCGACTTCGCCAAGGGCCTCGCCTGGATCGGGGAGACCTTCGTCGCTCTGGTCAAGATGATGATCCAGCCGGTCATCTTCTGCACGATCGTGATCGGGGTCGGCTCGGTCCGCAGCGCTGCCAGCGTCGGCAAGGTCGGCGGCCTGGCCCTGGCGTACTTCATCTCGATGTCCACCGTCGCCCTGGCCATCGGGCTGGTGGTCGGCAACATCATCCACCCCGGCGAGGGCCTCAACATCACCGAGGAGACCGCCCAGGCGGGCGCCGAGCAGGCCAAGGGGGCCGGCTCCACCACCGAGTTCATCCAGGGCATCGTCCCTGACTCGCTGTTCTCCTCGCTCACCTCCGGCGAGGTGCTGCAGACCCTGTTCGTCGCGCTGCTCGTGGGCTTCGCGCTCCAGTCCATGGGGAGCAAGGGGCAGCCGATCCTGACCGGGATCGGGCACCTCCAGCGACTGGTGTTCCGGGTCCTGGCGATGGTGATGTGGGCGGCACCCCTGGGTGCCTTCGGCGCCATCGCGGCCGTCGTCGGCGAGACCGGGTGGGAGGCCCTGAAGAGCCTGGGCGTGCTGATGGTCGCCTTCTACATCACCTGCTTCCTGTTCGTCTTCCTGGTGCTCGGCACCATCCTGAAGATGGTCACCGGGGTGAACATCTTCAGCCTGTTCAGGTATCTGGCTCGCGAGTTCCTGCTGATCCTGTCCACCTCGTCCTCGGAGTCCGCGCTGCCGCGGGTCATCGCGAAGATGGAGCACGCCGGGGTCGACCGGACAACGGTCGGCGTGGTGATCCCGACGGGCTACTCCTTCAACCTGGACGGCACCGCGATCTACCTGACGATGGCGTCGCTGTTCATCGCCGAGGCGCTGGGCGACCCGCTGTCCATCGGCGAGCAGATCTCGCTGCTCGTCTTCATGGTCATCGCCTCCAAGGGCGCGGCCGGTGTCTCCGGCGCCGGGCTCGCGACCCTGGCCGGCGGACTGTCCTCGCACCGTCCCGAGCTGCTCGACGGAGTCGGCTTGATCGTGGGGGTGGACAGGTTCATGTCCGAGGCCCGGGCCCTGACCAACTTCGCCGGCAACTCCGTGGCCACCGTGCTGGTCGGGCACTGGACCGGGACCTACAACCGCGAGCAGCTCGACCGGGTGCTGGCGGGTGAGGACCCGTTCGACGAGAGGTACATGCTCGACGAGGACCACTCCGAGGGTGAGCGTTCCGACCCGGTCGAGGGAGTCGACCGTGACGCCGTGCCGTCGGAGAAGCCGAGCGCTCAGGTCACCGAGCGGTAGACCTCCAGGGTCTGCTGGGCGATCGCGTCCCAGCTGAACGACTCCTGGGCACGCTTGCGTCCGGCCAGACCACGTTCCCTGGCCACCTCGGAGTCGTCGACGGCCTCGTTGAGGGCGGCGGCGAAGTCCGCGACGTACCGGTCGGGGTCCAGGGGCGTCCCGGTGCCGTCGGTCGCCTGCTCGATCGGCACCAGCCACCCGGTCGGCGGGAGCCCGGACGCGGAATCGGCGTCGACCACGACCTCGGGGATCCCACCAGTGGCAGTCGCCACCACTGCGGTCTCGCAGGCCATCGCCTCGAGGTTCACGATGCCGAGCGGCTCGTAGATCGAGGGGCAGGCGAACACGGTGGCGGCGGTCAGCAGCGTGACCACGTCACGGCGGGGCAGCATCTGCCGGATCCACACCACGCCCTCCCGGTCGCGGGCCAGCCCGTCCACGAGTGCCTGCACCTCTGCCTCGATCTCGGCCGTGTCCGGTGCCCCGGCGCACAGCACCAGCTGCACCTCCGGGGGCAGCTCGGCGGCTGCCCGCAGGAACAGCGGCAGGCCCTTCTGTCGCGTGATCCGCCCGACGAAGATGACGCTCGGCCGGTTCGGGTCGACCCCGAGCTCGGCCACTCTCCGTGGGTCGTGAAGGGGCTGCCACTCCTCGGTGTCGATCCCGTTGTGCACGACGTGGGTGCGGGCCGGGTCGATGGCGGGATAGCTCCGCAGGATGTCGTCGCGCATCGCCGCGCTCACGCCGATCACGGCGTCGGCGGACTCGTAGGCCGTCTTCTCGGCCCAGCTGGAGACGGCGTACCCGCCGCCGAGCTGCTCGGCCTTCCACGGGCGCAGCGGCTCCAGGCTGTGCGCGGTGACCACGTGGGGTACGCCGTGCAGCAGCTTGGCCAGGTGTCCGGCCATGTTCGCGTACCAGGTGTGGGAGTGCACGACATCGGTCCCGCCGATGCCCTGCACCATCTCGAGGTCGACCCCGAGCGTGCGGATCGCCGCGTTGGCGGTGCTCAGGCCAGGGGGATCGGCGTACGCCGTGGTCCCGGCCTCGGGCCGGTCCTCACCGAAGCAGTGCACCCGGGCATCGACACCGTCGACGCTCCGCAGTGCGCGCACCAGCTCGGCCACGTGCACTCCGGCACCTCCGTAGACATCGGGCGGGTACTCACGGGAGACGACATCGATACGCATGGATCTGAACCTACTCGCGCCGATGTCTCGACCGCTCGTGCCGTGGCGAACTAGGTTCGACCCATGAGCCCCTCATCTCGGAAGAACGTCCTCGCGATCGTGCTGGCGGGGGGTGAGGGCAAGCGGCTGATGCCGCTCACCTCGGACCGGGCGAAACCCGCGGTGCCGTTCGGCGGGATCTACCGGTTGATCGACTTCGCGCTGTCGAACGTCGTGAACTCCGGCTACCTGAAGGTGGTCGTGCTCACGCAGTACAAGTCACACAGCCTGGACCGGCACATCAGCACGACCTGGCGGATGTCGACCCTGCTCGGCAACTACGTCACGCCGGTCCCGGCCCAGCAGCGCGTGGGCAAGCGGTGGTACCTCGGCAGCGCGGACGCGATCTTCCAGTCGTTGAACCTGCTCAACGACGAGCGGCCCGACATCGTGGTCGTCGTGGGGGCCGACCACGTCTACCGGATGGACTTCAGCCAGATGCTCGACGCCCACGTGGAGTCGGGGGCAGCGTGCACGGTGGCGGCCATCCGGCAGCCGATCAAGCTCGCCGACCAGTTCGGAGTCATCGACGTCGACCCGTCCTCGCCGGAACGGATCCGGGCGTTCCTCGAGAAGCCACTGGCCCCCGCCGGGCTGCCGGACTCTCCCGAGGAGGTGCTCGCCTCGATGGGCAACTACATCTTCGACGCCGACGCCCTGCGGGACGCCGTCACCCGCGACGCCGCGCGCGAGCGCTCCGAGCACGACATGGGTGGCGACATCGTGCCGTGGTTCGTCGACCGCACCGAGTCGGCCGTCTACGACTACCGCGACAACGACGTGCCCGGATCGACCGACCGTGACCGTGACTACTGGCGTGACGTCGGGACGATGCGCTCCTACTACGCCGCCCACATGGACCTGGTGGCGCCGCTGCCGGACTTCAGCCTGTACAACTCCGAGTGGCCGATCTTCACCACCTACGGGCCGCAGCCTCCTGCGAAGCTCGTCGGCGGGGACGGCGGGGCGCGGCCGACGGCCTGGAACTCGATCCTGTCTCCGGGGGTGATCGTCACCGGGGGCGCGGTGAGCAACTCGGTGCTCTCGCCGGCGTGCCGGGTCGAGTCGGGGGCCGAGGTCTCCGGATCGGTGCTGCTCGACTCGGTGAAGATCAGCGCCGGGGCGGTGGTGCGCAACGCGATCATCGACAAGTTCGTCACGATCCCTCCCGGCTGCGAGATCGGCGTCGACCACGAGGCCGACCGGGCCCGCGGCTTCGTCGTCGAGGACGGGCTGACCGTGATCGCCAAGGACCAGGAGGTCGTCGCGTGACCGAGTCCCGCGCCGGTACGCCGGCCCAGCCGCAGGACCTCGTCGACGTCTCCCACCTCGTCACCGCCTACTACACCGGGACACCGGACCCGGAGAACGTCGACCAGCAGGTCGCCTTCGGTACCAGCGGCCACCGCGGTTCCAGCCTGAAGACCTCGTTCAACGAGGACCACATCCTCGCCACCACCCAGGCGATCTGCGACTACCGCCGCGAGCAGGGGTACGACGGCCCGCTGTTCATCGGCCGCGACACTCATGGCCTCTCGGAGCCGGCGTGGTCCACGGCCCTCGAGGTGCTCGTCGCCAACGACGTCACCGTGCTCGTCGACGACCGCGACGGCTACACGCCCACGCCCGCGGTCTCGCACGCGATCCTGCGTGCCAACCGGGGCAAGGACCCGCAGACGGGGTCGGGTCTGGCCGACGGGATCGTGGTGACGCCCTCGCACAACCCCCCGAGCGACGGCGGCTTCAAGTACAACCCGCCGCACGGTGGTCCGGCCGACACCGACGCCACGAGCGTGATCGCCAGGCGGGCCAACGAGCTGATCGCCGCAGGCCTGCGCGAGGTGAAGCGGGTGCCGTTCGCGCGGGCCCGGGCGGCTGCCTCGGCGTACGACTTCATGGGGACCTATGTCGACGACCTCCCCAACGTGCTCGACCTCGACCGGATCCGGGACGCGGGCGTGCGGATCGGGGCCGACCCGCTGGGTGGGGCGAGCGTGGCCTACTGGGGGGAGATCGCCGAGCGGCACCGCCTCGACCTGACCGTGGTCAACCCGTTGGTGGACCCCACGTGGCGGTTCATGACGCTGGACTGGGACGAGAAGATCCGGATGGACTGCTCCTCGCCCTCTGCGATGGCCTCCCTGATCAGCCGCAAGGACGAGTACGACCTCGCGACCGGCAACGACGCGGACGCCGACCGGCACGGCATCGTCACGCCGGACGGGGGACTGATGAACCCCAACCACTTCCTCGCGGTGGCGATCGGCCACCTCTTCGGTGGTGCCCGACCGGACTGGCCGGCCGGGGCGCGGATCGGCAAGACCCTGGTCTCCTCGTCGATGATCGACCGCGTCGCCAGCTCGCTGGGACGGCCGATGGTGGAGGTGCCGGTCGGGTTCAAGTGGTTCGTCCCGGGCCTGCTCGACGGCTCGTTCGGCTTCGGCGGCGAGGAGTCGGCCGGGGCCTCGTTCCTGCGCCGCGACGGCGGCACCTGGACGACCGACAAGGACGGGCTGATCCTCGCCCTGCTGGCCTCGGAGATCCTCGCGGCGACCGGCCGCACCCCGAGCGAGCACTACGCCGACCTGGTCAAGGAGCACGGCGAGCCGGCGTACGCCCGGGTCGACGCCCCCGCCGACCGTGAGCAGAAGGCCAAGCTGGCCGCGCTCTCACCCGACGACGTCACCGCCACCGAGCTGGCCGGGGAGCCGATCATCGACAAGCTCACCGAGGCGCCGGGCAACCACGCCAAGATCGGCGGCCTCAAGGTGACCACCGAGTCCGCCTGGTTCGCCGCCCGCCCCTCCGGCACCGAGGACGTCTACAAGATCTACGCCGAGTCCTTCCGCGGCCCCGACCACCTCGCCGCCGTGCAGGCCGAGGCCCGGGACGTGGTCTCTTCCGCGCTCGGCTGATCTCGCATACGCGAAAAACAGGGCCCCCTCAACCAGCCACAGGCGTGGTCCGCTCCACGATCGAGGCCAGGTCGGTGCCGATGGGGAGGGTGCCGAGGGTGCCGTTGTAGTCGCCGCCGAGGCGGGTGGCGCAGAAGGCGTCGGAGATCGCGGAGGGGGCGAAGCGCACCAGGAGGGAGGCCTGGAGGCAGGCAGCCATCTGGCCGGCGAGACGGCGGGCGGAGACCTCCAGGGTGGTGGTGTCGGCCAGCATGGTGAGCACGCCTTCTATCGCCCGGTCCAGGCGAGGGTCCTCGCCCCGGGCCAGGCCGACCTCGGTCAGCCAGGCGGCGAGTACCTCCGGCTCACGGCCGAGGGCCCGCAGCACGTCGAGGGCGTTGACGTTGCCCGAGCCCTCCCAGATCGAGTTCAGCGGCGACTCGCGGAACAGCAGCGGCATGCCGGACTCCTCGACGTACCCGTTGCCGCCGAGGCACTCCAGCGCCTCGGCGACCATCATCGGGGTGCGCTTGCAGACCCAGAACTTCGCGAGCGGCAGCGCGATCCGGCGCAGTGCGGCCTCGTGAGGGGAGTCCCGGCGGTCAACTGCGGTCGCGAGGCGCATCGCGAGCGCCGTCGCGGCCTCGGACTCCACGGCGAGGTCCGCGATCACGTTCTGCATCAGCGGCTTGTCCGCGAGCAGCCCACCGAAGGCCGAGCGGTGGGCGACGTGCCAGGAGGCCTCGGCGAGCGCTCGCCGCATCAGCGCGGCCGAGCCCAGCACGCAGTCGAGCCTGGTGGCCGCGACCATCTCCAGGATCGTGCGCACGCCGCGCCCCTCGTCGCCGAGCCGTTGCGCCCAGGTGCCGTGGAACTCCAGCTCCGAGGAGGCGTTGGAGCGGTTGCCCAGCTTGTCCTTGAGGCGTACGACGTCGAGGCGGTTGCGCTCGCCGGAGGGCAGCACCCGGGGGAGCAGGAAGCACGTCATCCCTCCGGGGGCCTGGGCCAGCACGAGGAAGACGTCGTTCATCGGAGCGGAGGTGAACCACTTGTGGCCGTGCAGGGTGTACTCGCCGTCGACCGCGGTCGGCACGGCCCGGGTCTCGTTGGCCCGGACGTCGGATCCTCCCTGCTTCTCGGTCATCCCCATGCCGGCGAGGACCCCGCTCTTGTCCGCGACCGGGCGCAGGCCGAAGTCGTAGGAGGTGGCGGCGAGCTTGGGCGTCCACTCCTTGGCGAGGGCGTCATCTGCCCGCAGGGCCGGGACCGCGGCGTACGTCATCGAGATCGGGCACCCGTGGCCCTGCTCGGTCTGCGACCAGGCGAAGAAGCCGGCCGCGCGCCGCAGGTGGGCGTTCGGGTCCTCGGACTCCCAGGGCGCGGCCTGGAGCCCGTGGCCCACACCCCGCTCCATCAGCCAGTGCCACGAGGGGTGGAAGCGGACCTCGTCGACCCGGTTGCCGTATCGGTCGAACGGCACCAGCTCGGGGTGGAACTCGTTGGCGAGCATGCCGTGCTCGCGGGCCTCCGCGGAGCCTGCCTCGGCACCCAGCGCGGTGAGGTCGTCGACCACGCCGGGGGCGTGGCGGGTGACCGCCTCGACCAGAGCGAGATCCGAGGTGACCACGTTGTGGCCGGCGAGCGGGGGAGCCTGGTTGCGGGCCACCCGGTTGTCGTCCGAGTTCAGCGGCGTCATGGCCTTACGGTAGTTGCCATGGCAGCCGAGGGCGGAGCGGACGCGAGCACCGCGAGCACGGCGTCGCCTGCGTGGCGCCGGGTGCGCGACGCGCTGTGGCGGTTGGTCGTCTCGACGGTCGGCACCTGCATGCGCAACCGGGTCACCGGCCTCGCGGCCGAGGCCGCGTTCTTCGCGGTGCTCTCCCTGCCGCCGCTGATCTTCGCGCTCGCGGGATCGATCGGCTACGTGTTCGCGCAGTTCAGCGACAGCCAGATCGACGAGGTGCGCGAGACCGTGCTCTCGCTGTCCAGCCAGGCCCTGACGCCGCAGACCGTGGACAGCATCATCAAGCCGACGCTCGACGAGGTGCTCGACGGCGGCGGACGCTACGACGTCGTCTCGATCGGGTTCGTGCTGGCGCTGTGGTCCGGTTCCAGGGCGCTGAACGTCTTCGTGGACACGATCACGATCATGTACGGCCTCGGCGGCCAGCGCGGGATCGTGCGGACCCGGGCGCTCTCGTTCCTGCTCTACGTCCTCGGCATGGTCACCGGGGTGGTGACGATCCCGCTGGTGGTCGCCGGCCCCACCCTCGTGGCCAAGTGGATGCCGGAGGGACTCTCACCGCTGACCAGCCTCTACTGGCCGATCGTGCTGCTGCTCGGGGTCTGCTTCCTCGCCACGCTCTACCACGTGTCGGTGCCGGTGCGGACGGCCTGGCGCTACAACCTCCCGGGCGCCGTGTTCACGATGTTCTGCTGGGTGTTCGGGTCCGCGTTGCTGCGCTTCATCCTCGTCGGTACGGCGCAGGGCTCGACCTCGATCTACGGCCCGCTCGCCGCTCCGATCGCGGTGCTGCTGTGGCTCTACCTGCTCGCGATCGCCGTGCTGATCGGCGCTGCGCTCAACGCGGCGTTCGACCAGATCTGGCCGCAGAAGGAGCTCACCTCGGCCCGGCTCGAGCGGATCAAGCGGCTCAAGCTGGAGAACGTGCTGCCGTGGCGGTCCTCGCTGGAGGGGGCCGTCGAGCAGGATCGGTCCGCCCAGGCGAACGACCCCGCAGTGCCCGTGGGCCCGCCCGAACACAGCGCTCGCGACTGAGGGGCGCTGCACGAATGAACCCCTTCTGCGTGCGATCATGCAGGCGTGGGAAACGTGACGCTGCCGACGCCGGTGTTCCTGGCCGGCGGCGCCCTGTGCCTCGTGGCCGGCTACCTCGCGGGAGCCGTCGTGGGGCCTGACACCCCCGAGCGCACCACCGCCCAGGTGGTCAGCTTCGACGCCAAGAACTCACGCCTGTGCCTCGAGGGCGACGCCATCACCGACCAGGAGGGGGCCGACCCCGAGGGGCACCTGTGCGGCACCCTGCGACGTACGCCCAGCTCCCAGACGCCCCGCAAGGGCGACGTGTTCCGCTTCGTCTCCGTGCGCACCACCGGTGAGGTGGACGGCAAGGCCAAGGAGCAGACCGTGATCTTCGGCGACGTGGTGGACTAGGTCCCCGTGCCCGACGACGTCAACGCCGGGGGTTACGCCGGCCAGCTGAAGCTGCCGGCGCCGACGCGCTCGCCGTGGTGGGAGCTCGGCAGACGGGTGTTGGCGGCCGTGGGCATCCTGGTGGTCACGGTGCTGCTGGTCTACTTCGACCGCGACGGCTACCGCGACAGCACCGACATCAGCGCCAGGCACCCCAACGGGATCGTCGACCTCAGCGACGCGATCTACTACACGACCGTCACCCTGAGCACGACCGGGTACGGCGACATCGCGCCGTTCACGCAGAACGCCCGGATGATCAACGCGTTCCTGATCACCCCGCTCCGCATCGCCTTCCTGGTGCTGCTGATCGGGACCACGCTCGAAGTACTCGCCGCGCAGGGGCGCGAGATGTTCCGGGTCGCCCGGTGGAGGAAGCACATGGACCAGCACGTCGTCGTGATCGGTTACGGCACCAAGGGACGCAGCGCCGTGGGGACGCTGGTGAACAACGGCACCTCCCGTGACTCCGTGGTGGTCGTGGACCCGGGCACGGTCGCGCAGGAGGAGGCCCACGCCGACGGCCTGGCCATCGTCACCGGCGACGCCACCAGGCGCGAGGTGCTGCGCCGCGCCCACGTCGGCAGCGCCCGGCAGGTGATCATCACCACTGCCCGTGACGACACCACGGTGCTGGCGACGCTCACGGTGCGCCAGCTCAACCCGGAGGCCTACATCGTCGCCGCGGTCAGGGAGGCCGACAACGTGCCGCTGGTGCGCCAGAGCGGGGCGGACTCGGTGATCACCTCCTCCGACGCGGTGGGGCGGCTGCTCGGGCTCGCCTCCTACTCCCCGAACCTGGGCCGGGTGATGGAGGACCTCCTCACCTACGGCGAGGGTCTCGAGGTGGCTCAGCGGGACCTGCTGATCAACGAGGTGGGCAAGGCTCCGCAGTCGTTGCCCGACCAGGTGATCGCCGTGGTCCGCGACGAGAAGGTCTACCGCTACTTCGACCCGACCGTCACGCTGCTGGCGCGAGGCGACCAGCTGATCGTCGTACGCCCCTCCAAGGAGCTGCCGTGGGCGCCCCGTCCCGGCACCCACGACGAGGTCGGCTCCGACGAGGAGCAGTGAACATCGCCGGTCCTTGCCAGGGACCTCGTAGTCTTGGTCACTCCGGTCGCACGGACCGGCAGAACAGGGTGGGGGAGTAGGTGCAGATCGCCAAGCGCGTCCTTCTCGAGGGACTGGGCTGGATCCTGGTGCTCGTGGGATTGGCAGCCCTCGTGCTGCCCGGGCCTGGCTTGCTCGCGCTGTTCGCCGGGGTCACGCTCCTCGCGACGCAGTACGAATGGGCCGAGCGACGGCTGGACAGGGTCAAGGCGGCGGCGCTGCGTACGGCTGCCGACGGAGTGAAGACCTGGCCGCGGATCCTGACGTCGTGCGCCGGTGTGCTGTCCCTGGTCGCGATCGGCACCTTGTGGTGCGTTCACCCGCCTGCGCCCTCCTGGTGGCCGCTGGACGACGGGCTGTGGCTGGTCGGTGGCTGGGGGACCGGTGCGACGCTGATCGGCTCCGGGATCATCGCCGGCGTGATGGTGGTCTACAGCTACCTGAACTTCCGTGAGATCAAGGGCGACGAGGTCGCCGCCGCCGAGCTCGACGACGACGGGCAGCGCCCGGTCACCCCTCGCTGAGACCGGCAGCTGTACCGGGCATAGCCCGAAAACCCTCGTGCAGGGAAGAGTCTCGCAAATCGGTCTAGTTCGCCTGTCCGGCCGCTGGTGTCGAGGTTGGCCCAACCGGGTTCCGCCCCGCAGTATGGCCGCACGACCAGGGGAGAACTTGAATGCGGATGATGTACGTGGCGGCCGTCGAGGTGCAGACCACGCGATCCCTCGACGTGGCCGAGGCCATGAAGGTGCTGGCCGACTACCGGCCTGCGCTGGGAACCTCATCCCGGGGCTGGGTCGAGGTGGAGATGACGTTCACCGCCACCGGGCTCGCTCATGCCTGCACGAAGGCGGCTGCGCTGGCCAGGGCCGCCACCGGAGCCGAGCCGATCACCGCGCACGTGCTCACCCAGCAGGAGTACGCCGCGAGGCAGGAGCTGGGGGCGGCCCCCGAGGGGCGGCACGCGGCGCCGGATGCGCCTGGCAAGGAAGTGGTGCTCCCACGACAGGCGACAGAGCCCTGGGAGTCCAAGCGGCGTTCTCCGGGTCGTCACTCAGCCTGATGTGCGACGCAGACGCCGCCCAAACTTCCCGAATCACGTAAACCGGGACATTGAAACTCTTGATGGCACAGAGCGAGGGTCTCGGTCTCGTCGAAGAGTGGGTCAGGGCTTTCTCTCGCGCTTGATCCGGCGCCGGAGCTGGAGGATGCGCAGGGCGCCGGCACTGGCGACCAGGAGCGCGCCCGCTGCGGCGGAGATCAGGACAGCCGCGGCAAGGGGAGCGCGCCCGTGCCAGCCCAGGTAGGAGACCTCCACCTCCTGGGTGTTCTGGAGGATGAAGATCGCCAGCAGGAGCAGGACGAGCGAGAGCACGATCACGCTGATCCAGATCCCGCTGGTGCGCGATCCGCGCAGCGGATCGTGGTCGGCGCGCCGCCCTCTGTCTCCGACGGCACCCGGGTCGCTGGCCGGGGGAGAGGGTTCGGCCGTGCCCCCGCTGCTCAATCCTCGACCTCGTCCGGGATCAAGGGATCGCCGTGGGGACGGCTCGGCTCGCCCTCGGGGTGCGCGTCAGGATCCACTGCTGGGTCGGTGCTCGGTCCGTTCGGTGTCGTACTCATGCAAGCGGTGTACCCCCGGAAGCCGGTGGGCATTCGGCGACGGTCGGCGATGCCACGGGCTGGACCCGACTCGGCACCTGGCGCGAGGCCTAGGGTGGGTGCTCCGCACACGCTGCGCGCGCCATCCACTCGCCCTCCAGCCTGGAGGAGGTGCTGGGCACCGTGGTGGAGACGGCGAAGGACTCCTGGCCCGGCTTCGACGCCGCGGAAACAGCCCCCGTCCGCGGCGCAGGTGACGCCTGGACTCAGTCCAGCAGCCCCGTGACGTGGATCCAGGGGGCCACCGGGGGCTCGTCGTTGTTCTCCCGAGCCCTTCGCATGCCGGCGAACGCCTGCCACCAGAGCAGAGTGGTTCCCTGCTGCCAGCTGCGCAAGGCGCTCCGGAGCGCCGGGGAGACGTGGGGGACCACGCGCGATCGCCGTCCCGGGTTTCGACTCCGACAGGCGGCTCCCGGGGAGTCTTCGCACTGCGCTGGACTGGGCGAGCGGGCAGTCAGCCTGAGGGTGGTTTCAGTACGGCGAACGGGTCGGTCACCGTGAGTGTCCGCTCGCGGAACCGGTAGAGCACGGCCGGGCGGCCGCCATGGGGGCCGGGCGCGGCCGTGCCCCCGGTGGGCTCCACCATGTCGCGTCGGGTCATCACCCGGGTCAGGTTGGTCGTCGAGACCGGGTGGCCGAGTGCCGCCCTGACGATGTCGCGCATGACCGGCATCGTGAATTCCGACGGGGCCAGGGCGAAGCCGATGTTGGTGTAGCTGAGCTTTGCGCGCAGCCGCTCGACGGCCGCCTGGACGAAGTGGTGGTGGTCGAAGGCGGTCTGCGGAAGCCGGGAGACGTCGAACCACGAGGTGTCCTCAGGCAGCGCGGGGGAGACGTCGACCGGAACCAGCGCGAGGTAGCCGGTGGCGAGCACGCGCTCGCGCGGGTCGCGGTCGACCTTGCTGTGCGTGGCCACCTGCTCGAGCCACGAGACGTCGCGGACGTCGACCTTGGCCGCCAGGTGGTTGCTGATTGCCTCCCGCAGGCGCTGGTCGGCCAGCACCCCGCCTCCAGGAAGGGCCCAGCGGCCATCGTCGGGGGCCAGGTCGCGGCGCCAGAGCAGCACCGAGAGGCGGTCCTCTCGGACCGAGAGCACCACGGCCAGGACCTCGTGAGCGAAACGAGCGAGACCGGCACCGCCCGTGGATGTTCCGCTCGTCGACATGGCGTGATGGTAACGTTCGGTCAGTTATCGCCTATCAGTCGAAAACCTCAGGAGACCGCATGAGCGTCACCACCACGTGGCAGGACGAGGTCCACCGCCTCGCGAAGGAGCGCGATGCGGTCGTGCTGGCGCACAACTACATGCGCCCCGAGATCCAGGACGTCGCTCACCACGTCGGTGACTCCCTGGCGCTCTCGCGGATCGCCGCGACGACCGACGCGAGCACGATCGTGTTCTGCGGGGTGTGGTTCATGGCGGAGACGGCCAAGATCCTGGCTCCGCACAAGACGGTGCTGGCGCCGACTGCTGAAGCAGGATGCTCCCTGGCCGACTCGATCGATGCCGCGCAGGTGCGCGCCTGGAAGGCCGAGCACCCCGGGGCGATCGTGGTCGCCTACGTGAACACCAGCGCTGCGGTGAAGGCAGAGGCCGACTACTGCTGCACCTCCTCCAACGCAGTGCAGGTCGTCGAGGCGATCCCGCCCGAGACGCCGGTGCTGTTCCTGCCCGACCAGTTCCTGGGGGCGCACGTACGCCGGGAGACCGGCCGCACCAACCTGTCGGTCTGGCTGGGGGAGTGCCACGTGCACGCAGGCATCACCCCCGCCGATGTCCGCACCCAGGTGGCAGCACACCCTGACGCCGAACTCCTGGTCCACCCCGAGTGCGGCTGCGCAACCTCGGCCCTGTGGCTGGCCGGGGTCGGGGACCTCCCGGCAGGGCGCACCCAGGTGCTCTCCACAGGTGGGATGGTCGAGGCCGCCCGGGAGATGACGGCACCGGTCTCCCTGGTCGCCACCGAGGTGGGCATGCTGCACCAGCTGCGCAAGGTCAACGACACCACGACGTTCCTGCCGATGAACCCCCAGGCGTCGTGCCGCTTCATGAAGATGACCACGCCCGAGCTGCTCCTCCACACGCTGCGGGGAGGCGGTGACGAGGTGCAGGTCGACCCCGCGACGGCAGCCCTGGCCCGCCGGGCCGTGGAGCGGATGATCGCGATCGGCCAGCCCGGAGGCGCGGAGTGACCAGCGAGGTCGACGTACTCGTCGTGGGCGCAGGAGTGGCTGGGCTGTCGGCCGCACTCGGGCTGCACGCCGCCGGCCGCCGGGTCGCAGTGGTCTCGGCCGGGGAGGGCAGCACCGGATGGGCGCAGGGGGGAATCGCGGCAGCCTTCGCCCCTGGCGACGATGCCGACGAGCACGCGCAGGACACGGAGGTGGCCGGAGCCGGGATGTGTGACACGCGTGCGTTGACCTGCCTGGTGGAGGAGGGGCCGCAGCGACTGGCGGAACTGCTCGCCCTCGGCACCCGGTTCGACCGGGACGGCGCCGGTCGTCTGGCCCGCGGCCGGGAGGGTGGGCACCACCGCCACCGGGTCGTGCACGCGGGTGGCGACGCCACCGGGACGGAGGTCGCCCGAGCTCTCCGTGCCGCTGCCGCGCACCTGACCTGGTGGCCCGAGACCCGCGTGGTCGGACTGACCCGGGGGTCGGCCGCCGGCGGGCCGCAGGTCACCGGTGCCCTGCTGGACAGCCCTGCAGGTGCGCGGCTCGTGCGTGCCCGCGCCGTCGTGCTGGCCACGGGCGGCATCGGGGCGGCGTACGCCTCGACCACCAACCCCGCGGGCGTCACCGGCGACGGGCTGGCGCTCGCGCTCCTGGCCGGGGCCACCCTGCGTGACATGGAGTTCGTGCAGTTCCACCCCACGGCGCTGCGCACCGGCGCCGGGCGCGGTCAGCTGCCGCTCGTCACCGAGGCGCTGCGCGGCGAGGGCGCGGTGCTGCGCGACCACGAAGGTCGCCCGCTGATGGTCGGACGGCACCCACTGGCCGACCTCGCGCCGCGCGACGTCGTGGCGAGGGCGGTCCACGAGGTGATGAGCACGGAAGGCCGCGACCACATGTGGCTCGACGCCACGTCGGTCCCCGACGTCCTGCGGCGGTTCCCCACCGTCACGGCGACCTGCGCAGAAGTCGGTCTCGACCCGGCCCGGGAGTGGCTGCCGGTCGCGCCGGCCGAACACTTCCTCTGCGGCGGGGTGGCCACCGACCGGTGGGGCGCCACGGACGTCCCCGGGCTGTACGCCGTGGGGGAGACCGCGGCGACCGGCGTGCACGGCGGCAACCGGCTGGCCTCCAACAGCCTGCTCGAAGGGCTCGTCTTCGGGCGGCGCACGGCGGCCCGGCTGGCGCTCGAGCTCCCCGAGCCCGCCGTCGACGAGATGCCGACGGTGTCGCTCGTGCCCGACCCGGGCGCCGGGGACGCCATCCGCCGCGCCATGAGCGCTCACGTGGGGGTGGTCCGCAGCGGTGAGGGGCTGAACCGGGCGGGTCGTCTGCTGGCCGGCGGACCGCGTCAGGACCCCACGTGGTTGGTCGCCTCCGCAGTCCTTGCCGCGGCCACGGCCCGGGAGGAGAGCCGTGGCGCCCACTTCCGCGCCGACCACCCGGTCGCCTCCGAGCGCTGGCGCAGGCACGTCTCGGTGCGGGTCGACGAAGCGGGCGTCCCAAGAGCCGGTGTCGACTCGGCCGTGGCGAGGGTGGCATGAACCCGGGACCGCGGGACGCGCTGCGGGCGGCCGGCCTGGACCCCGACTTGGTCCTCCGGCTGGTGCGGGCCACGCTTGCGGAGGACCTGGGGGAGGCCGGTGACCTGACCTCGCTGGCCACCGTGCCCGAGGCGGCCAGGCTGGAGGTCCGCTACGTCGCGCGAGAGCCGGGCACGGTCGCCGGACTGCCGGTGCTGGCGGCCATGGTGGAGGACAGGCTTGATGGCGCGCGCCTGCAGGTCCGGGTCGCCGACGGCGCCCGGGTCGGCCCAGGTGAGGTGCTCGCCGAGCTCACGGGCCCGGCCCGCGGCGTGCTGGCTCTGGAACGGACCTCGCTCAACCTGCTCAGCCGCCTCTCCGGTGTCGCCACGGTCACGGCTGCCTGGGTCGCCGCTCTCGAGGGCACCGGCGCGCGCGTGCGTGACACGCGCAAGACGATGCCGTTGCTCCGCTCGCTGGAGAAGTACGCCGTGCGCTGCGGGGGTGGTGTGAACCACCGCGCCGGCCTGCACGACGCCGTGCTCATCAAGGACAACCATGTCGCCGCTGCGGGCGGTGTCTCGGCCGCGCTCGCCGCGGTCGCGGCCTCGCCGTCGGCACGGGGGGTGCCGGTCCAGGTCGAGGTGGACGACCTCGCGCAGCTCGACGAGGCGCTGGCACACGGCGTACCGCAGGTCCTGCTCGACAACTTCGCCGTGGACGACCTCCGCGAAGCCGTCCGGCGTACCCGCTCCCGTGCCCCCGGCACGCTGCTCGAGGCCAGCGGCGGACTCACCCTCGCGAACGCCCGCGCGGTGGCGCAGACCGGCGTGGACTTCCTCGCCGTCGGCGCCCTGACCCACTCCGCACCCGCGCTCGACATCGGGTTGGACGCGGTGGCTGGCCGCCGTAGGGAGTGCGGCGGCCACTAGGCGGCATCGGGTGCTGACGTGTGGTTCACCGTTCCAGGCCTCCGACCTGCATGTTCAGTTCATCATCGGGCAGCCCAAGTCCGACGCCGGGGTTCGTGACGTCGCGATCTCGCCACACCTGATGCCTCTGGTGAAGGACCACCTGTCGAAGCACACTGCCGCGGCGGGGAGGGACGCTCTGCTGTGCCCGGCCTCTGCGAACGCGAACTCGCATCTGGCGCCGTCGACGCTGTACCGCGTCTACTACCCGTTCGAGAGGCCGCCGGCCGCAAGGACCTGCGCTGGCACGACCTCCGTCACACCGGTGCTGTCCTGGCGGCCCATTGGAGCGACGCTGGCGGAGCTGATGGGGGCCGGGTTCCTGCCCAAGGTGAAGGGCAAGCGGGCGCTGGGTGGCCCGGTCACCGCGGGGGAGTCCTACATCGTGGGCGAGCACCGCCCGGAGCTGTTCGTGCCACACCAGAGTGGGCGGATCGTTCCACGGGTGCCGACGACACCTGCTGGCGGCGGCGACGTGTATATCACCATCAACGGCGCGCTCGACCCGAGCGCCGTCGCGGCTCAGGTTCGCTCGATGTTGCTGCAGTACAAGCGCCGAATGGGCGGCATCGAGTTGGGGATCGCTTGAGCGCCGCGGAGGTATATAGCGTCATTGCTATGGACGATGGCCTGCCCAAAGTGCTACTGATAGTCGAACCGGCCCTCGAGAAAGTGCTCGCCGATCATGAGGGACAGGGCCATCTCACAGCGATCCAGCGACCGAACGGTTGGGAAGTGCTTCTTCTGGTCCGCCCCGGCCTATCCCTCGAGGACACGGAGGGTATCCACTTGTGGGCGCGCACGACCGTCGCTCAACTTCTGCAGGCCGACGACCCGCGCCGCAATGGGTGGGCGGCCAGTTCCGCAGAAGTGGGCCGCTGGTACATGACTCCTGTTGGACACTGGCTACCGAAGTTCGACTAACCCTGCCATCGAGACGCCTTTCGCGAGGGGCTCACCGCACACTGCGTGGGATGACAACTGGCAACAGGGAGAGGCGTACAGGTCTGCGCTCATCTCCACTTGCCTCGACGGTGTAGTCACTCCGTGTAGCCGGTTCACCCCCGGGGAGCGAGTTCACCGTGCGCTCGTGCGCGGAGACCGCCGCCCGTGCAGTCTCAATGATCTTGGTGGCATCTCTTGGCTCTCTGATGAACAAGATGATGGCGATCCGTGTGTGGCGCCACAGGGTGTACCGCTCTAGCAACTGCGTGACCCCGGCCCTGAAAGCTGACTGACCTTTCCAGATCTTGCATTCTGCGACGAACGCGTCCCGGTCTTTCCACCGCAGCAGCAAGTCCGACTTGCCCTTGCCGATGAACGTCTCACCTGTGACTAGACCGTGATAGTTGGCGTTGAGAACAAAGAGGAGGACATCCCGCAGGGACTCTTCGTCTTCGCCGAGTAGTCGGTCCGCGGTATCTGGTAGCCGCTCCAGCGCCTTGGAGAAGCCTGCAATCGTGGCCATGACGCCTTCAGCTAGGTCAGCCTCGAGCGACCACTCCGGAGCCCCCTGGGCCGCCCGGGTCTCGACTTGCGCGAGCGCCAGCGACTGTGGTCGAAGGGGGATGGACATGGGACTGTGAGATACAGGCTTCAGTGGAATGCTCAGCCGCTGTAGGGCGCCGCGGAGTCGCCGTGTTCGTTCCCACCGGGGCTCAAGGACCGTGCGCACGGCCGCCTCGAGTTCACCTCGACTGTCATCTATGCGGCTGTTGGCGAGGCCGATGGTCTGTGCCAGGTTGTCCGTCCACCCCTGGAGCAGTCGCCCGAGGTGCTCCTCGTCCCAAGGCTGACTGAAGTCGATGACCGTGCCGATGATTACCTCGCTCTGATCTCCGTAGGAGGACAGCGACGAAAAGTTTCGTCCAGGCACACCCATCAGCGCCTGAACGGATCCGCGACAGGGAACGTGCAGCTCGAGAGTCAGTGGCCTATTCGGCTCATCAGATGGGGGACCGAGCGCCGTGTACTCGTGAGTATCCGAATACTTGTCTTCGAAGGAGGCGACGATCGGTTTGGCTGAGTGCCGCTCCACCAAGTCCTCGACGATGGCGTCTAGTGAATTTAGCTCGAGGATGTCGTCGGACACGGCGGCAGCGGCCGCTTTCGCTCGGGCCAAGCGCCCTTCAAAGTTGGCCTCCGGCTCGGGGTGCGGGCTCGTTGATTGAGGCATCCCCGAACAATAGACAGAAGTCTCCTCGAGACGGGCCAGCGCCTACCCCGGCGCTCCACACATCGCGGTTCCGGCTTAGCCGGTGTCGGTCTTAGCTGCCACGCTCGACCCATGAGCGAGGCGACCGGATACCGCACCTACCCAGGCGGCGAGCGCCCTGACGTCGAGGTGCGGGTCGCTGACAGCTGGTACCCGGCTGAGGTGCGCTCCTGGTCAACGAATCCCTCAGCGTGGTGGGCCAACTGCACCTGGCATCGCGCCTTGGGGGAGACCCTGCTCGGTACGTTCCATGAAGACGATGTGCGGCTGGACACCGTGGATCGGTCGTACGGCTGAAACGGCTAGACGATCCTCGATGCAGATGCGGCGTCGCGCCGTTCGTGGGTGCCCAGCACTCGTCCCGCGGACTCGAACTAGTCGTATCAATCCACCCGGACATAGCCTGCGGCGGTGACCGTACTCTTTCCATCTCCCGACGATTCACGTTCCGAAGGGGTACGCGAGATCGGCCGCCTAGCGGACGAAATGCGGTCCATGCTTCGCACGACTAGCTTTCCCGTCCCGGCCGGGCTCCCCATTGACTTCGCCGACCTTCTGGACGATGTCGCCTCCTTGGCGAAGGGCCATGACTTCTTTGGGACGGGTAGCGCCGTCTCGTTGCTAGATTTTTGTACGCAAGAATCCGTCCAGGGACTGCTCGATTTGACCCAGTTAGCTTACGACGTGCTCACTCGGGAGCGTATCGACCGGGATCTCGATTCGATCCGCACAGGCTTTCTAAATCACGTACCACCGATCCTGGGGGAGATAGAGGTGGGGCTGCGGTCGGAGCCAAGTGACGAGGCCGCGGCGCAAGTCGCCCCGTATCTGGCCATCGTCACCTCGCAGCAGGCGAAGTATCAGCAACTACACCTGATTGACAGAATCAAGGACCGTGCGGTGCAGCAGGAAGCGCAGCTTGCTGAATACGAGTCGGTCCGCGAGAACCTGAAGCAAGTAGCCGGGGATGTGGGCAGCCTCGAACTCGGAGCGCATTTCAAGCGCATGTCAGACGAGGAAGGCGCCACCGCGCAAGTCTTCCGAATCTTCGCCATCGTGGTGCTGGTGGCGACTGGTGTGCTGATCGCGGTGGGCGGTGCGGGACTGCTGGGCCCGGCCACCTCGCTCGAGTCCGCGATCCAGCATGTGGCCGTGCTGCTTGCCGGTGGTGGTTTGGCCGGCTATTTGGCGAGGGAGGCTTCGCGTCACAGGCAGGTAGCGCAGTGGGCCAGAACTTCGGAGGTGCAACTGAAGAGCATCACCGACTTCTGCGCACCCTTGAACGAGTCTTCGAGAGATGCGGTGATGCAGACGCTGGCGCTTCGGGTGTTTGGCCAATCGGCGACCGTCAACGGCGAGCCCGCGGATGCCCCGGGGATGATGACTCCGGTCATGATGGAGCAGATATTGTCCCTCCTTCGAAGCAGCAAGACCTAGCGCTCCCCTTGCCGCACGCGGCAACTACAACCGCCTCGTCCTTCGAACTAGCCGCGCTGCCTCCACCTGCTCGAGCAGATCCCGCCGCACCCAGAAGCGCCCACCGCTCTCGACCGCCGGCATCCGCTCTCGCTTGATACGACCGATGCCCGCCGGCGTGGTGACTCCGAGGAGCTCGGCGACCTCTCGGGGACTGAGCCACTCGTGGTCGGCGTCGGGGCGGTGGTCGACCCGCTGGCGCCCAGGCGGCCTCGGGGTCGGGCCGAACGCTCGGACGCCCGGCGGTCGGCCAGGGCCTCGACCTGTGCGCGGTCCAGGGAGGCGCCGCGCTTGCCGGTGGAGGTCAGTTGGCCCCTAGCGACGAGCTTGGGCACGTTCGAAGGGTGGCAGCCGAGGATCGCCGCTGCATCCAACTGCGTCAGTCGCGGTGCCTCTGTCTCAGGGCGGAATTTCGCAGGAGGATCACTCCCAACTTTCGTGGTATCCACAAAACATGCCTCTCGCCCGCGTCCGCGCGATCGTCGCAACCAGTCGCCCGATCGAAGCCTATGGCGGCTTGGCCCTTAGCGAAAAAGCGATTATTGGATTGGCCGACGCCTTGGGGAGGAACGAGATTCCCATGCATGTGCGTCACGATGGTGGCCGCCCCCTCGCCTCCCATGTGGTCAGTAGCGGGACGACCCGAGGAACGGATGGCTTTCTCCAAGCGTGGGCGGAGGTGGATGTCGACGAAGACACTTGGAACGAGTATCAGGCTGAACTGCGGGCCGCCGGTGTGGAGGGGCTCGGTGGGATGTCAATCGCCTTCATGACTCCCCTGGAAGGCGTCGACGAGATGCCTAGCGGCGAAGTGGTCGTGAGCGCAGACGCCCATCACTACACGGATCAACAGATAGCGGAAGCGGTCTCGGTTCTGCGCCGCCTTGACAACAGTGCGGCTGGTGGACGCCTCTATCAGCTGTCTGCGATACCGCAAGTGAAAGTTGTATTCGATCTCGCGCTCGAATTTGTGATGGGGGTCGGCCCTAACATCGCCGCCTCGATTATCTACGACGCGGCTAAGGGACTCTTTCGGCGCGGAGCCACCAACCAGATTGAAGTGAACTTCCGTGAGTCACGACGCGGGACGCGAACACTGAAGATCGCCATCTCGGTCGAGACTGATACGGAGCTGCGAACTGCAATGGACCGCCTTCCGGCAATCGTAGAGGCTGGCGCGGAAGGCACATTCGTCCACCACGTGCAGGGTTACAAGCAGGTGGAAGGCCCCCTGGGCAGCAGCCGAGACGCAGCGCTGCCGCCGGCCGACGGGGCATCTGATCCGGAGTTGCCCACGCCCGAAGGGTGAGGGCGCTCACCGCGGCTCCGGGAAGTTATCCGACTTGAGCCCACCCCGCGGCAACTGAAGCTTGCTCCGTTTCTCGCCGGCTCGTCGCGCGTTCCAGGCCATGATCACAAGCGCTAGGGCCTCGGTCTCGTTGACCCTGCCGCCGCCGACCCGCATCTTCACTATGCGGTTGCGCAAGGCTGCGATCGGGTCCTCGGCCGCGAGCCCGTCGCCGTCTGCCAGGCGTGCGAGGAACCAGCCGGCGTCGTCAGGTTCGTAGTCGCTGAACAGCCAGTGGCACAGCCCGATGATGCTTGCGGGCAGCAGCGTGCGATTGGCGATCTTCACCGCGACTTCGGCTGACGTCCGTATGCCTCGGTTCTGGGCAAGGAACTCGTTCATCTCGAGCGCGGTCGGCGTCATCGAGCCCGTCTTGGTCCTGTAGCCCCCTGACCACAGAACCGCACGTCGTGTAACCGCTGGTGTTCTCCTCCCCCTGGAGCTTGAGCGCGTCGGCGTACGTCCGCTTCGCCCCAGCGTCGACGGTGGCCATCACCTCAGGCGGGATGTTGCTGACCACGATCATGGGCACGGTGACGCTGGCCTGGACGACCGCGCTGAGGCGGTGCTGGCCTTCGAGCAGGTGGCCGGTGGAGGAGATCTTCACCGTCTCCCCGTTGAGCACCCCAGGAGCCCGATGCCATGTCCCTGGCGTAGGAGGCGATGACCTGGCCGCGCAGGTTCCGGTTGTTCGGGTTCCGGGAAAGCCAGGTTTTAGCCATCTCGGGTGTGACGTCGAGGATCTCGACGGTGGGGGAGTCGGGCATGGTGTTCCTTGCTGGTCGGGGGGACGACGTCGCGCGAACAAGGTGGTCGGGTGGCGACCACCTTGTTCAGCCCGCCTCAGGAGGCGGGCTCGATGGTGGGGAACGGCCGGGGGAGTAAGGGGCGTTCACGGTTGGGGCTCCGGGATCGGGCAGAGCTGGGCCTCGCGCACGTACTGGACCGCGGTGCTCAGGGCATCCGCGATCTCGGTTCGCTTCGCGATGTCCTCACGCAGCTCCAGCACCTTGGCTTCAGCCTCTTCCGCACTGAAGGGCCGCGCGGGGAAGGGCTCGCGTTCTCCGAAGAAATAGACGCCTGCCGGCTCCACCCCATAGGGGCTGTCTCCCGGACCCGTCACGACGAGCACGTGATCATGCACGATCCAATCTCCGGAGTTGTGATAGCTGGTGTCGACCATGACCACGCGGTCCTTGCACCAGTCCGGGCAGGTGTAGCTGGGCGCGCTCACGGCAGACGCCCCTCAAGAGTGGCGACGGCGGTGTGCAGGTTCTCCACCAACTCCTTCGCCTGGTGGATGTGGAGGTTGACCTGCTCATCGACGGCTTCTCCGCCGATGTGGAGCCAGACGCAGGGCTGCTCGTGGTCGAGGGTGTCCCAGCCGATCGCGACCTTGACGCCCGGAAACCAGAAGCCGCCGTACAGCGACGCACGCGGGATATCTGCTGTTGCCGGCACTGTGTCGTTGACGTCTGCGTGGTGCTCTCCACGACACTTCTCCTCGGTGCGCCACCAGACGGCGCACTCGCAGGCCATGGCTTGAGGCGTACTCGCCTCGCTGCTCTTCACCACCAATGCATCCAGGTCGGTGAGCTCTCGTCGGTTGCGGCGGTCATGACGCCTCGCCGGAGATGGCTACGAGCTCTTCTTGGGTCATCGCGCGCCTGCCCGTGAGGAGCAGGCGGAGCCGGTATCTGGTGATCCCCGTGGCCGCGCAGACTTCTTTGAGCGTTCGTCCGCGATCCGCGATGCCTTCTCGAACTGCCTGCGCGAGGTACTGAGCCGTGCGCGGTGCGCTTGCCATGCCGGAGACCGTCCGAAGTGCCTCGGCGAGTTCCGCTGCCTCTTCGCGGGTCAAAAGGAGGGACTCGTTTCCCGCCCACTCAACCGCCACGAGGTCGCCGGCCTTCGGAGAGTGGGCGCGCCTCAGCGTTAGCTCCCCAGACCAGGTGCCGACTCGGTCAGTGGCGACGGGGTCGGCCCAGCGGATGGTGCTGGTGCCCGGCGTCGTGGCGCTCATGCCCGCCCCTCCATCAAGTCCGCGGCCAGCAGGAGCGCCCAGCCGAGGCGGCGGGCGTCCCCCACCTCCATCAAGCTCAGGTCCGCTGTGGCCGAGATGCAGGCAGCGGAGTCTGTTCCGTCGCCATGACGGAAGCCCGTCACGATGACCCGAACATCCCCGCCCCTTGGGCTGCGGTCCAGGCGTCGATCAAGGGGGTGTGATGCCAGCTCCCTCGGTCCTCGGGGTGGGTGCTCTCGGTGCGGTCAACCTCGTGCTCGCCCCCCGCACCAGGGCGGGCAGACGTCGCCGCGGAGTTGGGTGCCGGTGGCGATCGTGTTGGTCATCGGCGCACCCCTTCGACATCGCGGTCGTTCGGCAACACCCAAGTGAACATCAGGTCCCCCACGCGGCCACCCATCCTGAACTTGTAGTCGGGTCGCAGCTTCCAGCCCTTCATGCCGGTGCGAGCAACCGAATACTGCACCGCCCCGCAACTGGTCATCCATGTGGCGTTTTGGACGACCTGTCGTTCCTCGGCGCAGTCCTGACCCGTAAGCATGATGAGGTCGCCAGACTCTTCGTCGAGCGTCCGGTTCCAGAGCAAGATTCCGTCTGCCGTGGTCTCCGCCGCCACGTGATGACGCAGTGGCGTGCTGCCGAAGCTCAAGTTGTCCCGGTCCGCGTCGGACGGGCGGATGCCACCGGTCCAGCCGGGCACGGTTTCGTACGGGCCGAGCAGCTCGCGCCAAGTGAAGCGAGCGGTCTGTTGGACGGTAGCAACGGGTTCTCTGGATGGTGCTGATGTGGATGACAATGTGTTCATGGTTTCGCGTGCCTCCTTGGGGCGCGTGGTTCCTAGACCTCGTCCGGTGTTGCAGCACCAGGCGAGGTCGACTGATTTTCTGAGCATGGAGCGCCGACAGTGCTGTGCAGGGCGCTGAGTGCGCTCATCGACGGGTTCCTCCGAGTGCTGGCGCCTCGGACCTACCCGGAGTAATTCCGCACGTATCCTGCACGGGATACAGAAAGAGGCCCCCGAAAGGGCCTCTGACCTGCTGTTTCTCTGGTGGGCGATACTGGGTTTGAACCAGTGACCTCTTCCGTGTCAAGGAAGCGCGCTACCACTGCGCCAATCGCCCTGGATGTTGCACTCTAACGAATCGAGGTGGGTACGGGATTTGAACCCGTGTAGACGGATTTGCAGTCCGTTGCCTCGCCTCTCGGCCAACCCACCGTGGAGGCTTCGGCTTTACTCCGAGCGGACGACGAGACTCGAACTCGCGACCTCAACCTTGGCAAGGTTGCGCTCTACCAACTGAGCTACGTCCGCTTGCTTGCCGGCGAACCGGCGTTGCGTGGGAAACCATAGCCGATGTCTGAACGGCTACAAACTCGGGGCATCCTTCGCGCCTCGGACAGCCCTGTTTCCCCTGTGCCACGGGCTAATCTCGACCCATGCGCGCTTGGGTGAACGGCCGATTGCTCGAGGATCCGGACGAGCCTGTCATCGGCGTCACCGACCACGGATTCACCGTCGGGGACGGGGTCTTCGAGTCGATCAAGGTCGTCGACGGGGAGCCGTTCGCGTTGACCCGGCACCTGGAGCGGCTGGGCCGCTCCGCGGCGGCGCTGGGCCTGTCCGGTCCGGACCTGGGGGAGATCCGGTCCGGGGTCTCCGAGGTGCTCGCACGCGAACACCTCGAGCTGGGACGGCTCCGGGTCACCTACACCGCCGGTGCGGCTCCGCTGGGCTCCGGCAGGGGAGACGGGCCACCCACGGTGGTGGTGCTGGCTGCCCCGATGAGCGCGGCATCCCCCACAGCAGCCGTGGCGCGCGTGCAGTGGCCACGCAACGAGCGAGGGGCCCTGTCGGGGGTCAAGACCACGTCGTACGCCGAGAACGTGGTGGCGCTCGCGGAGGCGGCCCGGCGAGGGGCTGGCGAGGCGATCTTCGCGAACCTGGCCGGGAACCTGTGCGAGGGCACGGGCTCGAACATCGGTTACGTCGTCGGCGGTGAGGTTCGCACCCCGACGTTGGCCTCCGGATGCCTCGCCGGGGTCACCAGGGCCCTGCTGCTGGAGTGGTACGACGTCACTGAGGTCGACGAGCCGATCGAGGTGCTCGACACCGCAGACGAGATCTTTCTGCTGTCGACGACGCGCGACGTGCAGGGAGTCGAGCGCATCGACGACCGCGTGCTGGAAGCGCCCGGACCGGTCACTCGTGAGCTGATGGCCACCTGGTCGACCAGGCAGGCACAGCACCCCGACCCGTGAGGACGGGTCGCCGCGCTGTGGGCGGGTGCGTCAGATGCTGAGGATCGAGGCGAGCTCGTCGTCGAAGTCGACGAATGCGCTCTCCTGGCCGTCGGGGACCGAGGCGAGCATCGCGGTGACGAACCGGTCGACGCTGCGCGCCGCGGCCTGGACGAGCAGCTCGCCGTCGGGGGAGCACAGCTCGATGATCACCACGGCGCAGCCGTCGGAGCTCAGGCAGGGCCAGACGTGGACGTCGCCGTCGCCGGTGGGCTCGTAGCGCCCGTCGACGAGGAGCTCACGACCGAAGGTCCACAGGACCTCCTGCACGCCGGTCCGGAACACCATGGTCACGGCGTACGGGTCGGCCGGGTCGAAGACCAGGTCCGCCTCGATCGAGGTGGCTTCGCCCTGCGGGTCCACGAACTCCAGCTCGACGTTCTCGGTGACGACCTGAGCGGTCTTCGTCTGCTTCATCGAAACTCCCCTTGCTCTCATCGGGGTCTCCCTCCAGAAACCCCAACGCGCCCTCCACGCGATGAGTTGATTCTGGGGCGCGAATGGGAAGTCGCACAGGGCTTCTACCGATATGTCCGTTTTATCCCACGAGTGGTCTAACTTTCTCACGCTGCTGGTCTATTTTCGGTTGTCAGTGGTCTAGTCAGCAATAGCCCAAATGCGAGGTCTTTCCGGTCGAACGGCTATGGGACCTGGAGCGCCAACCGGGTGGCGTGACCCCGTGTCGAACCACGCCGGAACCTGCGCTAAGGTTCCTCCGGATCATCCCGTCGGCGATAACTCGCCCGACAGCAGGGATGCTCCGGGGTATCCCCGGGCGATTGGCGCAGTGGTAGCGCGCTTCGTTCACACCGAAGAGGTCACTGGTTCGAACCCAGTATCGCCCACCAGTTGCACCGAGCCCGGCCCCAGCGGCCGGGCTCTGTGCGTTGTGGCGGATCGCCGGCGGCAATCCCGGTACCGCGTCCGGGGCGCACGTCGATACGATCGCTCCAGGCTGCGCTGCCCCCGGCAGAAGCCTCCATCTCGCACCCCCCACCACGTCAGGGAGCCCGCCTCGTGTCCGACATCCTCGTCCATCTCGTCCCTGACGACGGGGCCGCCGCGTGCGAGGACCGGACGGTGACCGACGGGACCAAGGCCTGGGAGCTGTTCACCGAGACCCCCGACGTGATCGCCGTCCGGGTCGGCGACGCGCTGCGTGACCTCTCCCACGTGCTCGGCGACGGTGACGAGGTGCAGCCGGTGAGCATCGAGAGCCCCGACGGGCGCGACATCCTGCGTCACTCCACCGCCCACGTGCTGGCCCAGGCCGTGCAGGACCTGTTCCCCGACGCCAAGCTCGGCATCGGGCCGCCGATCGAGAACGGCTTCTACTACGACTTCGACGTCGAGACGCCGTTCGTGCCCGAGGACCTCGAGAAGATCGAGTCCCGGATGCGCAAGATCATCAAGGAGAACCAGCGGTTCGAACGCCGTGCGGTCTCCGACGACGACGCGAGGACCGAGCTCTCCGCGGAGCCCTACAAGCTCGAGCTGATCGGGCTGAAGGGGTCGGCGGGCGAGGCCGCGGAGGGAGCCAGCGCCGAGGTCGGCGCCGGTGAGCTGACGATCTACGACAACGTCAACCGCAAGGGCGAGGTGGCCTGGAAGGACCTCTGCCGCGGGCCCCACCTGCCCACCACGAAGCGGATCCCCGCGTTCAAGCTGATGCGGAGCGCGGCGGCGTACTGGCGCGGCAACGAGAAGAACAAGCAGCTGCAGCGCATCTACGGGACCGCCTGGGAGAGCAAGGAGGCCCTGGACGCGCACCTCCACCGGATCGAGGAGGCTGAGCGCCGCGACCACCGCAAGCTCGGGCGCGACCTCGACCTGTTCAGCTTCCCCGACGAGATCGGCTCGGGACTCCCGGTGTTCCACCCCAAGGGCGGGGTGATCAAGCGCGAGATGGAGGACTACGTCCGTCGCCGTCACATCGAGGAGGGCTTCGAGTACGTCGGTACGCCGCACATCGCCAAGGAGGGGCTCTTCCACACCTCCGGGCACCTGCCGTACTACGGCGAGGGGATGTTCCCGGCACTCGACGTCGACGGCCAGGACTACCGGCTCAAGGCGATGAACTGCCCGATGCACAACCTGATCTTCCGCTCGCGGCAGCGCTCCTACCGTGAGCTGCCCCTGCGCCTGTTCGAGTTCGGGCACGTTTACCGGCACGAGAAGTCCGGTGTGGTCCACGGGCTCACCCGGGTGCGCGGCTTCGCCCAGGACGACTCCCACTCCTACGTCACCGCCGAGCAGGCTCCCGACGAGATCAGGCACCTGCTCGGGTTCGTGCTCAGTCTGCTCCGCGACTTCGGGCTCGACGACTTCTACCTCGAGCTGTCCACGCGCGACGCGTCGAAGGACAAGTTCATCGGGTCCGACGAGGACTGGGCCGTGGCGACCAAGGTCCTCGAGGACGTGTGCACCGAGACCGGCCTCGAGCTCGTCCCGGACCCGGGCGGGGCGGCCTACTACGGGCCCAAGGTCTCCGTGCAGGCCCGCGACGCCATCGGCCGCACCTGGCAGATGTCCACCATCCAGTACGACTTCAACCAGCCCTCCGCCGAGCGGTTCAACCTCGAGTACGTCGCCGCCGACGGCACCCGGCAGCAGCCGGTGATGATCCACTCGGCCAAGTTCGGCTCGATCGAGCGGTTCATGGGGGTGCTCACCGAGCACTACGCCGGAGCGTTCCCTCCCTGGCTCGCGCCGGTGCAGGTGCAGGGGATCCCGATCGCCGAGCGGCACAACGACTACCTCGCCGGGATTGCCGCCCAGATGCGGTCGCAGGGGATCCGCGTGGAGGTCGACGACTCCGACGACCGGATGCAGAAGAAGATCCGCAACGCGCAGCTGCAGAAGGTCCCGTTCATGGTGATCGCGGGCGACAACGACGTCGAGGCGGGCGCCGTGAGCTTCCGCTACCGCGACGGGCGCCAGGACAACGGCGTCCCGATCGAGGAGGCCATCGCCCGCGTCGCGGAGGCGGTCGCGGCCAGGGTGCAGGTGTGAGCCAGGGCAGCGACCGGGTGATCCGCCAGGACGGCATCGGCGAGCCCGACGGGCTCGACCGGCTCTGGACACCCCACCGGATGGCCTACATCCGCGGGGAGAGCAAGCCGGCCGACGACACCGCGGGGGAGTGCCCGTTCTGCCGGATCCCCTCGCTCGGGGACGCCGAGGGCCTCGTCGTACACCGCGGTGAGCTGGCCTACGTCGTGCTCAACCTCTACCCCTACGCGCCCGGTCACCTGATGGTCTGCCCCTACCGGCACATCGCGCAGTACACCGAGACCACCGAGGCCGAGGTCGCCGAGATCGCCGGGCTGACCAAGAGCGCGATGACCACGCTGCGCAGCGTCTCGGGCGCCCAGGGCTTCAACGTGGGGATGAACCAGGGTGCCGTCGCAGGGGCCGGGATCGCCGCGCACCTGCACCAGCACGTGGTGCCGCGCTGGCTGGGCGACCAGAACTTCATGCCGATCATCGGCCAGACCAAGACCCTGCCCGAGCTGCTGCAGGACACGCGGGACCTGCTGGCCGGCGCCTGGGTGGATCCGGTCAGCTGACCTCGTGCGGGTGCTCGGCCCTGCGCCCCTGGAAGCTCAGGATCGCCGGGTTGACGACGTGGCCGTCCCGCACCTCGATCGCCCGACTGATCGTCTCGTTCGCGTCCCAGGCTGCGGGTCCGGCCAGCACGACCGGCAGGAAGGGCAGCAGCGCCTCGCTGTTCTCCCAGGTCGCCGAGTTCCACAGGTACGACGGGGAGTGGTCGACCGCGTAGTAGTCGATCTTGTCGGCCACCGTGAACATCGGGTCCTCGAACGAGGTGGGCCTGGCCCACTCGAACCCCATTCCCTCGTCGCACGAGACGTCGACGACCAGGCTGCCCTGGCGGAACCCGGCAAGGTCGTCGAGGGACAGGAACATGAGTGGTGCGGCGGTGTCCTGGAGCGTGCAGTTGACGACGATGTCGTTCTCGGCGAGGTAGTCCGCCAGCGGCGTCCGGCCACGCTCGGTGATCACGTGGCTCTTGTACGGCGGCTCAGGGTCGTGGTCGAACTGCCGGATCTGCACGGAATGGATCGGGGAGCCGACTGCGGCCACTCCTCGGTTGGTGAGCACGGCCACCTGGTGGATCCCGTGCGCGTTCAGGGCGGTGACCGCCCCTCGAGCAGTCGCGCCGAACCCGATCACCACCGCCTGCAGCCGACGACCGTAGTCTCCTGTCGAACCGGTCAGCTCCAGTGCCTGCAGCACCGAGCAGTAGCCGGCCAGCTCGTTGTTCTTGTGGAACACGTGCAGTCCGACGTTGCCATCGACAGTCCAGTGGTTCATCACCTCGAATGCGATCAGGGTGAGCTGCCGGTCGATCGCGATCTGGGTCACGACCGGGTCCTGGACGCAGTGCGGCCAACCCCACAACACGGACCCGGGGCGCATGGCCTCGACGTCCGAGGGCTGCGGCTTGGGCAGGAGCACGACGTCGGAGTCGGCGAGGATCTCCTCACGCGTCGCGAAACCCGCCACGAGCCCCGCGAGCTCGGCGTCGGTGCGTCGGAAGCGTGCGCCGAAGCCGTGCTCGAGGGTGATGAGTCGCCGGAGCTCGCTCGGGATCCGGTCGAGGTGGTCGGGGTGGAGCGGGAGCCGGTGCTCGTTCTCCTTCGACGACGAACCGATGACTCCCAGGCGTAGCGCCGCGGAACTCAACGCTTCTTGCCGACCTGGGGGGTCTTGGCGAGGGGGGTGTCCTGAGTGCCTTCCCGCTTGGCGGCCCGCTTCTCCTTGATGGACTTGCCGGTCTTCTTGGTCATGCTCTGGCGAGGCGACTTGTCGCTCATCGGGACCCTTTTCATGGGAAGCCTGAATGGCTCCGTGACCAGACCGTACGCCCTGCGCAAGCAGGCCGACTGCCGGACGGTAGCCTCATCGCGACATGTTGGACCGGTTCAAGCACTTCTGGCAGAGCGTCATGCTGGCGCCGATCGTGAACGCCTTCATCAGGCTGGGGATCAGTCCGGACGCGGTCACGCTCGTCGGCACCCTGGGTGTCAGCGCCGGCGCCCTGGTGTTCTTCCCCCAGGGCAAGCTGCTCACCGGCGTCCTGGTGATCACCGCCTTCGTGTTCAGCGACCTCGTCGACGGTGCGATGGCCCGCGCCACCGGCCGCACGTCCAAGTTCGGTGCCTTCTTCGACTCCACGCTCGACCGGATCGGTGACGCAGCCATCTTCGGTGGCCTGGTGCTCTACTTCGCCGGGCCGGGGGACAGCTACCTCTACCTGTGCCTCTCGCTCTACTGCCTGGTGATGGGCGCCGTGACCAGCTATGCGCGGGCCCGGGCGGAATCCCTGGGGATGCAGGCCAAGGGTGGGATCGCCGAGCGGGCGGACCGGCTCGTGGCCATCTTGGTGATGACCGGCCTCGGTGCGATCTTCGACCTGCCGATCCTGATGCTGGTCACCTTGTGGGCGCTGGCCCTGGCCAGCACCGAGACCGTCGCCCGCCGCATCCTGATGGTGCGCCAGCAGGCGTTGGCCGCGGAGCGCCAGGACTGACGACCGGCGGTGGTCGTGGTGTGACGCAGTCGTAGGCTTCGACTATGACCCAGGACCCCTCGATCACCCAGAGCTCTCCCGAGACAGGCACCTCGCGCGTCAAGCGCGGCATGGCCGAGATGCTCAAGGGCGGGGTGATCATGGACGTGGTCACCGCCGAGCAGGCGAAGATCGCCGAGGACGCGGGCGCCGTCGCCGTGATGGCGCTCGAGCGCGTCCCCGCCGACATCAGGGCCCAGGGCGGCGTCTCGCGGATGAGTGACCCGGACATGATCGACGGCATCATCGAAGCCGTCAGCATCCCGGTGATGGCCAAGGCCAGGATCGGGCACTTCGCCGAGGCGCAGGTGCTGCAGAGCCTGGGCGTGGACTACGTCGACGAGTCCGAGGTGCTCACCCCGGCCGACTACTCCAACCACATCGACAAGTGGGCCTTCACGGTTCCCTTCGTCTGCGGGGCCACCAACCTGGGGGAGGCGCTGCGCAGGATCACCGAGGGCGCGGCGATGATCCGCTCCAAGGGCGAGGCCGGCACCGGTGACGTCTCCAACGCCGTCACGCACATGCGCACCATTCGCCGCGAGATCCGCCGGCTGGGTTCCCTTGCCGAGGACGAGCTGTACGTCGCCGCCAAGGAGCTGCAGGCGCCCTACGACCTGGTTGCCGAGGTAGCGTCCAGCGGCAAGCTCCCGGTGGTGCTGTTCACCGCGGGAGGCATCGCGACACCGGCCGACGCAGCGCTGCTGATGCAGCTCGGGGCCGAAGGGGTCTTCGTGGGGTCGGGCATCTTCAAGTCCGGCAACCCGGCCGAGCGTGCCGAGGCGATCGTCAAGGCGACCACCTTCCACGACGACCCCGATGTGGTGGCCAAGGTCTCCCGCGGGCTCGGTGAGGCCATGGTCGGCATCAACGTCGAGGAGATCCCGCAGCCGCACCGGCTGGCCGAACGCGGCTGGTGACGAATCCCGTCCGCTATGCGCGGTTTGTGACTTTTGCCGAAAACGATGGCATCTGCCCGTTTTTTAGGCCACCATTGGCGGTGCATCGCCTAGCGCGATCAACCCACCAGTCCCGGTGGGGTGCCGCCGCGGGGGAGGCACCCCATCGGGACCTCGGTGGCCGCCTCGCCCGACCGGTTCCGGTGATCCGGTGACGGGGCCCCGTGTCGGCGTACTCGCCCTCCAGGGCGACGTCCGCGAGCACCTGCGGGTGCTGACCGAGCTCGAGGTCGCGGCGTTCGCCGTACGCCGCCCGGAGGAGCTGGCGAGCTGTGACGGCCTGGTGATCCCGGGCGGGGAGTCGACCACGATCGCGAAGCTGGCGCGGATCTTCGACCTGCTCGAGCCGCTGCGCGACCGGGTCCGGGGCGGGATGCCGGCCTTCGGCACCTGTGCGGGGATGATCCTGCTGGCCGACCGGGTCGTGGACGGCACTCACGACCAGGAGGGCATCGGGGGACTCGATGTCACCGTCCGTCGCAACGCCTTCGGCCGCCAGGTCGACTCCTTCGAGGAGCCGCTCGACTTCGCCGGTCTCGAGGACCCCGTGCACGCCGTCTTCATCCGCGCTCCCTGGGTGGAGTCGGCCGGACCTGGTGTCGAGGTGCTTGCCCGGGCCGCCACCGGCGCTGCCGCGGGTAGGATCGTCGCCGTCCGGCAGGGATCGCTGATGGCGACGTCGTTCCACCCCGAGGTGGGATCCGACGTACGCATCCACCGTCTCTTCTGTGACCTCGTAGTCGCACGTGCAACGGAAGGGAACCGCTGATGTCAGGTCACTCCAAGTGGGCGACGACGAAGCACAAGAAGGCCGTCATCGACTCCCGGCGCGGCAAGATGTTCGCCAAGCTCGTCAAGAACATCGAGGTCGCCGCCCGGATGGGCGGAGGGGACATCTCCGGGAACCCCACGCTCTACGACGCCATCCAGAAGGCCAAGAAGTCCTCGGTCCCCAACGACAACATCGACCGCGCGGTCAAGCGCGGCTCGGGCGCCGAGGCGGGTGGGGCCGACTACAGCACGATCATGTACGAGGGCTACGGCCCCAACGGTGTGGCGTTCCTGATCGAGTGCCTCACCGACAACAAGAACCGTGCCGCGATGGAGGTCCGGACGGCGATGAACCGCAACGGCGGCTCGCTGGCCGACCCGGGCTCGGTCTCCTACCTGTTCCACCGCAAGGGCGTCGTCGTGGTGCCCGCGGAGCAGGAGGGCAAGCGCGTCGACGAGGACGACGTCCTCGAGGCCACGCTGGAGGCCGGTGCCGAGGACGTCAACGACCACGGGGAGGCCTTCGAGGTGGTCAGCGAGCCGACCGACCTGGTCGCCGTACGCACCGCGCTGCAGGCCGCGGGCGTGGACTACGACTCCGCCGAGGCCTCGTTCGTGCCGAGCATGCAGGTCGAGCTGGACGCCGACGGGGCCGGCAAGGTCTTCCGGCTGGTCGAGGCGCTCGAGGACCTCGACGACGTCCAGAACGTCTACGCCAACTTCGACGTCCCCGACGACGTGCTGGCGGCCCTCGACGCGTGAGGGGCTCCGGGCCCGCTCCCGGCGAGTCGGGCCGCCCCGGGCGGGGTCGCCCGGTTAGCGTGGTGCGAACAGGTGTTCGGACGAGCGAGGAGTCTTCATGCGTGTGCTCGGGATCGACCCCGGCCTCACCCGGTGCGGTGTGGGTGCAGTCGAGGGCTCGGTCGGCCGGCCACTCTCGCTGGTCGACGTCGGTGTGGTCCGCACCTCGGCGCAGATGCCGCTCGCGCAGCGGCTGTGCCTGATCGAGTCCGGCCTCGAGGAGTGGCTCGACGCGACCCGGCCCGACGCTGTGGCGGTCGAGCGGGTCTTCAGCCAGCACAACGTCAAGACGGTGATGGGCACCGCCCAGGCCAGCGGCATCGCCCTGCTGGTGGCGGCACGGCGCGGCATCCCGGTGGCACTGCACACCCCCAGCGAGGTGAAGGCGTCGGTGACCGGGAGTGGCCGCGCCGACAAGGCCCAGGTCGGAGCCATGGTGACCCGGCTGCTGCGGCTCACCGAGGTGCCGAAACCGGCTGACGCGGCCGACTCCCTGGCTCTGGCCATCTGCCACATCTGGCGTGGGGGCGCGACCAACCGCCTCGAGGCGGCCGTGGCTGCCCACACAGCCGTGCACGCGACCTCGGGACGCGCACGATGATCGCGTTCGTGCGGGGCAGGGTCGCTGCCGTGGGCCTGACCTCCGCCGTCCTCGAGGTGGGCGGCGTGGGACTGGAGCTGCAGTGCACCCCGGACACGATCGCCGGCCTGCGCATCGGCGCCGAGGCCACCCTGCCCACCAGCATGGTCGTGCGTGAGGACTCCCTGACCCTGTTCGGGTTCGCCGACGACGACGAGAAGCAGATGTTCGAGCTCGTCCAGACCGCCAGTGGGGTCGGACCCAAGCTGGCGCAGGCGATGCTGGCGGTGCACCGCCCCGAGACGCTGCGCCGAGCCGTGGCCGGTGACGACGTCAAGACCCTGACCGCCGTCCCGGGCATCGGTCAGAAGGGTGCGCAGCGCATCATCCTCGAGCTGCGCGACCGGATCGGTCCACCCACCTCCGCAGCCGCGACCCGGCCCGCGGCCCCCGCTCGCGACGGTTGGAAGGTGCAGGTCCAGGTCGCGCTCGTGGGTCTCGGCTGGTCTGCCAAGGAAGCCGACCAGGCTGTGACCGCAGTCCTCCCGCAGGCCGAGGCGATGCCCGTTCCAGAGGTCGCGCCCCTGCTGCGTGCTGCGCTGCAGACGATGAGCAAGGCCTGACCCGGTGGACGAGACCGAGCTCGACGCGGCAGAGATCGCCTACCTGACCTCCCGACCCCTCACCGCGGCCGACGCGGACGGGGACGAGCGAGTGGTGGAGGCGGCACTGCGCCCGCGCACCCTCGACGAGGTGGTCGGCCAGGAACGCGTCCGCGAGCAGCTGTCCCTGCTGCTGCAGGCAGCCAGGAATCGCAATCGGGTGGCCGACCACGTCTTGATGAGTGGTCCCCCCGGCCTCGGCAAGACGACCCTGGCGATGATCATCGCCGCGGAGATGAGCGCACCGCTCCGGCTGACCAGCGGTCCCGCCATCACCCACGCGGGCGACCTCGCAGCGATCCTCTCCGGTCTCAACGAGGGCGACGTGCTCTTCGTCGACGAGATCCACCGGATGTCCCGGCCGGCGGAGGAGATGCTCTACATGGCCATGGAGGACTTCCGGGTCGACGTGGTCATCGGCAAGGGACCCGGCGCGACCGCGATCCCCCTGGAGATCCCGCCGTTCACCCTGGTCGGGGCCACGACCCGTGCGGGACTGCTGCCCAGCCCGCTGCGGGACCGGTTCGGGTTCACGGCCCGCCTCGAGTTCTACGAGCCGGCCGACCTCGAGCGGATCGTGCGTCGCTCAGCCGGCCTCCTCGACGTCGAGCTGCAGCGCGATGGCGCCCACGAGATCTCGCTGCGTTCCCGCGGCACCCCCCGGATCGCCAACCGGCTCCTGCGCCGGGTGCGCGACTACGCGCAGGTCCGTGCCGACGGCGTGGTGACCCGCGAGCTGGCCCGCGCGGCCCTCGAGCTGTTCGAGGTCGACGAGTCCGGCCTCGACAGCCTGGACCGCGCCGTGCTCGACGTCCTGTGCCGCCGCTTCGGTGGCGGGCCGGTCGGGGTCAGCACGCTCGCGGTCGGCGTGGGTGAGGAGCGCGAGACCGTGGAGGAGGTCGCGGAGCCGTTCCTGGTGCGCCAGGGCCTGTTGGCCCGCACCGCCCGCGGCAGGATCGCCACCCCCGCGGCCTGGGTGCACCTGGGGCTCAAGCCCCCGCCCGGAGTCGCAGGAGAAGACCCCGTTCTGTTCGGGTCGCAGTCGGACTGAGCGCCCCTCGGCCGTTAGACTTCACGGTCGGTGACCTTGAGTGGACCGGACGGAGCCACCTGGCTTTGCGGCGGTCCTGAGGTGGCGCCCTTCACCTGTTGTCTTCCCCTGGGAGTTGTTTCTCGTGTCTGCCGCTGCGCAGCTGCTTGTGATCGTCGTCGCCATGCTGGCCTTCTGGGCCATCGTCATGCGACCTGCCCGCAACCAGCAACGACGGGTCCAGGACCTGCAGAACTCACTCGAGGTGGGCCAGGAGGTCGTGCTGTCCTCGGGGATCTTCGGAACCATCCGCGCGTTGTCCGAGGGGAAGGTCGAGCTCGAGGTGGCGCCCGGCGTGGTCGTCACGGTGGCCCGCCAGGTCGTCGTACGCCGTGTGGACGAGCTCGAGGGTGCCGGGGACCAGCCCCGGACCGAGGCTGCACCTGACGCCGGCGAGGTTCCGGGGGAGCGTTCCGCCGGGTCCGACCCGACCAAGACCGAGGACTGAGGACACCGCCGTGGCGAAGAACAAGCTCCGTCCAGTGCGGACGCTGGTCATCTTCGGACTGACCATCTGCGTGCTCTACGGGCTCGCAGCGATCGGGCAGACCTGGAAGCCGCGCCTGGGCCTCGACCTCGAGGGTGGCACCCGGATCACGCTGTCGGCCATCTCCGCGGGCGACTCGATCACCCAGGAGAAGCTCAAGGAAGCGGCGAGCATCGTCGACTCCCGCGTCAACGGCAGCGGTGTCTCAGAGGCCGAGGTCTCCACCCAGGGCAACCGCAACATCATCGTGGAGATCCCCGGCGAGAACGCCTCCAACCTCGTCGAGGCGGTCAAGCGCACCGCCCAGCTCCGCTTCCGGCTGGTGGCCGGTTCGCCGCAGCCGGGAACTCCCGCCGAGGAGCCCAGCGCCTCCCCGAGCCCGTCGGCGGCCCCCAAGGGCAAGGCAGGCCAGGACAAGCAGCAGAAGGCCCCGGAGGCGACGGCCACGCCCAAGCCGCGGACCGCACCCTTCACCAAGCCCCAGGCCACGACCACCCCTTCGCCGGAGTCCGAACCGACGCCGAGTGCCCCCGCTGAGCAGGCGCCCACGCAGGAGGCCCCGCAGATCACCCAGAAGGGTGCACCGGTCAACGACCCGCTGGCCTGGTCCCAGGACCCGGGCATCGAGTGGCTCCAGAAGTTCTCCGAGTTCGTGTGCCCGACCGCCGACGAGGCCGCACCCAAGGCGGACAACCCCAACCAGCCGCTGATCGCCTGCGACGACGAGGGCCAGAAGTTCCTGCTCTCCAAGTCCCTGATCGAGGGCACCGAGCTGAAGTCGGCCTCCTACGGCACCCCGCCCAACGGGGTCGGCTGGGCCGTGAACCTGTCGTTCAAGAGCACCGCCCGCAAGGTGTTCGGCGACACGACCACCGCGCTCAACCAGAACCAGGGCACGTTCGCGATCGTGCTCGACGGTTCGGTCATCTCCTACGCGGGGGTCAACGAGCCGATCCTCGACGGAAACGCCCAGATCACCGGCGACTTCAGTGAGGCCGATGCGTCGTCACTGGCCAACTCGTTGAAGTACGGCGCCCTCCCGCTGCGCTTCGACAGCACCGTCGAGACCATCGGCCCCTCGCTCGCCGGCAACCAGCTCTCTGCAGGCATCCTGGCCGGAAGCATCGGCCTGGTGATCGTGATGATCTACTGCCTGGTCTACTACCGAGGACTCGGCATCGTCGTCGTGGCCTCACTGGTCGTCGCCGGCGTGATCACCTACGGCACCGTGCTGGTGCTGGCCAAGGCTGCCGGCTTCACGCTCACCCTCCCGGGCATCGCCGGACTGATCGTGGGGGTCGGTATCACCGCTGACTCCTTCATCGTCTACTTCGAACGAATACGTGACGAGATGCGCGACGGGAAGTCCATGCGGGTGGCCGTGGAGACCGGGTGGGCCAGCGCGCGGATGACCTGCCTGGCCGCGGACGCCGTCTCGCTGCTGGCCGCCGTGGTTCTCTACATCTTCGCGATCGGCGTGGTGCGGGGCTTCGCCTTCGCGCTCGGCATCAGCACCCTGATCGACGTCGCGGTGTTCTTCTGGTTCACCAAGCCGATGATGACCCTGCTCGCGAGACGCAAGTTCTTCAACTCCGGGTCCCGGTTCTCCGGGCTCTCTCCTGAGACCCTCGGCATCGACGAGGCTCCAAAGTCCAAGCAGCCGCAGCTCGTCGGAGGAGGTTCCTGATGGGCAAGATGAGCAGGCTCGGAAACGCGCTCTACGAGGGCGACGTCTCGATCGACTTCGTCGGCCGCAAGTGGCTCTGGTACGGCATCTCGATCGTGATCATCGCGGTCGCCATGGCCGGGTTGTTCTTCAAGGGGCTCAACTTCGGCATCGAGTTCGAGGGTGGGGTCGAGTACCGGGTGAGCCTCCCGGCCAACCAGGTCACCCAGGACAACGTCGACAAGATCCGCGCCGCCGTCGCCGACACCGGGATCGACGCCGCCTCCTCACCGATCGTGAACACCTCGGGCGAGTCGATCCGGGTGCAGACCGAGGAGCTCACCGACACGCAGTCCGACGAGGTGACCGACGCCATCGCGAAGGCCGTCGGGGTCGACGCACGCGACGACATCTCCACCCAGGACATCGGCGCGAGCTGGGGCCAACAGGTGGCCGAGCGCGCCATCACCGGTCTCGTGGTGTTCCTGGTCCTGGTGGTGCTGTTCATCTGGGCCTACTTCCGAGAATGGAAGATGTCGGTCGCCGCGCTGGTGGCGCTGGCCCACGACGTGATCATCACGATCGGCGTCTACGCGATCTCCGGCTTCGAGGTGACGCCCTCCACGGTCACCGGCCTGCTGACGATCCTGGGCTTCTCGCTCTACGACACCGTGGTCGTCTTCGACAAGGTGAAGGAGAACACCCGCAAGGGACGCAAGGGCAAGCGCACCTACGCCCAGCTGGCCAACCTCGCGGTGAACCAGACCCTGGTCCGCTCGATCAACACCTCGATCGTCGCCCTGCTGCCAGTCGGCGTGATCCTCTACGTCGGCACGGTCAGCCTCGGGACGGGCTCGCTGAAGGACCTCTCGCTCTCGCTGTTCGTCGGCATGGCGGCCGGTGCCTACTCCTCGATCTTCATCGCCACACCGCTCGCGGTGCAGCTGAAGGCGGGGGAGAAGGAGGTCACCCAGCAGGACGCCCGCGCCAGGGCCCGCGCCAAGCGCGACGTGGACCGGTACGCCGACGTGCCGAGCTTCTCCGAGGACCTGCCGATGCACGACGCCCCTGCGGACCACGACGACCTCGAGTCCGAGCCGGAGGAGCGCGCAGCCCCGGTGAAGGCCCCGCCGCGACGACCGGAGGCATCGGGATCGGGACGGACCGTGCCCGACCCGAAGGCGCCGATGCGCGACTCGGGTGCGGCCAAGCGCAGCCAACCGAGGCGTGAGCCTCGCTCCAAGCGCGGCAAGTGAGGACGCCGGCCGTGGGTGAGAACCGTGAGGAGCTCAGCGCACTGATCGGTGCTCTCGTTCGTGACATCGCGGACTTCCCGATGCCCGGGGTGACCTTCAAGGACATCACCCCGCTGCTCGACGACCACGCCGCGTTCACGGCCGTGGTCGCGGCACTGGCTGACGCCGGGCGCGACGAGACCGGAGCCGTCGTGGTGGACAAGGTCGTGGGGATGGAGGCCCGTGGGTTCATCCTCGGCGCCCCCGTGGCACTGCTCCTGGGGGTCGGCTTCGTCCCCGTCCGCAAGCCGGGCAAGCTGCCGTGGCGCACCGCGGCGGTGAGCTACGACCTCGAGTACGGCGCGGAGACCCTCGAGATGCACACCGACGCGGTGGCGGAGGGGGAGCGGATCCTGGTCATCGACGACGTGCTCGCCACCGGCGGCACGGCGCGCGCCACCGCCGAGCTGATCGAGGGGTTCGGGGCCGTCGTACACGGTCTGGCGGTCCTGCTGGAGCTGAGCTTCCTGCCCGGAAGGCAGGCCATCGGCGAGGTTCCCCTGACGGTGCTGCACAGGGTCTGAACGGCGAGCCTGCCGAGGTGCCTAGACTGGGAGTGTTGTCCGACCGGTTGAGGGAGGTGTCAGTTGGCTGAGGACCGCTTGGCGCCCGCCCCCGAGGCACCGGCCGGCACCGGCACCGGCACGTCCCCGCCCGCGCCCGCGGACCGCGGGTCGACCCTGACCGGACGCGGCGTACGCGCGAGGCTGGCCCGGATCGGCACCAGCAAGCAGGTCGGCAACCCGGTGCTGGAGCCGTTGTTCCGCACGGTGCGCGCCAACCACCCCAAGGCCGACCTGGCCCTGCTGGAGCGCGCCTACGACATCGCCGAGAAGCACCACCGCGGGCAGATGCGCAAGAGCGGTGACCCCTACATCACCCACCCGCTCGCCGTGACCACGATCCTGGCGGACATCGGCATGACCGAGCCGACCCTGGTGGCGGCCCTGCTCCACGACACGGTCGAGGACACGCCGTACACGCTCGACGAGCTGCGCCGGGACTTCGGCGATGAGGTCGCGGCCCTCGTCGACGGCGTGACCAAGCTCGACAAGGTGAAGTACGGCGACTCGGCGCAGGCCGAGACGATCCGCAAGATGATCGTGGCGATGAGCAAGGACATCCGGGTCCTGGTGATCAAGCTCGCCGACCGGCTGCACAACATGCGCACGCTGCGCTACGTCAAGCAGGAGACCCAGGAGCGCAAGTCGCGCGAGACCCTGGAGATCTACGCGCCGCTGGCACACCGGCTGGGCATGAACACGCTCAAGTGGGAGCTCGAGGACCTCGCGTTCGCCACGATGTATCCCAAGATCTACGACGAGATCGTCCGGCTCGTCGCGGAACGCGCCCCCTCGCGCGACCAGTTCCTGGCCCAGGTGATCTCCCAGGTCGAGGCGGATCTGCGGAGCAGCAAGATCAGCGCCCGGGTGACCGGCCGTCCCAAGCACTACTACTCGATCTACCAGAAGATGATCCACGGCGGACGCGAGTTCTCCGACATCTACGACCTCGTCGGGATCCGCATCCTCGTGGACAACGACCAGGACTGCTACGGCGTGCTCGGTGTGCTGCACAACCGCTGGAACCCGCTCCCGGGCCGGTTCAAGGACTACGTCGCGATGCCGAAGTTCAACATGTACCAGTCGCTGCACACCACCGTGATCGGTCCCTCCGGCAAGCCCGTCGAGATGCAGATCCGCACGGTGGGGATGCACCGTCGTGCGGAGTACGGCGTCGCGGCCCACTGGAAGTACAAGGAGGACTCGCGCAACGGCGTCGACACCGACAAGAGTCTCAAGGACTCCGACATGCCGTGGCTGCGCCAGCTCCTCGACTGGCAGAACGAGGTCGACGACCCGGGTGAGTTCCTGGACTCGCTGCGCTTCGAGATCAACAGCGCCGAGGTCTTCGTCTTCACTCCGCGCGGCGACGTGATCGGGCTCCCGATCGGGTCGACGCCGGTCGACTTCGCCTACGCCATCCACACCGAGGTCGGGCACCACACCATCGGTGCGCGGGTCAACGGCCGGCTCGTCCCGCTGGAGTCCGAGCTCGAGCACGGCGACGTGGTCGAGGTGTTCACCTCCAAGTCGCCCACGGCCGGACCCACCCGCGACTGGCTGACGTTCGTGAAGTCGCCGAGGGCGCGCAACAAGATCCGCCAGTGGTTCACCAAGGAGCGGCGCGAGGAGGCCATCGAGCAGGGCAAGGAGCAGATCGGCCGGCTGCTGCGCAAGGAGGGTCTCCCGCTCAAGCGGGTGATGACCCACGAGTCCCTGACCCAGGTCGCGAACGAGCTCAACATCGCCGACGTGACGGCGCTCTACGCCGCCGTCGGCGAGGGCAACCTGGGTGCCCAGACCGTCGTACGCAAGGTGGTCGAGGTCTCCGGTGGCACCGACGGCGCCGCCGAGGACCTCGCCGAGGCCGTGACGATCACCCGGCCGCGCCGCCGTGGCGCGGCCGCGCACGACTCCGGGGTCGTGGTGAAGGGGGCCACCGACGTACTGGTGAAGCTGGCCCGCTGCTGCACCCCGGTGCCCGGCGACGAGATCCTCGGCTTCGTCACCCGCGGCGACGGCATCTCGGTGCACCGCCGCGACTGCACCAACGCCGCGCAGCTGCTCAGCCAGCCCGAGCGGCTCGCCGAGGTGGAGTGGGCCCCCAGCTCACAGTCGACGTTCCTGGTCCAGATCATGGTCGACGCCCTCGACCGGGCCCGGCTGCTCTCGGACATCACGATGGTGCTCTCCGACCAGCACGTGAACATCCTCTCCGCGACCCTGACCACCAACCGCGACCGCGTCGCCAAGAGCAGGTTCACCTTCGAGATGGGCGACCCCAAGCACCTCGGCGCCATCTTGAAGTCCGTCCGTCAGGTCGACGGCGTCTTCGACGCCTACCGCGTCACCCAGTAGCTCTCGCTGCAGCGCGGTGCGCGGGCACCAACGTCTCGCCGGAGCGCGGTGAGCGGGCACAAACGTCTCGCCGGAGCGCGGTGAGCGGGCACTTGTGTCCGGGGCGCGCAAACAGAACTGCCCGGTCGGCGTCGTACGGGAGAGGTTTCTGCCCGGTCGGCGTCGTACGGCGGAACGTTTTGCCCGGTCGGCGGACTAGGAGAAGTCGGCTGCGGCCTTCTGGGCCATCTCGAGGAACTGCTGGCGCGAGGCGAGGTTCTCCTCCAGCTCCCTGGTCTTCTTCTCGTTGCCGGCGGCGCGGGCCTTGTCCAGGTCGGCCTCGATGGCGGCGATGGCGCGCTCGAGCTGGCTGAGCATGTCGCCCGCACGAGCCGACTTCTCGGGGTCGGTGCGCTTCCACTTGTCGTCCTCGATCGAGCGGATCGCCTGCTCGACCTTCCGGATCCGGGCCTCGAGGGGCTTGATGTCGTCGCGCGGCACCTTCCCGGCGGCGTCCCAGCGCTCGCTGATGTCGCGGAAGGCGCGCTTGGCGGCCTCGAGGTCGGTCACGGGGACCAGGGCCTCGGCCTCCACGAGCAGCGCGCGCTTCTTCTCCGCGTTGGCCGCGAACTCGCGGTCCTCCTCGGCGTTGGCGGCCTCGCGGGCGCTGAAGAAGGCGTCCTGGGCGGCGCGGAACCGCTGCCAGAGCTTCTCCTCGACGTCGCGCGGGGCTGAGCCGGCCGCCTTCCAGTCCTGCATCAGCTCGCGGTAGCGGGTGGAGGTGGGCCCCCACTCGGTGGAGCCGCTGATCGCCTCCGCTTCCTTGAGGAGCCGCTCCTTGACGACCCGGGCGCCCTCGCGCTGCTCACCGAGCTCGGCGAAGTGCGCCTTGCGGCGCCGGGTGTACGCCGTGCGCGCGCCGGAGAAGCGGTGCCACAGCTCGTCGTCGCTCTTCTTGTCCAGGCGGGGGAGCGTCTTCCACTCCTCCAGCAGGTCGCGCAGCCGGTTGACCCCGTTGCGCCAGTCCTTGCCCTGGGAGATCTTCTCGGCCTCGCCGACGATCTGCTCCTTGCGGGCGCGCGACTCCTCAAGCCGGCGAGCGCGCTCCTCCTTGCGCTTGTTGCGCTGGAGCCCGACCAGCGGGCCGAGGGCGTCGAGCCGGGCGGTGAGCCCGACGATGTCGCCGACCGCGTTGGCCTCGGCGATCTGGGCTGCCACCCGCTTGATCGACTCGGTCGCCTCGTCGGGGCTCAGCGACTCGGCGCGCACGCGCTGCTCGAGCAGCGCGACCTCGAACTCGAGCGCGTCGAAACGCCGGGTGAAGAACGCGAGCGCCTCCTCGGGCGTGCCCTCCGGGTACTGGCCGACGACGCGCTCGCCCTCGGCGGTGCGCAGGTAGACGGTCCCGTCCTCCTCGACGCGCCCCCACTCACTGGCCGGCGGACCCGACGGAGCCGGGGGAGCGGCCGCGGCAGGCGGGGCCGGTCGCGGGACCGGCGGTGCCGCGGGACGCGGCGGCGGACCGGGCTTGCCGGGACGAGCCGGGGGGCCCTGGTCGGGGGAGTTGCCCTGCGCGGTCACGTCGCTACACCTGCTCCTGCGTTGTCCGTACCTGCTGTTCGGCCCGGCTCTTCGGCCTGGTCACATCGTACGCATGCCGAGGTGGGGTTCCCGGGACAGTAGGCTGGCTGAGTCCAATCTGGTCCCCAACCCCGAAGCAGGAGACGTCAAGGTGCTGATCGCAGGCTTCCCAGCCGGACCGTGGGGCACCAACTGCTACGTCGCGGCAACCGGTCCCGGCACCGAGTGCGTCGTGATCGACCCGGGCAAGGACGCAGCCGAAGGAGTCCAGCAGGTGGTGCGCGAGCACAACCTGAAGCCGGTCGCCGTCCTGGTCACGCACGGGCACGTCGACCACATGTGGTGCGTGGCCCCGGTCGCGGGCACCTACGACGCCACCGCCTGGATCCACCCCAGGGACCGGCACCTGCTCGCCAACCCGATGGCCGGCATGTCCGCTGAGACCACCGCGATGATGCTCGGCGGCAAGTACGAGTTCGCCGAGCCCGATCGCGTCGAGGAGCTCAGCGACGCCCAGACGCTCGAGCTGGCCGGCCTGAGCTTCGTCGTGGACCACACCCCCGGGCACACCGAGGGCTCGGTGACCTTCCGCTCGCCGTACCCCGACGCGGACGTCTCCGAGGTGATGTTCTCCGGTGACCTGCTCTTCGCAGGCTCCATCGGCCGGACCGACCTCCCCGGCGGCGACCACCCGACGATGCTGCGCAGCCTGCGCGAGAAGGTGCTCACCCTGCCCGACGACATCGTGGTGCTCCCCGGACACGGCGAGCAGACCAGCATCGCCCGCGAGCGCGCCACCAACCCGTTCCTGCTCGAGCTCCAGGACGAGGGACGCGGTTCCTCCGCCCCGATCACCCGAGGCCTCTGAGATGAGCCGTCCCACCCCGCTGAGCGGGTTCCCCGAGCTGCTGCCCGGGCAGAGGTACGTCGAGCAGCAGGTCCTCGCCCGCCTGGCCGCGACCTTCGAGCTGCACGGCTTCGCCAACATCGAGACCCGTGCCGTGGAGCCGCTGGACCAGCTGTTGCGCAAGGGGGAGACCTCCAAGGAGGTCTACGTGCTCAAGCGCATCCACGACCAGGAGGGCGACGCCGGGATGGGGTTGCACTTCGACCTCACGGTCCCGTTCGCCCGCTACGTCCTGGAGAACGCCGGCAAGCTGGACTTCCCGTTCCGCCGCTACCAGATCCAGAAGGTGTGGCGCGGGGAGCGCCCGCAGGAGGGCCGCTTCCGCGAGTTCACGCAGGCCGACGTCGACGTCATCGGACGCGACTCCCTCTCCTTCCACCACGATGTCGAGGTCGCCCGGGTGATGCTCGACGCGCTCGCCGGCCTCGACTTCTTGCCCGGGTTCCGCCTGCAGGTGAACAACCGCAAGCTGATCCAGGGTTTCTACGCAGGCCTGGGCGTCCCCGACCTCGATGCGGTGATGCGCACGGTCGACAAGCTCGACAAGATCTCCGAGGAGCGCGTGGGCGCGCTGCTGGTGGAGGAGGCAGGGCTCACGGCCGAGCAGGCGGAGAGCTGCCTGGCGCTGGCCCGGATCAGCACCACCGACACCTCGTTCGTGGAGCAGGTGCGCGCGCTCGGCGTACACCACGAGCTGCTGGACGAGGGGCTCACCGAGCTCGCCGCGGTGGTCGAGGGCTGCGCCACCCTGGTCACCGACCGGGTCCGGATCGTCGCCGACCTGAAGATCGCCCGGGGTCTGGACTACTACACCGGCACGGTCTTCGAGACGCGGCTCGACGGCTACGAGAGCCTCGGCTCGATCTGCTCCGGTGGCCGGTACGACGCACTGGCCAGCGACGGCCGGGCGACCTACCCCGGCGTCGGCATCTCGCTGGGGGTGAGTCGCGTGCTCGTGCCGCTGCTCGGCAGGGGAGTCGTGGCAGCCGACCGGACCGTGCCCAGCGCCGTGCTGGTCGCGGTGACCGACGAGGACAGCCGCGCCGCGAGTGACGTGCTCGCCGGGCAGCTGCGGGCCAACGGCGTGCCCTGCGAGGTGGCGCCCGCCGCGCAGAAGTTCGGCAAGCAGATCCGCCACGCGGAGCGCCGTGGCATCCCCTTCGTGCTCTTCCCCGGTGCGGCCGACCAGCCCGCCGAGATCAAGGACATCCGCAGCGGCGAGCAGACCGCTGTGGACCCCACCACGTGGATGCCGCCGGTCGAGGACCTGCGCCCGCGTGTCCGCAGCAACCAACAGGAGCAACAGTGATCCGTACCCACACGGCCGGCGAACTCCGCGCGAGCCACGTCGACACCGAAGTCATCCTCGCCGGATGGGTGGCCCGACGTCGCGACCACGGGGGAGTGGCCTTCATCGACCTGCGCGACGCCAGCGGGGTGGTGCAGGTCGTCATCCGGGACGAGGCCGTCGCGCACCACCTGCGCAGCGAGTACTGCCTGAAGATCACCGGCACCGTCGGTCTCCGGCCCGAGGGCAACCAGAACCCCAACCTGCCCACCGGCGAGATCGAGGTCATCGCCACCGACGTCGAGGTGCTCAGCAGCTCGGCCCCGCTGCCGTTCCCGATCGACGACACGTCGACCGGTGGCGCGGTGGGCGAGGAGGCCCGCCTCAAGTACCGCTACCTCGACCTGCGACGCAGCGGACCCAGCCACGCGCTGCGGCTGCGCAGCAAGGTCAACAAGGCGGCCCGCGACGTGCTGGACGAGGAGGGCTTCGTCGAGGTGGAGACCCCGACGCTGACCCGGTCCACCCCCGAGGGCGCCCGCGACTTCCTGGTCCCCGCCCGCCTGCAGCCCGGTAGCTGGTACGCCCTGCCACAGAGCCCGCAGCTGTTCAAGCAGCTGCTGATGGTGGCGGGGATGGAGCGCTACTACCAGATCGCCCGCTGCTACCGCGACGAGGACTTCCGCGCCGACCGGCAGCCCGAGTTCACCCAGCTCGACGTCGAGATGAGCTTCGTGGACCAGGACGACGTGATCGCCCTGACCGAGCGCATCCTCACCGCCGTCTGGTCCCTGATCGGGTACGACGTGCCCACCCCGCTGCCGCGCCTGACCTACGCCGAGGCGATGTCCCGCTTCGGCTCCGACAAGCCGGACCTGCGCCTGGACCTCGAGCTCGTGGAGTGCACCGAGTTCTTCAAGGACACCCCGTTCCGGGTCTTCCAGTCCGAGTACGTCGGTGCCGTGGTGATGGCCGGTGGCGCCAGCCAGCCGCGGAAGAAGCTGGACGCCTGGCAGGAGTGGGCCAAGCAGCGTGGCGCCAAGGGGCTGGCCTACCTCCTGGTCAAGGAGGACGGCGAGCTAGCCGGGCCGGTCGCGAAGAACATCAGCGAGGAGGAGCGGGCGGGCATCGCCGCGCACGTGGGGGCGCAGCCCGGTGACTGCATCTTCTTCGCCGCCGGCGCCACCAAGCCCAGTCGCGCCCTGCTCGGGGCGGCCCGCCTGGAGATCGGTCGCCGCGGCGGCCTGATCGACGAGGACGCCTGGAGCTTCGTGTGGGTCGTCGACGCGCCGCTGTTCGAGCCGGCCGCGGACGCGACCGCCGCGGGTGACGTCGCCGTCGGCACTGGCGCGTGGACCGCCGTGCACCACGCGTTCACCAGCCCCAAGGACGTGGAGAACTTCGACAAGGACCCCGGCAACGCGCTCGCCTGGGCCTACGACATCGTCTGCAACGGCAACGAGATCGGCGGTGGCTCGATCCGGATCCACCGCAGCGACGTGCAGAAGCGCGTCTTCGCCCTGATGGGGCTCGACGAGGAGGCCGCGCAGGAGAAGTTCGGGTTCCTCCTCGACGCCTTCGCGTACGGCGCCCCGCCCCACGGCGGCATCGCCTTCGGCTGGGACCGGATCTGCGCCCTGCTCACCGGGTCGGACTCGATCCGGGAGGTGATCGCCTTCCCGAAGAGCGGAGGCGGCTACGACCCCCTGACCGCGGCCCCGGCTCCGATCACCCCGGAGCAGCGCAAGGAAGCCGGTGTGGACGCACGTCCCGAAAAGCCCGTGTGAGCAACGTTACTTCGGGATAATAGTCGCACTCCGGTAACAATTCCCATTTCGGGTCGTCAACGGTCAAGTTCGGTCACGTGTTGTGCCTAATGTTGGTTGGGTCAGTCGTCTTCGACTGACCCAACCGCGGCCCCATCGAGACACGGTGGGACGACACGAAGAGGAGCACAAGTGATTAACAAGCGGATCTTCGCTGCGGGGGCGGTGGTCGCTGCGCTGAGCCTCGTGGGCACAGCCTGCTCCGCGCCCTCGGCCGACGAGGACAGCGGGGACAAGAAGACGTCCCTCAGCCTCGGCTGGAACCAGCCGTTCTACTCGTACAACACCGAGACCTCGAACGGTAACTCCACTGCGAATGCCGTCATCAAGTACCTGATGACCGACCAGTTCTGGTACTACGACCAGAACTCGGAGCTCCAGACCAACGAGTCCTTCGGTACCTACGAGAAGGTCAGCGAGGACCCGCTGACGGTCAAGTACACCGTCAACGAGGACAGCAAGTGGTCTGACGGCACCCCGGTCGACGCGGCTGACCTGCTCCTGGTCTGGGCGAGCGGCAGTGGCAACGTGAACACCATCGACTCCGACCAGGTCAAGCGCGACGAGGCGACCGGCCTGCCCCAGAACACCAAGGGCAAGGTCTACTTCGACGGCGCCGTCCCCGGCCTCGCACTGGTCAAGGACACCCCGGTCATCGGTGACGACGGCAAGTCGCTCACGCTGACCTACACCAAGCCCTTCGCCGACTGGCAGCTCGACGTCGAGGTCCACACCCCGGCGCACGTGACCGCTGGCAAGGCCCTCGGCATCGAGGACCCGCAGGAGGCCAAGGACGCCCTCGTGAAGGCCGTCCAGGACAAGGACGAGGCCGCCCTGCAGAAGATCTCGGCTTTCTGGAACACCGGCTTCGACTACACCAAGATGCCTGAGGACAAGGATCTCACTCTCTCCACCGGCGCCTACGTGCTGACGGAGTTCAAGGAGAACGAGTTCATGACCCTCGACAAGAACCCTGAGTACAAGGGGGACCACGAGGGCGCCATCGACACCCTGACGGTGCGTTGGAACGAGGACCCGATGGCTCAGGTCCAGGCGCTCGAGAACGGCGAGATCGACGTGATGTCGCCGCAGGTGACCGCGGACGTGGTCAAGGCCGCCGAGAAGATCAAGAACGCAAAGATCGAGTCGAGCCTCGACGCCACCTACGAGCACATCGACCTCGTGATGAACAACAAGGGTCCCTTCGACCCGGCGAGCTACGGCGGCGACGCAGCCAAGGCCAAGCAGGTGCGCCAGGCGTTCCTGCACGCGGTGCCGCGCCAGGAGATCGTCGACAAGCTGATCAAGCCGATCACGTCCGATGCGAACGTCCGCGACTCCTTCCTCTACACCGAGGGCACCCCCGGGTACGACGAGGTCGTGGCCGCGAACGGTTCCTCGGAGTACGCCGAGGTCGACCCCGCCAAGTCGCAGCAGCTGCTCAAGCAGGCCGGCGTCACCACGCCTGTCAAGGTGCGCGTGATGTACGCCAAGGGCAACGTCCGGCGTGAGAACCAGTTCGAGATCATGAAGCCCGCGCTCGCGAAGGCCGGTTTCGAGCTGATCGACAACGGCAGCGAGAAGTGGGGCGAGAAGCTCGGCGACGGCACCTACGACGCCGTGATCTTCGGCTGGCAGTCCACCACCACCGGTGTGACCGAGAGCGGTCCGCCCACCTTCGGAACCGGTGGGATCAACAACCTCAACGGCTACTCGAACAAGAAGGTCGACGCGCTGCTCGACGAGGTCAGCGTGACCATCGACCCCGCGGAGCAGCTGCGGATCCAGACCGAGGTGGAGAAGCTCCTCTTCGAGGACGCCGTCGGTCTGACCATCTTCCAGCACCCGGGGGCGACGATCTCCAACGAGGAGCGGGTCACGGGTCTCGAGCCCGGGCCGCTGTCGCCGACCATGTTCCAGGGCTTCTGGAACTGGAAGGTCCCCAACAGCTGACCGCTGTTCGACGCATGTTTGACTAGTAAGAGTCTGGTGGCGGGTGCGGCCGGTTCCCCGGCCGCACCCGGCACCACGTCCGCCAGTGCTGCGCCTCCCGAGTCCGGCTGCGCGCGCCCCCACACAGGTTGGGTCCCCCGATGGTTTCGTTCTTCGTCAAGCGACTTTCCATGTCGCTCCTGGTCGTGCTGATCTCCACGGTGATCATGTACGTCCTCGTGGACATCTCGATCGACCCCTTCGAGGATCTCCGTACCAGTACCGCCCCCAACAAGGCGGCCCAGATCCAGAACCGGATCGCCGAGCTCAACCTCAACGACCCCGTGCTCGTGCGCTACCTCGACTGGCTGCGCGGCGCGAGCGGGTGCCTGTACGGCAACTGTGACCTGGGCACCAACTGGATGACCAACCAGCAGGTCACCTCGCTGCTCAGTGGAGCAGTGGGAACCACGATCCAGCTCGTCGGCGCGGCGACCATCGTCGCCATCATCCTCGGTGTGCTGGTCGGCGTGATCAGCGCGCTTCGCCAGTACAGCGGCTTCGACTACACGATCACCTTCCTGTCCTTCCTGCTCTACTCGCTGCCGGTGTTCTGGGTCGCGGTGCTGGCGAAGGTCTTCCTGGCGATCGACTTCAACGACTTCCTGCGGGATCCGGTGATCTCCACCGCCGCGATCGCGGTGTGCGCGGTCGTCTTCGGCATCGTGGTGAGCTCTGCGGTGGCCGGTGACGCCCGAACGCGGTTGCGCAACTTCGCCGTCGCGGCTCTCGCCACGGCCGCCCTGCTCGTCTACCTCGACCTGACGGACTGGTTCGTCGACCCCGCGCTGGGCATCGTGCTCATCGCCCTCGGCTCGTTCGGCTCGGCGCTTGCGGTGACCGCGCTGAGCACCGGCCTGCGCAACCGCAAGGCGCTGTACTCCTCGTTGACGGTCGCCGCAGTCGGCACCGCGCTGTGGCTGCCGCTGCTGTTCTTCTGGGCCTGGGCCAAGGACGCGGGCGTCCTGGGCTGGCCCCTGGTCCTCGCGCTGTTCCTGAGCGCTCTGGTGATCAGCGCAGGCATCGGCCTCGCCTGGGGTGGCCCCGACCGGGCGCGGTCCGCGCGCACCGCGGTGCTCACGGCGGTGCCGGTCTCGGGCCTGATCTTCGTCGACCGGGTGCTGCAGAGCTGGGGCTCCTACAACGACAACCCCGCGATCAAGGGCCGACCGATCGCCACGCTGGGCAGCTCCACGCCGAACCTGCAGGGCGACTTCTGGATCCACACCATCGACTCCGCGGCCCACCTCGTGCTCCCGACCGCGACGCTGATCCTGATCTCGTTCGCGTCCTACACGCGCTACTCCCGGGCCTCGATGCTCGAGGTGATGAACCAGGACTACATCCGCACGGCCCGGTCCAAGGGCCTCACGGAGCGAACGGTCATCATGCGGCACGCGTTCCGCAACGCGCTGCTCCCGCTGGCCTCGATCGTCCCCATCGACATCATCACGCTGCTCGGCGGCGCCGTGATCACCGAGACCGTCTTCGGGTGGTTCGGGATGGGACGCCTGTTCGTGGAGTCCCTCGACGCGAACCAGCAGGACCCGGTGATGGCCTACATCGTCGTGGTGGGCATCCTCGCGGTGATCGCCAGCCTGGTGGCAGACCTCATCTACGCGGTGCTCGACCCGCGCATCCGGGTGGCCGCATGAGCCACCGCCCAGAACTGCTCGTGAAAGGACGCAGTGCGCTGATGGAGCTCACCTTCCGGCGGGGGCCCCGATGAGTACGCCCCTGGAACCGACAGGGCGCACGGACACGGTCGCGGACGACACGACCGCGAGCCCGATCGAGCTCAAGGACGTCGCCGGCCTCTCGCAGGGCCAGATCGTGCGGCGCCGCTTCTTCCGGCACCGAGGCGCGATCGCCGGGCTGGTCACCCTCCTGGTGATCGTGCTGCTGGCCTACTCCTCCATCGGCACCCTGGGGATCCCGGGCTGGTGGAAGTTCGACCACGTGAACACCGGTGCCGTGCAGAACGGCGGCGCGCCGACGTTGAGCCTGCCGAGGTGGCTCGGCGGAAGCGGGTTCGCGATCGGCGATCACCCGTTCGGGCAGGACGAGATCGGTCGCGACATCTTCGCCCGCACCATGAAGGGCACCCAGACCTCGATCAACGTGATGCTCGTGATCAGCCTGCTGGCAGCGTTCATCGGGATGACCATCGGCGCGGTCTCCGGCTACTTCCGCGGCTGGGTCGACCAGCTCCTGATGCGGTTCACCGACTTGTTCATCACGTTCCCGGTGATCGTCATCGGCGCCGTCCTGGGCAACTTCGTCGGGTCGGCAGGTGCCTTCTGGCTCGCCGTGGCGCTGGGCGGGATCACGTGGACGACCCTGGCCCGACTGGTCCGGGGCGAGTTCCTCTCGCTACGCGAACGCGAGTTCGTCGACGCGGCCAAGGTCGCCGGCGCCAGCAGCTTCCGGATCATCCGCAAGCACATGATCCCCAACGCCATGGGGGTGATCATCGTGAACACCACCCTGCTGGCCTCCACCGCGGTCCTGCTCGAGACCTCGCTGAGCTACCTCGGCTTCGGGGTCCGGGCGCCCGACGTCTCGCTGGGCACGATGATCGCGCAGTACCAGTCCGCGTTCTCCACCCGGCCGTGGCTGTTCTGGTGGCCCGGTGTGTTCATCATCCTGATCGCCCTCTCGGTGAACTTCATCGGCGACGGGCTCCGCGACGCCTTCGACCCCCGGCAGAAGCGGGTTCCGTCCGCGCGCAAGATGCAGCGCGCCGCGCTGCTGACCGGCAAGCTCGGCAAGCGCGACGGGGACGCAGGATGACCTGCCCCCAGCGCGTGCCGGACTCAGGCGAGCAGTGGCAGGGCAACCGTGGCGACGGCGAGCACGGCCAGTGCCGCCAGCAGGGGACGGTGCCAGCGGACGACGGCATCCGGGTGCTCCAGCCGCGGGTCGTCCAGGTGTCCCTCGGCCCGCAGCCGGTCGAGTCGCTCCTGGACCAGTGCTGCCGCGGTGCTCGGAACGCCCCTGGCGCGGTCGCGCCCCGAAGGCGCCTGTGCCGCCCAGGCGGTCACCTGCCCAAGCGCCGTACACAGGCGCAGGCCGTAGCGGCCCTCGACGGCCTGTACGGCGGGCCAGGGAACCTCCACCGTGCGCAGCGTGTTGGCGACCGTGATGCCACCGTCGGAGACCTCCACGTAGGGCTGCCAGAACGCTGCCCAGCCCACCACCCCGAACAGCACGACGGGGGCGCCGAGCCGCAGCGTCGCCTCGGCGCTGTCCAGCACCAGCGACACCATGCCGGCGAGGGACAACAGCACCATCGTCACGCCCAGCAGCTGCGCCGATCGAGACCTGATCCGCACCGTCGGTTGCATGGACACACCCTGACAGATGCCCCGACGCCGCCCACGCCAGCAAGGAGAGGCCGCTCGTGAGCACCCCGATCCACGATTCCCCCCAGTCCGCAAACCCCGCCGAGGGCACCGGCCCGATCCTCGAGGTGGAGGACCTCTGCGTCTCGTTCTACGTCGACGGCGAGTGGTTCCCGGCCGCCGTGGACGTGACCTACCAGGTCAACGCCGGTGAGGTCCTGGCCATCGTCGGTGAGTCCGGCTCGGGCAAGACCCAGTCCGCGATGTCGCTGCTCGGCCTGCTGCCCGCCAACGGCCGGGCGACCGGCAGCGCGAAGCTCAGGGGCCAGGAGCTCGTCGGGCTGACCGGGGCGGGGATGCGCCGCATCCGCGGCAAGGAGATCGCCGTGATCTTCCAGGAGCCGATGACGGCGATGAACCCCGTCTACACGATCGGCTTCCAGATCGTCGAGACGATCCGCTCGCACTTCGACGTCTCGCCCAAGCAGGCCAGGGAACGCGCCATCGAGCTGCTGACCATGGTGGAGATCCCCGAGCCGGAGAGGCGTTTCGACGCCTTCCCGCACCAGCTCTCCGGCGGCCAGCGGCAGCGCGCGATGATCGCCCAGGCGCTGGCGTGCGAGCCCAAGCTGCTGATCGCCGACGAGCCGACCACGGCCCTCGACGTGACGGTCCAGGCCGAGATCCTCAAGCTGATGCGCGACCTGCGCGAGCGCGTCAACGCGGGCGTGGTGCTGATCACCCACGACATGGGTGTGGTGGCGGACATGGCCGACCGGATCATGGTGATGCGCCAGGGCCGGATCGTGGAGTCGGGCACCACCGAGGCCGTGTTCAACGATCCGCAGCACCCCTACACCCGCCAGCTGCTCACGGCCGTGCCGCACTTCGGCGCGGTCACCGACGCCGAGGCCGCGGCCAGGGCCGAGGAGGAGCGGGGTCGTGCCGAGCGAAGCACGCGGAGCCCGATCCTGGTCGCCGAGAACCTGGTCCTGGAGTACCCCAAGCGGGGCAGCCAGCCGGTGTTCCGGGCCGTGGACGACGTGAACCTCACGATCAGCTCCGGCGAGGTCGTCGGGCTCGTGGGGGAGTCCGGCTCCGGGAAGACCACGATCGGCCGCGCCGCGCTGGGCCTGCTGCCCGTCGCCGGCGGCAAGCTGGAGATCGGTGGCGTGGCGATGCAGGGTGCGTCGGCCAAGGCGCTGCGACCGCTGCGGGAGCGGGTCGGGATCGTCTTCCAGGACCCCGGGTCGTCGCTGAACCCCCGGCTCCCGATCGGTGAGTCGATCGGAGAGCCCCTCTTCCTGCACCGCAAGCTCAAGGGCCGGGCGCTGGACGCCGAGGTCGAGAAGCTGCTCGACAAGGTGCAGCTCCAGCGCGGCTTCCGCAACCGCTACCCCCACGAGCTCTCCGGTGGTCAGCGGCAGCGTGTCGGCATCGCCCGGGCGCTCGCCCTCGACCCCGAGCTGCTGGTGGCGGACGAGCCGACCTCCGCGCTCGACGTCTCGGTGCAGGCCAAGGTGCTGCAGCTCTTCCAGGAGCTGCAGCAGGAGCAGGGCTTCGCCTGCCTGTTCATCAGCCACGACCTCGGCGTGGTGGAGATCCTCGCCTCCCGGATCGCGGTGATGTACCGCGGGAAGATCGTGGAGATCGGCGACCGCGACCAGATCGTGCGCCACCCGCAGCACGAGTACACACGCCGGCTGGTCTCGGCCGTGCCCGTCCCGGATCCCGCCGAGCAGCGCCGCCGCCGCGAGGCGCGGGACGCGATCATCGACGAGGCGGGAGTGTCCTGAGCCGGGTCACAGCCGGATAGGGTCGCACGGTGGATGGCCTCTTCGCGTACGACGGACCCGGATCGGGACCCTCGACGGCGGCTACCGGCTCGTCGGGGACCCTGGCCGGCAACACGCACACCTCGGCTCCTCTCGCCGTACGGATGCGCCCGCGCAACCTCGACGAGCTCGTCGGCCAGCAGCACCTGCTCGCTCCCGGCGCACCCCTGCGTCGCCTGGTCGAGGGGGACCAGCCGATGTCCCTGCTGCTCTGGGGACCGCCGGGGACCGGCAAGACCACGATCGCCTCGATCGTCTCCGGCCAGACCAACCGGCACTTCGTGGAGGTCTCTGCCGTCTCCGCGGGCGTGAAGGAGGTCCGCGCCGCCATCGACAGCGCCCGCAACCGGCTCGTCGCCACGGGGCAGGAGACGGTGCTCTTCGTCGACGAGGTGCACCGGTTCAGCAAGGCCCAGCAGGACGGTCTCCTCCCCGGGGTGGAGAACCGCTGGGTGACGCTCGTGGCCGCGACGACCGAGAACCCGTTCTTCTCCGTGATCTCCCCGCTGCTGTCGCGCTCGCTGCTGCTCACGCTGGAGCCGCTCACCGACGACGACGTGCGCGGGGTGATCCAGCGAGCGCTCACCGACCCGCGCGGGCTGGACGGGCAGGTCACGATCGAGGACGACGCCCTCGACCACCTGGTCCGGCTCGCGGGCGGGGACGCCCGGCGCTCGCTGACATACCTCGAGGCGGCCGCCGGGGCTGCGGTCTCGACAGGCTCGACCAACAAGGACGGCGCGACCACTGACGACGGGCCGGTCGTGATCGACCTGGCCACCACGGAGACCGCGGTCGACCGGGCCTCGGTGCGCTACGACCGGCAGGGCGACCAGCACTACGACGTCACGAGTGCCTTCATCAAGTCGATCCGCGGCTCGGACGCCGACGCCGCGCTGCACTACCTCGCCAGGATGGTGGAGGCCGGCGAGGACCCCCGGTTCATCGCGCGCCGCCTGATCATCCTGGCCAGCGAGGACATCGGGCTGGCCGATCCCACCGCCCTGACCACGGCGGTGGCCGCCGCCCAGGCCGTCGCCCTGATCGGGATGCCCGAGGGCCGCCTCAACCTGGCGCAGGCCACGATCGCGCTGGCGCTGGCGCCCAAGTCCAACGCGGTGATCAAGGGCATCGATGCCGCCAGCGCGGACGTGCGTGCGGGCAAGATCGGCGCCGTGCCCGCGCACCTGCGCGACGCCCACTACGGCGGCTCGAAGAAGCTCGGCCACGGCAAGGGCTACAAGTACTCCCACGACGCCCCGTTCGGGATCGCCGAGCAGCAGTACGCCCCCGACGTGGTGCTGGACGAGACCTACTACCAGCCCACCAACCTCGGTGCGGAGAGCGCGTTCAAGGAGCGGTGGGAGCGGATCAGGCGCCTGATCCGCGGCAGGTAGGGTCGGGCACCATGGAACCGCCCGTCCTGATCGCCGGCGCCGTCGCGGTCGGCGCACTGCTGGTCGCTGCCCTCGTGGTGGCGCTGGTGCTGCGCGCCCGCAGGCGATCGCGCCAGGAGCTGGCGGCGGCACTCGCCGCGGCCCAGAGGGAGACCGAGGAGCTGCGCGCCAGGCTGGACGCGCTCACCGAGCAGCTGGAGCGGCAGTCCGCCTCGATGATCCGGGTCGACGACCCGGCGTACGTGATCACCGACGCGGGGACCACCCACCTCGAGCCCACCGTCGCCGACCGGGTGGTGCTCAGCACCACGGTGGGTGAGCCGCTCCTCAAGGCGGTCGCGTTCGGGCACGGCCTGCGCCGCGCGCTGTCCCCGGAGTCGCGCAACCGGATCCGGTTCGAGATGCGCCGAGAGGTGCGCGCCGCGCGCCGGCGACGACGCCAGGAGAACAAGGCCTCCATCCGGGAGTCCCGCGCCGCCCAGCGGGGCACCGAGAGCACCGGCGCGGCATGAGCACGCGATGAACAGGACGCCATGAACAGGGGAGTGTGGTTCGTCGCGGGCGCCGGAGCGGGCGTGTATGCGATGGTCAAGGCAAGGCGCGCGGCCGAGGCGCTGACGCCCGACGGCCTCCGCGACCGGCTCTCGGGTCTCGGGGTGGGGGCGCAGCTCTTCGCCGACGAGGTCCGGGCCGGCATGAACGAGAAGGAGTCCGACCTGCGCGACCGGCTCGGCTGGGCGCCCGACGGACCACGAGAACTGACCACACCGACGCAGGAGATCACCTAAGCCATGGACACCGCCGACATCCGCCGCCGCTTCGTCGCGCACTTCGAAGCCGCCGGCCACCAGGCTGTGCCCTCGGCGTCGCTGCTGGTGCCGGACCCCAACCTGCTGTTCGTGAACGCGGGCATGGTCCCGTTCAAGCCCTACTTCCTGGGTCAGGAGACGCCGCCCTACAAGCGCGCCGTCAGCGTCCAGAAGTGCGTGCGCACGCCCGACATCGAGGACGTTGGCAAGACGACCCGGCACGGCACGTTCTTCGAGATGTGCGGCAACTTCAGCTTCGGCGACTACTTCAAGCAGGGTGCGATCGAGCTCGCCTGGGACCTCGTCACCAAGCCTCTCGCCGACGGAGGCTGGGGCCTGGAGGAGAGCCGACTCTACCCCAGCGTCTACCACGGTGACCCCGAGGCGGCCGAGCTGTGGCGCAAGGTCACCGGCCTCCCCGACGAGCGGGTGATCCGGCTGGGCGAGAGCGAGAACTACTGGTCGATGGGTGTCCCGGGCCCCGGCGGCCCGTGCTCGGAGATCCTCTACGACCGCGGCCCGGAGTACGGCGAGGAGGGCGACTTCGGCGCCGAGGACCGCTACCTGGAGATCTGGAACCTCGTCTTCATGCAGGACGAGCTCAGCGCCGTGCGCAGCAAGACCGACTTCGACATCTCCGGGCGGCTGCCCAAGCAGAACATCGACACCGGGATGGGCCTGGAGCGGATCGCGCTCCTGCTCCAGGACAAGCCCAACATGTACGAGATCGACGTGATGTTCCCCGTCATCGAGATGGCCGAGCAGCTCACCGGGCGCCGCTACGGGGCCGACCCCGGTGACGACGTCCGCTTCCGCGTCGTCGCCGACCACATCCGCAGCTCGATGATGCTCATCGGTGACGGCGTCCGGCCCGGCAACGAGTCCCGCGGCTACGTCCTGCGCCGGCTGCTGCGCCGCGCCGTACGGTCCATGCGGCTCCTCGGCTACGAGGACCGGGCGCTGCCCGAGCTGATGCCGGTCAGCCGCGACAAGATGTCGCAGGGCTACCCCGAGCTGATGCTGGACTGGGACCGGATCTCGGCCGTCGCGTACGCCGAGGAGGACGCGTTCCGGGTCACGCTGCAGACCGGGACCACGATCTTCGACTCCGCCGCCACCCGGGTGAGCGCGGCGGGCGGCACCAGCCTCCCAGGGGACCAGGCGTTCGCCCTCCACGACACCTACGGGTTCCCGATCGACCTCACCCTGGAGATGGCGGCCGAGAAGGGCCTCAGCGTCGACGAGGAGGGCTTCCGCCGGCTGATGAACGAGCAGCGCGAGCGGGCCAAGGCCGACGCGCGCGCCAAGAAGGGCCAGCACGCCGACACCGGCGTCTACCGGTCCATCCTCGACCAGTCCGGCCCCACGGAGTGGCTCGCCTACGAGACCCTCGACACCGAGTCCTCGCTGGTCGCGCTGCTCTCGGGTGGCAAGGCCGTGGACGCGCTCGGCGAGGGCGAGGTCGGTGAGCTGGTGCTCGACCGGACGCCGTTCTACGCCGAGTCCGGTGGCCAGGTCGCCGACGCCGGCACGATCGAGTGGGACGGCGGCGCGCTCGAGGTCCTCGACGTGCAGCGCCCGATCCGGGGACTGGTGGTCCACCAGGTGCGCGTGCTGGACGGTGAGCTGCGCCCCGGCGCGGCGGTCGCCGCCTCCGTGGACCCCGACTGGCGCACCGGCGCCGCGCAGGCGCACTCGGGCACCCACGTGGTGCACGCCGCGCTGCGCGAGGTGCTCGGCCCCACCGCGCTGCAGTCGGGCTCGTACAACCGGCCCGGCTACCTGCGGCTGGACTACGGCTGGACGCAGGCGCTGAGCCCCGACCAGGTGCAGGCGGTGGAGCGCGTCTCCAACGCTGCCCTGCGCCAGGACCTCGCGGTGCGGGCCGACTACATGACCCTGGCCGAGGCCCGGGAGTGGGGCGCGCTGGCACTGTTCGGGGAGACCTACGACGACCAGCAGGTCCGCGTCGTGGAGATCGGCGGACCGTGGTCGCGTGAGCTGTGCGGCGGCACGCACGTGCGGCACTCCTCCCAGGTGGGCACGATCGTGCTCACCTCGGAGTCCTCGGTCGGCTCGGGCAGCCGTCGCGTGGAGGCGCTGGTCGGCCTGGAGGGCTTCGAGTACCTCGCGCGCGAGCGCGACCTCGTCGGTCAGCTGACCGGCCTGCTCAAGGTCCAGCCCGACCAGCTCGCCGACCGCGTCTGCGACATGGTCGAGCGTCTGCGTGCGGCCGAGAAGGAGATCGAGCGCGTCCGGGTGCAGCAGCTGCTGGCCGCCGCGGGCGAGCTCGCCGCGGGTGCCGAGGACATCGGGGGAGTGCTGTTCGTGGGTCACGAGGCGCCCGGAGCCGGTGGTGGCGACGTACGCACCCTGGCACTGGACGTGCGTGGCCGGATGCCCGCGGACCGGCCCGGGGTCAGCGCGATCCTCGGCGCGGCCAAGGGCAAGCCGTCGGTCGTGGTGGCGGTCAACGACGCCGCCCGCGCGGCCGGTATCTCCGCCAACACCCTCGTCCGTGCCGCCTCGGAGGTCCTGGGCGGCAAGGGAGGCGGCAAGGACGACGTCGCCCAGGGTGGCGGCACCGACCCGTCCCGCGCCACGGACGCGCTCGCGGCGATCCGTCGCGAGCTCGCGCGCTAGGGCGGGATGGAGACTTCCGCTCCCGCCGGCCTGCGCGGCGTACGCCTGGGGATCGATCCCGGGGACGCGCGCATCGGCGTCGCCAGCAGTGACCCGTCCGGCATCCTGGCCACGCCGGTCGAGACCGTCCCGCGGGCCGACGGGGACCTGGACCGCATCGCGGCGATCGTCGAGGAGCTGGAGGCGGTCCGGATCTATGTGGGCCTTCCGCGCTCGATGTCCGGGGGAGAGGGCCCCTCGGCCGGTAAAGTGCGGACGTTTGCACGTGCCCTGGCCGACCGGGTCACCCCGGTCCCGGTCAGGTTGTGCGACGAGCGCCTGAGCACCGTGACTGCCGAGGGGCAGCTGCGGGCCCAGGGGCGAAAGGGCAAGAAGCGCCGCGCCGTGGTCGACCAGGCTGCTGCCGTCGTCATCTTGCAGGGAGCCCTCGAGCGGGAACGGCAGACCGGCAAACTGGCCGGGGAGCTGTTGCCAGCCGGGGACACGAGCGACTAGGACAGATGCGTTGAGCCAGATCGACCAGACGCACGTCGACGACCAGGGCGAACCCTTCCTCGGTGGATCGGACGGTGGATTCGTGGACACGGACGAGAACGACGACCGCGAACCGCGGGGGCCGCGGTTCCGCCGCGGCTGCCTGCCGGTGCTGCTCGCGCTGGTGGTGCTGCTCGCCATCGTGTGGTTCGGCGGACGCTGGGCGTACGGCGAGATCAGCGACCGGTTCGCTCCCGCTCCCGACTACTCCGGAGCCGGCACCGGCTCGGTCCTCTACGAGGTCAAGTCGGGCGCCTCGTCGACGCAGATCGGCCGCGAGCTCAAGGCCGCCGACGTGGTCAAGAGCGTCGACGCCTTCACCGAGGCGGCCAAGAAGAACGACCGCTCGCGCAACATCCAGGTGGGCTACTACCAGCTGAAGAAGAAGATGCCGGCGGACGCGGCCCTGTCGGTGCTGATCGACCCGAAGAACCTGATGCAGAGCATCGTCGTCGTGCCCGAGGGCGCGCGGGTGGACCAGATCGTCAAGACCATCGTCGACAAGACCGACATCCCTCGCAAGGCCGTCACCGCCGGCCTGGCCGACCCGGAGGCGCTCGGGCTGCCACCCGAGGCGAAGGGGAACCCGGAGGGCTACCTGTACCCCGCGACGTACACGGTGCCGCCCAAGCAGACGGCCCTCGGGCTGCTCAAGCAGATGGTGGCGAAGACCGTCGAGGTGGAGGCCTCGCTTGACATCGCGACCCGGGCGGCCAAGGTCGGTCTCGACCCCGAGCAGGTGCTCACGCTGGCCAGCATCCTGGAGTACGAGGCGAACCGGTCCGAGGACTACCCGAAGGTGGCCCGGGTGCTCTACAACCGGCTCGAGCAGGGGATGAAGCTCCAGCTGGACTCGACCGTCACCTACGTCAGCAAGCGCAAGGGCGACGTGTGGACCACGGCGGCCGAGCGCGCCAACAAGTCGCTCTACAACACCTACGTGCACACCGGTCTCCCGCCGGGGCCGATCGGGTCGCCCGGCAAGGAGACCATCGAGGCGGCGCTGGCGCCGGCCGAGGGGGACTGGCTGTTCTTCGTGCCCGACTACGAGAACAAGACGACCGTGTTCTCCGCAACGCTCGCCGAGCACAACGTGGCCGTCAAGCGACTGCAGGAGTACTGCCGCACCACCGACAAGGAGTGCTAGGGGGTGCGTTGCGCTGTCCTCGGGACACCGATCGCCCACTCGCTCTCACCGGCGCTGCACCGGGCGGCGTACGCCCATCTGGGGCTCGACTGGACCTATGACGGCATCCTCGTCGACTCGGCCGGCCTGGAGGCGTTCCTGGACGGTCTCGACGAGACCTGGCGCGGGCTCTCGCTGACGATGCCGCTCAAGCGGACCGTGGTGCCGCTGGTGGACACCCTCGACGACTGGTCCCGGCTCTCCGGCGTCGCCAACACCGTGGTCCTGGACCACGGCCGACGACTGGGGCACAACACCGACATCCCCGGCGCCATCGCCGCGATCACCGAGCGGCTGCCGCAGCCACCGGCCTCGGCGCTCGTGCTCGGCGGCGGAGCGACGGCGACCTCGGTGCTGCTCGCCCTCGCGGAGCTCGGGTGTACGACGGCCCACCTGCTCGTGCGCGACCCTGCCCGTGCCGAGGAGACCGTCACCGCCGTGGCCCGCCACCCCAGGGCCCCCGTGGTGTCCGTGGGCTCCATCGCCGAGGCGGAGGCGACCGGCACGTCCCTCGCCGGAGCCGAGATGGTCGTCTCCACCATCCCCACCTCGGCGCAGTCGCCGGAGCTGCTCGCGGCGTGCGCGGAGGTGCCGTCGGTCTTCGAGGTCGTCTACGACCCGTGGCCGACGCCGATGGCGCGGGCAGCCCTGGACTCCGGTCGCCGGCTGGTCAGCGGGCTCGACCTGCTCGCGCACCAGGCGATCCTCCAGATGGAGCTGATGACCGGCGCCGTCGTACCCGTGGAGCTGGTCCGCGACGCCGGGCGCGCCGAGCTGGCCCGCAGGGCTGTGCACGACTTCGCCTAGGACCGGTAGCGGTCCTCTAACCTCACCGTGTGAACCTCGCCGATCCCGCCCACCTGCAGGCCGCCCTGGCCTGCCTCGTCGTGAGCGGACTGCTCGGCTGGTTCGCGCCGCTGCTCATCGCCCGGCTGCCCGAGCCGGAACCAGAGCCTGCTCCTGGGCCCGCTCCTGGGCCGGCTTCCCCGACGGGTGAGGAGGGCGGTGAGGCCACCGAGGACGAGCGCAAGCTGTTCGCGCACGAGCTGCCGGCTGCCCCACCCAAGGAGCCCTACGCCGACATCGCGGCGCGGCCGCACCTGGCGTGGTGGCTGGCGGTGTCCTCCGGCGTGGTCGGCGGACTCTTCGGCCTGACGCTGGGCTGGACGGGGGCGTTGCTCTACCTGGTCCCGCTGGCCCCGATCGGCGTGGTGCTGCTGGTGATCGACTGGCGTACGACGCTGCTCCCGAACCGCATCATCCACCCGACGTACGCCCTGCTGGCCGTCCTGGTCCCCCTCGCGGCCCTGGTCGACCAGGACCTCGACTCGCTCTACCGGGCGGGCTGGGGCTGGCTCGTGATCGGCGGCTGGTTCTGGGTGTTCTGGTGGCTGCTGAACGCCTGGGGGTTCGGCGACGTCCGTCTCGCCCGGGTGCTGGGACCGGCACTGGGATATCTGGGCTGGTCGGAGCTGCTGATGGGGCTGGTGCTGATCGTGTTCGTGGGAGCCATCGGAGGGGTCGTGGTCGGGCTCGTGCGCGGCAGCCTGCGAGCGCGGGTGCCCTACGGGCCGTCGATGCTGGTGGGGGCGCTGCTCGCGGTCCTGATCGGTCCGTGGCTCGCGCGGACCCTCGGCTACTAGGGGCTGATCACCGCAGCACGGCGTGCGTGAAAGACTGCCCCCATGCTGCGCTGGCTCACGGCAGGGGAGTCCCATGGCCCCTCGCTCACCGCAATCCTCGAAGGTCTCCCTGCCCACGTACGCGTGACCACCGAGGACATCGCCGACGCGCTCGCGCGTCGCCGCCTCGGCTATGGCCGCGGCGCCCGGATGAAGTTCGAGCAGGACGAGATCCAGATCACCGGCGGCGTCCGCCACGGGCTCACCCAGGGCGGCCCCGTCTCGCTGGTGATCGGCAACACCGAGTGGCCCAAGTGGGAGCGGGTGATGTCCGCGGACCCGATCGACCCCGCCGAGCTCGAGGCGCTGGGCCGCAACGCTCCGCTGACCCGCCCCCGGCCCGGTCACGCCGACCTCGCCGGGATGCAGAAGTACGACTTCGACGAGGCCCGCCCGATCCTGGAGCGCGCCTCGGCTCGCGAGACCGCGGCGCGGGTGGCGCTCGGACGGGTCGCCTCGGCCTTCCTGGAGCAGGCGACCGGCGCCCGGATGGTGGCGCACGTCGTGGAGCTCGGTGGGGTTCCTGCCCCGGCGGGCTCGGTGCCGACGGCCGACCAGGTCGCCTACCTCGACGCCGACCCGGTCCGGTGCCTGGACCCCGACGCCTCCAAGCTGATGGTGGAGCGGATCGACCAGGCCCACAAGGACGGGGACACCCTCGGCGGTGTCGTCGAGGTGGTCGTCCACGGCCTGCCCCCGGGCCTCGGGTCGCACGTGCACTGGGACCGCCGGCTCGACTCGCGCCTGGCCGGTGCCCTGATGGGCATCCAGGCGATCAAGGGCGTGGAGATCGGCGACGGCTTCGAGCTCGCGGCCACTCCCGGCTCGCTGGCCCATGACGAGATCGTCACCGAGAACGGTGTGCTGCGGCGTACCAGCGGACGCTCGGGCGGCACCGAGGGCGGCATGTCCACCGGCGAGGTGCTGCGGGTGCGCGCCGCGATGAAGCCCATCGCCACCGTTCCCCGCGCGCTGCGCACCGTCGACGTCGCGACCGGCGAGCCCGCCGTGGCGCACCACCAGCGGTCCGACGTCTGCGCAGTCCCGGCCGCGGGCATCGTGGCCGAGGCGATGGTCGCGCTCGTCCTGGCCGACGCCGTGCTGGAGAAGTTCGGCGGCGACTCGGTGACCGAGACCCGGCGCAACGTCGAGAGCTACCTGGACACCCTGAGGTTCCGTTGAGCCGCACGCCGCGCCTGGTCCTGATCGGCGCGATGGGAGCGGGCAAGACCACGGTCGGTCGTCGTCTCGCCGATGCCTGGGGCGTGGGCTTCCGTGACACCGACCACGACGTCGAGGCCACCGAGGGGCGGCCGGTCTCCGACATCTTCGTGGACTCCGGCGAGGGGCACTTCCGCGAGCTGGAGCGTGAGGCCGTGGCCACTGCCCTGGCCGACCACGACGGGGTGCTCGCGCTCGGTGGCGGCGCTGTCCTCGACGAGCAGACCCGTGCCGCACTCGCCGGCCACCGGGTGGTGTTCCTGCGCGTAGGGCTCACCGACGCCGCCAAGCGCGTGGGGCTCGGTGTCTCCCGCCCGCTGCTGCTGGGCAACGTGCGCGGGCGGATCAAGCAGCTAATCGACGAGCGCACCCCGGTCTACGAGTCCGTGGCGACCCACGTCGTCGACACCGACGGCCTCGCGGTCGACGAGGTGGTCGAGCAGGTGCTCGCGCTGGTCCCCAACGAGGTCACCGACGAGGTCCCGGGTGAGACCCGTGGCTGACCGGACCCGGCTGCACGTCGGCGGCGCCTCGCCCTACGACGCGGTCGTCGGCAACGGCGTCCTCGACGAGCTTCCCGGCATGCTGGGCCAGGAAGTACGCCGGGTCGCGCTCGCGTACCCCGAGGCGCTCTCCGGTCTCGCCGACCGGGTCGTGGCCGGACTCGGCGAGCGGGTCGAGCTGCTGCGCCTGCCGCTCCCGGACGGGGAGTCGGCCAAGACCGCGCAGGTCGCCGTGGACGCGTGGGAGCAGTTGGGCGCGGCCGGGTTCACCCGCTCCGATGCGGTGGTCACCGTCGGCGGCGGCGCGACCACCGACATGGGCGGCTTCATCGCCGCGACCTGGCTACGGGGCGTCCCCGTGGTCCACGTGCCCACGACCCTGCTGGGCATGGTCGACGCCGCGGTCGGCGGCAAGACCGGGATGAACACCGGTGCCGGCAAGAACCTGGTCGGTTCCTTCCACGAGCCCGCCGGCGTGATCTGCGACCTCGACGTGCTCGAGACCCTCCCGCCGGCCGAGCTCGTCGCCGGTCTCGGGGAGGTGCTCAAGTGCGGCTTCATCGCCGACCCGGAGATCCTCTCCCTGGTCGAGGCCTCGCCCGCCGAGGCGCTGCAGCCCGGGTCCGCCGTGCTCCGCGAGCTGGTGGAGCGGGCGATCGCCGTCAAGGTCGACGTCGTGGTGGGAGACCTCAAGGAGACCGGTGGCACCGACGGGCACCCGGGCAGGGAGGCCCTCAACTACGGGCACACCCTCGCGCACGCCGTCGAGAAGGGCACCGGCTACCGCGTCCGCCACGGCGAGGCGGTCGCCCTGGGGATGGTCTTCATCGCCGAGGTCGCGCGGCTGGTGGGACGGCTCGACGACTCCACGGCGGAGCGGCACGCAGCCGTGCTCGCCTCGGTCGGGCTCCCGACGACGCTGGCCGAGGTCGGCGCCGACCTGCCGTTCGAGGAGGTGCTCGCGACGATGCGCGTGGACAAGAAGGCCCGTGGGGCCCAGCTCCGGTTCCTGGTGCTCGACGGGTTGGCCCGCCCCGCGATCCTCACCGATCCCGACGAGGACGTGCTGCGGGCGGCGTACGAACTCGTGAGGGGGGTGGCCTCGTGAAGGTCCTGGTGCTCAACGGACCCAACCTGGGACGGCTCGGTCGCCGGCAGCCGGAGATCTACGGCACCACGACGTACGCCGACCTCGTCGAGCTGTGCCGCGGCTGGGGCACCGACCTGGGCCTCGACGTCGAGGTGCGGCAGACCAACCACGAGGGCGAGCTGCTCGACTGGCTCAACCGGGCCGCCGACGACGAGACTCCGGTCGTCCTGAACGCCGCCGCGTGGACGCACTACTCGCTGGCTCTCTACGACGCCTGCGCCCAGCTGGTCGCGCCCATGGTCGAGCTGCACATCAGCGACCCCAAGTCGCGACCGGAAGAGTTCCGGCACCACTCGGTCGTCACCCCGCACGCCGCGAAGGAGATCACCGGGCAGGGGATCGACGGCTACCGCCAGGCACTGGAGTACCTCGCCGGCCGCTGACTTCGGCTCCGGCCGACCGGCGGTGAGGGACGCGACCCCGCAGGCGGTCGAGCAGCGAGCGCCAGCGAGCGAAGAGTCGAGACCACGTTGGGACCACTAGGTGGTCGAGCAGCGAGCGAAGCCTTGCGTCGAGCAGCGAGCGCCAGCGAGCGGACAGCGAGACGAGTGGATAGTCGAGACCAATCGGGGTGACTCGACAGGCAGCCGTACGCCGAAGCACGCAACCACTAGGTGGCCGGGCCGCCGAACTTCGCCGGTGCCAACGAGGTCACGTCGCTCCTCGGCACCCAATTGCTCCCAGACCATCACTCCGTCTGCCTCTCGGCCGCTGATCGGGGTGAACCCCAGGGACGCGTAGAGGCGCCGGGCATCGTTGCCGTCCTCGACCGACAGACTGAGCCGGGGGAGACCTCGGGCCGCAGCCTCCTGCTGCAGCCGCTCCAGCAGCAGCCGGCCGACGCCCTCGCCCCGGCCGTCTTCCCGGACCCACAAGCTCACCTCGGGGACGGAGTCGTCGAGGAAGCCATACCCCGGGTCCGCGCTGGACAGGAACAGCGCCCACCCCACCCCGACCGGCTCGCCCCCGACCTCCGCCACGAACCCGAAGTCCCCGCGATCACTGTCCAGCCGTGTGTAGTGCCAGAACTCAGCCCTGTCCCGGACGTCGTCCTCGGTGAAGCGGTCCTCACTCCAGTTCAGGTTCCCGAGGGTGGCCCGGACGAGCAGTCCCTCGTCCCCGGTCGACAGAGGCCGGATCGCCAAGTTCCGCATCACACCGAGAGGCTACGGCGCGCGGGGTGGTGGGTCGGAGGTACGCCGGGGCGCTCGACCACCGTTGTGGTCGCGTGCACCGTCGTGCGGCTGCTTGTCGGGTCACCCTGAGTGGTCTCGGCTATCCGCTCGCTGGCGCTCGCTGCTCGACCACCTTGCGGTCGCGTGCTTCGGCGTACGACTGCCTGTCGAGTCACCTTGAGTGGTCTCGGCTATCCGCTCGCTTCGCTCGCTGCTCGACCACCATGTGGTCGCGTGCCCCGTCGTACGTCCGAGTGCGGGACCTCGTGCCGTCGTACGTCTGGCTTCCGAGTCGCCTGGTGTGGTCCCGACTACCCGCTCGTCTCGGCTCTTCGCTCGCTGGCGCTCGCTGCTCGACGCAAGGGTTCGCTCGCTGCTCGACCACCGGGAGAGGTCGCTGATCGACCACCCTGAAGCGCCGATCGACCATCTGCTGGCCCGCGGGGGGTTGGGGTGGGGGGATTGTGGAAGGCTCTCGGGGTGAAGGCTTTTCGGTGTCGTATCTGTGACCAGCCCCTGCATTTCGAGAACTCCGCGTGCGTGTCCTGCGGCAGCCGCCTCGGCTACTCGCGCGACGAGCGGGCGATCGTGCCGGTGGACGGGAAGGGGCGCTACGTCGACGGGCACGGGGACGAATGGTTCGTGTGCACGAACATCGGGCTCTCCGGGTGCACCTGGCTGGCGCGGACCGACGGGGGACAGTGCTTCGCCTGCGACCTGACCCGGACCCGGCCCAACGACGAGGACGCCGTTGGACTGGCGAACTACCCGGCGGCCGAGGCCGCCAAGCGCCACCTGATCACCGAGCTGGACACCCTCGGGTTCCCTGTGGTCGGCAAGGGCCAGGACCCCGAGAACGGGCTGGCCTTCGACCTGCTCAGCAGCGTCGAGGAGAACGTCGTGATCGGCCACGCCAACGGCCTGATCACCATCGACCTCGCCGAGAGCCGCGTCGCCCACCGCGAGAAGGTCCGCGAGCGGCTGGGGGAGCCCTACCGCACCATGCTCGGGCACTTCCGCCACGAGGTCGGTCACTACTACGAGTGGCAGCTGGTGCAGGGTGACCTGATCGAGCCTTGCCGCGAGCTGTTCGGCGACGAGTCGAAGGACTACCAGGCCGAGATCGACCGGCACTACGCCGAGGGCCCACCCGAGGGCTGGGAGACGTCCTACATCTCCAGCTACGCCACGATGCACCCGTTCGAGGACTTCGCCGAGACGTGGGCGCACTACCTGCACATCAGCGACACCATCCAGACCGCGTCCGAGTACGGCCTCGCGACCGTCAACGCGATCACGCGGTTCTCGCACTTCCGCGACGTCGTCGTGGGGGTGTGGGTCCCGCTCAGCGTGGCGCTGAACATGATCAACCGCAGCATGGGCCACGAGGACCTCTACCCGTTCGTGATCCCCGACGCTGTGCTCGAGAAGCTCGAGTTCGTCGCCTCGCTCGCCCCCGCCGCGCGGGACGCCTGAGCGCTAGCCGCGGATCCGGATCGCGCGGGACGCGTCCGGGCCCGGCGGCACCAGAGCGGCCTCGATCCTCGACCGCACCTCGTCGGGGAACGGGGACGAGGCGCTGCCGGTGACGTGTACGCCGAGGATCTCCTCGGTCGCGCGCAGGGTGCCGCCCGCCCAGAGCTCGTGCCAGATCCAGAGCAGCTTCGAGCTGGCACCCACGACCCACGAGCGCACCTCCAGCTCCTCGCCGGGACCCACCTGGTCGAGGTAGCGGATGTGCGCCTCCACGGTGAACAGCGAGGACCCTTTGGCTTCGCGGTACGCCGGTCCGAGGCCCACCGCCTCCATCACCTCGTCGGTGGCGTTCCCGAGCACCAGCACGTAGTACGCCTCGGAGAGGTGACCGTTGTAGTCGATCCACTCGTCGCGGACGCCCTCGGTCCAGGTGGTCAGCGGCCCGGTGGGGGGAGCCGCCTGCGCCTCGCTCACACGCGGCCCAGGGCTCGCAGCACGGCAATCACGCCCGCGTCGCGCTCGGCGACCAGCTGGTCGATGGTGCGCCCGTCCGCCTCGCGGTCGCACCCGTCCACGACCGCGTCACGCAGCTCCGGGGTCAGCTCGGGGGCGTCCAGCCTGGTCCAGGGAGACTTCAGCGAGGGGCCGAAGTGGTCCAGCATGTGCGCCATCCCGCCCTGGCCACCGGCGAGGTGGAAGGTCAGCATCGGGCCCTGGAGCGGCCAGCGCAGCCCAGGGCCGTCGGTGATGGAGAGGTCGATCTGCTCCACGGTCGCCTCACCCTCGGCGATCATGTGCAGCGCCTCGCGCCACAGCGCCTCCTGGAGCCGGTTGGCGATGAACCCGGGCACCTCGCGATCCATCGTGATCACCGACTTGCCCACGTGCTTGAAGAAGTCCGAGGTCCAGGCGACCACCTCGGGCGAGGTGTCCCCTCCACCGACGACCTCCACCAGCGGGATCAGGTACGGCGGGTTGAACGGGTGTCCGACGATCGTGCGCCCGGGGGTGGCGCAGGCGACCTGCATCTCGCTCATCCCGTAGCCCGAGGTCGAGGACGAGATCACGATCCCCTCCGGGGCGGCCGCGTCAATGTCCGCGAGCAGCTTCACCTTCAGGTCGAGGTCCTCGGGCGCGCTCTCCTGGACGAACTGGGCGCCCGCCAGCGCCTTGGCGAGGTCCGGCTCGAACCGGAGACGGGAGCGGTCCGCGCCCTCCGCCAGCCCGAGCTGGGTCAGCGCCGGCCATGCCGCGTCGACGAGGTGCCGCAGCCGCGCCTCCGCGTCGGGGGCGGGGTCCCAGGCGACCACGTCGTACCCGCGTGCCAGGAAGTACGCCGCCCAGCCGCCGCCGATCACTCCGGCCCCGACGCAGCACACGGTGCGTACGTCGTCGACCGCCACCGGAGGCGTGCTCATGCGGCCCTCGGCTTCAGGTCCAGGATCTCGCGACCCTCGTCGGCGGTCGCGACCTCCGCGCCCATGGCCTCGATGATCGTCCGCGCACGCTCGACGAGCTGCGCGTTCGTCGCCTTCACTCCCTTGCTCAGGTAGAGGTTGTCCTCGAGGCCGACCCGGACGTGGCCGCCCAGCAGCACCGACTGCGCCACCCAGGGCATCTGCATCCGCCCGAGCGCGAACGACGCCCACACGGCGCCGTCGGGGAGCTGCTCGACCATCGTCGCCAGCAGCCGCGGGTCGGCGGGGGCGCCGTAGGGGATGTCCATGCACAGCTGGAACATCGGGGGCGCGTCGATCAGCCCTTCCTCGACCAGCTGCTTGGCGAACCACAGGTGCCCGGTGTCGAAGATCTCCATCTCGACGCGGACGCCGAGCTCCTGGATCCGCTTCGCGCCGTCGCGCAGCATGTCGGGTGTGCTCACGTAGACCAGGCTGCCCTCGCCGAAGTTCAGGCTCCCGCAGTCGAGCGTGCAGATGTCGGGCAGGAGCTCCTCGACGTGCTTGAGCCGCTCCACCCCGTTCACCAGGTCGGTGCCCTCGACGAAGTCGGTGGGGTTCTGCGGGTCCAGCATCAGGTCGCCGCCCATCCCGGCGGTGGTGTTGATGATGACGTCGACGTCGCTCGCCCGGATCCGCTCCACGACCTCGCGGTAGTAGGACACCTCGCGCGAGCCCACGCCTGTCTCCGGATCGCGCACGTGGATGTGGATGATCGTCGCCCCCGCGCGGGCCGCGGCGATGCCGGACTCCGCGATCTGCTCGGGCGTGACCGGCACGTGCTCGGAGCGACCGGCGGTGTCGCCGGCGCCGGTGAGGGCGCAGGTGATCATGACCTTGCGGTTCATCGTGTGCTGCACGGTGGTGCCTCCCTGTCTGGTGGTGCGTGGTGCATGGGTCAAGAGGTGGCGGCGGCCGCCCGGGCCACCGAGGCGAGCCCGAGATAGCTCAGGTCGCGGAACTGCCGGTCGGAGACGAAGTCCTCGTAGGGCCACTGCGAGGTCTTCACCACGACCACGTCGAGGTCGCGGTCCACGTAGGTGAACTGGCCGCGGCTCCCGTCAGCAGTGCCGCGTCGCCCGGTCTCGTCGGTGGGCCACCAGTGCCGGCCGAAGCCGGCGTGCGTGGTGATCGAGCTCGGCAGCCGGCCCGGCGCCAGGAACGGGTACTCCGCCCGCAGGCTCTCCTCGACCCAGGACTCGTCGAGCAGGCGCTCCTCGCCCACGGTGCCGTCGAGCTGGAGCAGGCCGATCCGGGCCCAGTCCCGGGCAGTCGCGACCAGGGCGCCGCCGGCCATCGGGGTGCCGGCCGAGTCGACGCCGACGTACGCGTCGCCGGTGCAGCCCAGGGTCCGCCAGAGCTCACCCAGCGCCACGTCGTACGCCGCCCCGGTGGCCCGTTCGCGGACCCAGTCGAGGACCTGCGAGTCGGCGGTGCAGTACTCGTAGCGCGTGCCGGGCACGGAGCGCGGGCCGATCTGCGAGAGCAGCGCACGCGAGTCGCCCCCGTCGCCGGCGAAGCACGCCGTGAGCCGGCTGGCCGGGCCGTCGGGGTCGCGGTGGTCCTCGACCCAGTCGACGCCCGAGGTCATCGTGAGCAGGTCGTGCACGGTGCAGGCCGCGTAGCCGGTGCCGGCCAGCTCGGGCACGTGGTCGGTGACCCGGTCGGCCGGGCCCAGCGACCCCGACGCGACAGCGGTCCCGACGAGGTGGGCCAGCGCCGACTTGGTCATCGAGGCGCCGAGGAAGCAGTCGTCGGCGCTGAGGCCGTCGGCGTACCACTCGTGCACCACCCGGCCCCGGCGCAGGACGAGGAGCGAGGTGCCGTGGGTGAAGGCGTTCCACTCGTCGAGGTCGAACATCCGCCCGGCCCCGGCGATGGCGACCTCGAGCTGCTGCGGCTGCCCAGGCAGGGGAGTGCCGGGGACCGCGGCGATGGTGCGGAACTCCTGACCGAGAGCGGAGCCGAACCCGTCCTGGGGGTTGACGAACCGCAGTCCCGAGAGCCGGGACGGGGCAGCAGCTGACATCAGTCGATGCGCGGACTGTTCGCCAACAAGCGCTGGGTGTACTCCTGCTTCGGGGAGTCCATCACCTCGACCACGGAGCCGGACTCCACGACCCGTCCCGCGTTCAGGATCTGCACGCGGTCGGCGATGGAGCGCACCAGCGCGAGGTTGTGGGTGACGAAGAGCATGCTGATGCCGCGGGAGACCCGCAGCGACTCCAGCAGCGAGACGATCGAGCCCTGCACCGACACGTCGAGGGCCGAGGTGATCTCGTCGCAGACCAGGACGTCGGGCTCGGCTGCCAGAGCGCGGGCGATCGCGACGCGCTGGCGCTCACCGCCGGAGAGCCTGCTCGCCTGGTACTTCAGCACGGCCGGCCCGAGCGCGACCTGGTCGAGCAGCTCGACGACGCGCTCGGTCGCCGCCTTGCCGGAGGCGATGCCGAACAGCTCCATCGGCCGCTTGACGATCTGCTCGATCGTCAGGCGCGGGTTCAGGGAGAGGTAGGGGTTCTGGAAGATGTACTGGATCCGCTTGCGGTCCGCCGCGCTGCGCTTGCGAGAGCCGTGGCCGAGCTGGGTGCCCTCGAACTCGATCTTCCCGGTCCAGTCCTTGTGCAGGCCGCCGACGCAGCGCGAGATCGTGGTCTTGCCGGACCCGGACTCGCCGACCAGCGCAACCACCTCGGCCCTGCCGAGGTCGAAGCTGACGTCGAAGACCACCTGCTTGCGACCGTAGGAGATCCCCAGGTCCTCGATGTTCAAGATGATGTCGCGGGGCTTCGCGGGGTCGGTGTCGGGCACCGCGCCCCGGGAGATGTCCCAGGTCCCGATCTCGCCCACACGGATGCAGCGCACCTCGTGGGCGGGGGCGACCTCGCGCAGCTCGGGGACAGCCTGGCGGCACTGGTCGATCGCGAACTCGCAGCGGTCGTTGAAGCGGCACCCCGACGGCCGCGCACCGGGTGCGGGCGTGCGGCCGGGGATCCCGGCGAGGGCACGGGCCTGGCTCAGGTGCGGGATCGAGTCCAGCAGCGCGCGCGTGTAGGGGTGCGCCGGGTTGTTGAAGATCACGTCGCGCTCGCCCAGCTCGGCGATCTGGCCGGCGTACATCACCGCGACCCGGTCGGCGATGTTGGCGATCACCGCCAGGTCGTGGGTGACGTAGAGCGCGGCCACCCCGTGGGAGCGGCACAGCGCGCTCATCGTCCGCAGCACCATGCCCTGGGTGGTGACGTCGAGACCGGTCGTGGGCTCGTCGAGCACGAGCACCTTCGGCTTGGGCAGGAACGCCATCGCCAGGGCGACGCGCTGCACCTGCCCGCCGGAGAGCTGGTGGGCGTAGCGGCGGAGGAACTCGTCGTCGTTCGGGAGGCCGACCTCGGCCAGTCCGTCGCGCGCTCCTTGCAGCCGGCTCTCGGGGGTGCCGAGACCGCGCAGCTCCATCAGCTCGACGATCTGCTTGCCGATGCGGATGCTGGGGTTCAGCGCGGAGGCGGGGTCCTGCGGGACGTAGGCGATCTCCTCGCCGCGCAGCTGCCGCACCTCCTGCCACGTCATCGCGAGCAGGTCGGTGTCCTGGTAGAGCACCTTGCCCTGCTCGATCTGCGCGCCCGGCCGGGTGTACCCGAGCAGGGCGGTGCCCACGGTGGTCTTGCCGCTGCCGGACTCACCGACGAGGCCGACCACCTCGCCAGGGTGCAGCACGAGGTCGATGTCGTCGACGACATCGACGCCCGGGCGCGCGCTGAGGCCGATCCGGAGGTTCTGGACTGAGATCCCCGTCGTGATCCGGGCAGTGTCCGGTTCGCGGGCTGGCGCTGTCATCAGTCGTCCCCTCCTCGCTGGCTCAGCTGCGCGATTCCGTCGGCCATCAGGTTGGTGCCGATCGTGAACAGGCCGATGACGAGCACGGGGGCGAGCACGCCCCACGGCTGGGTGGCCAGGCCCAGGCGGTTCTCGTAGATCATCTGGCCCCAGTTGGCGCCGCCGGGGTCGGTGTTGAACCCGAGGAAGCCCAGGGACGCCACCAGGGCGATGGAGAAGGTCAGCCGCAGACCGGCCTCGGCCAGCAGGGGAGCGTTCATGTTGGGCAGCACCTCGGCCACCACCACGCGGGTGCGTCGCTCACCGAGGGCCTCGGCGGCGTGCACGAAGTCGCGTGAGACCAGTCCGAGCGCGACGCCGCGCGCGATCCGCGCGGTGCGGGGCGCGTTGGAGACGCCGACGAGCACGATGATGATCCAGGCCTTGGGCTGGTTGACGGCCGTGAGCACGACGAGGGCGAGCAGGATCTGGGGGAACGCGAGCATCACGTCGTTGAGCCGCATCACCACCTCGTCCCACCAGCCGCCGGCGTACGCCGCGACGACTCCGATCAGCGTGCCGAGCACCATGCTGAGCACCGTGCCTGCGAGCGCGATCAGGAGGATCTCGGTGCCGCCGTGCAGCACGCGGGTGAGCACGTCCTGACCGAGGTAGTCGGTCCCGAAGATGCCCTGGGACGCGAACGGCGGGCCGACCACCTCGTTCTCGCCGTGGGGCGCGAGGAACGGCCCGGCCACCGCGATCAGCGCGACGAAGGCGGTGAGGAGGCCGCCGGCGAGGAAGCGCTTCTGCTGCAGCGCCTTGCGCCACGTGGAGAGCTCCTCCGGGGCTGGGGCCGGGGTGGGCGGGGCCGCTGAGGTGCTCATGAGGAGATCGCCGTCCGTGCGCGCGGGGTGAGCAGGATCGAGAGGAGGTCGGCGATCAGGTTCACCACGACGTACACGCCGGCGATGATCATGCTCAGCGCCTGGACCACCGGGATGTCATGGTTGCGGACCGCGTCGACGAGCTGGAAGCCGACGCCGGGGTAGTTGAACAGTGTCTCCACGAGCACGACGCCGCCTGCGAGCCAGGCCAGCTGGAGGGCGATCACCTGGATGCCGGGGACGATCGCGTTGAGCAGCGCGTGCTTGCGCATCACCACCCGTTCGGGGATGCCCTTGAGCCGGGCCAGCTCCACGTAGTCGCTGTCCAGCACCTCGAGGAGGGTGGAGCGGATGATGCGCGAGACGTACGGCGCCACCGCCAGCACCAGCGTCGCCACCGGGAGGATCATCCCCTTGGGCTCGTCCCAGGGGTGACCGCCCGAGCTCACGATCGTCACCGCCGGCAGCAGGTGCAGCACCGAGGTGGAGAAGAACGCGACGAGCAGGATGCCGATCACGAACTCGGGGAGCGCGGCCAGCGCCAGCAGCAGCGTCTGGATCACCGTGTCCGGACGGCGGCGGCGGTAGTTCGCCGAGAGCATCGCGATGCCGAAGGCGATCGGGATCATCACCAGCGCCGAGAGCAGCACCAGGACCATGGTGTTCGTGACGTTGCTGCTGATCATCTCGCTGACCGGTTGCTGGCTGGCGATCGAGGTGCCGAGGTCGCCGGTGAGCAGACCGCCGAGCCAGTCGAAGTAGCGCGTGAACACCGAGTCGTCGAGGTTGAGCTGCTCGGTGAGCTGCTGGACCCGGGCCGGGTTGGAGTTGTACTCCCGGCCCAGGATCGCCCGCACCGGGTCACCCAGCGAGGTGGTCGCGATGAAGACGAGAATCGAGACCAGCCACAGCGTGAGCAGCGCCAGCCCGACGCGTCGCGCCAGCCAGGAGGCCCAGGCGACCGCGCCGCTTCGTGACCTGGGCGGTGCCACCTCGTCCAGGGCGTCGGGCAGGGTCGCTGCGTCGGCCACGACTCAGGCCGAGACGGAGGCGTTCTGGAACTTGTACGACCCCAACGGAAGGTACTTGCTCGGCTCGATGCCCGAGACCTTGCTGGAGTAGCCGTCGACCTGTCGGCGGAAGCCCCAGATGATGTAGCCGCCGGTGTTGTACTCGATCTCCTGCGCGTCCTGGAGCAGGGTGGTGCGCTTGGCCTCGTCGGTCTCCCGCTGGGCGGCCGCGATCAGCCCGGCGAACTTCGGGTCGTCGAAGTGCGTCTCGTTGTACGTGCCGCTCTTGAGGGCGCACACCGCTGCCTGCGGCAGGTAGTTGCGGGTGTTCCAGAAGTCCTGCGCGAACGGGTAGGAGAGGTAGTCGTCACCGTAGAAGGGGTTCTTCTTGGTGATCTTCACGTCGACGCCGGCCTTCTTGGCCTGCTCCTTGAACAGGTTCGCCGAGGCGGGAGCCACCGAGCCGATGTCGTCGCCGGTGAACAGCTGGATCTGCAGGCCCTCCTGGCCGGCAGCCTTCAGCAGCGACTTGGCCTGGTCGATGTCCTGCTCGCGCTGCGGCAGGTCCTTGGCGAAGGCCGGGTCGAAGGGGGCGTACATGTCGTTGCCGAGGCTGCCGTAGCCGCTCAGGGCCTGGTCGATCATCTGCTGGCGGTCGCAGATCAGTCGCAGGGCCTGGCGCACGCGTACGTCGGAGAACGGCTTGGTGTCGACCCGCATCGTGAACGGGACCCAGGCGCCGGTGTCGGACTCGAGGATCTTGCCGCCCTGGCCCTTGAGGGTGTCGATCAGGTTGTAGGGCAGGTTGTCGATGGTCTGGATCTGTCCGGCCTGCAGGGCGTTGACCTGTGCGTTGGGGTCGGAGAAGTCCTGGATGTGCAGCTCGTCGACCAGTGCCGCGTCGCCCCAGTAGCCGGCGTACTTGGTGAAGACGCTGTCCTTGCCGGGGGTGAACGACTTGTGGGCGAAGGGGCCGGTGCCGAGGGGCTTGGACGGGTCGTAGCCCTCGGGGACGATGCCGAAGGTGTACTCCGCGAGCAGGTAGTCGAGCAGGGCGTACGGCGACTTGAGCTTGATCTCGATCGTCTTGTCGTCGAGCTTCTTGGTCGCGGCGAGGTCGATGATCGGCGCCAGGGCCACTCCGGCGGAGGTGGGCGCCTTGGGGTCGGCGACCCGCTGGATGGAGAACAGGACGTCCTCGGCGGTGAGGTCCTTGCCGTTGTGGAACGTCACGCCCTCGCGCAGCTCGATGGTCCAGGTCATCGCGTCGGCCGAAGGAGTCACGGCCTCGGCGAGGCCGGGGGAGACCTTGTACTGGCTGTCCCAGAACAGGAGGGGCTCGAACAGGTTGCTGACGCGGGCGATGTCGGGGTTGGTCACCGGGGCGTGCGCGTCGAGGGTGTCCTTGGTGCTGCCGCCCGTGGCGCCGTGGACCAGGATCCCGCCGGTCTTCTTCTTCGCGCTGCTGTCGTCGTCGCTGCCGCAGCCCGTGAGGAGCTGGGCGCCGCCGACGGCAGCTGCCGCGAGTCCGGTGTAGCGAAACAGGTCGCGCCGGGAATGGTTGGAGAGTCCCGACATGGCATCCGCGTTGTTCGTCATCCGAACTCCTCTGTTTGTAATCCGAACAGAACTTAGGTTGGCTCCAAGGCAAGGTCAAGGGCAACATGGCTTCGTGACCGAATCTCTGCGAAAGCGATCGTTGCCTTCCGGTGCCGCTTCTCCGGGGGAGACGGTGTCGCCCGCATCGCGGGTGCAGTCGGTCGACCGGGCGGTGCACCTGCTCCAGGCGGTGGCTGACACGGCGGACTTCGGAGCCGGGACGGTCGCCCTCGCGGACAGGTGCGGGCTCAACCGCGCGACGGCCTGGCGGATCCTCTCGACACTGGAGAGCCACGGCCTGGTGAGCTGCGACGCCGCCACCAATCGGTGGCGGATCGGTGCGGGGCTGGTCGAGATCGTGCAGACCTCCGGGCGCGACTCCGTGCTGCGGCACGCGCACGGTGTGCTCGAGGACCTGGCCGAGGAGACCGGCGAGACAGCGGCGCTCGCCGTGCTGCGCGACGGCGACCTTTCCTGCGTGGACGAGGTGGCTCCCGCCTCTGTGGTGGCGGTGCGCTGGGCAGGACGCAGCATGAGCCTGCACTCCACCTCCACCGGGAAGGCACTGCTCGCCTGGTCGAGGGACGACGACGTGAAGGCGCTGCTGCCGTCCCGGTTGCGCCGGCACAGCGATGCGACGATCACCACCAGGGCCGCCCTGAAGGAGGAGCTCGCCTGCACGCGCGAGCGGGGGTACGCCATCTGTCGTGGCGAGTTCGACGCCTCCGCGTGGGGGGTCTCGGCACCGGTGCTCGGCCCCTCGGGTGGGCTGCTCGCGGTCCTCAGCATCTGGGGTCCCAGCGACCGCATCTCCGACGAGAACCTGCCCGCCCTCGGGCGCTCGGTGATGCGGGCGGCGCAGCGGCTCTCGTCGGCGCGGGACCTCGACAGGGCTCCCGGAGAAGACCGGAAGCCGGCCAGAGCGGACTAGACCGCTGCGGTGGTCAGTAGGCAGTCGGCCAGCACCGGGGCACCGTCACGCTCGCCCTCGCCGCTGACCGTGGCCGAGACGACGAGCCCCGCCTCGGTGCGCCAGGCGCGCACCCGGATCGTCTCCCCGGGGAAGACGACGCCGGCGAAGCGCGCGGCGAAGGAGCGCACCCGGCCGGCGTCGCCTCCGAGGAGCTCGTCGGTCACGGTGCGCAGCACGATGCCGTAGGAGCACAGGCCGTGCAGGATCGGGGCGGGGAACCCGGCCGACTCCGCGAAGGCAGGGTCGGAGTGCAGCGGGTTGCGGTCGCCGCAGAGCCGGTAGAGCAGGGCCTGCTGCGGCGTGACGGCGTACGACGAGTCGCAGTCCGGCTCGCGATCGGGGATCTCCACCTTGGTGGAGCTGCCCCGGTCGCCGCCCCAGCCGCCCTCACCGCGGACGAAGATCGAGGAGCGCACCGTCCACAGGGTGTCCCCGCCGGCGTCCACCGCCCGGCCCTCCTGCCAGATCACCGCGGCCTTGCCCTTGTCCCAGACGTCGGTGATCCGGGTGTGCAGGGTGGCCGACCCGGAGGTGGGCAGGGGGCCTGCCACCTCGATCTCCTGGCTGCCGTGGACCACCTGGGCCAGGTTGATGTCGCAGCCGGGAAGGTCCAGTGGCGGCGGGTCGGTCTCGTGGAACGACGGCGCCACGATCCCGAAGCTGGGCAGCACCTGCAGGTGCTCGTCGTCGAGGGTGTAGCGCAGTGCGGCGGGGTCGAGGTTGTCGCCCGGCCGCGAGCCGGCGCCGATCGCGAGGTGGTAGAGCAGCACGTCCGAGCTGTCCCACGAGAACGTGCGCTCGGGCAGCACGGCGCCGATGGCGACCTGCGGGTCGATGGGCATCAGGAGGCCTCGCTGTCGACGGGTCTGACGGGCTGCCCAGCGTAGGGGGCGGCGGCGAGGTCGAGCGCAGCCAGGTAGCCGAACACGAGCGCGGGGCCGATGGTGCCACCCGGCCCGGGGTAGGTGTTGCCCATCACGGCCGAGGAGACGTTGCCGGCGGCGTACAGGCCGGGAAGGACGGAGCCGTCGGCGCGCAGCACCCGGGCGTGCTCGTCGGTGACCAGGCCGCCCTTGGTGCCGAGGTCGCCGGGCACGATCTTCACGGCGTAGAACGGGCCCTGGTCGATGCGGTGCAGTGAGGGGTTCGGCTTCACGGTCGGGTCGGAGTAGTACTTGTCGTAGGCGCTCTCGCCGCGGTGGAAGTCCTCGTCGACACCGGTGTGTGCGAACCCGTTGAACCGGTCGACGGTCGCACGCAGCGCGTCGGCAGGTACGTCGATCTCGGCGGCCAGGGCCTCGAGACTGTCGGCCTTCTTGATCGTCCCGTGCTTGTACCAGCGGCCGGGGAACGGCTGCCGCGGGGAGAGCCCGGCGAACAGGTAGCGGTTGCGGTAGCGCTGGTCGATCACCATCCAGGCCGGGACGTGGGAGACGCCGGTCGCCTCGCCGGCGTAGATCGCGTGGGTCGCCTCGACGTAGGGCAGCGCCTCGTTCATGAACCGCTTGCCCGCCGAGTTCACGATGATCGACCCGGGCAGGTTGCGCTCCGCGAGGCAGAACCACGGGCCGCGGGGGAGCGGGATCGTCGGCCCCCACCAGGCGTCGTCCATCAGGTCGGTGGAGGCGCCCGCGGTGATGCCCGCGAGATGCCCGGCGCCGGTGTTCGTCGGGGCGCCGGTGCTCCAGTCGGCCTGGGTGGGCTGGGGCAGGTGCTTCTCGCGCAGCTCCTGGTTGTGCTCGAAGCCGCCGCTGCCCAGGATCACGCCGCGGCGGGCGCGGATCGTGCGCACGACGCCGCCGTGGTCCACGCGCACGCCGACCACGGCGCCGTCCTCGACGACGAGGTCGGTCAGGGCGGTCTCGTAGAGGACCGGCACGCCGGCGTCCTGGAGACCCTTGCGCAGCCCGATGGCGATCGCGTTGCCCATCGCGTACATCTTGCGGCCGCGGAAGCTGTTGATGATCCGGCTGAGCACCACCCGCATCATCGTGAGCGGGCCCCGGATCGTGCGCATGCCCAGGCTGATCTTGCGGAAGTCGGCCTGGGTGACGATCAGGTTGGCCGGGGCCTTGGTGTACGGCGGGTGCAGGTGCTCGAGCTCCTCGCCGAGGAAGCGGGCGTCCATCGGGACCGGCTCGACGCTGCGGCCACGGGCGCGTCCACCGGGCTGCTCGGGCAGGTAGTCGGCGTACTCGGGGACCCAGGTGAACCGCACCGGCGTCCGGTCGCGGATGAAGTCCATCACCTCGGAGCCGCGGTCGACGTAGGTGTCACGACGGACCTTGGGCACCCGGTCCCCGACGATCGCGTCCAGGTAGCGCTTGGACTCGCTGAGGTCGTCGGCCTGTCCGGCTTCCCGCAGGGCGTAGTTGCCCGGGATCCAGACGCCTCCTCCGGACCTGGCGGTGGACCCGCCGAAGTAGTTGCTCTTCTCGATCAGCACGGTGTCCAGCCCTTGGCTGGCTGCTGTCAGGGCGGCGGTCATTCCGGCGCCGCCGGCACCCACCACGACCACGTCGTAGACGGAACCGTCGGTGACTTCGTCACGGGGCTTCATGGCGCAAAACTGTAACAGGTTCTATTGTTGCGGCATGCTCTCCGACGACGTACGACGCACGGTCGCCGACGCCCTGTGGGACGCGGAGACGGCCCGCCACCCGATCGCCCCGTTGCGCGAGACCTGGCCCGGGATCGACGTCGTCGACGCCTACGAGATCCAGCTCGACACGATCGGGCGCCGGCTCCGGGCCGGGGCCACCGTGCGTGGCCACAAGGTGGGGCTCTCGTCGAAGGCGATGCAGGAGATGATGTCGGTCGACGAGCCGGACTACGGCCACCTGCTCTCCGACATGGAGCTGTTCGAGGGTGAGCCGGTCCCAGCCGGGCGCTACTGCTTCCCGCGCGTGGAGGTGGAGGTGGCGTTCATCCTCGGCGAGACGCTCCCCGGGGCGGGCTGCACCGAGGAAGACGTGCTCCGGTGCACGGAGTACGTCGCACCGTCCATCGAGCTGATCGACAGCCGGATCGCCGACTGGAACATCAAGATCGCCGACACCATCGCCGACAACGCCTCCTCCGCCGGGTTCGTGCTCGGACCCGAGCGGGTCGACCCCCGCGCGATCGACCTGCGGGCGATCGACGCGGTGCTGACCCGCAACGGCGAGAAGGTCGCGGAGGGCCGTTCCGACGCGGTGCTCGGGAACCCCGTCACCGCGGTCGCCTGGCTCGCCGACAAGGTCTCCGGCTTCGGGGTCACCCTCGAGGCCGGGCACGTGATCCTCCCCGGCTCGGTGCACCGGGCCATCGACGTACGACCCGGTGATGAGTTCGTCGCCGAGTTCCTCGACTTCGGATCCGTCCACCTGACCTTCACCGACCAAGAGGACTGAGATGACCAAGCTGACCGCCGCCATCGTGGGGCCGGGCAACATCGGCACGGACCTGATGTACAAGCTGCTGCGCAGTGAGCTGATCGAGCCGCGCTGGATGATCGGGGTCGACCCGGACAGTCCCGGGCTCGGGCGGGCCCGGGACGAGGGGCTCGTGGCGAGCCACGAGGGTGTGGACTGGCTGCTCAAGCAGGACGAGCTGCCGGACCTGATCTTCGAGGCGACCAGCGCCTACATCCACCGCGAGTACGCCCCGCGCTACCGCGAGGCCGGCATCCGCGCCGTCGACCTCACCCCGGCGGCCGTGGGTCCCGCGGTGATCCCCGCGGTCAACGGCGACGAGCACGCGGACAAGGACAACGTCAACATGATCACCTGCGGCGGGCAGGCCACGATCCCGATGGTCGCCGCGGTGTCGCGGGCGACGCCGGTCTCCTACGCCGAGATCGTCGCCTCGGTCGCCTCGCTCTCCGCCGGCCCGGGGACGCGGCAGAACATCGACGAGTTCACGCGCACCACCGCCAGCGGGGTCTCCACGATCGGTGGCGCCGAGAACGGCAAGGCGATCATCATCCTCAACCCTGCCGAGCCCCCGATGATCATGCGCGACACGATCTTCTGCGCCGTCGGCCCGGAGGTCTACGACGAGGGGCAGGACGCGATCTCGGAGTCGGTGCACCGGATGGTCGAGGCCGTGCAGGACTACGTGCCGGGCTACCGGCTGCTCCAGGACCCGCAGTTCGATCCGCCCACGACCGCAACGCGTGGGCAGACCAAGGTGAGCATCTTCATCGAGGTCGAGGGCGCCGGTGACTTCCTGCCGCCGTACTCGGGGAACCTCGACATCATGACGGCCGCCGCCGCGCGCGCCGGTGAAGGGATGGCCCAGCGGCGGTCGAGCAGCGAGCGATCAGTCGAGACCCCCGGAGAGGACCTGTCATGAGCATCGCCGGAGACCCCCAGCTCAACGTCCTGGACCGCACCTGGTCCGAAGACCTGGACATCCGCCTGACCGACACCTGCCTGCGCGACGGGTCGCACCACAAGCGCCACCAGTTCACCGGTGAGGAGGTGCGCTCTGTGATCGCGGCCCTCGACGAGGCCGGGGTGCCGGTGCTCGAGGTGACCCACGGCGACGGGCTGGGCGGGTCGAGCTTCAACTACGGCTTCTCCCGCACCCCCGAGCAGGAGCTGATCAAGATCGCCGCGGAGACGGCGAAGCGGGCCAAGATCGCGTTCCTGATGCTGCCCGGGGTCGGGACCAAGGACGACATCCTGCAGGCACAGGACAACGGCGGCTCGATCTGCCGGATCGCGACGCACTGCACCGAGGCCGACACCAGCGAGCAGCACTTCGCGCTGGCGCGCGAGCGTGGCCTGGAGACCGTCGGGTTCCTGATGATGAGCCACACCCAGCCGCCGGAGGTGCTGGCCAAGCAGGCCCGGATCATGGTCGACGCCGGGTGCCAGTGCGTCTACGTGGTGGACTCCGCCGGCGCCCTGATCATGGAGGGCGTCAGTGACCGGGTCTCGGCGCTCGTCGCCGAGATCGGCTCCGAGGCCACCGTGGGCTTCCACGGCCACGAGAACCTCGACCTCGGCGCCGCCAACACCGTGATGGCCGTGCGTGCCGGTGCCACCCAGATCGACGGGTCCGTACGCCGGTTCGGGGCCGGTGCGGGGAACACGCCGCTGGACGCCTTCGTCGGCATCTGCGACAAGCTCGGCTGGCGCACGGGGGTGGACTTCATGAAGATCATCGACGCCTCCGAGGACGTCGTGCGCCCGGCGATGCCCGATGAGTGCCGCCTCGACCGGATGACGATGATGATGGGGTACGCCGGGGTCTACTCCTCGTTCCTCAAGCACGCCGGCAACGCCGCCGAGCGCTACGGAGTCTCCGGCGCCCGGATCCTGCAGATCGCCGGCGAGCGCAAGCTCATCGGCGGCCAAGAGGACCAGTTGATCGACATCGCCCTGGAGCTGCGCAGCAAGCAGGACGCGAACGGCTGAAGGTGACGCGCGGCGCGGGCTGGATGGAACTCCGGCTCCGTTCGCTGGGGGCGGCCTTTGCTCGGTGCTTGAGCGGTCTTGCCACCAGGCGTTTCGCCAGGGTCTGGGAGGCGTCTCGCGGCTGACGCTTCAGGCAGCATGCACGACATCCGCTGACCCTGCGCGGCCGCACCGCCGCTGCCACTCCTGGTCCCGCGTGCGGGATCCGTGGGCCTCGGGAATGGGGCGATTTCAGCTGGCCTCGGGGTTGACGTACGTCACACCCGGTGTAACGATGCTCACTATGCGAACGGAGACGTGCAAATAGTGAACACCGAACTGGCAGGTGCGGGGCTGCACGTTGAGCGCGTTTGCGTGAGCTTCGGCGCCCTCCGCGTGCTTGACGATGTCTCTCTGGACGTGGCGCCCGCCTCGATCCACGCGGTGATCGGCCCGAACGGTGCCGGCAAGTCCACGTTGTTCAATGTCGTCTCGGGGTTGTACAGGTGCACTACGGGTCGACTTACACTCGACGGTCACGACATCACCCGGGCGCAGCCCCACCAGGTCGCGGAACGCGGCGTGGCGCGGTCCTTCCAGAACCTCGTCGAGACTGGCGACGAGACGGTGCTGGACACCCTCATGCTCGGGCGTCACCGGTTGCTTCGGCACTCGATTCTGGCTGAGGCTCTCTCACTGCGGTCCGCACGCCGGGAGACGGCTCGGCACCAGGCCCGGGTCCGGGACATCGCGCGATTCATGGGACTCGAGGACAAGCTCGATCGCCGAGTCGCCGAGTTGCCGTACGGCGACCAGAAGCGCGTCGATATCGCACGCGCACTGTGCATGGAGCCCCGGCTCTTGATGCTCGACGAGCCAGCCGCCGGACTGGATCACCTCGAGACTGAACGAATGGGGAAGACCATCCAGGCTCTGCGGGAGCAACTCGGTCTCACCGTGTTGTTGATCGAGCACGACATGGGGATGGTGATGAGCATCAGCGACCAGGTTTCGGTTCTGGACTTCGGGAGCGTGCTCTGCTCAGGGAGTCCTGACGAGGTCCAGGGTGATCCCGCGGTCACTCGTGCATATCTCGGCGTCGGGTGACCACGTGGAGCAACTTCTATCCCTGACAGTGGCGGGCCTATCCCTGGGAATCACCTACAGCCTGGTCGCGATGGGTTTCGTGATTGTCTTCAAGGCCAGCGAGGTTCTCAACTTTGCGCATGGTTCGATCGTGGTCATCGGCGCTTACGTCATCATGCGGACGCACGACTCCATCGGGTTCTGGCCCGCCCTCGCCTTGGGCGTGACGGTCGCCGCAGTGACAGCCGTGGTCGTGGAACGTGGTCTCTTCGGACTCGCCAAGCACCCAGGACCCGTCCCCATGACCATCGCCACCCTCGGTGTCGACATCGTCTTGATCACGCTGCTCACCGATCTGATGGGCCCGGGGATCCGTGATGTGGGCCACCCGTGGGGGTCTCAGAGCATTCAGCTAGGCGAGTATGGGTTGCCAACGAATCGCGCGCTCGCCCTGATTGTCTCCGGGGTGCTGATCGGACTGATTCTGGCAGCGTTCAAGAAGACATCGTGGGGGCTGCGCATGCGCGCAGCGGCAGAGGATCCGGAGACCGCCGAAATAGTCGGCCTACAGCTCTGGAAGGTGCAGCTTGCCGCGTGGGCAACTGCTGGAGTGCTCGCTGCGGTCGCTGCGCTGTTCCTCACCGGCGCTCCCACGCCAGGTCTTTCCCCAAGTCTGGGAACCGTCGCACTCGCTGCCTTTCCAGCCGCGATCATCGGGGGGCTTACCTCGATTCCCGGGGCGCTACTAGGCGGTCTGATCGTCGGCCTGTCCGAAACTCTCGTCACGGGCTACCAAGATCATCTCGAATTCATGGGGCGCGGAATTGGCACGGTCATTCCGTACGCGGTCCTGATCCTGGTATTGGCATGGCGTCCCGAGGGCATCCTTGGAGAGCGGAGCACTATCCGTGTCTAGGCCTCTCCGACTTCTCCTCGTGGCGGCTTGCGTCACCGCGACCCTCATCGCGCCCCTCTATCTCGACGAGTTCTGGATGCGCCTTGGGTTCGCAGTTTGTGGAGCAGCGGTGGGCGCCCTGGGCCTGAACCTGTTGACAGGGACCACGGGTCAGCTCAGCTTGGCTCATGCGTTCTTCCTCGCCGTGGGTGCCGTCACCTACAGCTGGGCAGCTGGAAGCCCTGATCCCACGTATGGGCCTCAAGGGCTCGGCCTTCCTCCCTCCCTTGCCGGGGTGCTCGCGGTTTTCGTCGCGGCCGGTTTCGGGCTTGCCTTCAGCCCGGTCGCGCAGCGGCTCAACGGGCTCTACCTCGGCATCGCCAGCCTTGCTCTGGTCTTCCTGGGTCAACACCTATTGGGCTCCCTGACCTCGATCACCGGCGGTTTCGAGGGTCGATCGGTCCCCGACTTCGCACTGCCCGGGGTGAATTTCGCGGACTCGCCCGACCTGGTCGTGCTCGGTGTTCCCTTCGAACGATTCGAACGCCTGTGGTACCTCGGATTTGTGGTGCTGGGAGTGTGCGCCCTGATCGTTCACAATCTGCTGCAGGGGCGAACCGGGCGGGCTTGGCGTTTGATTCGAGACCGGACACATTCCGCGGGGGTTGTCGGCGTCGACGTTCGTCGATGGAAACGAACGGCGTTCGTCATCTCCTCGGGGCTGGCAGGACTCTCGGGTGTGTTGTACGCCTTACTCATCGGCAGTGTGGCGCCAGTGTCGTTCGCCCTTGATGTCTCGATTCAATATCTCGTGATGATTGTCGTCGGTGGACTCTCGTCCGTGGGCGGCTCGATCCTGGGCGCGCTGTTTGTCACCTCGCTGCCATTGCTTCTGGTCCGTTCGTCTGTGTCCTTCGACGTATTCGCCCACGAGGTTTCCGCACCAGCGATCGCTAGATATGTGTACGGCTTCGCGTTGGTGTTGGTCCTCTTGGTGGAGCCCAGGGGGCTCATCTCGCTTGTCCGGCGTGTACCACTTCCGCAGCTCGCCGGACGGAAGATCTCGGTTCATCAATCTGCACAACCACCTATCGAAAGGCCCGAGGTATGAACCCGCGCAAACACCTACCCGCTGCTCTCGCTGTTGTGCTGCTGGCAGCTACCGGCTGTGGAACGAAGGCAGACGATTCCAACACTGAGGCGGGCGACTCGGGGGTGAAGACCGGCGTCGGTGTGGACGGCAAGACCATCAGCCTCGGGGTTCTGACAGATCTGTCAGGGCCATTCGCTCCGATTGGCAAGGAAGTTCAGCAGTCCCTGGATCTCTACTGGCAGCAGCGCAACGCGGATGGGGGAGTGTGCGACACCTACGACGTGAAGGTCGTGACCAAGGACAACGCATACAACGTCCAGCAGACCACGTCCTTGCACAGCACAATGAGTCGTGAGGTCCTGGCCTTTCAGAACGTCCTCGGAACGGCGCCGGTCTTGGCGATAGCCGATCGCCTCAAAACTGATGACCAGCTGGCGATTCTGCACGGCCAGGGTGCAGAGGTGTTGAAGCACCCGAACGTCCTGATGACCGGGACGACCTTTGCAGTGGAGGCCGCCAACGGGCTGGGCTACCTCCTGGAGGAAGGCAAGTTGTCCGAGGGCGATGCTGTCGGGCACATCTACCTCGAGGGGTCGTATGGCGAGGGCGTCCTGGAAGGAGTCAAGAAGTTTGCCTCGGCGCACAAGATGCCGTTGGTGGAGTCGCGGATTGCAGCCACGGCCACTGACCTCACTGCTGCCATGACCACGATGGCGAGCAAGGGCGTCCGGGTGATCGTCGCCTCGACCTCACCGCCGCAACTTGCCTCGATCGCACTCGGTGCCGAGAGCGAGGGTCTCGACGTGCCGATCGTAGCGAGCACGCCAGCCTGGACCGCGGGGCTGCTGGACACGCCTGCAGCCAAGGCCCTGACGGAGCGGATGTACACGACGTTCCCCGTCTCGGGCTTCGAGAACCCGAAGGCCGCGGAATTCCGAAAGGCGTACATCGGCAAGTACGCGGGCGAGGACCCGAGCCTCCAGATCATCTTGGCCTACTCAGAGGCCCTGGCCATGGATGCGGTCCTGGAGAAGGCCTGTGAAAACGGCGACTTGACACCCAAAGGTGTGATGGAGGCGCGTGGAGAGATCGACACGTTCGAGACGGACGGTGTGACCCCCACCCTGGACCTCAGCAGCTCCGGTGTCCCAGTGACAGCCGAGGAGTTCGTGACCCGTGCCGCTGAGGTACCGGGTGGGCTGAAGATGATCGAGGGCCCCTATGCCTCGGAGTTCGCCAAGAAGTTGATGGGCGAGTCTGACTGACATGCTGGAGGTCACCGCTCTTCACCTGACCTATGGGGCAGCCGTTGTGGCGTTGCGCGGCGTCGACCTGCATGCGGGTCAGGCGGAGGCGGTGGCCGTCCTCGGCAGCAACGGCGCCGGGAAGACGTCGCTGCTGCGCGCCATCAGCGGCAACCTGCCTCGACACCGTGGCTCCGCCAAGGGCGGCATCTCCTTCGATGGAAGGTCTTTGCTCGGGCTCTCGCAGGCCCAGACGGTTGCCGCAGGTATTGCTCACGTCCCGGAGGGCCGCCGAATCTTCGCCAGAATGACGGTGGAGGACAACCTGCGTCTGGGCCATGTGGGCGCGGGGCACAGCGGGAGGTCGTCCCCGATGGGGGAGGTCTTCGAGTTGTTCCCCGTGCTTGGCGACAGACGACGCCAGTCGGCTGGTCAGCTGAGCGGGGGCGAGCAGCAGATGCTCGCCATCGGCAGAGCGCTGATGGCTCGGCCGCGATTGCTGATGCTCGACGAGCCATCTCTAGGGCTAGCGCCCAAGATCATCGGCCAGATCGGCAAGACGATCCAGCAAATCAACCAGTCGGGCACGACCGTCGTGTTGGTCGAGCAGAACGCAACCATGGCGCTTTCGATAGCCACGTCGGTGTACGTGCTGGACCAAGGCAAGGTGGCTCTGCGCGGACAACCACAGGATCCGGAGCTCATGGAGCAGGTGCGTCATCTGTACCTGAGCGGGGGGTCGGAACCCGATTCCGCCGGCGAGCACGCCACCATCACTCACGGCAATCTTTCGCCGTGGACTAACTGAGAAAGAGGCACCGATGCCTGTCGCCCTGTGTGCAATGTCCCACAGTCCGCTCATGGGAAAGGTGGATCCGTCGCAGGCTGTGGCCGCCGGGGTGCAGGAAGCGATCGGACGCGCTCGAGAGCTCGTGGCGGAGTTCGCGCCGGATCTAGTCGTGGCCTTCGCCCCTGATCACTACAACGGGTTTCTCTACGACGTGATGCCCCCGTTCTGTATCGGCACCACAGCAGAATCGATCGGGGACTACGGACTACCCAGTGGTCTGCTCGATGTCGAGACGGCAACGGCCCGCAGAGTGACTGAGCACGTCCTGAACGGTGGGATCGACGTCGCGTGCTCAGAACGCATGCGAGTCGACCATGGCCTCGTTCAACCGCTCATGCTGTTGTTCGGCTCGATCGATGCCGTGCCCGTCCTACCTGTGTTCATCAACTGCGTGGCCGAGCCGTTGGGGCCTGCTAGAAGAAGCGTTTCGCTCGGTGTAGCAGTGGCCGAGGCGCTCGCGGATGATGACCGCAGAATCCTCTTCCTAGCTAGTGGTGGGCTCTCGCACGATCCGCCAGTCCCGCGGCTGCTCGGAGCCCCACCGGAGGTGGCCGAGCGGATCACGCAACGTCGGGAGGTGAGCCCTGCCGAGCGTCAGGTGAGAGAGTCGAGAACCATCGCGGCCGCGCGCTCGTTCGCCGATGGAGAAGGTGGGTGCCAGGACCTGAACCCTGTGTGGGACAGGCAGTTCCTGGACGCCTGTGCGTCGGCAGACCTGGAGTCCTACGCAGCACAGCCGGCCTCGTGGTACATCGAACAAGCCGGTCACTCTGCCCATGAAGTGCGCACGTGGTTGGCCGCCTACGCCGCCCTGGGAACACGGGGGCCCTACTCGCTTACACACCGTCACTACCAACCGATCCGCGAATGGTTCGCTGGCTACGCCGTTACCTTCGCTGTTCCCGATGAAGAAGCGGGCCCCAAATGACGTCAATCTGGACGGAGCTCTTGGGTACCGACCACACGGTTCGCCATGTGGTGATCGGTGGTTGGGACACGCGGCTTCTTCAGGCCGGCAAGGGCGGTGTTCCGCTGCTCCTACTGCCTGGCACGGGCGGTCACCTGGAGGCTTACTCACGCAACATCGGGGCACTCGCAGAGAACCGGAAGGTCGTGGCCTACGACTATCCGGGGCATGGCTTCACCTCTCTGGCCACGCAAGACTTGCAACTCGAGCACTACGTCGCCCATCTGCACTCTCTTGTCGAGCATCTGGACGTCGAGCAAGTCGACATCGCGGGTGAGTCCCTTGGGGGGTGGGTTGCCGTCAAGTACGCCGCTGCACACCCGGAACGGGTTCGTCGGCTGGTCCTGAACACACCGGGGGGGACGATGGCGAACCCCGAGGTGATGGAGCGCATCCGGTCGCTATCCCAACAAGCGGCGGACGACCCCAGTCCCGTGCGCATCCGGGCCCGGCTTGAGTGGCTCATGGCCGATCCCTCCTCGGTGACCGACGAATTGGTCGACGTGCGGAGGCGCATCTACTCACGATCGGGGTTCGACCGATCGATGCGCCACATCCTGTGCCTTCAGGACCCGGAGATCCGTGAGTCCAATCGCATCACCGACGCCGAACTGGCTGCGCTCGTACACCCCACGTTGGTGGTGTGGACGAGCGCGGACCCCTCCGGCCCTGCGGCCGCTGGCCTACACATGGCCTCGATGATTCCAGGGGGCCGGTTCGAGCTGATCGAGGCGGCCGGACACTGGCCTCAGTGGGAACAGCCTGAGCGATTCAACGCCCTGGTTCTCGGCTTCCTTGACGGGAAGGACGCGTGACCCGCGCTTCGGCTCCAATCAGGTCGGTGGTGATCGTCGGCGCCGGCCCTGCGGGTCTTACCCTCGCGAACCTCCTGGGTGGCTACGGGATCTCGGTGGACGTGTTGGAAGCCGCCCCGGCGCTGCTGGACTACCCACGCGCTGTCGGCCTGGATGACGAGAGCATGCGCGTATTCCAGTCGGCCGGTGTGGCAGATGTCGTGCTTGAGCACACTGGGCCGGACCACGCCATGCGCTTTCTCGGGGCCAATGGAAAGCTCATCGCGGAGATTGCGCCCGGCATGGGCCCCTATGGGTGGTCGCGTCGAAACTCCTTTATCCAACCCCTGGTGGATGATGAGCTCCTGCGCGCCCTGGATCGCTTCCCCCACGTCCGAGTGCACTTCGGTGAGACCGTCACGACTTTGGAAGACCTCCACGAACAGGTCTCTGTCAGGTCCACAGGACCAGATGGCATCCGCACCTGGACAGGCGATTTCCTTGTCGGGGCCGATGGTGGGAGGTCCTCGGTTCGGAAGGCGCTAGGCATCGGCTTCGACGGCGAAACCGAAGCAACGCGGTGGCTCGTGGTCGACCTGGCCGGTGATCCAATCGGTACCCCCAATCTCTACGTGGGCTGTGATCCTCGGCGCCCCTACGTATCCATCCAGCTGCCGCACGGCGTCCGCCGACTAGAGCTGATGATGCACGCGGGGGAGGACCAGCAGTTGGTGGATGATCCGGACCGCTTGAGCGAACTGCTCGCCCCTTTTGTCCCCGATTCTCGAGGCCTCGACGTCATCAGGTCTCGGGTCTATACCCACCATGCCCGGGTGGCGAGCCGGTTTAGCAGCGGGCGAGCCTTCCTGATCGGCGATGCGGCCCACCTGATGCCGGTCTGGCAGGGCCAGGGGTACAACTCAGGAATCCGGGATGCAGCGAACCTGGCGTGGAAGCTTGCTGCTGTCCTCAGGGGACAAAGCGACGCGTCGCTGCTGGACACCTACGACGTCGAACGCCGTCCCCATGCGACACAGATGGTGAGGTTGTCGCTCTTGGTGGGCCGCGTGATCTCGCCAACCAGACGCTCGGTGGCACTGTTCCGTGACTCGATCTTCCTAGCGCTCAACACCATGCCCGCTGCCAAGAAGTACTTGACCGAGATGCGGTTCAAACCGATGCCTCGTTACGAGTCAGGCGCTGTCGCGCACCTACAGGCCCCGCCCGCCAAGGACTCACCCGTCGGAAGGATGTTCCCGCAACCCCGTCTCGTCACTCGCGAGGGCTTGATGATCCAGCTGGACGAAGCCATCGGTGGCTGGTTCGCGGCCATCGTCTGGTGCAACCCCCTGGAGCGAGTTTTCGACGAGCGGGCGCGGGAGACATTGAGCCGACTGGGCGCACGCGTGCTGGAGGTGCGTCCGATGTCGCAGCTCCATTGGCATTCGTCGGCGGAGGAGGAGGCGCACGGAGTTGTGCTCGGTGACGTTGACGGTGACGTGAAACGTTGGTTCGACCAACATCCAGTGGGCGTGGTCGTCCTGCGCCCAGATCGGATTGTGGCGGCGGCTGGGCTCGCGCAGGAATCGGGAAAGCTCACTGCGGCGGTGGCACGGGTGACTCGGGTCTTTCCGGCCGATCACGAGGCTGTTCCTGCAGCTCTGCGACCGAGAAGAGGCTTCTGATGATCCCGCTCGATCAGATCACTGAACACGACGTCGTCGTGGTGGGTTCAGGCGCTGGTGGTCTGACTGCAGCTGCTACCGCTGCTCAGGGTGGTCGATCAGTGCTGGTCCTTGAGAAAGCGGAGCGCATAGGGGGCACCACGCGCAAGTCGATCGGCGCAGTTTGGCTCCCAAACAACCGCTTCCTGCGCGAGGAGGGGCTGGATGATCCTCGAGAGGATTGTCTGCGCTACCTGGCCCGGCTCGCGCGGCCGACGCTCTACAACCCCGACGCCCCCCACCTCGGGCTACCCCAATGGGAGCACGACGGCCTGGCCTGCTTCATTGACAACGCGGCAATTGCCCATGAGGCATTGGAAGACATGGGTGCTCTGAGCCTGGCTCCGCCGGTAGGGCTCGGGGTGGTTGACTACTTGGCGCATCTCCCGGAGAACGCTTGCCCCCGAGGCCGGACGCTGTACCCGGCGTCGGCGATGGGTGGCAAGAGCGGTGGCCAGGAACTCGTCGATGGGCTGGCCGACACGGCCCGGACGCACGGAGCGGAGATCCGCACTGGTGCCACTGTCACCGACGTGGTGACTGAGGATGGACGGGTTGTCGGCGTCGACTATCTTCTCGACGGTTCGCCCCATCGGGCGCTAGCGGACGTGGGAGTGGTGTTTGCCTCAGGTGGATTCAGTCAGAACTCAGACTTACGTCTGCAGTTCCTCGGAGCCCCCGTCGTCACCTCGTGTGCAGCGCCGACGAACACCGGTGACTTCGTCAAGATAGCCATGTCACAGGGTGCAGAGCTCGCGTGCATGCAGGAAGCGTGGTTGGCGCCAGGGGTGGTTGCCCGGCTTGCGGCCGACCCAGAGAACGCGTTCAGCGCCTTCTATGTCTTGGGCGATGCAATGGTGATGGTCAATAGGCGCGGTCACCGCGTGGTCAACGAAAAGGCGCCGTACAACGAGCGGGCGAGGGTCTTCTCCACTTGGGACGAGTCCTCGTTGGAGTACGTGAACTCTCCCCTGATAGCCATCTGGGATACCCACGACGCACTGAAGTGGGGGATTGACGCGCTTGGCAACCCGATTGCCCATCCGGATACAGCCGCCGACTGGGTGGTCCGCGGGGCCACTCTCGAAGATCTCGCCCAAGGCATCGGTGAGGCGCTGGCATCGGTTGAACACATCGTCGGTAGGGGCCGCCTCCACGAGGACTTCCTCGGGAATCTGCTCGCCACCGTCGAGAACGTCCGGGAGTACGCCGAGAAGGGGAAGGATGCGCAGTTCCAACGGGGTGAGACTCCCTTCGAACGCTACGTCAGCGCTCGTTTCGGCGATGGCGATGGACCCAATCCACTGCTGCGCGGTCTCACAGAGGAGGGCCCGTATTACGCGACCATCCTCGGCATGGGGACCTTGGACACCAAGGGAGGCCCGCGCACGTCTGCTACCGGTGAGGTGCTCCACGTATCTGGCGAAGTCATCCCTGGACTCTTCGCAGTTGGCAACTGCGCTGCGTCGCCGACTGGTCAAGGCTATCCGGGTGCAGGCGCAACTTTGGGGCCGATCATCACCAACGGGTACCTTGCGGGTGGGAGTCTGGCGAAGCGCTGACTCCTTTCACCGCGGACACCGGGGGTAGATGCGTTGTGGCGAGCAAGACCGCTGGAGCCACGGGCCCACATGGCGCCCAAACTCTGACCCGCGGACTGACGGCCCTGGAGCGTCTCGCAGACTCCCCTCATGGACTGACAGTGCAGGACCTCTCCGACGTGCTGGGAGTTCATCGCTCGGTTGGGTACCGCCTCCTTATGGCGCTAGGAGAGCTGGGGTATGCAGTGCGCGGACGCGATGGGCGCTACCGCCTGGGCGGTCAGGTGCTGCGGGTGGCTAACAACTACCAGGCCTCCCTGCGCTCGACGGTCGAACCGGTACTGCGTGAAGCTGCTCAAGAGTTGGGATGCACTATCGCGCTGCTGGCAGAGGAGGGTCATGAAGCTGTCGCTCTGCTAGTGATCCAGTCCAGCACCGCACAGTTCCAGCTCTCCTTTCAGGAGGGAAGCCGACATGAGCTGGACCGTGGCGCGGCCGGCCACGCGCTGGCATCCATCCGACCGCCTAGTCCCACCGACCCTGAGGCAGTGGCCGCGGCCCGCGGGCAGGGGTTCTCGCTCACCTTCGGAGAGGTCGAGCAGGGTGTCTACGGTTTGGCTGTCCCCATTGATGCATCGGGCACGCCGCTGCCCATGTGCCTGAACCTGATCACTCACCGCCGCGACCTGGCCGAGGCAGGAAAGGAGAGATTGAAACAAGCAGCCGCGGACGTCGCAGCACTGTTGTGATCGTGGGTGACGGGCATTCACCATCGGCGACGGGGTCGCGACTCCTCGGGGTGCACTGGCCCAGTTGGATCAGTTCGTGACCCCTTCTCCCAGACGCCTGAGCAGGAGCTGATCAATATCGCCGAGGCGAGGCGGGCGAAGTTCGTGTTCCTGAGGGCCGGGTGTGGGGTATGAGGGACGAGATCGTCTAGAGACGGGCTCATTCCGTTGGTCTGGGGCTCTCGGGGCCGTCGCCGAGCCCACGTCCGGCCGCACCGTCGCGGAGCAGGGCACGGGCCTCGGGCGAGCCGTCGAGCGCCCGGGTGCCCCGGCGGACCGCGGCCCAGCCCGCGCCCACCCGGCGCAGCTCGAAGTGGTTGGCGCCGGCACGCCAGATGTGGAAGCGCCCGTCCCGGTGCACCACCAGCAGTGAGGCGCAGACCGCGACCGCGGTGTCCCCGGCCAGCGTGACCCGGGCCGGGCCGAGGAAGTGGCACGCCCCGCCGTTGATCAGCCGCTGGTGCGCGTCGGAGCCCACCATGGCGCGGATGTCCTCGCGACCGGACATGTGCCAGCCCTCGACCTCATAGCTGCCCTCCTCGGTCCACAGCTGCGCCACCTCGTCCGCGGCCCCGGCGTCGACGAACGGGCCGTAGCCGGCGATCAACCGGGTGATCGACAGCTCGTCCTCGAGACGGGAGAGGCGCTCTTCCACGGTCGCGAGCCGGTCCTCGTTCATGGCAGCTCCTCTGCCAGGACCCGAACCGTCGGCATACTCCGACACCGTGACCCGCCCGAAACAGTGGCGGAACGCAGGGTGCATGACCAGTCTCGAAAAATGCGATGACCGCTGCGCGCCCTGCGCGTGGACTGCAACCTAGAACGTGTTCTAGTATTGAGGCTCAGCGCGACCACCCACTGCACGAGGAGTACCCATGAGCCAGTCGGTTCTGGACGGCGTCCGAGACCTGCTGCCCACCTTGCGCGGACGGGCGGACGAGGCCGAGCGCCTGCGGGTCGTCCCCGAGGCGTCGATCAAGGAGATCGAGGAGACCGGGTTCTTCCGGCTGCTCCAGCCCCGGCGCTTCGACGGGCTCGAGGCCGACCCGGTCGACTTCTACACCGCCGTGCGCGACATCGCCTCGGCCTGCGGTTCCACCGGCTGGGTCTCCAGCGTGGTCGGCGTACACCCGTGGCAGGTGGCGCTGTTCAGCGACGAGGCGCAGCAGGCGGTCTGGGGCAGCGACACCGGCACCCGGCTGAGCTCGTCGTACGCACCGACCGGCAAGGCCGTGGTCGCCGACGGCGGCTTCCAGCTCTCCGGCAAGTGGAGCTTCTCCTCGGGCTGCGACCACTGCCAGTGGGTGCTGCTCGGCGGGCTCGTCTTCGACGCCGAGGGCAACGTCGTGGACTTCCGCACGTTCATGGTGCCGCGCGAGAACTACCAGATCATCGACGTCTGGGACATGGTCGGGCTCCGGGGCACCGGCTCGAACGACATCGTGGTCGACGACGTGTTCATCCCTGAGGCGTTCACCCTCTCCATGGGCGACACCGGGCGCTGCTTCGGGCCGGGGCAGGAGCACAACCCCTCGGAGCTCTACAAGCTCCCGTTCCACTCGATCTTCACCGGTACGATCACCACGCCGATCATCGGGATGGCGACGGGTGCCTACGAGGAGCACGTGGAGATGCAGCAGAAGCGCACCCGTGCGGCGTACCTCGGGGAGAAGGCGTCCCTGGACCCGTTCGCCGCGGTGCGGATCGCGCGGGCCTCCAGCGAGATCGACGCGGCCTGGGCCCTGCTGGTCAACAACATCCGCGAGGAGCAGGCGTACGTCGCCAAGGGCGAGAAGATCCCGCTGAAGACGCGACTCAAGGTGCGCCGCGACCAGGTGCTGGGCAGCCAGCGCGCCATCGACGCCATCGACTCGCTCTTCGAGGCCTCCGGCGGCCGCGCCCTGGCGAACGGCACCTACCTCCAGCGTGCCTGGCGCGACGCGCACGCGGGCCGGGTGCACGCCGCGAACGACCCGGAGCGGGCCCTGCAGATGTACGGCGCCCACGAGTTCGGCCACAAGATCGACCCGGGGATGTACTGAGGTGACCGACTTCTCCAAGGAGGCGACCCGCCGCTCCGGCAAGGCGGGCGACCTGACGCTGAACTACTACGAGGCGGGGGAGCCCGCCACCGGCAGGCTGCCGCTGGTGATGCTGCACGGCGGCGGCCCCGGAGCCTCCGCGTGGAGCAACTTCGGCTCGGCGCTGCCGGGCTTCGCGCAGAGCTTCCACACGCTGATGATCGACCAGCCGGGATTCGGCGGCTCCGACAAGCCGCCCGTCGAGGGCAACTACTACCGCTTCGCCGCCGACCACGTCGTACAGCTGCTCGACGAGCTCGGCATCGAGCGGATCCACCTGCTGGGCAACAGCCTCGGCGGTGGTACGGCGATGCGCCTGGCCCTGACCCATCCCAAGCGGGTGGGCCGGCTGATCCTGATGGGCCCCGGCGGTGCCTCGCTGAACATCTTCCACGCCGACCCCACCGAGGGCGTCAAGCGGCTGATGGACTTCTCGGCCAACCCCAGCCGCGAGGCGCTGCGCGCGTTCATCTCCACGATGGTGGTCAACCAGGACCTCGTCACCGACGAGCTCGTCGAGGAGCGGTACGCCGACGCCACCGCGCCGGGTGCCCAGGAGGCGATGATCTCGATGGGGTCCTCGTTCTGGAAGCCCGACACCTTCGAGGACGGGATGCTCTGGCGCGAGGCCCACCGGCTGCGCCAGCACACGCTGCTCACCTGGGGCCGCGAGGACCGGGTCAACCCGCTCGACGGCGCCATGGTCGCCCTCAAGCTGATCCCCAAGGCCTCGCTGCACGTGTTCCCCAACTGCGGGCACTGGGCGCAGATCGAGGCAGCGGACGAGTTCCGCGAGGTGGCCACGAACTTCCTGAACCGTCACATGGAGAGGGTCCCGAAGGCCGAGGTGGACGCATGACCATCGACATCCGCAGCATGGGCTACGCCCGCGTCGCCAGTACCGACCTCGACCAGTGGCGGCTCTTCGCCGGCAAGGTGCTCGGCCTGGCCGAGGGCCGCGGGCCCGACCCGGACAACCTCTACTACCGCATCGACGAGGTCTCCGCGCGGCTCGTCGTCTTCCCCGCCGAGGTCGACCAGCTCTCCTGCATCGGCTGGGAGCTCGCCGACCACGCCGCGCTGCAGCAGGCCCGCGAGCACCTCGCCAAGGAGGGCATCGCCTTCGAGGAGGGCACCACCGAGGAGCTCTCCGAGCGCAGGGTCCAGGAGCTGATCCGGTTCAGCGACCCGTTCGAGAACGTCTTCGAGCTCTTCCACGGGATCACCTACGAGTCGCATCCGCTCGTCACGCCGTACGCCGCCCGCTTCGTCACCGGCGACCAGGGGATGGGGCACGTGGTCATCCCGGTCACCGACGACGTCGAGGCGCTGCGGTTCTACACCGACGTGCTCGGCTTCCGGCTGCGCGACTCGATGAGCATGCCGGGGGAGTTCGTCGGCAAGGAGCCCGGCTCCAAGGTGTGGCTGCGCTTCCTCGGGGTCAACCCCCGGCACCACAGCCTGGCGTTCCTGCCGATGCCGAACCCCAGCAAGTGCGTGCACATCATGCTCGAGGTCGACAAGCTCGACGACGTGGGCCGTGCCCTGGAGCGGGTGCGCAAGCACAAGGCGCCGCTCTCCGCGACGCTCGGCCGGCACATGAACGACCAGATGGTGTCCTTCTACGTGAAGTCGCCCGGCGGGTTCGACGTGGAGTTCGGGACCGAGGGCCTCACCGTGGACGACGCCCGCTGGGTGGCCCGGGAGAGTACCGCGGTCTCCTACTGGGGCCACGTCTTCGGCGGCGCGTGAAACCCGTTCGGGCAGGACTGATATGACTGTTTCCATGTCTTCCTCAGGGCCTTCCGAGTCCTCGTCCGGGCAGGCTTCGGGGCCTTCCTCCGACGTACCCGAGGGGATCCGCCAGGACGCACGCGAGACCTGGCCCAGCCGGGAGCTGATCGACTCCTTCCTCGGCACCGGGTTCGACTTCGAGCTGCGGCTCGGCGAGCACACCCCGATCCCCGTTGATGACCCGGCGGCGGCCGAGGAGGCGCGCCGGTTCCGCGACGTGCTCGGCATGTTCGCCACCGGCGTCACCGTGGTCACCTCGATGTCGGGCGACGAGCCCGTGGGGATGACCTGTCAGTCGTTCTCCAGCGTCTCCCTGGACCCGCCCCTGGTGATGTTCTGCCCGGCGAAGACCTCGCGCGCCTGGCCGCTGATGCGCCAGGCGGGGTTCTTCTGCGTCAACTTCCTCTCCGCGGACCAGCAGCACATCTCCAACGGCATGGCCACCAAGGGGGCGGAGAAGTTCCACGGGGTCGGCTGGAAGCCGGCCTCCACGGGTGCGCCGCTGATCGACGGGGTGCTGGGGTACGTCGACTGCGTGATCGACCGCGTGCACGAGGCCGGCGACCACTACATCGTCGTGGGGCGCGTGCAGGCGCTCGACATGGGCGACGGCCGGCCCGAGGCCGAGCCCGCCGGGACTCCGCTGCTGTTCCACCGCGGCGCCTACACCCGACCCGAGTAGTTCTCTGGCACGGTGGGCTCCATGAGCGCCACGAGCGTGTCCGAGGACTACGTCGAGCGGCTGCTGCGCGGCTTCTTCTCGCTGTGCGAGAGCCCACGCACGCAACGACGCGTGCTCGCGCTGGTGCGCGGGAGCGTCAGCGACTCACGCTCCGGGAAGCGGCTCTACGCGCTGGTCAACAGGATGGTGCTCAACCCGGTGGCCCGCGCGACCGGGATGGACACCTCCGCGGTCCGGCTCGAGCTGGTCGCCTCGCAGCTGATCGGCGTGGCGATGATGCGCTACGTCCTCGAGGTCGAGCCGATCGCCTCGGTCGAGATCGACGAGCTGGTCCCCATGCTCGCGCCCTCCCTGCGCCAGACCCTCTCGGGTGCGATCGGGCAGCGCCCCGGGCCGCAGGCCGTCGCGGCGTGCAGCTGCCACTCCAGGGAGCTCGTCCCGCTTCCCTGGTGAGACGACCGGCGAGCCTGTGGATTGCCGTTCGACGGATCCGCGCCGCGGGACAACCCTGTCGGGATGGACCAGACGCTGCCGCTGACCCCGCTCCACCCGCTGCTGCCGCTGGACCGGCCGTTCACCCCCGCGACCGCACGTGCCCGCGGCGTCTCCCGCTCCGCGCTGGACCGGATGGTGCGTGAGGGGACGATCCGGCGGGTGCTGCGCGGGGTATACGCCGCGAGCACGACCGAGGACTCGACCGCGATGCGTGCCGCGGCGGTCGCCCTCGCGATCGGTCGACGGGCCGTGGCCGTGGACCGGACCGCTGCCTGGGTCCACGGCGTCGACGTGAGGCGACCCGGCACCGAGGAGGTGCGTGGTGTCGAGGCGGTGCACCCGGGCGGGTCCGGGCGGTCCGCGCTCGGCACCCGCGACCTCCTCGGCCGCGACGTCCAGCACCTCGGTGAGCTGCGCCTGACCACCCCGCTGCGCACGGCCCTGGACCTGGGACGCTCGCTGGCCCCCGACCTGGCGCTGGGCGCGATGGACCGGCTGCTGGCCGACGGCGGTTTCACGCTCGCCCAGCTGCTGGCCGAGACCTCACGGATGGCCGGGCACCACGGCGTCGGCCAGCTGCGCCGCCTCGCCGTGCAGGTCGATCCCCGCTCCCTGAGCCTGGCGGAGTCGGCGCTGCGGCTGCGCTGGCACGAGGCGCGTCTGCCGACCGCGACGCCGGGGTTGCCGGTGTGCGTCTCCGGCCGGCTGGTCCGGCTCAGCCTGGCCGTGCCCCAGCGACAGTTCGGGGCCGTGCTGCTCGGTCAGGTCTCCGCGGCCGAGCTGGTCGCCCTCCAGGGCGCCGGGTGGCGGATCGTCGTACTCACGCCTGAGCGGGTGCTGGGCACCGACCCCGCCCTGTGGGCCCACCACCTCGAGCGGGAGTTCCACCAACAGCTGCTGGCACAGTCGGGGTGAGCCTCGGCCGGGCGGGTGGCCTCAGGTCCGTGCCGGGAGTACGCCTCGCTCGTGGCTAGGGTGAGTGGGTGGACGAACCGACAGTGGACGAGACGACCTGGCCGACGAATTGCCCCGAGTGCGGCACCGAGCTCCAGCACGCGGTGATCGACTTCGACACCGAGAAGGCCGACCGACCGGAGCTGCGGCCCGGTGAGATGGCCGCGGTCGACTTCTGCCCCAACCCCGACTGCCCGCGCAACGCGGACGCGCCGGGGTCGGGCACGACAGGCACCAGCTGAGCCGACCCGCTGAGCCGGGACAGCGCTGCGAGGCTCAGCCCTGCTGGAGGGCCGTGATCGCGTCGTGCATGGTCAGCGTCCGCTGGGCGGACTCGACGTGGAGGCTCTCCACCATCCGCCCGTTGTAGGTGACCACGCCCGAGCCCTTGCCGTCCTCCCAGGCCTGCAGGATGCCGCGGGCCTCCTCGACAGCCTTCTCGGACGGGGCGAAGGCCTCGTTGGCGCCCTCGACCTGGCCCGGGTGGATCAGGGTCTTGCCGTCGAAGCCCATCTCGCGTCCCTGCTGGCACTCGGCGAGGAAGCCCTCGGTGTCCTTCACGTTGTTGTAGACGCCGTCGATGATCGCCTTGCCGGTCGCCCGCGCCGCGAGCAGCGCGAGGGAGAGACCGGTGAGCAGCGGCTGGCGGCCGGGCACGTGCTCGGCGTACAGCTCCTTGGCGAGGTCGTTGGTGCCCATCACCAGCACGGTGAGCCGGTCGGAGGCGGAGGCGATCTCCTCGGCGTGCAGCATGGCGTACGGCGTCTCCACCATCGCCCACAGCTTGGTGTGCTCCGGCGCGTCGTGGGCGGCCATCGACTCGACCAGCTGCAGCACGGCGTCGGCCGAGTTCACCTTCGGGACCAGGATCGCGTCGGGACCCGCAGCGCAGGCGGCGGCCATGTCGTCGCTGTGCCACTCGGTGTCGGCGCCGTTGATCCGGATGACCAGCTCGCGCTCGCCGTACTCGCCCGAGGTGGCGGCAGCGCAGGCGGCCTCACGGGCGGCCGGCTTGGCGTCAGGTGCCACCGCGTCCTCGAGGTCGAGGATCAGCCCGTCGCACGCGATCGACTTCGCCTTCTCCAGCGCCCGCTCGTTCGAGGAGGGCATGTAGAGCACGGAACGGCGGGGACGGAACGCCTCGGCGCTCATCAGGAGGCCTCGATCGCGTCGTACTGCTTCTTCAGCTCGGGGTCGATCGCGGCCAGCTGCTCGGCCAGCTCCACCATCACCAGGCACTGCTTGAGCGAGGCGTCGTCCTCCATCTTGCCGTCGAGCATCACCGCGCCGGTGCCGTCACCCATGGCGTCCACGACGCGCCGGGCGTGGGCGACGTCCTCCGGCGAGGGGCTGAACACCTTGTTGGCGATCGCGATCTGCTTGGGGTGCAGCGACCACGTGCCGACGCAGCCCAGCAGGAAGGCGTTGCGGAACTGGTCCTCGCAGGCGACCACGTCGGTGATGTCGCCGAACGGGCCGTAGTAGGGGTAGATCCCGTGCATCGCGCACGCGTCGACCATCCGGGCAATCGTGTAGTGCCACAGGTCCTGCTGGTACGTCGTCCGCGGCCCGTCGATGTCGCCGTCGGTCGGGTCCTGGCGCACCAGGTAGCCCGGGTGGCCGCCACCCACGCGCGTCGTCTTCATCCGGCGGTCGGCGGCGAGGTCGGCCGGGCCCAGGGAGAGGCCCTGCATCCGGGGGGAGGCGCCGCAGATCTCCTCGATGTTGACCATGCCGCGGGCGGTCTCGAGGATCGCGTGCACCAGGATCGGCTTGTCCAGCCCGGCCTTGGCCTCGAGCTGGGCGAGCAGCCGGTCGACGTAGTGGATGTCCTCGGCGCCCTGCACCTTCGGAACCATGATCACGTCTAGCTTGTCGCCGATCTCGGAGACCAGCGTGGTCAGGTCGTCGAGGCCCCACGGCGAGTCGAGTGCGTTGACCCGGGTCCACAGCTGGGTGGGACCGAAGTCCGTGTCCTTGGCGATCCTGACCAGGCCCTCACGGGCGGCCAGCTTGTTGTCGGCCTTGATGGCGTCCTCGAGGTTGCCCAGGAGCACGTCGACCTTGCCGACCATGTCGGGGATCTTGCTGGCCATCTTGGCGTTGCTCGGGTCGAAGAAGTGGATCGCCCGGCTGGGGCGAGCGGGGATCTCGCGCAGCGGGGTGGGTGCACCGACGGCGAGTGGGGCGAAGAAGTCCTTGGCAGAGCGCATGGACCGGACGCTAGCAGCGCGGTTCGGGAGCCGGTATGACGGATGCCACCCGCGGACGCCGAGGGCAGCGTCAGCTTCGTGGGAGGGCGAACGGGCCCAGGTAGAGCAGGTCGTCGTCGAAGGCGACCGGCATCGACCCAGGTGGGTTTCCGGCGACGTCGAAGGTGTCACCGCCCAGGCGTTCGTAGGTCACCGGCTCCGCGATCCCGAAGGACTCGGCCTGCAGCTTGACCGTGTCAGGCCCGGAGGCCTCCACCGTGGCCCCGCCGTACCGGCCGGCCAGCTGGTCGAGCGGGGTGGGCTCGCCGTACTGCGGCGCGGGCAGGGCGGGCACCTCGAGGAGCTCGAGCAGCTGCGGCAGGATCGCGTCGAACAGAGCGCTGCCGCCGGGCGGGCCGGTCAGCGGCCCGGCGCCGTTGGCCAGCACCACCAGGGCGGCGTCCTGCTCGGGGAACGCCCGGGCGAACGCGCGGTGCCCGCCGGTCATCCCGGCCCACCCGAAGGCCTGGTGGTCACCGCGGTCCCACAGCGCCCAGCCGAGGCCCCAGGAGTCGAAGGCGGTCGCGCCCGGCAGCCGGGCAGTCGTGGCCCGGACACCCCGCACGTCGGCATCGGCGAAGATCCCGTCCCCGCCGTGGAGGTTGAGCGCCATGAAGTCGAGGAGCTGGTCGGCGGTGGCCCACCAGCGGGAGCCGGCCGCCGAGGCGGCGGTCGCGTAGTTGTCGCGCGTCGCGACGGGTTGCTCACCGGGCCGCAGCACGTGGCCGCCCGCCGCCCCCTCCGGCATCCCGAACGTGGTGGTGGGGCCGAGCGCGGCCTGTGCCAGCTCCTCGAAGGACCTCCCGGTCGTGCGCTGCAGCAGCAGGTCGAGCGCGCACCAGCCGGCGTTGCAGTAGGAGAACCTGCCCGGGGCATGGAGCAGCGGCAGGCTGGCGGTGCTCGCGACGAACTCGGCGAGGTCCTCGTGGGCAGTGGGGAGCACGTTGGGCCGGCCGCTGGTCTGGGAGAGCAGCGAGCGCGGGGTCTCCTCCCACAGCCCGTCGGCCTGGCCCGAGCAGGGGACGTCGAGGTTCAGCGCCCCGCGACCGGCTGCGTCGATCACGATCAGTCCGACCAGGGCCTTGGTGAGGGAGCCTGCGTGGAACGCGGTCTCGGGCACGACGGGGTCGTCGGTCCCGGCCACTCGGGAGCCGGCGCACACCACGACGCGCTCGGACCCGCGCAGCAGGCCGATCTGGGCGCCGGGGACGCCGTACCGGGTGAGGGTCTCGTCGAGGAGCTGCTGAGCGGTGGTCGCCTCCATCCACCGACACTAACCAGCAGCAGGCGCCCTCGTCACGGGGTGAGCAGGCCCGCTCTCGCCACGTGGGCAGCCTCCCAGAGGTGGCTCAGCGCGTGGGCTCGTTTGAACACCAGCTGCGCGTCGTGCTCCCAGGTGATCGCGATGCCGCCGTGCAGCTGCACCGTCTCGGCCGCGACGTGGTCCAGCGCGTCCGAGCAGTAGGAGCGGGCCACGGCCGCGCGGCGGCGCAGGATCTCCGCGTTGGCCTCCGTCGGGTCGCTGAGGTACGCCGCCGCGGCAGCCGTCGCGCCCCAGGAGGCCGAGCGGGACGCCTCGACGAGCACGAGCATGTCGGCCATCCGGTGCTTGAGCGCCTGGAACGAGCCGATCGGGCGGCCGAACTGCACCCGCTCGAGGCTGTAGGCCACGGTCAGGTCGAGGCCACGCTGCCCGGCGCCGACCTGGAGGGCCGAGGTGAGCGCGACGGCGACGTCGCGCAGCGGACGGTCGTCGGACACCGTCCCCAGCGGCTCCACCTCGGTCCCGGCGACCCGTCCGAACCGCATGCTCTGGTCCAGCGCCGGCACGGGCTCCACGTCGGGACCCGTGACCAGCTCCAGCCGGCCATCGGCGACCCGGAGCACGATGGTGGCTGCGGGGGCGTCGAGGACGAGGTCGTCGAGCGCCACGGTGGCGATCTCGCCGGCGGCGATCCGCGGCAGCAGCTCGGCCTGCTTGCCGGGCTCGGCGTACAGGATCACGGCGGCGGTCGCGATCGCGGTGGCGAGCAGGGGACTGGGCGCGAGGTTGTGGCCGAGCTCTTCGAGGACGAGCCCGGTCTCGACCAGCGAGGCCCCGAAGCCGTCGTGGTCCTCGGGCACCGGGAGGGCGGCCACGCCGACCTGTTCGCACAGCGCCTGCCACAGCGACTCGTCGTACCCGGTCTCCGACTCGATCGCGGCACGCACCGCGGCACTGTCGCTGCGCTTGTCGAGCAGCGAGCGGACGATCGTCGCGAGCTCCTCCTGCTCCTCGGTCCGGGCGAAGTGCATCAGGCACCCGCCGCATCGGCCGGGACCAGCGAATCGGCGATCCGGGAGCGGTGGTGCGAGGGGCTGCCCCAGGCGCCCACGAGGGCGCGCACCCGGTTGATCCACAGCCCGAGGTCGAACTCCGCGGTGTAGCCGATCGCGCCGTGCACCTGGAGGGCGACGCGGGAGGCGAGGTACGCCGCGTCCCCGGCCGCGACCTTCGCCCCGGACACGTCTCGACCAGCCGTGGGGGAGCCCTCGGCGACCGACAGGGCGGCGCCGTGCACCAGCGGCCGGGCGAAGTCGAGGGCGATCCGCACGTCGGCCAGCGAGTGCTTGATCGCCTGGTAGGAACCGATGGTGCGGCCGTACTGCTTGCGCACCTTGACGTAGTCCACCGAGTCGGCGAGCAGGCGCTCACCGCAGCCGAGGAGCTCGGCGGCGGCCGCGAGCACGGCGCGGTCGAAGGCCAGCTGGTTGATCGCGGCGGGGGGTCTCGACTGATCGCTCGTCTCGACTGTCCGCTCGCTGACGCTCGCTGCTCGACGCAAGGCTTCGCTCGCTGCTCGACCTGCTCGACCGCCGGTGATGTCGAAGAGCCTGCGGGTGGTGTCGACCGAGTGCAGCACGGCGTCGGGGGAGGGGAGGTCCTCGAGCCGTTGCAGGCCCGCGTCGCTGGGGACGTAGACGGCCTGCGCCACGTCGGCGTCGAGCGCGAGCGGCACGTGCGGCGGCAGGGCGAGGGTGGCAAGTGCGCCCTCCGCGACCGCGGCGAGCTCCGCACCCTCCAGGGCCCCGGTGAGGTAGGCGGCCGACTCGATCCAGGGGCCGACGGCGAGCTGGTGGCCGAGGACCTCGAACGCGACCACGAGGTCGACGGCGGTGCCGCCCATGCCGCCGTCCTCTTCGCTCACCAGGAGGGCGTTGATCCCCTGCTCGGAGAGGCGGCGCCACAGCGCCAGGCCGGGCTCGGAGTCCCCGGCGGCCCAGGACCGGGCGACCGAGACCGAGTCGGCCTTGGTCATCAGCTCGGCGAGCGACTGGGCGAAGCCGGTCTGCTCGGGGGTGAGGCGGAAGTCCATCAGGATCCCTTCGATTCGCCGCGGGATTCCCGGGGCAGGCCGAGGATGCGCTCGGCGATCACGTTGCGCTGCACCTCGTTGGTGCCGGCGTAGATCGGTCCCGACAGGGAGAACAGGTAGCCGTCGATCCAGGAGGAGTCGGGTCCCTCGCGCAGCTCCGAGGTGGGGCCGACGAGGTCGAGCGCGGTCTCGTGCAGGGCGACGTCGAGGTCGGACCAGAAGACCTTGTTGACCGAGCCCGCGTAGCCGATCTGCCCGCCGGTGGCCAGCCTGCTGACCGTCCCCCACGTGTAGAGGCGGTAGGCCTCCGCGGCGAGCCAGGCGTCGACCACGCGGTCGCGGTGCTCCACCGGTGCTCCCTGGCGGTGCCACAGGTCGACCAGCCGGTCCGCGGCGGCGCAGAACCGGCCGGGGGAGCGCAGCGAGAGCCCGCGCTCGTTGCCCGCCGTGCTCATCGCCACCGCCCAGCCGGCGCCGGGCTCGCCGAGGACGTCGGCGTCCGGGACGAACACGTCGTCGAGGAAGAGCTCCGCGAACCCGGGCTCGCCGTCGAGCTGGGCGATCGGTCGGACTGTGATGCCCTCGGCGTCCAGCGGGAAGCAGAAGTAGGTCAGGCCGTGGTGGCGTTGCGAGTCGGGGTCGCTGCGGAACAGGCCGAAGCCCCAGTGGGCGTACGACGCACGCGAGGACCAGGTCTTCTGCCCGTTCAGCACCCACCCGCCGCGCTCGTCGTCGCGCTCGGCCCGCGAGCGCAGCGACGCGAGGTCGGAGCCCGCCTCCGGCTCGGACCAGGCCTGCGCCCAGATCTGTTCACCGGTGGCCATCGACGGGAGCCACCGGTCCTGCTGCTCGGAGGTGCCGTTCTCGAAGATCGTCGGGGAGAGCAGGAAGATCCCGTTCTGGCTGACCCGTCCGGGTGCGCCGGCGCGGTAGTACTCCTCCTCGAAGATCACCCACTCCACCAGCGAGGCGCCGCGGCCGTGGTACTTCTCGGGCCAGCTGACCACCGCCCACCGGGCCTCGGCGAGCCGGGCCTCCCACTCCTGGTGGGCGCGGAATCCCTCGGCGGTGTCCATCGACGGCAGCGGCTCGGCGGGCACGTTGGCGGCCAGCCACTGGCGTGCCTCGGCCTGGAAGGCCAGCTCGGACTCGGACAGCTCGAGGTTCACAGGCGGGGTCCTTCGGGATCGTGAGGCTCGGGGGTCCTCGGTCGGAGCTGGGTCTTGAGTACCTTGCCACCGAGGTTGCGCGGGAGCGCGTCGATCAGCTCCACCTCGCGCGGGACCTTGAAGTTGGCCAGGCGCTCGCGGGCGAACGCGAGCACGTCCTCGGGCGTGATCCCCGAACCGGCCCCAGCCCCGGCGGCGGTGACGACGTACGCCTTGCCGACCTCGCCCATCCGGTGATCGGGTACGCCGACGACGGCCACGTCGCTGATCCCCTCCATGCGCATCAGTGCCTGCTCCACCTCGGCGGGATAGACGTTGAAGCCGCCGCAGATGTACATGTCCTTGAGGCGGTCGGTGACCGTGAGGTTGCCCTGGGCGTCGAGTGTGCCGACGTCGCCGGTGTGCAGCCAGCCGTCCTCGTCGATCGCCTGCCGGGTGGCCTCGGGGTCGTCGAGGTAGCCGAGCATCACGAACTCGCCGCGCAGCAGCAGCTCCCCCTCGCCCTGGTCGGAGGGTGCGGCGATGCGGGTCTCCATGCCGGGGACGGCGCGGCCGCACGTCGTCGCGACCAGCTCGGCGGGATCTCCCTGCCGGCACATCGTGGCGACCACGGCCTCGGTCATCCCGAACGCCGTCACCACCTCGTCGATCCCCAGTCCCTCGGGGGCGGGTGCGCGCATCCGCTCGATCAGCACGACCGGCACCACCGCGGCGCCCGTGACCGCGAGGCGCAGCGAGGACAGGTCGTAGTCGGCTCGGTGCGGGGCGTCGAGCAGCGACTGGTAGATGGTCGGTGCACCGGGGAGCACGCTGATCCGGGAGTCCTGGATCTGCTGCATCGTGCGGACGAGGTCGAAGGTGGCGACAGGGTGGAGCGTTGCCCCGGTCGTGAGCCCGACGACGATGCCGGCCTTGTAGCCGAAGGAGTGGAAGAACGGGTTGACCACCAGGTAGTGGTCCTCGGAGGTGACGCCGCCGAGCTCCCCCCAGGTGCGGGCGACGCCGACGGTCTGCCGATGCGCCGACATCGCGCCCTTCGGTCGGCCGGTGGTGCCCGAGGTGAACAGGATGTCGGCGACGTCGTCGGGGGCGACCGCGTCCGCCCGCGCCTCGACCTCCTCGCTGGTGTCCTCGCCCAGCCCGCCGACCCAGTCGAGGTTCGCGAGGTCGATGATCTCGGCCACCGTGGGCAGGTCGCTGGCGGCGCGCAGGTCGGCGATCTGGGTCCGTCCGAGGAAGCCGTCGTCGACCACGACGAGCACCGCGTGCGTGCGGTCGACGATCTCGGCCACCTCATGGCCGGTGTAGCGGCTGTTGGCGGGAACGAGGGTGCCGCCGGCGTACGAGACCGCCAGGGCGGCGACCACCCAGTCGATGCTGTTCGGTGCCCAGAGCACGACGCGTCCACCGGGTTCGAGACCCAGTGCGGCATAGCCGCGCGCGGTGGTCCGGACGCGGGCGAGCAGGTCGGTGAAGCTCAGGGTGCGGTCGCCCTCGACGTACGCCGGGTGGTCGCCGAAGCGCTCGGCTGCCGCGCGCAGCACGGCGGGCAGCGTGTCCCGGGGCATGCTGGTGGACGACGGCATCGGGGCTCCTCGGGACTAACCAAACAAGTGCTTGGTAGGCTACCTTACCGACATGGATCTCACCTACGGCCCGGAGGACGAGGCGTTCCGCGCCGAGGTCCGCTCCTGGCTCGCCGAGCACCTCGTCGGCGAGTTCGCCGACCTGCGCGGCAAGGGTGGGCCGGGACGCGAGCACGAGGCCCACGCGGAGCGCGTCGCCTGGGACCGCCACCTCGCCGCGCACGGGTGGACCTGCATCGGCTGGCCGCAGGAGTACGGCGGCCGCGGGCTGCCGCTCTTCCAGCAGGTGATCTTCCACGAGGAGTACGCCCGCGCCAACGCGCCGGCACGCGTCAACCACCTCGGTGAGGAGCTGCTCGGGCCCACGCTGATCGCGTTCGGGACGCAGGAGCAGAAGGACCGGTTCCTGCCGAGGATCCGGGCCGTCGAGGAGTTCTGGTGCCAGGGGTACTCCGAGCCCGGGGCCGGGTCGGACCTGTCAGCGGTGTCGACGCGGGCGAAGGTCGAGGGTGACCAGTGGGTCATCGACGGGCAGAAGGTGTGGACCTCGCTGGCGCACCAGTCCGACTGGTGCTTCGTGATCGCGCGGACCGAGCCCGGGTCCACGCGGCACCGCGGGCTGTCCTACCTGCTGGTGCCGATGGACCAGGAGGGTGTCGAGGTGCGGCCGATCGTCCAGCTGACCGGGACGTCGGAGTTCAACGAGGTGTTCTTCTCCGGCGCCCGCACCGACGCCGACCTGGTCGTCGGCGGCGAGGGCAACGGCTGGCAGGTCGCGATGGCCACCCTGGGGTTCGAGCGCGGTGTCTCCACCCTGGGTCAGCAGGTCGGCTTCCAGCGTGAGCTCGACGCGGTGCTCGACCTGGCGCGCGCCAACGGCAGCCTCGAGGACCCCGTGCTGCGCGACCGGCTCGCCCGGGCCCAGGTGGAGCTCGAGGTGATCCGGCTCAACGCGCTGCGCACGCTCTCGGAGGACCAGGCGCCGCAGCAGGCCAGCGTCGCGAAGCTGCTGTGGGCGCGCTGGCACCGCAACCTGGGCGACCTCGCGATGCAGGTGCGCGGCGCCGACTCGCTCTCGACCGGAACCGACTACGACCTCGACGAGTGGCAGCGCCTCTACCTGTTCACCCGGGCTGACACGATCTACGGCGGCTCGGACGAGATCCAGCGCAACGTCCTGGCCGAGCGGGTGCTCGGCCTGCCACGCGAACAGCGACCCACGGAGACCCGATGACTGCCACCAGGCCCGAACAGCCCACTCCCGACTACGTCCCCCCGCACGACCTGCTCCGCGGCAAGGTGATCGTGGTGACGGCTGCGGCCGGCGCGGGGATCGGCGCGGCCGTCGTACGCCGGGTACTGGAGGAGGGTGCCCGCGCGGTGATCATCGGCGACACCCACGAGCGCCGTCTCGCCGAGGCGCAGGAGTCGCTCGCCGGGGAGTTCGGTGAGGACCGGGTCCGCTCGCTGGCCTGCGACGTCACCGACGAGGCGCAGGTGCAGGCGCTGGTCGACGCCGCCGACGAGTTCGACGGGCTCGACGTGATGATCAACAACGCCGGTCTCGGCGGCACCTCCTCCATCCTGGAGATGACCGACGACCAGTGGGGCAAGGTCATCGACATCACCCTGACCGGCACCTTCCGCTGCATCCGCGCGGCATCGAGGAAGATGGTGGAGAGCGGGAAGCGTGGGGTGATCGTGAACAACGCGTCGGTGATCGGGTGGCGGGCCCAGGAGGGTCAGGCGCACTACGCGGCGGCCAAGGCCGGCGTGATGGCGCTGACCCGCTGCTCGGCGCTCGACGTGGCGCCGCACGGCATCCGGGTCAACGCGGTCTCGCCGAGCCTGGCGATGCACCCCTTCCTGGCCAAGGTCACCTCCGACGACCTGCTGCACGAGCTCAAGCAGCGCGAGGCGTTCGGCCGCGCGGCCGAGCCGTGGGAGGTCGCCAACGTGATGGTGTTCCTGGCCAGCGACTACTCGTCGTACCTCACCGGTGAGGTCGTCTCGGTGAGCAGCCAGCATGCATGATCGCCTCGCCCCAGGAGGTCACGGTGGCTGACGCGCCGGGTGCCGGCCAGGGGAGGACCCGGCGTGAGGAGCTGCTCGCGATCGCGGCGAGGCTCTTCGCCGAGCGGGGGTTCAACAACACCACTGTGCGCGACATCGCCGACGCCGCGGGGATCCTCTCCGGCAGCCTCTACCACCACTTCGACTCCAAGGAGGCGATGGTCGACGAGCTGCTCGACTCCTTCCAGCGCGAGCTGTGGGTGACCTACGACGCCATCGAGGCCTCCGACCGGACCCCGCGCGAGAAGCTCGAGGCCGTGGTCCGGGCCTCGTTCGACGCGATCGACCAGCACCACAGCGAGGTCGCGATCTTCCAGACCGACGCGGCCCACCTCGCCTCCTACGAGCGGTTCGCCTACCTCGGGGAGCGCAACACCCGGTTCCGCAACCTGTGGACCGGGCTGCTCGCCGAGGGGGTCGCGTCCGGCGAGCTGCGCTCGGACCTCGACGTGGAGCTGGTCTACCGGTTCCTGCGCGACACCGTGTGGGTGGCGGTGCGGTGGTACCGGCCCGGCGGGGAGCTGACCCCGCGGCAGGTCGCCGACCAGTACCTGCACATCCTGCTCGACGGAATCGCCACCCGTACGCCGGAATCGACCAACCCGGAATCGACCAACGGAGAAACCCATGCCTGAGGCCTACATCGTCGACGCCGTCCGCACCCCGGTCGGCAAGCGCGGCGGGTCCCTCGCCTCGATGCACTCCGCCGACCTCGGCGCGCACGTGCTCACGGCGCTCGTGCAGCGCACCGGGGTGGACCCGGGAGCCGTGGACGACGTGGTGATGGGGTGCTGCGACACGATCGGCTCCCAGGCCGGCGACGTGGCCAGGACGGCCTGGCTGGTCGCCGGACTGCCCGACCACGTGCCCGGCGTGACGATCGACCGCCAGTGCGGTTCCTCCCAGCAGGCGGTGCACTTCGCCGCGCAGGGGGTGATGTCCGGGACCCAGGACCTGGTCGTGGCCGGGGGACTGCAGAACATGTCCGCGATCCCGATCTCGGCGGCGATGCTGGTCGCCCAGCAGTACGGCTTCACCACGCCGTTCGCCGAGTCGCCCGGCTGGGTGCAGCGGTACGGCGACCAGGAGGTCTCCCAGTTCCGCTCCGCGGAGATGATCGCCGAGAAGTGGGACATCACGCGTGCCGAGATGGAGGAGTTCGCGCTGGCCTCGCACACCCGCGCGCGCACCGCCATCGACGAGGGCCGGTTCAAGAACGAGATAGTCCCGGTCAATCTGCAGGACGGACGCGACTTCGACACCGACGAGTGCCCGCGGGAGACGTCGCTGGAGAAGATGGCCGGGCTCAAGCCGCTGGCCGAGGGCGGCCGGATCACCGCTGCGGTGGCCTCCCAGATCTGCGACGCCTCCTCGGCGATGCTGATCGCCTCCGCTCGTGCGGTCGAGGAGCACGGGCTCACCCCGCGAGCGCGGATCCACCACCTCTCCGTCCGCGGTGACGATCCCGTGTGGATGCTGACCGGCCCGATCCGCGCGACCCGGCACGCCCTGGAGAAGACGGGCCTCGGCGTCGAGGACATCGACCTGTTCGAGTGCAACGAGGCGTTCGCGTCCGTCGTACTCGCCTGGTCGCGGGAGCTCGACGTGCCGCTGGACAAGGTCAACGTCAACGGCGGCGGCATCGCCCTGGGCCACCCGATCGGCGCCACCGGCACCCGGCTGATGACCACGCTGCTCAACGAGCTCGAGCGCACCGGCGGCCGCTACGGCCTGCAGACGATGTGCGAGGGCGGCGGCCAGGCGAACGTGACGATCATCGAGCGACTGGACTGAGGCTCCGCCGACTGGCCACGGCCGGTTCCTCGCCCTAGAACGCGGTCGAGAGCAGGTCGCCGAACAGACGGTGCTCGTCGGCCACCTCGGGGTCGAGCCCCTTGCTGCGGAACCAGGCGCAGATGTTCGCGCAGTCACGGAGCAGGAAGTCCATGCCCTGGGGATTGCCGACGAGGTCGATCACCTGGGGGAGGTCGATGATGACCAGCCGCTCGTCCGCGGCGAGGATGTTGTACGCCGACAGGTCGCCGTGCACGATCCCGTGCTGCGCCATCGTGGCCATCGCCTCGCGCAGCTGGTCGAAGTACGCCGCGAGCAGGTCTCCGGGCGGACGGCTCTGCGCCAACCGTGGAGCCGTGACGGGATCGTCCGGCGGGCCGGTCCTCACCCACTCCATCAACAGCTCGGTGCCGTCGAGCTGCACCGGGTAGGGCACCGGGAGGCCGAGCGACCAGCACAGCTTGAGGGACTCCCACTCGGCGTAGGCCCACTGGCCTGCGGCCACCACGCGGCCGAAGCTGGTGCCCTTGGCGGTTGCGCGGGCCTCCCGGCTGTCCCGGCCGCGCCGGCCCTCGGTGTAGGCCGCGTTGCGGTGGAAGTTCCGGTGATCGGTGCTGCGGTAGCGCTTCGCGGCCATCACCACGGACGCGCCGCCGGCCACCGTGCGCTCCAGCAGGAAGACGTCTGCCTCCTTGCCGGTCTTGAGGATGCCGAGCTCGGTGTCGATGGCGGCCCGGTCGGTCACCACCCAGTCCGGGCGCGGTTCTGGTCCGCGACACAGCGGCTCCACGTCGTACCAGGTGGACCATCGCTGGCAGGAGTCGTCGGGATCGTCGTACGCACGGAAGTCGAAGACGAAGGCGGGATCGAGCGGTTCAGGTCCGGTGGAAGCGGACCGGGTTGATGAGGGCTGTCGTGCTGAGGACAAGGGTGCTCCAGGAGAGTGGGAGATGGGCGGCGGGCAGGCCGATGACAGTCGTGGTCATGTCACATCTCCTCTCTCGCGAAGCAGCACTGGTGGTGTGTCCATCGTGCTCGGGGACGCCGGCCGGGGCAACTGGTTTTCGCTGCCCGCTGCCGAACGACGAGCGGTTACGCGTACTGCGCGACCCCGGCATGCTTGCGCTTCTGCGCGATCAGGAGCACCAGCAGGAGCACCCAGGCCACGAGGGCGACCCCGACACTGATCCCCGACAGGTTCCAGCTGAGCGACAGGGTGGAGTCGGTGCGCCCGGCCAGCTGGGTGAACACCGAGGCGTCGCTCTCGGGCGCGTCGCTGAAGTCCACGAGGAAGAAGCCGAAGGCGAGCATTCCCGCCCATGACGTGAGCTGTAGGAGCGCCTGGGACCGGGTGAGTGCGCGCGGCGTGCCCGCCCCGCGGTAGGCGATCACGGTGGTGAGGACCATCCCCACGATCACGAACGGGAGCACGGCGAGGCCGATGATCATCCACCAGCCGGCAGCCCCGAAGAGGGCTCGGCCGATCCACATCCAGAGCAGCAGCAGCACGTTGGCCGGGATCATCACGAGCAGTACGGCGCGCCCCAGGGAAGTCACGCGGTCAACCTAGGGCAACAGGTGATCCGCCGAACGCCGAAGCCGAAGCAGCCAGCCGATGACGGTCGTGGTGGGCGGTTCGGGTTCATGACCTGGGAAACTGCCCGGCCCCTCACCGACCCGACTACGACGAGTACAGCGGGTGCACGCGGCCCCGGCGCCTCGCCAGGATCAGCAGGACCAGGAGTGCCACCCAGCCTGCGAAGGCGACCCCGGTGCTGAGGCCGGTGAGGGTCCAGCTCAGGGACAGGTTGGCGTCACTGCGTCCGACCATCTGGGTGAACACCGACGACTCGCTGTCGGGGGCGTCGGCGGTGTCCACGAGGAAGAAGCCGAAGCCGAGCATCCCCGACCACTGGGTCAGCTGCGCGAGGGCCTGTGAACGGGTGAGTGCGGCTGGGAAGCCGGCCACCTTCTGGGCGAGGACGCTGGTGATGACCACGCCCCCGATGAAGACGGGCAGGGCGGCGATGCCGAGGATCATCAGCCATCCCGCTGCCCCGAAGAAGGCCCGTCCGAACCAGATCCACAAGAGCAGGAAGATGTTGGCGGGGATCATCGCCATCATCACGGCACGCCCCAGGGAACTCATCGGGTCAAACTAGGGCACACAGGGCTCCGTCGTACGCCGAACCCAGAACCCCACCCGGCACAAGTTGGGACCCTAGGCTGTGCCGATGAGTGGTGTGCTGGACGACGGGCCGTTCTTCCACGGCACGAAGGCCGATCTGCGGGTGGGGGATCTGCTCTCGGCGGGCTTCCGGTCCAACTACCGGCCCGAGATCGTGATGAACCACATCTACTTCACTGCCGGTACCGATGGCGCTGGGCTGGCCGCGGAGCTGGCGGCGGGCGACGGTGAGCCGCACGTCTACATCGTCGAGCCGACCGGCGACTTCGAGGACGACCCCAACGTCACGGACAAGAAGTTCCCGGGCAACCCGACCCGGTCCTACCGGAGCACGAGCCCGCTGCGGGTCGTCGGGGAGCTGACCGACTGGACCCGGCTGACCCCCGAGGCGCTCCAGGCCTGGCGCGACCGGCTCAAGGTGATCCTCGAGGAGGAGCACGGCGAGATCATCAACTGATCCGCCGGCTCATCCCGGGCCTGATCTGTGGGGCCGGGCACCAGGTCACCCCTGAGGCTGCGCGCGCCACCAGTCGACCGTCTCCTTGGCGGCGGTCTCCACCGGGGTGGGGGACAGTCCGAGCAGGGACTCGCTGTGGGTCGAGTCCATGACGAACGGGCGCGCGAACTGGTACGACGTCTCGGCGAGCTCGCGGGTCACGGCCGAGAAGAGGCCGGCTGCCTTGAGCACCCAGGCGGGGACCGCCGAGAGCTTCGGGCTCGGGGCCCCGGCGGCGTGGGCGAACGCCTCGGCGAGCTCGCGCTGGGTAACCGCAGGAGCCGTCGGTGCGTGCAGGAAGCGTCCCCACAGTGACGGGGTCTCAGCCGCGGTGATCATCGCCCGGGCGAGATCGGGGACGTAGGTGAACGAGTGCGGCTGACTGAGGCTGCCCATCACGAAGACCCGCTTGCCCGCCAGCAGGGACGGGACCAGGCGCTCGCCCGCGTGGGACATGCGCACGCCCGGGCCGTAGAAGTCCGAGGCCGCCACGCTGACCGTCGCGGCGGGGTGGGCGTCACGGGCGCGGAGCAGCTCGGCCCGGACCGCGAGCTTGCCGCGTGTGGCGTTGCGGGGGAGGTCCTCGGTCATCGGCCCGTCGACCGGGCCATAGCTGTAGAGGCTCTCCGGAAAGGTGACGACCGCGCCCACCTCGGCGGCGGCGTCCATCACCACCTGCTCGGCGGCAGGGAGCTCGGCACGCCAGGCGGTCGCGGAGTACGCCGACCCGTGGATCGCGTGATGCACGGCGACCGCGCCGTCGAGATGCCCCGAGAGTGCCTCGCGCCTGGAGACGTCGACCTGACGCCGGTCGATGAGCGCGTGCTCGGGGCCGCTGCCGGAGCGGGTCAGCAGCCGCACGGAATGACCGGACTCGGCCAGCTGAAGGGCGATGGTGGCGCCGACGGGTCCGGCGCCGGTGACGACGTGGACTGCGGGCGTTGGGGTGGTGGGCATGACTGGCCTCTCGATGTGGAGTGCGAATGCGAGAGCACTGCTCTCCTTTTGATGGTGCGCCGGGTTGTTCACCAATGTCAAGAGCACCGCTCTCTTTCGTGCCTGGTGCTCGCGGGTCTGCCATGATGGCGCCATGCAGGAGACACCCACCCCGCGCGAGCGGGCGCGAGCACGCACCCTCGAGGACATCACCCGGATCGGGCGCCGGCACCTGGCCACGGAGGGGGCGGCAGCGCTGTCCGTGCGCGCCGTGGCCCGCGACCTCGGTGTGGTGTCCTCGGCGATCTACCGCTACGTCCGCAGCCGCGACGACCTGCTGACGTTGCTGGTCGTCGACGGCTACAACGAGCTAGGTGACCGGGTCGACGCCGCGATCGCCAAGGTGCCGCGGAAGAACCACCGTGGCCGGTTCGTGGCGGCCGGGCGCGCGGTGCGCGAGTGGGCGCTGGCCGAGCCTGCGACGTACGCGCTGCTCTTCGGCAGCCCGGTCCCGGGCTACCAGGCGCCGTCGGAGCGCACGACCGGACCAGGGACGCGGGTGATCGGGGCGCTGGTGCAGCTGTGGGAGGACGCGTGGGTCGCAGGCGACGTGCGCCTGCCGGAGGGGTCGGCGGGCGGCGTACCGCGCAAGCTCGCCGCCGACGTGAAGCGGATCCGGGCCGAGTTCCCGATCACGGCCCCGGACGAGCTCGTGGTGCGTGGCGTGCTCAGCTGGGCGGCACTGTTCGGCTGCGTGAGCTTCGAGGTGATCGGCCAGTACGGCGCGGACACGTTCGCCGCCCCCGAGGTGCTCTTCGACCGCCAGCTGCAGGTGCTCGCCGACACCACCGGTCTTCCCTGAGGTCGAGTCAGACCAGCAGCGACGACGTGCGGCGCAGGCATGCTGCCGCCTCGGTGACCACCCGGTCGACCAGCTCCTCGCAGGTGGGCAGGTCGTCGATCACGCCGACGACCTGGCCGCTGGCCAGCACCCCGGCGCCGGTGTCTCCCTCCACGAGGCCGGCGCGCAGCATCATCGGGGTGTTCGCGGCGAGGGTCATCTGGGCGAGGGTCCGTCCCTGCTCCTTGCGCATCGCGCGGCCGTCGACCGCGAGCTCGCGCCAGGACATCCCGCTCATCCTCTTGAACTCCAGGGTCCGGCGGGCGGTGGGCGCGAGCCGCCTGAGCCCGCTGCTCTCCTCGACCTCCTCGACGAGCTCGGTGCGCAGCATCCGGTGCGGCATCCCGTCGACCTTCGCGGTGACGACGGTGCCGTTCAGGTCGGCCTCGAGGTAGCGCTGCTTCACCGCGTCGGGCACGGTCGAGTCCTGGGTGAGCAGGAAGCGGGTGCCCATGCCGATGCCGGCGGCGCCGTAGGAGAGTGCGGCGGCCAGCCCGCGGCCGTCGAAGAACCCGCCCGCGGCCACCACCGGGATGTCCACGGCGTCCAGGACGGTCGGCAGCAGCAGTGTCGTGGGCACGCTGCCGGTGTGGCCGCCGCCCTCGCCTCCCTGGATCATCACGGCGTCCGCGCCCCAGGCCGCGACCTTCTCGGCGTGCCGGGCGGCACCGACGCTGGGCATCACCACGATGCCGTGGTCCTTGAGCTTGGCGATCAGCTCCTTCTTCGGCGCCAGCGCGAACGAGGCCACCTTCACGCCGTGCTTGATCAGCAGGTCGACCCGCGCGGGAGCGTCACCGGCGTCCGCGCGCAGGTTGACCCCGAAGGGCTGCTGGGTGCGGCTCTTCACCTCGAGGATCGCCCGCTCGAGCTCCTCGAAGGTCATCGTGGCGCTGGCCAGGATGCCGAGGCCGCCGGCGTTCGCCGTACCGACGACCAGACGCGGCCCGGCGACCCAGCCCATCCCGGTCTGCACGACGGGATGGCGTACGCCGGCCAGGTCGGTCAGCGGTGTGCGGAGCAGCTGCTCGATCACCGGGTCGTCTCCTGGGCCTGCTCCGCCTTCTTCTCCACCGGCGGGACCTCGCGGTCGCGCAGGTTCTTCGGGTCGAGCAGGTCCCGGATCAGCATCAGCTCGCCCGGTGAGGGGTCGCGCGTGAGCGGGACGTCGCCGGCCGCTGTGTCCGGCAAGGCGATCTCGAACGCCGAGGCCTCCTGGACCTCCTCGACCGTGACACCCGGGTGCACCGAGACCAGCCGCATCGTGTGCCCGGGGCCCTCGAAGTCGAAGACGCCGAGGTTGCTCACCACGCGGTGCACCTGGTGGAACCTGGTGGCCGCGGGCCCGGCGGCCTCGGCGCGGGTCCGGCCGACGCCCGAGACGATGTCGACCTGCTCGACGAACACGCGCACGGAGTGCTTGGGCACCCAATAGGACGTCTTGTTGTTCACCGTGTTGCCCGGAGCGCCGCGCACGCCGAGGAGCTGCCGCTTGGGCTGGGCCCAGTCGCCGATGGCGGAGATGTTCTGGTTGCCCTCGCGGTCGATCTGGGTGGCGCCCATCATCACGTGGCGCTTGCCGTAGGTGACCACGGACTCGAGCACCAGCCGGAACGGCATCCAGCCCTCGACCACGTCGTTGGTCACGCCCAGCGGGGGAGCGCCCTGGAGGATGCGGGCCTCGCCGTCGGTGATCATCAGCAGCGGGTTGCTGGTCAGCTTCGCCAGCCGCGCCCCCAGGCTCGGGAGCAGCCCCATCGGGCTGCCCATGATCTCGCCGTCGTCGGCGAAGCAGTCCGCGATCGCGACCGCGCAGTACTCCGCCCTGCTGATCTCGCTCACTTGTCCTCCTCGTGGAACGCCCGCACCGCGTCCTGGTAGTCCTGCTCGCTGCCGGAGAGGAAGCGCTCGGCGAACGCGGCCCAGTCCTCGGGGGTCCTCGCCGCGGTGGCGTAGGCCTTCTGGAACTTCTCGTCCCGCTCGTAGGTGGGCGTGCACGTGGTGAAGTGCGCGCCGTTCGGCGTCTCCACGACCCCGGTGACCATGGTCCGGTTGAGCAGCATCGTCTGCAGCGCGGCGTCCTGGGTCAGGCCGGCCGTGTCGACGACCTGCTCGGTGGAGACGAAGGTCTCGGTGGCCGCCATCGCGAACAGGTCGTCGAAGTAGGGGTCCGGGCCGAGGTACTGCGCGTTGCCGTACTGGTCGGCACGGTTCATGTGCACCAGCGCGACGTCGAGCTCCAGCGCGGGTACGGCGACCAGCTCCTGTCCGTCGTCGTACGGGCTCGTCACGGTGCGCAGCGTGGGGTCGTTCTCCAGTACGGCGGAGCCCAGCCCGGCCCGCATGGGCAGGAACGGCAGTCGTTGCGCGGCCGCGCGGAGCCCGGTGGCGAACATGCCCTCGTCCCACTCGCGGAACGACGCGGTGGCCTCCTGGCGAGCCCGGGAGAACAGCGGCTCCAGCGGGATCGAGTCCAGGGTCGCGAAGGCGTACACCACCTTGCTCGCCTTCCCCGCCTGCAGCAGCAGACCCACGTCGGGGCCGGCGTAGGAGACGATCGTGAGGTCCTGCAGATCGCTGCGCAGGATCTCGCGGACCAGGGCCATCGGCTTGCGGCGCGACCCCCAGCCGCCGATGCCGACGGTCATCCCGTCCTTGATGCGCCCGACCACGTCCTGGGCCGTCATCACCTTGCTGGGCATGCTCACTGGTTGCGCTCCTCGGTGGTCGATCCTGTGGAGACCCGGGTCCCCTTCTCGGTCCCGGCGCTCTGCCCACTCACAAACCGGTCACGGTGCTCGTCCGCGACGCCGGCGAGGTTGAGCTCCATCGTGAAGCCCTGCTCGAACCGGTAGCTGCGGTTGACGTCGACCGGGTCGATCCCGTTGATCGCCTCCTTGGCCATCCGGATCACCCGGGTGTCCTTGCGGGCGATCTCGGCCGCGACGGCCATCGCAGCGTCGTCGAGCTGGTCGCGGGGGACCACCTCGAGCACGGAACCGTGCTGGACGAGGTCGGCGGCCGCGATGTTGCGCCCGGTGAAGTAGAGGGTGCGCATCAGGTGGGGCGGGACCATCCGGGCCAGGTGCGTGGCGGCGCCGAGGGCGCCTCGGTCCACCTCGGGGATCCCGAAGAACGCGTCGTCGCTGGCCACGATGCAGTCGGCGTTGCCGACCAGGCCGACGCCACCGCCGACGCAGAACCCGTTGACCGCCGCGATCACCGGGACCGAGCACTCGTAGACGGCCTTGAAAGCGGCGAAGCAGCCACGGTTGGCGCCGATCAGTGCGTCGAAACCCTCGGTGTGCTGCATCTCCTTGATGTCCACCCCGGCGTTGAAGCCCTTGCCCTCGGCGCGCAGCACCACGACGTGGGTCGACTGGTCGCGGCTGGCGACGTCGAGTGCGTCCGCGAGGTCGAACCAGGCCTGGACCGGCAGGGCGTTGACCGGCGGGTAGTCGACGGTGATCACCCGGATCCCGCTCTCGTCGAGCTGACTGGAGATGCCCATGTCCTGACCCCTGACCGTGGAGGTTGACGACCCGGTGAGTACCGAACCTAACGCTTGCTTGGTACCCTAGCAGTCGCCCGGCTCATCCGCCGATGCCTGCCGCACACCCTCAGGAGACGCCGTGAGCCTGGAACTCGACCTCACCGGACGGGTCGCCCTGGTCACCGGCGGCAGCCAGGGGATCGGCGCCGGGATCACCCGGGTGCTGGTGGCGGCAGGCGCGAGCGTGGTCACCTGCGCCCGCTCCGCCGTCGAGTCCCCGACTCCCGGGACCACGCACGTGCAGTGCGACGTCCGTGACCCCGACGCAGTGGCCGCGATGGTCGCCGACCTCGTCCGCGAGCACGGTCGCCTCGACGTCCTGGTGAACAATGCCGGCGGCTCGCCGTACGCCCCGGCCGCGGACGCCTCCCCGCGGTTCCTCGAGAAGGTCCTGGGCCTGAACCTCACCGCCCCGCTGCTCGTCGCCCAGGCCGCCAACCGGGTGATGCAGCAGCAGGAGACCGGCGGCGCGATCGTGAACATCTCCTCGGTCTCGGCGCTGCGGCCCTCGCCGGGCACCGCGGCGTACGGCGCTGCCAAGGCCGGTGTGGACAGCCTGACCCGCTCGCTCGCCGTGGAGTGGGGCCCGAAGGTGCGGGTCAACAGCATCGATGTCGGGCTGTGCCGCACCGAGCAGACCACCGACCACTACGGGGGTGACGCGACCGTTGCGGCGATCGAGCGGACCATCCCGCTGGGCCGGATGGCCGACCCGGCCGAGATCGGCAACGTGGTCTGCTTCCTGGCCTCCGACCTGGCCTCCTACGTCTCCGGCGCCACCGTGGAGTGCCACGGCGGCGGCGAACCCCCCGCTTTCCTGATCGCCCAGAAAGACCTCCAGAGCGTGCCCGCCGAAGCCAAGGAGAACCGATGACCCGCATCCTCGAAGGACGCACCGCGATCGTGACCGGCGCCGGAAGGGGGATCGGCCGCGCGCACGCGCTCGAGCTCGCCCGCCAGGGTGCCCAGGTCGTGGTCAACGACCTCGGCACCTCCGGGTCGGGGGAGGGGTCGGCGTCCGAGGTGGCCCACGAGGTGGTGGCCGAGATCGAGGCGCTCGGGGGATCCGCGGTCGCCAACGGCGCCGACGTCGCGGACTTCGCGCAGGCCGAGGCGATGGTGCACCAGGCGATCGAGACGTTCGGGGGCCTGGACATCTTGGTGAACAACGCCGGCTTCGTGCGCGACCGGATGCTGGTGAACACCTCCGAGGAGGAGTGGGACGCCGTGATCCGGGTGCACCTCAAGGGTCACTTCGCGCCCCTGCGGCACGCCGGTGCGTGGTGGCGTACCGAGGCCAAGGAAGGCCGGCAGCGCGCGGCCCGGGTGATCAACACCTCCTCCGGCGCGGGGATGCAGGGCTCGATCGGGCAGACCACCTACTCCGCCGCGAAGGCCGGGATCGCGGGGATGACCCTGGTCGCGGCCGCCGAGCTGGGGCGCTACGGGGTGAACGTCAACGCGATCGCGCCGGTGGCCCGCACCCGGATGACCGAGGGCGCGTTCCCGGAGATGATGGCGGAGGGGTCGGGCGGGTTCGACGCGATGGACCCGGCCAACAACTCACCCGTGGTCGCGTGGCTGGCCTCGGCCGACTGCGAGATCACCGGCCGCGTGCTCGAGATCGAGGGCGGGCAGATCTGCGTGGAGGAGGGTTGGCGCCACGGGCCGCGCAAGGACATCGGTCGTCGCTGGGAGGCGGGCGAGGTGGGCCCCGCGGTCAGGGAGCTGATCGAGCAGGCCGTCACGCCCGACCCGGTCTACGGGACCTGAGGCCCGCCGGCACAAGGAGCCTCAGCCGCGGACCAGCCGTTTCAGGGCAAGGCGTGCCAGCGGGGCGTAGCCCAGGATCACCGGCAGCGGTCCGTGCACCCGCAGCCACGTGGCCGCCCCGGTGGGCTGTGCGGTCACCCCGTGCTCGAGCAGCAGGCTGAGGGGACCGAGCTGCGCCCGCCAGGACCATTCCTTGGTCACCTCGTCCACGGCCAGCACCCGGAAGGGGACAGCGAGCGTGGGGCGGGGGAGCAGGCCGGCGCGCACGGTGCCGCTGCCACCGGCCACGAGCCGGTCCATCGTGGTGTCCACGCGCTGGATCTGCGGGGCCCACGTGGACCAGAGGCCCGGATCGGCGTACCGCTCCCAGGCGAGCGTGACGGGTGCCACTCCCCGAGCGTGCAGGGTGAGGGCGGCCATCTCATTGACGTTAGCCGATCGCTACTTTGGGCATGTTGGCGTCGAGCAGACCGCGCCGCCCCGCACGGGGCACCGGCCCGTAGACGAGCCGCCCGCGAGGGCGACACGAGGAGACACCATGACCAGCTTCACCGCGAGCAACAACTCCGCCGCCACGCTGAAGTCCTCCCGGAAGGACGTCTGGGCCGCGCTGACGGACCCGGAGCTGCTCCCCAAGCTGACCCCCTACCTGCAGCGCATCGACGTCGACGGCGACCGGTGGACCTGGCACGTCACCAAGGTCCCGGTCCTGGGCAAGAACATCGGCTCGGTCTTCACCGAGGTGATGACCTTCGACGAGCCCAAGCGGATCGGCTTCGAGCACGACCCCCAGCGCACCGAGGAGAAGACCCACGTCCAGGGGGAGTACCAGCTCGAGGAGGCCGGGTCGGGGACGCGCGTCTCGATCGACCTCGGCGTGACCGTCGAGCTGCCCTTCCCCAAGGCCATGCGCGGCCCGGTCGAGGGCGCGATCCGCGCCGTGATGGCCGGCATGGGCAAGCGCTTCGCCCACAACCTGTTGCGGCACCTGGGCGAGAAGTGAGGATCCTCGTCCTCGGGGCGACCGGCTACGTCGGCTCCCGCGTGGTGCCCGCGCTGCTGGAGGCGGGCCACCAGGTGGTCGCGGCCTCGTCCTCGAGGCCGGCACCTGAGCGGTTCTCCTGGGGGCGCCAGGTCGACTGGGCCACGTGCGACGTCACCGACGAGGCGGCAGTACGTCGCGCGCTCGTCGGCGTCGACGGCGTCTGCTACCTGGTGCACTCGCTGAGCTCACGCGGGTTCGTGGACCGCGACCGGCTCGGCGCCGAGACCGTGCGGGACGCGCTCGCGCGCACCGACGTACGCCGCATCGTCTATCTCTCCGGCCTGGTCCCCGATGTCGCGCCCGAAGACCTCTCGCGGCACATCTCCTCCCGGCTCGAGGTCGAGGAGGTGCTCGAGGAGGCCGAGGGCCCCGAGCGGAGCGTGCTCTCCCTGCGCGCAGGCGTCGTGATCGGCGCCGGCTCCACCTCCTTCGAGGTGATCCGCCAGCTGGCCACGCTGCTGCTGGTTCAGCCCGTACCCGGCTGGCTGCGGCACAAGGTGCAGCCGATCGCGGTCAGCGACGTGCTCCGCGCGATGGTCGAGGCCTTCGCTGAGTCGAACGCAGGTCTGGCGAAGCGCAGCGGCGCCGTGGACATCGGAGGTCCCGACGTGCTGCCGTACGCCGACCTGCTCGGTCACTGCTCGCGCGCCTCGGGGCTGCTGCGGTTGCGGGTGCCCACGATCCGGGTGCCGGCACCCCTGGTCGGGCTCGGGGCCGCGGCGCTCTCGGCCGCTCCGTTCTGGACGGTGACCGCGCTGATCGCGAGCCTGCGCCACGACATGGTCTGCCGGGTCGGACACACCTGGGTGCCGCAGGACGGCAAGCCGCTGATGGGGGTGCGCGAGGCGATGGAGCTCGCGCTCGGCCCGGTCGGCAGCTCGCCCGAGGCGGCCCTGGCCAGCGATCCCGGCTGGACCCGGATGCGTGCCCCGGTCCTCGACGAGCTCCGGGCGCCGGCGACCGTGCGCGCCGGTGCCAGCCTCGCGCTGCACCGGGCCCGGTCCCTGCTCGGTCACGCGGCGTCGTGACGGTGGCTCGGGTCGGGACGCCCGCGTAGTCTCGCAAGCGTGAGTGTCACAACCCCCCTGACCATCACCCTGCAGGACCGGTTCGCCCAGGCGCTGCCGGAGCTGGCCGTGCCCTGGCAGGCGGAGGAGGCCCCCGAGCCCCGGCTGCTGGTGCTCAACGAGCCGCTGGCCGACGAGCTCGGCCTGGACCCGCGGTCCCTGCGCACCCCCGACGGTGTCCAGCTGCTGCTGGGGACGAAGGTGCCTGACGGTGCTCACCCGGTGGCCCAGGGCTACGCGGGGCACCAGTTCGGCGGCTACTCCCCGCGGTTGGGCGACGGCCGGGCCCTGCTGCTCGGAGAGCTCCTAGACCGCGACGGACGGCTCCGGGACCTGCACCTGAAGGGCTCGGGACGCACCCCGTTCGCCCGTGGCGGTGACGGTCTGGCTGCTGTCGGGCCGATGCTGCGCGAGTACGTCGTCGCCGAGGCGATGCACGCACTGGGCATCCCGACCACCAGGTCGCTGGCCGTGGTCGCCACCGGCCGGCGCGTGCAGCGGGAGACCGTGCTCCCCGGCGCGGTGCTCGCCCGGGTGGCGAGCAGCCACCTGCGGGTGGGCAGCTTCCAGTACGCCCGGGCGACCGGCGACGACGCCCTGCTGCGCCGCCTGGCCGACCACGCGATCGAGCGTCACCACCCGCAGGCCGCCGGAGCGCCGCAGCCCTACCTCGCGCTCTTCGACGCGGTCGTGGCCGCGCAGGCGGAGCTGGTGGCGAGGTGGATGCTGGTGGGCTTCGTGCACGGCGTGATGAACACCGACAACATGACGATCTCCGGCGAGACGATCGACTACGGCCCGTGCGCCTTCATGGAGGCCTTCGACCCGGCCACCGTCTACAGCTCCATCGACGAGGGCGGCCGCTACGCCTACGGGATGCAGCCGGTCGCCGCCGAGTGGAACCTCGCCCGTCTCGCCGAGGCGCTGCTGCCGCTCCTGCACGAGGAGCAGGAGCAGGCCGTGGCGATGGCGGTGGAGTCGCTGGGCCGGTTCCGGACGTCGTACTCCGACGCCTGGTCGGAGGGGATGCGGGCCAAGCTCGGCCTGCCCGAGGGCCTGGAGGAGGAGCTGTCGCGCCAGCTGGTCAACGAGCTGCTGGAGCTGATGCACCACAACCACGTGGACCACACGTCGTTCTACCGCGACCTGGCCCTGGCCGCGCGCGGCCAGACCGAGCCGGTGCGCGGGGTGTTCCTCGACCTCGCGGCATTCGACCAGTGGCTGGAGCGCTGGCGGGCGCTGGGCCCGGACCCGGACGCGATGGACCGGGTGAACCCCCTCTACGTGCCCCGCAACCACCTGGTCGAGGAGGCGCTGGCCGCGGGAACTCTGGGCGACACCGGCCCGCTGGAGCAGCTGCTGTCCGCGGTCACCTCGCCCTTCGACGAGCGCCCCGGCCTCGAGCGGTACGCCGAGCCCGCCCCGAAGGACTTCGGGGACTACCGGACCTTCTGCGGGACCTGAGTCAGACCCGCTCGATGACCGTGCCGGTCGCCATCGCGCCGCCGGCGCACATGGAGATCAGGGCGCGGGTGGCGTCGCGGCGCTCGAGCTCGTGCAGTGCGGTGGTGATCAGCCGGGTGCCGGTGGAGCCGACGGGGTGGCCCAGGGCGATCGCGCCGCCGTTGACGTTGGTCTTGTCGAGGTCGGCGCCGGTCTGCTGCGCCCAGGAGAGTACGACGGCCGCGAATGCCTCGTTGACCTCGAAGAGGTCGATGTCGTCCAGGGTCATCCCGGTGCGCTGGAGGATCCGACGGGTCGCGTCGATGGGGCCGTCGAGGTGGTAGTAGGGGTCGGACCCGACCAGCGCGTGGTCCACGATCCGCGCCCGCGGGGTCAGGCCGAGGGACGCGGCGAGGTCGGAGTCCATCAGCAGCACCGCCGAGGCGCCGTCGCTGATCTGCGAGGAGGTGCCGGCGGTGTGCAGGCCGTCGGGGAGCACGCTGCGCAGCCGGGCGAGGCCCTCGAGCGTGGTCTCCCGGAGTCCCTCGTCGGCCGAGACCGTCCGGGTCTCCCCGGTCGGCTTCCCGCTCTCCTTGTCGATCACCGGGGCGTCGAGGGGAGCGATCTCCCGGGTGAACCGGCCCTCGTCGACCGCGACCCGGGCCTTGTGCTGGGAGGCCGCACCGAACTGCTCGAGGTCCTCGCGGGCGAGGCCGCGGTTGCCGGCGATCCGGTCGGCCCCCAGGAACTGGTTGGGCATGTCGATGGACCACGACTCCGGCCGGGGGTCGCCCGCCCCCGGAGGGACGTTGGCGCCCAGCGGGATCCGGCTCATCGACTCCACGCCGCAGGCGATGCCCACCTTGATCGTGTCCGCCTTGATCATGTCGTGCACCAGGTGCGCGGCCTGCTGCCCCGAACCGCACTGGGCGTCGATCGTGGTGGCACCGGTCGGCTGGGGGAGCCCCGCGTGCAGCCACGCGCGACGGACCATGTCGTTGGACTGCTCGCCGGCCTGGGAGACGCAGCCACCGACGACCTGCTCGACGAGCTCGGGGTCCACGCCCGCGCGAGCGAGCACCTCGCGCTGGACGAAGCCGAGCAGCTCGCCGGGATGCACCCCGGCCAGCCCCCCGTTGCGCTTGCCGAGGGGAGTGCGGACGGCGTCGATGATGACGGGAGTACCCATGGTGCAAAACTAGAACACGTTCTGGTTAGCGGCAAACCCCGCACTCGATCGGGCGTGGGCATCCCTTCCTAACAAACCCTGAGTATGTCAAGATGCGGGACTAGAACATGTTCCAGAAATAGGAAGGCTCACTTCGTGACAACGACGTCCACCCTGCCGGCCGGCTTCGACCCGACCGACCCCGACACGATGAGCCAGCGCGTCCCGCACGAGGAGCTGCTCACCCTGCGACGCACCGCTCCGGTGTCCTGGATCGAGCAGGAGGAGGCGGCGCGAGCCGGCTTCCTGGACACCGGGTTCTGGGCGATCAGCAGGCATGCCGACGTCGCCGCGATCTCGAAGAACCAGACCGACTTCTCCACCAAGGAGAACGGCGTCATCGTCCGGTTCGCGCCCGACATGACCCGCGACCAGGTCGAGCAGTCGAACTTCCTGCTGATCAACCACGACGCCCCCGAGCACACCCAGCTCCGCTCGATCGTGTCCCGGGCGTTCACCCCGCGGGCGATCAACGCCCTGCACGACGAGCTCAAGGAGCGCGCCGAGAAGATCGTCGCGGATGCTGTGGCGAAGGGCGAGGGCAACTTCGTCAACGACGTGGCCTCCGAGCTGCCGCTCCAGGCGATCGCCGAGCTGCTCGGCGTACCCCAGGAGGACCGCGGCAAGCTCTTCGACTGGTCCAACCAGCTGCTCTCCTACGACGACCCCGAGATCGAGGGCGACCAGATGATCGCCTTCGCGGAGATCCTGGGCTACTCGATGAACCTCGCCGTGGAGCGCCGGGCGGCGCCGCGCGACGACATCCTCACCCGCCTGGTCACCGCGGACGTGGAGGGTCGCGGCCTCACCGACGACGAGTTCGGGTTCTTCATGATCCTGCTCGCTGTCGCCGGCAACGAGACCACCCGGAACGCGATCACCTGGGGGATGCACGCCTTCATGCAGCACCCCGAGCAGTGGGAGCTGTTCAAGAAGGAGCGGCCGCGCACCGCGACCGACGAGATCATCCGCTGGGCCACCCCGGTCACGATCTTCCAGCGCACCGCGATCAACGACGTCGAGGTCGGCGGGGTGAAGGTGAGCAAGGGCGACCGGGTCGGGCTGCTCTACGCCAGCGCGAACTTCGACGAGGACGTCTTCGAGGACCCGTTCACCTTCGACATCACCCGCAGCCCCAACCCGCACCAGGCCTTCGGTGGCCACGGCGCGCACTACTGCATCGGCGCGAACCTCGCCCGCCTCGAGGTCGACCTGATCTTCAACGCGCTTGCGGACCGGGACGTGAAGATCACCCAGCTCGCCGAACCCCGCAAGCTGCGCAGCTCGTGGATCAACGGCGTCAAGGACCTGCACGTCTCCTACACCTGAGTTCCTCCAACCCGAACCTCTCGGCCCGACGAAAGGTGACCCCGTGACCACCAGCGAGCTCCTCCCCCCGGGCTTCGACCCCACCGACCCGATGCTGTGCGAGGAGGCGATCCCGCTCCGGCAGTTCATGGAGCTGCGCCAGACGGCGCCGGTGTGGTGGGTCGAGCAGTCCGGCGGGGCCAGCGACGGGTTCGACGACACCGGCTACTGGGCCGTGACCAGGCACGAGGACATCGCTGCGGTCTCCAAGAACAGCAAGGACTTCTCCAGCGCCGAGAACGGGGCGATCATCCGGTTCGGCCCCGGGATGACGCGCGACCAGGTCGAGCTGCAGCAGATCATGCTGATCAACCAGGACCCGCCCACCCACACCAGGACCCGTCAGCTGATCAGCCGCGGGTTCACGCCCCGGGCGATGAACGCGCTGCACGACGTCCTGATCGGCCGGGCGAACAAGATCATCGACGACGCCCTCGTCAAGGGGGAGGGCGACTTCGTCGAGGAGGTGGCCGCCGAGCTGCCGCTCCAGGCGATCGCGGACCTGCTCGGCGTACCCCAGGAGGACCGGCGCAAGCTGTTCGACTGGTCCAACCAGATGCTCGCCCAGGACGACCCGGAGTACGGCGGCCAGCCCGACGTCGCGGCCGCGGAGATCCTCGGCTACGCGATGCAGATGGCCGAGGAGCGCAAGCGGAACCCGCAGGACGACATCATCACCAAGCTCGTCCACGCCGACGTCGACGGGGAGAAGCTCGGCGAGGACGAGTTCGGCTACTTCGTGATCATGCTCGCGGTGGCCGGCAACGAGACCACCCGCAACGCGATCACGCACGGCATGCACGCGTTCTTCGAGCACCCCGACCAGTGGGAGCTGTTCAAGGAGCACCGGCCGAAGACCGCCACCGACGAGATCATCCGCTGGGCGACGCCGGTGACGGTCTTCCAGCGGACCGCGATCACCGACGTGCTGGTGGGTGGCCAGGAGGTGAAGAAGGGGCAGCGGGTCGGCATCTTCTACGCCAGCGGCAACCACGACACCGAGGTGTTCGAGAACCCCGGCGCCTTCGACGTGCTGCGCAACCCCAACCCGCACCTCGCCTTCGGCGGGCACGGCGCCCACTACTGCATCGGCGCCAACCTCGCCCGCCTCGAGGTCGAGGTGATGTTCAACGCCATCGCCGACCGGATGCCCGACATCACGCAGACCGGTGAGCCGATCCGGCTGCGGCACGGGTGGATCAACGGCATCAAGCACCTGCCGGTCAGGTACTCCTGACCGCTTCCGCCGGCTTCGCCGACGGGGAGGTACGCCGCCCGGCCAGCGCCAGCCAGACGCCGACTCCGCTCACGGCCAGCCCGACCACGCCGGCCAGGGTCACGCTGGTGCCGAACATCAGGTAGACCCAGAACATCGTGGTCGGGGGAGTGAGGAACAGCAGCGTGCTCACCACGGTCGCTCCCTGCTTCTGGGCCACGAGCACGTAGAGCACGTAGCCACCCAGGCTGGCGAGCACGAGCAGCCAGAGCACCGCGGCCCAGAAGTCCAGTGCGGCCGGCGGGCGGGCCTCGCCGAAGGCGATCGCCAGTCCCATCAGGACCACGGCGGTGACCACGGCCTGCATCATGATCGTCTCCAGCAGGGTCTCGCGTGCGCGCAACCGGCGGGTGAGCACCGTGCCCGCGGACAGGGACAGCATCCCGAGGACCGGCAGTGTGTAGGCCCACCAGGGCGCCTGGCTCACGCCGAGGTCGCCGGAGACCACGATCGCGACGCCGACCAGTCCGAGCACCATCCCGACCCACATCCGAGGCGTGGAGTGCTCGCCGAGCAGCGATCCCGCCACGGTCGCCACCAGCAGCGGTTGCAGGGCGGCGACGAGGGCCGCCGTACCGCCGGGGACGCCGTGGGTCACCCCCTCGAAGACGAGCAGCAGGTAGCCCACCTGGCTGAGCACGCCCAGCACCACCTGTCGGCGCCAGGCGCGCCAGGTCGGCCACGGCGTACGCCGCAGCGCGAACACCGCCAGCAGCAGGGCGGCGAGCAGCAGGAACCGCCAGCCGAGCAGCGTGAGCGGGTCGGCCTCCGCGCGGGCGCCGAGCTCGGCGCCGACGAAGCCCGAGCTCCAGGTCACCACGAGGGCCACAGCCGAGACGGGTCCGGCCCAGCGACGAAGCCAGGAGAACGAGGTCATGGGACACAGGTAACCACACCGGTGGGTATACTCGCAGTGCACCCAACGGGAAACCGCCCAAGGAGCACGCGATGACGATCACCCAGCAGCCCCCGAGGATGACCCCGGCGGCGCACCGGATCCTGGAGGCGGCCAGCGAGCTGTACTACGACCGCGGCATCACCAGCGTGGGGATGGACCTGGTCGCCGAGCACGCGGGCACCACCAAGAAGACGATCTACGACCGGTTCGGCTCCAAGGACGGTCTCGTGGTGGCCTACCTCGAGGCGCGGGCGGCCCGCTGGCAGGCCCACGTCGAGGAGCACCTCGCCGGCTCCGGCGCGACCGGCCCCGAGCGCATCCTCGCCGTGCTGGACGCGCTCGAGACCTGGCTGGCCGCAGGCACCCGCGGCTGTGGCTTCGTCAACGCCTACGCCGAGCTCTCCACCCAGTCCCCGGCGGCCACCCACGTCGTGCGCCGCGAGAAGGAGTGGATGCGCCGGCTGTACGCCGACCTGGCCGCCGAAGCCGGCCTCGGCGCCCCCGAGGATCTCGGACGCCAGCTGGCGCTGGTCCACGAGGGTGCGATCATCGCGTTCACAGCCGGGGGCTCTCCCGAAGCCCTCGACGACGCCCGCCGCGCCACCCGGAGGCTGATCGAGTCGTGAATCCCGCACTCCACGGTGCCGAGCGCCTCGAGCTCCGGCTCCCTGCGCTGACCGTGCAGGCCCTCGCCTGGGGTCCTCCGTCCGGGCCCCTTGTGCTGGCGTTGCACGGGTTCCCGGACACCGCCTTCACCTGGCGCCACCTGGGACCGTTCCTGGCCGAGCGCGGATACCGGGTGGTCGCCCCGTTCATGCGCGGCTACGCACCCACCGAGGTTCCGCAGGATGGCGACTACTCGATCGGCGCCCTGATGAGCGACGCGGTGGAGCTGCACCGCGTGCTCGGTGGCGACGAGCGCGCCGTACTCCTCGGACACGACTGGGGAGCGCTCGCGGCCAACGGGCTCAGCGCCCACCCGGACTCCCCGTTCCGCCGGGTGGTCTCGATGGCGGTCCCGCCGGTCCCTGCGATGGCCGCGGGGCGGGACCTCGCCGCGTGGCTGAGGATCGCGCCGCGACAGCTGCGGATGAGCTGGTACATCGGGTTCAACCAGGTGCCGGTGCTGCCCGAGCGGCTCCTGCAGCGGCTGGTCCGGCACCTGTGGGGCGCGTGGTCTCCCGGGTACGACGCCGCGGAGGACATCGCCGAGGTGGGCCGCTCGCTGGCGGCTCCCGCGAACAGGTCGGCCGCGGTCGGCTACTACCGGGCCTTCCGCAACCTCCGGGTGGCGGAGCCCTACCGCGCCTGGCACCGGACCTGGGACCAGCGCCCGCGGGTCCCGATGCTCTACCTCCACGGCGAGCGCGACGGGGCGCTGACCGCCGCGCTGGCCGACCGGGTGGCCCCGGTGCTGGCCGCGGGTGGCCGGGCCGAGGTGCTCACCGGGTGCGGGCACTTCCTGCACCTCGAGCGACCGGACACGGTCAACGAGCTCGTGGCGGTCTACCTGGAGTGACCGGCGACCTCGGGGCTGCGCGGGTCGGACGGCCCCGTCACAGGGCGGGGCCCTCCTCGCGCAGCTTCTGCACGTCGCTCATCGCCTCGCGCAGCTGGCCCAGCCACTCCTCCGCGTGCTCGCCGACCAGGCGCACCGACCAGGCCAGGGCGTCGGCGCGGCTGCGCGCCACGCCGGCCTCGACCAGGGTGTCCAGGACGATCCGTTCCGACTGCCGCAGCCGGGTCATCACCGGGACCGCCAGGTGCGTGAACACCGTGCGCACCGGGCCGCACTCGGCGCCCCAGGCGATCTTGCGGCCGAACCGGTGCTCGGCCTCGCGGGCGATGCCGATCCGCTCGTCCCGGGTGTCCTCGCGGAACCGGGAGATCCGCCCGTGCGCCGCCTCGGTCACCTCCGGACCGTCGGGTGCTCCCTCGACCCCTTCGGGGGCTGCCAGGGTGCCGATGACCAGGATCTCCTCGCGATCCACGGTGACCTCGACGGGTCCGGTGAACCAGTCGTCGGGGAGCCGGCCGCGCAGCCAGCCGGTGATCTCGTTCGTGTTCGTCGCCATCACTCCTCCTCAAGTTGTAATCCAGTAATCATGTAATCGGACAGGGGTGGAATCAAGGCGTGCTGCTGTCGGCAGAACCGCCCACGGCGGATTCACTGGGATCGGCCCCGGGGCTCGCACTTCGCGGGCGGGCCGGGTTCCTGCTCGGGTTCGCGGCGAAGGCGGACCAGCTGCCACAGCGGGCGGTCGTGACACTCGAGGGCTACGAGCTGGTGATCGACGACTCGGTACGGGTCGCCCGGGGGCGGTCCGAGGACGCGACCGCGACGTTCTCCGGGCCGCTGGAGGCAGCGATCCGGCTCCTGTCGGGACGGCTGCGCCCCGAGTTCACCCCGGCAGGCGTCGAGGTCACCGGCAACGTCACCCTCGACGAGCTGCGCCAGGTCTTCCCCGGCTACTGAGGGCTCGGCCCCGGGCCGCTCACAGTGAGGCGGCGAGCGCCAGCGGCCCGGAGGGAGCGCTGGTCAGCGAGCGGGTCATCCGCTCGGTGAGGTCGACGAGCCGCAGCCCGAGGGCACCGCGCACGGCACCGAGGATCTCCGAGCTCGCCTCCTTGCGGCCACGCTCGACCTCGGAGAGGTACTGCGTGGAGACGCCGGCCTCCTGCGCCACGTCGGCGAGCGTGCGCTGCTGGCGCAGCCGCTCCGCCCTGAGCTCGCGACCGATCACCTCACGCCACAGCGGCTCGGCCGCGGACCCCGCGAGGGGCGCCCGGCGGTCCGGACGGAATCCGATGACCTCTCCCATGTTCCGACACTAGGCCGCCGCTCCCCGGGCGCGCCATGACGCTTGGGGATCGTTCGCCCTCGGCGGAACCAGCCGGGGCCATGATGGGGCCCATGAGCGCTGACCTCGTCGTACGACCTGTTGAGCCTGGGGACCGAGGCGGGTGGGCCACGCTGTTCGCGGCCTACCGCGAGTTCTACGGCCTCACGGAGGAGCCCGCGGTCGTGGACCGGGTGTGGGAGTGGATCGGTGATCCGGCCCACGAGACCAACGCCCTGGTGGCGACCCTCGACGGCGAGGTCGCCGGCTTCGCGCACCACCGGTTCTTCGCCCGGCCCTCCGAAGGGGAGCGTGGGCTGTTCCTCGACGACCTGTTCACCAGCGCGTCGCTGCGCGGGCAGGGCGTGGGTCGCGCCCTGATCGAGGCGCTGGGCGGGATAGCCCGCGAGAACGGCTGCGCCAAGGTCCGCTGGATCACCGCCTCGGACAACACAGCCGCGCAACGGCTGTACGACGCCGTGGCCCGGCGTACCCAGTGGGTGACCTACGACCTGGACACGTGAGGACTCAGTTGGTCGGCTTGTCCGAGCCAACCACCCACATCGCGAAGAACTGCGAGCCGCCGCCGTAGGCGTGCCCGAGCGCCTTCCTCGCACCGTCGACCTGGTGCTCGCCCGCCTCGCCCATCACCTGCAGCGCCGCCTCCGCGAAGCGGATCATCCCGCTGGCGCCGATCGGGTTGGAGGAGAGCACCCCGCCGCTCATGTTGACCGGGAGGTCGCCGTCGAGCGCGGTGGCGCCGCGCTCGGTCGCCTTCCAGCCCTCGCCCTCGGGCACGAATCCGAGGTTCTCCAGCCACATCGGCTCGAACCACGAGAACGGCACGTAGATCTCCGCGCAGTCGATCTCGTCGTAGGGGTTGGTGATCCCGGTCTGCTTCCACAGCTTGGCGGCGGCCTCGCGGCCCGCCTGCGGGTTGACCTGGTCGCGCTCGGCCGCGGTGGTCGGCTCCGAGCGCATCACGGTGCCGTGGATCCAGGCCGGGTTCTCGATCGCCGAGGCGTCCACGGCCGCCTCCGAGCCGATCACCATGGCGCAGGCGCCGTCGGAGGACGGGCAGGTCTCGTCGAAGCGGATCGGGTCCCACAGCATCTGTGAGGCGAGCACCGTCTCCACGGTGGTCTTGTCGTTGCGCAGGTGCGCGTAGGGGTTCTTCAGCGCGTTCTGCCGGTCCTTGGCCGCGACCATCGCGCCGACGTGGGTGGGTGCGCCGGAGCGACGGATGTAGGAGCGGACGTGCGGTGCGAAGTAGCCGCCCGCGCCCGCGTGCACCGGCATGATGAACGGCACCGGGATCGACAGCGCCCACATCGCGTTGGACTCCGACTGCTTCTCGAACGCCACGGTGAGCACCCGTTCGTGCAGTCCCGCCTGCACCAGCGAGGCGGCGACGATCGCGGTGGAGCCGCCCACCGAGCCGGCGGTGTGCACCCGCAGCAACGGCTTCCCGACGGCGCCGAGCGCCTCCGCGAGGTAGAGCTCGGGCATCATCACGCCCTCGAAGAGGTCCGGCGCCTTGCCGACCACGACCGCGTCGATGTCGTCGAAGGTGAGCTGTGCGTCCTCGAGGGCCCGGTCGATCGCCTCGCGGAGCAGGCCGGCGATAGAGACGTCCTCGCGCTTGGCGCGGTGGTGGGTCTGCCCGACCCCCATCACGGCGGCCAGCGTGCGCTTGTCGAGACCCATCAGTTGCCACGTCCTTCCATGACGCAGACGAGGTTCTGTTGCAGGGCCGGCCCCGAGGTCGCGTGGCCCAGCGCCCGCTGGGACTCCCCGGACCAGATCCGGCTGGCGGCCTCGCCGATCCGGATCAGCCCCGAGGCGAACATCGGGTTGCCACACAGTGCCCCGCCCGAGGGGCTGATCGTCACGTCCTCGGTGAGCCCGAGCTCGCGACGCAGGATCAGCTCCTGGTGCGAGAAGGGCGCGTGCAGCTCGGCGGTGTCCACCGCGTGGGCGCCGGCGGCCGAGCCGGCCAGCGCGGCGCTGGGGGAGCGGGTCAGGTCACGGGTGCCGAGCGCGAGCTGGTCGGTGCGGTGCTCGAAGCCGGTGATCCAGGCGGCGCGGTCCGCGACCCGGTCGAAGCCGGGTGCCTCCGCCGTGGTGAGCACGATCGCCGCGGCGCCGTCCGAGACGGGGGCGCAGTCGGAGCGGCGCAGCGGGTCGGCGTACAGCTCCTGGGCGAGGAGGTCCTCGGCGGTGGTGGCGCCCTTGCGGATCGCGTACTCGTTGCCCTCCGCCGAGCTGCGCGAGCGTGCGGCGACCTCGGCCATCGCGCGCTCGTCCCACAGCCCCTGCTCGATGCCCTGCCGCGCCTGGATCCCCGCCAGGGAGACGGTGTCGGGCCACAGCGGGGTCATCGTGTACGGGTCGAGCTGCATAGCCAGCGTCCGGCGGAGCACGCCGGCCGAGGACTTGCCGAACCCGTAGACCAGGGCCGTGTCCACCTCGCCGGTCTGGATCTTCACCCAGGCCTCGTAGAGCGCCCACGCGGCGTCCATCTCCACGTGCGACTCGTTGACCGGCGGCAGCGCACCGATCGCGTCCACCGCCGAGACGAACGAGAACGAGCGCCCGGCCAGGTAGTCGCTGGAGCCCGAGCACCAGAAGTCGATGTCGGACTTGGTCCACCCGGTCTGCTCGAACAGCTCGGCGAAGATCGGGACGAGGATCTCCACGCACGTGGGGGACCCGTCCATCTCCTTCATCTGTCGCTGGGCGAACCCCACGACCGCAACGTCACGCATACGCCATACCTCTTTCGGGGCAGCTCGGGATCAGAGGTGCTGCTTGTAGGTCTCGTAGTCCGCGTCGGGCTCCCCGGTCGGACGGAAGTGGCTGATGTTCTCGATCGTGGTGCCCCACTCGTCGCGCGGCTTCCACACGGCCTCGACCCGCATCCCCATCCGCACCTCGTCCGCCTCGGCATCGAGGATCAGGTGCAGGAACGCGATGTCCGCGCCGTCGAGGAGCACGTAGGCCGACACGTAGGGCGGCTTGATCTTCTGCCCCAGGAACGGCACGTTCACGATGCAGTACGTCGTGACGGTGCCCTTGTCGGGAAGCTCGACCTCGTCGGTCGTCGGCACCCCGTCGACCGGGCAGGCCCCGCGCGGCGGCACGTAGACCTTCCCGCACGTGGGACAGCGCTGCCCCAGGATCCGCCCCTCCGCGAGGCCGCGGAAGAACTTCGACTCCTCCGGGGAGGCGGCGTACTCGTAGGCCAGCCGTACCGGGCTGACGATGCGGGTGACCGGGTCGCGGGTGGGAGTGGTGGTGGGCTCCTTGGACATCTCACCGGATCTCGACTGCTCCGTTGCAGCCTCGTGCCTCGGCTGCAGTCGCGCTCGATCTGGCCCGCCAGCGCCGTCCTCGACTCCGTCGAGTCCGGCGACGGGCTCAAAGCACGCGATGTCGGTGATCTGGCCGACGGTCTCCTCGGCCCAGCGCACCCGCACGCGCATGCCGGTCTCGATCGCGGCGGGGGAGTCCACGTCGACCGCGTGCAGCAGGGGCGCGTCCGCGCCGTCGAGCTGGATCATCGCGAACGCGAAGGGCTTGTCCAGCGGCTGGTCCATCACCGGCTCCGGCACCCACGACCAGCTGCGTACGACGCCCTCGTCACCCACCGCGACGAGCTCGGAGAGCGCCTGGTGGGTGGACGGGTCGTACTCCGGAGGGGGGACCACGACGGTCCCGTCGGAGAGGACGCCACCGATCACCCGCCGGTCGCGCAGGCCGGTCATGAACTGCGAGAGCACCGGGCCCAGGGATCGGGTGTAGTCGAACTCCACCTTCATCGGGGCGTGCAGGGTGCGGGAGACTGGGGCGGTGGTCATGGCCCGAAAGTGAAACACGTTCTAGTCTTGCGAGCAAGGCGGGTTTCGACAGGCTCAACCACCACGGGGACGGCTCAACCACCCCAAGGACAGCTCGACCACCGAACGACGCGAGGAGACGCATGAAGCTGGGACTGCAGCTCGGGTACTGGGGCGCACAGCCGCCGGCGGGGGTCGGGGAGCTCGTCGCCGCGGCTGAGGAGGCCGGGTTCGACTCGATCTTCACCGCCGAGGCCTGGGGGTCGGATGCGTTCACCCCGCTGGCCTGGTGGGGCCGGGAGACCAGCCGGGTGCGACTGGGGACCTCGATCGTGCAGATGTCGGGACGGACGCCGACCTCGATCGCGATGCACGCGCTCACCCTGGACCACCTCAGCGGCGGACGGGTGGTGCTGGGGATGGGCGTGAGCGGGCCCCAGGTCGTGGAGGGGTGGTACGGCCAGCCGTTCGCCAAGCCGCTGGCCCGGACCCGCGAAGTCGTCGACATCGTCCGCAAGGTGCTGGCCCGCGAGGCGCCGGTGACCAACGACGGGCCGCACTTCCCGCTGCCGTACGCCGGTGAGGGGTCGACCGGGCTGGGCAAGCCGCTGAAGCCGATCGTGCACCCGCTGCGTGCGGACATCCCGATCTGGCTCGGCGCCGAGGGGCCCAAGAACGTCGCGCAGACCGCCGAGATCGCCGACGGGTGGATCCCGATCTTCTACACGCCCCGGAGCGCCGGGATGTACCAGCCCTGGCTCGACGAGGGGTTCGCCCGGCCCGGCGCCCGGCGTACCCGCGACGACTTCGAGATCGCCGCGACCTGCCACCTGCAGATCACCGACAGCGAGGAGGAGCGCCGCGCGGTGATCGACGCGCTCAAGCCATCGGTGGCGCTCTACATGGGCGGCATGGGCGCCAAGGAGCAGAACTTCCACAAGAACGTCTTCGACCGGATGGGCTACGCGGAGCTGACCGAGAAGGTGCAGGAGCTGTTCCTGGCCGGAGACCGCGACAGCGCCACCGCGCTGATCCCCGACGACCTCGTCGAGGACATGCACATCGTCGGCGACGCCGGCCAGGTGCGCGAGCGCGTGGCCGCGTGGGAGGAGACCGGCGTGACCACGCTGCTGCTCAGCCTGCGCTCGCCCGACGAGGTGCGCCTGGTGGCCGAGACCCTGGCGTAGGGCTCGTTTCTCATCCCTCGGGGGGCTGACGGCCGTCGGCGTCACGGGTTAGCGTGCCGATGTGAGACGCGCACCACACGAGAACGTCGCGACCGTGCTGGTCGAGCCGTGCGTGCTGGAGGACCTCGAGCTGGCGCTGATGCCCCTGGACCTGCGGTTGTGGCCGGTGCACACCGCGCCGATCTCGGCCGACGGGCCGCGGGAGGCGTTCCAGCTCCGGCGGCGGCTGGTGACCCAGCAGCGTGGGGAGTGGGACCTCGCCGCGGACTGGACGCCGGTGTGGATCGGCTTCGGCGCCACCTGGCGCGACGGGGACGAGCCGTTGCCGTGGTCCGCCCACCAGGCGCTCTGGCGCGAGCTGGCGCACTGGGCGTCGCACGTCCGCTTCCACCGCCGCCTCGGCGGGGTCACCCGGCTGCCGCTGCCCGCCGACGCAGGGCCCTGATGGTTTCGGGCGACCTGTCACCGCGACTACGGGCCGTGGTCGACGCCCTGCCTCTGCGTCCAGGGCAACGGGTGATCGAGGTGGGTGGCGCCCCGGGCGCGGCCGCGCGGGAGGTGGCCAGGCGGGTGGGTCCCGGTGGCCATGTCCTGGTGCTCGATCGCTCCACGAAGGGTGTCGCCCTGACCGAGAAGTCCTGTGCCGACGTGATCGCGGCAGGGCTGCTCAGCGTGCGGGCGGTCGCTGTCGAGGAGGCATCGCTGACACCCGACGAGGTTCCCTACGACCTCGCCTTCGCATGCCGGGTCGGAGTGCTGGACGGGCGACACCCGGCGCGCGAGGCGGAGGCCCTTGGCTGCCTGCGACGGATGCTCGTCCCCGGCGGGCGCATCTTCCTCGACACGGCGGATCCGCTGCGCGAGGTCCTGTGACGAGAAGAGGTCCTGCCGCGAGGAGGACGGACCTGGGCGAGGGACACCGGGATCAATGCACGAGGTCGCGCAGGAGCGCGTCCGATGCGAACAGTGCCTCCCGGTCGTACGTCGACGTGCTGGCCATCAGCTGGTCCGGGGCACAGCGCTCCACGAGCCGCTCCAGCCTGCGCCGCACCGTGTCCGGGCTGCCGGCCACGGCCCGGTCCAGGGAGGCCTCGACCCGGCGGCGCACCTGCGCGGGCCAGTGCGCCTCGCGGATGCTCGCCGCGGGCTCCAGGGCAGGGAACTCGCCGGTCTGCCGGGCGCGGGCCATCGCCCACGCCTCGGGCAGGGCGAGCTCGCGTGCGGTGGCGTCGTCGTCGGCCACGGTGACGTCCAGCGATACCGTGACGGCGGGCTCGCTGCCGTGGTGTGGCCGGAACCGGGTGCGGTAGCCGGCCAGGGCGTCCTCGAGGTGGTCGCTGTCAAGGATGGGGCCGCCGATGACCACGGGCAGGCCGAGACCGGCGGCCACCTCCAGCCCCTTGCCGGTGGCGAGCACGTGCATCGGGACGACCCGGCCGGTGTCGGGCCGCGCGGTGACCTCGGCCCGTCCCTCGAGGTAGTCGCGGAGCTCGGTCAGGTCGGCGGTGAAGGTGTCCGGTTCGGCCTCCTCGTGTCGCAGTGCCCGGCGTACCGGGGCCGTGAACCCGAGCGAACGCCCCAGCCCGAGGTCGACCCGGCCCGGGTTGAGGGCGTCGAGCATCCGGAACTGCTCCGCGACCACGAGGGGCTGGTGGTGGGGGAGCATCACCCCGGCGGACCCCAGCCGGATCGAGGAGGTGCGCGGGCCGATGGCCGCGAGGAGCACGGGCGGGGAGCCGGAGCCGATGCCGGGCACCGCGTGGTGCTCGGCCACCCAGAACCCGTCGTAGCCCAGCGCCTCGGCCCGGACGGCGCGCTCCACCGTGCCGGTCACCGACTCGGCCCCGGCGCGGCCGGCGCGGGCCCTGGACCGGTCGAGGAGGGAGAGCTTCACAGTGGGCCCAACAGTGGCAGATCGCTCGGGCTTCCCCGCCTCCCGACGGCTTGTGATCGTGTTCACAAAGGTCGCCCCGAGCGTGTGTGCGGGCGGAGGCGCCGTTACGGTGTGGCGCGTGCGGCCGCTCCGACGGCCTCTTGCGCCGCCCCTGGCCGGCCTTCCCCTCGCCCCTGACATGTTCTGGAGTAGACATGGACTTCCTTCGCCTCGTCCTGCTGTTCGTCCACCTGCTCGGCTTCGCCGTGCTCCTCGGTGGACTGGTGGTGCAGGCCAAGGAGCCCAACAAGAAGGTGACGGGGTTCGTGCGTGACGGTGCCGGTACGGCGTTCCTCGCCGGCGTCCTCCTCGTCGGGGTGCTCGAGGGCCTCGACGCCGACGTCAACCACGCCAAGGTGGGGGTCAAGCTCGGCATCGGCCTGATCATCCTCGTGCTCGCGATGGCGAACCTGCGCAAGGAGCGCATCTCGACCGGGATCTGGGCCACGCTGCTGGTGCTGACGGTCGTCAACATCTGCGTCGCGGTGTTCTGGTCGCCCGCGCACGCGGTGGACGACGACACTGCCGACGCCGCGGTCGTTCTCGTCCAGCGCTGAGGACCGGGCGCGCGCTTCCTTGGAGGCGTCGTTACCGTGGGTCGTTCCCCCCGGGGACCGACTGTGACGGGCTCCGGCGAACCCGACGAGAGGCACGACGATGAGCACTTTCGACGATCAGCCGGCGGACGTCTCCGCTGACTCCCTGACCACGCAGGCCGAGGCCACCGCGTTGCTGCAGAGCATCGCGACCAGCATCGCCCTGCTTCCCCAGGACGGCATGGACGAGGACGAGACGCTTCCCGAGGGGACGATCGCCATCCCGGTGATCGAGCAGGACGGCACGCAGTACGTCCCGGTGTTCACCTCCGAGGAGGCCCTGATGGCGGCCGGGGCCGACCCCGAGCCGGCCGTGCGGATGGCCGTGGCCGAGCTCGCGGCCAACTGGCCGGCCGAGGACCTGTGGCTGGCCATCGACCCCGGCAGCCAGGACGGGCTCACGCTCCCGCCGGAGGCGGTCCACGCGCTGGCGAGCTTCGCCTCGCCCGTCAATCCTGATTGATCATTTCTGTAACACGTTCTAGTCTCGCGGCATGACGGATGCGCTGCCGGACGAGGACGTGGTTTCGACGAGCTCAGCCGACGGTGGCTCGACCGCCTGGGATCCGATGCGGTTGGGCACGCACAACGGGCACCTGATGGTCGCCGCGTTGAAGCGGCACCGCAGCAAGCCGGTGATGTTCCTCGGCGACACCACCCTGACCGGCGGGGAGGTCGAGCAGCGGATCAGCCAGTACGTGCAGGCGTTCGAGGCGCTCGGCGCCGGCACGGGCGCTCCCTCGGCGCTGCTCGCGCTGAACCGGCCCGAGGTGCTGTTCATCCTCGGCGCGGGTCAGACCCAGGGCTACCGGCGTACGTCGCTGCACCCGCTCGGCTCGCTCGACGACCACGCCTACGTGCTCGAGGACGCGGAGATCACCACGCTGATCATCGACCCGGTGCCGATGTTCGTGGAGCGCGCGCTCGGGCTGCTGGAGAAGGTCCCGAACCTCACCCAGGTGCTCACGATCGGGCCGGTTCCCGAGGAGCTCGCGCACGTCGGCAAGGACCTCGCCGCCGCGGCGGAGACCTTCGCCCCGCAGCCGCTCCAGGCGGCGCTGCTGCCCCCGGACCACATCGTGTCGATCACCTACACCGGCGGCACCACCGGCAAGCCCAAGGGCGTCATCGGCACCAGCCAGGCGATGGCCACGATGACGCAGGTCCAGCTCGCGGAGTGGGAGTGGCCGGAGTCACCGCGGTTCCTGATGTGCACCCCGCTCTCGCACGCGGGGGCGGCGTTCTTCGTGCCCACCGTGATCAAGGGCGGCTGCCTGATCGTGCTGCCGCGCTTCGACCCGGCCGAGGTGCTGCGCACGATCGAGGAGCAGAAGATCACCGCCACCATGCTGGTGCCCTCGATGCTCTATGCCCTGATGGACCACCCCGACTCGCACACGCGCGACCTCTCCTCCCTGGAGACGGTCTACTACGGCGCCTCGGCGATCAACCCGGTGCGGCTGGCCGAGGCGATCGAGCGGTTCGGCCCGATCTTCGCGCAGTACTACGGACAGTCCGAGGCCCCGATGGCGATCAGCTACCTGGCCCGCAAGGACCACTCGCTGGAGAACCGGCAGCGGCTCTCCTCCTGCGGGCGGCCCTCCGCGCTGCTGCGCACCGCGCTCCTCGACGAGTCCGGGCAGCCGGTGCCGGTCGGCGAGCCGGGGGAGATCTGCGTGGCCGGGCCGCTGCTGGCCGGCGGCTACTGGAAGCTGCCCGAGGAGACGGCCGACACCTTCCGCGACGGCTGGATGCACACCGGCGACGTGGCCCGCGAGGACGAGGACGGCTTCTGGTACATCGTGGACCGCACCAAGGACATGATCGTCACCGGCGGCTTCAACGTCTTCCCGCGCGAGGTCGAGGACGTGGTCGCCGAGCACCCGGCAGTCGCCCAGGTCGGGGTGATCGGCCTCCCCGACGAGCGCTGGGGCGAGGCGGTCACCGCGATCGTCGTGCTCCGCGACGGCGCCGAGCTCACCGACGAGGTCGTCCGGGAGATCAAGGACGCGGTCAAGGAGCGCAAGGGCGCCGTGCAGGCACCCAAGCAGGTGATCGCCACCGACGCGCTGCCGCTGACCGGTCTCGGCAAGCCCGACAAGAAGGCCCTGCGGGCGCAGTACTGGGGTGCCCTGGAGCGCAGCGTCGGCTGAGGTCCTGGGTCAGTCGCCCGCCTGCTGGGGCTGGTCGTCGAAGCTGACCCGGATCTGCTCGAAGCCCTTGTGCCGCTGGGCGAGGGCGTACTCGCGGTAGACCCGCCGGTCCGCCTCGGTCAGCTGGACCGCGTCGGTGAACGGGGTGAGCAGGGCCCGTGGGTAGAGGTGCTTGGACAGCACCACGTTGACCTCGAGCCCGATCATCGCGATCACCGTGGCGACGTAGAGCAGCGCCACCAGCCCGAGGACGACCGCGAACACGGCGTTCATCTGGTTGGCCTTGCCGATCACCTGCTCGACGTACACGCCGCCGAGGACCTGCAGCACCTGCCACAGCAGGGCGATCGTCGTCGCGCCGGGGAGCACGTCGCGGAGCCGTTCCTCGCGCGGGGTGGAGAGCCGCATCATCACCGAGAGCACGAGCGCGTTGAGGGCGACGGTCGCCGCGGCCACCACCCACGCGATCTCGGCGCCCAGGTCGACACCGAGCACGTCCAGGTTGCCGGCCAGGCTGGTGATCAGGGCGACCACGACCAGGCCGATGCCTGCGAGCACCAGCCAGACCAGGCTGCGCAACCGGCTGACGATCGGGTTCAGCCGGCTGTTGCGCGGGATCGCCCACGCGACGTTCACCGCGTTGTGCGCTGCCTGGCCGAGCCCCACCACGCCGTACAACGCGGTCAGGGAGCCGACCACGACCGCGGAGGTGCTGCCCTGCAGCCCCTCGGGGCGGCCCAGCTGGTCCCCGACGATCGGGAACTGCGCCAGGGCGGAGTTCAAGATGTCCTCCTGGAGCTCGGGGTAGCCCTGCAGCACGAACCCGAGGACCGAGGAGCCGATCAGCAGGAGGGGGAAGATCGCCACGAACGCGTAGTAGGTCAGCACCGCCGCGAGGTAGCCGCCCTGGTCGTCGAAGAACTTGTAGACCACGCCGAGCGGGAAGCCGGCGACGCGCCGACGGCGTTGGAAGGCATCGACACGATCCAGCGGCCCGGGCACCAGACAAACGGTACGTGGGTGGTCCCGGGAGCAGCCGCAACCACCGGTGTGTCTCGGCCGCGGTTTCAGAGCCGGCTGACGCCCTCCCAGCCGGTCCTGGGTGCGGCGATCCCGAAGTAGCGGCCCAGCGTGGGAGCGACGTCCATGGTGGTCGCCCTCGCCGAGCGGGCCACGCCGGTGCGCACGGCCGGTGAGCCGCCGCCGATGAGGAACGGGATCGGCTCGGTCGCCGGGTGGCCGTGGTTGCCCGGGATCGGGTTGCTCACAGGCAGCGGGTCGGTGAACCGCCAGCCCGCCTTGCAGTAGACGAGGAGGTCCCCGGCCTTGGAGTCGAGCCCGAGCGAGGGGGTCTGGTCGACGCGGTGGGCCTGGAAGACCCCTTCGGTGGCGAGGGCGAGCGATCTCATCGAGGCCAGGCCGGCGGTGCGGCCCGAGGCGGGCCCGGTCCAGTAGACGAGGTTCGCGCCCCCGTTCTGGGCGATCACGTAGTTGCCGGTGAGGCTCGGGTCGGCCTTGAACACGTGGGTGAGGCTGACCGCGTTGGCCGGCAGCGACCAGTCCATCGAGTGGTCCGCGAGCACGATGATCATCGAGGAGGCCCACCGTCCCGAGGACTTCAGCTTCGCCACGAACCGCGCGACCTGGAGGTTCGTCGAGGCCAGTGCGGCGGCCCTGGCCAGCTTGAGGGTGGTGCCGGTCAGGTCGGAGTGACCGACCCGGTCGACGTCGCCGAGGTTGACGAACATCATGTCCGGGTCGAGCTTCTCGACCATGGTCAGCGCCGCCTGCATCGTGGCCGCGTCCGGGGCGTGGTCGGTGATCGGCAGCAGCGGGAACGGCTCCCAGCGGTGCGTGGCCCGGGTGCCGAAGACGTTGTAGAGGTAGTCCTTGGACAGCACCGTCCCGGTCGTCCGCTTCGAGGCGTTCAGCTGCTCGATGATCGTGGGGACCCGGATGTCCTCGGGGCGGTCGCAGTCGCGCAGCTCGCCGAGGGTGCGGTCGTAGATGCTGTTGGCCGGCACCCCGTTACGGGCCGGGCGGCAGCCGGTCATCATCATCACGTGGTTGGGGATCGTCTCCATCACCGGCAGCGACCGGGCGGCGGGGTACCAGGTGCCGCCGTCGCGCAGGGCCGCGACCGCGGGCATCGCGTCGATCTCGGCCGGCCGGCACCCGTCGATCACCAGCACGTAGGCGCGCTTGCGACCGGCCGAGGCACGCGCGGGTGCCGCCGCCGCGGTGGAGAACGTCGTCACCGCACCGGAGGTGCCGGCGACCTTCAACAGGGTACGGCGATCGAGCCGCACGGATCCGGTGCCCATCACGCCACCGGCCCCTTCACCGGGCGGACGGTCTGGGTCCCGGCGCTCGTTGCCCAGGACGCGCTCCACGTCGCGCCGGTCCCGCGCACGGCCCGGTCGCCGATCACGTACCAGTCCATCTGCGCGCGCTTCGCGGTGATGTCGAGGACCGAGTACCCGTGGTCGTCGAAGTTGAGGTACTTGATGTGTGGGTTGTTCACCTTGATGATCCCCTCGACCGCGATGCTGGTCGTGCGCCGCGGCGTGCCGGTGATGTCCTTGAGGTTGTTCGAGGTCACCGAGCTGGTCACGAACTCGACTCCGACGGAGTCGCGGGTGCCGGGGTAGGTCGCCTTCTCGGCAGGGAGGTCGGCCGCCCAGCCGGAGTGGATGTCCCCGGTGACGAAGAGAGCGTCGGTCACTCCGTGGTCGCGGAGGTGCTCGAAGACCTCGCGCCGGTCGTCGGTGTAGCCGTCCCACTGGTCGACGTTGTAGGCGACGCCGTCGGGGGGCAGCAGACCGATCGTGTCGTTGACCGGCTTCACCAGGTTGCGGGGCAGGCCGACGAACGTCACCGGCGCGATCATCACCGGGTTGCCGACGACCTTCCACTGCGCGACCTGACGGGTCAACGAGGCCTTGAGCCAGTCCAGCTGCGCCCGCCCGGTGATGCTCCGGTCGGGGTTCGCCTGCTCGGGGTCCAGCTGGTGCGCCACCTGGACGTCTCGGTAGGTGCGCAGGTCCAGCATGCTGATTTCGGCGAGGTCACCGAACTGCAGCCGCCGGTAGAGCTGGGTGCCGTCACCGGTGGTCGCGGTCCCGCTCATCCGGACCGGCATCCACTCGTCGTACGCGCGGTGGCTGGCCTGGCGGCGCGCGGACCAGGTGCCCTCGCCGTCGTCGGGGTTGTGGTTCCCGGCGCCGTCGCGGTAGGCGTCGTTGGTGGACTCGTGGTCGTCCCAGGTGTGGATGAAGGAGTACTTCGCGTGCAGCCGCTGCAGGTCGGCGTCGAGCTTGTACTGCGCGTGCCGCTGCCGGTAGTCGGCGAGCGAGACCGTCTCGTGCGCCGGCTCGTGCTTGCGGATGTCGACGTCCTGCTGGCCGTAGCCGTACTGGCCGGGACCGTACTCGTAGACGTAGTCACCGAGGTGCAGGATCGCGTGCAGGTCCTCGCGGTCCGCGAGGTGCCGGTAGGCGCTGAACCAGCCCGCCTGGAGGTTGGCGCAGGAGACCACCCCGAACCGCAGGTTGGCGGGGGAGGAGGTGGGCGCAGGTGCGGTGCGCATCCGCCCGCTGCGGCTGAATCGGCGTCCGTAGCCGAACCGGTAGTAGTAGGTGCGTCCCGGTTGCAGGCCGGTGACGTCCACCTTCACCGTGTGGTCGCGTGCGGCTCCGGTGGTGACGCGGCCCGAGCTCACGACCCGGCTGAAGCTGGCGCTGGTGGAGACCTGCCAGGTGACGACGACGTCGGGACCGGCGCCGGATCCAGGTCGGCTCGCAGAAGTGGGCGTGACCCGGGTCCAGATCACCACGGCGCCGGGTGTGGGGTCTCCCGACGCGACGCCGTGAGGGAAGTAGGCGTTGGACATGCCACCTCAACGACGGCACGTCCCTCAGGTCATGGTCGCGCGATCGCGATCACGAGGACGGCTGCCAGGAGCCCGGACGTGGTCGCCGCCACGTTGTTGCCGATGCGCCGGGCGAACTCCGGGCCGAAGACCACCACCGGGGAGATGGGGCCCGTCGGCGGCGGGCCGGCCGTCGACGCCGTACGGTCCTCGACCTGCTCGATCGTGAAGCCCGCGGCCTCCAGGTGGGCGACGTACTGATCGGCCGTCTCGACGAACGACGACCGCTCGTCCTCGGCCCAGGGCATCGGGTAGGGGAGGTCCCCATCCTCCGAACGCATCTGCTCGAAGACCGCGAACCGGCTGCCGGGCTGGAGCACGTGGTGGACCTGGGCGAACAGCTCGGCCTTGTCGGGGACGTTCATCCCGACGTGGATCATCACGGCTGCGTCGAAGGTGGCCTCCCCGAACGGCGCCGACTCACCGGAGGTGGCGACGAACGAGGCCCGGTCGGAGAGCCCGACGCGTTCGGTGAGAGCAGTGGCTGCCTCCACGAAGTCCGGGGTCAGGTCGATGCCCGTGACCCGCGCACCTGCCATCGCCGCCATCCGGGAGGTGCCGCCGATCCCGCAACCGAGGTCCAGCAGCCGCTGGCCGGGCCGCACCTCGAGCGTGCTCAGCACGTGCTCGGTCGCGGCTGCGCCCCCGGCGTGCAGCTGGTCGACGGGGAACAGGTCCGCTGGGCGGAGGTGGTCGGCGTCGACGCCGGCGGCGGCGAGTGCCGCGAGGACCGCCCCGCTCAGGTCACCACCGCCGTAGTGGTTGCGCACCAGATCGCGGACGTCCATCGGACCCACCTCCTAGTGGAACGGCGACCCGGCTCAGGGCCGGTCGTCTTGTTGGGGAAGCTCCCTGGGGGACTGGTTCCCCTCCTTCTCGAGGCGCTTGCGCTCCTTCTTCTCCAGGTCGCGCTCGATCTCGGCGATGGTGTCCTCCCGGCTGGTGGACAGCTGCGCGTAGCGCATCCCGGTGCCGATCATCACGAACAGCGGCCACGGGAAGGGAGTGCCCCCGCCGTTGAACAGCACGGCGATCCACACCGCCCAGCAGATCAGCGTCGGGGTGAGGAACGAGAACAGCGCCTGCTGCCGCTGCTGGCGGTAGCGCCGCTCGGCCTCGGCCCGGCGCTCGCTGACCAGCTGCTTGGGGACCACCAGGGCGGGCACCAGGTCCTCGATCACGGCGGGGAGCTCGCCCAGCGTCCTCGCGTGCGCGACCGCGGTGCCGCGTTCGTCGAGCTCCGCCGGAGTCAGCCGCCCTTCGGCGTACGCCGAGGAGAGCACGTCGCTGATCAGGTCGCGGTCGTGGTCGCTGGCCCTCAGCGCCGCGTTCTCCGGTCGGCGCGGGTCGTGGGGGAACCGCTCCCAGATGCTCTCCGACATGCGCACCAGCCTAGGGCGTCGGCGGCGGTGGCAGCTCTCGGTTGCGGCGGCGGATCTCGCGTCGTTCCAGATGGTGCTCGGACCCGGACACGATGTCGCGGTGCGCGGCCAGCACCACGAACAACGGGATGGAGGTGCCCATCGTGGGGAAGATCGGCCACGGGAACGTTGTGCCGGCGTCGAAGAGATTCAGCGTCCCCCACACCACCCAGCAGATCAGCGTGGGCACCAGGAACACCATCAGCGTCACCAGCCGCAGCACGCGGTAGCGACGCTCGGCCTGCTCGTGGTGCGGGCTCAGGCTGCCTGCGGCGCGGCGGCCGGCCAGGGGCCGCGACGAGGGCGCGGCGGCGGGTCCGCCCGGCAGCACGAGGTCCTCGAGCAGGGCCGGCAGCTCACCGAGGGTCTTGGCCCGGGCGACGGCACTGCTGCGCTCGTCGAGCTCCTCGGGAGCGAGCCGGCCCTCGGCGTACGCCGAGCCGAGGACCTCGTTGACGATGTCGCGGTCCCGGTCGGCTGCGCGCAGCCGTGCGTGCTGCTCCGCGCGCGGGTCCAGGGGGAACCGGTCCCACACGTTCGCTCCAGCCATGGCGAGATCCTAGGTGCTCGTGGACCCACCACGCCCCGTGTTCTAGTGCCCGCGACGCAGCAGGTGCGCGACCGCGTGCTCGACCCGCTCCAGCACGGTCGGCTTCTCCATCTGGTCCTGGGTGACGTTGCGACGCCAGTACCCGGTGATGTCGCTGTCGTCCTTGCCGAAGCCCCGCGACCTCGCCCAGGTGCGCACGGGCTTGAGGGAGATCGCCTCGCCACCCGCCCACACGTAGGTGTGTTGCACGTCGTCGGGGATCTCGAGGTCGCGGACGAAGTCGCCCAGCAGCGTCGTCGTCCCCGGTGCGGCGCCGTCCCGGTGCAGCCAGGCAAGCCGGACGCCGGCGGGCACCCGCAGCGGCTGCTCCTCGGTGGCCGAGGCCACCTCGACCGCGACCACGCCACGCTGGTGCTCGGGCATCTCCTCCAGCCAGCGGCCGATCGCCGGGAGCGCGGTCTCGTCGCCGACGATCACCAGGAAGTCGAACTCCGGCGGGACCAAGCGTGACGGGCGCGGCCCGGCGAGCCAGATGGTGCTCCCGATCGCCGCCGTCTGCGCCCACGTCGACGCGACGCCGCCCTCGTGCAGGACGAAGTCCATGTCGACCTCGCCGGCCGCCGCGTCGTACCGCCTGATCGTGTAGTCGCGGCAGGTGGGGAACGGGCGTGGCCAGGACAGGTGGTCGCCGTCGGGGACGGGGGCTCGGGTGAGCCCGGTGTCCGCGTCGGGGAAGACCAGCTTGCAGTGCTCGTCGGGCAGGTGGCTCTCGAAGCCGTCCATCTGGGAGCCACCCAGGGTGAGCCGCAGCATCCCGGGCGTGACCTGCTCGCGCCGCAGCACCTCGACCTCGCGGATCTTGATGTCCCAGGTGGCCAGGGTGGCCCGGGGACGTTCGCCCTGCGCCGCCATCAGCTCGCCGGCTGGTACTTCTGTGCGGCGGTGCGCAGGTTCTCGACCTGCTTGGCGGCGGCCTCGAAGGTGTAGATGGTCCCGGAGGTCAGGGGGAAGACGTTGCCGGCCTTCACCGCGGGCAGCCGCTTGAAGGAGGCGGCCTCGAGGAGCTTGTCGGTCCCTTCGGTGGGGGAGCCGTCGAGGTTCGCGTCGTAGAAGATGATGTCCTGGTCGGCGAGGCTGGCGACGTTCTCCTGGGAGACCTCCGCGACGTAGCGCTCGGGGTCGGCGGTGTACGTCGGGTTGTAGCCGAAGCCCGCGGCGTCGATACGCTGCCACGACAGGGACTTGCTGGTGTCGATCAGCAGGCTCCCCTCGAAGGCGCTCAGTGCCGTGGCCTGCGCGCCGGCGATCGCGTCGCCGTACTCGTCCTTGACTGCCTTGAGGCTCTTCTCCAGCGCGGCCTCGCGCTCCTCGAAGTCCGTGGTCTTTCCGACGAGGTCGGCGACCACGGGGTAGTTCTTCCACACGTCGGTCGGCTCGGCGATCTTCAGGATCACGGTGGGGGCGACCTCCTGGAGCTCGTCGTAGTCGATGCTGAGGCCCTTGTTGTCCATCCCGATGATCAGGTCGGGCTTGAGCGCGATCACCTTCTCCACGTCCACACCATCGGTGGTGCCCACGGTCGGCACGTCCGCGACGGGGCCGTAGGCCTCCATCCCGAGCTCCTCCTCGAGGAACTCGCCCTCCAGCGCGCCCACCGGCACGACGCCCAGCTCGGCGAGCTCGGACCCGGTCCGCCACAGGGCCACCACCCGCTTGGGCTTGGTGGGGACGTCGGTGATGTCGCCGTTGAAGGTGTCCTTGACCGTCCGCGTGCTCGACTCCTCGGCGGGGGTGTCCTCGGAGGCGTTCCCGGAGGATCCGCAGGCAGCCAGGAGCATCGCGGCGGCGACGCCGGCGGCCGCGAGGCCGACCCTGCGGGAGCGGCGGTGGGTGGACTTCATGGAGGTCTCCTCGGGGCAGTTCTGGCTCGAACGGGCGCTAAGGCTAGCCTCGCCTAATGTCCTCCAGCAGCCGGGTGCCTGTGTTGCGTCTGCAGCACTGGGCCGGGGTCCTGGCGGCGGGGGTCCTGCTCGCGATCCTGCTGAGCCTGGCGGTGGGCACCCGGACGATCCCGTTCAGCGAGGTGCTCGCCGCGGTGTTCACCGACGTGGACTCCGACAACGCCACCGTGATCACCTCCCAGCGCCTGCCCCGCACCGTCCTCGGAGTGCTGGCCGGCCTCGCTCTCGGGATGGCCGGAGCGCTGATGCAGGGGCACACCCGCAACCCGCTGGCCGACCCCGGCCTGTTCGGCGTCAACGCGGGCGCCACGTTCGCGGTCGCGGTGATGGTCTTCGGCTTCGGAGTCCAGTCCGCCGGGGTGACGGTGCTGGCCGCGATGGCCGGCGCCGCGGCCGTGACCACTCTGGTGTTCCTGCTCGGCCTGCGCGCCATGCGGGGCGGAGCCCTGGTGATGCTCGCCGTGCTGGGTACGACGCTCGGGGCGCTCCTGGCCGCACTCACCTCCGCGCTGGTGCTGCTGGACCGCGAGACTCTCGACGTGCTGCGCTTCTGGGAGGTCGGCGCGCTCGCCAACCGGTCCTTCGAGCTGCTCCTCCCGGTCGCGGGCCTGGTGGCCGTCGGGTCTGCCCTGGCACTGGGCAACGCGTTCTCGCTCAACTCGCTGTCGCTGGGGGAGGACGTGGCCCAGTCGCTCGGCACCCGGGTCCGGGCCAGCCGGATCACCGGCATCGTGGCGATCACCCTGCTCGCGGGGCCGGCCACCGCGATGTGCGGGCCGATCGCCTTCCTGGGCCTGGTGGCCCCCCACGTCGCGCGTGCGCTCACCCGGCACGACCAGCGCTGGCTGGTGCCGTTCGCGGGACTGGTCGGGGTGATCGTGCTGCTGGTCGCGGACACGGTCGGCCGGGTGAGCGCCCGCCCCGGTGAGCTCCAGGTCGGGATCGTGATGGCCGTCGTGGGTGCGCCGGTGCTCCTGGCGCTCACCCGTCGTCGCAGGCTGCTGCCGCTGTGAGCGCGCTGCTGGAGCGCCGGGACCGCCGTCCCCGGAACCGGACCCGCCGCCGTGGGGTGGCCCTCGGGCCAGTCGGGCTCCGGGTGAAGCGGCGCGGGGTCGCCGCGACCGCGGCCCTGACCGTCCTCGTCGTCGCGCTGCTGGTGGTCTCCGTGTTCACCGGCACCCTCGACCTCCCGGTCGACCGGGTGTGGGGCGCGCTGCAGGGCGCCGGCTCCCGGATCGAGAACCTCGTCGTGGTGGAGCGCCGCCTCGCCCGGGCCCTGGGCGCGCTTCTGGTGGGCTTCGTGCTCGGGGCCTCCGGTGCCCTGACCCAGTCGATCACCCGCAACCCGATCGCGAGCCCGGACATCCTCGGCGTCACCGCCGGCGCGAGCCTGTTCGCGGTGCTGCTCGTCACCCGGCCGGAGGTGATCGAGGCGATCGGCGAGGGGAACGCAGGCCAGCTGCTGGCACCCGCCGCCCTCGTCGGTGGCCTGCTGACGACCGGAATCATCCTGGCGCTGTCGTGGCGTTCCGGGTTCGACGGCCTCCGGCTGATCCTGGTGGGCCTCAGCGTCAACGCCATCTGCCTGGCAGGCGTGTCCTGGCTGCTCACCCGCGCCGAGCTGGTCGAGGCGCAGGTGGCGAGCAGGTGGCTCACCGGGTCGCTCGCCGGTGTCCGGATGAGCGACGTCGCGATGCTGCTCCCCGTGGTGGTCCTCGGGGTGGCGGCCTGCGCCGCCCTGTCCTCGTCCCTGGCAGCCTTGCGGCTCGGCCGCGAGGTGGCGCCGAGCCTGGGCGTCCCTGCGGGACGGGTCGAGGCGATCAGCCTGCTGGTCGCCGTGGTGCTGGCGTCGGCGGCCACCGCGGTCGCCGGCCCGATCGGGTTCGTGGCCTTCGTCGCGCCGCAGGCGGCGATGCGCCTCTTCGGCACCGCCGGGCCGACTCCGTTGGCAGGTGGCCTGTTCGGGGCGGCGCTGGTGCTCGCCGCCGACCTGGGGGCCCAGCGGCTGCCCGCGGAGCTGCCGGTGGGTATTCTCACGGCCGTCATCGGGGCGCCGTACCTGCTGTACCTGCTCACCCAGCATGTTCGGAGGGAAAGTGTCTGAGACCCGGGTCGCCCCGCTGGTCGCCGAGTCGATCGAGGTCGGGTACGGCGCACGGCCGGTCCTCCAGGACCTCACCCTGCACGTCCCGCCCGGACAGGTGACCACCGTGATCGGGCCGAACGGCTGCGGGAAGTCGACGCTGCTGCGGGTGCTCGGCCGGATCCTCCCGCCCGCGCACGGCCGGGTGCTGCTCAACGGCCGCCCGATGGCGTCGCTGCGCGCACGCGACGTCGCCCGCGAGCTGGCGCTGCTCCCGCAGTCGCCGGTCGCACCCGAGGGGATGACGGTGGGCGACCTCGCGGCCCGGGGGAGACAGCCGCACCAGCCCTGGTACCGCCAGTGGTCGGTCGCCGACGACCTGATCGCGGAGCGCGCGATGGCCGCCACCGGGATGCTCGAGCTCGCCGAATCGCCCCTCGACGAGCTCTCCGGGGGCCAGCGGCAACGCGCGTGGATCGCGATGACCCTGGCCCAGGAGACCGGCATCCTGCTGCTCGACGAGCCGACCACCCACCTCGACCTCGCCCACGCCGTCGAGGTGCTCGACCTCGTCGTACGCCTGCGCCGGGACACCGGCCGCACCATCGTCCTGGTGCTGCACGACTTGAGCCTGGCCGCCCGCTACAGCGACCACCTCGTGGTGATGGAGCAGGGCCGGATCGTCACACAGGGCCCGCCCGCCCAGGTGATGAGCAGCGATCTCCTTCTCGACGTCTTCGGCCTGCGCGCCCACGTCTTCGCCGACCCCGTCGACGGGCTCCCGACGGTGGTCCCGGCCCACCATGGCTGAGGCGACCACCGTGGCTGCGGCGCCACCCGCCACCGCGACGCGGCTGATGCTGCGGGCGCTGCGGCGTTCCCGCGGGCCGCTGTTCGGCTACCTGACGCTCCTCAGCGTGTGGCAGCTGTGCGAGCTGATGGTCCCGGTGCTGATCGGGGTGACCATCGACCGTGCCGTGAGCACGGGGGACTCACAGCAGCTCCTGCTCTGGATCGGCGTGCTGGTCGCCCTGTTCGCCGTACTCAGCTACTCCTACCGCTGGGGCGCCGCGATCGGCTTCGGCGCCATGCAGCGGGAGACGCACCGGCTGCGGCTGGAGATCGCCGAGCGCGAGCTGGACCCGAGGGGTGTCCGCAGCGGGCTGCTCGCCGGCGAGACCCTCTCGCTGGCCACCTCGGACGTCGAGCAGGTCGGCTTCACGATCAGGTCCCTGGGCTACGCCCTGGCCTCGGTGCTCGCGCTCGTGGTCAGCGCGGTGGTGCTCCTCCGGATCGACCTCGTCCTCGGCCTGGTCGTGCTCCTCGGCGCCCCCGCGGTGCTGGTGCTGGTCCAGGTGGTCTCCCCGGCGATCGCCCGGCGCAGCGCGGCCCAGCAGGCGAGCATCGCGCACACTGCCGGCGTCGCCACCGACCTGGTCCGCGGGCTGCGCGGCCTCAAGGGCATCGGCGCCGAGGACGTGGCCAGCGAGCGCTACCGCGTGGAGAGCGACCGCGCCCGGGCCGCCGGCATCCGCACCGCCAACTCGTACGGCGCCATGGCCGGTCTCACCAACGGGCTCAGCGCCCTGTTCCTCGCCGCGGTCGCCCTGCTCGCCGGCCTCCGGGGGCTCGACGGCTCGATCAGCATCGGTGAGCTGATCTCGATCGTCGGCCTCGCCCAGTTCCTGGCCAGCCCGATCGCCCTGCTGGGCCATGTGAGCGCGGAGGTCGCCGGCGCGCACGCCTCGGCCGGACGCATCGTCGACTACCTCGGCTCGCCGCCGCTGGTGGCCACCGGGGAGCGCGCCGTCGAGCAGGTGCCGCCCGTGATCGAGCTCCGCGACGTGCGCACGGAGTCCCTGGCCGGGCTCACCGTGAGGTCCCGGCCCGGCGAGCTGCTCGGGATCGCGGCCGAGGACCCCGCCGACGCCGCCGCCCTGATCGGCCTGCTCTCCGAGGGCCTCGAGCCCGCCGGGGCCGGATCGGTCCGGCTCGGCGGAGTGCCGCTGCCCGAGCTCAGCGCCGAGGCCCGGCGCGGTGTGCTCGCGGTGGCGCCGCACCGAGTGGACCTCTTCGAGGGCTCCGTGCACACCAACGTCGACCCGGACGGCACGCTTCCGGCGGACGAGCTCGACCGGCTGGTCGAGGCGTCCGCGGTCACCGACGTCCTGGACCTGCACCCCGACCGGCTGGAGCGACCCGTGACGCCGGACGGCGCGACGTACTCCGGCGGCCAGCGGCAGCGGATCGCCTACGCCCGGGCGCTGGCCAGCCGGGTGCCGATCCTGGTCCTGCACGACCCGACCACCGCCGTCGACGCGGTCACCGAGCACCGGATGGCGCGCGGCCTGCGCGAGGTCCGGCACCCGGCCGGCAGCGAGCTGACGACCTGGGTGCTCACCAGCAGCCCGGCGCTGCTGGCGCAGGCCGACCGGGTGCTGCTGGTCCGCGGCGGACAGGTCGTGGCCGAGGGCACGCACGCGGAGCTCTCCGCGCGCGAGGAGTACCGGGAGCTGGTGCTGCGATGACCGCCCCGGACCGCGACCTGCTTCCCATCGCCGGCCGGCGGGAGACCTTCCGGCTCGCGGCCACCCTGATCGGCCGTCACCGCGGCGCCCTGGTCGCGTGCGTGCTGGCCTTCGTCGTGGGCGGGCTCGCCGGGCTGGTCCCGCCGTGGGTGCTGGGCCTGATCGTCGACGAGGTGCGCTCGGGCGGTGAGACCGACTCGGTGCTGGTGATGGCCGCGGTGATCGCCGGCTCCGCCGTGCTCGTCGGTGTCTCCTCCGCGTTCTCGCTGAGCTTCCTGGCCCGCGCCGCCGAGCCGGCACTGGCGACCCTGCGCGAGCGGGTGCTCGACCGGGCACTGCACCTCGACGCGGAGCGGCTCGAGCGGGCCGGCGCCGGCGACCTGCTCTCCCGGGTCGGTGACGACGTGCGCGCGGTGGCCGACTCGATCAAGGAGGTCGTGCCGCTGATGGTCGAGTCCGCGGTCGCCGTCGGCTTCACCGCGGTCGGGCTGTTCGCGCTCGACTGGCGGCTGGGCCTGGCCGGCCTGGTCGCGGCGCCGTCGTACCTGCTGGGACTGCGGTGGTACCTGCCCCGCTCCGCCCCGCTCTACCGCGAGCAGCGCGCCGCGCAGGGGGAGCGCGCCCAGGTGCTGATCAGCGGCATCCAGGGAGCCACCACCCTGCGAGCGTTCGGACGCGAGCGGGAGCAGCTGGACCAGGTGCGCACCACCTCCTGGACGGCCGCCAGCATCGCGATCACCGTGTTCGGGCTGCTCACCCGGTTCGGCGCGCGCAACAACCGCTCGGAGCTGTTCGGGCTGGGCGCCGTGCTGGTGACCGGCTTCTACCTGGTCCGCGCGGACGCGGTGACGGTCGGCGCCGTGACTGCTGCCGCGCTGTACTTCCACCGGCTGTTCAACCCGATCGGCGCCCTGATGATGCTGTTCGACCAGGTGCAGTCGGCGGGTGCCTCGCTGAGCCGGCTGGCCGGGGTCGCCCTGATGGAGCGTCCCGGCGGCCCGGCCAGCCCCCGGTCGGAGAGCCCGGGAGACCTGGTGGTCACCGCCGCGACGCACGAGTACGTCGACGGCGTGCCGGTGCTGCACGAGGTCGACCTCGTCCTGCGAGCCGGCGAGCGGGTGGCCCTGGTCGGGGCGACCGGGGCCGGGAAGACCACGCTGGCCGCGGTGGTCGCGGGGATCCTGCGCCCCACGAGCGGTGGCGTCACCCTCGCCGGCAGGTCGTACGCCGAGCTGGACCCACGCTCGATCCGCGACGAGGTCGTGCTGGTCAGCCAGGACGTGCATGTGTTCTCCGGGACGGTGCGCGACGCCGTCACCCTGGCGCGGCACGACGCGACCGACGAGCAGGTGGTGGAGGCGCTGGAGACGGCACTCGCCTGGCAGTGGGTCCGGGCCCTGCCCGACGGGCTCGACACCGTGGTCGGTGACCACGGCCGCAGCATCACCGCCGCCCAGGCCCAGCAGCTCGCGCTCGCGCGGGTGGCGCTGCGCGACCCGCGGGTGGTGGTCCTCGACGAGGCCACCGCCGAGGCCGGCTCGGCCGGGGCCCGGGTGCTCGAGGAAGCCGCCCTGGCCGTGACCAAGGGCCGCAGCGCCCTGGTCGTGGCGCACCGCCTGACCCAGTCGCAGAGTGCCGACCGGGTCGTGGTGATGAGTGAGGGGCGGATCCTGGAGGAGGGGACGCACGACGAGCTGCTGGGACGCGACGGCCTCTACGCCGAGCTGTGGAAGGCCTGGAGCGGCAGCTGACGCGACCGCCGGTGCGGCTCAGCCGCCCGCTGCTCAGGTGCCGGTGAAGTTGGGCGCCCGCTTCTCGCCGAAGGCCCGCGGACCCTCCTTGGCGTCGTTGGAGGCGAACACCGCCGCCCCGACCCGGGCGTCGTCCTTCCAGCAGTCGTCCTCGTGCTTGCCCTCGGAGCTGCGGATCGTCTTGAGCACCGCCTGCACGGCCAGGGGGCCGTTGGCCGCGATCAGGTCGGCGATCTCGTGGGCCTTGGCCAGCGCCTGCCCGTCGGGGACGACGTGGCCGATCAGCCCGATCTCCTTCGCCTCGGGAGCCTTGATGTGCCGTCCGGTGAGCAGCAGCTCGGCCGCCACGGTGTAGGGCAGCTGGCGGGGGAGCCGGACCGCGGACCCGCCCAGCGGGTAGAGCCCCCACTTCGGCTCGGAGACCCCGAAGCGCGCCGACTCACCGGCGATGCGGATGTCGGTGGCCTGGAGGATCTCGGTGCCCCCGGCGATCGCCGGGCCCTCGACCGCGGCGATCAGGGGCTTCTCCACCCGGTAGCCCTTGAGCAGCGACTTGATCACCGACGGATCGAACTCCCCGGACTCGAACTTGTCCGAGGGGGAGCTCGACGACATCGCCTTCAGGTCGGCCCCGGCGCAGAAGTAGCCACCCGCCCCGGTGAGGATCACCACCCGCACCTCGGGGTCGTTGTTGGCCCGCTCCCAGGCCTGCTCCATGATCGCGAGCATCTCCCCGGAGAGGGCGTTGCGGGCCTTCGGCCGGTTCATCGTCACCACCAGCGTGTGCCCCTCGAGCTCGACCAGGGCGTGCGGCTGGTCGTCGCCGGCCGGGGGTTCCGGGGTCTGCGCGGACGTCTGTTCGGGGGCCGTTTCGGTCATGCGGACGATGCTAGTCAGAAACGAGAACGTGTTCTAGTCTTCCGCCATGGCCCTCAACATCGCTGACCTGTTCGAGCACGCCGTGGACGCCGCACCCGACAATCCGGCGCTCAAGGTGGGGGATCGAGTGATCACCTACGGGGAGCTGGAGGTCGAGTCCAACAAGCTCGCCCACTACCTCGCCTCGCAGGGCGTGGGCGCCGGCGACCACGTCGGGATCTACGCCAAGAACAGCATCGAGCACGTCGTGGCCGTCCTCGCGATCGTCAAGGTCCGCGCGGTCAACATCAACGTGAACTACCGCTACGTCGAGGGCGAGCTCGACTACCTCTTCGACAACGCCGAGGTCGTCGCGCTGATCCACGACCGCAGCTACGCGCCGCTGGTGGCCACCTGCGCGCCCAAGCACGAGAAGCTGAACACCTTCGTGGCGCTCACCGACCTGCTCGACCCGGACAACGACTCCGAGGTGAGCTCCTACGGCGGCGTGCTCTACGAGGAGGCACTGGCCGGGCAGAGCGCCGAGCGTGACTTCGAGGAGCGCTCCGCCGACGACCTGCACATCATCTACACCGGCGGCACCACCGGGTTCCCCAAGGGCGTGATGTGGCGCCACGAGGACTTCTGGCGGGTGCTCGGCGGCGGCATCGACTTCTACACCGGCACCCCGCTGACCGAGTACGACCAGTCCAAGCAGGCCACCGACCCCCGGATGGTCACCTTCCCGCTCAGCCCGCTGATGCACGGCGGCGCCCAGGCGGGCCTGCTGATGCACCTGTTCGCCGGTCACCTCACGATCCTCGAGCCGAAGTTCGACGCCCAGCGCACGTGGGAGATCATCGACCGCGAGGGCGTCCAGCTGATGTTCATGACCGGCGACGCGATGGCCCGTCCGCTGATCGAGGAGTACGAGCGCAAGGCCGAGACCGACGCGCCGTACGACGGGTCCAGCCTGTTCGCGATCGCCAGCAGCGCCGCCATCTTCAGCGCCTCGGTCAAGGAGCGCTGGATGGCGCGGTTCCCCAACGCGGTGTTCACCGACTCGGTCGGCGCCTCCGAGACCGGCTTCCAGGGGATGGGCCTGCAGGACAAGGACCAGCTCAGCACCGACGGTCCCGTGGTCGGGCTCGGCCCGCACTCCGTGGTCATCGACGACGACAACCACGTCCTCGACCTCGCCACCAACATCGGCGCGATCGGCCGCCTCGGCCGCGGCGGGTCGGTGCCGATCGGCTACTACAAGGACCCGGAGAAGTCGGCCAAGACCTTCCTGGAGATCGACGGCGAGCGCTACTCGGTGCCCGGCGACTTCGCGCGGATCGAGCCCGAGGGCAAGGTGACCCTGCTCGGTCGCGGCTCCAACTGCATCAACACCGGCGGGGAGAAGGTCTACCCCGAGGAGGTCGAGATGGCGATCAAGGCCCACCCGGCCGTCTACGACGTGCTCGTCGTGGGAGTGCCCGACGAGAAGTTCGGCCAGTCGGTCACCGCGGTGATCCAGCCGCGCGAGGGGATGGAGGTCGACCTCGACGACATCCGGAACTTCCTGCGTTCATCGCTGTCGGGCTACAAGCTGCCGCGTGCCCTGACCCTGGTCGAGGAGATCCCGCGCAACGCCACCGGCAAGGCGCAGTACCCCAAGGCCAAGGAGCTCGCGCTCGCCTCGTTCGCGGCCAAGGTCGCCACCTCGCCCGTGGAGGCCTGAGGGATGCGCACAGAGCTGTGCGAGCGGTTCGGCATCGACTACCCGATCTTCGCGTTCACCCCCTCCGAGCACGTCGCCGCCGCGGTCTCGCGCGCGGGCGGTCTCGGCGTCCTCGGCGCGGTGCGGTTCAACGACCCCGAGGAGCTTGACCGGACCCTGGACTGGCTCGACGAGAACACCGACGGCAAGCCGTACGGCGTCGACGTCGTGATGCCGATGAAGATCCCCACCGAGGGCAAGTCGGTCGACCTCAAGGCGATGATCCCCGAGGAGCACGTGAGCTTCGTGGAGCGCACGCTGCAGCAGCTCGGCGTACCCCCGCTGCCGGAGGGTGACGGGCGCGAGGGCGTGCTCGGCTGGCTGCACTCGATGGCGCGCTCCCACGTCGACATCGCGCTCAAGCACCGCCCGGTGCTGATCGCGAACGCACTCGGCTCGCCGCCCGTCGACGTGATCGAGCAGGCGCACGCCAAGGGCGTGGCCGTCGCAGCACTGGCCGGCGCCGCCAAGCACGCGCTGTCGCACCTCAAGAACGGCGTCGACATCATCGTGGCCCAGGGCTATGAGGCGGGCGGACACACCGGCGAGGTCGCCAGCATGGTGCTCACCCCGGACATCGTGGACGCGGTCGGCCCCGACGTACCCGTCCTCGGCGCCGGTGGCATCGGCACCGGTCGCCAGATCGCCGCCTCGCTCGCGCTGGGCGCCCAGGGCGTGTGGACCGGCTCGATGTGGCTGACCACCGAGGAGTACGCGAACCTGAACACCAACAAGGGCATGACCGAGGCGTTCCTGCGCGCGACGAGCTCCGACACCGTCCGCACGCGCGTCTACACCGGCAAGCCCGCGCGGCTGCTGAAGACCAAGTGGACCGAGGCCTGGGAGCAGGAGGGCGCACCGAGCCCGCTGCCGATGCCGCTGCAGAACCTGCTCGTCTCCGACGCCCACAGCCGGATGAACGAGCACGGCGACCCCGACGTCGTCTCGATGCCGGTGGGCCAGATCGTCGGCCGGATGAACGAGGTGCGCCCGGTCGCCGAGGTGATGGCCGGTCTCGTGCGCGAGTACGACGAGGCCGTCGAGCGCCTGGAGAAGATCCGGGGCTAGCCGCCCTTCAGCTCCGTCGGCCCGTTGACTCTGACGGGGCGCGCTCCTAGGTTCGACCATGGCCATCTTCACGCGGGGCTTCGGCGGCCGCCGCGACCCCGCCGCTGTCACGCTGCCCCCTGGGCAGCACCTCACGGACGGTTTCCCGGTGCTCAGCGCCGGTCCCACGCAGTACGTCGACACCGAGGACTGGTCCCTCGCGGTCGCCACCGAGACCGGCGAGACGCAGACCTTCGCGTGGGACGCCCTGCACGGGCTGCCCCAGGAGGACGTGGAGGTGGACCTCCACTGCGTCACCCGCTGGTCCAAGCTCGCGACCCGCTGGCGCGGTGTCCCGGTCGAGGCGTTCCTCGAGGAGCTCGAGAGCACGGCGGACTACGTGATGGCCCACTCCTACGGGGGATACACGACCAACCTGCCGCTGGAGGACCTCCTCGACGGCAAGGCCTGGGTGGTCCACGAGTACGACGGTGGCCCGATCCCGGCCGAGCACGGCGGCCCGGTCCGGCTGCTCGTGCCGCACCTGTACCTGTGGAAGTCGGCCAAGTGGCTCAGTGGCCTCACGATGATGACCGGGGACGAGCCCGGGTTCTGGGAGAGCTTCGGCTACCACAACTACGGCGATCCCTGGCGCGAGGAGCGCTACGCCGGTGACTGAGACACCCGTGACTGGGGCACCCGCGCGCACGCGCGGAAAGCTCGGCGGACCTCGCCCGCGGTGGTTCCCGGCAGAGCTGGTCGGGCTGCGCTCGGAGACCGCGACAGCGCGGACGCTGACCTTCGCGGTGCCCGGGTGGCCGGGACACCTCGCGGGCCAGCACGTCGACGTGCGGCTCACCGCGGCGGACGGGTACTCCGCGCAGCGGGGCTACTCGATCGCGGAACCCACCGACGGCGACCGGGTGGCGATCACCGTCCAGGAGGTGGCGGACGGTGAGGTCTCGCCGTACCTCGTGGAGGGGATGGAGCTCGGTGACCAGCTCGAGGTGCGCGGGCCGATCGGTGGCTGGTTCGTGTGGTCGCCCAGCGCCGATGCCCCGGTGGAGCAGCCGGTGCTGCTGGTCGGCGGCGGCTCGGGAGTCGCGCCGCTGATGGCGATGATCCGGGAGCGGGCCCGGCTCGGCAGTCGGGCACCCTTCCGCCTCGTCTACTCGGTGCGTGACCCCGGGCAGGTGCTGTACGCCGAGGAGCTCGCCCGGCGAGCCGTCGACGACGGGCTGGTGGTCGACCTCGTCCACACCCGCCGGGCGCCCGAGGGCAGCAGCCGGCCGCCGGGCAGGCTGACCACCGCCGACCTGGTCACTCCCGCGGGGGCAGGGTGGCCCGCCGTACCGCCACCCCGGGCCTACGTCTGCGGCCCCACCGGATTCGTGGAGGACGTCATCCGCCGGCTCCTGGAGCTCGGCTACGGCAACAGCAGCATCCGTGCAGAACGCTTCGGACCCACAGGAGCCTGAGATGACCGACGAACCTGGCCCCGACCCCGCCCAGCACTGGGCGCTCGACCCCCCACTCGAGCGGGCGCTCGACGGCAACGCCGCCGCTGGACCGTTCGCGGACGTCTTCGGCCTCGACGTCAGCTCGGCGATGGTGACGTGCGGCGGGTGCGAGTGGTCGGGCGTCTTCGCCGAGCAGCGCGCGTTCCTGGGTGGTCCGGGCACGGTGCTGCGCTGTCCGGACTGCGACCAGGTGATGGCGCGGGTCGTGCAGACGCCGACCGCGGTGTGGCTCGACCTGAGTGGCTCGTCGTCGTGGCGGTTCGGGCTGGGGTGAGGCCTATCCCCGCGCCGGCTCGGAGGATCCGGAGTGCTCGGCGAGCCAGTCGAGCATGGTCGGGATCATCTCCTTGTGCGCGCGACGTCCCACGATCAGTCCGGCGTGGCCCGCGTTCAGCTCCAGCCGGTCGAGCTCGGCGCCAGGGAGCTCGAGCGGGGCGCTGGAGGCGGCCGGCACCAGCTTGTCCCTGGCCCCGGTGACCGCGAGGACGGGCACCGTGATGTCGGCGAGGTCGACCACCCGGTTGCCCAGCGGCACCTTCCCGTCGATGAGCGAGTCCTGGTCTACGAAGAGGTCGACGATCTGGCGGAACGCCGCGCCCGGGAAGGGGATGTGCCCGCTCGACCACCGCACCAGCGCCTGGTGCGCCTCGAGCCGGTCGGGGTGCCCCAGGCTGTTCCACAGGCTCAGGTAGGTGGTGATCTCCCCGGCGGGCTCGACGAGGTGGAAGGAGTCCTTGATCCGGTCCGCGGGCACGTTGCCCGTCCAGTCCACCAGGTCCTCGGCTCTGAGCTGGCCTGACCGCAGCATGCTGGTCAGCGGCCCGAGCTCACCCATGTCCACCGGCGTCGCCAGCAGCACGATGTTGCGCACCGGCATCGCCTTGTGGCCCGCGACGCTGAGCAGGGTGAGCACGGCGCCGAGGCAGTAGCCGAAGAGGTTGACCTCCTCGGCACCGGACTCGTCGAGCACGGCCCGCACCGCGCGGGGGATGTACTCGTCGCAGTAGGTCTCCAGCGTGTTCTGCGACTCCACCGCGTCGGGCACGCCCCAGTCGAGCAGGTAGACGTCGTGCCCGGCCTCGAGGAAGCGGCGTACCAGGCTGTTGTCCTCCTGGAGGTCGAAGACCTTCGCGCTGGTGACCAGGCTCATCACGAACAGGATCGGCGTGCCCAGGGTCTCGGCCGGCTCCACGGCGGGCAGGTAGCGGTACAGCCGGACCTTGTCGCGCGACCACACCTGCAGCCGGGGCGAGGGGCTCTCGGCCGGCAGGTTGCGGCCGGTCGCGTTCCGGACGGCGTTGCGGGCCCGCACCCCGGTGTGTCGCACGAACTCGACAGCGCTGCCGGCGCCGCCTCCGAGGTCACGGCTCATGAGAACGGCTCCTTGAGGGTTCCGTCGCGTTGCTGGTCCTCGATCCGTTTGCGCACCTCGCGGAGCTCGCGCTCCAACGACGCGATCTGGACCAGCATCCGGTTCACGTCGCTGCCGGCCGGCAGGTTGAGCAGGTGCAGCAGCCGACGTGAGGGACCCTCGGTCGTGCGGACCACGACCCCTCGGACGGCCTGCAGGAGGCCGAGGCCGGCCGCGACCTCCTGGCGGTCCACGGCGCTGCGCAGGACCGGTGTCGCACGGGACTGGGCGGCCAGCACCGCTCGTTGCCACAGTGGGGGCTCAGCCATGGCGGACTCCTCGAGTCGGCACCTCGGTCGTTGCGCCGTCCACGCTCCCGGTGAGGTCGAGGATCAGGCTCCGCAGCAGCACCGGTGCGTCGTACATCGGCACGTGGCCCGCGCCGGGAAGGCTGACCTGCTCCACGTCGGGCAGCCGGCGCAGCAGCGGACGGCCGTGCCGCGCGTAGGGGATGATCCGGTCCCGGCGTCCCCAGACCACGCGGATGGGGCAGCCGGCCCCGCTGAGCTGGGCGATCTGGCCGTCCCGGCGGCCGGCCCGGAGCAGGGCGGGCAGCACGGTGCACTCGCGGGCATCGGCCATCATCTCCGCGGCCGCCCTCGCCGTCATCCGGTCGCCGCGCTCGAGGAGCTGGTGGAACGCCAGCCGCCGACCCATGGGGGAGTGCAGTATCGGGGCCATCGCCGCGGCCGTGAGCGGCATCGCCGAGACCCGGCCCGCCACGCCGAGGGTGAACTGCATCCGGAGGAGGTCCAGCGGGTTGCGCCACGCCCCGGCCGGTGAGACGGCCGTGACCGTGCGGGCGCGTCCGCGCCGGGCGAGCTCGAGCGCCAGCCAGCCACCCAGGGAGTTCCCCACGACGTGCGTGGTCTCGATGCCGGCGTCGTCGAGCTGCGACTCCACGGCGTCGGCGAGCCGCTCGACGCTGACGACCGAGGGTGCCGGAGGTCCGCCGCGGTGACCGGCGAGGGTGAGCGCCAGCACCTCGTGGCGCACCTGGAGCCCGGTGAGCAGGGGAGCCCACGCCCGCCAGGACATGCCCAGCCCATGGAGCAGCAGCAGCGGGGTGCCCCGGCCGCCGCGATGGTGGCCGGGGTCAGAGCGCACTGAGCCCTCCGTCGACCACCAGCGTGGTGCCCGTCATGTACGCCGAGGCGCGGGAGGCCAGGAAGATGAGCGCAGAGTCCAGCTCGGCCTGCTCACCGAAGCGACCCATCATGCTCTCGGTCCTCACCATCTCCTGGAGAACGTCCTCTCCCTGCGTCATTTCGCTCTCGAAGTACCCCGGGCACAGCGCATTCACACGAATTCCCTTGCGCGCCGACCACTCCTGCGCGAGGTCACGGGTGAGGCCGAGGACCCCGGCCTTGCTCGCGGCGTACGCCGCCTGCGGGAACCGTGGCGCCACCAGGCCCAGCACGCTGGCGATGTTGACGATCGCGGAGCCCGGCGGCATCAGCGGCGCACAGGCCTGGGCCATCCAGAATGTCCCGGAGAGGTTCACGTCGATCACCTGCCGGAAGGCCTCCGGCGTCTCCCGGGACGCCGGGGTGGCGGTGCCGACACCCGCGTTGTTGACCAGCACGTCCACCCGGCCGAACTGCTCCTCGGCCGCCCGGGCAACGCCGGCGCAGTCCTCCGGGGAGCTCACGTCCGCGGCGACCGTGACCACCTTGGCGCCGGCCTCCTGCAGCGAGGGCGCGAGCTCCTCGAGCTTGTTCAGCCGGCGTGCGGCGAGCACGAGGTCGGCGCCGGCAGCAGCCAGGGCCCGGGCGAAGCCCACCCCGAGACCCGAGCTGGCACCGGTCACGACGACCACCTGGTCGTCGAGCCTGAAAGCAGAGAGTGGATCCATCGGACGACTCCTCGTGGCCGTTGACCGAGCGGACGCTCTCAACGAGGATCGAACGCGGTGGGCGTGCTGTCAACGGGCACCCATCGGCTCGAGACCGGGCGACGAGCAGAGAGAGGCATCGACATGTCCCACCTCAACTCCCACCTCCCCCGGGCCCCACGCTCCTCCCGCAGGTCGCACTGGAACAACCACCTCGAGCGCCATGCGCACGCGCGACCGGACCTGCCCGCGTTCCGGTTCCGTGGCGAGAGCACCACCTGGCGCGAGCTGCGCGACCGGGTGGAACGGCTGGCCGGTGTGCTGGCCGAGCGCGGGGTCGGTGCCGGTGACCGGGTGGCGCTGGTGATGGGCAACCGTCCCGAGTTCATGGAGATCGTGCTCGCCGCCAACCGGCTGGGGGCGATCGGCGTACCCGTGAACTTCCGGCTCTCCGGGGGAGAGGTCTCCTACATCCTCGACGACTCCGGGGCGGAGCTGCTGTTCGCCGACGAGATCGCTGAGCGCTCCGCCCGGGACGCGGCCGAGCTCAGCTCGCGCGACATCGCGGTGGTCGCGGTGGGTGCGAAGCCCTGGGAGGGGGCGGTGAGCTACGACGACCTCCTGCGCGACGGTCCCGCCGACGAGTCACAGCTCGGGCTGATCGACGTACCCGAGGACTCGCCGGCGCTGATCATGTACACCTCCGGCACCACCGGGCGGCCTAAGGGCGCGGTGTTGTCCCACCAGAACCTGCTCTCGCAGAGCGTGGTGCTGATCCGGGCCTACGAGCTGTGCTCCGAGACCGAGGTGAACCTCGTCGCCTCGCCGATGTTCCACATCGGCGCGATCGGCTCGCTCGCCCCGATGATGCTGATCGGCGGAACGATGGTGGTGCTGCCGTCAGTGGCCTTCGACGCCGAGCACGTGCTCGACCTCCTCGAGTCCGAGCAGGTGACCAGCTCCTTCCTGGTCCCCACCCAGTGGCAGGCGCTGTGCGCCGCGCCCGGTGTCGACAAGAGGGACCTGTCGCACCTGCGGACGACCTCCTGGGGAGCCGCCCCGGCCACCGACAAGCTGCTGCGCCAGATGGGGGAGGCATTCCCCGACGCCCTGAACGTAGCGGTGTTCGGGCAGACCGAGATGTCCCCGATCACCTGCGTGCTGGAGGGCAAGGACGCGCTGCGCAAGCTCGGCTCGGTCGGCAAGCCCGTGACCACGGTGGCCATCCGGATCGTCGACGACGAGATGAACGACGTGAGCCCCGGCGACGTCGGCGAGATCGTCTACCAGGGCACCGGGCTGATGGAGGGCTACTGGAACAACGAGGAGGCGACCGCGGCGGCGTTCGCGGGCGGGTGGTTCCACTCCGGCGACCTGGTGCGGATGGACGAGGAAGGCTTCCTCTACGTCGTCGACCGGTCCAAGGACATGATCATCTCCGGTGGCGAAAATATATATAGCGCCGAGGTGGAGAACGTCCTCGCCGACCATCCCGACATCCGCGAGGTGACCGTGATCGGCCGCGAGCACGAGAAGTGGGGCGAGACCCCGGTCGCCGTGGTCATCGCCACCGGCCCGGACACCGGCCTCGACATCGAGTCCCTGCGCGAGTGGGCCGGCAGCCGGCTGGCCCGCTACAAGCTGCCCACGGCCCTGGAGCTGGTCGATGAGCTGCCCCGCAACGCGGCCGGCAAGATCTTGAAGCCGGTGCTGCGCGAGCAGCTGGGCTGAGCTCGGCGCTCCTCGCTCAGTCGCCGTCGGGTCGACGACCCTTCTGTCGTGGCTCGAACGAATCCATGATGGCGCGGACCGCGGGAGCCAACAGGAGCGTGACCAGCACAGCGGCGCCGATGCAGGCGAACAGGAGGGGCCACCAGAAGTAGTCGGCTGACCAGAAGTACGACGCCACCGTCCCGATCATGCAGAGAGCGACGACGCCGTATCCGAACCAGGCGAGTGCATCCTTCACGTCGAGAAGGTACGGCAGAAGTCGAGTCGTGATGCGTACTTCTGCACACCAGCCTGGGGTCGGCCGCCCTGGCGGTCCGCCCACTCCTCGGGTTCGTCCCCGCTAGCCCCTCGATCCCGGTTCGGTCAGTCGTCCGGGTCCTGAGTCATGTCACCGAGCTGCGGCTCGCCCTCGGCGAGGCCGTAGCGCAGCAGCACCGCACCGACCGGGCTGGCGACCGGCGGCTCGAGGAGAGCGAGGTTCGTGGGGACGGCACCGTCGGCGAAGACCTTCTTACCGACACCGAGCACGATCGGGTAGACCCACAGGTTGAGCCGGTCGAAGAGCCGCTCCCGCAGCAGCGTCTGCACCAGGTCCACGCTGCCGATCACGTGCATGTTCTGGTGCCGGTCCCGCACCTCCTGTGCAGCGCTGGCCAGGTCGGGCCCGAGGAGCTCGGAGCCGGCCCAGCCGAGGTCAGGGGTGCCTCGGGAGGCGACGTACTTCGGCACGCTGTTGAGCTGCTCGGCGATGCCGCCGTCCTCGCCGCCCTCCTGGTGCGGCCAGTAGCCGGCGAAGATGTCGTAGGTCCGGCGACCGAGCAGCAGCGCGTCCATCTCCGCCAGTCCGGCGGCGACCTCGTGCCCAACGACGTCGTCGAACAGCGGCGCCTGCCAGCCCCCGAAGGGGAAGCCCCCCTCAGGGTCCTCTTCGGGACCGCCGGGCGCCTGCGCCACGAGGTCGAGGGTGGTGAACAGGTCGATGTGGATCTGGCCCATGGGGGTCGCCTCCTGATGGCTGTGGTCTCTCGCCGTTATGACTGCGCCCACGGACGAGAATCGTCGTTGTGGCGGAGGATTTCTCGGCTGCCCGGGGCCTGGGTCAGAGCAGGTGGGGCAGTGGCCAGGTCTGGCCGGTCGAGCTGTCGATGAGCGCGGCTCGGTCGAAGCGGACGGTCAGTGGCAGGACGTCGGAGACCATCCTCGTGACGGTCGTCAGCTGTGTGCCTCGGGCCCGCGTCGCCACTGAGACGTGTGGCACCCACTCGCCCAACTCGTAGTGCCGGTGCAGCTCAGCGCCGCTCGCCTCCAACGCCGTGACGGTGGCGAGCTGCCGCTGTGCGATGTCGGGCGTGATCGACGGCGCCAGCGCAGCCCGGCCGCGCGGGAACGCCAGGGTGCCGTGCACCGACACCGAGACGGGGCCGGGGTCAGGCAGCGACCCGAGCACCTCCCGCACTCGTGCCAGGTCCCACCGGCGCAGCACGGCGTAGGACAGGTGGGGATGGTGGTTGCGGTGCGTGTGGCTGGCCAGCGTGGCGATCCCGGCCTTCTCGACGCGCGACCACAGCTCCCGCACCCGGCGTTCGGACCGGGCGTCGAAGAGCAGGCAGACGGCGAGTGCCATTCACCCAGCATCCCCGGTGCCCGGTTCGGTGGCCACGGCCCGAGTGCTGACGATCACCGTCTAGGAGGGGCGTGCTGAGCGGTGTGCCGGGAAGCGGCGACTCGTGCGTGCGACTGTCAGTGGTTGCCGCTCGGCGTACCGGCTGGCAGGGTCGATCCATGGGGATCGAGGTCCGCCCGGCCACCGACTTTGAGGACGTGGCGACGATGCTCGGCCCCAAGCGCCCAGACGCCAACGTCTGCTGGTGCTTGAGCTACCGGTTGACCTCGTCCAAGGCCAACCGGGAGCTGGTGGGACCGGAACGCGGCGAGTACGTGCGTTCCCTGGTCGAAGAAGTGCCGCCTCCCGGTGTCCTCGCGTACGACGGGAAGGAGGTCGTCGGCTGGGCCGCAGTGCACCCTCGAGCCGACACCAGCTTCGCCCGCAACCGCAAGATCCCTCACGTCGACGACCTCGACGTCTGGTCGGTGTGGTGCATCCGCGTGCGCCCCGGGCATCGCGGCACAGGCATCTCGCACCACCTGCTCTCCGGTGCCGTCGAGTTCGCTCGAAGCCTGGGTGCCCCCGCCATCGAGGGCTATCCGGTCGACAACAAAGGATCGAAGGTCGACCTGACGATGGCGTACGTCGGCACCGCGGGCCTGTTCCGTCGGGCCGGTTTCCGGCAAGCAGCCGAGACCGACTCGGTCCTCAACGGGTTCCCTCGTGTCCTCATGCGGCTCGACCTGCGGTAGGGCGTGTGGCCTAAGGCCATTGCGCGGGGCGTGCACACGGCGCCGACAGGCGGTGGTGTGATGCGCCCGGCTGGAGCGCCGCGCAGGCCAGACAAGTCGAAGCTCGCCGCCTACCCTGCTGGGGCGGGGTTCTGCCGGGCCCCCAGGCGGGAGCGGCGAAGTGAGAGCAGTCATCTATGGCCAGTACGGCGGTCCTGAGGTGCTCCGCATCGAGGACGTGCCGATGCCGTCGCCCGCCGCCGGCCAGGTGCTGATCAAGGTCGCGGCTACCTCGATCAACCTCAGTGACTGGGAGTGCCTGCGTGGCTCGCCCGCCTACGCGCGGATCGGCGGCTTGCGTTCTCCGGCGCACCTGACCCTCGGCTCGGACATCGCCGGCATGGTCGAGTCGATCGGCGACGGGGTGACCCGCTTCCACGCTGGGGATGAGGTGTACGGCGACAACCTCGCGCTCAAGGGCGGCTTCGCGGAGTACGCGGTGGCACCGGAGTCGGTGTTGGCCCGCAAGCCGTCTGCGTTGACGTTCGCGCAGGCGGCGACCCTCCCGCAGTCGGGAGCGATCGCCTGGCAAGGGACCAGCTGGGCACGGCCAGGGTCGCGGGTGCTGATCCCCGGCGCTGGCGGAGGCTCGGGGTCGTACGCCATCCAGCTCGCGAAGCGGGCGGGTGCCCACGTCACCGGCGTCGACAACGGCAAGAAACTGGACTTCATGCGGTCCTTGGGCGCCGACGACGCGCTCGACTACACCGCGGGCGACTTCACGCGTCTGTCCCAACCCTTCGACCTGATACTGGACCTGGTCGCGCATCGGTCGGTCTTCGCCTACCGGCGCGCGCTGACCCGTGGGGGCCGCTACCGGTGTGTAGGTGGGTCGGTCGGTACGTTGCTCCGGGTGCTCACCGCCGGTTCGGTAGTCGGGCTCCTCAGCCGCCGCTCCATCGGGGTGCTCGCCGTGAAGGAGGGCCCGGTCCACTTCCAGCCACTCGCCGAGCTGTGCGCTAAGGGGGAGATAGCGATTCCCATCGACCGGACCTTCTCGCTCGAGGAAGCCCCTGCGGCGCTCGCGTACGTCGGAGAAGGGCAGGCGCTCGGCAAGGTCGTGATCGTCCCGTCATAGAGTCGCTGCGCCGAACCGGTCAATCGCGACGTCGCTGCGTCTGTGACGCGCCAATGTGGCGGGCTGAGGCGGGGAATGACTCGATGTTGCGAGGCGCAGCGCGTTCAGGGCGTGCCGACCACCTGCGGCCCTGAGGTCCTGGAGTCGGGGGCCGCGCCTGCCGTGTGGACGCGGTGGGCGGCCATGTCAGTCGAGGCGAGTGCAAGTTCTCAGCCCCAGCGCTGGCGGACGGTTGGCTCAGTCCAGTGGGGTGTCGACCCAGCCGACGAACCGGCTGCCAATACCCAGGATCTCCTCACGATGGTCGCCGCGGAGCGGAGGCGGCAGATCGAAGGGTCGATGGTGGTCGCAACTGATGAATGAGAATGTCGGCCACCACTTCTTCGGCCGAGCTCTTTCGGCGGACCCGCAGACACTGCAGACCAGATCGACCCAAACCGGCTTCTTGCCGGTCCGGTTGGCACGGGACTGGACGAGCCACGGTGGCGGGCTGTCCTCGATCTCACGCAGCTGTGCTTCGGTGAGCGTGGTGGGCAGGCCGTGTCGAGTGGCCATCTCCAGGGGGATGGCCAGGCGTTGGGCAGCGTCGCGGCGGGTGATCATCGTCCTCAACGATAGTCAGTGCGTCAGTGCGTCAGTGCGCACGGGCCGAGTCGATCGCGGTGATGTGACGTGGGTGTTACCGATGCCCGGCTCGCTCGACGAACCTCAGGCTAGAAGAGACTGAAGCTCTTCTTCGGGTGTGCGATGCGCTGTGTAGAAGTGGACGACGTCGCCGCTCTCGTCCGGGGGCGGGAGCTGGGGCTGTGGCGGATCTGGTGCGGTCGAGACGTAGGTGTGCCCGGTCGGTGTGCTGATCAGGATCTCGTGGCGGTCGCTGGGGAGCGGGAGAGCCCGCCAGCTGGCGGCTTCCTTGGCGTAGTTGCAGGCCTCGCAGAGACCTTGACCGTTCTGGGCGGTGGTCTCGCCGCCGTCGATCACGCGGACGGGGTGGTCGGCGTGCCGGATGGGGGCGTCGCACCAGGGCGTGCGGCAGACCTGGTCGCGGATGATGAGGAACTCGCGTAGCTCGCCGTCGAAGGCGCGTCGGCGGGAGTCCATCGCCACCAGGTCGTGGGTGCCGGGACGGGTGTAGAGGCGGCGCAGCCACGCCCGGGGTGCCTCCCGCACGATCTGGCGGGCGAGCGCGCCGTGGATCGGCCCGTAGCCGGTCACTCGTGCGGGGGTGGGGTCGTCGGTGAGCAGCGTGCTGTCGGTCATCACGACTTGCACCTCGATGTTCACGTCGGCTGCGTGGGCCTGCCCTGTGGTCCGCTCGACCAGGGTGTCGGCCATGACCTGGCCGCGGGAGCGGGGGTCGCCCTCGGTGCGTGTGGTGTCGGCCGCCTGCTGGAGGGCGGCGAGGCAGGCGACGCCCTGCTCGACGGGCAGGAAGGCCGTCAGGTAGCTCATCGTGTCGGGGGCCGGCCGCAGGCTGACGAAACGGTCGGACCGTGCGCCGCGGGTACGCCGGATCGCGGAGCCGGGATCGAGCCGGTAGCCGATCGCGCGCGCCTTGGCCGCGGCTTCGCGCTCACCGAGGTGGGCCAGCTCGGGGCCGAGCTCTGCATCGACTTGGGCACGGTGCTCGGCGGACAGGACAGCCGTCTCGCGCGCCAGCACGGTGGCGCACCACTCGCTGATCTCTCCGCGTGCCAGGCGGGCGTGCGTTTGAGGCATCTCGCCGACGATGGCCCGGGCGAACCCCAGGCCCTGCGCGCCACGGTGAGGACTGCAGTGCCGCGCCAGTGCGACCTCGGCCGCGAGGCCCCGGCAGCGCTTCGCAGGAGGCACGCCCTGCTTGGCCTCGCGGGCTGCCCGCGAGGCCGCCAGGTGGTCGGTGACCCGGGCCTGGGCGGCAGCAGCCGCGCCCTTCAGCTTTTCAAGCACAGCGACGTGGTCGAGCTGCTCGGCCTCCGTTGCGCCGGCGCCGTCGACGGCCGAGAGTCGTTCGAGCACGGCCTCGAGCTCCGTGAGGGAGAGCGGCGGCGAAGGGTCGAACATGTGTTCGAGTGTACCAGTTTGGTTGGATCTGACAAGGTGCCTGGGTTCAACGGGTTGGTGCAACGAGCCTCTTGTGAGTGGCAGACGACTGCGTCCGACGCGGTGGTAGGACGCAGGTCTCAGGTTGCACTCATCGCGGCATCAGGAGGTTTCGGCGTCGACGAAATCTTCAGACAACGGGCTGTAGACGACCAACCCGAGCGATGGTGCGTGGCGTGCAATGAACGCCTCAACGGTCGATCCCTCTGAGTAGCTCATCGTCAAGTAGAGAAAGTCGCCATCAAGGGAGTCCCGAAGGTCTTCCCATGGGCTCGGCCCGGTGAACTCCGCCTCGAGCAGGTCGGCCAGCTGGACGAGTTCTGGGATCGGCGGGCGGTAGTTCGGGAAGCGGGCATCGCTCTGCTCGAGACGCCGCTCGAACTCGGCGGTCGGATCTGACAGGTCGCTGGCAGGCTTCCAAACGGCGGTGTCGTACGTCATGTGCGCATCGTTGCAGCCAATCAGCAGTCACCGGGGCACTCCGCAGAACCCGGTAGACCCGTGCGTCCGGATCGCGGTGTATGACGCGGCATTCGTGCTTCTCAGATCTACCGGGAGGTAGGTGCCCTCATCGCGGTCGATGTCAGTGACGTCTCGGACTCACGAGGCGCCCCTATCCTGCGCGATCATTGCCCGTAAATCCCATGGAAGGCGTCACGACCCACGTAGGGTCCAGGATTCACACGTCAGGTATTAAGAGCGACTTCTAATGTCGTTCAGGGGGCAGCTCGCATGCGGTGTACGAGGGTGACGTTCAACGGGTACAAGCGGCTATCGAGTACGTCGTGCAATGTCGATGGACGACTGATCGCTTTCGTTGGGAGGAACGAAGCCGGCAAGACTTCGTTGTTGGAAGCCTTAGCCTGGTTCGGCGATGACGAGGCTGACGCTCTGCCCGCCTCCGACATAACTCACGGCCAGCCAGTCGCAGACGATGACGCCGTAGTAGATGTGACGTTCTACCTCGAGCTCGCGGACAAGCAATCCCTCGCCGACCTCGACCTGGCTGAAGAGCCAGAGTGGTTCGAAATCGAGCGGAGACGAGACGGCTCCTATGCGACGGCAGTGCGGCCGAAGCCTCGGCGAAATCCAGAGCCAATCAGGGCCGCTATCGCCGCACTGGAGGCGTCAAAGCGTTCTCGACCCAAGCAGTACCAAGAAGTTCTTGAAATCGAGACTGAAGACAAGGTGCTGGAACAGACGCCTCTCGAGTGGGCTGACCTGCTGATCACTAGCTTGAATGATCCGGATACAACTTGGCGCACCAACGAGATCTTCGCCGTCGACGAATTGACGCGGTGGCTCATGCGCAAGTCCAGCAACGGAAAGCCGCGAGACTCAAAAACTGCTGATCTACTTCGAGATCTCCGACGGAGTCTTACGCGACAACATCCAGATGTCACCGCCAGAACTCGACTCCGCGAGAGCATGCCACGCTTCGTTATGTTCTCCGAGGAAGACCGCAAGCTGCCGACTGCCTCGGAAATCTCCCAGACCGCTCATCGCCAAGCGCTGGCAGGCGGCGTCAGAAATCTTGTCGAACTAGCAGAGCTCAATCTTGACGACCTCGCCGCCGCGATCTCTCATGGTCATGAGCGGGCCTACGAGACCGCTCTTAAAAGGGCCAACAGGAAACTGCGGGAAGTCTTTTCAGAGGCCTGGAACCAGTACGGCATCACGGTTGCGTTCAAGATCCAGGGCACCGAACTCAAAGTCATGATCGATCCCGACGACGACTACGCAGACATCACGCCCATTCACGAACGCAGCGATGGTCTTAAGGTGTTCGTTGCCCTGGTGGCGCTCCTCACCTGCCAGGATCACACTCGCCGACCCGTTTTGCTCGTGGATGAGGCGGAGACCCATCTGCACTTCGATGCCCAAGCCGACCTCCTGGAGGTCATGTCGCAATACCCGAACGTCGAGCAGGTTTTCTATTCAACGCACTCACCGGGTTGTCTTCCGAAAGACCTCGGTCGCGGAATCCGGGTCGTGAAACCCCACCCCGAGAACGAGCAGTTGAGCGTCCTTTCGTCGGTGTATTGGGATGATGCCGAACCAGGATTCTCGCCGTTGCTCATGCAGATGGGGGCGGCTGGTGCCGCATTTTCGGCCTGCAGGCAAGCGGTCATTGGCGAGGGCGCCGCGGACATGGTGCTGCTCCCAACCCTCTTACGCATCGCAAACGACGAAACCGACCTCGACTACCAGGTTGCGCCAGGGTTAGCGGGAGCTGACTTGGCGGCGGTGGACTTCGACGCCGTCGCAGGCAAAGTGGTGTTCTTGACCGACGGTGATGCAACGGGCCTGGAATATGCCGAACAGCTTCGGCGCGATAAGCAGGTGCCGGATCAGAGGGTGCTGTCACATGGACTACAGCGAGCGGCCGAGGACTACCTTGACCCCGACTTCTACCTCGAAGTGATCAATGCGTTCCTCGGCGTCGGGCCAAAGATCTCAAGGTCGGATCTCGTCGCAAACCAACCGGTTGCTAAATCGGTCGCCGACTGGTGCAAGGCCCGTCAGTTGAAAGCACCAGGCAAGCGCGCAGTGGCCTCGCACATCGTTGAACATCCCGAGCGAATCGTCCTTGCTGCCGAATACGAGCTCCGCGAACTCCACACCCTAATCAAGGCGGGCTTTGCGAGTTGACCGTGCGGCGGACTGAAGCATCTCAGTCGAAAGTCGATGACAGACAGAGGCATGGACGTCCGATGCTCCGAGCGGTGCCCGGTTCTCAACGAGTAGGTCGGAGACGGGCAGACCAGAGCCCGCCACCGCCCGTCGTGAACGGTGGGCTGTTGTCGGTCATATGGTGCGCCCGTGGACTCGGCTGCAGTATCCACGAGCAGCCACGAGTAGATGGGCGAGCATCGTGGCGTCACCAGTGTTAGATATTGCCCAAGGCCGGTGACCACGTCCGTGAAACGCGGCAGCGGCCCCGGCCGGCAACGCCTGACCTACAAGGCGCGGCAGGTCTGCCTGAGTGATTCGCCTACGCGCGACGCCCCTGCCGGGTGCTAGACGGGGCCTTGGATCGCGCTTTTGAATGCACGCAGTCACCAAGCGTGACCAAACTCGGTGGGTGACGTTGAAAAACCATGAGGACGGAACAGACACGCAGGTCACTCGAGAGCAAGAGGGGCCAGCGAGTCGCAGCGGCAAAGAGGGCGGCCGAGTACCGCCAAACAGAATCCAAGAAACGAGCCGAAGCCGCGGAAGCACGAGCCGCGGCTGGACGAACCAAGAGCGCCACAACTCAGAGGACGAAGCTGCGCAAGGCGGCGACGGCAGACGCGGCCGCTGCCAAGGCAGGCAAAAGCGCTGGCGATTTTGAGAAGAAGACCAACCGCTACCAGCGCGAAGAGGCGGCGCTGGAGCAGCGGTTGGCTTCAGCGCAGCAAGCCGAGGCGAGGGCCAGCGAGCGGGCCCAGCGTGACGCCCAGCGTGAGAATGAACAAGTCCTCGCAGAGGTGCATCACCGCGTGAGTGAGACGGAAACGCAGGTGGCCGATATGGTCCGACATCTACGAGCACCCAAACAGGAGAAGCTTCGCATCCTTCTGCTGGGAGCAACGCCCGATGGGGGATTGCGAATCGGCAGAGAACAGCAGCGCATCGAAAAGGCGGTCCGCAACGCTAACCACCGAGATGCAGTTGACATTCGCAGTCGTCCTGCCGCTACGACCGCCGACCTGTTTGATGGGATTACTCAGTTCAAGCCGCACGTGGTCCACTTTTCCGGCCACAGCAATCATGACGTCATCGAACTAGAGCACGATCGGGATGAGCCTCATGTCGAAGGCGCCATCGTTACGGCGGGCGCTTTCGCAGCAGCGCTTGCCGCACCGGACGAGCCTCCGCTATTGGTCCTGTTGAACTCGTGTAACTCGGCGAGTCAGATCGACAATCTGGTTGACACGACGCCGCTTGAGTTTGCCATCGGGATGGCCGACGAGATCGACGACGGTGACGCCATTGTCTATGCCGCGCAGTTCTATTCGGCCGTCGCTGACGGCGAGAGCATCGGAGCAGCCCACGCTCTGGGTCGAGCGCGACTGTTGGCGGATGGCCTAGACGGCGCTGATCTTCCAAAACTTGCGCACACCGATGATGTCGATCCCAACTCCACCTACCTCGTGCAGGCCCCACCTACTTCCTAGGCGCATCGAGGGTGGAAGTGTCTCGCCCAAGGACGCGTAGCCGTTGAGCGTGTTGCTTGCTGCAGGTAGGAGCCTTCACGGGGTTCCGGTGCCGAATCGCGCCTTGAACGTCGGCACAGCCCCGACCTAGCCTTGGCCCCCTCTGCAGCTGGCGCGGCGGCCGACTGCTTCGGAGACCTTCGGCGTGTGCGCGAACGAGTTCGCCAACGACGACGGCCAGGTCGTCTCCCTGGACCACGGCTGCGGTGCGCACTCCGAGGCGCAGCTGCGCAAGAAGCAGCTGCCGCCCCCGCTGTTGAGCGCGTTGCGCATGAGATCGCCGGAAGCATCGGCGGTTCGCAACCCGCGTCTATCTGGGTGCTGTGACGCGCCATCGCGCGGCGACGTCTTGGGAGGTTGCGTTTGGGTCCGGAATGCTGACTCACAAATCCCCAGGCGGCGTGAGCACCTCAATCAGGCGCGTCAGGGACGTGGGGTCGGACGCCGCGTGGGCGGGGACGATCTGGCCCACCGAGACGCCCAGGCAGTCGGGGTCTCGCCACAGGTGCGCCAGGGCCAGTCCGAGCTGCGTGAGGGTGGGGCCGCTGTTGCGCCCGTTGGTGTCCTCCGCGATCGGGGCGTCCAGGAAGTCCAGGACGTCGACGTCGACATGGACGAGGAACGCGCGCGCGGGCAGTGCCTGCCTCGCCTTCTCCGCTGCGCGTTCCGGGGCCGCGACCAGCTCGTCCTGGGGTACGACGGACAGGTCGAGCTCGGTGGCCTGGGTGCGCTCCCAGGCCGTGGTGGCGCCCAGGTCGACTCCGAGATAGCTCAGCTGGTCCGGCCGCAGCAGGGGCGACCGATGCCCTGCCTCGACGAGCTCCCTGGCCGTTCCCTCGAGGTTCAACGCGTGCGCCATGCCCATCCAGCTCAGTGACCCCTGCGAGGTCGAGGCGGGGGTGTTCAGGTCGAGGTGGCGGTCGATGTAGATCAGTCCAGGTTCGATTCCCGCCAGCTCGGCGGCGGCGCATACGCCCAGCGCGACGGTGCAACTGCCGCCGATCACCAGCAGGCGCTCGCTCGGCGTGAACAGGGCGGCGGCCCGCTCGGCGAGCTCGCGGAGCGCGGCCACTTCCTCGTCGAGGTTCTGGGCCAACGGGCGATCGCGGTCCGGACGCCAGCGGCGCTCCCGCAGGTCGCCTGCATCCGTGACCGTGTGCCCGGCGGCCTCGAGCGCGTCGACCAGGCCGGCCGCGCGCAGCGCCGCGGGCGCCTGCTCGGTGCCGAGGCAGTAGGCGCCTGCGCTGCTGGGATAGCCGAGGACGGTGAGCGTGGCCACGCCCCACACCTACCTCCGCGTCCCGAAACCAGCAAGGGGGTTCCGCGGACCGGTGTGGGGCCTGGCGTCTCGGACTCCGATCGCACAGAGGCTGCCAGCGAGCTAGGCGAAGTTCGACTCGGCGTACCGGTTCAGGGCCTTGACCCAGAGGCGGGCGATCATCCGCCTCACCGGCGGGGTGTGGAGCAACGCCAGCGCGACCTTGTCGCGGGTGCGGGTGACGCCGGTGTGCGTCCACTCGACGTACACGTGGCTGCCACCGCCGTCCGCGGCGACGGCTCGGACCGATCCCGTGCCGGACCCACCCCAGCTGCTGTCCTCGACCGTCATCCGGAGCACGTCGGGATCGGACCAGTCGTAGCGGGAGACGACCCAGAACGGCGATCCGGCGGTGCTCTCCCGGGCCACCGCCCAGGTGTCTCCGAGTGCGCGCACCTCGTAGGCCTTCGGGTCGAGGGTGCGGCTCCAGATCTGGGTACGACGTTCGGTGAAGTCGGTCAGAGCCCCCAGGACCTGCTCGGGCGACGCGAGGGTGTCCACCTCGAAGCGCATCGGGCTCACGCACCGACGAGCTGGACACCGTGCCGGCTGGTCACCGACATGATCTCCGCCATCGAGTCCTCGACCGGCCGGTCAGCCGGGACCGAGCTGGAGAAGTCGGCGAAGAACCGACCGGCCCCGTCGCCGGAGGTGATCGCCACGAACCGTGCGGACTCGCTGACGACCTCGAAGGTGCTCGGTGTCCCGGCCGGGAAGACGATCACGCCGCCCGGCTCGACGTCGTAGGTCGTGCCGTCGACGAGCGCGTTGACCCTGCCCTCCAGCAGGAACAGCACGCCGGTCCACGGCGACACGTGCGGGGGCGCCATCGGCGCGGCCGGCGCCACCACCTCGAAGACCTCGAAGGCCCCGGCGGCGTCCTGGACGGTGGTCTTCGCGATGTGGTCGCCGTCGATCATCGGGTAGTGCCGGCCTTCTCCGGGCCGGATGTGGGTGGTGCTCATGGTTCCTCCTCGGGTCGGGAGATTCAGCATCCGCCGGGGGAGGAGCAGGGGGGCGAGTAGTGCGCTACTCGACTCCGAGGACGTCGGCCAGCGCGGTGCGCTCGGAGACGCCGAGCTTGAGGCCTGCGCGGTACAGGTGCCCCTCGACGGTGCGCACCGACACGCTCAGCCGCTCGGCGATGGACTTGTTCGTCAGCCCCCGTGCGGCCAGCGAGGCGATCTCGCGCTCGCGCGCGGTCAGCGGCAGCGGCCGGGCCGCGGTCGCCAGGGCAGGGGTGCGGGCGCCGGACCGGTCGGCCAGCTTCGCGGCGCGGGCCGCGGCGGTGAGCGCCGAACCCTGGCGGCCCTCGCGGCGGCGTACGTCGGCCGCCTGCGCCGCCGCGTCGCCGGCGGCGAGGAGGTCGCCGAGCCGGGCCCAGTCATCGGCCGCGTCGAGCAGCGCCTGCCCGTCCTGGTCGGCCCACGCCCGGGCATGGGCGCAGGCCGCTGCGGCGCGAGGGCTCAGCCCGGCGAGCGCCGCGAGGTGGGGCCACGCCCCGGGGTCGCCGAGCTGGACCGCGCTCTGCCAGGCGAGCACCTCGTAGCCCGGAGCGCCGGTCTCGTGGGCGAGACCGGCCGCGGCCACGGCGTGGCCGATCGCCTCGGTCGTGGCGCCTTCCGCGGCCGCTCCCCACGCCCGCGCCAGCAGGTCGTCGGGGGCGTAGATCCGGTACGCCGGGTGCTGCCCCCCGGCGGCCAGGTCGGCCAGCAGGGGAGCGGCCAGCGCAGCCTGGCCTGCCTGCGCCAGGGCCGTGGCCAGCAGTGTGCGGCAGCGGAACCGGAACTCGTGGCGCGAGTCCGCCAGCCCGGCCCACGCCTCCCGCAGCGGGACCAGGGCGTCGCGGACCCGGCCACCGGCAAGGGCGGCATGCCCGGTGACGACCAGCCCCATCAACCTGGCCGGGCCCGGGAGGTCGGCCGAGGCGGCCTGCATCCTCCGGGCCTGGTCGCTGGCTCGGTCGGGCGTCCCGGCGAGGCGGTGCCCGAGCACCTGGTAGTCCGCGAGCCCGAACCCGGGAATCACCGTCGGCACGCGTTCCGCGGTGAGACCGCCCACGGCCGAGGCCTCGTCGAGGAGTCCGGCGTCGCCGGCGACCGCGGCTCCCGCGGACACCCCGGAGGCGACCAGGATGCGGGCCAGGTCGTCGGGCAGCTCCTCGCGCAGCAGCTCCCGACCGGGGCCGAGGACGGTCGAGAGGTCGCCGACCGCGGCAGCCAGGGCGATGGACATCGCGGCGACGTGCAGCGGGGCCACGCCAGTGGCCTCGGCTGCGGCCAGCGCCCGTCGCGCCTCGTCGGGCCGGGCCATCGTGAAGAGCAGGTTGCCGGTGCGGTGCAGCTGTGCCAGCGCGCGGGTCCCGGGGTCCGGTGCGCGCGTGGCGATCTCGGTGAGCTGCGCCTCGGCCTCGTCGCCGCGGCTGAGCCAGGACAGCGCTGCGGCGTGCACCAGCCGGGCGGCAGGGTCACCGGTGGCGGCAGCCGCGCGGGCCAGCCGCTCGGCCAGGGGCAGGTCGTACACCGCCGTTGCCGCCTGGGCGGCCTGCAGGAACAGCGTGGGGTCCGCCGGCAGGTCGGAGTCGAGGGTGAGCACGGCGCGGGGGATCGGATCCGGTGCTGCGTCCAGGGTCAGCGCGACCCGGCCCCGCAGGCGGCGCGCGCGCAGGGTGCCCATCGCGGCGCGGCGGACCTCGCCGTACAGCGGGTGCGCCAGCCGGGCGACCTGCCCGTCGATGCGCACCAGCCCTCGGCTCTCGGCCTCCTCCAGGTCCGTGGGTGAGGTGAGCGCGGACAGCACCGGCACCGCCACCGGCTCGGCCAGCGCGACCACGTCGACGACGTCGTGCACCCCCGCCGGAAGGCTGCCGATCTCGCGGGCAAGGAGGTCGGCCAGCTCCGGGGAGATCGCCGGCTCGCTGGTCCATCGCCAGATCCCGGACGCCGCGGTGAACCGGCCAGCCGACACCTCCCCGGCCAGCAGGTGCCGCAGGAACAGCGGGCTGCCCTGGGTCAGGGTCCACAACCGGTGCGCGGAGGCCGAGTCGACCGGGCCGCCGAGGACCCGGGCGACCAGGCCGGTGGTCTCGGCGACGTCCAGCGGCGCCAGGTCCAGGCGCGGGAGGTGGTCGTCCTTCCACACCGAGGTCACCGTGTCGGGGGCCGGCTCCCCGCTGCGTAGCGTGACCACGACCGGTGCGACGCGCCGTTGCACCGCGCGGTGCAGCACGATCGCGGAGTGCTCGTCGAGCAGGTGCGCGTCGTCGACGGCCAGCACCAGCGGCTGCTGCCGGGCGAGCTGGTCCAGCGCCCGGGCGACGGTCTGGGCGGCGGTCTGGGCGGCGTCCCCGGAGGGTACGTCGAGGAGACCGGCGAAGGCGCCGAGCGGGAACGGCCGGGCGGCCGTGCTGCCGTGCGCCCAGACCAGCGTCGCGCCGCGCCCCCGGGGGACAGCCAGCGCCTCGCGGACGAGCCGGGTCTTGCCCACCCCGGCCGGGCCAGCCACCACGATGCCCGCCGCGTCGGGCCGGATCGCCGACACGACCCTGCGCAGCTCCTCGTCCCGGCCGGTCAGCGGCCACGACCGCTCCATCGGCTCAGGTTAGCCAGCGTGGGACGGACGGCGCACCCACGCCGACCAGGCGTTGCTTGCCTGACGCGCGCCGTCGGGCCGGCTCCGGTCAGACGACGACGAGCTTGCTTCCGTCGGGTGCGTGGTCGGCCATCGCGACTCGCTGGATCGCGGGGTCGTCATACGTGTTCCAGTAGTAGGTCTTGCTCCGCGCCGAGTAGAGCCCGGTGTAGATGGTCTTCTCGAAGTCGCCGTCGCCCATGGCTGCGCTGCCGTCGACCATCGCGACCTGTTGGAGCGTGTGGAACGCCCTGCTGACGTTCTCCTCCTCGCTCGCCTTCTCCGGGTAGTGCGCGTTCACGTACGCCGCGCGCACGAACCGGGACGGTGAGTAGTAGTCCCCGGGGACCCCCCGCATGTGCGACCCCGAACCGAACGGGCCCAGGTGCGCCCGCCCGAGCACGATCTCCTCGGGAAAGGCGGGGTCCACGTTGAGGTAGTTGCGCAGGTTCTCGTGGTGCCACGAGAAACCCGGCTGGTTGGCGAGGACGTCGACGTCGTCGTCGAAGACCTGCAGGCCCTCGCTCGTGGACTCCACCACGATGGCGCGGTCCGAGTCGCCGATGATCCAGTGCAGCAGCGAGCTCGGGTACTTGTCGTTGATGGGCTTGTCGACGATGACGACATCGCCGAGCGCGGCCTCGACCTCGTCGACGCTGGCGAACTGAGAGGCCACCCAGAGAGGGAACTCGAAGGCGGCGACATTCGTCGCACCGTCCAGTGGCGCCGGCGCGTAGCTCGCGTAGCCCGGGAAGTTGAGGCCGGCCACGGCCAGGCCCGCGTCGTTGCCGCAGTCGAAGTACAGCGGCGTGTCCTCCTCCACGATCCCCATGCCGATGACGGCGTACCGGATGCGCGGCACCGCGCCGAAGGGGGAGTTCGTGTCGTATCCGGTGGGTGTCACCACCACCCGCTCGCCGTAGCCGAAAGTCCAGTCGAGGTTGCGTGCGAGATAGAGATTGCTGCTTGCGTCGGTGAACCTGATGCTCGTGCACATGTCGTTGCCCCTGCCTGTGGCGAGCTCCGACGACCCCGCGTGACAGTCGCCGCCCGACCTCGCTCGTCCGGTGCGCCGTGACCCGACGGGCCCCGGTGGTAGTCCTTTCCACCGTAGCGCCGGACGAAATGCCGCGAAGTGCGCTGGCGGCGATGATTCGCCAGCCGTCAGGCAGTCTCACCTGCATGACACCAGCTGAAGAGTTTCGTGAGATCGGGGGTCGGTTCGGCGAGATCGTGGACGCGGTCCGCTCCGACCAGTGGGATGCCCCCACGCCAGTGGCCGGGTGGAAGGCACGCGACGTCGTCGGTCACCTGATCGGGTGGTTCCCGGCACTCGTGCATGACTTGGACCTGGCGCTCCCGGCTGGTCCCTCGGCTGAGACGGACCCTGGTGCGGCTTGGCGGGTCTTCGCAGGAGGTGTGATCTCGCTGCTCGAAGACCCCGCTTCCGCCGCACTCGTGCCCCCCGACCCGAACTTCGGTGGGGTGCCGCTCGACCAAGCGGTCTCGCAGTTCTTCACTCCCGACGTGTTCAACCACACGTGGGACCTGGCCATGGCCACCGGTCAGGTGCCGGCACTCGACCCGGAGCGATGCGAGTCACTGCTCGCCGAGATGGAGCCCATCGACCAGCTGCTGAGGGACAGCGGGCACTTCGGACCTCGCGTCGAGGTGCAGGGGGACGCCGACCCTGAAACGCGGCTGGTCGCATTCTTGGGTCGCGACCCTTACTGGGCTCCGCCGCCCGCGACCTAGGATCGATTGATGATCGGCGACCGCTGGGGTGTGACGCCCGCCGAGGTGTCCATGCGCTACCCGTGCGACGACATGGTCCCGAACCCCGCGTGGCAGGCCTGGCGCGGGGTGACCGTCAACGCCTCGCCCGACGTGGTGTGGCCCTGGATCGCACAGATCAGGCTCGCGCCCTACTCCTATGACTGGATCGACAACCGCGGCCGGCGCTCGCCTCGTGAGCTCCGAGGACTGGCCGAGCCCGAGGCCGGCGAGCCGTTCAGCGCCACCGCGGGCCGTCCACTGGGGACCATCGTGGCGGTGGCGCCCGGTGTCCACCTGACGGCCAAGATCATGGGCGTTCACATGTCCTACGTCCTGGAGGGCACTGGGCCGGCGACCCGGCTCCTGTTGAAGCTCGCCGCGCACAACGGGCGCGCGCTCGGACCGCTGTTCGCGGTCGGCGATCTCGTGATGGCGCGCAAGCAGCTGCTCACTCTCAAGGAGCTGGCCGAGGCTCAGACCGAACGCAGGTAGCGGTTCGTCATCCAGCTCTGGACGCCTGCGCTGATGGGGCCACCGAGTTTCGTGAGCAAGGACGCCGGCCGAGAGAACGCAGTGATCGTGAACTGCACCTGCCCGTCCTCGCGCAGCTCGACGACGAAGGCCTCCTCGCCGCGCTCGGGGTGCCCGGGCAAGGTGCCGTAGGCGAAACCGCGATGCCGTGGCTCGTCGATGACCTCCACCACACGCACCGGTGCGTCCAGGCCGAGTCGTGACCAGCCGATGCGCAGCACCGCGACAGCGCCTTCGACGATGTCGGGGCTCGAGGGGCGAATGGCCAGCCCGGCCCTGCGGTGCATGTCCCACCCCAGCAACGTGCGGGAAGCCTCCTCGAACCTGGCGGAGCCGCTGCCCAGGACTCGGTAGCGCTGCAGGTGCGCATAGCCGCGAGGCAGTCTCCCGAGCGAGGCGCCCACCTCGGCGTACGTCAGTTCCTGCTGTTCCAGTGCGGCGACTTGTCGGCTGGTCAGCAGGTCGGGCTCCACGGGCGCATCCTCGCACCTCGCGGATCGGGGTCATCCCTGATCCGCTGGCGTCGTGACTGGACCTACCGTCGTGTGATGAGCAGGCGATTCCTGTGGGCCGCTGCCCTGGCTGGTGGGATCCACGCCGGCTTCAGCCTGTACTGGGCGCTGGGCGGGAGAGCACTGCTGGCCACCGTGGGCCCCTGGGCAGTGACGTTGGTGGACACGCGGCCCGTCGTCGCTGGTCTGGGTCTGACGGCTGTCGGTGTGCTCAAGCTCGCGGCGGCGGCAGTTCCGTTGCTGCTCGCCTCAGGTCGACTGCCGGCGCCCCGGGTATGGCGAACGCTGTGCCGCGCAGGTGCCTGGCTTCTCGTCTTGTACGGCGGCGTGAACGCAGCCGTGGCCTGGCTCGTCCTGGGCGGAGTCGTGACCTCATCCGATGGCTACGACCGGGACGCGATGATCGGCCACGCCGCGCTGTGGGATCCGCTGTTCCTGCTCTGGGGCATTCTGCTGCTCCTCGGGCTTCGAAGGGGGCCCACCGCACGGCGGCCTGACCACGTGCGAGAGCACACCACTGGATCGCGGTAGGGATCGCCTCCCGGATGGCGTTCGCGGACGATGGGGGAGAGGTCAGCAGGTATCGGACGTGTTCGCTTCCGGTGGGTATTCGGCGCTCGATCAGCTATCGGGCGGCCCCACGGTTTCGCCGCGTCACCCGCCCTGCTCGACCTGTGGACGCCACGGCTCGTGCTCGTGCGAGAGCCAGACCTCCGCAGGGTCGAGCGCGCGGACCAGCCGCTGGCCTTCGGTGCTCGGCTCGTCCAGCTCTCCGTGGAAGACCGCCGTGTCGCCGCAGACGACGACTGGTTGCCCGCCCGTCTCGATGACGACCACCTGCGAGCCACGCGTGTGCCCCGGGGTCGGGACCAGCCGGATCCCCGGCAGCAGCTCGTGCTCGCCGTCGACCGCGACGTACTCCACGCCGGGCGCCTCGACCCATTCGCGGATCGTGTAGTCGTCCTTGCTGCGTGCGTCGTCGAGCTCGACGCGCTGGACGTAGATCGGCTTGCCGGCGAAGAGGCGGTTGCCGCCACAGTGGTCGAAGTGCAGGTGGGTGTTGACGACGATGTCGATGCTGTCCAGGTCGAAGTCGGCCTGCGTGCTCAGTGGGGTCAGGCGTGGATCCATGTCGGCCACCGCCGGGTGCAGCTCCGTCATCCCGGTGTCGACCAGTACGCGCGCCTCGGGATGGTCGATCACGTGGACGTAGACCGGCATCCGCTCGTCCTCGGCGAGCAGCTCGGCCACGAGTACCGGGGTCACGGTCGGCGCCGAGCTCCCGCTCGCCGTTCGCTGCTCTGTGCTGGGTCGTGACTCACTCATCGCCCTCAGCTCCCGTTCATGTGTACGCCGCTGGGCGCGGCTCTCGACGTCTGGACCCAACGCCCATGCGGAAGTCATCGCGCACCACGGTAGTCCTCGAGAAGCCGACAAACATTCCTTTCGAGGACTTTCGCATTTGGGTCATAACCGCTGGTCAGCGGCCCATTGTTGTCAGTGCTCGGTGCTTTGATTCACCTATGAGCAGCCAGCCGGTCGACCACCTTCACCCGGTGGTCGACTTCGCCCATCGGCTGAAGGGGCGGCTCGATTCGCTGGCCTCGACCCCGCTGTGTTCGATGACGGCGTCGGAGAAGCGAGAGGCCCTGGTGGAGCTCTCCGATGCCAGTGCTCAGCTCGACTCGCTCCGTCTTCGGCTGCTCGCCGAGGCCGAGCACAGCTAGGCCACCGTGGACACCGGCGCCGCGACCGCCGCCGACTGGCTCGCGGTCGAGACTCACCAGACCCGCCGCGACGCTCGCTGTGACCTGAAGCTCGCCCTGAAGCTGGAGGACCACGAAGTCCTCGCCGCCGCGATGGCCGCCGGCGGCGTGAACCTGCCCCAGGCTCGGGCCATCGTCGCCTCCTTGGACCGGCTTCCCCGAACGGGCCCGTTCGCGGTCTCGGCCGAGCAGCGGGTGGCTGCGGAGGCCCACCTCGTCGGTCTGGCTGCGGATCACGACGCGAAGATGCTGCGGCTGCTGGGCCGGCACCTGTTCGAGGTGATCGCACCTGAGCTGGCCGAGGAGTTCGAGGGCCGGGCGCTGGAACGCGAAGAGGCAGAGGCCCTGCGGCGTACGACATTGTCGATGCACGAGGACGACGAAGGCACCTGCCACGGCCGGTTCCGTATCCCCGCGCTGCACGGCCAGATCCTCACCAAGATGATCCTCGCCCTCACGTCTCCTTCCCGGGCCGTGGGAGTCAACGACACCGGGATCGACCCCGACCTGCCCACTCCGGTGCGACACGGGATCGCGTTCACCCAGCTGCTCGAAGCCGTCCCGGCGAAGTCACTGCCCCAGACCGGCGGCTGCGGCGCCACCATCGTGGTCACCATGACCCTCGACCATCTGATGGGGCGCCTCGACGCCGCCGGCGTGTGCACCCTGGACACCGGCGGCCGCATCTCCGCGAGCGAGGCCCGCCGCCTCGCCTGCCGCGCCGGCATCATCCCGATGGTCCTGGGCGGGCAGAGCCAGGTCCTCGACGTCGGGCGACGTCGGCGGCTGCACAGCGAAGCCATGCGTCTAGCCATGGCCGTGCGCGACGGCGGCTGCACCGCCGAACACTGCGAGACCCCGCCCGGTCTCTGCCATGCCCACCACGACAAACGCTGGGCCGACGGCGGCCACACCAACGTGAAGACTGGCCGGCTGCTGTGTCCGCACCACCACCGCCGGGTTCACGACCCGACCTACCGAGCGGACCGGCTGCCGGACGGGAAGGTCCGGTTCTATCGGCGGGAGTGACCGGCTCGGAGATTCCGGCTAGTCAGCGCCCGCGGCAGCCGCCTGAAAGGACGGGCATTAGCGGCGGAGTGACGGAGGCTGTGGTGCGCCTCGCCATCTCGTAGGCGGGTTCCTTGCGTCGGGTTGCTCAGCCCACCACAGCGACCGAGTACGCCGTGCCGCGCTCTTCGCGCTGCCAGACCACGCCCTCGTTGCCCAGCCCTTCGGCCTTCAGCTCGCGCTTGAGCACCTTGTTCGTCGCAGTCCGCGGGAGGTCGTCCACGATCCGCACGAACCTCGGGCGTTGCTTGGGGCCGAGGTCCGGCTGGTCGGATAGGAACTGCTCGAAGTCGGCGGGGGAGATGTCTCCCGCCAGCACCAGCGCCGCGACCAGCTGGTCGCCGGACCTCGGGTCGGGGACGGCGTACACCGCGGCCTGCGCGATCGCGGGGTGGCGGACCAGGATGCGCTCGATCGGGGCGGCGGCGAGGTTCTCGCCGTCCACGCGGAGCCAGTCGGCGGTGCGGCCGGCGTAGTAGACCCAGCCGTCGGTGTCGCGGTAGGCGAGGTCGCCGCTCCAGTACATGCCGTCGCGCAGCCGCTCCGCGGTGGCGGCGTCGTCGTTGTAGTAGCCGGCGAACTGGCCGCCGCCGGTGGTGTTCACCAGCTCGCCGGTGGCCTCGTCGAGGTTGGTCACCCGGCCGGTGTCGTCGAAGGTGGCGCGCGGGCACTCCTGCCCCGTCTCCCGGTCCAGCACGGCGACGCCCGCCAGCGGCTGGCCCAGCGACCCCGCGGGGGTGCCGGGGATCCGGGAGATCACGATGGCGTTCTCGGTGGAGCCGAAGCCGTCGATCACGCGGCACCCGAACCGCTTCGCGAACGCCGCGATGTCGCGGTCCCCGGCCTCGTTGCCGAACGCCAGCCGCAGCGGGTTGTCGGCGTCGTCGGGCTGCTCGGGGGTGGCCAGCACGTAGGCGAGCGGCTTGCCGACGTAGTTGAGGTACGTCGCGCCGTACCGCCGCAGGTCGGGGAGGACCTGGTGCGCGGAGAACCTCTCCGCCAGCGCGACCGTGCCCCCGGTGACCAGCGCGGGTGCCCAGCCGGCCATCACCGCGTTGCTGTGGAACAGCGGCATCGACACGTAGTAGACGTCGTCACCGCTCAGACCGAGCCGCTCGACGAGGTAGCCGCCGGGATAGGTCACCTTCTCGTGGGTGATCCGCACGGCCTTCGGACTCCCGCTCGTGCCCGAGGTGAAGATCAGCATGAACAGCGAGTCCGGCTCCGGCGCGGCCTCCGGCACGACCCCGTCCGCCTCGGCCACCGCCCGCACCCAGTCGGGGTCATCGCTGGGGATCACGCGTACGCCGGACAGGTCGAGGTCATCGAGCAGGGGCAGGTGCCGCCGATCGGCGAGCACGAGCTGGCAGTCGGCCTTGACGATGTCGGCGAGGAGCGAGTCGCCGCGCCGGGTGGTGTTCAGCCCGACGGCGACGTGCGTGCCCAGCCCGGCCGCCGCGAGCTGGAAGGCCATCTCCGGGGTGTTGTCGAGCAGCAGCCCCACGTGCGGTGGGCGGGCCTCGTCGAGCAGCCCGCCGAGGACGCGCGAGCGCCGGGCTGCCTGCTCGACGTACTCGCGCCAGGTCCAGCGTTCGTCCCCCGCCAGGAGGGCCGGCCGGTCGTCCGCGAGCCGCCGGCACAGGGCGTCGCGGATCGTGCTCATGCGGAGGGGGTCTCCGCCGCCATCAGCGCACCGAGGGCCCGCGCGTGCTCGGTGGTGCCCCCCAGGGCGAACTCGTTGCGCTTGGCTGCGGTGAAGTAGCGGTGCGCCTCGCCGTCGAGGTCGATGCCGACGCCGCCGTGCACGTGCACGGTGGTGTGCGCGACCCGGTGCCCGGCGTCGGCCGACCACAGCTTCGCGGTCGCCAGGTCCTCGAGCGCGTCGAGGCCCTGACTCAGCTTCCACGCGGCCTGCCACATCGTCAGGCGCGCACCCAGCACGTCGATGTAGCCGTCCGCGAGACGCTGGGAGACGGCCTGGAAGGTGCCGATGGGCCGGCCGAACTGCTCCCGGGTCTTCGCGTACTCCGCGGTGAGGGACAGGGCGCCCTCCAGCGTGCCGAGCTGCTCGGCGCACAGGGCCAGCGTCAGGTGCCGGGAGAGCCACTCGGAGATCTCCAGCCCGTCGCCGATGGTGCCCAGCACCCGGTCCAGCGGCAGCGAGGCCCGGTCCAGCTCCAGCCGCGCCGCGACCTCGTTGCCGCTCAGCTGCTGCGGCACCACCGCCACGCCGGGGTCGTCGGAGTGCACCAGGAACACGGTGAGCCCGTTGGTCGTCTCGGCCGGGACCAGGAAGAGGTCCGCCAGCGGGCCGGACGGTACGACGACCTTGCTGCCGGTCAGCAGCCAGTGGGAGCCGTCGTTGTCGGCCCGGGTGATCGGCACGGCCGGGGCGAACTCGCGGTCCTCGGACAGGGCCGAGGTGAGGATGAACTCGCCGAGGCCGGCCACCGGCAGCCAGCGCGCCTGCTGGGTGACCGAGCCGAACCGGCTGATCGCCATCCCGGTGACGGCGTGCGCCCCGAGCGGGAGCGGGGCGACCTTGCGGCCGACCTCCACGAGCACGCTGCACAGCTCGAGCACGCCGAGCCCGGCACCGTTGTGCTCCTCGGGGATCGTGAGCGAGATCAGCCCCGAGTCGGCGAAGCGGCGCCACAGGTCGTGGTCGAACCGCGCTGCCGCGTTCTCGACCGCCTTGAGCGCGTCGGGGGTGCAGTGCTTGTCGAGGATGACCGCCGCGAGCTCTGCGGCCTCGACGCCGTCCGGGGTCTGGCTGAAGTCCATGGAGCTGCCTATCGCTTCGCGGCCGGGAGGCCGAGTCCGACGTACCCGATGATGTCGCGCTGGATCTCGTTGGTGCCGCCACCGAAGGTCATCACCAGCGAGGACCGGTAGTAGCGCTCCAGCCGGCCCCGCAGCACGGCGCCCGGGGAGGAGCCGGCCACCAGCGACTTGGGCCCGACCACCTCCATCAGGGAGCGGTAGACCTCGGTGGCCATCTCGGAGCCGTAGACCTTCGTCGCCGAGGCGTCGGCGGGGGAGAGGTCCTTCGTGGCGGAGGCGAGCTGCCAGTTCAGCAGCTTGAGCATGTCGGCCCGGGCGCGCGCACGTCCGAGCAGGACCTGGACCCACTCGGAGTCGATCACCCGGGACCCGTCGGAGTTGCGGGTCTGCTGGGCCCAGTCGGTGACCAGCGCGATGGAGTGGGTCACCGGGGCCGCGGAGGTCAGCGCCACCCGCTCGTGGTTGAGCTGGTTGGTCATCAGCGCCCAGCCGCCGTTGAGCTCGCCGACGAGGTTGTCGTGCGGCACCCGCACGTCCTCGTAGTAGGTGGCGCTGGTCCCGACGCCGGCGACCGTGTGCACCGGGGTGTAGGAGAAGCCGGGTGCATCGGCCGGCACCAGGATCATCGAGAGCCCCTTGTGGCGGGGCAGGTCGGGATCGGTACGGCAGGCGAGCCAGATGTAGTCGGCGTACTGGATCAACGAGGTCCACATCTTCTGGCCGTTGATCACCCACTCATCGCCCTCGAGGCGCGCCCGCGTCTTCAGGCTGGCGAGGTCGGTCCCGGACTCGGGCTCGGAGTACCCGATCGAGAAGTGCATCTCGCCCTTGAGGATCTTGGGCAGCATCTCCTGCTTCTGCGCGTCGGTGCCGAAGCGCATGATCGTGGGGCCGACGGTGTTCAGGGTCAGGTAGGGGATCGGTACGCCGGCGATCGCCGCCTCGTCGGTGAAGATCAGCTGGTCCATCATCGAGCGGTTCTGGCCGCCCCACTCCTCGGGCCAGCCGATGCCGAGCCACCCGTCGTGACCGACCTGGCGGATCACCTCGCGGTAGACGTCCGCGTTGCCGAACTCGCCGCCCTCGGCGTCGCCGTCACTGGCGCCGAAGTCGCTCGTGGCTGCGGCCAGGGCGGTACGTCGCTCCGGGGTCACCAGCTCCGCGAAGTAGTCACGCAGCTCTGCGCGCAACGCCTCCTGCTCGGCGCTCAGCGCAATGTGCATGTGGGCTCCTGACACGGGTTCCTGACACGGTTCGGGGACGACGCTGCCGGCAGAAAGACGGCAAATCGGCACCGGCGCAAAACTATAACCTGTTCTTGTTTCCCGGAACCGTTGCCAGGGTGCGACCTGCGCCTTAAGTTGACAGGTGTCAGGAATACCTCACAGATGTCAGGAACTCATGAGCCAGGACCTGCGCGGCAAGACCGCCATCGTGACCGGGGCCGGCTCCGGCATCGGACTCTCCCTCACCCGAGCCCTGGCCTCCGCCGGTGCCCACGTGGTCTGCGCCGACATCGACGCCGAGGCCGCCGAGCATGCAGCCGCGGGGTCTCCGAACGCGCGGGCCCTGACCCTCGACGTGACCGATGCGGCGGCGGTGCAGGCCGCGGTCGACGGCGTCGTCGCCGAGCACGGTCGCCTGGACCTGATCTTCAACAACGCCGGCATCTCCCTGGGCGGCGAGACCGAGGAACTCACCCTGGCGCACTGGGACTCGATCATCGACGTGAACATCCGCGGCGTGGTGCACGGAGTGGCGGCGGCGTACCCGGTGATGGTGAGGCAGGGGAGCGGCCACATCGTCAACACCGCCTCGATGGGAGGTCTGATGGCAGCCGGCCTGCTGACCAGCTACGTGATGACCAAGCACGCGGTGGTCGGGCTCTCGCTCGCGCTGCGCTCCGAGGCGGCCGCCAAGGGGGTCGGCGTCACGGCTGTGTGCCCCTCGGCGGTGGACACCCCGATCCTGGACAAGGGCGCCGTCGGGCGGTTCCACGGGCGCGACTACTTCCTCAAGGGCCAGGGCGTACGACGCCCGCACGACCCCGACGTCCTCGCCGCGGAGGTGCTCGCCGCCGTGGCGGCGAACCGGGCGCTGCTGGTGACCCCGCGCACCGCCCGGGCGACCTGGCTGGTCGGCCGGCTCGCACCGCGCACGACCCAGCAGATGTCGATCCGGTTCGTGGCCAAGCAGCGCAAGCTCCAGGCGGCCCGGGCCGAGGCCGCAGCGGTGGGACAGCGGCCCGGCAGGCTGGCCTCGCTACGCCAAAAACTATAACCTGTTCTTGTTTTGACGTTCGATCCACCTGGTTCGACGAGCACGGATGGAGAGGCACCCGCGATGAGCGAGACCCGATACCTCGACAAGGGCAAGCCGCCTGAGCGGTTCGCGCGTGGCTGGCACTGCCTCGGGCCCGTGGACCAGTTCCGGGACGGCAAGCCGCACGCGGTGCAGGCCTTCGGCGGCAAGCTCGTGGTGTGGGCGGCGACCGACGGCAAGCTCAACGTGCTCGACGGCTACTGCCGGCACATGGGCGGCGACCTCACCCAGGGGAGTGTCAAGGGCGACGAGATCGCCTGCCCGTTCCACGACTGGCGCTGGGGCGGTGACGGCAAGTGCAAGGCGATCCCCTACGCGCGCCGGATCCCGCTGCGCGCCCGCACCCAGAAGTACGAGACCGTCGAGCGCAACGGTCTGCTGATGATCTGGCACGACGTCGAGGGCAGCGCCGCCGACCACGACCTGCTGCCTCCCGAGCTCGACCGGATCCTGGACCCCGAGGTCTACACGGACTGGAGCTGGAACACCCTCGACGTGCCCGGCGCCCACTGCCGCGAGATCGTGGACAACGTCGTGGACATGGCGCACTTCTTCTACATCCACTTCGCCTTCCCGACGAGCTTCCGCAACGTCTTCGAGGGTCACATGGCCACCCAGTTCATGGAGTCCACCGGCCGCCCGGACATGGCCGGCGAGGGGTACGGCGACGAGGACCTGGTGCTCAAGTCGGAGGCGACGTACTTCGGACCGTCGTTCATGGTCAACTGGATCAAGAACGACTACAAGGGCTTCGTCACCGACGTGGTCCTGGTCAACTGCCACATCCCGACCGGGGACAACTCCTTCGTGCTGCAGTACGGCCTGAAGGTGCTCAAGCCCGAGGGGATGGACGCGAAGACCACCGACTACATCGGCAAGAAGTACACCCAGATGTTCGGTGACGGGTTCATGCAGGACGTGCACATCTGGCTGAACAAGGCCCCGGTGCAGAACCCGCTGCTCTGCGAGGAGGACGGGCCGGTCTACCAGCTGCGCCGCTGGTACGAGCAGTTCTACGTCGACAAGGCCGACGTCACCCCGGAGATGGCCGAGCGCTTCGAGTTCGAGGTCGACACCACCAAGGCCAACGAGTTCTGGCGCGCCGAGGTCTCCGAGAACCTCCAGAAGCGGGCCGCGGAGGAAGGGACCTCGGAGGACGCCCAGGAGAAGGTGGACGCGCCGACCGCTGCCGGCGGGGTCTGATGGTCTCGTTCGCCCCCACCAACCAGGAGACCCTGGAGGACCAGCGGCTCTACACCCAGGCGCGTCTGACCGAGGTGGCCTGCCTGGACTGCCTCGCCAAGGTCGGCGTGAAGAAGAACAGCGAGCACCACACCTCCATCCAGTGGCACGCCGGCGCGCTCTCGCAGTGCGCGGAGTTCCGCAAGATGGAGGGGCAGCCGGGGGGTCGCCACGTCTATGCCTCATGCTCTCGCTTGAGCTCCTCGATCGACCGCGCAGTGGCCGAGGGTGAGCTCGAGATCGGAGCAGAGGATGGCTACTGAGTCCTTCGTCCTGAAGGTGCTCGATGTCGTGGAGGAGACCGCGGACGCGCACTCCATCGTGTTCGAGGTGCCCGAGGAGCTGGCCGAGCAGTTCACCTACACGCCGGGACAGTTCCTGACGGTCGCCGTACCCAGTGAGCAGACCGGGCTGGCGGCGCGGTGCTACTCGCTGTCCTCGGCGCCGCACTCGGGGCGCCACCAGATCACGGTGAAGCGCACGGCCGAGGGCTACGCGTCGAACTGGATCTGCGACAACGTCCGGGTGGGTGACTCGCTGCGGGTGCTCCCGCCCAGCGGCATCTTCACCCCGCGCGAGCTCGACTCCGACCTGCTGCTGTTCGCCGGCGGGTCCGGGATCACCCCGGTGATGTCGATCGCGCGCAGCGCGCTGGAGAAGGGCCAGGGCAAGGTCGTCCTGTTCTACGCCAACCGCGACGAGAAGTCGGTGATCTTCGCCGAGGAGCTCGCGGCGCTCGGCCGGGAGTACGGCGAGCGGTTCGTCGTCGTGCACTGGCTTGAGTCGGTGCAGGGGCTTCCCGAGCCCGACCAGCTGAAGGCGTTCGCGGCGTACTTCTCCAGCCACACCGCTTTCGTCTGCGGCCCGCCGCCGTTCATGAAGTCGGTGGTGAGCAGCCTCAAGGAGCTCGGCTTCCCGCGCGACCGGCGCCACCAGGAGAAGTTCGTCTCGCTGGGCGGCAACCCGTTCGGTGACGTGGAGGAGATGCGGGCGGCGGCGAAGACCCTGGCCGACGCGGACGACCACGAGGACGACGACGAGCAGCCGGTCACGGGACCAATCGCGGTCGAGGTCGAGCTCGACGGCCAGGACTACTCCTTCGATGACTGGCAGGGCGACAAGCCCCTGCTCGACTTCCTGGAGGAGAAGGGGCTCGACGCCCCGTTCTCCTGCCGCGAGGGCAACTGCAGCGCCTGTGCCTGCGTGGTCCTGGAGGGCGAGGTGAGGATGAAGAACAACGAGGTGCTCGACAAGGAGGACCTCTCCGACGGGATCCGCCTGGTCTGCCAGTCGCTGCCGGCGAGCGAGAAGATCCGGATCACCTACAGCGGCTGACTGTGCCAAGGTGAGGTCATGACCGACCCGGTGAGCCGGAACCGCGTCGCGAGCCACGCCGCGACGGTGCGCTCCTGGGCGTTCTTCGCGTTCCTGGTGCTGATGCTGGTCTACCTGCTCGCGGACGCCTTGCTTCCGGGGCGCTCCTCCGAGACGACGTTGGGCCGCGGCCTGGAGGGGGCAGCCCTCGTCGCTCTAGCAGTCAGCGCGGCCGCCCAGGGAGTACTGCTCGTCGTCGTCGGCCGCCGCAACATGCAGAGTCGGCACGCCCTGACGAGGTCCGTCGTCGGCCGCTGGGCGCTGGCGGTGTTCGAGATCTGCGCCGTCACCATGCTGGTGATGCTGGTGCTGTTGTTCGTCGTGCCGATCTTCAGCGTCGACATCCTGGGCTGGGTGTTCGTGTCGTGCTTGCTGGTGTCCGTCCCGTCGGCGGTGGTGTGGCTGCTCGCCGAGGTTGTCTCAGGTTTCCGGGAACCCGTGGAGAGCTGAATGAGGGACGAGGACCGGATCGAGGAGCTGGTGCGGCGCTGGGCCGCCGCGGTCCATGCCGGAGACCTCGACGGTGTCCTCGCTGACCATGCCGAGGACATCGTGATGTTCGACGTACCCCCACCGGACCAGGGCGTCCGCGGGCTGGCTGCGTACCGTGACGTGTGGCCGGCCTTCTTCGGCTGGCAGCAGCAGGGTGCCGTCTTCGAGATCGACTCGCTCGAGGTCACTGCGGGGGAGGACGTCGCGTTCGCGCATGCGCTGCTCCGGTGCGACACCCCCGAGGGCCTGGCCGCGGCGCCGGACCGCCGGCTGCGGCTGACCCTGGGCCTGCGGCGGGAGGGCGACCGTTGGGTCGTCGCGCACGAGCACCACTCGTTCCCGCTGACCGAGTGAGCGTCCTGCAACACCACGATGCACTTCCGACGCCCCCGCCCGGCGGGATGTGGAAACGTCCGTGGCACAACCAACCCAGCAATGAGGTCAGCCCCGCCGACACCCGGAAACGACCTGGTGAGCGCTTCGGCCAGACGTCCGGACATGCCGAGATCCGGGATGTTCGGTGCGCAGATCAACGGCCCCATGCCACCCTGTGCCGGTGAACGCAAGCACGGAGTGGCGAGTATGGCATCGGCGCCAACACTCCGGCAGGTATCAAGGGGTTCCCAGGCGGCCAGCCGCGACGATCGTCGCGCTACTGATCGTCGCGCTACTGACCGCTGGTTGCGCAGCGGCCGAGCCGACGCGGACCCCGTCCCAAGAACCGGTCGCGACGCAGACCACCGAGGCACCGACCCCGACGAGGACGAAGGCTCCGGTCAAGCGCACCGGCGCCGCCGCCAGCGTGCCGCACCGCGTCATCATGGAGCAGCTGGCCAGGCGCGCGGAGCGCATCGCCGCGTCCATGGCCAGCGCCTCTCCCGAGGTGCTGCCCACCGACGTCGACCCCGACTCCAACCGCGGGCTCGGACATCGCTTGATGCTCCAGTTCGGCTTTGCGGCCGACCAGTGGCAGTACCTTGACGCGTTGTGGCAGCGCGAGTCCGGCTGGAACCACCTGGCCGAGAACGCCTCCTCAGGTGCCTATGGCATCCCGCAGTCGCTGCCGGGCTCGAAGATGGCGGACGTCGCTCCCGACTGGCGCACCAACGCGGAGACCCAGATCACCTGGGGGCTGGCCTACATCGCCGCGCGCTACGACAACCCCCAGGGCGCGTGGGGACACTCCCAGCGCGTCGGCTGGTACTGACGACGGGCCCGAGCGGTCGGGGCGAGCGGTGGATGGAGGAGCACCCGTCCAGTTAGATCGAGGCGTAGTTGGGTGCTGCGCAACTTCCGTTGAGGCCAGCCTTGTTCACGCCGTACTCAGCGTGCGTCTGTGTGTAGCCCGGGCGGCCTTTTCCCGCCACATCCGAGCGGCCTTGGGTTTCGCCCCCATGCCCGAGAGGCATACCGAGAGATTGTCAGGAACTTGCGCTGAGAACGCGTTGCTCCGCGTCTGCAGGGGTAACGCACTCATCTGCCGCGATCCGCGCGGTAGTCCGCAACGGGGGAAGTAGATCAGGCGTCGGTTGGATTGTGTTCTGAGCCTGATCGCGCTTCGAACCGCTCCCGTACGAAAAGTACGACAGCACCGCCCAGCCAAACCAGAGCCATCCACAGTGGCGACCCGCCACTCCAGTACGTCGCTAGGTGCGCGAGGCCACAAACCAGGTAGAGAATCCAGGAACGCGGCCAAAGGCGGCTCACAAGCGATCGTTGCGGGGGCCGCGTCAGCGTCACGTCTGAAGTATCACTCTTACTAGGTAGACCCGGCGCCCCGAACGGTGAGATTTGGATATCTAGTGGGTCGTCCGGATCTGCCGCGATCCGCGCGGTCATGCCGATGAGTGGTCGTGCGCGAAGCGCGTCACTCGGTTGGGGTGAGGCCTCGGTCAGACGCCAACGGTGAGGCTGCGCGCGATCTGGACGCGCCTCAGAGCAGCTTTAGGTCGCGCAGAGTCGCGACGAGGTAGCGACCGTAGGTGTCGGCGGTATCCACGGCGAGGTGTCCGTGCCGGGGACGCAGCCGCGGTAGGTCCCGCCGCCCGTGCCCGGTGCCCAACTCGTTACGCAGCGTCGCCAGCGCAACCTCAACCGAGGCCATGCCCGCGAAGAGTTGGTCAATGGCGTGCACCGCGCGCGATGAAGGTGCGGCGTGGTCGCGCGCGGCCAGCTCCTTGCGGACGACTTTCCCCAGCTTGCCGAAGTCGCCCTCGGGATAGGGGAGGTCGAGTAGCTCACAGGTAGCTCGATTGCACGCCTCGACCATCTCCTTGGCGGCTCCGATCGCATCGGAGATCTGCGGGCGGGTGCGGAGGCGCGACATGCGCGTGACGTACGAGTCGAACGCGGCTGGGTCGAGGAGCCCGGACTGCCGCACTTCGGCGAAGCGGGCCTCCACGGGTGCCGTGGTCGCTGTGGCGGCTTGCGGCAAACGGGAGAGCACGCGCTCGATCACCTCGACGCCTTCCTCGATGCGCGTCTGGCACTTGCTCGCCCGGCGGTTCGGGTCCCGTTCGTCATCGCGGTGCCACGACGGGGCGTAGTCGAGGGACACGTGGTCGCCTGCGGATCCGAGGTAGCGCGTCATCACCGCGTTGTTGCCGGAGCGCCACTTCTCCACTGACTCTGCGACGGCGGTCAGTCCACCGGTGCTCGGGGCCGACTGGAGCAACGCCGCGAGGCCCTTGAGGTTGGGATCGTACGGGGGCATCTGCGTTAGCTCGTCCCGAGCGGCGTCCAGACGTGCGCGCAAGTCGTTAGCTGTCCTGAGCCGCTTGCGCAGCTCGGCGCGGAACTTTGTCTCATCGCCAAAGACTCGGAGCGGGGGCTCAACCACGGCGTGAGATTACCTGTGTTGTGCACGGGGCCTGTCGATATTCGAGGTGGAGCAGGCAGTTCGACAACCGGCATACTGCGCCGTCGCTGCTCGAGACAAGGCGGGTCTGGACGGCCGACTCGCCCCAACACCCGCCAGGCGTCTCAGGACTGTCGAGAACGTCCCACCCGAGGCTCGTCGTGCCGCTCACTCACTTGTGCTCGCACCATGCGTGGAGGCTACGGCGCGCTCGACGTCCGGATCTGCCGCGATCCGCGCGGTCATGCCGATGTCGGATGGTCTGTAACCGGTGAGTCGTCAGACAGCGTCTATGGACTCCACGTGAAAGTACGCCGTGATTCGGCGACCCTCGGTAACGACGATGACGCCGCCTTCGCCCACGCGCTGCGGAGGCACGTTGTCCTCGAGCAGCCACTGGGCATCCGCCTCGGACCGCCACGCTGCACGGTCCCGCACGCGGAGCACCACCGATGCAAGCCCCGAGTCGACTGTCGCCGGTGGAACGAAGCCCGTTGCGGCGTAGTCCTTGTCGGCTGGGGTGGGTGGTGGACCGGATTCCCGCCCACCCTGTTCTGGCGTCAGCCACACCACGTATCCGTGGAACGGCAGAGGCTCATCGAGGCGCACACCAAAAGTGTTATTCAGATCGAGGCGCTACGCACGGGTCTTGCAAGAACGTTCTCATCTGCCGCGATCCGCGCGGTCGCTGGAGTGCATCCTCGTCGTGAGCCCGCCATGGTGGCGGCGTCGATGATCTGGTTTGCCGGCCTCGAGCTAGGCGACTGGTTGCAGGCGGCGGACCTTGGGAGTGCCAGCGGCCCGCTCGGTGGCGAGGTCGTAGGCCGCCTGCATGGCGAGCCAGGCGCGTGCGGTTCCCACGCCGGCCTCTTCGAGGCGGACGGCGAGGTTGGAGCTGATCCGGGCATGACCGTGCAGCACGCGGCTCAACGTCACACGGGAGATGCCGAGCCGTGAGGCGGCCTCGCTGACGCTGAGGCCGATGTCGGCGAGCACGTCCTCACGCAGGATCTCGCCGGGGTGGACGGGGTTCTTCATCATGGGCCTCTCCTTCCTGTTCAGTGGTAATCCTGATAGTCGACCAGTTCGACATCCGATTCGATGAATCGGAATGTGATCCGCCAGTTCCCGTTCACCCACATCGAGTAGTGCCCGGCCAAGTCGCCCTTGAGTCTGTGGGTCCGGAACGATGGGATCGCCAGGTCGTCGAGGCTTTGGGCCACGTCCAGAGCCGAAAGGATTCGGAGCAGCTTCGGGACGTGGTCGGCTTGGACGCCCTTCTTCACACCGTCGCGGTACAACTTCTCAAGCCCCTTGTGCCGGAAGCTCACGATCACTCTCACACTGTATCGCGTAACGTGACACGATACAATGATGTTCGCCGCTGTCGGCTCGCGTCCCGTTCCTGCCGGATGCCCTGGTGTCGGGCGCCCTACCAGCCGCGCTCGCGCCACTCCTCGAGGTGGGGCCGCTCGTTGCCGAGGACGGAGTCGTTGCCGTGGCCGGGGTAGAACCAGGTCTCGTCGGGGAGTCGGTCGAACACCTTGGTGCTGACCTCCTCGACGAGGGTCTGGAACGCCTCGGCGTCGCCGAAGGTGTTGCCCACCCCACCGGGGAAGAGGCTGTCGCCGGTCCACAGGTGCGGGGTGCCCTCGGGGTCGTCGTACAGCAGCGCGATCGAGCCGGGAGTGTGCCCGACGAGGTGGATCACCTCGAGGCGGCAGTCGCCGAACTCGATCGTGTCACCTTGCTGGACCCGGTCGTCGACCGTGACGCCGGTCTGCTCGGTGATCGCTTCCGAGTCGGGCTCGCCAGCCACCACGACGGCGCCGGTCGCGGCGACGACGTCGGCCAGGGCGCGGTGGTGGTCCCAGTGCTGGTGCGTGGTGATCACCTTGCTCAGCCCGCCGTCGCCGATCAGCGTGCGCAACCGCTCCGGCTCCGCGGCCGCGTCGATGAGCACCTGCTCGTCGGTGGCGCGGCAGCGCAGCAGGTAGCAGTTGTTGGACATGTCCGGGTCCACCGCCAGCTTGGAGATGATCAGGCCCGCGAGCTCGCGGGTGTCGGGGGGACCGCCGGGGGAGACCTCGCCGGAGTAGGGACCGCTGTCGCCGATGCTCGCTGCCATGGGGGTCAGCCTAGGGCGAGCTCGAAGTCGGCGAAGTCGAAGCCCGGGGAGACCAGGCAGCTCACCAGCGCGTCGGCGGCGCCCGGCAGGGTGCGCTGCCAGACGCCGGCGGGCACCAGCGCCTGGGTCTGCTGGCCGGCGGCGTGGTCGGTGCCCACGGTGGTCGAGGACTCCGGAGACGGTGTGGGGCCGGAGCCACCCAGCTCGAGCGTGACGCTCCCGAGGTGGGCGAGCCAGATCTCGTCGGAGGCGACCCGGTGCCACGCGGAGCACTCGCCGGCGGGCAGCAGGAAATGGATCAGGGAGGCGGTGGGCCGGGCGCGCCCGTCGGGGAGTACGACGGTCTCCGGCGCCGCCCAGGACCGCCGGAACCACCCGCCCTCCGGGTGCGGTGCCAGGTCGAGTGCTGCCGCGAGCGCGGGTCGGTCGTCCATGGGCCCACAGGCTAGGGGCTAGAGGGGTTCCGTCTCGACGTCGTCGACGATCGGCAGGAACACCGACTGCAGCCTGGTGCGCGGCGGGGCCACCGACTGGGGCCCGAAGACCCGGGCACGCAGGGGCGCGGTGCACACTCCGAGCGGCGCGGTGAGCAGGTAGGCGCATGCGACCACCAGCCCGGTGGTCGCGGCGTCCACCGCCAGGCCCACCACCAGCGCGGCGCCCAGGACGGTGGTGACCACGCGAGCCTGGCTCGTGTCGGGGGCGAGCAGGCCGCGGAACGACCGGAACCGGACGGTGGTGATCATCAGCAACGCCGGGATGATGCTCACGGCCACCGGGACCAGCATCCACGGGCCGTGCTCGGGGGTCCCGAGCCCCAGGATGGTGGCGATCACCACCAGGGTCGCGCCCGGGCTGGGCAGCCCGACGAAGTACTTCTTGTCCGCCATCGGGTTCACGGTGACGTTGAACCGGGCCAGCCGGAACGCCGCGCACGCCAGCCAGAAGAACGCGGACAGCCAGGCGATCACCGGGTTCTCCGGCAGCGCCCACGTGTGCACCAGCACGGCCGGGGCCAGGCCGAAGGAGACCAGGTCGGCGAGCGAGTCGAGCTGTACGCCGAACGGGGAGGTTGCTCCGACGAGACGCGCAACGGCGCCGTCGGCGATGTCGAGCACGATCGACCCGGCCAGCATGATCGCGGCCCAGTGGAACTCGTCGGCGAACGCCAGCAGGATCGCCGAGAACCCGCAGGCCATGTTCCCGGTGGTGAACATGCTGGGTGCGGTGACCCGCAACCGCTCCTTGGGGTTCAGCTGCCGCAGCGAGACGACCTCGGCGCCCGAGGGGGACTGCAACCGCCAGCGGTCGAGCAGCCGGCGGTTGGGCTTATCCGCAGCGCGGCTCAGGGGGTGCTCCCGCGATCGGGGGAGGACCACCGTGCGATCACGGTCTCGCCCGCGACGGTGCGGTCACCCTTCTGCGCCACCAGCTCGACGCCGGGCGGGACGAAGACGTCCATCCGCGAGCCGAACTTCATCAGCCCGATGCGCTCGCCGGTCCGCAGCACGTCGCCGGCCCGCACCCGGGTGACCACCCGGCGCGCCACCAGGCCCACGATCTGCCGGAACACCACCCGGCGCTCCTCACCAGCCACGGTGTCGACCAGGGTGATCTCGCTGCGCTCGTTCTCGGTGGCGCTCTCGAAGCGGTAGGCCGCGTGCCACTTGCCGGGGCGATAGGTCACTTCCTCGACCCGGCCGCTGTAGGGCGTCCGGTTGATGTGCACGTCGAAGACCGACAAGAAGATGCTGATCTGCTGCCACTGGCCAGCGGGCGCGACCCCGACCTGGCCCGGCCCGGCGTACATCACCAGGCCGTCGGCGGGCGCCACCACGAGGTCGGCGTCGACGGCTTCGCGGTCCGGCGTACGGTCGGGGTCGCGGAAGAACGCAGCCAGCGCCACCGGCAGGGCCGTCAGTGCTCCCGCGGTGCGGCGGTGGCCGGTCAGGGCGGCAGCCAGGGCGGGTACACAGCCCACGGCGACGGCCGAGACGGCGGCGCGGTCGATGTAGCGAATGATGGAGGACACGGTTGAGCAGCCTAGATGCTGGGTATTCACGGTGCTCTGGCCACCCGCTCCACGGCTTGCCATCTCCGCTAGGATGGCGAACACTTGTTCGAACAACTCGTATCCACAACAGGGGTCTCATTTCGTGACGGATCAACTGGTCATTCGGGGTGCGCGTGAGCACAACCTCAAGGACGTCTCCCTCGATCTGCCTCGCGACTCGCTGATCGTCTTCACCGGCCTCTCCGGCTCGGGCAAGTCCAGCCTCGCCTTCGACACGATCTTCGCCGAGGGTCAGCGCCGCTACGTCGAGTCGCTCTCGGCGTACGCCCGCCAGTTCCTCGGCCAGATGGACAAGCCCGACGTGGACTTCATCGAGGGCCTGAGCCCCGCGGTCTCCATCGACCAGAAGTCCACCTCGAAGAACCCCCGCTCGACCGTCGGCACGATCACCGAGGTCTACGACTACCTCCGCCTGCTCTACGCCCGCGCCGGCCGCCCGCACTGCCCCGTCTGTGGCGCCCCCATCGAGCGGCAGACCCCGCAGCAGATCGTCGACCGCGTTCTCCAGCTCGAGGAGGGCACCCGGTTCCAGGTCCTCGCCCCGGTGATCCGCGGCCGCAAGGGCGAGTACGTCGAGCTGTTCCGCAGCCTGCAGTCCCAGGGCTTCAGCCGCGCCCGCGTGAACGGCGAGACCGTGCAGCTCGCCGACATGATCGACGGCCCGCCGAAGCTGGAGAAGCAGAAGAAGCACACCATCGAGGTGGTCGTCGACCGGCTCTCGGCCAAGGCGTCCTCCAAGCGCCGGCTCACCGACTCCATCGAGACCGCCCTCAACCTCGCCTCCGGCCTGGTGATCCTGGACTTCGTCGACCTCGACGACAAGGACCCCCAGAAGGAGATGCGGTTCTCCGAGAAGATGTCGTGCCCCAACGAGCACGACATCGAGACCGACGAGCTCGAGCCGCGCTCGTTCTCGTTCAACTCGCCCTTCGGTGCCTGCCCCGAGTGCCACGGAATCGGCACCCGCCTCGAGCTGGACCCCGAGCTGGTGATCTCCGACCCCGGCGCCACCCTCGGCGAGGGCGCCATCGGTCCGTGGTCGGGCGCGCACGTCCGGGACTACTTCATCCGGCTCCTCGGGGCGCTCGGCGACGAGCTCGGCTTCGACCTGAACACGCCCTGGGAGGACCTCCCCGCGAAGGCGCGCAAGGCGATCCTCGAGGGCCACTCGACCAAGGTGCACGTCCAGCACACCAACCGCTACGGCCGCAAGCGGTCCTACTACACCGCGTTCGAGGGCGTCCGCCCCTACATCGAGCGCCGGCACCGCGAGGCGGAGACCGACACCAGCCGGGACCGCTTCGAGGAGTTCATGCGCGAGGTGCCCTGCCCGGTCTGCCACGGCACCCGCCTCAAGCCCGTCTCGATGGCGGTCACCCTGGGGGACAAGGACGCCGGCGGGCTCAACATCGCCGAGGTGTGCCGACTCCCGATCGACGAGGCCTCGGCCTACCTCAACGGCGTGGAGCTGTCCTACCGGGAGCGCCAGATCGCCGACCGGGTGCTCAAGGAGATCCAGGAGCGGCTGCGGTTCCTGCTCGACGTCGGCCTGGACTACCTCTCGCTCGACCGTCCCTCGGCCACCCTGTCGGGCGGCGAGGCGCAGCGGATCCGGCTGGCCACCCAGATCGGCGCCGGCCTCGTCGGGGTGCTCTACGTCCTCGACGAGCCCTCGATCGGCCTGCACCAGCGCGACAACAAGCGACTGATCGAGACCCTGGTCCGGCTCAAGGAGCTCGGCAACACCCTGATCGTGGTCGAGCACGACGAGGACACGATCATGGCCGCCGACTGGGTCGTCGACATCGGGCCCGGGGCAGGCGAGCACGGCGGTCAGGTGGTGCACTCCGGCACCGTCAAGCAGCTGCTCAAGCACCGCGACTCCGAGACCGGGCTCTACCTCTCCGGCCGCAAGTCGATTCCCGTCCCCGACGTACGCCGCCCGGTGACTCCGGGGCGTGAGCTCAAGGTCCACGGCGCCCACGAGAACAACCTGAAGAACGTCGACGTCGCGTTCCCGCTGGGGTGCTTCGTCGCGGTCACCGGGGTCTCCGGGTCCGGCAAGTCCACACTGGTCAACGACATCCTGTACACCTCGCTTGCCAAGCAGATCTACAACGCCCGCACCGTCCCCGGACGGCACCGCAAGATCACCGGCGTCGACCTCGTGGACAAGGTGATCCACGTCGACCAGTCGCCGATCGGGCGTACGCCGCGCTCCAACCCGGCGACGTACACCGGGGTCTGGGACCACGTCCGCAAGCTGTTCGCCTCCACCCCGGAGGCCAAGATGCGTGGCTACCTTCAGGGCCGGTTCTCGTTCAACGTCAAGGGCGGCCGCTGCGAGGCGTGCTCCGGCGACGGGACGCTCAAGATCGAGATGAACTTCCTGCCCGACGTCTACGTCCCGTGCGAGGTCTGCCACGGCGCGCGCTACAACCGCGAGACGCTCGAGGTGCACTACAAGGGCAAGACGGTCGCCGACGTGCTGAACATGCCGATCGAGGAGGCGGTGGAGTTCTTCGCCGCGATCCCGGCGATCTCGCGCCACCTGACCACGCTCGTCGAGGTCGGCCTCGGCTACGTCCGTCTCGGCCAGCCGGCCACCACCCTGTCCGGCGGCGAGGCACAGCGGGTCAAGCTGGCCAGCGAGCTGCAGAAGCGGTCCACCGGACGCACCGTCTACGTGCTCGACGAGCCCACGACCGGCCTGCACTTCGAGGACATCCGCAAGCTGCTCGGCGTGCTGTCCAGCCTGGTCGACAAGGGCAACACCGTCCTGGTGATCGAGCACAACCTCGACGTGATCAAGACCGCCGACTGGGTCGTGGACATGGGCCCCGCCGGAGGGAACAAGGGCGGCACCGTGGTCGCCACCGGCACCCCGGAGCAGGTCGCGGCCCACGAGGGCAGCTTCACCGGCGAGTTCCTCGCTCCGCTCCTGGCCGGCACCGCGCGCACCCCACAGCCGGCGCCCAGGAAGAGCAGGGCGGGCGCAAAGGCCCGCAAGGTTTCCTCCAGCAAGTAAGGTTGAAGCGACAACCACAGCTATCTGGAGGTCAGATGTCACAGAGCAACGATGCGACAACAGGGAAGGCCTCGCGCCGGACTCTGGTCACGGGGGTCGTCGGGCTCGGAGTGGGCGTTCCGCTGGTGGCCGCCTGCGGTTCGGACTCGAACGGCGGCGGGTCCACGGGGTCCGGGGGCACCGACGGGCAGGGGAGCGGCAGCACCACCTCCACCGGCGGCATCGCGAAGACCTCGGAGGTCCCGGTCGGCAGCGGCAAGATCTACAAGGCCGAGAAGGTCGTGGTGACCCAGCCGACCGACGGCGAGTTCAAGGCGTTCAGCGCGATCTGCACCCACCAGGGCTGCCCGGTGACCAAGATCGAGGGCGACGAGATCGAGTGCACCTGCCACGGCAGCAAGTTCTCGATCACCGACGGGTCCGTGATCGACGGCCCGGCCGAGCAGCCGCTGGACAAGCTGACGGCCACCGTCGACGGCGAGAGCATCAGCGTCAGCTGATCAGCCGCCCGCCTTGACGGTGAGGACGGGACAGGTCGCGTCGAGCAGGACGTGCTGGGCCGTGCTGCCGAGGAGTAGCTTGCCCACCGGCGTACGCCGCCGCAGCCCGAGCACGATCAGGTCCGCGGAGGAGCGCAGCGCCGCGCCCAGGAGGACCTCGGCGGCGGGCCTGGCGTCGTTGAGCTGGAGCACCTCGTGCTCGACCCCCGCCCCGGTGAGCTCCTCCTCGATCGCGTCGAGGTCCTGGCCGCTGGCATAGCTGGGGTGCGAGTTGTCCCCGAGGTGGCCGGTGTTCACGACCACGACCCGGGCACCGCTCTCCACGGCCGCCTGCTTGGCGTACTCGAAGGCGGCCTGGCCCTCGGGGGAGGGCAGGTAGCCGACCACGATGGTGCCGACGAGCCGGCTCATCGCACGCTCTGCTCGTCCTCGGGCACCGTCATCGCCCCGGTCATGATCGCCACGGCGTCCTGCATCGAGTGCGACTCGGGGGTGATCACGGCCGCTCGGCCGCCGAGGCGCTGGATGTGGATCCGGTCCGCGGTCTCGAACACGTTGGGCATGTTGTGGCTGATCAGGATCACCCCGAGGCCCCGGTCGCGCAGGTCGCGCACCAGCCGCAGCACCTGCTCGGTCTCGCGTACGCCGAGGGCGGCCGTCGGCTCGTCGAGGATGGCGATCTTGCTTCCGAACGCGCCGGTGCGAGCGACTGCCACGATCTGGCGCTGGCCGCCTGAGAGGGTCTCCACCGCTTGGTTGATGTTCTGCAGGGTCGAGATGCCGAGGCTCTTGATGTGGTCGGAGGCGTGCTGGCGCATCGCCTTCTGGTCGAGCATCCGCAGCACCGACCCCGCGAAGCCCTTCCGCCGGATCTCGCGGGCGAGGTAGAGGTTGCTGGCGATGTCGAGCGCCGGCGCGACTGCGAGGGTCTGGTAGACGGTCTCGATCCCCGCAGCCCGAGCCTCCTGCGTGGACCGGAAGGCGACCTCGCGGCCCTCGACCTTCAGGGTGCCGCGGTCGGGGACCATCGCGCCGGACAGGCACTTGATCAGCGTCGACTTGCCAGCGCCGTTGTCGCCGATCACCGCCAGCACCTCGCCGGGGTACAGGCGCAGGTCGACGCCGCGCAGGCCCACCACCCGGCCGAACAGCTTCACCAGCCCCTGCGCCTCCAGGATGGGCTGGTCCGCGCTCCGGGCCGCCTGGGTCGCTCCTCGGGTCTCGGTCATGCCTTCACCCTTCTGATCCACTGGTCCACCGAGACCGCCAGGATCACCAGGATCCCGGTGGCCAGCACCTGGTAGTTCGGGTCGACGCCGGCCAGGGCGAGACCGCTGTTGAACACCTGCACGATCAGGGCGCCGATCAGCGTGCCGATCACCAGCCCGCGGCCGCCGAACAGGCTGGTGCCGCCGATCACCACCGCCGTGATGCTCAGCAGGTTGTAGTTCAGGCCGGCGTTGGGGTCGGCGCCACCGACCCGGCCACAGACGATCCAGGCGGCGACGCCGACGGTCACCCCGGCGACGACGTAGGCGCTGAGGAGCACCCGGTCGGTCGAGATGCCCGCGAGCCGGGAGGCCTCACGGTCGTCGCCGGTGGCGTAGAGGTGCCTGCCCCAGGCGGTGTTGCGCAGCGCGAACCCGACCACGGCGTAGAGCACCAGCATCAGCACCACGCCCCAGGTCACGCTGACGTTGCCGATGCTGATCGTCTCGCCCGTCCACACCAGGAAGGCATCGGGCGGCAGCGCGATCGTCTGGCCCGCGGCGTAGAGCAGCGAGATCGCGGTGAAGATCGAGAAGGTCCCGAGGGTCACGATGAACGGCGGCAGGTTCAGCCGGGTCACCAGCAGCCCGTTGACCAGGCCGGTGAGGATCGCGACACCGATCCCGATCAGCAGCGCGATCGGCCCGGGCACCCCCTGGTCGGCGTTCAGCTTCACCATCACCAGCGACGAGAGCACCATCGCCATCCCGATCGACAGGTCGATCCCGGCCGTGAGGATGATCAGCGTCTGGCCCACCGCCAGCGCGCCGACGACCGCCACCTGCTGCACCAGGAGCGAGAGCGCCTGCGGCCGCAGGAAGTTGTCGGCGACGACGCCGAAGATGATCACGCCGAGCACCAGGACGATGAGTGGGCTCAGCGCCGGGTTGCCGTGCAGGACGTGCTGGACGCGTTGAGCCGGTGTGTGCCGCGTGGGCACCAGGTCGTCCGCCGAGGCCGGTGCCTCGGCGGTCGATGACCTTTCGTCGTTCACGGTGCGCTCCTCTTCTCGTCCAGCCCCAGTTCTCGTCCGGCCCCAGTTCTCGTCCAGCCCTAGTCGCCCCAGCAGGCCTTCTTGCCCTCCGCCACGGTCTGGCTCTCGATGCCCTCCAGCGGCTCCGCGGTGACCAGGGCGGTCCCCGTGTCCAGGAACGTCTGCCCCGCGTCGAGAGACGGCGCGTCCTCGCCCTTCGCGATGGCGGTGACGGCGGAGACGCCGAGCTGCGACATCTTGCCGGGGTACTGCGTGGCGTCCGCGGCGAAGATGCCCTTCTCCACGTCCTCCATCCCACGGCAGCTGCCGTCGATCGAGACGATGAACGCCTTGTCCTCGTGCCCGTCCGCCTTCAGGGCGTTGTGGGCGCCCTCGCCCGCGGGCTCGTTGATCGTGTAGACCACGTTGATGTCCGGGTTGCGGGACAGGCACTGCTCCATCGCCTGCCGACCGCCGTCGACGGCGCCCTGGGTCGCCTGGTGGCAGGCGATCTCGTAGGTCCCACCCTTGCCGCCGGTGTAGCGCCCGGACTTCTCCTCCTTGGCGTTCAGCGTCTTGCTGCCGGGATCGATCCCCATGCCCTCGAGGAAGCCGTGGTCGCGGTCCACGTCGACGGAGACCACCTGGTCGTCGTAGAGGTCGAGCATGGCGATCACGGCCGGCTTGCCGTCGAGTCGCTGGGCGGCGTACTCCCCGATCAGCCGGCCGGCCTTGAAGTTGTCGGTCGCGTAGGTGAGGTCGGCCGTCTTCGGAGGGTCCAGGGGCGTGTCCAGCGCGATCACGAACAGCCCGAAGTCCTTGGCCTGGCGCAGGGCTGCGTTGACGGCGGGGCCGTTGGAGGTGATCAGGATGCCCTTGTCGCCACGGGCCATCGCCGTGTTGATCGCGTTGATCTGGGTCTGGGTGTCCCCGTCGGCGTTGCCGGTCGCGACCGAGAGCCGCGCGCCGGACTTGCGTGCCTGGGCGCTGGCGGAGTCCTTCATCGCCACGAAGTAGGGGTTGCTCTGCGTCTTCAGGATCAGCGCGACGCCGGTCCGGTCGTCGTCGCTGCCGCCGCAGCTGGAGAGGAGACCGGAGACGAGCAGGGACACCAGTAGCAGGGCCACGGCCACGACTGCCCGCCGTGGGCCCGAGTCACCACCACGCAGGACAGTCGGCATCCGAGGGCCTCCAAGCTCCACCTTCAGGTCTAGCCCCAGTGGGGGAGTCGCGCAACCCCCCCGGCCCCCACGGGTACGGCGCTGTCCCCGGGCCCTCGTAGGGTTGAGCCCGTGGCCGATCCCTCGACGTACCGTCCGGAGCCGGGGTCCATCCCTACCCAGCCGGGCGTCTACCGGTTCCGCGACAAGGACGGCCGCGTCGTCTACGTCGGCAAGGCGAAGAGCCTGCGGCCGCGGCTCTCGTCGTACTTCCAGGACCTGGCGAACCTGCACCCGCGCACGGCCACGATGGTCACCACCGCGTGCTCGGTGGAGTGGACCGTGGTCGCCACCGAGGTCGAGGCGCTCCAGCTGGAGTACTCCTGGATCAAGGAGTTCGACCCGCGGTTCAACGTCAAGTACCGCGACGACAAGTCCTACCCCTGGCTCGCGATCACCATGAACGAGGAGTTCCCCCGGGTGATGGTGGGGCGGGGTGCGAAGAAGAAGGGCGTGAAGTACTTCGGCCCCTACGGGCACGCCTGGGCGATCCGCGAGACCGTCGACCTGCTGCTGCGGGTCTTCCCGATGCGCTCGTGCAGCAACGGCGTCTTCCGGCGCTCGGAGCAGATCGGCCGCCCGTGCCTGCTCGGCTACATCGACAAGTGCTCGGCGCCGTGCGTCGGGCGGGTCGACGCCGAGGAGCACCGCGCGATCGCCGAGGACTTCGCGGAGTTCATCGGTGGTCGCACCGACTCCTTCGTCAAGCGCGTCGAGCGCGAGATGTACGCCGCCTCCGCGGCCCAGGACTACGAGCGAGCCGCCCGGCTGCGCGACGACCTCGGGGCGCTGAACAAGGCGCTGCAGAAGCAGGCGGTCGTCTTCGGCGACGGCACCGACGCCGACGTGATCGCACTGGCCGAGGACCCGCTCGAGGTGGCGGTGCAGATCTTCCACGTCCGCCACGGCCGGATCCGCGGCCAGCGCGGCTGGGTCGCGGACCGGGTGGAGGACATCGACACCGCCGGCCTGGTCGGGGAGTTCCTCCTCCAGCTCTACGCCGGGGAGGAAGGGGACTCGATCCCGCGCGAGATCCTGGTGCCGGAGATGCCCCCGGACGCGGACACCTTCGAGCAGCTGCTGTCGGAGACCCGGGGGAGCAAGGTCTCGATCCGGGTGCCCCGCCGCGGCGACAAGCGCGCGCTGCAGGAGACCGTCGCCAAGAACGCCGCCCAGTCGCTCGCGCTGCACAAGACCAAGCGCGCCAGCGACCTCACCGTCCGCAACCAGGCGCTGGAGGAGATCCAGGAGGCGCTCGACCTGCCCTCCGCCCCGCTGCGCATCGAGTGCTACGACGTCTCGAACCTGCAGGGCACCGAGGTGGTGGCCTCGATGGTGGTCTTCGAGGACGGGTTGCCCCGCAAGAGCGAGTACCGCCGGTTCGTGATCCGCGGGGTGGACGGCCAGAACGACGTCGCCTCGATGCACGAGGTGATCAGCCGCCGCTTCCGGCGGATGCTCGACGAGCGGATGGACAGCCCCGAGCTGCCCGGCGGGGAGATCGACCGGGACGCGACCGCCGGCCCGATGCTGGTGGACCCCGAGACGGGCCGCCCCAGGAAGTTCGCCTACGTCCCCGGCCTCGTCGTCGTCGACGGCGGCCCGCCGCAGGTCGCGGCGGCCCAGCGGGCCCTGGACGAGCTCGGGATCGACGACGTACCGCTGTGCGGCCTGGCCAAGCGGCTCGAGGAGGTGTGGGTGCCGGGGGAGCAGGATCCGGTGATCCTGCCGCGCTCGAGCGAGGGCCTCTACCTGCTCCAGCGGATCCGTGACGAGGCCCACCGGTTCGCGATCACCCACCACCGCTCGCGCCGCTCCAAGACGATGGTGGAGAGCCTGCTGGACGACGTCCCGGGCCTCGGCGAGGTGCGCCGCAAGACACTGATCAAGCACTTCGGGTCACTTCGCAAGCTCAGGACTGCCACTATCGAGCAGATCGCCGAGGTCCCGGGCATCGGGACCCGCACCGCCACGGCGATCTCGGAGGCGGTTTCGCGCTCGCCACGCGGCGCCTCCGTGAACACGGCGACCGGAGAGATCGAGGAGCACTGATGGAGACCCCGCCCGACAAGATCGGCGAGCTCGTGGTGGTGACCGGGATGACCGGGGCCGGGCGAAGCACGGCTGCCAAGGAGCTCGAGGACCTCGGCTACTACGTCGTGGACAACCTGCCCCCCGAGCTCGTCGCCGACCTCGTCCGCCTCGTCGACGACAAGCAGGGCGTCGGTCAGCCGGTCGCGGCGGTGGTGGACGTACGTGCCGGGGTGTTCTTCGAGTCGCTGCGCAAGCAGCTGGCGATGGCGCTCCCGACCCGCCGTACCTCGTTGCTCTACCTGGAGGCCCGAGACGACATCCTGGTTCGCCGCCAGGACGCGGCCCGGCGCCCGCACCCGCTGCAGGGCAGCGGACGCCTGCTCGAGGGAATCGCCCGCGAGCGCAAGGTGATGGCGGACCTGCGCGGCGACGCCGACCTGGTCATCGACACCACCTCACTGAACGTCAACCAGCTCAAGAGCACCGTCGCCCGCGCCTTCGGCACCCGTGAAACCGTCCGGCAGCGGATCACCGTGCTCAGCTTCGGGTTCAAGTACGGCGTCCCGGTGGACGCCGACCTGATGGCCGACATGCGCTTCCTGCCCAACCCGCACTGGGTCCCGGAGCTGCGGGAGCGCACCGGCCTGGAGACCGACGTCGCGGCGTACGTCCGGGACCGCAAGGACGCCCAGGAGTTCCTGGACCGCTACGTGCCGGTGATCGAGACCGTCGACGCCGGCTACGCGCGCGAGGGCAAGCGCTTCATGACCGTGGCCATCGGCTGCACCGGCGGCAAGCACCGCAGCGTCGCGATGACCGAGGAGATCGTGGCCCGGCTCCGGGCGAGCGGGCTCGAGGCAGAGGCCTCGCACCGCGACCTGGGGCGGGAGTAGTCCTTGAAGCTCTGGTCCACAGAACCCTCCGTCGTCGCGTTGGGTGGCGGGCACGGCCTCGCGGCCTCGCTGACCGCCCTGCGCACCGTGACGACCGACCTCACCGCGGTGGTCACCGTGGCCGACAACGGCGGCTCCTCCGGCAGGCTGCGCGACGAGTTCGGGGTGCTCCCGCCCGGTGACCTGCGGATGGCGCTCGCAGCGCTGTGCGGGGACGACCGGTGGGGGCAGACCTGGGCGCGGGTGCTGCAGCACCGGTTCGAGTCCGAGGGCGAGATGGACGGGCACTCGCTGGGCAACCTGCTCATCGTCACCCTCTGGGAGCTGCTGCCCGACCACGTCGAGGGCCTCGACTGGGTCGCCGGGCTGCTCGGGGCACGGGGACGGGTGCTGCCGATGTCCTTGTCCCCGCTGGACATCACCGCCGAGGTACGCGGCGCGGGGGAGGACCCCGACGAGATCTCCACGGCCCGCGGGCAGGTCGAGGTGGCGACGACCCCGGGCGAGGTGCTCTCGGTCAGCCTGGTGCCCGAGGACGCCCCGGCGTGCCCGGAGGCCGTCGCGGCCATCCGGGAGGCCGACTGGGTCGTGCTCGGGCCGGGTTCCTGGTACTCCAGCGTGATCCCGCACCTCCTGGTGCCCGAGCTGCGGGAGGCGCTGTGCTCCACCCAGGCCCGGGTGGTCGTCTCGTTGAACCTGGAGCCGGACATGGACGAGACACGGGGCTACGACCTGGCCGACCATCTCGACGTACTCCGGCGGCATGCGCCTGACCTGCGGATCCACACCGTTCTGGCCGATCCGTCCGCGGTGCGGGACAGCGGCCGGCTGCAGGAAACGGTGGCTGCCGCGGGCGCCAGGCTGGAGATCGCGGACGTCGCGTCGGCCGAGCCCGGTGTCCACGACCCGCAAAAACTTGCCGCCACTTATGCGCGTGTCTTCGCGGCGAACTAAGGTGACCGCATGGCGATGACGGCACAGGTGAAAGCAGAACTGGCCAGCACGAAGGTGACCAAGACCTGTTGCAGGAAGGCCGAGGTCTCGGCCATGCTCCGTTTCGCGGACGCACTCCACCTGGTCAACGGCGGCATCGTGGTGGAGGCCGAGCTCGACACCGGGTCCGCCGCACGCCGCATGCGCAAGGACATCGCCGAGGTCTTCGGCCACCAGCCCGAGGTGGTGCTCCTCAAGGGGAGCGGCATCCGGCGCGGCACCCGCTACCTGGTCCGGGTCGCTCGCGAGGGTGAGTCCCTGGCCCGGCAGACCGGCCTGATCGACCAGCGCAACCGTCCCGTCCGTGGCCTGCCGCCCGCCGTCGTCAACGGGTCGGGCTGCGACGCCGTCGCCGCCTGGCGGGGCGCGTTCCTCGCCCACGGCTCGCTCACCGAGCCCGGTCGCTCCAGCTCCCTGGAGGTCACCTGCCCCGGGCCCGAGGCGGCCCTGGCGCTGGTGGGCTCCGCCCGTCGCCTCGGCATCTCCGCCAAGGCCCGCGAGGTACGCGGCGTCGACCGGGTCGTGATCCGCGACGGCGACGCCATCGGCCAGCTCCTCACCCGGCTCGGCGCCCACGAGTCCCTCCTTGCGTGGGAGGAGCGCCGGATGCGCCGCGAGGTCCGCGCCACCGCCAACCGCCTCGCCAACTTCGACGACGCCAACCTGCGTCGGTCCGCACGCGCTGCAGTGGCTGCCGGCGCCCGGGTCGACCGCGCCCTGGAGATCCTCGGCGACGAGATCCCCGACCACCTCCAGCAGGCCGGGCGTCTCCGACTGGAGCACAAGCAGGCCTCCCTGGAGGAGCTCGGCCAGCTCAGCGACCCGGTCCTGACCAAGGACGCGATCGCCGGCCGGATCAGGCGGCTGCTCGCCATGGCCGACAAGCGTGCCGAGGAGCTCGGCATCCCGGACACGGAGTCGTCGCTGACTCCGGAGATGCTCGTAGAAGAGGCCTGACCCGATCACGATAGGGTCGGGACTCAGCCCATTTCTCGTTGACCAGGAGTACCGACTGTGACTGTTCGCGTAGGCATCAACGGCTTCGGCCGCATCGGCCGCAACTTCTTCCGCGCCGTCCACTCCATGGGCGCCGACGTGGAGGTTGTCGCCGCCAACGACCTCGGCGACCTCAAGACGATGGCTCACCTGCTCAAGTACGACTCGATCCTCGGGCGCTTCCCCGAGGAGGTCTCCGTCGCCGACGACGGGATCAAGGTCGGGGACAAGACGATCAAGATCCTGGCCGAGAAGGACCCGGCCGCGCTCCCGTGGGGCGACCTCGGCGTCGACGTGGTGATCGAGTCCACCGGATTCTTCACCGACGCGACCAAGGCGAAGGCGCACATCGACGGCGGCGCCAAGAAGGTCATCATCTCCGCGCCGGCCTCCAACGAGGACATCACGATCGTGATGGGCGTCAACCACGAGGACTACGACACCGACAAGCACCAGGTGATCTCCAACGCCTCGTGCACCACGAACTGCCTCGCGCCGATGGCCAAGGCCATCCATGACGAGTTCGGCATCGTCAAGGGCCTGATGACCACCATCCACGCCTACACCGGTGACCAGAACCTCCAGGACGGGCCGCACAAGGACCTCCGCCGCGCCCGCGCGGCCGCGATCAACCTGGTGCCGACCTCCACCGGCGCCGCCAAGGCCATCTCGCTGGTGCTCCCCGAGCTCAAGGGCAAGCTCGACGGCTACGCCATCCGCGTCCCGGTCCCCACCGGCTCCGCCACCGACCTCACCATCGAGGTCGGCCGCGAGACGACGGCCGAGGAGGTCAACGCCGCGGTCCAGAAGGCCGCCGAGGGTCCCCTCAAGGGCTACCTGAAGTACACGGCTGACCCGATCGTGTCCTCCGACATCGTCACCGACCCGAGCTCCTGCATCTTCGACTCCGGCCTGACCAAGGTGCTCGGCAACCAGGTCAAGGTCGTCGGCTGGTACGACAACGAGTGGGGCTACTCCTGCCGCCTCGTCGACCTGGTCACCCACGTCGGCGCCACCCTCTGATCGGCAGCTGCTGAGATGAGCGCCACCCTCGACGCGCTGGCGAGCCAGCTCGGCGGCTCCGTCTCGGGCAAGCGCGTTCTGGTCCGCTCGGACCTGAACGTGCCTCTCGACGGAGAGAAGATCGGTGACGACGGCCGGATCAGGGCGAGCGTGCCCACGATCCGCGAGCTGTCCGAGGCGGGGGCCCGGGTCGTCGTGATGGCGCACCTCGGCCGCCCCAAGGGGGAGCCCGACCCGAAGTACTCGCTGCGCCCGGTCGCCACCCGGCTCAGTGAGCTGCTCGGCACCGAGGTCTTCTTCGCCACCGACACGGTGGGGGAGTCGGCCCAGGAGGTCGTCGCCGCCCTCGGGGACGGCGAGGTGGCGTTGCTGGAGAACGTCCGCTTCAATGCGGGCGAGACCAGCAAGGACGCCGCGGAGCGGGGTGCGTTCGCCGACCAGCTCGCCGACCTCGGTGACGCCTTCGTCAGCGACGGCTTCGGGGTCGTGCACCGCAAGCAGGCCAGCGTGTACGACGTGGCGCAGCGGCTGCCGCACGCCATGGGTGGCCTCGTCCGCACCGAGGTCGAGGTGCTCCAGCGGCTCACGGAGTCGCCGCAGCGGCCCTACGTGGTCGTGCTCGGCGGCTCGAAGGTCAGCGACAAGCTCGCCGTGATCGACAACCTGCTCGGCAAGGCCGACAAGCTGCTCATCGGCGGCGGGATGGTGTTCACCTTCCTCGCCGCCAACGGTCACGAGGTCGGCAACAGCCTGCTGGAGGCCGACCAGGTCGAGACCTGCCGGGAGTACCTCCAGCGGTCCAAGGACACCGGGGTGGAGATCGTGCTGCCCACCGACATCGTGGTGGCCCCCGAGTTCAAGGCCGACGCACCTGCGACCACGGTCGCCGTCGACGCGATCCCGCAGGACCAGATCGGCCTCGACATCGGTCCTGACTCCGCACGGGCCTTCGCCGAGGCGATCGCCGAGGGACGCACGGTGTTCTGGAACGGGCCCATGGGCGTGTTCGAGTTCGAGGCGTTCTCCGGCGGGACCCGGGCGGTCGCCCAGGCGCTGACCGAGGTCGACGGCCTCTCCGTGGTCGGCGGTGGCGACTCCGCGGCCGCCGTACGCCAGCTCGGGTTCGCCGACGACGCGTTCGGCCACATCTCCACCGGAGGAGGGGCCAGCCTGGAGTACCTCGAGGGCAAGAACCTCCCCGGTATCGACGTACTGACCGACTGAGAGAAGGACCATGCCCAAGCACTCCCGGACGCCCCTGATGGCCGGCAACTGGAAGATGAACCTGAACCACCAGGAAGCAGTCGTCCTGGTGCAGAAGCTCACCTGGACGCTGTCGGACAAGAAGCACGACTACTCCAAGGTCGAGGTCGTGGTGATTCCGCCGTACACCGACCTGCGCAGCGTGCAGACCATGGTCGACGGGGACCGTCTCCAGCTGAAGTACGGCGCCCAGGACGTCTCGCAGCACGACCAGGGCGCCTACACCGGCGAGGTCTCGGCGGCGATGCTGGCCAAGCTCGGCTGCTCCTACGTGTGCGTGGGCCACTCGGAGCGTCGTGAACACCACGGTGAGGACGACGCGCTGGTCAACGCCAAGGCGCACAAGGCGCTCGCCGCGGGGATGACCCCGATCGTGTGCGTGGGTGAGGGTCTCGAGGTCCGCCAGGAGGGCCGTCAGGTCGAGTACACCCTCGCCCAGGTCGACGGCTCCCTCGCCGGGTTCACCGCCGAGCAGCTGGCTGGTCTCGTGGTCGCCTACGAGCCGGTCTGGGCCATCGGGACTGGCGAGGTCGCCACCCCCGACGACGCCCAGGAGGTCTGCTCCGCGATCCGTGCGCGCGTCGCCGAGACCGCGGGCGAGGAGGCGGCTGCCGGCCTCCGGATCCTCTACGGCGGCTCGGTGAAGGCGAACAACGTGGGCGGGATCATGCAGCAGCCCGACGTCGACGGCTGCCTCGTCGGCGGCGCCAGCCTGCAGCCGGAGGAGTTCGGCGGCATCTGCCGGTTCTATGACATGCCAGTTCTCAGCTGACCGGTGCCTGTGATGTGCGCCGGGTGTTGTTAGGCTCACCCCGTGGTTATCGTCTTCGAGGTCCTGCTCGTGATCACGAGCCTGCTGCTGATCCTGCTCGTGCTCCTGCACAAGGGGCGCGGTGGCGGGCTCTCCGACATGTTCGGTGGCGGCGTCTCCAGCGGCCTCGGCGGATCCTCGGTGGCTGAGCGGAACCTCGACCGGATCACGGTGGGCATCGGCCTGGTGTGGTTCGCGTGCGTCGTCGGGCTCGGGCTCCTGCTCAAGACCACCAACTGATCCTCAACGGCTCGAAGGAGACACAGCGTGGCAGGCGGAGGAAGCGCCATCAGAGGCAGCCGTGTCGGAGCCGGGCCCATGGGCGAGGCGGAGCGCGGCGACGCGGCCCCGCGCCAGAACGTCACGTACTTCTGCTCCAACGAGCACCGCACCATGATCGCGTTCGCGGTCGAGGCCACGGCTCCGGCCACCTGGGACTGCCCGCGCTGCGGCCTCCCGGCCAGCCTCGACTCTGACAACCCGCCGCCGGCTCCCAAGATCGAGCCGTACAAGACCCACCTGGCCTACGTGAAGGAGCGCCGCTCCGACGCCGAGGCCAAGCAGATCCTCAACGAGGCCCTCGCCACCCTCCGCGCCCGCCGCAAGAGCGGCGACCTGATCTTCTAGCCCGGTCGGCGCGCTAGAGGGCGCTGGCGGCGGGTTCGTCCAGCCACCAGGTGGCGTTGGGGACGGTGATGCCGCGGGCGGGGGTCTCCTGGACGGTGCCCTCGGGGGCCAGGGCACGGGCCACGGCGTCGGCCTTGCCCTCGCCGGCGACCAGGAACCAGACCTCCTGGGCGCGGTTGAGCAGCGGGAACGTGAGCGTGATCCGCTCCGGGGGCGGCTTGGGGGAGTCGTCGACGCCGACCACGAGCTGGTCCTCGACCTCGAGCTGGGGGAAGCCGGGGAACAGCGAGGCCACGTGGCCGTCGGGGCCGAGCCCGAGGAGGACGAGGTCGAAGTCGCTGTCGAGGTGCTTGCCCACGGTCTCGGCGTACGCCGCCGCGGCCGCGTCGCGGTCAGGGTGGACCTCGTCGGCCGCGGGCATCGCGTGCACGCGCGCCGGGTCCGCCCCGACCACGTCGAGCAGGTCGAGCTCGGCGGCGCGGTCGTTGCGGTCGGTGGAGTCCGCGGGGACGTAGCGTTCGTCGCCCCACCAGAAGTCCACCTGCGTCCAGTCGACGTCGTCGGAGGGCAGCTGTGCTGCGGCGCGGTAGATCTCGTTGGCGATCGTGCCGCCGGTCAGGACGATCGAGGGCACCCTGCCCTGCGCCTGCACCTCCGCGATCCGGGCCACGAGGTGCTCGGCCACGCTGCGGGCGAGGGCATCGGCGGTGGGCAGCACCTTGGTCGTGGTCACAGCGATCCCATCTTCACGAGTCGTCGGGTGGTGGCGGCGTAGATGTCGTCCTCGTCGAGACGGCGCAGCTCCTCGGCCAGCAGCTCGGGGACCGAGCGCCGCTTCAGCGCGACCGGCCGGTCGGGCTGGCCGGGGGAGATGAACTGGGCCAGCTTGCCGTCGGGGCGGCGGATGCGGATGTCTCCGGTCCGGGTCGTGAGCACGACCTCGGTGATCCCCGGGCCCTTGGAGCTCTTCCGGTCCACCTCCACCTTGAGCCGGTCGACGAGCCACGCCACCAGCAGGTCCGCACTGGGGCTGATCCGCTCGGCGGTGACCGAGGCGTGGGTGACCTTGTGCGGGTACTGGTCGAGCGCGGCCGCCAGCAGCGCCCGCCACGGGGTGATCCGGGTCCAGGCGAGGTCGGTGTTGCCCTTGGCGTACGACGAGCACTGGTGGTGCAGCGCCTTGGTCTTGGCCCGGGTCGCGGCCGCGGCGTCGGTGACCCGTCGTTGCGCCAGGGCGCCGAGGGGGTCGGCGGCCGGGTCCTGCGGTGCGTCGGTGGGCCACCACACCGCCACCGGGGAGTCGGGGAGCAGCAACGGGAGTACTACGGACTCGGGGTGCTTGACGACCTCGCCCTGGAGCCGGATGAGCGCGGTCTCCCCGCTCCAGCCGGCACCGGTCCCGACCTGGGCGTTGACGACGGCGGTGCCGCGCCCGTCCCCGAGGATCACGCCGAGGACCCGTGCGGGGTGCTCCTTGGACGCCTCCTGGGCCGAGCGCATCGCCTCGTCCGCGTCGTCCTCGTCCACGACGACGACCAGGGTCATCACCATGCCCATGGCGGGGGAGCCGGCGCGCATCCGGGCCCGGGTGAGCTCCTTGGCGATGCCGGCGGAGTTCGTCGCCTTCAGCTCGATCATCTCGGGCTCCCTGCCTCGTCCAACCGACGGTCCTGCGGCCTGCACGAGGTCATGGTCGCCGCCAGGTGCGTCCGTCGCGGGCCAGCATCTCGTGGGCGGAGTCGGGACCCCACCGGCCCGAGGCGTACTGCTCGACCTTCACCTTGCCGGCGGCGTCCTGCCTGGCCCAGTGGTCGAGGATCGGGTCCAGGATCTGCCAGGACAGCTCCACCTCACGGTGCTGCGGGAACAGCGGGGGATCGCCGAGGAGCACGTCGAGGATCAGCCGCTCGTAGGCCTCCGGGCTGGCCTCGGTGAAGGATCCCCCGTAGGCGAAGTCCATGTTCACGTCGCGGATCTCCATCGCCGTCCCAGGCACCTTGGAGCCGAACCGCATCGTGATGCCCTCGTCGGGCTGGATCCGGAACACCACCGCGTTGTGGGTGAGGTCCTCGGTCGAGGTCTCGGAGAACGGCAGGTGCGGTGCGCGCTTGAACACCAGCGCCACCTCGGTGACCCGCCGGCCCAGCCGCTTGCCGGTGCGCAGGTAGAAGGGGACGCCGGCCCAGCGCCGGGTCTCCACGTCGAGCCGGATCGCGGCGAACGTCTCGGTGGTCGAGGACCGGGGGATGTCCTCCTCGTCGAGGTAGCCGCCGACCTTCTCGCCGCCGGCCCACCCGGCGGCGTACTGGCCGCGGGCGGTGTAGAGGTCCAGCCGTCGCGGGAGTACGACGGAGGACAGCACCTTCTGCTTCTCGATCCGCAGGCTCTCGGCGTCGAAGGAGACCGGCTCCTCCATTGCGACGAGCGCCATCAGCTGGAGCAGGTGGTTCTGGATCACGTCGCGGGCCGCGCCGATGCCGTCGTAGTAGCCGGCCCGGCCACCGATGCCGATGTCCTCGGCCATGGTGATCTGCACATGGTCCACGTAGTTGGCGTTCCAGATCGGCTCGAACAGGTTGTTGGCGAAGCGCATCGCGAGGATGTTCTGCACCGTCTCCTTGCCGAGGTAGTGGTCGATCCGGAAGACGGCCTCGGGCGGGAACACCTTGTCGATGGCGGCGTTGAGCTCACGCGCCGAGGCGAGGTCGTGGCCGAACGGCTTCTCCACCACGAGACGCCGCCAGGAGTCCTCGTCCGGGTCGGTCAGGCCGTGCTCCTGGAGCTGGCCGATCACGTCACCGAAGAACTTGGGCGGGATCGAGAGGTAGAACGCGTGGTTGCCGCGGGTGCCGCGGGCCTCGTCGAGCTCCTTGATCGTGCGGCGCAGGTTGGCGAAGGCCTCGTCGTCGGAGAAGTCCCCCTGCACGAACCGCAGGCCCTCGGCGAGCTGGTGCCACACCTCCTCGCGGAACTCGGTGCGGGCGTGGGCGCGCACCGAGTCGTGCACGATCTTCGCGAAGTCCTGGTCCTCCCACTCCCGCCGGGCGTAGCCCACGAGGCTGAACCCCGGGGGCAGCAGGCCACGGTTGGCGAGGTCGTAGATCGCCGGCATCACCTTCTTGCGCGCCAGGTCGCCGGTGACCCCGAACAGCACCATCCCGCTGGGGCCGGCGATGCGCGGCAGCCTCCGGTCCTCCGGGTCCCGCAGGGGGTTGGTCCACACTTCGCGCTGGTTCCCGCTGCCGGCCTCGGCCATGTGGGGCTCCGTCACCCGAGGACCCGACGTACGGCGTCGAGTCCCGCGTCGTGGTCGGTCAGGTGGAGCCGCAGCACGGGGCGTCCGTGCTCGGCCAGTACGGCGGCGTCGCCGATCGCCTGCGCGCTGATGAACGTGGCGAAGCTGAAGGGGCGGTCGGGGATCTCGAGGTCCTCGTGGGGCTGCGTGGTGACCTGCAGGAAGACGCCGACCGGGGGTCCGCCCTTGTGATACTGCCCGGTGGAGTGCAGGAACCGGGGTCCCCACCCGAACGTGGTCGGCCGCCCGGTGCGCGTGGCCAGGGACTCACGCACTGCGGCGAGGTCCTTGTCCCCGAGCCGGTCGAGGTAGGCCATCACCGCGAGGTAGCCGCGCTCGCCGTCGAGCTGGTCCAGCAGCGTCGCCACGGCCTCGGCCACGGTCGACTCCTCGGAGAGCAGCCCGTCGGTCGCGTAGACCTCGACGGAGCCGTCGGTGAACACCGGCGACGGCTTCTCCCCGCCGCCCTCGAGCATGTCGCGGGCCGCCTGCTTGGCGCTCTCGACGTCGGGCTGGTCGAACGGGTTGATCCCGATCACCCGTCCGGCGATCACCGTGGCGTACTCCCACAGCAACAGCTGGGCACCCAGGGGAGCGCGCACCGCGGCGGCCCAGCCCGAAGCGGGCTGGGTGTCCCGGGCGACTTCGGTGCCGATGGTCACCAGCACCTCGTCGGGGGTGCTCGGGGCGAAGTTGGGTGCGTCCAGGGAAGGTACGACGACCGGCAGGATGCCCTTGCCGTTCTTCCCGGTGGACTCGGCGATCAGCTGCTCGGCCCAGTCCCCGAACCCGGGGATGCCCGAGTTCGAGTCGGCGAGCACGATCTTGTCGGCACCTGCGGTGTTGGCGGCGCCGAGCAGGGCGCCGAGCCGGAGCCCGGGGTTCTCGGGGTCGTCCTCCTCCAGGAAGGACTGCACCGCCTCCGCCTCGTCGAGGAGCCGGCCGATGTCGGCGCCGGCGAGGCCGCTGGGCACGAGGCCGAACGCGGTCAGTGCCGAGTAGCGGCCACCCACGTCGGGGTTGGCGTGGAAGACGCGGTAGCCCGCCTCGCTCGCGGACTGGTCAAGCGGGGAGCCGGGGTCGGTCACCACGATCACGTGGGCGCTCGGCTCGAGGTCGGCGTCGCGGAAGGCCTTCTCGAACGCACGCTTCTGGCTGTCGGTCTCCACGGTCCCGCCGGACTTGCTGGAGATCACCACGATGCTCTCCTCCAGGCGGTCCTGGAGCGCGCGGCGGACGTAGTCGGGGTCGGAGGAGTCCACCACGGTCAGCTCGACGCCGTGCGCGGCACAGATGACCTCCGGTGCCAGCGAGGAGCCGCCCATCCCGCAGAGCACCACGTGTCCCAGGCCGCGGTCGGCGAGCACGTCACGCAGGCCGGTGATCTCCGCGACCAGGTCGCGCGACTCCTGCGCCAGGCCCACCCAGGCCAGCCGCTTGCCGGCCTCGTCGGCGGCCTCGGGCCCCCACAGCGAGGCGTCCCGGGCAGCGATGCCGGACGGGACCCCGGCGGCGACGAGCTCCTCGACGACCGAGTCGAAGGCCGCCGGGTCTCCCGGGGTGAGGAACAGCTCGAAGTCGTCGGCGGCCGACATGCTCCAGCCGCTCACTTACCGGACCCCTCGCGGGCGGCCTCGACGTTCTCCTCGACCGTGCCCAGGAGCTCCTGCCACGACTTCACGAACTTCTCGACGCCCTCCTCCTCGAGGGTGGCGATCACGTCGTCGTAGTCTATGCCCGCCTCGGCCAGGTCGGACATCACCTTGCGGGCGTCGTCGTAGTGCGGACGCACTTGGTCCCCCTTGACCTCACCGTGGTCCTTGACGGCCTGGAGGGTCTTCTCGGGCATGGTGTTGACGGTGTTCTCCACGGCCAGGTCGATGACGTACATCGTGTCGTCGTAGTCGGGGTTCTTCACCCCGGTGGAGGCCCACAGCGGCCGCTGCTTGTTGGCGCCGGCCTGGGCGAGCTTCTCCCAGCGCTCCCCGGAGAAGAACTTCTCGTATGCCTGGTAGGCCAGTCGCGCGTTGGCGACCCCGGCCTTGCCCTTGAGGTCGTCGCGACCACCGATCTCGTCGAGGCGGTTGTCGATCTCGCTGTCCACCCGGCTGACGAAGAACGAGGCCACCGAGTGGATCTTGGAGAGGTCCTCGCCGTTCTCCAGCGCCTTCTCCAGCCCGGCGACGTAGGCCTCCATCACGTTGTTGTAGCGCTCGAGGCCGAAGATCAGGGTGACGTTGACGCTGATGCCGTCCCCGAGCGCGTCGCTGATCGCGGGTGCGCCCTCGGTGGTCGCCGGGATCTTGATGAAGGTGTTGTGCCGGTCGACCTCCTTCCACAGCTCGCGCGCGGACTCCAGGGTGGCGTCGGTGTCGTGCGCCATCTCGGGGGAGACCTCGATCGAGACCCGTCCGTCGACCCCGCCGGTGGACTCGAAGACCGGCATCAGCACGTCGCAGGCGTTGCGGACGTCGGTGGTGGTCAGCCCGAAGACGACCCGGTCCACGTCGGCGCCGTCGGCGACGAGCTCCTTGAGCTGCGCGTCGTAGCGCTCACCCTCGGCCAGCGCCGAGGCGAAGATCGACGGGTTGGTGGTGACGCCCACGACGCTGTCGTTCTTGATGAGCTCGGCCAGGTTGCCGGTCTCGATGCGTTCGCGGGAGAGGTCGTCGAGCCAGATGGAGACCCCTACGTCGGAAAGCTGCTTGAGGTTGTCAGACATGTCGGTACTCCCTGTTCGATGGTGCGGGTGTCGGTTGCCGCTCAGCCGGTGGCCACGCGGATGCTGTCCTCGGCGGCCGCAGCCACCGCTTCGGCGGTGATGCCGAACTCTCGGTAGAGGCGGGCGTAGTCGGCAGAGGCGCCGTAGTGCTCCAGCGAGACGATCCGCCCGTGGTCGCCGACGATCTCGCGCCACCCCTGGGCGACGCCGGCCTCGACGGCGACACGCGCCTTGAGCGTGGGTGGGATCACGGTCTCCCGGTAGGCGGGCTCCTGCTCGTCGAACCACTCCCGGCACGGCATCGAGACGACGCGCGCCTGCACGCCCTGCTCGGCCAGGATCTCGCGTGCCCGGACGGCGAGCTGCACCTCGGAGCCGGTCCCGACCAGGACCACGTCCGGGGTGCCGTTCTCGGCGTCGAGCAGCACGTAGCCGCCCTTGCGGACGTCGTCGAGACCGGCGAAGCCGTCCTCGCCGCGCGGGAAGACCGGCACGTTCTGCCGGGTCAGGATGATCCCGGCCGGGCGGTCACTGTTCTCGATGATCGCCTTCCAGCACGCCGTGGTCTCGTTGGCGTCGGCCGGGCGTACGACGTCCAGGCCGGGGATCGCGCGCAGGGCGGCGAGGTGCTCGACCGGCTGGTGGGTCGGGCCGTCTTCGCCGAGGCCGATGGAGTCGTGGGTCCACACGTAGGTGACCGGGAGCCGCATCAGTGCGGCCAGCCGCACCGCGCCGCGCATGTAGTCGGAGAAGGTGAGGAAGGTGCCGCCGAAGACGCGGGTGTCGCCGTGCGCCGCGATGCCGTTCATGATCGCGCCCATGCCGTGCTCACGGATCCCGAAGTGCAGCACCCGACCGGTGTAGGGGTCGGCCTTCCACATCTTCGTGGAGCGTTCCTTGGGGATGAACGAGGCGGCGTCCTCGATGGTGGTGTTGTTGGACCCGGCGAGGTCGGCCGAGCCGCCCCAGAACTCCGGCAGCACGGCGGCGATCTTCTGGATGACCGCGCCCGAGGCCTTGCGGGTGGCCATCCCCTTCTCGTCGGCCGGGAAGCTGGGCAGGTCGGCGTCCCACTTCTCGGGCAGCACGCGGTTCTGCAGCCGGTGCAGGAGCTCCTGGCGGTCCGGGTGCCGCTTGGCCCAGGCGGCGTACTTCTTGTCCCAGTCGCTGTTGTAGGTGACGCCGCGCTCGCGCAGCTGCCGGGTGTGGGCGATCACCTCGGGGGCGATCTCGAAGGTCTGGTCGGGGTCGAAGCCCAGGACCTTCTTGGTCGCGGCGACCTCGGCCTCGCCGAGCGCGGACCCGTGGGCCTCGCCGGTGCCCTGTGCGTTGGGCGCGGGCCAGGCGATGATCGTCTTCAGCACGATGAAGCTGGGCTGGTCGGTGACCTCGGCCGCTGCCTGGATGGCGCGGTGCAGGGCGGGCACGTCCTCCTGGTACTGCTGCCCGCCGTTGGTCCAGTCGAGGGTCTGCACGTGCCAGCCGTAGGCCTCGTAGCGCTTGGCCACGTCCTCGGTGAACGCGATGTTGGTGTCGTCCTCGATCGAGATCTGGTTGTCGTCGTAGATCACGGTGAGGTTGCCCAGCTTCTGGGTGCCCGCGATCGAGGAGGCCTCGGCGCTGACGCCCTCCTCCAGGTCGCCGTCGGAGCACAGCACGTAGATCTGGTGGTCGAAGACCGAGTTGCCCGGGGCCGGTCCGGGGTCGAGCATGCCGCGCTGGCGACGGGCGGCCATCGCCATGCCGATCGCGTTGCCGATGCCCTGGCCCAGGGGTCCGGTGGTCGTCTCGACGCCGGCGGTGTGGCCGTACTCGGGGTGCCCGGGGGTCTTGCTTCCCCAGGTGCGCAGTGACTTGAGGTCCTCGAGCTCGAGGCCCCAGCCGCCCAGGAAGAGCTGGATGTAGAGCGTGAGGCTGGAGTGGCCGGCGGAGAGCACGAACCGGTCGCGCGCGATCCAGTCGGGGTTGGCGGGGTCGTGCCGCATCACCTTCTGGAACAGCAGGTACGCCGCCGGAGCGAGGCTCATCGCCGTGCCGGGGTGACCGTTGCCCACCTTCTGCACGGAGTCCATGGCCAGGACCCGTGCGGTGTCCACCGCCCGGTCGTCCAGCTCGGTCCAGTCGAGTCGGGCATCTGTGGGCACGTCGGTGGGTCCTCTCATCGGCTTGAGCGTTGTGTTCGAGCGTAGTGCGCCGGTGCAGTGCAGGTCACGTCGGTCGGGTCGTGGACCGAGACCCCCCGGAGATATGCTCGATCGGGTAGTACCCCGTTCGTGCACCACGATCCAGCTGTCCCCGGGCCCTGAAGGCGAGGCCGCGTGATCTTTCTCGTTCGCACCTCGACGCGCACGCCCGGACGCAGGGACCCCGAATGACCGCAGTTGACTCCGACTTGGCCGTCGATACGCGCGCTTCCGGGCGCCCGGGGGTCCGCGATGTGGTCGCCGCCTACGTCGGACTGACCAAGCCGCGCGTGATCGAGCTGCTGCTCCTCACCACGGTCCCGGTGATGTTCTTCGCCGAGCGCGGGGTGCCCCCGCTGTGGCTGGTGGTCGCGACCGTGGTCGGCGGCACCCTCTCGGCCGGTGGCGCCAGCGTGCTCAACTGCGTCTACGACCGCGACATCGACGAGCAGATGCGCCGCACCCGTCGCCGCGCGCTGCCTCGCCACATCGTCACTCCGCGGGCCGCCCTGGTCTTCGGGCTGACGCTTGTCGCGCTCTCGACGCTGGTCCTCGGGTTCTTCGTCAACTGGCTCTCCTCCGGCCTCGCGCTCGCGGCGAGCGCGTTCTACCTCTTCGTCTACACGATGGTGCTCAAGCGGCGTACGACGCAGAACATCGTGTGGGGCGGCCTGGCCGGCTGCTTCCCCACACTGATCGGCTGGACCGCGGTGACCAACGAGCTCGCGTGGGCCCCGGTCGTGCTGTTCCTGGTGGTGTTCTTCTGGACGCCGCCGCACACCTGGGCCCTGGCGATGCGCTACCGCGAGGACTACGCCCGCGTCGACGTGCCGATGCTGCCCGTCGTCAAGGACGCGGAGGGTGTCTCGAAGCAGATCGTGGCCTACTCCTGGGTGATGGTGGCCACCTCGCTGCTGCTGTGGCCGGTGGCGGGGACCCACGTCCTCTACCCGATCGCGGCCACCGTTCTGGGCGCCTTCTTCCTGGTCGAGGCCCACCTGATGTGGCGCCGGGCCCGTCGCAGCAACCAGCTCACCGACGTGCGGCCGATGCGGTTGTTCCACTGGTCGAACATGTATCTCTCGCTGCTGTTCGTCGCCGTCGCCCTGGACCCGCTGGTCAAGGGCTGAGCCCGGCGCTCAGGAGCCCGCCAGCGACTCCAGGACGCCCTCGAGCATCTGCTGTCCCCGGGAGATCACCGCGGGCCGGGTCGCCTTGTCGGCGCTGAGCCGCACGGTGACCACCTCGAGACCGCTGACGGCGGCCATCGTGACCGAGCCGGATCCGCCCTCGGCCCCTGCCGCGGCACACGCCTGGTCGGCTCCCTGAGGGGTGAAGCCGGCGACCTCGCTCAGCTCTGCCCGGTCGATCGCCTGGCACTGGCTCGTCCACACGTCGTCGGCCGAGATCTCGTCGGAGGCCTGCAACCAGGTCACCACCGCCTGCACCGTCGCCGCGGTGCCGTCCGGGGAGCGCAGCGAGCACGCAGCGGTCGGGTTGCCGGTCGCGTCGCTGTTCGAGCTGGCGACCAACCCCTCCCGGGCCTGGTCGGGGACCGTCGCGCACAGGTCGGCCGGGACGACCGGCTCCAGCGGCTGGAGGGGTTCGGGCTCCGGGGTGCCGCAGCCCGAGGCCAGCAGCAGGGCGGCGAGCACCGTCCCCAGACGAGCATGACGCCGTGCTGTCGCCATCACGCCTCCTCGCTGTCCTGGGCATCCCGCGCGGCCCTGTGAGGTCGCAACGGGCCACATTTCACCACAGCGTGGGCGCGGTGACAGGCCGAACGATCGAGGTGTCGCGAGGACCTGTGCCACCACGTAGCCTTGGCCGCGAGCCGCAGCGGCTCACCGGACGAGGGAGCCGTACCCGGAACGCGACAAGACGGCCTGGATGGAGCTCCGCATGGCATGGCTGGTCCTTGTTCTCTCCGGTGTCCTCGAGGCCGTCTGGGCCGTGGCCCTCGGCAAGTCCGAGGGGTTCTCCCGGCTGACGCCGTCAGTGGTGTTCCTGGTCACGATCGGCGCCAGCATGGCGGGACTCGCCTACGCGATGCGGACACTGCCCATCGGCACGGCGTACGCCGTGTGGGTCGGCATCGGCGCCGCGCTCACGGTCGCCTTCGGGATGGCCACCGGGGACGAGTCCTTCTCGGTGGTCAAGGTGCTGCTGCTGGTCGGCCTGGTCGGGTGCGTGGTCGGGCTCAAGCTCGCGCACTGAGCTCGTCCGCGCGGGCTGAGCGGGACTCGCGGACGTCGATCACCGCCCACGTGACTGCTGCCGAGAGCACCGCCGCGCCGAGCAGGTGCAGGCCGACGAGGATCTCCGGGAGGTCGGTGAAGTACTGCACGAAGCCGACCGCGCCCTGGGCGAGCTCGACCAGGAGCAGGGTCCAGGTGGCCCGGCTGCGGTGCAGGAGCAGCAGCGCCACCGAGAGCCCGACGAGCAGGAACACGGCGTCGGCGTGCAGCTGGGAGAGCTGCAGCGGGTCGAGGCCGTTGCGCGGCACGTCGAGGTCGCCGGCGTGCGGTCCCGAGCCGGTCACCACGGTGCCGAGGTAGAGGACCACCCAGGCCACGGCGTACGTCGCCCAGGCGATCGCGACGTGCCGGGACTGGCCCGGGACGGGGTCGGGCGCGGGATGGTCGATCCGGCGCAGGTAGAGCACGGCGAGGCTGATCATCGCCATCGACACCAGCAGGTGCAGCGAGACCACCCAGGGGTTCAGGTCGGTGAGCACGGTGATGCCCCCGACGACCGCCTGCGCGGGGATGCCGAGCCCGAGCCACAAGGCGAACAGGCGCAGGTCGCGCCGGCCCGACTGCCAGGCGCTGATGAACGTTGCGATCGCGATCGCCGCCAGCGCGAAGGTCAGCATCCGGTTGCCGAACTCCACCGCGGAGTGGAAGTCCAGGGCGCCGTGCGGGGTGAACGACTCCTCGGTGCACCGCGGCCAGGTGGGGCAGCCCAGCCCCGAGGCGGTCAGGCGGACCGCGCCGCCGGTGACCACGATGGCGATGTTGGCGAACAGCGTCGCGAACCCGAGCCGGCGCAGCCACGCGGGTGTGCCCAGCCCGGTCGGGTCCCCGGCGGAGCGGGCCGGTTCGGTGACGAGGTCCTGCTTCAAGGTCATTCTCATTCCCACTTGAACGTTCTGGCGGTCAGCGCCGTGCCGATCCCCGCCCACACGAGGAGGACCAGCAGCGCCGCCCAGTCGACGGTCCCCGTCCAGAATGCCTCACGGAGTCCCTCACCCAGCGCGCCGGAGGGGAGCAGCTGGGTGAGGCTGCCGAAGGCGCCGTACGCCGAGGCGGGGAGCACGACGGCGCCGCCTGCCATCAGCAGCAGGTAGACCAGGTTGGCGGCGGCCAGGGTGGCCTCGGCGCGCAGCACGCCCGCCACGAACAGGCCGAGCGCCGCGAAGGCGGCCGTCCCCGCCACGATCATCAGCAGCGGCGCGAGCACGCTCAGGTGCGGGTCCCAGCCCATCACCAGCGCGACCGCCGTGATCACCGTCACCTGGAGCAGCTCGACCAGCAGCAGGGCGCCGACCTTGCCCAGCAGCAGGCCGGAACGGGGGAGCGGTGAGGACCCCAGCCGCTTGATCACTCCGTAACGCCGTTCGAAGCCGGTGGCGATGGCCAGCGAGGTGAACGCGGTGGACATCACCGCCAGGGCCAGGACACCGGGGGCGAACACGTCGATGGGCTCGCGGGTGAAGGACAGGTCGAGGTGCCTGGACCCGAGCACGCCGCCGACGAGCACGATCACCGGGATCACGACGGCGAGCAGCAGCTGCTCGCCGTTGCGCAGCATCAGCCGCGACTCCATCGACGCCTGCGCCAGCACCTGGCGCGGCAGCGGTGCCGCGCCCGGCCGCGGGGTGAACATGCCGGTGGCGCTCATGTGGTCAGCTCCCGGCCGGTCAGCTCCAAGAAGGCGTCCTCGAGGTTGCGCTGTCCGAGCTGGAGGGACTCGGGCAGCACCCCGTGCTCCTCGCACCAGGCCGAGACGGTGGCCAGGGTGGTGCTGTCGGCGGGTCCGGTGATCAGCAGGCTGACGTCGCTGATGGTGCGCACGTCGAGGCCGTGGCCCAGCGCGCCCTGGAGCAGCGCCGGCGCCCCGTCGGGGAACGGCTTGGTGACCACGAGCCGGATCGTGGAGGTCCCGCCCCGGGTGAGCTCGAGCGGCGTGCCGGAGGCGATCATCCGGCCGTGGTCGATGATGTGGATCCGGTCGGCGAGCCGCTCCGCCTCGTCCATGTGGTGGGTGGTCAGCACGACGGTGACCCCGTCGGTGCGCATCTCCTGGAGCAGCTCCCACGTCGTACGCCGGGCCGCGGGGTCCATCCCGGCCGTGGGCTCGTCGACGAAGACCAGCTCGGGCCGCCCGACCACCGCCAGGGCGAGCTTCAGCCGCTGCTGCTGGCCGCCCGAGAGCCGCCGGTAGGGGGTGCGGCCACACTCGCCGAGGCCGAGGCGCTCGGCGAGGAGGTCGACGTCGAGGGGGTGCGCGTGCAACCGGGAGACGTGCGTGAGCATCTCCATGGCCCGCACGCCCGACCAGGCCCCGCCGTCCTGGAGCATCACCCCGATCCGGGGGAGCAGCTCGCGGCGCTGCCGCTGGGGGTCGAGGCCCAGGACGGAGACCGAGCCGGACTGCGCCTTGCGGTAGCCCTCGCAGGTCTCCAGCGTGGTCGTCTTGCCGGCGCCGTTGGGTCCGAGGACCGCGGTGATCGTGTGTCGGTCCACGACGAGGTCGAGGTGGTCGACGGCCACCTTGTCTCCGTAGCGCATCACCAGTCCCTCGACCGCAACCGCGGCGGTGGGGGAAGAAGGCACTCCTGGATTCTACGGAGCGTTGCTCACGGGACCGGCAGGCCCTTGACGTAGGCGGCCTGGCCGAGGTGCTGCAGGCAGTCGCCGAGGACGCTGACCAGCCGGACCCCGGCCGTGACCGGGGGGTTCCAGCTCCGGTCGACGACCCGGTCCAGCTCGTCGGCGTCGACCCGGGAGACGTAGTCGAGCGAGAGCTGGTGCACCTCGGCGTGGTAGTCGACGAGGTCCTGGAGGTTCTCGACCCGGACGAGGTCGACCTGCTCGGAGGAGTGCCCGTAGCCGATGTCGTGGGGCTCCAGGGGGAGGTCGAGCCGGTCGGCCCAGCCGGAGTGCCAGGCCTGCTGCGTGCCGGCGAGACCGGCGACGTGGTCGTCCTGGACCCGGGCGGTGTGCCACAGCAGCCACACGATCGGGTTGCCGGTTCCGCCGGGGCGGTACCGGGCCGCAGCGGGGTCCAGGTCGGAGGCGACGTCGACGTAGAGCTCACGGACGCGTCCGAAGTGGTCGGCCAGCAGGTCTGAGGTCTTCATGCCCCGACGTTACGACGGGGGTCGGCGGCCCGGCAGGCCCCGATCGAGGTAAGGGTCACCTTATTTGAAAGGGCCTCCGTATTAAAGGCACACTGACGTTGTGGAAATCGCCGGACCGCTCCCCAGTGAGCAGACCCAGGTCGACCAGCCCACGCGTGAGCGTGTGGTGCGGTCGGTCATGGTCAACGGTCCCTCCACCGCCGCAGCACTGGCCAAGCGTCTCGAGCTCACCCCGGCCGCCGTACGCCGCCACCTCGACCACCTGATCGAGGAGGGCACCCTGGAGGCCCGGGAACCACGGGCCACCGCCGTACGAGGACGTGGTCGCCCGGCCAAGGTCTTCGCGCTGACCGCGGCGGGCCGTGACCGGCTCGACCAGGCCTACGACGACCTGGCCGCGCAGGCGATCCGCTTCCTCGCCGAGACAGGGGGAGCGGAGGCCGTCCGGCTGTTCGCCGAGCGGCGGGCCAACAAGATCGAGCAGGGTTTCGACCGGCTGCTCGCGGACCGTCCCGACCTCGACCCGGTCGAGGCACTGGCCATGGTGTTCACCGACCAGGGCTACGCCGCCGCTGTGCGCAACAGTCCCGTCGGGGAGCAGCTGTGCCAGCAGCACTGCCCGGTCTCCCACGTCGCCCACGAGTTCCCGGAGCTGTGCGAGGCCGAGACGGCCGCCATCAGCCGGATGCTCGGCGGTCGTCACGTCCAACGCCTCGCGACCATCGCCCACGGCGACGGCGTGTGTACCACCTGCATTCCTGCCATCAGCACCACCCACAGCAAGGCCACACCAAGCAAGGAGAGGGTCACCCGATGACTTCGATCGAAGAGCTGAACCCGTCACTGAAGGGGATCGGCCGCTACGAGTTCGGCTGGGCCGACAAGAACGACGTGGGTGCCAACGCCACGCGCGGCCTGAACGAGGACGTGGTGCGCAACATCTCCATGCTGAAGAACGAGCCCCAGTGGATGCTCGACCTGCGCCTGAAGGGCCTCAAGCTCTTCGGCCGCAAGCCGCTGCCGAAGTGGGGCTCGGACCTGTCGACGATCGACTTCGACAACATCAAGTACTTCGTCCGCTCGACCGAGAAGCAGGCCCAGACCTGGGACGACCTTCCCGCGGACATCAAGAACACCTACGACAAGCTCGGCATCCCCGAGGCCGAGAAGGCCCGCCTGGTCTCCGGTGTCGCCGCGCAGTACGAGTCCGAGGTCGTCTACCACGCGATCAACGAGGAGCTCGAGGCCCAGGGCGTGCTGTTCCTGGACACCGACACCGCGCTCAAGGAGCACCCGGAGATCTTCCAGGAGTACTTCGGCACCGTGATCCCGGTCGGTGACAACAAGTTCTCCGCGCTGAACTCCGCGGTGTGGTCGGGCGGCTCGTTCATCTACGTCCCCAAGGGCGTCCACGTCGAGATCCCGCTGCAGGCCTATTTCCGGATCAACACCGAGAACATGGGCCAGTTCGAGCGCACGCTGATCATCGCCGACGAGGACTCCTACGTGCACTACGTGGAGGGCTGCACCGCGCCGATCTACAGCTCGGACTCGCTGCACTCCGCGGTCGTGGAGATCATCGTGAAGAAGGGCGCCCGCGTCCGCTACACGACGATCCAGAACTGGTCGAACAACGTCTACAACCTCGTCACCAAGCGCGCCACCTGCGAGGCCGGAGCGACGATGGAGTGGGTCGACGGCAACATCGGCTCCAAGGTCACGATGAAGTACCCCGCCGTCTACCTGATGGGCGAGCACGCCAAGGGCGAGACGCTCTCCATCGCCTTCGCCGGCGAGGGCCAGCACCAGGACGCCGGCGCCAAGATGGTGCACGCCGCCCCGAACACCTCGAGCTCGATCCTGAGCAAGTCGGTGGCCCGTGGCGGTGGGCGTACGTCGTACCGCGGCCTGATCCAGATCAACGAGGGTGCTCACGGCTCCAAGAGCAACGTGCTGTGCGACGCCCTGCTGGTCGACCAGATCAGCCGCTCCGACACCTACCCCTACGTCGACATCCGTGAGGACGACGTCTCCATGGGTCACGAGGCCAGCGTCTCCAAGGTCTCCGACGACCAGCTGTTCTACCTGATGTCGCGAGGCATGGAGCAGGACGAGGCGATGGCGATGATCGTGCGTGGCTTCGTCGAGCCGATCGCCAAGGAGCTGCCGATGGAGTACGCCCTCGAGCTGAACCGGCTGATCGAGCTGCAGATGGAGGGGGCAGTGGGCTGAGCGCTCTGCGCTCTGCCCACTGATGCGGGCTCGTGCTCGCCTGGCGGCTCGCACTCGTCAGCTCGGCTCTGTGCCGGTCTCACCATTGCCAGACATGTTGAACTAGGAAAGTAGATCGTGACTCTTACTGAATCATCTGTGCGCGACGCGCTCGAGATGCCTGCTGAGAAGGTGCTCAGCCACCTGCACCCGGAGGGGTCCTTCGACCTCGCCGACCACGACGTCCCCACGGGGCGCGAGGAGGTGTGGCGGTTCACGCCGCTCAAGCGTCTCCGCGGGATCCACGCCGATGCGCCGCTGGACGGCCACTCCTTCGAGATCGCGGTCTCCGCGGCCGACGGCGTGGTCGCCGGCCAGGTCGGCATCGACCACGAGTCCCGCGGCACCTCCGGCCTGATCCCCCCGGACCGGGTCAGTGCCCGTGCCTGGGCCGCTGCGGACTCGGTGTTCCTGGTCGACGTCCCCAAGGACCACGTCGGTGACGCGGCCACCACGGTGACGCTCACCGGCACCGGCAACGACGTCGCCTCGGCGGGCCACCTGGTGGTCCGTGCGGGCGCCTTCTCCAAGTCCACCGTGGTGCTGAGGTTCCTCGGCACCGCCACCTTGGTCGAGAACGTCGAGATCGTCGTCGGCGACGGCGCCGAACTCACGCTCGTCACCGTGCAGGACTGGGACGACGAGGCCGTGCACCACTCCACCCAGCACGCCAAGGTCGGCCGCGACGCCAACCTGCGCCACGTCGCCGTCTCCTTCGGTGGCGACCTGGTACGCCACGACGCGACCGCCGAGTTCTCCGCTCCCGGCGGCTCGGTGGAGATGCTCGGTCTGTACTTCGCCGACGGTGGTGGCGACTCGCGTGGCCAGCACATCGAGCACCGCCTGTTCGTGGACCACAACCAGCCGCACACCAAGAGCAACGTGGTCTACAAGGGCGCCCTGCAGGGCGAGGGTGCGCACGCCGTGTGGATCGGCAACGTCCTGATCCGCAAGGTCGCCGAGGGCATCGAGACCTACGAGGAGAACCGCAACCTGGTGCTCACCGACGGTTGCCAGGCCGACTCCGTGCCCAACCTGGAGATCGAGACCGGCGAGATCCTCGGAGCCGGGCACGCCTCGGCCACGGGCCGGTTCGACGACAACCAGCTGTTCTACCTGCGCTCGCGCGGGATCGAGGAGTCCGAGGCCCGCCGCCTGGTGGTGCACGGGTTCTTCATCGACCTGATCCACAAGATCGGCGTGCCCGAGCTCGAGGAGCAGTTGGTCAGCACCGTCGAGGCGGAGCTCGAGAAGAACGTGCACAGGATCCTCTGATGGCTTTCACCCGCGCGTGCTCGCTCGCCGAGCTCGTCGACAGCGAGCCCTTCAAGGCAGAGGTCGACGGCCACTCTGTGGCCGTGGTCCGTCACGGCGGCGAGGTCTTCGCCATCGAGGACGAGTGCAGCCACGCAGCCGTGCCGCTGTCCGAGGGCGAGGTGGAGGACCTCACGATCGAGTGCTTCCTGCACGGCTCGTGCTTCGACCTGCGCACCGGCAAGCCGACCGGGCCTCCGGCGACCGATCCCGTCCCTGTCTTCCCCGTGCAGATCGACGGCGACGACGTACTCATCGACATCGACACGCCCCTCGCGGGCTGACCCGACTTTCCACGAACAAGGAGCAACACATGGCAACGCTGGACATCAAGGACCTGCACGTCTCGGTGGATACCGAGGACGGCCCCAAGGAGATCCTCAAGGGGGTCGACCTGACGATCAACGAGGGCGAGACCCACGCGATCATGGGCCCCAACGGGTCCGGCAAGTCCACTCTGGCCTACTCCATCGCCGGGCACCCGAAGTACACCGTGACGCAGGGCTCGATCACCCTCGACGGCGTCGACGTGCTCTCGATGAGCGTGGACGAGCGCGCCCGCGCCGGCCTGTTCCTCGCGATGCAGTACCCCGTCGAGGTCCCCGGCGTCTCGGTGTCGAACTTCCTGCGCACCGCCAAGACCGCCATCTCCGGCGAGGCCCCCAAGCTCCGCACGTGGGTAAAGGACGTCAACGCGGCGATGGACCGGGTCCACATGGACAAGGCGTTCGCCACCCGCAACGTCAACGAGGGCTTCTCCGGTGGTGAGAAGAAGCGCCACGAGGTCGTCCAGCTCGAGCTGCTCGACCCCAAGGTCGCGGTGCTCGACGAGACCGACTCCGGCCTGGACATCGACGCGCTCAAGATCGTCTCCGAGGGCGTGAACCGCTTCAAGGAGTCCGGCGACAAGGGTGTGCTGCTGATCACCCACTACACCCGCATCCTGCGCTACATCACCCCCGACTTCGTGCACGTCTTCGTCGACGGGCGCATGGTCGAGCAGGGCGGCCCCGAGCTGGCCGACCAGCTTGAGGCCGAGGGCTACGACAAGTACCAGTCGGCGCTGCGATAAGCGGCGCTGGGCTGCGTTGTCGTCACTCGACGGCCCGCTTCGCTCAAAGGCCGCCTTCGCCCCTCCGCCTTGCCCCGCACCACCTCTTACAACGCCGACAGCGACAATGATGGAAAGGAAGTCCGGTTGATGGAAGGGCTACTGCCCGGTCTGGAAGTCATCCGCAAGGACTTCCCGATCCTGGAGCGCCGGATGAGCGGTGACCTGCCGCTCGTCTACCTCGACAGCGCCAACACCTCCCAGAAGCCGCAGTGCGTGATCGACGCGATGGTCGACCACCTCGAGCACCACAACGCCAACGTGGCCCGGGCGATGCACCAGCTCGGTGCGGAGTCCTCGGCGGCCTTCGAGGAGGCCCGCGACAAGGTCGCGGCGTTCCTCAACGCGCCCTCGCGCGACGAGGTGATCTTCACCAAGAACGCCACCGAGGCGCTGAACCTGGTCGCCAACACGATGGCCTGGGCCGGCCCGCTGGAGGTGAAGGCCGGGGACCGGGTGGTGATCACCGAGATGGAGCACCACTCCAACATCGTCCCGTGGCAGCTGCTCACCGAGCGCAAGGGTGCCGAGCTGCGCTGGTTCGGGCTCACCGAGGACGGCCAGCTCGACCTGTCGAACATCGACGAGCTGATCACGCCGGCGACCAAGGTCGTCGCGCTCACCTGGGTCTCGAACATGCTCGGCACGATCAACCCGGTCGCCGAGATCGCCCGCCGTGCCCACGAGGTGGGTGCTGTGGTCGTCGTGGACGCCTCCCAGGCGGCCCCGCAGCTGCCGGTGGACGTGCAGGCCGTCGACGCCGACTTCCTCGCCTTCACCGCGCACAAGGTCACTGGCCCGACCGGTATCGGAGTGCTCTGGGGCAAGGCGGAGCTGCTCGGGCAGCTCCCGCCGTTCCTCGGCGGTGGCGAGATGATCACCACCGTGACGATGGAGAAGTCGACGTACGCCGCCATCCCGCACCGCTTCGAGGCCGGCACCCCGCCGATCGTGGAGGCGGTCGGCCTCGGTGCCGCCGTCGACTACCTGCGCGAGATCGGCCTGGACAACATCCACCGCCACGAACAGACGATCACCGGCTACCTGCTCGAGGGGCTCGCCACCGTCGGCGGGGTCTCGGTGATGGGCCCGCTGGACCCGACGATGCGCGGGGGAGCGGTGTCCTTCGAGATCGAGGGCGTCCACCCGCACGACGTCGCCCAGACCCTGGACGCCCGCGGGATCGCCGTACGCGCCGGTCACCACTGCGCCAAGCCCGCGCACAAGCGGTACGGCGTGCAGAGCTCGACCCGCGCCTCGTCGTACCTCTACACGACACCTGACGAGATCGACGCCCTGATCGAGGGAATCAACTACACCAAGAAGTACTTCAAGGTGACGTGATGGATCTCGACAGCCTCTACCAGGAAATCATCCTCGACCACTACCGGAACCCGCACCATGCAGGCCTGCGGGACCCGTTCGGGGCCGAGGTGCACCACGTCAACCCCACCTGCGGCGACGAGATCACGCTGCGCGTCCAGCTCGAGGGCGAGCCGGGCGCCGAGACCGTCACCGACGTGTCCTACGACGCGGAGGGCTGCTCGATCAGCCAGGCCGCGACCTCCGTGATGGCCGACCTCGTGATCGGTCAACCGGTCACCAAGGCCCTCGCGACGCACGAGGCCTTCGTCGAGCTGATGCACGGCCGTGGCAAGGTCGAGCCCGACGAAGAGGTGCTCGAGGACGGCATCGCGTTCGCCGGTGTCGCCCAGTTCCCCGCACGCATCAAGTGCGCCCTGCTCTCCTGGATGGCGTTCAAAGACGCCACTGCCCAGGTCATCACCAAGGAGGACTCATGACCGAGACAGCCAACCACGACGACCTGCCCGAGGTTCCCGAGGCAACCGGTGTCGGCACCGCCACCGCGAGCCGTGACGATGTCTTCGAGGCGATGAAGGACGTCGTCGACCCCGAGCTGGGCATCAACGTGGTCGACCTCGGCCTGGTCTACGACGTGCACCTGGACGAGCACTCCAACGCCGTGCTCGACATGACGCTGACCTCGGCGGCCTGCCCGCTGACTGACGTGATCCAGGACCAGACCAACACGGCCCTCGAGGGCCTCGTCGGCGATGTCACGATCAACTGGGTCTGGATGCCGCCGTGGGGTCCGGACAAGATCACCGACGACGGCCGCGAGCAGCTCCGGGCACTGGGCTTCAACGTCTGAGCTCGCCTGCGAGCAGCATCGGTGCTCGTGGATGATCGCAACGATCATGGCCAGTCCCGGTGTGCCGTCAAGGAACCCTGAACCGTTCATGCCTGGCACCCTCTTCGAGGTCAGGAGGTGGTGGACCAGCTCGTGCAACGTGTGTCTCGCGATCCAGCCCACCGAGCGGGTCTGGGTGGCGGGAAAAGTACTCCAGCGGCGACCAGACGTCGGGCTCGCTTCTTGAGCGCAGCGCCCGGCTGGAGGTTCGTCTTGTGACTGACCCGCGACGACTACAGCATTGAGTTCAGCCCGTAGCGCTGCACCAGGTCAGGAATCCAGTCCATCTGGCCCACCTGGCCCCCAACGCCGTACCGGTCGTCGAGGGCATCCATCTCGGCCGGGTCGGGTTCACCGGGGTTTGCGAGTACAGAGGCCAACGCGCGAAAGAACATCTCGAACCCTGCAGGCGAGATGATCTCGAGAAGGCGAGCCGGCTGATCTGTGGGGTTCCAGAAGGTATGCGGTATGCCACGGGGCTTCAGCACGTATGACCCTGGCCCTGCGGTCAACTCCTGGTCGCCGATTCGAACCCCGATCTCGCCCTCAAGGACGTAGGAATACTCATCCTCCCGCTCATGCACGTGTGGAATCACGAGCGTGCGAGCCTCGACAGGGTGCTCCACGACTGAGAAGGCACCACCTGTCTCGTTTCCCTCGATCTTGAACACGACTCCCAGACCGGCGCCGATCTGCAGCTGCTCGCCATCCTCGGGGCTGATCGACAGGCGCTCCGGCTCCATGTCCACGCCTCCTCTCGATCGGAAAAGATGGCTCCACCCCTTGCCGGCCCGAGAAGTCCGGTAGCTCGGCCGGGGGGACCGACAGGTTCTCTCCCGAGAGTAGGACCGAATAGGGATACCTGAAAGGGCAGGCGAGAACCGCTTCGTGACAGCAAGCCAAACTCGTGAGGTTGCTCGTCGGTGGGCCGGCGGGGCATCAGCGACACCCACCGCGCCAAGGGGCAAGCGCACTTCGCGGCACTACCGGACGTTGCGCATGCCGAGCGAAAGGCGAGCTACCCGCTCAGATGGCCGCGAGGGCGGACCAGTTGCTCGACGATCGCTCGTCGACTCGGCCCCGTGTGTGGGTGCATGAGGAGTCCTTCGACGACGAAGGCGCCGATCCGGTTCATTGCGGCCAGGTCAGCCTCGGCTACGCCGACTCCGCGGAAACCGCTGGCCATCAGCGAGTCCATCAGGTCGTGAAAGTTCTTGTGCCAGGTCTCGATGGTGGGCGAGGTCGAGGCTCTTGCGTGGACGTCCGTGACGAGGCGGTTGTACTGGTCGAGCTGCTCGACCGCCCACAGCACCTGGTCGACCCAAGGCTCGTCGGCATGGAGTGACGCAGCCGCCAGTGACTCGCTGAGAAGGTGGTCGAGCACGCCGACGAGAAGGGCGTCCTTGTCCTCGAAGTACCAGTAGATCGTGTTCGTCGTGACTCCGGCGCTCGCTGCGACCTTGGCCATGGAGGTGTGGTCGTAGCCGGCCTCGGTGAACAGTCCGGCGGCTGCGTCGATGATCTCGGCGCGTTTCTCCTCGCGGTCCTGCGGCCGGCGGTTTCGAGGCATGGGTCACCTTATCTTGACTGCTGTTCAAGAGCAGGCGAGCCTTTCTCGCATTCCGTTCAAGAACTACGCCGGGAGGCCCCGTGCCCAACTCCTCTGAGCTCCCGTTCACCACCTCGGAGCAGACATTCCGCTCCGAGGGGACGACGTGCGCGGCGCGGGTCTATCGTCCCGTCGGCGATCCCTCGGCCGCGGATGAGCGCAGGCCGGTCATCGTGATGGGTCACGGTTTCGGCGGGGTCCGGGCGTTGCGGCTCTACGCCTATGCCGAGCGTTTCGTCGCCGCCGGTTATCTGGTCGTGGTCTTCGACTACCGCGGGTTCGGGGAGAGCGAAGGCAGCCCCCGGCAGCTGCTCGACGTGGGCATGCAGCTTCAGGACTGGCGGTCTGCGCTGAGCTTCGCCCGCGCACTGCCGGGCGCCGACCCGGAGCGGCTCGTCGCGTGGGGCACTTCGTTCGGAGGTGGGCACGTCATCACCCTGGCGGGGCGGGGCGAGAGGCTCGCCGCGATCATCGCGCAGGTCCCGCACGTCAGCGGTCCCGCAGCCGTGCGGGCGACCGGCCTGTTCCCAGCTCTGCGTCTCATGCGACCAGCCGTCCTCGATCAGGTCGCGGCGTTGCTCCGACGTCCTCCTGTCTACGTCGAGGCCGTGGGGGAGCCCGGCACGACCGCCGTGATGACCACCCCGGACGCCGCGCCGGGTCTCGCGCGTCAGATCGACGCGTCCGGTCTGGTCGAGGATGACTACCCCGCCTACGTCGCAGCCCGGGTCACTCTCAAGATCGGCCTCTACTCGCCAGCCAGGCACGCAGCTCGCGTGAGCTGCCCGGCGCTGGTCCAGATCGCCGCCCACGACGCCGTCACCCCACGCCCAGTTGCCGAACGAGCCGCCGCCAAGATGCCCCAGTCGACCGTGCACGTCTATGACTGCGGGCACTTCGACCCTTACGTGGAACCACACTTCGACCAGGTGGTGTCCGACCAACTGGACTTCCTGCGCGCCCAGGTCCCGGCACCTGGTCGCGACTGAGGGGGCCGGCCGGACGTCGCACGTCGGCATGTCCGCGCGGATCGCGGCATGTCCGGACGTGTTCGAGCCCCGGCTCGTACTCTAGAAGAGTGGGCGGGTATCCGAAGAGCGACAGCGTGGGGCAGGCCGCTCTGGGGGTCGTTTTCTGGCTGGCGATGGCAGGACTTGCGCTCTACTGGGCGGTCGGGGAGTCCGACACTGCCGTTCGATCCTTCCTGTGGTTCCTCGCCGGGTTGGGGCTTTTCATAGCAACTTGGCGGGTTGCGACTGGAGTTCGACTTGCTCGTGAGCGCTGGAGACTTCGTCGCCCTGTCCGCACCTTGTAGAACCCCCGCTTGCCTGGCGGGCGCCCGCACATCGGCACGAGAGCGCGGATCGCGGCACGTGAGTGCGCTTCCACGGGACAATCTCGCAATCACTAGCAGCAGCGGGACTGGGGATGCGCCTCGCGGTGGTCGGCGCGGCGACGCTCGAACTCGCGGCGGCTCATCGGCTCGGCACCCTGCTCGCGGCACACGGCGAGGTAATCGTCCCACTTGGCCTCGCCGGTGGCCTGCCGGAGGTACCAGCGCAGACCACGTCCAGCACGGAGCACCGCGGCCTTCACTGCCGGTCACCGCTTCCCATGGCGCCGACCTGGTCGTGGCTAGCCTCCCACTCGCGGACCGCCTGCTTCTCCTCCTTGGTGGCGAAGAAGTCGGACGGGGCCACCATGTCGGACTTCGTAGCCGGCACCTCGGTGGTGGGCAGCCCGCCAGCGCGGATGGCCTTGAACCAGATCACGAGGGCGTTCGCGACGATGATGATCACCAGGATCGCGAAGATGGACTGCAGGGTGCCGTTGACCGTGGAGTTGGTGACGACGGTCTGCATCTGGTCCATGTCGGTCGCGGGGGCCAGGACCTCGCCGTTGTCGATCGCTGCTTGGTACGTCGACCGCTGCTCGAAGTAGCCGATCTTCGGGTTGGACGAGAACACCTTCTGGTAGCTGGCGGTCATGGTGGTGATCAGGTCCCACGCCAGGCCGATTCCGGGCACCCAGGCCCACTTCACCTTGCCGTGCTTGATGAGCAGCGTGACGCAGAGGGTCAGTGCGATCGCGGCCAGCAGCTGGTTGGCGATGCCGAACAGCGGGAAGAGCTGGTTGATGCCCCCGAGCGGGTCGGTGACCCCGACGTAGAGCATGTAGCCCCACAGCCCGACGACGATCGCGCTCGCGGACCAGGAGGCGGGCTTCCAGGACAGGTCGGCGTACTTCGGCCACACGTTGCCGATGGTGTCCTGCAGCATGAACCGGCCGACCCGGGTGCCGGCGTCGACAGCGGTGAGAATGAAGAGTGCCTCGAACATGATCGCGAAGTGATACCAGAACGCCGCCAGTCCGCCACCGAAAGCGGTCGTGAAGATCGACGACATGCCGAACGCCAAGGTCGGCGCGCCGCCGGTGCGGGAGATCAGCGTCCCTTCCTCGACCGACGCCGCGGCCGCAGTGAGGGTGTCGGGGCTGATCGAGAAGCCGATCGATTTCACGAACTCCGCGGCAGTCTGCGCGTCGCCGCCGGTCGCACCGATCGGCGAGTTGATCGCGTAGTAGAGGCCCGGGTCGATGACCGAGGCAGCGATCAGGGCACTGATCGCCACGAACGACTCCATCAACATGCCGCCGTAGCCGATCATTCGGACGTGGCTCTCCTTGGCCACCATCTTGGGCGTGGTCCCCGACGCGATCAGCGCGTGGAAGCCGGACAGCGCGCCACAGGCGATGGTGATGAAGACGAACGGGAAGAGTTTTCCGGCGAAGACGGGGCCGGTGCCCTCGATGGCGAAGTCAGTGATGGCCTCGTTCTGCAGGACCGGCGCGGCGAACAGTAGACCGATGGCCAGCAGGGCGATGACGCCGACCTTCATGAAGGTCGACAGGTAGTCGCGCGGCGTCAGCAACATCCAGACCGGCAGGACCGAGGCGACGAAGCCGTAAACGACCAGGCCGAGGGTCAGCCGCTCCGGGGAGAGCGTCAGGGCACTTTCGAGACCCATCTGTTCGACGTAGCCGCCACCGACTATGGCGAGCAGCAGCAGGCCGACGCCGATGGCGGTGACCTCGGCAACACGGCCGGGTCGCAAGTGCCTCAGGTAGAAGCCCATGAACAGTGCGATGGGGATGGTCAGCCCGATCGAGAAGACGCCCCACGGCGACTCAGCGAGCGCGTTGACGACCACAAGCGCCAGCACGGCGAGGATGATGATCATGATCGCGAAGACGGCGATGAGGGCGGCGATCCCACCGATGGTGCCGATCTCCTCGCGGACCATCTGACCCAGGCTCTTGCCGTCGCGGCGCATCGAGAAGAACAGAACAACCATGTCCTGGACGGCGCCGGCGAAGATGACACCGACGATGATCCAGATGGTGCCCGGCAGGTAGCCCATCTGCGCGGCCAGCACGGGACCTACGAGCGGTCCCGCGCCGGCGATCGCCGCGAAGTGGTGGCCGAACAGCACCCGTCGGTCGGTGACGTCGAAGTCACGGCCGTTCTGGAGGCGCTCGGCGGGGGTGGCCCGGGTGTCGTCGACCTCGAGCACGCGGTAGGCGATGAAGCGTGCGTAGAAGCGGTAGGCAATGGCGTACGACGAGAGGGCAGCGAACAGGATCCACAGCGCGGAGACGTCTTCACCACGGGAGAGGGCCAGCACGCTCCAGCAGACGGCTCCGACAACGGCGACCGCCCCCCAGATCGCAACCGACTTCTTACTCATCCGCGGCTTGCCGCCAGGGGGCCTGGTGCGTCCGGACATGGTCGTCGACATGGGGTCCTCCTCGAGCGTCCTGCGGGCCCGGCAGGCCCTGCACCGGATCAGTATCCGCCCACAGCCACCTCATGCTGCTGGATCGTGCAGATGTTCCGGGTCCGTATGTGCTGGTCGGCCCGTCCTGTCGACTACACCGTCAGAACGACGGTCACGCTACCGACCAGCAGCTTTCACCGCGTCGTGTCAGAGGCGACCCATGATTCCTTCGTGGATACCCAATCATGTCGCCTCGGTCACCCGGGCGATCCACGTCGTGGTCGTTTCGGTGCGGACAGGGGAGCCGCGGAAGGTCCCTGACGCGGGATTCCGCCGCCCGCACATCGGCACGATCGCGCGCCCGGTCATCAGCAGATCCGCGAGGTGGATCGGATGGCTATGCCCTGCGGATCTCCGCGATCACAGAATCGTCTGCGTCGCGTAGATACCGGACGTCACCAACTCCGCTTACGTGTCGGACGTCGAGCAAACGTTGCATCAGCTGTGGCTCGTCGGGGCAACCCACCAAGGTTGTGGACATGTTCTTGGAGAACACGAGGTCTTGCCGTTGATGGCCCGACTGTCGGTAAGGGCCTGAGATGGAGTTGCAGCCGGTGTTCCCTGTCAGGGTGTCGCCATCGAAGGTCAACTGCACCTTGCCGGCATACGAGGACCTGAGCGTGGCGTGCCCCTCTCGGTCGTGCAGTTCTCGTACGGTCCAAACTCCATTCAACGTCGAGCCGGCGACCCCGGCACCATGGGTTGCTGACGTTTCGGCAGAAGGTTTGGCGCTCCCTCCGCATGCCGTAAGTACGGCAGCCAAGGTCATCAATGTCCCTGCCGTAGCGAGGCGAGGTCCAGAGGTCACGTTCATGGGACGCAATGATGACCCGGTCGGTCCCCATGGGATAGCACGTGCTCACAGCACCAGCGCGGATCGAGGCAGATCCGGACATTGAAGCGCTCGTAGGCAAAGGAGTGACGCGCGTTGCGCCCGGGTGACATGCACGGCGGCGTCAGAGCTAGACCGTCAGTCCGTGGCGAGTTGCCACAGGTGGCCATCTGGGTCGGCGACGACGGCGGTGTAGCCCCACGGCTGGCGATCAGGTTCGGCCACGATCCGGCCGCCCCCGGACACCGCGAGGAGGCACCAGGATCGAACCTCCTCTTCGCCAGCTGCTGCTCGGCTAAGCAAGACCTCAACCTGGCCGGGTCCGGCGACTTGGTGATCGTCCCCGACCACCCACGCGAAACCACCTGTGGGGATCAACATCAAGCCTGTGCCGTCGTTGAGCACGAACTGCAACGGCTCCGGCTCACCGTCGTCTTGCGGCTCGCCCCAAGGATCCTGCCCGAGGAACGTTCGGTAGAACGCCGACGATGCTGGTCGGTCGGCGATGGGCAGGCTCACCATGATCGACTGTGCGGCGCGGTCTGGCATCAGCACGTTCCTTCTGGTCTGGTGTCGTTGGTCCATCGGTAGGGACCGCGACCGGGTTCAATCCTCATCGAAGAGTTGAGAGGTGCCTTCACGGCACCGCTCTCTTTGCTGTGGTGCGGGGAACGTTCGCCCATCGACAGGACCGCACACTTCGCGACAGATGCGGACGTTGTTGAGGGCTGCAATCACCCGCGATGGCAGGCGTGGTGAAGTACCGTTTGTGCGGTGGTGACCCAGGCATCCCTTCTTGCAGTGGGTGCGGTGGTCCTATCAGGACTCGGCTGGATAGTCCTCATGGTTATCGGTGACTTTGCTGTGGACGAGGCGAAGGAGACGGTCTTTCGCAGGCCTTCCTTCGCTGTCCGGCGGGGACGCTACCGAGCGCTCATGAAGACTGGCTACCTGTGCCTGGTGTCGTCCTTCATGACGGGTTTCCTGTGGGTTGTCGTTTCCACCAACGGGTTCGAGGATGACACGAAGGACGCCCGGATGTTCGCTGTCCTGACAGCGGTGCTGGCCGTGCTTGGCGCTGGTCTGATTGCTGCCTGGTGGCGTCGAGCCGGACGGCCCATTCACTAGTCGATACGCACGCACATCGGCACGCGCGCGCAATCGGCGGCATGTGAACGGTTCCTGTGCGATCCGAGCACCCGCAGGAGCACGGCTCCACGACTAGGGCCTCTGGCGCACTACCCGTTCGACCGAGCGAGGCGCTGTCCGCAGAGGACCAAGACTGTGAGGAGAAGGAAGACCAAGACCGCCCCGAGGGCCTGTGCGATCCAGTTGATGTCTTCACCCGCCGCAAGGTCGAAGATGATTTGCACAGCCGAGACGGCCAATACGGGAAGTGACACTGTCGCCATCACCCTCCGCCACGAGAGGGGAGAGGCAGGCGCAGGTTCCGGTGCGGGCTGTTCCTGCGCTGGGGGCATTTACTGATCTTAGTGCGCCAAGCGATGCAGTTTGTTGACTTCAAGCCGCCTGCCTGGACGATTGATGGCGCTGCCGACGCCGCCGTCTGGCCATGCGCTCTCAATCGCACCACTGATTGGCGCGATCGCCCGGATCGCGCCAGATGAGGATGTCGATGCCAGCATCGGTGGGTGGACGACGAACCTTCTTGTGCACCTGATGCCCGTAGAAGTGAACCCTGGGCAGGAGTAGCTATCTATTCACTAACCCGCAGGGTCGTGATGGTGCCGATCTCGATGTGTTGGGTACCGCGCTGGTACAGGTGACTTGCGTCGCGGCTGTAGGTCAGATCAGCATTCGCGAAGATCGCGTGTCCGGGCCGAGATGCAGAGATGGACGCGATCAAGTATTGACCGCCGTCTTCGAGCCGCATCTTTGATCCGGGACGCACCGGCCTCAGGCTCGTGCAGTACTTGCCGAGGTCGGGCATGGTTGCAGCCGTACCGCTCCCCAAGGCGCTTGTGCCTTCGGCGACCGGACGGGGCGTGCACACCGCCACGCTCGCGGTCTCCCCAGCGGTGTTGTCGCGCAGCCGTACCCGCACCGAGCGCAGGGTGACGGTCTCGGAGCCTTTGCTTGCTCCGGCATGGGCGAAGCCGACGTAGAACGGGACGTCATCCAGTGGCACCGTGTCGAGCTTCATCTCGGCGCCGGCGCCGCTCATGAACGCCCGAGGATGCGTCCACCACCAAGCACCTGCCGCGACGCCGAGCATGGCCCCCACGAGCAGGACCAGGCCGACCGTGCGCCGCTGACTCCAACGCCGCGGCCGAGCCCCAGGGGTCGGCTCAATGTCGGGGCTCGCGATCCTCACGCGCAGAGTCTCCCAGCCAACCAGTGGCGTAGGGCCCTTTCCGGGAATGACTACGACAAGGACCGCACGCGGTCATCCCATGACCGAACTTCGCGAGCATGCCGGAATCACCCGGTCGGGTCGAATACAAGCTCCCCGATGATCCAGATCGGTGCGATTACGAGCGCCAGTCCGAGCAGGAACAGGGTTAAGTCCTTGAGCGATCCTTGCTAGGTGCCGAGTCGCTCGCGGCTCAGCTGAACTCGCTCGCCCACGCGTCAATCGGCCCACCCAGCAGGAATCGCCGAGGATGAACGGGATCATCTTCGCAGGATCAGATCGGGGTGACGGCGCGCAGATAGCGGCAAGAGCGGACGTTCTGCTGGTCAGCCCTCGTTCGTGAACCGTCCATTATCGCCTACGCCAATCACGTATGGCGGTACATCAAAGCCCGCCGCAAGGGAGTCGTAGACGTCACTCTCGGGGTTGTCAGGGGTATAACCCAGCCGTTTCATCACTCGGTCGACGCTGACCTCCGCGGTCGGGTCGCGCGGATCGGACTCCGTAGTCGGGTGATTGTTCTCGCGCATCCAGTCCACCAGCCCCTCCTTTAATGCCCCGGAGTCGTTCACCGTTGTCTTCAGTGACCGCCAGGTGTCCCGCTCTTCTGCCTGCATGCATGGGTCAAGGTCAGTGAGCAGTGCGACGACGCGGTCTGTTCCGTACGACGGCAACAGCGATAGGGCAGCGCTAGGTATCTCCCACATTGCCCATGTGCCTTCTCGTCGCGGGTTCGCGAGCCTGCGGCGCAGCCAGGCCTCAACCTGATCCGCGAGTGCAGGCGCCAGGCCCTCGCGAACCAACCCGGGAAGGCTGGCAACAGCCATCTGCTGAACGTTGATAGATCGGGACCGGAGCCCCGTCTCGATCAGAGGCGCGAGATACGTCGTCGGTCGTAGCCGCGCGAGTTCGGCAAGTACAACTTGGCGCTCGCCTAGTCGTAGGTCTTTCCCCAGCGCTTGCGCTAGCGCATCCTCACGTTGATTTGAGGGCAGGTCGCAAAGTGCTTTCACCAAGAAATAGCGACCATCGCCACGTGCACAATCAATCGCCTCTACGAGGTGCGCTGCCTCGTAACGCAACTTCGCCCCACGCGCCGACATAGGCACACACTTCCATGGCTGTGGTGGCAACATTCGCTCATCGACACGACCACGCGCGGGTCGCGGCAGATCCGGACGTTGAGTGCTGGTCAGTGTTCGCTGCTTCCCGCGCGGCGGAGGATCTCGGCTGCGAAGTCGTCGCTCCTACTTCGCCTCTTGAGGAAGAGCCACAGGTTGGGACGCTGAACCGCGACGGCGGTGACTCGTCTGCCATCCCTCGTGCTGATCACGATCCCGTCGAAGGAGGGTTCTACATCCTGGATGTGCGCGAGCGGGATTCGGTAGGCGCGCAGAAAGTTGATCACCGCAAGGTGCCGTTCGTCCAACTTGACCCGTGGGCGAAACGCCGCGACCCAGCAGAAGAGGTATCCAACGACTAACGCAAAGACGAGAAACCACTCCGGCGTTGAAGATGAGGTCGAGGCTTGCGCGTTCCACGCCAATCCGGTGAACAGGAGCGCCGCGCCAACTGCGAGGGCTCGCACAAGCTTGGGCGTGCGCAGCACGATGCCCTTCATCGGTGCACCAGTCGGTCGCACCTGGTTAGACGTCATGCTGGTGAGTCTCCACCAAGGAGGGTTCCAGGGCAGTCTTCTTGGTCGCGCTCGCAGCGATCAATCGCATGCGTCGGATCGGGAGCGCTGGCCAATTTGGGTGGTGCGCCGTCCGCGGCAGATCCGCGCGTTCGTACCCCAACCGCACGATCGGGTCGCGAACGACGCCGGGATGAACTCGGACCTGGGTCCAGCTGCCGCGCGGTAGATTTCAACAATGCCTGGCCTCCGAAGCATGTTGCAAACTGCGATCAATCGCGTGAAACCCTCAGTCAAGCATGTCGAAGGCCCTGAGTTGCCTGCGTCGGACGTTCAGAGCGAGGAAGAGGCGCTCGCCGAGGAGGCCGCGGAAGCCGCGGAGTGCAGAGAACACGAAGCACTGCTGCTGGCGGACCTCGCCGAGGTCGGGGTCGAGGTGGACTCGGTTTGGTACATGACCAGAGAGCAAGCCGATAACTCGCCCGCGGTGCTTCGCGTGTTGTTTGACCATCTCCGTGGGCCATATGACGACGGCACGATCGACGGCATCGCGCGAAAGCTGGCAGTGCCAAAGAAGGCCGCGTTCGCGTTCGACAGGCTCTATCAGATGTATGTGACCGATCGCGCTAGATCCGAGTTTGGAGTCCAAGGGCTCGCGGTCGCGGTCGCGGCAACCGTCACACCCGAGCACGAGGACCGCTTCCTCGAACTGTTCAACGACGACTCCGACAACAATCGGACCCTGCTCCTAGACGGGCTGATCGGCCTGCGTACACCAGCCGCCATGGAGTTGCTTGGGCAACTAACGGAGCACCCCTACCTAGGCCCTGAGGCGAAGCGCACCTTGAAGCGGGGTCGTAGATCAAACCGATACTGACGGTTCGCAGCCGCCTGCTCGGGTCGGCAGAGTCGCTACTCCCGAACATTCGCTCATCGGCTACGACCGCGCGGATCGCGGCAGATGTGGACGTTCAGACTGCCCATACCTGAGCGTGTCCTTCACTCACAGACATCTCGCCAAGAGTCAGCTTGCCGCCGAACCTTCGACGCCTGTACGGGACGTGGATTTCCAGCACGGCGCCCTCTCGGTTCTCGAGCTCGATGCGTACGGCATCGCCGCCATCGCGAAGCGATACATCGGCCACGAACGCGACAGCTCGAAGTCGTTCACGGTCTGTGCGGGCTCCTTTGCCGAGCAGATTGAGCACCTCGGTCGACGGCGGATGGTCACCAGGGGCCGGATCCGCCCCGAACATCGCGACCTCGTTCTCGTCATCGACTGAAAACCCAAAGGGGACGAACTCGCCGTTCTTAACCAAGAACTCCGACGCCGCATCAAGGGCGACTTTGAACAGGCCGTCGAGCTCCTCCTGAACGGCTGCAGGGACAGAGTCTCGCCATGAAGTCATCGGCGCAGTCTGGCACGCCTGCCCGCGCGTAGAGAGCGCATTCGCAGCAGATGCAGACGTTGCTGTTGCGGTCCGCTGGGTCGTTAGAAGAAGGCGAGGATGAACTGTCCCAGCGCCTTGAAACCATGACCGATTGCCGCGAAGAAGGTGCTGCCGGTTGCTCTAGCCTGCCGAAAGGCGAGTACGACCACAGCGGTCATCGCCGACACAGCCAGCAGCCATGCCCCCTGCAGCACTGCTGGGGGGTACGACACGAACCAGGCCGAGGCCAACACGAGACCAGCAACCAATAGCGTCGCCAACCCCGCTGCGCAGAGAAACAGTCGGCGCTGATCCGGCTCCGCAGTGGTCATGCGCAGAGGTTCTCACGCCGTTAGCCCGAACCCACCCGACTCGGCACGAGCGCGAGATCAGCGGCAGATGCGGACGGCAAGGCCTCTCAGCGCATGTATCGAAGAATCTCTCGATACGGCTTTACGATGCGCGGAATGAGGCTGCCCATCTTCTTGGCCGCTTCCACAGTCATCCCTCGAGGCGAGACGCCGCGCCCCCAAACCCCCATCAGCCACCTGTGCAACTCCCCGTCTGGCTCCAACCACACCGGGTCGGCGGATTCTGCCCGCAGGTGGTCCAGCAGTAGATCAAGCGACTCGTTCCCTGTCTGCTGTCGGACTCGCCAGGCGTCACGATAGGCGCGACGTAAAGGGTTGCTCACGGGACCACCATAGGGCCGCGCATTTCGGCAGGGAGCCCGATCAGCGGCAGATGCGGACGTTCAGACTGCCCAGACCTGAGAGTGTCCTTCACTCACAAACATCTCGCCAAGAGTCAGCTTGCCGCCGAACCTTCGACGCCTGTACGGGAGGTGGATTTCCAGCACCGCGCCCTCTCGGTGTTCGAGCTCGATGCGCACGGCATCGCCGCCATCGCGAAGCGATACATCGGCCACGAACGCGACAGCTCGAAGCCGTTCACGGTCTGCGCGGGCTCCTTCGCCGAGCAACTTGAGCACCTCGGTCGAGGGCGGATGTTCACCAAGGGTCGGATCCGCCCCGAAAATCGTTCTCATTAGCGACTGAAAAGCCGAAGGGGACGAACTCGCCGTTCTTGACCAAGAACTCCGACGCCGCATCAAGGGCGACGTTGAACAGGCCGTCGAGCTCCTCCTGAACCGCTTCAGGAACGGAGTCTCGCCATGAAGTCACCAACGCAGTCTGGCACGCCTGCCCGCGCGTAGGGAGCGCAATTCGCGGCAGATGCGGAAGTTCGCGCACACCTTGCACCCGACCGTGGGCAGACTGTGGTGGTGACGCCCGAGCAGGTCCCTACCTCCCAGCTGGAGGCCGTCACAGCATGGCGGCCCAGTGCCGTTCTGCGAGACGGATTCATAGCGATGGTGGGCGGACTTGTCTTGTGCGGCTTAGGGCTGTGGTTCTTGCGACAAGCCCTCATGGTCGAGTTCGATGACACTCCCCGTGACGAGTTCATGTTCAAAGCCCAGTTCTACGGACTCTTCGGGCTGCTTTCGCTCGCGCTCGGCTCCTTGGGGATCGGCATCCGTGGCCAGCGACCGGAGACCGCGCGACTACTAGCGGGGTTCGGTCGCCTCGTCGTCCTAGGCACGCCTCTCCTGTATCTCCTCTGGACCCTCGTATGGGTGATGCTCGAGTAGGTGGGACCAGCCCCAGGCCACGCGACGGACAAGGAATTGCTGACCCGCGATACGCCCCGCGCTGATCGCGGCAGATGCGGATGTCCGGAGAAGGTGGGAACCCCGACACCTCCCGCCGAAGAGCGAGTTCCCCGGACCCGGCCCGGCACGAACGGGCAGCCACCCTCGCCATGCGGCGGGCAGGACGCACCCTTACCGGCTAGATGCGCCTTGGGCGGGTTCGGCCACAGCGTAGGTCTCACCGGAGAGGAACGCATTCTCATTCGGCATACCCGCTCGGATCGAGCCAGCTCCGCGCAATACTGCGCCTGACGGGACTCGCCACCTTTCCCCCGCCCACGAAACGCGGCCAGAGGTGAAACACTTGGGACGTGGCGGCGGGTGATTGGAAGCATCGACGGTCATCCAAGTTGGCGCGGCGGGTGTGGGGCATTGCCATCGTCGTCGGCTGGGTCGTCAGTTTCCTCGCCGTCGACGCATGGGCCAACGCGCTTGGCCATGCGGCATGGACGGCCGGAAGCCGAAGGACGCCCGCGGCCCTGATCGCGGCCGTGGCCTACTGGCCGGCGGCCATGTTGCTCTGGCGACTGAGTTTTCTGGGTGACCGCTCTTGGGTTCCGTGGCAGCACTGGAACGCGCGCATGCACGAACGCCGAGTGGACTCGAAGCCCTGATCGAACGGCCGCCGGAGGACACACTCATCTCGGCACGAGCGCGCGATCAGCGGTATGTGAGTGCGTTTCTGTGCGATCCCAGCACCCGCAGGAGCACGGCTCCACGACTAGGGCCTCTGGCGCACTACCCGTTCGAGCGAGCGAGGCGCTGTCCGCAGAGGACCAAGACTGTGAGGAGAAGGAAGACCAAGACCGCCCCGAGGGCCTGTGCGATCCAGTTGATGTCTTCACCCGCCGCAAGGGCGAAGATGATTTGCATGGCCGAGACGGCCAATACGGGAAGTGACACTGTCGCCATCACCCTCCGCCACGAGAGGGGAGAGGCAGGCGCAGGTTCCGGTGCGGGCTGTTCCTGCGCTGGGGGCATTTACTGATCTTAGTGCGCCAAGCGATGCAGTTTGTTGACTTCAAGCTGCCTGCCTGGACGATTGATGGCGCTGCCGACGCCGCCGTCTGGCCATGCGCTCTCAATCGCACCACTGATTGGCGCGATCGCCCGGATCGCGGCAGATGCGGATGCTCGGGCCGCCCGGCAGGCATAGGGTCCGGAACATGAGATCGGTTGCCTGGCGGAATCAGGTCCTGAACTGGATGAGCGTTTTGGCCGGCCTGCTGGTTGCCTTCCTCTTCATGGCACCGCTGTTCTCCACGCTGGCATGGGGCGAGGAACTTGGTCCCACACCCGGCCTCGCCCTGATCGGTGTCGCCGTGCTCGTGATGGTCGGGGCGATCATTGCCAGTCCCGATGCACCTCCCAGGAACCTGAACCGCCTTCGCAACGCACTCCTAGTTCTTGGAGTCGGTTTGGTCGTTGTTGGGCTCTTCATCTGGGAGTGAACCCGGGCTCGTTCTCACGTTGCCACTACGCGACCATCGACAAGAGTGCGGATCGCGGCAGATGCGGATTTTGCGGGCGGCCGTTAGACCTCAGTGAAACTCTTGAAGGACAAGCACCACCATGTCAGTTGACCGGTAGCGCCGCGCCCCCACCGGACCCCTGTTCCCGTCGACTCGCGCCAGCAGTTCAACGATGTGATCCCGGTCCGACGAGATATCCGCCGTCCCAAGACCAGTCGCATGGACCACGAAGTCAGCGAGTTCGGACACCAACCGAGCATCCTCATGACTGAGCCAGACATGTTCAAGGTCGAGTTTCGTTCCGTCGAGCAGCACCCGCCTGCCGTCCTGAAAGATCCGAATGGCCGGCATCTGTGCACCATAGGACACACACTCGCCGTCCCGCCTCACTCATCGGCACCGAGCGCGCAATGAGCGGCAGATCCGGACGTTGTCTCGTGTATTCACCGATCGCGCGAAGCTCGAGACGAGATCATCCCCGCCGTGACAGACGATAGGCGAGCCAAACAATCCGCAGACTCGAGTTGGAGATGACCCCGGACGAGTTCCGTGAACGCTTCGACGACATGACCGCCGACCTACTTGGGTGGTGGTACCTCTCGCCAGGGCTGGTGGTCGTTACCTGCAAGGTCCACGACACGTCCACGCGCGAGGAGGCCTGGTTGGCCTGCGCATCGACTGAACGCAGGGCTGCGACTAGGAGCCTGAGATCATTCGGGGCGCGCGGTTTCAAGTTCTCGCGGCCGCGACACCAGAACACCTCAGACTCGCTCATTCGGGCCGCGGCTGCCACCGAGGGCTCGATAGTTGCCCAACTTCCCGACGGCGACCTTCTCGTGTTCCCTGCGGACGGCAGGGACCGACCGGACATCGGCCAGATCCGGTAAGGGCGCGGTCCGGCGCGCGGCGGTCAATAGGGACACACCCAGTTAGGCACGCGAGTCGCCTTGGCGCATCGCGCGCATCGCGGCAGATCCGGATGGCCGGAGAAGGTGGGAACCCCGACACCTCCCGCCGAGGAGTGAGTTTCCCGGACCCGGCCCGGCTCGAACGGGCAGCCCCCGCCGTGCAGATCGCCAGGGGGAATACCGCTTGCTGCACCGCGCTTCACAGGAGCGTAGCGCCTAGGAAAGGCCTCTCGACATGACCCTGGACGACGCCGTTGCTGCCGTCGAAGCAACACTGGACTCTCCGCATCTTCGCGTCGATCGCAAGCGGGCGCGACATGACGCGGAGGCATATCTCCTGCTGGTCCTCGACACGAGCGGCGGCCAGCGGGGCGTCGAGCCCGTCGCAAACGGGCCCCGCTTGGTCGACAAGAGCAGCGGCGAGGTGATCAGACTGACGGTGCCTGACGCACTCGCCCGGGCAAAGCGGATGGCCGTCGCCGCGCTCTGACCCGCCCAAGCGTCGATCTCCCTGCGCCGGCGCCGACTCACTGGCAGCCGGGCCACAGGTCCACGCATGCTGACGCATGCAACTCCGCGCGACAACGCACTTCGCGGCAGATGCGGACGTTCGAAGTGGTGACATTCGCCGCAAAGACGCGGCCGGTCAGAAGTCTAGGGACCCGGTTCTGACGTGGCCGATGGCGTCCAGCATCCAGTGTCGTTCCACGGTCCAGCCGAGAAACGGTGGGAGTCTCGTGTCGAGTGCATGTTCTGCATTCAAGGCGGCCAGATCGCCGAGGAGAGCTCTCAACACCGCTGGTCCGGAGGCAGCGACGGAGGCGTCGCTGAGTAGAGCCTGCGCTTCCGCCGGCCCGGCGAGGCTCAGGAAAAAGACTCCCTGACGCCAGGCGTAGGCAGCGTCTTTCACGGACGCGAGCGGGCGTCGTTGTCGAGTCGCGAGATCAAGGAGGTCGGCAGCTTGATCGAACGCCGCGCGGGCTAGGTCGATCCAAGGTCTTGTTGGCTGGATGCCGATCGAGACCATGGCAGCGAGGTTGTGGGTGGTCAGGATCTGAGCCTGCTCGATGATCGTGCCGTTTGCGGCAGTGGACCAGTTGTCAGCAGGTGCTTCCCCTGCCCGAGCCCGGCATAGCTCGCTAAAACTCAGCCCAGGCTTAGTGGCCCGGGTGCGCCACCGTGCCCATCGGGACGTCTTCCCGGGCGGTGCCGCAAGGCTCAGCACCTGGGCGGTGTCGATTGCGTAGTAGTGCGCGTAGAGCGTTCCGTCGACGACTCGTGCTGCGACTTGCGCGGCCGTGCGGAACTTGTCTGAGAATCGACCCATGAATATGTCGGCCGCGAGTTCCTCGACAAGGGGAACGTCATGGGCTGCTTGCGAGAGAAGCTGCTGGAGTTCCTGGACCAGCGGGTTCGGTGTGATGGTCGCTGGGAAGTGATCGAGCGCCAGGGCCCCCAGGCGTAGGGCCACGGCCATGGCGTCGTCGGTCGCAACTTCACTGTGCCCAGCGACGGCGCGTACCCAGGGAAGCTCGGTGATTTGGACTTGCTCCTCGAGGTTCACTAAGAGTAGTGAGCGGCGCCGTCGGAACGCGCGGTAGTTCGCGGCCGCCAGGGTGGCGAGAGACTGGTCTGTGAAGCCAGAGGCCACGACGGTGGCACTGATACGGGGCACCAGTGCGGCAAGCACTTCAGCCGATGGCACCACCCCCTCGTCGAGGAGGTCCTCGACCGGGGCGGCATGCGCGCGGGTGAGAAGTCTTGCAACGATCGGAGGCATTGCCGACCCCTGCGCGATTCCGGACTCTGCCGCCTCCTCCGGCGTAAGTTCGCCAGCGAACGACTCCGGATGCTCAATGCCCTCGGTAGCAACCAGCCCGCTGAGGCGGTCAGCGGCGATCATCGCGAGCCGGCTGTGCGCGGGGGCGGCCGCGATGGATGCTTGCCTTTCGCGCAAGCCTGCGTGCCCCGAGGACCCCGGGATCCCACGCTTTGCCACCGAAGCATCGATCGCGCGACGTAGGAGCCCCAACTCACGGGTTTCAAGGTCCTCACCCGCGCTCGCAGCTCTCAGGCCACGAATGAGAATCGCAAGATTCTGCTTCGGGTTGCGATGCTTCGTGCAGCGCGTGTGGATTTCAGCGAGCCGCTCGTACTCTTCAACAAGTGCTGCCGCCTTGCCTGTCCACGCGGGGTCTACGGCAATGGGAGCCAGGTCGTTCCCGTACCTCTCGAGCCACAGGTCGAGCACCCGGTCGCCCAACGGGTTCCATACGGTCAAGGCTTCGCGCTGCGCCTCTACCCGAGGATTCGGCTTTCGGGCCCGTAGTGCCTTGGCGGCCTCGTCTGCAGCGATGCGGAAGACGAAGTCGGGCGGCGAAGTCGGAGCAGTCGCGATCTTGGGCGCTAGCCGGAGCCGCTGTGTCAGCGGTGCCACAGCGTCAAGGACGTCGAAAGCGGCTTCGCGATCCCCCGCCCGCACCAGCCACGCGATCGTGAGGAGTATGGCGTCCTCCGGAATCTCGACCTGATACGCGCCTGAGTCCAAAAGGTCGTACAGCTCCTCTAGCCCGGAGTCGGTCAGGAAGTACCCGAGGATGAGTCCACGCTCTGCAGCAAACCCCTGTCGGCGTGCCACTGCCCTCTCATCGGCCTGGAGGGGCACCTCAGCCGAGGCCGTACCGGTCGCGAATCCGCCTCGCAAGACCTCCAGAGTCACCCATGCCGGAAGCCCACGCACGGGGATCCGAGACCCGACAGCCAAACGGCCGTCGGCCATTCCCTCGATCGCCTGAGTCCAGCGCAGCGCGCGACGGTCCGCACGGCGACGAACCTCAGGGCTCTCGTGAGTCGTTGACGTGAGGAACGCCTGTGCCAACTGCCCAAGGGCGTAGCCGTTTGTCATCGCGCCCGCCTGCCCGGGTAGCTGGTATGGCCGACGTGGCAGGTCCTGCCCCTGCGCCCTCCGGGTCCAGAGCCCGGTGCTCTACTACTGAGCTACACGCCGATGGAAGCCACCCTAGTGAGCGACATGGCACCTGCGCTCAGGTTTCTCGAACCAGCGCGCGCCTACCCCCGATCTCGTTCGCAAGACGCGATGGGCGGCACCTCTTGCGGCGCACGGTCAGCGGCATGAGCGGACGTTCGACCACCGGCGGATCAGGTGGATGCTGGCGTGAGGCGCAGTCGAAGCAACATCTCGCCGTCGGGCAGTCGAAGTGTCTCTTCGACTGCCCATGTGCCGCGCGTGTCCACCAGATCGAAGTCTGCCCACTCGTACAACGGGATCACCAGGAGTTCGCCTCGCACACTTAGGCGGGAGCCCGCCACCACGTCACGTGCCCACCCGTCCGTCTGCACCTGGATCGCGGACCCGTTCACCGTCAGTACGACGTCCGCCCCGCCGTGCCCCGAATCGGTATTGAAGTCACTCGCATCCACCGCCGATCCACTGACGAGGTACTCGACCGTGCGCGACGACTCCACTCCGGCGGGCTCACACCTGACGAGTCCCTCAACAGTTCCAGGGCCTGAAGGTACAAGTGCACCCCGCACTCTGAGGCCGATCCCTTGGAGGACGGACCCAGGCAGGGGGTCGGGCAGTTCGGCTTCAACGGGGATCCAATCGTGCATGCGCACCCACAGGGACTGGCTCTGGACCGGATCGCTCACTTGCCAATCATGTCAGCGTCCGACAGAGGCCATGGGCCATAACCGCGCGGATCGCGGCATGAGCGTGCGCATCCCACAATGGGATGCGTCCAGGTACAATGGGTCGCATGAGCACACAGATCGCCGTTCGCCTCCCCGCCGAGATGGTCGCCTTCTTGGACCGCGCCGTGGCCACTGGCAAGGCTCCCAGCCGGGCCGCGCTCGTCGCAGCCGCGGTGGAGCGGGAGATGCGTCGACAGGCTGCCGAGCAAGACGCACAGACCCTACGTGAGCACGGCCCCGCCGACGAGCTGGACGATCTGGTGCAGTGGAGCAGCACCCACCTCGAGGTCGAGGACTGATCGGTGCGCGAGATCTGCCTGGTCCGTCTCGACAAGACCCGGCCGGCACTGGTCTTGACCCGCGAAGCGGCAAGGGCCGCGATGACCAAGGTGACGGTCGCTCCGATCACCACCACCATCAAGGGCTTGTCCAGCGAGGTCCTGGTCGGACCCGAGAACGGGCTGGATCACGACTGCGTGGTCGCCCTCGACAATGTCATCACCGTCCCGGTGAACCTGCTCGGTCGCACCGTCGGGTACCTCAGCGCCGAGCAAGAGGCTCAGCTGGCGCACGCCGTGGTCTTGGCCTACGACCTCGAGTTGCCCGTTCTCGAATGACCCGCAGGCGTGCACCGACTGCAGCATGAGATTGCCGCGGCGTCTGATCGGAAGATGTAGGCATGCGAATCCTCCAATGCTGAGATGATCGGCGCTGTGCGCTCGTGGAAGGACATCGATTGGGATCAGCCGCGACCGTCAGGCCAGGAAGTAGTCGACTCGTGGCCGCAAGTGATTTGGGAATCGGTGCCGGTTGATTCCGCGCCCCTAGACGAGTACCTCGGCCACGTCGCAGAGACTCACGTGAATGGCGGGTACCAGCTTGGACGATGGCGCGCCGTTGAGTACGGCGACCCCGCCGCCTGGTTCGCATCGCGCAACCGTCTGGACGAGTACGAGATGCACAGGTTGCTCTTCGACAGTCCGGTCGTCCGCGATGACCTGTCACCGCTCAAGATTCCCGCGAAGCTCGACCCTCTGCCAGGCGCGTTGGAGGAGGTGCCTGGAGGTGCGCTCACCCTGGACGGCATCCTCGCCACGACCATCGTGCACGGTGGTGCCTACGGGGCTTTCGCAGGGCGTGGAGCCGAGGCTAAGCGACTGGCAGATGAAGCGGTCGCGGGACTTACGGGCAGAAGGTATGAGGACTTTCGTCTCGACCGGACGAACGAACCCTGGACACCATGGTTCTTCGATGTGGCGTGGGACGAGACGTTTGTCCTCACCGACTATCGAAACGCCGAGATGACCGTCCTCTGCATCACTGACACAGACTGAGACGCTAAGAACGTCCGCATCTCGACAGACCGCGCGGAGCGCTGCATGAGCGGGCTCTCGCCCGACGCGGGCGCGGTCTAGGCCTCCGATGGTGGCTCGTTCGCGTCCGTAGTGCCTGGACCGTAGAAAGCCCACAAGGCGGCGCAGAGGGCTGCGGCGGGGGCCGTGAGCATCTGCCCGAGGAAGTCGGACTCGGCCAGGTCAAGCAAGTCGAAGATGCCGCTGACGGATTGCCAACCTGCCCCCAGGGACAGCAGCGCTCCCAGCAACGAGTGGCCCATCCCACGGCCCGAGAGGGCGAGGGCGACGATGATGAGCAAGGAGGGTGCGCCAATCGCGGCCATGAGGAGTTCGCCTCCGAGGCAGCTGGATTGCTGCATGTAGCTCGAGTCGCACTGAGGCCCGGTAAAGAGCTCGTGCATGAGCAGCCAGAACGCTGACACGGAGCAGAGCGTCACCAGCCCGGCGCGCAGGGGTCTACTACGGCTCATCAGTCACGCGTCCTAGTTGGCGACGAGCCAGATCGCCGCACGAGATGTGTCGGAGCGCCGCCCTGTTCGGAGTTCATGACCCCAGGGTCGTCCAGCCGGAAGGCCGCCGCATCCGCACAGGTACTCACCGGTGCCTAGGTGTCTGTGCCTGCCACGCTCATCAGCAGGGTCGCCGCGGATGGCGGCAGATGCGTGCGTCGAGTGAGTGCTGCTGGCGATCAGTGGATGCTTCCGCCATTTCATCTAGAGCGGCTGCCGGGCGAGTGGTGGGAGGTCCACGGGACTGACGACGGAGCCGGTCTCGAACGCGAGATGGCAAGTGAACTGCCGCCGGACCACATTTTCGCTGGCGTCTCGGCTCACGCCGTTGCGGTTCGGCGTCACCTGAAAGAGGTCATCTTCTGGCTGCCGGATTCGTCCACTTGGGCCTGGGTCCACCTGACGTATCACGTCGAGACTGACTCTCGGTGGCCGTCGTCCTTCACGGCCCGGAGTTGGGACGTACTGGTCGAAGAACTGACCTCGGATTGATCCGTCCGCAAGGCCGACCGCAACGTCCGCTCATCGGCATGTCCGGATGTTGTCGGAAAGTCGACCGGCCCCAACTCTGGAACCGTCCACCTCGGGTGGCTGCCCTTGATGCTGGGCTCTCGCTGGCGATCCGGCGAGGGCGAACGACGTAGCCGTCCCGGGGAGCGGCTGCTCGTGCGTGCCATCCCTGGTTCCCTCAGCTCCTGAGCCTCTGACCGTCGGGTGGTTCTCGTCCGCCAGAGATCATCCGGCGTACGCCGGGCGGTGGGGTGAACTCGAACTCGTTGGGTCCGGTGGCCGTGATCTGCCAGGGGCCGGCGTGGACGAGGCGGTGGTGATGCCCGCAGAGCAAGAGCGTGTTCGCCAGCGACGTCGACCCGCCGTCTACCCAGTGAATGAGGTGGTGTGCGTGGCACATCACCGGTGGGCGGGTGCAGTTGGGGAATCGGCAGTGCTTGTCGCGGGCGACGAGGGCTTTCCAGATCGCGGCGGTGACGAGCCGCAGCTGGCGGCCGACGTCGAGGACCTCGCCGTCGCTGCCGAGGACGATCGGGATCACGTGGGCGTCACATGCCATCCGGCGTACGGCGGCGACGTAGAGGTCCTCACCGGTCTCGGTGGTCCCGAACCCGGTCTGCTGCTGGAGGTCGGCCAGGGTGATGGTCACCGAGACCCGCGGACTGGCTCCGTGGCACTCCGGCAGCAGTTCCACCGCCGCGGCGCGGTCGCAGAGCTCGACCAGGGCGTCGAGCATCCGGGCGCCGTGGTCGCGGGGGTCGCGGCCGTCGTGCCCGCATCCGGGGATCTCGCAGGTGCCGGGGTCGCACACCGGGCCGTTGGCGGGGACCGGTTTTGCCAGGGGGAGGAGGGTGGCGCGGAGCTTGGCGCCGTCCTCGGCCGAGCAACGGCCCTTGATCCAGCAGCCCCCGGCGGTGTCGAACCGCAGCGAGAGATCGCGGTCGAGGTGGGCGGCGCGGTCCTCACGCTCCATCTCGCGCTCGGCACGGCGCTCCTGGCCGTCGGGGTCCACCAGGGTGACCAGGATCCGGCCGACCTTGGCGAGGTCGGTGGCATCGAGCGCTTTGGCCTCGGCGAGCATTGCCCGGCACCCACGAGTCCGGAGGTCGGGGTTGGTGGGGAGGTCCTCGACGGCTCGTTCGATGACCTGGGCCTTGGCGGTGGAGAGCCAGCCGTCGGCGAGGGCCTCGCCGACCGGGGCGAGCACGGGGGTCTGCACCGCGTTCGCCAAGCGCACGGTGCCGGACCCGGCGCTTTTGCGACCACCCGCGACCGAGGTGACGAAGTCCTGGGTGGAGGCCCACCCGACCGGCTTGACGGCGTTGGTGACCTCGAGCTCGTGGACGACGTGGAGCTCGACGGCATCCAGGGTCGACTTGAGCGCCTCGATCTCGGCGACGGTGTCCATCAGCTCCTCGCCGCGTCCGGCCGCCCACAACGTGTGCTGCAGCCCTTGGACCTGTCGCCGGATCCGGGCGAGCTCGGCCGCGACCCGGCCGGCGCACGAGGCGCCAGACGGGGTGTCCGGAGGAGTGTCCGGGTGGCTGGTCATGGATCAATCTAAGCAGCGACCACCGACAAGAATTGGCGAGATTCCCCTTGTTCTGCAGGGGATTCTCGAACTTTCTGAGAAGTTTCCTGTGTGAAGATCAGCGGTTGCCTACCGACCTAGGTGTTGGATCGCTGCCCCAGCGCGACATCCGCCGAGAGCCACAGGAAAGGCCTCTCCTAGAGCGATCCGCTCTCCCGTCCGGCGACAGGCACCTCCGCGTAAGGGTCGGTGGTGGGCGGGCGCGAGGAGCGCACTCGTGGCCCCCACCGCTCCTCGGCCCAGATGGCCAGCGGAGCCGCGGTGAACATCGTCGAATAGATGCCGATCGTCAGGCCGAGCAGCAGCGCAACGGCGAAGTCCTGCAGGGAGTCGCCACCCAGCACGGCCAGCGTGGCCAGGATGAACATCGCGCCGAGCCCGGTGTTCAGCGTGCGGGGGATGGTCTGCAGGATGGCCAGGTTGACGGTCTCCCGCAGGCGCGCATCGCTGCCTCGCACCCGTTCCCGGATCCGGTCGAAGACCACGATCGTGTCGTTGACGGCCAGTCCGATGATGGAGAGGACCGCGGCGAGGAACACCCCGTCCACGGGCTTGCCGAGCCACGCGAAGATGCCGACCACGGTGAGCACGACGTGCGCCATCGACAGGACAGCCGCAGCGGCGTACGTCCAGCGGAACCGGAAGGCCAGGTAGGCCATCTGCGCACCGATGGCGATCGCGAACGCGATCAGTGCCTTCGTACGAAGTTCCTGGCCGAGAGTCGGGCCGATCAGCTCGTCGCGCTCCTTGATCACCTGTCCGGCCACCTGTCCGAGCGACTCCTCGACGGCGACGGCCTCATCATTGTTGATCTGCCCGGTGCGCACGGTGATGTTCTCCGAGTCGCCGGTGCCAGAGGAGCTCTGCACGACCGCGCCCGGGAACCCGGCGTCCGCCACCGCAGCGCGCGCCTTGTCCACATCGACGTCCTGGGTGGTGGAGAACTCCAACAGGCGTCCGCCGGTGAACTCCACCCCGAGGTTCAGTCCGCGCAGGGCGATACCGCCGATGGCGACCACGCCGATCACCACAGCAACGCCGATCCAGGCGCCCGCGCGACGCATCAGGAACGGGCCGCTGGTGACCAGCCAGGTGCGCAGTCGGCCGCTACCGCCGAAGCCGGAGAGTCCCGGTGAGGTGAAGGATCGTCGTACTGCCCAGTCAGTGAGCGTGCGCGCGATCACGAGCGCCGAGACCATCGAGGCCACCACGCCGATCGACAGTGTCACGCCGAAGCCCTTGACGGGACCGGAGGCGAAGAAGAACAGCAGTGCCGCCGCGAGCAGGGTGGTGACGTTGGAGTCGAGGATCGCCGACCAGGCCTTGCGGTAGCCCGTGTCGAGCGCCGGGGCGAGCCCTTCGCCGCGGCGGGCGGCGTACTCCTCCCGGGCGCGTTCGAAGACCAGCACGTTGGCGTCGATGGCGAGGCCGATGGCCAGCACGAAGCCCGCGAGTCCTGGAAGCGTCAGCGTGGCGCCGAACCACAGCAGGAGGCCATAGGAGATGAGGGCGTACGACGCCAGTGCGATCGTCGCCATCAGGCCCATCAACCGGTAGACCAGCACGATGAACAACCCGGTGAGCGCGATGCCGATGATGCCGGCCTTCACGGAGGCGTCGATCGCGGCGTCGCCCAGCGTCGCACCGACGGTGCGCTGCTCGATCACCTCGACGGGAACGGGCAGCGCGCCGCCCTTGATCAGGACCGCGAGGTCCTCGGCGGACTGCTGGGTGAACTGTCCGGTGATCTTGGTCGCGGTCCCCGGCCCCGAGCAGAGTCCGGGCTGCACTGCGGGTGACGAGATCACCTCCCGGTCGAGGAGGATCGCGATCCGCTGGTTGCCCTCAGGTGTGCTGCAGGCGCGCTCGACCAGCTCGCGCCACTGCGGCACACCGGACCCGTTGAAGGTGACGGCTACGACCCAGGCGCCGACGCCGCTCTGCTGCATCTCGGCCCGTGCGTCCTTGATGCCGTTGCCGTCCAGCACCAGGGGGCCGATCAGGATCGGCCGACCGTCCTCGTCGTCCACCTGCGTGGTTCCCTCCGGGGTCGAGGGCTCGGCTGCAGCGTCGTCGGTCTGGCCGGGCCCTTGGACGACGTGCAGCCCGAGCTGGGCGGTGCGTCCGATCACCCGCGCCGCCTCCCGTGGGTCCTGCACGCCGGGCAGCTCGACGATGATGCGCCGCTCACCCGCGCGGGCGAGGGTGGGCTCGGCGACACCGAGCGCGTCGACCCGCCCTCGGAGTACCTCCAGGGCACGATCGGTGGACTCGCGGTCGGCCTTGACCCGCTCGGTGTCCTGGGTCTCGAGGACGATCTGGGTGCCGCCCTCGAGGTCGAGGCCGAGCCGGGGTGACAGGGAGAGCGCTGCGAACAGGGCGAGCCCGATCACGACCAAGGAGGCGACGGCGCGCCACAGTGGCGCGCGGGACGGCGGACGAGCTGACGGTGCTGTGGGCATGCGGACTCCACGAAAGAGGGGCGCCTGACGACCGCACACAGCGGCGACAGGACTGGACCGGACGGACTGGTGGGTACGTCAGGCAGGAGGAGCTCGGCCCCGCAGAGGGACCTGGCACGCGGCGCACCGCGGAGCCAGAGACGCGGGCGAGGTCGCCACCGGGAACAACGCATCGGCCGACTCGGCCCGAGAGGTCAGGACTCCTGGCGTGTGCACGTCGGGCCGCTGGTGGTGGCTGGTCCAATGGCTCTTCGCCACGGCCAGCGTCCCCAGGTCCAGGTGGCTCGAGGAGTGCAGGTCGCTGTGGCCGACCGGGTCGGACGCCGAGGACTGCACGCCTGCCAGCGCCCCCAAGAGGAGCAACACCGCCGAGAGCACCGCCACGACCGCGCGGCGGCCGTCGTGGTGCGAGACGCGTGGCATCGTCCGAGTGTAGGTGCCTCCGCGCGGACCGGATCGACCGAACCGCGACAGCCCGTGCGCCCCAGGTGCGAGCATGGCGCCCGTGAACGAGGAACGTGCTGTCGACGTTGCCCCGCCACCATTGCCGAGCTCGATCTGGGTGGTTGCCTGGGCTTCGCTGGCGGGACAAGCGGTGCTGCTGGGCCGCGAAGGGTTCCGGCTCGGCGACGAGGTCTCGCTGGGGCTGTCCGTCGTGATCAGCGGGCTCCTCGTGGGGTACGTCTCCGCCGGCGTCGTTCGCGGCCGAACGGTCCGCCTCGTCCTTGCCTGGGTCGTGCTCACCTTGAGCGCGATCGGTGGGCTCGTCGGCCTGGTCCTGGTCGACGACCTGGGTCAGGCCGGAGTCGCCGCGCTCTCGCTCGGTTGCACGGCGGTGGCTCTCGCCGCACTTGCAAGGTTCCGACGCAGCGACTGGTACGCCTGGCAGCGCACGAGACCGTCGGTCCGCGAAGGCGCCCGGATCGGTCACCTGGTCGCGGTGGGCGTGCTCGTGGGCGCGCTGGGTGGGCTCGCCGCGCCGGTCGGGGACGGAGTCGACGTACGCATCACTGCGGCCGACCGCTGAGCCGACCGATAGAGACGTCCGGGGCGAGCGTCGGACGGGAAGCCTGCCCGCACCGCCCGTGGCGTAGGTTCCGAGGATGGATCACGACGTCATCACGGTGGAGACAGCCGACGGGGCGATGCCCGCCCATCTGTGGCGTCCTGCCTCGGGAACCGGCCCTGGCCTCCTGCTGTTGCAGGAGATCTTCGGGATCAGCCCCTACATCGAGCGCCGCGCCGCGGACCTCGCCGAGCTCGGGTACGTCGTCCTCGCCCCGGAGATCTTCTGGCGGCTCGGGGTCTCCAGCGTCCAGGACGGGCCCACCGCGCTCGACGAGGCCTCGGCGCTGCTCCAGCGCACCGACTGGCCCACGGCGGTGCAGGACGCCGCGCTCGCCTTCGACGTGCTCGAGGAGCGGCCCGAGGCCACCGGGGGAGCGGGCATCGTCGGCTTCTGCTTCGGCGGAGGGCTCGGGTTCAACGTCGCTGCCGAGCGCTCGCCGGAGGTCCTGGTCAGCTACTACGGCTCCGCGCTGCCCCAGCTGCTCGGCCTCGCCCCGACGGCGCCGGGCATGCCCGTCCTCGACCCCACCCAGGTGCGAGCGCGCTCGCTGCACCACTTCGGGCTCCAGGACCGCTTCCTGACCCGCCCGACGGTCGAACAGCTCCGTCACCTGCTGTCCCCGCTGGATCAGGTCACCTTCGAGACCTACGAGTCCGGCGACCACGCCTTCGACAACGACGACTTCTTCCTCTATGACGCCGAGTCCTCGGCGCTGGCCTGGGACCGCACCGTCGACTTCCTGGGCCGGCACCTGCCCACCCGATGACCGGTCAGGACGTCCTGGTCCCGCCGGCCCGGCTGGAGCGGTGGGTGGCCAACTTCGGCACCCGTCACGGGCAGACAGCCCTCGAGGTGGCCGACGGGCGGCTCACCGGACTGGCCGAGGACGGCTCCCGGTTCGCCGCGCATCCACCCTTCGGTCGGCCGTACGCCGGCCCGGCAGACCCGGCCTCGCTCGTCGCGGCTTGTGCACCGCCCCCGCTGTGGGGCGTGCTGCTCGTCCGCAAGGGCGGTTTCGCCGTCGCGCGGCTGGCGGGGGAGCGCACCGAGGAGTCGAAGGTCGGCCAGCGACACGTCCAGGGCCGGACCAAGGCGGGCGGGCAGAGCCAGCAGCGGTTCGCCAGGCGCCGGGACAACCAGGCGCGAGCGGCGTACGAGGCGGCCGCCGAGCACGCGGCCAGGATCCTGGCCGGCGTCGATCTCGTCGTCACCGGAGGCGACCACTCCGCCGTGGAAGCGGTGCTCGGCGACCGCCGGCTCACCCGGCTCGTCGTCGTGCCGCCGTTCCTCGCGGTGCCCGATCCCCGGAGGTCGGTGCTCGAGCAGGCGGTCGCGGACGCCTCCTCGGTGCGCCTGGTCGTGCACAACGCCTGACTACCCGGTGAGCACGCCCTGCACCACCACGTGCTGGATGGTGACGTCGTGGCGCCTGCGCGCCTGGGAGACGACTCCCTGACGCCACCAGGTCGACCGGTCCTCGGGGTGGGTGGCGATCACCACGTGGTCCGGGTCGAACTCACGGACCGCCTTGTCCAGCGCGACGAGCGGCCGGTGGTCACCGAGCTCCCCCTCCACGCTCAGGCCGCGGTCGCGGAGGGCCTCCATCGTCTGGTCGAGCCGCCGCTGGGCGGCCTCGGTGGTCGCCTGCCACACGAAGGCCGCCCCCTCGAGCTCGGCCTGTCCCGTGTCGACCGGGTTGGCAGGGACCACCACGAAGTAGCTGGCGTCCTGGCTGCCCACGATGCGCTCGAGCGCGTCGTGCAGCTGGCTCTCGGCCAGCGTCTGGTTCGCGAGCAGCAGGACGCGCTGGGCCGGCTGCGGGTCGGGCCCGGCGTCCTCCTCGAGCTCGTCGGGTGACACGGAGCCGCCACGCCACCGGGTGACGCCGTACAGGACCAGCACCACGACCCACGACAGCAGGCTGAGCAGCAGCTGGGACCGGGTGTCGCTCTTGAAGGCCATCTGCGCCAGGACCGCGAGGATGCCGAGCGCCGCAGCGATCGTCAGCCAGGGGAACAGCCACATCTTCACCTTCAGGTCCTCCTTGGGCGTACGCCGGCGCAGCACGAACTGCGAGATGGCGATCAGGAGGTACACGAACAGGATCACCGCGCCCGAGGAGTTCAGCAGGAACTTGAACACGGTGTCCTCGGCCACGTAGGCGGCGATCACGCTGAGGAACCCCACCACAGTTGAGGCGAGGATCGCCCAGACCGGCACACCGCGCCTGTTCACGGTGATCAGCTGCATCGGGGCCTCGCGGCGGGCGGCGAGGACGAACAGCATCCGCGAGGCGGTGTACAGCCCCGAGTTCAGGCAGGACAGCACGGCGGTCAGCACGATCGCGTTCATGATGTGGTCGGCGTACGGGATCCCCATCTGCCGGAACGCCGCAACGTACGGCGAGGCTCCCAGCTCGCTGTCGTTCCAGGGGACGATGCACACCAGCAGGAAGATGGAACCGACGTAGAAGGTGCCGACGCGGACGATCACCGAGTTGGTGGCCTTGGCGATCGCCTTCTCCGGGTCGCGCGACTCCGCGGCCGCCACGGTGGCGATCTCGGCGCCGACCATCGAGAACACCACCACCACGACGCTGGAGAACACCGCACCCACCCCGTTGGGCAGGAAGCCACCCTGGTCCGTGAGGTTGCTGAAGTCGACGCTGCGGTCGGGCCAGAGCCCGAGGACGAACGCCGCGCCGATGACCAGGAACAGGATGATCGCGACCACCTTGATGCCGGCGAACCAGTACTCGAACTCGCCGTAGGACCCCACCGAGAACAGGTTGGTGGCGGTCATCAGCACCATCAGGACCAGCGCCGGCACCCACAGCGGGGTGTCCACCCACTCCTGGATGATCTTCCCGCCGGCGACCGCCTCGAAGCCGACGACGATCACCCAGAAGTACCAGTAGAGCCAGGCGACCGAGAAGCCCGCCCAGCCGCCCAGCGCTCGGCGCGAATAGTCGGCGAAGGATCCCGTGGAGGGGTTCGCGGTGGCCATCTCCCCGAGCATCCGCATCACCAGGATGATCAGCACCCCGGTAATGGCGTAGGTCAGGAACGCCGCGGGGCCCGCCTCGTTCATCACGACCCCGGAGCCCACGAACAGGCCGGCCCCGATCACGCCGCCGATGGCGATCATCGTCAGGTGCCGCTGCTTGAGGCCCTTCTGCAGCTGTGCGGGTTCGGTCATGGCGCGTCCTCGATCCCCTGGGGCGGGCAGTGCCGAGGTCGTACCCCGCGCCGCAGCATGCATAACCGCCGGTGAGACCCGCGTTCTGTCAAGATGACCAGCATGTGGGAGCCGGACCCGTCGTGGCGCCGCCTCCCGGGGGCGGGTGGCCCCTCGACCGTGGGCCTGTGGCTCGCCGAGGCGGACGGACACCGGTGGGTGGTCAAGCGGCTCGGTGCGCCCCACGACCGTGACCCGGCGCTGACCCAGCCGACCCGGGCCGGCTACTGGCGGCGCGAGGCCGAGGTCGCCCTGGCCCCGGAGTTCGTGGACGGACCCGGGCTGGTGGCACCGGAGTTCGGGCCGGTGGAGGAGGACGAGGACGGGGTGACCGTGCGCACCCTCGAGGAGGTCGGGGAGCCCCCTCCGGGGTTGTTCGTCGCCCGTGCCCTGGGCCGGTTCGCCGCCGCCGAGAGCGCGGCGCCCGCCTGGGCCTCGCGCGGCCTGCTGGCGGACCGGTTGCTGATGGCCGAGGGACGCGGCGGCTGGCCCACCCTGGCCAGGACCACCCTGGCGGACGTCGCCGACGTGCTGTGGAGACGCCGAGGCCACTGGCTGGCGCGCTGCGCGCAGGGCCCCGCGGGCAGGCTCCACGGTGACGCCGTACCGGGCAACTTCCTCACCCGCCGGGGTGAGGACGTGGTGGCCGTCGACTGGCAGTGCTTCGGGGTGGGGCCGATCGGCTCGGACCTCGGCTACTACTCCCTGTCCACCCGGGAGGAGTTCGACGTGCTGCTCGAGGCGTTCCTAGAGGGAGTCGGCCCCGGCGCCGACCGGACGGCGATCAGGATGGCCGCCCAGGTCACGGCCGTCTACACCGTGCTGAGCCGCGCCGAGTGGGCCCTGGCCCGTGCGGCCCCGGGGGAGGGCGCCCTGGCCGCGAAGTTCCGGCACCCGGCCGTGGCCCCGCACCTGCGGGCCCTGCAGCGGCAGGGGGCCCAGATCGAGCAGCTGCTGTGACCGCCCGGCCTCACGCAGGTGCTCTCACACGGTGACGCTGCGCTCGCCCGACAGCAGTGTGGCGACGGGGCCGTCGACCTCGGCGCCGAGCAGGGTGGCGGTGGCGAAGTCGGCGGCCGCCTTCTCGAAGACGTCCCGGTGACCCAGCATCGCGTGCTTGCCTCCGCTGACCCGCAGGAAGCCCACCGGCGCCGTACGGGCCAGCCGCTCGGCCAGCACCTCGGCGCGACGCGGGTCCGCGACCCGGTCCCGGGTGCCGTGCACGAACAGGGTGGGTCGCCCGTCCAGGTCGACCTGGTCGCTGACCTGCACCCACGGGTTCAGGGCGACGACGCTGGTCACCCCGGGCTGGTCACCGGACAGCAGCGCGGCACGGCCGCCGAGGGAGTGCCCGACCAGGCAGGTCGGGAGCGGACCCCCGTGGCGCTCGGCCAGCTCCGTCAGAGCCCACCGCACGTCCTCCACCGGCGTGTGCCCGGTGTCCCAGCCACGCACGGAGTTCAGCAGGCGTACGACGGCCAGGCGGCCGCGTCCGGCCCGCGCGATCCGGTGCGCGATCGGGATCATCCGGACCACCGAGAGCTGGGTGGGGCTGACCGCGGTGGTCTCGCGCCGCGACGCACCTCCGTGCAGCACCAGGACGAGCCCCTCGGGGTCCCGCGGGAGGCGGGTGGTGATCAGCCTGGCGGCGGTGTCCATGGTGCTCCTGTGTTCGGCGGTCGCGCTGAAAAGGGCCAGTCGGGGCCCTGACGAGAACGTACCCACCGCCGGAAAGCGTCAACGCAGGGTTGACGGGCCTAGATCGTCAACCTAGGGTTGACGCCATGACCCAGCCCACCCGCCCGTTGCGACCGATCCGGCTCGACGACCTGATCGTCGCCATCAAGCAGACCAGCGAGGACCCGCTCGCGCGGCTCTCCGGCGCCGTGGAGGCAGGGGAGTACCTCGACGACGTCGCCGACCACCTGATCGGGCACTTCGTGGACCAGGCCCGCCGCGCGGGCGCCTCGTGGGCCGAGATCGGCAGGAGCATGGGGGTGACGAAGCAAGCCGTGCAGAAGCGGTTCGTGCCCAAGGAGCAGAACGACCTCGACGCCGAGCAGGGGTTCAACCGGTTCACCCCGCGTGCCCGCAACACCGTGATGGCCGCCCACAACGAGGCCGTGGCGGCAGCCAACGCCGAGATCACCCCGGGGCACCTGCTGCTCGGCCTGCTCTCGGAGCCGGAGAGCCTGGCCTGCCGGGCCCTCGAGGCGCTGGGGACCGCACCCGCCGCGGTACGCGGGGCCGTCACCCTCCCGGCGGCGGCGGAGGACCCTCCGAGCCTGGTCCCCTACGACGCGGCCTCGCGCAAGGTGCTGGAGCTGACGTTCCGGGAGGCGCTGCGCCTGGGGCAGGACGCGGTGGGCACCGAGCACGTGCTGTTGGCCCTGCTGGAGCAGGAGGGCGACGGTGGACCCCTGGGCGGGCTCGGCGTCACCAAGGCCACGGTGGAGCCCGAGATCGTCCGGCTGCTCCGGGACGCCGGCGCCTCGTCCTCGACCGCCTAGGCTTCCCCCATGGCGACCGGCTCCGACGTGCTCAGCGACCCGCTCAGCCTCACCGGCACCTGGCAGCTCTCCCGGGTCATCGACGACCGCCTGTCGGGCCAGGAGAGCAGGATCGACGGGGTGCTCACGCTCACCGCCGTGTCTCCGGACCGCCTCCGCTGGGTGGAGCGCGGCCACTGGCACCAGCCGGGTGGTGACGTCGAGGTGCACCGCCACCTCTGGGTGGTGCGGGACCCCGAGACCGCGGGCTGGTGGGTCAGGTTCGACGACGAGCGCGAGTTCCACCCCTGGTCGCCGGGGGAGCAGGTCACCCACCCGTGCGGGGCCGACACCTACCGCGGAGTCGTGGCCGGTACGCCGGAGCATTGGACCGTGGCCTGGGACGTCACCGGCCCGGCCAAGGACTACCTGATGCGGACGACGCTGCGCCCGTCGGGGCTCAGCCCTTCCTGAACGCGTCCACGCCGCGCCAGACGGCGGGCAGGCAGCCGGCGGCCAGCAGGATCTTGAGGCCGTCGCCGAGCAGGTAGTTCTTCATCCCGATGTCCCAGGCGCCGACGATGCTCAGGTCGAGGTCGTACATCAGGTAGCCGAGGCCGAAGGCGTAGATCACCGCGTTGCCGAGCAGCATCGTGACGATGGTCTTCGCGACCGAGCGGTCACCGCCACGGCTGGCGAGCGCGCCAACCATCGCCGCCGCGAACACGTAGCCGACGATGTAGCCGAACGCCGGGAAGCCGAAGCCCGAGCCGGCCGCCGCGAACCACGGCATCCCGGCCATGCCGGCGACGAGGTAGAGCGCGAGGGAGGCCGCGCCACGCTGCCAGCCGAGGGCAGCGCCCACCGCGAGCACTGCGAAGGTGCCGCCGGTCACGGGGACCGGGGAGCCGGCCACCGGGATCACGACCTGGGCCGCGAGCCCGGTCAGCGCCGCACCTCCGACGACGAGGAGCACATCGCGCACCCGGGCGCCGGGCACGAGGTCGGCGAGGACGAGCGGACGCTGCTGGTGCAGTGGGGCAGACATCGCAGAGCTGGACACGGGACGACCTCCGGGGCGACTGGTCAGGATTGCGGACATGTCTACCAGAGCAGTGACCTACCCCACGCAGCAAGGGGCTTGAGCATCACAACTTGTCGGTCGCGAAGGTGTCGCAGGCCTTGATCGTGCCCTTCTCCATCCCGCGGTTGAACCACTTCACGCGCTGCTCGGCGGAGCCGTGCGTGAACGAGTCGGTGTCCACCCGGCCGGAGGACCGCTGCTGGATCCGGTCGTCGCCCACGGCCTCCGCGGCGTCGATCGCGAGCCGGATGTCCTCCGGCGTGAGGTCGGAGATGATCGGCTGCCCCGAGCTGTCCTCGGTCTCCTGGGCACCGGCGGCCCACATGCCGGCGAGGCAGTCGGCCATCAGCTCGACCCGCACCGCGTCGCTTCTCGGCCCCTGCTGGGTGCGGATCCTGCCCAGGAACCCGAGCTGGTCCTCGACGTGGTGTCCGTACTCGTGGGCGATCACGTAGCCGATCGCGAACGGGCCTCCCCGAGCGCCCAGCTCGCCCTCGAGCATGTCGTCGAAGAAGCTGTCGTCGAGGTAGACCAGGCTGTCGTTGGGGCAGTAGAACGGCCCCATCTGCGAGCTCGCCTGGCCGCAGCCCGAGCTGGTGGACCCCTCGAACCGCACGGTCTGGACGACGTCGTACTCGTTGCCGACCTGCTCGGGGTAGGTCTTCTTCCAGAAGTCCTGGACCGAGTTGGTGAACAGGTCGATCGCGCAGGCGTCCGAGGCGTTGGCGTCCGCGCCGGTACGGCACTCCTCGGCGCTGGTGGTCTCCCCGTCGCCGGGGCTCCCGCCGAGGAGGTCGACACCCGCGAACTGGCTGACGACCACGAACAGGATCACCACCACGACCGTGCCCAGGCCGATCCTGCCGCCACCACCGCCCCCGCCTGGGAGCGGCAACCGCATCCCGCCACGGCCCGCGCCACCGCCGCCGCGGGTCTGGATCTGGCTCCGGTCGATCCTGGCCCTGGGGTTGAAGCGCATGCGTGTCCCTTTCACCAGTACCGGGCTCGTAGACTAGTCACCGGGTGCCCTGACGCGCCCCCATCGGCCTGCCCATTGCGAGGCGGCGCCGCCACACTCTTTCGAAAGTCTGTCTTGATCACTGTTTCAAAGCTCGAGGTCCGTGCCGGTGCCCGCCTCCTGATGGATGACGTCTCCTTCCGCATCGCTGCGGGGGACCGGATCGGCCTCGTGGGCCGCAACGGCGCCGGCAAGACCACGCTGACCAAGATCCTCGCCGGTGAGGCAGCTCCGGCCGGCGGCACGGTCACCACCTCCGGCGACATCGGGTACCTGCCCCAGGACCCGCGCATCGGGGATCCCGAGGTGCTCTCCCGGGACCGGATCCTGTCCGCACGCGGGCTCGACACCGTCGTACGCCGCCTGCGGGAGGCCGAGGCCGAGATGGGCAGCGACGACCCGAACGTCCGCGACCGGGGGATGCGCCGTTACGAGAAGGCCGAGGCAGCCCTGCACGCCGCGGGCGGGTACTCCGCCGAGGCGGAGGCAGCCCAGATCGCCTCCTCGATCGGCATCGCCGACCGGTTGATGGGTCAGCCTCTCGGCACCCTCTCCGGTGGACAGCGCCGCCGGGTCGAGCTGGCCCGGATCCTGTTCTCCGGGGCCGAGACCCTGCTCCTCGACGAGCCCACCAACCACCTCGACGCCGACTCCATCGGGTGGCTGCGCGAGTTCCTGCGCAACCACAAGGGCGGCCTCGTGGTGATCTCCCACGACGTGGGCCTGCTCGAGGCGTGCGTGAACCGGGTGCTGCACCTCGACGCCAACCGCGCGGTGGTCGACATCTACAACATCGGCTGGAAGGCCTACCTGGCCCAGCGGGAGACCGACGAGAAGCGCCGCAAGCGCGAGCGCATCAACGCCGAGACCAAGGCCAAGACGCTGACCGACCAGGCCAACAAGATGCGCGCCAAGGCCACCAAGGCCCAGGCGGCGCAGTCGATGCTCAAGCGCGCCGAGAAGCTGATGGCCGGCATCGAGGGGGAGCGCAAGGCCGACAAGGTCGCCCGGATCAAGTTCCCGGCGCCTGCCGCGTGCGGGAAGACCCCGCTGACCGCGACCGAGCTCTCCAAGTCCTACGGGTCGCTGGAGGTGTTCACCGACGTGGACCTGGCCATCGACAAGGGCAGCCGCGTCGTGATCCTCGGGCTCAACGGCGCCGGCAAGACCACGCTGCTGCGGATCCTGGCCGGCGTGGACGAGCCGGACACGGGCCGGGTCGTGCCCGGGCACGGGCTCAAGATCGGCTACTACGCCCAGGAGCACGAGACCCTGGACACCTCGCGCACCGTGCTGCAGAACCTGCACGCGTCCGCCCCGCAGCTCCAGGACGCCGAGGCGCGTTCGGTGCTGGGCTCGTTCCTGTTCTCCGGCGACGACGCCAACAAGTCGGCCGCGGTGCTCTCCGGCGGGGAGAAGACCAGGCTCGCACTGGCGATCCTGGTGGTCTCCAGCGCCAACGTGCTGCTGCTCGACGAGCCCACGAACAACCTGGACCCGGCCTCCCGCGAGGAGGTGCTCGCCGCGATCCGCGAGTACGCCGGCGCGATCGTGCTGGTGACCCACGACGAGGGCGCCGTACACGCGCTGGAGCCCGACCGGGTGCTGATCCTCCCCGACGGCGTCGAGGACCTCTGGACCCCCGACTACGCGGACCTCGTGACCCTGGCCTGACCCGGGCCTGCGACCGCCGGGTCCTGACCTAGAGTGCGCCACATGGCACTCCCTTCTGAGGCAGACCTCCGGTCCGCCGGCCTCCGCGTCGAGACCAGCGGAGCGATCCTGACGATCACGCTCGACAAGCCGGAGCGGCGCAACAGCCAGACCCCGCGGATGTGGCACGCGCTCGCCGCGATCGGGGAGGACCTACCCGAGGACGTCCGCGTGGTCGTCGTACGCGGCGAGGGCGACTGCTTCTCCGCCGGCATCGACACCCGCCTGTTCGGCCCCGAGGGCGTCGAGGGCGAGGACTCGGTCTTCGAGCTGATGCAGCGCAGCGACCAGGACGTGCTGGACGCCATCGAGGGCTACCAGCGCGGCTTCGTCTGGCTCTCGGACCCCCGGATCGTCTCGGTGGCCGCGGTGCACGGCTACGCGATCGGTGCGGGCTTCCAGCTGGCGCTGGCGTGCGACCTGCGGGTGGTGGCCGACGACGTGAAGCTCTGCATGAAGGAGCCCGCGCTGGGCCTGGTCCCCGACCTCGCGGGAACAAAACCGCTGGTGGACCTTGTTGGCTACTCGCGGGCGCTGGAGATCTGCGCCACCGCGCGGTACGTCGAGGCAGGGGAGGCCCAGCACCTGGGGCTCGCCACCGCGGTCGTGCCACGGACCGAGCTCGACGCGACCACGTCGGACCTGGTCGGGGCCCTGCTCGCCACGAACACCGGAGCAGTCCGGGAGACGAAGGCGCTGCTGATCGGCGCCGGCGAGCGGGACCTGGAGGAGCAACGTCGCGCGGAGCGTGAAGCACAGCTTCGCAGGTTCCGCGAGCTTGTCAGCGGGGCCTGAGACGCTCAGGAGAGTCGGCCGGGCTCCCACCCGGCGACTGAGAAGGAGGGAGCGCAGATGAGCTCCATGCATCCCGGAATGCTGATGCGATCGATGCGGCGCGACCCCTCGGTCGTCGAGCAGAAGCTGACCCGCGACACCGTACGACGGGTGGTCGGGTTCGCCGTACCCCACAAGAAGCTGATCGCGGGCTTCCTGTTCTTCGTGGTGCTCGACGCCGGCCTCGTGGTCGTGAACCCGCTGCTGATCAAGCATCTGCTCGACGACGGTGTCCTCGCCAAGGACGCCAGCGTCGTTCTCTGGCTGGCCCTGGCGATGGGGGTGGTCTCGATCGTGACGGCGATCCTCGGGGTCGGGTCCGGCTTCCTGTCCTCCCGCATCGGCGAGAGCCTGATCTTCGACCTGCGCACGCAGGTCTTCGCCCACGTGCAGCGACTGTCCCTGGCGTTCTTCACGCGCACCCAGACCGGCGCCCTGGTCTCACGGCTGAACAACGACGTCATCGGCGCCCAGCGGGCCTTCACCTCGACCCTGTCCAGCACCGTGTCCAACTCGATCAGCGTGGTGGTCGTCGGGATCACCATGTTCTTCCTGAGCTGGCAGGTCACCTTGGCCTGCCTGGCGCTGTTCCCGCTGCTGCTGCTCGCCTCCCGCTGGGTCGGGCGCCAGATCAGCGGGCTCACCCGCCAGCAGATGGACGGCAACGCCGACCTGGGCAACATGATGACCGAGCGCTTCCACGTGGGCGGAGCCCTGCTGCTCAAGCTGTTCGGCCGCCGTGACGAGGAGGACGCGAAGTACGCCGAGAAGGCAGGCGTGGTGCGCGACCTGGGGGTCCGGATCTCCCTGATCACCCGGATCTTCATGGCGATCATGACGCTGATCCCGGCACTGGCCATCGCGCTGGTCTACGGCATCGGCGGCACGCTCGCCGTCAACGGCGCGCTCACCATCGGGACGCTGACCGCTCTCGCCACCTTGCTGCTGCGCCTGCTCGGCCCGATGCAGGGGCTCTCCAACGTGCGCGTCGACGTGATGACCGCCCTGGTCAGCTTCGACCGCGTCTTCGAGGTGCTCGACCTGCCCTCGACCGTGGTGGAGAAGCCCGACGCCAAGCCGCTCACCCCTGGTGCGGCTCGGGTCGAGTTCGACCACGTCGACTTCACCTACCCGCGCGGCGACGAGGTGTCGCTGGCGTCCCTGGAGACGGTGTCGCGGGCGGAGGGACGCGACAACACCGAGGTGCTGCACGACGTCACCTTCACCGCCGAACCCGGGCAGATGGTCGCACTGGTCGGGCCGTCCGGCGCGGGGAAGACCACGATCACCCACCTGGTCGCCCGGCTCTACGACGTCTCCGGGGGAGCTGTGCTGGTGGGCGGCGAGGACGTCCGCGAGGTCACCCTGCAGTCCCTGGAGGACGCGGTGGGCTACGTGACCCAGGACGCGCACATGTTCCACGACACCATCGGGGAGAACCTCCTGTACGCCGCTCCCGGTGCCACCGAGGAGCAGATCTGGGCCGCCCTGGAGTCGGCGCGGGTCGCAGCGCTGGTGCGCTCGCTGCCCGACGGCCTCGACACCGTGGTCGGCGACCGCGGCTACCGCCTCTCCGGCGGCGAGCGGCAGCGCCTGGCGATCGCCCGGTTGCTGCTGAAGGCACCCGACATCGTGGTGCTCGACGAGGCGACCGCCCACCTCGACTCCGAGTCGGAGTACGCCGTGCAGCGGGCACTGGACGAGGCGCTCGAGGGGCGCACGTCCCTGGTGATCGCGCACCGCCTCTCCACGGTCCGCAATGCCGACATGATCCTGGTGATCGACGACGGACGCATCGTCCAGCGCGGCACCCACACCGAGCTGCTCGCCGAGGGGGGTCTGTACGCCGACCTCTACCGGACCCAGTTCATCGAGGACGCCACCGTCGACGTCGAGGGGAGGCGGCGCGCGACCGGGGCGGGAGGAGTGGACGGGGTGACCCGTCCCGAGCGGGTTGGCTAGGTTGTCGCCATGGACCTCGGACTCGCACAGCACGTCTACCTCGTCACCGGCGGGAGCCGCGGCCTCGGCCGGGCCACCGTGGACCTCCTCGTAGCCGAGGGCGCCCGCGTGGTGATCTCGGGCCGCAGCGAGGAGTCCCTCTCCGCCGCGGCCGCCGAGCTGGGTGAGAACGCGGTCACCGTGGTCGCCGACAACGCCGACCCCGGGGCCGCACAGCGCCTGGTCGACGCCGCCCTGTCCACCTGGGGCCGTCTCGACGGAGCCCTGGTCTCGGTCGGTGGCCCGCCGACCGGCACCGTGATGGACACCCCCGACGAGGCCTGGACGGCGAGCTTCGAGTCGGTGTTCCTGGGCGGGCTCCGGGTCGCCCGTGCGGTCGCCTCCGCCATCGAGGGACCGGGGTCGATCGCGTTCGTGCTGTCGAGCTCCGTGCGGGCGCCGCTGCCCAACCTCGCGATCTCCAACGGACTGCGTCCCGGGCTGGCCATGGTCGCCAAGAACCTCGCCGACGAGCTCGGGCCGGAGGGCATCCGGGTCAACGGCCTGCTGCCGGGCCGGGTGGGCACCGAGCGGCTCGAGGAGCTCGACGCCTCGACCGGGGACGCCGAGGCCGCTCGGGCCAAGGCCATCGCCACGATCCCGCTGGGCCGCTACGGAGAACCCGCGGAGTTCGCGGCCGCAGCCGCCTTCCTGCTCAGCCCGGCGTCATCCTTCATCACCGGGACGATGCTCCCCGTGGACGGCGGCATGCTCCGCGCCCTCTGAACCTGGGCTCACCCGCCTCTGAGTGCCTGACTTCGGGTTGCCTGGCTGCTTGTTGCCCGGATCCGGATCCGGGCCTGCGGCAGCCGCGGCCTCCGCGTCCGCCCGCCGGGTCCGGGCCTGGCGGAACTCGTCCCAGGCCAGGTAGCAGAAGCCGAAGATCGCCAGCGCCCCGAAGAACCACCACTGCAGTCCGTAGAAGAAGTGCGGGCCGTTGCTGGTGTCGTCGGGCAGTTCGGTCAGCTTGAGCTCGTCCGGGGGAGTCGGGCTCTCCGCCGCCAGGTCCAGGAAGCCCTGGTAGAGCGGGTAGGGCAGCTCCTCGGCGATCACGACCGAGGACACCGCGCGCGTCGACATGTCGTCGACCTTGGTGGCGTTCCCGGTCGCGTCCCGGCGTACCCATCCGGTGACGGTGACCTGACCCTCGGCCGCGGCGGGGAGGTCTGGGCGGGCGCCGCCGGAGTTGTCGGTGGCCATCCACCCACGGTCAACCAGGACGGCGTCGCCGCTGTCGGTGACCAGCGGGGTGATCACGTCGACGCCGGCGCCCTTGTCGCGGGTCTGGTACTTCAGCACGATCGTGTTCTCGTCGTCCCAGGTGCCGTGCGCGGTGACGCGGCGCCACTCCTGGTCGGGCGCGGGCTGCCGGTCCGTGGAGAGCACGTCCTGGATCGGGACCGGCGGCTCGGACAGGTTGGTGGAGACGATGTCGTTGTCGCGCTTGCGGTCCTCGAGGCGATGGAACTGCCACTGGCCCAGCTCCACGGCTCCCCATGCCAGGAGCCCGACCGTCAGTGCGAACAGCCCCCATCGCCGGCTCAACATGAATCTCACGTCCGCGACAGTAGTTCGTCACCGGTGACCCCCCTTGACGTGGCCCTAGACTGGCTCAGTGAGCAATTCCACACGTGATCTCGGACTGGTCGACAGCTACGGACGTGTCGCCGCGGATCTGCGTGTCTCGCTCACCGACCGGTGCAACCTGCGCTGCAACTACTGCATGCCGGCCGAGGGGCTGGAGTGGCTGCCGACCGAGGAGACGCTGACCGACGACGAGGTCGTCCGGCTGGTCCGGATCGGTGTGGAGAGCCTCGGCATCCGCGAGGTGCGGTTCACCGGCGGCGAGCCGCTGCTACGCCGCGGCCTGCCCGACATCGTGGCCCGTACCAAGGCGCTCTCCCCGTCGCCGGAGGTCTCCCTGACCACCAACGCGCTCGGCCTCTCGCGCACCGCCGGGGCGCTCGCTGCGGCGGGTCTGGACCGCGTCAACGTCAGCCTGGACACCGTTCGCCGCGACGTCTTCCACGAGATCACCCGCCGTGACCGCCTCCACGACGTGCTGGAGGGCCTCGCAGCCGCCCAGCGGGCGGGACTTGGCCCCGTCAAGGTGAACGCCGTGCTGTTGCGCGGGGTCAACGACCGGTACGCCGCAGAGCTGCTCCGCTTCTGCCTCGAGCACGACTACCAGCTCCGGATCATCGAGCAGATGCCCCTCGACGCCCAGCACGGCTGGTCGAGGGAGGCGATGGTGACCGCGGAGGAGATCTTCGCCGCGCTGGAGTCCGAGTTCGAGCTGACCCCCGACCCCGAGCACCGCGGCAGCGCGCCCGCCGAGACCTTCCTGGTCGACGGCGGCCCCGCGAAGGTCGGCGTGATCGCCTCGGTGACCCGGCCGTTCTGCGGCGACTGCGACCGCGTCCGCCTCACCGCCGACGGCCAGGTCCGCAACTGCCTGTTCGCCCGCGAGGAGTCCGACCTGCGCAAGGCGCTCCGGGGCACCGCCACCGACGCCGAGATCGCCGACCAGTGGCGCCTCGCGATGATGACCAAGCGCCCCGGCCACGGCATCGATGACCAGTCCTTCCTCCAGCCCACCCGCTCGATGTCCGCCATCGGAGGCTGAGCGAAGCGAAGCCTCCGAAAATGGCGGAGGTCGACGCGTCACGAGACCGGGTGAGGAGCGAGCGAGGCCAAGCCACGGCTGGCGAGGCCCCCTACCCGGCTTCGTGCGGGGCGACCTCGCGGAGGAACTTCCGCGCGGAGAGGAAGTCGGAGAGGCTCTGGCGGTGGTCTTCGCAGGCGAGCCACACCTTGCGGCGGTCGGGGGTGTGCAGCTTGGGGTTGTTCCAGCGGAGCTCGTTCGTCGCAGGCGTCTGGCAACCCTTGGCCGAGCAGATCGCCGGGCCCTGGTCGTCGCTCATTGCAGCTCCCGGTGGGTGTCCTGCGGGCCGACGAGGTCGGCTCCTTCGACGCGTGTGGTCGCGGTGTTCGCCACCACCACGGCGATGTAAGGAAGGATGAACGCGCCGGCGACCAGCACCCACCGGAACCAGTTGTCGCCGACGACCACGGCGCCCAGGAAGCACAGGGTCCGCACCGCCATCGAGAACATGTAGCGGCGCCGGCGAAGGTCGATGTCGTCGTGCCTGCTGGTCGCGGCCGTGGTGATCCGAACCGCCTCGGGCTCGCGTCGTGCCCTGCCTCCTGCTGCCACGTCCACCAGCCTACGTCGCGAGTACGGCAGCCCCGACCCGACGTGACATTCTGGGGCCCCACACCACCGAGCACAGGAGCGCCGATGTCCAACCGCACCTACCGCATCACCGAGATCGTCGGGACCTCTCCCGAGGGGATCGACCAGGCCGTCCGCAACGGCGTCGAGCGGGCCGCGCGCACCCTGCGTCACGTGGACTGGTTCGAGATCACCCAGGTCCGTGGTGCGGTCGTGGACGGCCAGGTCGAGCATTTCCAGGTCGGGCTCAAGGTCGGGTTCCGCCTCGAGGACGACTGACCCACCCGTGTCGTCGCTGGTCGAGCTGAGGGTCCTCGAAGGGCCCAACCTCTACTTCCCCCGTGCCGCCGTCAAGCTCACCCTGGACGTCACGTCCCTGGCGGAGGCGCCCGAGGAGGAGGTCCGCAGGCTGGCCCAGCGGCTCGGCATCGCCTCGATCCGGCCCGGGGTACCGCTGAGCGGGTTCCGCCAGCGGTCCCTGACCCGGTTGCTGGTCAAGCTGGTACGCCGGATCGCGGCCGAGGCGGGCACGACCCGGCTCGGCGTACGCGTCCGTCCGACGGCGCAGCCGGAGCTGATCGTGGTCGCCTACCCCTGGCGTGACCGCAACCGCGCCCAGGCGCTGGGGGAGGCGGTCGCCTCGGTCCTCGACGACCTCGGCACCGCCGAGGTGGGCGTGCTGGTCGAGCGTGCCGCCGAGCACGTCTCGTCGGTGGACCGCGGACCCTCGCCCACGACGATCCGGCCGCGCGTCCCGGTGGTCGCGGTGACCGGCACCAACGGGAAGACCACCACCTCGCGGATGATCGCGCACGTCGCGAGGCAGGCCGGTCACCACGTCGGGTGGTCCAACACCGACGGGATCTACCTCGACGGCCGGCTCGTGGAGGCCGGCGACTACTCCGGGCCCTCGGGCGCCGGCCGGGTGCTGGCGTTCCCGGGCGTGGACTTCGCGGTGACCGAGACCGCGCGGGGCGGCGTGCTGCTCAAGGGGATCGGGGTGGCCAGCAACGACGTCTCCGTGGTCACGAACGTGACCGCGGACCACCTCGGGCTCCAGGGCATCGACACCGTGGACCAGCTCGCCGAGGTGAAGAGCGTGGTCCCCCGGATCACCAAGAGGTCCGGGTGGGCGGTCCTCAACGCCGACGACCCCCGCGTCCTGGCCATGCGCAGCGTGACCCCCGCCCGCCCCTGGGTGTTCACCCGCGACCCCGACTCGCCGGCCCTGCGCGAGGTCCTGGCCCAGGGAGGACGGGCCACCACCGTCATCGACGGCTGGATCACCGTGCTCGAGGGCAACCGGGCCGACCCCCTCGTGGAGGTCGTGGACGTGCCGATGACCCTGAGCGGCCTCTCCCGGTTCAACGTCGAGAACGCGCTCGCCGCGGCCTCGGCGTCGCTCGCGGCCGGCATCCCCGCCGGCCACGTCGCGGCCGGGCTGCGCTCCTTCCTCCCCGACGCCGAGCACAACCCGGGCCGGATGAACTTCTTCACCCTGCCCACCCCGGCAGGGGAGGTCACCGTGGTGATGGACCTGGCCCACAACGAGGCCGGGCTGGAGGCGATGATCGAGATCATGCGCGGCGTACGCGCCCCCGGGCGGCGCCTGCTGCTGGGGCTGGGCGCCGTGGGCGACCGCCAGGACGTCCTGCTCGAGATGCTCGGGGAGATCGCCGCCCGGGACGCGGACGTGGTGGCTATCGGGCACAAGGAGAAGTACCTGCGCGACCGCACCGTCGGGGAGCTCGACGCGCTGCTCCGCGCCGGGGCGGCCCGGGTCGGCGTCACGGAGATCGAGTCCTACCCGACCGAGCTGGCCTCCCTGGAGGCTCTCGTGGCGCTGGCGGAACCCGGCGACGTGGTGGGACTGATGTGCCACGCCGAACGCCAGGAGGTCTACGACTGGCTCGCCGGGAACGGCGCCACCCCCGACTCGCCCGAGCAGCTGCGGGACAAGGTGCTGCGGGCCGCCGAGCGGGGCTGAGTCCCCGCCGCGACCGCGATCAGGCATGCTGGCCCATGGACGGGGTCATCTCCTGGTCCGGCCCCCACGCGGCCGCCTGTTCGACCGAGACCCCGCCACACCCCCACCAGGGAGAGGGACTAACCATGAGCGACGACAACAGTCGGCTCGCAGTACTCATCGACGCCGACAACATCTCGGCGAAGGTCGCGAAGGACATCTTCGAGGAGCTGGCCAGCTACGGCACGCTGACAGTGAAGCGGGCGTACGGCGACTGGACGACCAGCCAGCTCAACGGCTGGAAGGACCAGCTGCACGCCTACGCCATCGCCCCGATGCAGCAGTTCGCCTACACCGTCGGCAAGAACTCGACCGACTCCGCGCTGATCATCGATGCGATGGACCTGCTCTACGCGGGCCATCTCGACGGGTTCGTGCTGGTCTCCAGCGACAGCGACTTCACCCGGCTGGCCACCCGGCTGCGGGAGTCGGGGATGAAGGTCTACGGCGTCGGGGCCAAGAAGACCCCGCGGGCCTTCCGTGACGCGTGCGACAAGTTCACCTTCCTCGAGGTGCTGCGGGCCGACAACACCGAGGCCGATGTCCCGGTGACAGCTGCTCCGGTCACCGAGGACGAGGCGGCCACCCCCGAGCCGGTGCGCGACACCAAGGGCGGCAACCTGCAGAGCATGCTGACCAAGGCCCTGAACAAGACCGCGGGGGAGGACGACTGGGCCGCGCTCGGATCACTGGGCAGCCACCTGAACCGGACCGATCCTTCCTTCGACCCGCGCACCTACGGGTTCGCCAAGCTCAGCGACCTCGTCAAGGACCAGCCCTTCCTGGAGACCAGGTCCGTCGAGGGCGACTCGGGGCGGGCCCAGGTGTGGGTGCGGCTCAAGCGACGCGGGGGCAGCGCGCCGAAGAAGGCCGCGGCGAGGTCACCCCGCAAGGCGAAGGACGAGCCGGCTCCCCAGGCGGACGAGCCGACCCCGGTCAAGGCACCCGCGCCCGAGCAGTCACCCGAGCGGGCGCTTGAACCGGCACCTGAGAAGGCTGCCGAGCAGGCACCTGAGCCAGTTGCTGAGCAGGCACCTGACCCAGTTGCCGAGCAGGCACCTGAGAGGGCCGTCCGGAAGAGGACCATCCGGACCACCCGGAAGACTGCCGCGAAGGCGCCCGAGGAGCCTGCCGAGAAGCCCGCCGAGAAGCCCGCCGAGAAGCCCGCCGAGAAGCCTGCCCAGGAGCCCGCTCAGAAGACTGCTGAGCCCGCGTCGCGAGACCGCGACGAGGAGCCGGTGAAGAAGGCTCCTGCGCGCCGGCGTACCACCCGGAAGGTCTCCGCGACGAACGCACAGGCCCCGGTAGAGCCCTAGGCCGGGACGCTGCTCAGGCCTCCGGCGGCGGCGTGTAGTCAGGATCAGCGACCCGGCTGGCGTCACCGCCTGAGGTGGCGCCGGCCTGGGCGTGCGGGGACCAGTTCTCCAGCTCGGCCATCACCTCGCCGTGCTTGTCCACGCACACGATCAGCAGGTCACCGCGGTTGGCGCGACTCATCGCGTGCCGGACTGCCTCGATCTCGTCGACGATCACCTCCAGCTGCTTGCACCGGACCCCCTCGTCCATGGCGGTGCGCACGCCCTCGGCCACCAGCGCCGCGGTCTCGCCGCGAGCGCGTCCCCGCAGCGCCTCGTCCTCACGCACCACGACCACGTCGAAGTGGTGGGCGGCGATCTGGCCGAGCTCCCGCATGTCCTCGTCGCGCCGGTCACCCGCGGTGGCGATCACGCCGATCCGGGAGGGCTTGCCCAGCTCGCTTCCCGAGTCGAGGCTGTCACCGAGCCGGTCCACGAAGTCGCCCAGCATCTTCATGCCCGGCGCGTTGTGGCAGTAGTCGATGATCACGTTGACGCCGTTGACCTCGATCTCGTTGAGGCGACCGGGGGAGAGGTAGTAGCTGGTGGAGAACGTGCGCAGCCCCTGACGGATGTCGTGCAGGGGGGCGCCCGCGGCGAACGCCGCCGCCGCGGCCGCCAGGGCGTTCTGCACGTTCATCCGGGCCCGGCCCGAGAACGTCGAGGGCAACAGGTGCGTGAACGCGAGCTGCATGTCGCGCCCTCCGTGGCGTACGACGATCATCTCGCCGCGCTCGGTGGCGTGCAGCACCAGCGCCTTGCCACCGCGACGGCAGTGGGCGTCGATCAGGTCACGCTCCTCCGACCCGGGGGCGGCCATCGAGAACCACACCACCTGTCCGGAGCAGCGGCGTCGCATCTCCCGCACCAGCGGGTCGTCGGCGTTGAGCACGGCGTGCCCGTCGCGCGGCACGGCCTCCACGAGGACCGCCTTCACGTCGGCGAGCTGCTCGACGGTGTCGATGCCGCGCAGGCCGAGGTGGTCGGGCTGCACGTTGAGCACCACGGCGACGTCGTTGCGCTCGTAGCCCAGGCCCTCGCGCAGGATGCCGCCGCGGGCCACCTCGAAGACCGCGAAGTCCACGCGCGGGTTCTGCAGCACCATCCGGGCGCTGCGCGGGCCCGAGGCGTCGGCGCGGATGACGAGCCGTTCGTCGATGACGACGCCGTCGGTCGAGGTCATCCCGACCTTGCGTCCCATGCCCTTGAAGATGTGGCTGATCATCCGGCTGGTGGTGGTCTTGCCGTTGGTGCCGGTGACCGCCACGATCGGGATCCGGCTCGGGGCGCCGGGCGGGAAGAGCATGTCGACCACGGGCTTGGCGATGAACTGCGGTTCGCCGATGGTCGGGTGGGTGTGCATCCGGAACCCGGGTGCGGCGTTGACCTCGCAGATCGCCCCACCGGTCTCGCGGACGGGCTGGGTGATGTCGGGGCAGATGAAGTCGATGCCGGCGATGTCGAGCCCGATCATCCGGGCCGCCTCCTCGGCGATCTCGGCGTTCTCCGGGTGCGCCTCCAGGGTGCGGTCGATCGAGATGCCGCCGGTGGACATGTTCCCGGTGAGGGCCAGCTTCACCATCTCGCCCAGCTCGGGCACCGAGGACAGGGTGTGCCCCTGGCTGGCGAGCACCTCCTCGGCCACGGGGTCGATCCGGATCCGGGTGAGGATCTTCTCGTGGCCGACGCCGCGCCTCGGGTCGGCGTTGGTGTCGTCGACGAGCTGCTGCACGGTGCGGTCGCCGTCACCGATGACGTGCGCGGGGACGCGCTCGGCGATCGCGGCGACCTTGCCGTCGATGATCAGGCACCGGTAGTCCTTGCCGGTGATGAACGACTCCACGACCACGGTGCCGCCGCGGGACTGGGCCTTCGCGATGTCGAAGGCCTCCCGGACGGCGTCGTCGTCGTCGAGGTTCAGGCACACCCCTCGGCCGTGGTTGCCGTCGATCGGCTTGACCACGACCGGGAAGCCGATCCGCCGGGCCATCGCGACCGCCCGGTCCGCCGTACGCACCGATTCCTGCTTGGGGACCGGCAGCCCGGCCGCGCTCAGCAGGCGGGTGGTGAGGTCCTTGTCCGAGGCGATGTCGACCGCGATCGAGCTGGTCTCGGAGGTCATCGTCGCGCGGATGCGCTTGGCGTGCACTCCCTGGCCGAGCTGCACCAGCGAGTGCTTGTTCAACCGCAGCCACGGGATGTCGCGGGAGACGGCCTCGTCCAGGATGGCCTGCGTGGACGGGCCGAACGCCGTGCGCTGCGCGCGCAGGATGAACGCGTCCAGCTCGTCGGCGAAGTCGAGGTCGGGGTCGGCCTCGACGAGGTGGTTGACCAGGCGTACGGCGAGCCGGCCCGCCTCGAGGCCGACCTGCTCGTCGACGTAGCCGAAGATGATGTTGTAGTGCCCGCGCTTGCCCTTGACCTGCCGGGTCTTCCCGCGGCGGATGTCGTGGCCGACGATCTGCTGGAGCGCCAGGGCCGCGTGCTCGGCGACGTGACCGAGCCAGGTGCCCTCGTTGAGCCGCTCCACGAAGCCGCCGCGGCGCCCGCGTGAGCAGGAGTGCTCGCGCAGGCCGGGGAGCGCCTCGAGGAGGTGGTCGGTGAACCCGGGGATCGTGTTCGTCGGGTAGTCCTCGAGCACGCCGAGGTCGACCACGAGGTGGATCGCCTTGTCGTAGGACCAGACGTTGGCGCCGCGGTAGACACGGGTCTCCAGGATCGCGAGGTCGGCGGTCGGCCGGCCTCCGGAGCCCCGGACGCCCGCTCGGTCGTTCGTGTCGGTCACTGGGTGGCTCCTCTGCTTCGTCGGGCGATGCGGCGGCGCAGGACCTGGGGCCCGATGTCACCGGCCGCGATGTCACGGGCCATCTTGCGCAGGTCGCTGTTGGCGCCGGCGAGCTCGTCGGCCTCGTCGGGGTCCGCGGGTGGCCGGGAGGACAGCAGCACCCTGGCCTGCAGGTCGAACACGGCGCCCGCGGGCAGCACGTGCAGCGCCACCCCGGAGGCCAGGATCGGCCGGTGCTCGTGCGCCTCGTGGGCGTTGGTGACCATGTGGGTGCCGTCCATCAGGGTCACCGACCCGCGGCCCACGACCCTGAGCACCTGGGTTTCCTCGGTGGTGCTGATGATCGCGGCGGTGTCCTCGTCGACGCCCATCCCGAGCAGCTGCGGGCTCTGCGAGACGATCATCAGCAGCCGGCCGTAGCGGTTGCGCTGGGCGAAGTGCTGGTCGATCACGCAGTTCGGCACCAGCCCGAGACCGGCCGCGACCTGGGTCATCCGCTGCTTGGGGGTCGAGCCCCCGGGCCCGAAGGCCACCATGTGCGAGGACTGGATGCTGGCGCCTGCGGAGGTGCCGGCCACGGTGACCCCGCGGTGCCGCGCGTCGACGATCGCCTGCCCGAACGGGGTGCCGGAGATCACCGTGGAGAGCTTGAGCTGGTTGCCCCCGGTCATGAAGATGCCGGTCGCGCGGTCCAGCTCGGCCACCAGCGCCGGGTCGCCGGCCTGGGCCCGGCTCTCCGGGCGCACGGCGTACACCTCCGCGGCACCGAGCCGCTCGAACAGCGCGGCGTACACCTCGATGATCTCGGGTCCCAGCGAGGAGGCCGTCGGGATCACCGCGATCCGGGCCTCCGCACCGCCCGCCCGCTCCACGAACTCCCTGAGCACCGTGCGCTTGCCGAGCTTGTCCTCGGCCCCTCCGATGACGAGCAGGTCGCCTTCGCCGTTCTCGGGATCCCGTGGCATGACAGGAAGCCTAAGGGGTCCTAGAGTGACCTCGGTGAGCCCGTCTTCTCCCGATTCTGCTGCGGTGCCACGCAGGTTGCTCGTGGTGATGCGACACGGCAAGGCGGAGAGTTTCGCCGAGGACGACCACGGGCGTCGGCTCACCGACCGGGGGTGGACCGAGGCCCTCGCCGCAGGTCGCTGGCTGGCCCGCCACGACCTGGTGCCCACCCACGCGTTCGTGTCCTCGGCCACCCGCACCCAGCAGACCTGGAACGCCGTGGTGACCGGCTCCGGGACGCAGGCCCGGGCCAGCGTCGAGGACGCCGTCTACTCGGCCGACACCGAGGGCGCGCTGGACGTGCTCCGCGGTGCGCCCGCGGACGCAGAGGTGGTGCTCTACGTCGGGCACAACCCCACCGTGGCCTCGCTCGGCCACCTGCTCGACGACGGGACCCCCGACGCCGAGGCGTTCCGCGCGCTCAGCGACGGCTTCTCGCCCGCCTCGCTCGCGGTGCTGGAGATCTCCGTGCCCTGGGCCGACCTCGAGCTGGCCACCGGCCACCTGGTGGCGTTCCACCCCGGTGGCGGCTGAGCCCAGGATCAGATCAGCGGTTCGGGGGTGGTGATCCCGGCCTCGGCGTCCGCGGCCACGATCTCCTCGCGGCTGATCCCGAGCAGGTAGAGCACGGCATCCATGTAGGGGACGTTCACCGCTGCGTGCGCGGCCTCCTGCACGACGGGCTTGGCGTTGAAGGCGATCCCCAGCCCGGCCGCGTTCAGCATGTCGAGGTCGTTGGCGCCGTCCCCGATCGCGATGGTGGCACTGACCGGTACGCCGCACTCGGCCGCGAACCGCCGCAGCGCGGAGGCCTTGCCGGCCCGGTCGACGATGTCGCCGACCACGCGTCCGGTGAGCTTGCCGTCGACGATCTCGAGCTCGTTCGCCATGGCGAAGTCGATCCCGAGGTCCGCCGCGAGCCGGTCGGTGAGCTGGCTGAACCCGCCGCTGACGATGGCGAACCGGTAGCCGAGCCGCTTGAGCACCCGCACGGTGGTCCGGGCGCCGGGGGAGAGCACCAGCGCGTCGTAGACCTTGTCGAGGACGTCGGCGTCGAGGCCGGCGAGCAGGCCGACGCGCTCGCGCAGGCTCTGTGCGAAGTCGAGCTCGCCGCGCATCGCCCGCTCGGTGATGCCGGCCACCTCGGCCTCGCAGCCGGCGTACGCCGCCAGCATCTCGATGACCTCTCCCTGGATCAGGGTGGAGTCGACGTCCATCACGATCAGCCGCATCCCGCGACGGAGCAGGTTCGCGGCCTGGACGGCGATGTCGACGCGCTGGACCGCGGCCTCGCGGGCCAGGATGTCGCGCAGCCGCTCCGGGTCGACGCCGGAGACGTGCAGGTCGATGGCCGTGATCGGGTAGCGCGCCATCCGCTCGATCCGGTCGATGTTGGCCCCGGTGTCGGCGATCCGGCCCGCGATGGCGGCCATCGCCTGGGACTTCAGCGGGGTGCCGAGCACGGTGACGTGGCTGCGTCCCCGCGGGCGGGGCCGGTTGTCCCCGGTGCCCCGGTCGACGTCGAGGGTCATCCCCAGGTCGGCCGCGACCTGCTCCATCGCGCTGCGCAGGGACTTCCAGTCCCGGGGCGCGCTCACCAGCACGCCCAGGATCAGCCGGCCGCGCAGCACGATCTGCTCGATGTCGATCACCTCGACCCCGAACCCGGCCAGGGTGTCGAAGACCAGGGACGTCACGCCCGGACGGTCCTTGCCGGTCAGGGTGATCAGCAGCGTCCGCGGCAGGTCGCGGGTCTTGTCCTCCGGCACGGGACGAGGTTAACCGGGCGCGGTCCCGCCGGCTCAGTCGGTCCGCGACGAGCAGGCGCCCACCAGGGCGCGCCTCGCTGCTCGGTCGAGGTCGTCCAGCGCGGTCCGCCTCCGGTCCATCTCGTACGCCGACACGGCCCCTCCCGGGTCCCGGCGGGCCAGGGCGACGATGTCGAGGCAGAGCACCGCCCGCTCCGTCGTCTCGAGCCGGCGGGCGTCGTACCCCGGAGGCAGCGGCAGCGGGGACCGGTGGCGCAGGTTGAGCAGCAGGTCAGGGATGTCGGGCTGCCACGACGCCACGTCGAGGTCCACCAGCCGCTGCGTGGCTTCCGCGAGGGTGATCCGGAGCTCGGAGGCGGTCTCCCGCTCGTCGACCCACGGCGCCGGGTTCGCGGGATGGGCGTGCCAGACGACCACTCGGGCGTCCTCCACCGGGACCAGCCCCACCGAGCCCGCGACCACGGCCTCGCCGGCGTCCAGCGCCGCGAGGTTGAACGCAGCCGGGCCGCCCAGCCCCAGCGGGTCCCCGGAAGCGGGCAGGGCGAGCGAGACGCGCCCGGACAGGGCCGCCGGCAGCTCGTGCAGGTCCAGGTCCCCACGCTCGGGCAGTCCGGTGACGAGGTGCCGCGGGGCATCGCCGCGCACGGCGTCGGCCAGGTCGTCGGGACCCGCACGGCCTTCCTGCACGGCATCGAGCCAGGTGCACAGCACGGCCGACATCGGCAGAGCACTCATCTGGGCAGCCTAGGCGCACCCGGCCCGATGACCCTCAGCACCTGTCGCGCTAGGTTGGCGGCCGTGAACGCCGTACTCGAGCTCGCATCCGTCACCGTCAGGCGCGGGCAGGCCACCCTGCTCGACAACGTCGACTGGGCGGTCGAGGAGGACGAACGCTGGGTGATCCTGGGACCGAACGGTGCCGGCAAGACCACCCTGATGCAGATCTGCTCGGCCCAGATCCACCCGACGTCCGGGGTCGCCGGCATCCTGGGCGAGGTCGTCGGAACGGTCGACGTCTTCGAGCTGCGCCCCCGCATCGGCTGGACCAGCGCCGCGGTCGCCGAGCGCATCCCGCGGCACGAGATCGTCCGAGACGTGGTGGTCTCGGCCTCCTACGGGGTGGTCGGTCGCTGGCGCGAGCACTACGACGAGCTCGACCACGACCGGGCCCGCGAGCTGCTGGTCGAGGTGGGCGCCGCGCCGCTGCTCGACCGCACCTTCGGGACCCTGAGCGAGGGCGAGCGCAAGCGGGTGCAGATCGCGCGGGCACTGATGACCGACCCCGAGCTGCTCATCCTCGACGAGCCCGCGGCCGGGCTCGACCTCGGCGGCCGTGAGGACCTCGTCGCGACCCTCTCCCGGCTGGCCCTGGACGAGGACGCCCCGGCGACCATCCTGGTCTCCCACCACGTCGAGGAGATCCCCCCGGGCTTCACGCACGCGCTGATGCTGCGCGAGGGCCGGGTCGTGGCCGCGGGGCCGCTGCCCGAGGTGATGACCGAGCAGGTGCTGAGCGAGACCTTCGGGATGCGGCTCAGGCTGCGCGAGGAGGACGACCGCTACACGGCGCGCCGGGTGGTCTGAGCGTTGCGGGCGGTTGGGTAGGGTCCACGCATGGACTGGCTTCGGGACCACATGTGGGAGAGCTGGCTGGCGCTTGCGGTTCTGCTCGGTGTGCTCGAGCTGGTCAGCCTCGACCTGTTCCTGGTGATGCTGGCCGGTGGAGCCCTCGTCGGATCCGTCACCGCGCTGCTCGGCGGCCCGATCCCGCTGCAGATCGTGTTCGCGATGATCTCGGCGGTGGGGCTCCTGGGCGTCATCCGCCCGGGCGTCGTACGCCGCCTGCACAGCGGGCCCGACCTGAAGACCGGCGCCGAGGCGCTGATCGGCAAGCGGGCGACCGTGCTGCGCGAGCTGACCCACGCCACCCCGGGGCGGGTGAAGATCGAGGGCGAGGAGTGGACCGCGCTCCCCTACGACGAGGACGACCGGATCGAGCCCGGCGAGCTCGTCGACGTGGTACAGATCAAGGGCGCGACGGCCTACGTGCTGCGTGTCCAGAGCCTCGGGTCATGACGACCCGAGCACACGGAAGAAAGTAGGGGGTCCCGCAATGGGTTCGGCAATCCTCATCCTGTTCGCACTGTTCCTGGTCTTCGTGGTCCTGGTGCTGGCGAAGACGATCCGGATCGTCCCGCAGGCGCGGGCCGGGATCGTGGAGCGGTTCGGCAAGTACAAGAACACGCTCTCGCCAGGCCTCAACGTGGTCACCCCCTTCGTGGACCGGGTGCGCTACGTGATCGACATGCGTGAGCAGGTCGTCTCGTTCCCGCCCCAGCCGGTGATCACCGAGGACAACCTGGTGGTCTCCATCGACACCGTCATCTACTTCCAGGTCACCGACCCGGTCTCGGCGACCTACGAGATCGCCAACTACATCTCGGCCGTCGAGCAGCTCACGATGACCACCCTGCGCAACATCGTCGGCGGCATGACGCTCGAGCAGACCCTGACCTCCCGCGAGGAGATCAACCGCGGGCTTTCCGGGGTGCTCGACGAGGCCACCGGCCGCTGGGGCATCCGCGTCGGCCGGGTGGAGATCAAGGGGATCGACCCGCCGCCCTCCATCAAGGACTCGATGGAGAAGCAGATGCGCGCGGACCGCGACAAGCGTGCCGTCATCCTCACCGCCGAGGGGCAGCGACAGTCCTCCATCCTCACCGCGGAGGGCAACAAGCAGGCCGCCATCCTCAACGCCGAGGGTGACCGTGAGGCGCTGATCCTGCGCGCCCAGGCCAACCGGGAGGCCGCGATCCTCAAGGCCCAGGGTGAGGGGCAGGCCATCCAGACGGTCTTCCAGGCCATCCACGACGGACAGCCCGACCAGGCGCTGCTGGCCTACCAGTACCTCCAGATGATGCCCAAGATCGCCGAGGGCTCGGCCAACAAGGTCTGGGTGGTGCCCTCGGAGATCACCAAGGCGCTCGAGGGCCTGGGCTCCGCCGTGCACCAGGCGGCCGGGATCCCGCAGAAGGTCGACGGCCCGCGCAAGCGCGTGGAGGTGCCGGTCATCGAGCCGGACACCGACTCCGACGCCTCGCTTTCCAGTGCGCACGCCGAGGTGCAGAAGGCGATCGCTGCCGCGGAGGGGGCTGCCCGGTCCGCAGGCGGTACGCCGACCCCGGACGGAGCGCCCGCCGCACCGTCGGTGCCGCAGGACACCACTCCCGCAGAGCCGCCGACGCCGTTCCTGACGGACCCGGGTGATCCCACGGGAGAGGCGCCCACCGCCAGGTGAGCCCCGTGGAGGTGGTCGCCATCCTGCTCGCAGGGGTGGCGGCCGGAACGATCAACACCGTGGTGGGGTCGGGAACGCTGATCACGTTCCCGACCCTGCTGGCGTTCGGGATCCCCCCGGTGACGGCCAACGTGTCCAACACCGTCGGCCTCGCGCCGGGCTCGCTGTCGGGTGCGATCGGCTATCGGGCCGAGCTCGCGGGGCAGCGGTCCCGGCTGGTCTGGCTGGGCAGCGCCTCACTGGTAGGCGGAGTCGCCGGCGCCGTACTGCTCCTGGTGCTGCCGTCGGCGGCCTTCGACACGATCGTGCCGGTCCTGATCCTCCTAGGCTGCGTCCTGGTCATCCTCGGGCCCCGCATCTCCCGGCGCGTCGCCCAGCGGGCCGCGGGACACGGCGGGGTGCCCGACCGCGGACTGTGGTGGGTGTGGCCGGCGGTCGCGCTCGCGGGCGTCTACGGCGGCTACTTCGGCGCCGCCCAGGGCGTGCTGCTGATGGCCATCCTCGGCATCGGTGTCGTCGACTCGATGCAGCGCCACAACGCCACCAAGAACGTGCTCGCCCTGCTGGTCAACGGCATCGCGGCCGTGATCTTCGCCTTCGTCGCCGACGTGGACTGGTCCGTGGCCGGCCTGCTGGCCCTCGGCTCGATCGTGGGCGGCCAGATCGGCGCCACCGTCGGCCGCAGGCTCCCCGCAAACGTGCTGCGCGCCATCATCGTGGTGGTCGGGCTCGTCGCGGTGGTGGCGTTCGTCTTCCCGCTCTGAGCTGCTCGTAACGCGGATCGAACGAAGGCCGGCTGGCTCACTCCTCCTGGAGGGCGAGCGCACCGTTCGCGACGGCGCCGGCGGCGACCAGGGCGAGAGCGACCCCGGCCTTCTTCGTGACGGCTCCGCTGGCGGCGGCGGTGATCCCGGTGAACACGTCGGCCGCATCGATGGCGACGCCCACCTGCACCAGCCGGCGCCGGGCTGCGCCCGTCGAGGCGAGGGTGAGGCCGCCGAGGGCGATCTCGCGGGAGGCGAACATGCGGGTCATGTAGGGCAGGGACCGGTTCGCGGCGCCGTCGAGCATCAGGGCCTTGGCGGCCAGCGAGGGGGAGACGAGGGCGACTGTGCCCAGGGCGATGCGGCCGAGTGCCAGGCCGGTGATGGGATCCATGGCGGTGAGGCTAGCGGTGCGCGGGCGACCTGTCTGTTCAGTCCACGTAGGCGGACAGGAACCGGTCGAGCTCGCCGAAGACCATCCCGCGGGCGGGCTCTGGGGAGAGGGTGACGTCGTGCAGCGCGCCGGGCACCTGCACGATCGTGACGTGGCGGGAGAGCCGGGCCGCGCGCCTGCGCATCCGCTCCACGTCGAGGACCACGTCGGTGGCAGCCAGGTCGGCCGGCGAGAGCGCCGTACCCGATCTCGTCGAGCTGACCAGCAGGACGGGCGCGTCCACCTCGAGGCCGCGCTGGATCCGCGCCTGCCCCGTCCGGACGGCCCGGATCCAGCCGGCGTACACCGGCCAGGAGTGCTCCGGCTTCCAGGCGAGGTCGAAGTCCCACTCGCCGCCGAAGTCGCGGTGGAGGCTGCGGGTGTACCCGCCGCTGACCTCGCGCGGCACCAGGCGCATCGGCTGGTAGCGGCCGATCCGGTGGATCGCGGGCATGGCGAGCAGCCGGGTGAAGGCATCGCCGTGCATGTCGATCCAGGGAGCGTTGAGGAACAGGCCCGCGGCCCGGTGACGCCGGTCGTGCAGCCACAGCGGCACCGTGAGGCCACCGGTGGAGTGCGCCGAGAGCACCACGTGGTCGTGGTCACGGGTGATCCGGGCGAACGCGAGGTCGAGCTCCTCGTAGTACGTCGCGAGGTCCGCGACGTAGTTGGGGGTCTGGTGAGGGAGCAGCGAGCGGCCGTACTTCCTCAGGTCCAGCGCGTAGAAGTCGTAGCCCCGGTCGACCCAGAAGTCGGCCGCCGCGGTCTGGAAGAAGTAGTCGCAGAAGCCGTGCACGTGCAGCACGGCCTTGCCCGTCGGAACCTCCGCGGGGCGGTGCACCAGGGTCGCGACGACCTCGCCCTCGGCGTCGGGCCGCAGCGCCAGCGTCTCCGAGGTGTACGGCGCCCCCAGGATGTCCTCGCGCGCCGATGCCATGCGCGCGATCTTGCCATGGGACCCGGCCTACAGCAGCGCCCGGCCGAACTCGACGACCAGGGCGGCGCCGCTGACCAGCAGCAGGAGTCCCGCCACCCGTAGCGCGTACCGGTAGCCCCGGTCCCCGAGACGTCGCCGCCCCCTGCCGGCGAGCAGGGCTACCGCGATCTTGGCCCCGACCAGGAGCAGGTAGAACGCCGCCACGAAGGCGACCGCCCCCACCGGTCCTTCGCGCCAGGCCGCCAGGGTCAGGGGGCCAAGCGCCGTGGCCCACGCGATCCACGGGTGCGGGCTGAGCAGGTTGACCACGGCACCGTCACGCAGGGCCCGCAGCGTCGAGGGCCGGGACTGCGCCTCGGCGGCGGACAGGGAGGCAGTGGCCGCCTCGCGCCAGGTGCCCACGCCCAGCCAGGCCATGAACACCCCGCCGAGCACCCCGATGACCGCGAGCGCCTCCTCCGGCAGCTGACCGAGCACCAGCAGGGTCAACGTGACGACCACCAGGTCCGAGAGCAGCGGCGCGCACGCGACCACGACCCCGGCCCGGGCTCCGGAGCGCAGCGCCGAGGTGATCGTCAGGAACAGCAGCGGCCCGGGACTGATGCCGGCGGTGAGGCCGATCGTGGCGCCCAGCAGCAGCAGGTCCACGTGAGGAGGTCATCCGATCTGAGAAGTGTGGGCAACCGGCGCAAACGGGGACCGGCCCGATGGTCAGTGCTGGTAGGTGCCCTTCACGATGGCGCGCCCGGCCGTCTTGAAGGCGAGGTTGAAGCTCACCACGGCGGGGGAGGCGTCGGAGTCGACACCGAGGGTCTCCTCCTTCACCGCGTGCACCACGAAGTAGTAGCGGTGGACCTGGTCACCCTCGGGGGGAGCCGCGCCCATGAATGCCTTGGTGCCACCGTCGTTGCGGCACATGAACGCGTTGCCGGGCAGGTCCGCGCCCTCGGCGCCGGCACCGGCGTCCAGCGAGGTGACGTCGGCGGGGAGGTCGACCAGCACCCAGTGCCAGAAGCCGGAGGGGGTGGGCGCGTCCGGGTCGAAGCAGGTGACCGTGAAGCTCTTGGTGCCCTCGGGTGCGTCGCTCCAGGACAGCTGCGGTGAGCTGTCGCCTCCCGAGGCGACCTGGTCGTCCTTGAGCGGCTCGCCCTCGGTGACGTCGGCACTGGTCACCGTGAACGACGGGACGCGCGGGAGCAGCTCGTAGGGGTCTGGGTGGACTGGGCGCTCGAGAGTCATGGCCTGAACATAGTCCGCGGGGTGAACCCGGCACACGGACCCCACGTCGCGAGTCCGCACAATGGACCCGTGACATCCCATTCTCGAACCCCCGGCGACTTCCCCACCTACCCGGCCGGGCTGCGGCTCGCCGGGCGCCGGGTCCTGGTGGTCGGCGGGGGCAACGTCGCCCAGCGCCGGGTGCCGACGCTGATCGCCGCCGGGGCCGTGGTGCACCTGGTCTCGCCCGAGGTCACCCCCGCCATCGAGGGGCTGGTCGGATCAGGCGAGGTGCTCTGGATCCGCCGAGGTTTCGCCGACGACGACCTCGAGGGCGCGTGGTACGTGATGGCCGCGACCGACGACTCGGCCGTCAACGAGCGGGTCAGCGAGCTCGCCGAGCAGCAGCGGATCTTCTGCGTGCGGGCCGACGACGCGAACGCCGCCACGGCGTTCACCCCCGCGGTCGGCAGCCACGGCGGCATCACCGTCGCCGTGATGGGCAGCTCCGCGGCCGACCGCAACCCGCGCCGCTCGGCCGGCGTACGCGACGACATCGTCGCCGGGCTCCGGGAGGGCTCGGTGACCTCGCGCCACCACGTCGACGGCCCTGCGGGCGTGGTGCTGGTGGGTGGGGGACCGGGGGACCCCGAGCTGATTTCGGTGGCGGGTCGCAAGGCCCTGATGGAGGCCGACCTCGTCGTCGCGGACCGGCTCGCACCGCGTGAGCTGCTCGCCGAGCTCCCCTCGGACACCGAGATCGTCGACGTCGCCAAGCTCCCGCGCGGTCGCTCGGCCACCCAGGACCAGATCAACCAGATCATCGTCGACGCGGCACTGGCCGGGCGGCGGGTGGCGCGGTTCAAGGGCGGTGACAACTTCGTCTTCGGGCGGGGCTACGAGGAGGTGCTGGCGTGCCGCGCCGCGGGGGTGCCCGTCAGCGTCGTACCCGGCATCAGCAGCCCGCTGGCCGTGCCCGCGATGGCCGGGATCCCGGTGACCCATCGCGGGGTCACCCACGACCTCACGATCGTCTCCGGGCACCTGCCGCCCGGGCACCCCGAGTCCCTGGTCCAGTGGGGCGCGCTGGCCAGCCTCCGCGGCACCCTGGTGCTGATGATGGCCGTGGAGAACGCGCCACTGATCGCCGAGGTGCTGCTCCGCGGCGGACGCGACGCCGACACCGCGGTGGCGGTCGTCTGCGACGGCACGATGCCCACCGAGCGCACCGTGCTCTGCACCCTCGGCACGCTGGCCGGAACCCTGGACTCCGAGAGCGTGCAACCGCCCGCGATCATCGTCGTCGGCGAGGTGGTGCGGGTGGCGTTCCCCGACCGCTACGCGACCGGGGCTGCCGCCGCGAAGGACGCCTGAACGTGGCGACGTACGTCGAGATCTCGGACCCCGAGGACCCCCGGCTGCACGACTACCGCAACCTGCGCGACGTACAGCTGCGCCAGTCGCTGGAGGCCGAGCACGGGCTGTTCATCGCCGAGGGCGAGAAGGTGGTGCGCCGTGCCGTCGAGGCGGGGCACCCGGTGCGCTCGTTCGTGATGGCTCCGCGCTGGCTGGAGGGGCTCGCGGACGTGCTCGACCGCACCGACGCCCCCTGCTACGTGCTGGCGGAGTCGCTCGCCGAGGAGGTCACCGGCTTCCACGTCCACCGCGGGGCGCTCGCCTCGCTGGCCCGGACCCCGCTGCCCTCGGTGGAGGAGGTGCTCGACGGCGCCCGCACGGTCGTGGTGTGCGAGGAACTGGTGGACCACGCGAACCTCGGCACCATCTTCCGCTCGGCCGCGGCGCTCGGCGTCGACGGGATCCTGCTCGCCCCCCGGTGCGCGGACCCGCTCTACCGCCGGTCGATCAAGGTGGCGATGGGCGCGGTCTTCGCGCTGCCCTGGACCCGCCTCCCCGACTGGTACGACGCACTGCCCACCCTCGCCGAGCACGGGTTCACCACCGTCGCCCTCACCCTGGCGCCGGGCGCCGTACCGATCGAGGAGGCGGTGGCCGGCCAGGAACGGGTCGCGCTGGTCCTCGGCTCGGAGGGGCACGGGCTGTCCTCGCGGTGGGAGCGAACCGCCCAGCGGTGCGCGGTGATCCCGATGCGCGCGGGGATCGACTCGCTCAACGTGGGGGCGGCCTCGGCGATCGCCTGTTACGAAACCGCTCGCAGAGAACTGGCCCCGAAATGAGGGTTGTCCCCTATATTTCTCTCCCGTGGGATCGGAAGCCGATCAGGGCTCACCTTTCGTCGACGACTTCGTAAGCCAGGTCGTCGACTACGCGGTCATCGGCCTGGACCGAAACGGCATCATCAGGCGGTGGAACCTCGGGGCTCAACGGGTGAAGGGCTACTCGAGCCAGGAAGCCATCGGGCGCAGCTTCGAGATGTTCTACACCGAGGACGACCGTGACTCGGGCCGGCCGCACAAGCTGCTGGCGCTGGCCCGTGAGGAGGGCCGGGTCGAGGACACCGGATGGCGGGTCCGCAAGGACGGATCCCGGTTCTGGGCGGACGTGGTGATCACCGCCCTCCACGACGACGCGGGCGACCTGATCGGCTACGCCAAGGTCACCCGCGACCTCACCGAGCAGCACGAGCTCGAGACCACGCTGCGCGCCAGCGAGGAGCGCCTGCGGCTGCTGGTGGGCCAGGTCGTCGACTACGCGATCATCGCCCTCGACCCCGACGGGATCATCGAGACCTGGAACCTCGGCGCCCAGCGGGTGAAGGGGTACAGCGCCCAGGAGGCGATCGGCCACAGCTTCGAGATGTTCTACACCCTCGAGGACCTGGCCGCGGGCCTGCCGGAGCGACTGCTCACCGAGGCCCGCGAGAAGGGCCGGGTCGAGCACACCGGGTGGCGGGTCCGCAAGGACGGCTCCCGGTTCTGGGGCGACGTGATCATCACCGCGCTGCGGGACGAGTCCGGCACGCTGACCGGCTACGCCAAGGTGACGCGTGACCGCACCGACGCCAAGACGCTCGAGGACGCCCAGGACGCGTTCTACGCCACGTTCAACCACGACTTCCGGACGCCGATCACCGCGATCAAGGGGTTCGTCGACGCCCTCCGGAACGCCGGTCCGGAGTCCCGGGAGACGTTGATCGAGCGGGTGGAGGCGAGCGCGGACCGGCTGCTCGGGATGGTGGAGGGGCTGGTCGAGTTCGCTCGCCAGCGCACCGGCAACGCCACGTTGCTGATGGCCGACATCGACATCGTCCAGGTCACCCGCAGCGTCGTCCGGGACCTGGCGCCGGTGCTGGGCTCCTCACGGGTCCGGCTGTCCGACGACGTGGTGGCGCTCGCCCGCGCCAACGGCGTGGCCATGCACCGGGTGATGAGCAACCTGCTCGTGAACGCCTTGAAGTACTCCGCGCCGGACTCGCCCGTCGAGGTCACCTTCGGCCGCGCCGGACCCGGCCGGGTGCGCGTGTCGATCCGGGACCAAGGCCGGGGGATCGACGCCGGGGACCTCGGCACGATCTTCGACGAGTTCGTCCGCGGCCGGCTCTCCGAGGACGACGGCGGCACCGGCCTGGGACTGACCAGCGTCCGTGAGCTGATGGAGCAGCAGGACGGGACCGTCACCATCGAGAGCGAGGTGGGGGTCGGCACCACGGTCACCGTGGAGCTGCCCGCACCCGGGTCGCTGCGCGAGCTCCCTGCGACTCAGAGAGCGTCGTGGTCGTCCTCGGCCGTGGTGTCAGCGGGCCCCTCGGGGGTCCCCGACTCGCCCACGGGCCAGTCCGGCGGGTAGTCCGCGATCGCGGCCTCCATCTCCTTGCGGAGCCGCTTGCGTGCCCGGTTGTTGAGCCGGTCACCGAACACCGTGCCGACGGTGTGGTCGGTCTCGTGCTGGAGGCAGCGCGCCAGCAGCCCGTCGCCCTCGTAGGCGACCGGCTGCCCGTCGAGCCCGAACCCGGTGACCCGGGCCCAGTCGGGTCGCGCGCACTCCACGAACGCGCCGGGGTAGGACAGGCACCCCTCGTCGCCGTCGTCGAGCCGACGGTCGCGTCCCTCGGGCAGGTGGAGCTCCGGGTTGCAGACCACGCCTCGGTGCGGCGTGCCCGCGTCGTCGGGGCAGTCGAAGACGAACACTGCGAGGTCGACCCCGATCTGGCAGGCGGCCAGGCCGACCCCGTTGGCGGCGTACATCGTGGCGACCATGTCGGCCACCAGGCTGCGCAGCTCCTCGTCGTACGCCGTGACCGGCCGGGCCTGACGATGCATCACCTCGGTGCCCCAGCGGACCACGGGACGCACCGTTCCTCCCGTGGGGAGGACAGCCGAACCGGGGGCGGCCTCGGGGACAGGTTGCGATGTGGGCATGCCCGAATCCTAGTGCGTGACCCGCGACACGCCGGGCGGGTGTGGCACGATGTGTAACTCGCAGTTACATTACCTGTCATGTCTTCGAACACGGTCAACGAGCCACAGAAGCTGCCCTGGAGCCTCCTCCGCGCCGGAGGCCGTCACGGGCTCTCCGACAGCGAGAAGCGGGACCCGATCGGGCTGGCTGTCGCCGCCCTGAACCGGCTGGCCTCCAGCGACCTGCTGGACTCCCTGGGCCTGCGCAAGGCCAGCGAGCGGGGTGTCTACCGCGTCACCAGTGCGGGGTTCCGGACCGCGGGCAGCGTCGGGCGCACCTTCGCCCGCGCCGGCAAGGCAACCCAGGGCAACCGGGTGCCGCCGGCGAAGAACACCGGCCTGTTCGACCTCACCCCCGGCGAGGACGAGCAGATGCTGGCCGACGTGGTGGGCGAGTTCGCCGCAGAGGTCGTGCGGCCTGCCGCGGCGGCGGCCAACGAGTCCTGCGCCGCACCCGAGGACATCCTCAAGGCGTCCCTGGACATCGGCCTGCCGATCCTCGGGGTCCCCGAGGACCTCGGCGGGATCGCCACCGAGCGCTCCGCGATGGCCGGGACCCTGGTGCACGAGGCGCTCGCCAAGGGCGACATGGGCCTGGCGGTCGCCGCCCTCGCCCCCGGCGCCGTGGCCACCGCCCTGTCCCTGTGGGGCACCGAGGAGCAGCAGTCCACCTACCTGCCCGCGTTCACCGGCGACGAGGTCCCGGCTGCCGCGCTTGCCCTCAGCGAGCCCACCGCGCTCTTCGACCCGCTCTCGCCGTCGGCCACGGCCGAGGCCCGCGGTGACGGCTACGTGCTCAACGGTGTGAAGTCCGCCGTGGTCCGCGGCTCCGAGGCGGAGCTGTTCATCGTCGGCGCCGAGGTCGACGGCCGGCCGCAGCTGTTCGTCGTGGAGTCCTCCACCGACGGGATCACCATCGAGTCCGACCCCTCGATGGGCGTGCGCGCGGCCAGCCTCTCGCGCCTCGTGCTCAAGGACGTCGCCGTGGAGAAGATCGCCCTGCTGGGCGACGCCGACGACTACCGGGACTGCGTCCGGTTCTCCCGCCTGGCCTGGTGCGCCCTCGCCGTGGGCACCGGACAGGCGGTCCTCGACTACGTGACGCCCTACGTCAAGGAGCGCGAGGCCTTCGGCGAGCCGATCGCCAACCGGCAGTCGGTGGCGTTCATGGTCGCAAACATCGCGATCGAGCTGCAGGGGATGCGGCTGGTCACCTACCGGGCCGCCAGCCGGGTGGCGCAGGGCAAGCCGGCCGAGCGCGAGATCGCGCTGGCACGGCGGCTGTGCGCCGAGCGCGGCATGCAGATCGGCCTCGACGGCGTCCAGCTCCTCGGCGGGCACGGGTTCGTCAAGGAGCACCCCGTCGAGCGCTGGTACCGCGACCTGCGCGCTATCGGACTCATGGAAGGAGCGGTCCTGGTCTGAGCACGGCCGTCCCCGTCACGTCCGTCACTCTTCGACCCAGGAGCACACACTCATGATCAACCTCGAGACCCCCAAGAAGATCCGCCCGCTGATCGACCAGGCCCACCAGGTCGCGATGAACATGCTGCGGCCCATCTCGCGCAAGTACGACGAGGCCGAGCACGAGTACCCCAAGGAACTCGACATGCTCGCCGCGATGATCGACGGCATCTCCGAGTCCGGTGCGACCGGTGGCGCAGGCGCGGCCGGCGTACGCCGTGATGAGAAGCCCGAGGACAAGCAGGGCAACAAGAACGGCGCCAACCTGGCCTCGGTGCTCTCCGTCATGGAGATGTGCTGGGGCGACGTCGGCCTGCTCCTCTCGATGCCGCGGCAGGGCCTGGGCAACTCCGCGATCGCCTCGGTGGCCAACGACGAGCAGCTCGAGCGCTTCGCCGGCACCTGGGCCGCGATGGCGATCACCGAGCCCAGCACCGGCTCGGACTCCGGGGCCATCCAGACCACCGCCCGCAAGGACGGCGACGAGTACGTCCTCAACGGCGAGAAGATCTTCGTCACCTCCGGCGAGCGCGCCGACAGCGTCGTGGTCTGGGCGACCCTGGACAAGAGCCTGGGCCGCGCGGCGATCAAGTCGTTCGTGGTCAAGAAGGGCAACCCCGGGATGCGGGTGGAGCGCCTCGAGCACAAGCTCGGGATCCGTGCCTCCGACACCGCGGTGATCATCCTCGACGAGTGCCGGGTCCCGGCCGAGGACCTGCTCGGCGACGCCGGCGTCGACCCCAAGCAGGGTTTCGCGGGCGCGATGGCGACCTTCGACAACACTCGTCCGCTGGTGGCCGCGATGGCGCTCGGCTGCGCCCGGGCCTCGCTCGACCTGACCCGCGACATCCTGGCCGAGGCCGGCATCACCATCGACTACGACCGGCCGGCGCTCGCCCAGTCCGCGGCCGCAGCCACCTTCCTCCAGCTCGAGGCGGACTGGGAGGCGGCGTACCTGCTCACCCTGCAGTCGGCGTGGATGGCCGACAACCGCAAGCCCAACTCGATGCAGGCCTCGATGGCCAAGGCGAAGGCGGGCCGGATGGGATCCGACGTCACGCTGCGCTGCGTGGAGCTCGCCGGCACCTTCGGCTACTCCGAGGTGGAGCTGCTCGAGAAGTGGGGCCGGGACTCCAAGATCCTCGACATCTTCGAGGGCACTCAGCAGATCCAGCAGCTGATCGTGGCTCGCCGCGTGCTGGGCCTCACCTCAGCCCAGCTGAAGTGAGCGTTCCAAGCTGAGGCCAGCGGGCACAGTCACCGTATGAGCCTCAAGCTGTACGCCGACACCAGCGTCCGTCGCACTCTCCAGATCGTGGGGGACCTGGCTGTCGTGGTCTGGGTGTGGCTGTGGATCACGGTCGCCGACCAGGTCCATGACGCCACGTTGGGTCTCGCGACCCCCGGGCGCAAGATCGACTCGTCGGCCAGCGACCTGGCCGAGCGGCTCCGCGACGCCGGCAGGATCGTGGCCGACGTGCCGCTCGTGGGTGACCAGGCGAGCAGCCCGTTCGACGACGCCGGGAAGGCCGCCAGCGGGCTGGCCGCCGCCGGTCAGCAGCAGGTCGACGCCGTGGGCAGCCTCGCCAACTGGCTGGGCCTGGCGGTGGCGCTGATCCCGATCCTGGTGGTGCTGGGGTTCTACCTGCCCGCGCGGATCGCGTTCGTCCGCCGGGCCACTGCGGGGCGGAAGTTTGTGGACTCCGGCGCCGACCTCGACCTGTTCGCCCTGCGGGCGATGTCCTCGCAGCCGCTGCACGTGCTCGCACGGATCGACCCGGACCCGGCCGGCGCGTGGCGCCGCGGCGACCCGGCGGTGATCGACCGGCTGGCGCGTCTCGAGCTGCGCTCGGCGGGTCTGCGCGTGCCGGAGCGGCTCCCGGAAGGGGGCACCTCGTGAGCACCGTGCCCCGGATGAACGACACCCGCCGGACCGACCTGCTGATCGAGGTCTTCCGGGACGCGTTCGCCCCGCTCATGCGGGCGGACCCGAAGGCGTTCCGCGCGAAGTACCGCAAGATGGCGGCCGATCCGCACGCGTTCTACCGCGGCGCGGCCTGCCTCTACTACGCCGACGTGACGGCCACCCGCGACCCGTGGGTCGACGAGCGCAGCGGCGCCATCTGGATCCACGGCGACCTGCACGTGGAGAACTTCGGCACCTACCTCAGCTCCGACGGGCGGCTGGTCTTCGACGTCAACGACTTCGACGAGGCCTACATCGGCCACTTCAGCTGGGACCTGCAGCGGTTCGTCGCCAGCCTGGCCCTGATGGCGTGGCAGAAGGCGCTGCCGCAGAAGGACATCGAGTCGCTGATCCGCCGCTACCTCCGCTCCTATCTCAAGCAGGTGGACCACTACGCGAGCACGGCACAGGACGAGGACTTCGGGCTGCACCTGGAGAACACCACCGGCCCGGTCCAGGACGCCCTGGTCGCCGCGCGGTCGATCCGCCGGGCGGACCTGCTCGACGAGATGACCCATGTCGAGAACCACGTCCGGGTGTTCACCGAGGACGCCAGCATCCGCCGACTCCCCGCGAAGGAGCGCGACGCGGTGGCGGCGGCGTTCGAGTCCTACCTGGACACGATCCCGCCGTCCAAGCGGTTTGATCGCGAGCTGTTCTACGAGCTGCGCGACGTGGTGGGCAAGTCGGGCTTCGGGATCGGCAGTGCCGGGCTCCCGGCGTACAACCTGCTGGTCGAGGGCTACAGCCAGGCCCTGGACAACGATGTGGTGCTGTCCATGAAGCAGGCCAACGTGCCGGCGCTGAGCAGGTTCGTGGACAGTGCGGCCGTCGGCCGCTACTTCGACCACGAGGGCCATCGCACGGTGGTGAGCCAGCGCGCGCTGCAGGTGCACACCGACCCGCTGCTGGGGTACGCCGAGCTCGGCGGCGTGGGCTACGTCGTCGCCGAGGTCTCGCCCTACGAGGTCGACCTCGACTGGGCGAACATCACCGAGCCCGACGACATCGCTGCCGTGGTGGAGCTGCTCGGGCAGGCGACCGCCAAGGTGCACTGCGCCTCGGACGAGGACAGCGACCAGGACCTGGTCGACTTCCAGGTGGAGGGGGCGATCGTGGCCTCGCTGAAGGGCCGTCGGCGCGAGTTCAGCGACCACCTCGTGGAGTTTGCCCTCGCCTACGCGGAGCGCGTGCGCCGGGACCACGCGCTGTTCGTCGAGGCGTTCCGCAGCGGCCGCATCGGGGTCGCGGCGACCTAGAGCTGGACGGCTGCTGCGAGCACGAGGGCGGCGATCAGGACGCTTTCGATGACCTCGATGCTGGCGCCGAAGCAGTCGCCGGAGACCCAGCCGAGCCGCAGCCGCCAGTAGAGGATCACGAGTCCGGCCAGGGGGAGCGCGACCAGGGTGACCGGCGCGAGCCAGAGCGCGAGGCCGCCGAGCAGCACGGCCCACACAATGATCGGCGCCCAGCTCGTCGGAGCGGTCTGCGGCTCGGCGGCGCTGCCGTCGAACCGGGGGACGACGCGGCCGCAGAGCATCGTGGACCAGCGGGCCCAGGCCGGGACCAGCAGGACGCCCCAGCACCAGCCGGACGGGGCCAGCTCCGCGAGCAGGACCAGCTTGGTGAGCACCTGCATCACCACGACGACGACCCCGAAGACCCCCATGTGCGGGTCCTTGAGCACCTCGTAGAACCGCTCGGGCACGCGGTGGGCGGCCCCGAACGCGTCCGCGACGTCGCCGAGGCCGTCGAGGTGCAGCGCCCCGGTCACCCAGACCCAGATCAGCAGGCCGAGCCAGGCGCCCACCCACGGACCGCCGGGTGCCCACGCCAGGGACGCGGCGACGCCCGCCCCCAGGACGAGGCCCACGACGGGGAAGTAGGTCGAGGCCCGCTCCAGGTCGCGCGGACCGAAGTCCTTGACCGCCGGCATCGGGAGCCGGGTCATGAACCCGAACGCGACGCTGAGGGCGCGCAGCACCTGCACGGGTCCGCTAGCCACGGTCAGAGACCGAGGCTTCAGCGAACGTCGCCATCTCGTTGTGCAGCGCGCACGCGAGCCGCAGCAGCGGTACGGCGAGCGCGGCACCCGAGCCCTCGCCGAGCCGCAGGTCGAGCTGGAGGAGCTCGCGTGCGTCCAGCGCCTCCAGCACCCGCGCGTGGCCCTGTTCGGCGGACCGGTGGGAGAACACCAGCCATTCGCGGCAGCCGGGGTTGATGCCGACTGCGGCCAGCGCAGCCGCCGAGACGATCAGCCCGTCGACCAGGACGGGTACGCCCTGCTGTGCCGCGGCGAGCACTGCCCCGGTCAGCGCGGCGATCTCCAGCCCGCCCAGTCGGCGCAGCGCCTCGTGGGCAGGAAGGTCCGCCTCGGTGACGGCCGGCCCGTGCAGCTCCAGCGCCTCGGAGATCAGGGCTGCCTTGCGGCGTACACCTTCGCTGTCGAGGCCGGTTCCTGGCCCGGCCAGCCGGGCGGGGTCCTCGCCGAGTACGGCGGCGGCCACCGCGCTGGCGGAGGTGGTGTTGCCGATGCCGAGCTCACCGAGGACGACGAGGTCGGTGCCCCCGGCGGGTGCGGCGGACAACGCCTCGGCGACGGCGCGGCGGCCGGCGTCCAGCGCGTGCGCCAGGTCGGCCTCGGTCATCGCCGGTTCGGTGGTGAAGTCGGCGGTGCTGCGGCGAGTCCTGTCGTCGACCACGCCCGGGATCGGCTCCTCGGCGAGCGTGCCCACGTCCACCACGGTCAGGGGCAGGCCCAGCTGGCGTGCGAGCACCGAGATCGCCGCCCCGCCGCCGATGAAGTTGCACAGCATCTGCACGGTGACCTCGGGCGGGTACGCCGAGACGCTCCGCCGGGCGACGCCGTGGTCACCGGCGAAGACCAGCACCGGGACCCGGTCCGCCGAGGGTCGCTCCCGTCCCTGCAGCGCAGCCAGCGTCACCGCGACCTCCTCGAGCCGCCCCAGGGAGCCTGCGGGCTTGGTGAGCTGCCCCTGCCGCTCCAGCGCCCCCCGACGATGCGCCTCGGAGGGCTCGGCGCAGGGGAGGCTCCACCAGGTGTTGTCCATGGGCGATCTCTACCAGAGCCCCACCCCGCAGCTGAGCACCGCCGCCCTGCGGTGGCCGACCAGCGGCAAGGTAGGCAGACGAGCGGCAGTCCCGAAGGTGGTCGAGCAGCAAGCGAAGCGAGCGGATAGTCGAGACCACTCAGGTGACCCATAGGTGGTCGAGCAGCAAGCGAAGCGAGCGAACAGTCGAGACCACTCAGGCGACCCATACGTGGTCGAGCAGCGAGCGAAGCGAGCGAACAGCCGAGACCACTCAGGTGACCCGAAGGTGGTCGACAGCGAGCGACAGCCGAAACCACTCAGGTGACCCGAAGGTGGTCGAGCAGCGAGCGAAGCGAGCGGATAGTCGAGACCCCTCAAGCGGACCCATAGGTGGTCGAGCAGCAAGCGAAGCGACCGAACAGTCGAGACCACTCAAGCGACCCATAGGTGGTCGAGCAGCGAGCGAAGCGAGCGAACAGTCGAGACCACTCAGGCGACGCGACAGCCAAACCCAAGGCGCACGCTCCACCTTCCAGCGCATCTCCACTTCACACAGGAAACCGTCCAGATATATCCCTGAATCCCCATAGAACAAGGGGATTCTCGAATATTCCTGTCAGTGCTCGATGCTTGGATCGACTCATGACTTCCCAGCCGGACACTCCGCCCGGCGCCTCCTGCGCCGGGGGAGTCGCGGCTGCGCTGGCCAGGATCCGCGGCGAGGTGGACGGCATGATCGACACCTTGTGGGCGGCCGGTCGTGGCGAGGAGTTGATGGACACCGTCGCCGAGATCGAGGGGCTGAAGTCGACCCTGGATGCCGTCGAGCTTCAGGTGGTCCACGAGCTGGAAGTCAGCCACGCGGTGAAGCCGGTCGGCTGGGCCTCGACCCAGGACTTCGTGACGGCGGTCGCGGGCGGCCGCAAGGGCACCGGCGCGGCGACCGTACGCCTTTCCGCTGCCGTGCAAACGCCGGTGCTGGCGCCGGTTGGTGACGCACTGGCCGACGGCTGGCTCTCGGTGACCAAGGCCCAGGTGATCGAGCGCGCTGTCGACGCCCTTCCCACGAACCCCGACGTCCGGACCCGTGGCGTGCACGCGATGCTCGCCGAGGCCAAGGCACTGGACGCCACCGACCTGGCCAAGGTCGGCCGCATCCTCGTCTCCATCGTGGATCCCGACGGCGAGGAGCGTCGCGCCGAACGCGAGCTGGACCGCGAGGAACGCGCCGCCCACCTCGACCGCGACCTCTCCCTGCGGTTCGACACCGCCGGTGGCTGCTGGATCAAGGGCCGCTGCTCGGCCGAGGACGGTGCCAAGCTCCGCGCCACCCTGCTGCCCCTGGCCAAGCCCCAGCCCGCCCCCGGACCGGTCTGTGACCCCGGCACCTGCGAGATCCCCGGCTGCGGGCACGACGGCCGCGACCCGCGCGACCACGGCGCCCGGATGCTCGACGCGCTGGTGGAGCTCTGCGACCGCGCCGCCACTGTGGACCTGCTCCCCGAGTGCCACGGCGCCCGGCCCAGGGTCTCGGTGACCATCGACTTCGAGGACCTCAAGAAGCTGTCCGGGTTCGGGACCACCGAGACCGGTGAGGACCTCTACGCAGGAGCCGTACGCCGGATGGCCTGCGACGCCGACATCATCCCGATCGTGCTCGGTGGCGGGTCCGAGGTCCTCGACGTCGGCCGGCAGATGCGGCTTGCCTCCGCGGCGATCTGGAAGGCCCTGGTCGCCCGGGACAAGCACTGCCGGTTCCCCAACTGCACCCGCCCGCCGGTGATGTGCCACGCCCACCACCTCGTGCACTGGTGCGAGGGCGGCGAGACCTCACTCTCGAACACGATCCTGCTCTGCGGCCACCACCACCGGCTGATCCACGCCGGGCCATGGCAGATCACCCGCACCGGACCCAGCGAGTTCAGGTTCGACCCGCCGCCGGGTGTACGCCGGATGAGAGCCGTGGGGCGAGAACCGCCTGACGACTGAGCCCCGGCGGGGTCGGGTCTGGTCCTCGGCTCACGGAGTGGTCTCGACTGACCACTCGCTGACGCTCGCTGCTCGACGCAAGGCTTCGCTCGATGCTCGACCACCTTGGGTCTCGGCTATCCGCTCGCTTCGCTCGCTGCTCGACCACCTTGGGGTCTCGACTACTCGGGGACGGTGGTGGCGCCGTGGCCGGGGGCGGCGGTGATGAAGTCGGGGGACTTCCAGCCGCGGGCGGTGAAGGCGGTGGTCACCGCAGCCTCGACCGCGGCCATCCGCTCCACGGGGACGAGGGCGATCGCGGAACCGCCGAAGCCGCCGCCGGTCATCCTGGCGCCGACGGCGCCCGCCTGCACCGCCACGTCGACGGTGACGTCCAGTTCCTCGCAGGAAACCTCGTAGTCGTCGCGCAGCGAGACGTGCGAGGCCTGCAGCAGCGGACCGAGGGCGGCCCAGTCGTCACGGCGCAGTGCCTCCACGAACGCATCGACACGTGAGATCTCACTGGTGACGTGCTGTGCTCGGCGCCGCAACGGATCCGGCAGGTCGTCCATCGCCTCGCTCCCGGTGAGCTCACCGAGGTGGTTGACGCCGAGCTTCTCCGCAGCCGCCCAGGCCTCGTCACGGCGGGTCTCGTAGCCGCCGTCGGTCAGTTCGTGGCTGACCCGGGTGTCGATGACGAGCAGCGCGAGACCGTGGGCCTCCGGATCGAACGGCACCTGCTCACGGGTGCCGTCGGCGAAGTCGATGAGCAGGGCGTGCCGCGGCTCGGCGTACACCGCGATCGTCTGGTCCAGCCCCCCGGTCGGGGCCCCCACGTGGTCCTGCTCGGCGCGGATGCACGCCTCGACCAGCTCCTGCGACGACAGCCCGAGGTCGAAGAGCTCGTCGACGGCCACGGCGACGCTGCACTCCAGCGCAGCCGAGCTGGAGAGCCCCGCGCCGATCGGCACGTCGCTGGTGATGTCGATGTCCATCCCGCGGCGTACGCCGAGGGCCAGCAGCACCCCGGTCACGTAGAGCGCCCACGGATCCGCCCCGGCGAGCTCGTCGACCGAGCCCTCCCAGCGGCGCGCCGCACTGGTGACGCGCACCCGGTCGTCGGACCTCGGGCTGACCACGGCCTGGGTCCGCTGGCGCAGCGCCATCGGCAGGCACCGGCCGCCGTTGTAGTCCACGTGCTCACCGATCAGGTTCACTCGTCCCGGCGCGACACCGGTCACAGCGTCGGCCTCGAACACCTGCCCGGTAGATTCGGTTTCCGTGCGATTCCTCTCAGACACGCAGCCAGCGTATGACCTCACCTACGACGACGTCTTCATGGTGCCGCGGCGCTCGGCGGTCGCGTCCCGGTACGACGTGAACCTGGCCTCCACCGACGGGACGGGTACGACGATCCCGATCGTGGTCGCCAACATGACCGCTGTCTCCGGTCGCCGGATGGCCGAGACCATCGCCCGCCGCGGTGGACTGGCCGTGATCCCGCAGGACATCCCGCTCGACGTGGTCGAGGAGGTCGTGGCCTGGGTCAAGAACCGGCACCCGGTCTTCGAGACACCGATCACCCTCTCCCCGCAGGACACCGTCAGCGACGCCCTGGCGCTGCTGCCCAAGCGCTCCCACCGGGCTGCGGTCGTGCTCGAGGACGGCGTCCCGGTCGGGCTGGTCACCGAAGCCGACTGCCTCGGTGTCGACCGGTTCACCCAGGTGGGCGACGCGATGACGACCGGCATGGTCACGCTGAAGGCCACGATGGACCCGCGCGAGGCCTTCGACGTCCTCGCCTCCTCCCGGCACCGCCTCGCGCCCGCGGTGGGCGACGACGGCGAGCTCGTCGGGATCCTGACCCGGACCGGGGCGCTGCGCTCCACCATCTACGAGCCCGCCCTCGACCAGCACGGCCGGTTGCGGATCGCGGCGGCAGTCGGGGTCAACGGCGACGTCGCCGGCAAGGCCCGTCGCCTGCTCGAGATGGGCGTGGACTGCCTCGTCCTGGACACCGCCCACGGGCACCAGGAGCGGATGCTCGAGGCGCTGGCCGTCGTACGTGCCCTCGACCCGGCCGTGCCCGTCGTGGCCGGCAACGTGGTCGCCGCCGAGGGCGTGCGCGACCTGATCGAGGCCGGTGCCGACATCGTCAAGGTGGGCGTCGGTCCCGGCGCGATGTGCACGACCCGGATGATGACCGGAGTCGGCCGGCCGCAGTTCAGCGCGGTGCTGGAGTGCGCCCAGGAGGCGCGTCGGCACGGCAAGCACGTGTGGGCCGACGGGGGAGTGCGGCACCCGCGCGACGTCGCCCTCGCTCTCGCGGCCGGGGCCTCCCAGGTGATGATCGGCTCCTGGTTCGCCGGCACCCACGAGTCGCCCGGGGACCTGCACGTGGGCGCCGACGGGCGCCCCTACAAGGAGAGCTTCGGGATGGCCTCGGCCCGAGCCGTCGCGAACCGTACGTCGAACGAGAGCGTCTTCGACCGCGCCCGCAAGGCCCTCTACGAGGAGGGGATCTCCTCCTCGCGGATGTTCCTGGACCCGGATCGTCCCGGCGTCGAGGACCTCGTCGACGAGATCTGCTCCGGCGTCCGCTCGGCCTGCACCTACACCGGCTCCAGCGACCTCGCCTCGTTCGCGGAACGCGCCGTGGTCGGGGTGCAGTCCCCGGCCGGATTCGCCGAGGGCAGGCCGTTGCCCGGTGGCTGGTGACGGGTACCCACCCCGATTACTTGTTCGGGCGGCCTGTTGCTAAGGTTGCGGTCGCTTGTCCGGGTGGCGGAATAGGTAGACGCGCTAGCTTGAGGTGCTAGTGCCCTTTATCGGGCGTGGGGGTTCAAGTCCCCCCTCGGACACAAGGCAACAGGCCTCTGACCTGCGGAAACGCAGATCAGAGGCCTGTTTTGTGTTCCACAGAGGAACACAAAACACGTGCAACGGGGGCCAACCAGGCCCAACGTGGGCACCTGCTTCCGCAACCCCGCGGAACTTGTGGGCATCTGACCTGCACAGACGCTGCTTGGGGTAACGCCTTGCCCTGGTCTGATGCCGAGGTTGCGGAGACATCCGAGGGGGGTTTTGGTCCCCCATCGGACACCTAGGGAGGGAAGCTTCGAAGGTTGACTCCGATGCGCGGCCTCGTCAGAGGACATGAGTCGGGGGACCGGGGTAGCCTTCCGAGCCGAGCTCGAAGCAATGTCGACCAGGGGGCACAGTGACTCAGGAACCGGTTCCGGCGGGGGACTTCGCGGACGGTGACGACGACTACGAGTCGTCCCAGGAACAGGTTGAAGCGCTCGACCTCTCCGGCGACGACCGAAAGCTCGTCACACAGCCCTATGACTTGGGCGTGAAGAGTTTGAGTCGCGACATCGAGCAGGGTCGCATCAGCTTGAACATCGAATACCAACGCAAGTACGTCTGGGACCTCGCCAAGGCGAGCCGCCTCATCGAGTCCCTGCTCCTAAACGTCCCCATTCCTGTGTGCTACTTCGCCGAAGACGAGAACGGCAACTATGAGGTGATCGACGGCCTTCAGCGCCTGACCACCATCAAGAATTACCTGGAAGGGGAGTTCGCTCTCAGCGGCTTGTCAGTCTTGTCAGAGTTGGACGGAAAGAGCTTCAGCGAGCTCGCGCCCCGGGACAAGCGAAGACTCGAAAACCGAACGATCCGTTGCATCGTGATCACCGAGGACAGCAACCCGGACATCAAGTTTGACGTGTTCGAGCGCCTTAATACAGGCGCCGCCATGTTGACCGCTCAAGAGTTGCGAAACTCGGTCTACCGCGGGCCCTTCAATGACGCGCTGAAGAGGATCGCCAGCGAGGCATACTTCACCGACTTCCTGGGCACCGCGAGCAACAAGCGGATGGACTTCGAAGAACTGATCCTCCGGTTCTTCGCGCTGTTCGAGGGGCTCGAGGCTTACAAGCCCCCCTTGCGACAGTTCCTGAACGAATACATGCGAACGAAGCGTCACTCCACACCTGATTCGGCTCTCACGGGCCTGTTCAAGGAAACGTGCGAGGTAGTCCAAGAGATTCTGGGCGCGACCCCGTTCCGCGTGGAGGGTTCCCGGAACCTAGTGAACAAGGCGATGTTCGATGCGTTCATGATCCCCGCAGCACACGCAGACAAGGCTGCGATGCGGCGCTCTCCCCAAGTCGTCCTTCAGGTGATCGAAGAGGTCAAAGCCGATGAAGCGTTCCGCACCGCCATCGGCCGTGCCACTGCGGACCGCCAACGCATGCTGTTTCGCGTTGGCATCGTCGCTGATCGGTTGCGCAAGGCAGGAATCCCCGTGGCGTTGCCGGAGGGCTTGGGCCTGCCCGAGTCGCGCACCAACGAGACCACCTGAGCTTGATGACATCGCTCGAAAACTTCGACTCTGGTGTTGCGGAGGTTGGGGTCCTCCTCGCCCTCTGCGAGATCGATCCCCCAGAAGGGGTAGATGCCCTCCATCGAGACAACGCTGTCCACCGCGCTTGTGTCGTTCTGCTCGTGAGCCACTTTGAGAGCTACTTGAAGTCGATCGCGGAAGAGTTCACTGATTCCGTTAGCACCGGACAACTCGAGTCGCGGCAGATCCCGAAGGGGTTGAAGGAGCTTCACACGTTGCCCCAGCTCTCGGAGATCCTGAACTGCAAGAACGATACGCAGCGAGCATCCCTGCTGAAGAAGCTCCAAGGGGCCGGCACCATGGCTCTGTGGAACGAAAGTGCCAAGCCAGCCCCAGGAACATTGAGTGCGAGCGTTCTGACTCGGGTGGTCACGAACGCCTACAGCGAGACTATCGACTCCCTCTTCGAGATCATGGGGAGCTCAGCGGCCGTCTGTGACGGGGATCTCGACGTCCCAGATGAAGACGGTGACCCAGTGCCGGCCAGCATTCGGTTGGGCCTCGCAGACGTGGTGAAGTGCCGCAACGACATTGCCCACGGTGACGTCTCTCGTCAACCCACAGGCACCGACGTCAACCGGTACCTCCGGTTCCTGGTCGCTCTCGCAAAGAGGTTGGATCGGAAATCAGCGGCGCTGGTCGAGCTCGTGTCCCCTTGAACTCAGCCGCGACAATCTTCAGGTCAATCAAAGAGGCTCGCTGGCGACACGTGCAGTGCGTGCGCAAGCTTCACGATCACGTCGAGTGTCGGATTCCTGGCGCCCGACTCAAGGCCTGCGACGTACGAGCGATGTAGGTCGGCGCGTTCAGCCAACTGCTCCTGCGTCCAGCCGGCCGCATGTCGGAGGGCGGAGACGCGATCCCCAAATTCCCGTCGGTGGGCCCGCTGCTCGAAGGATGGACGCGAGACGGGCACCTCGCAACCCTCTGATGATCACGGACGACACGCCGTACTCTATGAGTAACAATTACCCAAGGTAGGCACTTATTGGGGACACGAGGAGATGGCGCGTGAGCGAGCCGCTGAGGAACTACGACCAGGCAGCTGCGTGGCTAGGCGTCCCCCGGTCCTGGCTCGAAGCACGTGTTCAGGCGGGCGAGTTTCCACACGTCCGTATTGGCAAGCACGTCCGTTTCACTCAAGCCCAACTCGACGAATACGTAGTGAGCAATGAGCGTCGACCACAGGGGGAGGTGGCGTCGCCTGCAGGGCCCAAGCCCTTCCGGCGTAGGCGCCTGTGATCGTGTTCCACCGTGGAACACAACCTCGGACTGAGATGGATTGAGATGGACTCACGCGGACAAAGTTCCGCACCTCACGCTCGCAGGCCGCTGACCTGCGGAAATAGGTCCGCAACTGCGGGGTTCAAGTCCCCCCTCGGACACGTAGAGAAACAGCCTCTGACCTGCGAGAACAGGTCAGAGGCTGTTCTGCGTCCAGGGCCCCGGGGAAGATCTGGGGAACATCGAGGTGAGTACTGCCTCGCAGGCGCAGCGCTGGCTAGAGCGCGGCCGGAGGACTGGCCTCGCTGTCTTCGGGGCCGCTGAGCTCACGATCCAGGCTCTTCTGTGCCTGGCGCATGGCCTCGTACCTGGGCTCGGAAAGTCTGCGCAATGCCTCGTCGGGGGCAACGTCCTCGACGGTGGCGAAGATCCACCAGATGTTGTCGAACCGATCACGAACCCGGCTGATGCGCTGACCGAACGCCTGCGTCAGCGGCGGTGTCACGATCGTCGCACCGGCAGCCACCGCCGCGGTCGTCGCAGCATCGGTGTCCTCGACGAACACGCGCAACAGCGAACGGGTGCGGGGCCAGCCCTTCTTCCGATCGAAGGCGAGCAGAACGGTGTCTCCCACGCGGATCTCGGCGTGGCCGATCGGTCCGTCCTCAAGCGGCACCAACCCGGGGTCGACGCCCCCGAACGCTTCGGCGATGAATTCGAGCAGCCCTCGGGTGTCGTCGGTGACGATCCACGGGGCGACGGTGGTGTATCCAGCGGGGGTGCTCATGACGGCCTCCTTCGGCAGCTGGTGAGTAGCGGCACAGAAAGCGTAGGAAGCGTTCAGGTCAGAATCCGTCCTCTACGACAGGCTGGTCCGAACAGTCCGGCGAGGCGCTTCGGCCAGGGCCGCAGCCAGGCGCGCCCGGTCGATGATGCCGAGCTTCGTGTACACGTGGCGCAGGTGGTACTCCACGGTCTTGGGGCTGAGGAACATCGCTTCTGCCGCCTCCAGGGCGGTCTGTCCACATGCATGGAGCTGGCCGCAGCAGGAACGCCTTTCGTGCACGTCCCGCTGCGACACCATTTCGAGCAGACGTTCCAGGTGTGCCACCGACTGGAGCGGTACGGCGCGGGCCGGCACCTGGACTACGCGCGGGCCTGCGATCCGCAGGTGCTCGCCTCGACGACGCTCGCGGCCGGTTCGAACGGCCGTCCCGTGGAGACCGACGGGGCGGCCCGGGCAGCCGATCTCCTGGCCGAGCTCTGCTAGAGCCGGAGACCCCGGCACCGACCCGGGGGTGTGAATGACGTGGTGGCTCGGTGATCGCTGCCCCAGGCGAGCCGCCCCCCGCGCGCGTCGTGGGCGTGCGAGGGTGCCCCGGTGAGTCGCACCCCTCTCCCCGACGGCAGCGTTCGCTACGCCCCCGACCTCCGGCACCGCAGCAAGCGCAAGCAGCCCTACCGTGCCGCGCTCACGGCGCTCTTGACCGCAGTGCCGCTCGGAGCCGGCGGCTTCTTCGCACTCGGCCCCGCCAGGGCGCTGCCCATCATGGGGTGGACCGCGGTGGTCACCCTCGTCCTCGTGCTCATCTGGCGTCTGACGCTCCCGCGCCAGCTCAGCGTCACCGTGTCGGCGGCCGAGCTCACGTTCCGGAGCTACGGGCGCTGGACCACGATCAGGCTGGACGAGTACACCACCGCCGCTGCCCGGCTCGTCGTCGACCAGCACGGGTTCGAGTCCCGCTACCTGGTCTTCGCCGGCGACGGGGGCAGCTTCAGGCTGAACATCGAGATGTGGTCCGAGGAGGACCTCGTCGCAATCGCGGGGGACCGGGTCAGATGGACCACCGATCCCGCGGCCGTCACCGTCCAGCAGTTCGACCAGGAGTTCCCCGGCCTGCTGCCGTTCCACACCACGCATCCGCACCGGTTCGCCATCGGATTCGTCCTCGTCGCCGTGCTCGCCGTCGTGGGGGTCATGGCGGCGATCGCGGCTCTCACAGCAGTCCGTGGCGATGCCACTGACTCCGGCGGGGAGGCCCGGAGCCGCCCTCAGGCGAAGTCCCCCGCGCAGCAGCTTTCACGTGCCGCGAACACGACCCAGAACCGTCTCCAGGCCGAGGTCCAGCTGATGCTCGGCACGGACGCCCCCTGGGACCACGCCCCACTGAAGGCTGGGGACTGCGGAACCGGTGACGGGTGGCAGCGGATCATGGCGGCGGAGACGACCGAGCCGCGCCCCTACACCAGTGCGGACATCTCCAAGGTGAGCGCTGCTGCGGAACGCGCTGACCTGAGCCTGGTCGACACGCGACGTGGCGGCGGCGCGCTTCGCGCGATGACGTTCGCGAACGGCGAGACCGAAGCCGCACTGGTGGTGCAGCTCGAACCCGGCTTCGTCTCGGTGAAGACGGCCAGCGGATGCGTGGTCGCCGAGTAGTCAGGAGCCGCCGCTGCCTCCCCGACGGCGCAGCCTGGGCCGCTGGCGCTTGACCCGGGGCGGTGAGAAGGCAGAGCCCTTGCCCCACTCGGTGAGCTCCAGCATCGCGTCCACCACGTTGCGCAGGTTCACCAGGAGGCCGCCGTACTCGTGCCAGGCGCTGCCGGCGAGGTTGTCGGTCGACAGGTCGTTGGCGACCACGTTCAGCCGCGACCGCACCTCGCGCAGGCACTGCTCGTCCTGGTCATGGGCCCCCTGCGCGGTCTGCTCGAGCAGCTCCTTCCAGGGGGCGCGGAACTCCTCCTCCCACAAGGTCTCGTTCGCGGCGCTGGTGGCGACCGTGCGGGCCATGCTGATGGTGTCGGCCACGGCCTGCTCGAGCAGCTGCAGGATGCGCACGAGATCGTCCAACCCGGCCGGCTGGCTCCGTCGCGGGTTCAGCTTGGTGCTCTCCCGCGCCTGGCCGAGCAGGTGCCACGCCTCGTCGAGGCGCTCGTCGAGGAGGCGAAGGTCGGCCACCCACTGCTCGGCGACAGCCGGCTCGAGGTTCGACGCCGTGTTCGCCGCCATCTTGGCGAGCACGTCGGCCAGCTCACCGGGCAGCTCGGCCGCGCGAGCCCAGGCCGCCCGGTCACCGAGAGGCGGCCACACCAGCAGGTTGACGAGCAGGCCGACGAGCACGCCGACCGTGGTGTCGAGCAACCGGCTCAGCAGCAGGTTCGACTCGTTGATGGCCCCGGTGGCCAGCACCACGATCGCTGTCGTGGCGATGGTCGTCGACTCCTCCCGCAGCCAGCGGTTCCGGCCCAGGGCGAACGCCACCAGCAGCATCACGCCCATGCCGACAGCACCCACGCCCAGGAGCTCGCCGCAGCCCCAGGCCAGGAACACCCCCGCGAAAGTGGCCGCGATCTGCTGGCCGCCTCGCGACATCGTGCGGTAGACGGTCGCGTGCACCACCAGGACCGCCGACCACGGGGCGAGGAACGCCTGCTCGAGGTGCAGCACGTCCGTTGCGATGACCCAGGCCAGCACGCCGGCAAGGGCGGCCTTGCCGGTCTGGAGCAGGTCGACCGTGAGGATCGGATCGGGTCTGCGGGCGGAGACGCGTTCCCACCACGACGCGCGACGGTCCTCCCTGAACGGCCGCATGGCAGCAAACGTACCTGTCGCCCGGGCGGCTCTAGGATCACGGGAATGGACGTGACGACGTGAGCAGTGAACGAGACCGGGACGAGGAGGGCCGCGCCAGACAGGCCCGGCCCCGTGACGAGCTGGGCCGCCCGTTGCCGTACGGCGCCACCGGGGTGGAGCCGGTCTCGGAGGATCCGCTTCCGCCTGAAGAGACCATCCGGTTCGCCCGTGAGCTCCTCGACCAGGGCCGGCCGTTCTCGGCCCACGAGGTGCTGGAGGCGCGCTGGAAGTCCTGTCCCGAGGAGGAACGCGAGCTCTGGCAGGGACTGGCCCAGGTCTGCGTCGGCCTGACCCACCATGCCCGCGGCAACGCGGTGGGGGCCGAGCGGCTGGTCGAGCGGGCCGCAGGCCGGTTGCTGCGCTACCAGGACACCGCGGCCCCGACGTACGGGCTCGACCTGGACGAGATCGTGGCCTGCGCCCGCGGCGTCACCAGACCAGCACCGGCTTGACCACGGCTCCGGAGACGGAGTCGGCCACGGCCCGGTTGATCTCCTCGAACGGGTAGGTCACCACCAGGTCGTCCACGTCGAACCTGCCAGCGGCGTTGAGCTCGAGGAGCCGCGGCACCATCTCCTGCGGGTCCGAGTCGCCCTCCACGGAGCCGCGGACGACCTTGCCCTGTTGCAACAGGTCGATCGCGTCGATGCTGAACTCCGGCGCGCCCAGGCCGAGCACCACCAGCGTGCCGCGGACGGCGAGCGCCTGCGCGGCCCCGGTCAGCACGCCGGGGACGGCGGTGGTGTCGATGGCGTGCGTGGATCCGCCGCCGGTCGCCTCCTTCACCGCCTCGACCACGGTCTGCTCGCCCAGCTCGGCGGGGTTGATCGTGACGGCCCCGAGCCGCGCGGCCCGCGCCAGCCGCTCTGGGACCAGGTCGACCGCGACCACCTGTCGCACCCCGGCACCGGCGGCGGCCGCGATCGCGGACAGCCCCACGGCCCCGGCGCCGTACACCGCGAGCCAGTCGTCCTCGGCGGGCTGCAGCACGTTGAGCACCGCCCCCGCCCCGGTCTGGAAGCCGCAGCCGTACGGCGCGGCCCGGGTCAGGTCCAGTGACGGGTCGATGACCACGACGTTGTCTGCGTAGGCGAGCGCGTGCTGGGAGAAGCTCGACTGGCCGAAGAAGGACCCGAACACCGGCGTCCCCCGGCGCGAGTACGTCGTCGACCCATCCATCCGCATCCCCATGTAGTTCAGCACCAGGTTCGAGTCGCAGTAGCCGTACCTGCCGGCAGCGCACTGGGCGCACGCGCGGCACGAGCGCAGGCTCATCACCACGTGGTCGCCCACCCGGACGCCCACCACGTCGGGGCCGACCGCCTCCACGACGCCTGCGCCCTCGTGCCCGAGGACGAACGGGAACATCTCGCGCGGGAACAGGGCGGGCACCGTCACGTCGGTGTGGCAGAGGCCGGCCGCCACCACCCGGACCAGGATCTCGTCGCCGCGCGGAGCGTCGAGCTCCAGGTGCTCCAAGGTGAAGTCGGCGTTGGGCCCGGTCTTCAGGGCGACGGTGGTGCGCATGGGGCTCCCGACGGTTGACACTAGAACATGTTCTACCCATGCTGTCAGAAGCCGAGACACTCGTCACACGAGTGCGGGCACGAGGGAGCGCAGTGACCCAGACACCGCCGGCCGCGGACATGACCCTGCAACGCTCCAGCCGCGACCCCGAGGCCTTCCGGGCCCGCCTCACCAGCTGGCTCGCGACCGTGCTGCCAGAGGGCGCCGAGCCTGCCGTCGTGGTCCACGCCGGCATCGAGGAGAACGGACTCTCCTCCGAGACGGTGCTCCTGGACGTGACCTGGACCGCTGAGGGCCAGCAGTGCACCGGCGAGTACGTCGCCCGGGTGCAGCCCGCGACCGAGGACGTCCCCGTCTTCGAGCGCTACGCCCTTCAGGACCAGCACGCCGCCATCCGGATCGTGGGGGAGACCACCGATGTCCCCGTCCCGCAGGTCCGGTGGCTGGAGACCACCGGGGAGGTCCTGGGCACGCCGTTCTTCCTGATGGACCGCATCGACGGCCTGGTGCCGCGCGACGTGCTCCCCTACAACTTCGGCGACAACTGGCTCCACGACGCCCCGCTCGCGGACCAGCGCCGGCTGCAGGACGCCACCGTGAAGGTCGTGGCCGACCTGCACTCCATCCCGGACGCAGCCGCCACCTTCGCCTTCCTCGACCCGGCCCACCAGGGGGAGACCGCCCTCGCGCGCAACCTCGCCCGCACCCGGTCCTGGTACGACTTCGCGGTTCCCGGCGTCGGGCGTTCCATCATCGCCGAGCGGGCGTTCGCGTGGCTGGATGCGCACCTGCCAGACACCGAGGAGGCGGTGCTGTGCTGGGGCGACGCCCGCATCGGCAACGTCCTGTACGCCGACTTCGAACCGGTCGGCGTCCTCGACTGGGAGATGGCCACGCTCGGTCCCCGCGAGCTCGACGTCTCCTGGATGGTGTTCGCGCACCGCGTCTTCGAGTCGATCACCGGCCTGCTGGAGCTGCCGGGGATGCCGCACCTCCTGCGGGAGGAGGACGTGGTCGCGACGTACGAGCAGCTCACCGGGACCACCCTGGGCGACCTCGACTGGTACCACGTCTACAACGCGCTGCAGTGGGCCATCGTGTTCATGCGCACCGGCGCCCGCCAGATCCACTTCGGCGAGATCGATCGCCCCGACGACGTGGACGGGTTGATGCACCACCGGCCGTTGTTCGAGAGCCTCCTGGCGAAGGTCGGTGCCTGATGGTCAGCCACCTCGACGAGTACCCCCTGCACCAGGCGCCGCTGCCGGTGACCTGGCCCGCCAGCAGCGACCGCAACTTCTACGACCGGTGCTACTTCAACGCCCACGACCGCACCGGTGACATCTTCGTGATCACCGGCCTGGGCTACTACCCCAACCTCGGCACCAAGGACGCGTTCCTGCTGGTCGCCCGGGACGGCCGGCAGACGGCGGTGCACCTCTCCGACCTGATCGACGACGACCGGCTGAACCAGCACGTCGGCGGCTACCGCATCGACGTGGTGGAACCGCTGCAGCAGCTCCATCTCACCCTGGAGGAGACCGAGGGGATCGCGGCGGACCTGACCTGGCAGGGGTCCTTCCCCGTGATCCAGGAGCAGCGGCACGTGCTCCGGGCCGGTGCCCGCACCACGCTGGACGCGCAGAGGTTCGCCCAGGTCGGCACCTGGAGCGGGCACCTGGTCGTCGACGGCGAGCGGGTCGAGGTCAGCCCCGACACCTGGGTCGGGACCCGGGACCGGTCCTGGGGCATTCGCCCGGTGGGGGAGTCCGAGCCACCCAGCGCCCCGACCGATCCGCCCTTCGACGGGATGTGGTGGCTCTACGTCCCGATGCGCTTCGACGACTTCGCGATCGTGCTGATCCTCCAGGAGGACCCCGACGGGTACCGCACGCTCAACGACTGCCACCGGGTGCATCGCGACGGCCGCGTCGAGCAGCTCGGCTGGCCGCAGGTGAAGGTGCACTACGCCTCCGGCACCCGTACGCCGACCGGCGCCACCATCGGCTGCACCACGCCGGCGGGGGAGCCCCTCGAGCTCGAGGTGTCCTCGCTGCTGGCGACTCCGCTCCACGCGGGCGGCGGGTACGGCGGCGACCCCGACTGGCTGCACGGCACCTGGAAGGGCGAGAAGTACGCCGAGCGGCTCACCTACGACCTGGCCGACGACGCGGTGCAGGGCCGGATGATGTTCGGCTGCGTCGACCACGTCGGGCGCGCCCTGCTCCACGAGGGCGGGCGCACCGTCGAGGGCTGGGGCCTGCTCGAGCACTTCTGCATCGGCCGCCACGACCCGACCGGCTTCACCGACTGGTTCTCCACCGCACCCTGACCCGATAGGACTCCCCGATGGATCTCGACCGCGACAGCTTCTTCATCGACGGCGGCTGGGCAGCGCCCTCCTCCGCATCCCTCCTGGAGGTGGTCTCGCCACACTCCGAGGAGGTGGTCGCCACCGTGCCTGAGGGGACGACCGCCGACATCGACGCCGCCGTTGCCGCCGCGCGCCGCGCCTTCGACTCGGGCCCGTGGCCCCGGACGCCTCCCGAGGAGCGGATCGCGGTGGTGCAGGAGTTCGCGAACCTCTACGCCGGGCGGATGGAGGAGATGGGCAACCTGATCACCACCGAGATGGGCTCGCCCGCATCCTTCTCCCAGCTGGCCCAGTCGCCGGCGCCCTGGATGATGATCGAGGCGTTCCTCGCGATCGCCCGCGAGTTCGGCTGGGAGGAGATCCGCCCCGGCGCGCTCGGTGCCGACGTCGTCGTACGCCGCGAGCCGGTGGGGGTGGTCGCCGCGATCCCGCCGTGGAACGTGCCGCAGTTCACCACGATCTCCAAAGTGGTCCCGGCCCTGCTGGCCGGCTGCACCGTCGTGCTCAAGCCCGCGCCGGAGACGCCGCTGGACGCCTACCTGATGGCCGAGCTGCTGGTCGAGGCCGGCGTCCCGGACGGGGTGGTGAACATCGTCGCCGGGGGCCGCGAGGTCGGCGCCCACCTGGTCGCGCACCCGGGGATCGACAAGGTCGCGTTCACCGGGTCCACGGCCGCGGGGCGCTCCATCGCCTCCGTGTGCGGCCAGCAGCTCAAGCGCGTGAGCCTCGAGCTCGGCGGCAAGTCCGCGGCCATCGTCCTCGACGACGCCGACCTGGCTCCGACGATGGAAGGGCTGAAGTTCACCGCGTTGATGAACAGCGGGCAGGCCTGTGTGGCCCAGACCCGGATCCTGGCCAGCCGTTCCCGGTACGCCGAGGTCGTGGACGCCCTGGCCGAGACCGTCGGCGCCATGACCGTCGGCGACCCCGCCGACCCGGCCACCGAGGTGGGCCCGATGGTGGCGCGCCGGCAGCAGGAACGGGTGGAGAAGTACATCGCGCTCGGGCAGGAGGAGGGCGCCCGCATCGTCACCGGAGGGCTCGGGATGCCAGACGGCGTCGACCGTGGCTGGTACGTCCGTCCCACGGTGTTCGCCGACGTCGACAACCGGATGCGGATCGCGCAGGAGGAGATCTTCGGGCCGGTGCTCTCGGTGATCGCCTACGACGACGTGGACGACGCGGTGCGGATCGCCAACGACTCCGAGTACGGCCTCGCCGGCACCGTGTGGACCGCGGACGCGGCAGCCGGGCTCGACGTGGCCCGCCGGGTGCGCACCGGAACCTACGGGGTGAACACCTACACGATGGACTTCGCGGCGCCGTTCGGCGGCTACAAGGCCTCCGGGGTCGGGCGGGAGTTCGGTCCCGAGGGCCTGGCCCAGTACACCGAGTACAAGGCGATCTACACCAGCGCACCCCCGATGTAGCGGGCCGGCGCACCGTGCTGCTCGACCTCCAGCTGGACGCTTCCCCCGACCGCTCCGCCGAGCGCGCCCGTGAGCTCGTCGCCGCGGGTGCCGCAGGGCTGTTCACCTTCGAGGGCCCCCACGACGTGTTCCTGCCGCTGGCCGTGTGCGCGGGCACGGTCGAGACCGACCTGATGACCAACGTGGCGATCGCGATGCCGCGCAGCCCGATGCACCTGGCGCACGCGGCCTGGGACCTGCAGCTGATGAGCAGGGGCCGGTTCCGCCTGGGCCTGGGGTCGCAGGTGCGGCCGCACATCGAGAACAGGTACGGCGCGACCTGGTCGCCTCCTGCGGCACGGATGCGCGAGATCGTGCTCGCGGTCAAGGCGATCCTGGCGTCGTGGCAGGACGGCACCGCGCTGGACTTCCGCGGCGAGCACACGCGGCACACGCTGATGCCGCCGACGTTCGTGCCGGGCCCGAACCCCTTCGGGCCGCCCCCGGTGCTGCTGGGGGCGCTCGGGCCGGTGATGACGCGAACGGCCGCGGAGGTGGCGGACGGACTGCTGGTGATGCCGTTCCACAGCCGCCGGCACTTCCGGGAGCGGACGCTCCCCGCAGTTGCGGAGGGGCTGGCCCGTTCCGGGCGCTCCCACGTGGACGTCTTCCCGCAGGCGATCCTGGCGATGGGCCGGACCGAGGAGTCGCTCACCGCGGCGATGGAGGGGGTCCGCCTGCTGCTGGCGTTCTACGGCTCCACCCCGGCGTACCGAGCGGTCCTGGAGGTGGAGGGCTGGGGTGATCTCCAGCCCGAGCTGAACGCGCTGTCCAAACGAGGCGACCTCGCCGCGATGGGCTCGCTGGTCACCGACGACATGGTCCGGACGCTGGCGGTGGTGGGCTCGCCCGAGGAGTGCGGAACCGAGCTGCTCGAGCGGTTCGGCGATGTGGCCGAACGGGTGTGTGCGTACTTCCCGGGTCATGACCCGGGAGCGGCGGAGATCGCAGGGCTCGCAAGAGCCCTGCGATGACCTGCCGCGGACGGTTACCGGGTCAGGCGCCCAGTCCCCGTGCCTTGAGCCAACGCTCGGGGTTGACTGCCCCTTGCCTGGGCTGGTGCACCTCGAGGTGCAGGTGGGGACCGGTCGAGTTGCCGGTGGAGCCGACGCGGCCGATGGTCTCCCCAGCCTTGAGGTGCTCACCCGGCTTGGCGACGGTCCTGTTCTGGTGGCAGTACCAGAACACGGTGCCGGTCTTGTGCCGCACGACGGTCATGTTCCCGTAGGCGCTGTGGTAGCTGGTCGAGATGACCTTTCCGGAACCGACGGAGCGGATCCTGGTGCCCTTGGGCGCCGCGAAGTCGAGACCGGTGTGGCTGCTCGCCCACCGCGCTCCCGTGCCGCCGAAGCGACCGGTCAGCACGTAGTCGCGGACGGGGAGCATCCATCGTTTCTTCTTCACCTTCTTCACCTTCTTCACCGGGGCCGCGGGGGCAGGCTTCTGCCCGGTGTCCGCCTTCGGCTCGGGCGTCTCAGGTCTCGCCTCGGGGACGGGGCTGATCTCCTCGGGGGTGAAGACCTCGGGCACGGGCGTGCCCTTCTCGGCCTTCGACGTGGTCGCTCCGGCCTTCGGGGCCGACGCGGCTGCGGAGGGCGCTGTGGCGAGGCTCGCGGTGGTCAGCGAGGCGGCCAGCAGGGCCGGGGTCAGGATGCGACGGAACGTGGGTGTCTTGAGCATCTGGATGCATCTCCTCTGCGCTAGTGCGGGAGGTGCACGTACTCGCCCCGGGTGGTGACAGGGGTCCCAGGGGGCCCAGACGGGGGACGAGCCGAGGCGCTTCCCACAACTGGACTGTCAATCTGGTCGCTGCTTATCGCTAGCAACCACTTATATTTTAACGCTCGGAATGCGCTTGACCTGCGTTTTTCGACGCTAGCAGGCGTTAGCACGATCACTTTTTCAGAACGTTGGACACGCCATTTCCAACGCCCGCCCTTCCCGGCGTGACCGGGACCACGAAGGCCGCCGCGGAGCTCGAGGGAGCTCCGCGACGGCCTTCGGTTCGAGCTCCTCAGAGCCTTGTGGGTGCCGGGGATCAGGCGTTCAGGCCCCGCTTGCGCAGCCAGCGCTCGGGGTTCACTGCACCCTGCCGGGGCTGGTGCACCTCGAGGTGCATGTGGGGGCCGGTGGAGTTGCCGGTGGAGCCGACGCGACCGATCGTGTCCCCGGCCTTCAGCTTCTGACCGGGCTTCGCGACGGTCCGGCTCTGGTGGCAGTACCAGAACACGGTGCCGGTCTTGTGCCGCACGACGGTCATGTTCCCGTAGGCCGAGTGGTAGTACGTCGCGATGACCCTGCCGGAGCCGACGGAGCGGATCCTGGTGCCCTTGGGGGCGGCGAAGTCCAGACCCGTGTGGGTGCTGGCCCACCGGGCGCCGGACCGGCCGAAGCGCCCCGTGAGGACGTAGTTGCGCACCGGCAGGACCCAGCGCTTCGCCTTCTTCCGCTTCGGCTTCGCAGCCGGCTTCGCCTTCACCGCCGGCTTCGGCTTCGCGGCCGGCTTCGGCGCCGGAGCGGGCTTCGCCTCGACCGGGGGAGCGGCAGGCGCGGGCGCCGCGGACTCAGGGGCGGCCGGCTCCGGTGCGGGCTCCGGCTCCGGCTCGGACCGGGGGATGATCAGCTCGGGGGTGAAGACCTGCGGCTCCGAGGCATTCGCCTCGACCTCCACCTTGCTGTTGGCGGGCGCCGCGGCGCCGGCCGGGGGAGGGGAGGCCACGGTGGCCGTGGTGACCGACGCGGCCAGCAGAGTCGGTGCCAGGATGCGCCGGACCAGGGGGTTCTTGAACATGGGGTGTTGGGATCCACTCCTCTGCGCCACACGGGAGGTCCCGTTCGTGCTCGTCCGAGGTTTCTGTGAGGGGGCTCACCAGGCGAGACGAGCGGGGCGCTTCTTCGCAGCTGGTGTTTCAGTTCGGCGTGCTGCCTATAGCAAGCAACGCGTCCCTCCAAGGTGAGCGACACGCCGCGTTAGTTCAAGTTACGTGTGCTAGCACCTGTTAGCGCCGTCACAGTTCCGAGACCCGTTCACGCTCAGCGCAGTCCGAAATGTTGACCGACGTCACACGAGCACTGGCTCGCTAGGGTCCGCAGTCCGACCACGAGAGGACACGTCATGGGTGCCGAGGACAAGGCCAGCAACAAGTTCAAGGACGTCAAGGGGCAGGTCAAGGAGACGACCGGCAAGGTCACCGACAACGAGCGACTCGAGGGCGAGGGCAAGGGCGACCAGGCCGAGGCCTCGCTCCGCGACACCGTCGAGAACCTCAAGGACGCTGCCGGCAACGTCAAGGACGCTTTCACGAAATAGCCGACAAAGCGGGCTCAGGCGAGTCCCGGGGGTCTCCGGGCTAGACAGGTGTCGGCCCTCACCGGCGTCAAGGCCCCCCTGGCGCCTCCGCGGCTCTAACCTCCGTGCATGGATGAGACGCAGGCCCCGGCGCGAGACCTGACCGGGATCGGGACCACAGCTCTGGGACGCGTTCAGATGCGGGTTCCCCAGGAGGACGGCTTCGAGGAGATCCTGGTCGAGCGCCGCTGGCCCGACATGGCGTCCGCGCGTGCCTGGTGCGAGCGATCGGTGGAGCGCGCACCGCGCGGCGCCACCGTCCTGGAGATCCAGGTCTTCGGCGAGAACTGGCGCCGGTCCCGCGCCTGGGAGACCACCCGCAGCCGACCCACGGCCGAAGCCCTCCAGCTCGGCGTGGTGACCGGGGCGGGCGTCGTGCGCTGGTCCGATCCTCGGGCGATGACCCCGCACGCGGGCGCCCGGCACCTGCGCTGATTCCCAGCCCCCTCGCTGGGGCAGGATGTGGGCATGAGCGCCCACCGAGCCGACCCTGCCGGCTACGACCCCGCAGCCGAGGTCACGGAGATCTGCCGCGACCTGATCCGGATCGACACCACGAACTACGGGGACCAACCGGGACCCGGGGAGCGCTTGGCCGCCGAGCACGTGGCTGCGCTCCTCGACGAGGTCGGGATCGAGAGCGAGCTGTGGGAGGCCGAGCCGGGGCGCACCAACGTCGTCGCCCGGTGGGGCGGCTCGACGGGGGACCCCGTGCTGCTGCACGGGCACCTTGACGTCGTACCTGCGGACGCCTCGGACTGGCAGATCCCTCCGTTCAGCGGCGAGGTCCACGACGGCCAGGTCTGGGGCCGGGGTGCGGTCGACATGAAGGACTTCGACGCGATGCTCCTCTCCACCGTCCGGGCCCGGGCGCGGGCGGGCGCGGTGCCGGATCGTCCGCTCGTCCTCTGCTTCACCGCCGACGAGGAGGCGGGGGGCCACCGGGGGGCCGGTCAGCTGGTCAAGCACCACCGGGAGTGGTTCGAGGACTGCACCTTCGCGGTGGGGGAGGTCGGCGGCTTCTCCACGACCGTGCGGGGCCGACGTCTCTACCTGATCGAGGCGGCCGAGAAGGGGATGGCGTGGATGCGGCTCACGGCCAAGGGCCACGCCGGCCACGGCTCGATGCGGCACCCCGACAACGCGGTCACCACGCTCGCCGAGGCGGTCGCGCGGATCGGCCGGCACCAGTGGCCGGTCGTGCTGACGCCCACCATGGAGGTGCTGCTGGCTGCGGTGGGCGAGCTCGCCGGCACCGAGGCGACCCCGGAGAACGCCGAGGAGCTCGTCGCGGAGTTCGGCTCCGCCTCCCGGATGCTCAGCGCCGTGATCCGCAACACCACGAACCCGACCATGCTCCAGGCGGGCTACAAGGTGAACGTGGTTCCCGGACAGGCCAGTGCCCAGGTCGACGGGCGCTTCCTGCCGGGCCACGAGGAGGACTTCGTGGCCACGCTGCGCGAGCTCGCCGGTCCCGACGTGGAGATCGAGTGGATCAGCAAGCAGGCCGGGCTGGAGACGCCGTACGACGGGGAGATGGCCGCGGCGATGACGAGCTCACTGCTGGAGGAGGACCCCGACGCCTTGGTCGCGCCGTACCTGATGAGCGGCGGCACCGACGCCAAGCACTTCACCAAGCTCGGCATGCGTGCCTTCGGGTTCGCCCCGCTGCGGCTGCCCGCCGAGCTCGACTTCACCGCCCTGTTCCACGGCGTCGACGAGCGCGTCCCGGTGGACGCACTCGAGTTCGGTGCCCGCGTCTTCGACCGCTTCCTGGGCAAGCTCTAGATCAGGTAGGCGATCCGCTGCCGGATGATCCGCCGGCGCAGCTGCACCCGCCGCGTCCCGTCGGGAGCCAGCCGCAGCCGGTCCAGCTCCCAGCCGCCGTGCTCGGCGAGGTCCACGAGCATCCGGGTGACCGCACCGCGGGAGTGCTCGGGCGGGATCACCAGCTTGTCGAACTCGTACTCCACGCCCGGGCGCAGCGCCCGTCGCTCCTGCTTGCGTGCCTTCGCCGATGTCATGTGCTCACCTCCAGGCCGGCCGAGACGTCCTCGAGCGCCTCGATTATCTCAACGGGCAGCTCGCACGCCTCCACGCCCAGCGAGTCCCGCAGCTGGGCTGCGGTACGTGCCCCCAGGATCGGGGCGGTGACGCCGGGACGGTCACGCACCCAGGCGAGGGACACCTCGAGCATCGACCAGCCCAGGCCGTCCGCGGCCCGGGCGACGGCCTCGACGATGCGCTGCGAGGGCACGTCGAGGTAGCGACCCACGAAGGACGCGAAGTGCGGCGACGCGGCGCGGGAGTCGGCCGGGGTGCCGCCGCGGTACTTGCCGGTGAGCACGCCCCGGCCCAGGGGGGACCAGGGCAGGATTCCGAGCCCGAGTGCCTGTGCCGCGGGGATGACCTCGGCCTCGACCGCCCGGTTGAGCAGCGAGTACTCCACCTGGTGGGAGACCAGGGGTGGCCGGCCCGGCACCGCGCGTTGCCACGTGGCCGCCTGGGCGGACTGCCAGCCGGTGTAGTTGCTCACCCCGACGTACGCCGCCCGGCCGGTGCTGACCGCGTAGTCGAGAGCCGAGAGCGTCTCCTCGAGCGGGGCGTCGTCGACCCAGACGTGCACCTGCCACAGGTCGACGTGGTCGACGCCCAACCGCTTCAGGGACGCGTCCAGAGCCGCGATCAGGTGGCCCCGGGAGGCGTTGGTGACGCGTTCGCGACCCCGGCGGCTGATCCCCGCCTTGGTGGCCAGCACGATCTCGTCGCGCTCGCACACATCGCCGATCAGCGAGCCGATCAGGCGTTCGGAGTCGCCGTCGGTGTAGCCGGCTGCCGTGTCGACGAGCGTCCCACCCGCCTCGACGAAGGCGATCAGCTGCTCACGGGCCTCGTGCTCGTCGGTGTCGCGGCCCCAGGTCATCGTGCCCAGACCCAGTCGCGAGACCGCGAGACCGCTGGAACCGAGGAACCGCTGCTGCATGGCCAGACGCTACCCAGCCGACCCCGGAACGGCGCGGGCGGCTCGCCGGTCGGGACCCTGCGCCGCTACCGGAGGGGTCGGCGTCCCTAGACTGACCCGCGTGCTCGACTTCCTCAAGGCCGTCGTCCTAGGACTCATCCAGGGGCTGACGGAGTTCCTCCCGATCTCGAGCAGTGCTCATCTGCGCATCTTCCCGGAGTGGTTCGGCTGGGGAGACCCGGGCGCAGCCTTCACCGCGGTCATCCAGATCGGCACCGAGCTCGCGGTCCTCATCTACTTCCGCCACGACATCTGGCGGATCGGCTCGACCTGGCTGCGCTCGCTGTTCAAGCCGGAGTACCGCGGACATCTCGACGCCCGCATGGGCTGGTACGTGATCATCGGGTCCCTGCCGATCGTGGTGCTGGGCGTGCTGTTCAAGAGCGTCATCGAGCGGGACCTACGCAACCTGTGGATCATCGCGGGCGCCCTGATCGTGATGGGACTCGTCCTCGGGCTCGCCGACCGGTTCTCCTCGCAGCGGCGCGAGCTGAAGTCGATCGGGATCCGCGACGCGGTGCTCCTCGGCCTCGCCCAGGCGGCTGCGCTGGTGCCGGGCGTCTCCCGCTCCGGCGCCACCATCTCGATGGGGCTCTTCCTCGGCATGGGCCGTGAGGCAGCCACCCGGTTCGCCTTCCTGCTCGCGATCCCGGCCGTGGTCGGCGCCGGGCTGTTCGAGCTCAAGGAGATCCCCCACGGGCACAACGACTACGGCTGGGGTCCCACGCTGGTGGCCACCGTCGTCTCCTTCGTGGTCGGGTACGCCGCCATCGCGTGGCTGTTGCGCTACGTCTCCACGCGGTCCTACCTGCCGTTCGTGATCTACCGGGTCGCCCTCGGATTCCTCACCCTCGGGCTGCTGTGGACCGGTGTCCTTGCGGCCTAGAGCCAGCCCGAGCGCTTGAACAGCACCCACAGAGCGCCCATGGCGCTGAGCATCAGCAGCAGCGAGAACGGGTAGCCGAAGCGCCAGTCGAGCTCGGGCATGTACTTGAAGTTCATCCCGTAGATGCCGGCGATCAGGGTCGGCACCACGACGAGCGCTGCTCCCGCAGAGATCTTGCGCATGTCGTTGTTCTGCTGGACCGAGATCTGCGCGGTGTGGGCGTCGAACGCCGCCGAGAGCAGCGTTTCCAAGGTGTCGACGTTCTCCGCGACCCTGGCCAGGTGGTCGGCGACGTCGCGGAAGTACGGCGCCGCGTCCTCGTGGATGCCCTCGAACCTGCCGCCGGCGAAAGCGGTCATCGGCTCGCGCAGGGGGAGGACCGCGCGGCGCATCTCGGCCAGCTCCCGCTTGAGGACGTAGATCCTCGCGGCGTCGTTGGTCCGGCTCGTGGAGAACACGGACTCCTCGACCTCGTCCACGTCCACCTGCAGCGAGGCCGCAACCTCGGTGTAGTGGTCCACGACCTGGTCGGCCACGGCGTACACCACCGCTGAGGGACCGTGCTTGAGCACGGACTGCATCCCCTCGAGCCGGTGGCGGGTGTCGCTGAGGCCACCACCGCTGCCGTGCCTGGCGGTGATCACGAAGTTGTGGCCCACGAACATGCTGATCTCCCCGGTCTCGACCGCGTCCTCCTCGTCGACGTACCAGAGGGTCTTGAGCACGATGAAAAGCGAGCCCTCGTAGCGCTCGACCTTGGGGCGCTGGTGCGCCGCGATCGCATCCTCGACCGCCAGTGGATGGAGGTCGTAGATCTTGGCGATCGCCTCCAGGTCGGCCGAGTCCGGCGTGTGCAGGCCGACCCACACGAAGTCGTCGGGCCCGGTCGCCTGGTCGAGGACACCGGCGAGGTCCTCGATCTCCAGACCGAGATCGACCCGCTCACCCTTGCGGTACAAGGCGTTGTCCACGATCACCCGATCAGGTTAGTCCGCCCCGCTACGCTCCGGGCATGGCAACCGTGATCCTGGCGCGCCACGGACGGACGGTCGCGAACGCCACCGGCGTCCTGGCCGGCCGCAGCAAGGGCGTCCATCTCGACGAGGAGGGGACGACGCAGGCACGTACCGCTGCTGAGCGCCTCGCCGGTCTTCCCCTGGCGGCCGTCGTCACCAGCCCCCTGGAGCGGTGCCGGGAGACGGCCCGGATCCTGATGCCCGGCATGCGGGCGGTCACCGACCGGCGGCTGGTGGAGTGCGACTACGGCGACTGGACCGGCAAGGAGCTGAAGACCCTCGCCAAGGAGAAGCTCTGGCGCACCGTCCAGGCCCAGCCCTCGGCCGCCCGGTTCCCCGGCGGGGAGTCCCTCGCGGAGATGTCGGCACGGGGCATCGCCGCCATCCGTGACCGCGACGCGCTGGTGGAGTCCGAGGCGGGGGAGAACGCGGTGTGGCTCGCGGTCTCCCACGGGGACGTCATCAAGGCGATCCTCGCCGACGCCCTCGGGATGCATCTCGACGCCTTCCAGCGGATCGTGGTCGACCCCGCGAGCCTCTCGGTGATCCGCTACACGCCCCAACGGGCGTTCGTGCTGACGATGAACTCCAGGTCGGGAAGCCTGTCCCACCTCGCGGCCAAGCCGGCGGGACGGCGGCGCGGCCGCTCCGGCGACGCCGACGTCGGGGGCGGCGCGGGTCCCTCGGCGCAGGCTCCATCGAGGAAGCAATAGGGTCGGGGCATGGCCGTCGTGCACCAGTTCGACCCGCCCGAGCGCTTCGTGCCCGGGACCGTCGGCGAGCCCGGGCAGCGGACCTTCTTCCTGCAGGCACGGGCCGGCAGCAAGGTCACCTCGGTCGCCCTGGAGAAGCAGCAGGTGCAGATCCTCGGTGAGCGCGTCGCAGAGCTGCTCGACGAGCTGATCTCGGCCGCCGACTCCGAGTCGACGATCCCCGCGATGACCCCGGTCGGGATGATCGACAACGACCCCCTCGAGCAGCCCATCGAGGAGGAGTTCCGCGCGGGGACGATCACCTTGTCCTGGGACGCCGAGGACGAGCGGGTCGTGATCGAGGTGTTCCCGGTCGTCGAGGTCGAGGTCGAGGTCGTCGTCGATGCCGCCGAGCAGGAGCTCATCGACCTGCCGATCGAGGAGCCCGAGCCCGACGAGGTGCTGCTGGTGCGGATGACGGCCGCGATGGCGCGTGCGTTCGCCACCCGGGCCGAGTCCGTGGTCGGCGCCGGGCGGGCCCCGTGCCCGTTCTGCGGGGGACCGATGGACCCCCAGGGGCACCTGTGCCCCCGTGCCAACGGCTACCGGCGTACCCAGAGCTGAGCCCGTGCCGGCCCCGGACCGCTGTGAGCTGCTGGAATCCGAGCTGGTGGTGCTCGGGCGGATCATGCCCGCCTCGAACCACACCTTCCTGACCCAGCTGGCCGGCACCGATGCCCAGTGCGTCTACAAGCCGAGCTCGGGGGAGCGCCCGCTGTGGGACTTCACCGACGGCACCCTGGCCGATCGCGAGTACGCCGCCTGGGTGGTCTCGGACCATCTCGGCTGGAACATCGTCCCGCCCACGGTGCTGCGCGACGGTCCTGCCGGGCGCGGGATGGTGCAGCTGTGGATGGAGGCCGAGGAGACGCCGGAGGGACAGCTCGACCCGGTGGACATCGTCCCGGCCGGCGAGGTGCCCCCGGGCTTCCTGCACGTGCTCGACGCCACGGGAGCCAGGGACGAGCCGGTGATCCTGGTCCACGAGGACTCGCCGGCGCTGCGGCGGATGGCGGTCTTCGACGTGATCACCAACAACACCGACCGCAAGGGCGGGCACATCCTGCCGATGCCGGGCGGACACCGCTACGGCGTCGACCACGGGGTCTGCTTCCACTCCGAGGACAAGCTCCGCACGGTGCTGTGGGGCTGGGCGGGCATGCCGCTGACCGACGAGGAGCTCACCGGCGTGGAGTCGGTGCGGGAGGCCGTGCGGTCGAGCCCGGGGTCGGCGCTGCGCGAGACCCTGGAGTCGCTGCTGACCGTGGCGGAGGTGGATGCGGTGGGTCGCCGTTGCGAGCGACTGCTGCGTGCGGGCACGTTCCCGGTGCCCCGAGGTGGGTGGCCCCCGATCCCGTGGCCGCCGTTCTGAGGCTGGCCGATAGGCTCGCCGCCATGCGTGCCTGGAGCTCGCCCGGGGGCACCACCGGGACCAAGAACCTTCCCGAGGGCGTCCGTGGACCCGCGGTGCAGGTCGTGGACAGCTCCACCGGGGCGTTGCGCGAGGTCACTCCCGCGGACGGCGCCGCCCGCCTCTACGTCTGCGGCATCACGCCGTACGACGCCACCCACATGGGCCACGCGGCGACCTACGTCGCCTTCGACCTGCTCAACCGCGCCTGGCGCTCGGCGGGCCACGAGGTGCACTACGTGCAGAACGTGACCGACGTCGACGACCCGCTGCTCGAGCGGGCCAACGACACCGGCCAGGACTGGGTGGCCCTCGCCGAGCGCGAGACCGACCTGTTCCGTACCGACATGGAGGCGCTGCGGGTGCTCCCGCCCGACGCCTACGTCGGCGCCGTCGAGGCGATCCCGGACGTGATCGAGATGATCCGCGAGCTGCAGGAGGCCGGCAGCGTCTACGAGGTGCCGGCTCCGGGCACCGACGCGAGCGACCTGTACTTCTCGGTCACCCACGACCCCGGCTTCGGGAAGGTCTCCGGCTGGACCCGCGAGCAGATGCTCAGCGTGTTCGCCGACCGCGGGGGAGACCCCGACCGTCCCGGCAAGAAGGACCCGCTGGACTGCCTGCTCTGGCTGGCCGAGCGCCCCGGTGAGCCCGCCTGGGACTCACCGTTCGGCCGGGGGCGTCCCGGTTGGCACGTCGAGTGCTCCGCGATCTCACGCGTCCACCTCGGCACCCCGCTCGACGTGCAGGGCGGTGGCAGCGACCTCGTCTTCCCGCACCACGAGATGAGTGCCTCCGAGGCCCAGGTCGCCGACGGCGGCAAGCCGTTCGCCAAGGCCTACGTGCACGCGGGCATGGTGGGGCTCGGCGGTGAGAAGATGTCGAAGTCCAAGGGCAACCTGGTGCTGGTCTCCACGTTGCGCGAGAGCGGCCTGGACCCGATGGTGATCCGGCTGGTGCTGCTCGGCCACCACTACCGCGGCGACTGGGGCTGGCAGGAGTCCGAGGTCACGGCTGCGGCCACCCGGCTCGAGAGCTGGCGCGAGGCCGTCTCGCGGGGCGCGGGGGCACCGACCGCCCACCTGGTGACCGACGTCCTCACGGCGCTGGCCAACGACCTCGACGCACCGTTCGCGCTGCGTCTGCTGGACCACTGGGCGAGCTCGACGACCTTCGGCGACGACTCCGAGCCGGGCGCCGGCGAGGTCGTGCGGGCCCTGGTCGACTCCGCACTCGGCGTCGAGCTGTAGGACCCGACCGCTACTCCTCGGGCTTGTCCCGTCGCTTCAGGTAGCGCTCGAACTCACGGGCGATCGCCTCGCCGCTGGCCTCGGGCAGCTCCGCGGTGTCCTGGCTCTCCTCGAGGCCGCGGACGTACTCCGCGACGTCCTCGTCCTCCTCGGCGAGCTCGGCGACGCCGCGCTCCCAGGCCCGCGCGTCCTCGGGCAGGTCTCCCAGCGGGATGCCGGTCTCCAGGAGGTCCTCCAGCTGTCCCAGCAGCGCCAGCGTCGCCTTCGGGCAGGGCGGCTGCGGCAGGTAGTGCGGGACCGCTGCCCAGAAGGACACGGCGGGGATGTCCAGGCGTCCGCAGGCGTCCTGCAGCACGCCGATGATCCCGGTGGGTCCCTCGTAGGTCGCGGGCTCCAGCTTGAGCCGGTCCTCGAGGTCGAGCTCGGTGGCGGTGCCGCTGACCTGGATCGGCCGGGTGTGCGGGGTCTCGGCCAGCAGCGCCCCCAGGGTCACCACCAGCTCGACGCCCAGCTCGTCGGCGCACGCGAGCAGCTCGGCGCAGAACTGGCGCCACTTCATGTTCGGCTCGATGCCGCGCACCAGCACCACGTCACGGTCCGCGCCGGTGGGCCGGGCCACGTAGACCTGGCTCGACGGCCAGGTGATCCGGCGCATCCCCTCGTCCGTCGTACCGATCATGGGGCGGTTCACCTGGTAGTCGTAGAATTCCTCCGGATCCACGGCAGCCACCAGGCGGGCCCCCCAGACGTCGATCAGGTGGTCCACCACCCCGGAGGCAGCGCAGGCGGCGTCGTTCCAACCCTCGAACGCAGCCACCATCACCGGGCTGACGAGGCGGGGCACGTCGTCGATCTCGATCACGTGCCAACCCTAGGACTCCTACCCAGGGAGCGGGGTGGCCACCATGTGAAAATGGTCTGTCCCGGGTCGGTCCGCTACCTAGGCTTGGGGTTCCTCGACGCACCGGAGTACATCTGTGAGCAGCACCAGCAAGTCCGAGCACGAGACCGGCCGCGAAGCCAATGGCCGAGCGTCGCTCGAGCGACCGGACGCCACGGAGGCGCTCACGTCCCTGCTGAGCGAGCGCATCCTGGTCATCGACGGCGCGATGGGCACGATGATCCAGGGCCACGGCCTCGACGAGGACGGCTACCGCGGTGAGCGCTTCGCCGACTGGCCCAGCGACGTACGCGGCAACAGCGACCTGCTTAGCCTGACCCAGCCCGACATCATCCGGTCGATCCACCGGGAGTACCTCGAGGCGGGTGCCGACGTGGTCGCCACCAACACCTTCAACGCCCAGCGCATCTCCCAGGCCGACTACGGCATGGAGGAGCTCTCCTACGAGCTCAACTACGAGTCGGCCCGGCTGGCCCGCGAGGCCGCCGACGCCGTCACCGAGACCGACCCCGAGCGCCCGCGCTTCGTGGCCGGGGGACTGGGCCCCACGAACCGGACCGCCTCCATCTCGCCTGACGTCAACGACCCCGGCTTCCGCAACACCAGCTTCGAGCAGCTGGTCGAGGCCTACTCCGAGCAGGCCGCCGGCCTGGTCGACGGCGGTGCCGACCTGCTGCTGATCGAGACGATCTTCGACACCCTGAACGCGAAGGCGGCGATCTTCGCCCTGGAGACGCTGTTCGAGGAGCGGGGCCGGCGCTGGCCGGTGATCGTGTCCGGCACGATCACCGACGCCTCCGGGCGCACGCTCTCGGGCCAGGTGACCGAGGCGTTCTGGAACTCCGTGCGGCACGCCCGTCCCCTGGCCGTGGGCCTGAACTGCGCGCTGGGCGCAGCCGAGATCCGTCCCTACCTGGCCGAGCTCTCTCGGGTGGCCGACTGCTTCGTGCACTGCTACCCCAACGCCGGGCTGCCCAACGCCTTCGGGGAGTACGACGAGACCCCCGACCAGATGTCGGCCGTGCTCGAGGAGTTCACCACCGCCGGCCTGGTCAACCTCGTCGGCGGCTGCTGCGGCACCACCCCGGGCCACATCTCCCGGATCGCCGAGGTCGTCGCGGGCGCCGAGCCGAGGGTCCCTGCCGAGCCCGAGCCGGCGATGCGTCTCTCCGGCCTGGAGCCGCTGAACATCACCGAGGACTCCCTGTTCGTCAACATCGGCGAGCGCACCAACATCACCGGGTCGGCGAAGTTCCGCAACCTGATCAAGGCCGGCGACTACACGACCGCGCTCTCCGTGGCCGCTCAGCAGGTCGAGGCCGGCGCGCAGGTCATCGACGTCAACATGGACGAGGGGATGATCGACGGCGTCGCGGCGATGGACCGCTTCACCAAGCTGATCGCCGGCGAGCCCGACATCAGCCGGGTCCCGGTGATGATCGACTCCTCCAAGTGGGAGGTGATCGAGGCCGGCCTGCGCTGCGTGCAGGGCAAGTCGATCGTGAACTCGATCTCGATGAAGGAGGGCGAGGACGCCTTCCGCGAGCACGCCCGACTCTGCCGCAAGTACGGCGCCGCCGCCGTGGTGATGGCCTTCGACGAGGAGGGACAGGCTGACAACCTCGAGCGCCGCAAGCAGATCTGCGAGCGGGCCTACCGGATCCTCGTCGACGAGATCGGCTTCCCGGCCGAGGACATCATCTTCGACCCGAACTGCTTCGCGCTGGCCACCGGCATCGAGGAGCACGCCAACTACGGCGTGGACTTCATCGAGGCCACCCGCTGGATCAAGCAGAACCTGCCGGGGGCGCTGGTCTCCGGCGGCATCTCCAACGTGTCGTTCTCCTTCCGCGGGAACAACCCGGTGCGCGAGGCGATCCACTCGGTCTTCCTGTTCCACGCGATCCAGGCCGGGCTCGACATGGGCATCGTCAACGCCGGTGCCCTGGTGATCTACGACGAGATCGAGCCCGAGCTGCGCGAGCGGATCGAGGACGTCGTGCTCAACCGGCGCCCCGACGCCGCCGAGCGGCTGCTGGAGATCGCCGAGGCCCACCGGGGGAGCGGGGAGAAGCAGGAGGCGGCCGTCAGCGAGTGGCGCTCGCTGCCGATCGGCAAGCGGATCACCCACGCCCTGGTCAAGGGCCTCGACGCCCACGTCGAGGAGGACACCGAGGAGCTGCGGGCCGAGATCGAGGCGCGCGGCGGCCGTCCCATCGAGGTGATCGAGGGACCGCTGATGGACGGCATGAACGTCGTCGGCGACCTGTTCGGCGCCGGCAAGATGTTCCTGCCGCAGGTGGTGAAGTCGGCCCGGGTGATGAAGAAGGCCGTGGCCTACCTGATCCCGTTCATCGAGCAGGAGAAGCTCGACAAGCCGGAGTACGCCACCGCCAAGGACACCAACGGCACGATCGTGATGGCCACCGTCAAGGGCGACGTCCACGACATCGGCAAGAACATCGTCGGCGTGGTGCTGCAGTGCAACAACTACGAGGTGATCGACCTCGGCGTGATGGTGCCCGCGCAGAAGATCCTCGACAAGGCCAAGGAGGTCGACGCCGACCTGATCGGCCTCTCCGGGCTGATCACCCCCTCGCTGGACGAGATGGTGCACTTCGCCGGGGAGATGCAGCGCCAGGGACTCACGATCCCGCTGCTGATCGGGGGAGCCACCACCTCGCGCGCCCACACCGCGGTCAAGGTGACCCCGCGCTACGAGGGCCCGGTGATCTGGGTCAAGGACGCCTCCCGCTCCGTTCCCGTGGCCGCAGCCCTGCTCTCGCCCGAACAGCGCCCCAAGCTGCTCGCCGACACCGAGGCCGACTATGACTCGCTGCGCAAGCGGCACGCCGCCAAGAACGACCGGCCGCTGCTCCCCCTCGAGGCGGCCCGGGCCAACGCGACGCCGGTCGACTGGTCGGCGTACACCCCGCCGGTGCCGGCCATGGGGACCACCACCCGGGTCTTCGAGGACTACGACCTCGCCGAGCTGCGCGAGTACATCGACTGGCAGCCGTTCTTCAACGCCTGGGAGATGAAGGGCAGGTTCCCCGACATCTTGAACAACCCGGCGACGGGCGAGGCGGCGCGCAAGCTCTACGACGACGCCCAGAGCATGCTCGACGCGATGATCAAGGAGAAGTGGGTCACCGCCAACGGCGTGATCGGCTTCTTCCCGGCGAGCGCGGTCGGCGACGACATCGAGGTCTACCGCGACGAGGACCGCACCGAGGTGCTCACCACGCTGCACCACCTGCGCCAGCAGGGTGAGCACCGCGAGGGCGTCCCCAACCGCTCCCTCAGCGACTTCGTGGCGCCCAAGGAGACCGGGCTGCGCGACCACGTCGGCGGGTTCGCAGTCACCGCCGGGCTCGGCGGCCAGGACAAGATCAAGGAGTTCAAGGACGACCTCGACGACTACAGCGCGATCCTGCTGGAGTCCCTGTGCGACCGGCTGGCCGAGGCGTTCGCCGAGCGGCTGCACCAGCGGGTGCGCACCGAGCTGTGGGGCTACTCCGACGACGCGGGCCTGGACAACGAGGCCCTGATCGCGGAGAAGTACACCGGCATCCGGCCCGCGCCGGGCTACCCGGCCTGCCCCGAGCACACCGAGAAGCGCACCCTGTGGGAGCTGCTCGACGTGCAGGAGCGCACCGGGATCGAGCTCACCGAGTCGATGGCGATGTGGCCCGGCGCCTCGGTGAGCGGCTGGTACTTCTCCCACCCGCAGTCTCAGTACTTCGTGGTCGGTCGCCTCGCCCGCGACCAGGTGGCGTCGTACGCCGAGCGCAAGGGCTGGACCCTGGCCGAGGCCGAGCGCTGGCTCTCGCCCAACCTCGGCTACGACCCGGAGGACTGAGCAGGCGGCCCGATGGACGCTACGAGGTCTCGGTGAGGCCTTGTTGCCTGGGGACGAGCACCTGTTCGTAGATGAGGTGCAGTCCGGCCGCGACCGGGATAGCGATCAGCGCCCCGACGACTCCGAGGAGCGTGCCACCGGCGAGGACGGCGAGAATCACGACGATCGCGGGGACCTCGACGGCTCGGTGCATGATGCGCGGGGAGAGGACGTAGGCCTCGAACACGTGGTAGGCGATGTAGTAGCCCAGTGCGACGACAGCGGTGATCGGGCCGACGGTGAGTGCCACCAGGGTGACCAGGACCGCGCCGATCACGGTGCCGATGATGGGAACCAGGGCCAGGAGCCCGACCAGCACCGCCAGCACGACGGAGAACGGCAGGCCGAGGATCAGCATCATGATGTAGGCAAGCACCCCGTTGATCACGGCTACCGTCGTCTGCCCCAGGACGTAGCCTCCTACGCGGCGAGACATCTCCTCACCCAGGAACACGACGCGAGCACGCCGCCTCTGTGGCACCAGCTTGTACCCGGCGGCCTTCACCGCGGGGAGTGCCACCATCAGGTAGAGGGTCAGGACCAGCACCGTCACCACGGCGACGACGCCGTCCACGACAGCCTTCCCCGCACCCACGACTCCTCCCAGCACGGAGGTGGCGCTCAGACCGTCCAGGGCCGAGAAGGCCTGATCCCGGGCTTGAGCAGCAAGATGGAATCGCGAGTCGAGGTCGATCACGAACGGTTCGTGCTGCAGGTCGTCGAGATACTTCGGTGCCCCGCGGACCAGAGCGTCGGCCTGGTCGATCACCGGGGGCACCACCAGGAGGCCGACAAGAGCGACGAGCAGCACGAGCGAGGTCATCACTGCCAGTACCGCCCACCCCCGCCTGAGGCCGTGACGCATCAGCCAGGCCACGAGGGGTTCCAGTCCCAGGGCCAGGAAGACCGAGAAGACGATGAAGACGAGGATCTGATGCAGCTCGAGCAGCACGTGGACCAGCCCGTAGGCAAGGAGCAGACCCAGTCCGGCCATCAAGCCAGTGCTGAAGGGAGACCGGCGCAGCGGTGAACCCGGCGCGCTTGCCTCCGTCCCGCCGAGGTCCCCAGAAGCGGCGGCAGCGATCAGAGCTTCTGTCTCCTGGTCAGCGCGCGCAGTCTCCTCCTCCACCTGGCTCGGCCCGGATTCAGGATCGGGGCCAGGCTCGGATCCAGGGTCGGTTCCGGGCCGGCGAGGATCGTCTACAGGATCCGCCACGAGGTGACCTGCCTCTCCGGCGTGACTGGAGCGCCCGTGCTTCCGCCACCAGACTGCCGGTACCCGATGGACCCTGTGTGGTAACCGCCCGCAGGTGAGACGGGCCGCTCCCATGCTGATTGCGCATGCTGTGCACCCTGGTTCTAGGGTGGTTCGTCGCACGGCACGTGCGTGGAGTTCTTCGGAGGGCGTTCTGAGTACCGACTTTTCTCGTGTTCCTGCAGGTCAGGCACCAGGTGGCACGTCCGGGCTGCCAGCCGCCGTGCTGTGGGACATGGACGGCACCCTGGTCGACACCGAGCCCTACTGGATGGAGTGCGAGTTCGCGCTCGCCGAGAAGTACGGCGGTACCTGGTCCCAGGAGCACGCGCTGGCCATCGTCGGTGGTGACCTGACCGACTCGGCCACCTACATCCGCGAGCACATGGGGATCGACCGCACCCCGCGGCAGATCGTCGACGAGCTGCTCGACGGCGTCATCGAGCGGGTCGAGCGCCGGGTGCCCTGGCGGCCGGGGGCGCGCGAGCTGCTCGCTGCCCTGCGTGACCTGGAGGTGCCCTGCGCCCTGGTCACGATGTCGTGGCGGCGCTTCGTGGAGCCGGTGCTGCGCTCGCTCCCGGAGAACTCCTTCGACGTGCTGGTCTGCGGTGACGAGGTCTCCCGCGGGAAGCCGCACCCGGAGCCCTACCTGCGCGCGAGCGAGCTGATCGGCGCCGCGCCTGCGGACACCGTGGCGATTGAGGACTCACCGACCGGCGCGGCCTCGGCCCTCGCCGCCGGTTGCCGCGTCCTCGTCGTGCCCAGCCACGTGCAGGTCCCTGCCCGGGACGGGATGGTCCTGCGCGAGAGCCTGCTCGGCCTCGCCCCCGAGGAACTGGTCGGCCTGCACGCCTGAGGGTTCCGCGACCGGCAGGGGCGGCGGTTCGTTGCCGTACGCCGGGCAGAAGGCCCGGTAGCTGCACCACCCGCAGGCCGGTCCGGGGCTGGCCAGCCACTCACCAGCGGCGCGAGCCTCCTCCATCGCCCGCCACAGGGCCTCGACCAGCCGCTCGGTGGCCCGCAGGTCCTGCTCGTCGGGCCGGTAGCTGACCACCTGCCCGTCCGCGAGGTAGATCAGCTGCAGCAGGGCCGGGACCACCCCGCGCGTGCGCCACAGCACGAGTGCGTAGAAGCGCATCTGGAACAGCGCCTTGCTCTCGTAGCCGACGCCGGGGGAGCGGCCGGTCTTGTAGTCGACCACCCGCACCGCACCGTCCGGGGCGACGTCGATCCGGTCCACGAACCCGCGCAGCAGCAGCCGGGAGTCCAACAGGGCCTCGACGTAGACCTCCCGCTCGGCAGGCTCGAGCCGCCGCGGGTCCTCGAGGTCGAAGTACCTCCGCAGGCTCTCGCGGCACGACGCCAGCCAGGCCGTGAGCTCGCCGCCGGCGCTGGCCTCAGCCCCGGCACCGTCCCGGTCCCCGGCGAACATGGCGCCCAGCTCCGGCTCCAGGTCCAGCACGTGGTCCCAGGCGTCCTGGACCATCGTCTCGGCCTGTTCGGGCGTGCGCTGCTCCGCGGGGAGGTCGAAGAGGTCCTCGAGGACCTTGTGCACCACGGTTCCGCGTACGGCGCCGGGCGAGGGCACCTCGGGGAGCCGGTCGATCGTGCGCAGGCGATACATCAGCGGGCACGCCTTGAAGTCCCCGGCGCGGCTCGGCGACAGGGAGCCGAGCACCCGCTCGCCGTCGACCGGCGTCCCGATCCGGGCGTGAGACTGGGCCTGCTGCATGGCCTCACAGTAGGTCGCTGCTCCGACAGGTTCGACCCGCGCTAGCGTTACGGGGTGAGCGCACACGACGGGCCCCCTGGATCGGGCGGCGGCCCGGGTCGTTCGCCGTACCCTCCGGGCACGCTGCGCATCGGTTCCATCGCCGGAGTGGACGTGCTGGTCCGCTCGTCCTGGCTGCTGGTGGCCCTGCTGATCGCGGTCCTGCTGGCGCCCCGGGTCGAGCAGGTGCAGCCCGGCCTAGGCGCGTTGAAGTACGTCGCGGGCGTGGCGTTCGCGGTGCTCCTCTACCTCTCCGTGCTGCTGCACGAGATGGCGCACGCGCTGATGGCGCAGCGCCAGGGACTCGGCGTCCGCTCGATCACCCTGCACTTCCTGGGCGGCGCGACCGAGATCGACTCCGAGACCCGCACCCCGGGCGAGGAGTTCAAGGTCGCGGTCGTCGGTCCGCTCACCTCGATCGTGATCGGCCTGGCTGCCGTGGCGCTGTGGTTCGTCACGCCCGACGGCCTGCTCCGTCTCGCCGTGGAGGGACTGGCGGGCGCCAACCTCGTCGTCGGCGTGCTCAACCTGGTCCCCGGGCTCCCGCTCGACGGGGGCCGGGTGCTCAAGTCGGCCGTCTGGGGCGTCACCAAGAGCATGCACCGTGGCACGATCGTGGCCGCCTGGGGCGGCCGCGTGGCGGCGGTGCTGGTGCTGGGCTGGCCGCTGCTGGCCGGGACCCTGCTCGGGACCACGCCGGACATCTTCGACTACCTGATCACCTTCATCATCGCCTCGTTCCTGTGGTCCGGCGCGACCGCGTCGCTGATGAACGCGCGCCTGCGCAGCCGTCTGCCCGCGTTGCAGGCCCGTCCGCTGGCCCGCCGTGTCGTGGTGGTCCCCGCCGACGTGCCGATCGCCGAGGCCGTACGCCGGGCCCAGGAGGCCGGCGCCGGCGGCATCGTGGTGCAGGGGCGCGATGACCGGCTCAGCGGCGTGGTTAACGAGACCGCCCTGCTCGCCACCCCCGAGGAGCGGCGCGCCTGGGTGCCGGTGAGCTCGCTGGCCCGCACGATCGAGGACGGCATGGTGCTCAGCGCCGACCTCACTGGTGAGGAGCTTGTCCGGGCGATGTCCCGGACCCCCGCCGAGGAATACCTGCTGGTCGAGCCCGACGGCGCCGTCTTCGGCGTACTGACGACCAAGGACGTGGATCGAGCCTTCGAGGAGGGCATTCGCAAGTGAGTGACATAGAGGCATCCGACGCACCCGACTGGTCGGGGGTGCGCCGCGGGCCACTCAGGCCGGGGGAGTGGGTCCGGCTCGTCGACGCCAAGGGGCGCCGGCACAACATCTGTCTGGAGGAGGGCAAGAGCTTCCACACCAACCGTGGCGGGCTCTCCCACGACGACATCATCGGGCGCGAAGAGGGGTTCACCCTGACCTCGACGTCAGGGGGCGAGTACCTCGTGTTCCGCCCGCTGCTCAACGAGTTCGTGGTCTCGATGCCGCGCGGGGCCGCGGTCGTCTACCCCAAGGACGCCGCCCAGATCGTCGCGATGGCCGACATCTTCCCGGGCGCCCACGTGGTCGAGGCAGGAGCCGGCTCGGGCGCACTGACCTGCTCACTGCTCCGGGCCGTGGGCCCGACCGGCAGGGTCTCCTCCTTCGAGCGGCGCGAGGACTTCGCCGACGTCGCCCGCCGCAACGTCAACCAGTTCTTCGGTGGTGAGCACCCGGCCTGGAACCTCACCGTGGGGGACCTGGTCGAGGAGCTGCCGGCGGTGGAGCAGCCGGGCACCGTGGACCGCGTGGTCCTGGACATGCTGGCCCCCTGGGAGTGCATCGACGCGGTCGCCGACGCCCTGGTCCCGGGCGGGATCGTCGTGGCGTACGTCGCCACCACCACCCAGCTCGGGAAGGTCGTGGAGACCCTGCGTGCCCACGGGGAGTTCACCGAGCCGCAGCCCTGGGAGACGCTGGTGCGCGAGTGGCACGTAGAGGGTCTCGCGGTCCGTCCCTCGCACCGGATGAACGGTCACACCGGGTTCCTCGTCACGGCCCGCCGGATGGCTCCGGGCAACACCGCACCGGTCAAGAAGCGTCGGCCGGCCCCGGGCGCCTACGGCGTCGACTACGAGGGCCCGCGGCCGGTGGGCCTGCCTCCGCAGCCCGCCTAGGTGTGCGACTAGCGGCGGCGCCGGGCAGGGCCCTTCTGTTGCAGATCGGCAACGTCGGCAATGAGACACGGCCGTATCCACTTGGGTTGTGGGCGCAGCCGAGTAGGGTCGAAATCCAGCCCCAGCCCATCCGGAGGTGGTTCACGTGCCTGAGTCAGGTGCCGAACAAGGACCGACCACTGCCCAGCTCCTGAACCAGGTCGCCTACCTGGAAGCGGAGGTCGCGGACCTGCGCCGTCGTCTCGTCGAGGCGCCGGGCACCGCCCGTGCCCTCGACCAGCGGCTGCTCGACGCCCAGCGCACCCTGGCAGGGGTCACCTCCCAGAACGAGAGGCTGGTCCAGACGCTGCGTGAGGCTCGCGACCAGATCGTCACCCTCAAGGAGGAGGTCGACCGGCTCGCCCAGCCACCGACCGGCTTCGGCACCTTCCTCAAGCGCAACGACGACGACTCCATCGACGTCTTCACCGGCGGCCGCAAGCTGCGGGTCAACGTCAGTCCCTCGGTCGACCTCGACGCGTTGACCAAGGGGCAGGAGGTGATGCTCAACGAGGCCCTCAATGTCGTCGCGGCACTCGACTTCGAGAAGGTCGGCGAGGTCGTGATGTTCAAGGAGGTCCTCGCCGACGGTGAGCGGGTCCTCGTGATCGCGAACGCCGACGAGGAGCGGGTCGTGCGCCTGGCCGCGCCGCTGCGCGACGTCACCCTGCGCGCCGGCGACTCCCTGCTGCTGGACTCCAAGTCCGGCTACGTCTACGAGCGGGTGCCGAAGTCCGAGGTCGAGGAGCTCGTGCTCGAGGAGGTCCCCGACATCGACTACCGCTCGATCGGCGGGCTGGCCGGACAGATCGAGCAGATCCGCGACGCGGTCGAGCTGCCCTACCTCCACCCCGAGCTGTTCAAGGACTACCAGCTCAAGCCACCCAAGGGCGTGCTGCTCTACGGCCCTCCCGGCTGCGGCAAGACCCTGATCGCGAAGGCCGTGGCCAACTCGCTGGCCAAGAAGGTGGCGGAGAGGACCGGTCAGTCCGGTCGGTCGTTCTTCTTGAACATCAAGGGCCCCGAGCTGCTGAACAAGTACGTCGGCGAGACCGAGCGGCACATCCGGCTCGTGTTCCAGCGGGCGCGGGAGAAGGCCAGCGAGGGCACGCCGGTGATCGTGTTCTTCGACGAGATGGACTCGCTGTTCCGCACCCGCGGCTCGGGGGTCTCCTCGGACGTCGAGAACACGATCGTGCCGCAGCTGCTCTCGGAGATCGACGGTGTGGAGGGTCTGGAGAACGTCCTGGTCATCGGCGCCTCCAACCGCGAGGACATGATCGACCCGGCGATCCTGCGCCCCGGACGGCTCGACGTGAAGATCAAGATCGAGCGTCCCGACGCGGAGTCGGCCAGGGACATCTTCACCAAGTACCTCACCGCCGAGCTGCCGTTGAACGCCGACGACCTCGCCGAGTTCGGGGGCGACCGCGACGCGACCGTCGCGGGGATGATCACCGCCACCGTCGAGCGGATGTACACCGAGTCCGAGGAGAACCGCTTCCTCGAGGTCACCTACGCCAACGGGGACAAGGAGGTCCTGTACTTCAAGGACTTCAACTCCGGCGCGATGATCCAGAACATCGTGGACCGGGCCAAGAAGATGGCGATCAAGGACGTCCTCGACCACGACCGTCCCGGACTGCGGGTCCAGCACATGCTCCAAGCGTGCGTGGACGAGTTCAAGGAGAACGAGGACCTGCCCAACACCACCAACCCCGATGACTGGGCGCGGATCTCGGGCAAGAAGGGTGAGCGGATCGTGTTCATCCGGACGCTGATCACCGGCAAGCAGGGCACCGAGCCCGGCCGCTCCATCGACACCGTGGCCAACACCGGGCAGTACCTCTAGGACCTCTGGGCAGACACGACGAAAGGCGCCGACCAGGTGGTCGGCGCCTTTCGTCGTGCTCGGCCCCGTTGCCGGGGTCCGTTGCTCGGCCCGGGGGAGCGGTCAGCCGTTGGGGGTCATGTTCTTGAACACGCCCTTGCCCCAGGGGATCGTGTTGCCCGAGGGCATCGCGCGCCCCTCTGTGGAGTGGCTGCCGTAGCCCGGCGGGTGCGAGGACTTCTGCGCCCAGGTGCGGTTGAAGTTGCGGTGGTGCGCCTGGACGGTGCCGTAGTCCCTGACCTGGGTCATCTGCTCGTCGTTGTAGAACGCCGCGTTGCTCCAGTTGGCGGCGCCCGCGAACGTCAGGTAGTTGGCCCGGTAGCCGCCCCAGTTGCCGGCGATCGTGAGCCACTTGCTGTGGTTGTACTTGGTCACGATGCGCTTGCTGTTGGTGATCACCGACTGCTTCATCGGCACAGGCCCCCGGCCGCTGCCGCTGCGCAGGATCGAGAGGATCGGGCGGGTGGAGACCGCGTAGATGATCTTGAGGTCGCAGCCGGCGTTCCACAGTGAGCGCAACTTCTTGGCGATCCAGGTGCCGCGCTTGTCGTAGAGCGCGTAGATCGAGACGCGGACCTGGGTCCGACCCTTGCCCGAGAGGCCGGCGCCGGTGCAGGTGGTCTGGTTCAGGGCCTGCATCACCGGGTCGTTCGCGGCGTTGGTGCCGTAGCGGGGGAAGAACAGGCTGGTGACGTTGCCGGCCGGGTAGACCCGGTAGGTCGAGCGCTGGGGCCTGGCCAGGCGGGCCTCGCGGTAGATCGTGAGGAACTGGTTGTAGATCTGCGCGGAGTGGTAGGTCTGGGCCTCGTTCCACTGGCCCCGCACCGCGAAGTTGGTCAGGTTCGAGGAGGTGGACATGACCACGTTCTTGACGTGCTTGGCGCCCACGTTGTTGAACAGGAAGAACTTCGAGTGCGGCGTACCGCCCCGTCCACGGCAGGCGCCGGGGCACGAGCGGGCGAAGCTGACCTTGTCGGTGGAACCCGCGACGCCCCGCTTGTAGTAGGCGGTGCCGAGGTTCTTGCGCAGGAACTTCCACGACTTGTGCTTCTTGTTGGCCTTGGCTGCGGCGAGGACCTGGACGCTGACGCCCCGCTTGTGGGCGGCCACGAGCGCCTTGGCGATCCCCATGTCGTTGAAGGTCCAGGTCGCGATGCGGATCGAGCCGTTGCCGGCCGCCGGCAGGCGGTGGGCGTCGCGGTAGCCACCCCAGGTGCTCTGGATGGTGCCCAGGACGCGGTTGCGGATGGCGACCTTGTCGGCCTTCGAGCCGTTGGGGAAGGTGAAGGCGGACCCGGGAGGCATCACGTAGTTGCGTGGAGGGGTGCCCCAGACTGCGGCCTTGACGGCGATCGAGGGCTGGCTCGGGCTGATCGCGGCGGGTGCGCCTGCAGCCTCGGCGACCGATCCGGTGACGGTGAGCGTGCTGACCATCAGGGCCAGGCTGGCCAACGAGGTGATGCTTCGGCGTGTGAACAAGGTGATGCCCCCAGAGGAAAGAAACCGAGATGCCCGCTCCGGGGCACCCGAAACCTAACATGTGGGGGCCCTCAGCAATCCATTTCCAGTCTCACGATGGAGTCTTCCCGGGCACTCGCCGGGGTCCCACGTACGCTCGCCACGTGAGCGTGCACAGGGTCATGGGGACAGAGACCGAGTTCGGCATCTCGGTGCAGGGACACCCGCACGCGAACCCGATGGTCGCCAGCACCCGCCTGGTCAACGCCTACGCCTCGGCGACGCTCAAGGCCCGCCGCGCCCGGTGGGACTTCGAGGAGGAGTCCCCGCTGCGCGACGCCCGGGGCTTCGACATGTCGCGGGAGAACGCCGACCCCAGCCAGCTCACCGACGAGGACCTCGGACTGGCGAACGTGATCCTGACCAACGGCGCGCGCCTCTACGTCGACCACGCCCACCCGGAGTACTCCAGCCCCGAGTGCACCACGCCCCTCGACGTGGTCCGGTGGGACAAGGCGGGGGAGCAGATCGCCCTGGACGCGTGCCGGTTCGCCTCCACCGGCGGCCAGGGGGACCAGGGCGACCTGCTGCTGTACAAGAACAACACCGACAACAAGGGCGCCTCGTACGGCGCACACGAGAACTACCTCGTCCGGCGCTCCACACCCTTCGGCGACATCGTCCGGCACCTGACCCCGTTCTTCGTCAGCCGCCAGGTGGTCTGCGGCGCCGGCCGGGTCGGGCTGGGACAGGACGGGCAGGGCGACGGCTTCCAGATCAGCCAGCGCGCGGACTACTTCGAGGTGGAGGTCGGACTCGAGACCACCCTCAAGCGGCCGATCATCAACACCCGGGACGAGCCGCACGCCGACCCGGAGAAGTACCGCAGGCTGCACGTCATCCTGGGCGACGCCAACCTCGCGGAGATCTCCACCTACCTCAAGGTCGGGACCACAGCCTTGGTGCTGAGCATGATCGAGGACAGGTTCCTGACCACCGACCTGAGCGTCTCGCGCCCGGTGGCCTCGCTCAAGCACGTCTCCCACGACCCGGGGCTGACCCACCTGCTCGAGGTCGGCGAGGGCCGCACGATGACGGCGGTGCAGCTGCAGTGGGAGTACTTCCACCTCGTCCAGCGCTACATCGCCGAGCGCCGCGGGGGCGAGGCCGACGCCGCCACCCGCGACGTCCTCGAGCGGTGGGAGTCGGTGCTCACCCGGCTCGAGCGCGATCCCTTCGAGTGTGCCGACGAGCTCGACTGGGTGGCCAAGCTGAGGCTCCTGAACTCCTACCGGGACCGCGACGGGTTGTCCTGGTCCGACGCCAAGCTCCACCTCATCGATCTCCAGTACGCCGACCTGCGGCCCGAGAAGGGGCTCTACCACCGGCTCCTCAAGCTCGGCCGGATGAAGCGGCTCGTCGACGACGCAGCGGTCGAGGAAGCGATGCACGAGCCTCCGGAGGACACCCGCGCCTACTTCCGCGGACGGTGCCTGAGCAAGTACTCCGACAGCATCGCCGCGGCCTCCTGGGACTCGGTGATCTTCGATCTCCCGGGGCACGAGTCACTGCAGCGGGTCCCGACCATCGATCCGCTGCGCGGCAGCAAGGCGCACGTGGGGGCGCTCCTGGACAGCCACGACACCGCGGCCGGGCTGTTCGAGGCCCTGACCAGGGGACGCTGAGCCCACTCAGTCCGGCGGCAGGTAGCGGTAGATGCCCTTGCCGAACACGGGCTCGTCCGCCGCACCACGGCCGAAGGCGGCCATCTGCCCGGGACGGGCCCGCTTCGAGGACTTCTGCCGCCAGACCTTCTTGAAGTTGGTGATGTAGCGCTTCGCCTGGGCCTCGTTGTCCAGGCGCTGCATCTGCTCGTCGGCAGTGAAGGACAGGTCCGACCAGTTCGCCGAGCCCGTGAACGTCAGGAACGCGGCCGGCCGGTTGCCCCAGCGACCCGCGACCACCATGTACTTGCTGTGGTTGTACTTCACGATGTGGCCCGCGGAGTCGGCGACCACCGACTGCTTCATCGGGACCGGGCCGCGGCCGGTCTTCCGGCTGAGGATCTGCATCACCGGACGGTTGACCACCGTGTAGACCATCGCCACGTTGCAGCCCGCCTCCCACAGCTGGCGCAGCCGCTTGGCGATCCAGACGCCCCGGTCACCGAAGGTGGCGTACTGCATCACCCGGATCACGGTGCGACCCCCGCGAGCGCCCGTGCGGGCGCCGGTGCACTTGACCGGGGCAAGCGTCTGCAGCACCGGGTCCTGGGCCGGGGTGGCGCCGATGCGGGGGAAGAAGTAGTTCACCAGCGAGCCGAACCTGGCCGCGTGGAAGGGCCTGACCGTGGGCTGGCCCACCCGGGACTCCCAGAACACCTTGAGGAAGTCCTGGTAGACGGCCTTCGAGTGCTGCACCTGCGCGTGGTTCCACTGCGACTGGAACGCCGTCGTGGTCAGGTTCGCCGAGGTCTGCATCACGACGTTGCGCACGTGGCGCGAACCGACGTTGTCGAACAGGAAGTACTTCGAGTGGGCGGTTCCTCCCGGTCCCCGGCACGCCCCCTTGCACTGCCGCGCGAAGCTCACCGTGGCCGCCGTGCTCGGGTGACCCGGTCGGTAGAGCTTCTGGCCGAGCTTCTTGCGCAGATACTTCCACGGCGCGTGGGGCTTGTTGGCCTTCTTGGTCGACACCACCTGGACCGTGACCCCCCGTTTGCGGGCGGCGACCAGCGCCTTGGCGATGGCCCAGTCGTTGAACGTCCACGTCACGATCCGGATGGAGCCGTTCCCGGGCCTGGGCGTGCCGATCGAGGTCCGTGGCCCGCCCCAGACGCTGTTGATGGTGCTCAGCACGCGGGCACGGATGATCCGCTGCTCGCGCTTGCCCCGGTTGGGGTAGCTGAAGTAGCTGGTCTGCGCCGGCACGTAGTTGCTGGGAGGCTTACCGACCACGGCGGGCGCGGCAGCCGCCTTGGGCGCGCGCGGCTTGGGCTTGCGCGCCGCCGCTGCGGGGCCGGAGAGAGGCAGCAGCACGGCCACGAGGGCGAGCACCGTGACGAGCACGGGCACCAGCCCGAGGCGCCTGCGACTGCTCGGGTGCCGGTTGCGGGCGTGGGCGAGGGCCTGGGGAAGGAAAGCCATCGTTCCTCTTCGCGAGATCTAGGGGTGTGACCGGGTCATCGGACCACGTATTTGTCGTGTTTGGTGGGAGGCGGGCCGCGATCGACCCTCGTCTGGATAGGGTCGAGACACCGACGTACCTAGGAGGTCCGCGATGGCTCAGGAGCACAAGCAACCGCGCAAGTCCCAGCAGGAGGAGGAGGTCAGCGAGACGGCTGCCCCCGCCGACTCCGTCACCGAGCGCAAGGAACAGCTCGACGAGGACATCGACGCGATCCTCGAGGACATCGACGACGTCCTCGAGACCAACGCCGAGGACTTCGTGAAGTCGTTCATCCAGAAGGGCGGGCAGTGAGCCTCCATGAGTGACGCCCGGCTCTCCGCCGCCTACCTGACTCCCGGGACGTCCTCCTTCGCGGAGTTCCTCTCCCAGGTCTCACCCGAGCTGCTGCCCTCCCGCAGGCCGCTGCCGCCCGGGGACGCCACCTCGCTGGCGCCGCACGCCACCACGATCGTGGCGGCGACGTTCCGCGACGGCGTGGTGATGGCTGGGGACCGCCGAGCCACGATGGGCAACATCATCGCCCAGCGCGACATCGAGAAGGTCTTCCCCGCCGACGAGTACTCCGCGGTCGGGATCGCCGGCACCGCCGGTCTCGCGGTCGAGATGGTGCGCCTGTTCCAGGTCGAGCTCGAGCACTACGAGAAGATCGAGGGCGCCACGCTCTCGATCGACGGCAAGGCCAACCGGCTCTCGGCGCTGATCCGGGGCAACCTGGGGATGGCGATGCAGGGACTGGCGGTGGTGCCGCTGTTCGCGGGCTACGACCTCGTCACCCGGCACGGGCGGATCTTCTCCTACGACGTCACCGGCGGGCGCTACGAGGAGACGGCCTTCCACTCGGTCGGCTCCGGCTCGGTGTTCGCCCGCGGGGCGCTGAAGAAGCTCTACCGCGACGACTTCGACCAGACCCAGTGCGTCACCGCGGTCGTCCAGGCGCTCTACGACGCTGCCGACGACGACTCGGCCACCGGCGGTCCCGACATCACCCGGCGGATCTTCCCGGTCGTGAGCGTGATCACCGCCGACGGACACCTCCGGCTCAGCCAGGACGAGGTCGCCGCGATCGCCGACGAGGTGCTCGGGGGCCGGATGCAGCGTCCCGACGGTCCCGCGGCCCCCCTGATCTGAAAGAGACCGAACCCATGAGCGAGCGAAGCGAGCACGTGACCGAGCGCAGCGAGGGAACCATCGAACACAGTCATGCTCCGGCATGCTCATGGGCGACCGGAGGTCGCTCATGAGCATGCCGTTCTACGTCTCGCCCGAGCAGCTGATGAAGGACCGGGCCGACTTCGCCCGCAAGGGGATCGGCCGCGGGCGGTCCGTCGCAGTCGTCCGCTACGCCGACGGGGTCTTGTTCGTCTCCGAGAACCCCTCCGCGGCCCTGCACAAGGTGAGCGAGATCTACGACCGGATCGCGTTCGCGGCCGTGGGGCGCTACAACGAGTTCGAGAACCTGCGCATCGCCGGGGTCCGCCTCGCCGACATGCGGGGGTACTCCTACGACCGGCGCGACGTCTCCGGGCGGGGCCTGGCCAACGCCTACGCGCAGACCCTGGGCACGATCTTCTCCAGCGGGGCCGAGAAGCCCTACGAGATCGAGATCTTCGTCGCCGAGGTCGGGGACACGCCCGGGGACGACCAGATCTTCCGGCTCACCTTCGACGGCCAGGTCGTCGAGGAGCGCGACTTCGCGGTGATGGGTGGCGCGGCGGACTCCGTGACGGCGTACCTCCAGGAGCGGTACACGCTGGGGCTGTCCAGGGACGACGCCCTCAAGCTCACCGCGGCAGCACTGGGTCACAGCGAGAGCGGCCACCGCGACATCGCGGCGGGCGACCTCGAGGTTGCCGTCCTGGACCGCACCCGCACCCAGGAGCGCAAGTTCAAGCGCCTCGACGAGGTCGTGCTCCGCGGTGTCCTGGGGGACACCGCGAGAGAGGCTGCGGGGGACGCTGGGGGGGACGCCGGGGGGGACGCCGGGGGAGACACCGAACGTCCGGAGGACGATCCACCTGTCGCGCCCTGACCCGTTATCCCCAGTGGCCACCTAGTCTGGACACGTGGACCGGCGAATCTTCGGAATCGAGAACGAGTACGGCGTCACGTGCACGTTCAAGGGGCAGCGACGCCTCTCACCTGACGAGGTGGCTCGCTACCTGTTCCGCAAGGTCGTCAGCTGGGGTCGCAGCAGCAACGTGTTCCTGGCGAACGGAGCGCGGCTGTACCTCGATGTCGGCAGCCACCCCGAGTACGCCACCCCCGAGTGCGACGACATCGTCGACCTCGTCACCCACGACAAGGCGGGGGAGCGGGTCCTGGAGGGCCTGCTGGTCGACGCCGAGCGTCGTCTGCGCGACGAGGGCATCTCCGGTGACGTCTACCTGTTCAAGAACAACACCGACAGCGCCGGCAACTCCTACGGCTGCCACGAGAACTACCTGGTCAGCCGGCACGGGGAGTTCAGCAAGCTCGCCGATGTGCTGATCCCGTTCCTGGTCACCCGCCAGATCATCGTCGGGGCCGGGAAGGTCACCCAGACCCCGCGAGGGGCGTCGTACTCGGTCAGCCAGCGCTCCGAGCACATCTGGGAGGGCGTCTCCAGCGCGACCACCCGCTCGCGACCGATCATCAACACCCGCGACGAGCCGCACGCCGACGCCGAGCGCTTCCGCCGCCTGCACGTGATCGTGGGCGACTCCAACATGAGCGAGACGACCACCATGCTCAAGGTGGCCAGCTGCGACCTCGTGCTGCGGATGATCGAGGAGGGCGTGGTGATGCGCGACCTCACCATGGAGAACCCCATCCGGGCGATCCGCGAGATCTCCCACGACATGACCGGGCGCCGCAAGGTGCGTCTCGCGAACGGCCGCGAGGCCAGCGTCCTCGACATCCAGGGGGAGTACCTCTCCCGCGCGCGCGACTTCGTGGACCGGCGCGAGCTGAGCACCCCGATCATCGAGCAGGCGCTCGACCTGTGGGAGCGCGGCCTCAAGGCAGTCGACTCCGGCGACCTGTCCCTGGTCGAGCGGGAGATCGACTGGGTGATCAAGTGGAAGCTGATCGACCGGTACCGGGCCAAGCACGGGCTCCCGCTCGGCCACCCCCGGGTCGCCCAGCTCGACCTCGCCTACCACGACATCCACCGCGAGCGCGGGCTCTACTACCTGCTCGAGAAGCGTGGGGCAGTCAAGCGGGTCACCACCGACCTCGCGATCTACCGGGCCAAGTCCGTGCCCCCGCAGACCACCCGGGCCCGGCTGCGCGGCGACTTCATCAAGCGGGCCCAGGAGCGGCGCCGCGACTTCACCGTCGACTGGGTCCACCTCAAGCTCAACGACCAGGCCCAGCGCACCGTGCTGTGCAAGGACCCGTTCAGGTCCCACGACGAGCGCGTCGAGCGTCTGATCGAGGGAATGTGACGCAACGGCAGCGCATCGCCGCTGCCGCGTTCACCATGACGGCGGTGCTGGCGGCCTCGGCCTGCGGTTCAGCCGGCCAGGACCAGGTGGCCAGCCTGCGTGACCAGGTCAAGGTGGGCGGCAGCTTCAACCGGCTCCCCAGCATCGACATCCAGGCCCCGCTCGACCTCGACGAGACCACGGCGTGGGTCACGGTCCCCGGTGACGGCGACAAGGTGGGGGAGGACTCCACCGTGATCCTTCAGCTCACCCTGGCCAACGGTCGCACCGGGGAGCGGACGATCTCCACCCTCGACGCGGGACAGCGGCCCCTCGACATCAAGCTCGGCGACCAGGTGTTCCCCGCGCTGGCACGGGCGCTGGTCGGCAAGTCGGCTGACACCAGGGTGGTGGTCGTCTCCACCTCCGACGACGCCTACGGCTCGAGCGGCGCCCCCCAGTTCGGGATGAAGGGGGGCGACCCCGTGGTGATGGTCGCCGACATCCTCTCCACCGACCCCACCTCCGTGCTCGACGGCCCCACCGGGCCGGACGTGGCGAGCAACGCCTCCTCGACGGCCGCGCCCCGGCTCGTGGAGAAGGACGGCACGCCCACCGGCTTCGACTTCACCGGTGTCCGCGCGCCGCGGTCCCTGGTGGTGATCCCCCTGCGCGAAGGCACCGGCGACGTCGTGGAGACTCCGGACCGGGTCGCCGTGGACTACCTCCTGCAGGTGTGGGGGGCCGAGGAACCCGCGCAGGAGACGTTCAGCACCGAGCCCACGTTCGTCTCGCTCGGCACCGCGACCGGCATGATCCCCGCCTGGGACCGGGCCCTGGCGGGCCGCCGAGAGGGCGCCAGGCTGCTCATCCTGACCCCGCCGTCCCTCGCCTACGGTGAGACGCCCCAGCCCGGCATCCCCGCCAACTCGACCCTGGCCTTCATCGTCGACCTGCTCGGCGTGGGCTGAGCGATCCGAAATAGGAGACACGTGTCCGCTGCGAAGTCCGAACGCCTGCTCAACCTCGTCATCCTGCTGCTGGTGGCGCGCAACTACACCACCAAGGAGCAGATCCGTGCGCTGATGGAGCCCTACCGCGAGAGCAGCGACGAGGCGTTCGATCGCATGTTCGAGCGCGACAAGGACGACCTGCGTGCGCTGGGCATCCCGCTCGAGACCGGGTTCGTGGACAAGTTCTTCGAGGACGAGCAGGGCTACCGGATCAAGCGGGACGCCTTCGAGCTCCCCGCGATCGACTTCACCGCCGACGAGGTGGCGGTCCTCGGCCTGGCGGCCCGGGTGTGGCGTCACGCCGGACTCGCGGCCGCGACCTCGGACGCCCTGGTGAAGCTGAAGGCCGCCGGCCTGAGCTTCGACCGCGAGCAGCTGGAGCAGGTCCAGCCGACCCTGGTGGCCGAGGAGCCCGCGTTCGAGTCGATGTGGCAGGCGACCGTGCACCGGACCCCGGTCCGGTTCGACTACAAGCGGGCGGGCCAGCGAGACGCCTCCACCCGCCACGTCGAGCCCTGGGGCGTGGTCACCGCCCAGGGCCGGTGGTACGTCGCCGGGCTCGACACCGACCGGGGGGAGCCGCGGATGTTCCGCCTGAGCCGGATCGTCTCGGAGGTCGAGCCGACCGGCCCCGCGGGGTCGTTCACCGTGCCCGAGGGCACCGACCTGCGGACGCTGTCGCAGTCGCTGGCCCCGCGCCAGCCGGACCGCACCGCCACCGTGCTGGTCAGGGCGGGCTCGGCCATCGACCTGCGACGCCGGGCCGAGGTCGCTGCGCGCGACCTGACCGGACCCGACGGCACGCCCGGCTGGGACCGGCTCGAGGTGCCCTACGTGTCGGAGACGGACTTCGCCGGCGAGCTGCTGGGGTACGCCGACACGGTCGTGGTGGAGTCCCCGGCCGAGCTGCGCACCTCGGTCCGCAACCGGCTCGAGCACCTGTGCGCCCCGGCGAGCCCGGCGGGGGCGTCGCTGTGAGCGGCGGCGCCCGGGAGCAGGTCTCGCGACTGCTCGCGCTGGTTCCGTACCTGCAGAGCCGCAGCGGCGTGTCCCTCACCGAGGTCGCGGCGGACTTCTCGGTCGGTCCGGAGCAGATCATGAAGGACCTGAAGGTGCTCTGGATGTGCGGGCTGCCCGGCCTGACCCCGGACAAGATGATCGAGGTCGACTTCGAGGCGATCGAGGACGATCCCGAAGGCGTCGTACACATCGAGAACGCGGAGTTCCTCGCCCGTCCCGTCCGGCTGGGCAGCTCGGAGGCCTCCGCGCTGATCGTGGCGCTGCGCGCCCTCCGGGAGGGCAGCCCCGAGGCCTCGCACGAGGTCATCGAACGGTGCCTGGTCAAGCTCGAGGACGCCGCCGCCACCGGCACGGCCACCCCACGCGTCGAGGTGCACCTGCCCCGCTCCGACCTCGCCGACCAGCACGCGAAGCTGCTGGCCGAGGCGATCGCGACCGACCGGCAGGCCCGTCTGGACTACTACGTCCCCACCCGCGACGAGACCACCCAGCGCACCGTGGACCCCCTGGAGCTGCTGAGCAGCGACGGTCACGACTACCTCGACGCCTGGTGCCACCTCACCTCGGCGCGGCGGCTGTTCCGGCTGGACCGGATGCACGCCGTGGAGCTGGTCGACGCACCGCGCCAGGAGCACTCCCTGGAGCGGCGCGACCTCTCCGAGGGACTCTTCGAGCCCGGCCCCGACGACATCGTGGCCGTGGTCCACCTCGAGCGCCCCGCCCGGTGGATGGCCGACTACTACCCGGTCGACAGCGTCGAGGAGCTCGGCGAGGGCCGGCTCGAGGTCAGTCTCCGGGTCAGCGACCCACGGTGGCTGGTGCGCCTGGCGATGCGCCTGGCACCGGCCGTCACCGTCGTGGCCCCCACGACGCTGCGCGACGAGGTGGTCCGCACCGCACGCGCGACACTGGGCCTCTACGCGGAGGACGGCAGCGACCACTCCGGCCAAGCGTCCGCACAAGCAGATGATGGCGGCGTAGGATGAGTGCATGACATCAGCACTGGTCACTCCTCTGTTCGCGGGCCTCGGTACCACCGAGCTCCTGATCATCTTCGGGGTGCTCGTGCTCCTCTTCGGGGCCAAGAAGCTGCCCGAGCTGGCTCGCGGCAGCGGTCGCGCCCTGCGGATCTTCAAGGCCGAGACCAAGGGCCTGATCGATGACGACGACGACGACCTGACCCCCGAGCAGCGGCAGATCAACGCCCAGAACCGTGCCGCCGCGGACACCGAGCGCGACGTACGGCCCGAGGGCCCCGCCGGCCCGGGCAGCATCTGACGACGGAGCAGCGCAGCAGTGTCACTCGGCGGTGTCGTCGAGCTCTTCCGTGGTCGCCCACGGGATCCCGTCGGCGAGGGCGGCCGGATGTCCCTCGGGGACCACTTCCGTGAGCTCCGAGCCCGCATCATGCGGTGCTCGCTCTACCTGGTCGTGGGCACGATCATCGCGCTCTTCTTCTGGCAGCAGCTCTTCGACCTGATCTACCAGCCCTACCTCGATGCCTCGAAGGCTCTCGACCAGGAGGTCCAGACCCAGGCGGTGATCACCGGCATCGGCAGCCCGCTGCTCCTGCAGCTCAAGCTGTGCGGCGTGGCCGGGATCGTGGGCACCTCACCGTTGTGGCTCTACGAGATCTGGGCCTTCATCGTCCCCGGCCTGCACGCGAACGAGCGTCGGTGGACCCGGCTGTTCGCCGTCGTGGCCGGCCCGCTGTTCATCGCCGGCGTCGCCGTGGGCTACTACGTGCTGCCCAAGGGCATCGCGGCCCTGATCGGGTTCACGCCCCTCGAGCTGACCCAGCTCACCGAGTTCGGCGACTTCTTCACGTTCATCACCCGGATGCTCCTGGTCTTCGGCGTCGCCTTCGAGATCCCGCTGTTCATCGTGCTGCTGAACTTCGCCGGCGTCATCTCGGGCAAGTCGCTGGGCCAGTACCGCCCCTGGATCGTGGTGGGCACGTTCATCTTCGCCGCGGTCGCGACCCCCTCCACCGACCCGTTCTCGATGCTGATGCTGGCCCTGCCGATGCTCGCGCTGATCTTCATCAGCGAGATCATCGCCCGCGTCGCCGACCGCAGGCGCGCCCGCAAGCAGGCTGTCTCGCAGTGGGACGACGACACCGCCTCGCCCCTGTGAGCACCGACCGTCCGGGACGGCCCCACCACGGCAGATAGGGTTTCACCGTGTCCACCCAGATCGCGTTGCTCACCAACCCCCAGGCAGGTCGGGGCAAGGGGCCGCGCATCGTCGAGGAGGCCCTTCCCCGCCTGCGGGACGCCGGCTACACGGTGCGCAACCTGGTGGGCCGTGACGCCGACGAGTCCTTGGACCTGGCCCGCCAGTGCGTCCAGGACGGGGTGAGCACCCTGGTGGTCGTCGGGGGCGACGGGATGGTGCACCTCGCGCTCCAGGCACTGGCCGGCAGCGAGACCCGACTGGGGCTGATCCCCGCCGGCACCGGCAACGACACCGCGCGCTACTTCGACCTCCCGCGCGGAGACGTCGCTGCCGCCACCGACGTGGTGATCGGCGGCAGGGAGCGGCGCGTCGACCTCGCCCGGATCGGCTCGAAGTACTTCCTGACCGTGCTCGCGGCCGGTTTCGACGCAGTCGTGAACGAGCGCGCCAACAACATGTCCTGGCCCCGGGGGCAGATGCGCTACAACGTGGCCACCCTCGCCGAGCTGCGCACCTTCAAGCCGCTGCCCTACACCCTGGACATCGACGGGGTGCAGCACCGCTTCGACGCGATGATGGTCGCGGTCGGCAACGGTCCCTCGTTCGGCGGCGGCCTGCGGATCACCGAAGGCGCCCTTCTCGACGACGGGCTCCTCGACGTGGTCGTGATCCGGCCGATGAGCAAGCCGGCGCTGATCCGCACCTACCCGAAGCTGTTCAAGGGCACCCACGTGCACCACCGCGACTACCGGCACCACCAGGGCAGGAAGATCACCATCGCCGCTCCCGGCATCACGGCGTACGCCGACGGCGAGCGGATCGCCGCCCTGCCCCTGACCGTCGAGGTCGCCCCGCTCGCGCTGAGGGTGCTGGTCCCATGAGCACCGGCACCTCCCCCTCGGAGCAGTACGCCCGCTACCGCCGCAACCGTGAGCACCCCCGGCTGGCGGACTTCGCCTCCCGGCTCGACTTCGGCCTCGACGACTTCCAGGTGCGCGCCTGCCGCGAGCTCGAGGAGGGCCGCTCGGTGCTGGTCGCTGCCCCGACCGGGTCCGGCAAGACGATCGTCGGCGAGTTCGCCGTGCACCTCGCGCTGGAGAGCGGCCGCAAGGCCTTCTACACCACGCCGATCAAGGCGCTGTCGAACCAGAAGTACAACGACCTCGCCAGGCGGTACGGCGCCGAGAACGTCGGCCTGCTCACCGGCGACAACAGCATCAACGGCGAGGCGCCCGTGGTCGTGATGACCACCGAGGTGCTCCGCAACATGCTGTACGCCGGGTCGCGGACCCTGGACTCGCTCGGGTTCGTGGTGATGGACGAGGTGCACTACCTCGCCGACCGGATGCGTGGCGCCGTGTGGGAGGAGGTCATCATCCACCTCCCCGAGTCGGTGGCGCTGGCCTCGCTCTCGGCCACGGTCAGCAACGCCGAGGAGTTCGGGGAGTGGCTGGGCACCGTCCGCGGGGAGACGACCACGATCGTCGAGGAGCGCCGCCCCGTGCCGCTCTACCAGCACGTGATCGTGGGCCGCCGGATGTATGACCTGTTCGCCGACGAGACCGGCACCGACCCCGCCGAGCTCGAGGCCAGGCAGCGCGAGCCCCAGGTCAACCCCGAGCTCGTCCGCGTGGCCCGCGACGACTGGGCTCGCGGCCGGATGAAGGACCGCCGCACGCCCCGCGGCGGCAAGGCCAAGGGGGGTGCCCGCGGGCCGGGCAACCCCCGCGCCGCCTGGACCCCGAGCCGCAGCGACGTGGTCGCCCAGCTCGACCGGGCCGGGCTGCTGCCGGCGATCGTGTTCATCTTCAGCCGGGTCGGCTGCGACGCGGCGGTGCAGCAGTGCCTGAACGCCAACCTGCGGCTGACCTCACCGGAGGAGCGAGACGAGATCGTCGCGTTCGTCCAGGAGCGCTGCTCGAACCTCCCCGACGAGGACCTGCAGGTGCTCGGCTACCACGAGTTCCTCGACGGGCTCTCCCGCGGCATCGCCTCGCACCACGCCGGGATGCTGCCCACGTTCAAGGAGTGCGTCGAGGAGCTGTTCCTGCGCGGCCTGTGCCGGGTGGTCTTCGCCACCGAGACGCTCGCGCTCGGCATCAACATGCCCGCGCGCTCGGTGGTCATCGAGAAGCTCTCGAAGTGGAACGGCGAGACGCACGCAGACATCACGCCGGGGGAGTACACCCAGCTCACCGGCCGAGCCGGGCGTCGCGGCATCGACGTCGAGGGCCACGGCGTCGTGCTGTGGCAGCAGGGCTTCGACCCCAAGGCGGTCGCGGGCCTCGCCTCGACGCGCACCTACCCGCTCAAGTCGAGCTTCCGGCCGTCGTACAACATGGCGGTCAACCTGGTGCACCAGTTCGGCCGCGAGCGAGCGCGTGAGCTGCTGGAGTCCTCGTTCGCCCAGTTCCAGGCCGACAAGGCCGTGGTCGGGCTGGCGCGGCAGCTGCGCAAGAGCGAGGACGCGCTGGCGGGGTATGCCGACGCGGCTGCGTGCCACCTCGGCGACTTCATGGAGTACGCCGCCCTGCGGCACCGGCTCTCGGAGACCGAGAAGAAGCTGGCCAAGTCCCGCCGGTTCGACCAGCGCCAGGAAGTGGTCGACTCCCTGGAGGCCCTGCGCCCCGGCGACGTGATCGAGGTGCCGTCCGGCCGCTTCTCCGGGATGGCGGTGGTCCTCGACCCCGGGGCCCGGGCGGACCGGGAGGGCCCCCGGCCCTACGTGCTGACCGCCGACCGGCACGCCCGGCGGCTGAGCCTGATCGACTTCCCGACCCCGGTCGCCGCGATCACCCGGGTGAAGATCCCCAAGAACTTCAACGGCCGCAACCCGCAGTCGCGTCGCGACCTCGCCTCGGCCCTGCGGGACCGGACGCACGGGCTGACCCAGCCGCCACCGTGGAAGCGCGGCGGCCACGGCCCGTCCGCGCACAACCCGGTCGAGGACCGCCGGATCGAGGAGCTGCGCCGCGAGCTCCGGTCCCACCCGTGCCACGGCTGCCCGGACCGTGAGGACCACGCGCGCTGGTCGGAGCGTTACTTCAAGCTCGACCGCGACGCGAAGACGCTCAAGCGCCGGATCGAGCAGCGCACCAACACCATCGCGCGGCAGTTCGACCGGGTCTGCGACGTGCTCACCACGCTGGGCTACCTCGAGGGTGAGGGCCGGCAGTCGACGGTGACCGAGCGCGGCCGCACCCTGATGCGGATCTACAACGAGATGGACCTGCTCACCGCGGAGTCGCTGCGGGCCGGCCTCTGGGACGGGCTCGACCCCTCGGGTCTGGCCGCGGTGCTCTCCACGCTCGTCTACGAGTCCCGCCGGCCCGACGACGCCGTGGCCCCGCGGCTGCCCGGGGGAGCGGTGAAGGGGATCCTGGCCGAGATGGTCTCGATCTGGGGCGACCTCGAGGTACTCGAGCGGGAGCACCACCTCGACCAGCTGCACGAGCCCGACCTCGGCTTCGCCTGGGCGGCGCACCGCTGGGCCGAGGGCGACGAGCTCGACGACATCCTCGAGGCCACCGACCTCGCCGCGGGCGACTTCGTCCGCTGGGTCAAGCAGCTCCTGGACCTCACCGACCAGGTGGCGGGGGCGACCACCAGCGCCGAGCTGCGCAAGGTCGCCCGCGAGACCTCGGCCCGCCTGCGCCGCGGGGTCGTCGCCTACTCCAGCGTCAGCGAGTAGCAGGGGGCTGGCCCCGAGCCCTATGTAAATCGGGGTTATGGACGCTCATCAAGCCCCCTGCCGGGCCCAGAGCGTCCACAACCCCGCAGAAGAACCCCGCACCACGCCGCTGCGTCCAGCTCAGGCCCCGATCCCCGCCATCACCAGGTCCAGGTTCACCATCGCGCCGGTGACCGTCCCGCTGGCAGCCGACGCCATCACCTGGGCGCCGAGGTCGGTCAGGTTGCCGGCGGCGTACACCCCGGGCACGGAGGTACGCCGCATCTCGTCGACGACCACGTGCTCGCCCAGGCCCGAGGAGTGCGCGGCCACCTCCACCCCCAGCCCGCTGAGGAGGTCGCCGCTCGGCCGCAGGTACGACGCCACGGTGATCGCCTCCGCGGGGAGCAGCCGACCGTCCTCCAGCCGCAGGCCGCGGACGGCGTCGTCCTCGACCTCGACCGCGCAGGCCCGCCCCTCGACCACCGCGACCCCGGCGGCGGCCAGCATCCGGCGCGCCTCCTCGTCGGGCTCGAATCCGTGTGCCAGCAAGGTCAGGTCGTCGGTGAGCTGGCTGAACAGCAGCGCCTGGTGCACTGACCCTGGGACGGTCCCGAGGACCACCAGCTGCTGGTCGCGCACCTCGTACCCGTGGCAGTAGGGGCAGTGCAGGACATCTCGGCCCCAGCGCTCCCGCAGGCCGGGGACCTCGGGGAGCTCGTCGACGAGACCGGTCGCCAGGACGAGTCGCCGCGCGGTGACCACGGCGCCGTCCTCCAGGACCACCCTGAAACCGTCATCGGTCCTCTCGGCGCGGACGACCCGGCCCGCACGGATCTGCCCGCCGTAGGCCTCCACCTCGCTGCGGCCCATCGCGAGCAGCTCCCCAGGTGCGGTCCCCTCCCGGGAGAGGAAGTTGTGGACGCCCTCGGCCGGTGCGTTGCGCGGCTCGCCGGCGTCGATCACCAGCACGCTCCTGCGGGAGCGGCCGAGCGCGACCGCCGCGCTCAGGCCGGCTGCTCCGCCGCCGATGACGATGACCTCGTGATCGATGTCCATGTCCTGCTCCTCACCTCGGACTTCCTTGACGCCCACCCTGCGCCGCGTGCGGCCAGCTTGACAACCTTCGTTGCCACACTGGCAAACTGGTCGGCATGGACGAGGTCACCGATGACGTGCTCGATGCTGTGGGAGGGCGCCTGCGGGTGCTGCGCCAGGAGCACGAGCTCACCCTGGCCGAGCTCTCCGGCTCCACCGGCATCTCGGTCAGCACGCTCTCCCGGCTGGAGTCGGGGCAGCGCAAGCCGACGCTGGAGCTGCTGCTCCCGCTGGCCAGGACCTACCAGGTCCCGCTGGACGAGCTCGTGGGGGCGCCGGCGACCGACGACCCCAGGGTCCGCACCGAGCCGATCCGGATGCACGGGATGACGATGGTCCCGCTCACCCGGCGAGCAGGCGGCCTGCAGGCGTACAAGATCACCATCCCGGCCGGGTCGGACCGGCGTACGCCGAACCTGCAGACCCACGAGGGCTACGACTGGCTCTACGTGCTCAACGGCCGGCTGCGGATGCGGCTGGGCGAGCACGACCTGGTCCTGGAGCCCGGCGAGGCGGCCGAGTTCGACACCCGGGTCCCGCACTGGTTCGGCGGCGCCGACGCGCGCCCGGTCGAGGTGTTGTCGATCTTCAGCCGCGAGGGCGAGCGGATGCACGTCCGGGCCCGTACGACGTGAGCGCGGCCGCCCAGGCCTGACCCAGCCCGCTCTCGTGGGTCTCCCGCGCCAGCTCGCGGTGGAGCCGGCCGCCGCCCGCGAGCTCCAGCGCACCGGGGGCGGCCACCGCCCCGGGGGAGCCGATCTCGAGGATCGAGTCGAGCACGCGGTGCTGCCCGAGCAGGCCGGGCACCTGCGTGGCGCAGGCGAGCTCCAGGTCCTCCACCAGCACGGGACGGCCCTTGCTGGTGACCCGGGTGCGCGAGCGGATCGTCCCCGCCGGCTCCCCGGACCGTCCGAGCACGAGAGTCTCACGCAGGAGCAGGGCCGCGCCCGGGGCCAGCTCCACCCGGGTGTGCCGGTCGACCTCGGACCCCGCTGCCGCCACGAACGGCAGGCCCTGCCAGACCAGGGTGGCGTCGTCCTCCACCGTCAGGTCGACGTCCCAGCGTGCGGGCTCGCCGCCGCGCATGTCGTAGGCGACGGTGCCGGCCGGCTCCACGACCGTGAGCGTGACTCCGGCACCGACGCGGCAGCCGACCTCGATGCGGTCTCCTGCGAGCAGCATCGCCCCCTCGGGGACCAGGGCCACCGTGGCGTGGTCCGGACCCGAGGAGAGCAGCATCGCGCGCAGCGAGGCGGCACCGTCCGGCGCGCTGGTCCACATCCGCACCCGGCACCGGCCGCCGGGGACCGCGGCGACCACCACCTCCGTACGCGCCGTCGGCCGGAACGCCGCCGCCCGCTCAGGCGTGCGCGTGCTCATGGTCGTGCTCGTGGGAGTGCGAGTGCCGGGCCATCGGGCCCGGGTCGACCGGCACCAGGTCACCCTCCGCGAACGTGCGCAGCCGCCCCCGCACCCACTCGGTGAGCTCGCCGACCGAGGCGCGGTCGTGCCGGGAAAGTGCGACCACCGGGCGCCCACCCCGGGCGGCGGTCGCGTCGAGGACCATCTGCGGACAGTCGACGCCGACGTGGGGTGCCAGGTCGGTCTTGTTCACCACCAGGAGGTCCGCACGCTCGATGCCGGGCCCGCCCTTGCGGGCCACGTCGCCACCGCCCGCGACGTCGAGGACGAAGATCTGCACGTCGACCAGCGCGGGGGAGAAGGTGGCGGTCAGGTTGTCGCCGCCCGACTCCACGAGGACGAGGTCGAGCGGGGTGAAGTCCTCCTCGAGCGACTCGACCGCGATCAGGTTGGCGGTGATGTCGTCGCGAATCGCGGTGTGCGGACAGGCTCCGGTCTCCACCGCGCGGATGCGCTCGGGGTCCAGCACGCCGGCCGAGCGCAGGAAACGGGCGTCCTCGTCGGTGTAGATGTCGTTGGTGATCACCGCCAGCTCGTGGGTCGCGGACAGCTCACGGCACAGCAGCGCGATGATCGAGCTCTTGCCGGTGCCGACCGGGCCGCAGACCCCCAGACGCAGCGCTCTCCTGGCGGTGGGGTGCGGGACAGCGGGGAACTCAGGCACTGAACAACCTCCGTGTGGTGCGGGCATGGGCCTCGGCCCACGCCTCGATCTGCGGTGAGCCGGTGGCCGGGATGGCCTCCGGGTGGGTCAGGGTCGACACCGAGGCAGCGAGCTGCTCGATGGCGGGCATCGCCTCCAGGGCCCAGCGGGTCGTCACCGCGGGGTCCAGCGGCGCGAGCTTGAGGGCGGCCGAGGTCACGGTGAGCACGTCGTCGTACCCGATGAGGCGGGCCAGGGACGCAGGTGCCAGCCCGGCTGCGGCCGCGACCGCTCCGAGGACGAGTGCGCGCGAGGGCGTGCGCAGCGCTCCGGCGACGCGCACCGACGCCGCGTCGGGCCACAGGGCGGTGGCGAGCCGCAGCATCGCCCGGCCCATCGCTTGGGAAGTGGTCCGCATCGCAGCACTGGGCGTCCGGGCGGCCCAGGCCTCCTCGACCGGCTCCAGCGACTCACCCGAGCGCAGATGGTGCAGCGCCACCACCGCCGTGCCGGCTTCCACCAGGGTCACCGAGCGCAGCCGAGCGGCGAGGTACGCCGGCACCTCGGCGGGGTCCAGTCCCAGGTCGGGGCCCGCCCGGAGCGCCGGCTCCAGGTTCGCGGACTGGGTGTGCCCCGCCACCGGCAGCCGGGCGTCCGCGAGAAGCATCAGGACCAGCTCGGACATCACGCCGGCCGCATCGAAGACTGGTCCATCGAGAACAGGCCCATCAGAACAGGCCCATCAGAACAGGGAGTAGAGCTGCGCCAGGGGCAGCTCGGTCGCGGGGGAGGGTACGACGAGCTCGCCGTCGATGTGGATCGCGAACGTCTCGGCGTCCACGTCGATCCGCGGCAGGGCGGAGTTGTTCACCATCTGCGCCTTGCCGACCTCGCGGGTGGGCCGCAGCGCCGCGAGCCGCCTGCGCAGCCCCAGCCGGTCCGCCAGTCCGTCCTCCAGGGCCGCCGGGGACACGAAGGTCACCGCGTGGTCGGCGCCGTCCTGGTCGACCAGGGTCGGTCGCATCAGCACCGGCTGCGGGGTGGGGATCGAGGCGTTGGGGTCACCCAGCGCGCCCCACACCAGGGCGCCGCCCTTGATCACCACGCTCGGCCGGATCCCGAAGAACTTCGGCTCCCAGAGCACCAGGTCGGCGAGCTTGCCGGGCTCGACCGAGCCGACCTCGTGGTCGATGCCGTGGGCGATCGCCGGGTTGATCGTGTACTTGGCGACGTACCGCTTCGCGCGGACGTTGTCGGCGGGACCGCCCAGGTCCCCGCGCTGGTGCTTCATCACGTGGGCCACCTGCCAGGTCCGGCAGATCACCTCGCCGATGCGGCCCATCGCCTGCGCGTCCGAGGAGGTGATCGACAGCGCCCCGAGGTCGTGCAGCACGTCCTCGGCGGCGATCGTGGTGGCGCGGATCCGGGACTCGGCGAACGCGAGGTCCTCGGCCACCCGGGGGTTGAGGTGGTGGCAGACCATCAGCATGTCGAGGTGCTCGGCGACGGTGTTCACGGTGTGCGGCAGGGTCGGGTTGGTGGAGCCCGGGATCACGTTGGGCTGCCCGGCCACGCGCAGGATGTCGGGGGCGTGGCCACCGCCCGCGCCCTCGGCGTGGAAGGCGTGGATCGACCGGCCGCCGATGGCTCGCAGGGTCGACTCGAGGTAGCCGGCCTCGTTGAGGCTGTCGGAGTGCAGCGCGACCTGGAGCCCGAACTCGCCGGCCGCCCGGAGCGCGGAGTCGATGGCGGCAGGCGTGGCGCCCCAGTCCTCGTGCACCTTGTACGCCGCCGCCCCCGCCAGGGCCTGCTCGGCCAGACCGGCGGCGCTGACCGTGTTGCCCTTGCCCATCAGCAGCACGTTGAGGGGGAGCGGGTCCAGGGCACGGTGCACCGTCTGCAGGTGCCAGGCCCCGGGCGTGACCGTGGTGGCCTTGGACCCCTCGGAGGGACCCGTGCCACCGCCGCCCACGGTGGTGATTCCGGTGGCGAGCGCCTCCGCGAGCTGGGAGCGGGAGAGCAGGTGCACGTGCACGTCGATCCCGCCGGCGGTGAGGATCTTGCCCTCACCGGAGATCACGTCGGTGGAGGGACCGATGACCAGGCCGGGATGCACCCCGTCGGCGATGTCCGGGTTCCCCGAGCGGCCCAGCGCCACGATGCGTCCGTCGCGGATGCCCACGTCGGCGCGGACGATGCCCCAGTGGTCGAGCACGAGTGCGTTGGTGACCACGGTGTCCAGGGCGCCCTCTGCCCGCGTGAGCGTCGACTGCGCCATCGACTCGCGGATCGACTTCCCGCCGCCGAAGACGGCCTCCTCGCCGCCGAAGGTCAGGTCCTCCTCCACCTCGATCCACAGGTCGGTGTCGGCGAGACGGACCTGGTCGCCGGTGGTGGGGCCGTAGAGGGCGGCGTACTCCGCCCGGGTGAGCTCAGCCATCGGTGGCGTCCTTGACCTGGATGCCGGGGACCGAGCGGCGACCCCGGAGGGCGACCACGTCGACCTCACGGGACGCACCCGGCTCGAAGCGGCGCGAGGTGCCCGAGGCGATGTCGAGCCGGAACCCCTCGGCGGAGGACCGGTCGAAGGCCAGTGCCTCGTTGACCTCGGCGAGGTGGATGTGCGAGCCGATCTGCACCGGGCGGTCCCCGGTGTTCACGATCACGAGCGTACGGCGCTCCTCCGGGGTGCGGTCGGCGTTGAGGACGACGGTCCCCTCGGCGACGCGGATCGCTCCGGGGCCTGCCTGTTGGTGGGTCATCGGTGCCCTCCTCAGGCGATCGGCTGGTGCAGGGTGACGAGCTTGCGCCCGTCGGGGAAGGTGGCCTCGACCTGCACGTCGGTGAGCATCTCGCCCACTCCGGGCATCACCTCGTCGCGGCTCAGGACCTCGCGGCCGAGCTCCATCAGGTCGCTGACCGAGAGGCCGTCGCGGGCCCGTTCGATCACCCAGGTGCTCAGCAGGGCCACGGTCTCGGGGTAGTTCAGCTTCACGCCGCGCGCGTGCCGGTCGCGGGCGACCATCCCGGCCACGGCGAGGAGCAGCTTCTCGGTGTCCGAGGGAGTCAGGTGCATCTCAGACCGCCATCGCCGCGCGCACGTCGGTCACGGCGTCCGCGCCGCCGTCACCGCTGGAGGTGACCCGCCCGGCCTCGAGCACGTAGTAGCGGTCGGTCGAGCGCAGCGCGAAGCCGACGTGCTGCTCGACGAGCAGCACGGAGAGGTCGCCGCGCCGGGTCAGGTCGAGGATCACCTGCTCGATCTCCGCGACCACGTTGGGCTGGATGCCCTCGGTGGGCTCGTCGAGGATCAGCAGCCGGGGATCGGTCAGCAGCGCCCGGGCGATGGACAGCTGCTGGCGCTGGCCGCCGGAGAGCAGCCCGGCACGGCGCGAGAGCAGCGGGCGCAGCGCCGGGAACATCTCGAGCGTGTCCTCGATGCTGGTGCCCGCGCCACCGCGGCGACCGTCGGTGACCAGCTGGAGGTTCTCCAGCGTGGTCAGCTGGGCGAAGCACTGCTGCCCCTGGGGCACGTAGGCGAGGCCACGGCGTACCCGGGCGTGTGGCTTGAGCCGGGTGACGTCCTCGCCGTCGATCAGCACCTGCCCCGAGCGCACGGGCAGCAGCCCCACCGCGGCCCGCAGCAGGGTCGTCTTGCCCGCACCGTTGTGGCCCATCACGGCCACGGCCGTCCCCTCGCGCACGACCAGGTCGACGTCGTGGACCACCAGGGTCCGGCCGTATCCCGTCGTCACGCCACGCAGCTCCAGCATCAGCTCGCTCCTGCTTCCTGCTCGGCCTCTTCCACGGCGGCCTCCACGGTCCTGCCCAGGTAGACCTCCTGGACGCGGTCGTCTGCCTGGATCTCGGCGACGGTGCCCTGGGTGAGCACCTTCCCGGCGTGCATCACCGTCACCGAGTCGGCGTAGGTGCGCACGAAGTCCATGTCGTGCTCGATCACCACGACGGTGCGGCGCTGCGCGATCCTGCGGAGCAGCTCGCCGGTCTCAGCGCGTTCCTCGGCGCTCATCCCGGCCACCGGCTCGTCCAGCAGCAGCACCCGCGCGTCCTGCACCAGCAGCATCCCGATCTCCAGCCACTGCTTCTGGCCGTGGGCCAGCACGCCGGCAGGGCGGTCGGCGAGGCCGGCCAGCCCGATCGTCTCGAGCGCGTCGGTGACCTCGGGCGGCACCCCTCGCCGGGCGCGGAGCATCGTGTGCACCTTGCGCCTGGCGCCGGCGGCGATGTCGAGGTTCTGCAGCACGGTGAGCTCCTCGAAGACCGTGGCGGTCTGGAAGGTCCGGCACACCCCGAGCCGCGCGATCTGGTGCACCTTGCGGTCGAGCAGGTTGGTGTTGCCGAAGATCGCCCGTCCCGAGGCGGGCACGAGACCGGTGATCGCGTCCACCAGCGTGGTCTTCCCGGCGCCGTTGGGCCCGATCAGGAACCGCAGGTCGCCCTGGAGCACGGTGAGGTCGACGCCGTCGACAGCGACGAAGCCGTCGAACTCGACCCGCAGGCCGACGACCTCGAGGTAGTCCCCGCTCATGCGCTCGCCGCCTGTCGGGTACGCCGGAACAGCCGCGGCAGCTGGGCAAGGCCTCCGGGCAGGAACAGGATCACCAGCACGAACAGTCCTCCTTGCAGATAGGACCAGAAGGACGGGAACGTCTCGGAGAGGCTCGACTGCGCCCACGCCACGGCGATCGCCCCCACGGCCGGGCCGAGCAGCGTCGTACGCCCGCCGAGGGCCACCCCGATCAGGAACGCGATCGAGGGGAGCACACCGACGTCGGCGGGCGAGATGATCCCGGCGATCGGCACGAACAGCGCGCCGCCGATGCCGGCGAGGACCGCCGAGAGCACGTAGGCCACGAGCTTGACGTTGGCCGGGTCGTAGCCCAGGAACCGCACCCGCTCCTCACCGTCGCGGACGGCGACGAGCAGCTCGCCGTAGCGGCTGCGGTAGAGCTGGGCGACCAGCGCCACGGCGGCGAGCAGGGTCCCGGCCGCGATGTAGAAGAGCATCACCCGGTTCGCCGGGTCGTAGAGGGAGTAGCCGAAGAACGACTGGAACCCGTTGAGCCCGTTGGTCCCGCCGATCGTCTTCTGCTGTCCCACCAGCAGGATCGCGAAGGCCGCGGCCAGCGCCTGGGAGAGGATCGCGAAGTAGGCGCCCTTGACCCGGCGCTTGAACACAGCGACCCCGAGCAGGGTCGCCACGATCGCGGGGAGCAGCACGATCGCCGCGACGGTGAACAGCGGGTCGGCGAAAGGCTCCCACCACCACGGCACCACCCCGTCGCCGTAGAGGGTCATGAAGTCGGGCACCCCGTCGGTCTGGGTCGCGTCGGCGAGCTTGAGGTGCATCGCCATCGCGTAGGCGCCGAGTCCGAAGAAGAGTCCCTGGCCCAGGGTCAGCATCCCGCCGCGTCCCCAGGCCAGGCCGATGCCCACCGCGACCATGGCGTAGCAGCAGAAGCGCGCGAGCAGGGTCAGCCGGAAGTCACCGAGGACCGCGGGTGCCACGACGAGCAGGGCGACGGCGAGCGCGGCGTACCCGGCGAGCGGGGCCCAGAAAGGGGCCCAGGAAGGGGCCGAGCGCAGCGACCGGTTCCGCGTCGCAGTCATGCCAGGCTCCGGGTGCGCACCGTGAACAGGCCCTGCGGACGGACCTGGATGAACGCCACGATCAGCAGCAGCACCAGCACCTTGGCGATGTTCGCCGTCATGGAGTGCTCGAACGTGGCCTGGAGGACCCCTAGGGAGAACGCCGCGATCACGGTCCCCTTGATCTGCCCGATGCCGCCGACCACGACGACGAGGAACGCGTCCACGATGTATGCCGTGCCGAGGTTGGGTCCGGTCGAGCCGAGGAGCGTGAGCGCCACCCCGGCGATCCCGGCGAGTCCGGAGCCGAGGAAGAACGTCACCTGGTCGGTACGCCGGGTGGAGACCCCGAGGGTCTCGGCGAGGTCGCGGTTCTGCACCGTGGCCCGCACCCGCCGGCCCAGGGGAGTGAGCAGCAGCAGCGCGGCGACGAGCAGCACGCAGACCACGGCCAGCCCGAGGATGAACAGCCGCGCGATCGGCAGGTCCACGGTGCCGAAGGAGACCGAACCCGACAGCCAGGACGGGGCGTTCACCTCCTTGGCGGGAGCGCCGAAGATGTCGCGCGCCAGCTGCTGGAGGATCAGCGAGACCCCGAAGGTGACCAGCAGCGTGTCCAGCGGCCGGTGGTACATCCGCCTGAGGATGGTCATCTCGAGCAGCAGGCCGATCAGGCCACCGACGAGGAAGCCCAGCGGGATGGACAGCAGGATCGAGGCGCCGGCGTCGGAGACGATCTGCTGCACGACGTACGCCGTGTAGGCACCGGCCATGATCAGCTCGCCGTGCGCCATGTTGATCACCCCCATCTGGCCGAAGGTGAGAGCCAGGCCGAGGGCGACGAGGAGCAGGACCGATCCGACGGAGAGTCCGACGAAGAGCTGGAGCAGCAGGGATTCCACGCTGTGCCTTTCTCGCGGGTGAGTCGAGAGGAGGGGTTCCCGGCCGGTGGGAGGTCCGGCCGGGAACCCGATTCAGGAGTGGAGACTCAGCTCTTCCACCAGTCGTAGCCCTTGAGGAACGGGTCCGGTTCGATCGGGCCGTCCGAGGAGCCGACCGTCCGGATCAGGCCGTCCTTGCCGACCTTGCCCATCAGGAAGGTCTTGGCGATGTGGTGGTTGTCGCCGTTGATCGTGACCGTGCCCTCGGGTGCCTCGAAGCTGACGCCGTCCGAGGCGTCGATGACCTTCTCCACGTCCCACGAGCCGGCCTTCTCGACCATCGCCTTGTAGAGGTAGAGCGAGGTGTAGGCGGCCTCCATCGGGTCGGAGGTCACCTTGTCGGCGCCGTACTTCTTCTTGAATGCGGCCACGAACTTCTGGTTCGCCGGCGAGTCCACCGTCTGGTAGTAGTTCCAAGCCGTGAGCTGGCCGACGAGGTTCTCCACGCCGACACCGGCGACCTCCTCCTCGGCGATCGACACCGAGACGACGGGCATCTTGGCGGCGGTGAGGCCGACGTTCTTGTACTGCTTGAAGAACGCGACGTTGGAGTCGCCGTTGAGCGTGTTGAACACCGCCTCCGCCTTCGAGGCCTTCACCTTGTTCACGATCGTGGAGAACTCCGTGTGCCCGAGGGGGGCGTACTCCTCGCCGAGGACCTCGATGCCGTTGGCCTCCGCGTAGGCGTTGATGATCTTGTTCGCCGTGCGCGGGAAGACGTAGTCGGAGCCGACCAGGAAGATCGACTTGACGCCCTCCTTCTTCAGGTAGTCCATCGCCGGCACGATCTGCTGGTTGGTGGTGGCACCGGTGTAGAAGATGTTGTGCGAGGACTCGAGGCCCTCGTACTGCACGGGATAGAACAACAGCGCGTCGTTGCCCTCGAAGACCGGCAGCATCGCCTTGCGCGACGACGAGGTCCAGCCACCGAACACCGCGGCGACACAGTCCTTCTGGATCAGCTTGGTGGCCTTCTCCGCGAACTTCGCCGGCTCGGAGGCGCCGTCCTCCTGGACGACGTCGAGCTGCTTGCCGTCGACGCCGCCGGCTGCGTTGATCTCCTCCGCCGCCAGCTTCAGGGAGCGGGAGACGGTGCTCTCGCTGATGGCCATGGTGCCCGACAGGGAGTTCAGCAGACCGATCTTGACGCTGTCACCGTCGGTCTTCACGCAGGACTTCGCGGACGCCGACTCCTCTCCGGTCTTGGCGCCGCCGCAGGCGCTCAGCGCCAGGGCGGCCGCGAGGGCGACGGATGTGGTCGTGATCGCGCGCAGGCGACGGTGCTTCATGGAATTGGGTTCCCTCTCGACGTGCGCCCCTGATGGGCCCGTACCGGTGGCGCACGACGGTGTGCTCCGCAATTGCGAGCAACGTAGGGAGCGCTTGTTTCGCGGTCCTACCCGAATCGTTTCCGGCTGATTACCTAACCCGGAGCACGCAGGTGGAGAGGGAGATTTCCCCTCTGCACAAGGGGTTTCTCCGGGTGGGTCAGTTCTCGAGCACGTTCACGAGCCGCGCGACCGGGCTGCTCAGGCCCCACTGCTCCGCGATCGCCGCGAGCATCTCCGGCTCGGCGGGGGAGTCCGGGAGCGTCAGGTCGGGCGCGCCGAGATCGATGTCGCGCGCGACCGCGACGACCTTCGGGGCCACCTCCAGGTAGTCCAGGGCGGCCTTGATCCGGCCGCGTGGTCCCGGGCCCATGTCCCCGTCGGGGTCGAGGGCCGCCGCGATGATCGCGTCGAGGTCACCGAACCTGTTCAGCAGCAGGGCCGCGGTCTTGTCGCCGATCCCCGCCACCCCGGGCAGCCCGTCGGAGGAGTCCCCGCGCAGGGTCGCGAAGGCGGCGTACTGGTCCGCGTTCACGTCGTAGCGCTCCCGCACCCAGGCGTTGTCCACCCGCTCGTGCTTGCCGACACCGCGGGCCGTGTAGAGCACGCGCACCTGCGCGTCGTCGTCGACGAGCTGGAAGAGGTCCCGGTCGCCGGTGACGATGTCGACCGGCATCCCCGCGTCGGTGGCGAGGGTGCCGATCACGTCGTCGGCCTCGTAGTGGTCGGCACCCACGATCGCGATCCCGAACGCCTCGAGCGTGGCCCGGATCAGCGGGACCTGCTGCTCGAGGGGGTCGGGGACCTCCTCGATGTCGGGCGCTTCGGCCCGGGGTGCCACCACCCGGTGCTCCTTGTACGACGGCAGCAGGTCAACCCGCCACTGCGGGCGCCAGTCGTTGTCCCAGCAGCAGGCCAGGTGGGTGGGCTCGTACTCGTCCACGAGGCGGCTGATGAAGTCCAGCAGTCCTCGAACGGCGTTGACCGGCGTCCCGTCCGGGGCACGGACGGTGTCGGGCACCCCGAAGAAGGCGCGGAAGTAGAGCGAAGCGGTGTCCAGGAGCATCAGCCGATCAGCCACTCGGGGAGTCTAGGCGCCCACAGCCCCCCTAGGCTTCGGCCGTGGAGAACATCGATCGTCAGATCCTGGGACTTCTCGCCGACGACGGGAGGATGTCCTACACCGACCTCGGCAAGGCGACCGGTCTCTCGACCAGCGCGGTCCACCAGCGGGTGAAGCGGTTGGAGGAGCGCGGGCTGATCCTGGGGTACGGCGCCACCATCGACCACGCGGCAGCCGGGAAGCCGCTCACCGCGTTCATCTCGATCACCCCGTTCGACCCCTCCGAGCCCGACGACTACCCCCAGCGGCTCGAGGCGATCCCCGAGATCGAGTCGTGCTGGTCGGTGGCGGGGGAGGAGTCCTACATCCTCAAGGTCCGAGTGGGGACGCCCGCGGACCTGGAGGACCTGCTGGCCCGGATCCGCGCGACGGCCAACGTCTCCACGCGCACCACGATCGTGCTCTCCACGCCGTACGAGAACCGTCCGGCGCACTGATTCGCCGAGGACGGCTCAGGACCCGGCGTACGCCGCCTCGAGCTCGTCGATGCGGAACGCACGACGGTCGATCTTCATGAAGCACTCGACGACCCGCTGCACCCGTTCGGGGTCGGGGTCGGACATCATCTTCTCCAGCACGGTTGGGACGACCTGCCAGCTGAACCCGTAGCGGTCCTTGAGCCAGCCGCACATCGACGGCTCGCCACCCTCCACCAGGGTGTCCCAGCACCGGTCGATCTCCTCCTGGGTGTCGCAGGGGACCGAGAACGAGACCGACTCGTTGGCCTCGAACCTGGTGTCGCCGCCGTTGAGCGCGACGAAGGGCTGGCCCATCAGCTCGAAGTCGATCGTCATCTTCTGTCCGGCGTAGGCGCCGGCGTCGGGGCCGTGCTCGGTGCTGTCGAGGATCCGGCTGTCCTCGAAGAGCGCGCAGTAGAAGTCCACCGCCTCCTCGATCTTGCCGTCGTTGATCCACAGGTACGGGACGATCTTCTGCATCGGCTTCTCCTAGGTTCGGTGTCGCCGGGACTGACCCGGGAAGGGCGCGAGAATCATCGTTCCGGGGTCCTGTCGCGCAGCCGCTGCACGACGGGGGCGCTCGAGCCCGGCAGCACAGCCGCCCGCTCGGCCGGCAGCGCCACCGAGCAGGCCACGCCGGGCGCGATCCGGTAGGGGTTCGAGAGCAGCACGCTGCCCACCACCCGTCGCAGCCGGGAGATCTCCGCACGCACCGTGACCGCCCGCTGCTCGTCGTCGAACAGGTCCAGCGCGAGCCCCGTGGCGGTGCGTCCCCCGTGACCCGACTCGACCATCGCGGCGACGATCTCGGCGTGGCGCGGCGAGAGCCGGCGCGCCCAGGCCCCGCTCGGTCCCTCGACCCGCAGGCAGGGTGTCCCGGTCAGGTCGAGGACCAGGGACGAGGGCGCCTGGTGGGGCTCGGCGTCGAGCCGGAGCAGCCAGCCGCCCGCCAAGGGCTCGGCGTGGGCCCGGCCGAGGTGCGGCAGCCACACCGCCCCACCGGTGAGGTCGTCCGGGAGCGCGACCCGCTCCGGCATCCGGGCACCCACCGCTGCCGCGAGGTGGCCGTCGGCGTCCACGGCCAGGGCGTCGCCCGCGATCGTTGCCAGCAACGGCGCCGCCGTCGACCGCAGCCGGTCCAGGTCGGCCCGCCGGCGTTCGACGAGCTCCATCGAGGTCAGCCGGGCGGCCATCTCGACCAGCGCCAGCTCGGCGGGGTGCATCCCGCGCGAGGGGCCGCTCACGTCCACGACCCCCAGGGTCCGCCCCGACCACGGGTCCCGCAGCGGGGACGCGGCACACCCCCAGGCGGTGTGGGACTCCACGAAGTGCTCGGGCCCCTGGATGTGCACTCCCTCACCGAGGACCAGGGCGGTCCCGATGGCGTTGGTCCCGACGTTGCTCTCGGTCCAGGCCGAGCCGCCCACGAAGCCGAGACCGTCGGCCATCCGGCGTACGCCGCTGGACCCGATCCGCCACAGCACCCGGCCCTCGGCGTCGGCCACCACGACCAGCTGACCCGCGTCGGTCACCGGCGAGAGCGTCTCGGCCAGCCGGGGCACAAACTCGGCCAGGCCGCTGCGGACGCGACGGGCCTCGAGCTCGGAGCCGGAGAGCGGGGGGACGTCGGGGACCGAGCCGGGCTCGAGCCCGCACGCGGCGACGCGGCGCCAGGAGGCGGCCACGGTGGTGCGGGGAGCGTCGGGAGCACCATCGCCGGAGAGCACGGCGTCGCGGCTGCGGTGCAGCTGGAGCTCGTCCATGTCGCCTCCCAGTGACCTCCCCGCCGCACGACAGGGATTGCAACGTGCTGCAACCCTGTCACCGGGACCTCCCGGTGGTGTGTGCTCGGTCACACCAATGTAGGCGAAGGAGAGACCATGACCCAGGCCCCCGAGCGGGAGAACGTGCAGGCTCCCACCGGCCCCACCCCCCAGTCCCGCGTCGACGCCTGGCTCGGCGACTTCGAGTCGGCGCTGCAGGCCCGCGACGTGGACCGGGCGGCGGGGCTGTTCTCCACCGACAGCTTCTGGCGCGACCTCGTCGCCTTCACCTGGAACCTGAGGACCGTCGAGGGGCGCGAGGGAGTCACCGACCTGCTCACCCAGACGCTCGAGGGCACCGATCCGTCCGGCTTCGCGACCGAGGAGCCCCCCGAGGAGGCCGACGGGGTGATCACCGCCTGGATCACCTTCGAGACCGGCGTGGGGCGCGGCCGCGGCCTGCTCCGGCTCAGGCAGGAGAACGGCGACGAGGAGCCGGTGGACCGCGCCCATGACCGGGCCCATGACCGGGCCCATGACCGGGCGTGGACCCTGCTCACCGCCCTCTACGAGCTCAAGGGTCACGAGGAGCCTCGGGGCACCCACCGGCCGATGGGCGCCGAGCACGGCGCCAACAAGGATCGCCGTACGTGGAAGGAGAAGCTCCAGGACGAGGCAGAGAGCCTGGGCAGCACCACGCAGCCCTACGTGCTGGTCATCGGGGGCGGGCAGGGCGGCATCGCCCTCGGGGCCCGCCTGCGCCAGCTGGGGGTCCCCGCCCTGGTGATCGACAAGCACCCGCGGCCCGGCGACCAGTGGCGCAACCGCTACAAGTCGCTGTGCCTGCACGACCCGGTCTGGTACGACCACCTGCCCTACCTGAAGTTCCCCGACACGTGGCCGGTGTTCGCGCCCAAGGACAAGATCGGCGACTGGCTGGAGTCCTACACCAAGGTGATGGAGGTGCCCTACTGGTCGAGCACCACCGCCACCAGCGCCACCTGGTCACCGGGCTCCGCTGATTCTGGGGGAGGGGAGTGGACCGTCGAGGTGGAGCGGGAGGGGCAGCCGCTGACCCTGCGGCCCACCCAGCTCGTCTTCGCCACCGGCATGTCCGGCAAACCCAACATCCCGGAGATCCCCGGGACCGACCTGTTCCGCGGCGACGTGCACCACTCCTCGGCCCACCCGGGACCCGACCCCTACAGCGGCAAGAAGGTGGTGGTGATCGGCAGCAACAACTCCGCCTTCGACATCTGCGGCGCGCTGTGGGAGAACGACGTCGACGTGACGATGGTGCAGCGCAGCTCCACTCACATCGTGCGCAGCGACAGCCTGATGGAGATCGGCCTCGGGGACCTCTACTCCGAGCGGGCGGTGGCGTCGGGGATGACGACCGAAAAGGCCGACATGGTCTTCGCCTCGCTGCCCTACCGGATCATGCACACCTTCCAGATCCCGCTCTACGACCAGATGCGCGAGCGGGACCGCGACTTCTACGAGCGGCTCGAGGGCGCCGGCTTCGACCACGACTGGGGCGACGACGGCTCGGGCCTGTTCATGAAGTACCTGCGCCGCGGCTCGGGCTACTACATCGACGTGGGCGCGGCCGACCTGGTCGCCAACGGCGACGTCAAGCTGGTGCGTGGCCAGGTCGACCACCTCACCGAGGACGCCGTCGTCCTCGAGGACGGGACCGAGCTGCCCGCCGACGTGGTCGTGCTCGCCACCGGCTACGGCTCGATGAACGGCTGGGTCGCCGACCTGATCGACCAGGAGACCGCCGACCGGCTGGGCAAGGTCTGGGGCCTCGGGTCCGACACCACCAAGGACCCCGGTCCCTGGGAAGGGGAGCAGCGCAACATGTGGAAGCCGACGCAGGTGGAGAACCTGTGGATGCACGGCGGCAACCTGCACCAGTCCCGGCACTACTCGCTCTACCTCGCGCTCCAGCTCAAGGCCCGTCACGAGGGGATCGACACCCCGGTCTACGGGCTGCAGGAGGTGCACCACACCTCCTAGTCAGCTGAGCAGGTCGAGCACCGCCGCCTCGAGGGTGCGCTGCTTCTCCGCGGGTGAGTCATACTCCCTGCTCACCAGCTCGGGGTCGATCGTGGTGCCGTTCTCGTAGAGGTCGATCACCCGCGGGTCGATGTAGGAGTTCTTCGCGATCGTCGGGGTGTTGCCGAGGTACTCCGAGACCTCGGAGACCGCCGCCTTGATCGCCCGCTGCCGCGAACGCTTGGTGTCCCCGGGCTCGGAGGAGGCGGCCAGGGCGGCGGCCGCCAGCACGGTGGCGTGCCAGGTGCGGAAGTCCTTGGCGGTGAGGTCCTGCAGGTGCCCGCTGAGGTAGGCGTTCACCGAGGTGGAGTCGAGGTCGCGCCAGCGGCGCTGCAGCTGGTAGGCGAGCAGCCGGGCGCTGCCGCCGCGGCGCCGGCGCAGGGACTCCAGCACCGCGAGCACCTCCGGGTCGTCGATCTCGATGCTGTGCTCGATCCCGGACTTGCCGGTGAACTTGAACACCAGCCGGTCCCGCTGCTTGCGTACGTGCCGCTTCTCCAGCGTGGTCAGGCCGAAGGAGCCGTTGGTCTCGGCGTAGATGTCGCTGCCGATCCGGAAGTAGCCCAGGTCGAGCAGGCGTACGGCGACCGAGCTGGCCCGCTCCAGGGGCATCCCCTCCAGGGCGAGGTCGCGCGAGATCGCCTCCCGGGCTGCCGGGAGCTGGCGTGCCGCGGTGAGCACCCGGTCGAACTTCATCTGGTCCCGCTTGATCCGCCAGTGCGGGTGGTAGAGGTACTGGCGACGGCCGGCGTCATCGGTCCCCACGGCCTGGATGTGCCCGTTGGGGTACGGCGAGATCCACACGTCCTTCCAGGCCGGCGGGATCGCCAGCGACCGGATCCGCTGGATCTCGTCGGGGTCGGTGATCCGCAGGCCCGCCTGGTCCAGGTAGTAGAACCCCGACCCCGCGCGCCGCCGGCTCAGGCCCGTGCTGCTCGGGGAGACCGTCCTCAGTCGTGGCATGGAGGAGATGTTCCCCCACGCACGGGCCGGTATGCCGGTGATTCGTGCCAGCACGCGCACGAAAACCAGTGGGCACTGTCAGTCCCCGCCCGCACACTGGTCCCGGAGGACACCATGACGGAGCAGGCCACCCGGTCCGGGGCGACCGGGACGAACGACGCTGCTGCGGGCCGCGCGCCCGCGGGCGGCGGGCCGTCGCTTGCCCGTGCCCTGCGCCCGTTCCGACGGGGCCCCTACCGCCGGCTTGCCCTCGCCCTCGCCCTGTCGACGTTCGCGTCGGGGGTGTGGGTGGTCGCCCTGGTCTGGGAGGTCATCCGCATCGGGGGCGGCCCGGGACAGCTGTCCTTGGTCTCCACGGCCGGTGCGGTCGGCGTACTGCTGCCTGCGCTGCTCGGCGGCGTCGTCGCGGACCGGGTGCCGCAGAAGTGGATCCTGCTCTGCGTCGCCGCGGTCGAGCTCGCCGGGATGTCCCTGGTGGCGGTGCTCTCGCTGCTCGACCTCACCCAGGTGTGGCACCTCGCGGCCGTCTCCTTCGTCGCTGGCACGGGGATGGCCTTCTACTACCCGGCCTACTCGGCCTGGCTGCCGGCGCTGGTGGAGGAGACCGACCTCCAGGCCGTCAACGGCTTCGAGGGGATGGTCCGTCCGACTCTGGGCCAGGCCGTGGGACCCGGCGTTGCAGGCGCCGTGGTGGGTGCGGCCTCCGCCGGCGCAGCGGTGGCTGTCGCGGCCGGTGCCTCGCTGGCAGGTCTGCTCGCGCTGTCACTGGTGCCGCTCACGGCGGTCCGCCGGGACTTCGAAACGGCGGAGCAGGGTGGCGCAGTGTCCTCGGCCCTGCGCGACGTGCGCGAGGGCTTCGGCTACATGGTGCGTACGCCGTGGCTGCTGGCGTCGCTGCTGTTCGTCTCGGTGATGCTGCTGGCGATCATGGGGCCCTTCGAGGTGCTGATCCCGTTCCTGATCAAGGACAAGCTCGGCGGAGGTCCGGGCGACCACGCGCTGGTGATGGCTGCCTTCGGCATCGGCGGCGCCATCGGGGCGCTGGCGGTGGCGGCGGTGAAGCTGCCACGGCGCTACCTGACGGTGATGAACCTGCTCTGGGGCATCGGCTGCCTGCCGATGATCGTGATCGGGCTCGCCACCGAGGTGTGGATGATCGTGGTCGCCGCGTTCGTCTTCGGCGCGATGTTCTCGGCACCGATGGTCATCTGGGGAACGCTGCTTCAGCGCCGGGTGCCCGCACACATGCTCGGCCGGATCGCCTCGCTGGACTTCTTCCTCTCGGTCAGCCTGATGCCGGTCTCGATGGCGCTCGCCGCCCCCGTCTCCGACCTGCTCGGCATGCGCACGACGTTCTTCATCGCCGGGCTGCTCCCCGGCGTGGTCGCGATCGTCGCGATCGTGTGGGCGCGGATGCCGCAGGACGAGCTCGCGCACCCGCTGGCGGACTAGCGGACCGAGGACCACCATGCCCGGCCCTCGGCCGGAAGCGAGTGGATCGGGTCGTAGTACTCGTAGGTGCGGGTCAGGGCGTCGGTGTCCTCGGCCTCGATCGAGGTGCGGTAGTTCTTCGTCCAGTACGAGATGCCCCGCTCCCGGTCGTAGTCGCTGAGCTGGTGCACCCAGCGCTTCCCCACGAACGGCACGTCGCACACGATGCGCGGGGTCGCGAACCCGGGCAGGTAGCCCATGATGTGGTGCTGCAGGTCCTGGGCCGCGGACACCGGGATCCGCCAGTGCTCGGCCGCCGGGATCATGTCGCACAGGTAGAAGTAGTAGGGCATGATCTGCGCCCCGTCGAGCAGCCGGAAGCACAGGTCGAGCAGCGCGTGCGGGTCGGCGTTGACGCCGCCGAGCAGCACCCCCTGGTTGCGCACGTCCCGCACGCCCGCCTCGAACATCGCCGCCGCCGCCCGGGCCACCAGCGGCGTCACCGAGTTGGCGTGGTTGACGTGGGTGTGCAGCGCGATCGCCACGCCACGGGTCCGGGCCGTTGCGCAGACCCGCTCCATCCCCTCGCGGACCTCGTCCTGCAGCCAGTGCTGGGGCAGGCCCATCAGCGCCTTGGTCGCCAGCCGGACGTCACGGACGTTGTCGATCTCCAGCAGCTTGGTGAGGAACTCCTCGAGCCGCGCCCACGGCATGTTCGCGACATCGCCGCCGGAGACCACCACGTCACGCACCTCGGGGTGGACGCGCAGGTAGTCGAGCATCCCGGCGTGCCGGTCCACCGGCTTGCCGAGGAACTTCAGCTTGTCCACCGTCGGGGTCGAGTTGCCGACGAGGTCCATCCGGGTGCAGTGCCCGCAGTACTGCGGGCAGGTGGGCAGCAGCTCGGCCAGCACCTTGGTGGGATAGCGGTGGGTGAGCCCCTCGGCTGCCCACATGTCGTGCTCGTGCAGCGAGTCACGGCTCGCGTAGGGGTGCGAGGTCCAGTCCGTACGGCGGTCGGAGAAGACCGGGATCATGTAGCGGCGTACCGGGTCGGCGTAGAACGCCTCGGTCAGCGACCCCGGCCCGGCCGGGACCAGGTCGGGCGCCATCGTGTTCATCATCTGCGGCGTGACGAGCATGGACATCGTCGCCCGCTCCGCCTGGTCGCGTTCCAGATCGGCGTAGAAGCGCTCGTCGAGGAGGTCGCCGAGCAGCTCACGGAGCTGGCGGAGGTTCTTCACGCAGTGCGCGCGCTGCCACTGGACGCTCTCCCACTGCGCCTGTGTGACCTCGCGCCACCCCGGGAACCGGGTCCAGTCCGGCTCGACCAGGTCCACCCGGCGGTAGGAGTAGGGCTGAGCCGCCTGCCCGTTCAGCCCGTGGCCGACGGCGGCGATGGGCGTCTCGATGCTCATGTGCTTCTCCTCCTACGCCGGGCCGTGCGCGGTGTTTGGCTGTGCCGTCCCCTACCTGAGACAGTATGAGCATCATCTTGCGGGTACACCAACTGTGAACCGCAAGATCTCCTGTACGTATTGGATTTCACCGGAAGGATTGCGTCAGTCGTGGGACAAATGGCAGGTGACCCGGTCGGGATGCACCGGGTGCTGGAACCGTCGGGGGTGCTCCCGCAGGCGGCGTGGAGGCTGGACACGGACCCGGTCGTGCGCGACACCGAGGTCCGGGTGCGGATCGAGCGGCTCAACCTCGACGCCGCCTCCTTCCGGCAGCTGGAGACCAAGCACGACGGCGACGGGGACGCCGTACGACGCGAGGTGCTCGAGATCGTTGCCAGCCGCGGCAAGATGCACAACCCGGTCACCGGCTCCGGCGGGATGCTGGTCGGCACCGTCGAGGAGGTGGGGGAGGCCTCGCCCCTCGGCCTGGCCGTGGGGGACCGGGTGGCGACGCTGGTGTCCCTGACCCTGACCCCGCTGGTGATCGAGGACGGGCTCGCCCGCTGGGACGGCCGGTCCGAGCAGGTGCCCGCCGACGGCTACGCCGTGCTGTTCGGCCGCAGCGTCGCCGCCAGGCTGCCGGAGGACCTGCCGGCCTCGCTCGCGCTCGCGGTGATGGACGTGTGCGGTGCGCCCGCGCTGGCCGAGCGCCACGTGCGCAGGTACGCCGACCCGGTGGTCGTGGTGATCGGCGGGGCCGGGAAGTCCGGGTCGCTGTGCCTCGCGGCCGCCCGCCGCGCCGGCGCCCGGCGGACCGTCGCCGTCGTGCCCACCCAGGGGGAGGCCGACCTGCTCGGTCCCGAGGGCCCCGGTGCCGGTCTCGCCGACGTGGTGGTGACCTGCGACGCCCGGGACCCGGTGGCGCTGCGCGACGCCGTCACCGCAGCCGCGGGGGGACCCGCGGACCTCACCATCGTGTGCGTCGACGTCCCCGGGTGCGAGGGCGGGGCGATCCTGTGCACCGCGGACGGCGGCACGGTGGTGTTCTTCTCGATGGCCACCTCGTTCAGTGCCGCGGCCCTCGGCGCCGAGGGACTCGCGGCGGACGTGACCATGATCGTCGGCAACGGCTACGTCCCCGGCCACGCGGAGCTCGCCCTGGAGATCGTCCGGGGCGAACCGGCTGTCCGGCGGCTCTTCGACAGGAGGCTCGAGGCGTGAGCGGCATCGAGAACAAGCTGGGACTGGACCCCGCGACGGTGAGCCGGGCCCGCAGCCTGGCCCGCACCGTCGGGGAGCCGATCGTCGAGCTGGCCCGGGCCCACACCACGGTCTCGGTGGAGCGGGCCACGCTCCGGCTGGCCGGGCTCGCCGGCGCCGACCCGGACGGGACCCCGTGGGTCAACCGGCTCGCAGATGCGGTGCGTGCCGACGTCGGTCTCGAGCACGGGCTCGCGCTGCCGGTGTGGGACGCCCTGCTCCGCGGTGAGGCCGACGACCTCGAGACCCTGGCCCAGAAGGCGTCCTCGGGCTCGGCCCGCTTCGGCGTCCCCGAGGGGCCGGCGGCCCAGCGTGCCCGGGAGGCCGCCCGCGCCCAGGTGGGTGCCGGCGTACGCCGCATCGACGCGCGCCGGCGCGAGCGCGAGCAGCTGGTCGCCGAGATCGGGGACGCGCCCCGGCAACCGTGGATCTACCTGATCGTGGCCACCGGGGACATCCACGAGGACATCCCGCAGGCCCAGCAGGCCGCCCGCGAGGGCGCCGACGTGATCGCGGTGATCCGCTCGACCGGGCAGTCGCTGCTCGACTACGTGCCCGAGGGGGCGACCCGGGAGGGCTTCGCCGGCACCTACGCCACGCAGGAGAACTTCCGCCTGATGCGCGCGGCGCTCGACGAGTCGAGCCGGGAGCTGGGGCGCTACGTGCGCCTGACCAACTACGCGAGCGGCCTGTGCATGCCCGAGATCGCCGCGCTCGCGGGCCTGGAGCGCCTCGACATGATGCTCAACGACTCGATGTACGGGATCCTGTTCCGCGACATCAACCCGGTGCGCACCTTCGTGGACCAGCGGTTCAGCCGGCAGGTGCACGCGCGGGCCGGGATCATCATCAACACCGGCGAGGACAACTACCTCACCACCGCCGACGCGGTCGAGGCGGCGCACACGGTGACCACCAGCCAGCTGCTCAACGAGTACTTCGCCAAGGAGGCCGGCCTCGAGGACTGGCAGCTGGGCCTGGGCCACGCCTTCGAGATCGACCCGGCGGTCCCGGAGTCGTTCCGGATGGAGCTGGCTCATGCGCTGCTCGCCCGGGAGCTGTTCCCGGACGCCCCCCTGAAGTGGATGCCGCCCACGCGCCACATGACCGGCGACATCTTCCGCGGCTACCTGCTCGACGGGTTCTTCAACCTCGCGGGCGCGCTCACCGGCCAGGGGATCCTGCTGGTCGGGATGATGACCGAGGCCGTGGTGACGCCGTGGATCAGCGACCGCGACCTGGCCCTGCAGAACGTCCGCTACGTGCTGGAGGCCGCGGGGTCGCTGCACGAGGACTTCCGTCCTGCCCCGGACGGCTTCATCGTCCAGCGTGCCCGGCAGGTGCTCGGCGAGGCGATCGACCTGCTGGACCGGATCGCCGGCGACCGGGACAGCAGCGGCCACCCGCCCCTGCTCGCGGCGATCGCCGACGGCACCTTCGGCCTGATGAAGCGCCCGGCCGACGCCGGGCGGGGGCTGGACGGGGTCGTCGAGAAGGCACCGGAGTACTACAACCCCGCAACCGAGATCCTGGAGGAGTGACGTGGATTCGACAAGCTCAACCGCCAGTGATGACGGCGGGAAGCGGTTGCTGCGGCCGTACGGCGACACGACCGGGGACGGGATGGTGCAGCTGTCGTTCACGCTGCCGATGCCGCACTCCAAGGTCGCCGAGGGCGCTGCGATCCAGCTGGCCGGGAAGATGGGGATGCAGCCGGCCCTGGTCGCGCACGCGAAGCCGATGGGCCCGGACTTCACCTTCTTCGTGGTCTACGGCCGGGTGAACCACCTGGTCGACCCCTCGGCGGTCGAGGTGGTCGAGCGGGACTACGAGCTGCTCACCCCGGCCGAGGTGAATGCGGCCGTCCGGGCGTCCATGCGCCGCCGGCTGGTGGTCGTGGGGGCCTGCATCGGCACCGACGCCCACACCGTCGGCATCGACGCGATCCTGAACATCAAGGGGTTCGCGGGGGAGAAGGGGCTGGAGTACTACCGCGAGCTGAAGGTCGTGAACCTCGGCGCCCAGGTCTCGGTCCCGCAGCTGGTCGAGTCGGCGGTGGCGGAGCAGGCCGACGCGGTCCTGGTCTCCCAGGTGGTCACCCAGCGCGACGCGCACCTGCTGAACACCCGGGAGATGTCCGCGGCGTTCCGCGAGGCGTTCCCGCCCGCGCGCAGGCCGCTGCTCGTGGTCGGCGGCCCGCGGTTCGACGAGACCATGTCCGAGGAGCTGGGGGTCGACCGCGTCTTCACCCGCGGCACGACGCCCGGTGAGGTGGCCAGCTACCTGGTGCACCGGCTGGCGAGCACCCAGGAGGCGTCGTGAGCACCCCCGCAGAGCCCGCAGGCGTCGGCCTGACGGTCGTGCACCGTCGCTACGTGTCCTACGCCCACGCGCACTACGCCGGCTCCCTGGTCGACGGCGCGTGGGGCCTGGGCCTGTTCGGCGACGTGGCCACCGAGCTGTGCATCCGCACCGACGGCGACGAAGGGCTGTTCGCCTCCTACTCCGACGTGCAGTTCCGCGCCCCGGTGCGGGCGGGCGACGTGGTGGAGGCAAGGGGCACCCTGGTCCGGAAGGGCCGGCGGTCGCGGCTGATCGAGTTCGAGCTGCTGGTGGTCGCCCGCGGGGACACCAGCGGTGGTTCCGGCTCCTCGGCGCGGGTCCTCGACGAGCCAGTGGTGGCGACCACTGCGACCGGCACCGTGGTGGTCCCGTAGGTGGACCAGCACTGGACCACACCGCGGCGTGTCCGGCACGACACGCCGCCCCGTAGAACAAATCACAGATTTTTCCTTCAGTCCTGCACAACGCGCTGACCTGCGATTTCGTCGTGTCACGGCTGGTGGGACCGGTGTTGACAGCAACTAGCCGGGCGGGTGAGGGTTTCGGCGTTACTCCGGGCAGAACGTCAGTCACTCGCCCGACGGATGCAGTTTCGGGCCATCTCACCAAGATGGTCGCGGAGGCTGCACTTGGCGGGTCGGGCAGCGTGGCAACGGCGGGAGGACACGGGGGGAGTGCGGCGACCAGTAGACAACGCATGCGACTCTGACATCCAGTCAGGGCGTGAGCGGTCCGAAGGTTCCCTAGCTCCCCCCGCCCTGCCCCCAGCACCCATCGCGACCGGCCACGAGACTCCGGATAGGTTCAGCGCATGACTGGCCCCGGACGCACCGTGATGGTGATGCCGACCTACAACGAGGCGCTCAACCTGGGCGTGGTCGTCGATCGTCTCCGGGTGGCACAGCCCGACCTCGACATCCTGGTCGTCGACGACGACTCCCCGGACGGCACCGGCGAGCTCGCGGACCGGATCGCGGCGTCCGACCCGCACGTCACGGTCCTCCACCGGGCCGAGAAGCAGGGCCTCGGCGCGGCGTACCTGCACGGCTTCCGGGTCGCCCTGGACCGCGGCTACGACGTCATCGGCGAGATGGACGCCGACGGCTCCCACCAACCCGAGCAGCTGCACCGGCTGCTGGAGGCCCTGGCCGAGGCCGACCTGGTGATCGGCTCCCGGTGGATCCGCGGCGGGAGCATCGTGAACTGGCCGCTGCGGCGCGAGCTGCTCTCCCGGGGCGGCAACCTCTACATCCGGCTGCTGCTGGGCGTCCACGTGCGCGACGCGACCGCCGGCTACCGCCTGTTCCGTCGTACGACGCTCGAACGGCTCCCGCTCGACGAGATCCAGTCGCTGGGCTACGTCTTCCAGGCCGATCTCGCCTACCGAACCGCGAAGGCGGGGATGCGGGTCGTCGAGGTGCCGATCGAGTTCATCGAGCGCGAGCGCGGCGACTCCAAGATGAGCGCGGACGTGGCGACGGAGTCGCTCAAGCGGATCACCCGGTGGGGGATCAGCGAGCGGCTCCGGCAGCTCAGCCCGCGCCTGGCCCAGAAGAGAGACCAGAAGAGAGAACAGCGGCGTACGCAACAGCCAGACCGGAACACCCCCGGTCACCCGGACGTTGACCAGACATGAGCACAACCAAGAGGCGGAGCTCCCTGTGGTGGCTGCTGCTGATCGCCTTCGTGGTGGTGCCGCTGGTGGAGATCTACGTGATCATCCAGGTCGGCCAGGTCATCGGGGCCTGGTGGACGATCCTCCTGCTCATCGCCGACAGCCTGCTGGGCTCCTGGCTGGTCAAGCGGGAGGGGAGTCGCGCCTGGCGGGCGCTGCAGGCCGCACTTCAGCAGGGCCGGATGCCGGCCCGCGAGCTGGCCGACGGGATCCTGGTCCTGGTGGGCGGCATCTTGATGCTGTCGCCGGGCTTCGTCCTCGACATCCTCGGGATCCTGTGCATCCTCCCGATCACCAGGCCCCTGGGGCGGCGCGTGCTCGCCGGCGCGATCAGCCGGCGGCTGCTCGGGGCCTCCTTCACCACGCCCCCGCAGCCGGGCAACCGGCAGGGAGGCACCCAGCCCCCCTGGACCCCGCCGGGCTGGGCACGACAAAGCCCCGGACCGGGGTTCCCCGACAACGGGGTGGTCCAGGGCGAAGTCGTCGACGACTGGCCCGACGAGGGGCCCGAGGCCGGTCAGCAACCGCCTCGCTGATCACTCAGCGGGAGGCTGCCTTCTTCTTGCGTGCGCTGGGACGGTGCAGGTGCGCCGGGCCGATCTCGCCGCCGCGGAGCAGCTCGAGACGCTCGGTGAGGATGTCCTCGAGCTCCTTGAGCGAACGCCGCTCCAGGAGCATGTCCCAGTGCGTGCGGGCCGGCTTGACGTCCTTGACCTCGGGCTCGATGCCGGAGGTGGCTCGTCCCTCCGCGCCACAGCGCGGGCACTCCCACAGTGCGGGGACGTCGGCCTCGACCGACATCGTGATCTCGAACTCGTGCCCGTGGGCACAGCGGTAGCCGACCTGCTGACGGGCGGCGAACTCGATGCCCCGCTCGTCCTCGAAGCTCTGACCCCCGAGTCGGGCTCCGCGTAGCGTGCGCTCTCCCATGAGAACCTCCAAAATTCTGCTTCCGCGACCAGAGTCGCGGACGCCGTACCCCTCATCGGTACCGCCGCGACGACGGTTCGAAAGCCCGGCCATGACGCCGGTTCGGGTGATCGGTATGTCGGCACCGGTGGTCCCGGGCCATCACGTTGTCCAACGAGTGTGACGCATCAAGGATTCCCACGCACATCTGCGAGGGTCTCCAGCCGTGGATGTTCTTGGTCACACCGTCGCTGGAGCCTGGTTTCCGGCCTCCCGGATGCCCTTGGCCGTGTCCACCTTGAGCAGGATCAGGCCGCCGATCACGAAGAACATGATCAGGGCGAAGATCGCGGGCCGGTAGGAGTCCGTCAGTTGGTAGACGAGGCCGAAGACGAGCGTCCCGAACCAGCTCGTGCCCCGCTCCATCGCGTGGTAGAAGCTGAAGTACTCCGCTTCACGGCCGCGGGGGATGAGCAGGCTGAAGTAGGAGCGCGCCAGCGCCTGGGTGCCGCCCAGCACGATCCCGATCGCGACGGCGAGCAGCAGGAACGCGACGAGCTGCCGCTTCGGGACGAACAGCGCCGCGGTGACGATCATCATCCAGATGACCAGGCCGGCCAGGATCACCGACTTGGCGCCGTAGCGGGCCGCGAACCGGCCGAAGCCGAGGGCGCCGAAGACGGCGACGAACTGGACCACCAGGTAGGTCGCCAGGACGGTGCCGGTGGAGAACTCCAGCTCCTCCACGCCGTAGATCGACGCCGAGGCGATCACGGTCTGGATGCCGTCGTTGAAGAACAGGTAGGCGACCAGGAAGGTCAGCGCCACCGGGTAGTCCCGCAGGCTCTTCAGCGTGGACCACAGCTGGCCGAAGCTGCGCGAGACGTAGCCCCCGGTCTCCGGGACCACGTGCTCCGGCGGCCGGTTCTTCAGCCCCAGGAACGGGATCAGGGTGAACCCGGCCCACCACAGCGCGGCGGAGAGCAGGCTGATCCGCACCGCCATCCCCTCGGTGAGCCCGAACGGCTGCAGGCTGACCAGCACGAAGTTCAGCGCCAGCAGCAGGCCGCCGCCGGCGTACCCGTAGGCCCAGCCCGTCGAGGAGACCCGGTCACGCTCGTCCTCGGTCGAGATCAGGCACAGCAGCGCGTCGTTGAACACCGCGGCCGCACCGAAGCAGAGGTTGGCCACGATGAACGCCACGACGCCGAGCTGCCAGTTGTCGCCCTGGACGAAGAACAGCAGCGACGCCGCGGCGGCGCCCGCCCAGGCGAACCCCGCCATCAGGTCCTTCTTGCGCGAGGTCCGGTCCGCGACGGCTCCCAGCAACGGCAGCAGCACCGCGGAGAGCAGGGTCGAGGCGGTGATCGTGTACGACGGCAGCGCACCCGGCGCGATCGAGAGCCCGAGCACCTGGATCCGGTTGTCGACCGCGGCCTCCTTGGCGATCGCGATCAGGTAGGGGCCGAAGAGGACACCGGCCACCGTGGTGCTGAACGCGGAGTTCGCCCAGTCGTAGAAGTACCACGCGCGCTGCTCCTTGCGGCGTGCGAGCGGTTCCAGGTCTGCGATCCCGGCCGGTGGTGAGCTGGTCATGCGGGGTCCCTCCATAGTCCTCGGTCGGTCAGCACGTCCTTGAGCACGTCGGTGCGGTCCACGATCAGCCCGTCGACGCCCATGTCGAGCAGGGCGTGCAGGCTCTCCGGGTCGTCGATGGAGACCCACCGGGAGTTCTCGTCGCCGGTCCACACGTGCACGTGCAGGCCGGCGCGGTGTGCCCGGCGTACGAACCCGGGAGTGGTCACCGTGATTCTGCGGCGCTTGTGCCGCCAGGGCACCTGCAGCACCGCGGCGCCCCTGGTCCGCAGCGGCAGCGCGAACCTGACGGCCGCCACCTCGTCGGGGGTGGCACTGGAGGCGACCCGGCCGCCGGTCGCCCGCCTGAAGGCCCGCATCCGTTTCCGGGAGAACGACCCGACGCACACCCGCTCGTGGGCCTGCGCCCGGTCGAGGAGCTCCACCAGGGGAGCCACCGCTCCGGGGGACTTCAGGTCGATGTTGAACCGGCAGTCGGGGAACTCCGCGAGCAGCTCGGCCATCGTGGGCACGGCGTGCACCTCGGCGATCCGCGCCAGGGCCACCTCCTCGGAGGTGAGCTCGGCGAGCAGGCCCACCCGGTCCGTGACCCGGTCGAGCGCGGCGTCGTGGAACGCCAGCAGGACACCGTCGCTGGTCGCGTGCACGTCGGTCTCCAGGTAGCGGTAGCCCAGGGACACCGCGTGCCGGAACGCGTGCATCGTGTTCTCGGCGCCGGGGAGGTCGGGGTGCAGGGCGCCCCCGCGGTGGGCCATCGCCACGACCGACCCGGGCGGGCGGTCGTCGAGATAGCTGAACCCGGTCACAGGGACACCGGGCGAGCGCGGGTTCGGCTCCTCCATCACGGTCGCAGTATTCACCGGCACGAGTCGATGATGCTCCTCGAATCGCCGCCGGGCATCCGCGTTCCTACTCACCCCGCACGGGGTGAGTCACTCACAGGTCGTGGAAGGTCTCGATCTGCGCGCCCAGCTCGTTGAGCCGGTCGGCGAGGCCCTCGTAGCCGCGGTGGATCACGTAGGTCGAGCGCAGCACGGAGGTGCCCTTCGAGGCCAGCATCGCCAGCAGGATCACCACCGCGGGACGCAGCGCCGGGGGACAGACGACCTCGGTGCCCGACCAACGGGTGGGCCCCTCGATCATCACCCGGTGCGGGTCCATCAGCGTGACCTTGCCCCCGAGCTTGTTCAGCTCTGTGAGGTAGATCGCCCGGTTCTCGTACACCCAGTCGTGCAGCATCGTCTGGCCCTGCGCGGTGGCCGCGATCACGGCGAAGAACGGCAGGTTGTCGATGTTGAGGCCGGGGAACGGCATCGGGTGGATCTTGTCGATGGGGGAGCGGAGCACGGAGTGCAGCGTGCTCACATCCACCAGCCGGGTGTGGCCGTTGGCCGCGAGGTACTCCTCGGAGAGCCGGTAGCGGAAGCCCATCTCCTCGAGCACCGCGAGCTCGATCTCCATGAACTCGATCGGCACCCGCTTCACGGTGATCTCGGAGTCGGTGACGATCGCGGCTGCGAGCAGCGACATCGCCTCGATCGGGTCCTCGCTCGGGGAGTAGTCGACGTCGACGTCGATGTCGGTGCAGCCGGTGACCACCAGGGTGGTGGTGCCGATGCCTTCGATCTGGACGCCGAGCTTCTGCAGGAAGAAGCACAGGTCCTGGACCATGTAGTTGGAGCTGGCGTTGCGGATCGTGGTGGTGCTGTCGCACAGCGCCGCGGCCATCAGAGCGTTCTCGGTCACGGTGTCGCCGCGCTCGATCAGCACGATCGGCCGGGTCGGGACGATGCCGGTCTGCACCTGCGCGTGGTAGCTGCCCTCGGTGGCCTTCACCTGCAGCCCGAAGGGCCGCAGCGCGGTCATGTGGGGCTCCACGGTGCGGCTGCCGAGGTCACACCCGCCGGCGTACGGCAGCTCGAAGTCGCTGTTGCGGTGCATCAGCGGGCCCAGGAACATGATGATCGAGCGGGTACGGCGCGCCGCCTCCTGGTCGATGCGGCTCAGGTCGAGGTTGGGCGGGGGAGTGATCTCCAGGTCGTTCTCGGCGTTGAGCCAGCGGACCTTCACACCGATGCTCTCGAGCACCTCGATGAGCCGGTTGACCTCCTCGATCCGCGCGACCCGGCGCAGCGTGGTCGGGCCGCGGTTGAGCAGCGAGGCGCACAGCAGCGCGACCCCGGCGTTCTTGGAGGTCTTCACCTCGATCGAGCCGCGCAGCGTCGTGGGTCCGCTGACGCGCAGGTGGGTCGGACCCTGCCCGATGCTCACCAGCGGGGAGTCGAGCGCCTCACCGATCCGCGCGAGCATGTCCAGGGAGAGGTTCTGATGACCTCGTTCGATCCGGTTCACAGCACTCTGGCTGGTGCCGAGCACCTCAGCCAGCTGTTGTTGCGTCCACCCCCGGTGTTTGCGTGCATCGCGGATCAGGTTGCCGATACGGCGCAGGTAGCCCTCAGTCACCAAACGACTGTATCTCAGATATGAGATAGCCAAGCATGGGGTAGCTGCGTGTCGGGGGTGCCGAATGGCCCACATTCCCGGTTGGCCGTCCGGACTAGACCGGTCACGGGTGCTGTACATCAGTACCTCGTTTTCGTCGCCGCCCCCGTGCCCCAGCCATAGAGTCGCTGCGCAGCAGACTCCGGGGTCAGCCCGACGGCCGTTCCGGAGTGACAGGTGGGCTCGGCACACCGGAACACGCCTCAGGAACGCCCAGGAAAGGGACATGGACTCGACCAGCCGGATGGGAAAGCTTCGCGAGCTCGCCGACGAGCTCGCCGGGCACGACTCGCCGCGGCTGGTCGTCGAGGCCGGCCTGCCCACCCTGCTGAGCATCACCGGCGCCGCTGCGGCACTCGTGCTCGCGCCACGCCACGACGTCTCCTTCGGGCCGGCGCAGGCCGGGCTCCACCTCGACGCCACGGCGTCGATCGAGGTGCCCCCGGGCGGCGGGTCCTTCATCGCCTGCGAGACACCGGAGACCTGGCGGTCCCGGGGAGTCGCGGAGGTGGGCATCCACCACCTGCCGGAGGGACTGGGCACCCTCGTCCTCGCGTGGACGGCTCCCGCCCCCGAGGACGCGTCCGCCCTCGAGCTCGCGCTCGGCATCCTGGACCTCGCCCTGACGCGCGGCCGGTTCCAGGCGCAGTACGACGACCTCATCAGCCGCGTCGAGTCCGCCCAGCAGCTCGCCCAGATGGGGGACTACGACTGGCACATCCCCTCCGACGTGAGCACGTGGTCCGACCAGCTGTTCCGCATCTACGGCTACGAGCCGCAGTCGTTCCAGCCGTCGTACGACAAGTTCATCTCGCTGCTCCACCCCGAGGACCGTGACTGGGTTTCCGCCCTGCACCAGCAGGCCTACGCGACCGGCGAGCCCTACCAGATGGTGGAGCGGATCGTCCGGCCCGATGGCAGGGTGCGGTTCCTGTCCTCGACCGGCGAGGTCATCCGGGACGCCGACGGGCAGCCGGTGCGGATGCGCGGCACCTGCATCGACATCACCGAGCAGGTCCTCGCCGAGCGCGAGCGCGAGCGGAGCGCGGCCCGCTTCCAGGGCCTGGTCGACGCCGCTCCCGACGCCATCCTGCTGCTGGGGGCGGACCACTGCGTGCTCGAGGCCAACCACCGCGCCCACCAGCTGCTCGGGGGAGACCCGCGCGGGCGGTCGATCGAGGCGTTCATCCCGGGGTGGCCCGGGTCCGGAAGCGCCGGCGTCTCGGCCGTGTCGCTTGACGGGGCCCCGCTCCAGCTCGACGTGATCACCTCCGGTGTCGACTCCACGGCCGGCAGCGATCCCGGCGGCTCGCTGGTGGCGCTGTTCCTCAGGGACGCCCGCCCGCGGCTCGACGGCGAGAGCGTCGTCGCGCGGCTCGACGAGGCACAGCTGCGACGCCGCCAGGCCCTCGAGATCAACGACAACGTGGTGCAGGGGCTGGTCGCGGCCGTCTATGCGCTGGAGGTGGGGGAGAGCGAGGCGTCCCTGTCCTACCTCGAGCGGACCCTCACCGCGGCCCGCGCGATGATGGATGACCTCCTCGACCCCCTTGACGGGGCCGGTCTCCAGCCGGGCGACCTCGTGCGCACCGCTGCTGCGACCCTCGGCACCGACTTCGACCCCGAGCTCGACGGACGGGCTCCCGTGCCCCAGCTGCCGCGCACCCACAGCGTCCTCGTGGTCGACGACGCCGACGACCTGCGGCTGCTGCTACGCACCCGGATGGAGTCCTGCCGGGGGCTCACGGTCGTGGGGGAGGCAGCCGACGGGATCGCCGCGGTCGAGATGGCCGCTGAGCTGCAGCCCGACCTGGTGCTGCTCGACCTGGCGATGCCGCGCATGGACGGTCTCGAGGCGCTGCCGCTGATCCGGGCAGCCGTGCCCGGCGTACGCGTCATCGTGCTGTCCGGCTTCAACCAGAGCACTCTCGCCCAGAAGGCCCTCGAGGCCGGCGCGGACCACTACGTCGTCAAGGGCGGTTCCATGACGCGACTGCTGGAGCTCGTGGACTCCCTGCTCCAGCCTGCCTCCTGACCTGCGGCCCGCGGCTCTTGAACACCCGTTACGGTCGAGTCATGAGCAACAGCGACCAGATCCAGCCAGAGGACAGCCTCGAGGACCGCGGCGTCGACGACGTGCTCGACGAGGGATTCTCTCCGCCCGAGCGCGAGCCCGATCACCTGCGTCACCCCGAAGGCGGGGGCACGCTCGAGGAGCAGCTCGACCGGGAGGAACCCGAGGTCTGGGAGGAGGCGATCGCCGAGCTCGACGTGGACATCCTCGACGGCGACGTCGGCGGCGAGGTGGGCCGCGAACGCACCGGCCGGCTGATGGCACCCGACGAGGGGACCGGCGAGGACGTGGACTCCGAGCTGATCGCCGAGGACGAGGGCATCGACGGCGCCGGGGCGAGCGCCGAGGAAGCCGCGATGCACACGATCGACGACGACGAGGTCTGACCAGGCCTGGTCAGGCCTGGTCAGACCCGGAATCGCCCACGATCAAGGCCGGGATGCTGCGCCATCTGGTTCTGCGGACTCCGACTCCGGCTCCGACCCGTCGGCCGGGTCCTCAGGCCTGGATGGGCCATCTGGTTGTGCGGACTCCGGCTCCGACTCGTCGGCCGGGCCCTCAGGCTTGGATGGGCCATCTGGTTCTGCGGACTCCGACTCCGACCCGCCGGCCGAGTCCTCGGGCCCGCCCGCCGATGGCGGCCCGGTCCGGGAAGCGCCCTGCATGTAAGTGCCGGTGAACGGGGAGAAGCCCCACGGGTAAGTGGTGAAGGTGATCACGGGCGCGGACCAGCTGACGTTCTGCGCGCTGTCCATCTGCGCGAAGCCGGTGGCCCAGTTCCACTCCGAGCTGTACTGCGACAGGTCGACGCTCACCCTGGCCACCCTGTCATTGCTCGGTTGGAACCCGCCGACAGCCACGCTGAACCTGGTGCCCTGCTCCCACGCGCCCATGAAGGTCACCCCGTCGACGGAGCAGGTCCCGACGACCTCGCCGGTGGTGGCGTTAAGCACCTCGCAGTTGTCGCCGCCCACGGTGGCCCAGGTGCCGGACGTGGCCCGGGCGGTGAACACTGCCCTGTCGGTCCACGCCGCGACCGTCCGGGTCGCGGTCGTCGCGAGGATGAGAACGACCGCCACGAGCGTGCCCATCGCGGCGACCAGCCGTCGGCGCGTGGCGGGCCAGGTCATGCGCTGTCTCCTTTCCTTCGGCACGGTTCATGGTTGAAGTGAAGCTGGCGTAAGGCTGGGCGCGGCCGTGCCGGGCACGGCCGCGCCCAGGAGGACCCCTATGGGGTCCGACTTGACGAGGCGCCGACCAGTTCGCGTGCCGCTTCGTCATCTTGCGGGTCGCGCGCCACGTCCTGGCGCCTGCCCGCCGGGGTCGGGCCCGGGCGGGGCATCAGGCTCAGGGCGAGGATCGCTGCGACCGCGATCACGAGCGGTACGGCAACGCTCGGGCGCGTCAGCCCCATCAGGAAGTCACCCACACCCGCGAACTGCCAGCGCGGGGACAGCACCGTGTCGTCGGTGACGACATACTCACCGGCGTCCGGGCTGTCGTTGGCGTCGCCCTGCATTCGGACGTGCCACGACCCGTCGTCGTGCTGCTTCACCTCGACGACGCGGTGCGTGACAAGCCGGTCCGAGACGTCGTTGTGCAGGGACAGCACGTCCCCGACCTTGACCTCCTCGATCGGGACGGGCCTCGCGACCACCAGGTCGCCGGTCATGATCTCCGGCTCCATGGACCCGGAGACCACGATGAGCGGCTTGATCACACCCAGAGTGGTCGCGCCCCACACCGCCAGGCTGAGGACCCCGATGACCGCGAGTCCCCAGACCAGGACATCGGCGGCCGTGCGCAGGATGCGCACGACCAGCGCGCGGCCCGCCACCGGTCAGGACTCTCCGGTGAACTGCAGGGTCATCGTCCCCTCGGCGCCCTGGTACTGCTCGGGCCAATCGCCAGGAGTGGTGACCTGCAGGGTCACCTCGTCGGTGGCACCGGGAGCGAGCTGGGTGGCGCTCGGGTCGGTGACCGTGGCGGTCGCCGGAGCGTTCCCTGCGAACATGGCACCGCTGGTGTTCAGCACGCCCTTGCCGAGCGTCAGCGGCACGCTGCTGGCGTTCTTCAGGTGCAGCGTGATGGTCTCGTCGGCGCCCTGGTTGAGGTTGTCGAACGCGTCCGCCGGGATCGACACGGCCTGGTTCTCAGTGTCGGCGTCGTACCAGGTGCTACCACCGTCGACGCTGGCCTGCAGTTCGACCTTCTCCACGGCGCTCGCGCCGCCGTCGAACCATGCGTCGTCGGTCCACACCGCACTGGTCAGGGCCGCTCCGACACCCAGAACGGCGACGGTGGCCAGCCCGAAGCGGACGATCGCTCCGCGGCGGCGGCGCTTGTCGCGGTCCTGGTCGGCGGTGACGGCGTCAGTCGTAGTCATGTCCTACTCCTCTCTTCGGTTCGGCGTATGCCGGTCACTGTCGGCGCGCGCGCCAAGACGTCCGGGCATGACCTACCGACGGCCCACGTGTGTTCGAAGGCGCTTGTGCCGCCGGGCATGCCAGCGGAAGGAGGTCGCTGCACGACCGGGGCGGCGGAGCCGCGACCCGACGGCCGTCATGGACGCTCGCACTACAAGCACATTTTCGAGGAACCCGGGGCCACCGACCAACCTCGCCGGAAGTGACGTTGGTCATTCCTGCAGGTGTCGTTCTTGTTCTCCGGCTCGTGCGGCGCCACCGCGGGCGCGCCGTTTTGCTAGGCGCGAGAGCAGCTCGCGTCCCGGCGGCGGGCGATGACCAGTGTCACTGCCCCGCACAGGGCGAGTCCTGCTCCGAGCGCTGCGAGGAGCACGGCGTCCGCCGCTGCCCCGGTGCTGGGCAGGTTGCCACCACCGGGGGCGAAGATGGTGACATCGTCCCCGCCACCGTTCCCGCCGCCCTTGCCTTCCTCGCGGTAGGTGTTGGTGACGGTGACCTCCGTGATTTCTGCGTCGACGATGTCGATCGACGTCGGTGTGATCACCTGCGAGTCCAGCTGGACCGCCCCGGTCGCGCCAGTGGCGGTCTCGGTGACGCTGCACTCGGTGCCGGCCGGGATGCCCGTCACGGCTTCCTGCGGGTAGGCACCGGCGGGGGAGCCGGCGGGAACGGTGAACTGCTGGTCGAAGGCGTTCTCAGGGTCGTCGCAGTCCAGGGCGATCACCACCTCGCCCTGGCGGCCAGCGGCGGGACCGGCGATCACCTTGGTGAGGCGGAGACCACCGGACGCGCGCGTGTACTCGTTGGTGACCGTCAGGAACGCCCCCGCGTTCTTGATGATCGTCACGTTCTCGGGGAGCGTGGTGACCGGGGGATTGACGAGCCCGTTGTCGCCGTTCTCTGGCTCGGTGGTGGTGCAGGTGGCTCCAGCGGGGAGCCCGCTGACTGTCTGCGGCTCGGTCTCTCCGGTGCTGCCGGCCGGAATCGTCACCTCCCGCTGGATCGGGTCGCCGCCCTCGGGCGGGGTGCACGCGATGGCAATGACCACCTCGCCCTGGAGGCCGGCGCCGGAGCCGGTGATCACCTTCGCCAGGCTCAGGGCCCCGACTGCACGCTCGTAGTCGTTGGTGACCGTCACGGGGACGCTGGCGTTCTCGAGGATCGTCACGTTCTCGGGCAGGGTGATGACCGGGGGATTGACGAGCCCGTTCTCACCGTTCTCTGGCTCGGTGACGGTGCAGGTGCTCCCCGCGCGCAGCCCCGTGATCGGGGTGGGGGCGACTTCGCCGGTCGTTCCGGCCGGAATCGTCACCTCGCGCTCGATCGGGTCGCCGCCGTCGGGCGGGGTGCACGAGATGGCGATGACCACCTCGCCCTGGAGGCCGGCGCCGGAGCCGGTGATGCTCTTGGTGACCGCGATCCCTCCGGTGAGGGCGTAGGTGTCGGTGACCGTCACCGGAGTGTTCTCTCCCTCGACGATTGTGATCTCCGGGCCGGGTGTGATGGAGGTGGCGGTGACGTCGACCCGTTCGTTGTCGCCGTTCTCGACCTCGGTGACGGTGCAGGTGGTGTCCACGGGCAGCCCGGTGATCGGGTCTGGGGCGAAATCGCCCGTTGTTCCGGCCGGAATCGTCACCTCGCGCTCGATCGGGTCGCCGCCGTCGGGCGGGGTGCACACGATGGCGACGACAACATCGTCCTGGAGGCCTGCACCGGTGCCGGCGATGGTCTTGGTGACCGCGATCCCTCCGGCGGTGTACGGAGTGATCAGCACCGAACCGCGGGCCTGGAGGTCTCTGCTCTGCGCCAGCACCAGCTTCTGCGCCGTCTCACGGGCGGGGTCGCTCCCGTCGAAGAGATAGACGGTGCTCTCCTGGATGGTCTCGAGCCGTTCCAGCGAGAAGCCCTGTTGAGCCGCAGTGGTGCTGGTGGCGCGGACAAACAGCTGGTCGCCGTCCGCCACGGTGTCACCCTCCGCACGCTGCTGTGTTCCGGCGGCGTCGGCGTACACCTCCACCCCGGGGGTGAGCCGCAACGTCGCGGGACCGTTCGTGCTGACCGTGAACGGACCCACCAGCTCGCCGGTCAGGGGAGCCGCTGCCGCCTCCGGTTCGATGGTCAGGTTGATCGGCTCGGGCTCGGGCACGGGCTCGCTGGCGAGAGCGTCGGCCACGATGGCGGACGTGAGTGCGTAGAGGTTGTTACTGGCGTTGGTGGCCACCACGTAGTTGTCGGTGAAGAACCAGATCGCGGCCTGCACCGCCGCAGCCTTGACGTTGTCGGCCACGCCCGCCGGCTGGTTCGGATTGTTCGGGTAGTAGTTCTGAAGGATGTAGTGGACACGGTCGAGGTTGGGGACGTTGGCCTCGCTCCACTCGCCACGCTCATAGGTGACGCCGGACTGGGTGTCGGTGAACAGGTCGATGCAGTAGGTGAGGACCGTGGTGCCGGAGGGGTCCCGGGCGGGAATCGCCCCTGCGTACGCGATGGTGTGAGGGGTCGATCCTGCCGGGGGCGTCGTCGGGTAGCCCGATTCCGGATCGAGTCCCGGTACGTCGTACCCAGCCACGTTCCTGAGGCCCAGCTCCCCGGTGATCGGCTGGATCTGGAGCTCGGTGAAGGCCGTCCCCCCGGCCCGGGTCCCACTGCCGACGATGGGTTCGGCGTGGGCGGGGGATCCCGCCAGGACGCAGATCACCGCCAGGACCAGTGCCAGCGCCGTCCGGAGCTGGACTGCCGAGAAACAATTTCGAATTGCGCCCACGAGATTCACCTTCCCGAGAAGATCGCGGAGGAATGCCCGTCTCGCTCCGCTTCAGCAGACTTGCACCCGAGCGGATGGGCAGCAACCATCCACGGGGGGACCCGAAGCCTGCGGACTGGTCCACCTGAAACCGGGTGTTGACCTGCTGTAATACCGAGGCGCACCGTCAAAGGTTGGCGCCTGGAGGGCGACCTCTGCCCCAGCTGCGACTTAACCGCCGATAAGGACACAGCCTCGGTGGACCCCCGACCTGTAACACGGGGGTTGTTCCTGCTGGCCCAGGCCATGCGGTGGTGGCCATCTGGCGCGACGTGGCAGGGGAGTACGGGGTCTCGTCCAGCGCGCAGTTCGTCACGCCGATCACCGGGCCTCTGGGTTGGCTGCAGTACCTCTCCAAGCACGCGGCTCGCGGTGTTCGGCACTACCAGCGTTGGGGTCGTCCTGCGGGCTGGCGGAACACTGGCCGGTTGTGGCGTCACTCGCGGTCCGGGTGGCCGGTTATCGACCCTGTGCATCGGGAGTTGAGCATCCAGCAGATGTGGCGACTGCGGCGCATGGTGCGGTCCTATGCCCTGGCCTCAGCACGAGCAGACGCCCTTCGATACGAGCGCTTGGGCCAGGTCAAGAAGGCTCGGGCGGCATGGCATCGAGTCGGCTATCTCCGGCGTGCCGGGAAGGATCCCGACCGGGCCCGGTCCTCAGTGCGCGGGTTCTCCGAGTGGGTCCCTGCATCGCTGCTGCTCCCGATGGCCGCACTTGCTGGGTGGGACGGAACTCTCAAAGGGACCTGATCGGCAACCGTCGCCCCAGGTGGGGACGGGCGGCGGCGGTTCTCGGGTCGCAGGGGAGCGATGCCGCCTCCACACGATGGTCACCCAACTCGACCAACGCACTGACATGCCGATGAGCGGTCAGCTCAGTGCGGGAGATTTTCGACGTTCACGTAGTACACGCGGCCCAGGCCCTCAGGCGCCTCTCGCTCGACGAAGTACCTCCGAGGGTCGGAGAGCAGCGCATTGGCTTCGTCCCCCACGACCTCGGGCGGGTCATCGTCCTGCCACGGTCCGACGAAGACTCGGATGCGGTGCGACTCAAGCAGGTCGACAAGCGTTGCTATGAGCGCGTCGAGCCGGTCTTGTCGGTCGCCTTCGTCCGCTGGGGCATGGGGGCCTGCAACCGCGCACGTCATGGCAACCTCCCATAGCGGAATGAGGTCCTCCAGGCCCAGGTCGAGAACGACCTGACGCATCTCGGTTGCGTTCATGCGGCGATCATGCCGGACGAAACGTCCGCTCATGCCGCGATCCGCGCGGTCATGCCGATGAGCGGATGTTGCTGCAGACCGCAACGACCCCTTCACCCGCGCAGTCGTGCGAAAGGTGTTCTACTCGACCATGCTTCGGACAGTGACGGACACCCGCAGGGGCGCCGATCACGCTCTCCTGGTGCTGTCCACAATCGCAGCCGGCGTCGTGACCGTTTTCGGCTTGTGGTGGGGGGCGGAGGTAGCGCCGCAAATAGACGACAGCGAGGCAGGGCACTACCTCGGCTCGTTCGTCGTGAAGTTGGGGGTGCTGAGTCTCGCGCTTCTGCTTATCGCCTTGGTGTCGACTTTCGTCATTCATGGGAGTTCACGCACCTGGTCGAGAAACCTCGCTGCCGCGTCGCTCACCATCTCGGGGCTCGCGCTCGTTGGGGTGGTCGTCTGGCTGGTGCACCATCCCGAACATGCTCAGGTTCTCTGGCGCAGCTTCTGATCCGCTCGGCTGCCGCAAACGATCTGCGCTGCGGCCAACCGCATCTGCCGTTGATTGTGCGCTCGCGACGAGCACGCCGCAGACGGCGAGCCCGTGTCCACGAGGACGGCAATCAGCTCCTCTACCTAACGGGTTTCTGCTGACCCACGAACGTCCGCTTCTGCCGCGATCCGCGCGCCGGAATGTCCCCGCCACAAGTGACGTTCGCTAGCACTCGAACACTGACCAGCAGATGTCGTTCCGCAACCTCTGGTCATCAAGGACGAGCTCGCGAATCGGCCCCGGGATCTGCTCCCGCTGCCACTGGCACTCGAGCCGCCCGGCTAGCTCCCCCTCGCCGTCGGGCGCCGCTGCACGAACGGCCTTGATCGCATAGGCCGCTGCGCCGAGCTCGTGTGCGGCTACGTGGGCGACCGCCCCGGCCTGGCCAGCGGGTACGCGGCATGGCGCGCCGCCCCAAGTATGGGTCTGGCCGCACCCATGGCATGGCCCCCGGCCGCGCGTGCCTGCATCATCTTGACCTCGCCACGCACCCAGGCGCGCGCATGCTCGATCGCCCGCCGCGGTCGAGGGTCATAGGGCTGAGCCGACTCAAACAGATCAAGAACATGCTCAGCGCACGCGGCTGCCCAGAGCGCCAGGAGATGGTGATCCGAGTCGGAGAGGGTCCCCCCGCGACGTATCGTCACCAAACGTGGGTCCCGAACCTTCGGGAGGATCATGGCCGAAGTCTGCCTGAGAACTTCCGCATCTGCCGCGATCCGTTCACTGGCAGGTCGACGCGAGGCGCGCCCATCATCGTGAGACATTCTGCAGATGCCCCAGCAACCAAGTGGAATCGCGCAGATTGTGTTGCGCCCGCCGATACTTGGACGGGTCATGGGTTGGACCTTCGTCGGGTCCGGAATCGCTTTTGGAGCATCGGGTTTTGTCGAGCCAGACGACCGGGTGACCCTCGCAGTCATGCTGCTCGCTGGCGCAGCGCTCGCCGCAACGGGCCTGAGTCTCGCGACTTCGCGAGCGCTGGTGACTTCGTCAGGAATTCGATACCGAAGCGGGCTGATTCGAGCCCACGTCCCCGCACAAGAGATAGTCGGCTTCGGCCTAGGACCAGGCTCGGGCGCGCCACCACGAGTGGCCTACGTGGTTCACCGTCGCGACCGAAAACCTCTGAGGCTCGTTGGCGTCCAACAGTGGAACTCGAACAACGCACGCACACGAATGGGGAGTGAAACTGTTCGCGTCGCCGACTTGCTTGGCCTGCCCCGGGAGATGAGCACGTAGCGCCCGAGAACAGCTCAACGGCTCGTCAACGTCCGCATCTGCCGCGATCTGCTCTGTGCGCTGAGTGATGGTGCCGGGCTCTGGGGCTCGTCAGGTGGTGGCCCTTGATTAGTAGTTGCATATCAGACCACGGGCCCCAACAGGCCCAGTCCACAAGTGCAAACAAAGAGCCCCGCCGAGGCTGCAACCTCGCGGGGCATGGCCGGATCAGGGATAACTGATGCCGACGTTCAAAGCGTACCTATCAGGCTCGTCCGGAGGGATCGGAAATCCGGCCCCAACGGGTGGCATGCGCGGTGAAATCAGCGGCCGGACCGCCGGAGCGGTCCGACGTCACACGCGGTGGCTGTACTCCATCGACGTGCTGCAGCTCGACGGCCAGGGCGACGGCGTGACGCTCACGCTGCGCGATGTACCGACCGATGATGAGTGGGTCCGGCTGGTCAAGATCTTCCTACAGCGCGCCAACCGGCTGCCCGGCCTGCTGCGCTGGCACGCTGTGGTGGAGTGGCAACGCCGCGGAGCACCCCATCTGCACTTGGCTGTCTACTGAAACCGAACCGCCGATAAGGTACATTATGTCAACTTACGGAGTTCTGGGGCTCCAACCCCTCTCCCCGCGATGAAGACCGACTTCAAGAAGTCCCTGGACTGCTACCGGGCGAGAGTCGGCGAGTTCCGGGTCGTCGAGGTGCCGACGCTGCAGTACCTAATGGTCGACGGCCACGGCGATCCGAACACCAGCGTCGAGTACGCCGACGCGATCGCCGCGCTGTACCCGGTCGCCTACAAGCTCAAGTTCGCCAGCAAACGTCACCTGGACCAGGACTACGTCGTACCGCCGCTGGAGGCGCTGTGGTGGGCCGACGACATGGCGACGTTCACGACCGCGCGCGACAAGTCCCAATGGGACTGGACCGCGATGCTGATGGTGCCCGACTGGATCACCGAACACCTGTTCGAGGAAGCTCTTGCAGTGGTATCGGCCGGTGACCGTCCGGCGAGCCTCGACCGGGTCCGGATGCAGACGCTCCACGAGGGCACCTGCGTACAGACTCTCCACGTCGGCCCGTACGACGCCGAGGCCGGGGTGCTCAGCGAGCTGCACGACCACGTGATCCCCGAGCAGGGACTGCGGCTGACCGGCAGGCACCACGAGATCTACCTCAGCGACCCTCGTCGGGTGGAGCCGGCGAAGCTGCGCACGATCCTGCGCCAGCCGGTCGAGCCGGTCTCCGGGACCGCTCCCTAGGATCGACCCATGGGCACTCGTGCAGGCATCGTCGTCACCGGCACCGAGGTGCTCACCGGACGCGTCAGCGACCGCAACGGCCCGTGGCTGGCCGAGCAGTTGCTCGGGCTCGGCGTCGACGTCGGCCAGATCGTCGTCGTCGGTGACCGTCCCGACGACCTGCGCCGGGCGCTGGCCTACCTCGCGGCCGACCACGACCTGGTGATCACCACCGGCGGGCTCGGCCCCACGGCCGACGACCTCACCGCCGAGATCGTCGCCTCGTTCCAGGGACGCGAACCCGAGCTCGACACCGACCTGGAGCTGGAGATCGCCGGGATCGTCGCGCGTCTCAACGCCGCCCGCGGCCGGGTGACCGACCCGGAGGCCACCGCGGCCGGTACCCGCAAGCAGGCCTGGGTCCCCCGCGGCGCCTCCGTCCTGCCCCCGGTCGGCACGGCTCCCGGTCTCGTCGTACCCGTGGCTGACGGGCGCGACGGCCCGCCCGCGCTCGTGCTGCCCGGACCTCCCGGCGAGCTCCAGGGCATGTGGCCCGCGGCCCTGGAGGACGAGGTCGTCCGCGCCGCCATCGCCGGCCGCTCCGAGCTGCGCCAGTCGACGCTGCGGCTCTGGGGCACGGTGGAGTCCGAGCTCGCCGCGACGCTGCGCGACCACGAGGCCGAGCTGGCTGGCCTGGAGATCACCACCTGCCTGCGCGAGGGTGAGCTGGAGATCGTCACCCGCTACTCCCCTGACTCCGCCGACGCCTACGCCGCCCTGGTGGCCGCGGTCCGGGGCCGGCACGGCGAGACGGTCTTCTCCGCGGACGGCCGCACCATCGACGAGCTCGTCGCGGACGCCCTCCTGGAGCGCGGGTGGACGATCGCCACGGCCGAGTCGTGCACCGCGGGCCTCCTGGCCGGCCGGCTCGCGGACCGGGCCGGCTCCTCGGCGTACCTCCTCGGCGGGCTGGTGACCTACGCCAACGAGGCGAAGCGCGACCTGCTCGGAGTCCCCCAGCAGCTGCTCGACACCGTGGGCGCGGTGAGCGCCGAGGTCGCGCAGGCGATGGCCGACGGCGCCCGGGAACGCGTGGGCACCACGATCGGCGTCGGGATCACCGGCATCGCCGGCCCGGGTGGGGGTACGCCGGAGAAGCCGGTCGGACTGGTGCACCTGTGTGTCTCCACCGCGGACCGCACCATCTCGCGCCGGGTCGTCCTGCCGGGTTCGAGGGCCGGCGTCCGGGCCCGCTCCGTGGTCGTCGCGCTGCACCTGCTCCTCGAGCTGCTTGAGGCCTGATCCTCAACCAGCACAGGCGATGCAGGTGCGCGCCGTGGGACGTGCCTCCAGCCGTGCCGGTGCGATCGGCCGGTGGCAGCTCTCGCAGATGCCGTAGATGCCGCCCTCCACCTTCCGCAGTGCGGCGTCGATCTCCACCAGGTGCTGCTCGGCCTGACGGATCAACGCTCCGGTCTGTGACCGCTCCCACGCGATGGTCTGACCCTCGGGATCGTGCTCGTCGTCGGCGTTCGTGTCCCGGCTCGCGTCGACCACACCGGTGAAGTCCTCCCGCAGGGCGGCCAGTCGCTCTCGCGTGTCGGCCCTCTCCCCTTCGAGTCTCCGCGCCGCACCTCCGGCGTCCACGTGCGGGGGCTTCGGGGTCTCCGGCATACCCCGACCCAACCACGCCGCATCAGCTCGAGGTGGTGCCGCGTCGCCCGACCAGGAGCAGGAACGCACCGCCGAGCACCAGGCACCCCCCGAGACCGCCGAGCCAGCGGTCGGACGCGGCGCCCGTCGCCGGCAACACCTCCGCCACGACCCCGACCTGCACTGAGCCCGAGCCGTTGCCCGAGCCGCCCGCACCCGGCCCGGCAACGGTACTGGGGTTCCGGCGGCAGTCCACGTAGATCGTGCGGCTGCCCAGGACCTCGCCGTTGGCAAGGAGGTCGATGACGACGTTCCGGTCCTCATACGGCTCTAGGTCACCGACGATCGTCGTCACGTCACCGCCGTACAGCGGCGCGCTCACCTGCTCGACCCCGCCATTGACGAGCACGGTGAACACCACCGACGAGGCGGGATCTCCGTCGTTGGCCAAGGTCGCGGTCGCGGACCCCGGCGGACACTGAAGAGCAGCAACCGCGACCCTGGGGACGGCTGTCTGGTCGCAGTCCGGCGTCGGGGTGTAGGTGGCGACGAGTTCACCGTCGACGAACACCTCGATGGTGATGGTCTGGTCCTCGAACTGCGCGATGCTGTCGGTCTTGGTCTCCGTCTCCCCAGCAGCGACGACGAGCGGATCGCCGAACGGCTCGCCGTCGATCGACGTGGTGACCGTGATCGCCTCTTCACCGTTGTTCGTGGCCGTGATGGTGGCGAGCGCGTCGGGACCGTCGCAGGCCAGCTCCGCAAGGATCTCGACCCCGGGCGGGGGTGGGGCACAGTCGACGGTGACGACCTTGCTGGCGACCGCGGCGCCGCCGGAGCGCGCCTCGATCGGGAACGGATCGCTCCCTCGACTTGCGAGAAGATCGCTGGACAGCGCCACCGTCTGGCTCTCCCCAGGCGCGACAGGGCCAACGGTTTGATCGAACTCGCCGTCGATGTAGAAGTCGACGATCGCCTGGTCGGTTGCGTCCGCCGCGTTCGAGACGGTGGCCTGGACACGCGGGACGACGCCGTCGCACTCGACGTCCGCGATCAACGCCGACGGCAGCGGACCCGGGTCCGGGTCGGGTGACTGTTGGCAGTCCGGCGTCGGGGTGTAGGTGGCGACGAGATCACCGTCGACGAACACCTCGATGGTGACGGTCTGGTCCTCGAACTGCGAGATGTTGTCGGTCTTGGTCGCTGTCCCCCCAGCAGCGACGACGAGCCCTTCGCCGAACGGCTCGCCGTCGATCGACGTGGTGACCGTGACCGCCTCTTCACCGTTGTTCGTGGCCGTGACGGTGGCAATCGCGTCGGGACCGTCGCACGTCACTTCCGCATTGATCTCGACCTCCGGCGGCGTGGGCTCGGCACAGTCGACGGTGACGACCTTGCTGGTGAGCACGGTGCCGCCGGTGCGTGCCTCGATCGGGAACGGGTCGGTCCCTCGAGCTGCCAGACTGGCGCTGGACAGTGCCACCGTCTGGGTGTCCCCGGGCGCGACCGTGACCCTTTGATCGAAATCGCCGTCGATGAAGAAGTCGACGATCGCCTGGTCGGTTGCGTCCGCCGCGTTCGAGACGGTGGCCTGGACACGCGGGACGACGCCGTCGCACTCGACGTCCGCGATCAAGGCCGACGGCAGCGGGCCCGGGTCCGGAGCCACCTCGCAACCGTTCTCCAGGATGGCGCGGCCCTCGGGCCAGTTCCGCCCCTCCGGGACCGTGGGGATCGGCGGGATGATGTCGCCCCACCCAGCTGGCCCGTCGGGGGTGAAGATCGGGCCGTTGTGCTGGCGCGCGTGCCCCTCCGCCTGTGGGATCGTCACCGTCTGCTGGTTGTACGGATTGGTCCGCGATCCCGTCCGGTGACAGATCGTCACCCTCCTCGGAGGCGCCGCGAGAGCCAGTTCCCGTACCGCCTCGTCGGGCGCGGGTTCGACGCTGTTATCCGTATCCTCCGGCTCCGCCGCTACAGATGGCTCAGGCTCCGCAGACGGCCCATCGGTCGCCTCGTCGCCCGGCTCGGCCGTCGGTTCGGCCGTCGGTTCGGCAGCCGGCTCCTCCGGTTCGGGTCCAGCGGTCGCCGCGTCGGTGGGACCCGCAGCCGGTTCCGACGCCGGTTCAGTGCCTGGGCCAGCGCTCAGATCCCCGGTCGACGCTGCTCCCGCATCGGGCTGGCTGTCCTCGGCAGCGGCCGCCACCGGCACCAGCAGGGCCAACGCAAGAGGCACCGCTACCAAGGAGACGAGGAGCTCCCGAGAACGCACCGACACGGCGACACGGATGGCGCGGATGGCGCGGAGGGCGCGGATGGCGCGGAACTCATGAGAGTTGTGATCTTTGTCCACCACAGACACCTTCCCGAGAGGATCGCGGGGCAATGCCCGTATCGCCCGCTTCAGCAGCGTGGCACCGGCCTCATAGCGCATCAAGGGCGCAGCGGGGCGCCGATGGGTCCGGACTGGCCCAGCCCTGCCCAGGCATTGACAGCCTGTTTGATGCGGCGGAATCTGAAACGTTGACGCACAGCCCGGTCAACGGGTGACCTGTCTTGGGGTGGAGTCCTAGATTTTGCACATGTTGTACTCCAAGCTGATCACCCTCGCCACCGCCGGCTACGGCGCGTATGCGGCTGCCAAGCCGCGCCACCTCGCGGACGCGCTCCAGGCACCGCAGGACCAGGCCCCGGCCTTCGACCGGATGGCCTACACCTATGCCGGCCGCGACCTGTCCATCTCCGGGATCGCGCTGGCGTCGAAGAACCCTTCGGTGATCAGCGCGATGATGGCCCTGCGGATCCTGGGCGACCTCTCCGACGCCCTGGTCCTGAGCACGGGCACCTCGAAGCCGGACGTGCGGAAGAAGGTGCTCGCGGTGACCCTCGGTTGGGCGGCACTGAACACCGCGGCGCTGGTCGCCGATCGCCGCGCGCTGAAGAGCTGAGCCACTCCCCCGTGACAACGGCTCTCGTCACCGGCGCCTCCTCGGGGATCGGCCGAGCCACCGCGCAGCTGCTCCTCGAGCGCGGGCACCGCGTCATCGGCACCAGCCGTGACCCGGGCTCGATCCCCGGGGACGACCGTCTCGCGGGGGTGGACTACCGGCCGCTCGACCTCACCGACCTGGCCGGGGTCGATGCCTTCGTCGACGCCCTGTCCGCGGACGGCATCGCCGTCGACATCGTGGTCAACAACGCCGGTGAGTCCCAGAGCGGGCCGCTGGAGGACCTCCCGGTGGACGCCCTCGAGCGGCTGTTCCGCCTCAACGTGCTCGGTCCCGTCCGCCTGACCCAGCTGCTGCTCCCCCGCATGCGCCAGCGCGGCTTCGGCCGGGTGGTGATGGTCGGGTCGATGCTGGCCAGCTTCCCGCTCGCCTACCGGTCGTCGTACGTCGCCACCAAGGCCGCCATCAAAGGGTTCGCCACCGCGGCGCGCTACGAGGTGGCGCCGTACGGCGTGTGGCTGACGACCGTCGAGCCCGGTTCGATCAACACCGGGATCAGCGAGCGCCGCACCAGGTACATCGCCGAAAACTCCCCCCACCTCGACCGGTTCCGCACCATGCTGCGCATCCTGGACGCCAACGAGCGCTCCGGCATCACCCCGGAGCAGGTCGCGGATACGATCGTGCGCGCGATCGAGGCAGCGGAGCCGGCTCCGCTGTACGCCGTCGGCAGCAACGCCGGCGCGGTCTTCGCCCTGCGGCGCGCCCTCCCCCGCTCGCTGGTCGAGACCGTGACCTCACGGAAGTTCGGGCTCACCCGCACGCCGGTGCCCACCGGCTCGGGCCCCGGTGGCTAGCATCGCCGGGTGACTTCCCTACGTCGACTCTCCATGCTGTTCGTGCTCCCGATCCTCGCCCTCTCGGCTGCCTGCGGCAGCGACGAGGCGAAGACGCCGAAGAGCGAGAGCTCCGACTGCAGCTACGCCGAGGACGGGACCGCGGCCAAGCCGGTCGACCCGCCCTCGGGCGACCTGGACGAGGACGCGCCGAAGGAGATCACCATCGGCACCGACCAGGGCGACGTGAAGGTGAGCCTCGACCTTGACAAGGCGCCGTGCACCGTGAACTCGTTCCTGTCGCTGGCCAAGCAGGGCTACTTCGACAACACCGTCTGCCACCGGCTGACCGACGAGGGCATCTTCGTGCTCCAGTGCGGCGACCCGTCGGCGACGGGCAGCGGCGGCCCCGGCTACTCCGTCGACGACGAGCTCGTGGAGAACGACCCCCGCCTGCAGCCGTGCGAGGTGGACGCCGCCACCGGTACCGAGGTGTGCACCTACACCGCGGGCACCCTGGCGATGGCGAACGCGGGCCTCCCGGACACCAATGGCTCGCAGTTCTTCCTGGTCTACAAGGACTCCCCCCTGCCTGCGGCGTACACCCCCTTCGGCCGGATGAGTGCCGCGGGCCTGAAGGTCGTGCAGAAGATCGCCGCCGCCGGCGCCAAGGAGCCGGACGCCACCGGCAACACGGCCCCCAACACCCCGGTGACCATCACCTCGGTGAAGTAACCCCGCAGGCGGGGCCTTCGCCGGGTTTGTATGGTCGATCCATGGAATTCCGATACCTCGGCAACTCAGGCCTCAAGATCTCAGAGATCACCTACGGCAACTGGCTCACCCACGGCTCCCAGGTCGAGAACGACGTCGCCACGCAGTGCGTGCGCGCCGCGCTCGACGAGGGCATCAGCACCTTCGACACCGCTGACGTCTACGCGAACACCAAGGCCGAGTCGGTGCTCGGCGACGCCCTCAAGGGCGAGCGACGCGAATCGCTGGAGATCTTCACCAAGGTCTACTGGCCCACCGGTCCGGGCGGCAAGAACGACACCGGCCTGTCCCGCAAGCACATCATGGAGTCGATCAACGGGTCCCTGACCCGGTTGCAGACCGACTACGTCGACCTCTACCAGGCACACCGCTACGACACCGAGACCCCGCTCGAGGAGACGATGCAGGCCTTCGCCGACATCGTCCGCCAGGGCAAGGCGCTCTACATCGGCGTCAGCGAGTGGACCGCCGACCAGATCCGCGACGGCCACGCGCTGGCCAAGGACCTCGGCATCCAGCTGATCTCCTCCCAGCCGCAGTACTCCATGCTGTGGCGGGTCATCGAGGACGAGGTGGTCCCCACCTGTCACGAGCTCGGCATCTCCCAGATCGTCTGGTCGCCGATCGCCCAGGGCGTGCTCAGCGGGAAGTACCTTCCCGGCCAGGCACCGCCGCAGGGCTCGCGCGCCACCGACGAGAAGGGCGGCGCGAACATGATCAAGCGGTTCATGGACGACGACGTGCTCACCCGCGTGCAGGCGATCAAGCCGGTGGCCGAGGAGCTCGACCTCACCATGGCCCAGCTCGCCGTGGCGTGGGTGCTGCAGAACGAGAACGTCGCCGCAGCCCTCGTCGGGGCCTCGCGGCCCGAGCAGGTCAGCGAGAACGTCAAGGCCGCCGGGGTGAAGATCCCCGCCGAGCTGATGGCGAAGATCGACGACGCGCTGGGCGACGTCGTGGAGCGTGACGGCGCCAAGACCGCGGAGAACTCACCGCAGACCCGGGTCGCCTGAGCCAGATCCTGGGCACGGCCTGGACACCATCGGGCGGGCCTCGCCGTCGGCTGACCTGTCAGCCGGCGGCGCGGCAGCTCTCGAACATGGTGTGCTTCACCAGCGATGCCCACCTGCCCGACAGCTCGCCGGGCGCGACGTCCGCCTCGACCCGCTCGGTGGGCGTCGCAGTGACCACGCTGCCGTCCACGGCGTACGACGTCCGCAGAATGTCCCACGTGGGCGAGGAGCCGGCCGGCTTGTGCGGGACCGCCTCGGTGACCACCACTCCCCCGGTCCCGCAGTCGACGCTCAGCGGGTGCTCCTGCACGTCGGTGGCCGTGAACGGCACCAGCGGACGTCCTTCGACCTCCAGCTCGGTCCAGGCCCCCTCGTCGGGTGCGAACAGCCGGACCTGGAACCCACCACGCGGGTGGTCCTGGCGGATGGCGAACAACGGACTCTGCAGCCCCGGCACGTCGACCTTGAACGACTCGGTCACCGGGGGCTCACCGGCGGGCAGGGTCGGAGAACCGGTCGGGGTGGGCGGCACCGAGGCCTCCGTCGACGTCGACTTGGACGTCGACGTGCCGTCCCCGGCCGAGCCGCACCCTGCCAGCAGGACCGCTGCCACGAGGGCAACCACGAGAAGAACCAGTCTGCGCACCATGGGGATGGGACGCACGCGGTCGCCGAACGGTTCCGTCATGGCGTCACCGTAGTCCGCAACCGTCCCAGCCCCCGGGTCCGCCACCGTGTCGGCGTCTAGAGTCGGCCACGTGAGCACGATGAAGTCCAGGCGGCCAGGCCCCTCGGTGCGCATCCGCGTCGTGGAGCACCGTGACGGCTCCCGGCTCGAGCACGAGGACCGGGTGGCCACCGAGGAACCGCTGGAGATCCGGGTGGCGGCGCCGGGCCTGCCCGCCCAGCGGGTCGCGGTCACCATGCGCACCCCTGGGCAGGACTTCGAGCTCGCCGCGGGCTGGCTGGTCCACGAGGGCGTGACCACGCCTGAGGCGATCGCCGCGGTGAAGTACTGCACCGACTCGACGCTCTCCGACCTCGAGGAGTTCAACGTCGTCACGGTCGACCTCGCCGCTCCCCCGCTGACGCTGCCCACCGCCCGGCTGGTCAACTCGGCGTGCGGGGTGTGCGGGACCGAGACGGTCCAGGACGTGCTCGCGGCCGCCAGGCCGGCCGAGCCGGTGACCCTGGCCCGCGACGTGCTGCTGTCCCTGCCCGACCGGCTCCGCGAGCACCAGCCCGGGTTCGACCGGACCGGCGGCCTGCACGCGGCCGGCCTGTTCACCGCGACGGGGGCCGCGGTCGTCGTACGCGAGGACGTGGGGCGCCACAACGCGGTGGACAAGGCCGTCGGCGCCCGCATCCTGGCCCGCGAACCGGTGCCGCCGGTGCTCACGCTCAGCGGCCGGGTGGGCTTCGAGCTGGTGCAGAAGGCCGTGGTCTCCGGGGTCTCGGCGATCGTGGCCGTCGGCGCCCCCACCTCCCTGGCGACCTCGCTGGCCCGCGACGCCGGGCTCCTGCTCGCCGGGTTCACCCGCGCCTCGCGCTGCGTGGTGTACGCCGGCGGCGACCGGGTCACGGACTGACGACCGTCCTTCCCGTAGCGTCTGCCCGTGCCCTCCACTGCCCCGCGTGACGACTCGACCGCCCGGCGACTGCTCGACGCGCAGGTCGCGCACCACCTCGACCGGCTCAGCGGCGACCTGCTCGCACCGACGCTGTCCCATCTCGCCACCGAGCTGCTGGGCGCCGTCGGACAGCACCGGCTCGACGACCTCCTCGACCGGGACGCGGTCACCACCGTGGTGGTCGGGGCCCTCGACCACGCCCTGCGCAGGGAGCATCTCGAGCAGGTCCTCGACGAGCTTCCCGAGCACCTGCCCGTGGTCGAGCAGGCCCTCGAGCAGCTGACCACCGGCCCGGAGGTCGGCCTGATGGCCTCGCGGTTCATGGGTCGCATCGTCGGTGAGGTGCTCCAGGCCAACAAGGCGGTCACCGACAAGGTCCCCGGCCTGGGGTCGCTGATGTCGTTCGGCACCAGTGCCGCCTCGAGGATGATGGGCGCCGCCGACAAGCAGTTCGAGGGACTCATCGGGGACACGATGGGCAAGGGCGGCACCTTCGCCGTGCGCCGCCTCAACCGGATCCTGGTCGAGACGCTGCGTGACCCGACCACCCACGACGCCGTCCTGGAGGCCTGGGACCTGCTCACCGAGGAACAGGGCCGCGACGAAGGTGTCGCGCGGCTGGCGGACGTGGTCGTGGAGGGGTTCTTCGACCGGTTCGGGCAGCGCACCGTGACCGAGCTGCTCGAGGAGCTCGACCTCGACCAGGAGGACCTGGTCGAGGACGTGGTCCGGGTGGCCCCACGGGTCGTCGAGGTGCTGCGCGAGAGCGGCGACCTGGAACGGGTCCTGCGCGCCGAGCTCGAGCCGTTCTACTCCTCGCCCGAGGTCGCTGCCCTGCTCAAGGGCTGAGCGTGACCGGCAGCTGCGCGTAGCCGCGCAGGATCCGGGTCCGCCGGCGGGTGGCGCCCTGTTCGAGGCGCAGGTCGGGGTAGCGCTCGAACAGTGTGCGCAGCCCCACCTCTCCCTCCATCCGGGCGAGCGCTGCGCCGAGGCAGTAGTGCCGGCCGGCGGAGAACGAGACGTGGTCGCGGGCGTTCTCCCGGGCGACGTCGAAGGTCTCGGGCCGGGGGAAGACTCCGGGGTCACGGTTGGCGCCCACCAGCAGCCCGACCATCACCGTGCCGCGGCGCATCGCGACACCACCGACCTCGGTGTCGGCCCTGACCATCCGCCCGGTGAGCAGCACCGGCGGGTCCAGGCGGAGCACCTCGTCGACGGCGTTGGGCCACAGGTCCGCGCGCTCGGCGAGCACCGTTCGCTGGTCGGGGTCAGCGGCGAGCATCGCGATGCCGTTGCCGAGCAGGTTCACGGTGGTCTCGAAGCCGGCCGCCAGGACCAGCCCGGCCGTGGACTTCAGCTCGGCGTCGGTGAGCCCGATGCCGTCCTCCTGGGCGGCGACGAGCTGGCTGAGCAGGTCGTCGCCCGGCTGCCGTCGCAAGCCCGCAAGGTGCTGGTCGAGCCACTGGTCGAACTCGCGCAGCGCGGACTCGACGTGGCGGAACTCCCGCCAGGACAGGCCGAGGTCGAGGCTGGGCGCGGCGGCCTCGCCGAACCGGAGGACCTGGTCGCGGTCCTTCTCCGGGACCCCGAGGATCTCGGCGATCACGGTGACCGGCAGCAGGCTGCAGTACGACGCGACGATGTCCGCGGGGCTGCTCGGGTCGATCCGGTCCAGGAGGCCGGTGGCGATCTCCTGGGTACGGGCGCGCAACTGCTCGACCGCGCGCACGCTGAAGACGCGCGAGACCAGCTTGCGGTAACGGGTGTGGTCCGGCGGCTCGGTCACCAGCAGCGACGGTGGCGTCAGCGGGCCCAGCGGCGCGTCCCGCATCGACCAGGCCTGCAGCCGGCCCAGCGCGCCCTCCCCCTCGACGGTGCCGAAGGCGGCGCGGGCGTCGGGACTCGACAGCAGCTCCCGCACCGCTGCGTTGTCGGCGCTGACCGCGGCGTACCTCCCCCGGTAGACCGGCCCCTGCTCCCGCAGCTCGTCGAGGATCGGGTCGAGGTCGCTGCCCCGGCCGGAGTGGGTGGCGACGAACATCCGCCCGTGCAGGTCGCCTTGCCTGGCGGCCCGCCGGAGCACGGCACGCGGCAGCGCATGGCCGAGCGACCACCGCACGGCGGCGCGCGTCACGGGGACGGGACTCACGGGGACGGTGCGGAGCTGGGCCATGCGGATCCTCCGGGATCGGTGACGTGCTCGGGGAGGCTACAGCTCCCGTTCGTAGGCGACCATGGCCGGTCCGCCCTCACCCTCGGTGCTCCGGAACCCGGCTGCCTCGTAGAGGCGCATGGCGAGCCGGTCATCCTCGCTGGTGATCAGGAACGCGTAGTCGGCGCCGAGCTCCCGCGCGACCCGCAGGGCCTCGGTGACCAGGTCCCGGCCGTGTCCGTGCCCGCGGTGCTCCGGTACGACGTAGAGCTCGGCCAGGTAGGCCTCCCCCGCCGTGCTCCACAGCGAGGGCTGCACCCGCATCACCGCGACGCCGACCGGTGTACCTTCCTCCGGCTCCCGGGCGAGCAGCACCGTGACCTGGTCCTGCGCCACCAGCTCGGCGAGCCGAATGGCCAGCCAGTCGGGCGGCGGCGAGGGCTCGTCGTACTCCACGTTGAAGTCGTGCAGCAGCCGTGCGGCGTCGCGCACTCCTGCGTCGTCCGGGCCACCGGTCACCGTCTCGGTCATGGCCCCAGTGTGCCCGTGCCGGGCCGCCTCAGCGGCTGGAACGGCGCCGGGCGAGCAGGGTGGAGTCGGCGATGTGCATCGTCACACCGTCGCGGGTGGTCACCCTGGGTCGCTGCTCGGCCACGAGCACCTCGAAGTCCTCGGGCAGGGCCAGGAGCAGGTCCTCGGCGAGGAACATCGCCCGCCGGTGGCTCTCGGTGAGCTGGGTGTGCTCCTCGGACGGCTCGTGACCCACGACCAGGAGGTGGCCACCGGGCGCGACGGCCTCGGTGAGCCGGCGGGTCACCTCGACCATGCCGCCGTCCGGCGGGTGCAGGAAGTGAGTGCTGACCAGGTCGAAGGAACGCCCGGCCGGGTCGAAGGTGCGTGCGTCGACCTGCCACCAGTGGGTGCGGTCGGCGACGCCTGCCTGCTCGGCGTGCCGGGCCGCGCGGGCCAGCCCGTTGGCGGAGAAGTCCGCACCGGTGACCTCCCAGCCCTGCCGGGCCAGCCAGATCACGTCGCCGCCCTCGCCGCAGCCCACGTCGAGCGCGGTGCCCGGGGTCAGCTTCGAGGCCTCGGTGACCAGCTGCGGGTTGGGGTCACCGCTCCACATCTGGGCGTCGCCGGAGTACCGCTCCTCCCAGCCCGCGGGCTCGAAGAAGGAGGCGGCCTCCTCCTCGGTCATCGCGTGGCCGTGCCCGTGCTGCTGGTCGTGCTGGTCCTCGTGCTGGTGCCCACTCATGGTGACCGCTCCTTCGTCGTACGACGCCGGACTGCGTCTCCAGCCCAGCATGCGGACCACCTGGAGCAGAAGCAAGAATGCTTGCCGTTCTGGCAAACACCTGTCGATCGACGCAGGTCTCGACACCCGGCCTAACGTGGAGCGGGAACGCCCACCCGCGAGCAAGGAGCGCCCATGCAGGCACGCACACTCGGCACGTCCGGCCTCCAGGTCTCCGCTCTCGGGCTCGGCTGCATGGGAATGAGCCAGTCGTTCGGCGCGCGACCTCCCCGCGAGGAGATGGTCACTTTCCTGCGTGCAGCCGTGGACCGTGGCGTCACGCTCTTCGACACCGCCGAGGTGTACGGCCCCTTCCACAATGAGGATTTGGTCGGCGAGGCCCTGCAGCCGGTCCGCGACCAGGTGGTGATCGCGACCAAGTTCGGGTTCGCCTACGACGAGTCCGGCCGCCAGGCCGGTGGCGTGAACAGCAGGCCCGAGAACATCCGAGCTGCGGTCGAGGGCTCCCTGCGTCGCCTACGCACCGACACCATCGACCTGCTCTACCAGCACCGCGTCGACCCGGACGTCCCCATGGAGGACGTCGCCGGCACGGTCAAGGAGCTCGTCGAGGACGGCAAGGTGCGCCACTTCGGGCTCTCGGAGGCAGGCGTCTCGAACATCCGCCGTGCGCATGCCGTGCACCCGGTCATGGCACTGCAGAGCGAGTACTCGCTGTTCTGGCGCGAGCCCGAGGACCAGATCCTCCCGGTGCTGTTCGAGCTCGACATCGGGTTCGTCCCGTTCAGCCCTCTCGGACGCGGGTTCCTGACCGGTCAGGTGACCGCGGAGACCACCTTCGGCGAGGGCGACATCCGGGCCACCCTCCCCCGCTTCGAGCAGGAGGCACTCAAGGCCAACCTCGCTCTGGTCGACCTGATCACCGAGGTGGCCGAGCGCAAGGGCGCCACCGTCGGCCAGGTGGCGCTGGCCTGGCTGTTGGCCCAGAGGCCGTGGATCGTGCCGATCCCCGGCACCAGGCGGCTGGAGCGGCTCGAGGAGAACCTGGGGTCGGCCGACCTCGTCCTCACCCCCGAGGACCTCGACGAGCTCGACCAGGCATCGGCCAGCGTCCAGGTGCAGGGTGACCGCTACCCCGAGGCGATGGCGAGGATGGTCGACCGCTGAGGTAGCACGTTCTCGTCCTGCTCGAGGTCGTAATCGATATAGGTCCTCGTTTTCGGCGGGGGTGGGACATTAAAGAATGGCGAAAAACCGGTTTTCGAGAGCTCCACCTAAATCGGACCCTAATCTCATCGCGTGATGACGCAGCGTGCGCGTCACTCGGTCACTCGGTCACTCGGGGTACCGATCCTCTCAGCGCGAGGTCCGTACATGCTTTCGAGTTCGCCGACCCATGCCCACTTGACCGGTTCGTTGACCGCAACTGGAGCCCGACGAGCACTGTCCGTGTTCGCGGTGCTCTTGCTCACGGTCGCAAGCGTGGCACTGACCGCCACCTCGGCGCAGGCCGCCCCCGGCGGCACGGTCGTCGGCTGGGGCTCCAACCTGGATGGCCGCAGCAGCGTCCCGGACAGCCTTGACGGCAAGACCGTCACCGCAATCGCCGCTGGATACGGCCACAGCTTGGCGCTGACCTCCACCGGACAGGTCATCGCCTGGGGCGCCGACTGGAATGGTCAGGCACGCATCCCGGACAGCCTTGACGGCAAGACCGTCACCGCGATCGCAGCCGGGACCTTTCACAGCCTGGCGCTGACCTCCACCGGACAGGTCATCGCCTGGGGCGACGACGAGTTGGGTCAGGCACGCGTCCCGGACAGCCTTGACGGCAAGACCGTCACCGCGATCGCAGCCGGGGGTGCCCACAGCCTGGCGCTGACCTCCACCGGACGGGTCATCACCTGGGGCCAAAACGCGGATCCCGCGGCAGGCGTTCCGGACAGCCTCGAGGATCAGACCGTGACCGCGATTGCAGCCGGATACAACCAAAGCATGGCATTGAGCTCCACCGGCCAGGTCATCGCCTGGGGCAACGACGAGTTGGGTCAGGCACGCGTCCCGGACAGCCTTGACGGCAAGACCGTCACCGCGATCGCAGCCGGGAGCTTTTTCAGCATGGCGCTGACCTCCACCGGAGAGGTCATCGCCTGGGGCTACGCCGCGGATGACCGGACACGTGTTCCGGACAGTTTTGAGGGCCAGACCGTCACCGCGATCGCAGCCGGGGGCGCCCACAGCCTGGCGCTGACCTCCACCGGACAAGTCATCGTCTGGGGCTACGACGCGGACGGGGGGGGCACGCGTCCCGGCCAGCCTTGACGGCAGAAGCGTCACAGCGATCGCAGCCGGGGGCGCCCACAGCCTCGCGATCCTCGCGGATAGCACGCAGGACTTCCTGCCGGGCGTGACTGCGACGATCACCGGGTCCCCCGGCGTGGGGCAGACCCTGACCGCGGGCGCTGGCGAAGTCGCTCCGGTACCGGACTCCTACGCCTACCAATGGCTCGCCGACGCAAGTGTGGTCGCGGGAGCCACCGGCGACACGTTCACCCCAACCGCAGCCGAGCAGGGTAAGGCGATCAGCGTCGAGGTCAGCGCGGTCAAGGCCGGCTATACCACCTCCACCTCCACATCACCGGCGACCGCGCTGGTCGGGGCGGGCACCTTCACCGTGACCGGGACGCCGAGCATCTCCGGGACTCTGAAGGTCGGGGCGACCCTGACCGCGGCCAGCGGCACGATCACGCCTACCCCCGAGGCACTCTCGTACCAGTGGTACGCCGACGGGGCCGCCATCACGGGCGCCACGGGGGACAAGTTGAAGCTGACCCCCGCCCAGCGAAACACCGCCATCACCGTAAACGTGACCGCAACGAGGCCCGGCTACCAGACCGCCTCGGACCTCTCGGCCCCGACCGCCCGGGTCGCCACCGACCTCGCCCCGGACGTCAAGCTCGAGGCCGCGGACCGGTCCTTGCGTCGAGGAGAGTCCACGACGCTGACCTGGACCACCGTGGACGCCGTCACCGTGACCGCCTCCGGCGCCTGGACAGGGACCAAGAACGCCACCGGTTCCACCTCGGTCAAGCCGATCGCGCTCGGCCAGAGCACCTTCGCCCTCAAGGCGAGCAACGAGAACGGCACCACCACCACCCAGGTGGCGATCTCGGTGACCCGGCCCGCAACGGTCCTGAAGGTCACCGCCCCCACCGGACTGCACTTGGCCGGCACCCCACTCACAGTCGGCACCGCCGGACTCGAGTCCGGTGAGCAGTACACCGTGCGGGTCGGGGGTCTCCGCGTCGCAACGGGTACCGCCACCAGCAGCCGCGTCCTCACCCCGGTGCGCATTCCAACCCAGGCACGTGACGGCATCGCCGCGATCACGGTCACCGGATCGAACCCGGACCGCACCGGCGCGACCACTGCCCGCGTCGTGATCAGCAAGACCCTCGGCCTCAAGCTCACCAAGCGACCCGCCGAGATCCGCCACCGACAGCGAGTCACCGTGACCGGCCTCGCCAGCGGCGAGCCAGTCACGGTGACCTACCGCGGCAAGCGCGTCTCCCCCAAGAACGCTCGCGCCAACGTCAACGGCCGCTACCAGGTCAAGTTCCGGGTCGGAAAGCGCCCCGGGATGAGGCCCGTCAGCACCACCGGGGCATTCAGCGGTCGAACTGCCAGCACCAAGTTCCGGGTCACCCGGCGCTGACCAGCGCTCAGCGCAGGGCGAGCGCCCCGCACACGTCCGGCTCCCAGGGCAGCTCGGACTGCTTGGCGATCTCGGCGTCGAGCGCCGCGGCCACGTGCTCGGGCCAGGGAGCGGTGAGACGGGACTCCATGTCGATGTGCAGGAAGATCTCCTCCATCACGAAGCTGAGCCGCTCGTTGGTGTCGTCGAGGAGATAGACCAGCGCGTGCGCGGCCCGCTCGGATCGTCCGAGCAGCCGCACCCGCGAGGAGATGCTGGCGCCGGTCAGGAGCTCGGCGAGGTAGACCAGGTGGTGCTCGGCGGAGAAGCAGGCGTGCCCCTCCGCGGGCCAGTTCTGCGGGATCCCCAGCGCGACCAGGGACTCATCGAGCCCCTCGCTGGCGATGCCGGTGTAGTGCCTGACGTTGAGGTGCCCGTTGGCGTCCTCGAACGGCACCGGCACCGGCTGGACGGTGTAGGCGGGAAGGGCAGCGAGCTGCTCGTACGTGGGATGGGATGGGCGCACAAAATGTGAGATTACCGGGAGGCCGGGAGCGGCCTTCCCCCAGACCCCCGTCGCCGGCCCCCGAGTGACTCAGCCGAGCGTGGCCACGTCGATGACGAAGCGGTATCGGACGTCGGAGGCGAGCACCCGCTCGTAGGCCTCGTTCACCTGGTCCACCGAGATCACCTCGACCTCGGCCCCGATGTGGTGCTCGGCGCAGAAGTCCAGCATCTCCTGGGTCAGGGCGATGCCGCCGATCAGCGATCCGGCGAAGGACCGACGGGCGCCGATGAGCAATCCCACGCGCAGGCTGAGCGCCTCGGGCGGGACGCCGACGTTGACCAGGGTGCCGTCGACGGCGAGCATGCCGAGGTGGCGGTCGAGGTCGATCGCGGCGCTGACGGTGTTGAGGATCAGGTCGAAGTGCCCGCGCAGCTGCTTGAAGGTGCCCGGGTCCGAGGTGGCGTAATAGTGGTCCGCGCCGAGGCGCAGCCCGTCCTCCTGCTTCTTCAGCGACTGCGAGAGCACCGTGACCTCGGCACCGAGGGCGTGCGCGATCTTGACCGCCAGGTGGCCCAGGCCACCGAGCCCCACCACTGCGACCTTCCTGCCCGGGCCGGCTCCCCACTTGCGCAGCGGCGCGTACGTCGTGATCCCCGCGCACAGCAGCGGCGCAGCCTCGGCCGAGCCGATGCCGGCGGGCACGGAGAGGACGTAGTCGGCGTCCACGACGACGTGGGTCGAGTAGCCGCCCTGCGTGGTGGTGCCGTCGCGGTCGGTTCCGGCGTACGTCGCGACCATGCCGTCCGCGCAGTACTGCTCGTCGCCGTTGCTGCAGTTGTCGCACTCGCCGCACGAGTTGACCATGCAGCCGACTCCGACCCGGTCGCCGACTGCGTGCCGGGTGACCCCGGACCCGACCTCGGTGACGGTGCCGACGATCTCGTGGCCGGGCACGACCGGGAACGGCTGGCGACCCCAGTCGCCGTTGACGGTGTGGATGTCGGAGTGGCAGATCCCGGCGTACTCGATCTCGATCAGGACGTCGTTGGCACCCACGTCCCGGCGTTCGATGGTGGTCGGGGCCAGCGGTGCACCAGCGGCGGGGGCGGCGTACGCGTTCACGAGCATGGTGATGTGAGGTCCTCGCGGTGGAAGTCGGGGCTCGCGGTTGTCCGAGCGCGCGCCTACGCTAGCGAAGGTGAGCCGCATCTTCCGCGTCAGCGTCGCCTCGGTCTACCCGCACTACGTCAACAAGGTGGAGCGGAAGGGACGCACCCGGGCCGAGCTCGACCAGGTTTTCGAGTGGCTCACCGGTTTCGACGAGGCGGCCCTGCATGCGCACCTCGAAGCCGAGACCACCTTCGAGGACTTCTTCGCCGAGGCCCGGCTCAACCCGCTGGCGTCCTCGATCACCGGTGTCGTGTGCGGCGTTCGGGTGCAGGACATCGAGGACCCGTTGATGCAGAAGATCCGCTACCTGGACAAGCTCGTCGACGAGCTCGCCAAGGGCAAGGCACTGGAGAAGGTGCTGCGCACGGCCTAGCCTGGCCGGCGAGAACCCCCGCGGCGTACCACTCCTCCCCTGTTCTGGGGATTCCTGGCTGCGCCCTCCGTGCCCAAGTCTTTGCTGCACGCCGATCGGGTCAGGGGTGACGGAACATGTCGGGACAGTGGCAACCTGCCGGTTCGAGAACCACGAGAGCGCTCCCCCTGATCGTGCTGGTGCTGATGATCGGGCTGCTGGCCGTCCTGGCCGGGCTGTACGCGCTCCACGACCAGGACAAGCAGTCCCGCGCGCGGACCAGGGAGCTCGACCAGCGCGTCCTCCGGCTGACCCAGGAGCAGGAGGCGACCCGGAAGGCCCTCTCGGAGATGGCCGGGTCGTCGTCGCGGCTCCAGGGCGAGGTCAGCCAGATGAAGGACGACGTGGGGGCGTTGCTCGACTCCGTCGGGGAGCTCGACTCCACCGTGCGGGACCAGGCCGAGCGCACCATCGACATCGCCAAGGTCTCCAAGGCGGCGCTGCCCTCCGTGGTCGTCGTCGAGTGTGGCGGCAGCCAGGGTTCGGGGTTCGCCGTGAGCGGGGCCCAGAGCACCGAGAGCACGACATCTGTCCTGACCAACCATCACGTGGTCTCCGACTGCATCGGCGACGAGTTCGAGGTCGGCTCGAGAAGGGCGTCCACGACGTACCAGACGAGGCTCGTCTCCTGGGACGAGGAGCACGACCTGGCTCTCCTCGAGCTCGATGCCGACCTCCCCCCGCTCGAGGTCGCCGACACGCCGGAGAAGGGGGACTCGGTGGTGGCGATCGGAGCACCGCTGGGTCTGGAGGACAGCGTCACCGTCGGCGTCGTCTCCAACATGTCCAAGGAGTTCTTCCAGACCGACGCGGGCATCAACCCCGGCAACTCCGGTGGACCGCTGCTCGACCGGCACGGCAAGGTCTTGGGCGTCAACACGATGACGGCGGCCGACACCGACCTGATGACCTCGATCGAGGGCATCTCCTGGGCGGTCCGGATGGGTGTGGCCTGCAGCGCCGTGCTGACGTGCGGGACACCTTGACGTCGGCCCGGTGCGTGGCACGCTTGGGCGATGCCGACGCGCGAGCAGCCCTGGTCCGACGAGAACCCCGCGCCCGCCCGGGTCGTGCTGCTCACCCGCAACCCGATCTCCGAGGCCATCGCCACGATCGCGACCACCGCCGGTCGCGACGTCACCGTGATCGATGAGGACACCGACGGTCGTGGCGTTGCAGCACTGGCCGGACTCGGGCTGCGTGCGGGCGACGCGGTTGTGCTGTGTGACCACGACGCCCCGGACGCACCGCAGGTCCTGCGGGACGCACTCGCCTCCCCCGCGTCGTACGTCGCGATGATGGCCAGCCGCCGCCGCGCCGCGGGGTTGCAGGAGGACCTGGCGACCGAGGGCGTGGCGGGCCTGGAGAAGCTGCACGTCCCCGCCGGTCTCGACACCGGGGGCAAGGCCCCCGGCGAGATCGCGCTGTCGGTGGTCGCGGAGATCGTGGCGTGCTCCTACGGCCGCAGCGGCGGGCCGATGGCCGGCTGACCCCGTGTCCGCCGCCGGTGTCAGGGTGTCCCCATGGCCCGGATCTCCCTCTCGCGACTCCCGGGAGACAGGGTCCTCGTCGTCGCCGACGGGGTTGAGCGCGAGCTGACGACGGCCGAGCTGCCGGCGTACGTGCGCGAGCACGAGGCGGACCGGCCGCGCTGGGTCTGGGACGACACCGCCCGGTGGTACCCGCCCCTGCTGGCGGCCGGGGTGCGGGTCGAGCGCTGCCACGACCTGCGGCTGTGTCACCAGCTGCTGCTGGGGGCACCCGCCGTGGACGCGGGGTTGCTGGAGGGCCCGCAGTCTGAGCACTGGGACCGGCTCGGGCCGGCGACGCCTTCCGATCCGGCCCTGTTCGCCTCTGACGACGTCACCGAGCACCTGCGGGCCGACCTCGAGGACGCCCGTCAGCTCGCAGCGGTGGCGGTGTCGAGCGAGCCCGCTCGGCTCGGCCTGCTGCTGGCGGCGGAGTCCTCGGGTGCCCTCGCAGCGGCCGAGATGACCCACGCGGGTGTGCCGTGGCGGGTGGAGGTCCACGAGCAGCTGCTCACCGACCTGCTCGGGTCGCGACCGCCGCGCGGCGCCCGGCCGGCGGGGCTGGAGGCGCTGGCCGTGGAGGTGCGTGCCGCGTTCGAGGCGCCGAGGCTCAACCCCGACTCCAGGCCGGAGCTGCTGGCGGCGCTGCGTCGGGCCGGGCTGGACGTCGCGGACACCCGCGCCTCGTCGCTGCGCCACCTGGAGCACCCGGGCATCACCGCGCTGCTGCGTTACAAGCAGCTGGCGCACCTGTTCTCGACCAACGGGTGGGCCTGGATCGACGAGTGGGTCAGCGACGGCCGGTTCCGTCCGTCGTACCAGCCCGCCGGCTCGGCCACGGGTCGCTGGTCCTCGAACGGCGGCGGCGCGCTCTCCATCCCGGTGCAGGTCCGGCCCGCTGCCGTGGCCGACGACGGGTGGGTTTTCGTGGTCGCCGACGTCGCTCAGCTGGAGCCGCGCGTGCTGGCCGGGATGAGCGGCGACCGGGCGCTGCTCCGCTCGGCCCGGGGCACCGACCTCTACGAGGGCATGGTCGAGGACGGCGCCGTGGCCAGCCGGAACGCCGCCAAGCTGGGCCTGCTCGGGGCGATGTACGGCGCCACCCGCGGCGAGAGCGGGCGCCTGGTCGCCGGGCTGACCAAGCGGTACCCCGACGCCTTCGGCCTGGTCGAGGAGGCGGCCCGCGACGGCGAGCGGGGCGAGGTGGTGCGCACGCTGCTGGGCCGGGGGTCGCCGAGCCCGGGCGAGGCGTGGGCGCACCTCGTCGAGGACCCCTCGGTCGACCCGGACCTGAGAGCCAACCGGCGACGCACGCACGGGCGGTTCACCCGCAACTTCGTGGTGCAGGGCACCGGCGCGGAGTGGGCGCTGTGCTGGATCGCCGACCTGCGCAACCGGCTCTGGCGCCTGGGCGCGGACGGCTCCCTGGTGTCGCGGCCGCACCTGGTGTTCTTCCTGCACGACGAGGTCGTCGTACACACCCCGGCAGCGCTCGCGGACGCGGTGGCCGAGCAGACCCACCAGGCGGCGGCGACGGCCGCGAGCCTGCTGTTCCGCGACGTCGCCGTCGACTTCCCGCTCAACGTCTCGATCGTGCGGTCGTACGCCGAGGCCGGCAAGCCGGGCGCGACTCCCACCTGATCCTCAGGACGCCGACACGCAGAACTCGTGACCGTCGGGGTCGGCCAGCACCACCCAAGGGGCGTCGACCTGACCGATCTCGACGCGGGTCGCGCCGAGGGCGAGTAGTCGCGCGACCTCGTCCTGCTGGTCCGCGTCGTCCGCCGGGACGAGGTCGAGGTGGAGCCGGTACTTACCGGTCTTCGGTGGCAGCGGCGGGCCGCCCCAGGTGAGCTTGGGGCCGCCGTGCGGGGAGCGGATCGCGGTCTCCTGGTCCTGGTCCCACACCAGCGGCCACCCCAGCGCCGCGCTCCAGAAGTACCCAGTGGCCTGCGACCCGTCGCAGGCGAGTGCGCCGAGGAACCCACAGTCGGCCAGGAACTGGTTGCCGGGCCCGATCACGCAGAACTCGTTGCCCTCGGGGTCTGCGAGCACCACGTGTCCCTCCTCGGGCCGCTGACCGATGTCGATGTGCCGCGCTCCCAGGGCGATCGCCCTGTCCACGGTGCGCTGCTGGTCCGCGAGCGAGATGCTGGTCAGGTCGAAGTGCATCTGGTTCGGGACGGACTTCGGCTCATCGGTGGGCACGAACCTGATCTGGAAGCCGGTGTCGTCGGCCGGCAGCAGCGTGAGCCCGACTCGGGGATCCTCGCGCAGCTCCCACCCCAGCAGCCCCGACCAGAACCCGCAGACAGCGACGGGATCCTGGGCGTCGATGCAGAGCGCCTCGATCCGGGACGTCACTGGCCGGCCGCGACACGTTCCACGAGGGCGACCGCCTCGGCGACGGGTGGGAGCGCGGCCATCTCCTGCGCGATCGCGGCCGCCGCCTGCCCATAGGAGGGCTCGGACACGAGACTCGCCACGGCCTCGGCCACCGCGCCGATCCCCTGCGGCCCGCCCGCGACGTGGAGCCCGGCGCGGGCGGCCTGCACGTGCTGGGCGTTGATCACCTGGTCGCTGGCGAACAGCGGCACCACAGCCTGGGGAACACCCGCGGCCAGCGCGGCCATGGTGGTGCCGAACCCGCCGTGCCCCACGACCGCAGCGCAGTCGTGCATCACCTCGGGCTGGCTCCACCAGCGCTCCACCCTGGCGTTCGCAGGCAGCGGGTCGAGGTCTCCGGGATCGATCCCCGCACCCGTGGTGAGCAGCACCCGCACCGCGCTGCCGGCGAGGGCGTCCAGCACGTCGGCGTACACCGTGGCGAAGGGTCCGAGCGTGGCAGTGACGGAGCCGAAGGTGACGTAGACCAGCGGGGCCGACGGATCGCCCCAGGACTCGGGCAACGAGGCGTGGGCGGAGCTCAGTGACGCATCGTGGAACCGCAGCACCGGCGGCCCCGGCGTGCTGCCGGTGCCGTGCGCCTCGTCGAGGGATGCGGGGACGTTGGTGAGTGTCGGCGCCGCGAGCATCGCACCGGCGCCCGCTCCGGCGGGCAGCCCGGCCAGGGCGTCGAGCTCGGCGAGGGACTCCCCCACCGCGCTCAGCATGAACTCGGTCGTCTCGGCCATCCCGATCGCCACCGTCACCTGGGGGACCCCCGCTGCGGTCGCGGCGGCGAGGGACCCGAACTCGCACGGCTCGCGGAGCACCGCGTCGGGACGCCACGAGCCGGTGAGCTCGACGAGACCGGGCAGCGCGGACTGGGCGTCGAGCCGGCCGAACACCTCGCTGACCACCAGGTCGTTGGCCTCCTCGAACGACATCGAGGGCACCCGCGCGAAGGTCGCCCCCATCAGGTCGGCGGGGGCGTCGGCGAATGCGCGGTGCTCGAACCCTGCGGCGCCCACCGCGCCGGCGAAGGATTCCGGCGCCGCCACCACCACCTCGTGCCCGGCCTCGACGCAGGCCCGGGCGACCGGGACCAGCGGGCCGAAGTGACCCGCCCCCGCCGTCGTGGAGACCAGCACGCGCACCCCGCGATCATCCCACGCGACCTGCGTCCCAGCCCAGAGCTGAGTACCGGCGCGCAGTGACCTGAGTACCTGCGCGATGGTGGTGCGCCGGCGCACCGGGCAACCTGACGGTACGCCGCGACGACGCGGCCCCTCATTCCCCAGGAGATCCCATGACCCAGCAAGTCCCGCCGGTGGCGAGTCGTCCGAGGAAGTACGTCGCCGGGCTGGTGCCCGTCGTACTGGCCAACCTCGTTCTCGGCCTGCCGGCGTACTTCATCGCGTTCCTGTTCGCCTACGGCTTCCGCGACCAGGTGGGTGCCGCGGAGCACATGATGTTCATCGTGCAGATCGCGATCTTCGCGACGGTGACGGGGCTGATCGCCGCGGCCGTGACGGCGGCACGGCCCGGGCGACCGTTCGGGAGGAGGGCCGCGTTCGGCGTACTGGCCTCCCTGGCCCTGAACGCGGCCGTGGTCGGCGCGGGCAGCATCGTCAGCGCGATGCACAAGGACGAGAACTCGGTGTCCGCGGACTTCTCCACCGCGACCGACGTCCTGGTCGCGACGGGGCTCTTCCTGGTGGCCGTCGCGCTGACCGTGGCGGCGGTGCGCACCGAGCGGGGCGTGCCCACGACCTAGTGGGTCCCCTTGATCACGAAGTAGGAGCCGCGGATCGTGCCGGCGAGCTTGGACTTCTGCCGGGCGAACTTGAACCCGCTCAGCTCCTCGGGCACCTCCATCTCCTCGGCCAGCTTGAACCCGACAGCACGCTTGCCGCCGTCCTCGATCGCGTACATCACGTTGATCGAGAGGCCGGACTCGTAGAACACGTAGGCCATCCGGGTCCCGTCGACCTCGAAGGCGGTCGCCTCGAGCGGCTTCGACGCGATCACTAGGCCGCGCTCCTTGTCCAGGACGGTGTGCACCCAGTCGACGACGTCGGCGGCCTCGGCTGCGGGCGTGACGGCGAAGTCGTGGGAGTACTTGTTCTTGAAGTACCTCGCCTCGTTGGCCCTGAGCCCCGCGAGGGAGTCGGCGACGGGCGACGGCTCCAGGCCGGCCGTCGAGACGTGTTGGAAGTCGACCAGTGACGACATGAGCACTCCTGAGGATCTCGTGGGTGGAGGTGCGCTGCACCGTTGTGGAGTTGACGATCGGGAACGCGGGAGTGTGACCGTTGTGACCGATGAATCTCCACGTTGCGGACGGTCCACATCGCGTGACTACTGAAGACGACACCTCGCCCGGCTCCCCCGGCCACGAGTTCACCCGCGGCCTCTACGGGTGGATCACCCACACCGAGTTCGCCAGCGACGACCCCGAGGCGACCCGCGCCTGGGCCGCGGACGTGCTGGGCTGGGTCTTCCAGCCCTCGTTCCCCACGCCGGCGGGCGACTACTCCCTGTTCGCCTACTCCGACAGCGGCGGGGGCGGCATCCGCCGTACGACGGAGGGCGAGGCCCCCGGCGCGACCCCGTCGGTCCATGTGGAGGACACCGATGCGTCGTACGCCGCGGCCCTCGCGGCCGGTGCCGAGCCGGTGGCACCGCCGGAGACGATCATGCCGGGAGTGCGGATCGCGCTGGTCCGGGCACCGGGCGGCGTCCTGATCGGGTTCTCCGGGCCGTCGGACTGACCTCCTGTCTAGGCGAGGACCTGCCGGGCCAGTCGGTCCAGGCCGGGACCGGCAAGGTCCTCGAGCGCGGCCGGCCTGCCGGCGAGCGCCATCCCCAGCGCCTCGGCGCTGCCTCGGACGGCCGGGCCCTCGCCCCAGGCGCGGTCCACCTCGGTCGCGACCAGGCTCACCCCCTCCGCCCGGCCGGTGCCGGCCAGCGCCGGGGCCGCCCCCGTGGAGGTGAGGTAGTCGAGCATCCGCACCCACTGGTCCACGGGCACGTCCGCCTCCAGCCCCAGGGGGCGGGCGATGTCGCGCAGATGGATGCAGGTCTCGGCGAACGGCCCCATCGGCCCGACCCGGGCCGGCGAGACCTCGTCGCCCGCGTGCTGCCGGAGCAGGGTGAGGATCTCGCCGCGGTCGCGCCGCGCCAGCCGGCGGGTGACGTGGTCGACCGTCCTGTCGGTGTCGCCGCGGTGGCGCAGCGAGGTCAGGACGAAGCGACCGAAGCCGACCAGCATCGGCTGGAGGAGGTGGGCAGCCATCACGTGCACCGTCCAGCCCGGGCACAGCGTTGGAGCCCGCCACTGGTGCTCGTCGAGCGAGTCGAGCAGGTCGGCGATCATCAGCCGGTTGGCAGTGGTCAGCGCGTGGATCTCGGGGTCAGCGGTCACGACGCGGCCCCCGTTCCAGGGGGCGCCTCGACCGCGCGACGGCGTACGTCGCGGCCGAGTGCGTGCAGGACCTTGGCGGCCGTGGCGATCTCACGCTCGGTGCACTCCGGGGCCATCGCCGCGAGCTGGCGACGCTCCTCGTCGGTGACCCGGTCGATCGCCGAGCGTCCATGGCTGGTGAGGGCCACCAGCACCGATCGGCGATGGGCCGGGTTGGGCCGGGTCTCGACGAGACCGAGGGCGACCAGGTCGTTGACGTGCCGTTGCACCCCCTGCCGGGCCAGGTCCAGCCGGAGCGCGATCGCCGGGACCGTCGCGGGGCCGTGCTCGCGCAGCACCTCGAGCACGGCCCGCATGCCGACACTCAGCCCCTGGGGACGCAGGGACGCTTCCACGACCCGGGCCGAGTTCAGGACGAGCGGACGGACCTCGCGGAGCACGTCGTAGAGCGCGACACCTCGATCCAACATGACAACATTGTTGTCATCTTGGCCGGACTCCGGCAAGTGCCGTCGTACGCCGGGCAGGGCTCAGTCGCGCCAGAACAGGTGGTGGACCATCCCGCTGCTGCTGGGCACGACGTCACGGTGGTACTGCTCGAGGAGCTCCTCGGGGGTCTCCCACAGCCGGACGCCGGCGCCGAGCTCGACCGGGGCGACCGCGACGTGGAGCGTGTCGATCAGCCCCGCGTCCAGGAACTGGCGCACGGTGGTGGCGCCACCACCGAGCCGCACGTCCTTGCCGTCAGCGGCGTCCAGCGCGAGCTGCAGCACCGCCTCGGGCTCGCCCCCGACGAAGTGGAAGGTGGTGTCCCCGAGCGAGAACGACGGCCGCTCGTGGTGCGTCATCACGAAGACCGGTGTGTGGAACGGCGGTTCCTCCCCCCACCAGCCCTGCCACTCGTGGTCGGGCCACGGTCCCCGCACGGGCCCGAACTTGTTGCGGCCCATGATCTCGGCGCCGATGTTGCGGTGGAACTCGCGCACGAAGTAGTCGTCCAGCCCGCGGCTCCCCCCGGGGTCGGTCCGGTTGGGCCAGCTCGCCGTCGCTCCGGCCCAGCTCATCAGCTGGGCCGGATCGGCGTGGCCGAAGGGCCGCTCGAGGCTCTGCCCCTCCCCCGCGGCGTACCCGTCGCTGGACACCGTGAGGTTGTGCACCCGGACCATCTGCGTCATCTGCGTCTCCCCTCGCCGAACGTCGGCTCACTGACTTCTCCGACCAGCGACCGGCACTGAACTCATCGTGCCCGACCCGGGCGTGGGTGGCCATCGAGTTGTACGCCGGGGTCACAGCGGCCCTAATACGACCTGGGGATCGGCTTCGAGGTGCAGCGTCTCCAGGACGAGCAGGAGCGTGCGTTCCTCGTAGCGGAAGTGGGACTCCATCACCGCCGCGAGGCCTTCGAGGTGCCGGTGCAGCTCGGCGGTGCCCGCTGCGCGGTCCACGGCGTCCTCGAGGCCGCCGAGCAGGTGCGAGATCATCGAGTGGTCCTGGGACAGGTTGCGCAGGCTGTCGCGCAGCTCCGGGTGCTGCTCGGCGATCGCGGGGAACAAGTGCCTGTCCTCCCCCCGGTGATGTCGGTCCAGGGCGGTACAGAACCCGCGACAGTAGAGCAGCAGCTCACGCGTCGGTGCTCGTCGTACCGCCTCGTCGTCGTCCAGTGACTCCTGCACGACGCGCAGGGCCGAGCGCAGGCGCTCGTGGACCTGGCGCAGCTCGCGGCTCCATGCGAGCAGCCGGCTGTTCTCGGCCTCAGTCACGAGGAGAGAGGAAAGGGGGCAACGCCATGCGCGCGCTCCTTGTGATCCGGCGCCTCCATGCCTGACACGACCTGCCACCGACACGCGACGCTGCCGGGGAGCGTAGTGCAGCCCGCGTCTGTGTGGAAGGCGGCTGCACTGCCGGCCCCCGGGCCGCTGCCCGCCGTCGGGATACTTTGCAGCGTGTTCCACGTGATGTTCCTCGAGCCCCGCATCCCGCCCAATACCGGCAACGCGATTCGGATGGTGAGCGGGACAGGAGCAACCCTGCACCTGGTCGAACCTCTCGGCTTCGACCTGTCGGAACCCAAGCTGAAGCGCGCCGGCCTGGACTACCACGACCTCGCTTCAGTAGTGGTGCACCCCGATCTCGACGCTGCCCTGAACAGCCCCGCGCTGGCCTCCTCGCGAGTGTTCGCCTTCACCGCCCACGCGACCCGCTGGCACACCGACATCGAGTTCCAGCCGGGCGACGTGCTGCTCTTCGGCCCGGAACCGACCGGCCTCTCCGACGAGGTGCTCAGCCATGCCCGAGTCACGGACCGCCTCCGGATCCCGATGGTCCCTGGCCGCCGATCGCTGAACCTGTCGAACTCCGCAGCTGTGGTGACCTACGAGGCCTGGCGCCAGCACGGGTTCCCTGGCGCGCAGTAGGGAAGCGTTCTGGGCCGCCTCGGTGCGTCCGTCGCGGTGATAAGACGTACGTCAACGATCCCTCGCCACGAGATGCCACTGCGACAGGGACCGACCTGGAGATCGCTTAGACGGGATCGAGGTCGTGAACGCCGTTAGCGAGACACGAGAAGGGAGCTTCGCAGGTTCGCCCGTGTCGTCAAGCTTGCGGGCCACTTGTGACGGCATCGATCGCAGCGCGGAAGGAGAGCTGCCACTCGATCAACCACTCGACCATCGCGGGCCAGTGATCCTCATCTGCGACGTCTTTGAACTCCTCTGAGACGACCACGATACGGGCGGCCTTCCGTCCGGGCATGGGGTCCCAGATCGGCGTTGTCCCGAGAGCAGCTTCGAAATCGGCCCTTCGCGCCCGTAGTCCCTCGAATCGCTCGGAGTTGGCAGACGCGTCTCGGTCTTCGAAGTAGAGCTGCATAACGAGTCCGTCCCGCCGAAATGCCATTGATAGCGAGGCGCCAGGGATACCCGAGATGGTGTTGACCCAGCTCTGGTCGGATGTTCGACCCCGGGTCCAACCGGGATACTCCACACGGATGCGGTCGAGCATGGACTCCCAGAACCGACGGTAGGTGGTGGTACGAGTCGACACCTCGCCTGCGGCCGCAGTCGTCTTTCGAATCGTCTTTTCCCAGTCGTTCGGCTGGGCTACCAGTCGGAATGCAGGCGCGGGTTCGGAGTTGCCGATCCTGACGACTTCGATCTGAACACCGAAGAAACGGGTGTGGTCATCGGTCCGTTCGTTTAGCCAATCGATTGCCGCACGGTGCTCGGGCCGAAAGTCCGTCGCGATCCACACGATCGTGGTCGGATCCGTACCCGCGGCGTAGGTCAGAATCTGACCGAGATGAGTGTGATCCGAAACCTCCAGCTGGTTCTCGACAATCACCACATCGTTCGTCGACTGGTCGTAGCCGATCAGGTCGAGGCTGAAGTCGCCCACCGGGTGTTCGGCCCGTTCAAGTAGGAGGTCCATCCCGAGGAGGTCGGACAGTACATCGACGTTCGCGAGTAGCCACGGTGTGAAGTCCAGTGCTTCGTGGGGCCACACGTCCCTGGGTTTGACGATCTCGAGCCGACCAAGTGAAGACGCGACTGTCATGGTGCAGACCATCTCATGCGTCGTTGGCACACGAAGGGGGCGCAGCCAGATTCATGCCCAGCCGGATCGCGACCAAGAGCTCATCACGCGCGCCGGCTCTCGGCGAATGGCGCGCCGATTCAAAGCTCGGACGTGCGGCACCTGGGTGCAAATGGGGTCTCGATTGCCATGCTTGGCATTGTTGCGCTGAGCGCACGAGCAAACTCCGGTAAGTGGGCCCGAAGACGGTGGTATGACGCACGCCAAGGGTGGTGCTTCGACTCTGACCTCGTGCTGGTGAACCCAGAAGGAATCATCGGAATGCGGTAATCGCCGGCGCAGGTCTGCTCTCTCGAACAAACTGGCACTCGCTGAAGGGAAGTGCATGGTGAGTTTGAGGCGAGACAAGCCCAGTCGGACCGCGTCCGAGGATCTCCGAGCCCTCGCGGAGGAGACCCTAGGGCGAGGTCTATTGATGGTCGAGGTAGGGCGATTCAAGCGGAGTTCGGCTCCCACTGAGCTTTGTAGGCTGCCGCGGGAAGTACTTGTTACCAGCGCCCAGAAGACGCTGGACAGGACCTCGTCGCTTGATCTCGACGCATGGCTTCAGGCCGCGACCGATATCCATCGGCGCAGGATAGAAGGCGCCCGCCCCATCTATCGCGGGCCCACGGTCAGCCGTTGTACACGGTGCGGCAGCGTCTTACCCACCGGCGCCATCTGTTCCTGCACCGCGTCAGAGAACTCGGGCCGTCCTGGAGCGTGACAGCTCGCCAATGGCAGGTCCGGCTGAGATCTCCGAATCAGCCACTTACAGCTCGCCGTGCACTGACGGCGGGAAGACGCGTCTCGGTTGCGCACCGACATCTCCTCTGCGGCGCGAACCGATGACGGTCGACAGCATCCCGATCGATGTCGATATCCTCGTCTACTTGGGAAGCCAGGCGTCCTCACCCAGAATGGAGGTTTTCTGACCGCATGAAGTTCGAAGACGTCAATCTGCTGGACCTGGGAGAGGAAGACCTTCTTCTCGGCGTCGAAGCGTGCAGTCTCTCCGTTCTCATCCGCGGTCGCAACGCGTGGCATAGCACTTGGGTTCGACACTGGTTCCAGAACAGCCACCTATTCTCCGACCATCGTTCAGCCCAACTGGGCGCCGAGCCGCTGCGAGCACCCGGCAACGTGTTCTATGTCTACGACGTGCCTGCGCTGCTACTCGTCGGGAGTAGTGCGCGGCTCGCTGTGATCGACGGGATCCGGGGTGAGCCCTTCAAATACTTCACGGGATTCAAGGAGGAGTTGGTCAAGAGTGCCTACGGGTCGTACCTCAAGGGGGTCTTCCCGGGTATCACGATGCATCAAGCGGTGGTGGCGTTCAATGAGCGCTCAGAGTGGTGGGAGAGCCCTGCTGGAATCAACAGTCGGGTGCGGTTTGGAGCCGTCCCCAATGACGCCGAAGTGACGGTGCTGCCGAGAGGCAAGTTCAGGTCGTCGACCTCCTACCCTCGGGGGTCGAACTACTACCTGGGCTGGACGGCGAATGACGTCTCCTTGCCGAAGGTCGGTGCCCGAACGCAAGCAAAGGCCTGGTGCGACCTCGTCGATCAGGTTTCTGGTGTCGACCGTCGGGCTTCAGGCGAAGAACTATGGGCCACCAGCAAGTCGCGAACGTCACTCGCGAGAACGCTGGCACAGCACCGTGCTACAAGGCTCAACGCCGTCGGTTCGGCTGACTTGATTCGCGTCAAATACCGCTCGGCCATCGATGAGGCGGAGTCGCTGATGCAGGCAGCGGAACGCAAGCTTGACGACCTTCGAGAATCCGAGGAGCAAGTCCAAGACGAGGTCTGGGACGCTGAGTCCTTCGCGAAAGATCCATGGGGGTCGATGGGAGGGCTGGGCATCAGTTCCATGGAGATCAAGCAGAAGCGAGAGCGTGCCCTAAACGCGGCATTGCTACTGGATCAAGCACGCGATAAGTTGCAGGCTGTCGAAAAGGCGGTGGAGGCCGCGGAGTCCGGGTGGTTGGAAGCCCTCCGCCTATACCGCGATCTGCAAGCAAGCCCGCCCGCCTAGGGCCGGCCCCATAGCAGCCGGCGCAATGAGCCAGACGAGCCGTGGTGGGCTCCGGCTCTTGCGCCGCTTCGCGGTGGAGTCGACGCAGCGCCCGCGCTCTGTCTGGTTAGACGCCGGCGACGTAGGCGGTGAGGAAGTGGACGCCGTGCCGATCGAGGTTGCCCCGGGCGCGGTCGTAGTGCTCGGTCGTTCGCGGGTCGGCATGTCGAGCGAGGATCTGGGCATCGCGAAGAGGGACGCCAGCGTCCAGGGCGTTGGTGATCGCTGCATGCCGCTGCGAGTGCGGGCTGATGTGACGGGGAATGCCCGCCGCCTTCGCGACTCGCAGCACCATCCGGTAGACGTCCCGGCGGTCGATCGGCCTACCTGAGAGCGGTCGGAGGACAAGTCGCCCGTTGGTTCGTTCGCCGCGACAGGCTTCCAGAACCCGCAGGACTGGGACGGTCAGCGGCATGGTGGCGGGCTTGTCGCCCTTCCCGACCAGATGCAGAACGCGGTGGCCTCTGAGGGTCTCGGCGTAGTCCTCAATCTGAACCGCGGCAGCCTCTGAGGCCCGGAGGGCGTTGATGCCCAACAGATAGGCCAGGGCACCATGGTGAACGGTGATGGTCTGGGCGATCTGAAGGAACCGGATGAGCTCGAGTCGGTCCAGCCCCTGGGTTCGGGACTCGTCGCTGTGGATCTTCGGTAGCCGGGCGTAGACGGCAGGGTCGGCGGGGATCAGGCCGTCGATGTGGGCGAACCGGAAGAACCCGCGGACGCCGTGCATCAGGTATTCGTCGAGGACGCCATAAGACCGGCCTCGCCCAGACTCCGGATGTAAGCTCAACGTGAGCGCGTTGGATTCCCACCAGCGGGTCCAGGCCATTGGCTTCGCACCACTCGAACCAGCGGCGCAGTTGGTAGGAGTAGAGCTCGTGGGTGTGTCCCGCATACCTGGCGAGGAATGACACCGCAGCCAACTGCGCGGTGGTCATCGACATCGGCTGGAACGGCAAGAGCCGCGTTGGGTTGGACATGGAGCACCTCATGCAACGACTCAGCGCGAGGCCAGGCCGCGCTCGCCGCAGGCACGACCAGACGCTCGAAGCTTCGACGCTAACCCGGGCTGAGCACGGCCGTAGGCGGTGGAAGGACGCACCTTCGCGGATGCCCAGATCGGGTGGATGCGGTCGGCCAAGAGTTTCGCAACTGCCGGAAAGGCGATCAGGGCTTCGTGGCGCGGCCGTCAAGCCAGAGTGTGTCGGACTCATCGCGGTGGCTGCCGGATGAATTGACGTGCTTGTTGCCGATCTTCGGCCCACTCTTGATCACGCGCACCATCGCCATCGCATGCCCGTGGCCAAGCCCATACTCGGACTTGAGCCAGGCCGCGATCTCGCCGGCCTTGGTGTCCTCGCGAAGTCCATGGTCATGTGCCTGGTCCATGATCTGACGCGGCGTGAGGCCGGTCTTCTCCTCGACGTTGTCCAAGTACGCCTGGAATGACATGCCGCTCCTCTCGTCGTCGGGCGACATGCCCGCTCGGATCTTCGTAAAGGTAGACCTGCGCCGGCACCGCGGTTCATCGAAAAGCGCATCGGAAAACAGTGTTCCTAGACTGCAGCGGTGGCAGCGAGCGACGAGGGGGCGCGTGCAGCGTTTCGCCGCGGCATGAAGTTGGGTGTCCCGTTCGCGGTGGTCGGCTTCCTGCTCAGCCTCTCCTTCGGCGTTCTGGCCCGACAGGCAGGATTCAGCGTCGCGCAGGCCGTCACCACCTCGGTGATCGTCTTCGCCGGTTCGGCGCAATTCGCCATGCTGTCCGTGGTCGCTGTCGGAGGAGGTATTCCCGCCGCACTGACCGCGGCGAGCTTGATGAATGCGCGGTTCCTGGCCATGGGTGTTGCACTGGCGCCATCGTTGCCGGGTGGTCCGTTGAAACGGGCTGCGCAGGGACAGACTGTCGTCGACTCCTCGTGGGCGCTCGCCAATCGCGGCGACGGCACCTTCGACCGGTGGCTGCTCTTCGGCACGACCGTCCCGCAGTACGTCACCTGGGCGCTCGGCTCGGTCGTGGGCGCGGTTTTCGGGGACGCGCTTGGCGACACGCACCGTCTCGGCCTCGACGCGATCTACCCCGTCTTCTTCCTCTCGCTGCTGATCGCGGAGCTCCGGGATCCGACATCTCGCTGGGCGGCCATGGGCGGGGGGCTCATCGCCCTTGCCCTGGTGCCGATCAGTCCCCCGGGCATCCCCATCCTGGCCGCGAGCACCGCGGCGCTCATCGGTCTGGCGCGGAGGCCGGCGTGACGCTGACCTACACCCAGGTCTGGGTCCTCATCCTCGGGTGCGCCGCCCTGACAGCACTGATCAAGGCCTTCGGCCCGGTACTCCTCGGCGGCCGAAAGCTGCCGCCATGGTTCACCCGCGTGATCGTGCTGATGGCGCCGACTCTTCTGTGCGCACTCGTCGTGACCGCGGTGTTCGCCAGCGGACGCTCATGGTCCGTAGGTGCCCACACGGTCGGCGTTGCCGTGGCCGGGCTGATGCTCTGGCGACGCCACTCGCTGGTGCTCTGCGTCGTCGTCGCAGTCCTCATCACCGCGGGGCTGCGGGCGATTTGAGGTCCCAGCGCTAGGCGAGGTCCGGCGACGCCTGGGTAAGAACCGTGTGCAGAGAACGCCCGCCAGATCCTCTTGGGTTACCGGCGGTCCGGGGCTGAGCGGCCACGTTCGAAGGACGTTCCGCTTGCGGGATGGAATGGACCAGAGCGTCGGAAGGCAAGACAGTTGTCAGTCGTAGGCGGTGGTAAAACGCACCTCGACAAGTAGGGAGCACATTGGGACAGTTGTTGTCTCTAACCACCATCCGTAAAGTGAAGCGCTCATGAGCATAGGCGGCGTGCAGGTGCCACAAGCACGGGTGGCGGTCCTCGTCGATTGCGACAACGTCTCGTGGCAGAAGGCTGCAGCCATCGCGGCTGAGGCCGCCACACATGGACTCGTCGGCGTCAAGCGCGGATATGGCGACTGGGGAAGCCCTTACTTAAAGGGATGGCGCTCAGTCCTGGTGAGGCTGGCGATCCAACCGATGCAGCAGATCGCGTACGTGCCAGGCAAGGGAGCCACCGACATCGCGCTCGTAATTGATGCGATGGATTTACTGCACGCCGGACAAGTCGACACCTTCTGCCTGGTCGCGAACGACAGCGACTACACGCGCTTGGCCATGCGGCTTCGAGAGGCTGGAAAGCGCGTCGTGGGGATCGGGTCCAAGAGCGCGGCCGCATCGTTCAGTAGCGCATGTGATCGCTTCACCTTCTTGGACGTGCTCGCCGGCGCCGATGACATCGAAATGGAGATGCAGACGGCAGAAGAGCAGCCTGGCACCCACCTCAGCGAAGCGGCCGAGGAATCAACGATGGAACCTGCGGCACCTGCAGCTGGCGACGTTCCCACTCTTGCGGAGATGCTGCGAGCCGCAGTGTCGTCACGACTCGAAGATGACGGCTGGGCGCTGTTGTCCACAGTCGGACACCAACTCGTTGCGAACCATCCGACTTTCGACTCTCGCAACTACGGATATCCCCGACTTGGTCTGCTCGTGCGCGACCAGCCCTTTGTTGAGGTGAAGGAGGTTCCGGGCCCCAGCGGCAACAAGTTCCTCCATGTGCGACTCCTTGGTGATTGAGTGGCTCGTCCGAAGGCACCTTTGACACATCTCGACTCCGCGATAATTACTTCGATGCCGTAGCCCCACGTAGGGCTTCGTCAGAGTTGGTTGGCAACATCGCCTCATGCGCACGCGAGTTCGCTCTGCCCCGACCGTTGAAATTTGGGAACGGAGGAATGTTGCCGCGTTTCGCAGTGGAGTGAGCTACACCCAGGAACCTCCACCCCACCCCGAAAACCTCAGCCCACTCCCCCGTCCACCAGCCGCGGGTCCAGGTCGGCGTACCGGTGGAACCAGGGCTGGGCCTCTTCCATCTGTGCGGCGAGCTGGAGGAGGAGGCTGTCGGCGCCGAGGCGTCCTACGAGCTGTACGCCGAGGGGGAGGTTGTCGGCCGTCCAGTGGAGGGGGACGCTGATCGCGGGGCGACCGGTGAGGTTGGCGAGCTGGGTGTAGGGGACCCAGCCGATGTTCTCCTGGACGATCTGGTCGAGCATGCCGGAGGCCGCGAGTGCCTTGCCTCCGCGCACCTTGGCCACGACGCGGGCTGCCTTCTTCAGGCGGTCTGGGGTGTCCAGGGCGCCGATCTTCAGCGGGGCCTGCGCGAGCGTCGGGGTGAGGAACAGGTCGTAGGTCTCGTGGAAGGCCGCGAGCGCGTGGATGTAGGAGTTCACGTTCGCCAGCGAGGCCAGCAGCGCGCCGACTCCTGCTGAGCGGCCCAGCTCGGCGCACCCCAGGGTGTCGGCCTCGAAGGCGGAATCGGGGGCGCCGAGGCGCTTCTTGATGTCGGCGACCTGGCCGTGGAGCTGGGCGAACCAGATCGTCAGGAAGTCCCGGGCCAGCGCCTCGTCGTCGTGCGGCGGCGTGACCTCCTCGACCTCGTGGCCGAGCTCGGTGAGCAACCGGGCGGCGCTCTCCACGGCGGCGACGGCCTCGGGGTCCGGGTTCGCGTTGATCGCCGAGGTGGCGCAGTAGCCGATCCGCAGCTTCCTCGGCGCCTGCCGGATCGCGTCGGTGAAGGAGATGGCGGGCAGCTTGCCCTCGTAGCCGGTCCGCGGGTCGGGGCCGGTGATCGCGTCGAGCATCCCGGCGCTGTCGCGCACCGTGCGGGAGACCACGCCCTGGGTCACCATCCCGAACATCACCTCGCCGCTCTGCGGCCCGTACGGCGTCAGCCCGCGGCTGGTCTTCAGCCCCACCAGGCCGTTGCACGCGGCGGGGATCCGCACCGATCCCCCGCCGTCGTTCGCGCCGGCAGCCGGCACGATCCCGGCCGCCACCGCCGCGCCGGAGCCACCCGAGGAGCCGCCGGGAGTGTGGTCGAGGTTCCACGGATTGCGCGCGGGCCCGAACAGCTCCGACTCGGTGACTCCCTTGGCGCCGAACTCCGGGGTGTTCGTCTTTCCGAACACGACCAACCCGGCGTCCAGGAATCGCTGCGTCACCAGGGCGTGCCGGTCGGCTACGTCGGCCCGCAGCGAGCGCGACCCGTTCGAGGTCGGGAACCCGGCGTACTCCTGGGCGAGGTCCTTGATCAGGAACGGCACCCCGGCGAACGTCCCGGACAGGTTGGGGTCGGCCGCCTGCGCGTCCGCGACCCCGGCCAGCGGCGCCACGACGGCGTTGATCGCGGGGTTCACGGCCTGCTGCCGCTCCCGGGCCAGCGCGAGCAGCTCGGCGGGCGTGACCTCCTTGGCGGCGACGTGCTCGGCCAGCGTGGTGGCGTCGGAGGTGAGGTACTCGTCCATGTTCATGCGCGGAGCCTAGGACCGATCTCACAATCAGGAGTGACGCCGGGCCAGACGGGGTACCCCGTCATCCATGAAGATTCTGCGCACAGCCTCCGCCATCGGCGTGGCCAAGACCGTGTTCGACCAGGCCCGCAAGCCCGAGAACCAGGTCCGGATCAAGAACGCCGTCGACGCCCTGCGGGGCACCGACAAGAGCAAGGAGTCGCGGGCCCGCCGCAAGGCCAAGGCCAAGTCGCGCCGCTCGCGCTGACCCGCGCCAGCGTGTGGTTCCCCACCTACGGCGTGGGGAACCCGGTTCTGTCGGTGGCCTCTCCTAGCGTTGCCGCATGCGCATCCTGCACACCTCCGACTGGCACCTGGGCCGGTCGTTCCACGGCGAGGACCTCCTTGCTGCGCAGGCGGCGTACGTCGACCACCTGATCGAGACCGTCGAGGCCGAGCAGGTCGACCTCGTCGTCGTCGCCGGCGACGTCTACGACCGCGCGCTGCCTCCCGTGGACGCGGTGGCCCTCGCCGACGACGCCTTCACCCGGCTGGCCGCCTCCCGGGCACGCGTCGTGGTCACCAGCGGCAACCACGACTCCGCGCGCCGACTCGGGTTCAGCTCCCGGCTGGTCGACGCCGCGGGGGTGCACCTGCGCACCGACGCCGGCCGGGTCGCCGAGCCGGTGCTGCTCGCCGACGAGCACGGACCCGTCGCGGTCTACGGCATCCCCTACCTGGAGCCCGACGTGCTCAAGCATGCGTGGGAGCTGCCCAAGCGCTCCCACCACGCGGCGCTCGCCGAGGCGATGCGGCGGATCCGTGAGGACCTCGCCACCCGCCCCGCGGGCACGCGCTCGGTGGTGCTGGCGCACGCCTTCGTCGCCGGCGGTGTCCCCAGCGAGAGCGAGCGCGACATCGCGGTCGGCGGCATCTCCGTGGTGCCGACCGAGCTCTTCGACGGCATCGACTACACCGCGCTGGGCCACCTGCACGGGCGCTCGGTGCTCACCGACTCGGTTCGCTACAGCGGCTCCCCGATCGCCTACTCCTTCTCCGAGGTCAACCACCGCAAGGGCTCCTGGCTGGTGGACCTCGACGCCGAAGGCTCCGTCCAGGCCACGTTCGTGGACGCTCCCGTCCCGCGGCCGCTCGCCTGCCTGACCGGCACGCTCGAGGAGCTCCTCACCGACGCCCGGTTCACCGCGCACGAGCAGTCCTGGGTCCAGGCGACGCTCACCGATCCCGTGCGCCCCACCGCCACGATGGACCGGGTCCGCAGCCGGTTCCCGCACACCCTCTCCCTCCGGTTCGCGCCCACGGGCGGTCAGGCGGCTCCGGGACAGACCTCCACCCAGGGCAGGTCGGCCCACGACGTGTCCCTGGACTTCGTACGCCACGTGCGCGGCGCCCCCGCCACCCAGGAGGAGTCCGACCTGCTGCGCACCGCCCTGGAGTGCTGCTCCGAGGACCCCGACCTCGTCGCGAACCTGGACAGCGTGGTGAGCAGCTGATGCGCCTGCACGACCTGTCGATCACCGCCTTCGGTCCCTTCGTCGAGACGGTCCACGTCGACTTCGACGAGCTCGCTGCCGGAGGCCTGTTCCTGCTCACCGGCGACACCGGCGCGGGGAAGACGAGCGTCCTGGACGCGGTCTGCTTCGCGCTGTACGGCGAGGTCCCCGGCGACCGGCACCAGGCCCGCCACCTGCGCAGCGACCACGCCGACCCGACCGCCGAGGCCCGCGTCGTGCTGCGGCTGAGCATCGGCGAGCGCACCTTCCGGTTCACCCGCTCCCCCGCCTGGGACCGGCCCAAGCGGCGCGGCACCGGCACCACGAAGGAACAGGCCCGGGTGCTGGTGGAGGAACAGCAAGCAGACGGTTGGACGACCCACACCAACAGGCTCGACGAGGCCGGCCAGCTGGTCTCCTCCCTGCTCGGGATGACCTGCACCCAGTTCACCCAGGTCGCGATGCTCCCCCAGGGGCGGTTCCAGTCGTTCCTGCGCGCGAGCTCGACCGAACGCCACGCCGTCCTCCAGCGACTGTTCCGGACCAAGCGGTTCGCGGACGTCGAGACCTGGCTGGCCGACCGGCGCACCGGACTGCGGCGCCGCTGCCAGGTCTGCCACGACCGCACGGCCGGGGTGGTCAACCGGCTGCAGGAGGCGGCCGCGGTCGGCGTACCCGAGGGCTGGGACCTGCACGACCTCGACCCGCTGGTCGACGACGGGGTGCTGGTGGGCTGGGCCCACGACCTCGCCCGGGACGCCGCTGACCACGCACGCGAGGCCGAGCTGCTGCTCAGCGGCGCCGACCTGCGTCTCCAGCAGGCACGTCAGGACTGCGAGCAGGGGCAGCGCGTGCACGAGGGCCGCACCCGTGGCGAGCGCGCCCGGCGCAACCTCGTCGAGCTGGCGGAGACCGCCGACGTCGAGGCCGAGCTGACCGAGTCCGTCGACGCACACCGTCGCGCCGGCTCCGTGCTGCCCCTCGCGCTCCAGGCCGAGACCGCCGCGGAGGCCGCCCTCACCGCCGACGTCGCGGCCGGTCGTCACCTCGTCGCCGTGGCGCCGCTGCTGGGCACCACAGCCGAGCAGGTCCGTTCCGAGGCACTGGCCAGGGCCGCGTCCCTGGCCAACGAGGCCAGGGCGGTGGCCGAGACCTGGCTGCCGCGGGAGGCCGAGCTCCATGACGAGCGCAACCGGCTGCGGATGCTGGCGGCGCAGGTCGCGGGCACCGAGGAGAAGATCGCCACCGCCGAGCAGGAGCACTCCGAGCTCGAGGTACGACGCGAGTCCCTCCTGCCCGCGCTCGAGGAGGCCCGCGAGGCAGCATCGGGTGCCGCGCACCACGAGCAGGCGGTGGCCACCGCCGAGGCAGGCGTGGAAGCAGCCGGCCTGGTTCTGCAGGTATCCGCCCGGCTGGGCGAGGCCAAGACCCTCCTCGAGGAGAGCGTGCACCGGGCCCAGGACCTGCGCGACCACTACCTCGACGTCCGCGAACGCCGCATCTCCGGGATGGCTGCCGAGCTGGCCGTGGGGCTGGCGGCCGGGTGCTCGTGCCCTGTCTGCGGCAGCGCGGAACACCCCTCCCCCGCCACCGCCACCACGACGGCGAGCCGCGCCGACGAGGAAACGGCCCGGGAGCGTCACGAGACCGCCGACTTCGAGCGTCTCGCCCGCCAGGAGGCCGTCTCCGCGCTGGCCTCCCAGCTGGCTGCGGCCCAGGCCCGCAGCCAGGGGCACGACCTCACTCACTGGGAGCAGGCGCTGTCCGAGGCCAACACCGCGCTGCACGAGTGCCGTCAGACGGCGCGGCGTCTCGCCCGGCTCGAGCAGGAGGCGACCGCCCTGGAGCGGCGCGACCGCGAGCTCACGTCGACGCTGGCGGCCTCCCGCGCCACCCTCGAGGCCACCCGGGCGCGCCACCTCGAGGCCACCGAGCGCTGCGAGCCACTCGCCGAGCAGCTCAGCGAGCTCATCGCCGCGCACCCCGGGACCCACTCCGTCACCGCGCTGGTCGAGCAGCACACCGGGACGGCCCGCGTCCTGGAGGAGGCCCGCGAGGCGCTGACCGCTCACGACCGGGCCGGTCGTGAGCTGCAGCGAGCCGCCGAGGCGGCCGAATCCGCGGCCGTCGCAGCCGGCTTCGCCTCCCTGGCTCAGGCACTGGCGGCCGTGCTCCCGGGAGGAGAGGCCTCGGCCCGCACGGCACGGCTGGACGCAAGGCGTGCCGCCCGCACCGCCGCCGAGGGCGTCCTGGCCGAGGAAGTCGTCGTCGAGGCGCTCGCGGCTCCCGCCCCCGACCTGGAGGTCCTCGCGGACGCGGTCCGTGAGGCCGATGACGTCCGCGACCACGCGCACGCGGCTGCCCGTCAGGCGACGCAGCGATGCACCCGGCTGACCGCTCTCAGCGTCGAGCTCGACCGCGAGGTCACCGCGTGGCTGCCCGTCAGGCAGGAGCACGCCGTCACCGCCGGGCTCGCCTCCCTGGTCGAGGGACGCAGCGCAGACAACCAGCTCAAGATGCGGCTCTCCGCCTACGTTCTCTCCGAGCGGCTGCGGCAGGTGGTCGCCGCGGCCAACGAGCGCCTCGGCGACATGACCGGCGAGCGCTACCTGCTGGAGCAGGTGGACGAGAAGGGCGCCGGTGAGCAGCGCGGCGGCCTGAGCCTGCGGGTCCGCGACGAGTGGAGCGGCAAGCGTCGCGACCCGGCCACGCTCTCCGGCGGGGAGACGTTCCTGGTCTCCCTGGCCCTGGCCCTCGGCCTGGCCGACACCGTCTCCCACGAGGCCGGCGGCACCCAGCTGGACACCCTGTTCATCGACGAGGGCTTCGGCGCGCTGGACGCCACCACCCTGGACGCGGTGATGGACACCCTGGACTCGCTGCGCGACGGTGGCCGGGTCGTCGGACTGGTCAGCCACGTCGCCGAGCTGCGCAACCGGGTGCCCGCACAGCTGGAGGTGCTCAAGGCGCGCCGGGGCTCCACCCTCCGGCTCTCGCTGGCAACTGGCTAGGGTCGATCACATGGCATCGAACGAGATCGATCCGACGTTCCTGGCGCTGCCCTACGAACGACTCGGCCAGATTGCTCTCGCCCGGGCCCAGGACTTCGGCGTGACCCACGCGGACTTCCGGTTCGAGCGCAACCGCTACCAGCACTTCTCGGTGCGCGACGGCATCCTCGAGGGCGCCCAGGACGCCGAGGACCTCGGCTTCGCGGTCCGGGTAGTCCTTGACGGCGCCTGGGGCTTCGCCTCCGGCGTCGCGCTCACCGAGTCGGAGGCCGTCACCGTCGCGGAGACCGCGGTCACCGTCGCCAAGGTGGCGGCGTCGATGACGCGCAGGCCCGTCGAGCTGGCTCCTGAGCCGGTGCACAAGGGCGTCACCTGGGTCTCGGCGTACGACGTGAACCCGCTCGAGGTTCCCCTTGCGGAGAAGACCGCACTCTTCGCCGGCTGGACCCGTGAGCTGATCGCGGCCGAGGGCGTCGACCACGCGACCGGCGGTCTGCAGCAGGTCCAGGAGAACAAGTACTACGCCGACCTCGCCGGCTCCTCCATCACCCAGCAGCGGGTCCGGCTCGAGCCCGACATCGAGGTGCACGGCGCCGACGCGGCCTCGGGCACCTTCGACTCGATGCGCACGATCGCCCCGCCGGTGGGCCGCGGCTGGGAGTACCTCACCGACGGCGGCTTCGACTTCGACTTCGAGCGCGCCCAGCTGCCCGAGCTGCTGCGCGAGAAGCTCGCCGCCCCCAGCGTGCACGCCGGCATCTACGACCTGGTGATCCACCCGTCCAACCTGTGGCTGACCATCCACGAGTCGATCGGGCACGCCACCGAGCTCGACCGGGCCCTGGGCTACGAGGCCAACTACGCCGGCACCTCGTTCGCGACCCCCGACAAGCTCGGCAACCTGGTCTACGGGTCCCCTGTGATGAACGTGACCGCCGACCGGGTCACCGACCACGGCCTGTCCACCGTCGGCTACGACGACGACGGCGTCGAGGGGCAGTCCTGGGACCTCGTCCGCGACGGGCTCTTCGTGGGCTACCAGCTCGACCGCGAGATGGCGCACACCTACGGCGCCGATCTCAACAACGGCCGCTCCAACGGGTGCGCGTACGCCGACTCCCCCGGCCATGTCCCGATCCAGCGGATGGCCAACGTCTCGCTGCAACCGGCCGCCGACGGTCCCGACACCGACGGGCTGATCAGCAAGGTGGAACGCGGGATCTACGTCGTTGGCGACAAGTCGTGGTCGATCGACATGCAGCGCTACAACTTCCAGTTCACCGGCCAGAGGTTCTACCGGATCGAGGACGGGCAGCTCCGCGGCCAGCTTCGCGACGTCGCCTACCAGGCCACCACCACCGACTTCTGGGGTTCGATGGAGGCGGTCGGCGGGCCCTCGACGTACGTCCTGGGCGGTGCCGCGAACTGTGGCAAGGCCCAGCCGGGCCAGGTGGCCGCGGTCAGCCACGGGTGTCCCTCGGCGCTGTTCCGGGACATCCGCATCCTGAACACGAGCGAGGAGGGGACGCTGTGATGGCTCTGTCCAGGCATGGAGGCGGCCCGCAGCGCCTCGTCGAGCACGCGCTGGAGTCCTCCACCTCCGAGAACTGCGTCGTGATCGTCAACGACAGCACCAGCGCCAACCTCCGGTGGGCCAACAACACCCTGACCACCAACGGGGTGATGCACTCGGTCGACGTGACCGTGATCGCCTTCCAGGGTGCCGGGAACGCCTCGGTGAGCGGCACCGCCGCGTCGCTCGACCAGGTCGCAGCCCTCGTGGCCGGCGCCGACCGGGCCGCGGCCGTCGCCGACCAGGCCGAGGACCGGGCCGAGCTGGTCGCGGGCACGGCGGCCCGCGACTGGGACGACGCCCCCGGTGAGACCTCGATCGGCGTCTTCGAGCAGTTCGCCGCGCAGCTGGGCGAGGCCTTCGGCCAGGCCGAGGCCGAGCGCCGGATCCTCTACGGCTTCGTCTTCCACGAGGTCACCACCACCTACCTCGGTTCCTCCACCGGCCTGCGGCTGCGGCACGAGCAGCCCACCGGCCACTACGGCTGCACCGGCAAGAACGCCGAGCTCACCAACAGCGCGTGGGTCGGGGGCGCCACCCGCGACTTCGCCGACGTCGACGGGCTCCGGATGTCGGCCGACCTCGCGCGCCGGCTCTCCTGGGGAGAACGGCGCACGGATCTTGCCGCCGGTCGCTACGACACCATCCTGCCGCCCTCGGCAGTCGCGGACCTGATGATCGACGCCTACTGGAGCGCCGGTGCACGCAACGCCGCCGACGGCCAGACGCTCTTCTCCAAGCCCGGCGGAGGCACCCGCATCGGCGAGCAGCTGGTCAGTGCCTCGGTGCGGCTGCACAGCGATCCCGCACACCCGGCGCTGGAGTGCGAGCCCTTCGTGGTCGCCGGCGCGTCCTCGGACCGCAGCAGCGTCTACGACAACGGACTGCCGCTGCAGCCGGTCGACTGGATCCGCGACGGTCGGCTGACCTCCCTGATCCAGACCCGGCACACCGCCGAGCTGACCGGGCAGCCCACCACCCCCGGGGTCGACAACCTGGTGCTGGACGTCGAGGGCGCCTCGGGCACCGAGGCAGACCTCGTGGGCAGCATGGACGACGGGCTCCTGCTCACCTGCCTGTGGTACATCCGCGAGGTGGAGCCGCAGACGATGCTGCTCACCGGCCTCACCCGCGACGGCGTCTACCGCGTGCAGGGTGGCGAGGTCGTCGGGGCGGTGAACAACTTCCGCTTCAACGAGAGCCCGATCGACCTGTTGAACAGGTTCACCCATGCCTCCGGGACCGTCCCCGCCTTCTCCCGCGAGTGGGGCGAGGACTACTTCTCCCGTACGGCGATGCCGGCGCTCCGGGTCCCCGACTTCAACATGAGCTCGGTCTCCCAGGCTCTCTAGGCTGCCGCGCCCCCAGTGGGGGCTCAGTCGGCCAGGGGCAGGGAGACGGAGAAGGTGCTGCCCACCCCGGCCTCGCTGTCGACCTCGATCACGCCGCCGTGGCTCTCCACGATGCTCCGGCTGATGCTCAGCCCCAGTCCCACGCCCTGGATGGCCAGCTGCTCGGCCGCCTCGCCCCGGAAGAACCGGGTGAACAGCTGCTCCAGGTCGGCAGCGGGGATGCCGATGCCGGTGTCCCGCACGCCCAGCCGGGCCCGCGAGCCGTCCACACGCAGGCAGACGGTCACGTCCCCACCGGCCGGGGTGTACTTCACGGCGTTGGCCAACAGGTTGTCGACGAGCTGACCGATGCGCACACGGTCGAGCAGCAGCCACAGCTGCTCGGGCAGGTCCACCTCCAGCCTGACCCCCGCGGCAGCGCTGGCAGGTGCGATCGCCTCCACGGAGTCGCGCACGATCTGCACCAGGTCGCACCTGCGCCGCACGATCGGCAGCGTACGACCCGACGTCAGTTGGGCAGTGTGCAGGAGGTTGCCGATCAGGCGCAGCAGCCGCTCGGCGTTGCGGTCGATCACCTCCAGCTGCTCGACCACTCCGGCCGGCAGGTCGGGGCGGTCCTTGAGGATCTCGACGTACCCCGATATCGAGGTGAGCGGGGTACGCAGCTCGTGCGAGACCATGGCGACGAAGTCCTCCTTGACCGCCATCGCCCGCATCAGGTCGGTGACGTCCTTGAACGACAGGGCGGCCCCCTCGAACGCACCGTCCGGGCCACGCAGCGAGCGGGCGGAGACAGACAGCGCCCGCCGGTCGGCCGGGTCGGGTCCCACCCACGTACGCCGGTCCTCGAACTCCTCGCCCTGGGCGGCGCGATAGGTCGGCGTCTCCTCCTTAGCCAGGGGCATCACGCCGTCCTCGCCGTACACGAAGCCGACCTGCCCGGCGCGACCGTGGTGCCCGTCGGGGTAGGCCTGAGCGAAGAAGTCGGCGACCCGCTGGTTCTGTCCCTGAAAGCGCCCGTCGCGGTCCAGCAGCAACAGCCCGACGTCCACCGTGTCGAAGATGGCCTGGGAGGCCCGCTGGTGCTGCTCGATGGTCTCCATCGCCCGAGCCAGCTCGGTCCCGCGGAGCTCGGCCTGGTCGCGCTCGTCGCGGATCAGCTCGATGCTGTAGGCGATTGCCAGCGCGCTCCATCCGGCGACGACCGTGATCAGCACCGCCCGCGCGACCGCGACCGGATCGGCGCCGAGCACGGCCAGGCTCGGGGCGGCGGCCAGTGCGGCCACGGCGAGGACCGCGACGAGCGCGCCCCGCCGGCCGAGCTGGCGACCCAGCCACAGGGCAGGCACCACGATGAGGATGCCGGCAGCGCTGCCGTCCTCGCTGATCCGGACCGCACCTATCGCTGCGATGTCGAGCACGGGCAGGACCGTCACCAGCTGCGGTCGGCCCAGCCTGCGCCAGGGCACAGCGAAGGCCAGCACCGTCGTCACCGCGGCCAGCAGCAGGCCGACGCCGGGCCAGTCCAGGAGCTGGATGTCTCGTCCACCGGCCCCGCGGATGGCGAAGTCCGCCGACACGAAGACCGCGAAGGCGACCTGGAGCGCCCGGGGGTCGGGCTCTCCGGTCGGGACGAGCACCCGGACGACGTCGATCGGGTGCATACGGTCGCCCTTGTGCATGTCACCTCCGGTCTGACGTGGTCCCTGGCAATGCGAATTCAAGGGACCAACCCGGGGATATGCCCCGTTTCGCCCAAACCCTAGCGCCGTACGGCGCGCGTGGGTCGCGGCCGGGGAAACGGCCGCAGCGATCCGGGGCGAACCCCGCGTTCAGGTGCGGGTCACTGACCCCACTCGGTGGGCGGACCCGCCATGAGCAGGCCGCTGAACACGACCGCGAGCACCGCGACCGTGACCACGGCTGCGAGCACAGGACTGCGCAGCGCACCGGCCACAGGGCGCTCCGTGAGCCCACGCGGCTCCTCCTCGAGCAGCCGCCAGCTCTCGCCGAGGAGCCCGGCCCGCTCGACCGAGCGCTCGAACGGGATCGTCAGGTAGGGCACGACCGCCGAGGCGAGTCCCGTCGCGAGCCGGCCCACGCTCCAGCGACGGTCGACCGCGACCAGGACCGTGGTGGCGCAGTAGGCCAGGAACACGAAACCGTGCACTCCCCCGCCGATCCGGACGAGCACCTCGGTGGTCTCGGTGACGTACTTCAGGAACATGCCGAGCAGCAGCAGCGTCCACGTCACCGCCTCGGCCAGGGCGAGCGTGCGGTAGAGCTTCCTCGGGGTCACAGGTGTCAGGGTCCTTCCGGGTAGGGCGTGCGGGTGTAGACGAAGGTGGCGCACTCGAGGTGGTCCACCGATCCGTCGTCGCGGCGTACGACGTGAAGGGTCTCACCGTGGTGGTAGCCGGCCAGGCCGATGATCCGGTCGCCGGTGAGGCCGAACTGCTCGGCCACGGCGCCGCGGGCGAGATCGCGCCACTCCAGCCGGTCGCGGTTCCAGCGGACCTCGTAGGCGGAGTTCCCCCAGTGCCAGTAGCCCAGGAGCTCGGCGGCCCACTCGGGCACCGAGTCGGCCGGGCGCCACGTCGGCATCGCCGCGGGGGTGTGGTCGCCCAGCAGCGCGAGCGCCAGCTCAGGACCGGAGAACCCCGTGGTGCCGTTGGTGAGCGCGACCACCCCGACCCGGTTCAGCGGGTCGGCGAAGACAGCGGACTGGAACCCCGGCATGGAGCCGGTGTGGCCGGCGAGCACCCCGGCGGCGTACGGCACCAGCCGGACGCCGAGCCCGTAGTCGATCGCGGGCGGCACCGGCTGCCGCATCTGCGCCAGCGTGCGCACCGACAGCACGTCGGGCTCGCCGGCCATCAGGAACGCGGCGAAGCTGACGAGGTCCGACAGCGTGCTCCAGAGCTGGCCCGCGGGAGCCATCGCGCCGGTGTCGTGCAGCGGCTCCTCGGTCAGGGTGGAGGCGAGGTGGTGGACGCTGAAGCCGCGGGCGTACGGCTCCTGCGGGAGGTACGACGTCCGCGTCATGCCGAGCGGATCGAGCACCCGCTCCTGCACCAGCTCGGCCCAGGGGCGCCCGCGCAGCCGCGCGACCACCTCGCCGAGCAGTCCGTAGCCCAGGTTGCTGTAGTGGTGGTGCTCGTCTGGCCCGAAGACCGCGTCGGACCCGTCGTTGGCCGCGAGCAGCTCCTCGACGGGGACGCCCGGCGAGCGCTCCCACCACGGGCCGGCCGGTTCGCTCTGCATCCCCGAGGTGTGCGCCAGCAGCTGCCGCACCGTGGCGGCGCCGTAGCCCGACTCGGGCAGGAAGCGAGCGACCGGGTCGTCGAGGTCGAGCAGCCCGTCGTCGCGGCACTGCATCACGAGCACGGCGGTGATCGTCTTGGTGATCGACCCGATCCGGTACTGCGTGTCCACGGTCGTCTCCGCGCCCGCCGTACCGCTCCACGCAAGCTCGGGACCTTCGAGCACGCCCGCGACGATCGAGGGCAGCCTGCGTTCGGCCTGGTAGCGGTCGAGGACCGCCTGGTAGTGGTGCTCCCTCATTCGACGGCGAACGCCTCGGGTGGCGGGCAGGCGCAGACCAGGTTGCGGTCGCCGTAGGCCTGGTCGATCCGGCCCACCGGCGGCCAGTACTTGTCCGGGTCCGGGCCGGCGGGGAACACCGCGAGCTCGACGGGGTAGGCCCGCTCCTGCTCGCCGACCAGCACCGAGGCCGCCGTGTGCGGGGCACCGCGCAGCGGCGAGGTCTCCGGGGTCCACTCCCCTGCCTCGACCCGGGCGATCTCGCCCCGGATCGCGATCATGGCCTCGCAGAACCGGTCGAGCTCCCCGAGGTCCTCGCTCTCGGTCGGCTCCACCATCAGCGAGCCGGCGACCGGGAAGCTCATCGTCGGGGCGTGGAAGCCGTAGTCGATCAGCCGCTTGGCGACGTCGTCCACGCTGACGCCGCTGCTCTTGGTCAGCCCGCGGACGTCGAGGATGCACTCGTGCGCCACCCGGTCGTGGTGCCCGCGGTAGAGCACCGGGAAGTGCTCGCCGAGGCGGTGCGCGACGTAGTTCGCGGAGAGCACGGCGACCGCCGTGGCCTGGGTCAGCCCCTCGGCCCCCATCATCCGGACGTAGGCCCAGGAGATCGGCAAGATGCCCGCGGAGCCGTACGGCGCGGCGCTGATCGGCCCGATCCCGGTGCGCTTCTCCGGCTCGGGGTGCATCGGGTGCGAGGGCAGGTACGGCGCCAGGTGCTCGCGTACGCCGACCGGGCCCACGCCCGGCCCGCCGCCGCCGTGCGGGATGCAGAACGTCTTGTGCAGATTCAGGTGGGAGACGTCGCCACCGAACTCGCCGGGACGCGCATACCCGAGCAGCGCGTTCAGGTTCGCGCCGTCGACGTAGACCTGCCCGCCGGCCGCGTGCACCAGCTCGCACAGGTCGACGATGGTGTCCTCGTAGGCGCCGTGGGTCGAGGGGTAGGTGACCATGATCGCTGCGAGGTCGTCGCGGTGCTCCTCGCACTGCTTGCGCAGGTCGTCCATGTCGACCGACCCGTCGTCGGCGGACTTGACCACCACGACCTTCATCCCGGCCATCACCGCCGAGGCCGCGTTGGTGCCGTGCGCCGAGGCCGGGATCAGGCACACGCGGCGCTCCCCCTCGCCGTTGGCGTCGTGGTAGGCGCGGATCGCCAGGAGACCGGCGAGCTCGCCCTGGGACCCGGCGTTGGGCTGGATCGAGACACGGGCGTAGCCGGTCACCGTGGCCAGCCACGACTCCAGCTGGTCGATCAGCCGGCGGTAGCCCAGCGCGTCCTCGGCCGGCGCGAACGGGTGCAGGTCGGCGAACCCGGGCAGGCTGACCGGCTCCATCTCGGTGGTCGCGTTCAGCTTCATCGTGCACGAGCCCAGCGGGATCATCCCGCGGTCCAGCGCGTAGTCGCGCGCGGAGAGCCGACGCAGGTAGCGCAGCATCGAGGTCTCGCTGCGGTGGGTGTTGAACACCTCGTGGGTCAGGAAGTCGGTGGTACGACGCAGCGCGGCGGGGAGGGCTTCGACGACGGTGTCCCCACCGATCGAGCCGTCCCCGTTGGTCGAGCCGTCCCCGTTGGTCGAGCCGACCCCGAAGGCCCCCAGCACCACGTCGAGGACGTCGGCGTCGGTGACCTCGGAGGTGCTCATCCCGACGTGGTCCTCGTCGGCCAGCCGCAGGTGCACCCCGGCGGCGCGGGCCGCCTCGACCACCTCGGACGCCCGGCCCGGGACCCGGGCGAGCACGGTGTCGAAGAACGCGTCGTGCACCACCTCGACGCCTCCCTGGCGCAGCCGCTCGGCCAGCACCGCCGCCTGGGCATGCACCCCGCGGGCGATCCGGGTGAGGCCGTCGGGGCCGTGGTGGACGGCGTACATCGAGGCCACCACCGCGAGCAGCACCTGGGCGGTGCAGATGTTGGAGGTGGCCCGGTCGCGCCGGATGTGCTGCTCGCGGGTCTGCAGCGAGAGCCGGTACGCCGGGCGTCCGGCCGAGTCCACGGAGACGCCGACCAGCCGGCCGGGGAGGTGCCGCTCGAGGCCCTTGCGCACGGACATGAAGCCGGCGTGCGGGCCGCCGTAGAACAGCGGGACGCCGAACCGCTGGGAGGAGCCCACCGCCACGTCCGCACCCAGGGTGCCCGGGGACTCCAGCAGGGTCAGGGCGAGCAGGTCGGCCGCGACCACGGCGAGGCCGCCGCGGGCATGGGTCTCCTCGATCACCGCCCGTGGGTCCAGGACCCGTCCCGAGGCGCCGGGGTACTGCACCAGCACGCCGCTGAGCTCACCGTCAGGCAGGCCCTGCGCCCCGTCGGAGAGGTCGGCCACGACGACCTCGATGCCCATCGCCCGGGCGCGGGTGCGGACCACCTCGATCGTCTGAGGGAGCGCGTCGGCGTCGACCACGAACGGCCCGGTGGCCTTCTTGTTCGCCCGCCGCACCAGTGTCATCGCCTCGGCGGCCGCGGTGCCCTCGTCGAGCAGGGACGCGTTGGAGGTCTCCAGCCCGGTGAGGTCGGCCACCATCGTCTGGAAGTTGATCAGCGCCTCGAGCCGGCCCTGGCTGATCTCGGGCTGGTAGGGCGTGTACGCGGTGTACCAGGAGGGGTCCTCCAGCACGTTGCGCCGTACGACGGGCGGGGTGATCGTGCCGTGGTAGCCCAGGCCGATCATCGGCACCAGCGGGTTGTTCAGGTCGGCGATCTCGCGCAGCTCGGCGGCGGTCGCGCGTTCGGTCGCGGCTGGGGGCAGGTCGAGGCCCGAGGAGCGGATCCGCCCCGGGACCGCGTCGTCCATCAGCGCCTCGAGGCTGCTGAGCCCCAGCGCCTTGAGCATCTCGGCGACCTGATGCTCGCCCGGGCCGATGTGGCGTTCGCTGAACGGGCGCTGGTCCAGGGCTGCGGCGAGGGTTCGCTGTGACATGTGGCTCCTGAGCGTGAGGCGATCTACCGGCAACGGGTGAGTACGCCTCCCCTCAGTCACAACAGATGCTGCTCCTGAGTGCCAGCCCGCACGGTCCTTGAGCCTGAGAGGTTGTCGGGAGGAGTTGCCCCTTCGGCGCCCCGGGTGGCTCTGCGAGCCGGTCCGGGAGCTCTCCCATGCGGGTTTGTCAGCAGGACCGAATCTATCAGCCTGTGAGTCGGGCCTTGCGCCGCGTCGCGAGCTCGTCGTCGGCGGACTCGACCGCGGACTCGGCGGTGCGCTCGGAGGGCAGCTCGGCCAGGGACCCCTCGATCTCGCGCCACACTCCCCCGATCGCGATGCCGAAGACGCCCTGCCCACCCTGGAGCAGGTCGATGACCTCGTCGTTGCTGGTGCACTCGTAGACGGTGGCGCCGTCGCTCATCAAGGTGACGCGGGTCAGGTCGTCGGTGCCGCGGGCACGCAGGTGGGCCACTGCGGTGCGGATCTGCTGGAGCGAGATGCCGGCGTCGAGGAGGCGCTTGATCACCTTGAGGAGCAAGATGTCGCGGAAGCCGTAGAGGCGCTGGGTGCCGGAGCCGGCGGCGCCGCGCACGGTGGGGTCCACCAGGCCGGTGCGGGCCCAGTAGTCGAGCTGGCGGTAGGTGATGCCGGCTGCGGCGCAGGCGGTGGGGCCGCGGTAGCCGAGGTCCTGGGGCAGCGTCGAGACGTCGTCGTCGAAGAGCAGACCCTGCTCGTCGGCGTGCAGCGCTGCCTCCAGCGCCACCTTGTCCGACTGCGATTCGTACTTGATGCCCACTGTTACCTCCGAAGTCAACTTCACTGAGCGTAACCCCCGAAAGGGTGGCCGGACGAGGGTTCCTGCTGACCTGGGTCAGGAGAATCGCAGCCTTGGAGTTACAGCGAAGACATTGTGAAGGTAAACCTTCGCTTGAGGGTTGGTCAAAGAGGCGCGCGGCGTGTCGGCCAAACCTTCAAGTTCAACTTGAGGGTGAAGGTCCCCTCAGGCGGGCGGCTGCCCCTGATCCTTCTCGAAGTCCTCGGGCGAGACGTGGTCGAGGAACTCACGGAACTTCTCCACCTCGTCCTCCTGCTCGTCGGGCACCAGGATCCCGGCGTCGTCGAGCAGCTCCTCGGAGCAGACGATCTTGGACCCGGTCCGCATCGCCAGGGCGATGGAGTCGGAGGGACGGGCGCTCACCTCGACCCCCGAGGACAGCACCACGGTGGCGTAGAAGACGTTGTCGCGCATCTCGGTGATCCGGATCTCGGTGACCTCGTTGCCGGTCGCCTCGAGGACGTCTCGCAGCAGGTCGTGGGTCAGCGGCCTCGGTGGCACCACGCCCTGCTGGGCGAAGGCGATCGCGGTCGCCTCCACCGCGCCGATCCAGATGGGGAGGTACCGCTCCCCTGCCAGCTCCCGCAGGAGCACGATCGGCTGGTTCGAGGGCAGCTCGACCCTTACTCCGACAACCTCTACCTCGCGCACGAGTTCAGCCTACTGGTCCGGCGATGGAGTCAGCGCAGGGATCGCAGGCCCGATTTCACCAGTACGGCGTGCAACCGCACCGAGAGCACGGCCATCTCGTCCATGGTCTGGGCCGCTCGCCCCTCTGCGCCCTCCTCGCGGCTGCGCCGGATCGGGGAGACGACCTGCTCCATCAGTCCCACCTCGCGGTCGGCTGCGGTCTTGAACGAGCGCAGGTGCCGGGGCTCGATGCCGTACGCCGCCAGCTCACCGGCGACCTTGGCGATCACCAAGGCGTCGGCGTCGTAGTGCTTGGAACCGGGCCGCGGGCGCACCAGGCCGTAGTTCTCCAGCGCGTCCAGCAGCTCCTCGGTGATCTCGGCGGTCTTGACCAGCTCGCGCCGCGAGATCCGCACCTCGGAGTGCCCGGAGAGCAGCGATTCCACCCCGGGGAACGGGTTGGCCATCAGCGCGCCCGGGATGCTGGGCGAGCCGCTCAAGGGCGGCGGCTCGAGGCCGCGGTCGAGGGCGTCGAGGTGCTCGCGGATGACCTTGAGCGGCAGGTAGTGCTCCCGCTGCGCCCGGATGATGTAGCGCAGCTTCTCCATGTCCTCCACGGAGTACTTCCGGTACCCCGAGGGGGTCCGCTCCGGCTCGACCAGGCCCTCGTTCTCGAGGTGCCGGATCTTCGACTCCTTGATGTCGACGTCGGGGAACTCCGCCTTCAGGTCGGCGACTGCCTGCCCGATGGTGATCCGGCCTATCTTCTGGGCCGTCTGGCGCACGTTCAGCTGTCCTTCGCGTCGCTGGCGAAGAAGATCAGCCGGAACTTGCCGATGCGCACCTCGTCACCGTTCTGCAGCTCCGCGTCGTCGACGCGATCGCCGTTGAGGTAGGTGCCGTTCAGGCTGCCGACGTCGTGGACGCGGAAGATCCCGCCCGTACGGCGGAACTCCACGTGGCGACGCGAGACGGTGATGTCGTCGAGGAAGATGTCACTCTCGGGGTGCCGGCCCACGGTGGAGAGGTCTGAGTCGAGCAGGTAGCGGCTGCCGGCGCCGGGCCCTCGCTGCACCACGAGCAGGGCGCTGTGCGCGGGAAGCGCATCCACCGCTGCCGCGTCCGCGGCGTTGAGCGAGGTCCGGTCGTCGGTCTCGCCCTTGGTCGGCGTACCGAAGGTGATCGTGGTGGTGGCGTCGACCGGCGGGGTCTCGCTGGCGGCTGGAGCCAGCGGAGTGCCGCACTGCGAGCAGAACCTGGAGGTGTCGGGGTTCTGGCTCCCGCACTGCGAGCAATAGGCCATCTCGATCTTCCCGTCCTCGTCGGAATCCGTGCGCTGAACCTTGAAGCCGCAGTGAAGGGTCAGGGTTCTGGGCGTCAACCTACCAGCGTCGTGGGCTTCAGGCTTCGAGTGTCGCCTGGTACGCCGCGGCGTCGAGCAGGTCGGCGGAACCGGAGTTGTCCGCGACGATCTCGAATAGCCACCCGTCGCCGTAGGGATCAGTGTTCACCAGCTCGGGAGTGGCGTCGAGCGCCTCGTTGCGGGCGACGATCTCGCCACCCAGGGGCGCGTAGACCTCGCTGACGGACTTCGTCGACTCCAGCTCCCCCACGACGGCGCCGGAGGTGACCGTGTCGCCGACCTCGGGAAGCTGCACGAAGACGATGTCGCCGAGCGCGTCCTGGGCGAAGTCGGTGATGCCGACGCGGACCGATCCCTCGGCCTGACCGGGCTCGCGCAGCCACTCGTGCTCGGAGGTGTACTTCAGCTCTTCGGGAATCACGCTGCTCCTCGGTTGTCGGGACTCCGAGGCTACTGCCCGGGGACCGCTTCGGCGTAGCGGGGTTTCGCCGGGGTCCGGGTCACGCTGACGTCGATCCGGTCCGATTTCTCGACCGAGACCGTGCCGGACTCGGCCTCGACGTCGTCGGTGAACCCGCCCTGGAACTTCAAGGCGCCGGCGAGGGTGTCGGGGTCTCCGATGGCGTCGATGACGTAGGGCGCCTGGAGCACCACCCGGTCGACCCTGATGCCGTCGGGGTCGTCCTCGAACGAGGTCTGGGCGATCACGCGGACGCGGTCGTTGATCTCGATCGCCTCCACGCCTGCGTTGCGCAGCTCCTCGATGCCGTCGAGCAGGTTGTTCAGGCTGAGCTCCCGCTTGGGGTCCTCCACGGTGACGCGCACCCCGGGCCCGGTCGCCGGCAGCGTCCCGGCCAGCACGCCCAGGGTCTGCAGCTCGCGGCGCGCCTGCTCGAGGGCCGTGGTACGCCGCTGGCTGCCGCTGCGCAGCTGGTCGCGGGTCGCCTCGAGCTCGGCGATGTCGCGCTCGGCCTTGCGGGAGGCCGACTGGAGCCCGTTGAGCGCCTGGATCAGCTGGTCCTGGCGCAGCCCCTCGTAGGTGTCGTCGTCGCCGGTCAGCCGCGCCTGGGTGACCGCCGCGAAGGCCAGCACCCCCACCAGGACCGCGACCACGGCCTGCCCGCGCGAGGGCCGGAAGAAGGCGCGGCGCAACCGGTCGATGCCAGTGGCCGGACGGGTCTCCTGTTGCTCCGGGGTCTCGGGTTCGCTCATCGGGCTCACGCGTGGAAGATGTGGCGCCGGATCGCGGCCACGTTGGAGAAGATCCGGATGCCGAGCACGACCACGACGCCGGTGGACAGCTGCGCGTCGACGCCGAGCTTGTCGCCGAGGAAGACGATCATGCCGGCGATGAGCACGTTGCTGATGAACGAGATCACGAACACCTTGTCGTCGAAGATCCCGTCGAGGAAGGCGCGGAAGGCTCCGAGGACGGCGTCGAGCGCGGCCACGACAGCGATCGGCAGGTAGGGCTCGAGGTACAGCGGCACGTCGGGTGTCAGGAACAGCCCGAGCCCGACGCCGACGATCAGCCCGATGATCGCGATCATGACGCTCTCCTACTTACTGTTGGCATAGCGCAACGAGACCTCGGTTCCGGGAAGTCGCACAGAGGACAGCGGCGTGATGCTCAGCTGCAGGCCGACCTCGCGTTGCAGGTCCAACCATGCCTGACCGCTGGAGGTTTCTGCGAAACGTGCGGGCAGCGTGTCCGGGTTGCCGATCGCGTTGACGACGTAGGGACGTCGCAGCGAGCGGGCGTTGATCGTGATCGCCCCGCCGGCGAGCCGGATCGTGCTCAGGTTGGTCAGCCGCTGCCCGTTGACGGCGATCGCCTCCGCGCCGGCCTCCCAGAGCCCGTTGACCAGCCGCTGCAGGTCCGTGTCGAGCACCTCGTTGCGCGGGCTGTCCGCGTTCGGGGCGTTGTCGGCCACCAGCCGTACGCCGGGGCCGCGCACCGCCACGGTCCCCGCCTTGATCCCCAGCAGGTTGATGTTCGCCAGGAGCCCGCGCGCCGAGGTGTCGCTGCGCAGCTGCCGCGACTCCAGGGTCGCGGCCTCCACCCGGAGCTTCACCAGCTGGGCACGCTCGTCCTCCAGCTGCGCCCGCGCGGAGCTGACCTGCTCGGCGAGCTGGCGGCGCTCGCCCTCGTCGCGCGAGGAGTTGCGCGCCGTCTGGACGGCGGCGGTGACGACGAGGAACGCGAAGACCACCATCACCGCGGCGGCAACCAGGCCCGGACGACGCGGCGGTGGCCGCGTGTCCGCCGACTGCTTCTGCTCGGAGGCGAAGGCGTAGTCCTCGTCGAGCGTGTGGGTGGTGAGGTAGTCGAGCAGGCCCATCGCCGCCTGTGGCGGGAGCCGGTCGGGGGTGGCCACCTCAGGTGTCCGAGAAGTCCGGGGCGCGCCGATCCCTGTCGGCCATCAGCTTGCGCACCTGCCAAGCGTAAAGGAGGCCGGCCCACCAGTAGAGCCCGATCCCCCAGATGGCGAAGGCCCATCCGAAGACCTCCGCGAGGACCGCGACGGGGCCGTCGCCGTCACCGAGGAAGAGCATCGGGAAGGAGTAGAGCAGGGCAGCGGTGGCCGCCTTGCCGAGATAGTGCACCGGCAGCGCGGAGTACCCACGGGTCCGCAGGAACGGGACCAGGCACCACAGGAACGCGTCGCGCAGGGGCAGCAGGATCGCCACCCACCACGGGATGATGTCGCGGTAGAGCAGTCCGATGACCGCGGCCAGGATGTAGAGCCGGTCGGCGACCGGGTCGAGGATCTCCCCCAGCTTCGAGGTCTGGTTCAGCCGTCGCGCCAAGTAGCCGTCGAGCCAGTCGGTGAAGCCCGAGACCATCAGCACGACCAGCGCCCAGACGTCGGCCTCGGGGCCCATCACCAGCCACAGGAACAGCGGCACGCCGGCCAACCTCACCATGGAGACGATGTTGGGCAGCGTCCACACCGCGGAGGTCGCGGAAGCGCCTGCACGGTTCGGCTGCTGGGCCAAGGGTCCCTCCTGACTGGTCGGAGGTCACCCTACGGCGATCGTCAGTTCAGGCAGCAGCCGCACCGCGGGCAGTGCACCCGCTTGCTCCCGCCGATCTCCTGGCCACAGCTGCACACCAGCACCACCGTTGCGCCAGATCCGCTGGCACTCGACGACCCGTACAGGGCCGCTTCTGTTGCAATCATCTTGGAACTCCCTTGCCTTCCCTCCAGAGAACGGCAAGTCCGATTTGTCATTAAGAGCAACACGCGGAAATAGCCCGAAGTGACTATGGGTTTTGACCCAGAATGGCTATGGCTCGTCGGCACCGGTCTGGACCGGTTATGTCCCTTATGGGCTTTTCTCGCGAAGTGTGCATTCCCTCAGCGTGGCGCCGGCCAGCCGGTGTAACCCTCCGCCAGGTAGGTCGCCCCGGCCCGGGACGACGTGAGCATCGCGAGCTCGCCGGTCTGTCGGCGTACGTCGAACGGGCTGGCCTCCGGTGCGAGGTGCAGCATCGTGGTCATCCAGTAGGAGAAGTGCTGGGCCTTCCACACCCGGTCCAGCGCGCGCTCGGTGTAGTCGTCGAGCAGGTCCGGATCCCGGCGGGAGACGACCTGCTCCAGCACCTCGGCGAGCACCCGCACGTCGGCGAGGGCGAGGTTGAGCCCCTTGGCGCCGGTGGGTGGGACCGTGTGCGCCGCGTCCCCGGCGAGCAGCAGGTTCCCGTGCCGCATCGGCTCCTGGACGAAGCTGCGGAACGGCAGCACCGTCCGCGACGTGATCGGGCCCTCCCGCAGGGTGTACCCGTTGGCCCCGACCCGGGCCTGGAGCTCCTCCCAGATGCGGTCGTCGGACCAGTCGGCGGGGTTCTCGGCGGGGTCGCACTGGAAGTACATCCGCTGCAGGGACTCGGTGCGCTGGCTGATCAGCGCGAAGCCGCGCTCGGAGTGGTTGTAGATCAGCTCGGGCGCGCTCGGCGGGGCCTCGCAGAGGATCCCGAACCAGGCGTAGGGGTACTCGCGGAAGTACTGCCGCCGCTTGGCCTCGGGGAAGGCCTGCCGGCAGACGCTGCGGGAGCCGTCGGACCCGACGAGGTAGTCGCAGCGCAGCTCGTGCGCCTGGCCACCGGAGTCGGTGAACCGGACCACGGGAGCCTCGCCTGTGACGTCGGCGACGGAGACCTCGCTGACCCCGAACCGGACGTCGCCGCCGTCGCGCTCGCGGGCATCGGCGAGGTCGGTGAACACATCGGTCTGCGGGTAGAGCTGCGCCGAGGCGCCGACGAGACCCTCGAAGTCGATCCGGTGACCGCCGCCTCCGAACGCCAGCTCGATGCCCTCGTGCCGGTACCCCTCCCGGAGCACCCGGTCCGAGACACCGGTCTCGACGAGCATCCGGACGCTGTCCTGCTCCAGGATGCCGGCCCGGTGGGTCTGCTCGATCTCGGCGCGCGAGCGCAGCTCGACCACCACGGACTCGATCCCGGAGCGGGCGAGCAGGTGGGAGAGCATCAGCCCTGCGGGGCCGCCTCCGACGATGGCGACCGTGGTGCGTTCCTGGACAGGCGGCATTCCTCGATCATCCGGCGCGCAGCGGCGAGGTCCCACCCCGGCCTTTCGCTCAGTGGAACCCCTCGTCCGGATCCACCTGCTCGTTCAGGGCGCGGCCGATACCGCCGGAGGCGACCCGCAACGCCGAGACCAGCTGGGCGCGGGTGCGCCGCAGGTCCGGGACCACCACACCCAGGGCGGCGACCACCTGCCGGCGCGCGCGCACCGGCACTGCCACGGAACAGGCGCCCAGGCTCATCTCCTCCTGCGTCGTGGCGTAGTCGTCCTTGTGCACCCGGACGAGCTGGCGCCGCAGCGCGCCCGGCTGGCTCACGGTGTACGGCGTGACCCGGTCCAGGTGCGCGAGGACCTCGGCCTGCACCTCGGCGGGCGCGTGGGCCAACAGCACCTTGCCGACCCCGGTGGCGTGCATCGGCAGCCGGGACCCGACCGTGCTCACCACCGGCACCGAGGCGTTGCCGGAGAGCCGGTCGAGGTAGAGCACGTGGTTGCCCTCGCGGACCGCGAGGTGGACGGTGGCCAGGGTCGCGCCGTACAGGTCGTGCAGGTACGGCGAGGCGAGCTGACGCAGGCCGGTGTTCACCGGGGCGAGCAGCCCCACGCTCCACAGGCGCCGCCCCACGACGTACTCACCCGTGGCTGTGCGCGCCAGGGCGCCCCACTCGACGAGCTCGGCGACCAGCCGGTGCGCGGTGGGCAGCGGGAGGTGAGCCCGCGCGGCCAGCTCGGTCAGCGAGAGCTGGCGGTGACGTCCGTCGAAGGCGCCCAGCAGGGCCAGAGCCCTGCTGGTGACCGAGGTGCCCGGTTGGGACAGGTTGCCCGCCATGCACCCCATCCTTCCACTGGGTGGAGGTCAGGTCACTCGTCCAGGAGCATCGAGGAGACCTCGCGGCGCAGCACCTTGCCCATCTGGTTCACCGGCAGCTCGGTCACGGCGATGATCCGGCGCGGCACCTTGTACGCCGAGAGCGCCTCGCGCAGGTGTGTGCCGATCTCCTCGACGTCGAGGTCGGCACCCTGCACCAGGACCACGGCCGCGACGACCTGCTCGCTGCCACTGGTCGACGGCATCCCGACCACGGCCGCGTCCTCCACCGAGGCGTGCTCGCGCAGGACGCGCTCCACCTCGCTGGGATAGACGTTGAAGCCGCCGGTGATGATGATCTCCTTGATCCGGTCCACGATCGTGATGAACCCGTCCGGCGACATCACCACCACGTCCCCGGTGCGGAACCAGCCCTCGTGGTGCGCGGCGGCGGTCTCCTCGGGCAGGCCGCGGTAGCCCTCGAAGACCTGCGGCCCCCGGACGAGCAGCTCGCCCCGCTCCCCCGGCGGCACGTCCACCGAGAGGTCCTCGGGGTCGGCGATGCGGACCTCGACGTCGGGGAACGGCACCCCGATCGACCCCGGCCGGCGCGCGGAGCTCATCGGGTTGCCGACGATCACCGGGGAGGTCTCGGTGAGCCCGTAGCCCTCGACGAGCAGCCCGCCCGTGGCCGCCTCCCAGCGCTCCACGAGGTCGGCCGGCAGCGGCATCGCACCCGAGAGCGCGTAGCGCACGCCCTTGATCGAGATCCCGCGCTCCTCGGCCGCCTCGGCGATCCGCGCGTAGAGCGGCGGCACGGCGGGGACGAAGGTGGGGACCTCGCGCTTGAACGCGTCCATCAGCAGCCCGATCTCGGGCTTGGGCAACAGCACCAGCTTCGCGCCGAGGCTGACCCCGAACAGGACGCTGATGGTGATGCCGTAGGCGTGGAACATCGGCAGCGCGCACAGGAAGCTCTCGCGACCCTCCACCAGGCCGGGCACCCAGGCGCGGCCCTGGACGACGTTCGCCACCAGGTTGCGGTGCCGCAGCGGGACACCCTTGGGCACGCCTGTGGTCCCCGAGGTGTAGAGCAGGAGCGCGACGTCCTCGGCCACCGGCCGCGGGTGGTCGTCGGCGATCGGCGGGGCGGACTCCAGCTCGGCGAACGGCATCGCGTGCGGCGCCGGACCGGTGAGCTGGGCGCGTGACTCCCGCGCCCTGGTCACCGGGATCCGCAGGGCAAGTCGCTTGAGCAGCGGCAGCTCGAGGGTCAGGTCGACCGCGACGATGGTCTTCACCGCGGAGTCCTCCTGCAGCTGCTCGACCACCGGGACGGCCTTGTCCCAGACGATCGCGACCTCGGCCCCGTGGTCGGCGAACGGGTGCCGCAGCTCGCTGGCGGTGTAGAGCGGGTTGTGCTCGACCACGACCGCACCCAGCCGCAGAACCGCGTAGAAGGCGATCACGTTCTGCGGGCAGTTGGGCAGCAGCAGCGCCACCCGGTCCCCGGCCTCGACCCCCAGCCGACGCAGCCCCTCGGCGGTACGGCGTACGCGCTCGTCGAGCTGGTCGTAGGTGGTGGTGCGTCCCAGGAAGTCCATCGCCGGCCGGTCGCCGAATCGCTGCACCGTCGCCTCGAACTGGTCCAGGACGGTGGTGTCGGCGTACTCCAGGGTGTGCGGAACCCCTTCGGGGTAGGAGCTGAGCCAGACGGGGTCAAGCGGCATCGAGGGTCCTTCTTCTCGGGGAGGGGGAACACCCCAATCCTCTCAGGGGCCGCTAGCTCTCCCGCACGTGCGCCGGCACCGTCGCCAGGGCGAGCACGGCGAGCAGTGCGGCCACCGCGAAGGCGTAGAAGCCCCACGGGTAGGCGATCCCCGCGGTGACCAGCGCGCCCCCGAGGAACGGTCCCACGATCGCCCCCACCCGGCCGATCCCCGCCGCCATCCCGAGCGCGGTGCCGCGGATCTGCGGCGGGTACAGGTGCCCGACGAACGCGTAGACGAGCACCTGCGCACTGAACACGAAGATGCCGGTGAGCAGCACCGCGGCGTAGACGAGGAAAGAGCTCTCGATCTTGATCGACAGCGCCGCCAGGAAGACCGCCGCGAGACCGAACCAGAGCAGCACGGTCGGCTTGTTGCCGCGCGAGTCCGAGATCAGTCCGGCCACGAGCAGGCCGATCACCGCGCCCACGTTCAGCACGAGCAGCAGTCCCGTGCCGGCCTTGATGGAGTAGCCGGCCTCCCCCATGATCTTCGGCAGCCAGGTGTTCAGCCCGTAGACGAGCAGCAGGCCCATGAACGACGCGACCCAGAGACCGGCGCTCACCGCGAGGTACCGGCCCTTGATGACGTCGCGGCTCCGGACCGCCACGGTCACCTCGCCGCGCTCGCGGGCGGCCACCGCCTCGAGAAACGTCGTGGACTCCGGCAGCTTGAACCACAGCACGGGCAGCGTGAGCAGGCCGACGACACCGCCCACCACGAACATCGACTCCCAGCCGTAGTCGTCGATCAGCCACAGCGCCAGCACGGCGGTCAGCACCGCACCCACGTGGTAGCCGGTCATCATCCGGGTGACCGCGCTCCCCCCGCGGCCCTCGCGGGCGTGCTCGGTCATGAACGCCAGCGCGGTGGGCAGGCAGGCACCGAGGCCGAGCCCGGCGAGGAACCGCAGGACCGTGAACTGGGTGACGTCCTGGGCCACCGCGATCAGGAGCGTGAGCACCGAGAACGCGGCGATGCTGCTGATCAGGGTGGTACGGCGGCCGAACCTGTCGGTCAGCGGCCCCACGGCCACCGCCCCGATGCCGACCCCGACGAGACCGACGGTGGAGGTCATCGTCAGCGTCGAGTCGGTGAAGCCGAGGTCGCCGCTCTTGGACAGCGTCGGGATCACCGCCCCGAGGACCACGAGGTCGAAGCCGTCGAGGGCCACCGCGACCCAGCAGAGCAGGACCGGCCAGATGCCGGTCTCCGAGCGGACGGGTGTGCTGGAGGGTGCTGCCATGGGTGAGCTCCTTGTCGGGGGTTCCACCACCGTCGCAGCGGGCGTTCGCAGACCTCCAGCGATGTCTTCCACTCAGCGAAAACCGGCAACGACGGCGGAAGGCCGTTCGTCGTAGGTTCGTCTGGTGACCCAGCCCCAGGAGACCGCGCCGCACGCGCCCGCCACCGACTCCGACTCCGCCGTGTCCTCGCAGGCCGAGATGAACCACGAGATGGCCGGCATCGCCGCCGCCTACGACCCGGCAGCCGGAGTGGAGACCCAGCCCCGGCTGGACTACGCGCCGTACCGCAGCAGCCTGCTGCGGCACCCGACCAAGGACCTGCACCACGCCGACCCGGAGACGATCGAGCTCTGGGCGCCGTGCTTCGGGCACCGCGACGTCGCCGGCGCCGAGTCCGACCTCACCATCCAGCACACCGGTGAGCCCATCGGTGAGCGGATCACCATCACCGGCCTGGTCGTGGACGGCGAGGGTCGCCCGGTGCGCCACCAGCTGGTGGAGATCTGGCAGGCCAACGCCGCGGGCCGCTACGTGCACAAGCGCGACCAGCACCCGGCCCCGCTCGACCCGAACTTCACCGGCGCGGGCCGGACGCTGACCGACGGCGAGGGCCGCTACACCTTCAGCACGATCAAGCCCGGGCCGTACCCGTGGAAGAACCACCACAACGCGTGGCGGCCCGCGCACGTGCACTTCTCGCTCTTCGGCACCGAGTTCACCCAGCGGATGGTCACCCAGATGTACTTCCCCGGTGATCCCCTGTTCGCCCTGGACCCGATCTACCAGTCCATCGTCGACCCCGACGCCCAGGCCCGCCTGGTCGCCACCTATGACCACGACGTGACCCGCCACGAGTGGTCCACCGGCTACCGGTGGGACATCGTGCTCACCGGCACCCACCGCACCCCGATGGAAGACGAGGCCCAGCGATGACCCAGACGCTTCCCCCAACTCCGGGCCAGACCGTCGGCCCCTTCTACGGCTATGCGCTGCCCTTCCCCGGTGACAGCGAGCTCGTCCCACCGGGGCACCGGGACGCGGTCCGCCTGCACGGGACCGTCACCGACGGCGCGGGGCAGCCGGTCCCCGACGCGCTGATCGAGATCTGGCAGGCCGACGTCGACGGCGCCGTTCCCCAGGTGGAGGGCTCGCTGCGCCGTGACGGCTGGACGTTCACCGGCTGGGGCCGCGCGGCCGTGGACGACAACGGCCACTACTCGTTCACCACCCTGCTGCCGGGACCCACCGAGGCCGGGGCGGCGCCGTTCTTCGCGGTGACCGTCCTCGCCCGCGGCCTGCTGAACCGGCTGTTCACCCGCGCCTACCTCCCGGGACCCGCGACCGCGGACGACCCGCTGCTGGCCTCGCTCCCCGAGGACCGCCGCAGCACCCTGGTCACCGAGCCCGACGAGCACGGCCACCGCTTCGACATCCGCCTCCAGGGCGAGCGCGAGACCGTCTTCCTGCAGTTCCCGGGGGCCTGATGCCGGACCTGCTCTGGCCCGGCGACGAGCGGGCCCAGCGTGTGTTCACCCCGGCCTCGGTGCTCGCCGCGATGGTCCGGGTGGAGGCAGCCTGGCTGCAGTCGCTGGTGACCTCGGGCGTCGTACCGGCCGAGGCCCGCGACGATCTCGCCGGCCTGGTGACCGCGCGCGACACCGACGCGGTCGCGCTGGGCGCGGAGGCTTCCGGCAACCCGGTGCTGCCGATGCTGGCCCTGCTCCGCAGCCGCCTCCAGGAGCGCAACCCGGCGGCGGCGACGTGGGTGCACCGCGGGCTGACCAGCCAGGACGTCCTCGACACCGCCCTGGTGCTCTGTGCCCGCGACTGCGCCCGCCGGGTGGTCGCGGACCTCGACTCCCAGGTGGACAGCCTGGTGCTGCTCACCGAGCGGCACCGCGAGCACCTGATGGCCGGGCGCACCCTGACCCAGCACGCCGTGCCCGTCACCTTCGGCCTCAAGGCGGCGCAGTGGCTGCACGGCGTCCTCGACGCACGTGCAGAGGTACGCCGGGCAGCAGCTCGGCTCCCGGCCCAGTTCGGCGGCGCCGCCGGTACCCTCGCCGCGACCCACGAGCTGGTCGCGCTCTCCGGGGCGAGCACCGACGCCTCGGCCGTGGCCGCCGGAGCAGCACGGGCTCTGGGCCTCGAGCCCGGCGTCCCGTGGCACACCAACCGCGCCCCGTTCACGTCGTACGCCGACGCGCTGGTCGGGGCCACCGATGCGTGGGGCCGGATCGCCAACGACGTCCTCCTGCTCGCCCGGCCTGAGCTCGGCGAGCTGTCCGAGGACCCGGTGGAGGGGCGGGGTGGCTCCTCGACGATGCCGCAGAAGGCGAACCCCGTGCTCTCGGTGCTGATCCGTCGCGCCGCCCTCGCCGCGCCGGCGAGCGCAGCCCAAGTGCACCTCGCTGCCGCCACCAGCGTCGACGAACGACCCGACGGCGGCTGGCACACGGAGTGGTCGGCGCTGGCCACGCTGTCGCGGCGCACCGTGACCGCCGGCTCCCAGACCGCCGAGCTGCTCGCGAGCCTGCACGTCGACACCGGCCAGATGGCGTCCCTGGTCCGGCAGCGCAGCTCTGCCCTGCTGGCCGAGCAGCGCAGCATCCGCGACCTTTTCGGCGACGGCGCACGTCAGCAGCCCGACTTCGACCCCAGCCAGTACCTGGGCGCGACCGGCAGGATCATCGACGAGATCCTCGACCGCGCCCGTGACGAGCAGCACCAGGAGAAGACGTGACCGTCCCGACCATCACCGCGGTGCGCCTCACCGGCGCCGCCCACCGTGCCGAGCTGCCGCTGCTCGTCCTGGGCCCTTCCCTGGGCACCTCGGCCGCCACCTTGTGGACCCAGTGCGCGGCCGGCCTCACCGACGCCTTCGACGTGGTCGCCTGGGACCTGCCCGGTCACGGCTACAACCACAGCGTCGGGGAGGAGCCGTTCACGATGGCCGAGCTCGCCGCGGGCGTGCTGCGGGTCGTGGAGGAGATCCTCGACCAGCGCGACGAGTTCCGGGGCAGGTTCCACTACGCCGGCGTCTCGGTCGGTGGCTGCGTGGGCCTGCAGCTCCTGCTCGACCATCCCGACCGCGTGGCCGGGGCCGCGCTGCTGTGCACGGGCGCCAAGGTCGGCGACCACGACTCCTGGACCAGCCGGATCGAGCAGGTGGAGGCCTCGGGCACCCCGGTGATGGTGGCCGGGTCCGCGGAACGCTGGTTCGGCCCCGGCTTCCTGGACCGCTCCCCCGACGTGGGCTCGGCGCTGCTGCACGCCCTGTCCGAGGCAGACGACCGCGGCTACGTGCAGACCTGCCAGGCCCTCGCCGAGTTCGACGTGCGCTCCCGGCTCGGCGAGATCACGGCGCCGGTCCTCGCCGTCGCTGGGTCCGACGACGTGGCCACTCCCCCGGCGAGCCTGAGGGCCCTCGCGGACGGGGTCGGCGACGGCCGGTTCGTCGAGCTCGAGGGCGTCGCCCACCTCGCCCCGGCCGAACGCCCGCACGCGGTCGCCGCCCTGCTGCGACAGCATTTCCTCGGTGAGGAGCCGGGTCCCGTCTCGGCGTACGACGCGGGGCTGGTGGTGCGCCGCGAGGTCCTCGGTGACGCTCACGTCGACCGCGCGCTGGCCGGCGCCAACGACCTCACCCGGGAGTTCCAGCAGTTCATCACCGAGTACGCCTGGGGCGGGGTGTGGACCCGCCCCGGCCTCGACCGCCGCAGCCGGTCGCTGATCACGCTGACCGCGCTGATCGCCCGGGGCCACCACGAGGAGCTCGCGATGCACCTGCGGGCGGCGCGGACCAACGGGCTGACCAACGACGAGATCAAGGAGCTCATCTTGCAGACCGCGATCTACTGCGGCGTCCCGGACGCGAACACCGCCTTCCGGATCGCCCAGCGGGTGCTGGCCGAGCTCGACGAAGAGGGAGAGGAAGCCTGATGTCCGCCTATGTCTACGACGCCGTGCGCACGCCGTTCGGCAAGTTCAACGGGGGCCTGTCCGGCGTACGCCCCGACGACCTGGCCGCGGCCGTGCTCACCGCCGTACGCGAGCGCAACCCGGGCCTCGACCCGGCCGCCGTCGACGAGGTCGTGCTCGGCAACGCCAACGGCGCCGGGGAGGACAACCGCAACGTCGCCCGGATGGCGAGCCTGCTCGCGGGCTACCCCGTCAGCGTGCCCGGCACCACGATGAACCGGCTGTGTGGCTCCTCCCTGGACGCGGCCATGAACAGCTCCCGGATGATCGAGACCGGCGATGCCGAGATCGTGCTCACCGGCGGCGTCGAGTCGATGACCCGCTCGCCCTGGGTGCTGCCCAAGCCGAGCCGCGCGTTCCCCGCCGGCAACGTCGAGGCCGTCTCGACCACGCTCGGCTGGCGACTGGTCAACCCGCAGATGCCGGCCGAGTGGACGGTCTCCCTGGGTGAGGCCAACGAGCAGCTGCGCGAGCGGTACGACGTCTCCCGCGAGCGGCAGGACGAGTTCGCCGTCCGCTCCCACAACCTCGCGCACGCGGCCTGGGAGCGCGGCTTCTACGACGACCACGTCGTGCCGGTGCCCGGCACCGACGCCACCCGGGACGAGAACGTGCGCGCCGGTTCCACCGTGGAGTCCCTGGCGAAGCTGCGGCCGTCGTTCCGCAAGGACGGGACGATCACCGCGGGCAACGCCTCCCCGCTGACCGACGGCGCCTCCGCCGTACTGCTGGGCTCGGAGCGGGCGGCCGGCCTGATCGGCGCTGCACCCGTGGCCCGGATCGCCGGACGTGGCGCCCACGCCGTGGCCCCCCAGGACTTCGGCTACGCCCCCGTCGAGGCCGCGAACCAGGCGCTCGCGCGTGCCGGGATCAGCTGGTCCGACGTCAGCGCGGTGGAGCTCAACGAGGCGTTCGCGGTGCAGTCGCTGGTGTGCATGGACGCCTGGGCCAAGGAGGGACTCGACACCGAGCTGGTCAACATCAGCGGCGGCGCGATCGCGCTGGGGCACCCACTCGGCGCCTCCGGGGGCCGGATCCTCGGCGCGCTCTCGAAGATCCTGCGCGAGGGCAACCACCGCTGGGGTGTCGCCGCCATCTGCATCGGCGTCGGCCAGGGCCTCGCCGTGGTGCTGGAGAACGTGAACCAGGGGGACGACCGGTGACCGAGGTGCTGGAGCAGGCCGACGCGGCCGACCGGGCCGTCGCCGACATCCCCGACGGGGCCACTGTCCTGATCGGCGGCTTCGGTCCCGCGGGCCAGCCGATGGAGCTGATCGACGCACTGCGCCGCCACGGCGCCACCGACCTCACCGTGGTGAACAACAACGCCGGCAACGGGGACGTCGGGCTCGCCGCACTGCTCAAGACCGGCAACGTCCGCAAGATCATCTGCTCCTTCCCCCGGCAGAGCGACTCGTGGGTCTTCGACGACCTCTACCGCGCGGGGAAGATCGAGCTCGAGGTCGTGCCCCAGGGCAACCTCGCCGAGCGGATGCGCGCCGCCGGAGCCGGCATCGGAGCCTTCTTCGGCCCGACCGGCGTGGGCACGCCGCTGGCCGAGGGCAAGGAGCAGCGCACGATCAATGGCCGGGACTACGTGCTGGAGTACCCCCTGCCCGGGGACTACGCGCTGATCAAGGCGCACACCGCGGACCGGACCGGCAACCTCGTCTACCGCAAGACCGCGCGCAACTTCGGGCCGGTGATGGCGACCGCGGCGACCACGACCGTCGCCCAGGTCAGCAACGTCGTCGACACCGGCTCGCTGGACCCGGAGAACGTCGTGACGCCGAGCATCTTCGTCGACCGGGTGGTCCGCATCGAGCAGGGAGCCGCGGCATGAGCGCCGAGCAGCTCTCATCCGAGCCACTGGGCAAGACTCCGCTGTCCAAGGAGGGGATCGCGAAGCTGATCGCCGCGGACATCCCCACCGGCGCCTACGTGAACCTCGGCATCGGCCAGCCCACCCTGGTCGCGGACCACCTCGACCTCGAGAGCGGCGTCACGCTGCACACCGAGAACGGCATGCTCGGCATGGGCCGGGCCGCCGTCGGCGACGAGATCGACCTCGACCTGATCAACGCCGGCAAGATCCCCGTCGTGGAGACGCCCGGTGCGTCGTACTTCCACCACGCGGACTCGTTCGCGATGATGCGCGGCGGGCACCTCGACGTGTGCGTGCTCGGCGCGTTCCAGGTCTCGGTCCGCGGCGACCTCGCCAACTGGCACACCGGCGCCCCGGACGCGATCCCGGCCGTGGGCGGCGCGATGGATCTCGCGATCGGCGCCAAGGACGTGTTCGTGATGATGACGCTGTTCGCCAAGGACGGCACCTCCAAGCTGGTCGCCGACTGCACCTACCCGTTGACCGGGGTGGCCTGCGTGAGCCGGGCCTACACCGACCACGGCGTCTTCGAGATCACCCCGGAGGGGGTGCGGGTCCGGGCGACGTACGGCGCCACGCTCGACGAGCTCCGCGAGCGGACGGGCCTCGACCTGCTCGACTAGTGCTCCAGCCAGGTCGCGGACATGTCGAGGTCGCCGTGCCCGGCGTCGACGGCCCTGGCGAGGTGGTCGCGGATCCCCGGCAACGGGCCGAGGTCCGTCCCGGCACCCTTCGCCGCGGCGAGGATCAGGTCGACGTCCTTGAGCGCACCGGCCAGCGCGAACGCCGGGGTGAAGGTCCCGCTGAGCATCGCCTTGCCCTTCAGCTGGACGTACGGCGAGTCCAGCGGCCCGCCCCCGACCGCCTCGAGGAACAGCGCCGGGTCCAGCCCGAGGTCCCGGGTGAGCGCCAGCGAGTCGGCCACTCCCTCGAGCACGGTGACGACCCAGGCGTTCGCCGCGAGCTTCAACCGGCTGCCCGCGCCGGCCTCGCCCAGCCACATGGTGCGGCTGCCGATGGCGTCGAGGACCGGGGCGACCCGGGGTCGGGCGCTGTCCGGTCCTGAGGCGAGCACCACCAGGGTGCCGTCCTCGGCGGGCTTGCGGGTGCCGAGCACAGGAGCGTCCACGAAGATCACGTCGAGGTCCTCGGCGAGGCTCGCCAGCCGGTCGGCGCCCTCGACCCCGACGGTGCTCTGCTGCAGCCACACCGCATCGGCGCCGAGGTGTCCCCGGGCCTGCTCCATGGTCTCGGCGACGCTGTCGACGTCGTACAGCATCGTGAGCACCACGTCGGCTCCCTCGACTGCCTCGGCCACCGAGTCCGCCACGTGGGCGACGTCGGCGAGGGGCTCGGCCTTCTCCCGGCTCCGGTTCCACACCCGGAGGGTGAGGCCGGCAGCCGCGATGTTGCGGGCCATCCCGGCTCCCATGGTGCCGGTGCCGAGCAGGGCGACAGTGCAGTCATCGGTCATGGGCGTCACGTTACTCACGCAGCGCTCGGCCAACGGAGATCGACTCTCGGTGTCGTCGGCCGGCCGGGCAGTCGTCTGGTGCCGCGGCCGTCGGTCACGTAGACCCGGCCGTGGGGCGTGGTCCAGGTGAACCGGTTCTCCTGCTGAGTCACCTTCCAGCCCGCATGGGTCTTGATCCGGTGGTGATGTCGGGCCAGCTTGCCCAGGTTGTGCTCCGCAGTCTGCCCGGGCGGCCCGCCCTCGTCGTAGGGAACCGTGTGGTCGCGGTCGAGCTTGCGGCTCAGCGAGGACGCGAACGGGAATACGTCGGCCGGCTTGCTCAGCTGCAACCGCTCGTCGATCGCGGCCGGCACCTCGTAGCAGTCCGCGGCCATCCCCTGGTTGAGGTCGATCACCGGTCGCAGGCTGACCTGGTGGTGACTGAGCAGGCCGATGAGCTGCTGCCGGGTCAGGGCGCCGAGCTCCTCCGCCCGGGCGACGCCCCGGCCCCTCAACGCCTGAGGGGCGAGGTGCACGTAGAGCACCGCCTTCGGCCGGAGCCTCGCGGCGCCGGCGTCGCGGATCGCCTCGGCCACCACCTCGGGACGTCCGGGTGGTGGATCGGGTGATCGTTTCCGTCGTCGGCACCGACCATCAACTTGAGCGCCGCCAGCGGGTTCGCCAGCAGCGCCACGGCCTCCGCCCGGAGCTGGTCCATCGTCAGGCTGCGCTGCTCGGGCGTGCCGTGCTCGGCCAGCAGATGGGCCAGGTGGTCCACGGTGCCGTGGAAGCGGCGTACGCCGGAGCTCTCGCCGCGGACCATCAGGGTGCGGGTGCCGTGCTCGTCGTGCCGGCTCATCCACACCGTCCGCGCCGAGGCCTGTTCCTCGGCGAGCCGGTCGGCCAGTGCCTGGTCCGCCTCGACCACGCGGGCCTCGACGAGCCGCAGCAGCCTGCTGGCCGGGAGCGTGCCCACCACCTCAGCGATGGACCGGTCGACCCAGCCCGCCTGCTCGGGACTCAGCCGGCTGGTGGCCGAGGCGATCTTGCGCGCCACCCAGACCTCGATCCGTCCCGCACCACAGGCAGCCCACACCTGCGGGAGCCGTGCCTCGAGGTCCACGGCGTCGGCCATCAGCGCCCTTCCGGCCAGCGGGTGCAGCTCCAGCGCGGCCGCCAGCTCCGCGGCTGCGTATTCGTCCACCGGCAGCCCGGCCGCCCCCAGCGGCGTCGGCCGGCGACGTGAGTCCCGCAGCTGGTCCGGGTCGGTGACCACGTGCGCCAGCGCCCACTCACGAGCCAGCGTGAGCCGCTCGAACTCCGCACTCCGCAGCGCGGCCAGGTTCGTCTCCAGGCCCGCAAGCACCCGATGGATCTCGGCTGTGGCAACGAACTCTTGTCGGGAGCCCAGCCGCCCCGCCACTCCCCCACGCGGGCAATCAGACCTTTGTCGGCAATCCATTCCTCCGGCGTCCGGTTTGTACTAAATTCCCGCCATGGATGTCCTCTCTCGGCACAATGTCTCCAGCTCCGGCCCGGTGGACGGCCAGCCGATCATGTTCGCCCACGGCTTCGGCTGCGACCAGGGCATGTGGCGCCACGTGGCGCCGGCGTTCACCGACCGCTACCGCGTGATCACCTTCGACCACATCGGTTCGGGCGGCTCCGACTCCTCTGCCTACGACGCGCGGAAGTACGCCGACCTCAGCGGCTATGCCACAGACGTCCTGGAGATCGTCCGAGCGCTCGACCTCGAGGACGTCGTGTTCGTCGGGCACTCGGTGTCCTCGATGATCGGCGCACTCGCAGTCATCGAGGCGCCCGAGCGGTTCTCCGACCTGGTGATGGTCGCCCCCTCTCCCCGGTACATCGACGACGAGCACTACGCCGGTGGCTTCACCCAGGAGGACATCGACGAGCTCCTGGAGTCCCTGGAGAGCAACTACCTCGGGTGGTCGGCGGCGATGGCACCCGTGATCGTGGGCAACCCGGATCGACCTGCCCTCGGAGAGGAGCTCACCGCCAGCTTCTGCCGGATGGACCCCGAGATCGCCCGGCGCTTCGCGACGACCACCTTCCTCTCCGACAACCGTCTGGACCTGCCGCGGATCGGCGTACCCACGCTGGTCCTGCAGTGCAGCGACGACGCGATCGCCCCACCCGCTGTCGGGGCGTACGTCGCGAGCTCGGTCCCCCGGGCCACCTTGGTGCAGCTGGCCGCCTCGGGACACTGCCCGAACCTGAGCGCGCCCGAGGAGACCGTCACGGCGATCAGCGACTTCCTGAGCCGGGGAGACGCGGCCGCGTAGCCATGTCGCTCGAGCAAGCCGTCGACGGCGTCCCGAGGGTGCCGTTCGAGGACGACCCCGCTCTGGAGTACGAGCACGCGCCTTGCGGATACCTGTCGACGACCCCGGACGGTCGCATCGTCAAGGTGAACGCCACCTTCTGCAGCTGGCTCGGGATGGAGGCCGACGATCTGCTGGGTCGCCGCCTGGTCGACCTGCTGAGCGTCGGTGGCCGGATCTTCCACGAGACGCACTACGCCCCGTTGCTTCGGATGCAGGGGTCGGTCCAAGAGGTCGCCTTCGACGTGGTGCGCGCGGACCGGACCCGCCTGCCCGTGCTGATGAACGCCTCCGTGGTCCTATCACCGGACGGCGAGCCCCACTTGGTCCGGGTCGCGGTCTTCGACGCCACTGGACGGCGCGCCTACGAGCGCGAGCTGGTGCGGACCCGCAACGAGCAGGAGGCCGAGCTCGAGGCGCGAGCAGAGCAGGCAGCGAGCGCCACGGCGACCGTCAGCCAGATCCTCGATGCGGCGACTGACACGGTTCTGGTGGCGACCAACGCGGACTTCGTCGTCACCCACTTCAACCGTGGGGCCCAGATGTTGCTGGGTTACCCGGCGGAGGACGTCATCGGGCGTTCCATGGTCGGGGTCCGTACGCCCGAGGAGGCCCGTCGCCACGCGGGGGCCCTCGGGGTCCCGGCCGACCTCGCGACGCTTGTCCCTGCGCTGGTCCGCCACGGGGCACCACGGGACTGGACGCTGGTCACCAGGAGCGGTGAACGCAGGACGATGTCGCTGAGCTTCACCGAGATCCGTGACGAGGGCCGGCTGCTGGGCTTCCTCTGCGCGGGCGAGGACATCTCCGTCCGGCTGCGCACCGAGGCCGCCCAGGCCGCGGCGCTGCGCAGGGAGCTGGAGTCCGTCGCCCGGCTCGAGGAGGCCGACCGGATGAAGGACGAGGTGGTCTCGACGATCAGCCACGAGCTCCGTACTCCGATCGCCTCGATCCGGGGATACAGCGAGCTGCTCGCCGACGGCGACCTCGGACAGCTCACACCTGCCCAGGCCGACGCGGTCGCCACGGTGCTGCGCAACGCAACACGGCTTGCATCACTGGTCGACAACCTCGTCTTCCTGGACCGGGACGGGTCCCCAGACCAGGAGTCCCTCCGCCTCGAGCCGCACGACCTGGCAGCGCTCGTCGTCGATGCCGAGAAGGGCCTGGACCAGCTCGTCGGCGGCCGTGACCTGACGATGCACGTGCAGGTGCCGGACGCGCCTGCCGTCGTGCTGGGCGACGCTGCGGCGCTGCGACGGGTGGTGTCCAACCTCGGCGCCAACGCGATCAAGTTCACCCCCGACGGCGGGTCGATCAGCGTGTGCCTCGCGCCCACGTCCACGGGTTTCGCGCTCACCGTCACCGACACGGGAATCGGCATGACCGAGGAGGACCGGGAGCGGGCCCGTGACCGGTTCTACCGCTCCACGGAGGCCTACCGACTCGCGGTGCCCGGCACCGGCCTGGGACTGACCGTGGCGGACTCCATCGTGGCCGCGCACTCCGGCACGATGGCGATCGCGTCCACGCACGGACGCGGGACCACCGTCACGGTGTCGCTGCCGTCGTACGACGAGAACGCACCCGTCGACTGACCTCGAACCATCCGATACTGGGCGCATGTGGGTGCAGGACTTCGACGGACCGCGAGGGGCACCACCGGACCCCGAGGTGTGGACCCACGAGGTCGGTGGCGGCGGCTGGGGTGACCGGCAGCAGCAGGTCTACACGGCCGAGGTGGCCAACGCCGCTCTCGACGGCGAGGGGCACCTGGCGATCACGGCTCGTCGCGAGCCCGACGGCACCGTCACCTCCGCACGGCTCGTGACCAAGGACGGCTTCGCCACGACCTACGGCCGGGTCGAGGCGCGGATCAAGGTGCCGGGCGGTCGTGGCACCTGGCCGGCGTTCTGGATGCTCGGCGCCGACATCGACGGAGTGGAGTGGCCCGCCTGCGGCGAGATCGACGTGATGGAGCACGTCGGAGCGGACCCGCGGCACTGCCACGGCACCGCCCACGGTCCCGGGTTCAGTGGACTCGAGGGAGGCGTCGGCGCCTCGGTCGACGCAGGCGTGGACCTGTCCCAGGACTTCCACGAGTACGCCGTCGACTGGGACGAGCACTCGATCGCCTGGCTCCTCGACGGCCGGGAGTACCACCGGCTGACCCCCGACGACGTGCCCGGAGCGTGGCCCTTCGACCACCCCCACTTCCTGCTGGTCAACCTCGCCGTCGGGGGCGACTGGCCCGGCAACGACACCGACGACCCCGACCTGCCGGCAGAGCTGCTGGTGGACTGGATCCGCGTGCGACCGGGCTGAGCCGCCGCCCTCAGCTGTGCGGGCGCAGGTGGAGCCAGGGCCGGGCGAGCTCGAACTCGCGACCGGTCACCACGCTGGGCGCGATCTCCACGACGTTGTACTTCGTGGACGGGACCCAGGGCCTCAGCGGCACGTTCTCCGCCCGGTGCGCCTCGTCCTCGGGGAGCAGCCGGGCGGCGCCACGCACCACGACGCTGCGCGCGCTCACCTCGTCGTACCGGTCCACCTCGAACGCCACCTCGCGGCCCATCACCACGGCCAGGAGCTTGCTGCCCTCGGCCGTGCGGAACAGCAAGGTCTTGCCGTCCACCGCGTAGTTGACCGGGGTGATGTGCACCTCGTCGACCAGGAGGAAGGCGAGGCGCCCGAACTCCTCGGTCCGCAGCATCTCCCAGCAGTCCTCAGCACTGAGCTCGCGGACCGGGTCCTCGGGTGACATGGCTCCTCCTTCGTGGGCGGGCCGGGCGCCCTCTCCGCCCCCATTTCACCCGCTTCTGCCGGGCGGGTGGAAGGGCCCCTCGTCCCTGCGCCCGGGGACCTTGCTCCTACGGCCTCAGGAGATGACCGCGTCGACGGTCTTCTTCAGGGCACTCGGCTGCGAAGGTCGCCTGGGAGCCGACTTCTTCGCCTCGAGCATCTCGGCGCCGAGATCCTGCAGCAGCTTGCGACCAAGCCCCTCGCGAACCTTGGGGAACCACTCCTTCTCCTCCTCGTCGATGTGGTGGTCGACGTTCTCGATCAGGACAGTGGTCTTGGCGGTGAACCGCTCCGCGTCGGGCTTCATCGCGGCCAGCTCCATGATCAGCACGTCGGCGACGTGGTGCTCCTCGTAGGACTCGAGGACGTCGTCCTCGAGCTCGGGAAGCAGCTCGCGCACGCGGGGGTACATCACCTCGTTCTCGATGTAGGTGTGCACCGTCAGCAGCTCGATGATCTTGTCGACCAGCTTGCCCTTGGTGACGTGGGCGTTCTCGCCGGCCTTCTCGAAGTCGCGGAAGGCCTTGCGGATCTCCTTGTGGTCGTTCTTGAGCAGGACGATGGCGTCGGTGGACATGGGGCTCCTGAAGTGAGAGGGGATGTGAGTACGTCCTACCCGGATGCGGATCGCCTCACACGGAAGGCAACCCTTCCCCGGGTGCCTGGGACGCATCGGGTGCGTCTCTCGGGGTACCGGGAGGCCTCCCGAGGGGGTCGATCAATGCGTACGACGGACAGGGGCACCGCCCTGCTCCAGGCTGCCGGGCGCGGCGCCGTGGCCGGGCTCGTGGGGGTGCTGGCGATGACGGCTGCCGAGAAGGTGGAGCAGCGGCTGACCCGGCGCGCGAACTCCTACGTGCCGGGCCGGACCCTGCTCACGCTCGCGGGCCGCCGCCCACCGGAGTCGGCCACTCCCCCGGCGTGGAACCACGCGATGCACTGGGGCACGGGTGCGGCGCTCGGCGCCCTGCGCGGGGTCTGGTCGGCGACTGGGATCCGCGGCGCCCAGGCGAGCGCCACCCACGCCGTGGTCCGGCTGGCCTTCGACCAGACGATGGAGAACGCCACCGGCGCGGGGGCTCCGCCGATGACGTGGCCCGCCGACGAGCGGGCGGTCGACCTGGCCCACAAGGCGGTGTACTCGGTCGTGACCGGCCTGGTCAGCGACGCCTGGATCCCCGCGACCCTAGAATCACGGCGCGGGACCGAGAGTCACTGACGCCGCAGGCTGCGCGCACCTCTCGACTGCAGCGCCCAGCCGACGGCCACGAGCAGCGCGCCGAACACCAGGAAGCCGATGTCCCACGACAGCGGCCCACCGAGGTCGTCGCGGACGTGGTGCACGCCGAGGATCTGGTGGTCGATGATCCCTTCGACGAGGTTGAAGATCCCCCAGCCGGCGAGGACCAGTCCGAAGTGGAAGCTCCAGCTGGGCGCCAGCCGGCCCTGGCGCCACTGGACCAGGGTGAGGATCGACGCGGCCAGCACCAGCACCCACGTCGCGAGGTGGAAGAACCCGTCGGCCAGCGTGTTCATCTCCAGTCCGGCCAGCGTGGTCATCGGGTGGTCCGCGGTGTGACTGATCATGTGGTGCCACTGCAGGATCTGGTGCAGCACGATCCCGTCGACGAAGCCACCGAGGCCGAGGCCGTAGAGCAGGCCCGGCAGGCGAGAGGGGCGAAGCTCGGCACGCGGGACTTCCGGGACTCGGGCTGTGGACATGGAGCCTTCCTACCCGGCCGGACCGCGACGCATGCACGGAACCGAGCACGGACGGTAGCGTGACCGCGCGCGATCCCGGAGCAACCGCGTTCGCCGAGCAGATACGAGGGTCCAGTGGTCGTACGCGAACAAGTGGGTGTCTCCGGCTACCGATGGGTCGTGCTGGCGTCCTTCATGGGGGTCAACGCCACCATCCAGACCCTGTGGATCAGCTACGCCCCGGTCTCGAGCACCGCCCAGGACTACTACGGCGTCTCCGCCGGGGCGATCGGGGTGTTCGCGATCCTGTTCATGGTGGCCTACCTGCCCGTCTCCTTCATCGCCTCGCACGCCATCACCAGTCGCGGCTTCCGGTTCGCGGCAGGCCTCGGGGCGCTGCTGGCCGGGGTGTCCGGGGTGGCACGGGGACTGTCCGGTCCGCACTACGCGTTCGCGATCCTGGCCACGATCGGGGCCGCGATCGCGCAGCCCTTCCTGTTGAACGCCTGGACCACCATGTCCACCCAGTGGTTCGCGCTCTCCCAGCGCGCCACCGCGGTCTCCCTGGTCACGCTGTCGAACCTGGTCGGGGCCGGCGTCGGGCTCGCCCTGACCCCCACCCTGGTGAAGTCGATGTCCATCGCCCAGGTGCAGCTGGTGTACGGCGGGCTCGCCCTGCTCGGGGGCGTGGTCTTCGTGCTGGTGGCGCGGGACCGGCCCTCGCCCCACGAGCTGCCGGACGCCCTCGGGACCGGCGCGGCAGTGCCTCCGCTCGCCGGTGTGCGCCACGCCCTGACCGTCGGCCCGTTCGTGGCGTTCCTGGTGATGGCGTTCGTGACCATGGGGGTCTTCAACGGCCTCTCCACGTGGATCGAGGACATCGTCAGCCCACGTGGGTTCTCCTCGACGGACGCAGGCAACACCGGTGCGCTGCTGCTGCTCGGAGGTGTGGTGGGCGCGATGGCGATCTCGGCTCTCTCGGACCGCTCCGGGCGGCGGGTGCCCTACATCGCGGCGGCGCTCGGCCTCTCCGCTCCCGCACTGCTGACGATGGCCCTGGCCGACTCCCTCGCCGGACTGCTCACCGCAGCGTTCGTCCTCGGGTTCTTCATGACCAGCGCGCTGCCGGTCGGCCTGCAGTACGCCGCCGAGATCACGGCGCCCACCCCCGCAGGCACCTCCAACGGGCTCATCCAGCTGGCCGGGCAGTCCTCGGTGGTGTTCGTCGTGCTGATGTCGCTGACCCGGACCTCCTCGGGATCCTTCACCCCGTCCCTGACGGTGCTGGCGGCGCTGCTCCTGCTCGCAGGCCTGGTGGCGTTGCGGCTCCCGGAGCCCTCGACGCGAGTCGACTCCCTCGGCTGAGCGCGAGGCAGCACCCGGCGCGCACTCATGTGTACGACGGTCCGCGGGTACTGCCATCACATGCAGGGTTCCTCGGCGGTGCCCAGGCCAGCAGTGGCCATCTTGAGTCACGACCGGTTCTGGAGCAGTGACTGGATCTACGAGCGCAGCCTCGGTGGTCACCGGTGCCTGGCCGTGCGCGACGCGGAGGGCATCCGCCTCTACTCGCGCAGCGGCCGGGAGATCACCAACACCTTCCCGGAGGTCACCGACGCGCTCCAGCAGCAGCACCACGACTGGTTCGTCCTCGACGGGGAGATCGTCGCCTTCGAGGGTGAGCGCACCAGCTTCGCCCTGCTGCGGCCCCGGATCCGGATCGAGGACGAGCAACGGGCCCGGGCGAGCGAGGTCCCGGTCTGGTTCTACGTCTTCGACCTACTCGAGCTCAACGGCAGGGACCTGCGCTCCCAGCCCCTGCTCGACCGCAAGCGGCTGCTCCTGGCCTCGCTGGACTGGGCGGACCCCCTCCGGCCGCTGTCCCACCGTGTGGACGCTGGCGAGGAGTGGTTCTCCAAGATCTGTGGTGATGGATGGGAGGGTGTGGTGGCCAAGCGTGCTGACGGGCTCTATGCACCCGGACGCACCGGGCACTGGCTGAAGTTCAAGTGCCAGAATCCACCACGACCAGAGGAGAGCCACATGCACAAGCGGGACGCGTCCGCGCCGGTCCACGATTCGCTGCGCGACGTACCTGGACTCAGCGAGCAGGACGTCGAGCAGGTCTGGGCCGGCGGCACGGTGGTCACGGTTCCCGCCGGCTGGTCGATGGTGCACGAGCTGGAGCCACCCGACACCGCCTATCTGATCCTGGAGGGCCGGGTCCGGATCAGCGTGCGCAAGGACACCGTGACCGAGCTGGGACCGGGCGACTTCGTCGGCGAGATCGCCCCGATCGCCCACCGGCTGCGCACCGCCACCGTCACCGCACTGGAACCGCTCGTCACGCTGGCGTTCCCCACCTCGGCCTTCGCCAAGCTCCGCAGCGAGGTGCCGGCGTTCGACGAGGCCGTGACCCAGGTCGCGTCGGCTCGGATAGAGGAGATCGACAGGGCCGGCAAGTAACCGGACACCGCTGATTCACGGACAGGTGCTGCACACCCGTCACCTCGCCCCCAACCTGGTCCGCGTCGTCCTCGGTGGCGGGGACCTCGACGCTTTCGCGATGGTCGAGGCGACCGACGCCTAGGTGAACCTCGCGTTCGCGCCACCGGGGGCGCCGTACGGCCCGGTCTTCGACCCGGCAGAAGTGCGTGCGCGGGCGGCTACCGCGCCGACCCGGTGGCGGACTGGCTGCTGATGGTCGGCGACGAGTCGGCCCCGCCCGCGATCGCCGCGTCCCTCGAGGTGGTACCCCCGGGCACCCCGGCGGTCGTCCGGCTGCTGTGCGACGGGCCGGAGCACGAGATCGACCTCGAGTCCCCCGGCGACGTCTCGCTCGGGTGGGTGCACCGCCGCGCCGACCCCGGGAACGGCGACCTGCTCCTCGCAGCCGTTGCGAACCTCTCCTTCCCAGCGGGACGGGTGCAGGGCTTCGTCCACGGGGAGGCCACCGAGATCCGCGGGATCCGCCGGCACCTGCTTGCGGAGCGAGGGCTCACCCGCGCGGACATGTCCTGCTCGCCGTACTGGCGCCGCGACATGACCGACGAGGCCTGGCGCGAGGTCAAGCGCGACTTCGTCGCCGCGATGGAGGCCGACGTCGAGGTGCCGCATGCGTCGGGGGTCGCTGGGTAACGACAGCCGCGTGGACACGTTGACGTTCGTCGGGACCGCCACCACCGTGATCCGGCTCGGGTCGTTCACGTTGCTCACCGACCCGAACTTCCTGCACCGCGGCCAGCGCGCCTATCTCGGCAAGGGCCTGTGGTCCCGGCGGCTGACCGATCCGGCGATGTCACCGGCGGACCTGCCGGCCCTGGACGCCGTCGTGCTCTCGCACCTGCACGGCGACCACTTCGACCGGGTCGCCCGCGCGGAGCTGTCCCGCGCGCAACCGGTGCTGACCACGCCGGAGGCGGCCGACCGCCTCACCGAGTGGGGCTTCGCGGCGGACGGGATCGCGGTGTGGGACTCCCGGACCCTCACCCGCGGTGAGGAGTCCCTGACGGTGACCGCGCTCCCCGGCATCCACGCCCGGGGCGTGATGGGCCGGCTGCTGCCCCCGGTGATGGGGAGCCTGCTCGAGCACAGTGAGGGTGGTCGGGTCCGGCGGCGGGTCTACCTCACCGGTGACACGCTGACCGGGGCACACCTCGACGAGATCGCCTCCCGTCACCCCGAGATCGACGTGGCGGTGGTGCACCTCGGCGGGACCCGGGTGCTGTTCCACACGGTGACCATGGACGCCGAGCAGGGCGTCGACTTCCTGCGCCGAGTGCAGCCCCGCCAGGCGATCCCGGTCCACTACGACGACTACCGCGTCTTCCGCTCCCCGCTGGCCGACTTCGAGCAGCTGGCCGAGGCGACCGGCCTCGCGCACCTGGTCCGTCCCGTACGCCGCGGCGAGACCGTCGAGCTCGGTCCGTAGCCGCGATTGGCAGCGCGCGGCCTGGGTACCGCCCCCGGACCGAGCAGCCTTGGGAGGTCGACGTGAGAGCCATGGTCTACCGCGGTCCGTACCGGGTCCGCGTCGAGGAGAAGGACCGTCCGCGGATCGAGCACCCCAATGACGCGATCGTCCGAGTGACCCTGGCGGCGATCTGCGGGTCGGACCTGCACCTCTACCACGGGATGATGCCGGACACCCGGGTCGGGCACACCTTCGGCCACGAGTTCATCGGAGTGATCGACGAGGTGGGTCCCTCGGTGCAGAACCTGCAGGTCGGCGACCGGGTGATGGTCCCGTTCAACGTGTTCTGCGGGTCGTGCTTCTACTGCGTGCGCGGCCTCTACTCCAACTGCCACAACGTGAACCCGAACGCCACAGCGGTGGGCGGGATCTACGGCTACTCCCACACCACCGGCGGGTACGACGGCGGCCAGGCCGAGTTCGTGCGGGTGCCGTTCGCCGACGTGGGACCGAGCAAGATCCCCGACTGGATGGACGACGAGGACGCCGTGCTGCTCACCGACGCCCTGGCCACCGGCTACTTCGGGGCCCAGCTCGGCGACATCGCCGAGGGTGACGTCGTGGTGGTCTTCGGCGCCGGTCCCGTGGGGCTGTACGCGGCCAAGTCCGCCTGGCTGATGGGAGCGGGCAGGGTGATCGTGATCGACCACCTGGAGAACCGGCTGGAGAAGGCCCGCACGTTCGCCCACGCGGAGACGCTCAACTTCACCGAGTACGCCGACATCGTGGTGGAGCTGAAGAAGCTCACCGGCTTCCTCGGCGCCGACGTCGCGATCGACGCCGTGGGCGCGGAGGCGGACGGCAACCTGATCCAGCACGTCACGTCCGCGAAGCTCAAGCTGCAGGGCGGTTCACCGATCGCGCTCAACTGGGCGATCGACTCGGTGCGCAAGGGCGGCACCGTCTCGGTGATGGGCGCCTACGGCCCGATGTTCAGCGCGGTCAAGTTCGGCGACGCCATGAACAAGGGCCTCACCCTGCGGATGAACCAGTGCCCGGTCAAGCGGCAGTGGCCCCGCCTGTTCGAGCACGTCCGCAACGGCCACCTCAAGCCCAGCGACATCGTCACCCACCGGATCCCGCTGGAGCACATCGCCGAGGGTTACCACATCTTCTCGGCCAAGCTCGACGGGTGCATCAAGCCGCTGATCGTGCCCACGCCCGCATGAGTGACGGAGACCGACGATGACCGAGAGCTACACCTACGGGCCGCACAAGCCGCCGCTGTCGGAGTCCAGTGATGACCTCCGGGCACGGATCCCCGGCTGGGGAGTCGACCTCGACCCCCGGGACCGGCCCTCGGTGCCCAAGCTGCAGTTCGACCCCGCCCGTACCGGTGCCCACTGGGAGTTCCCCGACCGGCAGCCGGAGACCTGGCCCCGGGAGCGCTCCCTGGAGCACGCCTTCCTGACGCCCGTGTTCGGCACCAGCTGCCCACCCAAGGGGCTCTCCGGCCGGCTGCGCAGGCTGGCCTACGCCCGCTACAGCGAGGCCCGCGCCGCCCACTGGCTGATCCTGCTGGGCGCGGACCGGGTGGACGCCCTGGAGAGCACCCTGGGCTCCCCGCTCCGTGGCCGTCCGGACAACCCGGTCATCGTCGCCGTCCCGGGGCTCCTCGCCGCGGGCGTGGCGTACCGCACCGTGCGGCGACTCAGGAGGAACCGGATTCGCGCGTGACCCCCGCCGGTCCGCTTCGTTACCTGCTCGTCCGGTCCCGGTCCCGAGGAGCACGAACTGCATGGATGCAACGCCTGCCAGCCACTACGGCGTGAACGACGGCTGGTCCCCACACCAGCTCGATGAACGTTTCTGGGCCCTGCTCAGCCCCTGCCCGCCGTACCCTGACCTGAACTAGGACGCCCCGACGACGAGCTGGTGGACGATGGACGAGGACCGGCCCGCCGTGCGGCCGGACTGGCCACGTTCTTGCGACGATGGACCCATGGAGCCGAACTGGTTGACCGAGGCCGAGCTGTCCTCGTGGGTGCGGATGGCCGCCGTGCTGGAGCTGCTGCCCGGCGTACTGGACTCCCAGCTGCGTCGTGACGCGGACCTGACGCACTACGAGTACTGGGTCCTCGCGATGCTCTCCGAGGCGCCCGGACTGACGTTGCGGATGACGCTGCTGGCCCGCCAGACCAACGCGACCCTCCCCCGGCTCTCCCACGTCGTACGCCGACTCGAAGAACGCGGCCTGGTCGAACGGGCCCCGGCGCCCGAGGACGCACGCGCCACCGATGTCACGCTGACCGAGGACGGCCTGTCCACGGTCACCCGCACCGCCCCCACGCACGTGGCCACCGTGCGCCAGTACGTGATCGACGCGCTCACCCCCGACCAGGTGCTCCAGCTCGGGGAGATCACCGACGCGATCCTGCGCCGGCTGGACCCCGACGGCAAGATGATCGCCACCTACGAGCGCTACGACAGGCGCGGGGAGGCTGGTTCACGGTGACGGCGACTTCACCGTGAACGCGATCCGGTTGAGCAGCTCCTCGAGCGACATCTCGAACTCGACCGCCGCCTGGTCCTCCGAGAGCGCCCGCCGAAGCCGCTTCACCAGGGGATACCCCGCCAGCGCGTCCAGGACCGGGGCCTCGGTCTCCTCGACCACGTCCAGAGGGCCGAGGTCGGCGCCGTGGCTGGCCACCTCGAGCAGCAGGTGTCCGAGCAGGAAACTGGTGAACGCCCGGTAGGCGGCCACGGCCGAGTCGTCGTCGAAGCCCTCGGCGACCAGCCCCTCGAGGAAGGTCTCGACCCACTTCAGGCTGCGCAGCGGCGGACGCAGCCACGGGGCCTCCGGGGGGCGCGAGGCCACCAGTGGGAACGCCTTGGGATGGGCCAGGGCCACCCGACGGACGGCGTGCGCCATCCGCTGCAGGAAGTCCTGCCACCCGGACGCGGGCTCCTGGGCCAGGTCCGGGTCCTCGCGCATCTCGTCCACGATGTGGGTCACCACCGCGTCCAGCAGCGCGTCCCTGCCGGGGACGTAGCGGTAGAGCGACATCGCCTCCACGTCGAGGCGCTCCCCGAGCCGACGCATGGTCAGCCCGGAGAGCCCCTCCTCGTCGATGAACGCGACTGCCGCCTCGACGACGCGCTCGCGGCTCAGCGGCGTCCTCGCCGAGGGACGCTCCTCCCCCGCGACGACATCCTTGTCGGCGTCCAGACCGGGTTGCGACACGTGGGCTCCTAGGCGACCGTCGCGGGGAACCTCTCCCAGACACGGTGCGAGGCCATCTGCTGCTGCACCTCGGTGAACACCGCGCTGGCACTTTCCCCAGTGATGACGCCGACGCTACCGGCAGCGACGGTGCGCTGCACAGCAGCGACTCCCTCGCCCCAGGCGCCGATCACCTTCCCGTGACGCCAGCACTCCTCGATCATCAGGATCACCCGCGGGTCAAGGGCGGCATCGGTGGAGGCACCCGCCTCGGACTCACGGGCGATCACGGCGTCGGGCGCCGGCACCGGGCTGCCGGCGAGCAGCAGCACGTCGTACTCCACCGAGCGGCCCGTGGAGAAGGTGCGCTGCACCGGAATGCCGTCGACCATCCCGCCGTGGGGTGCGATCAGCAACGGCACCATCCCGGCGGAGAAGATCGTGGCACGGAGCTCGGGGACACCGGACAGGTCGCCGTCGGGGTCGACGACGATGCCCACCATCCGGCCGTCCGGCGGCCACTCGCCGCCGATCTGCGAGAGCGCCGGGCTGGGCGTCACCTCGGCCAGGGGAACGGTCGGCTCCGGTGCAGGCAGGCCGAGCCCGGTCGCGACCTCGGCGCACAGCACCGGGTCGATGTTGGCCAGGCACTGCAGCTGGCGCTCCTTGATGGCCTGCTCGTAGCACTTGCCGAGCTCGAAGGTGTACGCCCGGATGATGTGCTCCTTCTCCACCGGCGTCATGCTCTCCCAGAACAGCCGCACCTGGCTGTAGTGGTCGTCGAAGGACACCGGGTTGGCGCGCACCTTGGTCGCCTCCGCGACACGCACCGGGGTGTCCACGAACGGGTGGTCCTCCGGGCCGGCTACGAACGGGTTCCCGGCGTCCAGCGAGTTCGGCTTGTACGCCGCGACGCCGCTGTGCACACCGTGCTGGTGGAAGCCCTCGCGCAGCATGTCGTTGACCGGCGCGTGCGGCCGGTTGATCGGGATCTGCACGAAGTTCGGTCCACCGAGACGGGTCAGCTGGGTGTCCAGGTAGGAGAACAGCCGGGCCTGGAGCAGCGGGTCGTTGGTGACGTCGATGCCGGGAGGCAGGTGACCGAGGTGGTAGGCGACCTGCTCGACCTCGGCGAAGAAGTTCGACGGGGTCGCGTTCAGCGTCAGCTTGCCGATCGGCTGGACCGGCGCGATCTCCTCGGGCACGATCTTGGTCGCGTCGAGCAGGTCGATGCCCTCGAAGGTCTCCTCGGGGATGTCCGGCATCACCTGGATGCCGAGCTCCCACTCGGGGAAGGCACCGGCCTCGATGGCGTCGTAGAGGTCGCGGCGGTGGAAGTCGGGGTCGAGACCGCCGAGCATCTGCGCCTCCTCCCAGGTCAGGGAGTGCACGCCGAGCAACGGCTTCCAGTGGAACTTCACCAGGACGGTCGCGCCCTCGGCGTTGACCAGCCGGAAGGTGTGGACTCCGAAGCCCTCCATCATCCGGTAGGAGCGCGGGATGCCGCGGTCCGACATGTTCCACATCGTGTGGTGCTGGGCCTCGGTGTGCAGCGAGACGAAGTCCCAGAAGGTGTCGTGCGCGCTCTGCGCCTGGGGGATCTCACGGTCCGGGTGCGGCTTGGCCGCGTGGATGACGTCGGGGAACTTGATGCCGTCCTGGATGAAGAACACCGGGATGTTGTTGCCGACGAGGTCGAACGTGCCCTCGTCGGTGTAGAACTTGGTGGCGAAGCCACGGGTGTCGCGCACCGTGTCGGCCGAACCGCGGTTGCCGAGGACGGTGGAGAAGCGCACGAAGACGTCGGTCTTCTTGCCCTTCTTCAGGAACCCGGCGATGGTCACGTCGTCAGCGGTGCCGTAGCCCTCGAAGACTCCGTGGGCACCGGTGCCGCGTGCGTGCACCACCCGCTCGGGGATGCGCTCGTGGTCGAAGTGGGTGATCTTCTCGCGCAGGTGGTGGTCCTGGAGCAGCGTCGGTCCGCGCTCGCCCGCCTTCAGCGAGTGGTCGGTGTCGCGCAGCCGCGCACCGTTCGCGGTGGTCAGGTAGGCGCCCTGCTGGGCGGCCGACGTGACCGGCGCGCCGGTCTCGGCTCCGGTGGGGGTCCGTGTGTCCGGGGCGCCCTGCTCGTCCTTGGGAGGCAGCGGGGGCTTGGGCTCGGTCGGCTCCTCGAGCGGCGCGGGTGCGCTTCCAGGCACTCCGGGCACCCTCGGGGTCAGCATTTCCGCAGCCTTCTCGGCGGTGGCTTCCACCGCGTCCTTCACAGCCTTGGCGGGCTTGCTGACATCCATGTGTACTCCTCTTACTGGGGGAAGGTGGCTCCTACCTGTACCCAGCCCGCCGGTGGGTCACACACCCATCTCATCGCCACGCCGTTGCCTACGATGGTCCCCGGCATCGACATCTCGACCGAAGGACACCCGTGATCGCAGGTAGGTACACGCTCGAGCGCGAGGTCGGCCGGGGCGGCACCGGCGTGGTCTGGCTCGGTCGTGACGAGGTGCTCGGGCGGCCGGTCGCCCTCAAGCGGATCGGCATGCTGCCGGGGGCCGACGGCACCGACCTGGCACGCGCCGAGCGCGAGGCGCGGTTGAGCGCCCGCCTCAATCACCCGCACGTGGTCGCGGTCTTCGACACCGTCGTGGACGCCGCCACCGACGCCCACTGGCTGGTGATGGAGTACGTCGAGGGGCTGACCCTCGCCGAGCTGGTCAAGCAGCGCGGCGCTCTCTCCCCCGACGAGGCCGCACCGCTGCTGGGACAGGTCGCCGACGCCCTCGTCGAGGCCCATGCCGCCGGCATCGTGCACCGTGACGTGAAGCCCTCCAACGTGCTGGTCGACCGCTCCGGGAACGCGAAGCTCACCGACTTCGGGATCGCGCGGATCGCCACCGACCCCTCCCTGACCCAGACCGGCCTGGTCACCGGCTCACCGGCCTACCTCGCCCCGGAGGTGGCCACCGGCCAGGGCAGCACCGAGTCGGCCGACGTGTGGTCACTGGGGGCGACGGCCTTCCATCTCCTGGCCGGCCGGCCGCCGTACGAGATCGGCGACCACGTGCTGGGGGGCCTCTACCGGATCGTGAACGAGGAGCCGCCGCGCATCGACGCCGGCTGGATGAACCCGATGCTCGAGGGCACGATGGTCCGCGACCCCGGCCGGCGCTGGACGATGGAGCAGGTGCGCGACTTCCTGCGCGACCCCGCGCACCCGGTGCCGCCCCGGGCGGAGTCCTCGACCCAACCGCTCACCACCGTCGCGCCCGCTGTTGTGGCTCCGGCCCGCGAGCGACGCTCCCGGGGCCCCCGGGGCCGGGCGCTCGGGATCGGGCTGGCCCTGGTGGCGCTGCTCCTCGTCGTCGCCGTGGCGCTGTACGCCGTCCTCTCCGGCGACGACCCGGCCACCGACCAGGCGACACCGAAACCGTCGCCGACTCCTTCCGCCACCGAGAGCGCCGCCCCGCAGCCGACCGCGGAAGGGATGGAGACCTTCATCCGCGACTACGTGCGCGCGGTGGCGGAGGACCCGGCGCAGTCCTGGCAGATGCTCACCCCCAAGTTCCAGCGGGAGAGCGGCGGGTTCGAGAGGTATCGCCAGTTCTGGACGCCGGCGACCAACGGTCGCGTGCTGAGCATCTCCGCCGACCCGGAGGACCTGGTGGTCAGCTACCAGGTCCGGTTCGACAACTTCGCCAACGGGCCCGGCCCGACCGTGCTCAAGCTGAAGTTCGAGGACGGCCGCTACCTGATCGACGGCGAGGAGTCGGAGGGATTCGTCCCCGCCGGCTGAGCAACCGGAGCCCGGTCAGCGGCGCAGGGCGGTGGTGAGCAGGACGACCGAGTCCTCGTCGGCCTCCAGCGTGTGCCTGGCGTCGGGTACGACGAGGAGGTGCCCGGCCGCACCCTTGCGCACGAGCTCGCCCGAGACGATCCGGACCCGTCCCTGGAGCACCTGCACCGTGGCCTCCCCCGGGTTCTCGTGCTCGTCGAGGATCCGGCCGGCGGCGAGGGCGATCAGCGTCTGCCGCAAGGTGTGCTCCTCGCCGCCGTACACCGTCTTCGCGCTGCGGCCGCTGGAGGAGGAGCGCGCGAGGTCGAGCTGTTCCCGGGCGAGCGCGGTCAGTGAGGTGTTGTCCATCTGCTTCCGATCTGTGCGTGGTCGTGTGGCACGGGGCCTCAACGGGGCCTCAACGGGGCCTCAACGGTCGATGCTCTCCCAGCCGCGGCGCGGCCCGTGCATGCCCAGCTGCGTGTCGTCGCGACTTCGGTAGACGATGTAGGGCCGGGTGAGGTAGCCGACAGGGGCGCTGAACACGTGGACCAGCCGGGTGAACGGCCACAGCGCGAACAACCCGAAGGCCACCAGCGCGTGCAGCTGGAAGCCCAGCGGCGCCTCACCCATCAGGTCGGCGTCGGGCTGGAAGGCGAGGAACGAGCGGTACCAGACCGAGACGCCCTCGCGGTAGTTGTACTCCCCGCCGATGGTCAGGATCGACCCCGCGACGGTGTTCCACATCCCCAGCACGATGGCCGTCCCCAGGAACGCGTACATCACCTTGTCCATCCCCGTGGTCGCGGAGAACACCGGCCCGACGGTGCGTCGGCGGTAGACCAGGATCGCCATCCCCACCACGGTCATCGCACCCGCCAGCAGGCCGCCGACCACCGCGATCACGTGGTAGGCCTCCGGGCTGATCCCGATGGCGTCGGTCCACGACTGCGGGATCAGCAGCCCGAGCACGTGGCCGCCGACGACGCCGAGCATCCCGAAGTGGAACAGCGGGCTGCCGATGCGCAGCAGCCGGCTCTCGTAGAGCTGCGAGGACCGGGTGGTCCACCCGAACTTGTCGTAGCGGTAGCGCCAGAAGTGGCCGACGACGAACGTGGCCAGGCACAGGTAGGGCACCACGACCCAGAGGAACTCGTTCACGGCCGCGCCCCCGGGAAGGTCGGCATCGGCAGCGGCACCCGCTCGGGCGGTGCTCCGGGGCTGAACTCCGGGGTGGCGAAGGGGGCGAGACCGACCTCCTCCTCCGGGGGCCCCTCGGCGGCCAGGCGGCGTACGGCGTCCTGCTCCTCGCCCCGCAGCGGCGGCAGCGTGGCGCACACCGCGTCGACCACCGTGGCCCAGGGCGAGCCGAGGTCGCGCAGCGAGAGGCGCAGCAGCTCCAGGCCGGCGCGGTGGTCGAGGATCAGGTCCCGTCCGCGACGGTGGTCGATCGTCGCGGCGTACTCGAGCACGACGCAGAGGTGGTCGGGCAGCTCGGCATCACTGAGCTCGAACCCGGACTCGAGGTAGGTCTGCTTGAACCGGAGCAGGGCCATGCCGCGCTTGCGGGTGTCGCCGTGGGCGAAGTAGGTCAGGAACAGGTTGCAGCGCCGCCTGGTGTCGAAGGTCTCCACGTAGTCCTGCTGCAGCACAGCGAGGTCGGTCGCCGCGAGGTGGGCGAGGAACTCCCCGATCGAGGGGCCGACCGGGTCGGGGAGCGCCCTGGCGACCGAGCGCAGCACCGGGAGCTGCTCGCGAAGCGGCTCGTCGGGGTAGTCGAGCAGCAGCGACGCCGCCTGCCAGGCCAGCGTCAGCGTCTGCTCGGAGTGCGCCGGCCTGGGCCGGCTGCGCCGCGTCACTCGTCCTCCCCCTCGCCGGCGCGTGGCGGAAACAGCCCGCCGGGTGAGCCCTTGCCGTCCCAGTTGAGCAGGTTCACCCGCTCGTTCTTGCCCTCGGGACCGGCAATCGAGTCGGAGGTCTGCCGGCTGCGCAGCATCTGGAAGTTCTCGACCGCGATCGGCGTGGGGGCGCCGGAGCCCTCCCCGAACGGTCCCGAGCCGCCCATGCCCGGGCCGCCCTCGTAGTCCAGCGAGCACTCGGTGGCGAGCTCCTCGAGCGAGTGCGCCTGCTCCGCGTGCGCGGGCGGGATCACGTAGCGCTCGTCGTACTTGGCGAGGGCGAGCAGGCGGTACATGTCATACATGTCCTCCTCGCTCATCCCGACCGACTCGGGGATGGACCCGTCGGGGTCGCGGCCCAGGTTGATGTCGCGCATGTAGGAGCGCATCGCGGCCAGCCGGTGCAGCACGGCGTCCACCGGCCGTACGTCGCCGGCGGTGAACAGCTCCGCGAGGTACTCCACCGGGATGCGCAGTGCGTCGATCGCCGCGAACAGGTTGCGCTGGTCCTCGGCGTCCTCGCCGGTCTCGCGGACCACCTCCACCACCGGCGACAGCGGCGGGATGTACCAGACCATCGGCATCGTGCGGTACTCCGGGTGCAGGGGAAGCGCCACCCGGAAGGTGTTGATCAGCGCATGGATCGGCGAGCGCTGCGCCGCCTCCACCCAGTCACGGGGGATGCCGGCCCGCTCCGCCTCGCGAATCACCTCGGGATCGCTGGGGTCGAGGAAGACCTCACGCTGGGCCTCGTAGAGACCGTGCTCGTCCTCGATGGAGGCAGCCGCGAGGACCTTGTCGGCGTCGTACAGCACCAGGCCGATGTAGCGCAGCCGGCCCACGCAGGTCTCCGAGCACACGGTCGGCAGGCCCACCTCGACCCGCGGGAAGCAGAACGTGCACTTCTCGGCCTTGCCGGTGCGGTGGTTGAAGTAGACCTTCTTGTAGGGGCAGCCCGTGACGCACTCGCGCCAGCCGCGGCACCGGTCCTGGTCGACGAGGACGATGCCGTCCTCCTCGCGCTTGTAGATCGCGCCGCTGGGGCACGACGCCGCGCACGACGGGTTCAGGCAGTGCTCGCAGATCCGCGGCAGGTAGAACATGAACGTCTGCTCGAACTCGAACTTCACCTTGTCGCCGATCTTCTCCAGCATCGGATCGAGGTGGGCTGTCTTCGTGGACCCGCCGAGGTCGTCGTCCCAGTTCGCCGACCACTCGATCTTCAGGTCCTTCCCCGAGATCAGCGACTTCGGCCTGGCCACCGGTGAGTGCTCCTGCGCCGGGGCGTCGGTGAGGGTGGCGTAGTCGTAGGTCCACGGCTCGTAGTACTCGTCGATCGAGGGCAGCCTGGGGTTGGCGAAGATCGTGAGCAGCTTCTTGAACCGGCCGCCGGCCCTGAGCCGGAGCCGCCCTCGCTTGCCCAGCTCCCAGCCGCCCTGCCACCGCTCCTGGTCCTCGTAGGTGCGCGGGTAGCCGAGCCCGGGCCGGGTCTCCACGTTGTTGAACCAGACGTACTCCGTCCCGGACCTGTTGGTCCACGCCTGCTTGCAGGTCACCGAGCAGGTGTGGCAGCCGATGCACTTGTCGAGGTTCATCACCATCGCCATCTGGGCCATGACTCGCATCTTCAGTACTCCACGTCCTGTGAGCGCTTCCGGATGATCGTGACCTCGTCGCGCTGGTTGCCGGTGGGGCCGAGGTAGTTGAAGGCGAAGGCGAGCTGGCCGTAGCCGCCGATCAGGTGGCTGGGCTTGACCAGCAGCCGGGTCAAGGAGTTGTGGATCCCGCCCCGGCGGCCGGAGGCCTCCGCGATCGGTACGTCGATCAGCCGGTCCTGTGCGTGGTACATGTACACCGTCCCCTCGGGCATCCGGTGGGAGACGATCGCCCGGGCGACCACGACCCCGTTGCGGTTGACGGCCTCGATCCAGTCGTTGTCCTCGATCCCGACCTTCGCCGCGTCGCGGTCGCTGATCCAGATGTTCTGGCCACCGCGGGACAGCGAGAGCATGAACAGGTTGTCCTGGTACTCCGAGTGGATCGACCACTTGTTGTGCGGGGTCAGGTAGCGCACGGCGAGCCCCTCCACGCCCGCCGACCCGTCGGTGGTTCCCAGGACCGGCTCGGCGAACAGCGACGCCATGTTCAGCGGCGGACGGTAGACCGGGAGCGACTCGCCGAGCTCGGCCATCCAGTCGTGGTCGAGGTAGAAGTGCATCCGCCCGGTCAGCGTGTGCCACGGCTTGAGCCGCTCCACGTTGATCGTGAACGGCGAGTAGCGCCGGCCGCCGGACTCCGACCCGGACCACTCCGGCGAGGTGATCACCGGCACCGGCGGGCCCTGGGTGTCGGCGAAGGTGATCTGCTTGCCCGCGTGCTCCTCGGCGAGGTCGGCGAGGCGTACGCCGGTGCGCTGCTCCAGCGTCTTGAACCCCTGCGTCGCCAGCTTGCCGTTGGTGGTGCCCGACATCGCCAGGATCGCCTCGCAGACGTGCACGTCGCGCAGCAGCGAGGGCCGCCCGTCGGCCACTCCCCCGCGGACGGCGCCGTTCTTCCGGCGCAGGTAGTCGACCTGCTCGGAGAGCTCGAAGGTGACCCCCTTCGTGGTCGCCCCCAGCGTGTCCATCAGCGGGCCGAGGGCGTTCATCTTCTCCGCGACGGCACCGTAGTCACGGGTCACCTCGACGAGCTTCGGCATCGTGGTGCCCGGCACCGGGTCGCACTCCCCCTTCTTCCAGTCCCGGACCACGCCGTGGGGGTTGGCCATCGCGTCAGGGGTGTCGTGGGTGAGCGCCACCGCCACCACGTCCTTGCGCACCCCGAGCCGGTCGGCGGCGAGCTCGCTGAACTTCCCCGCGATGCTCTGCCAGGCGTCCCAGTCGGTCCGGGTCTGCCACGGCGGCGCGATCGCCGGGTTGAACGAGTGCACGAACGGGTGCATGTCGGTGGTGTTCAGGTCGTGCTTCTCGTACCAGGTGGCCGCGGGCAGGACGACGTCGGAGTAGATCGTCGTGCTCGTCTGCCGGAAGTCGATCGTCATCAGCAGGTCGAGCTTGCCCTCGGGTGCCTCCTCGCGCCACCGGACGTCCTTGGGCCGCTGGCCCTCCGGCGCCTCGGTCGCCCGCAGCGAGGAGCCGGTCCCGAGCAGGTGCTTGAGGAAGTACTCGTTGCCCTTGCCGGAGGAGCCGAGCAGGTTGGCGCGCCAGATCGACAGGATCCGCGGGTGGTTCTGCGGGGCGTCGGGGTCCTCCCCGGCGAACGACAGGTCACCGGACCGGAGCTGGTCGACGACGTACTGCGCAACCGGCTTGTCCGCGGCGGCAGCGTCCTCGCAGATCGTGAGCGGGTTGCGGTCGAAGGTCGGGTACGACGGCATCCACCCCATCCGGGCGCTCTGCGCGATCACGTCCGCGGTGGTCTTCCCGGCCAGCTGGCCCTGTCCCGTGGTCGCGGCGAGCGTGTCGGCACCGAACGGGTCGTAGCGGAACTGGTCCGTGTGCAGGTACCAGAACGCGGTCTGGATCATGTTGCGTGGCGGCCGGTTCCAGTCCAGGGCGTTCGCGACCTGGGTGTAGCCGGTGATCGGTCGCACCTTCTCCTGGCCGACGTAGTGCGCCCATCCCCCGCCGTTGACCCCCTGGCAGCCGGTGAGGTTGGTCAGGGTCAGGAATGCCCGGTAGATGGTGTCGGAGTGGAACCAGTGGTTGGTGCCGGCTCCCATCACGATCATGGAGCGGCCCTTCGAGTCGGCTGCGTTCTGCGCGAACTCGCGACCGATGCGCGCGGCCGTCTCCGCCTTGACGCCGGTGATCTGCTCCTGCCAGGCCGGGGTGCACGGCGAGTCCGCGTCGTCGTACGACGTGGGCCACTGGCCGGGCAGCCCCTCGCGTGCCACGCCGTACTGCGCGAGCAGGAGGTCGAAGACCGTGGTCACCAGGTGCCCCGCCACGTGCCGCACGGGGACCCCGCGGACGAGGTCGTCAGCCGCACCGTCACGGGTGTCGAAGCGCGGCAGCCGCACCCGCACCGATGGACCCACCGGGTCGCGCAACGACAGCTTCGGGTCCACCTCGCCGAGGTCGAGGTTCCACTTCCCCACCCCGGCCTCACCGAACCGGTGCCCCAGCGACCCGTTCGGCACCACCGCCTCGTCGGTCCGCGCGTCCACCAGCACGGTCTTGAACTCCGCGTTCTCCCCCGCCCCGGCGGTTGAGCCGTCCCCGGTGGTTGAGCTTGTCGAAACCAGGTCCGCGGCCGTGAGGAACTTCCCCGGCCGGAACACCCCGTCGGCCTCCTCCTCGAGCCGGACGAGGTGGGGCAGGTCGGTGTACTTCTTCACGTACTCGGTGAAGTACGGCGTGTGCCGGTCGACGAAGAACTCCTTGAGCACGACGTGCCCCATCGCCATCGCCAGGGCCCCGTCGGTGCCCGGCTTCGCCGACAGCCACTCGTCGGCGAACTTCACGTTGTCCGCGTAGTCCGGGGCCACCGCGATCACCTTCTGCCCGCGGTAGCGCGCCTCGGTCATCCAGTGCGCGTCGGGCGTCCTGGTCACCGGCAGGTTCGAGCCCCACATGATCAGGTAGCCGGCGTTCCACCAGTCCCCCGACTCGGGCACGTCGGTCTGGTCGCCGAAGACCTGGGGAGAGGCGACCGGGAGGTCGGCGTACCAGTCGTAGAAGCTCAGCATCGAGCCGCCGATCAGGTTCACGAACCTGGCCCCGGAGGCGTGCGAGACCAGCGACATCGCCGGGATCGGGGAGAAGCCCGCGACCCGGTCCGGGCCGTACTCCTTGATCGTGTGCACGTGGGCCGCCGCGATGATCTCGGTGGCCTCGTCCCACGTGGAGCGGACCAGGCCGCCCTTGCCGCGGGCGGACTTGTAGGCGCGCGCCAGCTCGGGGGTCTCCACGATGTGTTCCCAGGCACGCACCGGGTCCCCGCCGTGCAGGGCCTTGGCCTCCCGGTACAGCTGGAGCAGCACCCCGCGGACGTAGGGGTAGCGGACCCGGGTCGGCGAGTAGGTGTACCAGGAGAACGCGGCACCACGTGGGCACCCGCGGGGCTCGTACTCCGGGGAGTCGGGGCCCGCCGAGGGGTAGTCGGTCTGCTGGGTCTCCCAGGTGATGATCCCGTCCTTGACGTAGACCTTCCACGAGCACGACCCGGTGCAGTTGACCCCGTGGGTGGAGCGCACCACGGTGTCGTGGCTCCACCGGTCGCGGTAGAAGCTGTCGGCCCCGCGGCCACCCTTGCGGTGCAGGGTGCGCAGGTCGTCGGAGACCTCACCCTTGGTGAAGAACCGGCGGCTGCGGATCATCGCGTCGCCCAGCGGGTCGAGGATCTCGGTCATGTGCGGCTCCGCTCAGCGGTCCGGCGTACGACGGTCAGGGTCAGCACCAGCGTCAGCGCGGCGGCGACGGCGAGGAGCACCAGCCCGATGGCGTAGGAGTCCGTCTGGCCGTAGATGTAGCCCATCACCAGCGGAGGCACGAACCCGCCGAGACCGCCCGCGGCGCCGACGAGCCCGGTCACCCCGCCGACCCGCTTGGGGTCGGTGACCTGTGCGATCAGGGCGAACGTGGCGCCGCTGCCCGAGCCCAGGGCTGCGGCCATGGCGAGGAAGGCGATCGTGCCGAGCCACTCGAGCACCGGGTTCCCCGCGGCGACCCCGGCCCCGGCGACCACGACGGCGTAGCCGACGGCAAGCACGGGGATGGCGCCGAACCGGTCGGAGAGCCACCCCCCGACGGGACGCATCGCCACCGCGATCACCACGAAGCCGGCCATCCGGTTGGCGGCGTCACCGGCCTCGAGGCCGTAGGCGGTCTTGAGGTACGTCGGCAGGTAGACCGAGAACGCGACGTACCCACCGAATGCGACGGCGTAGAGGATGCACGCCTGCCAGGTGATCGGGAGCCTGGCGTTGGCCGCGAGTCGGCTCCCCAGGCTTCCCTCCGGGACCGTCCGGCCGGGGGCGTCCCTCATGAAGACCCAGGCCACCACGGCGTAGACGGCCAGGAACGACGCGGTGAGGACGAAGGGAGACGACTCCCCGTAGTCGTCGTACAGCGTGACCGTGGTCAGCGCGCCGATCGCGGTGCCGCCCATGCCTGCGCCGAAGATTCCCGTCGCCAGGCCACGGCGTTCCGGCGGGAACCAGGCGTTGACCATCGGCACTCCCACGGCGAAGACCGTGCCGCCGATCCCGAGGAAGAAGCCGGCGACGAGCAGGGCGGCGTAGCTGTCGAGGGCGAAGAACCCGATGAACAGGACCGGGAAGATCGTGGCCACCGAGACCAGCGGGAACATGATCCGGCCCCCGAACCGGTCGGTCCAGGCGCCGACGAGGATCCTGCCCAGGGAGCCCACGATGACCGGCACGGCCACCAGCAGCGCCACGTCGGACTCGGAGAGGTCGCCGAGACGGCCCTCGGTGCGCAGCAGCGGGCCCAGCGGGCTCAGCAGCGCCCAGGCCCAGAAGTTGATCGCGAAGCCGACCGTGGCGAGGACCAGCGTGATCCACGCGCGAGCCGGCACGACGGGCGCTCCGGTCCGGGTGCCGGTGCTGGCTGATGCCATCGCCTGGGCCCCTCACCGCCGACGCGTTGGCGCGGACCGAGTTCCGGCGCCACACCTTCCACTGTTCGTCGGGGACGGTCAGCAACGGAGGGACCAACGATGGTTCAGGATGTGACCTTGGTCACTTCTTCCCCACCAGGGCGAAGGTCGCCAGCGCGTGCACGAGCGGCTTCCCGTCCTGCTCCACGTCCGCCTCGCACACGGTGAGGCTGTCCCCCCGCTTGCTCACCTTCGCGGTCACCTCGAGGGTGCCGGGCTTGCCCGGTCGCAGGTAGGTGATCGTGAGCTGGCTGGTCGCCGGGAGCTCCTCGTCGATCGCACTGCGTACGGCGGCGCCCATGGTGGTGTCCACCAGCGTGGCGAGCATGCCGCCGTGCACGGTGCCGCCGGGATTGAGGTGCCGCTCGTCCACCTCGACCGAGAGGTGCGCGGTCCCGTCCTCCGCCTCGGGCGAGCGAGCGCCGACGAGCTCGATGAAACCGGGGTCGTTGTCCGTCATCGCTCGACCGTACCGTCTGCCGCGGCCTACACGCGTGCCCAGCGGGGCCGGATGAAGACTCCCTCGGCCTCCACGGTGACACCCTCCTCGTCGGCGAGGTGCCCGACCACGAAGGACTTCCACCCCTCGACACGGTCGACCCACGCCTCGGCGCGGAGGGGGACGTCGAGGCGGGTGCCGCGGCGGTAGCGGATCGACAGGGTCCCCGTCATCCGCGGCACCTGGTCGGCCCCCGCTGCGGCGCCGAACACGTGGTCCAGGACCAGCGCGGTGACTCCCCCGTGGACCAGCCTGGGTGGGCCCTCGTAGGCGGCTCCCAGGGTGAACTCACACCACGACCGACTCACGCCATCGCTCTCGATCGCCAGCGGCGGTGCGATCGCGTTGCGCAGCCCCATGATCGCGTTGCCCCAGTTGCGGCCGGTCCCGTTGCCGATGCGGACGCCGTACGAGTGCGGGGCCACCTTGCCCCGCAGAAGCTCGTTGGCCGCCTCGATGTGCTCCCGCGCCCGGCGGACGTCGTCGAGGCCGACCTCGCTGCGGATGCCGAGGTCCACGAGCTCGCGCAGGCTCTCGGTGAACGGCACCCGGACCTGCCGCTCCTCCTCGATCTCCTCGGGGCTGGCGTCGTCGAGCTCCCAGCCGTCCGGCAGCCGTGCCATCAGGTCGTCGTCCGCCATCTCAGCTCCACCCTCGAGGTCATGGGACGGGCACCATCGTGCATGTTGTTGACGCGTGTCAATTCTGGCCCTACGTTTCGCGACGCAGCCCCGCTGATGCCGGACGACCCGAGGAGCCCCCGATTCCCGACTCCACCCCCGATTCCGCCCTCGACTCCACCCCCGGGCACGACTACGACGTCCTGGTCATCGGCTCCGGCTTCGGCGGCAGCGTCACCGCGTTGCGGCTCACCGAGAAGGGCTACCGGGTCGGCGTGCTCGAGGCAGGACGCCGGTTCGCCGACCACGAGTTCGCACAGACGTCGTGGAAGACCCGCGACTACCTGTTCGCCCCCGCGCTGGGTCTGACGGGCATCCAGCGTCTCGACCTGCTCCGCAACATCCTGGTGATCAGCGGAGCAGGGGTCGGCGGCGGCTCCCTGGTCTACGGCAACACCCTCTATGAGCCGCCCCGAGCCTTCTACGACGACCCGCAGTGGCGCGACATCACCGACTGGGCCGACGAGCTGGCGCCGCACTACGACCAGGCCAAGCGGATGCTGGGTGTGGACGAGAACCCGCGGGTGACCCCGGCCGACGAGCTGATGCAGTCGGTGGCAGACGAGCTCGGCGTCTCGCGGACCTACCGTCAGACCCAGGTGGGCGTCCTGTTCGGCGAGAGCTTCGGAACCGGTCCCGGTGAGCGGGTGCCGGATCCCTACTTCGGTGGCGCCGGTCCCGACCGCAACGCCTGCCTGCACTGCGGCGAGTGCATGACCGGGTGCCGGCACAACGCCAAGAACACGATGCCGAAGAACTACCTCTATCTGGCCGAGGAAGCCGGGGCGGTGGTCCACCCGTTGACCACCGTGACCGATGTCCGGCCCCGGGACTCGGGCGGCTATGCGGTCGAGACCCATCGCACCGGGCGTACGACGCGCCGCGGCCGGCGTACCTTCACCGCCGAGCACGTCGTCTTCGCGGCCGCGGCGATGGGCACCCAGAAGCTGCTGCACAAGCTGCGCGACTCCGGCAGCCTCCGACGCATCTCACCCCGTCTCGGTGAGCTCTCCCGGACCAACTCCGAGGCGGTGCTCGGCGTGCGCGCCCGGGGGGACGACATCGACTACTCCGAGGGCGTGGCGATCACCTCCTCGATCCACCTCGACGAGTCAACCCATGTCGAGCCATGCCGCTACGGCCACGGCTCCAACACCATGGGCCTGATGATGGCCGTCCTCACCGACCCCGTGCCCGACCGCAGGCGGATGGCGGTCGCCCTCAAGGAGATGTGGGCGCGCCGAGCCGACCTGCGCCGGCTGCACGACCCACGACGCTGGTCGCAGCAGACGGTGGCGTTCCTGGTGATGCAGAGCGCCGACAACTCCCTGACGACCTACACCCGCAAGCGCCGGATCACCGGCAAGCGGAAGATGACCACCCGGCAGGGCATCGGCGAGCCCAACCCCACGTGGCTGCCCGAGGCCCACACCTTCGCTCGCAGCGCAGCGCGGCAGATGAACGGCATCGCGGGGGCGGGCTGGGCCGACATGTTCGACATCCCGACGACCGGGCACTTCATCGGCGGCTGCGCCATCGGCGAGACCTCCTCCACCGGCGTCGTTGACGCACACCACCGGCTGCACGGCTACGAGAACCTGCACGTCATCGACGGCTCCACCGTCTCGGCGAACCTCGGCGTGAACCCCTCTCTGACCATCACCGCGATGGCCGAGCGCGCGGTCTCGTTCTGGCCCAACCGCGGCGAGCCTGATCCGCGTCCTCCGCTCGGCGCGCCCTACGCCCGGGTGTCCCCGGTGGCTCCGCGCTCCCCCGCCGTGCCGGCGCACGCACCCGCGGCGCTCTGGCTGGGTGACATCGGTCGCCCAAGGAGTCGTGAGCTGCCTTAGGGCCGTCGGCGCAGGGTCTCGTCGAGCCAGCCCTTGAGGCTGCCCAGCGCTCCCGCGGTCTCGTGCACGAACCGGCCCAGGGCGTCCTGGGTACTGCGGAAGGACTCGGCATAGCTCTGGGCGGCCTCGCGCGCCGACTCGCTCATGCTGGCGCCGTCGTCCTCGGTGCGACGCGGGTAGGTGCCGCCGAGGATGCGGGTGTACTCCCCGCTCTCCACCCATCGCCGCAGCTCCCAGGCCCGGACGACGGCGAACGGGTGGGACTGGTTCTCCACGAGCATCAGCTTGAGCAGCGACTCCCGCAGGTCGCCGGCCTCGTCGTACTCGATGCCCTGGGCGAAGAACGACGTGGTGTCGAGGTCGTCGAGGTTGCCGCCGCTGGCCAGCTTCATGTGCACCCGGAACGCGACGCCGGGATCCTGGGTGGCCAGCACACCGGCCCGGTCGGCCGAGAGCTCGGCCTTGCGTGACCACTCCATCAGCGCGGCGACGATCACCCGGAAGCCGAGACCGCCGATCACGGTGGCGTTCACGACGCCGGTGAGCACGAGCAGCCGCTGCAGCAGGGTCTGGTAGACCGCGTGCCCGCTCGCGGCGTGACCGACCTCGTGCGCGATCACGAAGCGCAGCTCGTCCTCGTCGAGCAGGTTCACCAGCGCGCTGGTGAGCACGACGATCGGCTTGTTCATGCCGATCGTCATGGCGTTCAGGTTCGGGTCGGCCACGACGTACATCTCGGGCAGCTCGGCCACGTCCAGGGTCCTGCCCACGTCGGCCAGCAGCAGGTGCAGGCGCTGGAACTGCCGCTCATCGACCCGGATCCCTGACCCGAGGAACTGCAGGCGTACCGCCCGTTCGTTGAACATCCCCGAGAGCGCCTTGAGCACGGTGTCGAAGCCCTTGAGCTTGCGCAGCGCGACCAGTGCACCGCGGTCCGCGGGGTGCTCCCAGGCACGCGAGCTGATCTCGGGGAACAGGACGCGGGGGCGCACAGGCCTCGTCTCGGGCATGTCGCGCATCCTGCCACTGTGCCTGGCCCTGCGCGGGCGAACCGGCTCAGGCCTGCACGGAGGCCGAGGTCCCGCAGGGCTCCCTAGGGCCGGGTGATCGGAGCCTGGAGCATGCCCGCGATCGCGTCGCACAGGAACACGCCCACCTCGTGCCAGCGCGCAGGCTCTCCGGTGTCGGCCGCTTGCTCCTCGACCTGGGCGCACGCGGTGCTGACGACGTGGGTGGTCAGCCGGGCCCGGCCCTCGACGATCTGCGGGTCCAGGTGCGCGAGGCGCCTGACCACGGACCTCACCACGTCCGCCGCCACCGACTCGCGGTCACCACGCTCGCGCAGCAGCTGCGCGGTGGGGGGGTCGTGCAGGGCCTGGTCCAGGAACCGGGCCCGCCAGGTGGGGGTGGGCAGCTCGGCGAAGCTCGCCGTGAGCGGGATGATCAGCGCCCGGATGTCGCCGAGCAACGAGTCCGACTCCTCGAACATCCGCCGGTACTCCGGCTCGAGGGTCTGCCGGTGCCGCCCGATGAGCTCCATCAGCAGTCCCTCGCGACCGCCGAAGTAGTAGTGCACCGCGGAGTGGTTGCTGTTGCCCGCAGCCTCGGCCACCTGGCGGTCGGAGACCGTCGGGATCCCGTGCTCGGCGAAGAGCCGTTCGGCGGCGTCGAGGAGACTCTGCCGGCCGTCGTTGCGGGCCATCGCTCCCCTCTCGTGACGCCACCCGGTGGACTGTGACCCGGCTAACCCTAGTGCGATCCCGCCATTTTAAGTCATGTGACTTAGCCTCGACGAGTGACCTCGACTGCTTCGCTGACTCCTCCCACGGACCACTACTCGGTGAAGTACCCGCCTCCCCCGCCGGAGTCGCCGGCCGAGCGCAAGGGCCGTCTCGCTGCGCTGTTCGTGATGCCGTTCATCATCATCACGATGATGTACGCGACGTACATGGGCACGATGCACAACCCGCACCCGCGCGACCTGCCGGTGGCGGTGGTGGGCCAGGGCGCAGTGGCGGAACGGTTCGCCGCCGATCTGGAACGTGACTCCGACGGGGCCCTGGAGGTGCGGCTGGTCGTCGACGCCGCCGAGGCCGAGGACCTCGTCCACGACCAGGAGATCGCCGGCTCCATCGCGATCCCGGACAGCGCGGACGGCAAGGCGACCGTGCACCGCACCATGGCCGCGGGCGCGTCCCAGGCCACCGTGGTCGACAAGCTGCTCGGCCCCGCCGCAGCGGCGAACGGCTGGCAGGTGGAGACGGTCGACCCGGAGCCACTGCCCGAGGGTGACGGCTCCGGGACGATGGTGCTGTTCGCGGCGATGGGGATGATGCTCGCCGGCTACGTCCCGCTCAGCACCATGATGATGGGCACGCCGAACCTGCTGCGGGTGCGCAAGTTCTTCCCGATCGCGATCGGCTGGGGCGCACTCACCAGCTCGCTGATCTGGTTGATCCTGGGTCCGATCGTGGGCGCGGTCGAAGGCCACTACCCGCTGTTCCTCGGTGTCGGCACACTTGCCGTGGCCGCGGTGGGTGTCGCACAGCTGCTGCTCACCAAGGTGATGGGCCCGTTCGCCGTACTGCTCGGAATGCTGCTGTGGGTCATCTTCGGGATGCCGTCCTCCAACCTGGCGATGTCGATCCACTCCCAGCCCGGCTTCTTCCAGTGGCTGCACGGCGTGCTGCCGCTGCCTGCCGCCGGAGAGGCCCTGCGCTCGGCGGTGTACTTCGACGGCGAGGGGTTCTGGAAGCATGTCGCGACGCTCGCCGGGTTGCTGGTCGTGGCACTGCTGCTCGCGGTGGCCAAGGAGCGCAAGTCGGGCGACGTGGTGATCGCCGGCCCCGTCCACATCGGGCGCGATGCCCCGCTCGCCTCGCTCTCGGGCGGCCCGGTCGCGTCCTACCGTGCCCGCGTCATCGCGGCCGCACTGTTCCCACTCAGCATCCTGGTCTCCGTGGTCACCCTGATGGGGCTCTCGATGCACCAGCCGGAGGTCCGCGACATGCCGGTCGCGGTGGTGGCTCCCAACGCCCAGGCGGTGCAGTTCGCCGCCTCGGTCGAGCCCACCCTGGGCCAGTACGCCGACCTGCAGCTGAACTTCACCGCCGACGAGGCCGCCGACCGCATCCGCAGCCAGGACCTCGTGGCGGCGTACGTGCTGCCCACGAAGGCCGGGGAGAGCCCCACCCTGCTGACCGCCTCGGGTGGCGGCGCCAGCCAGCAGTCGGCCGTGACACAGATGTTCCAGGGGGTCGCCGCCGCGAGCGGCGCCGAGCTGGTGGTCGAGGACCTCGCACCGTTGAGCGACGACGACGTGAACAGCTCCAACAGCATGTACGTCGGGATGAGCTGGATCATGGCCGGCTTCCTGTTCTTCGCCGTCATGCGCGGGGGCGCTCCCGACCTGACCCGCACCCGTCAGCTGCTGCCGTTCGTGGCCGGGTGGTCGGTGGGCATCTCGGTGTGGCTGTGGTTCCTCTTCGACGTGATCATCGGGGCGGTCAACGGCAACGCCCTGCAGATGATCGGGTACGGCGCGTTCACCGTCTTCGCGATCGCCTGGGCCTCGGCGATCGTGATCCGCAGCCTCGGCCTAGGTGGGCTGATCCCGGTGATGGTGATGGTGATGCTCGCCGGCGTACCCGCCTCCGGAGGTGGGCTCTCGGTCTACATGGTTCCGGAGTTCTTCCGGCCCCTCGCCGACGTACTGCCGCTGCCTGCCGCGGTCGACATCGCCCGGTCCCTGACCTACTTCGACGGGATCGGTGTCGGGGGCGACCTCCTGGTCCTGGCGATCTGGGGTGCGGTCGGGCTGGTCGTGAATTTGCTGGTGGTGGATCGCTGGGTGAACAGGGCGACCGCCCGCCCCCACGCCCCCATGGGACCCCGGCACGGCCGGGCGAAGCCGGAGGAGGTCGAGGCGGCCGCCTGAACCTCGAATCGGGTCAGTAGGGTTGGACGCGGTGCGCCGGGAAGTCTGGTCGGCAACGAAGCCGGCGACCCCGAAGGACCCCATGACTGAACGCGCCCCAGACTCTCGACGACCAGGCCTCCTGTCCCGGGGGACCTGGTCGGAGACCTCGCGCATCACCGAGCTGTTGCGGCACGAGACGGTGGGCGGGGCGCTGTTGCTGGTGGCGACCGTGGTCGCTCTGGTCTGGGCCAACTCGGGGTGGGCCTCGAGCTACACCGCCCTCAAGGACTTCACCGTGGGTCCGGCGGCACTGCACCTCGACCTCAGCCTGGGCACCTGGGCCGCGGACGGGCTGCTGGCGATCTTCTTCTTCGTGGCTGGGCTCGAGGTCAAGCGCGAGTTCGTCGCCGGAGACCTCCGTGACCCCCGTCGCGCCGCCATCCCAGTGCTTGCCGCGGGCGGCGGCATGGCTGTCCCCGCGCTGGTGTACGTCGCGGTCAACCTCGCCGCTGGCTCGGGCAGCGAGGCGCTGGGCGGGTGGGCGATCCCGACCGCGACCGACATCGCCTTCGCCGTCGCCGTACTGGCCGTGATCAGCACGCACCTGCCGGCCGCGTTGCGGACGTTCCTGCTCACCCTGGCCGTGGTCGACGACCTGCTCGCGATCATGATCATCGCGCTGTTCTACACCCGCTCGCTGGAGCTGGTCTGGCTGCTGCTCTCCCTGGTCCCGATCGCCCTGTTCGGCTTCCTGGTCCAGCGGCGGGTCCGGTCCTGGTGGCTGCTGCTCCCCCTCGCCCTGGTCGCCTGGGCCCTCGTGCACGCGTCGGGTGTGCACGCCACCGTCGCCGGTGTGCTTCTCGCGCTCACCGTCCCGGTCGTCCGCAGCGACGCCGCGGGCGGCCCGGACGCGGGGCCCGGGATGGCCGAGCACTTCGAGCACCTGCTCCGTCCACTCTCCTCGGGCTTCGCGGTCCCGGTGTTCGCCCTGTTCGCGGCCGGGGTGACGGTGGGGGGTCTCGACGGCCTCGCGGACGCCTTCACCGACCCTGTCGCGCTCGGGATCGTCGCCGGCCTCGTGGTCGGCAAGATGCTCGGGATCTTCGGCTCGACGTACCTGATGGCGCGGTTCACCCACGCACGGCTCGACGACGACCTGGCTTGGGTGGACGTGCTCGGGGTCTCGATCCTCGCCGGCATCGGGTTCACCGTCTCGCTGCTGATCGGCGATCTCGCCTTCGGTGCCGGCAGCGCCACCGACGAGCACGTGAAGGTGGGGGTCCTGGCGGGCTCCCTGCTCGCAGCCCTGCTCGCCACGGTGGTGCTGCGTTCTCGCAACCGGGTCTACCGCCGGATCCAGGAGGACGAGGAACGCGACGACGACGCGGACGGCGTGCCAGACATCTACACCGAGAACTCGTGATGAGTCTCACGAGCATCACCAGCCCCAGGACTGCTGGTGCTCGAACCTGGCGAAGGGTGACATAGCGTTGCGTCCGATGAACGAGACCGAGGCGCTGCGCCACACGACTCCGCCGGTGGTGGCGGCACTCGACGTCACGGCCAAGATCGGGCTCGTGGTGCTGCTGGTGATCTCCCTGCTCTTCCCCGAGCTGGGCAACGTCGAGGACAAGGCCGCAGGGCTCCGCGCAGTCGCCTACCCGGCGCTGTCCTTCACCGTGCCCCTGATCTGGTGGGTGTTCTGGCGCGACCGGGCATCGTTCCCCTGGGTGGCGGACCTGATGGTGACCTCGACCTGCTTCACCGACACGCTCGGCAACAGGCTGGACCTGTACGACTCGGTGGTGTGGTTCGACGACCTGATGCACCTGGTGAACACGGGTCTGCTCACCGCCGCCGTCATCTTGTTGACGATGCGGCACAGCTCGACCCTGGCCGCAGTGGTGGAGCGGTCGCTGGCGTTCGGCGTCACCGCGGCTGTCGGGTGGGAGATTGCGGAGTACTTCGCCTTCATCAGCAAGTCCTCGGAGAAGCAGCACGCGTACGCCGACACCCTGGGTGACCTCACCCTGGGATCCATCGGGTCGTTGGTCGCGGGTGTGCTGGTGCACCGGCTGTGGCGACGTGGGCTGCTGATGTCCGCGGCACCCCAGCTGGAGACCACGCTGAGCTCGCGTCCCCTGGTCATCTAGCGACCCGCGGTCACGCCAGGGAGAGGAACAGCTTCTCCATCTTCTTCACGTCCAGGCTGTCCACACCGTCACCGCTGGTCAGGCACTGCTGGAGTCCGGTGGCGACGATGGCGAAGCCGGCACGGTCCAGGGCGCGGGAGACGGCGGCCAGCTGGGTGACCACGTCCTCGCACTCGCGGCCCTCCTCCAGCATCCGGAGCACGCCACCGAGCTGGCCCTGCGCGCGCTTGATGCGGTTGATGACCGCACCCATCTCTTCGGGATCGAGCTGCGGCATCTGCTGAGTCCTTCGGTAGTCCGGGGTGTGGCCTGTGCCGGCTTCGCGGCACGAGGAGAGAAAGATACCCCAGGGGGTGTTATCGTCGTTCGCACTATACCCCCCTAGGTATCCAGGAGGAGCTCTACATGTGTCGCCCGACCACCTGCAAGACCTGCAAGAAGACCACCTGGGCCGGCTGCGGCCAGCACGTCGCCCAGGTCAAGGCGTCGGTCCCGGCCGGCCAGTGGTGCGCCGGCCACCCGCGCGCGACGGCGTCCCAGGACAGCTGGCTGCGGCGGCTGCTCGGCCGCTGAGGCAGCCTCAGACGACAGCCCGCTTGTGGACGGCGTCCACCAGCAGCATCGCAATCGCCGCCAGCAGGCAGAACGCCCAGCCCAGCATCGAGGGCCAGGTGCCCCCGAGCAGGTCCGCCAGCCACGGGATCCCCACGAACGCCACGAGGAGGACCACCTCGACGAGCACCGCGTACAACAGTGGCGGGTTGCGCCGAGGGTCGATCCGCCAGGCGGGCCTCGTCTCGCTGCGGCAGGCGAACGCGTTGGCCATCTGAGCCACCGCGATCACCGCGAAGGCCGAGCCGGACGCCACCGCGAGCAGCGAGAAGGATGGCTCCTCCCCGTAGCTCCAGCCGCCCGTGACCAGGATGGTCAGGAAGGCGGCCATGGACACGGTCGCCTCCGTCGGCCCCAGCACCAGCAGCGCGCGCCGCAGCAGCCGCCCGTCGACCACGTCCCCGGTCCGTCGGGGGCCCTGCATGGTGTGGTCGTCGGCGGGCTCCACCCCCAGCGCCAGCGCCGGGAGCATGTCGGTGCCGATGTCCAGGGCCAGGACCTGGAGGACACCGATCGCCAGGGGGATGTCGTTCCCCGTGATCGCCCAGACAGCGAACGGGACCAGCTGGGCGACGTTGTCGGTGAGGTGGAAGGTCAGGAACCGCCGGATGTTCGCGAAGGTGCCGCGCCCCAGGGCGATCGCCATCGGGACGGAGGCGAAGCTGTCGTCGAGCAGGACGAGGTCGGCGGCCTGACGGGCCACGTCGCTGCCTGACCTCCCCATGGCGACGCCGACGTCGGCCTCGCGCAACGCAGCGGCATCGTTCACGCCGTCGCCGGTCATCGCCACCACGTGTCCCCGCGTGCGCAGCGCCCGCGCGATCCGCAGCTTGTCGGCCGGCGTCACCCGGGCCACCACGGCACCGTCCGGCACGTCGAGCAGCTCCGCGAGGGCCTCGTCGGTCCCCGGCAGGTCGGACCCGAGCACCACCACGCCCTGCGGCCCCAGCACACCGACCTGACGGCCGACCGCCTCTCCGGTCGCCGTGCTGTCCCCGGTGATCATCGCGACCCGGATCCCGGCCCCGTGGCAGGACGCGATCGCCGCCGGGACCTCCTCGCGGGGAGGGTCCTGGATGGCGATCAGCGCCAGCAGCGTCAGCGGCTCCTGGACCGCGGAGGCCAGCTCGGCCTCGGTACTGACGGGCTCGGCGGTCCCGGTACGGGCAACCGCGAGCACCCGCAGGCCCCGCCCGGACATCTCCGCCAGGCGCGACCACTCCTCGCTGTCGCTGGCGATGCCGGTGCAGCGGCCGAGGACGCCCTCGGGCGCTCCCATCACGTAGCCCGTTCCTCCCAGCGCCGCAGCGCTCGCCATGGTCGTGGAGGTGAAGGGCAGGCGTGCACTCGACGCGGGCCGGTCCTGGGGCGCGAGGCCCAGCCGCCGGGCGAACGTGTCCAGCGCGGCATCCATCGGGTCGCCCTCGGCGGTCCAGCTGCCCTCGCGCAGGACGCTGCCTCCGGTGATGCACCCGGTGGCTCCCGCGGCCGCCGTGGCCGCGGCGGCGACCGCGTCGCCCTCGCCCCGTACCTCCCCCTGCGGGTCGTAGCCCACGCCACTGACCTGGAAGGGACCTGCAGGGGTCCACCCCTCCACCACGTCCATCTCGTTGCGCGTCAGCGTGCCGGTCTTGTCGGTGCAGATGAAGGTGGTGGCGCCCAGCGTCTCGACCGCGTCGAGCCGCCTCACCAGGGCGTTGACGCGGGCCATGCGCTGTGCGCCGCGGGCCAGCGAGAGCGTGACCGTCGGCAACAGGCCCTCAGGCACCAGGGCCACCATCACCCCTACCCCGAGCAGCAGTGCGGCCGTGATGCTCGAGTCCAGGGCCAGTGCCGTGGCACTGAGCACCATCCCGACCGACACTGCCACGACGGCGACGACCAGGACGAGCCTGTGCAGCTGCACGTTGAGCGGGCTCGGTGGACGGCTCGCCTGCGTGGTCAGTGCAGAGATGCCGGCCAGCCGGGTGTGGGTGCCGGTCGCGACCACGACGCCCGTGGCATCCCCCTGCACGGCGAAGGTCCCGGTGAACACCTCCTCGCCCACACTGCGCGGGACGGGGACGCTCTCCCCGGTCAGCATCGACTCGTCCAGGGTGAGGTCGTGCGCCTCCAGGAGGCGCAGGTCCGCGCCCACACGGTCGCCCGCCTCGAGGATGACCACGTCACCGCGGACCAGCTCTGCGACCTCGACCGTGGTCTCCTCACCGTCGCGCCGCACCCGCGCGGACGCCGGGACCATCGAGCCCAGCTCAGCGGCCGCGGTGTCGGCCTTGCGCTCCTGGGCGAAGGCGAAGACACCGTTCAGGAGCACGATCACCACGATCGCCACCGCGAGCGAGGCCATCCCGGCCACCAGGGCGAGGGCAGCCGCGACCCACAGCATGAGTGCGAAGAAGTGGGTCAGCTGGGCCAGCAGCTGTCGCCAGGCGGGGGTGCCACGCGGCGCAGGCACCTCGTTGGTCCCGTCGCGGTTGCGGCGGGCCGTCACCTCGGCCGTCGTCAGGCCGGCCGGGGCGAGTGGCTGGGTCACCCGGTCGGCCACCGAGCGACGGCTACGACCGGGACAGTCACTTCTCCACGTGCCCGTCCCGCTCCAGGACCAGGCCCTCCAGGTCCACGGGCACGTCGGCGGGCGGGACCACCTGGACCGGACACGGCGCCGCCCGCAGCAGCGCGCGCCCCGTCCCACCCAGATGACCGACCGGGACTCCCCGGTGGCGCCGTGCCAGCATCAGCAGGTCGGCCTCGGCACACGCGGCCTGCAGCGCCCGGGCCGGCTGGCCGTGGACCACGCGGACCTCGACCGGCGTGGTGGGGAACTCCTCGCGCAGCTCCTCGAGGCTGTGCTGGACCATCTCCTCCGCACGTCGCCTCCACTCGTCCTGCTCCACGCGACCGGAGACGAGGTCGTCGTACTCCCCCGGCAGCTCCCACGCGTGCACCAGCACGAGCCCGGCGTCCCGTTCGTCGGCGACCTCCAGTGCACGGCGGATCAGCTCGGGCGAGTGCTGGGTCGACTTCACCCCCGCCACGACGCGGTGGCGCTCCTCCCCCGGGACCCAGGTGGCCGGCACCGCCACCACCGGGGCCGTGGCCCGGGAGGCGACGCCGGTCAGCGTGGAGCCGGTCAGCAGCCTCTCCAGTGCTGGTCGCTGCCCGGCGCCCAGGACGACGAGTCGCGCGTGCTCGGCGAGCTCGAGCAGGGTGGAGACCCGGGTGCCGTGGTGCAGGGAGGTGGCGACGCGGTCAGGGCCCAGCAACGACCGCGCCCGCTCCGTGGCCGCAGCCAGGATCCGGTGGCCCATCTCGTCGAGTTCTGCGGCCGACACCCCACGGATGGGTGCGAGCGGCAGGTGCCGGGGGACGACGTGCACCAGCTCGAGCGTGGCTCCCTGGCGCTGGGCCTCCTGGGCGGCGTACTGGATGGCTGCGGTGACCGGTTCGGAACCGTCCACACCCACCAGGACGGGGTCGCGATCCGACATCGCGGGATCCTCTCACCGGGTTCCTCCCATGCTGGCGCGCGGGAACTCAGGTCAGCAGGGTCCACGGGCACGCCGATTCAGGACCTTCTTCCCTCCCGTCCCCCCGGGGCTCTACCAGCGCGCCTTGAGGGACTCCGAGGACATCGCGGCTCGGGCGGACGGCGTCGTCACGGAGCGCGGGAGCGATCGTGACGCCAGACGCCCGGACATGTGCGTTCTCCAGAACGCGTGCACCAGCAGGGCCGCGAGCAGGGTGCCGAACCACCCCATCACCAGGTCGCCGAGGGTGTCGGCGTACGCCATGGGCAGCTCCGAGGACCGGGTGAGGAAGGAGAAGTACTCGAACACCTCCCACCCCAGGGCCGCCGTCATGCCGAGCGCGACCGAGCGCTCCACGACCGGTCCGAGGCGGGTGGTGCCGTGCATGGTCAGCACCACGAGGGCCGCCGAGACGCAGGTGACGTTGCTCAGGTGCATCCAGTCGTCGAACCACACGACCCGGTCGTACAGGTCCAACCGGTTCCCCAGGATGTCGCTGAACCCCAGGTAGGTCAGCAACAGGTCCGAGAGCCACGGGTAGGGCTTGCGGGGACGACGGAGCAGCCACCACGCCGGGATCGCGAAGGCGACCAGCGGATAGGTCAGCGCACGGGCGGTGGGCGCCTTCCCGTCCAGGTGTCCCCAGGTGGGATCGATTAGCACGAGCACCAGGAACCACAGCAGCACCAGCTTCAGCGCCGCATCGGCCCCGGCGATCAGTGGTGCACGGACGAACCGGTCGTGCTCACCGTTGGCCATGCTTCGAGCCTAGGAGTCACTCCCCCAGCCGGATCTGTCTCACGTTGTGACCCTCCCGGGTGGAACGCTCTAGACCACCCGGAACCCGGCATGGGATGACGCGGACACAAATGGGAATGTTCTTCCTGTCCGGGGGGGGTTAACCCTGGAGGAGAACAAAGAGATGAAGCGTCACATCGGTGTGGTCGCTGCGCTGCTCGTCATCGCTGCACCCGTCGTCGGATCCATGAACAACGACCAGAGCGTCGCTGCGGCGACGCCCAACCAGGCGCCCGTGGCCGACCTGGTGCTCAACCCCCCGAAAGGCGCGGCACCCCTGACCGTGGTCGCGGACGGGTCCGGCTCGAGCGACGACAAGGAGATCACCGCCTACGGCGTCTCCTGGGGCGACGGCAGCCGGACTCCCCCGGAGCCGCCATCGACGGCCTCACACGTCTACAGCAAACCCGGCACCTACACCGTCAAGCTCACCGTGCGCGACGCCGAGGGCCGACCGGCCAGCACCCAGAAGACCGTCGAGGTGGTCGCCGCGGCACCGGGTCCGGACCGCCCGCCGGTCGCCGACCTGACCGTGACCAAGGGCGGCGCCGGCGACGTCGTGGTCGACGCAGGGTCCTCGGTCGACGACCGGCGCATCACCAGCTACCAGTTCAGCTTCGGTGACGGCAGCCGCACCCTCTCCCAACCGGCCTCCACCGTGCGCCACCACTTCAAGAAGTCAGGCACCTACGAGATGAGGGTGACCGTCACCGACACCGCGGGGGCCACCGACACGACCACGAGCACACTTGCCGTGACAGCCGCGGCCGAGCCGACCGCCCCGACGAAGTCCACGGTGGTCTCGTTCACTTTCGACGACACGTTCTCCAACCAGGTCCCGGCGGCGGACGTGCTGAAGGCGCGAGGCATGAAGGGCACGTTCTACATCAACAGCCCCCGGATCGGCACCTCGTCGTCGTACATGAGCCGGGCGCAGGTCGATGCCCTCAAGACCTGGCACGAGGTCGGTGGACACACCCTCACGCACGCCGATCTCCCGACGGTGACCACGGCCGAGGCCACCCGGCAGATCTGCGACGACCGGACGGGGCTGGGAGGCGGCGTCCCCAGCTTCGCCTATCCCTTCGGTTCGACCAACGCGACCGTGAAGGGCATCACCAAGAACTGCGGCTACGACAGCGCCCGGGGTGTCGGGAGCCTGCGCTCACCCGGCTATGGCTGCCTCTCCTGCGCCACCGCGGAGACCATCCCGCCCGCCGATCCCTACCAGGTGCGGACCAACAAGTCCGTGCAGTCCGACACCACGCTGGAGATGCTGAAGACCTACGTGACCCAGGCCGAGAACGACAAGGGCGGTTGGGTGCCCCTGGTCTTCCACAGCATCTGCTCCGGCTGCGCGGCGAACTCGATCGACCTCGGGACCTTCACCGCGTTCGTGGACTGGCTGGCCACCCGGCCCGCGTCCACCCAGGTCAAGACCGTCGGCGCAGTCATGGCTCGTACGTCGACACCGACACCCCCCCCGACTCCCACGCCGACACCCACCCCGACTCCGACTCCTACACCCACCCCAACACCCACCCCAACACCCACCCCGACACCCACCCCCACTCCGACAGCGACGCCCACGACGGCTCCCAAGGCGGTCAGGATCGGCACCCAGACCCGGAACATCACCGGCACCAACGTGTACCGGTCGACCGACGCCCTGATCCGCTACACGCCGGCGTACGGCGCCAGCACCAGGACGAACGAGTACGGCTACGAGGCCGCGGTGGTCGACGGCAAGGTGACGCAGGTGGCCAACCAGATCGGCAACCTGCCGATCCCGGCCAACGGCTACGTCCTGTCCGGGCACGGCGCCAGCAGGATCTGGCTGACCTCCTACGCCAAGCTCGGAGCCAGCGTGACGCTCACCTACTGATCAGGTGGCGGCGGCCCGGCCGACTACTTCTTGGAGTCGGGCCGCTGCACCTGCGCCACGTGGTGCTTGATCATCATGGCCGCGATGTCGCGAACCTTCGTGTTCGAGTGCGAGGAGGTGCGCACCAGGAAGCCGAACGCGGCGTCGGGATCGAGCTGGTACCTCGCCATCAGCAGCCCCACGGCCTGGCTGATCACCTCGCGGGTGCGCAGCGCCTCGGTCAGGTTGTCGATGATCCTGACCTTGCCGAGCGCCAGAGCGGCGTGCGTCGCGAACAGGTCAGCGATTCCCGGCGCCTGGGGGTCGATGTCCTCCGACTGCGTCGAGTACATGTTCAGGCCACCGACGGTGCCCTGGTCGTCGACGTACAGCCTGACGGCCAGCTGGGCCTTGAGGCCGAGCTCGACCGCGGCCCCGACGTAGCGGGGCCAGCGAGGGTCCTCGCTGATCCGGGGAGCCTCGACCACCTCCGCTTCCAGGAGGCCCTGCAGGCACGGTCCCTCGTTCAGGGAGTACTGCAGCTCGTCGAGCGTCCAGACCAGCTCGCTGGTGGCGGCCCGGGTCTGCGGGGCGCCGTGCTCGTCGATCACCGACACCCCGACGTGGTCGATCCCCGGGATCGACAGCAGGGCTGTCTCGGCGATGTTCTGCAACGTCTCTTCGGGGGTGCCTGCCTGGCCGATCGAGCGCGCGGCGTGCGTGAGGGCGGCGCTCAGAGTTCTGTCGTCCACGTTGTCCACTCTGCTATCCGAACTGGATGAAGGGGCACAGAGAGGGTGTCGAGTCACTGACGCTGCATACCCTCCACAGAGGCCACTTGTCGGACCTGCTGGGGCTTGCTGAGAGTACACCTCCGGGCTGTGCCGGGGTCAGGAATCTGCCGTGGGATCCGCGTCCACGATGAACCTGGCGACGTCGGACTCCCGCACCCCTGCGTGGGTCGCGGAGTCCCGGATCCGAGCCGCAGCCGTGGCGGTGTCGACCCGCTGACGAGCCGCGACGAACCCGATGGCGGCGGCCATGGACGCCTGCTCGCGCAAGCGCGCCGGAGCAGCGGCCGCACGCAACCGGCTGGTGAAGGACAGGTCGGCGTTGGTCACGACTCCCTTCGCCCAGGCACCGCACGCCTCGGCGAGCTCCTCGTGGTGGCCGTCGAAGGCGTGGGCCTGCGAGGCGTAGAGACTCACCCCGGCAACGACCTTCTCGCCCTCCATGATCGGTAGCGACAGGGTGGTCGTGACGCCTGCCGGCTCCTCGGCTCGGGCGTAGAGCTGCCAGCTGGTCTCGTCGATCGGCGACGGCGCATCTTCCTGCGGCGCGTCCGTCCGCGCGGCCTGCACGCGGGAGCCGTCCTCGAGGTACTGCACCGCGTCGAGGGCAGCGTCCTCCGCGCTCTCGGCCACGAAGGTGAAGGTGAGCTCGTCCTCGACGAGCCCCACGCTGAGGGCGAAGCACTCCGGCACGATCTCCCGCACCCGCCGGCCGACCTCGGCGATCGAGGTGCCCATCTGCCGGTCCGGGTCGCAGGAGGACAACCAGTCCAACGCCACCCGCGTCTCCGCAACGGGCTGCATCGCATCATCGCTGTGCGACTCGCTGGGCGCCATAACACTTCCGGTACCCCGAACCCATCGGCAGCAAGCGGGCGGGAGGTGGCGCTTCGGTGCGTCCACGCCGGTCGGCGATCGTCCCGGGGTGAGTAGCGGACCGGTGGCCCTGCCGGACTTCCGCGTTACGATGGCGTGGCCCTCAGCGACTCAACACCGGTCGCCGCGGTGCGCTGGTCAGATCAGCAGGCCTGTCCTTGGCGCACGACGTCACCCATTTGTCGGAAGAGACGCCGCATGACCACCGACTTCAACGAGGCTCTCGAGCAGGCAGCCCGCAGTGTCCGCGCGAGCTCCACCGTGGACGAGCACTTGAGCAACATCGTCGAGACGGCGAAGGACTCCCTGCCGGGGTTCGACGCGGTCGGCATCTCCACCGTGGACAAGGACGGACACGTCACGACCCGGGTCGGGACGGACGAGCTGGTCTGGGAGCTGGACCGGCTCCAGTACGCGCTCGGCGAGGGCCCCTGTCTCGACAGCCTCCAGGACACTTCCGACGCCTGGGTCGTCGAGGCGCCCCGGCTCGAGCAGGACACGCGGTGGCCGGGGTACGTCCCGCGAGCCGTCGAACTCGGCCTGAGGTCCCAGCTCGGCCTCAAGCTCTACCTCGACTCCGAGGGCACTGTCGGCGGTCTCAACGTCTACTCGACCACCACCGAGGACATCGACCCGGGAGCCATCAGCCTCGGCCGGCTCTTCGCCTCCCACGCCGCGATCGCGTTGGGTTTCACCACCGAGATCTCCGGTCTCCAGGAGGCCCTCGCGTCACGCACGGTGATCGGCACCGCGGTGGGCATGGTGATGCAGCAGTACCACCTCAGCCAGGACGCCGCGTTCGGTCTGCTGGTCCGGGCGTCGTCGCACTCCAACACCAAGATCCGTGACATCGCGCAGCGCATGGTCGACGACGCCAACAAGGAATCGACGCGCTGACCCGGCTGACCTTCCGGCGTACGAGCCAGTCTCAGTCGGCTGAGCCCGGCTGCGCCGCCCCCCGGTGCATGGCCGCCTTCAGCCGGTCCGGCACCACCTTGCTGGCAGCGTCCTGCAGCCGGGTGCGCACGCCACCCCCGGTGACCCGCGCCTTGCCGGCGAACAATGCGTCCACTCCCTGCCGTGCCACGGTCGCGGGGTCGTCCTTGTCGGACTGTCCCATCTTGCTGTCCTGCATCTCGGCACGATCGAAGAACTCGGTCTCCGTGGGTCCCGGCATCAGTAGCGTGAGGGTGACGCCGGTGCTCCTCAGCTCGTCCTGAAGACCCTGGACGAAGGACTGGAGAAAGGCCTTCGAGGCGTTGTAGACCGCTTGGAACGACCCGGGCATCTCGGCGGCGATCGAGGAGGTGACCAGCATCCGCCCGGCGTCGACGCTCACCATTTCGCGCAGCAGCAGCTTCGCCAGGCGGACGGTCGAGGTGACGTTGAGGTCGATGACCGACAGCTCGTCAGCCAGCTCGTTGTCGACGAACGCGCCACCCCGGCCGACCCCGGCGTTGAGGGCGACCACCGCGACCGGGCGGCCCACGGCTGCGAGGGCAGCGGCCAGCTGGTCCACGCCGGCCGTCTCGCGCAAGTCGCAGCGGACGGCCTCGACCCAGCAGCCCAGCCCGCGGATCGCCGCGGCGGCGGCGTCGAGCTCGGCGTCCTCCGCGGTGATCAGCAGGTCGTGGTCGCGTCGCGCCAGCTCCAGCGCGAGCTGGTAGCCGATGCCGCTGGAGGCGCCCGTGACGAGCGCGAGCGGACGGGTGGTAGATGCAGCCTCGACGTCCATGCGGCCGCAGTACCCGGACAGGCCCAGGTCAACCCGAGCACGGGTGTCCACGCCGATCACGACGCCAAGATGCTGCGGCTCCTGGGCCGGCACCTGTTCGAGGTGATCGCACCCGCGACGCCGCAGGCGTGTGCACCCTGGACACCGGCTGCCCAATGGGAAGGTGCGGTTCCACCGGCGGGAGTGAGTCGGGCGGCCACGGTTCTCGCCGCACACGCCATCCGCGGCTGGCGGCGCATCTTCTTGACGAGACCGCGTTCATCGGGTCCTGCTTGTATGGCGCGACGGCTTCTCCGAGTCCTCGGTCGGCGGCTTCAGTCCCCGACCCGGCCGGTGTCGTAGGCCCACATCGCGATCTCAACCCTGTTGCGGGCGCCAATCTTGGTCAGCAGGCTCGCGACGTGGGTCTTGGCGGTCGTCAGGCCGATGAAGAGGTCGGCGGCGATCTCGGCGTTCGTGCGGCCGCGGGCGACCAGCACCAGCACCTGCTCCTCGCGGTCGGTGAGCGGCTGGATCGGTTGGGTACGTCGATTCGACGGTTCCCTGGCGGCCAGCGTGGACAGCAGCCGTCGCGTGATGTTCGGTGCGATCAGGGCATCGCCGGCGGCGGCGGCATGCACGGCCTGGACGAGCAGCTCCTGCCCGGCGTCCTTGAGCAGAAAGCCCCGGGCGCCGGCCCGAAGCGCGCCGTGGACGTACTCGTCGAGGTCGAAGGTCGTGATCACCACCACCGCGACCGGGTCCGGGACGCCCCGCCCGGCGAGGAGCTCGGTCACCTCGATCCCGTCGAGCCCGGGCATCCGGATGTCGACCAGGCACACGTCGGGGCGGAGCCGACGAGCCAGCTCGACCGCGGCGTGGCCGTCGGCGGCCTGGCCGACGACCTCGATGTCGGGCTGGGCCTCAAGGATCATGGACAGCCCGGTCCGCACCAGGTCCTGGTCGTCGGCCACCAGCACTCGCACCGTCATCTGCGGACCTTCGTCGGCAGCTCGGCGTCGACCGTCCACCCGCCCTCGGGCGCCGGCCCGGCGTGAAGCGTGCCGCCGAGCAGCTCAACGCGCTCGGTCATCCCCAGCAGCCCGAAGCCGTGGTTCGCCGGCCACACCGAGTCGATCTGTCCGTCGTCGGTCACGCGCAGCCGGAGCCTTCCTCCACCCTCGACGACCCGGATCTCCACCCGCGAGGCGTTGCGGGCGTGCCGCAGGGCGTTCGTCAGCGACTCTTGGGCCAGCCGGTATACCGCCGCGTCGACCTGGGGCGGGAGTTCGTCCAGGTCTCCCGACACCTCCACGTCGACGACCGGGATCGGGTCCCGGCGGGCGAGCGACGCCAGGTCGGCGACGCCGGACTGGGGGGCGTACTCCGCCGGGGCTCCGTCGCGCAGCACCCTGACCATCGCCCGCATCTCCGCGAGTGTCCGCGACGCCTCACCTTCGATGACCGCCAACGCCTCGAGCCCCGCCTCAGGTCGCTGACCGGCCATCGCCCGGCCCGCCTGCGCCTGCACAGCGATCGCCGAGACGTGGTGGGCGACCATGTCGTGCAGCTCGCGCGCGAGGCCGACCCGCTCCTGGCTGCGGATCTGGTCCAGCGCCCGGCGCCAGCTCTCGGCGCGGTAGCGGAAGGCGGCTCCGCCCGCGGCCGCGGCCACCAGGACGCCGAACCCACCGATGAGCTCGGCAGGCCCGGTGTAGTCGGCGAACGTGCCGATCACCGCAGCGACCAGCACGACCGCCAGCCCGATCACGATCTCGCGCCCTGAGCCCCAGCGGACCAACGCGTAGACGAGCACCAGCACGTAGATCATCGTGTCGAGGCCCAGGGCCGGGACGCCGCTGGTCAGAGTCACCAGTCCCAACGCCATACCGACGCCGAAGCCCACCACGACGCAGGTCAACGGGTGCGTACGCCGCCACAGCAGCACCGGTGCGAGCCCGACCACCACGATCGTCACGAACACCCGCCAGGTGACGTCGTCGCGGAGGACTCCCTCGAGCAGCGCCGTCACCATCAACGCGCCGACCAGCACCCAGTCGCGCCACCCCCGTGCGGGAACGGCGGCTGCGCGGGGCTCGTCCCACAGCGAGCGCAGGGCGGTGGTCACCTGCCCACCCTAGGGACTGCAGAGGCGTCGGGTACCGACCGAAAGAACGAGACCCCTTCCTCCCAACGGCGGGCGAGGGTCCGGCCTCGACGCCGATGTGCGCACGCCGCGACCCGTCGAGGGTTGTCACATGATCACTGTTGAGTCACTGACCCGGAGGTACGCCGGCTTCACCGCCGTCGACAACGTCTCCTTCACCGCCCTGCCCGGTCGCGTCACCGGCTTCCTCGGCCCCAACGGCGCCGGCAAGTCCACCACGATGCGAATGATGGTCGGCCTGACCGTCCCGACGTCCGGCACCGCGACCATCAACGGAGAACGGTTCGCCGACCTCCCCAACCCCGGCCTCGAGGTGGGCGTCCTCCTGGACGCCTCCGCCCAGCACGCCGGTCGCACCGGACGCGAGATCCTCACGATCGCCGCAGACACCATGGGTCTGCCCCGCCGCCGCGTCGACGAGATGCTCGACCTCGTCAGCCTGACATCACCGGAGGCCAAGCGCCGCGTGCGCAACTACTCCCTCGGCATGCGCCAGCGACTGGGCATCGGCACCGCACTCCTCGGGGACCCCCGGGTGCTGATCCTCGACGAGCCCGCCAACGGACTCGACCCCGCCGGGATCCGGTGGATGCGCGACCTGCTGACGGGATTCGCCAGCCAGGGCGGCACCGTCCTGTTGTCCTCGCACCTGCTGCACGAGATCGAGGTCGTCGCCGACGACCTGGTCGTGATCGGCAACGGCAAGATCGTCGCGTCCGGCAGCAAGGACGAGCTCCTCGCAGCCGCCGGAACGCTCGCCCGGTCGACGTCACCGAGCGACCTCACTCACGCACTCGAACAGGCCGGCATCACCAGCACACTCGCCGGAGACGGCTCGGTCCGCACCGATGCCGACCCTGCTCGGGTCGGCGCCGTGGCGCTGACCGCCGGCATCGCCCTCACCGAGCTCCGGTCCGCCGAGGGCGCCGGGCTCGAAGACATGTTCCTGTCGCTCACTGCCGACACCCAACGCGAAGGAGTTGCGGCATGACCGCCACGATCGTCCCCCCTGACACCAACGAGGCCGCCCCCGTCCGCCGGACCGCCCCTCCCATCCCGACCACCCGGCTAGTCACGGTCGAGCTGCGCAAGATGTTCAACACCCGCTCGGGCTTCTGGCTGCTCGTCAGCATCGGCTTCCTGACGCCCATCGCGGCCGGGTCGGTCCTCGTCTTCGCTCCCGACCGTGACATCACCTACGAGAGCTTCACGAGGGCGAGCGGGTTCCCGATGTCGCTGATCTTGCCGATGATCGCGATCCTGGCCGTCACCAATGAGTGGAGCCAGCGCAGTGGGCTGACCACGTTCACGCTGGTGCCGAGCCGCGGACGCGTGATCGGCGCCAAGGCGATCGCGACCCTCCTGGTGGGCCTCGGCTCCGTGGCCGCCGCCTTCGCCATCGGCGCCCTCGGCAACGTGGCCGGCTCCGCACTCGCCGGCGTCGACACCGTGTGGGACATCTCGTTGTCCATGGCGCCCCAGATGGTGCTCTTCAACCTGGTCGGCATGGCCATCGGCTTCACCCTCGGTGTCGTGCTGCGCAGCTCCGTGGCAGCGATCGTGGGCTACTTCCTCGTCTCCCTGGTCCTGCCGGGCATCCTCGTCCTCCTGGCCCAGGTGCGCCCGTGGTTCGAGGACCTGCAGCCGTGGATCGACTGGAACGAGACGCAGGTGGCGCTCCTCGAGGGCGCCATGAACACCGGCAAGGAGTGGGCGATGCTCGGCTCGACCACGATGATCTGGATCGTCATTCCCCTCGTCGTCGGGCTGCTCTCCCTGCGCCGATCCGAGGTCAAGTAGCCGACACTAGACAGGCGGTGTCCGGAACTCATCTGTGGGCTCCGGACACCGCAGGTTCGCGGTGAATTCGGGTGTCCTGGCCGCAAGGGGCAGGTCTGACGTCGGTGCCGTCTCGAACCCGGTGCCGGTCTCGTGCGCTGCGAGGTGGGTCACCTGCTGGACACTCCACGGGGAGATCGCACGGCGTCCTTCCAGCACCTCGTCGCGGAAGGCGTTCCAGTCGGCCCACCTGAGGTCAGCGACCTCGGAGGGTTCCGGCAGCACCGCGTCCGGTGTCGTGGCCGTGAACACCGGACACAGCTCGTTCTCGCGCGTGCCGTTGGCCATCGTGGCCTCGTAGCGGAACTTCGGCAAAGTGAGCTGCAGATGGTCGAGAGTGATCCCCAGCTCCTGGCGGGCGCGTCGCCTGACGGCCTCGAAGATGTCCTCCGAAGGGGTGGGGTGACCGCAGAAGCTGTTCGTCCACGACCCGGGCCAAGTCGGTTTGACCAGCGCCCGTTGGGTGAGCAGCAGACGATTCTGGTGGTCGAAGATGTAGCAGGAGAACGCCAGGTGGAGCGGAGTCTGGCGGTGGTGGACGGTCGCCTTCGGGGCGGTGCCGATCGCTTTGCCACTGTCGTCCACCAGGACGACCATTTCGGGCGCCGCGCTCATGCCGGCTTCGCAAGGGCGTCGACAGCCGCCGTGAACACACCGGGAAGAAGAGCCGCGGCAGGCACCAGCGCGCGACGGACCGGAGGCACGCGGGTGGCTCCCAGCAGTCCAGCGGTGATCAGTCGGTAGCGGCGCGTAATGGCGTGCCACTCGTGCTCGTATCGTCCCGGGTCGTCATCAGCGATGGCGCGCACGGCGGATCGCGCCTGGGCCAGGGCAAGTGCGATTCCCTCGCCCGTCAGCGCGTCGACGTACCCTCCGGCGTCTCCCACGAGCAGGCATCGTCCGTGCACGCGGCAGGTGGCCCGTTGCCGCAGCGGGCCGGCGCCCATGACCGCACCGCCCTCGTGTCCCGACAACTTGGACCCGAGGGCGGGGAACTGGGCGAGGTGGGAGTCGAAGGACCCACGGGTCGAGGTGAGCATCGCGACCCCCACGAGACTCGGACCGACGGGGGTCACGTAGGCCTCGGTCGAGTCGGACCAGTGCACCTCGACGTGGCTCGTCCAGGGAGCCATGGCGAAATGACGACGCAGTCCGTAGCGACGGAGCGACGCGGGTCGGGTCTCCAGGCCAAGGGACCGCCTCAAGGGTGAGTGCAGTCCGTCGGCGACAATCAGGAACCGTGCCCGGGTCCCGTCCACGACCACACCGGAGTCGTCCTGCACCACGTCGGTCACGGTGCTCTGCTCGATGACCACGCCGGCGTGGACGGCGGCTTCGCGCATGCTCGCGTGCAAGCTCGTGCGCCGCACGCCTCGGCCGGGACCGTTCCGGAAGTGGGCCGCGGCGGCTCGCTCACCGGCGACGTAGCGGATGCCGTGCAGTTCGTGACCTGGGGGGTCGATGCCGAGGTCAAGCAGGGCCGCGAGCGCACCCGGCATGAGTCCTTCGCCGCAGGCCTTGTCGATCACGCTGCCCCGCGGGTCCCGAACGGTCACTTTCAGCCCTGCCCGTGCGGCGTACAGCCCTGCCGCCAGCCCCGCGGGTCCGCCGCCAGCGACCAGCAGGTCCGTCACGTGTGTGCGCCTTGGGACCGTGGTGCAGCAGCGACCAGCGCCTCGTTCTCCACCCGCAGTCGCACCGCGAGCAGGATGGCGTTGCAGACTGTGAAGACGACCGCGGTGATCCACGCCGAGTGCACGAGCGGAAGCGCTAGCCCCTCCGCGACGACCGCGACGTAGTTGGGGTGCGACGTCAGACGGTATGGACCGCCCGTCACGAGCGGTAGCCCCGGCACGACGATCACCCGGGTGTTCCAGCGACGTCCGAGGGTCTGGATGCACCACCACCGCAACGCCTGCGACCCCACCACGACGGCCAACATCAGATAGCCCAGGGCCGGCTCGAAGTCCGGCCTGAGCACCCAGACCTCGACGAGTGCTCCCACCAGCAGCCCAGAGTGCAGGATCACCATCGCGAGGTAGTGCCTCTGCCCCGTCTCGACCGCACCGCGCTCGAAGCTCCACGCAGCGTTGCGCTTGGAGACGACGAGCTCGGCCAGCCGCTCCACTGCCACCGCTCCGATGAGGACGGTGAACAGCACCCCGCTCATGCGGCGACCTCCTCCGGCGCGCGGAGCAGGACGAGCTCGGAGCAGAATCCGGGCCCCATCGCGAGCATCAGGCCGTAGGAACCGGGCCTCGGGGGCCGGGTTGCGAGGGTGTCTGCGAGGACGTTGAGGACCGAGGCGGAGGAGAGGTTGCCGATGCGCGCGAGCGAGTCCCAGGTGAGCTGCAGCGCGTCCCGGCTGACGTCGAGGGCGGTCTCGAGCGCCTCCAGCACTTTCGGGCCTCCCGGATGGGCGACGTACCACTCGATGTCCGCGTGACTGAGCCCGTGGTCGGCGAGAAAGTCCTGAACGTCGTCGCCCACGTAGGTGCGCACCAGGTCAGGCACCTTGGCGTCCAGCACGATCTTCAGCCCGGTGGCGCCGACGTCCCAGCCCATCGTGCGCTCGGAATCGGGGTAGAGCCTGCTGCGGCTGGCCAGGACCTCGGGCCGGGGCGAGCATGGGTCGGAGGCCAACTCGGCTGCCCGGTCAGCGCCCACCGCCACCACGGCCGCGGCACCGTCCCCGAACAGCCCACTGGCCACCAGGTTCGGGATCGAGGCGTCGTTGCGCTGCAAGGTCAGGGAGCACAGCTCGACGGACATCAGCACGGCAACTTTGTCCGGGTGGCCCACCAGGTAGTCGTGCAGGCGGGCGACCCCTGCGGCGCCGGCCACGCAGCCCAAGCCCACCAGCGGCATTCGGACCACGTCCGGTCGCATCCCGATGACCGACGCGACGCGCGCCTCCAGCGATGGGACGGCCAGGCCGGTCACGGTGGCCGACACGATGAGGTCGACGTCCCCCGGGGTGAGCCCAGCGGCTTTGAGTGCCTCGGTCACGGCCTGCGCTCCGAGCTCGACTCCCACCTCGATGAAGGCGTCGTTGGACTCGCCGAAGTCGCGCAGCTCGGCGTATCGCTCGAGCGGGAGAGCGAGGTGTCGGGACTCGACTCCCGCGTTGCGGTGCAGCCGTTCGACAACCGTCCGGTCGACGGCACCGCTGAGCATCGTCTCTGTGAACGCTGTGGTGATCTGGGACTGCTCGTAACGGTTTTCGGGGAGGACCCCCCGGACGCTCAGGATCTGCATGCTCGTGTCTCCTCGACGTGGTCGCTGCTGCAAGGTCGGTCGGTCAGTACGCGAGGCCCGGCCTTGAGCAGGCCGAAGGCCATGGTGGCGCTGATGCGACCCCGTGCGAGCCCGAGCTCGACCAGGTCGTCGAACACGCGCTGGTCTGCAGCGGCTGCCCGCAGCCCGGCGTCGAGCACCGCGCCCGAGCGACACAGCCTGGCGGCGAGATCCGTGTGCCGGAGGTGTCCCGCGAGCAATGCCTGGTCGAGCTTCGCCTGCCGACGCGCAGCGCTTGCGCCACCGTCGGCTGCCAGGGCTTCCGCAGCCGCTCGTCCGGCATGCAGGCCGGTGGCCACGGCGTAGAAGATGCCCTCACCGGTCATGGGGTTCACGAGTCCGGCGGCGTCACCTGCCAACAGCAGACGCCCGCCCCCTCGATGGGGACCTCGCCAGGTCGAGAGCGGCAGGTGGTGTCCCCGCCACCCGCGCCCCCCGATCGTCGAGCCGGGAAGCAGCGTCTCCAGCTGCTCCAGGAGCAGGGCACGGCTCGGCCGCCCCCCACGACGGGTCTGCATCTCGCCGTACCCGATGTTGGAGGTGCCGTCCCCGCGGTCGAAGGACCAGGCGTACGACGGCTGGCGTTGCGTCCCGAAGACGATGACCTGGGCTCCGGCGCGGTCCTGGCTGGTGGGCGCGTAGCCACGGATCGCCACCGCCATCGGCCCGCCGCCGGCGCCGACGGCCCGTCGGACGACCGAATGCGCACCGTCGGCGCCTACGAGCACACTGGCCTCGAAAGCATCGTCCAGGACGACCGAGTTCGCGCCCTCCTCGAGATGACGCACCCGGTGGCGGACGAGATCGGCACCCCTGGAGCATGCCTCCAGGACCAGTCGGTGGTCGAAGACGGTCCGCGGCACGACCCAGGCCGGACGTGCCATCGCTCGGTCCACGCTGAGGCCCCGCCTGGTGAGCCGGAGACGTCGAACCGGGACCTGGTCTTCCATCAGGTTGGTGACACCGACTGCGGTGAGCAGGTCGACCACATGGGGGGCGATGCCGTCACCGCAGGTCTTGTCACGTGGGAAGTCGGCTCGGTCGATCAACGCCACCGAGAGCGAGGGGTCGGCTCGCAGGGCGCCGATGGCAGTGGCGGCACCGGCCGGTCCGGCGCCGACGATGGCGAGGTCATAGCGCATCAGGTCATCACCGTCAGCAGCGCGACGTCGAGGAAGGCGATGACGACAGCCGCGTAGAACGGCACCTTGCCTGGCCCGATCAGGGCGACAGCCGCTAGTCCTACGGTCGTGGCCAGGGCGACCCAGCTCCAGGTGGACAGGGAGCCTGGACCCAGGATCGCCGTCGCGGAAGCTGTCACGAGCAGCGTGGTCGCGACCACGCGCGAGGCCGTCTGGCCCAGCCGATGGGGCAACCCACGCACTCCGGTGGCGGCGTCGTCCTCGAAGTCCGGGAGGGTGTTCAAGAAGTGCGCGGCAACGCCCAGCGTGGCGGCCGCAGTCATCAGCCACCAGGGCGGCCACTCGGGCGGGGTGCCAGCGAGGGTGACGACCGCCGGCAGGGTGCCGAAGGCGAATGCATAGGGCACCCACGACACCACGGTGGACTTCAGCCCCAGGTTGTAGGCGTGCCCAGCTGCCACCCCGAGGAGCAGATGGACCACGGCACTGCGCCAGCCCACGGAGAACGACAGCACGACGCACGCGGCGCCGGCCAGGACCAGACTCACCTGGACGAGCCCTGGGCGCAGTTCGCCAGTGGCCAGCGGCTTGTCGCTGCGTCCACTGTGCGTGTCTCGTTCGCGGTCGAGCAGGTCGTTGGCCCAGCCGATCGTCAGCTGCCCGGTGAGGACCGCCGCGGTCACCAGGAACGCGGTGGAAGCGTTGGGCTCGGCGGCGGTTGCAAGCAGTGCCGCCAGCACCGTGACGGCCACGGTTGGTCCGATGTGCGCAGCCCGCAGTAGTGCGAGTGAGCTTGGCCGCGATGCGCGCTCGACTGGGATGCTCATCGCGTCAGTCACTTCAGCCGACGGTCCAAGGGAAGCACCCGCACGAGATTCTGCGCCCGGCGGGCACCCGACGAGGACGCCATGACGAAGCAGCGCGCTGCCGGCTGTCCGCTGTCCCACATTGCCGGGCCGTAGGCGGGACGCGAGTTCCGTGCCCCGCCACCTCGTGCGCCGCGATGACCCGGCGGGTGCCTGTTATGTCGAGGTAGTCCAAGTCGTGTACGCCGCCGGCAGCCAATCGGCGCGTCCGAGCCGAGCGGAGATTGCCATTCTCGCCGGTGATGACGATGCGCATAATGCCTCCGGGAGCCCGAGCCGTGTGACGGTGTCTGTACCCATCGCCGAGGCACCAACGCGGGCGCAAGGCCACTTGGCCGGTCAGCCGAGAGCGACCTGTTCGTGTTCTCCGTCGTCAGACCGACCGTCGAGGAGATCGACCGGCTGCTGGACCTGCTCGCCGCCAGGGTGGACCAGTGACCTCCGAGCGGGTTCTTTGTCGGCAGACACCGACCCTCTAGAGTGAGTGGCACCGCTGCCTTTCGGTGGCGATGACCTCGTTGCAGACACTCGACCAGGTTCCAGAGTGCTCTAGTCGAGCGGCACTCACCATTTGGTCTCCACGCGGAGACCTGAGCTTTGGTGCGCGCGATGACTACCTATCCCCAGATCCACGACCATTCAGGTCGCTCCTCCATCGAAGGACGCTCGGACCGGGCTCGCGAACTGTTCCTGCTGGCCCAGTCGTGCGGAAGCGAGCAGGAGCGACTCGAGCTGCTGAACGGCGTGGTCGAGATGCACCTCGACTACGCGCACGCCCAGGCGGCCCGGTACCGCTCCCGCGGCGTACCCCTCGAGGATCTGAAGCAGGTCGCCGCGATGGCCCTGACGAAGGCTGCGCGAGGGTACGACGTCACCTCGGGCTTCGACTTCATGTCCTACGCGGCTCCGACCATCCGAGGCGAGCTGCGCAAGCACTTCCGCGACCACGGCTGGATGATCCGGCCCACTCGCAGGATCCAGGAGCTCCAGGCCCGGATCAGCGTCGCGGACGCCGAGCTCTCGCACCTGCTGGGACGCTCCCCGCAACCGGGCGAGGTCGCCCAGCACCTCCGGGTGCCGACCGAGTCGGTGATCGAGGCTCTGGCCAGCGACGGCTACTTCACGATGACCTCGCTCGACCAGACCGTGGGCGGCGACGGCACCACCACCACCCTGGGCGAGCTGCTGCCCGCGAGTGCCAACGAGCACGGTGCCGCCGAAGCCCGCCTGATGCTCGACCCCGTGCTGGCCACGCTCGGGGACCGCGATCGGCTCGTCCTGGGGATGCGCTTCTACGAAGGGCTCACCCAGCGTGAGATCGGCGAGAAGCTCGGGGTGACCCAGATGCAGGTCTCCCGGATCCTGAGCCGGGTGCTGGGCCAGCTCCGGCACCGGGTGGGCGAGCTCTCGTCGTACTGACCCTGCACCTGACCCCGGGCGGGCACGACGCCGGCGCGTGGACCGGCATCCACCTGGGTACCCCTGCCTCGGCCCGCGAAGTCCCGAATGCACGAAAGGATCACCATGAGCACCCCAGAGCGTGATGTCGTGGACCTGCTGATCGAGCAGCACGAGCTGATCCGCACCCTGTTCGCCGAGGTGGAGAGCGCCGAAGGCGCCGCCAAGCAGCAGAAGTTCGAGGAGCTGCGTCGCCTGCTCGCCGTCCACGAGACCGCCGAGGAGCTGGTCACGCACCCCAACGTCCGCACCGCCGAGGGTGGCAACGCCGTCGTCGACGCGCGCCTCTAGGAGGAGACCGAGTCGAAGAAGATGCTGGCGGACCTCGACGGGATGAAGGTGAGCGAGCCCGGCTTCGAGGCGGGGTTCGCGAAGCTCAAGTCAGCCGTGCTGGCCCACGCCGACGCCGAGGAACGCGAGGAGTTCCCCCTGCTGCGCAGCAACAACGGCCCACGGATGCTGCAGAAGATGGCCCTCGGGGTCCGCGCCGCGGAGGCGATCGCTCCCACGCACCCCCACCCCTCGGTCGGAAGCTCGATGACCACCAACCTGATGGCCGGGCCGCTCGCCTCGGTCATCGACCGCACCCGCGACGCGATCCGGAAGGGGATGGGCTGACCGGGTCCTCAGGCCGGCCGTAGTGGGAGGTCGACGCTTACGGTGGTGCCCCTGCCGGGTGTGCTGGAGAGGCTGATCCCTCCGCCGTGGGCGTCGACGATCTCCTCGACGATCGACAGCCCGACGCCGAGTCCCTGGATCGCCTGGTCCCTCGCGGACGTCGTCCGGTAGAAGCGCTCGAAGGCTCGTTGCTGCTCGGTCTGCGACATGCCGACGCCGGTGTCGACCACTTGTAGCGCGAGCGAGTCGTCGCAGCGCCCCAGGCACACCGTGACCTCGCCGTCGCGGGGCGTGTACTTGATGGCGTTGGAGACCAGGTTGTCCACCACCTGCTCCCACGCGTCCGGATCCACGTGTGCACTCACTCCGGGCTCCACCACGGTGGCCAGGCGGATGCCGGCCGAGGTGGCCGCGGTGCGGTGCTTGTCGAGAGCGTCGTCCAGCAAGGTCGAGACGTCCAGCTCCCGGATCTCGATCTGCGGCCCCTCCGCACCCGAGGCCTGCAGGAGCTGGGAGACCCTCGACAACAGCACCCCGGCGTTGCGCTGGGCCACCGCGAGCATGGCCGCGACCTGGGGATCCTGTGACTGCAGCTCCTCGGCGATCAGCTCCTGGTAGCCGATGATCGAGGTGAGCGGCGTCCGCAGCTCGTGGGAGACGGTGGTGAGGAACTCGTCGCGCACCCGGACGGCCTCGACGATGTCGCTGACGTCCCACCCGACCACCACGGCTCCGAGCCGATCACCGTTGGGACGACGGATCTGGCGCGCGGAGACCATCACGGCCACCTGGTCCGCGGGTGGGCCGCACCACCAGGTCTCGGGAGCCACATCCTCGCCCCTCATGGCCAGCGCGGACCCCCACTCCTCCGGGGGCACCGCCGTGACCCGGTCCTCACGGTAGAGGTGGATCGGCCCACCAGTCCTCACCCCGGAAAGTCGCACTCCGACCCGAGCAGCGAGGTCCTGGGCTGCGGCGTTCTCCAGCATCACCTCCCCGTCGTGGTCGTAGCCGATGATGGCCGCGTCCACCGAGTCCAGGAGCGCCTGTACGACGAGAAGCCGGTCATGTGCCAGTTCCAGCGTGCTCTCCAGGAGGGTCGACTGCTCCTCCAGCACCCGGCGTTCGCGGCGCAGCCGACTCGCGATGTGATCGACCCCGAAGCACAGCCCCGCGGCGACCGCGAGCAGCAGGGCGAGCTGGGTCCAGGCCAGACCCGAGGAGGGCACCTTGGCCTCGCCCAGGAAGGCTGCTCCCAAGAGGCCGGCCACCGCCAGCACGGCCAGGGCGGTGCCACGTCGTCCGAACTCGAAGACCGTCCACAGCACGGGGGCCACCGCCACCAGCACCACCGATGGCATCACGGAGACGGACCCGAAGATCATCAGGGCAACCGCCCCCACGGTCAGCAGCGGCAGCAGGATGTGCCGGCGCCGGGGGATCTCGCACCACCGGTCGACGTGGATCAGCAGGGGCGAGGCCGCCACCAGCAGCATGCCGACCGCCGTCGGCGCCGGGATGGAGGACATCGGCTCGAGACGTAGTCCGGCCGCGGCGATCGCCGTGAGGCACAGCGTGGGTAGCTGCCATGCCTGGTGGCTCCGGGTGCGTTCGGCAGGCGGTGTCCTGGTGGTCATGGGCGTGGGCCAGCTCCAAGGGTTCGGCGCAGCACGACGCTCCCGGACGACGTCGGCTCGCGGTTCCGGACACTACGTTCGGAGACCCGTCGTCGTCCGGTGACCGCAGACCCGGTGCGTACCTGGCGCAGCACCGTGCGCGAATCGGATAGACGCGGGCATCTCCCACTAAAGTGACCGTGATGAAACGCCGGGGCCCGCGCGCGACGGAGCGTGTCTCGACGGTGCGGACGACCGACCCCGCAGAGGCAGAGGCCACCGTCGCCGCGACGTACCAGGTCCCGAGCCGGCTGATCCTGCCCGCCCAGGGTCTCGGCGACTTCCAGATGAACCTGACCGAGACCGGCCTGGCCACCTCGACGACCGGGCTGCTGTCGTTCGGCGTCGGTGCCCGAGTGGTCACCGGCCGGACCAGCGGCTTCCACGTCAACCTCACCCTGCGAGGTCGGGCGACCGGTGCCGCCGACGGGGCCCCGCCCGTGACCGCGTCACCCGGCGAGGCACTCGTCTACGGACCCGGGGCTGTCACCGACGCCCACTGGTCCCGCGGGTGTCGCGTGCTGACGCTGCTCCTCCCCCAGCGGGTCGTGGAGGACGAGCTGGAGTCCCTCCTGGGGCACCGGCTGCGCGAGCCGCTGCGCCCCGAACCCCTTATGGAGGCCGATGCTGTCGCCCAGGCCCTGGCGCCCGCACTCCCGCTGGTGGTCGCGCAGCTGGAGCGCCCGACCCCGGTGAGCGCGACGCCCGCGGTGCAACGCCACGTCGAGGCACTGCTCGTGGACAGCTTCCTGCTCGCGCACCGGCACAACTACAGCGACGAGCTGCATCGCCCCGTCCCCTCGGCGGTCATCACCCCGATCGAACGCGCCACACAGCTCCTGGAGGAGCGGGCCGACGAACCCTGGACGACGGTCACGCTCGCGAGCGAGGTCCATCTCAGCGTCCGCGCGCTGCAGGACGGGTTCAAGCGGCACCACGACTGTCCCCCGATGACCTACCTGCGCCGGGTGCGGCTCCGCAGGGCGTACGAGACCTTGCGGGCGGCCCGACCGGGCGAGACCACCGTGCAGGAAGTGGCGTTGACCCACGGGCTCCTGCACCTGGGACGCTTCTCGATCAGCTACCGCGAGGAGTTCGGCGAGAGTCCCTCGACGACGCTGGCCCGCCCGGTGCCGTGAGACCCGCCGTTCGCGGGAGCGCAGGCCACTAGGCTGCGGAGGTGGCAAGCGCAGCGGAGACCGCCTACTCGTCCATTCGCGACGGCATCCTCAACGGGAAGCTCGAACGCGGCACCCGCTTGCGCGAGGAGAAGCTCGCTGCGGAGATGGGCGTCTCGCGCACCCCGGTACGCGAAGCCCTGCGCCGGCTCGACGCCGAGGGCCTGGTGGAGTTCCTGCCCAACCGGGGAGCCCGCGTTGCCGGCTGGTCGGCCCGCGAGCTCGAGGACCTCTACGAGATCCGCGCCCTCCTCGAGGCGCACGCCGCCCGGCTGGCCGCCGAGCGCATCACCCCCGAGGAGGTCGAAGCGCTCGGCGACCTCGCTGCGCGGATGGAGGCAGCCGAGGACCTCGAGGTCGTGAAGACCCTGAACAGCGAGTTCCACTGGCTGATCGTCAATGCCTCGCGCAACTCCCAGCTCGACACGCTGCTTCGCGGCATCGTCGACATGCCGCTGGTGCACCGCACCTTCGAGAACTACTCCGACGAGCGGCGGACCGCCTCGCACGCGCACCACCGCGACCTGGTCGCAGCCCTGCGCGCCGGCAACGCGGCCTGGGCGGAGGCGATGATGCGCGCGCACATCACGGCGGCCCAGAGCACGGTGGTCAGCACCGTCGGGAACGACCCCCAGGACGGCGACGAGCCCGGTCCGTCCTCTGCCTGAGCGGACTGCCGCCCGACCGGCTGATCAGGCCTCGGCGGGAGCGACCAGCCCGGTCGGAGGCGCCGGGATCGGGCACACCGGGTTCTCCAGCCCCAGCACCATCACCATCCGCCCGAACCCCAGGAACTGCGCACTCAGCAGGCAGATCTCCATCAGCTCCTCCTCCGTGAAGTGCCGGCGGAGCTCGACGAAGTCGGCCTCCCCGATCGCGAAGTGGTCAGCGCCGAACTTGGTCCCGTAAGACACCACGGCCAGCTCGGCCGCAGTGAAGGACTCCTCGTCGGGGGCGACGATGGCCGCGATCTGCTCCTCGGTCAGCCCCTCGGCGAAGGCCTCCTCGCGACGACCGGCCAGGCAGATCGGGCACTGGGTCGTCTGCGCGATCGCCAGTCGCAGCAGCTCGGAGGTCTTCGGCCCGATGATCGTGTTGAACCGGAGCTCGTTGTAGTACGGCAGCAGGCGCTCGGCGTGCTCGGGAGCGTGCGCCACCGTCTCGACGAAGCGCTTGGCTCCGGCGGAGGAGCTGTCCCAGGCCTCACGGGCTACGGGCAGCATGTCCTCGGGGGCTACGGGGCTGATGAACATGGCGACCTCTTTCGTTGGGGTGAACCAGTTGGTCTCACGGGCTCGTCGCGAACCTGCCAGCTTGCGGCGATCAGTCAGGGACGGTCGCCGACTCCAGCAGCCGGCGCCTGCCGCCGGTGCGCAGGCTGTCGGCCAGCTCGAGCCAGGCCGTGGCGTGCGGCTCGTTGCCGATCTGGAAGTACCGGCGGAAGTCGGAGTACTCCTGCCAGCCGGCGACGTCCCAGAGCAGGACCAGCTCCTCCTCGCCCGTGCTGGCCGGGCTGCGCAGCACTTCGCGCAGTGCCAGCCCACGACCCTCGGTCATCGGCACGTAGTCGCGGTACAGCGCCTCGAGGTATGCCTCGGTGCAGCCGGGCCGCAGCACGACGGTCTCGACCATCGTCAGGCCTGCGGCGGTCATGCCTCCTCCGGCGCGACGCCCGACGGCAGCTCGACGGACTCGTCCCACCGCAGGCAGAAGATCTCCGCCACGACGTTGCTCGGGTGCTCGCGGTACATGTAGTGGTCGATCACGTTGCAGTGGTAGGGGTGGACCAGGTACTCGAGGTACCCAGCCTCGTCATCGAAGTCGTTCTCCCACACCAGCTGCCAGGCGGTGTGCGGCGAGACCTCGACGGACACGCGTGAGCTGCGCATCGTGGGAATGTGGTCCGGAGTACGGCGGAGCACCTCGACGAACTCGGAGACGGTCTCGTCCGCGAGGTCGGGACGCAGGGCGATCGCGTAGGCGCGCCGGTGCATCACACCCTCCCGCGAGTCGCAGCAGGGACCCCGGCGGGTCCGCTCCGGAAGCGGGACACGTGCATCACGCCTGCCCTTCTTTGGACGACCGACCTGGATGGAACATTTTGTATACGTTTCCAGGCCGCTGGATGACCCAGATCACACACCAAACACACGGTCACGTCAAGCGCCCCCGGATTCTTGTACACAAGATCGGCTCTGGGAATCTCCGCGCTGACACGCACCCCACACGCGGCCACGACCCGGCCCGGTCGCGTCGACTGTTTGCACAACCGTGACGTGCCCGAAATGTGAGCACGCGAACGTGGGTCCGTGCAGCCACGGCTGCGCGGAGATGCCGCAACGCACGGCTCCCTGTCTCGGGCGCCGACATCCACGCCGAAGGAGTTCACCTTGTCCAACCACTGGAGCTCAGCCAGCCGGCGCAGCCTGCTGGCTGCCGGACTCGCCACCCCGATCGCGGCGAGCGCCGCCGCACCGGCCCGGGCCAATGGCCCCCGGCACCACGGGCGTCCTCCGGGGAAGAAGGGGCGCTGGGACCACCACCTGAAGGCGACCCCCGCCAACCTGCACTGGGGCGGGTTCCCGATCGGCGCGAAGCCGGGCATGGTGATCAGGTCGGGCAAGACCGTCCGGGTCGACATGCTCTCCCACCAGGGCGCGACCCAGGCGACGCATCCGATCGAGTACTTCGCGGCCTTCGGTGCCGGACCGGAGGCGGTCCTGCCCGACGCGATCGAGTTCTGGAAGACCCGGGCCGAGCGCACGGCCAGCGGACGGCAGTACGGCGGCCACGTGCTCACCGGTCCCATCTACGTCGAGGGCGCCGAGCCCGGTGACACGCTCGCGATCGACATCATGGACGTGGAGACGCGTGCGCCGTACGGCTTCAACAACACCTCACCGACCAGCGGCGTGATGGCGGAGTTCTACCCCGGCTGGCGCCAGGGCGACGTCGGCCTCGACATCCCCGCGGTGATCCCGCCGAACATGCCGGCTGGGGTGTGGCCCGACGTACGCACCCACATGTATCGCGTGGGCAAGCACAAGGGAGAGGACGTCGTGTTCTTCTCCGGCGGCCTGAAGATCCCGGCCCAGCCCTTCCCGGGCATCATCGCGGTGGCGCCGGAGAGCGGGGTCTTCATCGGCAACACCGAGGACGAACCGCCGCCGGCAACCGGGGTGCAGAACTCGACGCCGCCCTGGACGTTCGGCGGCAACATGGACGTCCGTGACCTGTGCTCGGGCTCGACCCTGTACCTGCCGGTGTTCCAGCCCGGTGGCCAGGTGTTCATGGGCGACCCGCACAGCTGCCAGGGCGACGGCGAGGTCAGCGGCACTGCCGTCGAGCACTCGTGCGTCGGCAACTTCCGGATCACCCTGATCAAGAAGACCGAGACCGAGCTGCCCTGGGCCGAGAACGACACGCACTGGATCATGATGGGCATCCACTGGGACCTCGACCGCGCGATGCGGATGGCGGTCGAGAAGACCGTCGACTTCCTGGTGACCACCCAGGGGCTCACCGTGCCCAAGGCCTACTCGTTCGCCTCCATCGCCGTGAACTATCACAACGCCGAGGTCGTGGACCGCACCCAGGTCGTCACGGGCTACATCCCCAAGGACGTCTTCAAGCGCCGCCGCTAGGCCCTGGTCGCGGCCGCGACGGCGGGTCAGGTCACGACGACCGTGACCTGACCCGTCGTGCGGTGGAGCGTCACAGGTGGTGATCAGGAGGGCGAGCACTCCCCCGCCTCCGGGCGGAACAGGAGATGGATCTCGCCGTCGAGATCGACGCGCTGTACGCCGATGCCGTAGATCCGTGCGAGCAGGTCCGGCTCGAGCACGTCGCCCGCTTCACCGCTGGCAGCGACCCCGCCCTGCTGGTCCAGCAGCACCAGGTCGTCGCAGTAGCGCGCCGCCAGGTTCAGGTCGTGGAGCACCACGATCGTGACCGTCCCGAGGCCACGCACCAAGGAGAGCACCTCGTGCTGGAACCGGATGTCGAGGTGGTTGGTCGGCTCGTCGAGGAGCAGGTGGGTGGCCTCCTGGGCGAGGGCGCGCGCGATCAGCACCCGCTGCCGCTCGCCCCCGGAGAGGTCGGCGAACGCGCGAGTCGCGAGGTGGACGCCGCCGACCCGGCTCAGCGCGTCCGCCGCGATCCGGTGGTCGTGCTCGGAGGTGCGCTGGAAGGCGCTCAGGTGCGGAGTCCGCCCGAGCAGCACCATCTCCACCACCGTCATCGCCGACTCAGCGCCGGACTCCTGGACCACCACCGCGAGGCGGCGCGCGGTCTCCCGGGGACTGAGCTCGCCGAGCCGGTCACCGTCGACCCGCACCTCGCCCGTGGACGTCCGGAGGGCCCCGTAGAGCAGGCGCAGCAACGTGGTCTTGCCGCTGCCGTTGGGGCCGATCAGGCCCAGCACCCGGCCCGGTCCGGCTGCGATGTCCACGCCGGCCAGGACCTCGTCGAGCCCGTAGGACCAGGCGAGCTTCTCGGCACGGATCATCCGGGCCCGAACCGTTCCACGATCCGCTCCAGCCCGTCGACCGTGAGCGGTGTGGGCGGCTCGGTGAAGTTGAACAGCTGGGTCATCACCTCGCCCTCCCGTACGGCGGTGAGCCGCTCCGCACCGGGAAGCTCGGTGACCGCCTGCTCCACCTGCGCAGGGGAGCCGTCGTTGTGGAGCAGGACCAGGACGTCGGGGTCCCGGTCCAGGAGCGCCTCGAGGGTGACCTCGAAGACCCGCTCCTCGACGTCACCGAAGACGTTCTCCAGCCCGGCCGCGCGCAGCTGCGGGTCGGCGGCGGACCTGTTGCCGTAGGCGTAGGTGACGCCACCTCCGACGGTGGGATAGAGCACCGCGGCCGTTCGCCGGCTGGAGGCGCCGACCTTGCGCTGCACCTCGGCCAGGCGCTTCTCGAGCCGGGCCACGGCAGCAGCGGCCTCCTGCTCCTTGCCGAAGACCCGTCCGTAGGTGGTCATCTGCGAGAAGACGTCGTCGAAGTCGGGGTTCTCCGTGGCCTGCTCGCACAGGGCGGGCTCCTCCAGGAGCGGAATGCCCACCGCGGACAGGCTGCTCCGGGACAGGTTCTCCACCTGTCCGAGGACGAGGTCGGGCTCCTGGCTGATGACGACTTCCTTCGAGATCTGCAGGTGCCCGCTGGTGTCGACCTTGTCGGTCAGGAGCGGGATGTCCTCGAGCTCGGCGAGGGTGTCCTCGTCGTAGTACTCCTCGGGGTACTGCCCCGCCCTGGCCGTGACTCGATCCAGCACACCGAGCTCGTGCAGGAACGGCACGGCACCGCTCCTGAGCAGGACCACCCGCTCCGGTGCTGCCGTGAAGGTGACCTTCGCGCCGCAGTTCTCGACGGTGACGGTCTCGGCGTCCGCGCCCGGGTCATCGGCGGGTGCTGCTGCGGACCCGCAGGCCGTCGTCGCGAGCGCGAGCGCAGTGGCCGCGGCGGCCAGGGCTGATCGGCGTCTCATGGTGCTCCTCGTTGGGTTCATGAACCGGTGGACTGCAGGCGGCGGATGAGCAGGAGCAGGAACGGAGCCCCGACCAGAGAGGTGATGATCCCGATCGGGATCTCCTGGGGCTGGAGCAGGACCCGGGCGATCACATCGGCCCAGACGAGCAGGATCGCTCCCATCAGCGCGGCCACCGGGACGACGCGGGTGTGGACGGCTCCGACGACCCGCCGCGCGACGTGGGGTACGACGAGCCCCACGAAGCCGATGCTTCCTGCGGCGGAGACCACCACGCCCACGCACAGCGAGACCACCACCAGCAGGATGGTGCGGAACCGCTCCGGGGAGACCCCGAGCGTGTGTGCGGTCTCGTCACCGATCGCCAGGGCGTCCAGCCGCCGGCCCCACAGGGTCAGCGACAGCACCGTCCCGCCGACGACGAGGGCCACCACGACCAGCGCGCTGTTCCACTCGGCGAGCCCGAGGGACCCCAGCAGCCAGAACAGCACCGAGCGCGCCCCTTCGGCCGACCCGGAGGCGAAGATCAGGAAGCTGGTGGCGGCATAGAGGGCGTAGCCCACGGCCACACCCGCGAGCAGCAACCGCATCGAGGTCACCCGACCACCGCTGCGCGCGACCAGGAAGACCAGCAGGGACGCGGCGAGCGCACCGGAGAAGGCACTCACCTGCAGTGCGTGCTCGCCGAAGCCGGCACCGAAGCCGAACAGGATCGCGGCCGCCGCCCCGCTCGAGGCACCGGAGTTGATGCCGAGCAGGTAGGGATCGGCGAGCACGTTGCGCACCATCGCCTGCAGCGCCACCCCGCACACCGCGAGGCCGGCACCGACGAGCACACCGAGCAGCACCCGCGGAAGGCGCACCTGCCAGACGATGGCGTCGGTGGGCAGGCTCCACGACGCGCCGCTCGGCTGTCCCACCAGGTGATGACCGAGCACCTGGACCACCGTCGTGAACGGGATGAACACCGCGCCCGAGGCGACGCCTGCCACGATCGTGGCGAGCAGTCCCACGGTGAGGCCGACCAGCCAGGTCGTCGTCCGGCGCCTGCGCTGCCGGATCCCCAACGGGTCGTACGCCGCCTGCTGCGCTGCCCCCGTTGCCGCCGCCAGACCCCCTGCCACGCTGCCGAGCTCCTCGTTATTGCGAATAGTTCGCAATAACCTACCGGCGGGTGCCGACACTCCGAACCCGGGCCCCGGGCCCTCCACCCGAATGCCGTGGTGTAGATGGATGGCCGGGATGCGACGTACGTCACCGACCCGGCCGCCCCGTAGCGCGACACGGCAGCACGCTGGCCCGTTTTGGCGGGCTTGCGAGGAACCCCTTGCTAACATTCGCATGTTGACACTAGGCGCCGTATTACGAATCCAGGCGCACCCCACTCGTCAGGAGCAGTGTTGAGCAACCTCGAGCCTCTGGTCAGCCTCGACCGCAGCACACTCCGCGAGCGGGCCCTCGCGGCGCTGCGGGCTGCGATCACCAACGGCCAGTACCGCCCTGGCGACCACCTCGGCGAGGTGGAGCTCGCCACGCATCTCGGAGTCAGCCGCGGGACGGTTCGCGAGGCACTGAGGCACCTCGAGCAGGAAGGGCTGGTCGAGGCCGCCTCCCGTGGGCGTCTCCGCGTCAACAAGCTCTCGGCCGAGGAGATCCGCGGCCTCTACCAGGTCCGTGCCGCGTTGGAAGGGCTGGCTGCGACCAACATCATCAAGTCCGCGAACCGCGACGAATCGGTGGCGGCCCTGCGCGCCGCACTCGCCCGACTGAGCAGCGAGGACGTGGACTTCCTGGAGCGGGTGGAAGCAGACCTCGCGTTCCACCTGCTGCTGTGCGAGCTGGCGGAGAACACCATGCTGGTCGAGACCTGGCGCCATCTCGAGGGACGGATCAGGGTCTCCATCATGAGCCACGACGCGACCGACCTACCGGACATCATGTCCGAGCACCGACACTCGCCCATCGTCGACGCCATCGAGGAGGGCGACATCGCGGCGGCACTGCGCATCGTGGGGCACCACATGAACGCCGCGGCTGACGTCTACGCCGGCGACTGAGGCTGCCGTCACACGAAGATGCTCAGCAGGAGCACCGCGCCGAGACCGACGAAGGACAGCACCGCCTGGGCCACCGTGTAGACCTGGAAGGCGCCGCGCACCGACAGGCCCAGCAAGGTCTTGAAGATCCAGAAGGTGTTGTCGGTGACTTGCCCGCCGAAGGCGGCTCCGGATGCCGCGGCGAGCCAGATCAGCACGGCGGAAAGGCCCAGGTCCTGGACGACCGGCGCCAGCAGGGCCGCTGCGGTGATCGCGGCCACGGACCCGGAACCCTGGGCCAGTCGCAGCATCGCCGCGACCAGCCAGGCCAGGACCAGCGGGAAGGCGGCGTTGGCGCTGAAGAGACCGGCCACGAGGCCCCCGACGTTGGTTTCCGCGATGACCTGTCCCAGCGAACCGGCGACCCCGGTGAACAGCAGGATGACGCCGCTGGTCCCAGCCGCTGCCACGATCACCTCCTCGACCCCCGTCCGCCCAAGCGACGGCACAGCGATCGCGACGCCCAGGAGCAACCCGATCAGCAGGGCCACCACGGGGTTCCCCAGGAACCCGAGCAGCGCGATCTCCGTGCCGGCTGCACTCGTGCTGGTGTCCGCGACGATCAGGGCCACCGGGACGAGCAGTGGGATCAAGGCGATGAACAGGGGCTGCTGCTTCGCTGTGTCGTCGTGCACACTGGCTTCACCGCCGCTGCCCCGCCGACGCTCGGTCACGGTCGCCCCACCACCCCCGCCCTCAGCCGGGGAGATCCCCTGGTGCTCAGCGATGACTGCCTGGTCCGGCGCGCTCTCAGCAACCGAGGGCAGGCCCTGACCCGCGATCTCGCCAGTGTGCTCGGGGTCGGTCAGCGGGTCGTCATCCTTCGCGTCGTTCCAGGTGAAGCGCATCAGCAGCGTGTGCAGCAGGACGCTGACGATGATCACCACGGTGCCGAACGGGACCCCCCACAGGAGCATGGTGCCCAGCGACAGGTCCAGGGAGGCTGCGATCGCAAGTGCGGCCGCACCTGGCGGGACCATCAGCAGACCGACCTCGAGGCCGATGGCCAGAGCCCCGGCCAGCGGAGCGATGCTCATGCCGGTCCGCAGGGCGATCGAGCGCGCCATCGGCCCCAAGATGATCAGCGCGACGTCGAAGTAGATCGCGGGAAACACGATTCCCGAGGCCAGGCCGACCACGTAGGGCGAGCGCTTCGCCCCGACGAGCCGCAGCATCCCCTCCACCACGCGGTGCAGGGTCCCCATCGCCGACAACAGCGCGCCCAACATCACCCCGAAGCCGATGATCAGGCCCACCTCGGCCATCAGGTTGCCGAAACCTGCGGAGATGGCGACCGTCGTGGCCTCGTATCCAAGTCCGGCGGCGAGCCCGAGGTACAGGGCCCCGATCACCAGCGAGATGACCGGGTTCAGCTTGGCGATCACGATGAGCCCGACGACGATGCCCACCGTGATCGCGGTGTGGATCAGGAGCGCCGTGGTGCCGACCATGTCATCGCTCCTGCAGGGACAGATGCGGTGTGTTCATCGTGATCTCCATCGGGCGGTGAGGGTCAGGTCAACGTGCCTTGGATTTCATAGTGACGAGGATCACTGCTGAATGTCAACAGTTATCTTTCGGACGATTTAGTGTTGACATCAAGAGTGATCGCCGTCACGCTGGATGACGCGGACTCCCAGCCCAGCGGCTGCGCGCAGGTCTCGCAGAACCCATCCAGGAAAGGGAAGTGACGTCGTGACGTCGCTACACACAGACCAGGCTGGCTCGCCGGCCCCGGAGGCCACCGAACAACGAGTGGAGAGGTTGCGCGCCGCTGCCCAGCGGGTCCGGGGTCATGCCCTGCACATGGGCGAGGTGCAGGGCCAGGGCTACATCGGCCAGGCGCTCGGCGTCGCAGACGTCCTCGCGGTCATCTACTGCGACCAGCTGCGGCACCGTCCCGAGGATCCACACTGGGAGAACCGCGACCGGTTCCTGCTCTCCATCGGTCACTACGCCATCGCGCTGTACGCCGCCCTCGCCGAAGCCGGCACCATCCCCCTCGACGAGCTGGACAACTACGGCTCGGACGACTCGCGCCTGCCGATGTCGAGCATGGCCTCCTACACCCCGGGGGTGGAGATCTCTGGCGGCTCCCTCGGTCACGGGCTGACCGTGGCCACCGGCATGGGCCTGGGCCTGCGCCACCAGGGCAACCCGGCCCGGGTGTTCAACCTCCTCTCCGACGGTGAGCTCGACGAAGGCTCCACCTGGGAGGCCGCGATGGCGTGTGCTCATCACGGACTGGACAACGTCACCGCCATCGTGGACGTCAATGCCCTCCAGGCCGACGGGCCCACCGTCGGGGTGCTGCGCACCGAACCGGTGCTGGAGAAGTGGCAGGCGTTCGGGTGGCACGCCCTGCGCGTGGACGGCAACGACATCGCCGCCCTGGTGGCCGCGTTCGACGAGATCGCCGAGCACCGCGACTCCCCGTCGGTGCTGATCTGCGACACCCGCATCGGCTACGGCGTACCCCTGCTCATGGAGCGGGAGAAGGCGCACTTCATGCGCGTCGAGGAACACGAATGGCAGGTCGCCCGCACCCAGCTCGAGGAGGGGTCCACCCGATGACCACCAACCAGACCAGCGACCAGTCGAGCACCCGGGTGGCACCGCCCAGGCTCAAGACGTCAGCCATGATCGCCTCGTTCGCCGATCCTGGGCAGCAGACGACCCCGGCCCCGTTCGGCCACGCCCTGGCACAGCTGGCCGAGCAGCGCCCCGAGATCGTCGGGCTCTCCGCCGACCTGGCCAAGTACACCGACATGCACATCTTCCGTGAGGCGCACCCCGACCGGTTCTTCCAGATGGGCATGTCCGAGCAGTCGATGATGGGGGCCGCTGCCGGTCTCGCCGAGGTCGGCCTGGTGCCGTTCGCCTCCACCTACTCGGTGTTCGCGACCCGGCGGGCCTATGACTTCTTGTGTCTCGACATCGCCGAGCCGAACCTCAACGTCAACATCGCGGGAGCGCTGCCGGGGCTCACCACGGGGTACGGCCCGAGTCACCAGGCAACCGAAGACCTCGCGATCCTGCGCGGCTGCCCGAACCTCACCATCGTCGACCCCTGCGACGCTGTCGACCTCGAGCAGGCCGTGCCCCAGCTCGCCGACCATGCTGGGCCCACCTACCTGCGGCTGTTGCGCGGAGCAGTGCCGCGGGTCCTCGACGAGTACGACTACACCTTCCAGCTCGGGAAGGCGGCCGAGCTGCGCACCGGCCGCGACGTGGTCCTGATCTCCACCGGATTGATGACCATGCGGGCGCTGCAGGCGGCTGCCAGGCTGGAGGCCGACCACGTGGACGTGGCGGTGCTGCACGTGCCCACGATCAAGCCGCTGGACACCGTGGCGGTACTTGCTGCGGCGCGCACCGACCGACTGCTGCTCACCTGCGAGAACCATTCCGTCGTCGGTGGCCTGACCGAGTCGGTCGCCGCCACGCTCGCCTTCGCCGGCGTCGGTAACCGCATCGTGCCGGTGGCACTGCCCGACGAGTTCCTGGCCGCGGGTGCACTGCCGACGCTGCACGACCGGTACGGACTGTCCACGGACTCCATCGTCTCCCGGGTCAGGGCCGAGCTCCAGGCCTCCGGGAGCAAGAGCGTCAACGACGCGGGCGACCCACCCACCCTCTGAGCACCACAGCCGAAAGGAAACACCCGATGGCCCACTCCGACCTCACCGCGATCATCACCGGAGCCGCGTCCAGGCGCGGCATCGGCCGCGCCACCGCACACGCCCTCGCAGGGGACGGGTGGAACGTCGCCATCCTCGACCTCGACGAAGCAAGCGCGAAGGAGACAGCCGACGAGATCGCCACCGCACACGACGTCCAGGCCTTCGGACTCGTGGGCGACGTGACCGACGAGGCCTCGGTCGAGAGCGCCCTGGCCGCCCTCGAGAGCTCCGCGCCTCCGATCGGCGCAGTGGTCAACAACGCCGGGATCACCTCCCCCACTCGCTTCCACGACGTCACCGGCGCCGAGTGGGACCGGATCTTCGCGGTCAACGTGCGCGGTGCCTACAACATCACCCGCCGAGTCACCCCCGGCATGGCCGATCGCGGCTTCGGACGGGTGGTCTTCTTGTCCTCGGTCTCGGCTGAACGAGGCGGCGGCGTCTTCGGTGGTGTCGCCTACTCCGCCGCCAAGGCCGCCCAGCTCGGCTTCGCCCGAGCCCTGGCCCGTGAGGTCGGTCCGCACGGCATCACCGTCAACAGCGTGGCCCCCGGGCTGATCGACACCGACATCACCGGCGGAGCCCTCGAGGGCGACTCCAGGACCCAGCTCGTCGCCGGAATCCCGGTAGGTCGCAGCGGCCGGGTCAGCGACGTGGCCGATCTGATCACCTTCCTGTGCCGCGAGCAGACCGGCTACATCACGGGCGCGACCTACGACGTGAACGGCGGCTCACACATCCACTAGTGGGAGGGGCTCAGCCAACGGCCAGGCGGCGGGTGAGTGAGCCCCGTCTCGTTCTTTGGGCTCATGGTTCCGGTGCACGGAGACTGGAGGCATGAGCACGACACCCCGACCCGACACCGATGACCACGAGGTGTCGTCGCACACCTACGACGCCCAGGTCGATGCCGTCCTGGAGCGCATCCGCGACGAGACGAGCACCGAGGCCGTGATGATCCGGAGCATCCTCGGACACACCGGAGCCCGTGCACCACGCCGAGCTCCCCGCACCCCGGTGAGCTGACCACCCGACGTCGCAGACACCCTCGTCCGCGTCGGTCACCCGCTTCGAGCTGACTGCTGCTCACCCGTCCTGGTCGGCGGCAGGCTTGTGCACCACCAGCCGCTCCTCGTCGGCCGACAGCACCTCCATCCTGCGTGGGACGCCTTGCGCCGCGCCTTCGCTCAACGTGATCGTGTCGCCGTCGAGCGACCAGCTGCCGGTGGCCTCCTCCGGAGCATCGGCGGCGCCGAGACCGGACTCCGCGAAGCTGCCGTCCGCGCGCAGCTCGAAGGCGACCCGTCCGCGAGCCGGAGGCAGGGGCGTGCCTGCGGGCCGGAACACCATGTTGTCCTCGGTGTCCTCCTCCTGGACGTGCACCCACCGCCCTTTGACCTGGTCGCTGCGCACAGTCGCTACGCCCCGAGGAACGACTTGCGTGGACCCGCGAGGCAGGCGCTCATCCGCGCGACCTGACCCGCGGTGAACATGAACATCGCGGCGTCGTCGACGTAGTCCATGTAGTTCATGAACATGTCGCCGTTGGGTCCGTTGCTGCAGCTGACCGTGGGGAAGGACGGCTTCCCGATGTTGGGTCCCGCGGAGTTCGGTGTGTCCGGGACCCGGTCACCGCCGCTGCAGTCGAGCGTGTCGCCCCAGATGTGGCGCAGGTTGAGCCAGTGCCCGACCTCGTGGGTCAGGGTGCGGCCCCGGTTGAACGGCGCCGCCGCCGTACCCTCCGTGCCGAAGGCCGAGTGCAGGATGACCACGCCGTCGGTCGCCTTCGGGCCGCCCGGGAACTGGGCGTAGCCGAGCAGCCCGCCACCGAGCTGGCACACCCAGATGTTGAGGTACTTGTCCGCGGGCCACGCGACCGACCCGTCCTTGGCCCGCTTGACCGCATCGCCGGCACCGAACGACGCCCGGTCGGTGTGCACGCGCACGACCCCGTTGGTGCGCTTGCCGTGGGGATCGGTGGTTGCGAGGCGGAACCTGACCTTCGGGTCACCCACCAGGCCCTTCCACGGCGCGGGGACCTTGGCGACGTCGGGGTTCGTGGACCGGAAGTCCTTGTTCAGTGCGGTGATCTGGCTCCGGATCTGGGCCAGGCTGATGTTCTGCCGCGGGTTCTTGTGCACGACGTGCACCACGGTCGGGATCGTGACCAGCCTGCGCGCCACCCGGTTGGCATCGCCGGAGGCGAACGCACGAGCGGTGAACTCCTCCGCCCGCCGTTGGTTGGCCCGGAACGAGGGCACCTCCTCGAGGAGACGCTCGTACTCCTGCATTGCGGCACACTGCCGGCGCTTCGGGGCCATGAGACCACCACCTCTGCGAACGAGGCTTCCCCCGCCCGGCACCGGCTGTCAAGGACGAGGACCGCGGCGCGGCCTCAGCCACCCTCCATCTCGGCGTGTCGGTCGAGGAGCTCGCGCGCGCCCTTGCCGGAGTCCCCCTCGGCGTCGAGGCCCTGGCGGAAGTTGTCCAGCTTCTCCTTGCCAGCGGGGAACGGGGGAAGCAGCGGTACGTCGGCGTCCACCACGGCCTCGATGACGGTCGGCCGGTCCGCCGCCAGGGCGCGCCGCCAGGCGTCGTCGACCTCGGCGGGATCGGTGATCCTGATCCCCTCGAGTCCCAGCAGCTTGGCGTAGTCGGCGTAGGGGAAGTCGGGAAGTGACTGGCTCTCGTCGAACCGGGGCTCGCCCTCCATCTCGCGCTGCTCCCAGGTGACCTCGGCCAGGTCGAGGTTGCGCAGCACCAGCACCACGAAGCGCGGGTCTGCCCAACCGGGCCAGAGCCGGCTCACCGTGATCAGCTCGGCGACACCGTTCATCTGCATCGCCCCGTCGCCGGCGAGTGCGATCACCGGGCGGTCGGGTGCGTGCAGCTTCGCCGCGATGCCGTACGGAAGGGCCGAGCCCATGGAGGCCAGCGTCGAGGAGAGGTGCGCCGGCACGCCGTCGGGCAGCCGCAGGTGCCGGGCGTACCAGTAGACGACCGACCCGACGTCGACGCTCACCTGCGCGTCACCGGGCAGGTGGTCGCTCAATGTCCGGACCACGTGCTCGGGGTTCAGCGGATCCGCCGGGAGGGCCGCGCGCTTCTCGGCGATCTCGTGCCACTCGGTGACCCGCGACTCCACCTCCTCACGCCAGTCACCACGGGGTCGCTCCTCGAGCAGCGGCAGCAGCGCCTCCAGGGTGTCGACGCAGTCCCCGGGCAGGCCGACCTCGATCGGGTAGCGGTTGCCCAGGTGGCGTCCGTCGAGGTCGATCTGCACGGCACGTGCCGCACCCGGCGGTGGGTAGTACTCGGTCCAGGGGTCGTTGCTCCCCACGACCAGCAGGGTGTCGCAGTTCTCCATCAGCCATGCCGACGCGGTGGTGCCGAGGTGGCCCATCACCCCGCAGCTGTTGGGCAGTCCCTCGTCCCACCAGGGCTTGCCCAGCAGGCTCGTGGTCACTCCGGCGCCCAGCCGATCGGCAACGGCAGCCACGAGGTCGCCGGCGTCGCGAGCACCCTGGCCGACGAGCAGGGCCACCCGGTCGCCGGAGTTGAGAACCTCGGCAGCTTCGCGCAGGTGCTCCTCGCGGGGCACGGCGTGCGGTCGTCGCCACCCCGGAGTCGTCACCACCACGCCGTGCTCCTGGGCCTTCTCGGACGGGGCTTCCAGCTTCTGCACGTCGTGCGGCACCACCACCACGCAGGGCGACCTGGTGGCGAGCGCGGTGCGGAACGCCCGGTCCAGCACCATCGGCGCCTGGTCCGCGGAGAGGATCGTCTGGCAGAACTGGGCGGCCACGTCCTTGAACAGGCTGGTGAGGTCGATCTCCTGCTGGTACTCCGAGCCGAGGACCGAGGTCTGCTGCTGACCCACCAGGGCCACCACGGGGACGTGGTCGAGCTTGGCGTCGTAGAGGCCGTTGAGGATGTGCACCGCCCCCGGCCCCTGGGTGCTGGTGACCACCCCCACCTCGCCGGTGTACTTGGCGTGCCCGACCGCCATCAGGGCCGCGTTCTCCTCGTGCCGCGCCTGGATCAGGGGCGGACCGCCCTCGTCGCGCCGCAACGCCCCCATGAAGCTGTTGATGCCGTCACCGGAGTAGCCGAAGATCCGGGTCACCCCCCAGGCATGCAGACGCTCCACCATCAGGTCGGCCACGAGTCGTGTCTGGGTCACGCGGAGGAACGTACCCAGCGCGATGTGGACCACACCGAGTCCCGGGCCCGGGCCCCTTGCCAGGTGGGCCGGATGCCTGCGACGTTGTCATCCATGACCCGTCTCGGGTTCGGCACCGGTACGGCGACCATGGTCGCCGTACTCGCCACGCTCCTGGCGCTGGGGAGTCCCTCTGGAGCGGACGCGAGCACCGGCGCACCGGGCCCGGGGAGCTACCGGAACCCGCTGGCCCCGCGGATCCCGGGTGCAGGGGGCGCGACCGTGGACAGCTGCGCCGATCCGGCGGTGCTGCGCGGCGCCGGACGGGACCGGGGCTCGTGGTTCATGTACTGCACCACCGACCCGCTCAACGACACCGACCTCGTCCAGCCGGACGCCGACCCCGGGGCCAGGAGCGTCCGGCCCGGTCCCGTGCCCCCGCGGAGCGAGGCGGACGACCCGGAGCTGGCGGCACTGCGCGCCGCGGCCCCTCAGCTGGCCTTCCACCCGATGCCGATGATGCGCTCGAAGGACCTGGTGAACTGGACCTACGCCGGCGACGCACTCCCCCAGCCGCCCGCCTGGGCCGCCGACGGCGCCGGGCTGTGGGCCCCGGACGTGGTGCACTCGCGCGCCACCGGCCTCTACTACCTGACGTTCGTGGTCACCGACACCGACGACTCGTTGCGCGGCCCCGGCGCCTGCGCCTCTTCCGAGGACAGTGCGATCGGCGTGGCCGTGAGCACCAGCCCGCTGGGCCCGTGGAGGACCTCGGCGGCACCGCTGGTGGGTCCGCGACCTGACCCAGGGGCGGACTGCGGGTTCTTCTGGACCTACGACCCCGACATCCTCGGCGACGACATCGGCACCTCCAGCGTCCTCTACTACGGCAGCTACAACGGCGGCGTGCACGCGACCCGGGTCGTCCTCGACCGGAACGGCGCCCGCACCGCCGGCACCCCGACCAGGATCACGATCGGCAACCGCTACGAGGGCACCAACGTCGTCGAGCGCGGCGGTTGGTACTGGCTGTTCGGCTCCGCGACGAACTGCTGCAACGGCCCGCTGACGTCGTACGGCGTCTTCGCCGCCCGTTCGCGATCACCCTTCGGACCGTTCCGGGACCGCGACGGGCACTCGCTGCTGGCCGGTCGGGTCGGTGGCTCCCCGGTGCTGCTCCCCAACGGCAACCGCTGGGTCGGCGTCGGCCACAACTCGGTGTTCCGCGACGCCGCCGGCCGCTGGTGGACCGTCTACCACGCGGCCGACCGCACCGACCCCTACTTCGATCCGGACCCCGGGTTCACCAGGCGCCCCGCGATGCTCGACCCGCTCGACTGGGTCCAGGGCTGGCCGCAGGTGCGTGCCGGCCGTTGGGCGTCCGACACGAGGATGCCCGCGCCGGCCAACCGGAAGGGGCACCCGAGCCGCTACCGCCCGCAGCCGCCGGCACCGGTCGGACCCGGACGAGCGCTCCCGGGCTTCTCCGAGGACTTCGCGGGCGGCCTCGACGCGGCCTGGAGCTGGCGCCGCGAACCGGCACCCGGCACCTGGGCGGTCGAGAACGGCGCCCTGCGGTTCGACACCCAGGCCGCGGACCTGCACGTCGACGACAACACCGCGTCGGTGCTGAGCCGGCCCGCCCCACGCGGCGACTTCGTGGTCGAGGCCGACGTCGCACTGGACCTGCCCGCGGAGGGCTGCTGCCACAACTACGTGCAGGCAGGGCTGGTGCTCACCTCGGGGGACGATCGCGCCGACGACACCTTCGTCAAGCTGGTGCACGCCTCGATCTGGGAGACGCGTCAGACCGAGTGGGCCAAGGAGGTGCCGATGGCGCCACCGGAGTACCCGCGCTACGGCAACGGGGTGGTCGGTCCGCCCGGCGCCGTCACCCGGTTGCGCATCGTGGTGGAGCAGCGGCCCGGGGAGGACCGCTACACGGCGTACACCGGCACCCCGGGGAGCCGCCTGGTCCGCGGCGGCACCTGGACCCACGACCTCGGCCAGGCCCCACGCATCGGGCTGGTCTCCATGGGCGGCACCGGTTTCACCGCCCGTTTCCTCGACGTCCGGGCGTGGACCCTCCGGCGCTGAGGCTCCACCTCACCAACCCGTCACAGGAGCGTGCCATGACAGACACCACCGCCACCGACAAGGAGTTCGACCTCGAGGAGATCCGCCGCGGCCTGGAGACTGACGGGATCATCGCCTGCAAGGGCGCCTTCTCCCCCGGCTGGGTGCAGCAGGTCCGCGAGGACGTGGACGCCGCGTTCGAGGAGGCCAGGTCCCGCGAGGGCGGAGCCGTGGGACGCGGTCCGAACCGCTGGTACGTCGAGATCCACCCCGAGGCTCTTCGCGGCTTCGTCGACCTGGTCGACCACCCCTGGGTGCGCGCCGTGTGCGAGACGATCCTCGGTCCGGACTACCGGGTCGTCGAGGTCGGGTTCGACACCCCGTTCCCCGGCGCGACGCTGCAGCCCTGGCACCGCGACTTCCCCAGTCCCCCGGAGACCAAGGACGAGCACCGGCTGACCTCGCTGGCGTTCAACCTGACCACCGTTGACACCACCGAGGAGATGGGCCCGTTCGAGATCGCGCTGGGCACCCAGTGGGACCGCGGTGACGACTTCGACCACGAGCAGTTCCCGCCGAAGTCGGAGTACCCCCGCTTCGAGGAGCTCGCGCAACGCAAGTACCCCCGGGTCGGGGACATCTCGGCCCGGTCGGCCCTGACGATCCATCGCGGGACGCCGAACACCTCGCAGGTGTCCCGGCCGGTGCTGGTGCTGGGAGTGGACGCTCCGGGCGCCGGCAACGACGCCCACCACGACCTGGCCGTCACCACGGGCTACTGGGATGCGTTGCCCCCGCGGGTCCGCGACCATCTCTCCTGCCCCGTGGTTGACGAGCTCGAGCCGATCACCCAGAAGCACGACATCGAGGGCCTGGTGATGGGCTGAGGTCTCCTACTCGGAGGGTTCCGGGACCCGGCACTCCACCTCCGGGTTGACCCCGGCGCAGTTCAACGGACCCATGTCGCGCACCTCACTCACCGGTTGCGAGAACCAGCATCCTGCAACCGCCGCCGGGAGGGAGTCCCTGAGCCGATGACGGACTGCACGAGCCCGCAGCAGATCGCGGGGACGAACACGAGCGCGGACCAGAACCCGAGCCCGTCGAGGAGCCGGTCGGCCAGCCCGGACCAGGACCCCTCGTCGAACCGCAGGTGCGAGTAGATGGTCGATCCCAGCGACACCAGCACGCCGGTGACCACCCAGGTCACGCACAGTCGTGCCGGGTGCCGGTGGAACCCGTCCCAGAGTCCCCAGGCCGCCGCCGCGCAGACGAGCACGAACATGACGGTGAGGCCGGTGCCGAGGCCGTCACCGGGACTGAGCGCCGAAAATATCTCGGCGACCCCCTCGGTCAGCAGCAGCAGTGCGGCCGTGCGGAACCCGATGTCGCGAAGCAGGAGCAGTGGTCGTCTCATGGCTCCATCCTTCGTCCTGGGTGTGGGACCGCGCATCCGTACAGGTACTCAGTTGAGGCATCGCAATGCGTTGGAACAAATCAGTTGAGCGGGTATGCCTGGTGGGGCCAACGTGGCAGATGGGGTGTCTCTGCGTGGCCGAGGCTCGCCGGGAGTACGCGAACCAATGCCGGGAGCTGCACCACCCGGTGGCCGTGAGCCGCGCCGCCGGCACATGGGATGATCCCCCGCATGGACATCCGCCTGGACCTCGGCAGAGCGGCCCGGACGGGGATTGCCGAGGCGGTCTATGCGCCCGGCAAGTCGGTGGCCCAGTGCGTCGAGGCCGTGACCGGTCTTCTCGCCGAACCCGACGACAGTCCGGTCCTGCTCACCCGCGCCGATCCCGCACAGGCGGCAGCCGTGCTGGCGGTGCATCCGGGCGCAACCTGCACCACGGTGGCGTACGACGCCCACGGCACCGAGCTCACGACCCTCACGTGGCGCGTCCAGGCCCCCCGCGAGGGGGACCCGCTCCTCCTGACCGCGGGCACGGGCGACCTCCCGGTGGCGTGGGAAGCGGCGGCCGTGCTCACCGCCTACGGCTTCGCGACCACACCGGTCGCCGACGTCGGGGTCGCCGGGCTCCATCGGGTCCTGGCGCTGCGCGACCGGATCGCCTCGGCCGACCTCGTGATCGTGGTGGCCGGCATGGAGGGCGCCCTGGCCAGCGTGGTCACCGGGCTGACTCCCGCGCCCGTGATCGCCGTGCCCACCAGCACTGGCTACGGCGCAGGACTCGAGGGCGTCACCGCGCTCCTGGGGATGCTGGCGTCATGCAGCCCGGGCGTCAGCGTGGTCGGCATAGACAACGGGTTCGGGGCTGGCTGTGCTGCGGTCCGGATGCTCCGCAGAAGTGGCCCCGCGACGGCGGCTCCGGAGGAGTCCCGGTGACCGATCGGTCCCCCGATCTGTCGCCCGTCGACGCGCAGCTGCGCTCCCGGGTGGAGGCTCTCGAGCTCAGGCTCCGTGGGCTGGGCTCGCTCGTCGTGGCGTACTCCGGTGGTGCCGACTCTGCGTTCCTGGTTGCCGCGGCTGCGCGTGCCCTCGGCCCGGAGCACGTCGTCGCGGCGACCGCGGTGTCGGCGTCGCTGCCGGCGAGCGAGCTCGAGAAGGCAGCTGCGTTCGCCCGTGGGCTGGGCGTCCGCCATCTCACTGCGAACACCAACGAGATGGAGCGGCCCGGTTACGTCAGCAACGGCCCTGACCGTTGCTTCCACTGCAAGGCCGAGCTGCTCGACGTGCTGCTCCCACTGGCGAAGGAGCTCGGGATCGCCTCCGTGGCCACCGGCACCAACGCGGACGACCTGGTGGCCGGGTTCCGGCCCGGCATCCGCGCCGCTGTCCTCGCCGGTGCCCTGACCCCGCTCGCGGACGCCGGGTTCACCAAGGCGCAGGTGCGAGCAGCCTCCCGGGCATGGGGCCTGGCGACCGCGGACAAGCCGGCCGCGGCCTGCCTGTCCAGCCGGGTGGCCTACGGGTTGTCCATCAGCACCGATCGCCTCAACCGGATCGAACGGGCCGAGGAGGACCTGCGCGCGGCCATGACCGCTGCAGGACTCCCCGAGGGCAACGTCCGCGTGCGCGACCTCGGCGATCGTGCCCGGGTCGAGGTCGACGCCGACCTGGTCCCGGTCGTCACCGACTCACCCGACCTCCTCGCAGCAGTCACCGGCTTCGACGCGGTCGAGGTCGACCCACACGGTTTCCGGTCCGGCTCGATGAACGAGGCGCTGACGCGCCAGGCACGACCATGACCCGGTCGGTGGGATGGATCGACGCCTCCGGGGGCGTCAGCGGCGACATGCTGCTGGGGGCCTGCATCGACGGCGGAGTGGACCCGGCCCTCGTCCAGGAGCAGATCGACCGCCTGGGCCTGCCCGAGAAGGTCACGGTCACCGCCACCCGCACCCGACGCGGCGGACTCGCCGCCACCAAGGCAGTGGTCAGCACCGAACGCTCGACGGTCCAGCGCACGCTGCCTGACGTGCTCTCCCTGCTCGAGGGCGCCGTCGAGCCCGTCGCCGCCCAAGCGGGTGCGGTGTTCCGCGCGCTGGCACGCGCCGAGGCCGCGGCCCACGGCGTACCGCTGGACGAGGTGCACTTCCACGAGGTGGGCGCCCTGGACGCGATCGCGGACATCGTCGGGGTCGTCACCGCTGTCCAGTCACTGGGCCTGAGTCGCCTGGTGTGCAGCCCGATCGCTCTCGGAGGCGGCCGGGTGCGCGGCGCCCACGGGCCCATCCCGATCCCGGGACCCGCGGTGCTCGAGCTGCTGCGATCACACGACGCTCCCGCGTTCGGCGGTCCCGTCCAGTCCGAGCTCGCGACCCCGACCGGCGTGGCTCTGATGGTGACCCTCGCCGACGCCTTCGGCCCGCTGCCGCACCTGCGTCCGGAACGGATCGGGACCGGCGCCGGCACCCAGGACCCGGCCGACCACGTGAACGTCACCCGCCTGGTGGTGGGATCCGCGGTGGACAGCCCCGGCCACCCGGCTGACGGCGCCGCACCGTCGGTGGTGCTCGAGGCGAACGTGGACGACCTGGACCCACGGCTGTGGCCGGCGGTGCTGACCACCCTGATGGCCGCGGGCGCGGCGGATGCCTGGCTGACCCCCATCCTGATGAAGAAGGGGCGTCCCGCGCACACGCTGTCCGTGCTGACGACGGCCAGCAAGGCCGAGCGCCTCGAGCGGATCGTCTTCGAGCACACCTCCACCATCGGGTTGCGACGCGTCGCCGTCGACCGGCGTGCCCTCGAACGTGAGGAGGTGGCGGTGGACGTCTCCGGGAAGCGGGTCAGGGTCAAGCTCGCTCGGCTCGACGGCCACGTCGTCAGCGCCACCCCCGAGTACGACGACGTCGCGCAGGCAGCCGAGGAACTGGGGACCTCGCCGAAGCGGGTCCTCAGCCGGGCTCAACGGGCCGCGGCCGAGCTGCTCGACTTGGAGCCTTGACCGGTTGCGCTCAAGCTCGAACCCGGCTCGACGGCGTCAGCGAAGACCGAACGCACTGCGATGGAAGACCAGCGGCGGGTCGAGGCTCACCGAGCTGAAGGAGCTCGCCGCCAAGCCGACCAGTAGGCCGTCCGCCTCGTGCGCGGGTGGGTGCGGGACGCGGTCCAGCGCCGGGGTGCCATGGCGTGAGGTGCTCGACTCCGGCAGGCTGGCCGCGTGGAGATCGAGCTGGCAGGAGTCGAGCGGCTTCACTTCGGTGACGGATCGCCGGTGCGAGCGGCCTCAGCCGTTGCACCGTTCGGCGCCGGCCACCTCGTCGTCCAGGACGACACCACCCATGGCGCCTGGTTCCAGCAGGCGGGCGTGTCCGCTGTGCGCCTGCTCGCCCCGGTGGCCGGGCTCGACGTCTTCGCGGAGGCGGCCGGGACCAAGCACCTCAAGCCCGACCTCGAGGCTGCGTGCCAGGTGGGAGTCGACGGCGACCCCACGTTGCTGATCCTGGGATCGGGTTCCGCACCCGCCCGGATGCGTGCCGTGCTGCTGAGGCTGGAGCGAGGCGAACCAAGGGCCATCGAATCCGAGCTCGGGCCGCTGTACGCCGCCGTCGCCGCAGCCCTCGACGTCGGGCCCGAGCACCTGAACCTGGAGGGCGCCTGCGTCGTCGGATCCTCACTGCGGTGGTTCCACCGCGGGATGCCCTCCGCCGGCCTGCCCTCCGGCAGCGTCGATCTCGACCTCTCCCAGCTGCTGGCGGTCGCGCGCGGACAGGTCCCGGCGGAATCCGTCACAGTGACCCACCCGCGCCACTACGACCTCGGCTCGGTCCACGGGGTGGGTCTCGCGATCACCGACGCCGTCACCCTCCCGGACGGGTCCATCCTCGCGAGCGCTGCCGCCGAGGCCAGTGCCAATCCGCGCGACGACGGCCCGGTCGTGGGATCAGCGCTGGTCCGCCTGGAGGGCGACATGGTCACCGACCTTGCGCTCCTGCCCCTGGTCGAGGGACGCGTGAGCAAGGTGGAGGGACTGATGGCGCTCGCGTCCACTGAGCCGGGGACGAGGCTCCTGGCCGTCGTCGACGGCGACGACCCGGGCGCCCCCTCCCTGGCCCTGCGGCTGCACGTTCACCGCTGAAGCCGGGTCAGTCAGCAACCCTCGGTCCACGGACCAGCAACGCGACCAAGAAGCACGACATCGAGGGCCTGGTGATGGGCTGACTACCGCGCCTCATGGTCCGGGCCGAGCACGTCGGTGCGGACGAAGCCGGCCAGCTCCGTGGCCAGCCGCTTGGGCTGGTCCACGGGCACCAGGGTGTAGCTGTCCTCGATCTCCACCAGGTGCCCACGGGGGAACAGGGCCGCCAGCCGGGGGCCGTGCTCGCGCGGCATCAGCCTGTCCTCGCTCGCCCACACCACCAGCACCGGCCGCGTGAAGGTGGGCAGTCGCGAGGCGAGGTCCGCCAGCTCCGCCCGGGTCGGCGTGGAGAGCGCGAACCTGCGCAGGTCGCGACGGATCGCAGGATCGCGCTGGGCCGGTGCGAACCAGCGGTCCATCACGTCGGCGGCCACCGGGCGCTTGCTCATCCATCCCCAGCCGCCGGGGGCACGCCGGAACCAGCCGAAGCGCTGCAGCTGCATCGCCGTCCACAGCAGTGCCCGCAGCCGCGCGCTCATCGCCACGGCCTTCCCCGGCTGGCCCGGAGGGAAGTTGTCGAACGCCTCGCACGCGACCAGGGCTGCGCCCGCCAGCCGGTCGGTCGGGCCGTCGGCGAGCAGGAACTGCGCACCTCCCCAGTCGTTGAGCACGAGCGTCACCTCGCGCAGGTCCAGCGCCTCCAGGAGCTCCCCCACCAGCGCCGCGACGCCCCGGTGGGTGACCAGCTCGGGTCGCTCCATGGGCCGCAGGTGGCTGCCCAGCGGCAGCGTCGGGACCACGCACCGGAAGTCCGGAGCGAGCTGCTCCACCACCTCGGCCCACAGACTGGCGTCCATGTTCACGCCGTGCAGGAGGACGAGCACCGGTCCCGAGCCCCCGGTGTCGAGGTAGTCGACCTCGCCGGCGGTCAGTCGCACGCTAGACATGGGTCCTCCCAGCGGGTGTGGAGGCGGGCACCGGAGGCGTCGTACGCCGCTCCAGGACCAGCTCGGGCAGCAACCGGTCGAGCCACCCGGGCAGCCACCAGTTGCGGTCCCCCAGCAGCTCCATCAGCGACGGCACCAGCACCAGCCGGACCAGCGTCGCGTCCACCAGCACCGCGAACGCCAGCCCGAACCCGAAGAGCTGGAGCTCCCGGCTCGAGCCGAGCACGAAGCTGCCGAACACGCAGATCATGATCGCGGCGGCCGCGCTGATCACCCGCGCCGTTCGGGCCAGCCCCTCCGCCACCGCGGAGGCATTGTCACGGGTCCTCATGTACTCCTCCTTGATCCGGGACAGCAGGAACACCTCGTAGTCCATGGAGAGGCCGAACACGATCGCGATCAGCATCATCGGCGCCCACGCCTCGACGGGCGCGCTTCCTCCGAGGTCGAGCAGGTCCACTCCCCAGCCCCACTGGAAGACCGCCACGGTCGCGCCGAAGGCGGCCCCGATGGAGAGCAGGTTGGCCACCACCGCCTTCACCGCGACGGCGACGCCCCGGAAGACCGCAAGCAGGAGCAGCATCGCCAGCCCGAGCACCACTGCGAGGAACAGCGGCAGCCGGTCCCCGGTGTAGTCGGCGAAGTCGACGGCCGCCGCGGTGGTGCCCCCGAGGGCCACCTCGGCGCCTGTCTGCTCGGTGACCGGGGGGATCACCCGGTCCCGCAACCGGTGCACGAGGTCGGTCGTCCGCTCGTCGCGCGGGCCCGTGGCGGGCACCACCTGGAGGACCGCGACCTCGCCGTCGTCACTGATGGCGGGTGGGCTCACCCGGGCCACGCCCGCGGCGTCGGAGAGGTCCCGGCCGAGGCGCTCGAGGACCTCGGTCCCAGCCCCGGCAGGCAGCGTGACCGCAGCCACGAGCGGGCCGTTCGAGCCCGGACCGAACCCCTGGGACATCAGGTCGTAGGCCCGGCGCGCGGTGTCCGAGCCGGGCCTGGTGCCCGCGTCGGAGAAACCCAGCCGCAGGTCGAGCACGGGGATGGTCATCACCACCAGAGCCGCCACCGAGACGAGAGCCCAGGGCAGCGGACGACGCTGGATCTGGCGGCTCCACCTGCGCGCCAGGAGGCCGTCTGAGCTCCTGGCCCCTCGGCGGCGGTGCACCGAGAGACGGTCGATCCGGCGGCCCACGATCGCGAGCAGCGCCGGCAGCAGCGTCACCGCGGCCGCCATGGTGAGCAGCACCGCTCCCGCGATGCCGAGGGCGACGCCCGTGATCAGCTTGAGGTCCATCAGGACCAGGCCGAGCGAGGCGATCACCACGGTGACCCCGGCGAACAGCACCGACCGTCCCGCGGTCGTCTGCGCCGTGACCACGGCCTCGACCGGGCCCTCCCCCGCCACCAGCGCCTCGCGGTAGCGGGTCACCACGAGCAGCGCGTAGTCGATGCCCACACCGATCGCGATCATCGCGGCGACGGGCGCCGCGAAGCTGGGCATCTCCACCCAGCGGGCACCGATACCGACCACGGCCACTCCGCTGGCCGCTCCAACGATCCCGACCAGGATCGGCAGCCCCATCGCGAACACCGACCCGAACGCGAGCAGCAGGATCACCACGGCCGCCAGGATCCCGATCAGCTCGGCCGGCGGTCCCGACCCGGCCTCCTGGTCGGTCAGGACGCCGCCGAGCTCCAGGTCGAGCCCGTCCTGGCCCTCCCGGATCTCCGCGAGCCGGTCCTGCACACCGGCCAGCTGCTCGGCAGGCAGCGTCGGGAGGTCCACCGAGACATAGCCGATGGTCCCGTCCGCCGAGACCTGGCGGCCGCCGCCCGGCTCGTAGGGGCTGGTCACCTGAGCCCGCGGGATCTGCTGCCTCACCTCGTCCGCGACCCGGTCGACCCGGCTGCGGAACTCCTCGCCCGCTCCGGACCCGACGTCCGACTCCGGAACCCGGAACACCAGCTGTGCCTGGGTGCCCGACCGGAAGTCGAAGCCGGCCTCCTCCATCACCTGCGTGGCCCGGTGGCTCTCTGAGCCGGGCAGGTCGTAGTCGTCACTGACGTCCCCGGCGAGGGCTCCCGAGATCACAGACACGGCGACGACCGCCGCGATCCACGCCCCCACCACGGCGTGACGAAAGCGGCGACATGCCAGCGCGAGACGTTCCATCCCCGCACTCCTCTCCAACGTTGTCCGACCTCGGACTGATCACGCTAGGAGCGCTGCCGCCGTGGCACAGGCCGCCAGGGGCGAGGACCCGATCGCTCCGGAGCGACTCCTTCGTCGCCTCACGCGCCTGCCGATCGCGCCGCCACCGATCTAGCATGCAAGCCGTGGCAGTGATCGACATGAGCGCCCGGCGGATCGACCTGCTGCTCTGCGTCGTCGTCACCACCGTGCTGGCGGTGATCGTGTCCTCCGACCAGGGGCAGGGCGGGCCGGTGGACCCGCTCGCCTACGCCTGGGCCCTGGGCCTCGGGCTGCTGATGCTGGTGCGGCGTACGCACCCGTTGCTGATGCTGCTGCTCACTCTCGTCGGGTTCTTCAGCTACCACGCCGCCGGGTTCCCGGCGCTCGGTGTCGCGGTCCCGGTCGCGGCCGCGCTGTTCTCCGCCGCGGAGACCGGGCACACCCGAGCAGCGCTCGTCGCCGCGCTGGTCGCGCTCGTGGGCTCCACGGCGTACCGCGTCATCGACCAGCAGAGCATCGCCTACGTCCTGGGCTACGAGCTCGCGACCCACGTGACCCTGATGGCGGCGGTGATCGCCCTGGGGCACAGCCTGCGCACCGGCCGGCAGCTGCGTCGCCGCCGGGACCAGGTGACCCGGCTGCTGAACCGGCAGCGGGTGCTGGACGCCGACGCCCGCAGCCGAGAGGACCGGCTCGCCCTCGCCCGCGACCTGCACGACTCCATCGGGCACTCACTCACGCTCGCCTCGCTGCACGCGGGCCTGGCGGCCGACGAGCAGGCCGACGCCGCCCAGCGACGCGAGTCCCTGGGGGTGGTTCGTACGGCGGTCTCCGAGGCCCTCTCCCACCTGCGGCGGACCGTCGGGGTGCTGCGCGACGGGCACCGCCCCCAGGCCGCTCCCGGGCTCCGGGATCTCGCCCGGCTGACCCGGGCGCCGACCACGGCCGGGTACGACGTCCACATCGAGGCCGACCCGGTGACGCTGTCCCCCGAGGTCGACGCCGCCGTCTTCCGGCTGGTGCAGGAGGGCGTCACCAACGTGCTGCGTCACTCCAGTGGACGCAGCATCCGGATCCGGGTCACCGAGGCTTCGCCGGGCACGCTGGAGGTCTGCGTGGCTGACGACGGACGCGGTCGGGCCGCGTCCGACGACGGGCGTACGGCGACTCCCGAGCTCGCCGGGGGCCACGGGCTCAGCGGCATGCGCGAGCGCGTCTTCGACCTCGGCGGCGACCTCTGGGTCGAGGCCGGACCCGACGGCTGGGTCGTGCGGGCACGGATCCCCCTGGCGGCCGCGCCGTGACCACGGTGCTGCTGGTGGACGACCAGCGCCTCCTGCGCGCGGGGCTGCGGGCGATCCTGGAGATCGCCGACGACCTCGAGGTGGTCGGCGAGGCGGACAACGGTCTGGAGGCCCTCGCGATGGCGCGCGAGCTGCGGCCGGCAGTCGTGCTGATGGACCTGCAGATGCCGCAGATGAACGGCCACGAGGCGATCCGGGCCATCCGGGCGGACCCGCTCCTCGCCGTCACCCCCGTGCTCGTGCTCACCACCTTCGACGATGACGACGACGTGGTGGAGGCCCTGGCCGCGGGTGCGAACGGCTATCTCCTCAAGGACCTCGAGGCCGAGGACCTTCGCCGCGCGGTCCGCAACGCCGCCGACGGCAGGGCCGAGATGGCGCCCGGCGTGCTGCGACAGATGATGAGCCGGATCGCCCGGCTCCCGACGCGGCGCCGCCGGGACGAGGAGCTGGCCGGCCTGACCGAGCGCGAGCTGGAGATCCTCACCCACGTCGGGCTGGGACTGACCAACGAGGAGATCGGCGAGGCGCTCTTCCTCAGCCGGGAGACCGCGCGCACCTACGTGAGCCGGCTGCTGACCAAGCTCGGCGCCCGCGACCGGGCCCAGCTGGTCGTGCTGGCCCACCGGGCCGGGCTGGTGGATCCGGACGCCGGCCGATGAGTACGACGTCGGGGCCGTGCCCTACTCGGACGGCTTCGGGACCCGGCACTCCACCTTCGGGTTCACCCCGGCGTAGTTCAACGGGCCCGCCACAATCGTCAGCGCGGTGTCGCCCACCTTCTTGCAGTCGACCTCAGCCTTGTCGGTGAAGTAGTCGCGCTGGTAGGCGGCGAACACGCCGATCAGCAACCACACCACCACGATGATCCCGATCAGACGGCCCATCTCGTGCTCCTCGCTCAGGGGTTCGGAACCAAGATGGTGCAACCGCCGGCTGGAGGGAAGCCCCCACAGCGTCGAGATGTCCTCCGTCGGCTTCCGGGGGTCCGTCGGCCCTCCCCTCGCTGGGGAAGATCCGCGACACTGGAGGAGGCCAGGAAGGAAGTCCCATGGACACTCAGACAACCGCCGCGCGCCTCGTCGTCGGGATCGACGCGACCCCAGCCAGCACCAGGGGGGTCACCTACGCCGCCCTGGAGGCGGCTCGCCGCGGAGCCGAGCTGGAGATCGTGCACGCCACCCCCGGGTACGGCGACCTCCGCGGCGACATCCCGCTGATCGACGACGCCACCTTGTCGAGCTACGGGCACACCCTGCTCGAGAAGGCCGCCGCCGCGGCCCGGGAAGCGGCCCCGGACCTCGCCGTACGCACCCGGCTGCTCTCGGGCACCCCCGTGACCACGCTGGTGTCCAGCGCCGAGCAGTCGCTGATGGTGGTGCTCGGCGCGGAGCGCCGCTCCTTCGTGGGCCGGCTCTGGACCGGCGACGTGGTCGGCGGCGTCGCCGCCCGAGCCACCTGCCCGGTCGTGGTGGTGGCTCCTGAGTGGGCGCCCGGCAAGGACCTGGGCCGAGTCGTGGTCGGGCTCAAGTCGGTCGACACCGCCGCGCCGCTGCTCGGCGGGGGGCTCGCGGCAGCAGGCCACAGCGGCGCCGAGCTGGTCGTCCTGCACGCCTGGAAGCTGCAGTCCGGGTACGACGACATGATCGCCGCTCGAGCCAGCGCCGACCAGTACGAGGCCCGGGCGAAGGAGCTCATCACACCCGTGGTCGACGAGCTGCGCCGCGACTACCCCGAGGTGGCGGTGCGCATCGAGGTCGTGCACGCGCAGCCGGCCCTCGCCCTGGTCAACGCCTCATCCGGAGCGGACCGGCTGCTGCTGGCCCGGCCGACCCACGGTGGCCGTGTGCACCACCTCGGAGCCGTGAGCCGCGCCGTCCTCCACGAGTCACGGTGCCCGGTGGAGATCGTCCCTTCCTAGGCGCCGGAGGCGGCAGGGCCCGTCAGTCCTGGGCTCCCGCCGGTTGGGCCTCCGGCCCGGTCAGTCGACGGCCTTCTGCCCACGCACCAGCAGCGCGACCAGCACCGCCGCCGCGGAGATGACGCCGCCGTAGAAGACGGCCGCGTGTATCCCGGCGGCGGTGGCGTCGACCACCGAGGCGCCCGCCTCGATGTCGGCCACCGAGCGCTGCGTCATCACGGTCACGAACAGCGCGGTGCCGGCAGCGCCGGCGACCTGCTGGATCGTCGAGATGGTGGCGCTGCCGTGCGAGTAGAGGTGGTGCGGAAGTGAGCCGAGCGCCGCGGTGAGCAGCGGGGTGAACATCAACGCGAGGCCGATGCTCATCAGCACGTGGATGCTCACGACCGTCCCCTGCGTCGTGCTGGTGTCCAGGGTGGACATCAACCACAGCGCCACCGAGGTGACGGCGGCACCCGGTGCGACCAGCGGCCGGGGACCGAACCTGTCGAAGAGCCGTCCGACGAACGGCGCCAGCAGACCCATCACCAGACCACCGGGCAGGAGCACCAGGCCCGTGTCGAGGGTGCTCAGGCCGAGCACCGACTGCAGGTAGATCGGCAGCAGGATCAGCGTGCCGAAGAGCGCGATCATGCTCACCGCGATCAGTGCGGCCGCGATCGTGAACGTGCTGTTCGCGAACGTCCGCAGGTCCAGCAGGGCGCGCTCGCGCAGGGACAGCTGGCGCGCGACGAAGAGCACCAGGGCGACCGCGCCCACGCTCAGCGGCAGCCAGGACGGAACCGGGGTGTCGCCCGCGGCTGCCTCGCCGAGGCTGCTCAGCCCGTAGATCAGGCCGCCGAAGGCCAGCGCCGACAGCACCACCGAGACGACGTCGATCGGTACGTCGACGGGCTCGGTCACGTTGCGCACCCAGGCCGTGCCCAGCGCCAGCGAGAGCAGGGCGATCGGCAGCACCAGCCAGAACATCCAGCGCCAGTCGAGCTGGTCGAGGATGATGCCCGAGATCGTCGGCCCGATGGCCGGGGCCACCGAGATCACGATGGAGACCGTGCCCATCATCCGGCCGCGCCGCGAGGGCGGGACGAGGTTGAGGATGGTCGTCATCAGCAGCGGCATCATCAGCGCCGTACCCACTGCCTGCACCACGCGGGCCGCGACCAGCACGGCGAAGGTCGGCGCGAGCGCAGCCAGCAGGGTGCCCACGGCGAACGAGACCATCGCGGCCATGAACACCCGCCGCAGCGGGAAGCGGGCGAGCAGGAACCCGGTCACCGGGATCACCACCGCCATCGTGAGCAGGAAGGCGGTGGTCAGCCACTGGGCGGTGGTCGCGGGTACGTCGAACTCCCGCATCAGCTCCGGCAACGCGACGCTCATGATGGTCTCGTTGAGGATCACCACGAACGCGGAGCCGACGAGCAGCGCGATCAGGCGTGCCGTCCGGTCGGTGCCCCGTGCCGGTGGTGCGGAGGTGGTGCTGGTCGTCACGGTGCTCCTCGTGAGTCGGGTGTTTACTGGCAGTGACTGTCAACACGGCGGCGAACGCCGGCATTCCCTAGAATGGGCCTCGTGACCGACGCCACCCCCGGCCTCCAGGAGCGCCGCCGTCGCCAGACGGCGCGCGAGATCGGCGACGCCGCGCTGCGGCTCTTCGAGGAGCACGGCGTCGACGGCACCACCGTCGACGACATCGCCGAGGCCGCCGGCGTCTCTCCCCGCACGGTGTTCCGCTACTTCCCCACCAAGGAGCGCGCTGCCCTGCTCCCGCAGCAGGAGCTCGAGGACAGGGTCGAGGAGATGCTCGACTCCCTGCGGGCCGACACTGCTCTGCTCCCCCAGCTCGAGGGCGTGTGGCGCGAGATCCTCACCAGCTTCGACGACGGCCGCAGCGAGGCCGGGCAGCAGATGCTCCGGCTGCGACGGCTGATGCGCACCGAGCCGGCTCTGCACCTCGCCGTCCTCGGGATGGACGAGGAGCGGGTCGAGGGCCTGGTCACACGTCTCGTCGCGCTACTCGGCGCCGACGACGACCTCGAGGTGCGACTGGTGGTCGCCACCGGCTCGGCGGTCGTGCGCACCGCCCTCGACCGGTGGGCGACGGACCGGGAGTCGGGTCGCTCCAGCGACCTCGTCGCGACCTACGACGACGCCTGCCGGCGGCTGCGCTCGATCGTGGCCTGACGCGTCAGCCGCCCCGGACAGGCCGGACCTCCGGGACCGTGGCGACCTTCGCCGCAGCGACGGCCGCGGGCAGGGCCGAGCGCAGGCCCCACTCGAAGAACACCAGCGCGAAGACGGTGACCAGGAGCATGTCGATCCCGTTGGGCAGCACGTCGCGGCCACCTCCGAACCTGCCCAGGAAGCACAGCACCAGCACGCCTGCGTAGTAGGGCCCCAGCCAGGCGAGCGATCCCAACGCCAGCGAGTGGCGCAGCTGCGGCTCGCGGACGACGCGCCACACGAGCACCACGACACCGACAGCGATCGGGATGGTCAGCTTGATCATCGTCTCCCACCCGGTCCAGTAGATGATCAGGGTGATCACGACGAAGGCGACCCGTGAAAGCACCGACGCCGAGTGGAGCCGGAACGGCCGGGCCCGGTCAGGGACCTGCCGGCGCAGTGCGAGGACCGTGACCGGCCCGAGGCACATCGACAGCACGATGGCGCCGGAGTTGAAGGAGAGCAGCTCCGACCACCCGTCGCGGAACGCGAGCAGCAGCACCAGCCCGACCGCGAAGTTCAGCACCATCGCGCGCATCGGAACGCCGTGCCGGTTGAAGACCGACAGGGCGCGCGGGAAGAGACCGTTCTGGGCGACCGCCACCGCGAGCCGACCGGTGGAGGCCGTGGAGACCAGGCCCGCGCCGAACGGCCCGAGCACGGCGTCGGCCACCACGAGCTTGGCCAGCGCCGCCATCCCCAGGCCGGTGAGGAGAGCCGCGAGCGGCCCGTTCACCCCGCCCTTGTCCAGACCGGCCCAGCCGCCGCCGAGGTTCTCGGGATTGACCGCGCCGACGAAGCCGAGCTGGAGGAGGGTGAACAGCACGATGCAGATGAGAATGCCCCCGACCAGGGCCACCGGGATCGTCACCTGCGGCCGGCGGGCCTCACCGGCGAGGTCCAGCGCGTGCCGGAACCCCAGGAACGCGAACACGACACCGCCGGTGGTGATGGCGCTCAGCACCCCGGTCATCCCTTCCGGAGCGAACCCGGTCTCGCGGATGGGTGCGGTGGAGAAGTTGGTGAGCAGTGCGACCGCGATGACCACCGGGATGATCACCTTCACCCAGGTGAGCGCGCTGTTGACCCGGGTGAACAGCGCCACGCCGAACGCGTTCAGCCCGGTGAAGGCGATCAGCACGACGGCGGCCGCCACCACCCCCGGCAGGCTCAGCGGACTCTCTCCGCTCGAGGAGGCCTCGGCGACGAAGAGCCAGTCGAAGGCCGGCTCGTTGCTGACGTACTCGAGCATGGCCTGGGTCTCGATCGGCGCGGCGGTCACGTAGCCCACCCACGCCACCCAGCCGATCGCGATGCCCACCCCCTGGCCGTGGCTGAAGGTGGGCAACAGCCCGAGGCCCCCGACCACCGGCAGCATCGCGGAGATCTCGGCATAGACCAGTGCGACCGTGATCAGCATCAGACCTGCGATCGGCCACGCGATGATGGCGGCAGGTCCGGCCTGCTGCGCCGCGAACAGCGGGGCGAACAGCACTCCGGACCCGACCACGCCGCCGACCGCGACGAAGGTCAACCCCAGCGTGCCAACCGAACGGTTGGGGGCTTGCGGCTCGTCCATCCCTGACAACCTCTCGTCCTTGGTCCGCGCCTCAGTCCTGGCCCGATGACGTACCGCTCTCGAGGATCGAGACGATCGAGTAGAGCGTGAAGCAGACCGCACCCAGCCCAACCAGCACGTGTGCGGCGATGAAGACGTTGGTGTCGGTGAACGCAGCCTGAAACACGAACGCCGCCAGGAACAGGCAGCTGAGAGCCGTCACGATCGGGATCAGGGGCACCCGGTTGGCCAGGCTGAACGTACGACGCCACACCAGCGCGAGCAGGCCGACCTTGCTGAGAATGCTGAAGCAGACCAGCCCCAGGCCGATCAGCACGAACCCGGGAGTTCGGTAGTAGGGCTCCCTGTCCAGCCACAGCAGCACGATCCCCCAGACCATGCCGGCGGCGCCCATCGCGATCACCAACCACGACCACATCACCCGGTCGCGGAAACCGTAGGAGTTCTGGACCTGACGCAGGATGCTCCACACCAGCCCGATCAGGCTGGTGCAGATCATCGCGAGGCCGGCGACCACGTGCCCCACCGTGAACCTGCTCGGCGAGGTGGTCGCGAACAGGTTCGCAAACGCGAACACCCACGCGACCGCCGCGAGGAGCACCGGGATGGCGGCGAGAACGGCGACGGCACCTCGGGAGAACGCCTCCTTGGGCGGGGTCCGGTCCCCCGCCGGCTTGGCGGAGTTGACGGGGATCAGGCTGAACTTGGTGGAGGCGGCCGCGACGGTGGCCACGCAGCCACAGATCAGGCCGAGCCCGAGGACGACGTGCCCGGCGACGTACTCGGGGTTCTGGCCGCTGCCCGAGACGCCGGCGAACACGGAGATGCCGTACGCCGCCGCGGTGATCCCCGCCAGGTAGCCGAGCGCGGGGTAGAGCACCTTGTCGACGGCGTTGAAGCGTCCGATCAGCTGCCGGATGATCGTGGCGGCGGTGCAGAACAGGCACAGGCAGATCGCGCCCAGGAACGTGACCACCCGCCCGGCCACGAAGTTGCCCGGCGCATCACCTGCGTTCCAGACGTAGACCCCGAACCCGACGCACACGCCCATCATCGCCAGCGGGATGGCCCGGAAGATGACACTGACCCAGTAGTTCACGACAGCACCACCTCGGTGCGTTGACGGTCGGGCTGCGCTGCTGAGGCCCTGGCCGGGCGGCCCGCTCCACCGGCCCTTTCCAGTAGAGCACGGCGTACCAGCCGTCCTGCTGCCTGCGCTGAATCATTGATTCTGAGTGATGTCCGACGCAGCAGGGCCTTCTAGCGTCGAAGATTCACGGCAACCATCGAAAGGTATTGAGATGGCTACTCGGGACGACGGTCAGCAGCCCCAGGCTGCGCAGAGCTCGGCGCCCAAGCGCGCGTACATCAGCTGGACCTCGATGGCCATCCTGATCGCCACGGCGGTGGCCAGCGTCCGTGGGCTGCCGGCGATGGCCGCCTACGACTGGGCGTCGATCTTCCTCTACGTGCTCCCCGCGATCCTGTTCATGGTGCCGGTGGCCCTGGTCGCCGCCGAGCTCGCGAGCGGTTGGAAGGGCGGCGTCTTCGTCTGGGTCAAGGAGGCGTACGGCGACCGCATCGGCTTCTTCGCGATCTGGCAGCAGTGGATGCAGAACGTGGCGTGGTACCCCGCACAGCTCGCGTTCTTCGCCTCCGCACTTGCCTACGTCTTCGACCCGGGCCTGGCGAACTCGGGCCTGTTCACCGGCCTGGTGATCCTCATCGTGTACTGGTTCTCGACCCTGATCGCGACCCGGGGCGTCGACGCCTTCGCCAAGGTGGGGACCTGGGGGTTCATCGTCGGCACGATCGTCCCGGCCGCTGCCCTGATCATCTTCGCCTTCATCTACTGGCAGGACGGCGGCACCTCGCACCTCCCGGCAGTCTCGGACGCGGAGTGGTTCCCGAAGTTCACCGGACTGGCCAGCATCGTGCTCATCGTCAGCAACTTCCTCTCCTACGCCGGCATGGAGATGAACGCGGTCCACGTCACCGAGATGCGCCGTCCCAGTGTCGGCTTCCCGAAGGCGATCGTGCTCTCGGTCGTGCTCATCCTGTTCGTCTTCATCCTGCCCACGCTGGCCATCTCCGTCGGCGTCCCGAAGTCCGGGGTCAACCTCACCCAGGGGGTGCTCCAGGCCTTCGACGTCTTCTTCAAGCACCTCGGGATGCCCTGGGGAACGGTGGTGATGTCCCTGCTGATCGTGATCGGAATCCTCGCCTCGGTGGTCACCTGGATCCCCGGACCCAGCAAGGGCCTGCTCCTCGTGGGCAAGGAGGGCTACCTGCCTCCGCGCCTGCAGGGCACCAACAGCCGCGGGATGCAGGTACCGATCATGATGGTGCAGGGGTTGATCGTCACCGCCATGGCCGTCCTGTTCGCGGTGCTGCCGTCGGTGCAGTCGGTGTTCTGGATCTTGACCGCGATGGCCGTGCAGCTCTACCTGCTGATGTACATGGTGATGTTCCTCGCGGCCATGCGGTTGCGGCGTACGCACCCCGATGTGCCGCGCGGCTTCCGGACGCCGGCGATGCCGGTGATCGGGTCGATCGGGTTCCTCGCGAGCCTCGCCGCCTTCCTGCTCGGGTTCGTGGAGCCCTCGGGGAACGCGGACGCGACACCCCAGGGCGTCTACGTCCTCATCCTCGTGGCCGGCATCGTCCTCCTCGGCGTGTGGCCGTTCGTCCTGTACAAGCTGCGCAAGCCGGAGTGGAAGATCGAGACCTCCCCGGACAACACCCATTCCGACGCACCGGCCAAGGAGGCCTGAGTTCGATGACGACGAAGCGATCACGCGCAGCCCGTCCCGCAGCACTCCGGATGGCAGCCATGGCCGTGGGTGTGGCTCTGGGCCTCTCCGCCTGCAGCGCGGGCGGGGCCGCGAGCGGCCCCGACAGCGCCCGAGCCAAGAGCCTGGCCCAACAGCTCAACCGGAACCTGACCGACGCCGGACTTCCCAAGCTCGACGTCGAGACGGCGACCAGCCTTTACGGCACCGACGGCGGAGTGAGCTGTGAGAACGCCGGAGAGCTCCAGCACCAGCTGTCGCTGTTCCAGTTCGGCAACAACTCCAACAACCTGCGACGAGTGGTGATGGACCCGAGCCTCATCGCCTACGACCTCGCCGTCATCGAGACCTATTGCCCCAACAAGCTCGACTCGTTCCAGGAGCTCGTCGCGGAGCTCGAGACCGAGGAGACCATCCAGTAGGGCGATCAGCATCAGGCAGGCGTCCCAAGCACACACCGACCCCGGCGCACCTGTGCGCGAGACGAGACTCAGGCATGGATCACAGCGAGCGGCTCCACCGGCTGGCGCTCACCCAGGTGGCGCAGCTGGAGAGGGCGCCCGGCGACGCAGACAGCTGGCTCGTCCCGAACCTGGACCCGAAGACCACCGCCCTGGTGCGGCTCGGTGCTCTCGTGACGATGGGTGGTGGCGGTGTGAGCGCCTACGGGACACTCACCGACGGTGCGCTGAGCGCTGGGGCGAGCCTCGACGAGATCGTCGACGTCCTCCTCGTCCTGCTGCCGCTGATCGGCCCGGTGCGCGTGTCGACCGCCGCCACGAACGTGGCCCTGGCGCTGGGGGACGACATCGACGACCTGCCGGACGGCTGGTCACGCCCGTCATGACGCCGCTTCCTGCCCGAGCAGGCCGAGCGAGGTCGCCTGCTGGACCGCCTCGCCCCGCGAGGTGACGCCGAGCTTGCGGTAGATCGCCGAGACCTCGGAGGCGACGGTGTTTCGCGAGACGTGCAGCCGCTGCGCGATGTCGGTGATCCTGAGGTGCGTCTGCAGGTACGGCAGCAGGCGCAGCTCCGCGGGTGTGAGCGGCACGTCGTGGCGGACGCTGCGGGTGGTCGCGGCTACGGTCGTCTCTCGGAAGGCGGTGACCTCGTCGACCAGGGCCCCGAGTCGTGGACGACGACGCAGGACGTCGTCGATCTCGCGCAGGAGGTGGCGGGCGCTGCTGTGGTCGCCACGGGTCCAGTACACCCTTGCCAGCTGGAGGCGGCCCCTGGCGGCGAGGCATGGATGCACGAACGTGGCCCCCGGACGGGCCCGCATGGCGCGAGTGAGCAAATGATCGGCGTCCACGAGGTCGCCCTGGTGCACCGCCAGACGGGCCGCGGCCGCGAGCGGGAGCAGGCTGATCGCGTAGTCCTCCATCAAGTGCTCGTCCAACAACCTCAGCGCGACGTCCACATGCACTGTCGCCTCGGCCCACCGTCCGTCGTCCATGGCGATGAGGGCCAGACCGGACTCGCTGAGCACGACTGCGTCAGCACTCCCCAAGGCGAGTCCGGTCGCAGTCGCCTCCTCCAACGCCGTCGTGGCCCGGGCAGGCGCGCCGGCGAGCAGGTGTGCCTCGGCCAGGACACACAGAGCGGTGGCACGCCACGGGCTCCACGGCGTCTCCGCGGCCACCGCGGAGGTCGCGTCGGCCATCATCTGCTCGGGGCCCTCGGCGCACATCATGGCGCGCAGAATCGAGCGCGAGGACGCGAACGACGCTTCCCCTTGCCTCGGTGCAAGGTCGTGTGCAGCGTCGGCCGCCACGGCGGCCCAACGCTGGGCGGCGAGCGGCTCCCCCACCGACGCGGCGACCCAGCCGGCGAGCACGACGAGGGGTGGGTTGGCCGCGATCGTGGAGTCACCGAGCGCACGCAGCCACCGCTGCACCGTGGAGACGTGCCCCGCGGCGTACGTCGGCTGCACGAGCTCTGCGACCAGCTGCGCACACCTGTCGCGCTCCTCGGTGTCCAGGAGGCACTCCACCGCCAGGGCCGGTGCGTCGTGCGACTGGAACCAGTCCCCAGCCCGCACGTGCAGCTTCTCGATCATCTCCGAGTCATGCTGGCGCACCTCTCCCAGCAGGAAGTCCCGGAACAGGGAGTGGTAGCGGTACCACTCCCTGCGCCGGTCAAGGGCGACGACGAACGAGTTCGAGCCTGCGAGGGCGCGCAACCGGTCCTGGGAGTCCGACTCCTCCAGGACGGCGTCGCACAACGGGCCGTGCAGCTGGTCGAGGAAGGCGGTACGCCGCAGGAACCGCTGGGTCGCCGGATCGAGGCGGTGGAAGACCTCGCGCTGCAGGTAGTCGGCGATGTAGTGGTCGTTCCCGGTGACGTCGCACTCCCGCTCTCGCCCGTCACGTTCGATCAGGGCAGCCAGGTGCAGGCCCGCCGGCCAGCCCTCGGTCAGCTTCGTCACCTCCAGGGCGCGCTCGTGGGTGACCTCGACGCGCGCCGCCGCGAAGATGCGCTCCGCAGCACTCGCGTCCAGGGCGAGGTCGGTCGCGGTGAGCTCGAGGGCGTCCCCGTGGGCGCGCAGGCGAGGAAGGTGTGGTTGGGCGTGACGGCTGGCGGTCACGACCTGGGAGCCCGGCGGGATCGCCGACAGCACGACGTCGAGGACGTCGTGACACTGCGGTGAGCTGAGCTCGTGCAGGTCGTCGAGCAGCAGCACGAACGGCGCCGGAGCCTGGCTGAATGCACGCTTGAGGCGCGGGGCTCCCCGTCCGAGCGCAGCAGTGCCCAGCCCGGTCATGGCTGCGGCCAGGCCGGACTGTTCGGGCAGGGCGTGCTCGAAGGCCGAGGCGAGCAGGAAGAGCAGGGCGTTCGGGTCGTCGTCGTGCGCGTCGAACGAGATCCACCCGACCCCGCGCCTTTCGCGCCGGGCCCATTCGGCCAGCAGCGTCGACTTCCCGTAGCCGGCGGCTGCGGTGACCCCGACCACGGCGACCCCGCAGTCCCTGGTCGTGTCCGTCAGCGTCGCCCGGCTGACCAGCCCCGGACGTGGCTCGGGAACCGACAGCTTGACGTCCAGGAGGACGTCGTCGAGTCCGACTCCCGGCCGGCTGGACCTGCGGGGGCTGCCTGCCACCCTTTCAACTGTAGGCAGCACGGCCCAACGGAGAGGGTGCGGAGAAGTCAGGCGGCGGAGCCCTCCTCGACGTCGGCCGGGGCGATGAAGAAGTTGTCGCGGAACAGGCCCATGGGGTCGTAGCGCCCCTTGAGCTCACGCAGCCTCGCGAGGTGGGCGGGTGGGAAGGCGCGCTCGATCCACTGCGGTCCGGTGCCGGTCTCGAAGCTGAGGTAGCTGCCGGACAGGTGCGGGACGAGCCGCTCCCAGGCCGCGTCGAAGGCCGAGCTGGCGCCGAAGGCCGAGAGCGAGAACGCGGCACTGCGGCCGGCGTACGCCGTGGCCTCGCTCGGCACGTCGGACACTGCTCCGCCGACCGCCCGGATCGAGAAGTAGTACGACGTGCCCGCGTCGAGCAGGGCCGCGATCTCCGCCGCGAGCTCGGCCGAGAGGTGGTCGGCCAGGCCGGAGTGGATGTGCGGCTCGCCCCGACCGCGCTGAGGCTCGTCGCTGCTGAACAGGCCCATCAGCTGGTCATAGGTCGCCAGCGCGATCTGCTGCTGCACCAGCGGCGCGATCTCGGCGATCGGCTGCAGGCGCTCGATGACGGTGTCGGGGTCCTCGGAGTCCACGACCAGCATCGCCTGGGCGATCCGCTTCCCCTCTCGCCGGGCGCCGAGGATCACCTGGCCGGTGACGCTGCGGTCCGCGGACTCGATCTCCCGACCCCACCGCTCCAGGAAGGTCGCCGTGTCGTCAGCGTCGAAGGCGAGCTGCGCGAACGCGATCGTGCCGACCCGGGCAGCGGTGAGCTCGAAGGAGGTGGCAATGCCGAAGTTGGCCCCGGCGCCGCGCACGCCCCAGAACAGGTCGGGCTCCTGGTCGGCGCTGGTGCGCACGATGCGCCCGTCGGCCAGGACCATCTCGACCGCGGTCAGGTGGTCGATGGTCAGGCCGTGGCTGCGCGCGAACCACCCGACCCCACCGGCGGTCGCGAGCCCGCCGACACCCACGCCGCCGTAGTCGCCGCTGCTGATCGCGAGCCCGTACGGCGCGAGCGTGCGGGCCACGTCGACCCACCGGGCGCCGGGGCCGAGGCGGACCCGTCCGGTCTCGGCGTCGAGCACCTCGACGGTGTCGAGAGCACTGACGTCGATGACCAGCCCGCCGCGGTTGAGGGAACGGCCGGAGACGCCGTGCCCGGCACTGAGGACGCCGAGCGGCAGCTCGCGGTGCTCACGCGCGACGGCGACCGCGCTCTGCACCTCGGCGACCGTCCGCGGCCGCAGCGCGAGACCGGGGGCACCGCCGCGGAGGTAGCTCGAGGTGTAGCGCGCGTACCCCGCGTCCCCCGGCTCGACGGCGCGCTCGGCCAGCTCGGGCGGCAGCTCGTCGTACCCGATGCCGGGGAGCCGCCTGGCCAGGGCCGAGGCGCCACGGGCCCGGCCGACACGCTCGCGCACCCCGGAGCTCTCGCGTCCCTCGGCGACGCGCTCGCGCAGCTCGCCGGTCCTCGCGGCGAAGCGCCGCAGGCCGTCCTCGTCGTCGCCGATCACGATGAAGGTGCTGACGCCGTCCTCGAGGGCCAGGCGCACCAGCTCGTCGGTGTCCGTGTCCGGGGGGATGTTGAGCAGCCGCACGACCTCCGCGGGGTCCCGGCCGGCCTCCCGGGCGGCCTCGTCGATCACCGCCATGCCGCGCTGCAGGTCGCCGGGCTGGAGATAGGGCAGCGAGGGCAGCCAGCCGTCGGCCGCGCGGCCGATCAGGCGCAGCATCCGCGGCTTGAGCGCGCCCAGCCAGATCGGCACGTCGTGCGCGGGCGCCGGGCCGCGCTTGGCGCCGCGGACCCGGTGGTACGCGCCGTCCACGGCGAGCATCGATCGGTCCGAGGTGTCCCAGATGCCGCGGATGACGGTGATCGCCTCCGCCAGGGCGTCCACCGCCTCCCCGGGGGTCCGCCGGGTGCCGCCGTAGGCCTCGATCGCGTCCCAGAACCCGCCGGCGCCCAGTCCCAGCGCGGCCCGGCCACCGGAGAGCAGGTCGAGGCTGGCAACCGACTTCGCCAGCACGGCGGGCGGGCGCAGCGGCAGGTTGAGCACGTTGCCGGCCAGGTGGATCCGCTCGGTGCGGGCGGCGGCGTAGGACATCAGCGTCCAGGTGTCCAGGAAGGACGGCTGGTAGGGATGGTCCTGGAACGTCGCGAGGTCGAGGCCGAGCTCCTCGCTGAGCACTGCGAGCTCGACGGGCCGTTGCGGCGAGCCGGCCGTCGGCGTGATGAAGGATCCGAAGCGCAAGGTGTGACCGTAGTCGGGCATGACGCCAGCATGCGTCGTACGCCGACGAAGCGCCAACCGCGCGTAAGTAGGTTATGATGAGTAAGTGACTACGAGGAGCTCGACCGCCGTACGCCAGGACTCGATCGACGACGCCACCTGCCGGGAGGCCACGTCCCCCCTCGAGTTCGTCGGTCGCCGCTGGACGGGCGCGATCATGCTGGCCCTCGGTCGCGGGGCCACGCGGTTCGGCGAGATCGAGGCTGCCGTCGACGGGATCTCCGCGCGGCTGCTCACCGCCCGCCTACGCGAGCTGGAGGCCCACGACCTCGTCGAGCGCGAGGTGATCCCCACGACGCCGGTCTCGGTGCGCTACCGGCTCTCCCCGCGCGGCCGGGACCTGCTGGCAGCGATGCAACCGCTGATGGCCTACCACCTGCGCTGGGGCAGCTGACCACTGGGAGAAGATGGTTCCCGATGTCGGGACCACCTCTGATCGCACGCGTCCTGCGCGTCGGGCCGCACGCAGGCTCGCACCGCGTCGCCGCCCGCGCGTCCGTCTCGGTGGCGGTGCCCCTGCTGGCGCTGTGGTCGGTCGGCCACCTCGACTGGGCGATCTACGCCGCCTTCGGTGCCTTCACCTCGCTGTACGGCCGCAACCACGTCCACCTCTCGCGCCTGAGGATGCAGCTCACGGTGGGCGCGGTGCTCACCGGCTCGGTGCTGGTCGGTGTGGCTGTCGGCCTGTCGTCGCATCGTGACTGGCTCGCCATCCCCGTCACGGCGGCCGCCGCGGGACTCGCCTCGCTGCTCTCCGACGCCCAGGACTGGCACCCCCCTGGACCCCTGTTCGTGGTCTTCGCCCTCGCCGCCTGCGCCTCGATCCCGTCCCAGCCGACCGCCCTCTGGATCGCCGGTGCGGTCGCGGGGTGCTCAGCGGCCTTCTCGGTCCTCGTGGGCGGACTCGGCGCGGCCCGGCCGGGACGCCACCCGTCCGCGAACCACGCGCGGAGTCGGGTCCCACTGAGCGCGATCGCGACGCGCCACGCAGTGCGGGTCGTGGCGAGCTGCGCCATCGCAGGAACGCTCTCCACCGCCGCGGGCATCGGGCACCCCTACTGGGCGATGGTGTCGGCCGTGGTGCCGCTGACCCACCAGGACTTCACCGGCCAGCTCGCGCGGGGCGCCCAGCGCGTCCTGGGCACGCTGGCAGGCCTGGGGCTCGCAGCGGTGCTCCTGGCAGCCGACCTTCCCGGTCTCGCCCTGATCCTGGTGGTGGTCGTCCTCCAGGCGGGCGCCGAGCTCTGGGTGGGGCGCAACTACGCCATCGCCCTGATCGCCGTGACACCGCTGGCGCTGCTCATGGTCCACCTGGTCTCCCCCGCGCCGACCAGCACCCTGCTCTTCGACCGGGGTGTGGAGACCGTCATCGGGGTCCTCGTCGGCATCACCGTGGGCTGGTTCACCCGCGCGCCCCACCGCCACGTCACGACCTGAGGCGCCCTTCGCCGCGACTGACGATCCCCCACTGCCTGAGGAGCACAGTGGGAGAATCAGGTGATGGAGCAGGACCGCCGACGCTTCACGGTGGGCGAGGCTCGCGAAGCACGTCCTGCAGTCGTCCGACGCGCGGGCCCCGCCCGAGAGCTGACTGCCTGCACCGCGCGCATCCTCGTCCTGACCGGCGTCCTCGTCCTCGTCTACGTCACGGCGCCGATGGAGCCGCGCCTCGGTCACGCGGCCACGATCCGGTTGACCCTGTCCCTGCTGGTGCTGGCCCTCGTCGTCACCTGGCAGATCGTGCTGGTCGCCCGGTCGCCCTTCCCGGGGCTCCGTGCAGTGGAGGCGATCACGATCAGCGTGCTGCTGCTGGTGCTCAGCTTCAGCTCGTCGTACGTCATCGTGGACCGCGCGGATCCGCACAGCTTCACCGAGACGCTGTCCCGTCTCGACGCCGTGTACTTCACGGTCAGTGTCTTCGCCACGGTGGGGTTCGGCGACATCGCGGCGCGGAGCGATTCCGCCCGAGCGGCAGTGACGTTGCAGATGATCGCGAACATGGTGCTCATCGGGGTCGTTGCCCGCGTGCTCGTCGGAACCGTTCAGGAGCGCCGGCGGACCCTCGACGCTCCCGAGCAGGACCAGAGGTACGACGACACCTAGGCCTGGAAGGGGGCGTCCCGACCGCCACCACGGACCGCTGTCGGGGCGAACGGCAGCAGCTGCTGCTCGCCCCTCCGGATCACCAGGTACGTCGACTCGGGGATCTCCCGCCAGGCACCCTCCAGGTCGCTCAACGGCTCGGAGACCACCAACCGGGCGTCCTCGGAGAGCCCCCGCAGCAGCGGATTGTCGGGGTACTGCTGCTGCAGGGTCGAGACCTCAGTGCTGTGGAACAGCGTGCGGGAGCGTCCCTCGCTGCTGTACCGAAAGGCGTGGAACGACTCACCGTCGGTCATCCCGACGGTCATCTGCATGGGGAACTGCACGCCGTGGCGACGACCGGTCTCCTCGATCAGCCCCACGGCCCGACTCACGCCACCCACCGGGTCCTCCTCGAGGCCGAGGGTCAACGCCAGGTAGAAGCACATCTCCGTGTCGCTGGACCCCTCGATGGCGCCGAACAGGACGGGGTCCACAGCCATCGCCAAGTCGTACTTCAACCTGAGGAAGTCCTGGATGCCTCCGTTGTGCATGAAGAGCCAGCGCCCGTGCCGGAACGGGTGGCAGTTGCTCTGCTGCACCGGTGAGCCGGTGGAGGCACGGACGTGGGCGAGCACGCAGTGCGACCTGATGTGTGCCGAGATCTCCTCGAGGTTGCGGTCGTTCCACGCAGGCTCGGTGCTGCGGAAGACACCAGGAGCAGGAAGGTCGGTGTACCACCCGAGGCCGAAGCCGTCGCCGTTCGTCGCCTCGGCACCCATCGTGGAGCTCAGGCTCTGCACGATCAGCGAGTGCTTCGGCCGGTAGAGCAGATCGTGGACGAGCACCGGTGAACCGGTGTAGGCGAGCCACCTGCACATCGCGGACTCCTTCCGGGGATCCGGCGATCGAGGACCTGCTCGGCTCGCCGTGTGGCCGTCGCAATCCCGGCGCGCACCGGTGCGGGCATCCCCCTTCGGACGATAGCGCTCTCGCAAACACCGACACATCCGGCGACCAGGGGCGACCCGCCCTCGGAGGTCGTCGCCCGGTCACGAGTCGACGGTTCGGGACGTAGGTCCCCGTTCGGGCGGTCCGGTGTCCCTGCCCGGGAGCAGCTGGCCGCCCTAGCGTCGAGGGAGCGATCACCCGCAGGAGGAACCCATGAAGGCAGCAGTCGTCCCCCAGCTCGGGGCACCCCTGGAGATCCGGGACGTCCCCGTCCCCGTTCCCGGACCCGGCCAGGTCCTCGTCAGGATCGAGGCATCGGGGCTGTGCCACACCGACATCCACGCGGCCCACGGGGACTGGCCCGTCAAGCCGAAGATCCCTCTGGTGCCCGGCCACGAAGGGGTCGGCACGATCACCGAGATGGGCGAGACCGAGGTGCCCCTCACGGTCGGTGACCGGGTCGCGCTCCCGTGGCTCGCTCGTGCCTGCGGACACTGTCGCTACTGCGTCGGTGGGTGGGAGACCTACTGCACGACTCCTCAGTACATGGGCTACACGATGGACGGAAGCTACGCCGAGTACGCCCTGGCCTACGCGAGCCACGTCGTGAAGGTGCCCGACGGCGTCAGCTCGATCGACGCCGCACCTCTGACCTGTGCCGGGGTGACCACCTACAAGGCGCTCAAGGTCGCCCACCCCCAGCCGAACGAGACAGCGATGGTGGTCGGCATCGGAGGACTCGGCCACCTGGGCCTGCAGTACGCCAAGATCTTCGGCACCACGACCGTGGCGGTCGACGTCCACGAGGACAAGCTGCGGCTCGCCCAGGACCTGGGTGCCGATCACGTCGTGGACGCCCGTGGGGACCAGGAGGCCGAGCTGGCGGCGATCGGCGGTGTGGACGTCGCCCTGGTCACGGTTCCCTCCCCCAGCGCGATGCGCGCCGCACACGCTGCACTCAACCCCAACGGCCGGATGGTCCTGGTCGGCCTGCCCGCCGAGAACACGCTCGAGATCCCCATCTTCGAGACCGTGCTGAGCGGGAAGTCGGTGATCGGGTCCCTGGTGGGGACCCGCAACGACCTGGCGGACTGTCTTGCCCTGCACGCAGCCGGCCGCACCCGGGTGATCACCGCGCGCCGCAGGCTCGAGGACGTCAACGAGTGCTTCACCGAGGTCCTCGCCGGCGAGGTGCCGGCGCGCCTGGTCTTCGACATGGAAGGAGCAGGGTGATGGGCGCGCTGGTCGTCTACGAGTCGATGTGGGGCAACACCGGACAGGTCGCGAAGGCAGTCGCTCGTGGGCTCGCCGACGTGGAGGTCGTCGAGGTGGCGCACGCCCCCGTCCCGATCCCAGACGGCATCGACCTGGTGGTGATGGGCGGCCCCACCCACGCGTTCTCGATGACGAGGCCTGCGACCCGGGACGCCGCTGTGCAGCAGGGCGCTGCGCCGGGCCACGAGAAGCTCGGGCTGCGCGAATGGCTCGATCGGCTGCCGGAGTCCGACCACCTCGACGTGGCCACCTTCGACACCCGCGTGACCAAGGTGCGCCACCTCCCGGGCTCCGCGGCGAAGGCGGCCGGCAAGGAGGTACGCCGCCACCACCTGGGCCGGGTGGTCACCACCGAGAGCTTCTACGTCGTCGACAGCCCAGGTCCGCTGCTCGACGGGGAGCTGGACCGCGCGGAGCAGTGGGGCAAGTCCCTGGCCCGGTGACCTGCGTGCGCCGACTGGCCGACGGGAGTGGCCGGCGTGGATGGGCACTTGGTCCCGGCACAGCAGTCCCTGTGCCCTGGCCGATTGCTCCCGGATGCCCAAGGCTGAAGTTGAGAGCGACCGGCTCTCACCTGACTGACTTGAGAGGTCTCGCCAGGAGGGCTCATCGAGGAGGTTGCCATGACCATTCCGCTCAACCACCCGACCCCGACCTTGGCAGCCTCGCCTCCACGGTGGTCATGGGGCGTCGCTACGGGCCTGGTCCTCGCCTCGGGCATCGTGGCCTCGTCGGTCTACGGCTTCGTCGCCGCCGACCCCTACCGGGGAATCGCCCACGAGACCGTCGTGGCTGCCCGTGCCCAGGACCTGTGCAGCATCGGGGTCGCAGGCCTGCTGCTGGTACTCCTGCGGCGGACCTCACCGCGGGCCCACCTGGTTCGTCTCGGGCTGCTCGCCTATGTCGCCTACAGCTACGCGATCTACCTCATCGGACTCCCGATGAACCGGTTCTTCCTCGTGTACGCCGTCATCGTCACCGTCTCGGGAGCGGCCTTCCTGGAAGGCCTGCTGCGACTCCGCGCCGAGGCGTGGCCGCGGGTGCCCAGTAGGCGCCTGGAACGTGCCACGGGTTGGCTCCTCGTCGCGGTCGCCGCGATGTTCGCCGGCCTGTGGCTCAGCGTCCTGCTTCCGTTCGCGTTCGGCGGGGGTGCGCCCTCACCGGCCGGACCCGGTGGAGCGGCGTACCCGGTCTACGTCCTCGACCTCGTGATCGTGCTGCCCGCCATCGCGGCAGTCGGGGTGATGCTGTTGCGCGGGCACCGGGTCGCCGGCCCGCTGGCCGCGGTGGCGTTGATCAAGATCGTCACCCTGTTCGCGGCCCTGTGGGCCGGTGTCCTCGCCGGCTTCGTCGAGGACGGACACGTCACCCTGGCTGCGGATGCAGGGCCCAGTGCCGCCCTCCTGGTGGTCAGTGTCGTCCTGGTCGGTCGCTGGCTCCGCGCCCTGTCACCGCACCCGACCGAGTACGTGCGGCGGACGCTGCGGGTGTGAGACTGGAGTGATGGAGCACGACCGCCGACACTTCACGGTGAGCGACGCTCGCGAGGCGCACAGCGCCCGCCTGAGACGGCGCCGGCGCTGGTACCTGGCCCTGATGGGCACCTGCATCACCCTGATCGCGCTGGCGTGGGGCCTGGTCCGGCTCTGGTCCACGACGGCGGCTGTGGTGATGTCCGCCGTCGCGGCGGTCATCCCACCGCTCGCGGTGATGATCGCCAACTGGGACGAGGACCGCTGAGAGCAGCAGCCAAGATCGTGTCCCACGGCGTGAGAACTCGCAGGTCACCGCTGGGTTCGCAGTGAAACATCGTGGACGTGCGCCTCGACCTGCTCCTGCTCTGGCTTCCGGACGACGGTCCGATGACCCTGAGCGTCCGGCGCGCGATGTTCTTCCCGCTCGGCATGGGGCTGATCTGTCTCGCTGCGGTGTCGCTGGGCGTCGCCATGTCCGAGGACCTCAGCGAAACACCACAGGCAGGCTTCCTGCTCGTCGCCGCCTGTCAGCTGTGGGTCGCGGCGCAGCTGGTCCGGGGGCGCTCAGGCCTTGTGAACGTGACTTTGCTCGGCTTGACGGTGCTGTGCAGCCTGCCCCTTTCCGGCGTTGCCGGAACCCCGCTTCGCTTCCCGAGCGATCTGGTCCTCGTGGCCTACTGCCTGTGCTGCGCCATGACGTTCAGGCCGCCGGTGGTCGCGCTGTGCCTGGCGCCCGCGTTCTACGCCTACGTCTTCCTCCAGCCGGGCGCCCAGGGTGCAGACGTGCTGTCGACCTCACTGGACACCCTCGTGCTCAACGCGTGCACCGTGATCGCCTGCTCAGCCTTCGGGGCGTCCGTGGTGTCCGCTGCGCGCAGCGCGGATCGGTCCGCCGCAGCCGCTGCGGCCGCCGAGCTGGACCTCGAACGCAAGGAGACCGAGGCTGCTGCGGCCGACGCGGTCCGGCGCGTCCTGCACGACGACGTGCTCAGCGCCCTGCGAGCGGTCTCGGAGCTGCCGTTCGAGGACCGTCTCTTGGTACGCCGCGCCTGCAAGGAGGCTGTCCGCTCGGTCGCTTCCTTCGATCGAGCAGATGCCTAGTCGAGCAGCCCCTCGCACCCAGGTCTCGTTCGATGCCTGGGTGCGAGAGCTCCGGACCACTCTGGAGGCCGAGAGCGCCCTCCGGGTGCGACTGCGGCTCGACACGACCGATGACGCCTGCGTCGTACCCACCGGCGTCCTGGCCGCTCTTCGAGGAGCGAGCCGCGAGGCCTGTCGCAACGCCGTGCGCCATGCAGGCGTGGACGAGGTCGAGCTGAACGTGCACGCCGACGCGTCGGGGGTGCGGGTCCAGGTCGTGGACCACGGTCGCCCCATCAGCGGAGCCTTGACCGGCTTCGGCATCAAGCACTCGATCCTGGGACGGATGGCAACCGCAGGTGGCCACGCGACGGTCACCCATGACCCCCGGGACGGCACCACGGTGACCCTGACCTGGTCACCGCGCGCAGAACCGCAGCCGGCCCGAGCGACGACCGCCACGCACTACGAGAACATCTGGGCAGCCACGGGAAACAGGCGCGTTGCCCGACGGATCGTCGCGCCCATGGTGGTCGCCCACCTGATCCTGGCCGCGCGCCACACCGACGAGGCGAGTCACCCGCTGCCGTTGGCGATGCTCGCCCCGACGCTGGTGGTCGTGCTGGTCTGCGCCGTCCGCAGCATCGAGACCCGGGCGCCCACCGTGCTGGGGCTGACGTCGTGGAGCTGTGGGCTCAGCGCCCTGACGGGTATCGGTCTCTACCTCGCAGGGCCGGGCGCGACGCAGGGATACGCGTCGTGGCCGATCGCCCTGGCGGAGCTGCCGCTGTTCATCTTCGCCTACTTCGTACCCCTCCGACTGCTCTGGCTGCTGACCGTCCCGCAGCTGCTCACGGTGTGGCTGAGCATCTGGATCGACCCCTCGACCTCGACCCTGCAGGCCACCGGGGCCCTGCAGGCCACGTTCACACCGGCAGTGTGCTCCTGCCTCATCGGCGCCTTCGTCAGCCGGGCCGGTCGCGTCGTGGACCGGGAGCGCAGGCGCCTCCAGGTCGCCATGGCCGCCAGCCATGAGCAGAAGTCCTTGGTGGAGGCATCCGACCGGCACCTCGCCATGACCAGGGACGAGATCGCCCCGTGGCTGGACCAGATCGCGGAAGGCTCGCTGAGCCACAGCGACCCGAAGTCGCGGGAACGAGCCCGAACCCTGCAGCACCTGGCCCGCGACGACCTCTACATCCCGGGTTTCTACACCCCTGAGCTCCGGCGCCAGGTTCAGCTCTTCCGCACGGCCGGCGGCCGGATCGACATCCGCCCCGGCTTCGACGCCGAGCGCGACACCGCCCTCGGCAGGGCGCTCCTCGCTGCCGTCCTGCCCGATCTGTCCCCGGAGCACCAGCTCAGGCTGACGAGCAGTACGACGGGGACGAGACCAGCTGCCCGCCTCGTCGTCATCCCTCCCTTGCCGCAAGAGGCTCTGGCCCAGGTGGTCTCCTCCCAGACCGACCGGGACCTGCACGTGGAGTCGGACGCCTATGCCACGACTCTCACGCTGTCCGAGAAGTGAGCCTGAACGTGCGGCGCACCGCTGCGCTGTTCAGGAACCGATTCAGTCGTGACCGCGGCGCCCTCAGCTGAGGACCAGGACCGCCGCACCCGTCAGCGTTCCCTCGGCCAGGTCGTCCAGTGCCCGGTCGGCCTCCTCGAACCGATAGCCGGTCACGTGCGGCGTGATTCCCACCGCAGCGGCCAGCCGCAAGAACTCCTCCCCGTCCGCACGTGTGTTGGCGGTGACGCTGGTGAGCGTGCGCTCGCGGAACAGGTGTCGTTGGTAGTCGAGGACGGGTATGTCGCTGAGATGGATGCCTGCCACCGCGAGGGTGCCGCCCTGCTCCAGCGCCGCCAGCGCAACCGGCACCAGCTCACCGGCCGGCGCGAAGAGCACCGCGCCGTCCAGCGGTACGGGCGGGGCGTCGGTGGCCGCGCCGGCCGATGCTGCTCCCAGCTCGAGGGCCATGCGGCGCGCGGACTCGCCCCTCGTCAGCACGTGGACCTCGTAGCCCTGGGCAAGGGCGAGCTGGGCCGTGAGGTGAGCACTGGCACCGAACCCGTAGATGCCCAGGCGGCCTCCCGGAGGAAGCTGCGCTCGCTTGAGTGCGCGGTAGCCGATGATGCCCGAACACAGCAGCGGGGCGAGCTGCTCCGCCGGCACGGACGTGGGCAGCGCGTAGGCATACGCCTCGTGTACGACGGCGTACTCCGCGAACCCGCCGTCTGCGTCCCACCCGGTGAACGACGCGGAACGACACAGGTTCTCCCGGCCCCGTCGGCAGGCGCCGCACACGCCGCAGGTGTGGCGAAGCCAGGCGATCGCGGCCCGGTCCCCGATGCGGAACCGGCTCGCCTGGCCACCGACCGCGACCACGTTGCCGACCACCTCGTGCCCCGGTATCCGATGTGCGGCCCGAGGAGCCAGATCTCCGTCCGCCAGGTGCAGGTCCGTGCGACACACGCCGCACGCCTCGACCCGGATGACCACCTCGAACGCCCCGGGAGCAGGCTGGTCGCGTTCGACCTCGACCAGTCTTCCTGGCCCACCCGCCCTGCCGCTGACTGCCCAACCACGCATCGGGTCCTCCGCATCATCCGTGGACAAGCCAACGATGACCCAACCCCGCCCGGGGCGACAGGGACCGAAGTCCTGCAGCACGCCCTGGCCCGGGACCTTCGGCACTACGCACCTCGACACGCACGCAGGACGATCGACACATGGGGTCATCCGCCCGCGGACCGTTCGCCCCGACGAACCTCGTGTTCAACCGGCTGCTGATCCCGGTGCTCCAGAGCGAGGCTGGTCGGCGTCTGGGACGCAGACTCGCCGTGGTCGAGTACCTCGGCCGACGCTCAGGTCAGCCGCACCGACTCGTCACGCAGTACGTCATCGACGGCAGCACTGTGCGCATCGACGTGGGGGTTCCCAGCACCAAGTCCCCCTCGGCGACATGAAGTCGTGCCCGAGCGAGGGCCACCATCCCCAACGCGCTTCCTTTCGAACATGTCGGGCATCCATCGTCGGCGACACACGCGAGCTCTGCATCGCCAAGCCGGCCATTGCCGCCGACGTAGCGACGCTGCTGGGGTGGGGACGCCTGGTGTCGACAGGCTGAGGTCGACGGCGGGAAGCGGCCGGGCGTCACGACCGAGGAGTCGGCGGAGCGTGACCTTCTCGAGGTCACCGCCCACAGCCAACCCCGAATGGCCCGCACCCTCCAGCGCTCGAGCCACGCCTTGGCGCAGGCTGCTGGCCGGGTCGAGCGGCTGCCGATCATGCGCCGGGGCGACCGTCCCAGCACGCATGTGCCGAGCCCAGGCGCCTGAAGCGCCAACTTGGGCCTCGGTGTTTGCCGGGCCGGGCACACGGCGTTTAGACTTACACACCAAGTTGCCCCTCTGGGCGACGTCTGCCTCGTTGAAGCCAATCGACCAGGCTCCTGGGTGCTCCAAACGAGCGGCACTCACCACTCCGTCTCCTTGGAGACGTCACGGTTGGTGTGCCATGACTGCTTCCCTACAGACCCGCAACGCGGTACGACACAGCGCATCCGAAGAACGCTCTGTCCGCACCCGCGAGCTCTTCGAGCTGGCCCAGACGTGCGCGTGCGAGCAAGAACGGCGCGAGCTGCTGAACACCGTGATCGAGCTGCATCTCGACTACGCCCACGCCCAAGCGGCTCGTTACCGCTCCCGCGGCGTACCCCTCGAAGACCTCAGACAGGTGGCCGCGATGGCCCTGACGAAGGCAGCGCGAGGCTACGACGTCACCACCGGCAATGAGTTCTTGTCCTATGCGGCCCCCACGATCCGTGGAGAACTGCGCAAGCACTTCCGCGACCACGCCTGGATGATCCGGCCCACGCGCAGGATCCAGGAGCTCCAGGCCCGCATCAACGCCGCGGAAGCTGAGCTCTCCCACCAACTGGGGCGATCCCCTCAGCCTCTGGAGATCGCCAGACATCTGGACGAGCCCGCCGAATCCGTCATCGAGGCCCTGGCGAGCGATGGCTACTTCACGGTGACTTCCCTGGACCACCCGGTCGGCGGCGAGGGATACACCGCGACCTTGGGCGACCTGGTGCCCGACGAGGACAGCGACCGCGAAACTGCCGAGGCCCGCCTGATGCTCGATCCCGTGCTTCGCACGCTGGATGAACGTGACCGGCTGATCCTCCGCCTGCGCTTCTACCAAGGACTGAGCCAGCGTGAGATCGGCGAGAGGCTAGGGGTGACCCAGATGCAGGTCTCACGAATTCTCAGCCGCATCCTGGGACAGCTCCGCCACCGCGTCGGTGAGATCCCGTGCGCCTGATCTGAGCTTGTTCATTCCACGGGATCGTGCTGGCTGACCTCAAGGCGCTGTCCTGAGGTTCCGGCAGCCGCCGGTGGACCGAACCCGCGTAACCGGGATCTGGCATCCCGAGAGGGCGCCAGCATGCCCGCGTCGACGCGTTCCAGTACCTCGACGGCGAGCAGGGCTTTCTCGGCGTGGCGAAGTAACAGAGGTAGCCACAGAACGGTGACGTGTGCTTGATGCCGGTGAGTGCTTGCAGGTCGGGTACGTCGGGGCCGGACGCGGCTCCCTTTCACGTGTGAAGGTCAGGCGAGCTCTGTCCGCGGCCCACGGGCAACCAGATTCGCCCACCGATATGGCGACCACCGAGCACAATCGGCTGGGTCGCCAACCGCCTCGGCGTCACTCCGACTCCGGTGTGGTGCCCTCGAGCGGGTGGAGGCTGCGAATCTGGTTCGGAGCAGACGGGTTGTAGCCGTGCTGAACTGCGTACTCGTGCTCAGCGGACGCGCGAGGACGCAGTGAGGACACTTGTTCAGCAACGGATGCCCGCCGTTCATCGGGGCCACGTATGAAGCAGCCATGACAACGACAACCAACGTGCCGATCAGCGACCCTGGCACTGACTCCGAACCCACCGTGAACCCCATCGCCCCCGGGGAGGACCCGGGCGACACACCGGACCCCGACCAGGACACCCCAGACGCCTGGTAGGCACCGAACCCCGAGACGCGTGGCTACTCGGGCATTTCTAGCCTTGATTCTCTGAGTGAGACTCGGATCACTCGAATACTTCGGTTGAGCGCGCTCCCTGGGGGCAATGAGTACGTGTCCCGCCAACTGGCGGGCATTCACGCTTGCACTTACGCGCTTCAACAGCGAGGCATCTGTGCCTGCACTACGCAACAGGAGTCTCAATGTCGAACATCGACACCGCCACCCACAACGACCACCACGCGACCGGCGACCACGCCTACAGCCCGGCCCGCCGCGTCAGCACCGAGACCAAGGCGTCGTTCAAGACCACCGAGCTCATCGCCTACGTCGTCGCCGTCATCGCCGTCCTGATCGCCTCGGCGATGGTCGACTCGAGCGACTTCGGAGCCCAGGAGGCCTGGCGCTACGTCACCTTCCTGACCATCGGCTACATGATCAGCCGAGGACTCGCGAAGTCCGGCAGCCGCGACTTCTTCGACGACGACCGCAACGCTCGCTGACCCACAGTTGTTGAAGGGCCCCGGACACCACCAGGTGACCGGGGCCCTTTCGGCACCCGCCGTCTCTAGGTAGCCATCTGGCTGATCACCAGCAGGCCGATCACTGCGATCGCGATGACCGGGAGCGGGATGACGAACACCATCGACTTCTTCAACACCTGGAAGGCTGCGACGTCAGTGAGGCTGGCCGCGCGCATGAGTAGCCCCATGGCCTGCCCGATGACTGCGCGCGACTCAAGCGCAGCCCGCAGGCCGCTGACTTCACGCGTGTGGTCGAGCACCATCGCGGCCTGTTCTGCCTGGAGCCGGTGGCCGCGGTTCATCCCCCGGCGGTCGAGCTGGGGCTCTCGTCACAACTCGGCATGCGGCTCTACACGGACGCGAAGACCATGGGCGGTCTGCACATGTACTCGACCACCGAGGACAGGGCGTGGGCGTACCTCACCCGGGTTACCTCGCACACGAACATCAAGCTCCGCGAGGTCGCCAAGGAGGCTGTGGCGTTGCGCAACGACCAATCTCTCACCCGCACTGCGGCCTCGACAGCGACGCTCCCAGGCTCGGTCAGCCGCAGTTGAACAAGCCACTGAGCGGGAGGGCTCTACACGACGCCTCGTCCCGCGCGTGCCGGGTTGGCACGGCGTCAGCCCTTGGGACATCCTGCTCTGATGCCTAACTACGAGGACTTCAGCGTCGAGCTGGCAACCGCGGCCAGGGGGATGCAGGACGAGGCCAGCCCCAAGGAAGCGATGCAGCGCGCGGTGGACATCGCAACCAAGATCCTGCCCGGCTGCGACGCCGCTGGCGTGTGCGTCGTCTACCGCGGAGAGCGTGTCGACACCCACGCGACGAGCATCGACTCACTTCGCGAAGTGGACGCCCTGCAACATGAATTGAAGGAAGGGCCCTGCATCGACGCCCTGCAGGAGCACGACACCGTTCGCAGCAGCGATCTGTCCCGCGACGAGCGGTGGCCGGACTGGGGTCGCGAAGTTTCCGGACGACTAGGACTTTTCAGCATCGTCAGCTACCGCCTGTTCTCCAGCGGTGACAGCCTCGGCGCATTGAACCTCTACGGCAAGGTCCGTTCCGCTTTCAGTGCCGACGACGAGCACGACGGTCTCGCTCTCGCAGCGCACGTCGGCGTTGCCCTGGCGGGGGCCCAACAAGTGGAGAACCTGGAGAAGGCACTGGGTAGCCGGACGGTGATCGGCCAGGCAACTGGCATCGTCATGGAGCGGTTCGACCTGGACGCTGACCGCGCTTTCGACGTACTGACCAGGCTGTCACGCAACAAGAACCTGAAGCTGCGACAACTCGCCGAGCAGATCACCCAGACCCGGAGCGTTCCGAAGGGGTAGACGCCAACCGTCCCCGAGGCGCGGGCAGGGTGCACCTTCGCCACCAACGCCCGGGGCCACCGGTGCCACCGGCCCCGATGAGATCGTCGTGCAGCAGGGCCATCGGGTTCGAGGACCGGGTCCTGAGCGCAGGACCCCGAGGCCCGGTTGGGCCCCGGGGTCGCGGTGACTCCATGTCCTACCTCGTGAGCGGCCCGGAGTAGCCCAACCGGCCGCGCGTGCCGATGATCACCGCTCCCCCGGCGACGAGCGCTCCGGCGGCCAGCGCGTGCGTCCACGAGTCGCCGTCGATCCCGGGGAACATCTCGCCCCAGATCAGGGAGGCAAAGGAGTTGACACTGACGTGGGCGAGGATCGCCACGGGCAGGCTCTCCCCCGTCCGGTTGAAGATCCAGGTCATGACGAAGTTGAACCCGACGCAGAACAGCAGGAATGCCGCTGCCCGGGTCCAGCTGGCATCCGGGTAGTCCCCCCAGGGCGTGAAGAACAGGGGCAGGTGCCACACGGCCCAGATGGGGCCGAGGATCATCGACGCGACGAGGGGACGGAAACGGGCCTGCAAGCGCGGCAGGGCGAAGTCGCGCCAGCCCGGCTCCTCGGCCAGTCCCGTCGTGACGAACTGAACGACCAGCATGGGGACGTACATGGCGAGCGCCATGGCGGAGGGTGCGTGGACGTCGCCCCCGGAGAAGGCGAGTCCGGTCAGCAGCATCCCCGCGGGGATCCCGAGAAGGGCGACCGCGTACCAGCGCGGAGCGACCCGCCAACGCAGCAGACGTCCGGCCCAGCCGCGCACTCCCTGCCGCCCGTCGGTGATCGCCGTGACGAGGAAGGCCGAGAAGATCGGCCCCAGGTAGGCGCCGGGCAGCATCCCGGCAATCTCGTTGATGTGGACGGGAAGCACGCCGAGGGCGTTCTCCGACAGCACGTACGGCGACCAGGCGATCCAGCTCAGCAGGTTCGCGAGGATGAAGAAGGACAGCAGGGGGTGGCGGCGGATGAGGTCGAGCCGGTCTGCGCGAGTCGGCGTACTCGTGGTGGTGTCGATGGCGGTCATGACCGCTCCCTTCCGTGGCTCTTGGGATGCGCTTTCCCCTTGACGCTAGGTGTCTGCGCCGCTGCCCACCTGAGGCAAAGGCATGAACCTCACGGGCTCCATCGAAAGGTGCAAGCGCTTCTGTGCGCCGCGTCGACACCACGCGCTTCCCGCGAGCTGCACGCGCTCCGAGTCCTGACCGTCAGGTGTGGTGATCGAACTTCTCCCGGGCGTGCGTGATCTCCGGCATGTGCGCCACCGCCCAGTCCAGGATGACCTCGACCGGCGCCCGGAGGGTCCTGCCCAAGAGCGTGATCCGATACTCGACGGCAACGGTTCGGGTGTTGAGCAGCAGCCGCTCGACGATGCCCTTCCGCTCAGGCCGTCGAAGCGTCGCGGTGAGGGACTTCTGGGTGATCGCCGTGGTGTCTCCCCGGAGCTGGCTGAACCGACAGGGACGCTCACACAGGGGCGCTGATGTTGTACTCGCCGGCGCTTTCTCGCGCTGCTGTGCGACCAGGCCTGAACGTCAGAGACTGCAGACTTCAGATGACGACCGACCCGCACGGCGCACGGCCCTTGACCGCCGGTGCGCCAGTCGGGTTCCGCTCGCGACGACGAAGACCCGTATCCGAGCCGGGCTGAGTCGGCTACGAGCCACTATGGCGGCCGTGCCCGGTGAGACCGGGTAGCCCCCATCCGCGATCCACGCGGAGGTCAAGCGGTGCGCAAGTGGGCCACCTAGCGCCAAGAATCGTCGTCGGTGCCGACGCGGGGTACGCCCAGCGCCTGGGACGAACAACCCGGCCTCGAGTGCTCACCGGGGCTGCGGGCGTCAGGAGCGACTGCTTACCGGTCCAGGAATCGGCACCGGGTCGCGCGGGCAGCCGACCGACAGATCAACCGAACGCTGCGTCGCGACGTGCGAAGCCGCCGTTCCGGGCGATCGCTGAACGCAGGGGGACCAACAGGTCGTGCAACCGGATCGTCGCCTCCTCACCGATCGTCTCCCACAGGGGCAGATTCGCTCGGTCCGTGCGTTCCTCGATGGCGTCGCGGAACCGGTTGCCGGCATCGGTGAGCTCACCGCCCGAGGTGACCAGTCCCCGCGCAGCCAGTCGTTCGACGGTGCCGCTCCACTCGTCCTGCGACCAACCACGCGTCGCTTTGAGCAGCTTGACCGGCAACGACCGGTTGCTCTCGAGCACCAGGGCCTCCAGCGCCGTGAGCGGCTCTGAGCAGAGGACCGCGACGTGGGCGTCGCCGCGCCATTCCCTGATGACGGCAAGGAGCTGCCAGAGCTTCACGAGCGGGTCGGCGGGCAGTGGAGCCGACCGGTTGCCAGCCGCGAGCGGCTTGCCCTCGTATCCGATCCGGTCGCAGGCACGTTGACACAAGTCCGTCGCCTCGGCGATCTCAGTCTCCGACAGCACCCCCGAGGCCAACCGGTCCAGCGCCGCCCCGACTGCGCGGTAACGCGCCTGCTGGATGGCGTCGGTGTCGGCCCGCGTCCAGTCCGAAGGCGTACCCGCGACGACCGTGTCATGGCGAAAGTTGAAGAAGGTCGCCGTGAGCACCTCAGCGCTGACCGGCCCAAGCGCGGCTCCGCGTCCGGCAAAGTAGCCCGCGTGGGTGGTGTAGCCGAGGGCGGCATACTCCGAGGCCGGCTCCGGGGCGAAATATATGAAGGAGTGCACCGGCTGAATGACCTGATGCAGCCTTTGCGCGACCGACTCTTCCATGGCCGCACCCTACAAGTGGTTCACCTCCATGATGTGCTTGCGCGTGGGTACGGCGACCTCGATGCGGCGAAGCCTGCCATCGGCGTCCTTGCACCTCGTACGTGCCCGGACCGTGCCATTGGGCATCCTGGTGAACTCGATCTGCCCGAAGGTCCCGATCGCAGTGCGCGGTCTGGGCATCAGATCACCCCCGCTTTGAGCACGCGCCCCGGCGAGCTCTCGCGCTGCTGTGCGACCCAGGCCCGAACGTCAGAGACCGCGAACTTGAAATGCCGACCGACCCGCACGGCGCATGGCCCGGGACCGCCGGTGCGCCACTCGTAGAGAGTCTTGAGCGGGACGCAGAGGTAGTCGGCGAGCTGTTGGGTGCTCAGCAGTGGCTCCAAGGCAGCCGCTGGGTTCGACAACGTGTCCATGCAGGACAGGTGCGCACCCGATCCCACAACAGCGGGAGTCATCCGGAACCGTCAGGAGCACCATGGGCGCCGGACCGGGATTCGCCGCGGGCGCGATCTGAAAGTGGAGGGTAAGTGGAGGGTGTATCAAATCTCAGACGCTTTCAGGCTCGGAGATCGCAGATCTCCGAGCCTGAATTCGGTCGGGCTGACAGGATTTGAACCTGCGACCCCTTGAACCAGTTAGGCCGGGGGCCGGGACTTCGAGATCCCTCGACTTCTCGCCGAGAAAATCGCTCTGACCTGGGCTGATGCCGCGAGCCGCGCTGTTGATGTCCCCACTGTACCCCTCAGATTTTGATCCACCTGGGATGTCTCGGGGTTGTTCGGGATCGCAATGTGTCCATGCAGCGGTCCTGCTGGAGGACCTGGTCACAGGCAGCCACGATGGCGTCTGCCTTCTCCCCCGACATGGTGTGCAGCTCCTTGTTGGCCAGCGCCGAGGCCTTCTTGACCTGGACCATTGCGCGCACCATCTCTGGTACGTCGCTGATGGTGACATCGCTGATCGTGAAGTTCTCCATGGCGCGGACCGTATGGATGCCGAAGTAGGCATCACCCGGAACCTCCTTGGGTCCCAGCAGGTCTTCTTCTACACGTACGTCATGCATGGCTGATGCCTCTCCATTGACCACAGGGGCCGTGGGTTTGACGCCTGCTTGGCGGTCACGAGGCAACTGGGATTTGGTCCGGGCCTCTTCGATCGGGGGCCTGTCTTCGAGTCTGTAGGCCAGCCATCGATAAGGGACCAAGGTCCTGACTTGCCCTATCAGTACCGATATGGGCAGGTCGCCGGCGAACTTGGACCAAGTCCACTCGCCGAAAGACGCCTGCCCCTCCGAAGCCGTGGCACCACGAAGTTCACGGCGATGATCAATGCCCCCCGGAGCTTGGTCCGCTCACGCCGTCACCCGAACTCCCAGGAGTCAACTCGCGTGAGGTTCGGCGAGCAGCAGCGGCGGCACCGACCACAAGGCCGATCCCCGCGCCCAACAACATGCCCGAGGCGATGAAGGTCGCGCCACCCAAGGCCACGCCGACGGTCAGTCCGATACCGGTTCCGAACACCATCGCGCTGGGGACCCACAGAGTGTGCCTGGCGTCTACTGCCATGACGCTCCCTTCAGCCGCGGATCGGCTGCCACTATGTCGATTGGTCCGAGGGTACGCCGCACCCGTGCCCGTGCCCGTGCCCGTGCCCTGGGCGAGGCGAACCCTGGACTCTGCGTGGTCGATGATCGGCGTGCCGTGACGGCTGGAGGACCTTGGGCGAGTTGCGGCTGCGGTCGCGTCTGCTCAGGAGACTTCGAGGCCGCCGTAGACGTCGTTCTGCGAGCCCTCGTCGCCGCTGAACTTCCACAGGCCGTCGGTCGCGGAGAGATTGTAGTGCCCGACCTTGAGGAACGGGGTGCGCACGGTGGCGGCCCCGTCCTTGTCCGGGACAGCGGTGCCGGTGAAGACCGTCTTGTCGTTCTCATCGATCATGCTCATCTGGACTGGCACGCCGGGACGCCACCCGGTCAGCTTCAGGGTCGCGGGACCGGTCTTGGCTTCTCCTTCGACGTTGCTGATGACGATGTGCGGGTTGTAGCCGCCAGCCTCGGTGACCGCGTCGGTGACTGCGACCTGCGCCTGGGCGGTCCCCTCACCTGGTTGGGCGGCGTCGGTGACTTGGACTATGTAGAGGCCCTGCTCGAGGTCGGTGGTCGGGCAGGAGTACTTCTTGGAGAACCGGTGGTACTCGCACGCCTTCTCCCCTGCGGTCCGGTGCAGTTTGGCGTTCCGGGGGGAGGCGAAGGGTGCGATCGTGACGGTGATCTTCCCGTCGGGGTAGATGACCTTCCCGGTGATCGGGTCACCAGGGGCGGCCGCACGGGTGGTCGAGGTGACGCTGAGTGGGGTGTCGGTGGCGAAGTCGCACCCGGAGACCGTGAAGGTTCCGGCCGCCACTGCGCCGGCGAGGACGACGGCGCGGGACCAGCGGCTGGTCAGGAGAGTGGTCCGGAGTCGCGGTGTCGGGCTGGCAGCGTCGGGTCCAGTGGCTGGTCGGTTGGCTGGTCCGGTGCGGGGGAGGTGTGCGGTCATGACGTCGACTGTGCCTTTTCCTGATGGCTCTGCCATCAGCGCAGGTACTCAGGTCGGTACTCAACTTCGTCGCCGGCACCGCCGCGCGCAGTCAGCGACACGCTAGCGGGGCGCGTCGGGGACAGGTCAGAGGCGGATGCGGTCGTGGATGCGGCCGGCATGAAAGTGACCATTGGTTTCTCCTGCTCGAGCGGGATGGGCGGTGACTGGCGCATGGGTGTTGCGTCGACCTAGGCATCACGTTCGTCGTGCCTGCTCTCGTGACCTAGGGATGTTGCTGTTGTTGGGAGTTGGTGCCGGGGTCGTCGCTGCCGGCGACCCAGAGGGGTGTGACCGAGACCAGGGGTGCGCCCGTGTCGCGGACCTTGGCGAGCAGGCCGTGCAGTTCGGCCTGGTCGCGCACCACGCCGCGAAGGGTGGTGGTGCCGTCGTCCTGGTGGGTGATGGTGAAACCGTCGAACCAGGTCGACCAGTAGTGGTCGAGATGCCCCTGGACCCGGAACTCGTAGGAGGCGGGTCCGTCGGGTGCTGGCGAGGTCATGACGAACCAATCAGAACTGGGTGGGCGCGGCGGACGCGATTGGCCCGTCGGCGGGCGGGGCGGCGGATGACCCATTCAGCGATGGCGAGGTTGATGGCCCAGGCGGACGCCATCATCAAGTCGGTGCGAACCACACCGGCGCCGAGGAGGACCTCACCGAAGCCGACGGTGAACGCCTGGGTGCCGGCGCCGAGCGCGAGCGCGTAAGCGCGGGTCATCCACGCCCGGTGCCGGGCGATGTTGCGGCTGCGGATGGCGACCAGACCGAGGATGACGCTGGCTCCCATGGTCGAGCTGACCAGCAGCCGGGTCGCCCACAAGATGTCGCCGGTGCCCTCCTTCTGTGGGTACGCCAACGTTATCCACAGCCCGGAGAACGCCACCACGAGGCCGAGGGCCACCAGGAGCCGCCCGGCTCGGCGATGCCAGCCGGGGTGGCGACGGTGCAGCCGGGCGGAGAACTGGAAGGCACCCAGCACGGCGTAGACGACGGAGGCCACGATGTGGGCGACCAGTGGAATCGGGGACGCGGCGAACCGCGAGTCGGTCGGCAGGACCTCGGGTCCGCCCAGCAGTTCAATGAGCCGTCCGCTGCCGCCCAGGACCGGGATGAAAGCAAGCCCCAGCAGGCCGGGCACCACCCACCAGCCGGCCCAGCGCCGCCCCCTGCCCGGCGCCGGTGCAGAGCCGGTGCCGGGCTGGGGGCGGCGCTGGGTTGTGGGCATGACCATCACGCGGCACCTGCGGTGCTGGGTGCTGGGGTGTCCACGGCCTGCGACTGGGTCGCGGCGTCGTTGCGGGCGACCTGCCACAGCGAGTAGCCCAGGGCGATCATGGCGATGCCGTTGGGGAAGGCCAACAGGCGGTAGACGGAGTCGGGCGTCAGCGCGAGGCCGGCGGTGGCGAGACCGGCGACGGCGAGTAGGGCGCAGGCCCAGCGGGGTAGGACCCGTGCCCGGTACAGCGCGATGCCGAAGAGCAGGCTGCCGACCAGGTAGGCGAACCCGAGCACCTTCAGTACCGGGCCGAACGCTCCGATGTCACCCTCGACGGTGCCCCGCGCGGTGTTGGCGTAGATGGCATCGTTGACGAAACTCGTGCTGGAGGTGGCCACCTCGGGCAGTACGTAGGCGGCGGTGAAGGCGACGCACATGATGCCGAGGTACCCGACGGCGAACACCACGTAGCCGATGAACCCGAGGACCCCGTGCTTGCGGATCTGGTTCAGGTACATGCCGGTGATGCCGGCCAGGGCGAGGGCGGCCATCAGCACCTTGAACGTGTCGCGCACGCCCATCTCGGTGGTCTGGATCGTGATGGCATTCAGCTGCGGGTGGTTGATCTGGACGCCGATGAAGATGGCCCCGGCGGCGGCGGCCGCTAGGCCGGCCCACCGGGTCAAAAGGTTCGCGGTGATGGTCATGTCTGGCCCCTTTCGGGTTGGTCCGCGGCCGGTGCGGCGGGGATATCTGAAACCTAGGAAGCGGCGGGGGGTCTCGGCGTCACCACATGATGTGATTGACGATGTGACATCGAGCCGACCGCAGGCCTGAACCGTTGGCGCCGGGGTCAGATCAGATGAGCTCGAGCTCGTGGGCCCTGCGTACCGCGGCGGCGCGGGACGTGACGTCGAGCTTGGTGAAGATCCGTTTGGTGTGGGTGCGCAGCGTGTTCAGGGAGACGTAGAGCTGGGCGGCGATCTGGGGCCCGCTCAGCTCGGAGTCCAAGAGCCGGAGGACTTCGACCTCGCGTTGGCTCAGTGGGTCGGCCAGCGGGTCGTGGTGAAGTGCTGGTTCCTCGCCCACGGCCCTACTGCGCTGGAGCAACTGTCGTGCCCAAGCCCGAAGGGCCTGCTCCTCTTCATCGTTCCCGAACTGGGCGGCGTCGCGCAGCAGGTCCTGCATCGGAACGCCCTCGTCCAGGTAGAGCCTGACATGGTTCTCCGGCTCCGGTGTGCCGTGCAACGCCTGGCTCAGGACCCTCAGCGCCATGTCGCCGTCATCACCGGCGTGGTGGGCCAGGGCCTGCATCACCTGGATCTCCAGCAGACTGCCATCCCGGTGCGCGGCGTCGGCGGCGGCGTACAGCCGGTCGAGGAGCCTGATGGCGCCTGTGAGTGCCGGGGTCGTTGCGCTGCTCTCGGTGCGCTTGGAGGCGCGATGGTGGGACACCAGCAGCCTGACCAGGGTGAGGTGCTCGTACTCGTGCAGGAAGTCAGGATCATCATCCACTCCTGGCCCCGCTTCCCGAGCCCAGGTCTCGGCCGTCTCCAGGTCACCCGTGGCGATCTGAAGACGGGCCCGCATCGCCGCGATCGGGCGCACGTCTGGGTAGAACCCGTGGCGGTACAGCGACGCCGCCTCCTCCAGCAGGCGCGCTGCTCCTTCGTGGTCGCCGCGAGCGGCACGCACCTGGGCCACGACCATGGGCCACCGGTGTCGGTTCTCGGTGATGGAGGCCCGCTCGGCCAAAACGCGCGCGGTCTCCAGGTGGATCTCGGCGGCGGTGAGGTCATCGAGTTCCCGGTCGAGGTCGGCCAGTCCGACGTGCAGGTCCGCGGTCGCCCGCGGGTACGGCTCACCGTTCACGGTCGCAGTCGCGAGCGCCTGCTCGTAGAGCCTGCGGGCGCGGCGGGGCCGCCCGGCGGCGACCCACATGTCGGCAAGCACGACCGTGCCGTCCAGCTCATCAACGAGGTTTCCTGCGGCGTGCAGGCTGCGCACCGCCTGGGAGAACGTGGCGAGGCCCTCTTCGATGTCACCGGCAGCCCACGCGGCCAGGCCGAGGAACCCGCCTGCACCGGCACGCACGAAGTGGTCCTCTGGGCCGGCCAGCCCAAAGGCCTTTCGAGCGTGGCGCACGGTTGCGGCGACGTCTCCTCGGGCCTGGGCCAGGGAGGCCCGGTAGACCAAGATCGTCGCCGCTGCGGTGCGAAGGTCTTCGGTCTGTGCCCAGGTCGCCGTCAGGTCCTCATCAACGCTGCCGGCCTCCAGCGCGGCGTCGGCGTCATCGAGGCGCGCCTCCAGCCCATCGAGGTCACCGGTCATCATGTGTGCCCACCCGGCCCAGATGCTCAGGACCGGGCTGCGTCGCACGCCCGCGGGCGGCAACGCCCGGATCCACGCCAGCATCAGCTGGTCTTCGCGGGCGCATCGAAGCGCGGGCAGCGCTTCTTCCATCAGGTACGCGGCGCGAGTGAAGTCCTCGGCGACCAGAGCGTGCCGGATGGCGTCGGCGGCGAGGCCGCGCTCGGCGTGCCAGTCGCTGGCCCGCCGGTGCAGCTTTGGGACCAAGTCAGGGTCCTCGGTGAGCAGCCGTGCGTGCAGTACGTCTGCGAAGAGGTGGTGGTAGCGGTACCAGGTGCGCTCGGTGTCCAACGGGACCAGGAACAGGTTGTCGCGCTCGAGATCGGCCAGCATCGCGGCCCCACCGGACTGACCGCTGACCGACTCGCACAAGGAACCGGTGAGTCGCTCGAGGACCGAGGTCCGCAGCAGGAAGTCGCGAACCCCTGCGGGCTGCCGGGCCAAGACCTCGTCGGCCAGGTAGTCGATGACGAACCGGTTGCTGCCGGTGAACGCCTCGATGAAGTCACCGACCTCAGACCTGGTGGGGATCGCGCGCAACGAGAGTGCCGCGAGCTGCAGGCCGGCGATCCAGCCTTCCGTGCGTCCTTCAAGGGCCTCGACGTGTGTGGTGTCGAGGTCGAGGTGCATCGCCTCGTTGAGGAATTGCTGCGCCTCGTCCCGTGTGAAACGAAGGTCGGCGCCACGCACTTCGACCAGCTGCCCGCGGCTGCGCAGCCGCGAGAGCGCAAAGGGCGGGTCGGCGCGTGTGGCCATCATCAGGCGCAGCTGGTCGGGTAGGTGCTCGAGGAGGAACGAGACGGCCTCGTGGACCTCAGGCGCCGTGATGACTTGGTAGTCGTCCAGGACCAACACCCAGCGCACCTCAGGCCTTTGCTCTGCGGCATCCGCGACAGCGTTGACCACAGAGGTCATGGCCGCTCTCGGGTCACCGGGCAGCATGTCGAGGACAGCCGACTCCTTCAGGTCGACGCCGACGCCTGCCAGGGCGGCGACCAGATGTCTCAGCAGCCGTCCGAGATCGTTGTCCCCCTCATCTAGGGACAGCCACGCAGCCCGCGCCTCGGCGTCTCGCTGCGCCAGGTGGACGACCCAGTCGCTGAGCACGGTGGACTTCCCGAAGCCGGCGGGAGCGGACACGAGCGTCAACCGGTGGCCCGGCTCGAGGGTGGTGTCGAGCCGTTCTCGCAGTCTGGTGCGCGCGACGGCCTGGGAGCGCAGGGCCGGCGCGAACAGCTTCGTGGCGAGCACCGCAGACGGCACTCACGAATCATAGGAGCCGCGCCGACACATCTCGGTGTTCTAGGCTCGACGCATCGCCTCGACGCCCAGGAGGGGAGCTGTGGTGGCAGGTCCCTTGGTGGAGACGAAGCTCTTCGTCCCGCAGCCCCGCCGAGATGCTGTGGCACGCCCCCGGCTGAACCAACTGCTGGACCGAGGTCGAACTGCGAGGCTCACCCTGGTCTCCGCACCAGCCGGCTTCGGGAAGTCAACGCTGCTCTCCAGGTGGCTCAGTACGTCCGCCAGTGCGGGCGTTGCATCGCATGGCTGTCCCTGGATGAGGGAGAGAGCCAGCCCGCCCGGTTCTGGACCTACTTGGTCACCGCAGTACAGCGGGCGGTGCCAGAGGTCGGGGACAGCGCATTGACGCTGCTGGGGACGGGTCGCCCGCCCCTCGACGGCGTCTTGGCCACCCTGATCAACGAGCTGAGCAGTGCGCCGACCGAGCTGGACCTGGTTCTCGACGACTACCACCTCATCGAGAACCCCGACCTGCAACCGAGCGTGGCGTACTTCCTCGAGCACCTTCCACCCCAGGTACACCTGGTCATCAGCACCCGCGTCGACCCGACACTGCCGCTGGCGCGCTTGCGCGCCCGAGGAGACCTGGTCGAGATCCGCGCCGCCGACCTGCGTTTCACCCCGACCGAGGTCGCGGCCTACCTCAACGACGTCGCCGCGCTCGAACTCACACCAGGCGATATCGCGGTACTGGAGACCCGCACCGAAGGCTGGATCGCCGCCCTGCAGCTGGCGGCCCTCTCACTGCGTGGCCGTGGTGACCCGGCCGCGTTCATCGCCGCGTTCGCGGGCGACGACCGCTACATCGTGGACTACCTCGCCGAAGAGGTACTCAGTCGGCAACCACCCCAGGTCCGCGATTTCCTGCTGCAGACCTCCATCCTCGACCGGTTGAGCGGACCTTTGTGCGCGGCCGTCACAGGCAACACCGAGAGCCAAAAGACGCTCGAACATCTGGACCGCGCCAACCTGTTCCTCGTCCCGCTCGACGCCACCCGCCGCTGGTACCGCTATCACCACCTGTTCGCCGAGGTGCTCGGCACCCACCTCCTCGAAGCTCGACCCGCAGAGGTCGCAGACCTACACCGCCGCGCCAGCCGGTGGTACGACGCGGCCGGTGAATCGGTCCCCGCGGTACGCCACGCGCTCGCGGCCGGCGACCTCGACTACGCCGCCGACCTCGCCGAGCTAGCCGTGCCTGCGCTGCAACGAGACCGGCAGGAGGCGATCATCGCGGGCTGGCTGACGGCATTCCCGGACGAGCTGGTGCACGCACGGCCTGTTCTGGCACTGGGCTTCATCGGGGCGCTGATGTCGAGTGGGCAGTTCACCGACGTCCCGAAACGCCTGCACGACCTCGAGCAACACATGCCCGCCCCCGGTCCCAACGGTGCGGCGAGCCCACCACCACCCGGGATCACCGTCGTCGACCGGGTCGAGTGGGTACGGATGCCCGCAGCACTCGAGCTGTACCGCTCCGCCCTGGCGCTCATCCACGGCGATCTGGCCGCGGCCATCACGCACGCCGACCGGGCCACCGCCATCGCCGCCAAGGATGATGACCTGACCCGAGCTGGGGCCGCCGCCACGGCCGGGCTCGCGCGGTGGGCCGGGGGCGACCTGGAGGAGGCGCACCGGTCCTACTCGATCTGCGTGGCCGGGCTACGGCGGGTCGGGCACATCTCCGACGTGCTCGGTTGCTCCATCACAGTGGGCGACCTCCGCATCACCCAAGGGCGCCTGACCGAGGCACTACGGTCCTACGGTGATGCGCTGCGCCTCGCCGAGAATGACCCAGCCCCGGTAACCCGAGGAACTGCTGACATGTACGTCGGAATCAGCGGTATCGCCTGTGAGCGCAACGACCTAACGACGGCCGCCCATCACCTGAAGTTGAGCCGTGACCTCGGCGACGCCGCAGGTCTGCCCCAGAACCCCTACCGCCGCCGCGTCGCCCAGGCGCGCCTCCTCGCAGCACAGGGGGACCTCCCGGCGGCGATCGAACTCCTCAACGAGGCCGAGCAGGTGTACTTCGGCGACTTCGCCCCGAACGTGCGCCCCATCGCAGCTCTGCGCACACGCCTACACCTCGCTGCCGGAGACCTCGCCTCTGCGGAGTCCTGGGCGCAGGGCCTCGACCTCGCCGCCGATGACGAGCTCACCTACATGCGCGAGTTCGAGCACATCACCCTCGCCATGGTGCTGCTGGCCCAGCACCGTGCCCGACGCTCGCCGACGGCCGTGCACGTCGCCAGAGGACTGCTCGAACGGTTGCAGATCGCAGCGGCCGCGGGTGGCAGGACGGGCAACCTCATCGAGATCCTCGTGCACCTGGCGTTGGCGTCCGAGGCTGAGGGCAGCCACCGGTCGCGGGCCACACGTCTCTTGGGCGAGGCGCTGTCCCTGGCCGAGAGTGAGGGCCACCTCCGGGTATTCCTCGACGCACGCCCAGCCCTCGACGTACTGCTCGCCACCATCAAGCCCGACGCGGCCGGTGGGCAGTACGCGCGCACCGTGCTCACCGCCGCTGACGCCGAGGCGCAGCACCCCGACGAATTAGGCCTCGGCACACCCGCGGCGGCGACTTTCGTTGACTCGCTCAGTGACCGCGAACTCGACGTCTTGCGGCTGCTTGAGAGCGACCTGGGCGGGCCCGACATCGCCCGCGAGCTCAGCGTCTCGGTGAACACTGTGCGAACCCACACCCGCCACATCTACGCCAAGCTCGGCGTCACCAACCGTCGTGAGGCCGTTCGCGAAGCCGCGCGGATGGGTCTGCTGCGCGGCCCGAGCCGCTGACCGTCCAACAGCCCCTACAGGACCAGTCGAGCCGACGCAGACTTTGACGGCGACCGGAAGCAACGAAGTTCACCAACCTGCTCACCAAATGTGGTGACGCCTGCTCACCAAGTCGGCTCCTAGCGTGCACGCACCGCACCACGCAAGGAGCACCGATGAACACCCCGCCCGCCGATCGAGGACCCCACTCCGGTTGGTACCTGATCCGCATCAAGGGCCGCCTGCCGCTCCGCTGGGCCAACCACTTCGAGCCGATGACCCTGACCGATCCAGGCGACGGCACCACCCTCATCCAGGGTCACGTCGTCGACCAGGCCGCGCTCCATGGCCTGCTCCAACAGGTCCGCGACACCGGCCAGCCCCTGATCTCAGTCACTCAGCCTGAACCCGAAGAGCGCCCCCACTCCCCCAGCGTCAACCCCGCTAGGCACACACCACATCAGAGGAGACAGTCATGACCACCACCGCCCACACCCCCGCAACCAAGAGCTCGCCCCGAGCCCCGATGGACAACATGCGTCGGACAGCACTCGTTGTCGGCGTCCTGTTCGTCATCACCTACATCACCTCCATCACCGCCAAGTTCGCGCTCTACCCGCCGTTCCTGGAGAACGCCGACTACATCGCCGGCAGCGGCGAGGACACCCGAGTCCTGTGGGGCGCGTTCGCCGAGATGATCCTGATCTTCGCCAACATCGGCACCGCCGTCGCGCTCTACCCCGTGCTGAGAAGGCGCTTTCCCGCGATGAGCCTCGGCTTCGTGGCCGCTCGCATCATGGAGAGCGTGTTCATCGCTGTCGGCATCCTCAGCGTCCTGACTCTTGTCACCATGCGTCAGGACTTCTCCGGCTCCGCCGGTGATGACTCCAGCCTCCGAGCCGTCGGTCATGCGCTGACCACCTTGCAGGAGTGGACGTTCAACCTCGGTCCAGGGGTCGTCGTTGGTGTCGGGAACGGGCTCCTGCTCGGCTACATGATGTACCGCACCGGCCTGGTTCCCCGCGCCATGGCGATGCTCGGGCTCCTCGGCGGCACCGGCATCCTTCTTTCGGGCACGGCCGTCATCTTCGGAGTCATCGAGCCCAGCTCAGGTCCGCTGGTCCTCGCCAGCTTGCCCGAGTTCTTCTGGGAGCTCAGCTTCGGCATCTACCTGATCGTGAAGGGCTTCAAGCCCGCGGCCATCACCGCCGAAATGACGCACGCACGATGACCAACCTCGCTAGCGCCGTCGTAGAGGTCGTACCCGACGCTGACTGCGCAGGTGAGCTGGACCCCGACTGGTCGAGTGGCTGCGCCATCTGCCCCCACCACGATCGGGACGCTCAGCGTCGACACCGGCTCGGGCTACCTGGCTGCAGCCGGCGCCCGAGGGCGGCGCATCCGTCGCCACACACTGGGCCTCAACCCAAACTGCTCTCAGACGCGGGCATCACCTACAGCGACCACCACGTCGTCTGGGCCGGCAAGGTGCCACCTCCCCCCGGCGCCCCAGCCGGAATCGACCTTCCCCTGATGCTGCTGGATCTCAGTCACGGTCCGGCGGTCGCCCAAGCCGTCCAACTGGCCCTCGAGTACGACTCCCAACCCCTCTACGACGCCGGCACCCCGGCGAAGGCGCCCGCCGAGATCGGCGAGCTCGTGAACTCCTACTACGCACAAAGGTGCAGCGGATGACCCCCACCCAGAACCTCCTCGACGACACCACCCGCACCGCAGAACCCAACCAGCTGTCACTGCCTGAGCGCCAACGCCAACGCCAGCGCCGACCCCGCGCCACCGTGGGCGCCGGTGTCGGACTTGTCGTCGTCTGGCTCGCCTTCGGCGTACTGCTGGAGCTCGGGTTCGTGGGTCATCTGCTGACCGGGGTCCTGATGGTGGCGGTGTTCGAGAGCCTGGTACGCCGCCGCCCGCTGCGGACACTGCTGGCCCACGACTCGGCGACGTTCGCCAGTCGCTGGCCCGGCAAGGTCCTGGTCGCCGCGGCCCTGGTCGCCATCCCCACCTCGATGCTGCTGCTCTCCGTGGTCGGCGGCCGGTACGGTCGCTACGCCGACGACAGCTGGAAAGCGCTCCTCATGCTCGTCGTCCTGGCCGCGAGCTACCTCGCCACACGACGCCTGCTGCTCACCGTCCTCATAGGCGCAGTCACCGTCGCGGTCACGTCGTGGGTGCTGGCCCCGGAGCTGTCAGAAACCCGCAACGGAGACCCGACAGTCCTGGCGCATCTAGACCATCAAGCTCGGATGGGCTGGTTGGCCGGCTACCACGGCGTCGCCGTCGCCGAGGTCGACCTGGACGCGACCCAACCGGTGCGGCTGGCCGGCATCGGTGCCGACGACACCACCGTGATGGAGGTCGGCTCGATGACCAAGGCGATGACCGGACTGGTCATCGCCGACGCCGTGGACCGCGGCGAGATCCGCATGGACGCCCCAGTCTCCACCTACCTCCCGCAGCTCAAGGGCTCTCCGGCCGGCACCGCAACCCTGCACGAGCTCGTCACCCACACATCCGGCTACTCCGAGTTCGGGGCCGCCACCGTGCGCCGCGGTGCGTGGAAAGCGCCCCTGGGCAGGGGCTTCCTGACCGCCGACTCCGGGCAGATGACCACCGAGGCTCGTGCACAGTCGCTCGATGACCGGGGCCGCTACGTCTACTCCACGCTCGGCTCAGCCGTCGCCGGGCAGGCCGTTGCGGCGGCAACCCACCTGAGCTACCCCGACCTGATGCGCACCCGACTGTTCGAGCCGCTCGGCATGACCGACACCGCCATTCAGGTCGACGGTCCTCTGCTCGAGGGCGGAACGACGCAGACCGGGCTCGCGGCCCAACCATGGGTCATGGACGCCTACGCACCGGGCGCAGCCGCCGTCTCCACCACCGCAGACCTCGCGAAACTTGCCACCGCAGTCCTCGACGAGACCGCGCCCGGTCTGGCCGCTCTTGAGCCGACCACCAAGACCGACCAGTCGAACACCCGCATCGGCGACTTCTGGTGGGTCTCCACCTGGGAGAACGGTCAGACGATCACCGCCCATGCCGGGCAGACCGGCGGCTACGCCTCCTACCTCGGCATCGACCGCGACAGCCACAAGGCCGTCATCGTCCTCTCCGACGTCGCCAACAACGCCAACGATCTGGGCATCCAGCTCCTCGCCGACCGCGGCTAGACCGTCCGTCGCGGCACTCCCTCCACGCTCCGACCGCACCAGAAGGAAACACATGACCAGCACCGCGAGCCCGCTGGCACTCGTGGGCCCGTACTTCCTGTGTTCGACGACGAGATCCACTGACTGAGGCTATCCAGGCCCACGGCTACACGCCGACGACTACCGCGACCAGGCCGACTGGCTATTTACCAACCCGAAGTGCTCCTCGTCCTCGAACGGCGACAGCGACGGCAACACGCGTCGTGTCACCGCGACTGGTCCAAGCAAGGCTGCTGCGGAGCGCGCGCTGCGAGATGTCCTGGGCACACGCACCGCGCCCGCCGGTGAGCTCATTACCGTAGAGACCCGGCTGACCGATCTTGCCGACCTGTGGATCACCGGTCTGGAGGCCGAAGGGCGGATTGAGCAGACCACCATCAACGAGTACCGCCGGGTGCTCGAGAACCTGGTGCTCCCCAGTGTTGGTGGGCTGAAGCTCCGCGAGGCCACCACTGGTCGGCTGGACAGGCTCCTGCTGCGGCTGCGCGATCGCAGTGTGAACCGTCAGCGCAAGGCCAAGGTCGTCCTCGGGGCCTTGCTTGACCTCGCGGTGCGACATGATGCGATCCAGACGAACCCGGCCCACGGGACGAGCCGGATTCACCGACCAAAACAGGAGACCAGGGCCCTGTGGGTCGATGACTTGTTCGAGATCCGCGCAGCGGTTCGCCGGTGGGTCAATGCGGACCGTCCCGGGCCTCGGGCCACCGGCGACATGGCCGACATCATCGACCTGATGCTCGCCACCGGGTGCCGCATTGGAGAGACCTGGCCTTGCGTTGGAGCGACCTGGACCTCGAGGGCGACCAACCCGTCCTCACGGTGTCCGGCACGATCAAGACAGAGACCGGAAAGGGCACCTATCGCAAGGCCACGCCGAAGTCGGACGCCAGCCGGCGAACCGTGGTGCTACCCCGGTTCGCAGCCGAGCTGCTCCGCGAGCGCCAGCAGTTCGCGACGGCCAACGAGAATGACGCCGTCTTCGCCACCCGCAATGGCACCTGGCACCAAGTCGTCAACATCGAGCGGCGATGGCGGCAGATCCGCCAGGACACCGGGTATGCGTGGGTGACCCCGCACACCTTTCGCAAGACGGTGGCGACGCTGATCTCCGAGGCAACGACCTCCGAGCTCGCCTCCCGCCAGCTCGGCCACTCCTCGAGCCAGGTCACCCGGGACCACTACATCGCCAAGCCGCCGGTCTCAGCCGACCTCTCCGAGCTCCTCGAGCGACTCGCTGAGAGCGACTATCCGTAGCCCGCGAATTCGTTTGCGACTAGTAAACGACCATTCTGCGGTTCCACGTCAAAACAGAAACCGCCTCTGATCTGCGTTTCCGCAGTTCAGAGGCGGTGCTTCGGTCGGGCTGACAGGATTTGAACCTGCGACCCCTTGGAGATGACTAGCCACCAAGTCGCGCTCGGCTGGCCTTCGCCACAATGCGCTCTGACCTGGGCCGACGTCGCTCGGACCTGTTGTCCGATCTTGCTTCCGAGAGCCCAGACCGGCCTACGTCTGAGGGGGTTTACGACCAGTTAAAGACCAGTGTTTTGAGCTGAAGTGCGGACGATCAAGCGCGCCGCTCACTCGCGCCGGCCAGGACACGCGGCGGGTCGGTAACGCGCTCCCCATCTCACCAAAGCTGAGGTTCGCATGGTTCTGAGGCATCCCATAAGCGGCGAAGTGGGCGCCTCACTCTGGCGCCGGGGGCTTCGCGGGTCGGTTGTCATTGCCGCGCTCCCCGGCGAGGGTGCACGGTGAGACGAGGACCGTGCCGCGGGGTGAGTGTTCTCGATCAGAGGCCGAGGTCGTTGCTGGAGGTCGTCTGGAGGGCTTGGGTCGGGCGGATGTAGCGCTCGAGGAGAGTCGCATCGCGTTTGTGGCGGGGCTGTGCGCGATCCGGCCGAGAGGGACGCCCGCCCGGGCGGATTCGGCGGCGTGTCCGGCGACCAAGTCGTCGAGCTCACCGTCCTCGCCGCATACCGAGCACGTCCACTCCGCCCACAACAAGGCGTGCAACGGGTTCAGGGGATCCAGCGGTAGTCGAATTCGAACATGGACCTACTCTGCGCCCAGGGCCGACAGATGTCAGAGGTCGCGCAGGTCCAGCCGAACTATCGAGGAACCCAGCTCTGCTACCGGCTAGGACAATTCCTCTTGTCGTGACCGTGGAAGTCACAGACGCTGCACTGACCAGCATTCGGCGAAACATCACATGAACGCTTGTCGTGCCCTGTCTCACCACACCAAGAGCAAGTCCGGGTACCGCTCGCGCTCATTTCAGTCCTCTTTCTCCTACGACATTCACCGTTGTGGGGAGTGTAGAGACCGCAGGCTTCCCGGTCCCGTGAATGCGACCTGCCGCTTGCTGACGACACTGATCGGTCAAGTCCTCTAGGCCGTGCATGCCGTCTCCAGCGCCCCAGCGCGGCCGGGACCAGGCCACCGCGTCGATCCCCGGCGCGTGACGGACCTCCCCCACTACTCTGACCCCATGGCAGAGGTACCTGATCCCGAGCACCGAAGAGAGAGCGATCCTGCGCCAGCGGCGTGGGTACTCGTCGACCTGTCGAACATCACCCGCGAGGCAGCCCTGGGACCAAGCATCTCCGATGCTTCACTCCGCCGGTGGGACCGGGTGCGCACGGCCTGGGTCACGAAGTACGGCGAGCCGAAAGGCGGGTTTCACCTGGTCGCCGACTTCAACCTGCCGCGCAAACTGAGCCCTTCTGATCGACGCCTGCTCGAGGACCTGACCTCCAAGGGCCTCGCCGAGATCGCGCCTGACGGTATCGAGGCCGACGATGTCATCTTCGACCATCTGGCGAGCAGCACGGCGACTGTCATCGCCTTCGACAAGTACCGCGACAAGATGAAGCGCGCCGAGGCGCGGGAGAGCGACGTCCGATACGTCGTCGTGAACGGAACCAACCTCGAGTTCGTGAAGCGCAAGCACGAGATTTTGCTGAGTGCGGACATTACGTCGTTGGCCGACGCGAAGCTCCGCCAGAACCGCGGCATCGACGGACTTACCCCCCAACTGGACCATCGCTGGTACTGCCGTGATTACAACTGCGACCAGCGCGATCAGGTGGTCCCACTGCCGAACCTGCGCCGCGGCCAGCCGCAGTGCCCCGACTGCGATGCCTTTCTCGAAAGGGGCGCTCAGTGGCGGCTCCCGGTCTACTGGGTGAAGCTGATGACACGGGAAGCGGCCAGCTCCCGGTGGACGGAAGTCGATCGGTTCTTCCTCGAGGACGGGGACGAACGTGTCCTAGGCCGGGCGGGCGACTACCGGCCCGGATCAAATCTCGAGAGCCTGCCACTGCCGGAGGGTCATGCAGGTCGGATCAGCCGTCGCCACCTCCAAATCGAGAACATCGACGGCAAGGTCTTCGTCCAGGACCTGGGTTCGACGCACGGCAGCCAGACACGGAAAGCCCTCCCGAACAATCAATGGCTCCCGTGGTCCAACCTCAGGAGCGGGGAGCGCCGACAACTCACGAGGTCCACCCAGATCCGAATGACCGGGGTCGACCTAATGTTCGAACTCTCCGGGCGGACGTTCCTCGATGACCACGACTGACGTCGCTCGATCAACGATTGTCCAGACGCCGGTGAGCGTCATCGTCGACGTCAGCGGGAGTACCGAGGAGGTGCGGTTTGCTGTCGTGCGTGTCGTCGCCCAGCTGGTGGCCGCGATCAAACCCAGTCCGGCCACTGTCTACTCCTGGGCCCCGGTGATCGCCCCCTCGAGCATCACGCACCTTGTCGACCCCGACGCTTCCCGCCAGGACGCTAGGTGTTCGTGGGACGCGCTCGCAGATTTCCTTGCCGAAACGCAGGGTGACGTCGTCATCGTCACGGACGCTTGCATGAGCCACGAGACCGACGTCGCGGGGATCCGGCGGGCCCAGGAGGCGGTCCGCGACCGTCAGTCGGCTTCGAGCGCGACCCATGTCCTGCTTGTCGGTGACTCTCCGGACGAGGCCGTCGGTGCGCGGATCCAGTCGGGCGACAGGACACCATTCAGCGCCGACCAGATCGACTCGGTAGCAGGAGCGCTTCGTGGCTCGCGATGACAGCCTGCCTCCCCTGGGTGCGACCCTCGAGGACTCGGCTGGTCGGACGCACGTGCTCGGCGAGACTTTGTCCACCGCCACCGGCTTCGGCAACATCTATAAGACGACCGAGCCGCACACGTTGGTGAAGATCTTCAAGAAAGATCTCGATGTTCCAGACTTACTCCGACGTCAACGGTCCTTCCCGCTCGAGGAGCTGAACGTCGTCCTGCCAGCTGCCGCGTTGGCGCCGCCGTACTGCGGATACGTCATGCGCGCCGCGCTGAGCGGAGACCCGTGGGGGACTTTTAGCGGCAGGACCAGGACGGCGGCGACCTCCAACTGGCTCCAAGGTCTTACCCGCGTGGTGGAGGTCGTAGCGCGCCTTCATCAACGTGGCCTCGTCTTCGGCGACCTGAATCCCGGGAACGTCCTCGTGAGCACGGACGGACGAGATGCTGTGCTCGTCGACCTGGACACTTTGGCACGGGAAGGCCGACCGTTCGATGACCCGTCGATCCAAGGTGCACGCGTGCGAGTCCTGGTTCCGCCTGGTTTCACCGGCGAGCGCGCGTGGGCACACGAAGACGTATGGGCCGTGGCCAAGGAACTGACCAGATCGCGAAGCCAGGACCGTCGCGGGGAAGCCGCAGTACTCCCCAGAGCGGCCTCTCTTCTTCTCGAGGACAACGGGTTCCCCCGCGCACCAAACACGATGCCGACGGCACTAGACCTGTGGCGTGCTCTCGCGCACGACCACGACATGCTCCTCACCTGTTGGAGGTGCGACGTCGCCACCCAGGGGTCGAGGTGTCCCGGGTGCCACCAACACCTGGCGGATGCAACCTTGCGGATCGAGACCACGCACGGCCGGTGGCTCCTTCGCGTCTCCAGCGCCTCGGGCGCCAGGCTTCTCCGCCGCCACGTGCTCGGTGGTCCGAGCCGTCTCGCCGATTCCAGCTACGGGACAGCATCGGCCCACACCGACGGCATCCTTGTCACCCTGTCCGACCTCCAGACACTGGTCCCCTTCGGTGGGCAATGTACGGTCGAGAGCCACGGAACCGCGGTCCTGTTGGTTGCGCGGACGGGATCTGACCAGTGAACCGGTGGCGCCTCGGATTGGCGACGGGCATCTTCCCCTTCCGAGCTCTTCAGACGACTTACCTGTCTCCGGGAGACGAACTCGACCTCTTGTCCTTGGACGGCATCGCCGTAGTCGCGGGCGCCGACCGGGGGCGCGCCGAGCGACTAGCACCGGCGAGCCGAACCGCTGAGCTTCGCCTCCAGCACGGAGGCGCTAAGGCCTGGGTCCGGGTCTCGGCCGTGGAAGACCTGACGGTCTGGCTCGAGTTCCTCCCGCTCGCCTCCACGACCGTCGCGGACCGCGCGTGGACCCTTGTGGTTCACGACTACCTCCTCGACGACCTCGCCCGTGTGCACGGAATCCCAGGAGATCGGAGCCTGCTCTGGCTGATAGAACGCTTCGTGGACACGTCGGGCGCCCCCCCACGGGTCGTTGTCCAGGCCGGACGTGCGGGCCTGAATCCGGATGCATTCACTTTGATCGGAGCGGGGTTCACTCTCGACGTGAAGCGAACAACGTCGGGATCTCTCGCGCATCGACTCAGCCGCTCCCGAAAGCTCTCGGGTGCTCTTCACGGCGTCGAGGTCCAGGTCACCTTTATCACGCGTTTCGACGCCGCTGATCCGTCGTTGTCGGCATCTGCTGCTGGCCTGTTCTCCGGAACCGCGCAGTCGGGCCTGCACGATGCATACCAACGTTGGCTCGACATCGAGATCGGACAGTTGGCTCGTGGGTCTGCCGACCTCCCGCTGCAGCCGGTCGAAGGGGCCGGCGATGGAAGTCGGACACTTCGACTGGTCAAGCTGTCCCCGGAAGCGGCAGATGCTGGGGCCGTGAACGACCCTCGCAAGAGTGAGGACCGGCTCAGTGTCGGAGCCCGCGCTGTTGCGGAACGCGCTCAGCAGAGTCTTCGTGACGTGATCGCCGCAGGAGGCTCACCCGAAGAGATCCTCAACGCACTTCAAGGTTTTCGCGCGGTGCTCAACCCCTATCGGCTCGATGCTGATCGAGGTGTCCTCGAGCCGATCGGATCTCACCGCAGGATCAGTGCGCCCGTCGCTCTTGCCCTCGATGTCGGGGCATTGCAGCAACTGGTTCGACGACAGAAGGCGCTGCGTCGTGCGGTCGCCACCGGGAGCGACGTCCCGATCCTCACTCTGGCGACCGGCGTGAGCTCGCAGCGCCCGTCTCCGCGGCCGATCCGGCTGTCGAGCAAGATCCTCGAGGAAGCCTTCCGCGGTCAACCCACGTACAGCCAGCGCGAGGCCCTCCTAGTCGCTCTCAACACCCCGGACGTCGCCGTTATCCAGGGTCCACCCGGGACCGGCAAGACCCGCCTGCTCACCGCGTTGCGCCTGCATCTGGCGCAGGAGCAGCACAATCGGGGCGGCGCTCCGATCGTGCTGCTGACCGGACCCCAACACGACGCGGTGGACAACCTGGCGGTCGCGGGGACTGGAGAGCGTCGGATGCCTGCAGCGCGCCTCGGCAGCCGTCGCGCCGACGCGGGCGACGACCTCGGGGTCGACCCCTACGGCGACCAGGCGACGAAGGCGTGGGCCGGACGCCTGGCCGAACGTCTGGGTGCTTCCTCGGGCCCGTCGTCCCTCTCGACCGCTCTCAAACGGCTCCGCTTCATCGAGAGTGCGGTAGCCGTCGGGGGTTCACGGACCTTGAAGACCTACCGCAAAGAGATGTTGGACCTGGCCCGCGACTATGCCGATCAGGCTGCCTACCGCTCACTCGCCTCAGCCCTCGGCAATGACGAACCTAGTCGCTCTGGGAACGCCAGCCGCCTGATCCACCGCCTGCGGTGCGACCGCGTCTCGTTCCAGGATGATGGCGCCTTTGTTCTCCGACGGCTCCTGGCCGATCAGGACCTGGCAGGTGACCTCGACGACTTGAAGGCACGGCAGCTGTTCGAGATCCTGAGCGCAGACGATGCAGACCCGACCGATGACCAACTGCAGTCTCTCGCGCAGGTGAAGGGCGAGCTGATCGAGCGACACGCTGCCCCTAGCACCCTCGGCCTGCCCAAGGGCCTGCTGCCCGCGTTGGAGGTCGTGGTGACCTCTGTCAACACGATCGCGCGCAGCTCCGTCTCTGCCGTCGGCGACGCGATTGCAGAGTTCCGTGAAAGCCTCCTGCACGAGCCCGCAGCGGTGCGGGACGCGGTGCGCCACTACGCCGATGCTTTCGCGCTCACCTGCGGCTTTGCTGGGTCCGAGCAGGTCAACCAGGAGTTCGCCGGGGCCGGCTTGGCGGAGATCGACGAGCTGAACCACGTCGGGGTCGAGACTGTGATCATCGACGAGGCGGCGCGCGCCAACCCGCTCGACGTCCTCCTCGCTGCCCAACGAGCGCGGAAGCGGGTCGTGCTCGTTGGTGACCAGAAGCAACTGCCCGCTCTGTTGGAGCCCGAGTCTCTTGACCAGCTCTCTCCGGCCGACCGGGCGAGCGTCTCGACCCCGTTGTTCGAAACGCTTTTCGACAGCCTGACCGACTTGCGTCGTCGGGACGGTGTCGAACGAGTAGCGACCTTGACGGAGCAGTTCCGGATGCATCCGCGGATCGGCGCGTTCGTCAGCCAGACGTTCTACCAACCCGCAGGCATCACCTTGACTAGTGCACGATCCGACGACGATTTCGTCCGGCAGATAAAGCCTTTTGGCCAGGCCGTGGCGGTGTGGAGGGACGTCCCCTCGTCTCGTGGAGGCGACGTCCAGCTCCCCGGCGGAAGTCGCTGGCGTCGGGCCGAAGTCGAGGCAGCGGCAGAGGCGGTCCGCCAGGTCCGCGAGTCCGATCCGGGCCTGTCGATCGGCGTGATCTCGTTCTACTCGGCTCAGTCGCGCCACCTGGAGAACGAGCTCGGGTGGCCGGACGAGAGCCTTACGCCTGAGGAGTTCTGGGTCGGAACGGTGGACGGGTCGCAGGGGCGCGAGTTCGATGTCGTGGTGATCTCGACCGTCAGGTCAGCACGTCGGCCGCGGACCAATGGCATCTCCAGCTTCGGTCACCTGGTGAATCCGAATCGCCTCAACGTGGCCCTATCTCGGGCGCGTCGCCTGCTGGTGGTCATCGGTGACCGCGAGTACCTGACGTCGACGCCGGACCGGTCAGTGCGACACCTGGTCGACTTCGGAAGGCTCGCCGACGAGGAGGCCACCCGTGGATGAGATCCAGCTCGTCATCCCGACGACTCGCACCGAGAAAATGAGCGAAGACTTCCGCCGCCCGCAAGAGGATCACCACAGACTCCTCGTCGTGGCACTTCCAGTTCACATCCACGAGGTCGTCATCGTCGGCGACCAGGAGGCTGACCGGCGCCGGCTTCTGCTCAAGCCCGTCCTTCGCCTGACGGCCGCAGGCCTCGCCCCGCACGCGGTGGCGGAGACGATGCAGATCGACCCGCAGATCGTGACCATGGCCCTTGGCGAAGCCACCGACCTCGGGATCATCGGGACCGACGGTCAGCTTGGCGACGACGCGCTGATGAATCTCGCACACGGATCGGCGCCGGCCGCGCACGGCCTGTCGGTGTTCAGTTTCCCGGGTGAGGCTCTCCTCGGCGCCAGTGACGTAGCCAGGCAGGTCTTTGCTCATCCGTCGAACCTGTGGTCCTGGGAGGAGCTGGAGAGGCAGCGCCGGTACTGGACCCTCCGCGTCGCGCATCGCGATGTCTCCCGGCCCGACCCGACTGATGTGCTGAGGATCCGGAGCCATAACTTGATCAGCGACAGCCTGCCCCGACTTCGTGGCGCCGTCACGGTGCTGAGCTCCTCGCGCTCCGCCCACCTCTTGGTTCCGGTGCTGGGCAAAGAGGATGAGCAGATCGTGGCTGCTAACCCGTTTCTCCGCGGCTCGACCGGCGCACGAACTCATCCGGGGCTGTCGCGGATTCTTAACGCGCTGCCGCCCGCTGAGCGCGAACCGCTGACCGAGCACCTGCATGACCTGGGCAGCATCCGGTCCCGCGACTTCGGGCTGCACTGGACCTTTCGCGAACTCTGCTCCGATGAGCTCCTGGAGGTCCGCCTCAGTTCGGTGTCGACCGGCGACCGGTCTCGCACGACTGCTGCTGTCGCAGCCCTCGTCGTGGCTGTCACGAGGCAGGCCGTTGCGCCAGGTATCGACCTCGACACCGTCCTCGACGGGCTTGCTGCCCGTGCAGGTGTTGAGGGTGCTGTGTCAGCATTGCGCAGCGAGTTCGTCTGGCTCCAGGAGGACAAGAACGCCGCAAGTGCGATCAACAAGGTCGCTGCTCACACGCTCACGGGGCAACCCACCTGCGTTTCGGCCGTTCTACTTGCGCTAGCGGCAAGGAGCGCCCATCGTACGGACCTTGACCCGAGAAGTCTGTCGGAGGCGAACGGCATGCTGGTGCAAGCGGACGCGACAGACAAGGCGCTCGACCTCTTCCTAGGCTCGGGAGATTTTGAGCCGATCGACTCCGCGGTCGGAGCCTTGATGTATTCGATGGCCGCCGACCGGCCGGCACAAGAATTGGAGAAGACCTTTGGCTAAGCGGAACAAGTCCCGGAAGCGCACCGGATCGCCGCAACGTCCGGCAGGTCCCACCCGACCCGCGCGCCCGCTGAGTTCCCCTGTTGCCGCACCGCGCAGTGACGCGGACGCACTCGTTGAGGAAGCACTGAACCTGGCGGCCGAGGGCGTTCCGGACCTACCATCTGTGCCGGTCGACCTGGTGCCTGCGAGCCCTGAAGACCCGGACAGCGCGGACGACTCCACCACGTCTGCCGTTCCAGCGGTCACGACACCCGCCGCTGAGCCGTTGCCAGCACAGAGTGCAGAGGAGGAGCTGCGTGCGGCCCTGGATCTGATCGGCCCCCTCCTTCCCCAGGTCAAGGAAGCGCACCTAGAGGCCAAACGTTGGCTCGAGGCCGCGCCCGTGATCGAGACGCGGCGCACTGAGCTGGAAGCCTTGGAAGAAAATGCGCGTGACGACTTCCACACCAAACTGGCCAAGGAGACTGCCGATGCCGTGTCCGAGGCGCGCAGCCAGGTCGAAGCCCAACTGGCCTCGATCCGCAGCGACCTCGAGGAGGAGCTGGGACGTCAGCGCTCTCTCAACGACGATCTGTCCGCGCAGGTGTCGCGCGCGGTAGAGCGAGAGGCTACGGCAGCGCGCACGACGGCTGAGGCACAGGCCGCGACGAGCCTCAGCATCTTCGAGGCCGAGGCGATGACGGACCTGGAGCGCCGCAAGGACAAGGAGGAGATTCGCGCCCTTCGAGCGCAGGTCGAGGACGCCGAGGCCTCCGCCCAGGCTGCTGCCGCGCGGATACGCGACCTGCAGTCCCAGCAGGAAAAGCACACGCTGCTTCGCCTCCAACTGGGCGATCGCGATCCGCTCGAGCTACTTGAGCAGATCCACGCCCTCCAGCAGGAGCGAAGTGAGTCCCCCGCCCAGCAGGCGCTCTCGGAAAATGACCGCGACGAGCTCCAGCAGTTGCGCAAGGAGTCCCGGACGCTCCGCAAGAGAGCAGAGGAGTCCCGCCTGATCGCCGATGAGGCCGCCGCTCAGCGAGACGCCAAGGAGCAGGAGCTCGCCCGCCTGTCGTTCCAGGCCGCCTCTACCGAGACGTACAAGCAAATGGTCGGGCAGCAGCGAGCCGAGTTGGATGACCTCCGCGGCCGGATCGGGGAGCTGCGGGAGTCCTACGGGTCGCCTTTCCCCGGCTGCGAGGCCCTGGCGGATCGGTTCGGCGTCGAGCGATCCCGTCCCCCCGGGCGGCGGGCACGGAGTGCGGGCATCGGATCGATTGCCTCCGCCCTTCAGAACCACCTCGCGAACGACAGCAAGGCGCCGCTGCGCTACCGGATCGAGGACCTCCAGATCGAGTTCGCAGGTCTCAGCGCTAGCAACCTGCACCTTCTCCAAGGGCCTAGCGGAACGGGCAAGACGAGCCTGCCGGTCGCCCTCGCCGGCGCGTTGGGCTGGGGATGCTCCATCGTTGCTGTGCAGGACGGCTGGAACGACCGACAGGATCTCCTCGGGTACTTCAACACCTTCGACCAACAGTTCCAGGAAACCGACTTCCTCAAAGCGCTGTATAAGGCCGGCACCCCCGAGTTCCAGGATCGGCCGTACCTCATCGTCCTCGACGAGGCGAACCTGTCCTACCTCGAGCGCTACTTCACTGACTTCCTCAGCCGGCTCGAGATCGACGTCGCCATCCGTGAGCCGCTGTCACTGGCACCGCCTGGTCTGACCGGAATGCCGCCTCGTCTGGAGAACGGAAGTCTGGACGTCCCACCGAACGTGTGGTTCGTCGGTACCGCCAACCAGGACGCGACTACCAAGGAGTTCGCTCCGAAGAGCATCGACAGGGCGCATCTACTGGAACTCGTGCGAAACCGAGACACCCCGATCGTTTCGAATTCGGAGGCCCTTCCCGCCGATCTCGGCCTGGCGCAGCTGACGGAGTGGTTCTCCGACGCAGCCGAGCGGCACCCGGGAGCGGGCGAGCACGCGCTGGGCCGGCTGGAGGACCTACTATTCGAGTCCCTTGACCGGCTCGACTTGGCGCCCGGCAACCGGCTGGAGCGCTACTCGAACACGTTCTTCCCAACGTTGCGGGCAACTGGGGGAAGTGACGCCCTCGGCATGGACCACCTCCTCACCACGAAGGTGCTCTACCCGCTGCGATCGCGGGCACAGACGAGCGACGAGCCACTCCGGCTCCTTGCCGAAGCCCTCGACAGGCTTTGGCAGCAGGAGAAGTACGCCAGCTCGCGAAGCAGTGCCTCAACGCTGGTCGCCAAGGCCAGGAGTCGCGGGTAGTGGCAGACGACCTCGTCTGGGACCGGCTTCGACAGGAACTGACCTTCGGAGTCCCCGGCCCTGTCTGGCCCGGTCGGTATCGGCTCGTGCGCAGCGACGAGGCCCGCGACGTCGTTCCTCTCCTGGACGGATCTGCAGAGCTGCCCGCTCGACGGGTCGATGCGTCTCCAGCAGCCGACAGCGGCGCACTAGACCTCAACGCTCGGGCGATCGAGATGCTCGCCCACCTCCAGCGCGCCTCCAGGGGCCAGCCGGTCCTGGCCCTGGGGCTGCAACCGGCCGCCGAGGACGAGGACGCGCTCATGGGCTTCGACGACGCGTACCCAGCCTTCACACGGGTCATGAACGATCCCGCCGAGCTCCTGGAACGTCGTGACGAGCTCTCAGCCGTCGGCCACGGTGGCCGGATCACTTCGAGGACCATGCGCAGGCTCGCCTCCCATGCTGATGACTGGCGCACACGTCGGGGTCGGTTCGTCGAACCTCGCCGGCTCCTGGTCGAGCGGCTGCACCCGCACCTCGACCGCCCGGAGAATCGCTTGGTGATCAATACCTTGGTGGTACTGAAGAAGCGCCTCGACCTCCTGGCAGAGGACGCCCGTGGACAGGCGATCCTCAACGACAGCAACCACCTCCAGCGCCTTCACTTCGGGGCGCAGCGCCGCAGCACGAGCCTATGGAGCCAGACCAGCAAGTCCGACCAGGAGCGCAGGCGGGGTCTTGGAGCCAGAAGCAGCGAGCTCATCCAGGCGCTGACGTCCATCGCCAACCTGTCCGGCTCGGTGCTGGGCCGGGCGCTCGCGCCGTGGCGAGAGCAGCCGGCCGAAGGTGCTTTCGGGAGCAACCTTCTGCGCGACCACGAGTCGTATTCCAAGATCGGCAGGCTCTGGCGCAGGCTCACCTCTAACACCGAGCTCGACCACTCGGCTCGTCGCGCTATCGCGGTTGCTCGCGAGGAACGGTTCGACGACTACGTTCTGGCGTGTCTTCAGCACGCTGTCGCCGACTGGCCAGGCGCTGACCACGATCTCGAGGGACTCGTCACGGTGCCGCGCTTGCAGCGGAGTCCCGACGGAACCGTTGAGGTCCGGACGACGACGGCGTCGGGGTCCGAGCGGGTCGCCCGCGTGGTCCCTCAGTTCGTCGCGCTGGAGGACTTGCAGGGCGCCGAGCAACTCGAAGCCGCCTCCGCTATCCCTGTGGTCGTGGCGGCCATAGCCGATCCGGACGAAGATCAGCTGCTCCGCCTCGGAGGTGGTGGTCGTCCTACGCTCGTGGGTCTAGGCCCGTACGTCCTGACCGGGGTCGAGGCATTGGGATCTGCGCTTCGCTGGCATCTGGAGGGCGAGGAGCTCCTGACATATCCGAAGGTCCTCCGTCTGCCTGGTCCCCTTGCGCACGCTGCGATGCAGATCGACGAGCGCGAGCTTCGCATTCAGCCTGGGCCGGCCAACGGGTGCGTCATCGTCGCCGTATACAACGACACTGATCTTGCGGAGCAGGTGCGCGCTCTCGTGCCATTCTCAGCCAGGAATGAACAGCTCGGTCGAGCGGTCGACGATCTGCGAAGCGCCCTCCGATGGACGCGACTGCTGATGCGATGCCCTACCTGCAGATCCGCCGCCAAGGTATTCAGGCCGGACGGAGAACGCTTTATGGCCCACTGCTCGCGTGACGCGTGCGGTGCGCAGTGGGGCGTTGACCTGTGCCCTAAGGGGCATCGCCGACCGGTTCTTCGATTCCCGAACGATGATAAGGATCATGGGATGGACCGCTGGGCGCAGCGCGGGAATGATCCCTGTCCGGCGTGCTTGTCGGCACCCAGCGATACATGACCCGATCGACGACCAAGACACGAGCGGCTCCTAGCCACGAAAGGCCAAGTCCAGGTTGACGATTTAGGAAAGGCCTTCGGGCATGGTGCACATCCTTCCAGCGTCGACACACAACGACGCAGATCAGATGTTACCTATCCGTGCAGCAGACCCCCGTGTCGACCGCACCACTCGCGGTGTTCTGCCATCGTGCGGATGACGCATCTACGTCCTGGACATATCTCAAGATCCACGATCGCTAGCGTAAGCCTGAAGACCGACTTGACTGGGTTCAACTAATCGTTGGCGATCGGTATGAGGTGGAACGCGGATCGCTTGTCACCCACCCGTTCCCCGCGCAACTCGAAGTCTCAGTGCCAACTGAGGGTGCGGTCACGGTGAGGACGCGGTGCAATACTGGCAGCGATTCAACCCGTTGATTCGCCAAGACATTGATTCTCTTCAAGGACGGAGGCCCGTGACCTCTGAGGTCTTCGCAAACTACGTAGCAGGCCGGGTGGACCAGCATCCCAATGCGCACGCCTTCGACCACACGAGCGAACGAGACTGGCTCGCCGCCGCAGAAACTCTAATCGGCATTCTTCTCGGCGCTGTGTCGCCCCACCTAATGGACGCTTCACTTAGGAAACTCGAGGACGGTCGGGATCTGGGTGACACCAACGCGAGCCGCCAGTTGCGTGTCCTCAACTACGCACTCGCCGCAGAGAACGAAGAATTCGCTGCCGCAAAAGGCATCAACAGCAGCCTTGACAGATCCGCTGCTAGCGACGAGATCACGGAACTCCTGAATGCGGCGCAATCGCTCATCGAGATCCTGTGGGGAGCCGCAGACACCGACCGGATCATCGGGATGCTAGAGGCCCTCACGTTTAGCGCAGAAGACGGCAACCAGTTGGCCGTCGGCATGAATGCGCTGGCCCGAGCAGAATTATGGGCCCGGCCCGGACTGTGGGGCATACTGCGAACCCAGGATGTTTACTTTCGTGGACTAATCCTGCCCACAGGCGGCATGATACCGAGCCGCGGGTCGGGCAGCATCAAGGCGTACCCAGCCCCAGGATTCGCTGAACTCATCCAGACCTTCCAGGCAGACCTTCCTTCCTTCAAGCAGACCGTGGAGCCTTACCCTGCCAGTTGGGAATCTAGGATCCGTGAAGCAGTCGTCCTGAAGCGCAACGGGAACTACCTTGCTTCAGCAACGACCTATGTGGATCTGACCCGCCAGGCTTACACCGCGCACGTCGGAGTCCTCAATGCGTTGTACAAGACTGTCGCGAGCGCCGGCTTCCTTGCCGACGCGCTACGTCTAGCGGTGATCAGCAAGGCGATCTCGGAACGGTGCGCCGAATCCTCAGACCCGGATCCCTCCGCGGACTACGACCGAGTCATCGAAGATCTGCTGCTTTCGGCCCCGGCCTTCGTGTCCGCGTTGGCGTCCTACCTTGCCAAGATCTCTGGGAATCTGACCTACTACCCCCCTCGGGGCTACCCCGCCATGCTCGCTGAGCTATCCCAAGCGGTTATTGAACTCGAGCCGCGACTGGACACCGAGGTGGTCGCGAGATTCAAGGAGGGCCGCCACGTCCGCGACGTCATCCCGACTGACGGCGACAAATCTTCCGCCAACGCGAGCACGAACCCGCCCGTGAGTGTGCCGCCAGAAGCACATGACACCTCGGCGGGAACCAATGCGGGCGGGTGCTACATCGCGACTGCTGTCTACGGTTCCTACGACGCGCTTCCAGTCCTTACCCTCCGCAGTTTCCGGGATCGCACTCTCTCCAGGACTGCCCTCGGGAGAGGGTTTATTCGCTTCTATTACGCAGTTAGCCCTGGTCTGGCCAAGCACATCAAGAAAGGAACGATGTTGAGCCGGGCAACCAAGCGGTGTCTGGACGTGATGGTGCGGAGACTGAACTCGCGCGGGTGAGTCAAGGCAAGAAAGCCCGCGCGACTCCACCTGACTTCAAAGTTCTCGTGCCTTTCCGCTTGGTGTATCGCTGGCCGCCAACCGCCCGTCTCTCGAGCACCGCCAGGCAACGATCGATGCTAGCGGCGGCTATCGCGAAGCCCCTGGTGGACTGATATTGGCAAACCCAGTGACAGGATTTCTTATCCCATGACGCAAGACCATCGAACCGCGGCCAGTCGTCGCACGTCGCGGGGTCTGCTGAGCGATCAGGGGACTTCTGATTACGCTGCCTGATCGGCGGCCTTGGTCATGATGAGTTCGAACTCGATCGGGGTCAACCGTCCGAGGCGTTCTTGGCGTCGACGTCGGTGGTAGGTCCGCTCGATCCAGGACACGATCGCGATCCGGAGTTCGTCTCGGGTCTGCCAGCGGCGCCGGTTCAAGACGTTCTTCTGCAGCAGCGCGAAGAACGATTCCATCGCGGCGTTGTCGTCGGCTGAGCCAACCTGGCCCATCGACCCGACCAGGTGGTGACGCCACAGCGCCTGCTGCAGTTTCCTGCTTCGAAACTGCGAGCCCTGTCCGAGCGCAGCCGACACCCGACCACCGACAGACCCTCGACTCCACGTCTGGCGACGGCGTTGTTGAGCGCGTCGACAGCGATCTTGGACTCCATCCGGTCACTGATGGAGTAACCAACGATCCGGTTCGACCAGACGTCCTTGATCGCGCACAGGTAGAGCTTCCCCTCGCCCGTGCGGTGCTCGGTCAAGTCCGTGAGCCACAGCTGGTTCGGCGGCCGCGGTGAAGTCGCGGCGCACGAGGTCGTCGTGCGCCGGGGTGCCGGGCTTGCCCTTGCCGCGGCGCTTCTTCTTGCCGAACACGCTCCACCAGCCGTTGTCGGAGCAGACCCGCCACACCGTCCGCTCCGACACGACGTGTCCGGCGTCGGTGACCTCGTCGAACAGGAACCGGTACCCGAACTCGGGATCGTCGCGGTGGGCGTTGAAGATGATCGCGTTCGCCAGGTAGGCCTCACGCAACTCCGAGGCGGTGACGGGGCCCTCAGCCATCGGTAGTAGGGCGAACGCCCCAATCCGAGCACCTGCAAGGAGACCTCGGCCGGGATCCCGCTCGCCGCGAGGTCTCTCACGAGCGGGTAGACCCTTTTCCCGGGAGGTTCGCCTGGGACAGATACGCAGCCGCCCTACGCAGGACCTCGTTATCCTGCTCGAGTCGCCGGATCCGACGCCGTGCCTCGCGCAGCTCACCCGCCTGGTCTTGGTGACCCCTGGCTTGATGCCGTCCTCGATGTCGGCCTGCTTGAGCCATTTCGACAACGTCACAGGGTGCACACCGAGTCGTGCGCAATCTGTCGAGAGTCTCGCCAGGACCACGATCGCGGGCGACCCGGATCACGTCTTCCTTGAACTCCTTGGGATACCTGCCAGCCACAGTGAACATCCTTCCAGCCAGGACCCTCGTCCTAGCCGATCTGGAAGTCCCCTATCTCTTCAGCAGACCAACCTCGTTCGTTTCGACCACGCAGACAGACTTGACTAGGGCCACTGAGTCCCGTGAATCACCGGCGGACCATGCTCGGGTCACAGCGGGCGGCTCTGGCTACCGTTCCATTCCGCCTGTGATCTCGAGGTTCGCGAGCGCTCTTGCCGGCGGGACCAGGTCGCCCGGCCCAAGGCGGCGCCGGACGGGCATGCACCAAGGTGTGGCAGGTAACGATTGACGGTTCTGGCTTGACTGCCGAGGTCACACCCATTTTCGATCCGATTGCCGATTCCGCCCGGCACACATGCCCACCGTCGCCAAGGGACCTCGAGACTGGACAACGGCGTCTGAAACACGGCCCCGATTTAAAGCGCTGGAAGCCTCGCTCAGGTATCCCAGATTCGAAGGCGCACCCTCAATTGGCACCACTTGCGGACCTCAATAGCCAAGTTCGTATGACGACCCAAGTGACGAGCGCAAGGACGATCGCGGCACCCCAGAAGGCAAGCAGTTCCGACTCTGATGGCTCCGGCACTAAGGCAACCGCCGCCAAGAACACGGACGGAGTCACGAACGCGGCTGAAGCCAGGGACACAACCTCGCTGACCTTACGGTCGCGGACCTCATCCTCACGGGCCTTGCGCAGTTCGATAAACCTCGCTGTGTCCGTTAGTTCGTCGACGAGCTGTTCGTACAGCTTCGGCAGGCTTCGCTCGTCTTGGAGTGCCTTCACAACCTGATCCACCTGGCTACCTCTGCTGCTCAGATGCCGCCACCACAGGCCGCCGCGTAACTCAAGCAACTGCGCCTCGAGCTTCATGGCGGACTCCACGGTCAGATCGGCGACGCGCGAACGACCCAGCTTGTCGGCCAACGCGTGGGCACCGTCGGACTGGAGCTGCACGAGGAGGTAGCCGTCGAGGTGGATCGACCGCACGTAGGCCCTCAGCAAGTCGTGGGGAGCGCCCGCGCCTTCGGTTAGGGCGCAGTACGCGACGCCATTCCTCAGCGCGAGCGCTCGCCAGTCCGCTGATAAAAAGACCACCGTGCCGGGCATCGGTGCCTTTGGATCAGGCAGGTAGGAGAGCGGGTCGACACCAGTACCGGTCAACCAGAGCCACCGATCCACGCTGCTCCAGGAGCGCAGGGTTTCCTGCACTGCCGCGTCGTCGAACGGTTCTGGAAGCTGAGCCCCTAAGTACGTAAGGTGACTGACAACCCCAACAGTCGGGTCGCTTGCCTTCTTCACACCTACAGGGAGCTGGTCCTCCAACCAAGCGCGCGCAGCGCCCGTACGTCGCGTGAGCTCAGGAAGCGTGGCCATCGGATCGCCGATGAGCTGGACGTGTGCGACCGCGTAGCCACTGAGAGCAGTACTCGCATCAGGATCGGCCAGGAGTAAGCACTCCCATCCTTCGAGGCGGACGCCATCGCCTTCCACACCGGCAGAACTGATGTGCCATCGACCCGCGCCGGTCGCGGGGTCCGCCCCGTACAGGGTTTCCACAACACGCGAGGCGAAGTAGGACGATCTAGCGGTTCGATCGGCTATCCGGTCTCCGCCGGAGCGCCCGTGCGCCGTGGTGGTTGGGAGCGCCACTGGAAGGGGGCCGGGCCTCCAGATCTCGGACAGTTCGCCGTTCTTCTCGACCGCCAACACTAGGCAGGCGAAGACGTTCACACCGGCGGGATGGCCGGTCACGCGCGGACTCGCAGGTCGAACACTGCGTGGCGATCACCAGACAGCGCGTTCGGCTGGACCGGGGCCAGTGGCGGTCGAGCGATGCCGCGGCCATCGCATTCGTTCTGACATATGGATGCTGCACTCTCTGCAGAACTGGCGACGATAGGCAGCCGTTGGAAGCCCGACGATGCCGTCGCAGTCCTCCGGAGAACCCACCGTTGCGTGGCGCGAAGCCGCCGCGGACGAGTCAAAGACACTGGCCATGACCTCCATATCGCGCAGTGGCAGGCAGGCTATCCGGCCAGGCCGGCGAACCAGAACAGATGCGGCCGTGATGCTCAGTCATGCAGGCCAAGTAGCGCACGGCTGGAGGGTTCGATCAGGTGGCGGACAAACAGCGCCCGACCGTCTTCCGCAGGGACGAAGACGACGAGGTCTCCCACTGTCAGAGTCTTGTGCCCTTCGGTGGCGATGTTTGTGTAGTCGCAGGTGAATCTGCGATGGTCCTCGGTCTCGACCATGTAGAGGCTGACCTGGCCGGTTGGACCCCCTCCGGAGCGGTCGAGACTGGACACCCGGCCGCGGAGCTGCTCGGTGGATCTACTCATTGCACCTGCCCATCAAAGGCGACGCGGAACCCAACTGCGTTGCTGCGGCTACTCCTCGTGGGGAGGCCCCTGGACGATGCCCGGAGGCCGCGAATCGGGTTGTCATAGGAACCGCCTGCGATGACGGCTCGGTCCTCGATCACGGTGGAAGTCCATTCCCAGACATTCCCGCCCATGTCGAAAGCACCGTGGGCTGCTGGTGATTCATCGAAGGAACCCACTGGTGTGGTAGCTCCCGGCGGGATCACCCCTTCGTCCATGAGCGACTTCCACTGCTCGTAGGTGACGATGTCGCGGCCGGCCCAGTAGTCGGCGCAGTTTGAACGGAGGCGATCGGCGTCGTCGCCCCACGGGAAGAGTCGCGCATCAGTGCCACGCGCAGTGACTTCCCACTCAAGACTCGTGGGCAATCGACCTCCGACCCAGGCCGCGTAGGCGTGGGCACCCCACCAAGAGATAGTTGTCGCGGGGTGGGTGTCGAAGGCACGATCGCGGAACTTTCCCGGCGTGAGCCTCTCGAACATCGGCTCTAACGCCCCGCGGTGGGGGGTTTCCGGATGCAAGAGTTTCAGGCCATCACGACCCGAGGAGTCGAGGAAGTCGCGGTACTCAGCGATGGTGACCGGATGACGACTGAGCGTGACCGGTTTATCCAGACGCACGACTAACAGGTCATTGACCGGCCCGACGATGGCGGGGCGAGTGGTCGTCGGACCGAACGTGTTCGGGGAGGACTCGCCAAGAAGTGCATACACGAAACGCCTGACCAACTCACTCGGGACCGCACGGCCGATCAGGGAAGCCGCGTCATCGTCCAGGCGATCTACATACCACCGGGCTGCCAAGGCCTCGGCCACCGTGCGGTGCGGGAAGCTGAACGTCCCGTCGACACTCAAGGTCAGCGGACCGTCGGCGCTCGCGACGGACATCCATCCCAAGCCGATTCCTGCACCGGCGAACTCAGCAATGGGAATCCGTGAGAGGCCGCGGAAGGCGGCCCGCCCCATCAGGTCGTGGAGGTCTCGGTCTGAGCGAGCGTCGCCGAGGGTGTGGTCAACATGTGCTAACAGACCGTCGAGCGCCCGTCGAACAACAGCGAGTGATTCGGAGTTCGTGGCCGGGATGAGATCAGCCAGCCGGTCCGACACAGTCGCGCTACTAGGACGCTCGAGTTGTAGGACGCTGAAGTCCGGCAGGTCATCCGTGTCCACTCCACCGACCAACATGTCGGCACGGACCTGGTCGCTAGGCGAGGCGTCACCATGGAGCAGCTCCCGCAGCCACGGGGAGTCGGTGAGCATGAGCTGGCGGGAGGTGATGATGGTGCTCGACTCGCTCGAGAAGAATTCGCAGAGGTCGACGAACATATCGAAGCTGGCCGTGCCCGATCCGTCGTCGGGCACCTCGTCAAGTCCATCGACCATGCACATCGCACCGCCGGCCCGAACCACGTATAGAAAGACGCGATAGATGTACGGCTGCTCGATAGCGACGTACGGCGCGAGTTGCCGGGTCACCAAAGAGCTCAGTGCCTCTCCCGGCTGCGCGCGTCCCAGGTCCACGTAGAAGCGCAGGAGCGGAGCGCCTTCCCAACTGGCATCCAGTAGCGCTGCCAGCAACGCAGTCTTTCCGCTGCCCGGAGGCCCGATCACCAAGGCGTTCAGCGGACCAGCGTCACGCGCCGTCAGCCAATCACGCACGGTCATCGGACTGCCGAGTTCGTACTCCGCCGCGCGCGGCTTGAAGTTGAGTTGCTCGCAGCGGACCTCCAGGGAGTCGACTGAACCGCGGATCCCGCTCAGCGTTTGTGCGAGCTTGTCGAGGTCGACGTACTCGCGAACGAAGTTCTCGAAGCTCACCACTCGTTCGTCTGAGGAGTGGCCAGCCGTCGGGAAGTCGCCCGGGGCGAGTTCGTCAACCACTAGGAACCGTGTCTGTATTGGGCGGTCCGTGGGCAATACCTGCTCGGCGGGCAAGTTATCGAGGATCTTGCGCAGCTCTTCCTCGCTCGATCCGATCGCAAGCTCGATGAAATCGAGCCGCAATCCACGCTGCCGCTCCAGCAGTAAGTAGGTTGTGGACGACGACAGGTCGAAGCGTTTCGCGAGCCTGTAGTCCATCTGGTTGAACAAACCTGCGAGGAAGCCCGCCCGCCTTTCCACCTCACGGTCAACTACCGGACCCTCAGCAAATGCACTCGACTGCGTCGTTCGCACCCAGTCGAGAAGCACCACGAACTTACGCAAAGCTACCAGCGCGTCCTCGTCACTAACGTCGTAACCGTCGTGGGCGGAGCGGTTGCGCAGTCGTTGAATATCGCCAAGTGCTTCGAGGGTTGCCGGGCTAACGATGTGTTCCCGCACCCCTTTGACCAGGTCATTCAGAGCCTTGCTATCCGGGTTCCCGTCGGTCCCGAAGTGACGCCACAGGTTCTTGAGAACCCGCTCAGTCATCTTCCCTATGTGCTGGACGGTATGGTCGGGAATACCATTCCGGAGACCAATAAGTGATGTCTGGACATCGAGCTCCCACTTCTTGGCGACGAGCCCGTAGCCGTCGAGCTCAACCCGTAACCGCTCAAGACGGTCGACGACCTCACTCATCGGCCGCGGGGGTGGTCCCGATGACGAAGGCAAAGCGATCTTCGAATCCCAGCGTACCGGTGCCACGGCGTGCCGCGATCTCCGCGATGCCTGCCTCGAGCTCCTCGTCGGAAAACTCCGAAAGGAGCGACATGTAACGAGCTCGGACCATGTCAGCGTAGCGTTCGAAGGTGAACGTGAGCTGAAAGCCGGCGAGTTCGACCCATGACCGGAGGCCTTGTTGACGGAGCGCGTCTGCGACATCGTCATGATGCGGCTGTCGTGACTCGTACAGCTCGTGCGCGGCCTGGAAGAGGGGGTAGTCAATCTTGGGCGGCAGCATGGCAACGACGATCCGTCCGCCCGGGGATAGTGCTCGGGAAACCGAACCAATGCCTGCGGCTACATGTGTGAAATGGTGCACGGCTTCCTTGACAAGCACTCGAGACGCCGCGGAGATCCCGACGGCCCGTACTGCGGCCTGGGCTTCCGACTCGTCACCGTTGTACGGGTGCAGGCGTGGATCGTCGATCTGCGCAAGCATGGACTCCGAAGGGTCAAGGCACACTGCGCCAGCCGCACCGGGATGCAGGTCCAACAACTGGCGGGCATAAAGCCCGGTACCCGCGCCAACATCGAGGAGCCAGTCACCCTCGCGAATTTGCAAGCGGAAAGAAAGCTCACTGGTCATCCACGCCAGAAAATCCGGAGAGTGCTCCCATACCGAGTCGTATCGATTGGCTAGCTCCTGATAGTGCCTGCGGGTGGTGCCGTCGGGGGTCATCAAGCTCCAAATCTGAATGGTGACGCGTGGCACGAAAACGTACCCGAGGATCATCTTCCCAGAGGTCACTCTCAGTTGGGGCAAATTCGTCATTGATCTGGTCACGCACAGGATCTGCTGTGAGCGGGCCGTAGCGAACCGCCAGGCCCAGGCTGAGGACAGTGCACGCAGACGGGCTTTGCTATGCCGTTGATCGCTCTAGTCTGGGTGCCTTGGCGCAACTATCGAGGGAGGACCACCTTGAGCAAGGGAATCGCTCTGCTGACGATGGCCATGTATGTGTGCCGCGGCTGCGGCACTGAGGTGGCCTATCCCGAACGCTTCAAGAAGTGTCCGGTCTGCGGAATCAAATGGGGCTGATCGAACCCCGGCTGGGACTCTCGGGTACTCAGTGGCAAATATCGATGGCGTCGGGTGGGCCAAGACTCTGCCGAAGGCGCCGAAGATCCCGCCAAGTTCCATGTTGCGTTCTGGCTTGCTTGACGCTTCCTTGTCCCTCGACCGCAATCCGGGTGTTGACGCCATCCCTCTGGCCGCGCCACGAGCAAGCTCGGGCTGCTCCCTCACAGGTCGCGCAGCATGGCCTAAGTGGCGCCGTACCAGTAGGGGCCGCGCGAGCGCAATGAACGTGGCAACCGGCCGCCGCGCAATTGGCTCATGCCCATGTTCAACGGAGGAGCGGTAATCACAACTCAAGCTCCGGTTGGGAAACAGAGCCCCTCGCCGCGAGGAGCGTTTGCCTTTCGAGTTCGGTGTGGTCACGCCCCAACCATGCGGGTGAAGGATCGGGCGACAATGGTGCAGCAGGCCGCTGCGATCGCTGCTACTACACCGAGCCAACCATTCGGAGCGTTCAGCGCCACACTCAGGCCAATGACCGCGATGCCGACCAAACCGAGCACGGCTTCGGACACTGCGCAGCCGACTGCGAACGCAGCAGCACTGGCGCCTGCAAGAAACAGAGCGTGGCTGACGCTCCCTAGGTTGAAGAGGTCCGCCCCTGTAGGACGCACCAGGAAACTCACAATGTCGACCAAGCCGAGCAACGCCAGGCCCCGTTCCCCGCGGAGGGCCGACGCCCGGTTGAACAGGATTGTCCCAAGTACGAAGCACGAGAACACCAACAAGACGAGTGCCAAGCGATAAGCCGTCTTGAGCGTGTCGTACTCATCACCACGGATAAAGTGGAGCATCTGAACGACTGCGCAGACCATCGCGACCACCCCGAGCGCCGGAACGGTGAGTCGCTCCGCCGTGCGGAACGCCATGAATACCGCCACCACTGCCCCGACCAGAATGCCGGTCTGGACGTCAGCCCGGCTATCAGTGAGGACGATCGCAGTACCGAGCGCGTATCCACCCATAGTGGCGGCTGCGACAGGCGCGTCAGCGGGCGAGAGATACCTCGTGAGAACTCCCGAGGGCGGACGCCCCACTCGCCCCTTCGCCCCAAAAAGGGCGAATTTGAAAATCCAGATTAAACACCCGAGCACCAACAGTGCCGACAAGATCTCTCGCACAAATAGGACTATGGCAGTCCCGAATGCGAAACAGTAGGAAGATTTCCCGCCTCGAGACCACACCCTCTGCCAAGATTCAGCCTGTCGGTGGATAGATCAAAACAGCTTGGGGACAGGCGAGCCGCATCGATGAGTCCCGGGTCGGCACCGGGCCGACGGGTAAAGGGGTCAGATCCATGGTTGGTTCCGTTTCCTCCCGGACCAGGGGGAATAAGAAGTATGGCGGCAAGAAGCGACCTTATGGCAGCTCGAGAAAGACATCTGGGATCGGTTACGGCAGGATGTACGCCGCCGCCGGCGCAGGTGTGATCGCGGTGGTGGCGTTGTTCGGATGGATGCTCTTCCGACCGATGCAGGGCGAGACCCAGGGCGCCGCCTGCGCCATCCTGGTCGACCGAACCGGATCGTCGATCAACGAGGTGACCCGAGCCAGTTACCTCAAGCTCGCTACTCGCATGGTCGATGGGTGTCGTGACCGTCGCGCCTCGTTCTCCGTCTACTACTTCGACAACCAGAATGCCAAGCTTCAGACAGCGAGTTCGGAGCCATTCGAACTGTGGCGGCCCAAGGCCCACCGGGAGTCAGTCGGCGAAGAGAAGGTCACAAAGGCCAAAAAGCACGCTCTCGCCGCAACGGAATCGGTTTTCAAGACCGCCTCCGTAGACAGCCAAGGTGGACACGGGAGCGACATCGTCACCGCACTCCATCTGGCCTCCCAAAGTCTCCACCAACAGGCAGTGGTCGAAGGAGCCGAACGACAGTACCTGGTCGTACTCACCGACGGGTATCAGACTGGTGAGCTCGCCACGAGAAGGAACTCCAACGTCAACGCACTGATCCAGCGAACCGTCCAGCTTGGACTTGTGCCGCAGCTAGAGGGAGTTGACGTGTCCTTCGGCGGCGTCGGCGGTGGAGTGGCCAGCAACAAGGACCGGGTCTCGCCCGATCGCGAAGCGCTGGTCAAGCAGTACTGGAGTGAGCTTGTGGAGGCTGGCGGCGGCAATCTCTGCGTCTACAACGTCGAGCCCAGCTATCTGCCTGGAAACTGCTGAGGAGGCATCCATGCTTGAACGCTTCACCGTCGACGTCGTGGCAGAACACGTTGCGACACAACTTCTCGAAGGCGAGCCGACGCCAAAGTTGGCTCACCGCTTCTTCAGAAAGGGGCGTCGTGACGGCAAGAAGGCGTATGACCATGCCTCGATGTCGAAACTGCTCACCGATGCAGTCCACCTCGCGGGGAGCACCCAGGTCGAGGACCTCGTGTCGACTCGCCGGAACGCAACGCTCCGCATCGCCGAATGTGAGGCGATCATCCAGAGCCACTCGCTGATGTCTGACCCCGCGCAGCCACCGGCGCCCGATGTTGACGCGGGTCTCCCATCGCACGAGCCGGTCGGCTCCGCGAACCGCGACTCCTCGCAGCTTCTCGTCGACGCGCTCGCAACGCGTCAGTCTCTACGCGCACGTAAGGAAGCGGAGTCCCGAGCAGCCGAAGCGCTTGCTAAGAAGCAGGCGAGAACGGCCGCTCTCGAGGCCGCAGCCGAAGCGGCGAAGCAGGCTCGCAGCGAAATCTCGAAACTCAAGCGTGAGATCGACAACTTACCGAGCGAGTACCAGCAGCGATTCGACAGCATCAAGCACACCGGTGAGCTCCTCTGGTCTCGCTACTGCAACGGCTTCGTACAGGGCGAAGGACGACGCGGCAGCCGCGCATCAGACGTCACGGCCCCGACCGGAAGGCTCAGCTTCGAGACGCCGAACGCCCTCGTGACGGGTACGCACCAGATCACCGAAGGGGAGCACCTCTGATGGGCATCCTGGACTTCCTCGGCAGGGGCAAGCGCCGCGGCACCGAGGGCGGTGGCGTCGATGGCCCGATTGGAATGGGTGCCGACGACGCCATCCTCGACGAGCCCGGAGAAGGTGGCCCGTCAATTCTCATGCCAGACCTTGCCGCACTCCGGTGGGCGGCACAGCAGGAGGCCGTCAACGTCGGACGAATGCCGCTGGAGCCAGAGCAGTGGGATGGCGGGCGCATGGCATTCGAGTACGAACGACACCTGGCCCACGACCATGAAGGTCTGCGTGACCGGCTGTCGGACTTCGTCGCCGCGAGCGCGCGAGATGTCCTGTCCGGTCTCTACCAAACAGCCGGCAGCATCGCTGAGATCCGCGACGACCTCCGAGTCGCTGACACTGAACTCGCCGTGGTGCTGGACTCCTGGAATCGGTCCTACCGGGAGGTGCATGAGGATGAACTCGAACTCGGGCGCTACTTCAGGCTCAAATCCAAGCCCTACCAGCTGAGCAAGTGGCTCATCGCGCTCGCCATCTTCGGCGCAGAGTTCGCGATCTCGATCGCGCTCTTCGACAAAGTCGTCTCCCAAGACAATGCGGCCATGCCCTACCTGTTCGCGATGGGCCTCATCCTGATCCTGATGGTGGTCCCCCACTACTCCGCGATCGGCATCAAGGAAGGCGTGACCCGATACCACGAGGCCGAACTCGATGCCCATGAGAAGGCCGGCGGCCCCATACCCGCGAAGCTTCGGAAGAAGGCCCGCATTGAGGAGGTCGAAGACCGTGGCGCCAAGCTGGTCGCAGGCATCGTCGGCCTGGTGCTCGTCATCCTCTTCGTCCCGCTGTCTTTGCTTCGCGCCGAGGAGCTCGGCGGAGCGGACGAGGAGACCTTCTGGTTCTGGTTCTTCATGCTGGTCCAGTTCGCCATCTCCGGATACTTCTTCCTACGGGAGTGGTGGGACTACGGAACCGCATCCGCAAATCTCAAGCACCACGACCTGGCAAAGAGAGACGCCCAACAACTACGAGCCAACGTCTACTCGGCCTACACCGAGGCCGTCTCAGAGTTCATGACCCAAAGTCAGGACCTGACCTTCCTGTACCGCCAAGCGCCGCGCTGGGACAGCTACATCGTCCAGTGCTACCTCGGCACCATCCACCACTTCCGTCACCTCGTCACGCTGAACAATCCAGAACTCGATGTCTTCATCGCCCACGCAACCGTGCCCTACCTCGGCACCAACGTGGACGAACCGCCAGCCGGCCCGAAGGGAGAACTCGACCCGGTCTCTCGCGAACACCAAGAGCTCATGGCCAGGAAGGACGCGTTCAGCCGTGGCTGGTGGATGAAACAAATCGACGCCGCGCTCATCGACTCGGTCCGAGCGCACGGTGACGATGACATCGTCCGTGAGCAGGCCCCGGCGCGTGAGTTCGAGGATCCCCTCTCCTTCGAGAGCCCTGAGCGCCTGCTTGCCGAGTTCCTTGACCGCTACTTCGGTCTAGAGCATCCCTACCGACGCCCGAAGATCCTCGATCACATCGAGGAGGTCGACGACGACATCGAACCGCACGCGGTCGACGCCCCCGACCACAATGACCCCACCAGCGGCGGCACCGGCACCGCCCCAGGAATCATCAATCTCGACACCACCAAACGGCTCGACACCACCAAACGGCCAATCGCAACCGGCGAGGGCGACTGATGTTCTACCGCGACCACCCGAGAGCCCGCATCACTCACGAACGGATACTCCAATCCTTCGGCCGGCCGCGCGGACTGTCAATCTTCCCAATTCCAGGACCGCCCCTGGACCCTCCCGAGGTCGTCCACGAGAACAGCGCCGTCGTTCACTCTCTTGAACCAGGCATCGTGTATGTCATCGAGTGGACGGGTAAGAGAGCGGAACTGCACCACGTTCGACTATGACATTTCAGAGAGTGATTGCGCATCGATACCACTCCTGCGGCAAGTGAGCGCACTCCAGGGGAAGCAAGCTGAGCACCGCGACCGTCGTCGCACCCGAACCTCCATAGCGCGCGACACCTCCGCCGTCTGAGGTGTCTTCTAGCCTGGTACCTCCCTCACCGAGAAGGGGCCAGAGCGCTCACCCTTCGCCCGCCGACACTCTCCGGGACTCGGCGTCAACCACAACCCGTCGGCGACGACCTCCTCTGTTCGCTGCTGCGCGAGACGTGCCTTCGGGACCGCTCCCAACGTGCGCAACGGCTGACCTCAGCCGGTTTCTATTCGCTGCTGCGCGAGAGGGGCTTCGGAACCTGGCGATCAACCAGGCCGTGGAGAAGAAGGCTGGCGTTGCTATTCGCTGCTGCGTGAGAGGGCCTACGGGACTGGCTCGCTGTACCAGCACTACGTGGAGATGGACCCGACGAAGGTTTCTATTCGCTGCTGCGCGAGAGGGCCTTCGGGACGACCAAGTGGGTCGGTGACTGCGTGAACCCCAAGCCGACTCCGTTTCTATTCGCTGCTGCGCGAGAGGGCCTTCGGGACCCCAATCCAAGGACACGGTCCGCCCGACCGAGTCCAGGTTTCTATTCGCTGCTGCGCGAGAGGTCCTTCGGGACACGCTGGTGGGCATCCACACGCAGACGATCACTGCCGCCAAGGGGTTTCTATTCGCTGCTGCGCGAGAGGGCTTCGGGACACCCAACCCGGAATACGGCCGCTTAGTAGCGACAAGGCAGTTTCTATTCGCTGCTGCGCGAGAGGGCCTTCGGGACGACACGTACGGCCAGGCTACGGAGGCGAGTACCCGTTTCTATTCGCTGCTGCGCGAGAGGGCCTTCGGGACCAGCAAGATCACTTGGCACTACTCCAGCAGTGGCCGCTTCTATTCGCTGCTGCGCGAGAGGGCCTTCGGGACCCGGAGAACGAGCCGACATGCTCGGAGCCAGAGCCGTTTCTATTCGCTGCTGCGCGAGAGGGCCTTCGGGACAGGTGTTCCTGAACGTCCAGGCGAACCCGATGAGTTTCTATTCGCTGCTGCGCGAGAGGGCCTTCGGGACATGTTCATCGGATGCAACGGCAAGGTGAACTGGGGTGCGTGTTTCTATTCGCTGCTGCGCGAGAGGGCCTTCGGGACCAGCTGGGGACACTCACGGAAGTTCCTCGCTCGACGCGCACGTGTTTCTATTCGCTGCTGCGCGAGAGGGCCTTCGGGACGAGTTCTTCAACGAGGACTGCCCCACCACGATCAACAACTGGTTTCTATTCGCTGCTGCGCGAGAGGGCCTTCGGGACGGCTGACACCACGGACGAGTCGACGACGATTCCGTCGTTTCTATTCGCTGCTGCGCGAGAGGGCCTTCGGGACCCCTAATGGTTTTCCGTGCCGCTGACCTGCATCTTTGCACACCCCCACCACACCCGGGCACCGGCGCCGCCAGATGACCGGCCCCGAAATACTCGCAGACGAGCGTTTGCGCAGGTCAGGGCCACTGCACACCCCATGGGCATGCACGAGCTCCACGCCCCACTCAAAAGTCGCTCCAATGCCATGCCTCCGTGGGTGGCATCGCCTGCCCGACGCAAACTTGGTCCATCCAGCAGGACGCGCACTGGTGAAACACATAGAGGCTGTCCTTTGACTCATCGAGGAGACGTCGGCACCGCCCGATCACCTCGGAGAGTTCCTCGTCGGTAGCGGACATAAGAAAGACCGACTTCTGGATACGGTCGCCATAGGCTTGAAGGATGGCTGCCACTTTGGCTCGCGGTTGGTTCTCGCGGATGTCGTAGCTCACGACTGTCGTGGTCAACGCCATGACAGTCCCGTCCACTCGATGTCCCCTGCTTCCAGGTCATCGTCACGGAGAATCTCGCGCGCCATTCGCTGCGCTTGCCGGTAGATGTGTCTGCGCATGGTTCCGGAGAAGTCCTGCAGCGCGCCGCGCCTCTCCGTGAGCATGCGACGTTCGTAGGCCGAGACGAGCTCCTCCCGACCAGCTTTAGTGAGGTAGACACCGATGCCGCCCTCTTTGTCGGGGCGGCCGTGCTCGGGGCGCAGAGACCTACCTCGCGCCATCGTCAGCACCAACTGGTCAACGATGAGCGGTCGGAACTCTTCCATCAGGTCCAGAGCCAAGCTTGGCCGCTGCCCCTGGAACGCGTGAAGCACGCCGAGGCTGGGCTCCAGACCAGCCGAGTGGAGGGCCAGTTCACACTCCCCCAGCAGCAAGGTATAGCCGAACGAAAGCGCGGCGTTGACGACGTCGCGGGGCGGCTGTCTTGTCCGTGCGGGGAACTGGAGCGGCTCCGGTATCAGCGCCCCGAAGGCATTGAAGTAGCTCCTCGCCGCCGCACCTTCGAGTCCCATGAGCTCCTCGTTGCTGGTGCACTGGGGAATCATCGTCAGGAGGCTCTGCACAGCCCTGATCTCGCGGCGGACGACATCGACGCCTGCTCGGCGCCCGAAGCGTTGCAGCAACACCACCTGTTTGCGCAGTTTGGCCTCGACTACTGCTGCTGCGAGGGGCAGTCTTCTCGGGGAGTGCTCGAAGTCGAACTGGGCTCGTACCCGTTCCATCCGCGGGCCGCGCCCGCCACCGATGATCTGGCCCTGGTAATGCCCGCGACGGGAGGCCAGGACCACATCGATGCCGGACTCCACCGCCCACGAGCGGACAGAGGAGGACACCCCCACGGATCCGAAGCAGACCATTCGGGACACCTTGGTCTCTGGCACGTCCACCAGCGTCGCATCGTCCTTGGAACGAACCTCGATCCGGCCTCGCCGGCGTCGAACCCCCGAGCCCTGCCTTCCGACGTAGAGGACCTCGATTCGTGTTGGGCCCCCCGGATTGAGCCGTGGGCGGGTACCTGACACCGAAGTCCTCGCCGAGGAAGGCGAACCCCTCTTCGAAGCTCATGACCTCGGTCTTGTCCGCCCCTAGCGTGAGACCCATCGAGTCCAGTTCTGCGGTTGCCACCCTAGCCGCCTCCCATGCTTCGTCACGGCTGGTCGCCGCCACCACCAAGTCGTCCGCGTACCTCACGACAGGCCAGCCCGCCTCAGTGAGCGCACTGTCCAACTGCTCGAGCACCAGATTGGCGAACAGGGGCGACAACGGTGTCCCCTGGGCTAACCCCCGGACCGCCCTCGTACCGCGGAATCTCCCTCGAGCCCGGCGCGCCAGGAACTGGTCGATCAGTTCCAGCAGCTCAGGGTCGTCGACCGTGAGGGAGAGACGTCGGCGCACGACGCGTGGTCGGATGCTGGGGAAGCAATCTTCGACGTCACCTCGCAGGACCCAGCCGAATCCCTCCTCACGCAGTTCCACGACCGCGCGTACGGCGTCGCTGACTCCCAGCCCCGGGCGGTAGGCGTACGAGGAAGGCCCCAGCAGTGGGTCCAGTACTGGTGTGAGGGATCGCAGGACGGACCGTTCGAGCAGGCGATCACGTACGGACGGCACGTGCAGGGTCCGAGTGCCGTCGCCCTTGACGAGTTCTATTGTCTGCAGGCTGCTTGGGACGTAGGTGCCTACTCGAAGTTCGGCCGACAGCTGCTCGATGTGCTCGCCCGCGTGGGGTGCGAAGCCGGCAACTCCGTTCGGCCCGGCGTCAGGATCAATCCCCTCCGCCATCTGCTGCCAGGCCCGGAGCAAGGACTTCGGGTCGACGGCGCGCTGCCAAAGACGTCCCATTCTCAGCCCACTCGAGACGATGCACGAGAATGCTGCGGTCGCACCTCCGTGACGCCGAGTCCTTTCTCAGTCAGGGATCCCAGCCCGCACCAGCCCGCAGTCCGCAACAGCACGTCGAGCCGGTGGGCTACGACCGGCTCGTCGCATCGCACCACGAGGTGCCCCAGGAAGCCGGCGACCGTCACGGCGGTCGGGCGGCCCGAGGAGTCGCGAGCGCCGATCTTCAGCCGCATCGTGATCGTCTCCCCTTCGATCTCCGAGACCCAGATCTCGCCGTACTCGGTGCGGTCCACGACACAAGCCGGCAGACCGCTGTAGTGGTCCCAGACCTGCGAGAGACGACGCAGAAACGACTCCGGGCGGGGCATCGGGGAGAACCGCTTCGCAGAGTGGATCGTGGTGGGGGTGTGCAGGTCGAGCCGCCACCGTCGCGCACCGCTCGGGGTGCCGAGCGAAGCCCAGGATTCGTGCGCCAGAGGCCGCGCGTCAGCGGCCACCCTCGCCGTCGCCCGATCCAAACGCAGTCGCGCCCCGGCCGTGGCGGAGTCAGCAAACCTGGCCCCCGAAGCGGCACTGAGGGTCACCACCTCCACCCCGAAGGTCCCTTCGCGGACGCTGATGGGACTCAGCGCGTACGGCTTGACCTGGGCTTGGTGCTCCGCTGGCTCTTCGAGCCACCAGCTCAGTGCCGCGTGCAGTGCCTCGACGCGCACCTCTTCGGGGTCAAGCCCATTCAGGGGGAGCCACCATCGCACCGGCCCCAACGGCACACTCATCGCCATTGCTCCAAGACGTCGACGGCACATGTGAAGACCAGTCCACCTGTGCCGTGGTCGAGGGTGGTCACGCGCCCCAGCGGCACGGTCTGCCGCGCGGTGGGGCACCACGTGATTCGCGAGTCCGACCCGTCCCGCGAAGCCAACAGCTCGTCCACCCTGATCTCGACGTCCTCGCCCGCCAGGTGGGTGTCAGGGTGTAGCCGGGCGAGGTGTACCTCGCCGTCATTGAGACGCGCGCGCAGCAGTTCCCCCGTCTCAGGGTTCCAACCGTGAAGCAGGGAAGTGTACGGCGCCGTCTCAGGTGGCGCACATACGTGCAGGCCGTCGGGGTCCTGCCAGGTGAGCATGCAGCCCGTGGCGGAGTGCTTGAACACCTCCCAGGTGCTCAGCCCACCGTTCAGCGTGGCGCTCATGCAATGTTCTCCGTCTGCATGTCGCTCGACTCCTCGTCGGGTTGCCACGTCTCCACAAGTCCCCGCAGAACGGTCTTGGCGTCCTGCACTGCCGTGGCCCGGTCCTGTGTCGAGGTCAGGAACCCCATGCCGCGCGTGGTCCCCCAGCCCAGACCGACCTGGCCCCGACCGAGGTCGTGGACCGCCAGCTCCACCAGAGCTAGAGTCCATTGCCATTCCTGGTCGGTGCCGCCAAGGCGTACCACGCGCAGGGTCACCTCGGCCCCCGGCGCCACGGACTCGCGTGTGAACAGCAGACCGGCTGAGGCGCCGCCGGTGAACCGGTCGATGGCGACGTGCGTCCGCTCGACCAGCTTCCCGGAGATCGGTGAGTCCTCAAACCGCACCCGTGACCTCTGCGCTTGCGCCCCGCCCGCGTGGCCGAAGAGGCGACACGGCAGGCACCGCCCGCACGAGCTGTCCAAGCAGGGTCGGCCTTCGCGGTCCACCGGCCACAGCGAACGAAGCACGTATTCGATCCGAGAGCGCAGCACGCCCTTCCAGGTGCTGCCCGGGACGATGGGCGTGGTGCCATCCGGCCCCCTCAGGACGGTGACCACCTCGGCCCCGTCCGAAGTCTTGCGCTGGGCGTGTCCACTTCCGACGCTGACGCAGCTGCTGGTGCGCAGGGACCAGTGGGCGTCCTGGCGAGCAACGGGGGCGGGTGGAGCTTCCTCTTCGATCCATTCGTAGAGCTCTGGTCCGCCGAAGTCGAGGTAGGTCTCCAGCCCATCAGCGGTGCACAGGTCGAGCGTCCCGTGCCTGACGCCGAGGGACGCGGTGGCTCCGTGCCCGACGCTGATTCCCCGACCCAGGTACGGCGACCACGAGGCCAGCAGGTCGACAAGACCGGCGTGCTCCTGGGAGGCGAGGTTCTCCGCCCGTAAGTAGACGGTGAGCTTCGGGCCGGGGCACAGCAACTCGTGGTGGCGCAGGGTGCGGTTTCGCGCTGCGCCGCGACGACGATCGACCGCGGTTTGCATCCGCTCCAGCGTCTGGGCCTTGATCAGGCTGCTGCCGACGAGCCACACCCGGCTGGCGACGGCTGCCTCGCCTTTGATGACCTTGCCGAGCCACCACTCGACGTCGGCACCGCTGTCGAGCAGGTGCTGGCGCAGGCTGCCTGCCAGGGAGGTGACCGGGACCTCGTAGCTCCTGTCTGCGGGGCCGTGTTCAACACTGGCGTCGTGTTCACCGGTGAGCGGGTCGTCGCCATCGTCACCGAGGCGTCGTTGCCGATCACCTGCACGGACAGCATCGAGCGTGTGAAGCAAAGGACGCGCGTCTGGCTCACCGTCGCCAGTGTTGGGCATCAAGACCCCGCCCTGGCTGGTCATCGCGAGTTCCACCTGGAACAGGTGGATCGTGCTCATGAGTTTCCCCCCAGTCCCGTCACGAGACCGAACCCCTCGGAGCGACGCAACCCCAGACCGGTCAGCGCCAGCTCGCGAATCTGCGCTGGCGACGCATCGGTCTGCACGAGAAAGACCGAACCGGCCACGACACTCGCGTCCACGGGCTTGGGTAGCCCCGACGCTGCGTGCCATCCACCGGACTCGTCCCAGCGGATCCAGCGCCTCACGACTTTGCTGCCGCGGCCGAGCAGCCGCTCGAGCTCGTACTCCCCCGGCTGGGGAATAGACCGCCCGAGCTCGTCGACGAAGATGCCGGGTGAGGCCATTCGAACGCCCAGGAGGCCTTCGGGGGTGCGACCGGGGATGCCGTACGTCGGTACGTCGGCGTGCGTCCATTGTGCACGGACGGCCCCGTGTGTCGACAGCTTGCCGCCCAGGCGCAGCCGGGTGAACTCGGCAACGTCGTCCAGCAGGTCCCGCGGCCCGATGACCGACCCCTTGAACACGAGGTCACCGTCGCCACGCACGACTCCGCGGGTGAACAGGTGGGCGTCCTTGGCCGTCCCCTGCGGGGTGATCTCGACGTGTACGTCGACCCGGGTGGGGACGGCAGTGGGGAGCTCGCCCTTGGACTGGGTGAAACCGGCGCCGCACGCGCACACCTCGTGCGTCTTCTGTGTGGCGGCGTCGTAGCGCCTCAAACACCCACGGACTGAAGCCCCCTTGTGCGTGTGGACGCTCAGCGCGACCGGGGCGTTGCCGGCGTACAGGGGACCGAAGCGCACCCGGGACTCGAAGAGGTCAAGGAAGCGGCCTCGGATGGGTCCCCTCGGCACCCCGTTTCGACGGATCCACTGGGCCGCGAGGGCCCCGCGCACCATCGAACCTGGTATGTGACTCAGCGTCGTCGCCGAGCGTCCGGCCCTTGGGGCACCGCCCAGCGCCGCGTCTTGGAGCAGCCGGACTTCGAGCTCGACCACCGAAAGCGTCATCGCGGAACCTCCCATCGGCCAGCGGCCATCAGCTCGTAGTCGGCGGGGGCAAGATCCGCCCCACCGGAGACCGTGATCCAGCCGAGTCCGCGACGCCTTTGCGAGCCCAGCGCGGCACAGGCGCGCGCGGCGGCGGTCAGGATCCGTTCGTGAATGGCACGGTCCTGCCCGGCGGGCAGTCCGTCGGTCTCGACGACGAAGGACGCCTGGTCGCTGGCCAGCCCGACTTGCATGAGGAGCAGCGCGTTCTCCATCGCTGCTCCCGTCCTCGGGTCGATCCCGACCCGCGTCCGCCGTGCCGAGGTGACCTCGGGTTGGCGGGTCACTCGCCAGTGCCAGGGTGACGGGGTCTGGGACGTCCCGAAGACCGACTTCACTAACTCCTCGGGCACGCCCAGGAGATCTCGGGCCGACGACCGCATCAGCCCTTTGAGCGCCGTGGCACGCAGGGGTGCCTGTGGGTCGAGGGTGATGTCGAAGCCCGGTGCGGCGGTCCCGGTGGCCGGCAGCAGTGGGCTGTGGAAGGTGATGGTGAACTCGAGCTCGCCGATACTCATGGGTTGTCCTGCGCCTCGGCGTCGGGTGCTGGGAGGTCTTCGCATTGGGCCAGTAGCCAGGTCGCGGTGTCGTCCCAGTTCTCGCTTGCCTTGCCGCTGGCTTTCGTCAGATGGGCGGCCAGGTTCGTGCCCGCTGCTCGGCAGGTCTCCTTGAAGGTCGGCCAGTCCTTGACGTCGGGGGAAGCAAGCTCCTGCAGGCGCTTTCGGTGCGCTCGTGGAGCTCGGGTCAGCGACTCCACCAGGTGGTGGCTTTCCTGGACCCAGGCCAGCTCTCGTACGCCGTGATGCTCGAGGTCGCGCGGGTCACGCATGAGGTCGAGATAGCCCAGCGAGGGCCGTGCGCCGTTAGTGTCCTTGACGTGTCGGAGGAGGTTTCCGGCAATGGTGATCGCCTCGTGCAACGGGCTGGAGGCGTGGTGGAAGACCAGGGCGCCCGAGAGGGTCGGGGGCGGCGCACCTTCTGGGATGAACTCGGATGCCCGACGGTGAACCTCGCTGTTGAAGTGCTCCAGAGCGGTCGTGGCGAACGCCCACGCCTCGCTGGCAGGCAACGAGACAAGGATGTCGTCGCCTGCCACCAGATGGGGAATGACCTGAACTCTGTCGCTGCCGGCGGAGATCTTCTCTGCCGCCGCGTAGAAGGCGGCGTCGTTGGCCTCAGAGATGAGACGCACAATCTTCGCCTTGATGTCCCACTCGCTCGTGTCGGCGGTCTTGAGGACCTCACCGATGAACTTGCCGACAGCGTTGCCGTCTGCGTAGAAGACCGCCACCCGAGTTCCATCCTTGGCGGGCCAGCGGTTCATTCGCGCCAACATGTGCAGGTCGTCGACGGGCTCTGCCTTCAGGTTCATGTAGTAGTCCGCAAGGTTGGCCGCGCGCACGCGCTTGTTCCCGGCTGCGTCGTACCGAGCCCTGCAGTCAAGGCACACCTGGGCGACTCGGCCCCCGCCCAACGTCACGACAGCCACCGCAGGGTCGAGGCCGCATCGGGTGCACCGGAGCGCGCCGACGTGCTCGGTGGGTGGTGGGCGGCTTACTAGGGCCGAACCCGAGTTCTGCATCGCCGAGAGCCCGCCGTAGGCAGCGACGTAACTGTCACCCTGGGCCCACGAAGCGGTGAAGGTGCCCCCGGGGATCTTGGCCCGCAGGTGACTCAGCACCCGCTGCGCCACCGGCGCCACTTCCAACGAGAGATCAAGCGACAGGGCGGCGATGCCGGAGATCTGTCCGGCATCTTCATTCCAGGCCACTCCCGGCTCATCTCCGAGGCACTTCGCGATGGCGCCCTTCCCGGTATAAACGGCGAGCATCGAGGACGCCCCGCGGCGACCTGCCAGGTCGGGTGAACGGTTGAGCCAGGTCTGCACCTGCCCCATGCCGACGTTGAGATAGGTCCGAGACATCACTCTGTCTCCCCGGGTGTGGACAGGACCTGGGACGGCGCGCTGCCGGCGGCTGGGGGGAGCACCGGCATGGGCTTCTGGACCCAGAACGCGAACACATCGCTGGGGTTCTGGGGGTCGCCGGGCGGGTACATGACCTGCTCGGGCTTCACGAAGTCGAGGACGAGGATGTGTTCGAGGGCGGTGCGCGCCGTCGGGTCGTGCTTGTCGCCCTCTTCGAACGCCTTCACCCAATCGCGGACCCACCTGTTCAAGTCATCCCCGACGAGCGCGGCCGGCTCGTCCTCCAGCCATTGGGCTGCCGCATCCTCGTAGAGGCGGACGGAATCCATCCGGCTTCGTACGACCCCCAGACCGTAGGGTTTCCCGCCACCGAGCCGGAATCGTGCATGGGGATGGAGCAGCTCCGGTTGCAGCGCCATCAGGAGCCCCCCCAGCTCGGATGCAGTCAGCCCTTCGAAATGGAGCTGGCCCTGCCAACGGGTGCCGACCTCGAATGCCTTCAGCGTCGTGACGGTCTTTCCCTCGGTGGCTTGGGTTGCCTTGCTCTGTTGCTTCCAGGAGCTGGTCCAGTACATCTTGCGGCCCGCCACCTCGCGGTGTCCCTGCCCGGATTGCCACCGCTTCTCGCCGCCCTTGCTGCCCGGCGCGAGATAGAAGGTGCCCGAGCTCGGCTTCGGGCTCAGCAACCGATACCTGTGCTCCTCAAAGCCCGGCGTCTCAACCACACTCGGGTCCGCGACCCTGACTCGCCCACGGACCGAGTTCTGCTCCGCCCGATCGTCGTCCTCGCGACCGCTCGTGTCGGCCAGACCGAAGATCCGGCACGACGGGCAGGCCATATCGGGGTCGACACACGGAGCCGCCTCACCAAGTCGATCTTTGACCGGCCCCTCCCCCGGCACGCGCCAGAACCGTGCGGGAGCGATCCAGTCAATACGATTTTCGTCATCGACTCGCACCCACAGCGGGTCACCCTCCTGCAACGAGGCCCGACTCGGATCCGGTGACGCCACGACTGCTCGTCGTTGCCCCGTGACCACTCCGCCCTGTCGCAGGGGGTGCCCCGACACGTCCACGTAGTCCCCGAAGGTCGCATCGCTCCCGGGACGGGAATCGTCGGTCCCGGCGACGGCCTTCTCAAACCGCGCGAGGACGTCCGATGGCACCCCCATTGGCCTCCTGCCGCCGGGCCCCCGCCCCGCAGGAACCGCCACGAACCGCCAACGCGTGACGACGTCCTCCTGCAGTGCCCTCACATAGTGCGTCCCGCTCCGAACGCTGGTGTCCGTGACCAGTAGGACATAGTCGTCCACGCCAGCGTCGTGAGGCTGCTCGGCATCGAGGAACTCGATCCTGCCTGTAGCCACCCGCTTGTTGTTCCTTATTTCTGTCTCGCCCCGAGGAATCCTGACCAATGCACCCGTCCGCACGCGCTGGTACTTACTTTCAGCGGCCTTGAGGAGGGACACGGTGTCGCACCACACAGCGTCCTCGAGGAGGTGCATACGAACGGTCACCTTGTGGCCGTCCACCTTGACGATCCGTGCCACCCGCTCATTCACCCTCTGGGACGGTGTCTCGCGGTAGTGCGGAACAAAGTCCGTGTCGACCACTCGGAAGCAGCTGTCGGTCAACGCCTCGTGCAGCGACCGGAGGGCGCCGTGCACGGAGGACCCCCACAGGACCGGGGTCGCACCACCGCCGACCGAGACGGGCGACTCGGCCTCGAACTCGTAGCCGATGGTGCCGCTCAGTGTGCCGGGCGCACGGTAGGACTGGTCCGGAACCGGGCCGCGCTCCACAATCGGCGGCAGCGGTACGAACGAATAGGGATTGACGAACCTCAACGGTGACCCTCCTGCACAGCCGAGACGAAGCGGCCGAAGCCCGAACAACCCACGACCACACCAGCCGTATCGCGGTAGTCGATTGGGAACAGGACGTCCGACCGGCCGGGGACCGCCATGGCGGCGAGGCGGGAGACGACGTACACGGTGCCCGGGACCACCGACGGAACCGGGTCAAGCACCAGGGAGGCCTCAACCTCTACGACCGACGCGGAGACTCCACCCAGCACCATCTCGGACGAGCCCAGACGCGGCTCGGCAACTCGGGGGATGCGAGTCCCAGCCGCAGGCCCAGGCCAGGTGGCAACCACCTCATCGTCCCGCCACAAGACCAGCGGATGGGGAGTCAGGTTCACCAGCACGGTTGCGCTGCTGTTCATGCCACTGGGGTCTTCGTCGCCGCTGCCCACAGGCACCCCAACTCGTCCGCCGGTGGCTGCTTGGCATGCACGCGCACAGGGATGCTGGCATTCGTGTCCCTGTCGAAAAGGACTGGCACGAGCCGCTCGATGTGCCGGGGCTTGAAGTACTCGCGCAACTCCTCCGCCTCGCCCCCAAGGCGCTCCGGGTCAGCCAGCACCCATCCCAGGGCGAGCGAGGCAGTCTTCAGCAGTCGAGCGCGCACGAAGATGATCTGGTTCGGATGATCCCGCAGCGCCTCTAACAGCCGAAGCGCGTAGGTCTTGATGAGGTCGGGCGCGGCAACGTCGCCACTGTTTCTAACGCGACCCACCACTTGTATCGGTCCAGCGTCGACCCGTACGCGGGGGCCCGCGAACGGGGACAACGCGGCGTCAGGACCCAGGGTGACCAGAACGGCACCAGCCCTCGGTGCTTGATCGCCCTTCTCCTCATCGCGAGGAATGTCGAGCAGTTCAGCGGTCGCCACCCTGCTCGGCGACCATGTCACACCAGGAAGGCTGTTCGCAGGGTTCACCTCCACAAGATCCAACTCGTCCGGGAGCGCAGCCCGCTGCCCAAGCGCATAGGCGAACGGGTAGAGCAGGTTCACAGCAAAGTAGAACTTGGTGTCGAACGAGTCCTCGTTCATCGCCATCTCGAGGTCATGGCTGTAGCCGTCTACCTGGGCGACGATGTCGAGGCAGTTCTCGTCTCCGGTCACCCTGATCTTGCGTCGTAGGCTCCGGACGTCCAAGTGTTGGCGGCGGACATCACCTGCCATCGACAGCAGTTCCTTGTCGTCGGTGCTCCCCACTGCTTGCGCGCTGAGGTAGTACAACGTGCCCGCGTCGTGATTGACCTTGGTTAGCCACCAAGTGCCCAGACCCAACAGGCCCAGACTCAGGAAGAGCATCACGAACCTCAGGAGCACGCCCTCTGCGAAATCCTCCAGGAGGAGCCCTACGAAGGCGACCACACACGCGAGGGCGGCGGCCTGCAACCATCCGGCACCCGTCCGGGAAAGGAAGCGCCGACCGGGGGTGATGTTCCTCCACCCCCGTTGCATGACATCCAGTTTTCCCCGCAGGGCTCGGAGGATGCTCGAGCTCTCAGCCACGAGGTGCGCTCATCGAACATGCGCCGCTTTGCTCGGAGCATTGCGCAGGCCACTCAATCTCCCGGGCCGATCTGTCGTCGAGCCTGATGTGACGCTCGGGCTCGCGGCACCGACTCAGGAACTCCAGTCTTGGTGTGCGATCAGGGCGCAAGGAACGCCATGCTCTCCCCAATATTCGAGCAGCGGCCGGGCGGTGCGCACCTCGCGGACCTTCATGCACATCGCGTGCCTTTGCACCTTCCGTACTAAACCTGCGGGCGACGTCGCGAAGCTTGCAGCCGGAGGCATGCAGTGAGCCGTTTGAGATGACGGTCCTCGCGGCGCTTGGCGCAGAGAACTCCGCATTTGTCATGTCGAGACTCCAGCGGCCAGGGCATTGGGCGTCAAGTCGTGCGCCAACATTCGGCGCTATTGAGGCTTCATTGGTCCAGATCCCTCCCGTATTGCCCGACAAATCTCCCTTAAAGCATATTGCCACTCCCAGCTATGGAAATCTGGCCACAGCCTCATAACGGCTCGTCACAGTTGACGGTGTCGTCGGGGCTGGCCTAGGAGCGCAACCGTCTCGGGAGACCTCGAGCTCTCTATCCCAAGCCCCCCACCCGGCACACCCTCAAGTGTGAAGAGCCCAGAAATTGCTCTCCGCTGCCGACCGAGAGACGTTCCTGGCCGCAGGCCGAGCCACGAGGACCGCCGGGTGGAACGCGTTTCTATTCGCTGCTGCGCGAGAAGGCGTTCATGACGGGCGCTTCGGCCACACCGGCCACGGCGAAGAGTTTCTATTCGCTGTGCGCGAGAAGGCGTTCATGACCCGAAGCCTCGGCCGACACCGGCGCCTGCGCCGGCGTTTCTATTCGCTGCTGCGCGAGAAGGCGTTCATGACCCGACTCTGGCTGTACCGACTACCGCCGCCGTCACGTGTTTCTATTCGCTGCTGCGCGAGAAGGCGTTCATGACGAGATCTGGATCGACGAAGACGGGGCTGACGACAGCTGTTTCTATTCGCTGCTGCGCGAGAAGGCGTTCATGACCCTTACCGGGTTTCCGGGCCGCTGACCTGCATCTTTGCACACCATTTCCACACCCTGGCTTGCGGAAGCATGGAATTCGGCGTTCTGACGGTTCGTGAAGTGACATTTGCGCAGGTCAGGACCACTGCACACCCGAGGGGAATGTACTGACTGGCCGCCCCACTCAGGACAGGGCGGGGTTGCTGGGGTCTGCTGCACGAACGGGTGACAGGTCACGATGTCGCCTATCCGTGCAGCAGTTCCTTCCGCGCGGCGATGGGCCTCAGACTGGCGTCTCCGCGTTCATCGATCCGACGCTGAACAAATTCGGGTCCGCCGCTTCCCAAGATTGCCCACCCAGAGAAGCGGGCCGACCACCGCCATCCAAGTGAACTTCGCTGCGTTCCAGAAGAACAAGATGACCAGCAAGTTGACCCAGCCCGGCCCTCCGTTCACGACGATGGTCGCGCAGACGCTTGTGGCGTACAGGTAGATGAACAGCGCTGCAAGGGCAGCTGGCAGGGCCCACTTGAGCCCGCGGGGGCTGCGGAGCAGGTCGAGGGCGATGTTGGTGAGCATGGAACAACGCAGGTAGCCCCGGACAGCTGTGCTGATATTCCAGATCAGAGTCAGCATGACGCCTCCTTCGAGTCGACTCACTCGACGAATACGCCCGACCCGACGGCGCCGCGTCTCCACTGCCTGGGGTTGTGCATAACTCACCGAGGAGGCAGAACTGTGGACTCGACAGCTACCGCAGCACAGGTCCCTTCGCTGCCATGGCCTGGAACGGGGCCGAACACTCGCCGCCTCGTCAGCGATCGCTCGCGCACGTCGGACTGCCTGCTGGGCACGGCCAGCGTCTAGCTTCTGGGCGGCGGTGCACTGTCCGCCCCCGAACGCGGTGCGTGGGTCGACCCCGTAGCGGTCTCGGTAAGCGGCGACCGTCCTGACTTCATGGATCCAACGCGTTCGCAGATGTCGACTGGTGGGCGGTTTACCAAGTCTCCTGAGCCACGGATCATCGCGCTCGATGGCTACCTCGGCCTGAGCGAGCGCCCGCGCTTCGATGAGGCGTTCACGCTGCGCGAGTGCCGCGGCCATCTCCTGGCTCATTGGGCCGGCGGCCGCCGGGACCAGACCAGCTATCAGATTGGCCCCGTCTCGACTGGTGCCGCGCTTTGGTCGACTGGCCTCATGACGGAGTCGGCTGATCAGCACCGCGCCGACATCCTCGGCGTCGTCCAAGGAGTGGCGCGTGACGATTCTGGGCAGCAGAGAGTCCACGTCGTGGTGGTTGGCCTCGGCTCGGCGGAGCTCGGCGGTCAGCGGTCCGAATGAGTCGGAGGCGAGCACGAGTTCGAGCTGCTCCTCTGTCAAGCCGCATGTCTGCAGGAGCCTGGTAGAGCGGTCGCGCTGGGCGACGGCTGCGATGGTCTCGTACTCGGCTGCGACTTGTGCGATCGATGACCAGCGGTCCTGCTCGGCATGGATCATCTGGTGGGCCGACATTTCCGCTCCGGAGTGCTGGAGTACGCCGAAGAGGACCGTTCGTGCGTTGACCTCTTCCGGTTCGGGAGCGGCGTGACTGTCGTGTGGTTTGTCGAGGGCAACGTAGGCGATGTTGGAGTCGCGCCCGCGGGTCATCGAGACGTAGAAGTTCTCGCGAGTGGTGCTCGCCGAGGCGACGACGTGGGAGGTGTCGACGGTGATGCCCTGGGCGCGGTGAGCTGTGACGGCGTAGCCGAGATCGACGTGCTCGGCGACATACGTCGCTGGGAGGGTGACCGCTCCCCCGTTGTCTGAACCCACCGGTCCGACGCGCACCGAGCCGTCCCGGTTGACCTCGATGACTCGCCATCGGTCGCCGTTGCGGACCCAGCCGCCGCGCATGGTGTGAAGTCGGCGGTCATTGCTTCGGGTGATGATGATGTCGCCCTCGGATGCCTGTGTGCCGTCGGCCAGGTGCACTTCTCGACCGGCAATCGTGTCACCGTTGAGGAGTCGCTCGGCGCGGGCCCGCTGGTTCAGTTCAATGACTGACTGGGTCGCTTCGGTGACGAGAACGCTTGCCCGTCCGGCGCCAGTATCGGAGCGCCAAGCGGCGTACGCGGCGTCGAGCATTTCAGCGGTGCGCCCCTCCCTGACTCGTTCGTGCTCGATGTACTCACCGATCACTTCCGCGCGACCGAAGCGCAGGTCGAGGGAGGCACTCTTCTCCCACTCGTTGCTGAACCGATGAATCTCGGCCAGCTCCGGGGTGTCAGGACGGGTCGAGGCCAGGAGCGTGAAGGCGCCCCCCGCTTCGACGGACTGGAGTTGCGCCCAGTCGCCCACGAGCAGCACCTTCGCCCCAGCTCCGGCGGCCAGAGCGGTGAGGCGGTCAAGCGTCAGCGTCCCGGCGAGGGTTGCTTCGTCGATGATCACCAGTTGACCCGCGCGGAAGGTCGTCCGGCCTCGGTCGTAGTCGTGGAGCCATTTGGCTGTGTTCTCGCAGTCGATGCCGAGGTCGTCGGCGAGCACCTGGGCGGCGGCCGTACTCGGTGCGAGACCGACCACGCTGCCCTCACCATGCTCCCGTGCCCACGCGTGGCGCAGTGCGCGCATCGCTGTGGTCTTGCCTGCCCCGCCGGGCCGACGAGAAGGTCGACCTGACGTCCGGACCCGGCGATCCGGGCGAGGATCGCGGCTTGCTCACTGCTGAGGAGGCCGCCGCGCTCTTCCTTTCGAACGACGCGATCGATGACCTGGGAGTCCACGATGGGGGCACTGGTGTCCGCGGATCTCTGAAGAAGGCGATCCTCGGCCGCAAGGAGTTCCTCCGAGGTGAAGACCACCGAGTGACGCGGCCGGAAGGCCGTAGTGCCGTCTTCGCGCTGGAAGACCTCGGGGCTCATTGCCAGTTCTGGCGGTGTCAGCCTGAGCGATCGTTCCTCGGCTGCCCCGACGATCATGCCAACGACCGCCTCGCGATCCTGAACGGTCGCAAATCGCCACCCCATCGTCTGCCGGCACGCTTCAGCCCACAGGTTCCAATGCCGCCACGTCGCCCGCTTCTCGCTGACAGCTCCGACGACCGTCGATGCGACGGCGCTGACCACGTCGAGTGGGATGTCGTCGGCGCGGAGCCTGGGGCGAGCAGCGCCCCTCGTGACCAGCCGCCGCGTCCACGAGGCCGCGTCCATGCCAAGGATCTTGTCCGCGCGTCCTCGCCACTCGTCAGTCAGGTCAGCCAGTGACCGGATCCGCTTCTCCGGCCGAGTCGTCAGCGTGGCCATGGCACGCAGACGGATCACCTCGGCAGCGGACGGGCGCCGCCCGCGCCGGTCGACGTACGCCTCGACCAAGCGGTCCGTCTCCCCCTCGATCTCACTGTGATCGGCTGGAGAACTCCTGAATCAATCCCTCGCTCACCGGGGCCAGCTCCCAGGCCGCGTTGTGGTTCTTGCCGCGGTCTCTCTGTTCCCACTCGATCCCGAAGGTTCGCGTGATGCGGTCGGCGAGGACAGCGTTGTAGTGCTCCGAGATCGCGACGACGGCGGCGTGCAGAGGTCCTCCGTCCCGGCTTCGCCAATGTCCGTCCTGCACGGTGAGGACCTTGTTGGAAATCACGACGTGGGTGTGGAGTTGTGGGTCTCCCATCCTCGAGTCCCAGTGGTCGAAGGCCGTCGCGATGATCCCGACGATGTCGGCTTGCGCGACGGCACCATCACCGGCATCGACACCGCGCCGCGTCGTTGCGACTTTGCGCTCGAGAAAGGCGACCACTTCGTTGACTGCCTGATGGTGGGCATCGAGGAGTCTCGCCTGGGTGCCGGCGTCAGCGACGCCCCACAACGCGGAGACCGACTTCGGGACGCTGAAGGTGAAGTCATAGCCGGCCACAGCGTGCCTGCTGCCGGCTGGGACTTCTTCTGCGTCGATCTGTGCGATCGCCGCGGCTCGCTGCTCGTCGGTCAGGTTGGCGCTCAGGTCGTGGTGCTACCCCGATTCGCAGCCGAACTGCTCCGCGAGCGCCAGCAGTTTGCGACGGCCAATGAGAACGACGCCGTCTTCGCCACCCGCAACGGCACCTGGCACCAGGTCGTCAACATCGAGCGGCGATGGCGGCAGATCCGCCAGGACACCGGGTATGCGTGGGTGACCCCGCACACCTTCCGCAAGACGGTGGCGACGCTGATCTCCGATGCAACGACCTCCGAGCTCGCCTCCCGCCAGCTCGGCCACTCCTCGAGCCAGGTCACCCGGGACCACTACATCGCCAAGCCGCCGGTCTCAGCCGACCTCTCCGAGCTCCTCGAGCGACTCGCTGAGAGCGACTATCCGTAGCCCGCGAATTCGTTTACGACTAGTAAACGACCATTCTGCGGTTCCACGTCAAAACAGAAACCGCCTCCGATCTGCGTTTCCGCAGGTCAGAGGCGGTTTTTCGGTCGGGCTGACAGGATTTGAACCTGCGACCCCTTGACCCCCAGTCAAGTGCGCTACCAAGCTGCGCCACAGCCCGAAAGCCTCGATCAACCCGGTGTTCTGGTCGATTGGCGAGGCGAATGGAACCTTACCCCAGCCCCTGCGTCGTCCCCGAATCGGGCTGGTCGCCCCCGTTCCCACGGCCCCAACTTCGCAAGGCTTGTGGACGCCCACCGGCCGGTCCAGGCCTTGATGAGCGTCCATAACCCCGATTTACATGGGGAGGCCGGACCTAGCGCTTGCGCTTCTCCCGCGGACGCACCTCGAGCTGGATCGGCGTACCGATGAAGCCGAACTCCTCGCGCAGGCGGCGCTCGATGAAGCGCTCGTAGCCGGCGTCGAGCTTTCCGCTGGTGAACAGCACGAAGATCGGCGGGGCGGTGGTGGCCTGGGTGCCGAACAGGACCTTCGGCTGCTTGCCGCTGCGCACCGGGTGCGGGTGCTCGGCGACCAGGCGGCCCAGGAAGGAGTTGAGCTGGCCGGTGGTGACCCGGGTCTCCCAGCCCTCCAGGGCCTTCTCCAGCGCCGGCACGATCCGGTCGATGTGCCAGCCGGTGCGGGCCGTCACGTTGATCCGTGGCGCCCACTGCACCTGCACCAGGTCGCGCTCCACCTCGCGGTCGAGGTAGTAACGGCGCTCCTCGTCGACGAGGTCCCACTTGTTGAACGCGATCACCAGCGCGCGGCCGGAGTCGCGCACCGTCTGGATGATCCGCATGTCCTGCTCGGAGACCGACTGGGAGCCGTCGATCACCAGGATGCAGACCTCGGCGCGCTCGATGGCGGTCTCGGTGCGCAGCGAGGCGTAGTACTCGTGCCCCGACGCGGTCTTCACCCGCTTGCGGATGCCGGCGGTGTCGATGAACCGCCAGGTCCTGCCGCCGAGCTCGATCAGCTCGTCGACCGGGTCGACGGTGGTGCCGGAGGCGTCGTCGACGACCACGCGGTTCTCCCCCGCCAGCTTGTTCAGCAGCGAGGACTTGCCGACGTTGGGGCGTCCGATGATCGCGATCCGGCGCGGCCCGCCAACCGGCTCGAAGGACTCCTGCGGGGTCTCCGGCAGGGCCTCCAGCACCGCGTCGAGCAGGTCGCCGGAGCCCCGGCCGTGCAGTGCGGATACCGGGATCGGCTCACCGAGCCCGAGGTTCCACAGCCCGTAGGCCTCGGCCTCGGCCCGCTGGTCGTCCACCTTGTTCGCTGCGAGTACGACGGGCTTGCCCGACTTGCGCAGGATCCGGACCACGGCCTCGTCGTGGTCGGTCACCCCCACCCCGGCGTCCACGACGAACATCACCGCGTCGGCGATGTTCACCGCGATCTCGGCCTGGGCGCGGATGCTCTCGGCCAGCCCCTTGGCATCGGGGTCCCAGCCACCGGTGTCCACGACGGTGAACGCGCGGCCGTTCCAGTGCGCGTCGTAGGAGACACGGTCGCGGGTGACGCCGGGCTTGTCCTCGACCACCGCCTCCCGCCGGCCGATGATGCGGTTGACCAGCGTCGACTTGCCCACGTTGGGGCGGCCGACGACGGCCAGGATCGGGACCCGCACGTCGGCGGACTCGGTGGTGTCGATGTCGTTGCTCATGCCTTCTTCTTCTCACGCTTGGGACCCAGCGGACCGGGCAAGGTCATGCCGGTCCTCTCCTGGGCCTCTCGGATGGTCTGGAGGATCGCCGAGGTCACGGCTTGCGCCGCCTCGGCAACCTGGTGCTGGGTGCGCGGCCACGGGCTCTTCGGCAGGTGGACCGGCTCCCCGAAGGTCATCGCGATCCTGGTGCCGCGCGGCGGGATGGACCCGTCCGCGCCGCCGGGCACCCGCGTGCCGAGGAAGGACACCGGGACCACGGGGGCTCCGGTGACCAGCGCCAGGTAGGCGGCTCCGGCACGCGGGGAGGTCATGTCCCCCGGGCCGCGGGTGCCCTCGGGGAACACCCCGACGGCCCGCCCTGCCTGGAGCGTCCGGACCGCGCTGCGGATCGCCGCCACGTCGACCCGGAACCGGTCCAGCGGGATCTGTCCCGCGGCCAGCAGGAACTCTCCGAGGCCACGCCGGTCGAACATCTCCTGCTTGGTCAGTGCGTGCACTGGCCGCGGTGTGAAGATCGCCAGCAGCGGACCGTCGATCCAGCCCACGTGGTTGGCCGCCATCACGAGCGGTCCGGTCGAGGGCACCCGGTCGGCGCCGTACAGCTCGACGTCGTACCACGCCCGCAGCAGCCGCTGCGCGACCGGACGACCGCCGCGGAGCAGTCCCGTGCGCGGGGCCGGCACCCCGATGGTCGAGGGCAGCTCTCCACCGGCGATGGGGAGAGCCTGGCTCATGACCGGCTCATCCCGGCGCCCCCGAGGACGCTGAGGACCGGGTGGGTTCGACGGGAGCCGCGACGGCCTGCCCGATGATGTCGACGACCTGCTCGACGACCTCGTCGAGGGTGTACGGCGTGGTGTCGAGGTGGATGGCACCGTCGGGCATCAGCAGCGGCGCAGCGGCGCGGCCGCTGTCGATCGCGTCGCGGCGGAGCAGGTCGGCCTGGGTCGCCTCGACGGTCCCGGCGCCGTTCTCCGCCGTACGGCGGGCCGCGCGGGCTGCCGGGTCAGCGGTGAGGAACAGCTTCACCGTCGCGTCGGGGGCCACCACGGAGCCGATGTCCCGGCCCTCCACGACGATCCCGCCGGCACCGATGATCGAGCGCTGCAGCTCCAGGAGGCGCTGGCGAACCTGCGGCACCGAGGCGACCGCGCTGACGTGGTCGGTGATCTCCTGGGAGCGGATCCTGATGGCGACGTCGTCGCCGTCCACGGTGATCGTGGGGTCCTGCGGGTCGGTGCCGGAGACGAGCTCGGGTTCGCCGGAGCGGGCCGCGATGGAGTCCGGGTCCTGGAGGTCGACGGCGTGCTGGAGCATCCAGGCGGTCATCGCGCGGAACTGGGCGCCGGTGTCGAGGTAGCGCAGGCCGAGGCGCGTCGCGACGCCACGAGCAGTGCTGGACTTGCCCGACCCGGAGGGGCCGTCCATCGCCACGACGACGCTGCTGATCCCAGTGGTGGATCCGGTGATGGACACTGCGCTGAACTCCCGCTGTCTCGAGTCCCCCGGCGGGGGCGTTGCTGCAAACCTCAACCTTACCGGTGAGTGACCCATTCCCTGGTCTCGAGCGAGGCGCGGAGCGACTCCGCCGCTGTGTCCTGCACCACCAGCTCCACCAGGCCGACCGGTCGGCCGGGGTCGTGGTCGATGTGCAGGTCCTCGATGTTGACCCCGATGTCGCCCACGTCGGCGAACAGCCGGGAGAGCTCTCCGGGGTGGTCGGGCACCGAGACGAACACCGAGGCGGTGCGGAGCAGCGGACCACCGTGCTTGCCCGGGATCGCGCGGGTGCCTGCGACACCGCGGGTGAGGATCTCCCCGAGCTGGTCGGGGTCGTCGGAGGCGAGCACCTCCACGAGACGACCCAGCTCCCCCTGCACGTCGCGCAGGATCTCCCCCACGGCGGCGTGGTTGGCGCGCAGGATCTGGCTCCACAGGTCGGGGTCGCCGCCCGCGATCCGGGTGACGTCGCGCACGCCTTGACCCGACAGCGAGAGGTGCTCGGGCTCGGCCTCGGCGAGCTGCCCGGCGGTGAGTACGGCGAGCAGGTGCGGCAGGTGGGAGGTGCGTGCGACGGCACGGTCGTGCTCGACAGGGGAGAGCCGGACCGGCTCCGCACGACACAGCACGGCCAGGGACTCCACCAGTGCCACCGCGTCGGGCGAGGAGTGGACGTGCGGGGTGATCGCCCACGGCCGGCCGTCGAACAGGGCAGCCGTCGCGGCCAGCGGTCCGGAGCGTTCGCTGCCGGCCATCGGGTGACTGCCCACGTAGCGCGCCAGCAGGTCCTCCCCGACGTGGTCGGCGATCTGGGCCAGCGGCAGGCTCTTCACGCTGCCGACGTCGGTGACGACGCCGCCGCGTTCGAGCGCCTCGACCACCGAAGACGCGATGTGGTCAGGAGGTACGGCGACGACGGTGAGCTGGGCCACCCCGGCTGCGGGCGCGGGGATGCCCGCGCCCAGGCCGCTCGCCGTGCGCACGTGCTCGCGGTTGGCGTCGCTGAGCCACACCTCGAGCCCGGCCCCGGCCGCGGCCAGGCCGACCGAGGTCCCCAGCAGGCCGGCGCCGACGACGTGGACCGGACCGACCAGCCGTTCGAGAGCCTGACCGGGCTCAGCCATGCCGATCGCTGGTCCGGTCAGGCATCCGGGACCTCGCGAACCCGGTTCAGGTCGCGTCGCAGCGCGGCGGCACCGTGCAGGTAGACGTGGGTGACGTCCTTGCGGGAGAGGTCGGTCTCGACGTGCGCCATCATCCGCACGACGCGGGGCATCGATCCCTCGATCTCCAGCTCGCGGGCGCAGATCAGGGGTACGTCGTCGAAGCCCAGCTGCCGGGCGGCGTACGCCGGGAACTCGGAGTGGAGGTCGGAGGTGGCGGTGAAGATGATGCTGACGAAGTCCTCGAGCTCCAGGGAGTTCGAGGTCATCACGTCCCGGACCATCTCGGCGACCCGGTCGAGCATGTGGTCGCGGGTGTCGGTCTCGAGCTGGGTGGCACCACGCACGGCGCGGACGGACACGGCTCCTCCTGGGCTGGGGGTTCGTCGGCGGAGGTCAGTATGCCGCCTGCAGCAGCCTATCGTCGCGGGCTGAGGACCTCGGGCTCGGTCTTCTCGCGGACCTCGTCCTCGGTGACTCCGGGGGCGAGCTCCACGAGCTCGAGACCGTTCTCGGTGACGTCGAGGACACACAGATCGGTGATGATCCGCTCCACCACACCACGACCGGTGTAGGGCAGCGAGCACTCCTCGACGATCTTGTAGGACCCGTCCTTGGCGTTGTGCTCCATCAACACGATCACCCGCTTGGCGCCATGGACCAGGTCCATCGCACCACCCATGCCCTTGACCATCTTCCCCGGGATCATCCAGTTCGCGATGTCACCGGTCCTGGAGACCTGCATCGCCCCCAGGATCGCCGCATCGATCTTCCCGCCCCGGATCATCCCGAAGCTGGTCGCGGAGTCGAAGAACGAGGCACCCGGACGCAACGTGACCGTCTCCTTGCCCGCGTTGATCAGGTCGGCGTCCTCCTCACCCCCGACGGGGTAGGCGCCGGTGCCGAGGCTGCCCGCGCCGCCATCTCCTCACGACTCCACGCCATCGTCAGTTGCCTCCCTTGGTCTCGACAGGCTCGACCGACGAACGGGGTCGCACCGTGCGCTTCTCGATCCGCTTGTCCGCGGCCTGCTCCGGGGTCAGCTCGACCACCCGCTGCACGAAGACACCCGGGGTGTGCACCTCGTTGGGATCCAGCTCACCGGGCTCCACCAGGTGCTCGACCTCGGCGATCGTCAACCGCCCGCACATCGCGGCGAGCGGGTTGAAGTTGATCCGGCCGGTTGTCTGAATCCGTCACCTCGAGGGCCGGGCGCTGTCGGCACGCGCTAGTGCTTCGGCGCCGCGACCGTTCTTGACTGAGCGCACCGACGATGCGGTCGGCCCCTACTCACACTCAAGGAGCGCACCGATGCGACTCGGATACTTCTCCATGCCCCTGCACCCCGAGGGCAGGACCTGGGCCGAAACCCTGCGCGAGGACCGCGAGGCGGTGATCCTCGCCGACCAGCTCGGCTTCCACGACGCGTTCATCGGTGAGCACCTCACGGACCGGCACGAGAACATCACCAACAGCCTGCTGTTCCTGGCGACCCTGATCCACTCGACCGAGCAGATCCGCCTGGGCACCGGCACCACGAACCTCTCGCACATGCACCCGGCGCTCGTCGCGGTCAACTCCGCGATGTTCGACCACCTCGCCGACGGCCGGTTCATCCTGGGCGTCAGCCCCGGGGCGCTGTCCTCCGACGCCGAGCTGCTCGGCATCCTCGACAAGGACCGCAACAAGATGTTCGGCGACGCCATCGACATCATCACCGGGCTCTGGGAGACCGAGGCGCCCTACGACCTCGGTGGCGGGGACAACCAGTTCACGGTCACCACGGCCTCGACGATCAACCGGGACCTCGGCGTCGGCATGATCGGCCGCCCGCTCCAGCAGCCCCGCCCGGAGATCGTCGGCACCGTGGTGGCGCCGTTCTCCAAGGGCGTCATCGCGATGGGTGCCAAGGACTTCCACCCGCTGTCGGCCAACTTCCTGCTGCCGCAGTGGGTCGCCACCCACTGGGGGAACTACGTCCAGGGCAAGGAGTCGGTGGGACAGGTCGCCGACATCGCCGACTGGCGCGTGGCCCGGACCGTCTTCGTGGCCGACGACGAGGAGACCGCCCGTGCCTACGGCCGCGACGACGAGGCCAGCCCCTACCGGTTCTACTACAGCCAGATGCTCACCAAGATGCGGATGCTCGGCCGGCTGGAGCTGTTCAAGTCCTACCGCGAGCAGCCCGACGAGGAGATCACCCTCGACTACGTGATGGACAAGCTGGTCATCCACGGCACCGCGGAGAGCGTGGCCGAGCAGATCCTCGAGTTCCAGGCCGAGACCGGTCCCTTCGGCGAGCTGGTGTACGCCGGCCTCGACTGGGCCGACGAGAAGCTCGGCCGCCGCTCCATGGAGCTGATGGCCACCGAGGTCATGCCGCGGGTGAACAAGGCCGAGGCATGAGCTCGCCGCGACGACCCGGCATCGCCGGGGACCACGGATGAGCGTCTCGCTCACGCAGGTCTCCAGCGGCCGCGGCCCGAGCCTCGCGCTCCTGCACCCGCTGGGCGCCGACTCCCGGTTCTGGGGGCCGCTGCTCAGCGGGTTCGAGGGCCGCGAGGTCTGGACGATGGACCTCGGGGGTCATGGCGACTCGGCAGTTCCGGAGGCGGCGTACTCACTGGCGGCGCTGTCGGAGACCGTCGCCCGCACCATCGACGACGAGGTGCTGGGCGACGGGGACGGAACGGTGGCGCTGTTCGGCGTCTCCTACGGCGGGATCGTGGCGCAGCACGTGGCGGCCCTGCGGCCCGAGGTGGTCACGCACGTCGTGCTCGCCGACACCGTGATGACCTACCCCGAGCCCATGCGGGAGATGTGGACCGAGCGCGCTGCCACGGTGCGCGCGCACGGCACCGCGGCGATCGCAGCGGCCACCATCGACATGTGGTTCAGCCCTGACGCGGTGGCCCGGCGCCCCGAGCTGCGGGCGGACTGCCTGACGATGCTCGCAGCGACGCAGGCGGAGGCCTACGCGCGGGCGTGCGAGGCGCTCCGGGGTGCGGACACCACTGCTGCCCTGCCGGGCGTGCGCGCCTCCACGCTGGTGATCTGCGGCGAGGACGACAAGCCCCCCTTCGTCTCAGCGGCCACCGAGCTGGCCGAGCTCCTCCCCGGCCCCGGCAAGGTCGCCTGGCTCGACGGCGCCCGGCACGCGGCCGTCATCGAGCAGCCGGGCAGAACGGTCTCGCTCGTCTCGGAGCACCTCGACGGCTCTGCCTGAGCGCCGCCGCGGCGACGTGGCTGCCGTGCCGATAGGACACCTCCAGCGTCTCGCGCAGGCGCGCGTTCTCATCGGTGTCCTCGGCCAGGGAGTTCAGCTCGTCCCTGACGAAGCGTGCCGCCAGCTCGGGTCGCGCAGCAGCAGGATCTCCGGTGCCACCTCGGGCCATCAGCGTGGCGTGGTGGCCGCGCAGCAGTTCCACGAGTTCGCCGCCGGTGCGCGGCACCAGGGTGGCCAGCTGGTGCTCGGAGACGAGCCGGTAGGTCGCGGCGATGTCGTGCGCGTCTTGGGGCCGATCGTGGAGCTGCAGGCCCTCGACCGCGATCTGCCGGGCAGCGATCGTAGCCATGAAATGCGCCGGACGCAGCGTACGCAGGGTTTATTGCGGGTCGGAGGCAGCGGGTTGGCCGGTGATCCCTCGGCCGGTCCCTGCTCGACTGGACCAGCGGGGTACGCGTGCGGGACTTGCCCGGCAGGACCGTCGCAGGAAACGGGACACACCCAGTCAGAGACCCGCCGCGTCGAGCAGCGTGCCGATCTCTCGCTCGTCGAGCTCGCGCAGGCTCCCCTGGTTGATCCCGGCCAGCCGGACCGGGCCGATCTGGGTGCGGGTGAGGCGTCGTACGGGGTGACCGACGTGGTCCAGCAGCCGGCGCACGATCCGGTTGCGGCCCTCGTGGATGACCAGCTCGACCAGGGACCGCTCGCCGTGGGTGGAGCGGACCTTGGCTGCACTGACCTGCACCGGGCCGTCCTCCAGGGTGACCCCGTCGCGGAGCTGCTGCAGGGTCTCGCGCTTGACGATCCCCTCGACCTCGGCGACGTAGGTCTTGTCGACCTCGTACGACGGGTGCGCCATCCGGTGGGCGAAGTCGCCGTCGTTGGTGAGCAGGATCAGGCCCTCGGTGTCGGTGTCGAGGCGCCCGACGTGGAAGAGCCGCTCGGGCCGGTCGGCGACGTAGTCGCTCAGGGTGGGACGTCCCTCCGGGTCCGACATCGTGGAGACGACCCCGCGGGGCTTGTTCAGGACCAGGTAGACGTGGTCGGTGATCGGCGGCAGCCGGCGCCCGCGGACCCGCACCTTCGCGGTGCGCGGGTCGACCTTGGTGCCGAGTCGCGTGACGACCTCGCCGTCGACCTCGACCTCGCCGGCGAGCATCAGCTCCTCGCACTTGCGCCGCGACGCGACCCCGGACTGCGCCAGCAGCTTCTGCAGCCGGACCAGCCCCTCCTCGTCGGTCTCGATCTCCCTCATGCGTCCTCGTCGGGACGGGCGGCAGCGGTATCGGTCGAGCGGTCGCCGTCGGTCGAGCGGTCCTCGTCGGTCGAGCGGTCGCCGTCGGTCGAGCTTGTCGAGACCTCGGTTGCGTCGGAGGTGGTTTCGACAGGCTCAACCACCGATGGAGTCGGCTCAACCGCCGGGGTCGGGGCGACCACCGCAGCGGTCTCGTTCTCCTCGTCGAAGTCCTCCACGCCGGGGAGGAAGGGGGCGAGCTCGGGGAGCTCGTCGAGGGAGGTGACGCCGATGCGCTCGAGGAAGTAGCTCGAGGTGCGGTAGAGGTGGGCGCCGGTCTCCTGGTCGGTGCCGGCCTCCTCGAGGAGGCCGCGGTTGAGCAGGGTGCGCATCACGCCGTCGACGTTGACGCCACGGATCGCGGAGACGCGGCTGCGGCTGACGGGCTGCTTGTAGGCGACCACGGCGAGGGTCTCCAGGGCCGCTTGGGTCAGCCGGGCCTGCTGCCCCTCGAGCACGAACCGCTCCACGACCGGCGCGAAGTCCTCACGGGTGTAGTAGCGCCAGCCACCGGCGACGTTGCGCAGCTCGAAGCCACGACCGGACTCGTCGTACTCCGCGGCCAGGGCGTCCAGCGCCTCGGTGACCTTGACCACCGGGTAGCCGACCGCGCTCGCCAGCGTGCTCTCGTCGAGCGGCTGGTCCGCGACCATCAGCACCGCCTCCAGCGCGGGGCGCAGCTCCGCGAGAGGTACCTCCAGCGTCTCGGGCTCCTCGACGGTCTCGCTCGTCATGCATCCTCCTGGGACGTCGTGTCCGGCTCCTCGGGAGGAGCACCGTCGAACTCGTCGTTGATCTCGATCTCGGTGTCGTCGCTGCCGGTCCACCGGATGCTCAGCTCACCGAGCGGCGTCATCTGGTCGAACGAGACGACGCCCTCGCGGAACAGCTCCAGCAGCGCGAGGAACCGCGCCACCCTGGTCATCATGTCCGGCGCGTCGGCAGCCAGCGCCCGGAAGGTCATCGTCCCACTCCCCCGCAGCCGGCCCACCACCACGGTGGCCTGCTCGCGCACGCTGACCGCCGGAGCGTGGATGTGGCCGAGTCCGATCAGCTCCGGCTCGGGCTTGGGAGCCAGCGCACGAGCCGCCAGCGCGGCGAAGTCCTGCAGGCCCAGGCCGATCAGCACCTCGGGCAACAGCGTCGCGAAGCGTTCCTCGAGACCGACAGAGCGCGGGTGCCGCAGCGCCTCGGCGTTGATCCGGCGATCGAGGACGTCGGCGACCTGCTTGAAGGCGCGGTACTGCAGCAGTCGCGCGAACAGCAGGTCGCGGGCCTCGAGGAGCGCGAGGTCCTCCTCGTCCTCCACGTCGCCCTGGGGCAGCAGCCGGGCCGCCTTCAGGTCGAGCAGGGTGGAGGCGACGAGCAGGAACGAGGTCGTCTGGTCGAGGTCCCACTGGACCTTCTCGCCGGACTCGGTCGTGGTGCCGCCGGCCTTGATGTGGGCGATGAACTCGTCGGTGACCTTCGCCAGCGCCACCTCGGTGACGTCCATCTTGTGCTTGCTGATCAGGCTGAGCAGCAGGTCGAAAGGGCCCTCGAAGTTGTCGAGGCGTACGGCGAACCCGCCGGTGCCGGAGTCCGCCACCTGCCGGTTGCCCGCCCCCGGCTCGACAGCGACTCCTGTCATGCGCCGTTGAGCCGCTTCACCAGCACGCTGTCGTCGCCGTTGGCCTCGAGGTCCTCGAGCGCGATCGCGATCGCCTCACGGATCAGCCGGCCGCGGTCGACGCCGAGACCCTGGTGGCGACGCAGCGAGAGCCGCGCGTGCTCGAGGTCGAGCAGCTCGTCGGCGGTGACGTAGACCGTCATCTTCTCGTCGTGGCGCACCCGGCCGCTCGGCTTGCGCGCCGGGCTCTCGGGCGCCTTCTCCGGAGCGGCTGCCTCAGGTTCCTGGACCTGGTCCTGGGCCACCGGGGCGGCCTTCTGCTGGTCGGGGACCACGGACATCTCCCGGGGAGGGGTGTGGTGGTGGCGCCCGCGGAACAGCTCGTCGGCGGTGGGCAGGCTCACACGTCGAGACACCGGACCACGACCTCCTTGGCGAGCTGACGGTAGGACTCCGCTCCGGCCGAGGACGAGGCATAGCTGGTGATCGGCTCGCCGGCCACCGTGGAGTCGGAGAACTTGATGGTGCGGCGGATCACGGTGTGGAAGACCTTGTCGCCCCAGGCCTCGACGAGGCGCTGCATCACCTCGCGGCTGTGCAGGGTGCGGCCGTCGAACATCGTGCCGAGCACCCCGTCGACCTGCAGCTTGGGGTTGAGCCGCTCCTGGACCTTGTCGATCGTGGTCTTCAGCAGGGCCACACCGCGCAGCGCGAAGTACTCGCACTCCAGCGGGATGATCACCCCGTCGGAGGCGGTGAGCGCGTTCACGGTGAGCAGGCCGAGCGAGGGCTGGCAGTCGATCAGGATCACGTCGTACTGCTCGATCGCCGGCGCCAGCACCCGCTGCAGGGTCTGCTCGCGGCCGACCTCGTGGACCAGCTGCACCTCGGCGGCGGAGAGGTCGATGTTGGACGGGAGCAGGTCCATCCCGTCCACCCCGCTGGGGACCACGACGTCCTCGAGGGTGACATCACGCTGCATCAGCAGGTTGTAGATGGTCAGGTCCATCTGCTGCGGGTTCAGCCCGAGACCCACCGAGAGCGAGCCCTGGGGGTCGAAGTCGACGAGGAGGACCTTGCGGCCGAACTCCGCGAGCGAGGCTCCGAGGTTGATCGTGGTGGTGGTCTTGCCGACGCCACCCTTCTGGTTGCACATCGAGACCACCCGGGCGTGGCGCGGCAGGGTCACCGGGCGCGGGTCGGGGATCTCCGGCAGCGGGCGGCCGGTGGGGCCGAGGACGACCTCGGCGGGCGCCTCCGGCTCGTCGGTGGCGATGGTGGCGACGGCGTGGTCTCGACTGTCCGCTCGCTCCGCTCGCTGCTCGACCAGCTCGGCGGCCTGCGCGGAGGGCTCGGCGGCCTGCGCGGCGGGCTCGGTGGCCTGCTCGACCAGCCTTTCGGCCTGCGCGGCGGGCGCGGTGGCGCGGAACGCCAGCGGCTCGGAGGGCTCGGCCGGTTCGGCTGCGCGGGGCGGGGCTGGTGGTCGCATCAGCGGGGGCATCTCGGATGCCTCGCTACCGAAACGTGGTCCGAAACCGTCCGCACCGCTCATGTGTTGTCCTCTCGAAGTGGTGACGTGCCCGAGATCGACATCGCCACTGTTTGTCGACTTACCGCCAAGCCGCCCGCGCGACTCTATGCACCGCCACCGCGGTTGGCGAACCCATGACAACATCCTGCGAATCTGTGGACTCGATGTGGGTACCGCCGCGCCGTAGGTGCACAGGTTCTGCTAGTCCTGTGGACAAACCTGTGTATGACGGCCCCCCGGTGAAACCACGACGTCCGGTCCGGTCCGGCGCGGTGAGGGCACGGTGAAACTGCCGTGAAACCGGCCGGCCGCAGAGTCGACGGCATCGACGCCGTGGACCTCACCGTCCACCGCGGCGTCGAGCAGGCGGAGCGCAGGAGGTGCCGTGTGCACGACGGGGCTCACTCGAGGGCCCGCGGGTGGGCCGCGGCGTACACCTCGCGCAGGCTGTCGACCGTCACCAGGGTGTAGACCTGCGTGGTGGTCACCGAGGCGTGCCCGAGGAGCTCCTGGACGACCCGGACGTCGGCGCCGCCCTCGAGCAGGTGGGTGGCGAACGAGTGCCGCAGCGTGTGCGGGGAGACCTCAGCGGTGATCCCCGCCCTGTCCGCCGCCTTCACGATCACCGCCCAAGCACTCTGCCGCGAGAGCCGACCCCCGCGCGCGTTCAGGAACATCGCCCCCGCCCGCTCGCTACTGGTGGTTGAGCTTGTCGAAACCAGTTCCGGCCGCCCTCGCACCAGGTACGCCTGCACGGCGTCCCGGGCAAAGCTCCCCACCGGCACGATCCGCTCCTTGGAGCCCTTGCCGCGCAGCAGCACCGTGCTGCCGGCGGGGTCGTCGAGGTCGAGCTCGAGGTCGTCGACGTCGAGGCCCACCGCCTCGGAGATCCGCGCGCCGGTGCCGTAGAGGATCTCCAGGAGCGCGCGGTCGCGCATCGCCAGCGCCGTACCCGCTGCCCCGGCGGCGTCGAGCAGCTTCTCCACGTCGCCGAGCGAGATGGCCTTGGGCAGCCGCTTGGCCGGCGTCGGTGGCCGTACGCCGACCGACGGGTCCGTCACCGCGAGGCCGTCCTTGACCGCGAACTTGTGGAACCCGCGGACCGCCACCACCGAGCGTCCGGCGGAGGTCGCGCTCAGCGGGGGGTGCTCGCTGTCCCCCTCGCGCAGCGCCATCAGGAAGCCGCTCACGGTCTGCTCGCTGACCTGGTCGAGGTCGGTGACGCCGATGTGGTCGAGGTAGCCCAGGTAGCGGCGCAGGTCACGGCGGTAGGACTTCACCGAGTTCTCGGCAAGGCCGCGCTCGACCACGAGGTGGTCCAGGTAGGTCCGGACCGCCCTGACGATGGCGGAGCCCGCCGGCGCCGCGCTGCTGACCGAGGCCACCACCTAGTCGAGCACCTTGTCGAGGGAGACCGAGTCGAGCCCGTGCGCCTCGGCGACCGGCCCGTTGGTGACCTGGCCCTGGTGGGTGTTCAGGCCCAGTGCCAGGGACCGGTCGTCGCTGCACGCCTGCTTCCAGCCCTTGTTCGCCAGCGCGACGGTGTAGGGCAGCGTCGCGTTGGTGAGCGCGTAGGTCGAGGTGTTCGGCACCGCGCCCGGCATGTTGGCCACGCAGTAGAAGACCGAGTTGTGCACCGTGTAGGTCGGGTCGTCGTGGGTGGTCGGGTGCGTGTCCTCGAAGCAGCCGCCCTGGTCGACGGCGATGTCCACGAGCACCGAGCCCGGCTTCATCTCCGAGACCAGCTGGTTGCTCACCAGCTTGGGGGCCTTCGCGCCGGGGATCAGCACCGCGCCGATCACCAGGTCGGCCTCGCGCACGTGCTGCTGGATCGCCAGCTGCGAGGAGGCCAGGCCGTGCACCTTGTTGTCGTAGCGCCAGAACGACATCCGCAGCTTGTCCAGGTCGGTGTCGAGCATGGTCACGTCCGCGCCCATGCCCAGGGCGATGTTGGCGGCGTTCTGGCCCGAGACCCCGGCGCCGATCACGACGACCTTGGCGTTCGCGACGCCACCGACCCCGCCGAGCAGCACCCCGCGTCCGCCCTGCGCCTTGAGCAGCGCGTGTGCACCGACCTGCGGCGCGAGGCAGCCGGCCACCTCCGACATCGGGTAGAGCAGCGGCAGCGAGCCGGTCGGGGTCTGCACGGTCTCGTAGGCGATCGCGGTGACCTGGCGCTTGGTCAGCTCCTCGGTGAGCGGAAGGTCCGCGGCGAGGTGTAGGTAGGTGAACAGCACCAGCCCCTCGCGCATGCGGTGGTACTCCTCCGCGACGGGCTCCTTGACCTTGAGCACCATCTCGGCGTCGCCCCACACGTCGTCGGCGGAGTCGATGATCGTGGCGCCGGCCGAGACGTACGCCGAGTCGTCGATCGCCGAGCCGACCCCGGCATCCCTCTCGATGAGCACCTCGTGGCCGTGGGCGACCAGCTCGTGCACACCGATCGGTGTGATGGCAACGCGGTACTCGTGGTTCTTCACTTCCCTGGGCACGCCGATCCGCACGGAGACCTCCTGGTTGCGTCTGCCGCCCGGGCGATGCCATCGGACGACGCCGCTCCTCGCGGAGCCGCGCGGCGAGTCTATGCCCGCGAGCCGCTCACCTGCGGTTCTTGCGCCCCAGTGACGTCGACCGCGGCGTCGGTCAGCCCGGCGTCGCCCATGGCGCGGAGCACGTTGCGGTGCGTGAGCGCGGTGAGGTCCTCGTCGGACCAACCGCGGTCGGCCAGCGCAGCCAGCAGCCGCGGGTAGCCGGTGACGTCCTCGAGGCCCTGGGGCAGCCAGCCGACGCCGTCGTAGTCGCCGCCGAGGCCGACGTGGTCGACGCCCGCGACCTCACGCACGTGCTCGAGGTGCGCCACCACGTCGGCAATGGTCGTCACCGGGGCCGGGCTCTCAAGGCGGTAGCGGTCCAGGAAGTCGTGCTGGTCGTCCTCGTCGACGCCACGTTCGGCGGCGACCGCCCGGGCCTCCGCGTCCCACTCGCGCATCTGCGTGTTCACGAACTGCGGGACGAAGGTCACCATGCACACGCCGCCGTTGGTGGCCAGCCTCGCGAGCACGTCGTCGGGGACGTTGCGCGGGTGGTCGGTGACCGCTCGCGCCGAGGAGTGGGAGAACACCACCGGGACGGTGCTGGTGTCCAGGGCGTCGCGCATGGTGTCGGCGCTGACGTGGCTCAGGTCGACCAGCATGCCGATGCGGTTCATCTCGGCGACGACCTCGCGGCCGAAGTCGGAGAGCCCGCCGAGGACGGGCTCGTCGGTGGCGCTGTCGGCCCAGGGGACGTTGTCGTTGTGGGTCAGGGTCAGGTAGCGCACGCCGAGCCGGTGCAGCATCCGGAGCGTGCCGAGCGACCCGTCGATCTGGTGACCGCCTTCGGCGCCCAGCAGGCTGGCGACCTTCCCCTGCGCACGAGCACGGGCCACGCCCTCGACCGTGGTGGCCAGGGCCAGGTGGTCGGCGTACCGCTCGATCATGGTGTGGGCGCCGTCGATCTGCTCCAGCGTCGCGGTCACCGCAGCGCCGCCGGTCAGGGTCGCGGGGACGAACACCGACCAGAACTGCGCGCCCACTCCCCCCTCCCGCAGCCGGGGCAGGTCGGTGTGGGTGCCGACCGCCCGGCACATGTCGGTGTCGGTGAGCTCGAGGCGGTCGAAGTCGTAGCCGACCTTCTCCCGCGCCGCCCACAGCAGGTCGTTGTGCCCGTCGATGACTCCGTGCTCGCGCAGCAGCGCGCTGATCCGTTCGGTGCTCATGGGGCACACTCCATCACGGGGGTTCCCTGTGAGGCAGATCACACCTAGCCTGCTGTGACCGGTACTCGGCCGGGCAGAGTAGGAGAATCTCGGATGTCCCTGAATCTGAAGGCGGCTGCGGCCTCCCTGGCCGCGGCGGCCCTGCTGGGTGCCACCGCCGCACCACCCGCCATCGCCGCACCTGGCGGCCCGAACCAGCATGGCCCCAAGGACCAGGTCGCCAACAACAACAGCGTCCGCAAGATCACCAGGGCAGTGACCGTCGAGGGGGTGCTCGACCACCTGAAGGCGTTCCAGCGGATCGCCGACCGGCACGGCGACCGGGCGGCGGGTCGGCTCGGGTACGCCGCCTCGGTGGACTACGTGGTGAAGCGGCTCAAGCGGGCCGGCTACGCCCCGCAGGTGCAGGAGTTCCCGTTCACCTACTCCGAGGAGAACTCCGAGCTCGAGCGGATCTCCCCCTCGCCGCAGACGTTCGAGCAGGGCGTCGACTTCCTGCGCAACAGGTTCGACTCGGGCACCCCGGAGGGCGAGGCGACCAACGCCGTCCACGTCGTCGAACCGGGCGGCACGAGCAGTGGCTGCGAGGCGGCGGACTTCGCCGGGATGCCGGCCGGCTCCATCGCGCTGATGCAGCGCGGCACCTGTGGCTTCGCGGTCAAGGCGCTCAACGCGCAGGCGGCGGGAGCCTCCGGGGCGATCATCTGGAACAACGCCGACGGATTGGTCGGCATGGTCGGTGACGCGACCGGGCTGACCATCCCCACGGTCTCTGCCTCCCAGGAGGTGGGCGCGGCCCTGGCCAGTACGCCGGGCGCGCAGGTCCGGGTGCTCGTCGACTACACCGAGGACGAGCGCACCTCCTACAACATCACCGCCGAGACCCGGCGCGGCAACGACGACAACGTCGTGATGGCCGGCGCCCACCTCGACAGCGTCCAGAAGGGCGCCGGGATCAACGACAACGGCTCCGGCAGCGCCGCGCTGCTCGAGACCGCGATCCAGATGTCGAAGGTGAAGCCGAAGAACACCGTGCGGTTCGCCTGGTGGGGCGCCGAGGAGAAGGGCCTGCTCGGCTCGGACTACTACGTGAGCCAGCTGAGCGCCGAGCAGCGCAAGCAGATCGCGCTGTACCTGAACTTCGACATGGTGGCCTCGCCCAACTACATGTTCGGCGTCTACGACGGCGACAACTCCGGTGGTACGGCGGAGCCCGGCTTCATCCCCGAGGGCTCGGCCGCGATCGAGGACCTGTTCGAGAAGTTCTACGCCGACCGCGGCGAGCCCTTCCAGGACAGCGCCTTCGACGGCCGCTCGGACTACGGCCCGTTCATCGTGGCCGGGATCCCGGCGGGCGGGCTGTTCACCGGTGCCGAGGACGAGAAGACCGAGGCAGAGGCCGAGCTGTACGGCGGAGTCGCCGGCGCGGCGTACGACCCCTGCTACCACCAGGCCTGCGACAACCTCACCGGCGCGGGCCAGGACGTGGACCTCTACAACCAGCTGCGGCAGGACTATCGACTGAAGGGCAACATCAACAAGCACGCGCTGGACGTGAACTCCGACGCCATCGCCGCCGCGGTGGTCACCTTCGCCCGCGACACCTCGACGGTCACCGGTGCCTCGGACCCGGCCGCCAAGGCGGCAGTCACCGGCAAGGCAGCCCAGCGGATGCTCGCCGAGGTCCAGGGCAGATCCGCCCGCTGAGCCAGGACGGGGCGGGCCGTTACGCACGGCCCACCCCGTCCCCTCAGGTCCCCCAGCGAGCGAGCGTGGCGCCGAGCGCCTCGACCGCCCGAGTCCAGCTCTCCTCGCTGGGCGGTTCGCTGTGCGAGAAGCCACCACTGAGCTCGAGGTCGGTGAACCCGTGCAGGACGCTGCCGATCAGCCGTACGGCGTGCACCGCGTCCTCGCCCTCCACGCCGTACCCCCGCAGGACCGCGAAGCTCAGCTCTGCGTGTGCCCGGCCGGCGCCCAGCAGGTGCTCCGGGAGCGGGTGCCGGGTGGCGGCATAGCGCCCGGGATGCTGGCGGGCGTAGTCGCGGTAGGCGTTCGCGAACGCCATCAGCGCATCGGGTCCCGCTCGTCCCGCGAGAGCCTCGCCAGCGCGCTCGGCCAGCTCCCCAAGCGCCAGGACGGCGATCTGCGACTTGAGGTCGGCGGTGCTCGCGACGTGCGAGTAGAGGCTCGCGGCCTGGACGCCGAAGTGGCGCGCCAGCGCCGAGATCGTCACCGCCCCGAAGCCCTCGGCGTCCGCGAGCTCCGCCGCCGCCATGACGAGCTTCTCCTGGGTCAGTCCCACACGGCCCACGCCGACTCCCTACACGACTAAGTGATTTGCCTATACCCTATAGGCACACCTATGGTCGCGGCATGAGGCCGCTGACCCAGCGCGAGATCCGTGCGTCGTTCGTGAACTGCACCAAGGGTGAGGCCTCGCGGATGCACATCCCCCACGACCTCGACTCACGCCCGTGGGACCAGTTGGAGTACTTCGGCTGGCGCGACCCGCAGTCCCCCGCCCGCGGGTACCTGGTCGCCGACCTCCACGGACACCTGCAGGGCGTCACCCTGCGCGCACCGCAGTCCACGGTCGGCGCCGGCCGCAAATCCATGTGCTCGCTGTGCATCAGCATGCGTTCCGGCGGCGTCTCCCTGATGGTCGCTCCGCGCGCCGGCAGCCGCGGCCAGCACGGCAACACGGTCGGCACCTACATCTGCTCGGACCTGCAGTGCTCGCTGTCGATCCGCGGCAAGCGCCCCGTTGAAGGCGCCAACACCCCGGAGACCCTCAGCATCGAGGACCGCTCCGCGCGGCTGCTCACCAACCTCGAGGACTTCCTGCGCCGGGTGTGCGCCCCGCGCTGAGAGCGCGGCACGTCAGCGGGCGGCGTCGCTGGTGGTCGGGACGATCGGCGGGAGCGGAATCTTGCGGTTGATCTCGGTGACCTCGGCCAGCGTCTGTCGCCCGACCGTGAGCAGGTCGCGCTGGATCTGCTCGGAGCGCTTCAGCGTCTCCAGGGTGGTGACGGCCACCTCCAGCGCCTTCTTGCCGTCGCGCAGGGCCTGACGACTGACGTCGAGCGTCGTCTGCGCCAGCACGACGCCGGCCTGGACGCTCCTGAGCATGGTCTTGACGTCGCCGCGGAGCTCGCGGATCGGCCCGAGCGCGGCGATCACCTGACGGACCGTCTTCAAGGTCGCGGCGGTCTGGCGGCGGATGGACTCGGTGGACTTCGCGGTGGTGCCGGCGATCCGCTCGGACCGCTTGGCGACGCTTAGTCCCTCCTCCTGGATCTCGAGTGAGGTCTTGGTGACCTCGAGCTGAGCGGTGAGCTTCTTCAGCGTGCCCCGCGTGATCTCCAGGGTGGTGTCCACGTCACCGCGGGTGGCACTGAGGTCGTTCTGCACCTCGCCCAGGTCGGCGCGAGCCCCACGCGCGGGCCCGAACAGCACCGCGGAGGTGGCCGCCATCGACAGCACGAGCAACCCCACCAGCACGAGCTTCTGGAAGCGGGACAGGACCGGCTCGACGGGAGCGGCAGACACGTGGGGTTTCCTCCGGTGTGGTCAGGGTTCGGTGTACGTCGCCGCCCCGACCGGATCCTCCGGCTCAGTTCAGCTCAGCACAGGCAGTCCGCACCGGCGAGGTCCTCGGGTCGCCCCGGCCTCCACTGCCTTGTTGTTGCACCACTCATTGCCCACAACGACGCGCGCTGACACCGAATGGGGCTGTGACGTGTGCGACGCAGGTGGTTGGTCACCGCGGGTTCAGCCTTCGATAGCTGGCGGGCGCTCTTTCCACCGCGAATGTCGCTCGACGCCGGAGCTTGTGGGTGAACCCAGCTCCAGACATCGATGGCTCCGAGTCAGTGAGGCTCACGCCGGGCCGATCAGGCCGGGCAGCGAGTCACCCTCCCAGGGGCCGGTACCGGAGGAGCACGACACCGTTCTTGAACCGGCGTTCATCGACGAGCTCGAGGTCGGTGCGCTTGTCGGTCGGTAGGGCCGGCTTCCCCCCACCGATGACGGTGGGCCAGACGTACAGGTGGCACTCGTCGACCAGCCCGGCCTGGAGAGCCTGGGCCGCGAGGTGCGCGCCTCCTACGGTGAGGTCGCTGCTGGCCGCGGCCTTCAGCTCGCGCACTGCGTGGGGGTCGAAGTCGCGTTTGATCCGGGTGTTCGCCGTCAACGCGGCGGTCAGCGTCGTGGAGTAGACGACCTTGTCAGCCGCCTGCCAGGTGGTCGCGAACTCGGCCGAGAGGTCGGACTGTGCCGCCAGCGTGGGGTCGGTCTCCCACACGGCCATGGTCTCGTACAGGCGCCGCCCGTAGAGGAACGTGCCCGCCGATTGCAGCAGGTCCGTGTGGGATCGGAACACCTCGTCGTCCACCGGGAAGTAGTCGAAGGCGCCATGCTCGTCCTCGATGTAGCCGTCCAGGCTCATGTTGTTGACGTAGATCAGCTTGCTCATACCCTGTCTCCTTCACGATCGGTCGTCAGTGGGCATCCGTCAGCGTGGCGTCCAGCTTGGTGAACGCCACGAGCCATCCCTGTTCGCTGGGTCCCGTCAGGTGCGGTGGGAGCCATTGACGGATCTCGAGTCGCGTACGTCCCTCGCCCTCGTCGTGGAACTCGACCCCCCACCACAGCGCGAGGTGGTCCGGATCGGTGAAGGCTCGGTAGACGATCCCCCGGGGCGCGTCGAAGACACGCGAGATGGCGAGGTGCCGCGCCTCGGTCTCCATCAGGGCTCCTGGGTCTCGGGTGCGTGGGCGTCGCCGACCGCCGGGTCCGTTGCGCCTTCGCCCGCCTGCTCCGCGGCGAGGTGGGCATCGAGGCGGGTGAGGGAGGCGTCCCAGAAGCTCCGGGTAGCGATCGATCCAGTCGGCCGCGCCGCGCAGTGGGGCGGCCTGGAGGTGGCTCCCGCGCCACTTGCCCGACCGTGTCCGCGAGATGAGCGCGGAGCGCTCGAGCACCTTCAGGTGTCGAGAGACCGCCGGCATCGAGATGGGGAGGGGTGCGGTCAGCTCCGTGACGCTGGCATCGCGTTCGGCCAGCTCGACGAGGATCGCCCGTCGAGTCGGGTCTGCGAGTGCGGAGAAGACCACGCTGAGCTGGTCGGTGCTGGCCATCGACAGCCTCTTTCGCTTAACCAAGATGTGAAGAGAAGCGCGCCTCGAGGCGTGCCGTCAAGGGGGTGGCTCCCGGCTGGCAGCCGGCACCCTGCAAGGAGCCGACCACCCTCAGCGAGTGGGATCGATCATCGTCATCCCGGCAACCTTCACCCGATCGAATCCCGGCAGCAGTGCCGCGGCCGCCTTCAGGCCGATGGTGCGCTCGATCAGCCGTTGCGGTTGCAGTGCACCTGCCTCGATAAGGGCCAGCATGCCGGGGTAGTCGGCCGCGGCCATCCCGTGGGCACCCAGGACGTCGAGCTCCCATGCGATCACTCGCGACATCGGCACGCTCGGGTGACCACCGATCGGTGGCAGGAGCCCGACCTGCACCAGGCGGCCGCGACGGCGCAGGCTGAGGATGGCGTCGGCACAGGTCTGCTCGCTGCCGACTGCGTCGATCGCGACGTGACTGCCGCCCTCGACGAGGGCACCCACCGCCGCGGGGATATCTGTCCCGTCGGCCAGGATCGCGTGCTCCGCGCCCACCTCCGTTGCCACGCTGAGCGCTTCGGGGTTGCGGTCCACTGCGATCACCCGGGCGCCGAGCGCGTGGGCGATCATCACCGCGCTGAGGCCGACTCCCCCGGCGCCGATCACGGTGATCCACTCCCCCTTGGTCACCCGGGCACGTCCCACGAGCGCGCGGTACGCCGTGGCGAAGCGGCAGCCCAGGCTGGCCGCGGTCGCGAACGACATCCCCTCGGGTACGCCGACCAGGTTGGTGTCCGCGGCTTACAGGGCGACGTACTCGGCGAACGAGCCCCAGTAGGTGAACCCCGGCTGCTCCTGGTCGGGGCAGACCTGGGCGTTGCCCGACAGGCACCACTCGCAGCGGCCGCAGCCGCAGACGAAGGGGACTGTCACCCGGTCTCCGAGCGCCCACCGCGTCACGCCCTCGCCGACCTCCACGACCTCGCCGGCGAGCTCGTGGCCGGGCACGTGCGGGAAAGAGATGTCCTCGTCGTGACCGGCCCAGGCGTGCCAGTCGCTGCGGCACATCCCGGTGGCCACGACTCGCACGACCACGCCACCCGTGGGAGCCGGGGGCCTCGGCACCTCGCGGACCTCGGGCCGCGACCCGGCTGCCTCGATCACGACCGCGCGCATGCGCTCATCCTCGCAAACGCCCGGCCGGGATCGAGGAGCCGTTTCAACGACGCTGGCGCAGGCTGGTGAGCATCAGTCCGCCGACATTCGCTGCCGCACCACCGACGAACAGGGGCGCCTCGGCTGCGACCTCATCGACGAGGATCCCGCCGAGGACCGCTCCCACCGCGATGGCGACGTTGCAGACCGTCACGATGAGGCCGCCGACCTGCTCGAGGTGTGACGGCGCGTTCCTGGCTCCCCAGCTCAGCAGCGTCGTCGGCATACCGCCGAAGCCGAAGCCCCGCAGCACCGCGGCGACGAACATTCCTGCGATCGATGCGCCGGTGTCGAATGACGGTCATCCCGATCCCCACCACGACGTGGAACAGAAACACCGGTGAACAACCCGGAGCGGCCGGAGTTCGGTCTCCCGCTCGCGCTCTACTCGGCCTCGAAGGCGGCGGCCACGATGCTGACGGTGCAGTACGCCAAGGCGCACCCCGGCATCAAGTTCAACGCCCTCGGGCCGGGCACCGCACCACGGCCACCGACATGACCGCGGCCTTCGACATGGAACGCCCCACAGAGGACAGCGCCCGCAGCGTCGTACGCCTGGCGACCCTGGACGCGAACGGCCCCACGGGAACCCTCCAGGACGAGACCGGGGCGCTGCCATGGTGAGGAGCCGTTGCCTCGAGAGGTTCGTCCCTCACGGCGATAGATGGCGGCTAAGCCGCCTGCTCATCCAACCAAGCCGAGCGCACGGCATCGGCAACTTGAGGAACCCGATTCGTCGCGATCGTCTTCGGCTGGGATCGGAGAAAGCTAACTAGCTCGTCCCCATGCACATAGACACACCGGTCCTCAACGACACGTTGCGGAAACTCCGCCCACAGCACCATCACGGGAGTGACCCAAGTCTTGATCCGACTACGAGCCAGGACACGGCTGTGTGTCTGTCGCGCCAAGGCAAGCAGATGGGGCGTGCCGGGGTGCCGATACATCAGGTTGGGATCGTCAAGGCGCTGCAAAGTCATGCCTGAGGCATTCACGCTGACTGAGCCACCCAAGCGCTTCGAGTCCAAGAGATACACCCCTGTTGGCCCGACAACGATGTGGTCGACATTGCCACGGCCGGCGGAAAGATCATGGAGAACGACCCAGCCATCCTGCTCCAGCTCACGTAGGACCTTTGCGGTGGCTTGCTCCCCGACAGCTCCCGACTGCCAGTTCTCGATCCACCCCGGCGGGCTCATCCGCGCGATGATCCAAAACGCCATTGCGGCGCCGCCAAAGACTCCGAAGATCCATCCAAAGCTGGGCCAGATTTGGGCAGCCACGAATGACGCCGCCAGCACCCCTCCGCAGATCAACGCCAAACCAGCGAACAATCTGCGGTTTCGCAGCCGCCACGACCGCACGAGCGCCCCGTACTTTCGCTGGCTCGATTGGCCAGCTGCGGTGCGCGATATGGGCATAGCACGAGATTGCCCTAGCAACAGCTGCACCGGAGCCAATTGTCCGAAATAGCTGATTGAGCCAGCTCCTTGGGAGCGGGCCTCTGCAGTGACACCACTACTCCCGGCGCCCAGCCGGGAAACTACGCTCGCACCATGAGCGCCCACCTCGTCACCAAGAACCTCGCCGGCGGGCACGCTCACCGCGTCCTGTTCGAGTCCCTCGACCTGACCGTGGCGCCCGGAGACGTGGTCGGTGTGGTCGGGGCCAACGGCGCCGGCAAGAGCACCCTGCTGCGGATCCTCGCCGGTGACCTCGAGCCGCTGGAAGGTTCCGTCTCGACAGCACCCAGCGACGCGTTCGTCGGCTGGCTCCCCCAGGAGCACGAGCGCGTCCCCGGCGAGACGGTGGCGCAGTACGTCGCCCGTCGTACCGGAGCCGCCGCCGCGACCGAGGCGATGGAGCAGGCCGCCACGGCGCTCGGCGCAGACAACCCCTCGACCGCCGACGAGGACGCCTACTCCCAGAGCCTCGACCACTGGCTGGCCAGCGGCGCCCCGGACCTGGAGGACCGGCTGCCGCCTGTGCTCGCCGATCTGGGTCTCGACGTCGGACCGGATGCCTTGATGACCTCGCTGTCCGGTGGGCAGGCCGCCCGGGCCGCGCTGGCCGCGCTGCTGCTCAGCCGCTTCGACCTGGTGCTCCTCGACGAGCCCACCAACGACCTCGACCTCGCCGGGCTGGAGCGCCTCGAGGGGTTCGTGCGCGGGCTGCGGTCCGGGGTGGTGCTGGTCTCCCACGACCGCGAGTTCCTCTCCCGCGTGGTCACCCGCATCGTCGAGCTCGACCTGGCCCAGCACCAGGTGGCGGTCTACGACGGCGGCTACGACGCGTACCTCGAGGAGCGCGCGGTCGCGCGCCGGCATGCGCGCGAGGCCTACGAGGAGTACGCCGACACCAAGGCCGATCTGGTCGGCCGCGCCCGCACCACCCGCGAGTGGAGCTCCCAGGGTGTCCGCAACGCCATGAAGAAGTCGCCCGACAACGACAAGATCCGCCGCAAGGCACAGGCCGAGTCTTCGGAGAAGCAGGCTCAGAAGGTCCGCCAGATGGAGTCGCGGATCGCGCGTCTCCAGGAGGTCGAGGAGCCCCGCAAGGAGTGGGCGCTGAAGTTCACCATCGGCAGCGCCCCTCGCTCCAGCTCCGTGGTCGCCACCCTCGACCAGGCCACCGCCACCCTCGGGGACTTCAGGTTCGGCCCGGCCTCGCTGCAGGTCAGCGCGGGCGACCGGATCGGCGTCACCGGCCCTAACGGCGCCGGGAAGACCACGCTGCTGCGGCTGCTGCTGGGCCGGCTCGCTCCCGAGAGCGGGAGGGCAAGTCTCGGCGCCTCCGTCGCGGTCGGCGAGATCGACCAGGCCCGGACCGGGCTCGCCGAGGACCTCCCGCTGGGGGACACGTTCGAGGCGGTGCTGCCGCAGATGGCTCCCGCCGACGTACGCACCCTGCTGGCGAAGTTCGGCCTCAAGGCAGACCAGGTGACCAGCCCGGTCGGCAGCCTCTCCCCCGGTGAACGCACGCGTGCCGCGATGGCGCTGCTCCAGGCCCGCGGGGTGAACCTCCTCGTCCTCGACGAACCCACCAACCACCTCGACCTTCCCGCGATCGAGCAGCTCGAGGAAGCGCTGGAGGCGTACGACGGCGCCCTACTACTGGTCACCCACGACCGCCGGCTGCTCGACAACGTCCGGCTCGACCAGCGCTGGCAGGTCCAGGACGGGCAGGTCCTCACCGCGCACGTGGGCTGAGCGATCCTCGGACCTGCCCACGTACGCACCTCCCTACAGGTCGACGAGACTCTTTCGGTTGAGCTCGTCCTGCAGCTGGCGTCGGTACCAGAGGAACCACACCAGAGCCGAGGCCCAGGTGAAGAGCACCATCGCCACGAACACGACTGCTCGTTCCTTCTGCGAGGCGTACGCCGCGTCCGGCATCCGCCATGCCTGGACCAGCGCGGCCAGCCAGAGCAGCGTCAGCGACCCACCCACGACTGGAGTCACGAGGGCGCCTGGATCGATCGACATGACCGCAGTGTTGCGCAACCGGACCTACCTCACCTACACCGCAGCAGCCTTCGCCGCGTCTCCAGACCGTCACTCCCGTCGGTGGAAGCGCACTTTTCCGTTGGGCAACCGATGCGCGCGGTACCGCGGGTCGTGCACCTTGCGGTGATGGTGCGGGCACAGCAGGCGACCCGTGGCGACGTTGGTGTGGCCGCCGTCGGCCCAGCGTCTGTCGTGATGTGCGTGGCAGAGACCCGGCGGGGTCTCGCAGTGCTCCGCGGTGCAGCCACCGTCGCGGACGGCCATCGCCAAGCGCATGGCTTCGGTGTGGAAGCGCCGCTTGCGGCCGACGTCGAGGACCTGGCTCCTCCCGCCCAGCACCATCGGGATGACCCCCGCACGGCACGCCAGACGGCGGGCCTCAGAGACAGAGGTACGGCCGCCGGTGTCCAAGGCGCACACCCCTGCGGCGTCAAGGCGAGCCATGAGCTGGTCGAGGGGCATGGTCACGACGATGGTGGCGCCGCAGCCGCCGGCCTGGGGCAGCGACTTCGACGGGACCGCCTCAAGCAGCTGGGTGAAAGCAATCCCGTGGCGCACCGGAGTGGGCAGGTCCGGGTCGATCCCGGTGGCGTTGACGCCGACGGCTCGCGAAGGTGACGTGAGCGCGAGGATCATCTTGGTGAGGATCTGGCCGTGCAGGGCGGGGATCCGGAACCGTCCGTGGCAGGTCCCTTCGTCGTCCTCGTGCATCGTCAGCGTCGTACGCCGCAGGGCCTCTGCCTCCTCGCGTTCCAGCGCACGGCCCTCGAACTCCTCGGCCAGCTCAGGTGCGATCACCTCGAACAGGTGCCGCCCCAGCAGACGGAGCATCTTCGCGTCGTGATCCGCAGCCAGTCCGACGAGGTGGGCCTCCGCAGCCACCCGCTGCTCGGCCGAGACCGCGAACAGGCCGGTGCGGGGAAGCCGGTCCAATGACGCGACAATGGCTCGAGCCTGAGGGAGGTTCACCCCACCAGTCGCCATCGCCGCAGACAGCACCTCGTGGTCCTCCAGCTTCAGCGCCAGGTTGAGATCCGAACGGGCGTCGCGGCGTACTTGCCGGGTCTCGACCGCCAGCCAGTCCGCGGCCGTCGCGGCACCGGTGTCCACGGTGGCCTCGCTGCGCTCCGCCTCGGCGAGCAACCTCAGCCGGAGCGCGTCGAGCTGCGCCCGTCCCTGGGCCAGCGCCAACAGCGTCTCGCGCTTCTCCGCCGGACTCATCGACATCACTGGCGCGACCGCAAGCGAGTCGAGCCGAGCGACCAGCCGGTTGGCGAAGTCGGCCACCGGGTGGAGGTGGTCGACCGGCTGGGTGCTCATGACTGAATTGAAGCACCGATCACTGACACAAAAGGGCGGCTGACCTGCGGTTATGACCACAATCCGAGACCCACCGGGAACTCGCCGAAAGACGGGTCCCGGTCATCGCCACGGCTGCGTTCCAAGCAGCAGAACTGAACCACCGGAAACGTCTGATGCCTACTCTGCTCCCGTGATGAGTGAATCCCGGTGAGAGAGCTTCGGATCGGCACCTGGAACGTCGAGTACGCGCGAGGCGTCGAGAAGAACCAGCTCCGGCTCGACCTCCTTGCCTCCCGAGCAGCAGACGTGTGGGTCCTCACCGAGACCCATGACGACCTCGACCTGTCCGCGACCCACAGGCCCATCCACTCGCAGCAGCGATACAAGACGCCCGGCGGCAGGTGGACGACCATCTGGACGTCGCTTCCTGTGCTCGAGCTGCTTCCGACGGGTGATCCGCACCGGTGCATCGCGGCACGACTCGATGCCGGCGACGCCGGCGAGGTCATCGTCTACGGGACGGTGCTGCCCTGGAACGGCGACGTCGGACCGGACAAGGACCGGCCTGCCAAGGGCTGGGAGGAGTTCCCTCGGGTGGTGGCCACCCAGGGGTCTGAATGGGCCTCCCTCCGACAGCGCTTCCCCGAGGCCACCCTCGTCGTGGCCGGCGACCTGAACCAGGATCTCGGCGGCAAGCACTACTTCGGCACGAAGGCCTGCCGAGCGCTGCTCAACGCCGAGCTCACGCGGGCCGACCTCACGTGCCTGACCACGACCGACAGATTCGGTGCGGACGTCCTGGAGCACCCGCCCATCGACCATGTCTGTGCAGGACCCGGACGAGGCAGAGCCTTCACGACCGAGGTCGACGGGTGGAACAACGTGGTCGACGGCGCGAAGCTGAGCGACCACGGCGGCGTCCTGGCGACCTTGCAAGGCCTGTCGGATACGCGGTGACCCGTCGAGACGCCGAGGATCGTGAGCTAGACCCGCAGGGACCGGATCATGCTCTCCAGGCTGCGGAGCGCGTTCGCCTGCTCGGCCTCGGTCATCCCGGAGAGCATCCTGACCTCGACGGACCGGACCGCCGCGGTCGCCTTCTTGAGGCTGCGTCGGCCGCTAGCCGTCAGTCGCGTCGGCAGGGCCCTGCCCGCGGGCGCCTCCGCGGCCCTGGTCACGTAGCCGACCCGGACGGCTGCCAGATCACTCTCCACGACCGCGCCTGAGCGATCATCACCTGCGGTTCTGCTCGGCCCGGCGCTCCAGCAGGGCGCGTTCGCTCACGTTCCTGGTGCGCGCGGCCGCCGCGGTGAACGCCTCGCTCGCCTCGGCGTGCAATCCGGCTCGTTCGAGCAGGTCTCCACGCACGCTCGGCACCAGCGGGCCGTCGCCGAGCAGCCGTTCGTCAACTCCGGCCAGGACCGCGAGGCCGGCGTCGGGGCCGAACGCTCGCCCGTGGGCGACGGCCCGGTTCACCTCGACGACGGGCCCGGGCGCGGCGCCGGCCAGCACGTCGTACAGGGCCACGATCCGGCGCCAGTCGGTCTCCTCGGCACGCGCTGCGCGGGCGTGCTGCGCGGCGATCGCGGCCTGCAGGAAGTACTTCCCGACCGGCCGCCCACCCGCCGCAAGACGCTCGGCCTGCGTCAGGGCAGCCAGCCCGCGCCGGATCAGCAGCCAGTCCCACTGCGTCCGGTCCTGGGCCTCCAGCAGGACCGGCAGTCCGTTCTCGTCGAGCCGGGCGGCCGTCCGTGAGCCCTGGATCTCCAGCAGCGCCTGCAGCCCGAGCACCTCGGGGTCGCCGGGAGCAAGATCGACCAGCATCCGCGCCAGCCTCGTCGCCTCGCTGACGAGGTCGGGGCGCATCCAGTCCTCACCGGAGGTCGCCGTGTACCCCTCGTTGAAGATCAGGTAGATCACGGCCATCACGTCGTCGAGGCGCCTGGTCCGCTCGGCTCCCGTGGGCAGGTCGAACTCGGCACGGGCCTGGGACAGGGTCTTCTTGGCACGCGAGATGCGCTGGCCCATGGTGGACTCGGGGACCAGGAACCCGCGGGCGATCTCGGCAGTGGTGAGTCCGCCGACGAGCCGCAGCGTGAGCGCCGCCCGGGACTCCGCGGAGAGGCTGGGGTGGCAGGACAGGAAGATCAGCCGCAGGACGTCGTCCTCGATGTGGTCGACCTGGCCGTCGAGGTCGGGCACCTCCCCCTCCTCTCCACGGCGGGCGTGCTCGAGCTCGCCGAGCTTGCGGCGCAGGTTGTCGGCGCGCCGGAAGTGGTCGACCCCGCGCCGCCTGGCGGTCGTCATCAGCCACGCGCCCGGGTTGTCCGGGACACCGGTGGCCGGCCACTGCTCGAGCGCGGCCACGAGGGCGTCCTGCGCGAGGTCCTCGGCGAGCCCGACGTCCCGGGTCATCCGGGTGAGCGCGCCGACGAGGCGGGCCGACTCGGCCCGCCACGCGGCGTGAACGGCCTCGGCCGGGTCGTTGCTCGTGGTCTCTGCCGGCACGCGGCCAGCGTAGTGAACCCCGCTCAGTCGCCGGGGTTGTCCGGACCGGTGGAGATCTGGCGCAGCGTCGAGATCACGGTGACCTCGGGCCAGTGCTTCGCGTGCAGCGCGGCGAACTCCTCCTGGTCGGCCACGGCCTCCTCGCGGGTGGCGTACTCCATGATGGCCCAGCCGCCGACGACCTCCTTGGCCTCGGCGTACGGCCCGTCGACCCGGCTGACCTCGCCCTTGCGGACCACGAAGTTCACGGCGTCCTCGGTCCCGTAGAGACCGCCGCCGTCGAGGAACACCCCCTTCTCGGCGCGTTCGCCGATGTGGGCGTCCATCGCCTCCATCAGCGCCGGTGGCGGCGGGGTGTCGAGGTTCTCTTCCATCCTGACGAATCCCATGAAACGTGGCATCTGGATCACTCCTAGTGGTTGCGGGCGTTTGCCGTCTCGCACGTACGTCGAACAGCCACCGGGCACTTCGACATCGCCCACGGATCTTCTCCGTCCTCCGACATCCTGCGCGCTCGTCCGGGAGGGGTAAAGCACCGAACCTCACAGCATCGCGGTCAGCACTCCCCCGTCAGCGCGCACGGCCGTGCCGTTGGTCGCGGACGCCAGCGGGCTCGCCAGGTAGGTCGCGAGGTGCGCGATCTCGCCCGGGTCGATGAAGCGCTGCAGGAGCGTGGTCTGGTTCCCACCGATGATCGCCTCCTTGAGCACCTCGCTGGGCACCGACTGCGCCTGAGAGATCTGCGCGACGGTGGCAGCTACACCGTCGGAGTACGTCGGACCGCCGAGGATCGTGTTCACGGTGACCTCGGTGCCGCGGGTGAGCTTCGCGAGGCCGTTGCCGAGCGCGAGCATCCCCGCCTTCGTGACGCCGTAGTGCACCATGTCGCCGGGGACGTTCACCCCCGACTCGCTCCCGATGAAGATGATCCGCCCCCACTTCCGGGCGAGCATCCCGGGGAGCACGTGCCGGGAGAGGCGTACGCCACTCATCAGGTTGACCTCGAGGTAGCGCTGCCAGTCCTCGTCCGCGATGTCGCCGAACTCCTGAAGCTCGAAGAGGCCGACGTTGTTGACCAGGATGTCGACCTCGCCCAGGGACTCCAGCAGCCGGGCCACCTGGCCGGCGTCCTCGAAGTCCGCGGCGATCCCGGAAATGGCCACCCCGGGAACCGCCTGCTCCAGGGCGGCAACCGCCGCACGGACGCGGTGGTGGTCTCGTCCGTTGAGGACGACCGAGACCCCTTCCTGTGCCAGCGACTTCGCGATCGCGTAGCCGATTCCTTGCGTCGAGCCGCTCACGAACGCGCTCTTGCCGGACAGGTGCAGGTCCATGTGTCTCCATCGTCTCGGGCAGGAACGGCTGCGTCGTCGCAGCCGATTCACTTGCTCAGTCAAGTGAACAGTACGCGTGATGACTTTCCTGATCAAGTCAACGAAGCGGCGTGCGGCGCCCCTGTCACGTACTGTGCTGCCATGCCGGACCCCAGCACTCCCGTCGAGCTCAGCGGGGAGGACCTCGAGACCTGGTCGGCCCTGGCCACCGTCCTGGAGTGGCTCCCCTCCGCACTGGACGCCCAGCTCCAGCGCGACGCCGACCTGACGCACTTCGAGTACGGCGTGCTCTACGCGCTGGCGAACGCACCCGACCGCACTCTGCGGATGAGCGTGCTGTCCAGCTATGCCAACAGCTCGCTTTCCCGGCTCTCCCGCGCGGCCTCGCGGCTGGAGGCCAAGGGCTGGCTGCGACGTACGACGGACCCCACCGACGGGCGGTACACGCTCGCGATCCTCACCGACCTCGGATCGGAGAGGGTCGAGCAAGCCACCCCGGGACACGTGGCCACGGTCCACCGGCTGGTGCTCGACCCGCTGACCCAGACGCAGACGCGCCACCTGCGCGAGATCAGCCGACGGATCACCCAGTCGATCCGCACCGAGGGCGGATGGCAGCCCCCCGCGAGCATCGCTCCCCCGAACGCCCCCTGAGCATCGGCCTGCCGGTTCTCGCCGCGTGAGGTTCCGCAGGCGTGGGAGCATCGAGAGGATCGTCCCGACAACCCCTTGGGGAGACATGCGCCTGGTACTGAACGTCCTCTGGCTCGTCTTCTCCGGGTTCTGGCTGTTCCTCGGCTACGTGGCTGCGGGAGTGCTGTGGTGCATCACCATCATCGGGATCCCGTTCGGGATCGCGTCGTTCAGGATCGGCCTCTTCGCGCTGTGGCCGTTCGGCCAGACGGTGGTGACCAAGCCCGGAGCCGGCGTCGGTTCGGGCATCGGCAACGTGCTCTGGTTCATCTTCTCGGGTCTATGGCTCGCGATCGGGCACGCCCTACTGGGTGCGGTCCTGTGCGTCACCATCATCGGCATCCCGCTGGGGCTGGCGAACTTCAAGATGATCCCGATCTCGTTGTGGCCGCTGGGCCGCGAGATCGTCCCGGTGGACGCAGCACACCCGGCGCTGATCGCGACCTAGGAGCAGCCGGCCCTCGAGCCGGGCTCAATCGGCCGAGGACGTCTGCGGCCGGTTCTGCTCGGCCCGGGGAGCAAGGAGGGTGCGCTCCCTGTCGTTCCAGGTGCGCGCGGACGCCTCGGTGAACGCCGCGCTCGCCTGCGCGTGCAGTCCCGCACGCTCGAGCAGATCACCGCGCACACTCGGCACCAGTGGCGAGTCGGCCAACATCCGCTCGTCGACCTGCTCCAGCACCGCGAGCCCCGCGTCCGGCCCGAACGCCCGCCCGTGGGCCACGGCCCGGTCCACCTCGACGACAGGACCCGGCGCGGCGTGGGACAGCACGTCGTACAGCCCAGCGATCCGGCGCCAGTCCGTCTCCTCCGCACTCTGCGCGCGGGCGTGCTGGGCGGCGATCATGGCCTGCAGAAAGTACTTCCCGACCGGCTTGCCGCCCGCAGCCAGTCGCTCGGCCTGCGCCAGGGCCGCCAGCCCACGCCGGATCAGCAGCTGGTCCCACTGCGTTCGCTCCTGCGCCTCGAGCAGGACCGGCACGCCGTGCTCGTCGAGCCGGGCTGCGGTCCGCGAACGCATCTCCAGGAGGGCCTGCAGGCCGAGCACCTCGGGCTCGTCGGAAGCCAGTTCGGCCAGCATCCGCGCCAGCCGCGTGGCCTCGCTCGCGAGGTCGGGGCGCATCCAGTCCTCACCCGCGGTGGCGGTGTAGCCCTCGTTGAAGATCAGGTAGATCACGGCCATCACGTCGTCGAGGCGCTTGGTCCGCTCCGGCCCGGTAGGCACCTCGAACTCGGCGTGGGCCTCGGACAGGGTCTTCTTGGCCCGCGAGATGCGCTGGGCCATCGTGGACTCGGTGGCCAGGAACCCACGAGCGATCTCGGCGGTGGTCAACCCGCCGACCAGGCGCTACGTCGAACGACCGCCCGGCATCTCGACATCGACCACGAGCTCTTTTTATTGTCGCCAACATCCTGCGTGGCCACCCGCACGCAGTGAAGGGACCGGTGCCGGCCGCGCCGCACGATTGCGTCGTAGGCCTTCGGCGAGAGCCCGGTTCTCTGTCAGTCGGCCCCGCGATTATGGAGACGTGTGCGAGCCGGTCGCACAGGCATCCCGACAGAATTCCTCGATCCTCAGCATGCTGTCTTCAGCCGGACGTCTGCCCTTGCTCCCAGTCGCGGAAGTCGTTCAGTTCGTCGTGGACCATCTTCAGCAACCAGCCGATCACTGCAGCGTCATCAGCGAAGCCCCCGGGGAGAAAGTCAGGGATCAGGTCGACGGGTGAGATCACGTAGATCAGCCCGGCCACGATTAGCACAAGTTGGTCGGTTGGGATGTCTCTGTAGTAGCCACGCGCGTAGGCGACCACCAGTCGGATCAGCGCCTTGAAGTCACCGAGCACAGTCGTAAAGGGACCGGTCCGGTTAGCGCCTGAGCGGTTCGCTTCATCAGTGATCCGTCGCAACTGCTCCGGGTCGTTCAGAACGCTCTCTGCTCTCCGTCTCGCTCTCTTGAAGAACTTCGAAGAGGCTGCTTGGGTCGCGCTGTCCGCGTTCTCCGTGTGGTCACGTGTCCGCTCATTCGCGGTTCGGGCAGCACGAGATCCAACGTTGGTTCGAGCGGGAGTCGCCTTCTTCGCGGCCGAACGCGACTTCCCAGCCTTGCTGGGCTGCTTGGCGACCTGAGAGGTCTTCCTAGCCGAGGGGATGGCCGTCGTGGCCCGGTTCGACTTCTTGGCTGTCGTGGATTCTTCTGTGCCCGAGGGGGTCGCCTTCTTGGCCGTGCCGGACTTCTTGGCCGCTGGAGAAGCCTTCGTCGCCGTGGTGATCGATTTGTTGGCCGATGCTGCCTTCTTTACGGCGGGGGCCCTCTTGGCGGCGGTCGTCGCCTTCTTCGCCGGGGGCGAGGGTGTTGTCTTGTTCAACGTGGACTTCGCGGAGCCGGAAGCGGTCCCAGGGGTACCACTCGCCGATGCTGCCTTGCTCATGCTGGCCTCTCTTCTCCCAGATGGGACTGGGCGGGCCAAAGTAGCGGAGCTTTCAACACCGGCAGGGGGTTTCGCCTGACTGGACATGCCCGACTTCTCTGCACCACCCTCGTCACGTCAAGGTCAGCACGGCCGCGTGGCGGGTCACCCCCCTTTGCGAAGCCATTCAACAAGACACCCCACGTACCCGACGCGGACCTCACCCTGACCGGCGCCCCGGCTGGACCAGCCCGTGGTCGAAGGCGAAGACCACGGCGGCGGCACGGTCACGCAGGCCGAGCTTGGCGAAGATGTGCCCGACGTGGGTCTTGATCGTGCCCTCGCCGAGGAACAGCTGGCCGGCGATCTCGGTGTTGTTCAGGCCGCCGCCGATCAGGGCCAGCACCTCCCGCTCCCGCGGTGTCAGCGACTCGAGCGCCGCGCCGGACACCGGTGGTTCCTGCACGCCGCGGTAGGCGGTGAGCACACGCCCCGTGACGGCGGGGTCCAGCCAGGAGTCTCCGGCGGCGACCGCCCGTACGGCGCGTTGCAGGTCCTCCGCCGGGACCGACTTGAGCAGGAAGCCGGCCGCTCCGGCGCGCAGCGCACCGGCGAGGACCTCCTCGTCCTCGAAGGTCGTCAGGACCAGCACCGGCGGCGCATCGGGTACGTCGGCCAGCAACCGGGTCGCGGCAACCCCGTCGACCCGTGGCATCCGCACGTCCATCACCACCACGTCCGGACGCAGGGTCGCCACCGCATCCACGATCTCCTCGCCGCTGGCGAGCTCTCCGACGACCTCGAAGCCGAACCGCGTGCGCAGGATGCCGCGCAGGCCGGTGCGGACGAGCTCCTGGTCGTCGACCAGGAGCACCCGCACGACGTCCCCGGTCATGACGGCAGCACCGCCTCGACCCGCCAGCCCTGCTCGACAGCACCGGCGTCGAGCCGGCCACCGACGCTCTCGGCGCGCTCGCGCATGCCGGCCAGCCCGGAGCCGGGAGCGGCGGCCGGGTCGGGGATGCCGCTGTTGCACACGGTCACCGAGACCCCCGCATCGCCGACGACGACGCTCACCGAGACCGGCTCGCCGGCCGCGTGCCGGGCCGCGTTGGTGAGGGCCTCCTGGACGATCCGGTACGCCGCCAGCCCGCGGGTGGGTCCCATCGACGACAGGTCTCCCTCGACCTCGAGCTCGACGGAGGCGCCGGCCCGGCGGAAGGAGTCCACGAGGTCGGCGATGTCGCGTGCGTCGGGCAGCGGGGCCATCCGGGCCGGGTCGTCGGTGCGCATCAGGCCGACGGTGGCGCGCACCTCCTCCAGGCTCTGTCGGGCCAGCCGCTCGGCCTCGACCAGGGCGGCCCGCGCCTCCTCGGGCTCGTCTTCGAGCGCGAGCCGGGCGCTGCCGATGTGCAGCAGCGAGACGGTCAGGGCGTGGCCGATCACGTCGTGCACCTCGCCCGCGATCCGGCTGCGCTCCTCGGCCTTGCTGCGCGCGGCGAGCTCGGCCCGGGTGCGGTCGAGCTCGATCACGGTCAGGCGGAGTCTTCGCGCGAAGACGCAGGCGATGGTGGTGAAGGCGGTGCCGATGATCCAGGCACCCCATCCGGGCTCGGAGGGATGGATCGCCCATTCCCACAGCGGGCCGGCGAGGAGCACGGCGAGTGTCGTCAGGGCCACCGGCAACGCGGACGACAGCGCGGCCCAGGCGGCGACGACGCACAGCCCCATCCAGGACAGGTTGGAGGACTGCTCGTGACCGAGCACCACCAGTCCCGCGACCGGGATCACCAGCCCGAGGGCGAGCCGCCACCCCGATACGGCCCACCTCGCGAGCGCCAGGGCGGAGACGACGACGAGCGCAGCCGACCACAGCGCCACCACGGTCGGCTGACGCGTCATCAGCACGCCCAGGAGCGCGAAGAACGCGAGCGCGGCAGGTGCCGCGGCTCGCGTCCTCCACTCCGTCATGGGAGCGACCCTAGACGTCACAGGGCGCTGCGCCGTGCCGCCAGCGCCATGGCAGCCACGGCAATCACGGTGACCGCCAGCAGGGCGCCCGTGGCGTCCCCGATCCCGAGCCAGGGCTCCCGGATCGCCTGGTTGGCCAGGGACAGCGGCAACCGCTCGGAGATCTCCCGCAGGGCGTCGGACATGACCGCCGGGGGCGGGCCGCCGACGCCGAGCAGGAACGATGGGAAGAACAGCAGCAGCCCCACGGCCTGGGCAGCCCGCGCCGAGGGGAGCAGCGTCCCGAGCAGGACCCCGATGCTGACGAACGCCACGGAGGCGACGAACACGCCGGCCACCACCCGCACCGGGTCCTCGACCGTGGGGATGCCGTAGACCGGCGCGGCGACGGCCAGCAGCAGCGCCCCCGAGACCGCGATCGCGGTGAGCCCGACCACGAGCTGGGCCAACGCGAACGACCACCGCGGGAACCCGGACGCCGCGAACCGGCGCAGCACGCCCCGCTCCCGGTAGGTGGCGATGTGCACCGGCAGCATGATCAGTCCGGTCGCTCCGATCACCACGGTGAAGTAGGAAGCGACGTACCAGTGCGACGGGTTCACCGGGAACACCTCGTCGGGCTGGGTCCCGAAGGACCCACCGATGATCAGCATGGACACGATCGGGAACACCAGCACGAAGGTGAGGGTGAACGGCTCGCGGCTGAGCAGCCGGAGCTCGGTGGTGACCAGGCGGCGGGTCGCCGAGCGGTGCTTCGGCGTGGGCCCGGCGGTTGACTGTGGATGGGCGCCGGCAGTGTCTGCCTCGGTGGGAGCGAACGTGCTCATGATGCGACCTTCCTGGTCTCGGGGACGTCGGTGGGCTGGTCGAGCAGGGTCAGCAGCGCCGACTCCAGGTCGGGGATGTCGACGCGCAGGTCGGCCGGCACCGGCTGCCCGGACGCGACCAGCCACGCGCCCACGTGGGCGATGGCCTCACGCGCTCCCTCGATCGCGACCTGGTCGCGCTCCTGGCTCACCCGGTGTACGCCGGGGAGCCGCTCGAGCTGTTCCCGGAGCGCCGGGCTGCCGTCCTGCGGGAGGCCGAACCGGACCGTGACTCCGGTGGCGTGCCGGGCGACCAGCTCGGCCGGTGTGCCCTGGTCGAGCACGCGCCCCTGGCGCATCGCGACGACACGCTCGCACAGCGCCTCCGCCTCGTCGAGCTCGTGCGTCACCAGCATGACGGTGGTGCCCTCGTCGCGCAGCTGCGCGACCGCCGACCACACCTCCCGGCGGGCGGCGGGGTCCAGGCCCTGGGTGAGCTCGTCGAGGATCACCAGGCGCGGCCGGTTCAGCAGCGCCAGCACCAGGAACAGACGTTGCTGCTCTCCCCCGCTCAGCCCGGCGAACGGGGAGCGGCGCAGTCGTCCGAGGCCGAACTGCTCGAGCAGCCGGTCCCGGTCCCGCGCGTGCGGGCCGGCGAACAGGTCCACCGCCTCGGCGACCTTCAGCCGGTCGGGCAGCCCGCTGCTCTGCAGCTGGCTGCCGACCTGCAGTCGCAGGCGGTCGGCCTGCTTGACCGGGTCCATGCCCAGGACCCGGATCACGCCGGAGTCGGGCCTGCGCAGGCCCTGCAGGATCTCGACGGTGGTGGTCTTGCCGGCACCGTTGGCGCCGATGAGACCGACGATCTCACCGGCCCCGACGTGCAGGTCGAGGTGGTCGACGACGACGCGTCCGCCGTACGACTTGGTCAGTCCGCGCACGGTGACGACCGGGTCAGAGAGGTGTCCGGAGGGGTGGTGCAGGGGGGTTGGTTGCATGCCCCCATTCCAAGCCGTGGCAGCCCCTCCGCGCATCGGCCCGGAGGCAGAACCCGGCCTCTGCCCGCGGGCAGAGGCTCCTAGAGACTGGAGGCGGTGCTGACGAACGCGGCGAGCTCCCGGGACCGGCTCTGGGACGGCCAGGCGATCAGCGTGGTCACCCTCGGTGCGTCCACCAGCGGCACCGCGACCACCCCCTCGCCCAGCTGGTCGCGGGCCGACTCCGGCGCCGTGAGGTAGGTGCGTCCCAGGGCGATCAGCTGCAGCAGCTGGCTGTGGTCGCGCACCGCGGGACCGGGACCCTCGGGGTAGTTGCCGTCCCGGTCGGGCCAGCGTGGGGCGGGCAGGCCGCCCGTCTCCTCGACCTCGGTGAGCCGGACCTGGTCGCGCGCGGTCAACGGGTGCCCGGCCGGCAGCAGGACCACCTGCTCCTCGGTCAGCATCACCTCGGTGTCCAGGCCAGAGACGTCGTCGTACGGCAGATGCAGGATGGCGACGTCGGCCCGGCCGTCGCGCAGCGTCCGGGCCTGCTCCCCCGGCCCGCACAGCAGCACCTCGACCGGCACGGCGTCCGGCTCAGCGGCGTACCGGTCCAGCAGCTTGGCCACCAGCTCGTTGGCGGCTCCGGCCTTGGAGGCGAACACCAGACCCGCCCGTCCTGTGGGAGCAGCGGCCGCCCGCCGGGTACGGCGCTCCGCAGCCGCCACCGCGTCGAGCACGGCCCTGGCCTCGCTCAGCAGCACTGCGCCGGCGTCGGTGAGGGTGACCGAGCGGCTGTTGCGCTCCAGCAGGGTCGCGCCTAGGCGCCGCTCGAGCTGACCGATGGCGCGCGACAACGGCGGCTGGGCGATGCCGAGCCGTTCGGCTGCGCGGCCGAAGTGCAGCTCTTCGGCCACCGCCACGAAGTACCGCAGCTCCCTGGTCTCCACAGCGACCACCTCCACCTCGACCACCGATACCGGCAGGGTATCGCTGCCCACCCAAGCGGTGTTGGAGCGCTGCTGGGCACGGAGCCACGATGAAGCCATGACCGAGAACAACAACCAACACACACGAACCGCCCTGGTGACCGGCGCCAACAAGGGCATCAGCTACTCCATCGCGGAAGGGCTGGGCGCGCTGGGCTTCCGGGTCGGCGTCGGCGCCCGCGACGACGCCCGGCGCGACACCGCCGTGGCCAAGCTGCAGGCCGCCGGCTTGGACGCGTTCGGCGTACCCCTCGACGTCACCGACGACCAGAGCGTGAACGCCGCCGCCACCATGATCGAGGAGCAGGCCGGTGGGCTGGACGTGCTCGTCAACAACGCCGGCATCACCGGCACCCTGCCCCAGGAGCCCACCCTGGTGGACCTCGACAACATCCGGACGGTGATCGACACCAACGTCTTCGGGGTCATGCGCGTCACCAACGCGATGCTGCCGATGCTGCGGCGTGCGTCCTCCCCGCGGATCGTGAACGTCTCCAGCGGCGTCGGCTCCCTGACGCGGCAGGCCAACACCGCTGAGGACGACACCGGGCCGATCGCGGCGGCGTACTCGACGTCGAAGACGTTCCTCAACGCCGTGATGCTGCAGTACGTGCGCGAGCTCGCCGACACCGACATCCTGATCAACGCGGCCTGCCCCGGCTACGTCGCGACCGACCTCAACGGGTTCCGCGGCGTCCGCACCCCCGATCAGGGAGCGGCCACCCCGATCCGCCTCGCGACCCTGCCCGACGGCGGCCCCACCGGCGGGTTCTTCGAGGACGCCGGCACCGTCCCCTGGTGAGCAGTGGTGACCTGCAGAGGAAGGCCCCTGGAATGACGGCTCCCTGGACCGCCGACGAGCTCGCCCTGCTCGACGCAGCCACCGAGCTGGAGATCGCTGTGCACCGCCCGGACGGCCGTGCACAGCGCTCGGTGCCGATCTGGGTCGTCTGCAGCGACGGGCAGGTCTACGTCCGCACCTGGTATCGCCGGGACACCGGCTGGTTCGGCGCAGCACTGCGCGCACGCCGCGCCGGCATCCGGGTGCCGGGTCTGGAGGCCGAGGTCACCGTCGAGGACCTCGGCAACACGGACCCGGACGTCACTTCCGGCGTGGACGCGGCGTACCGCGCCAAGTACGGCGCCGGTGCGGGGTCCATGGTCTCCGTCGCGGCTGTGGAGTCCACCCTGCGGCTCGACCGGGTGTGACCGGGTGCAGGACACCGCGGGAGTTGTCCGCGTACCAACCGATCTCGTCCAGGTAAGTCCGGTCCGGCGGTCCACCATGGCTTCAGCCACCGTGGCGCAGATGGGGACTCGAACCATGTCGATCGGCACGGCGCCGTTCTTGCCTGGCCAGGATCACAAGGCATCCGATCATGCCGCCCTCGACGCCCCCGAGACATCCTTGGTCCCACCGGCTGCCTACCCGGGTTCGACGGGCAGCCAGAGCTCGCAGGTTGCCGTGGCTGCGGCCGGGTCGAACGCGAGCGTGGCGACGATCTCAGGTCCGGTTCGCAGCCGCCAGGGTTGCGAGGGGAACCATTCAGTCGCGGTGGCGGCCCAGGCTTCCTGCAGCGCTGCCGGGAACGGGCCGTCGATGCGGAACACGGCCCAGGTGCCGGCGGGCACCTCGATGATGTCGAGGCCCTCGGGCTCGGTGGTCGTGGCAACGCCGTGCAGGTAGGTCAGCTCAGTGCCCTCGCTGCGGTCGGGGTCCAGGTCGTCGCTGACTGCCAGGACGCCCTTCGGCTCGGTGTCGTTGAGGGTCTTGAGCCGGACGGTCTCCTTGACAGGGATCGACGCGACGTGTTCGGCGATGAACGGGTTCACCCCGTCGTGCACGAGTGGAACCCGTCGGGCGTGACCGACGAGACGGACGGCGGGCAGGTCGACGATGCGAGTTTCCATGGGGATGCCTCCTTGCACGGTCAGGTGGAACCTGATCCGCGGTTGTGTGCGTAGTGGACCCCCGTCCCGTCGTACGTCGGACGGGCCGACGCCGTGCACGGCCCGGAACGCCCGTCCGAAGGCTTCGGTCGAGCCGTAGCCGTAACGCACCGCAACTGTGAGCAGGTCGTCATCAGCGGCGAGGAGATCGGCAGCAGCCAATGACATCCGCCGCCGCTTCGCATACTCCGACAGCGGCATCCCGGCCAGCGACGAGAACATCCGCCGTAGATGGTGTTCGGTCGTGCCGAGGTTGCGCGCCAGGTCAGTTGCGTTGACCTGGGTGGACGGCTCGGTCGTCAGCAGAGTCTCCACGGCCTCAACGGTTGCGTTGAGCGCAGCGATCATGGGGTCCTCCTTTCGCGTTCCAGCCTGCATGGGCAGTCTGTCCCGCCGCCCGATCATTGCGGACCGATGCGGTCGAGCGGTCGAACCGCAACCGCAAGGTGGTGGAGCAGCGAACGAAGTGAGCGGAAAGTCGAGACCACACCGGGTGAGCGGAGCAACCCGGCTCTTCACACAGGAAACTTCTCGATTTCCTCGAGAATGGCCTGTCAAACAAGGGGAATCTCGCCGGAAACTGTCGGTGGTCGCTGCTTGGATTGATTCATGACCAGCCAGCCGGACACCCCTCCGGACACCCCTCCGGGCGCCTCGTGCGCCGGTCGGGTCGCGGCCGAGCTGGCCCGGATCCGCCGCGAGGTCCAAGGGCTGACCGAGACGTTGTGGGCGGCCGGTCGCAGCGAGGAGCTGATGGACACCGTCGCCGAGATCGAGGCGCTGAAGTCGACCCTGGATGCCGTCGAGCTCCAGGTGGTCCACGAGCTCGAGGTCACCAACGCCGTCAAACCGGTCGGGTGGGCCTCCACCCAGGACTTCGTCACCGCCGTTGCGGGCGGTCGCAAGGGCGCCGGGTCCGCCACGGTGCGGCTCGCGGCAGCCGTGCAGACCCCGGTGCTGGCCCCGGTCGGTGTGGCGCTCGCGGACGGGTGGCTCTCGGTCACCAAGGCCCAGGTGATCGAACGAGCCGTCGAGGACCTCCCCACCGACCCGGACCTCCGCACCCGCGGCTGCCAGGCGATGCTCGCCGAGGCCAAGGCGCTCGACGCCACCGAGCTGGCCAAGCTCGGCCGGATCCTGGTCACGAGCGTTGACCCCGACGGCGAGGAACGCCGCACCGAACGCGAACTGGACCGTGAGGACCGCGCCGCCCACCTCGACCGGGACTTCTTGGTGCGGTTCGACACCGCAGGGGGCTGCTGGATCAAGGGCCGCTGCTCGGCCGAGGACGGCGCTATCCTCCGCGCCACCCTGCTCCCGCTGGCGAAGCCCCAGCCCGCCGCTGGCCCGGTCTGCGACCCCGGCACGTGCGTGATCCCCGGGTGCGGGCACGACGGCCGCGACCCGCGCGATCACGGGGCCCGGATGCTGGATGCGCTGGTTGATCTCTGCGACCGCGCCGCCACCGCAGACCTGCTCCCCGAGTGCCACGGAGCGAGCCCGCGGGTCTCGGTGACCATTCCCTTGGCCGACCTGCAACAGCAGACCGGCTTCGGGACCACGGAGACCGGCGAGGACCTCTACGTCGCCGCGGTGCGCCGGATGGCGTGCGATGCCCACGTGATCCCGATCGTTCTCGGCAGCGACGGTGAGGTCCTCGACGTCGGCCGCCAGCTGCGCCTGGTCACCGCCGCGATCTGGAAAGCCCTCGTCGCCCGCGACAAGCACTGCCGGTTCCCGAACTGCACCCGGCCACCGGTGATGTGCCACGACCACCACCTCATTCACTGGGTGGACGGCGGTGAGACCTCACTGGCCAACCTGATTCTGCTCTGCGGGCACCACCACCGGCTCGTCCACGCCGGGCCCTGGCACATCATCGCCACCGGACCCAACGAGTTCGCGTTCGTGCCACCGCCCGGCGTACGCCGGATGAGCCTTGGTGGGCGGGAGCCACCTGACGGGTGAGGACTGCGCGCGGGGTGCCGAAGTGGTCTCGACTGTCCGCTCACTCCGTTCGCTGCTCGACCACCATGGGGGTCGCCACTGCGTTCGCTGCTCGACCACCATGGGGGTCGCGACTGCGTTCGCTGCACGACCACTTGGGTCACGACGTTCGTCTCTCGACGCGGGTCCAGCCCGACCAGCCACGCTCTGCGAGCAGCTCGCGCAGCCGCGCGACGACGGGCTGCCCTTCCGACATCGAGTCCAGCAGCCGCACGAAGGCATCGTCGTCCATGGCCAGCTCCTGCTGCTCGAGCTGGCCGCTGGCGGCGGCCTCCTCGAACAGCTCGACCAGGAGGTCGGCCAGCTCGAGGACGATCCGCTCCTGCTCCTCCTCGGTGCCGTCGAGCATCCGACCGATCAGCTGGTAGAAACGGATGTTCCGCGGGTCCTGGAGCTGATCGACCTTGTCGGCCATGAAGTCCTTGATCAGGCTGGGATAACGCGCCGCGACCAGGATCCAGGCATCCCGCTCGGCGGCGATCAGCTGCTCGGGCGCTCCGGTGGCACGCACCAGATCCAGGTAGTCGCGCACCTCCTTTGGCACCGCCACGGCGTCCCCGGCCGTGAGCGTCGCGATCTGTCGCCGGTGTGCCTGCAGCTCACGGATCCGACCGCGCAGGTCGCGGTCGATCTCGCCGATCGCCTCGACATAGGCCTCCTCGTCGGCATCCAGCAGCTGCTGCACCCGCGCCAGGGGCACCCCGGCGTTGGCCAGGGTCCGGATCCGGACCAGGCGAACGACCGCGTCCGCGCCGTAGGAGCGATAGCCGGAAGCATCTCGTGCGGGCTCGGGGAGCAGGCCGACTTGGTGGTAGTGCCGGACCGCTCGAACCGTGACGCCGGCGTACGACGCCAGGTGCCCGATGCTCAGCATGGGACCACCCTGCCCGATCGGGCGCCCCTGTGGCGGACGCTCACGCGATCTTGCGGTGGTAGACGCCCATCGCGAACGCGTAGGCGACGACGAGCAGGCCTCCGCACCAGGCGTACGAGATCCAGAGGTCGTTGCCGACCGGTTGCTCGGCGAACAGGCTGCGGATCGAGTTGACGATCGCGGTCACCGGCTGGTTCTCCGCGAAGGCCCGCACCGGACCGGGCATGGTCTCGGTCGGGACGAAGGCCGAGCTGAGGAACGGCAGGAACACCAGCGGGTAGGAGAACGCACTCGCGCCGTCCAGTGTCTTCGCGGTCAGGCCAGGGATCACTGCGAGCCAGGTCAGGGCCAGGGTGAAGAGCAGAAGGAGGCCGAGGACGCCGAGCCAGGGCAGCACGCCGGCCTCCGTGCGGAAGCCGATCAGCAGCCCGACGAGCACGACCACCACGAGTGAGACCAGGTTGGCGACCAGCGAGGTCAGCACGTGCGCCCAGAGCACCGCCGAGCGTGCGATCGGCATGGACTGGAACCGCTCGAAGATGCCGCCCTGCAGGTCGAGGAAGAGCCGGAACGCGGTGTAGGCGATACCCGAGGCGATCGTGATCACCAAGATGCCGGGCAGCAGGTAGTTCACGTAGTCGTCCGTGCCGGCCTCGATCGCGCCGCCGAACACGTAGACGAACAGCAGCAGGAAGGCGATGGGCATGATCGCGGTGGTGATGATGGTGTCGGGGCTGCGGGCGATGTGGCGCAGGGACCGTCCCGTCAGGATGCCTGTGTGGCGCGCGAACTGCTTCGTCATGGTCGTTCCCTCAGCTCGTCGTGCTGGCAGGGTCGCCGACCAGGGCGAGGAAGACGTCCTCGAGCGTGGGTTGCTTCTCGACGTACACGACCTGCGCCGGGGGCAGCAGGCCCTTGAGCTCGGCGAGAGTGCCGTCCACGATGATCCGGCCCTCGTGCAGGATCGCGATCCGATCGGCCAACTGTTCGGCCTCCTCGAGCATCTGGGTGGTGAGCAGCACCGTGGTGCCGGCCGCGGCCAGCGCCTTGATGCTGCTCCACACCTCGATACGCGACTGGGGGTCGAGCCCGGTGGTGGGCTCGTCGAGGAAGATCACCGACGGATCCCCGATCAGGCTCATCGCGATGTCGAGGCGGCGCTGCATGCCACCGGAGTACGTCGCCACCTTCCGGCCGGCTGCGTCGGTCAGCGAGAAGCGCGCGAGGAGCTCGTCGGCGATCCGGCCGGGGTCGCCCAGGCCGCGGAGGCGGGCGACCATCACGAGGTTCTCCCGGCCGGTGAGGACCCCGTCCACTGCGGTGAACTGCCCGGTGAGGCTGAACCTCTCGCGAACCCGCGCCCCCTGTGTGGCCACGTCCAGACCCTCCACGCTCACCGTGCCCGCGTCCGCCTTGAGCAGCGTGGTCAGGATCCGGACCACCGTGGTCTTGCCCGATCCGTTGGAGCCGAGCAGGGCGAAGATGCTGCCCCGGGCGACGTTGAAGTCCACGCCCCGCAGGACAGACAGGTCCTTGAACGACTTGTGCAGGTCCTGCACCTGGATGGCGTGCTCGCTGGTCATGGCGCCTCCCCTGGTTCCTGGTGGTCAAGGAAAAGCGTGCAGGGTTGACGCTGCGTCAAGGTCAAGCGTGGTGGGGCAACGGAAAGGAGAGCCCGCCGTACCCGTCAGCCCTCGAGCAGGCTGAGGAACCTCTCTGCGTCGCCTGTGCGGGGCAGGTTGTTGAACATGACGTACGGCGACGGCCGGTCGTCGACCAGGTCCCGCAGCCGGCGCAGCTCGTCATCGGTGTGGACGTGCCGCGAGCCCGTGGTGCCGTGCAGCCGGTAGTAGGTCTGCTCGGGCGTCACCGTCTCGGTCTGCATCGGGTCGACGACGTGGACGAGGTCCAGCTCGGCGCAGAGCTCCGTGAGGAGCTGCGTGGGCCACTCGCCACGGGGCTCCCACAGCAGCCGCCCGGCCGGCCGCTCCACCTGCGACATGAAGCTGCGCAGCCGTGCGACGTTGTCGGCCGTGGGGCGAAAGCTCTTCGGGCACTGGAGCAGCACGGCACTTGCCCGCAGGACGCGGGCACACTCGAGGGTCCGCTGCCAGCCGTCGAGGACCGGAGGTGTCGTCCGGAACGCTCCGACCTGACCACGTGCGCTGGCGGGCAGCGGCCGCTTCATCCGCCGGTAGGTGGGGCTGTTCGACTCGTGGGTGACGATCTGCCAGGCCTTGATCGTGAACTCGAAGTCGGCCGGCACCTGGGCCCGCCAGCGCGCCAGCACGGCGTCCGCCGGCGGTTCGTAGAACGTGTGCTGCACCTCGACCACGGGAAAGCGACGCACGTACGACGACTGCGACACCGTCCAACCGCACAGGCCGACTCGAACCTCCACCTGTCTATCCGCCCCAGGTGCATCGGGCACGATCCAGCGCTCTGAGCAGCACGTCTCGGTCGACCATGCGACTGAGTCTCCCTGAAGGCATCCACGCGGAGTAGTCGTGCCACCGCGCACGCGGTGCCACTGGTCGATGGTCAGTCAGACCTGCGCGCGTTCAGCCGTGCTGCCTGCAGGGTCAGGTGGTCGCGCTCGGCCAGGTTCGGTGCCGCGAGGGCGGCCTCGGCGTACAGCCTCGCGGCGGTGTCGAGCTGGCCGTCGCGCTCGTGGAGGTACGCCGCCACCGCAGTGCGCCGGGGCAGCGAACCGGGCAGCGCCGCCAGCTCGGCGAGGCCGGCGCGCGGACCGTCCGCCTCGCCGACCGCCACGGCGCGGTTGAGCCGGACCACCGCGCTGTCGGTCAGGCGCACGAGCTCGTCGTACCACTCCACGATCTGCACCCAGTCGGTCAACTCGGCGCTCTGCGCGTCGGCGTGCAGCGCGGCGATGGCGGCCCGAGCCTGGAACTCGCCCAACCGGTCGCGGGCGAGCGCGGCCTGCAGGATCCGGACGCCCTCTGCGATCGCCACCGTGTCCCACCGGGTCCGGTCCTGCTCGGCGAGCGGCATCAGGCTGCCGTCCGGAGCGGTCCGGGCAGCACGGCGTGCGTGGTGGAGCACCATCAGCGCGAGCAGGCCGGCCACCTCCGGGTGGTCGACCGCGGAGGCGAGCTGCCGCGTGAGCCTGATCGCCTCGGCGGCGAGGTCGACGTCGCCGGAGTACCCCTCGTTGAAGACCAGGTAGAGCACGCGCAGCACGGTGGCGACGTCACCGGGCTCGTCGAAGCGCACGGCGGAGACGGTGCGCTTGGCCCGGCTGATCCGTTGCCCCATGGTGGCTTCGGGCACCAGATAGGCCTGGGCGATCTGGCGGGTGGTCAGTCCCCCGACCGCACGCAGCGTCAGGGCGACGGCAGACGCTGGAGTCAGCGAAGGGTGCGCGCACAGGAAGTAGAGCTGGAGCGTGTCGTCCCGCGCGGACGCCGGACCGGGCGCCGGCGCCTCGTCCACCAGCAGCTCACGCCGGCTGCGGGCCGCCTGAGCGCGGGTCGCGTCGAGGAACCGGCGCCAGGCAGCGGTGACCAGCCAGCCCTTCGGGTCCTGCGGCATCCCTGACGGCCAGACTCGCGCTGCCGCGAGGAGTGCGTCCTGCACGGCGTCCTCGGCCGCCGCGAAGTCGGCGCCGCGGCGGACGAGGATGCCGAGCACGCTGGGCGTCAGGCTCCGGAGGAGGTCCTCGTCCACTCCGCGCTCACTCCGTGATGGTGGGCGGCGCCGAGAGGAACGGTCGCAGCTCGAGCCACTCGTGGATCGGCTGCCCGCCCGCGCCGGGTGCAGCTGACAGCTCGCCGGCGAGCTCGACGGCGCGCTCGTGGCTGTCGACGTCGATCATCATCCACCCGGCGATCAGGTCCTTGGTCTCGGCGAACGGGCCGTCGGTGACGGGCGGGCGACCCTCACCGTCGTACCGCACGAAGGTTCCTTCCGGGGCGAGTGCCTGGGCGTCGACGAACTCACCGGTCCCTTCGAGCCGGTCGGCGAAGTCCTGCATGAACTTGATGTGCGCCGAGAGCTCCTCGGGCGTCCACCGGTCCATCGGGACGTCATTCACCGCAGCCGGGGCGCCGCGGTAGTGCTTGAGCAGCAGGTACTTGGCCATCGTGGTTCTCCTTGCGTTGTGGCGACCCATTCTCGTCGCGTTCACACCAAGGACGGAGCGAGCAGCGAACTTTCGACATCGCGGCCGAGAACCTTGCTCAAGCTTCCCCCTCCCGCTTGTAAAGCGGGATCGGAGCGCGGCGCCTCAGGTCGCGTCGGCGGGCTGCGAACTCGTGCCGGCGTGGTCGAGGGCCCAGTCGAGCGCCTGGTCGGCGACCGCCTCCCAGCCGGGCTCGGCGCAGGTCCAGTGCGAGCGGGCCTGGAGGAGCACGTAGTCGGTGGTCGAGGCCGACTTGTGGTACTTGTGCGCGTTCGACTTGTTCACCGACGGCGGCATGATGTGGTCCTCGCCGCCGGCGATGAACAGCAGCGGCGCTCGGTCGTCGTTGGAGTAGTCGACCCAGGTCTCCTGGTGGCCGGGCTTGAAGTTGGCGATCAGCCCGTAGTCCCACACCCACCGGCCGGGAGCCGCGATGGCGTAGCGCTCGTAGGCGGCCTTTGCCGCCTCCTCGTCGAGGGTGTTCGTGAATGCGTAGTGGAACTGCTCCTGGGTGAACCCGACGGCCTGGTGCCGCTTCGCGGGGTTGTTCAGCGCGGGGAACAGCGACCTGACCTGCGAGACCGGGGTGCGTCGTACTCCCTCGGTGGGGGCCGAGTTGATCACGACCCCGGCCGCGCCGAGGCCGCGGGCGAGCAGCATCTGGGTGAGGGCGCCACCGAAGGAGTGGCCCATGATGATCGGCGGCTTCTCCGCGGACTCGACCACGCCGGTCAGGTGCTCGAGGGTGTCGGTGATCGAGCAGTTGGCGATGATGCCGGGGTCAGCGCGAAGCGCCTCGACCTCGACCTCGAAGCCCGGGTACGCCGGGGTGAGGACGCGGAAGCCGCGGGCCTCGTAGTGGGGCACCCAGTGCTCCCAGCTGCGGGGCGTGACCCACAGGCCGTGGACGAGCACGATGGTGTCGGGACCGTCGCCCATCGGGGCAGGGATGGTGTCGTCGGTGCTCATGGTTCCTCCAGGTTGCTGAGGCTTCGACGTTCCCATCGCCGCGACGCCACCGGAACGGCCTTGCGTGCCAACTGGTCGGCCCTGCGTGCCGGGGCTGCGTGCCGGGGCTGTCTAGAGAGGCCGCGGAGCTCGTTGCTCCTCGCCCGCGCGACGTCCTAGTCTCGAAGAGACACGGCGTACCCGTGGAAGGAGAGCCACGATGGCCGTCCTTCTCGACACCGCAGCCATCGACCCCCGGGACCGGCACGAGGTGTTCCGCACCGCGATGACCGAGGCGTCGGGCGCCACCCGGGTCGACCTCGAACCCGGTCGGCAGGGCGTCGTGGGCCGGATGGAGCTCGCCGAGCTCGGCGAGACCCGCGTCTTCACCGCCGGCAGCACCGGGATGACCATGCGCCGCGACCAGCGCACCGCCGACCTCGCCTCCCCCGAGGCCGTGGCCTTCGCGGTCCACGGCGACGGGGTCGGGCGGCACCAGCTGAGCGACCGGCAACGACTCGTCCACACCGGCGACCTGATGGTGGTCGACGTGACCCGGCCCTTCGACTTCGGCTGGTCGGGGTGGGGCTCCTCGGTCTCCCTCCAGGTGCCGATCGCCCGGCTCGGCCTGCCGCTGGAGGTCGTCCAGCGCGCCTCGTCGCGGCTGCCGAGCAGCCCGCTGCACGGCATCGTCAGCCGCTTCCTGATGGACCTGACCCGCGACGCCGAGACCCTGTCCACCTGCCCCGCCGCAGGCCAGCTCGGCGAGGCCAGCATCCAGCTGCTCCGTGCCCTGCTGAGCGGCGCCGCCGACGAGGCATGTGAACCCGACATCCTCGACCAGACCCTCGGCACCCAGGTCCGTGCCTACGTCCACCAGCACCTGCGCGACCCACTGCTCGACGCGAGCCAGGTCGCCGCGGCGCTTGCGGTCTCCCGTCGTCAGCTCTACCGGGCCTGCACGGCCGGGGGGTTCAGCCTGGAGCAGTACGTCATCGCCCAGCGGCTCGCCGGCGCCAGGGACGAGCTCTCCAGCGTCAGCACGAAGCGACCGATCGCGGCAGTCGCTCGCTCCTGGGGCTTCAAGGACCCGACCCACTTCGTCCGGCGGTTCCGCGCGGCGTACGGCGTGCTGCCCCGCGACTGGCGCGCCCAGGTGCTCGCCGACCGCGGCGGCCGGTGAGGGACGGACCCTCAGGACAGGCCGACGATGGTCCCGTCGTCGAGCAGGTCGATCCGGGAGGCGGACGGGGTGGCCGGCAGGCCGGGCATCGTCATCACGTCCCCGCACACCAGCACCACGAACCCCGCGCCTGCCGAGAGCCGCACCTCGCGCACGTGCAGGTTGTGACCGGTCGGCGCACCGCGCAGGGTGGCGTCGGTGGAGAAGGAGTACTGCGTCTTGGCCACGCACACCGGCAGTGCGCCGTACCCGTCGGCCTCGAGGCGGTCCAGGCGCCGCTTCGCCTTGCCGTCCCAGGTCACGGAGGAGGCTCCGTAGAGCCGGTGGGCCAGGGTCTCGGCCTTCTCCTTGAGCGGTAGGTCGTCGGGATAGGTGAACGCGAACCTCGACGGCCCGGGGTCCTCGAGCAGGTCGAGCACTCCCTTGGCCAGGTCGGTCGCACCGACCCCGCCGTCGACGAAGTGGGTGGCGGGATAGGTCCGGACCCCCAGTGCCTCGACCAGCTCGACCACCCGGGCCACCTCGGCGGCGGTGTCGGCCGGGAACCGGTTCAGCGCCACGACGCACGGGATCCCGTAGACCTCGCGCACGTTGCGCAGGTGGCGCGCCAGGTTCTCCATCCCCCGCTCGATCGCGCCGAGGTCCTCCTCGCCGAGGTCGGCCACCTCCACCCCGCCGTGGAACTTCAGTGCCCGGACCGTCGCCACCACGACCGCGGCGTCGGGACGGAGCCCGGACTTGCGGCACTTGATGTCGACGAACTTCTCCGCGCCCAGGTCGGCACCGAACCCGGCCTCGGTGACCACGTAGTCGGCGAGCCGCAACGCGGCCCTGGTCGCGATCACCGAGCTGCAGCCGTGCGCGATGTTCGCGAACGGTCCCCCGTGCACGAACGCCGGAGTGTGCTCCAGGGTCTGCACCAGGTTGGGCGCGAGCGCGTCGCGCAGCAGCACGGCCATCGCGCCGTGGGCGTTGAGCTCACGGGCCGTGACCGGTCGCTTCGCGCGGGTGTGGCCGACCACGATGTCGCCGATCCGGCGCTTGAGGTCGGCCCAGGACTCGGTCAGGCAGAAGATCGCCATCAGCTCCGAGGCGACCACGATGTCGAATCCGTCCTCGCGCGGATAGCCGTTCGGGGAGCCACCCAGGCCCACGACGACGCTGCGCAGCGCCCGGTCGTTGAGGTCGAGGACCCGCTTCCAGTCCACGGCGCGCACGTCGATGCCGAGCTCGTTGCCGTGCTGCACGTGGTTGTCGATCAGGGCCGCCAGCAGGTTGTTCGCGGCGGCGATCGCGGCGAAGTCGCCGGTGAAGTGCAGGTTGATGTCGGTCATCGGGACGACCTGGGACCAGCCGCCTCCCGCGGCGCCGCCCTTCATGCCGAACACCGGCCCCATCGAGGGCTCCCGCAGGCATGCCATCGACCGAAGTCCCAGTCCCCGTAGGGCGTCGGCCAGCCCCACCGTCGTGGTGGTCTTGCCCTCACCGGCCGGGGTCGGCGACAGAGCCGTCATCAGGATCAGCTTGCCGAGCGGCCGGTCCTCCAGGGACTGCAGGTAGCCGAGGTCGACCTTGGCCTTGTGGTGGCCGTAGGGGACCAGGTGGACCGGATCGATCCCGAGCTCCTCCTCGGCGACCTGGGTGATGGGGTGTAGCTCAGCAGCGTTCGCGATCTCGATGTCGGACAGCACTCAGGCCCTCTCTCTCGTGACACCCATGCGCCGCAGTAGGTGCGCCCGGGACTCGGAGTCCGGGAGCGTGCGCAGGTTGGACTCCACGTTCATCCGCGCGATCGCGGCTCCGGCCCGGGCCACCTCGGCGGCCGCGACCAGGTCGGCCCGCAGACCGGCCCGGGCGGCGGGTCGCAGCTGGTCGATCAGGACCAGCACCTCGACCGCGGTCTCGACGACCCGTGCCTGGGGCTCGGAGGCCAGCAGCAGCGCCTCGTCGATGGCCGTACGCCGCTCGGCCTGCGCCGCTGTGTCCCGCGGCAGGGCCCACGCCGCGGCGACTCCGGCGAACGCACGCTCGTCGTCGGCCACCAGCTGCTGCGCCCACGTCACCAGCCGCTCTGCCCGCTGCGCCGACACCGGGTCCTCGCAGTAGCGCGCCACCATCACCACCAGGGCAGCGGCCTGCGCGGTGCACAGCGCCGCCACCGAGCCACCCGCCGGGGTCGGGGTCCGCGCCGCGAGGTGGTCCAGGAACTCGGTGATCGTCCCGGCGTCGGGCTGCTCGGCGAGGCGCGCGAAGGTCTCGGCCTCGGTCTCGACCATGCCGCGGGCCCTGCGGCCGATCAGGAGCTCGGTGGCCGGGGCCAGGGGGCCGGACCACTCCACCGACAGCTCCAGCCGGGCTCCTCCGGCGTCCTCGTGCACGCTGTGCGCGGCGGTGCTGCGCACACCGGGGCTGGTCGAGGCCCAGGTGAAGGACCGCCCGTGAGCGTCCCACTGCGTGACCTCCCAGACCGCCTTGGGCAGTCCGGGCTGGCGGACCTCGAACCTCGAACCCACCCTGATCGGGCCGCTGCCCAACGGCTGCACCGCGTCGACCGTCGGCAGCCGCTCGCCCCAGCGCTCGACGTCGCAGGCCAGCGACCACAGCCGGTCGGGGGTGGCCGTGGAGTCGGCCGAAGCACGGATCATGGAGCCATGATGCTCGTCACATGCCGGCATGAACAGGGGACGCAGGGCGCGCTAGCCGAAGACTGGTGTTCGACCACCAGCAAGATCACAGGTCAGAGGTCGAGGACCAGCCGAGGCGTGAGGCTGCGACCGACGCAGACCATCATGGTGTCGTTCGCGGCCCGCTCGTCCTCGTCGAGCAGGCTGTCCCGGTGGTCGGGGACCCCGTCGAGGACCGCGGTCTCGCAGGTTCCGCAGATCCCTTCGCGGCACGAGCTCGGGGCGTCGATCCCGTCGGCCTCCAGTGCCTCGAGGACCGACATCCCGGCCGGGACGGCGACCGACCTTCCGGAGCGCTGCAGCACCACCTCGAAGGCGCTCTCCTCCCCGGGAGCGGGCTCGGGCTGCGCCTTCGGAGCGAACCTCTCCACGTGCAGCGCGCCGCGTCCCCAGGTGGCACAGCGCTCCTCGACGGCGGCCAGGAGCGGCTCGGGGCCGCAGCAGTAGACCTGCGTGTCGGGGAGCGGGGTGCCCAGCAGGTCGTCGAGGTCGAGCAGCCCGCGCTCGTCCTGAGGCACCACCGCGACCCGGTCGCCGTAGCGGTCGAGCAGCGGCGCGACGAACGCCATCGAGGCCCGGGACCGGCCGCCGTACGCGAGCCGCCACGAGGACCCCGCAGCCGCGACCTTCTCGATCATCGGCAGGATCGGGGTGATCCCGATTCCCCCGGCGATGAACAGGTACGCCGGGGCCGGCTGCAGCTCGAAGTTGTTGCGCGGACCGACCACGTCGAGGACGTCGCCCGGGCGCAGCGCAGCGTGCACCTTGGTCGAGCCGCCGCGGCCCTCCGGCCCGTGCAGCACGGCGATCTGCCAGCGGCTGGGGTCCGAGGGAGACCCGCACAGGGAGTACTGACGGGTGATCGACCCCGGCAGGCGCACGTCGACGTGGGCCCCCGGGGACCACCTCGGCAGGGCGGTCCCGTCGAGCTGCTCGAGAAGCACCGAGACCACCCCCTCGGCCTCCCAGCGCAGCTGCCGCACGCGCAACCGCAGCTCGACCTCGTCGTGGGTCACGTGCACGGGTTGTCTCCCTCGCTCGTCATCGCCTGTGGGTCAGGTCGATCCGCGCCAGGCGGCCGCGGCCCTCCACCTGCACGGAGGACCGGGGGGCGAGGCGGACTGCGTCGAACACCTCGAGTGGCTCCGCAGGGCGGTCCGGGGTCACCGAGGACACCCGCAACCGGCCCTCCAGGGGCACCAGGACCGTGTCCCCCTCGAGGTTGCCCCGCACGTTCGCGTGCCCGTCGACGCGCGCGACCTCCACGGCCGCGGTCGTGGTCTCCCGCCTCGTCATCACGTTGAGGTCGATCGTGGACCCGCGGTGCAGGCTGGCGGTGACGTGATCCTCGCCGGTGAAGGTGACCGCGTCGAAGCGCCGCAGGGGGTGCTTGGCGCCGTTCACGACCACCGTCATCCCGATCCCCTCGCACAGCATCAGCACCCGGTCGACGCCGGGGAACGACGAGAACGGCCCGTCCTCGATGACGTCGGCGACGCTGATCCGCCAGGCGAAGGACCCGTCCGCCTCGTCCCCGGGCTCCCTGAGGAGCTCCCGCGTCGTACCCGCGCCGTTGCGCCACGGCTCCGGGGACGCCAGCGCGAACGGAGCCCTGGTGAAGGTGGCCGGCGCGCTCACGGTTCGACCTCCAGGTCGGCGACCCAGCAGGTCGCCAGAGGTGCCCAGTGGGCGAGGACCGACGAGTGTGCGGGATGGGCCAGGAACTCCGCCAGCTCGCCGGCCGAGGCGAAGTCGCCCGTGCCCACGAAGTCGGCGGAGACCGGACGCCGGGAGAGGTCCCGGGCGAACCTCCACCCGTGCCCGCCGGGCGCCTGCGCGGCGAGGTCCTCCTCGGCGGAGCACGCGGCGACGACCCTGGGGTCGGTGGCGGCGACGCCCTCGTGGAGGCGCAGCAGGACGATGTGCCGGATCACCTGGTCGTCACCGGTGACGCCGACGGCGCGCCACTGCGCACGAGCTGCGGACCCCGGTCCCGCAGCTGCGCGAGGTCGGTGACCCCGAGCAGCTGCATCGCGCGGCGGAACTCGGTGCCGAGCATGCCGATCGCCGCGGACACGCCCCGCTCCCCCGCTGCGCCCAGCCCGTAGAGGTAGGGGCGGCCGATCAGGCCGGCATCAGCGCCCAGCGCGATGGCGATGGCGAGGTCGGTGCCGCGCCGGATCCCGGAGTCGACGTAGATCTCCATCGCCCGGCCGACCCGGTCGCGGACCTCGGGGAGCAGGTCCAGGGGCGGGACCATCTGGTCGAGCTGGCGACCACCGTGGTTGGAGAGCACCACCGCGTCGACCCCGGCCTCCACGGCCCGTGCCGCGTCCGCGGGGTCGACGATCCCCTTGATCACCAGCGCTCCGGGCCACCGGGCGCGCAGCCGGGCGACGTCGTCCCAGGTGACCGAGGCGTCGAACTGCCGGGCCGCGAAGGCCATCACCGACTCGGAGATCTCCCCGATGTCGGGCGGCATGTTGGCGAAGGTGACCGGCTCGCCCCGCAGCAGTCCCGCGCACCACGCGGGGTGACGCGCCATGTCGGCCACCACCCCGGGTGAGAGCCGCGGAGGCAGCGTGAACCCGGTGCGGGCGTCACGCAGCCGCTGTCCGGTCACCGCGGTGTCCACGGTGAGCATCAGCGCGTGGTAGCCCGCCGCCTGGGCCCGGTCGACCAGCTCGTCGACCAGGCCCCGGTCACGCCACATGTAGAGCTGGAACCACAGGTCGCCGCCGCCCGGGATGTCCTCGAGCCGCACGGTAGACATGGTCGCCACGGTGTACGGGATGCCGGCGGCGCCGGCTGCCCTGCCGACGGCGCGTTCGCCGTCGGCGTGCATCATCCGGGTGTAGCCGGTCGGCCCCAGGACCAGCGGCAGCCGGCTCGGCCGGCCCAGGAGCGTGGCGGAGGTGTCGACCACCGAGACGTCCTGCAGGGTCGTCGGCACCAGGGAGCGCAGCTGGAAGGCCTCCCGGTTGCGCTGGAGGCTCAGCTCGCCGTCGGCACCGCCCTCGACATAGCCGCGTACGCCGCTCGGCCAGCGCCGGCACGCCTCGCGGCGCAGGTCCTCGATGTCGTGGGAGCGGGCGAGCACGCGGTCGACCCGCCGGGCGCGGGGCGGCCGGAACTGGAGGAGCTCACGGATCTCGGATGGCTTCACGGTTCAGATTCCTCGCCCTGGGTTGAGGATGCCGTGCGGATCCAGGGCATCCTTGATCGCGTGCTGCACGTCGAGTGAGTCGGTGCCGAGCTCGAGACCCAGCCACCGCTGCTTGAGGGCGCCCACTCCGTGCTCGCCGGACAACGTGCCGCCCATCTCCAGGGCGGCCCGGAACACCTCGTCGGCGGCCGCCCACACCGCGGCCGGGACCTCCCCGTCCGGGGTCGGGTCGAAGACGAAGGTGGGGTGGACGTTGCCGTCCCCCGCGTGCGCCACGGTCATGATCACCACGCCGTGCCGGGCGCCGACGTCCTCGATGCGCTCGAGCAGGTCGGGCAGCCGGGACCGGGGCACGCCCACGTCCTCGACCAGGCAGCGGCCCAGACGCTCGGCCGCCGGGTAGGCCAGGCGGCGGATGTCGAGCAGCTGACGAGCCTCGGCGGGATCGGTCGAGGTGGTCACGAACTCGGCGCCGGCCAGCTCGAACAGCTCCTGCATGGCCTCGGCGCACACGGCGCCGTCGGTGCCGTCCGCCTGCGCGATCAGCAGTGCCGAGGCGTCGTCGTCGAGCCCCATCTTCTTCCACTCGTTGATCGCCCGCAGGGTGGCCTGGTCGATCAGCTCCAGCAGCGACGGCCGCAGGCCGGCACGCACCACGGCGGCCACCGCCTCGGCTGCCGAGCGCAGGCTCCGGAAGCTGCCCACCACCGTCACCGGCTCCCCCGGCGGCCGAGGGTGCAGCCGCAGGGTCGCGCCGGTGATCACCCCGAGCGTCCCCTCCGAGCCGACGAGCAGGCCGGTCAGGTCGTAGCCGGTGACTCCCTTGACCGTGCGGTGGCCCGTCTTGATGACCCGGCCGTCGGCGAGCACCACCTCGAGTGCGAGCACGGAGTCCCGGGTGACGCCGTACTTCACGCAGCGGAGCCCACCTGCGTTGGTGGCGAGGTTGCCGCCGATCGTGCACAGCTCGAGGCTGCTCGGGTCGGGTGCGTACATCAGCCCGACCTTGCCGGCCGCACGGTCGAGGTCGGCGGTGACCACCCCGGGGTCGACCACGGCGACCTGGTCCTCGACGGAGATCTCGTGGATCCGTGCCATCCGGACCGTGCTCAGGACCAGGCAGCCCTCCAGGGCGGCGGCGCCGCCGGCGAGCCCGGTCCCCGCGCCGCGGGTCACGACGGGCACCCGTTCGCGATGGGCCCAGGCGAGCGCCCGCGAGATGTCCTCGGTGCTCCCGGCGAGGATCACGGCCAGGGGCTTCCCGGGGGTGACCAGGTGGGCCTCGTCGCGTGAGTAGGCGTCCATCACCTCGGGGTCGGTCAGCAGCCTGCTCGCCTCGCTCAGCCGGCTCGCGAGGGCGTCGAGCCGGCTCACGGCACCCACGCGACCCGGGCCGCGTCCACCGGGTCCAGCCTGGCCACCGCGAGGGTGGCCGGCTCGGCCCCGATCGACTCCACGCTCACCGTGAACGGGTCGTCACCCTCCAGCACGAGCACGTCGAGCTCGCCGAGGTGGTGGCGTCCCTCCACGAGCAGCCGGCCACGACCCGCAACCAGGGCGACCAGCTCGCGTTCTTCCCGCCGTACCTGCGTGGTGGCGTCGACCTCGAGGGCATCGACCCGGCCCGACACGTACGCCGGATGGGTGCTCAGCGACAGGGTCGAGGCACGACCACCGTCGCGCCCCAGGTCCGCAGCGACCGTCACTGCGGGTCCACCCTGTTCCGGCGCCGCGTCGTCGAGGCGCAGGTGCCACTGCCAGGCCTCGCGGCCCGCGGTGTCCGGCGAGCTCGCGAGCTCCAGGCCGTTGCCGTCCGTTCCTTCGAGCGCGCGGTGGGAGTTGGAGCGCAGCAGCAGCCTCATCCCTGGTCCCTCGCCTCGGCGGCGAGCAGCTTCGCCATGATCCGGCGCGCCTTGGCCACGCCGGCGTCCTGGGCGATCAGCACGTCGGGCACGTCGCTGGGACGCGTCTCCATCCGCTGCTGCTGGAGCGCGAGCGCGTCCGCGTCCTCCTGCAGCACCCCGCCGAGGTTCTCGGTGAGGAGCGCGTTCAGGTCCTCGTCGCCCACGGAGAAGTTGCGGCAGAACCCGTAGAAGTACCAGGCCGTGGTCTCGGTCTGCGGGGTGATCGCGTTGAGCACCTCGAGGAGCTTCCCGTCCTCGCGCCGACCGCCGGGGGTCACGACGCCGGCGTGGATGATGTGCACCGAGGGCATCTGGAACTCCGTGGTGTGCCAGCGGTCCACCCGGCTCAGGCCGGTGGCCTTCTCGAACAGCGGCGAGGGGTGGCAATCGGGCATGAACCGGTCAACGCTCACCGTGGTGCCGTCGACCTCGACCGTCACGCCGTTCTCGTAGACGGCGTCGTCGCCGATCGAGGAGGTGTGCAGGAACGCCTCGTGGGTGAGGTCGAGCAGGTTGTCGTGGATCAGGTCCGCGCTGCTCTGGAACAGGAAGGTGTGCGTGACCCGGTCCCAGGCGGGGTCGGTCATCCACCGGGTGTCGGGCACCGGTGTGTCCGCGGCCTTCTCGGGGTCGCCGACCCAGATCCACAGCCACCGGTGCGCCTCGACGAGCGGGAACTTGTGCACCAGCGCCCGCTGGGGCACCCGGTCCTGGCCCGGCACCCGCACGCAGACGCCCTCGCAGTCGTACTCGAAGCCGTGGTAGCCGCACTGGATGTTGTCCCCGATGACGCGCCCAGCCGAGAGCGGGTACGCGCGGTGTGCGCACCGGTCCGCCAGCGCGACCGCGGTCCCGTCCTGCTTGCGGTAGAGCACGACGTCCTCGCCGAGGACCGTCCTCTTCATCGGTTCCCGGGTCACTTCCTCGGACCAGGCGATGACGTACCACGCGTTGCGCACGAACATGGGGCTTCCTTCTCGTTTCACGGTCGGGCCGTCCGGGACGGCCGGTGAGGTGCCCCCGGTGGGCAGGGGCGGGTGAGGGGTGTGTCGGGGGGTGCCGGGGATGGGCTGCGTCAGCTGCGCGGTGCGAGCGCCCTTTCGAGCAGGGCCATTCCGTCGTCGTCCGGCACGCTGATCCGGACGGTGCCGGGCACGCCGAGGGCGGTCCCGGGCCGCACCGTGATCCCGTATGCCGCCAGCTGGGCCACGAAGGCCTCCTCGTCCGGGACCGGCACCAGCACGAAGTTGGCCTGGGACGGGACCGGCTCGAGGCCGGCGGCGGTGAGCAGCTCGACGATCCGGGCGCGGCCCTGTCTCGTGTGGTCGCGTACGACGTCACGGTGGAACGGGTCCCGGGCCGCGGCCACGGCTCCGGCCTGGGCCAGCGAACTCACCGAGAACGGCGCCCGGACCTTGCGCAGGGTCGTGACCACCTCGCGGGAGCCGATCAGGTAGCCGACCCGTAGGCCAGCGAGCCCGTGCACCTTGGAGAAGGTGCGCAGGACCACGACGCGTCCGGAGTCGACCAGCGGCACCGCGGTCGCGGCGTCGGGGTCCTCGGCGAAGTCCACGTAGGCCTCGTCGACGACGACCAGCCCGGCACGGCAGCCCTCCACGAACCTCTCGATGTCGGCGAGCGACCTCGTCGTACCCGTGGGGTTGTGCGGGTTGACCACGTAGGCGATGTCGGCCTCGACCTCGGCCATCGCGTCGAGGTCGTGCGCCCAGTCCAGCAGCGGCACCTTGACCAGCTCGGCGCCGACGACGTAGGTGCTGATCTCGTCGATGCGGTAGGCGGGATCGGCGCAGACGGCACGCCCGTCCTGGGCCAGGAAGGTCCAGGCGAGCAGGTAGATCAGCTCGTCGGACCCGTTCCCGACCAGGATCTGGTCCACGTCCACGCCGTGCAGGACCGCGAGCTCCTTGCGCAGCTCCTCGGCGAGCGGGTCGGGGTAGCGGTGCACGTCGTGCGCCGCGGCCGCGAGCGCGGCCACCACGTTCGGGCTGGCGCCGAGGGCCGACTCGTTGGAGGCCATCGACCCGGCGGCGGTCAGGGCCGGCTTCCCGGGCCGGTAGGGGTCGATCCGGTCGAGCCAGGGGCGTGCCACCAGCGTCATGGCCTGACCTTCCCGCCGAGCAGCTCGGTGGTGCGGGCTGCCGCGCCACGCACCTGGGCGAGCACGGCCTCGTTGTCGATCTCCCCGTGGCTCAGGTAGCTGATCCCGATGGCACCGCAGGCACCCTCGGCGTCGAAGACGGGAGCGGCGACGCAGCGGATGCCCATCGCGGTCTCGCCGTCGTCGGTGCTGTAGCCCGAGCGTCGCACCTCGGCGAGCTCGGACTCCAGCAGCTCGAGCTCCGCCGCGCCCAGTGGTGGCCGGTCGGGTGCCGTCAGGTGGTCCGCGAGGGACTGCCCCGGGACCCAGGCGAGGCAGGCCTTGCCGACCGCGGTGATGTGCGAGGGCAGGCGGGCGCCCAGCGAGCTGGCGAGCTGCACGCCCCGCATGGGTGGGTCCTGCTTGTAGAGGTAGACCGCGTCGGCGCCGTCGAGGACGGCGTAGTGCGAGGTCATGTCCAGCGCCTGGGTCACCTGGAGGAGCTGGGGCGCGACGAGGTCGACCACGCCGGCGTTGCGGACGTAGGCGGAGCCGACCTCGAAGGCCTTGATCCCGAGGGTGTAGCCCGCGAGGTCCAGCGCGACGTAGCGACGCTCGGTCAGGGACCGCAGGATGTTGTGGGCCGTGCTCTTCGGGATGTCGAGACGTTCCGCGAGCCGCGTCAGGGAGAGCGGCTCGTCGGAGTCCGCGAGGAGCTCGAGGATGAGCAGGGCTCGTTCAACCGAGGTGGACATCGTCGTACTCTCCCTCACAAGACCTTGCTCAGGAAGGCCTTGGTGCGGGCCTCCCGGGGGCGGTTGATGACGTCATCGGGGGAACCGCACTCGACGACCCGGCCCTGGTCCATGAACGCGATGGTGTCCCCCACCTCACGGGCGAACCCGATCTCGTGGGTGACCACGACCATGGTCATCCCGGACCTCGCGAGGTCCTTCATCACGTCGAGGACCTCGCCCACCAGCTCGGGGTCGAGCGCCGACGTCGGCTCGTCGAACAGCATCAGGCGGGGTTCCATCGCCAGGGCCCGCGCGATCGCGACGCGCTGCTGCTGTCCCCCCGACATCTCCCCGGGGTAGGCGTCTGCCCGGTGGCCCAGGCCGACCCGCTCCAGCAGGGCCCGGCCCTTCTCGGCGGCGACCTTGCGGCTGACGCCCTTGACCTGCACCGGCCCCTCGATCACGTTGCCGAGGACCGTCATGTGCGGGAAGAGGTTGAAGTGCTGGAACACCATGCCGATGTCGGCGCGTTCGCGGCACACCTCCTTCTCCTTGAGCTCGAACAGCTTCGTGCCGCGCTGCCGGTAGCCGACCAGGCTCCCGTTGACCGAGAGGCGGCCGCCGTCGATCTTCTCGAGGTGGTTGATGCACCGCAGGAAGGTCGACTTCCCCGAGCCGGAGGGCCCGATGATGCACATCACCTCTCCGTCGTGGACCTCGAGATCGATCCCGTGCAGGACCTGGGTCTGCCCGAAGGACTTCTCGACCTGCTCGGCGTGGACGACTGTCGTGCTCACGAGGCCCTCCTCAGGGACAGGTTGCGGACCAGGCGGGCGCGGAAGGTGGGCCGGGAGCGATTGCGATGCACGCTGCGGCCGAGTCGGCGCTCGATGGCCTGCTGGGCGATGGTGAAGACCGTGGTCAGGGCGATGTACCAGATGGACGCCGTGAACAGCAGCTCGATCACCTTGAAGTTGGAGGTGTAGACCTTGTTGGCCGAGTGCAGCAGCTCGCTGTAGGAGATCGTGTACGCCAGCGCGGTGTACTTCAGCAGCGAGATGAACTCGTTGCCCAGCGGCGGCACGATCACCCGTAGGGCCTGCGGCAGGACGATGCGCCGCATCGTCCGCCCGGGCGTCATCCCGATGGCGGCTGCCGCTTCCCGCTGGCCGTTGCCGACCGAGAGCAGTCCACCGCGGACGATCTCCGCGACGTACGCGCCCTCGTTGACGCCCAGGCCCAGCAGCGCGGCCACGAACGGGGTCATCAGGGAGTTCATCGGCGTCGAGTAGATGCCGGGGATGGTGAAGGTGCTGAAGATGATGGACAGGTTGAACCAGATCAGCAGCTGCACCAGCAACGGCGTACCGCGGAACAACCAGGTGTAGCCGCCCGCCACCCACCGCAGGACGGGGTTCTCGGACTGCCCCATCACCGCGGCGGTGACCCCGAGCACCAGCCCGATGGCCATCGAGAGGAACAGGAGCTTGAGGGTGTTGACGACACCCTCGAGGATCGTCTCCGCGGTCAGGTACTCCAGGACGATCGCGTAGTCGATGTCGGCCCGGACGAAGGCCCGGGCGACCAGTCCGAGCAGCACCAGGACGAGGGCGGCCATGACCCAGCGACCGGGATGGCGCAACGGCACCACCGTGAGCTGGGGCTGCCGGGACCCGGCACCCTCCGTCTCGTCGGTCGCTGTAGCTGTTCCTTGCTCGGCCACGTGGCTCTCCTCGCCCGGTGCTGCTCGGCTGGTCATCGGTGTCAGGCCTTGGCGCCGGAGGCGACGGCGTTGACGCCGGCCTCCTTGACCGCGATCTCCTCGAGACCCCACTTCTTCAGGATCTCGCCGTAGGAGCCGTCGTCGATGATGGCCTGCCAGGCCTTCACGAGGACGTCACGCAGCTCCTTGCTCTCCTTGGGCAGGACCATGCCGAAGAACTGCTGCTCGACCTGCAGGCCCTCGACCAGCTCGAGCTTGCCCTCGCTCTTGGAGGCGAAGACCGCTGCGGTGGGGAAGTTCTCGATCAGGGCGTCAGCCTTGCCCTGTCGGACCGCCAGCTGCTCCTGGGCGTTGCCGTCGAAGGTGAGCACGTTGATCTTCTCCGCCCCCTGCTTCTCGCAATCGGCCGACTTCTTGACCAGCCACTGGGCCTGGATCCCGCCGCGCACGGCAGCCAGGGACTTGCCGCACAGGTCTTCCTCGGTCTTGATGTTCTTGGGGTTGCCGGCAGCGGTGACGAAGCCCTGCGAGGACTGCAGGTAGTAGACGAAGTCGTAGTCCTTCTCCCGCTCCGCGGTGTCGTTGACCGCGCCGTAGATGATGTCGTAGCGCTTGGAGGCCAGGGCGGGGAGCAGGGTGTCGAAGCTGGCGTTGTTCCACGTGAAGTCGACGCCGAGCTGGCCCTCGAGCTCCTTGGCGAGCTCGACCTCGAAGCCCTGCAGGGTCTTGCCGTCCTCCTTGTAGTACTCGAAGGGCGGGTAGTCGATCGAGGAGCCGATCTGGATGGTGCCGGCGTCCTTGACGGCCGCGGGCAGCTCCTTGTGCAGCGGAGCCGAGCTGTCCGACTTGGAGGTCGTCTCCTTCTCCGAGCCGCAGCCCGTCAGGGCCAGGGCACCCAGCAGCGGGCCGGCGAGGAACAAGGTGATGACGCGGTGTTTGCGAGCAGCCATGGCGTGTTTTCTCCGGTGGTCTCAGGGACGGGAAAGAAGCGGTGTTCTCATATGTGAACTGCGTTCACTTATAGGGACGACGCTAGGCTGGCCATGATTCCGAGTCAATGACCGGAGGTTACGTTTCCGTTAACCCGCTGCGATCTGGTCCCCGCCCAGCCAGGTCTGGCGCACCAGTGGTACGCCGGGCCGGTAGGCCAGGTGGACGTGGGAGGGCGCCTCCAGCACCACGAGATCCGCACGCGCGCCCACCGCGAGGACGCCGACGTCGTCGCGAGCCAGCGCCCGCGCTCCGCCGGCCGTGGCCGACCAGAGGGCCTCGGCGGGCGACATCCCCATGTCCCGCACCGCCATCGCGATGCAGAACGCCATCGAGCTGGTGTAGCAGGACCCGGGGTTGCAGTCGCTGGCCAGGGCCACGGTCACACCGGCGTCGAGCAGACGCCTGGCGTCCGGCCACGGCTGCCGGGTGGAGAACTCGACGCCGGGCAGCAGCGTGGCCACGGTGCCGGACCCGGCGAGGGCATCCACGTCCGCGTCGGAGAGGAACGTGCAGTGGTCCACGGCGACCAGGCCGAGCTCGCACGCGAGCTGGACCCCGGGGCCGTGCCCCAGCTGGTTGGCGTGCAGCCGGCCGCGCAGTCCCTTCGCCGCCCCGGCCTGCAGGATCGTGCGGGCCTGGTCGACGTCGAAGGCACCCCGTTCGCAGAACGCGTCGATCCAGCGCGCATGAGGCGCGGCCGCGTCGAGCATCTCCCCGACCACGAGGTCGACGTACGCCGCCGGGTCGGACCCGGCGGGGACCACGTGGGCGCCGAGGAACGTGGTGTCCTCGGTGAACTGCCCGGCGATCCGCAGGGCCCGGGTCTCGTCGTGCACGGTGAGGCCGTAGCCGCTCTTGATCTCGATGCTGGTGGTGCCCTGGGCGTGCATCTCCACGACCAGCCTGGCCACGTTGCGGGTCAGCTGCTCGTCAGAGGCCTCCCGCGTGGCGGCGACCGTGGTCTTGATGCCGCCCGCGGCGTACGGCGCTCCGGTCATCCGCGCCTCGAACTCCGCCGACCGGTCGCCGCTGAAGACCAGGTGCGAGTGGCTGTCGACGAAGCCGGGGATCACCGCGCGGCCGCCGACGTCGACGGCCCGGTCCGCTGCGGGCGAGCGGCCTGCGGGGCCCACCCACGCGATCCGGTCGCCCTCGATCACCACGGCGGCGTCGTGGACGATGCCGGGCTCCGCGTGCGTGACCAGCTCCGAGATGCCGGTGATGACGGTGCTGGTCATGCCCACACTCCTTCGATGGCGTCGTGCAGCTGATGCCCGAGGTCCTCGTGGATCCCGGGTCCCGCGACGACGCGGCCGTCCACGATCACCTGCGCCACGTCGGCGCCGGTGGCGGCGAACACGACCGTGTTCTCGTCGCTGCCGGTGCCGGCGGTCCTGGGGCTGGTCGTCGCGAGCGTGACCAGGTCGGCGCGCGCGCCCACCGCGATCAGGCCGGCGTCGTCCCAGCCCAGGCTCTGGTGCCCGGTCAGGGTGGCGGCCTCGATCAGCTCGGCCGCGCTCCAGTGCCCGCGCTGCCGGCTGGCGAGCCGCTCGTCGAGCTCGAGCGCGCGCATCTCCTCGAACGGGTCGATGACGGCATGGCTGTCGCTTCCGAGCGTGAGCCGGGCGCCTGCCTCGTGCAGCCGCCTGCTGGGGCCGATCCCGTCACCGAGGTCGCGCTCGGTGGTCGGGCAGAAGTCGACGTAGGCCGCGGCCGCTCCCAGCGTCGCGATGTCCGAGTCGGTGAGGTGGGTGGCGTGCACCAGGGTGGCGTGCGGACCGAGCTGGCCCTCCTCGGCGAGCAGCTCGGTGGGCGTGAGCCCGTAGGCGTCGAGGCACTCCTGGTTCTCCGCCGGCTGCTCGGAGAGGTGGACGTGCAGTGGGCGCGAGGGATCGGCGCGGAGCTGGTTGCGAGGGACGGCCCGCACGGAGTGGAAGGCCTGCCCGACCTTCGCCCACCCCGTCTCGCGGAGCAGTGCGGTCCGCGCGTGCCAGGCGTCGACGTCGCCGTCGGAGAACCGTCGCTGGATCCCTTCGGGTGCCCGGCCGATGCCGGCGGTGAGGTAGAGGGTGTCCAGCAGGGTGATCCGGATCCCGGCCTCGCGCGCGGCCTCGACCAGTGCCTCCCCCATGGCGTTCGGGTCGGCGTACGGCGTCCCGTCGGGCTGATGGTGCACGTAGTGGAACTCCCCCACGCAGGTGATGCCTGCGGCGGCCATCTCGCGGTAGACCGCCCGGGCCAGGACGAAGTAGTTGTCCGGGTCCAGACGGGCCGCCAGGGAGTACATCTGCTCGCGCCAGGTCCAGAACGTCCCCCGCTCGCGCTGGGTCCGTCCCCGCAGGGCCCGGTGGAAGGCGTGGCTGTGGCAGTTGGCGATCCCCGGCATGCTCAGCCCGGGCACGGCGGTGGCTCCGCTCGCCGGGGTGTCCACGCCGGGCGTGACCGCGGTGAACCGCCCGTCGGCGACGGTGACCTGCACCCGGTCGGCCAGGCCCGTGGGCAGGAGCGCCTGCTCGAGGACGTAGGTGACAGCACTCATCGGGCCAGCCCTTCGAGGGTGTCGGCGAGAGCGGTGACGCCGGCGAGACAGTCGCCGGTCTCGGCATGCTCCGCCGGTGAGTGCGAGATGCCCGTGGGGTTGCGCACGAACAGCATCGCGGTGGGGATCCCGGCCGCGGAGAGGATGCCGGCGTCGTGCCCGGCCTGGGTCGGGATCACCGGCCACCCGTGCGGGTCGGCGAGCCGGTGCGCCAGCGCGGAGGGGAACTCCACTGCCCGGGAGACCGACTCCGCGGTCAGCTCGACCCGGGTTCCGTCGAGGTCCGCCTGTGCCCGCGCCTGCTCGGCGACGGACTCCACCAGGGCGGCGAGCGCGTCGTCGCTGTCGCAGCGGGCGTCCAGCCACGCGGTGACCTTCGAGGGCACCGCGTTGGTGGCGTTCGGCTCGACCGCGAGGCGGCCGAACGTCGCCCGGAAGCCCGCGTCCCGGGCCAGCGCGCTCGCGCTCAGCGCCGTGTGGGCGTAGGTGAGCATCGGGTCGTGCCGGTCCTCCATCCGGGTGGTGCCGGCATGGTTCGCCTCGCCGGTGAAGTCGAACCGGTAGCGCCCGTGCGGCCAGATCTCGCTGGCCAGCCCGACCGCGGCGTCCCGGTCGACCAGGTCGCGGCCCTGCTCGACGTGCAGCTCGACGAAGCACTCGACGCCCTCGAGCAGCGACGACCCCGCGGAGGGGTCCAGACCGGCGGCGGCCCACGCGTCACCGAGCCGCGTGCCCGCCCGGTCGGTGAGCTGCTCGGCCTTCTCGACAGAGAGCGCCCCCACTGCGAGCTGGGAGCCCAGGCAGGCCAGCCCGAAGCGGGAGCCCTCCTCCTCGACGAACACCCCGATGCCGAGGCGCCGGGTCGGCACGAAGCCCCGGTCGCGCAGCTCGTCGACCGCGGCCAGCGCCGAGACCACCCCGAGCGGCCCGTCGAAGGCGCCGCCGTCGAGCACGGAGTCGAGGTGGGAGCCGGTGAGCACCGACTCCGTGCCGGTCCCCCACCACGCGACCACGTTGCCGAAGCCGTCGTACTCCAGGTCGAGTCCGCGAGCCTGCGCCTCGCCGGCGAACCAGTCGGCGCACTCGCGCTCGGCGGAGCCGAACGGCTGCCGGAAGTAGCCGCCCGACGTCGAGGATCGCCCGACGCCGAGCAGGTCCTGCCACATGTTCTCGAAGGTCACGTCGCTGCGTCCTGTCTTCTCAGCTCTCGAGCATCGGGACGCGGACCCCGCGCTCGTCGGCCACCTCGACCGCACGGTCGTAGCCCGCGTCGACGTGGCGGATCACGCCCATGCCCGGGTCGTTGGTGAGGACCCGCTCGATCTTCTGCGCGGCGAGCTCGGTGCCGTCGGCGACGCACACCTGCCCGGCGTGGATGGAGCGGCCCATGCCGACGCCGCCACCGTGGTGGATGGAGACCCAGGTGGCGCCCGAGGCGGTGTTGACCAGGGCGTTGAGCAGGGCCCAGTCGGCGATCGCGTCGGACCCGTCGAGCATCGCCTCGGTCTCGCGGTACGGCGACGCGACCGAGCCGGCGTCGAGGTGGTCACGGCCGATGACCACCGGGGCCTTGAGCTCCCCGGAGGCGACCATCTCGTTGAACTTCAGGCCCGCGAGGTGGCGCTCGCCGTACCCGAGCCAGCAGATGCGCGCGGGGAGGCCCTGGAACGCGACCCGCTCACCGGCCATCGTGATCCACTTGTGCAGCCGCTCGTTGTCCGGGAAGAGCTCCAGGATCGCCTTGTCGGTCGCGGCGATGTCCGCCGGGTCGCCCGACAGCGCAGCCCAGCGGAACGGGCCCTTGCCCTCGCAGAACAGCGGCCGGATGTACGCCGGGACGAAGCCGGGGAACTCGAAGGCGCGCTCGTAACCGCCCTTGCGTGCCTCGTCGCGGATCGAGTTGCCGTAGTCGAAGACCTCGGCGCCGCGGTCCTGGAACTCCACCATCGCGCGCACGTGCGCGGCCATCGAGGCCTGGGCGTCCTTGGTGAACCCGGCGGGGTCGCGCCTGGCGGCCTCGTGCCACTGGTCGAAGGGCACCCCGACGGGCAGGTAGGACAGCGGGTCGTGCGCGGAGGTCTGGTCGGTGACGACGTCGATCGGCGCACCGCTCTCCAGCAGCGCCGGGAACATCTCGGCGGCGTTGCCCAGGACGCCGATGGACAGCGGCTTCTTGGCGTCGCGAGCCTGCACCGCGAGCTCCACGGCGTGCTCGAGGGACTCGGCCTGGACGTCGAGGTAGCGGTGCTCGATCCGGCGCTTGATCCGGCTGTCGTCGACATCGATGCAGATCGCGACGCCGTCGTTCATCGTGACGGCGAGCGGCTGCGCGCCGCCCATCCCGCCGAGGCCCGCGGTCAGCGTGATCGTGCCGGCCAGCGTCCCGCCGAAGCGCTTGTCCGCGACCGCGGCGAAGGTCTCGAAGGTGCCCTGGAGGATCCCCTGGGTGCCGATGTAGATCCAGGAGCCGGCCGTCATCTGGCCGTACATCGTCAGGCCGAGCTCCTCGAGCGCACGGAACTCCTCCCAGTTGGCCCAGTCGCCGACCAGGTTGGAGTTGGCGATCAGCACGCGCGGCGCCCACTCGTGGGTGCGCATCACCCCGACGGGCTTGCCGCTCTGCACGAGCATCGTCTCGTCGTCGGCGAGCGTGGACAGCGTGCGCACCAGGGCGTCGTAGGACTCCCAGTTGCGGGCGGCCTTGCCGGTGCCGCCGTACACGACGAGCTCGGCGGGGTTCTCCGCGTTCTCGGGGTCGAGGTTGTTCATCAGCATCCGCAGCGGGGCCTCGGTCTGCCAGGAACGGGCAGTCAGGGCGGTTCCGCGGGCGGCGGTGATGGGCAGGCGGGGGTTGGTCACTGGAGCTCTCCGATCACTTCTTCGACGGCTTGGACGACAGCGCCCGAACGGACCAGCTCGACGGCGGCCTCGATCTCGGGCGACAGGTGGCGGTCGGGGCCGGGCCCCGGTACGCCGTTGGTGCGGAACAGGTCGATCACCGCGGCCGTGGCCGGCGACGGCTCGAGCGGGCGGCGCAGGTCCAGGGCACGGGCAGCGGTGAGCACCTCGATGGCGACCACTCGGGTGAGGCCGTCGACCGACCGGCGCAGCTTGCGTGCGGCCGACCAGCCCATCGAGACGTGGTCCTCCTGCATCGCGCTGGAGGGGATCGAGTCGACCGAGGCCGGCGCGGCCAGCCGCTTCAGCTCCGAGACGATCGCGGCCTGGGTGTACTGCGCGATCATCAGCCCGCTGTCCACGCCGGGGTCGTGGGCCAGGAACGGCGGGAGGCCGTGGGAGCGGGAGCGGTCCAGGAACCGGTCCGTACGCCGCTCGCTGATCGAGGCGACATCAGCAGCGACGATCGCGGCGAAGTCGAGGACGTAGGCGACCGGGGCGCCGTGGAAGTTCCCGTTTGACTCCACGCGGTCGCCGACCACCACGGGGTTGTCCACGGCACTGGCGAGCTCGCGGCCGGCCACCACCGAGCAGTGCTCGATGGTGTCCCGCGCGCCGCCGTGCACCTGCGGCGAGCACCGCAGCGAGTAGGCGTCCTGGACCCGGTTGCAGTCCGGTCCCCGGTGGGAGGCCACCACGCCGGAGTCGCGCAGGATCGCGACGAGGTTCGCCGCGGAGGCCGACTGCCCCGGGTGGGGCCGCAGCGCCTGCAGGTCGGCGGCGAAGACGCGGTCGGTGCCGAGCTGGCCCTCGACGGACATCGCCGCGGCGATGTCGGCCGTCTTCATCAGCCGTGAGAGGTCGTGCAGCGCCATCACCAGCATGCCCAGCATGCCGTCGGTGCCGTTGATCAGCGCCAGCCCTTCCTTGGCCTCCAGCTCGACCGGGGCCAGCCCGGCTGCCGCGAGGGCCTCGCCGGCTTCCATCAGCTCGCCCTGGGCGTCGCGGACCAGCCCCTCGCCCATCAGGGCCAGCGCGCAGTGCGCCAGCGGGGCCAGGTCGCCGGAGCAGCCCAGGGAGCCGTACTCGTGCACCACGGGAGTGATCCCCCGCGACAGCAGCGCGGCCAGGAGCTCGGCGGTCTCCGGCCGGACCCCGGTGTGCCCGGTGGTGAGGGTGGAGAGCCGCAGCAGCATCAGGGCCCGGACGACCTCGCGCTCGACCTCGGGGCCGGAGCCGGCGGCATGGGAGCGGACCAGCGACTTCTGCAGCTGGGCGCGCATCTCGCCGGGGATGTGCCGGGTGGCGAGGGCACCGAAGCCGGTCGAGATGCCGTAGACGGGCGTCTCGGACGCGGCGAGCTTCTCGATCACCGCACGTGCGTCGGCGAGCGCGGTCTTCGCCTCGCCGGAGATGTGGACCGCTGCGCCGTCCCGGGCGACCGCCAGCACCTCGGCGGGCGTGAGCGGACCGGTTCCGAGGGTGACGGAGTTGTGTGTGGTGGGCATGGGTCAATCCAAGGCCCCGCGGAGGCCCGCTGACGCCAATCCGGCAGTGGTGCTGTCTCGTATCTGAGACTCCGCTGGGAGCACACCGGCGATCGCCCGCCTCCGCGGTGCGACTAGGTTCTGGGGCATGGCTCAGGTTCCGGCAGCGACCAGGACGCTGATGGTGCTGCGCTTCCTGGCCTCGCAGCCCGACCCCGTGCCGCTGGAAAGACTCGCCGCCGCGGTCGACCTGCCGCGCTCGACGGCCTACCACCTGGTGAAGGCGATGATCGAGCAGGGCTTCGTCACCCACATCGCCGAGGAGCAGCGCTACTGCCTCGGAGTGGCCGCGTTCGAGGTCGGCACCGGCTACACCCGGCAGGCGCCGCTGCAGCGGATCGCGCACCGCCCGCTGGCCACGCTCGTGGACCGGATCGGCCAGTCGGCACACCTGGCGGTGCCGCACGGTCGCGACGTCCTCTACGTGGTCGAGCAGCGTGCCCCCGGGCGGGCGCCGCTGGTCACCGATGTCGGCGTACGACTTCCTGCGCACCTGACCGCCAGCGGACGAGCGATCCTGGCCGCGCTCCCGGCGACCCAGGTCCGAGCGCTCTACCCCGACAGGAGCGCGTTCGTGGACCGGCACGGCCTCGGACCGCGCTCCCTGAGCGCGCTGCGCCGCGTGCTCAGCGAGACCAGGCAGCGCGGCTACGCGACCGAGGACGGCGAGGTGACGCCCGGGTTCTCCTCGGTCGCGGCGGCGGTGCTGGACCACAACGGCATCCCGATCGGCGGGATCGCCACGACCTACGACACCCGTGAGGAGCTCGACCTGGACGAGGTCGTGGCGGCGGTCACCGCCACCGCGGCCACCGTCAGCCGGCGCGTCGGAGGGACACCCGTCATCGCCTGACCGCCCGCGGACCGGCCCGACGTCGTGTGTCACGATGCGCCTCGTGGGGCGCACGAGCACGACGGAGCCGGCGCGGGGATCGGTCTGGCGTACGCCGGGGATGCCCGCGCTGCTGGCGATGTCCACGATCGGGTTCTGCGGATACGCGGCGCTGCTGGCGGTCGCACCCATGTGGGCCGTGCACGGTGGCGCCGGCTCCCCGGGCGCCGGAGCGGTCAACGGCGTGCTCCTCGGCTTCACGGTGCTCACCCAGCCGTTCGTCCCGGGGGCGCTGCGCCGGGTCGGCGTCGGTCCGGTGATGGTCCTGGGCCTGCTGCTGCTGGGTCTCCCCTCGCTGCTGCACCTGCTCACCGACGCGCTCGCCCCGACGCTGGCCCTCTCGGCCGTGCGCGGGCTCGGTTTCGGGATCCTCACCGTCACCGGCAGCACCGCCGTCGCCGAGCTGGTCGCACCGCCCCAGCGTGGTGCCGCCATCGGCGCCTACGGCCTCGCGATCGCAGTCCCCCAGCTGGTCCTGCTCCCGCTCGGGCCGTGGGTGGCCACCGAGATCGGCTTCTGGGTGGTGTTCCTGGCGGGCGCCCTGCCGCTGCTGGCCTGTGCTCCCGCACTGGCGCTGGCACGGCGGCTGAAGCAGGCGGCGGACAGCCGGGGAGCCGAGGAGCCGGCAGCGGAGCCGCCGCCCGGCGAGCCGGCCCGGCGCCGGGGCCACACCTACCTGGTGCTGCTGCGCCCGATGGCGTTGCTGCTGGTGGTCACCCTGGCCGGCGGCGCGCTGCTCACGTTCCTGCCCCAGGTGACCGAGCTCGCCTGGGTCACCGCGGCCGGGTTGTTCATGCTCACCGCCACCACCGCCGCCGCCCGGTGGGCCGTGGGCGGGCTCGCGGACCGGCACGGACCGCAGCCGTTCATGTGGCCGCTCGTGCTGCTGGCCGCCGCGTCGATGGGCGTCGCCGCCTGGGCGGTCCATCTCGGTGCCGGCGTCGCGGCGGGCGCGCTGCTGGTGGGCGCGATGGCCCTGCTGGGCGTGAGCTACGGCGCCCTGCAGAACCTCACCCTGCTGGTCTCGTTCGAGTCGGTACGCCGCCACGAGTACGGCGTGGCCAGCGCCATGTGGAACGTGGGCTTCGACACCGGGACCGGCCTGGGGGCCGTGCTGGTCGGCGTGCTCGCCGCGGGCGCCTCGTTCCCGGTCGCGTTCGCCTGCACGGCGGTGATCCTGCTGCTCGCCGTACCCCTCGCGGCGTGGCGACCCAAGGGCACACCCGACCGGACACCCCAGGGGCTCGCGGACCGTGCCGACGTGACGGTGCGCCAGCACCCCTGAGCGGGTTCCGCCGCGCCCGCAGCCGGATAGTCCGAGACGTAACCGTCGTCAATTCGGACATCCGACGACGGTTACGTCTCGGACTACCCCGCCCAGCACTCCTGAGCGGGTCCCGCCTACTGCTGGCGGCGCTCGTGCAGCCGCTGCTCCGCCTCGGGCAGGTAGGCCAGGCAGGGTGCCTCGGCGTCGGGGTGCTTCTCGCGCAGGTGGAAGATCCAGCGGTCCATCGCCGCCATGAAGCCGTTGTCGTCGCCGGGCCGGTACGCCGACCAGGGGGCGTCGTCACGGACGCGGCACTGCGTGCAGCTGATCTTGTAGACGAAGCGCTCCTGGGCGTCGACCTCGATCCGGACCCGCGCCAGTGGTCCCGCCTCGGCGGCGGCCTTGCGTTCCCGGGCCGACCTGCTCGCGGTCACCTGGCACCCTGGCCGGCGGCGCCGACCAGGCCGGAGCGGAGCTCGACCAACGCCTGCTCGAGGTTCACAGCCGGGGTCCAGCCCCACCTGTGGGCGCGGTCGACGAGGTACTTCCCGGTCCACGCCGGGCCGTCGTCCCAGACGGGCTCGACACCGACCGCGCTGGTCACGGTGGTGTAGTAGTCGCGGAGCGTCGCCGGTCCCCCGGCCACGTTGACCGGGGTGCACCCACCCGCGACCGGTCCCTGCTCGGGGTCCTCGGAGGTGGGGATCCGGCCCGTGGCCAGGTCGGCCACGAGGACGGCGAGGTCGTCGAGGTGCACCCACGGGAACGTCTGGTCCGGCAGGGCGTGCCGGGCGCCCTCGTCGTCACGGATGTCGGCCGGCCGCAGCGTGTTCCACACCGAGGTCTCCCCCGCGCCCAGGATCGCCGGAGGGCGCACCAGCACACGGGTGATCCCGTCGACGTCCGCCAGCGCGGCGTCGGTGTCGCGCTTGGTCGCGCCGTAGTCGTTGGCGTTCTCGTCGACGAGCCGCGAGGACTCATCGACGTCACCGGCCTCGGGCGAGCGGTCGTAGACGGCCGCAGTCGAGATGTGCACCAGCCACTGCGCGCCCGCGTCTCGTGCAGCACGCGCGATCACCGGAGTGCCCTCGACAGCCGTCCGGTGCTGGGTCTCGCGGTCCGAGCCCATCGGGTGCACGGTCGTGACCACGCCACCCGCACCCGCGACCACGGAGGCCGCGAAGTCGGGGTCACCGAACTCGCCCACGTGCTCCTCGACCCCGGGCAGCTCGGGGCTGGTGCCCGGGCGGCGTACGACGGCGCGCACGGGCACGCCACGCTCGGCCAGCACCGCGCAGATCCGGGATCCGACGAGTCCGTTCGCGCCGGTGACGACAACTGGGTTCGCTTCGCTCATGGCACCCACCTTGGCACGCGCCGTCGCTCAGGCGTCGGCCACCATGGGGGCGACCTCGGTACCGAGCAGCTCGATGCCGCGCAGGAGGTCGGCGTGGGACAACTTGGGGTTGGTCATCTGCAGGGACAGCCGGTCCACGCCGCCGAGCTGCTCGGAGACCCGGCGGATCTTGTCCGCGACGGTCGGGGGGTCCCCCATGAAGAACGCACCGTTGGGCCCCGACGTCGCGTCGAACTGCTGGCGGGTCGGCCTCGGGAAGCCGCGTTCGCGCGAGACCTTGGTGAACATCTCCTCCCAGCCCGGGTAGATCGTGTCCGCGGCCTCCTCGGTACTGCCGGCGACGAAGCCGAACACGTGCAGGCCCACCTTGAGCTTCTCCGGAGCGTGGCCGGCCTGGGCGCCCGCGCGGCGGTAGAGGTCGACGAGCGGCGCGAACTGGCGAGGCTCGCCCCCGATGATCGCGACCATCAGCGGCAGGCCGAGCAGCCCGGCGCGCGCGAACGACTCCGGGGTCCCACCGACGCCGACCCAGATGGGCAGCGGGTCCTGGAGCGGACGCGGGTAGACGCTCTGCCGGACCATCGGCGGCCGGTGCCTCCCGGACCAGGTGACCTCGGCCTCGTCGCGGATCCGCAGGAGCAGCTCCAGCTTCTCGGTGAACAGCGAGTCGTAGTCGGCGAGGTCGAGCCCGAAGAGCGGGAAGGCCTCGGTGAAGGACCCCCGGCCCACCACCAGGTCAACCCGGCCCTTGGCGATGAGGTCCAGGGTGGCGAACTGCTGGAAGACCCGCACCGGGTCGTCCGCGCTGAGCACCTTCACCGCGCTGCCGAGCCGGATCCGCTCGGTGCGGGCCGCGGCCGCGGCCAGGATGATCGAGGGTGCGGAGTCGAAGTACTCGCTGCGGTGGTGCTCGCCGATCCCGAAGGAGTACAGCCCCACCCGGTCGGCCAGGGTGATCTCCTCGAGGAGATGCTCCATCCGCTCGGCCGGACCCACCACGTGTCCGGTCGCCGGGTCGGTCACGGTCGAGACGAAGCTGTCGACGCCTAGGTGCATGTGCGGAGTCAACCACCCACGCACAAGAGCACCGCAGCGGCAGGGTCGCGACCCGGGTCAGCCGCCGCCGTTGTCGCCGCCCAGGGAGCCGGGGGCGGTCTCGTCGTCGGCGCGCTCCGGCGTCTCCTGCGGCGTCTCCTGGTCCTCGGCCGGGTCAGGTGACGCAGCAGGGATCCCTGCCTGGGGCTGCTCGTTCTCGTCGGGCTCCATCGTGTTCTCGCTCATGGGTCGACGCTACCCACCTCGGCGAGGTCCGCCGTACGCTGCCGGTCACAGCCGTTTGCCGGTGTCCGGCGAGGGAACGGGCTCCTCCTGGGCACGCCGAGACCGAGGAGACCCCCCATGAGACACATGCCAGCGCCTCCCGTCCTGGTGCGCGGGATCCTGCGCCTCGAGGACACCCCCGCCCTGGACCGTCCGGTGCAGGCACTGGACCCGCACATCCGCAGGGCTTTCGGCAGCGGCGGACGTGGGGCCCTCCTGCGCGGTGACTGGCTGGGTCACGCGCTCCACCCCGTGCTGACCGACTTCGTCATCGGGAGCTGGACCTCGGCCAACGTGCTCGACCTGGTCGGCGGGCCCGGCTCCTCGCCGTCTGCGCGCCGACTGGTCGGGCTCGGGCTCCTCGCCGCCGCGCCGACCGCGTGGACGGGCTGGGCCGAGTGGAGCGACGCCGAGCCCCGCGACAAGCGGGTGGGCCTGGTGCACGCGGTCACCAACGGGGTCGCGATCGGCCTCTACGCCTCGTCGTACCTCGCCCGCCGCCGGGGCGGCCAGGCCACAGGAGTGCGCCTCGGGCTCGCGGGCGCCGCGGTCTCGGGCGTGGGCGCCTTCCTCGGCGGCCACCTGGCCCAGGCACGAGGCGTGGGCAGCCGCCACCCCGCGTTCGCGGTGGCGCCCCGCGGCGCGTGATCAGGAGCGCTTGTCCTCGTCGGGTTCGAACCTCACGTCGATCTCCTCGAAGCCCTTGGCACGCTGCGCCTCGGCCTGGCGCCGATAGGCACGCTCGTCACCAGGGGTCAGCTCCACGGCATCGGTGAAGGGCGTGAGCAGGGCGCGCGGGTACAGCCGGTCGGTCCGTACGACGTTGAGCTCGACGCACAGCGTGAAGATCACCGCCGTCAGGTAGAGGAAGGCGAGCAGGCCCAGCACGATCGCGAAGACGCCGTTGCTCGTGCTGGCGTTCTTGATGACGTGGGTTACGTAGGTGACCCCGAAGGTCTGCAGCAGCTGCCAGGCCACGGCCGCGATCGCCGCCCCCGGCGCGACGTCGCGGAACGAGAGCGCCCGAGCGGTGCCGAGACGGAACACGAAACCGAAGACCGCGGTGTTCAGGACCACAGCGCCCACGGCCAGCCCGATGCGACGCAGCACGGCGTCGTCCCCGAAGGCGCTGGCCCCGATCACCGACAGCGCGGTGGTGCCCACCACGGAGAGCCCCAGCGTGGTCAGGATGGCCAGCCCGCGGACCCGGCCCTTGAACGGGTCGGGCCGCTTGTTCCGCGGCACCGCCCAGGCGGTGTTCATCGCGTACTGCACTGCCTGCGCGACCCCGAGCCCGCCGTAGAGGGCCGTGAGGCCCCCGATGACGAGACCGAGGGTACCCCCGCCGATCTCGTCAGGCCGTCCCAGCTCGTCCCCGATCACCGGGAACTGGCGCAGGGCGGAGGCCTCGATCTCGCGCTGCCACCCCGGCTCCCCCGCCAGGACCAGCCCCAGCACCGCGGTGAAGATCAGCAGCAGGGGAAACAGCGAGACGAAGGCGTAGTAGGCGACCAGCGCCGCGAGGTAGGCGCCCGCGTCGTCGAAGTACTTGTAGACCACCGCGATCGGCAGGCCCATCCACGGGCGCCGGCGCTGCAACCGGTCGAGCCGAGAAGCGACGCTCATCGCACCCGCCCGGCGTGGACCACAGGGCCGAGGACGGGATCAGGCACCGAAGTCGACCTCGGCGGTGGTCACGGTTCCCACGGTGCGGCCCGGTGCCCGGTGCCGGCTCCAGGAAAGGTTGGTGTGCGCGATCACCTGGGCGGCGGTGGGTCCGCCGTACGCCGAGAGGTCCTCGGTCGTGTGGGCGTCGGAGACCAGGATCGTGTCGTAGCCGCGCACCACCGCCCCGTGCAGCGTCGACCTGACGCACTCCTCGGTCTGCGCACCCGCGACGACAAGCCGCCCGACACCGCGCTCGGCGAGCACCGACTCGAGCTCGGTGTCCTCGAACGCGTCCCGGTAGAGCTTGTGCACCAGGGGCTCGGTCTCCTGGCGGAGCAGCTCGGGCACGTAGTTCCAGCCGTCGCTGCCGATCGGCAGGGACTCGTGGTCCGCGACCCACACCACCAGCCGGTCTGACTTCCGGGCCGCCTCAACCAGGGTGGCGATGTTGGCGACCACCTGGTCGCGGTCGTGCGCGCGGGCGACCACGTCGACCTGCACGTCGATGACCACCAGCGCAGTGTGCGGCCGGTTCCCCAGCGTGCTGACGGGCATGGGCCCACGCTACGTCAGCGACCCCGTCGCCGCCGTGCGCCGCCGCGCGCCGCAACCTCACTGGTCCGACAGCGCAGGAAGTCCCGGCCCGTCGAGGTCCTCCAGCGCCATCCGTCGCCCGGTGACGGCCAGCAGCAGCGCCAGCGTGCTGCCCCGGACCTCGGCTCCATCACCCACGGAGAGGTCGGCGTCCGTCGCGACCAGCCGGACGCCCTCCAGCAGCTCCTTGGCGCCTCCGAAGGACGCCGGAGTGCGCGCCTGGAGGCTCAGCGCCCTGACCACGGCCTCCTCCGGGTACTGCCGGGAGAGCCCCAGGGGCCGCCGGATGTCCTCACCGTGCACGACCTCCTCGACGAGACGGCTCTCGATCGGGGCCGGCGGGGTCGAGGTCCGCGAGACCACCTGGCGAAGCTGCTCCAGGGTCTGCTGGGGCGTGGCCCCACGGCTGTGCTCCACCCCGCGGGCGTTGAGCAGGTCGAAGTCGAGGCGTGCCCGGGCCAGCCCGAGCACGAAGCCGGTGCGGGTGGTCCTGGCGGTGTTCAGCAGGTGGGCGGCGACGTCGTGGACGGTCCAGTCGTTGCACAGCGACTGCTGCGCCCACTGCTGGTCATCGAGCCCTTCGAGGTCGCGGATCAGCGCGGCCCGCTCCGCGTGCACCATCGGCCAGACGTCGCTCATCTCGCTCCTTCGCTCGTCACAGCCCCTCCGCGACTAGGTGGACCAGCGACAGGGCGCCGACTCATCGGAGCTGTTCTCGGGGGGACTGCCACTGGGGCAGGCTCAGAGCCGGCCCCGGGTGCGCAGCACCTCGTAGGCCAGCACGGCCGCCGCCAGCGGACCTTGGCGGACGCGGCTGTCGAGCACCGCCTCGAGCAGTTCCTCGAAGGGCACCCAGAGCTTCTCCAGCTCGGCCTCCTCGGCGTGCATCGCGAAGTCACCGCGGTCGGAGTAGCTCAGCCCCCGGGCGAGGTAGATGTGGTGCAGCTCGTTGGTGATCCCTGCCGAGGGGAACAGCGTGAGCAGGTGGCGCCAGTCCTCGGCCTGGAGCTCGACCTCCTCCTGGAGCTCACGGGCGGCCGTGACCTGGGGGTCCTCCCCCTGTGCGTCGCAGATGCCGGCGGGCAGCTCGATGAACACCGCCTGGCCGGAGTGGCGGTACTGCTTGATGCAGCACACCCGCTCCTCGTCGTCGAGCGCCAGCACCACCACTGCGCCGGGGTGCTCGACCACGAGCCTGCCGAAGGTCTCCTCGGGATGGTCGGGGCGCTGGACGACGTCCTCGCGCATCGCCACCACCCAGTCGTCCCGGTGGATGTCTCGACTCTCGACGACCGGCCAGGTGCGCGGGGCGTCCGCCAGCGGGGACTCGCTCACGCCCGATCGAGCTCCGAATCCAGTCCAGGGTCGCCGGCAAGAGCATCCTCCGCGCCGTCGGCGACCCAGCGGCGTCGCAGCGCGCTCTCGTCGATCGGGATGAGCAGCTCGCGCTGGCGCTGGATCGCGGCCCCGATCAGCCCGGAGAAGAGCGGGTGCGCCCGGGTCGGGCGCGAGCGCAGCTCCGGGTGGGCCTGGGTCGAGACGTAGTAGGGGTGCACCTCGTCGGGCAGCTCCACGAACTCCACCAGGTTGTTGTCCGGGGAGGTCCCCGAGAACACCAGCCCGGCCTGCTCGAGCTGGTCGCGGTAGGCGTTGTTGACCTCGTAGCGGTGGCGGTGCCGCTCCTCGACCTTCGCCTGGCCGTACGCCGCACGCACGACCGAGCCCTCCTTGAGGTCGGCCGGGTAGAGGCCCAGGCGCATCGTCCCGCCCAGGTCGCCGGCCCCCTCGACGAAGGCCTTCTGCTCGGCCATCGTGGCGATCACCGGCTCCGCCGTGTCGGGGTCGAACTCCGTGGAGGCCGCCTTCTCCAGTCCGGCCTGGGTGCGGGCGAACTCGATCACCATGCACTGCAGGCCCAGGCACAGCCCCAGCGTGGGGATCTTGTTGGTGCGGGCGTAGGTCAGGGCGCCGAGCTTGCCCTCGATGCCGCGGATCCCGAAGCCTCCGGGCACGCAGATTGCGTCGACGTCACCGAGGCGTCGCTTGGCGCCCTCGGGAGTCGCGCACTCGTCGGAGGGCACCCACTCGATCTTCACGCGCGCCTCGTGGGCGAAACCGCCAGCACGCAGCGCCTCGATCACCGAGAGGTAGGCGTCGGGGAGGTCGATGTACTTGCCGACCAGCGCGACAGTGACCTCCTCGTTGGGGTGGTGCACCCGCTGCAGCAGGTCGTCCCAGACGGTCCAGTCCACGTCGCGGAACGGCAGGTTCAGCCGTCGTACGAGGTAGGCGTCGAGGCCCTGGCGGTGCAGCACCTTGGGGATGTCGTAGATCGAGGGCGCGTCGGGCGCGGTGACCACTGCCTCCTCGTCGACGTCGCACATCAGCGAGATCTTGCGCTTGACCGAGGCCGGGAGCTCCCGGTCGGCGCGGCACACGACCGCGTCGGGCTGGATACCGATGGAGCGCAGTGCGGCGACGGAGTGCTGGGTCGGCTTGGTCTTGAGCTCGCCGGACGGGCCGATCCACGGCACCAGCGAGACGTGCAGGAAGAAGACGTTGTCACGGCCGATCTCGTGACGGACCTGGCGCGCGGCCTCGAGGAACGGCAGCGACTCGATGTCGCCGACGGTGCCGCCGACCTCGGTGATCACCACGTCGATCTCGGGCCCGCCCATCGCCAGGACGCGGTCCTTGATCTCGTTGGTGATGTGCGGGATGACCTGCACCGTGTCGCCGAGGTAGTCCCCGCGACGCTCCTTGGCGATCACCGAGGAGTAGACCTGCCCGGTCGTCACGTTCGCGATCTGGCTCAGGTCGGTGTCCAGGAACCGCTCGTAGTGACCGATGTCCAGGTCGGTCTCCGCGCCGTCGTTCGTGACGAACACCTCGCCGTGCTGGAACGGGTTCATCGTGCCCGGGTCCACGTTCAGGTACGGGTCCAGCTTCTGCATGGTCACGCGGAGGCCGCGTGAGCGGAGCAGTCGACCCAGGCTGGAGGCGGTCAGCCCCTTGCCCAGGGACGAGGCGACGCCTCCGGTGACGAAGACGTGCTTTGTCTGCTGCGGTGCTACCAAGAGGGCTCCCCGTGGACTGGAACGGTGCCCGCTGACGGGCCCGGAGGCATGCTCGATGTGCTGTCCTCCACGGGATTCGAGCCTACCAACGATTGGTGACGACGTACGTCGCGGGGGCGGATTCAGCCACTTCGTGTCGGCCGGCCCCGCGAGGACTGCGCCACCTGCAGCAGCTCCTGGGCGTGCGCCATCGCGGTGTCGGACTCCTCCAGCCCCGCGAGCATCCGGGAGAGCTCCTGCACCCTGGCGCCCTCGTCCAGGGTCTCCAGGCCGGAGGTGGTCACCGTGCCGTCACTCGACTTGCGTACGACGACGTGGTGGTCGGCGAACGCGGCCACCTGGGGCAGGTGGGTCACCACGAGGACCTGGGCCGACCGTGCCAACGCGGCCAGCCGCCGGCCGATCTCCACCGCCGCCTTGCCGCCGACACCGGCATCGACCTCGTCGAAGACGAAGGTAGGCACGGGCCGGGTGTCGGCCAGGGCGACCTCGATGGCGAGCATCACCCGGGAGAGCTCGCCCCCGGATGCGCCCTTGGACAGCGGCCGCGGCTCGGACCCGGTGTTGGCGGCCAGGAGCAGCTCGACCTCGTCCACGCCGGTGGAGGTGAAGTGCCACCGTCCCCCGTCGAGCTCCAGTCCGGTCTCGTCGGGCACACGGTGCAGGCGCACCTCGAACCGGGCGTGCGGCATCGAGAGGGAGTGCAGCTCCTCGGTCACCACGGCCGAGAGCCGCTCCCCTGCGTCGGCCCGCATCCGCGAGAGCGTGGCGCCCTCCTTCGCCAGGACGGCGCGCAGCTGCTTGCGCTCGGAGCGCAGCTCGGCGATGCGGTCGTCGGAGCCGTCGAGACTGAACAGCCGCTGCGCCGAGACCCGGGACCACTCGAGCACCTCCTCGACGGTCTCGCCGTACTTGCGGGTGAGGGCCGTCAGGGCTGCCCTGCGCTCGGAGACCGCCGCCAGCCGTGCCGGGTCGGTCTCCACCAGCGTGGAGTACGCCGCCACGTCGGCCGCCACGTCCGCGAGCAGGTAGCTGACCTCGGCCACCCGGTCGGCGAGCCCGGCGACCTCGGGGTCGTGCTCGCGCACGCTCTCCAACGACCGGCGCGCCGCCGCCAGCGCCCCGAGAGCGTCAGGGGCGTCCCGGTCCGAGGACAGTGCCTCCCGGGCGGTCTCGGCCGCGGTGCGCAGGGTGTCGGCGAAGCCGAGCCGGGTCTCCTCGGTCGCGAGCGACTGCTCCTCACCCGGCTGGGGGTCGACCGCCTCGATCTCCTCGAGCCCGAGCCGGAGCACGTCTGCCTCGCGAGCGCGTTCGCGGGCCGACCCGAGCACCTCGCGCAGCTCTGACTCGACCGCCTGCAGCCGCTCGAAGGAGGCGCGGTAGCGGACGAGCACCTCGTCCAGCTCGGGGCCCGCGTGCGAGTCGAGGGCCGCTCGCTGGGCCTCCGGACGCAGCAGCCGGTGCTGGTCGGACTGGCCGTGCACCGCCACCAGCGCGTCCCCCACCTTCGCGAGCGCCGAGGCGGGCACGGACACGCCGCCCAGGAAGGCGCGTGAGCGACCCTCTGCGGAGACCTGTCGGGCCAGCAGCAGCCGGCCGTCCTCGACCTCGCCGCCGTGCTCGTCGGCAATCGCCTCCAGACCGGGGCCGGAGGTCACCACGCCTTCGACCCTCGCGGTGCGGGCGCCGGTGCGGACCGCACCGGTGTCCGCGCGTCCACCGAGGAGCAGGCCGAGCGCGGTCACCAGCATCGTCTTGCCGGCGCCGGTCTCGCCGGTGATCACGGTGAGCCCCTCGCCGAGCTCGAGCAGCGACTCCTCGATCACCCCCAGGGAGGCGATCCTGATCTCCTCGATCATCGGGCCTCGTCCGCTCGCAGAAGTTTGGTCATGCGTCCTCACCGGGAGCCCGGGTGCTGCGCCGGCGGCGCTCGGAGGCGCCGCGCCAGCCCTCGACCGGCAGACCGAACTTGGCGACCAGGCGGTCGGTGAAAGGCGCCTCGTGCAGCCGCACCAGGCGCACGGGTGAGCGGCCGCGGCGTACCTCGATCCGGGCGCCCGGCGGCAGGTCGACGGTGCGCCGCCCGTCGCACCAGAGCACGCCTGCGCCCTCGGTCTGGGCCAGCACCTCGACCGCGAGCACCGAGGAGGGCGCGACCACCATCGGGCGCGAGAACAACGCGTGCGCGCTGATCGGGACCATCAGGAGCGCCTCGACGCCGGGCCAGACGATGGGGCCGCCGGCGCTGAAGTTGTACGCCGTCGACCCGGTCGGCGTGGCGCACACGACTCCGTCGCAGCCGAACCGGCTCACCGGGCGGCCGTCGACCTCGATCACCACCTCGAGCATCCGCTGCCGGGCCGCCTTCTCCACGCTGGCCTCGTTGAGGGCCCAGGTGGTCTCGATCAGCTCCTTGTCGCGGTAGACGGACACGTCGAGGGTCAGCCGCTCCTCGCTGGAGTACTTCCGCTCCACGATGAGCGAGATCATCTTCTCGACGTCCTCGCTCTCGGCCTCGGCCAGGAAGCCCACGTGTCCGAGGTTGACGCCCAGCAGCGGGGTCGTCGTCCCCCGGGTGAGCTCGGCGGCACGCAGGATGGTGCCGTCGCCCCCGATCACCACGGCGAGCTCGCAGTCGCGGGAGGCATCGGTGTCCGGGGAGACCATCTCCACGCCGTGTCCCGCGGGGAGCTCCAGCTCCTTGGCCTCGTCCTCGAGCATCCGCACGACCAGTCCGTTGGCCGACAACGCGGAGGCCACCGCGCGGGCGACGTCGCGCGCGTCCTCGCGACCCGTGTGGGCCAGCAGGAGGATGCGCCGGTCGGCTGCCTGGCTTGGTGAGGTCACGGGTTCACCCTCTCACCCGGCACCCCCAAAGACCCGGAACGGGCCACCTCCGCGCGCACCTCCTCGTTCCCGATCTCAGGATCACCGGCACGCAGCCACAAGAAGAACTCCACGTTCCCCGACGGGCCGGGCAGCGGGCTGGTCGTGACTGCCCGCGCCCCCCAGCCGAGCCGGGCGGCGGAGTCAGCGATGGCGGAGACGGCCTCGGCCCGGTGGTCGAGGTCGCGGACCACGCCGCCCTTGCCCAGACGCTCCTTGCCGACCTCGAACTGCGGCTTCACCATCAGCACGAGGTCTCCGTCCGTGGCAGTGACCCCGATCAACGGCTCCAGCACCAGCGCCAGGGAGATGAACGACAGGTCCCCCACGACGAGGTCGACCGGGCCACCGATGAGCTCGGTGTCGATCTCACGGATGTTCGTGCGGTCGTGCACCCGGACGCGAGGATCCTTCTGCAGGGCCCACACCAGCTGGCCGTAGCCCACGTCGACGGCGACGACCTCCCGCGCCCCCGCACGCAGGAGCACGTCGGTGAATCCGCCGGTGGAGGCGCCCGCGTCGAGGGCACGCCGCCCGGTCACCTCGAGCCCCAGGGGCGCGAACGCCTCCAGCGCACCGGCGAGCTTGTGGCCGCCGCGACTGGCATAGTCCGGGCTCGAGGGGTCCTCACGGACGACGAGGTCGGCGTCGGTGGTAATCGCGGTCGCCGGCTTGGTGGCGACCAGCTTGTTGACGCTCACCCGGCCGGACGTGATCAGCTCGCTGGCGTGCTCGCGCGACCGCGCCAGGCCACGACGGACCAGTTCCGCGTCGAGCCGCAGGCGACGAGCCGGTCGAGCTGCCATGGAGCTTCTCCTCCGAAAAGGAACTGCTGGATCTTGCTTGGAAATGACTAAGGGCCGCCCCAGATGGGGCGGCCCTTAGAAAGAATATGTCCGGCGACGTCCTACTCTCCCACAACCTCCCGGTTGCAGTACCATCGGCGCTGAAAGGCTTGACTTCCGGGTTCGGAATGGAGCCGGGTATTTCCCTTTCGCTATGGCCGCCGAAACTCTATGGAGTTATCGATCAAACAAAGCCATCGATCCCCTTGTGAGGAATCATTTCAGGCTCCCGACCGTAACTCGGGAACCACACAGTGGACGCGCAACATCTTTGAGGGACAAGCCCTCGGCCTATTAGTA